>NZ_CP019428.1:2400000-4800000 GCF_009834565.1 Pseudomonas sp. R76
AGCAGTGGGGAATATTGGACAATGGGCGAAAGCCTGATCCAGCCATGCCGCGTGTGTGAAGAAGGTCTTCGGATTGTAAAGCACTTTAAGTTGGGAGGAAGGGCAGTTACCTAATACGTAATTGTTTTGACGTTACCGACAGAATAAGCACCGGCTAACTCTGTGCCAGCAGCCGCGGTAATACAGAGGGTGCAAGCGTTAATCGGAATTACTGGGCGTAAAGCGCGCGTAGGTGGTTTGTTAAGTTGGATGTGAAATCCCCGGGCTCAACCTGGGAACTGCATTCAAAACTGACTGACTAGAGTATGGTAGAGGGTGGTGGAATTTCCTGTGTAGCGGTGAAATGCGTAGATATAGGAAGGAACACCAGTGGCGAAGGCGACCACCTGGACTAATACTGACACTGAGGTGCGAAAGCGTGGGGAGCAAACAGGATTAGATACCCTGGTAGTCCACGCCGTAAACGATGTCAACTAGCCGTTGGAAGCCTTGAGCTTTTAGTGGCGCAGCTAACGCATTAAGTTGACCGCCTGGGGAGTACGGCCGCAAGGTTAAAACTCAAATGAATTGACGGGGGCCCGCACAAGCGGTGGAGCATGTGGTTTAATTCGAAGCAACGCGAAGAACCTTACCAGGCCTTGACATCCAATGAACTTTCTAGAGATAGATTGGTGCCTTCGGGAGCATTGAGACAGGTGCTGCATGGCTGTCGTCAGCTCGTGTCGTGAGATGTTGGGTTAAGTCCCGTAACGAGCGCAACCCTTGTCCTTAGTTACCAGCACGTAATGGTGGGCACTCTAAGGAGACTGCCGGTGACAAACCGGAGGAAGGTGGGGATGACGTCAAGTCATCATGGCCCTTACGGCCTGGGCTACACACGTGCTACAATGGTCGGTACAGAGGGTTGCCAAGCCGCGAGGTGGAGCTAATCCCATAAAACCGATCGTAGTCCGGATCGCAGTCTGCAACTCGACTGCGTGAAGTCGGAATCGCTAGTAATCGCGAATCAGAATGTCGCGGTGAATACGTTCCCGGGCCTTGTACACACCGCCCGTCACACCATGGGAGTGGGTTGCACCAGAAGTAGCTAGTCTAACCTTCGGGAGGACGGTTACCACGGTGTGATTCATGACTGGGGTGAAGTCGTAACAAGGTAGCCGTAGGGGAACCTGCGGCTGGATCACCTCCTTAATCGACGACATCAGCTGCTCCATAAGTTCCCACACGAATTGCTTGATTCATTGAAGAAGACGATAAGAAGCAGCCCGAAATTGGGTCTGTAGCTCAGTTGGTTAGAGCGCACCCCTGATAAGGGTGAGGTCGGCAGTTCGAATCTGCCCAGACCCACCAATTTTGTGTGGGAAACGCCTGTAGAAATACGGGGCCATAGCTCAGCTGGGAGAGCGCCTGCCTTGCACGCAGGAGGTCAACGGTTCGATCCCGTTTGGCTCCACCACTACTGCTTCTGAAAGTTTTGAAAGCTTAGAAATGAGCATTCCATCAGGTTGATGGTGAATGTTGATTTCTAGTCTTTGATTAGATCGTTCTTTAAAAATTTGGGTATGTGATAGAAAGATAGACTGAACGTTGCTTTCACTGGTAACGGATCAGGCTAAGGTAAAATTTGTGAGTTCTCTTAACTGAGAAATTCGAATTTTCGGCGAATGTTGTCTTCACAGTATAACCAGATTGCTTGGGGTTATATGGTCAAGTGAAGAAGCGCATACGGTGGATGCCTTGGCAGTCAGAGGCGATGAAAGACGTGGTAGCCTGCGAAAAGCTTCGGGGAGTCGGCAAACAGACTTTGATCCGGAGATGTCTGAATGGGGGAACCCAGCCATCATAAGATGGTTACCTTACACTGAATACATAGGTGTAAGGGGCGAACCAGGGGAACTGAAACATCTAAGTACCCTGAGGAAAAGAAATCAACCGAGATTCCCTTAGTAGTGGCGAGCGAACGGGGACTAGCCCTTAAGTGGCTTTGAGATTAGCGGAACGCTCTGGAAAGTGCGGCCATAGTGGGTGATAGCCCTGTACGCGAAAATCTCTTAGTCATGAAATCGAGTAGGACGGAGCACGAGAAACTTTGTCTGAATATGGGGGGACCATCCTCCAAGGCTAAATACTACTGACTGACCGATAGTGAACTAGTACCGTGAGGGAAAGGCGAAAAGAACCCCGGAGAGGGGAGTGAAATAGATCCTGAAACCGTATGCGTACAAGCAGTGGGAGCAGACTTTGTTCTGTGACTGCGTACCTTTTGTATAATGGGTCAGCGACTTATTTTCAGTGGCGAGCTTAACCGAATAGGGGAGGCGTAGCGAAAGCGAGTCTTAATAGGGCGTCTAGTCGCTGGGAATAGACCCGAAACCGGGCGATCTATCCATGGGCAGGTTGAAGGTTGGGTAACACTAACTGGAGGACCGAACCGACTACCGTTGAAAAGTTAGCGGATGACCTGTGGATCGGAGTGAAAGGCTAATCAAGCTCGGAGATAGCTGGTTCTCCTCGAAAGCTATTTAGGTAGCGCCTCATGTATCACTGTAGGGGGTAGAGCACTGTTTCGGCTAGGGGGTCATCCCGACTTACCAAACCGATGCAAACTCCGAATACCTACAAGTGCCGAGCATGGGAGACACACGGCGGGTGCTAACGTCCGTCGTGAAAAGGGAAACAACCCAGACCGTCAGCTAAGGTCCCAAAGTTATGGTTAAGTGGGAAACGATGTGGGAAGGCTTAGACAGCTAGGAGGTTGGCTTAGAAGCAGCCACCCTTTAAAGAAAGCGTAATAGCTCACTAGTCGAGTCGGCCTGCGCGGAAGATGTAACGGGGCTCAAACCATACACCGAAGCTACGGGTATCACGTAAGTGATGCGGTAGAGGAGCGTTCTGTAAGCCTGTGAAGGTGAGTTGAGAAGCTTGCTGGAGGTATCAGAAGTGCGAATGCTGACATGAGTAACGACAATGGGTGTGAAAAACACCCACGCCGAAAGACCAAGGTTTCCTGCGCAACGTTAATCGACGCAGGGTTAGTCGGTCCCTAAGGCGAGGCTGAAAAGCGTAGTCGATGGAAAACAGGTTAATATTCCTGTACTTCTGGTTATTGCGATGGAGGGACGGAGAAGGCTAGGCCAGCTTGGCGTTGGTTGTCCAAGTTTAAGGTGGTAGGCTGGAATCTTAGGTAAATCCGGGATTCTAAGGCCGAGAGCTGATGACGAGTTAACTTTTAGTTAACGAAGTGGTTGATGCCATGCTTCCAAGAAAAGCTTCTAAGCTTCAGGTAACCAGGAACCGTACCCCAAACCGACACAGGTGGTTGGGTAGAGAATACCAAGGCGCTTGAGAGAACTCGGGTGAAGGAACTAGGCAAAATGGCACCGTAACTTCGGGAGAAGGTGCGCCGGTGAGGGTGAAGGACTTGCTCCGTAAGCTCATGCCGGTCGAAGATACCAGGCCGCTGCGACTGTTTATTAAAAACACAGCACTCTGCAAACACGAAAGTGGACGTATAGGGTGTGACGCCTGCCCGGTGCCGGAAGGTTAATTGATGGGGTTAGCTAACGCGAAGCTCTTGATCGAAGCCCCGGTAAACGGCGGCCGTAACTATAACGGTCCTAAGGTAGCGAAATTCCTTGTCGGGTAAGTTCCGACCTGCACGAATGGCGTAACGATGGCGGCGCTGTCTCCACCCGAGACTCAGTGAAATTGAAATCGCTGTGAAGATGCAGTGTATCCGCGGCTAGACGGAAAGACCCCGTGAACCTTTACTATAGCTTTGCACTGGACTTTGAATTTGCTTGTGTAGGATAGGTGGGAGGCTTTGAAGCGTGGACGCCAGTCTGCGTGGAGCCAACCTTGAAATACCACCCTGGCAACTTTGAGGTTCTAACTCAGGTCCGTTATCCGGATCGAGGACAGTGTATGGTGGGTAGTTTGACTGGGGCGGTCTCCTCCTAAAGAGTAACGGAGGAGTACGAAGGTGCGCTCAGACCGGTCGGAAATCGGTCGTAGAGTATAAAGGCAAAAGCGCGCTTGACTGCGAGACAGACACGTCGAGCAGGTACGAAAGTAGGTCTTAGTGATCCGGTGGTTCTGTATGGAAGGGCCATCGCTCAACGGATAAAAGGTACTCCGGGGATAACAGGCTGATACCGCCCAAGAGTTCATATCGACGGCGGTGTTTGGCACCTCGATGTCGGCTCATCACATCCTGGGGCTGAAGCCGGTCCCAAGGGTATGGCTGTTCGCCATTTAAAGTGGTACGCGAGCTGGGTTTAGAACGTCGTGAGACAGTTCGGTCCCTATCTGCCGTGGACGTTTGAGATTTGAGAGGGGCTGCTCCTAGTACGAGAGGACCGGAGTGGACGAACCTCTGGTGTTCCGGTTGTCACGCCAGTGGCATTGCCGGGTAGCTATGTTCGGAATAGATAACCGCTGAAAGCATCTAAGCGGGAAACTAGCCTCAAGATGAGATCTCACTGGAACCTTGAGTTCCCTGAAGGGCCGTCGAAGACTACGACGTTGATAGGTTGGGTGTGTAAGCGCTGTGAGGCGTTGAGCTAACCAATACTAATTGCCCGTGAGGCTTGACCATATAACACCCAAGCAATTTGAGTCGAAAGGCCAGATTGCGGTGTGTGAAGACGAAATGAACCGAAAGTTCGACGTTCACAAAACACCGAAAGCTATCACATACCCAATTTGCTGAAGCGAGACCACTTGGTCACGACTCAGTACCCGAATTTCTTGACGACCATAGAGCATTGGAACCACCTGATCCCATCCCGAACTCAGCAGTGAAACGATGCATCGCCGATGGTAGTGTGGGGTTTCCCCATGTGAGAGTAGGTCATCGTCAAGATTAAATTCCAGAACCCCTGTTTGCTAACGCAAACAGGGGTTTTGTTTTGGGCGGTCGAAAAGCCAGTGGAAGCACTGACCATCGCCAACACGCCTTACGCTCTCCAGGCTTACACTCTGACTTTAAATCTACGCAGAGCCCACGCACTCGCCACCCGCATCGATGCCGGTCGCGTACTGATCAACACACTGGCCCACGAACCGCGCGCGCCCTTTGGCGGCTTTAAACACTCAGGCATAGGCCGCGAGTACGGCACGTTCGGTTTCGAGGCCTTATTGGAGCCAAAATCAGTTCTCGTCTGACAAAACAGCATGCCGTTGGGGAAATCGATGCAAAGTGTTTCTGCATTTTTGGTATGGTGCAGCACATTTTCACAAGGATTGATCTTTCATCCGCAGGACGCGGCGTCCACCTTCTTCAACGAGATGCTGTAGAAATGCCTGAACCGATACCGATCAAGGACCACGAAAAAGAAAACCGCCTGGTCAACAAGCGCCTGCTCGCCTGTGCGCTGTTGGTCATCGGCATCACCTGCGCCCTGGTGGGCCGCATGTATTTCCTGCAAGTGGTGCAGTACGACTACCACTCCACGATTTCTGAAAACAATCGCGTCCACGTACTGCCTATTACGCCGACGCGCGGGCTGATCTATGACCGCAACGGCGTGGTGCTGGCCGACAACCGCCCCAGCTACAACCTGACCATCACCCGCGAACGCACCACCGACCTCAAGGGTGAACTGGACGCCATCGTCAGCCTGTTGCACCTGCCCCCCGAAGACCGCGCTGTGTTTGACAAGGCGCTGAAGCAGGCGCGTCATCCTTTCGTGCCTGTGACGTTGTTCTACGAGCTGACCGAAGAACAGATCGCCGTACTGGCGGTTAACGAGTTCCGTCTGCCCGGTGTGGACGTCGAGCCGCAATTCGTCCGGCATTACCCGCTGGGCGCGCACTTCGCCCACTCGATTGGTTATGTCGGTCGCATCAACGAAAAAGAATCCAAAGCCCTCGACTCCGTGGAGTACCGCGGTACGCAGTCCATCGGCAAGACCGGCATCGAGCGTTTCTACGAGTCCGAGCTGCACGGCCACGTGGGCTATGAAGAGGTCGAGACCAATGCCCAGGGGCGCGTATTGCGCGTGCTCAAGCACACCGACCCGATCCCCGGCAAAAACATCGTCCTGAGCCTCGACGTTAAACTGCAGGAAGCGGCGGAAGAAGCCTTGGGCGACCGGCGTGGTTCGGTGGTCGCCCTCGACCCGCAAACCGGCGAAGTTCTGGCGATGGTCAGCAAGCCCAGCTTTGACCCGAATCTGTTCGTCACCGGCATCAGCTTCAAGGAATACGCGGCGCTGCACGATTCCATCGATCGTCCGCTGTTCAACCGCGTGCTGCGTGGGCTCTATGCGCCCGGTTCGACCATCAAGCCGGAAGTCGCCATCGCCGGTCTGGACAGTGGCGTGGTCACCGCGCAAACCCGCGTGTTCGATCCCGGCTACTACCAATTGCCCGATTTTGACCACAAATACCGTAACTGGAACCACAGCGGCGACGGCTGGGTGGACATGGACGCCGCGATCA
The DNA here is from genome assembly GCF_009834565.1 of Pseudomonas sp. R76. GTDB lineage: Bacteria > Pseudomonadota > Gammaproteobacteria > Pseudomonadales > Pseudomonadaceae > Aquipseudomonas. The sequence goes on from NZ_CP019428.1 coordinate 2,406,445, forward strand.
TGCGTTCCAACGACACCTATTTCTATGACCTGGCCCACAAGCTGGGCATCGACAGGCTGCACGACTACCTGGCCGAGTTCGGCCTCGGCCAGAAGGTCTCCCTCGACATGTTCGAAGAGTCAGCCGGGCTGATGCCTTCCCAGGCCTGGAAGCGCGCGACACGGCGCCAGCCGTGGTTCCCGGGCGAAACCGTGATCCTCGGCATCGGCCAGGGCTACATGCAAGTCACGCCGTTGCAACTGGCCCAGGCCACTGCGTTGATTGCCAACAAGGGCGTGTGGAACCGGCCGCACCTGGCCAAGACCATCAACGGCGTGCCACCAGTGGATGAAAACCCAATGCCCAACGTAGTCCTCAAAGACCCGCGTGACTGGGAGCAGGTTAACCACGGCATGCAGTTGGTGATGCATGACCCGCGCGGCATCGCCCGGGCAGCGGCGCTTGGCGCGCAATACCGCATCGCCGGCAAAAGTGGTACGGCGCAAGTTGTTGCGATCAAGCAGGGTGAGCGTTACAACCGTAACAAGACCCTGGAACGCCATCGCGACAACGCCTTGTTTGTCGGCTTCGCGCCGGCGGAACACCCGAAAATCGTGATCTCGGTGATGATCGAAAACGGCGAGGCCGGTGGCCGTGTGGCAGGCCCCGTGGTGCGGCAAATCATGGACGCCTGGCTACTCGACCAGGAAGGCCACCTGAAGCCGCAATACGCGACGCCGGCCAAAGCTCCCGGTGACCCGCACGTCTAAATCAGGCCTTCCACTCGTTCCACTGCTCAACGCCCTCATAGGCAAGCCAGGGCACATCGTGGGACGTCCAGATGTGCGCGGTGGGCCGTACGCCCGGATCATCATCCAGCGTCGCCACCCGCACAATCACATGGGGTTGATGCCTACGCTCCGCCATCAGGTGTGAGCCGCAGTGCGAGCAGAAATGCCGGAGCTTGCCCGGTGACGATTCAAACGAGGACAGCAGCGCCTCGCCCTGGGTCCAGCGGAAATGCTCGCGCATCACCCCGGCCGTGGCCACAAACGCGGCGGCATGCACCTTGCGGCAGCTGTCGCAGTGGCAATGGCTGATGGGCATGTCCAGGTTGTCCACTTGGTAGCGCACGGCTTTGCAGAAGCAACTTCCATTCAACGGGTCAGTCATACACGTATTGCCTGATCAAGGAGGGGCTCATCATCGCGCACAACCCAAGGTTGCGCATCGGTCGATGTCGCCTACTGTCAATGGAGGAGGTGACTTATGCACGTATTAGATCGCATCGAACGAAAAGTCCTGCTCAACGCTTCACGTAAACAGGTGTGGGAAGCACTCACTGACGCCGAGCAGTTCGGCAGCTGGTTTGGCATCGCCCTCAAGGGCAAACACTTTGCCGCCGGGGAAACCATCAAGGCTCCGATTACTTATCCTGGCTACGAACACGTGGTGTGGAACGCCAAGATCGAACGCATCCTGCCGCAAACGCTGTTCTCGTTCCGGTGGCACCCTTACGCGGTTGAAGAGGGCGTCGACTACGACAGCGAAACACCGACCCTGGTGGAATTCACCATTGAAGACCGTGCGCCGGGCATTCTGCTGCGGGTAGTTGAATCCGGCTTTGACGCGGTGCCCGAAGGCCGACGCCAGAAAGCCTTCAAGATGAACTCCCGCGGTTGGGATGAACAAATGAGCAATATCGAAACCTATCTGGGCCAGGCCCGTCGCGCCTGAGCCGAACGGGCATCTTGCTGATGCCCGCCCTTATTGTTGTCAGCCTTCGTGAGTCAGCGGTGCGCAAATCCGCTGACCCACCGCTTAGTCATGTGTTTAGAAATCCACCGTCGCCGAGAGCTTGGCCACGCGCGGGTCGCCTTGGGTCAGATAGCCGCCCAACGCCGATTCCCAGTACTTGGTATTGGCGACGTTCTCCACCGTCGCGCCCAAGGTCACCTCGCGCTGGGCGACCTTGAAGTTGTAGCGTGCGCCCACATCGAAGCGGTTCCAGGTCGGCAGGCTGAGGTTGTTGGCCGGGTCGGCGTACTGGCCGCCAGTGCGCAGCATGCGCCCGTTGACGGTCACGCCTTGCAGGCCCGGTACATCCCAGTCCACGCCGGCGTTAAGCTGAACGTCGGCACGCCCACGGCGCGGTTGCCGTCGTTGGCGCCGTTCTGGGTGCCGTTGACTTCGGTGTGAATAATCGTCGCGCCGCCCAACAGGCGCAGGCCGGCAATCGGCTCACCGAATACGTTCAGCTCCACGCCTTTGTTGATTTGCTCACCCTGGAATACGAAGGTCGCACTTTGATCGGCGTTCAGTTGGGAGAAGCCCTGAGTCGGTTGCTCGATTCGGTACACGCCCAAGGTTGCCCCGTAGCTGCCCATATCCAGTTTCACCCCGGCCTCGGTCTGTTTCGAGCGCGCCGGTGCGAAGGTCTGGTTGGCGTTGGTGACCTTGGAGCCGCCGGCGATATAGGCGGTCCAGTTGTCGTTGAGGTCGTACTCGCCACGCAGCATGCCGAAGGTGTCTTCAAGGCTGGTGGTGCCCCAGCTCGGCGCGTAGTTGGTATCGGCCGACGGCGCGCTCGGAAGATGGGTCAACCCGTTTCCGAGCAATACCGTATTGCGCCCGCCGTTGACCTGCTGCTTCTGATACACAAAGTCGCCCGACACGCGCAGCGCATCGCCGCGGTAATCCAGGCCGATGGAGAACAGCTTGGAACGCTGGTTTTCATCATCGATGCCGGTATCGCCTTCGCGCTGGGACAGGTTCACCCGCGCGCCAAAGCGGTTGTTCTCACCAAAACGTTGGCCGATGTCGAGGTGTTCGCCCACGCGACCATCGTTGCTGATGTCCGTGCTGAACCGGCGCAGCGGCACATCATCGGCGCGCTTGGGTTGCAGGTTCACACCGCCGCCAATCCCTGAACCGCCCGGCGTTACCCCGTTGATAAAGGCGTTGGGGCCCTTGAACACTTCAACCCGCTCCAGCGCGTCGGTGGACATGATCTGGCGCGGCAGGATGCCGTACAGGCCGTTGAACGAAATATCGTCGCCATTGAGTGGCAGGCCGCGAATCACAAAGGCCAGGACCTGGTTCGCATAGCCCGATGCCTGGCGCACGGACGAGTCATTGAGCAGCACATCGCCGACGTTTTCCGCCTGCTGGTCGCGAATCAATTTCTCGGTGTAGGAGGACATGCTGAACGGCACGTCCATGATGTCCTGGTTGCCCAGCACACCCAGTTGCCCGCCGCGTGCCACTTGACCGCCGGCGTACACCGGAGGCAGGGCGTTCGGCGCGGGAGCGTCGGCATTGATGTTGGTGGCACCCAATTCCAGTGTATTGCCGTCCTGACGGTTATTCGCATCCTGCGGGGTGACTGGGGTTTCAGCATGAGCAGCAAGGCTCACGGAGCAGCAAAGGGCGAGCAGGGTAGGGCGAAACGGCATTAATATTCTGCAACAAATTTGTGAGATTGCGGTCTGCGTGCGCGTTAACGCGCCGCGTTACGCGGATGCCGAGTAGAATCACGCCCTGAAAGCGATTCCTGAGGTGTGGCACGGTGGATTTACAGCAGGGTTTTGTCCTAACCCGGCATTGGCGCGACACGGCAGCGGGCACGGAGGTCAGTTTCTGGCTGGCGACCGACCAAGGCCCCCGGTGCGTGCGCCTACCCGTACAAACTTCGGTGATGTTTATCCCTGAGGCTTACCGCAAGCCGCTGGGCTGGCTGCTCAACGGCGAGCGCGATGTCGAACTGCGCCCGCTGCAACTGTGCGATTTCCATCACCGCCCGGTGCTGGGCCTCTACACCCGACAGCATCGTCAATTGATGGAGCTGGAAAAGCGCCTGCGCGCCGCCGGTGTCGATGTCTATGAAGGCGACGTGCGCCCGCCCGAGCGCTACATGATGGAGCGCTTCATCACTGCCCCGGTGTGGTTCGGCGGCACACCTGACGCCAGCGGCACCTTGATCGACGCGCAGATGAAACCCGCGCCCGACTACCGTCCGCCACTGAAACTGGTGTCCCTGGACATCGAGACCACCGCCCAAGGCGATCTCTACTCCATCGCCCTCGAAGGCTGCGGCGAGCGCCAGGTGTACATGCTTGGCCCGCCGAACAAAACCGACGCGGTGGACTTCAAGCTCGACTATTGCGACACCCGCGCGCAACTGCTCGAGCGCCTCAACCAGTGGCTGGCCACCCATGATCCCGATGCAATCATCGGTTGGAACGTGGTGCAGTTCGACCTGCGTGTGCTGCACGAACACGCCCAGCGCCTCAACGTGCCGCTGCTGCTTGGGCGTGGCGGCGAAGCCATGGCCTGGCGCGAACACGGCAGCCGCAATCACTACTTCGCAGCGGCGGCGGGGCGCCTGATTATCGACGGCATCGAAGCCCTGCGTTCGGCGACCTGGAGCTTTGAATCCTTCAGCCTGGAAAACGTCGCGCAAACCCTGCTTGGCGAAGGCAAGGACATCTCCACGCCGTACCAGCGCATGGACGAAATCAACCGCATGTTCGCCGAGGACAAGCCCGCCCTGGCGCGCTACAACCTCAAGGACTGCGAGCTGGTCACGCGGATTTTCGAGAAGACCGAGCTGCTCAAGTTCCTGCTCGAACGCGCCAGCGTCACCGGGCTGCCGGCCGATCGCAACGGCGGCTCCGTGGCGGCGTTCACCCACTTGTACATGCCGCTCATGCACCGCCAGGGCTTTGTCGCGCCGAATCTGGGCGACAAACCACCCCAGGCCAGCCCCGGTGGATTCGTCATGGACTCGCGCCCCGGCCTCTACGAATCGGTGCTGGTACTCGATTACAAAAGCCTTTACCCGTCGATCATCCGCAGCTTCCTGATCGACCCGGTGGGGCTGATCGAAGGCCTCAAACACCCCGAAGACAGCGAGTCGGTGGAAGGCTTTCGCGGCGCGCGTTTCTCCCGCACCCGGCACTGCCTGCCGTCGATCGTTACGCGCGTCTCCGAGGGCCGCGAAGCCGCCAAGCGCGACCACAACGCGCCGCTGTCCCAGGCCTTGAAAATCATCATGAACGCCTTTTACGGCGTGCTCGGCTCCAGCGGTTGCCGCTTCTTCGACACGCGGCTGGCGTCCTCGATCACGATGCGTGGGCACCAGATCATGCGCCAGACCCGCGAGCTGGTGGAGGCCAAGGGTTACGAGGTGATCTACGGCGACACCGACTCCACCTTCGTCTGGCTCGGCAGCGCGCATGCGGCCCAGGACGCCAGCCGCATCGGCCGGGAACTGGTGCAGCACGTCAACGATTGGTGGCGCGCGCATTTGCACAGCGAATACGGCCTGCAAAGCGCCCTGGAACTGCAATACGAAACCCACTTCAGCCGCTTCCTCATGCCAACCATTCGCGGCGCCGAAGAGGGCAGCAAAAAGCGCTACGCCGGCCTGGTCGTGCACGCCGATGGCCGCGAAGACATGATCTACAAAGGCCTGGAAACCGTGCGCAGCGACTGGTCGCCCCTGGCCCGGCAGTTCCAGCAGGAGCTTTACCAGCGTATCTTCCATCGCCAGCCTCATCAGGACTACGTGCGCGACTACGTGCGCCGCACCTTGAGCGGCGAACTCGACGACCTGCTGATCTACCGCAAGCGCCTGCGCCGCCAACTCGACGACTACGAACGCAACGTGCCGCCGCATGTGCGCGCCGCGCGCCTGGCGGATGAATACAACGACCGCCTGGGGCGCCCGCGCCAATACCAGCGCGGCGGCTGGATCAGCTACGTGATCAGCGTCAACGGCCCGGAACCGCTGGAAGTGCGCCAGGCGCCCATCGACTACGACCACTATGTGACGCGGCAACTGCAGCCGGTGGCGGACGCGATCCTGCCGTTCGTCAATGATGATTTCGCCACCCTGGTCGGCGGGCAAATGGGCCTGTTCTAAAACGCTTGCTTCGCGCTGATCACAGCCTGCACTCTTGGCCTCTGATGACCATCCGCAGACGGCGCAGCTTTCCATGACCCAGATCACCTTGACCGGCACTCACGTCGAACTTCAACCCTTGCAGCGCGAGCACGCGAGCGCCTTGCTCGACGCCGCCGCCGACGGCGAGCTGTGGAACCTAAAAGTCACCAACGTGCCCGGCCCGGACACTGTCGACAAGTACATCGACACCGCCTTGGCCGGGCGCGATGCAGGCAGCGTGATTCCGTTCACCATCGTGCGCAAAAGCACCGGCCAGGTGGTCGGCAGCACGCGGTTCTGGAAGGTCGACTGGGCCAATCGCAAACTGGAAATCGGCCACACCTGGTTGGCGCAGTCCACGCAAAAATCCGCAATCAACACCGAAGCCAAACTGTTGCTGCTGACCTACGCCTTCGAAGTCCTCGACTGCGTGCGCGTGCAATTCACCACCGACGAACTCAACGAAAAATCCCGCGCCGCGATCCTGCGCCTCGGTGCCGTGCAAGAAGGCATCGTGCGCCACGAACGCATCATGCCCGACGGGCGCAAGCGCAACTCGGTGCGCTTCAGCATCATCGATTCGGAATGGCCGCAGGTGAAGGCCAACTTGCAGGCCAAATTGCTGCGATAAGGAGGAAACGCCCATGTACACGCTCTACGGCATTGATGAATCCGGCTCCTGCATGATCGAAATCGCTTTGCAGCGTTGCGCGGAGCCATGGCGTCGCATCGACGCCAGCTCCTGGGCGGACGGCGAGGGCAGCGAGGCCTTGGCGCGTATCAACCCACTCAAACAGATTCCCACGCTGGTCACGCCCGACGGCCAAGTGCTGACTGAAAGCGCCGCGATCCTGATCCACCTGGGCCTGGAGTTTCCCGCCTCCGATCTACTCGCCGGCAACCGCGCGCAGATCCTGCGTGGGCTGGTGTACATCGCCGCCAATTGCTACTCGGCGATCGGCATCATCGACTACCCGCAACGCTGGCTGGGCCCCGCCGATGAAGCGCTGCAAACCCAACTCACCACCGGCACGCGGCGCTATCTGCACCATGCCTGGGTGGTGTTTGCCCAGCAGTTTGCCGAGCAGTTGTTTGCGCCCACGGGTGTGCCGAATGCACTGGGCATTATGGCCGCGGCGGTGTCGCGCTGGGATGAGGCGCGGGAGGTGTTGAACGACCTGTCGCCAGGCTTTGCCCAGGCGCTGGCGCAGGTGGACGCCGACCCCGTCGTGGCGCCTGTATTTGCTCGGCATTGGCCGGAGTGGGGCGCCGCGTAATTGTTTCCGCAATCTAAAGAAACAATCACCGTAGTGCCTGTCCAACCCCTTGCGTAGCAGACTTCCTGACCTACGCTTCTTAACGAGGTGTAGGAATCATCCTTGAAATTGACTGTCGCAGACATGAAACTCAAGAACCCTGCATGGAATTCAAAGGAGGTGCGCATGCTCATCCGGTCGCTGACCCTGGCTACCTTGATGGCTTTTACGGGGCCGCTGTTGGCCGCGGATGATATCAACCCACTCAAGCAGGACTTGAACAAGTCCCGCCCGCTGGTAGTGGTGGAACTTGATTCCGGCAACGAAACATTGGCGAACCTCAAGAAACAGCTGGACGAGCCTGCCAACAAGCAGTCCTTTGAAGAGCGCAATATGGTGTTCTACACCGTGAAGTTCGGCAGCATCGGTGCCGAAGGGGAGAAGTTCGCCAAGGACGCCAAAGACAACAAAAAGCTCACGCCACCTGAAACCAACGCGTTGATCCGCGCCCTCAAGCTGGGCGCCGGCAGCGGCACCAAAGTGATTCTGGTGGGCAAGGACGGCGAGAAGAAACTCGAGAAGACCGTGCCACCGGATACCCTCGACCTGAAGGAATTCTTCAGCGCCATCGACCAGATGCCCATGGCTGAAAAAGAACTCGCCGCGCCAGCGGAACCCGAGCCTGCCGCCGCTGCGCCAGCCAAGGGTGGTAAAGCTGCCAAGCCCGCCAAAGCTAACAGCAAAGCTGCCGCGCAACTCGATGATTAAACACACATGACCCCTTGTGGGAGCGGGCTTGCCCGCGATGACGGAGTGTCAGTCAAAACAACTTTGAATGACCCACCGCCATCGCGGGCAAGCCCGCTCCCACAGGGGTTTAGCGGTTTGCTGAAGGTTTAGCCACCTTACGCACCGGAAACGGAAAGTAGAAAAACCGCAAAAACGCCACCCGCTTGATCACTTCCCCGATCAACAACGGCACCACCACCGCGATCACCAGCCCCACACACGCCGCCAGGAAGGGATGCACGCCCAGACGCTCCATCAGGTCGACGCTCTTGTGCTGGATCTCGCCATGAAAAATCAACAGGATCAGGGTCGACTGGCCGATGTAGGTCATCACCCGGGTCAGCAACGTCGACACCATCAACACCTGTGCCAGCGCCCAGCAGGCGTAAACCCCGATCACCGCCAGCAGGCTGGTCCACAACCAGCTGTCATAACGACGTTGCGCCAGGTCCATGGTGTCCCAAGTGGGAATGAACACCACGGCAAATAGCACCACCGACACCAACAGCGTCAGCCACGAGCCGGCGTGCGTGCGCAGCCAATCGCGCAGCAGGTAGCCGACAATGAAGTAAGTGCTACTGATCAAGGTGATATCCAGGCTGAACGGCAGCCCCGGCAGCACCCAGTTGTGGCCGCCGAGTGTCACCGGCAATTGCCAGAACAACGGCAGCAGCCAAATCCCGAGCAGCAGTTGAGCCGCGATCAGCAGGCCGCTCATCCACAGCCACAGCTTCAGGCGCTGGATCAGCCGCAGCATCACCCAACTGAACAGAATCGACACCCAGAAGTGCGGCAGGAACCACATGGCCTGCCACGGAATAGTGTCCACCGAGGCATACAGCACGCCGCCAATATCCGGCAGCAGCGGTTGCCCACGCAACACGGCGCGCACGATCACATACACCAGCATGGTGAAGAAAAACGGTTTGAGCAGGCCGTCGGCCTTGCGTATCGCCATCTCCACAAACGGCTGTTCGGGCTTGAAGAACACCCCCGAGAGGAAAAAGAACAGCGGCAAGATGAATGAGGCGAGGATCGGGTAAAGCAGGTCCGGCGAGGTCGCGACGAACCAGCTGTGGGCGAACACGATCACCAGGATGCCAATGCCTTTGGCGATGTCCATTTGTATCCAACGATGTTTCATCTGACGGTTCCCGATCGATCGTTCATGCCTTGCGCCACGGCTTCAGCCACAGCCCCATGCCCAGCAACACCACGGCGCCTGCCAGGGTGCTCAAACCCAACTGCAGCCACACACCTTGAATCCGAAACAGCACCAGCGCCGCCAAGCCCATCACCACGGCACTAAGCAGCCATTGCCGCGCCCAGGGCAGGGCTGCGAGCAACTGTTGGCGCTGCATCAGCAGCAGCGCCGTACAGATCACGCCCGCCAGCGCCGCCAACGGAATACCCGCCAGGCCAAACACAAAGGGCAGGGCGCCCAACAACAGCACATTGACCAGGCTGCCGAGCAGTTCGCAACGCAGTGGCTGGCGCGTGTCGCCGGCCGCATAGGCATAGCGCGCGAGCAACGCATTCCAGGCGCCGAACACCAGCGGCACGGCAAACCAGGCCAGCAGCAAGGGCAGCGGCGAATCCGCCGATTGCTTGGGCAGCAGCAACGCCACCAGGCTCGGCGCCGCCGCCACCAGGCCGACACCGGCCGGCAAGGTCAGCACGCTGGCGGTTTCCAGGCCGCGCTTGAGCAGGGCCAGGCGCTCATCGCCCTGACGGCGGCTCATCATGCCCAGCAGCACTTGGTTGAGGCTCATCAGCGCAATCAGCGGCAGGTTCATCAGCTTGCGCGCGAGGTTGACCCAGGTCACTGCGCCTTCACCCAGCAGCGACGCCACCAACCGTTCGATCAACGCCAAGCCCTGGCTGGCGCCATTGCTCAACAGCAGCGGGCCGATGCGCTGGCCGAGTTCGCGCAGCGGCGTGAACGTCAACTGCCAGCGCCACGGCCGCCAGCCCTGACGCCAGATCGACGGCAGTAGCGCCAGCGGCATCAACAGGCTGCCGGCCAGACACGCCAGCGCAAGGGCGTGCGGCTGAGTCGCGGTGCCCGCCAGCGCGAGATACGTCACCGGCGGCAGGTTGAACAGCAGCGAACCCAACCCCGCCAGCACAAAACGCTCACTGGCCTGCAGCGGGATACTGAACAGCGCATGCAGCATCAAGCCCGGCACGCACCACGCGACAATCTGCAGGTTGCTGCTGGCGAGCGCTGTGGCGCTGGCCGCCAGGCCCGGCCCGAGCAACTGCACCAGCCACGGTGCCAACAGCGTCAGCAACAGGCTGGTGACCAGCGCGATCAGCAGCAGCGCCGGGAACAACACCGCCAGCCAGTCCAAACGCTCGCCGTCCTTGCGCGCCAGGTACAGCGGCAGCGCGGCGGCGCTCAACACGCCACCGGCCAACGACATACGCAACGCTTCGGGCAAAAACAGCGCGATCAGGAACGCATCACTGCGCTCACCCGCGCCCCAGGCCGCCACCAGCAACCACTCACGGGCAAACCCCAGGCACAGGCCCAGCAGGGTCGCGAGCGTCAGCCAGACGGCGGAGCCGAGCATGATTAAGGCCTTGCGCCGTCAAGCATCGGCTTGCGAAAAGCCACCGCCTTGACCTGCGGCAGGCGCGCCGGAAACAGCCGCCGCGCCTCCAGCACATTGAGGCCGACCATCAGCCAGAACAGCGCCACCATCACCACGGCAAAGCTGAAGTAGTGGTCAAACAGCCCGCTCACCAGGGCCGAGAGAATCCCGGCGGTGGTGCCCAGCCACAGCGCGTTGTCCTTGGTCAGGCGGATCGGGCCTTTTTCCGGGCGTGCTTCACGCCACCAGCGTACGGTGACGGCCACAAACAGCAACATGCCGACGATGCCGGTCTTGTAGATGAAGTTCAGCCACAGGTTGGAGATCCCCAGGAAATGGGTGCCCGGCACCGGCGGGTCGACCTTGAAGCCGATGCCGAACGGGTACGCCGCCACGGCCTGGGGGAACATGCGGTATTCGTCGAAGCGCACTTCGGTACTGGCGTTGTCCGAGGAAAAAATCGTCGCCAGGCGGTCCTGCAACGGTGGGTAGGCCATCACCAGCGCGACCGTCAACGCCGCGCCGATCATCAACAGCCGCCCGGTGTAGGGCACGCGCCGCGTGGCCATCCAGATCAGCACCAGCGCCAGGCTGACCATCGCCCCCCGGCTACTGGCCAACAACAACGCAGCGGCGCCGAGGCACGCCACGCCCAGGCCCAGCCCGCGCTTCCAGCCTTGCTCGGTCATGCCGTAGCAAAACGCCAACGGCAGCAGCAGCGCCATGATCCCGCCGATGGCATTCGGGTGCATCCACGGCGAGCCCATGCGCGACGACATCGCCTCCAGGCCGAATTTCAACATGTCGAAGTTGCCGTAATTGAACACCGCCAGGATCGGCGCAATGCCGGCCCCGGAACGCGTGCGCACAAACACCGCAATCGACAGCACCAGCATCGCCAGCGTGCCCAGCAGCAGGGCGATCACCAGCGCTTCGCGGTGCTTGTAATCGGTGAGCAACTTGGCGCACAGGAACACCGCCGACAGGCTCAACAACCAGCGCAGCCAGTTGGCCACGCCGCTGGTGTCGGCGTGGATGGTGACCTGGCCGACAATAAACGGGAACACGCTGAACAGCATCAGCCACAGCAGCATCTGGTCGGTGGGGCGGCGTGCCAGGCGCGGGGTGTCGGCCACGCGCGCCAGAAAGCTGTGCCACAGCACGGCGCCCCAGGTCAGTGCGAGGATGGCTTCGCTCACCGTACTGCGAATGCCCAGGTTGACGGTGGAGTAGGGCATGAAGGTCGCGATCCCGGCAAACAGCAGCAGGCCCCAAAGCGGGAAGCGCAGGATGGTCACCGCAGCCGCCAGGCCGATTACCGCGAGGAAGGCCTTGGCCGGTGACAGCAGCAAGGCGAGTGCACCAAACAACAGGCCGAAGAGGATTGCGACGAGGCTGGCCAGGGAGAATCTCATGTCAATTCCTCGATCAGTTCGGCCAGGCGGCGGCGATAGGCTTGATGGTTGAAACGCTGCGCCCATAGCTTGCGTTGTTCGGGTGACTCTTCGGTAGGGCGAGCCACCAGGTCGAGCATCAATTGCACCAGCGCCGGGCCGTCGGTGGGCGAAAAACGCGGGGCCGACGGCGGGGTGATTTCATCCAGCGAGGTGCCGCTGGCGACCGCCACCGGCGTGCCGACGCTCAAGGCTTCAATCACCGGCAAACCAAAGCCCTCGGCATACGATGGCTGCCACAGGCGCGCGGCCTGGCGGTACAGCGCGTGCAATTCGGCATCCGACACGCCGCTCAAGGCGCGAATGCCCGGCAGGCTGCGCTGGGCCTCGGGCAAATGGTCGAGGCTGCCCACCAGCACTAACTCCGGCACGGCGGCTGACAGGCTGCGCGCCTGCTGCCAGGCGTCCACCAGAAATGGCACGTTCTTGCGCAATTCACGGGTGCCCACCAGCAGCCAGTAGTGCGCGGGCAAGTTGCGCGCGCTGAGGTCCGCCGCCAATTCGATAAACCCGTCCACCTGATTGGGCAGCACCCGAATCTTGCCCGCCGCCTTGGGAAACAACCGCGCGGTTTCATCGGCGCTGTACTGCGAAGGCGTCCACACGCGGTCGGCGCTGTGCACCGCATACGCAATCGACAGCCGATCACTGGTCTTGTAGATCAACGCTTTCAAACGGTTGGCGTGGTAGTTGTTCAGGGTGATTTGGAACAGGTCGTGCAACAGCACCACGGTGCGCAAGCCTTTGGGTTTGGGCGGCAGGGGCAGGCCCATATTGAAGGTGCTGATGTACAGGTCGATGTGCTGTTCGCGCAAGGCACGCGGCAAAAAGCCCGCTTCAAAACGCAGGCGATTCTGCGGCTGGTGCATCGCGGTTTTTGCGCAGCCCCAGGCCGGGCACTGTGCCTGCAAGCGGGTTTCGTCACCCAGGGGCGCCACGGTAAAGCGCGTCAGCTCTACATCCGGCAGGGTGCGCAGGGCATTTTCCAGCGCGTACACCTGGCGGCTGATCCCCGATTGTGGCGAGGTGCCGACGGTGCGGTAATCCAGGCCTACACGCATGCGGGCTCCTTTTGATTGAGCGGCGCGAGCATCGCATACACCTTTTCCAGCTGGCTGGCGGCGACACTCCAGTCATGGGCGCGGCGCACGTACGCGCGACCGGCTTCGCCCATGGGCGCGGCAGCTTCGGGAAATTGCAGCAGGCGCACCACGGCATCCGCCAGGCTGGCGGCGCTTTGCCCGCCGAGGTAATCCAGGCCTTCCACCAGGTCCAGGCCGGATACGCCTTGCTCGGTACTCGCCAGGGGCAGCCCGGCGGCCAGTGCTTCAAGGACTTTCAACTTGGAGCCGCCGCCATGGCGCAACGGCGCAAGGAACACCGAACAGCTCGATTGCAGATTCAACAGGTTCGGCACAAAACCTTGCCACTCGATGCGCGGGTCTTGCCAGCGTTCACGCCAACTGGCGGGCATGCCAAAGCCGCACACGCTCATGCGTGCGTCGGGGCAGCGTTCCCAGACTTTGGGCAGGATTTCATCCAGGGCCCACTCGATGGCGTCGACGTTGGGCGCGTATTCATAGTTGCCGAGGAACAGCACACGGCGGGTCGACGGGTCCGGATGGGCGGCGGCGAAGTGATCGCAATCCACGCCGTTGACCACCACCGGCACCGGTTTACCGGCAATTTTGGCCAGCACTTGCGCGTCACTGTCGGTGACCGCCACCACCTGCGCCGCCTGGCGCATCACGCGGTGTTCCCAGCGCGTGTAGCGCCACTGATCGTAGCGAATGAACGGCAGCGCCCAGCGGGGCAGGCGATCGTAGGTGGCCGCACCGAGCGCCGATTCAACGTTGTGTTCGGTCAACACAAACGGCTGGGATTTGCGTGCCAGCGCATCTTCGTACGGCTGGAACGTGTAGCTGTGTTCGATCTGCACCACGTCCCAATGTTCTTTGAGCAATTGATTGAAGGTGTCCTGCAGCGCGCCCGACAGGCCGTTGACGCTTGCCAGCAGCGGGTAGGGCGCAAACAGCCCGGCCACCAGGGTTTTCAGGCTGCGCAGCGGGCGGCGCGGCAGGATGATCAACTGCTCAAGAAAGGCTTCCAGCACCTGGCGATCGGTCAGCGACACCGGGTGTTTGTCGTGCAGCAGCAAAGTGATGCGATGCCCACGCGCGGCCAGGCTGCGCAGCAGATGGAACTGGCGCGTCTTGCCGCCGCTGGTGGCGGGCCAGGGCGAATAGGGCAGGATCCATAAAATGCGCATGGCGGGCTTCAATCCCATAACAGAATTTGCAGGTTCGACTTGACCGGCACGGTCAACCCATCGCTGCCGCTGACCGGGGTTTGTGTACCGCGCAGCGGGTCGTACAGGGTGGCGCTGGTCAGGCCCGGCAAATGCGCGTTGCCGCCTTCGGCCGACCAGAAGAACCACAATTTGTGACCGTCGGCACGGGTCCAGCCGATGCTGAACAGGCCGTCCGGCAATTGGTCGGCGCTGGGCGGGTCGCCGGGGGTGAGTTGCGGCCCACTGACGTCGAGGAAATTTTTCAGCGCGGTGTAGACCGGCTTGGGGTTGGCGTCGATGTCGAGCAAGCCGTAGAACTGGTCACGCATGCTGGCGCGCTGGTCGAGGTCGCTCAAGGTGAACAGGAAGATTTTGTCGTAATCCATCGCGCTCATCAGGGCCACGCGGCGCACCACGTAATCGGCCTGGCCCTGCAGGGTGATGAGGTCCTGGGCGTCTTTTGGCCCCGGGTAGGTTGACCAGCCCCACTCGGTGCTCCACAGCGTTTGCACGCCGCCGCTGCGCAGGGCCTGGTTGAGGGCGGTGGTCTTGGCAATAAAGTCCAGGTTGGAAGGGTCGTTGCCCTCGGGCAGTTGGGTGTAAGGGTGGTAGGAAATGGTGGTGTTCAGGCTGGCCACACCGAGGGCGCCCAGGGCGTCGAACATGGTCTGGCCATTCGGCATTTCGCTGAAAAAGGCCATGCCGGCCGCCACCACCGGTTTGTTCGGGTCCACCGCGCGCAGTGCGCCGGCGGTGGCGGTCAGCAGGTTGGCATAGCCGGCCGGGTCGGCCACCGGGCGCCAGAAGCCGAGCAGGTTAGGTTCGTTCCACACCTGCCAGGCGTTGACGCTGGGGTAGCGTTGCGACAACAGCGCCATGCGGTTGGCGAACACGTTCGGGTCCTTGGGCGGGTATTGGTCCTGATACGGCGCACCGGCCGGTGCCGTGGTCGCGAAAGGCGCCGAGCCGACCAGGTAGAACACTGATTTGAGCTGGTTGGTTTGCAGGTTGCCGACCAACTGATCGAGTGTGGCGATCTGGTACTGGTTCTGCGCAGGCTCCAGCTGATCCCAATGCAAATCCAGGCGCACCCATTCCAGGCCCAGGGCCTTGAGGCGGTTGATCTGCAGTTGATACAGGCTGGGGCTGAACCACAGGAACTGCGCGTTCACACCGAGGAAATCCTTCCACACCACCACCTTGTTGCCCTTGAGCACATGGCTCTCGGCGTCGGCCTGGCGCCCCCACATGAAAGCCGTCAGGCCGAGCGCAGCCACCACCGCAAGCGTGGCGAGGTATGTCCGTTTACGCGCCATAGGAAGCTCCTGCAATCGCCTGTTCAAAGAGCTGCTTGAACTTTTGCGCGGTCAACGGCCACAGACGTTCACGGCCAATTTCCCCGGCGCGCTCGGCCCAATCCCGGGCCAACAGCGGGGTGCGTGCCAGGCGCAGCAGTTGTGCGCTCAAGGCCGCCACATCGCCTTGCGGATAGATCGCGCCATTGCCGCTGGCGACCTCTTCGGCAAACGCACGCGCATCCGAAGTGATCGCGCCGCGCCCGCATGCAGCGGCCCAGGACAGCGCGCCGCTGGTGCCACGCTGGCGTCCCAGCAGGCCAAGTTTTTTCGATTCGCGGTACGGCAGCACCATCACATGGTGTGCCTGGATCGTCTGGGCAATCTCGCTGGCCGGCAGGTTCAGCCGCCAGTCGATCACGCCCGCCAGGCCGAGTTCGGCGATTTGAGTGTTCAACTGCTCCAGATAATTGCCGCCCGCGCCAAAGGCCATTTCGGCAGCCGTGCCACCGGCCAGGGTCAGGCGCACGCGGTCACGCAATTCGGGGGCTTGTTTGAAGACGTCGGCCAGGGCCTGTAACAGGTCTTCAATGCCTTTGCCGCGGTAGATAAACCCGAAATACAGCAGGTGCAACGTGTCCAGCGCCGGTAACGGCGCCGGAGCAATGGCCAGGTTGGCGTGGTTGATCACCGCCACTTTGCCGGCCGGCAATTGCATGCGCTGGCTGAGGCACTCGGCACCCAGGCGGGTGAGGGTGATCAGCCGCGTCAGGCCCTGGGCGACGTGGCGTTCTTCACGCAAGGTCAGTGGGTCGGCCAACACCACCGCCGCCTGGGGCAGCGGGCTGGGCAAGCGTTCCAGCAGGTTCAGCGGAAAGGGCAGGTACTCGCGGCGCCAGACGATGCGTTCCGGGTCATGCACGGTGGCCGTCAACGGCAGCGTGGGGTGCGCGGTGCGCAACTCGCGCAGCGCCAGGAATTCCCCCAGCCGCCCGCCACCCAGCTCGGCGTGGACCAGGTCCACGCGCTGCCAGTCGAATCGGGCGATTGCCTGCCTGATCGCTTCGGTGCTGCCGTCCACGCCACTCAACGGTGTCGCCACCGTCACGCCCAGCTGCTCCAAGGCCGTCTTGAAATGGTTCGCGTAGTCGGCGATGCCATTTTTTTCCGGTGGCAATGGGGCGAGCAGGGCGATGCGCATCAGAACGCCCCCCGGTACTTGGCGATGGTCCTGAGCACCTTGGCCGGCACTTCGAATTTGCGCCGGTTGATGATGATGCCGTCCACTTTGCCGAACGCGGTGTTGAGGATCGACAGCGCGTGTTCCACCACCGGCACCGTGCTTTTCTGCGCTTCCACCACCAGGCCGATCAGGTCCGCGCGGCGCAGGGTGATGAACGCATCACGGTTATCCAGCAGCGCCGAGGCGTCCAGCAGCACCACTTCGCCAGGTTCGGCGATGGCCACTCCGCCCACGCGCACATTGATGCCGTTCTCCTGCAGCAACTGGCGCAGTTGCTCCACCACAAAGGTCACGCCTTCGCCGTGGCGCGCCGAGGTCAGCCCGAGGGTCAGGCCCTGCTCGGCAATCCGCTTGGGCTGCAGCAAGCTGTACAGCCGGTAGATGCTCGCATTGAACGCGTTGGTACTTTGCGCGGTGCTGGTGTCCAGCTCCGGCAAGGTGGTCCACAGCGGCAGGCCGAACTTGCGCTCCACCAGGCCACCGTCGTGAATACGCTGGTCGAGCAGGTAGCACAGGTAGATCACCAGCAAGCCGACGACGATTGCAAACGGGATCGCCAACACCAGCATCACCAGGGTTTTCGGGAAGATGCGGCCTGGGTTCAGGGTGGCTTCTTCGATCACGGCGATGTTGCTGATCTGGCTGTTATCCAGCTCGCGGTCGATGCGCGATTTTTCCAGGTTGTCGACATACAACGCGTAGTTGCGCTCGGTGGCACTCAGCTCGCGGGAAAGGCGTGCCAACTCCGGTTCAATCTCCAAGGCTTGCTTGCGCTGCGCTTCGAGGTTGACCAGCTGTTTCTGCTGCTGCACCAGCTGGGTACGCAGCGCCTGGTTGTTGCTCGATTCATCCAGCAGCACACGCTGCAAGTGGATTTCCAGGGTGTTCGGCGCACGGTTTTCCGAGGCTTGCACGGTATTGCTCTCATTCGCCACCTGGGCTTGCATCGCCCGAATCGACGCGTCCAGGGCTTTGACCGGCGGCGCGTTGTCCGTGTAGGTGCGCATCATGTCGGCTTTTTCCAGCAGCTTCTGGTTGAGCAGGCGACGCAAATCCTGCTGCTGCGGGTTCAGCGCAATCTGGCGAACCGTGGTCACTTCCTTGGGCTGGCTCTTGAGCTGGGTGCGCGTGCTGTCGATGGCGCTGTCGGAGGAGGCGATCAAACGGGTGGTATTGAACGTTTCGCCGCGCAGCACGTTGATGCGCTCGGACAAGTCCTCCAGGCGATCGGTAATGCTCGCTGCACCAATCTCATTCAGGTGCGTGAGGATCTGCTGCTTGTAGCTCTTGATCTCGTTGGCGCT
Source organism: Pseudomonas sp. R76 (assembly GCF_009834565.1). Taxonomy (GTDB): domain Bacteria; phylum Pseudomonadota; class Gammaproteobacteria; order Pseudomonadales; family Pseudomonadaceae; genus Aquipseudomonas. The sequence goes on from NZ_CP019428.1 coordinate 2,424,599, forward strand.
GGTGTTGACCTGGCCTTCGTAGAAAGCGTACAGGCTCTTGCGCCCCAAGGCCTGGGTGCGTTCGGCGATGTAGGTCTCGACCCAATCCTTGACCACCGCCTGGGCAATCTCCGGGTCGCCCCACTTGAAGCTAATGTCCATCACTGTGGAGCCCGCGGCGTGGCTGACCTCGAAGCTCTTCTCCAGGCTGGCGGCGAGACGCTCCACCGGCGTGGTTTTTTCGACGATGCCAACGGTTTCCAGCACCACGCGAATGCCGTCGAACACCGCGCCTATGCCGGCCTTGATGTAGTGCTTGGTGCGCTTCCAGAAGCCTTCCGGCGGCGGCGCGTTTTCGATCACTTCCAGGTAATGCTCGGCCACCGTGCGCACAATCGGGCGACCGGTGAGCAAGCGTTCCTCATCGACAATCGGGTCGCGCTGGGTGCTGGGCATCACCAGTGCCTGACGGTTGCTGATTTCAATGGGCAAGGTCGAGTCGCGCCCTGGCTTGACCAGCAGGCGTGCGGTGGATTCGTACTTGGCCGGCAGCAAAAACGCGCCCAGCAGAATGATCACCAGCGCCGCGATGGCCGCCAGTTTGAACTCGTGCCGGAAGATGAAAAACAGGCGCAGAAGATCACGAAAAGAACGGATCTCGATCATGGGATGTCGCTCCTTTAGTTATTGCCGCCGCTGGTTTTGGTGTAGTTGTAGCCAACCCCAATGGATTTGGTGAACGGGATCAGTTGGTTCAAGTAGGTATCCACCCCTTGGATGCGTTCGCCGACGTTGGATTTGGGCACGAACACCACGTCACCGCGTTGCAGGTGCACCGGTTTACGCCCATTCGGGCCGGGCTTGAGGTATTGGCTGAAGTCCAGGAAGTAGGCGTGGTAGGCGCCCTGGGCATCTTCGCGCAGCAGCGCGACCATGCTGGCATTGCCCGACGGGTTCACCCCGCCGGCGCCGACAATCGCTTGTTCCAGGGTGTTGGCCGTGCCCAGCTGCACCGCCGTCGGGTTATTCACCGCGCCGCCGACGATCACCGAGTTACCCGGCGCCTGGTTGATGTTCACCGTCACCCGAGGCTCGCGGTACACCGGCGCGAGCTTGTTGCTCAGCTCAGCGGCCAGTTCCGATGGCTGGCGCCCGGCGACCTGAATGGGCCCCAGGAACGGGTAGTTGATTTTGCCGTCGGTCTGCACCGTGTACAGCGTCAGCTCGTAGATGGTGCTGACGTTGAACGCCGACAGCGTCGGCATCTCCCCGGCATCGCGCACGATACGCAACTGGTCGCCGATGCGGATGCGTTCCACTGCCGGCGGCAGCTGTGCAAGCTGGTCGAGGGCGCGTTTGCCGTCCTCCACGGTCTGGTCGTCCGGGGGCACGATGCGAGCCGGCGTATTGCAGGCGGCCAAGGCCATCATGGCCAGGATGAGCACGGTTTTTTTCATACGGGGGGACTTCCTGTTGGTCATGCTGCTCACCTCCAATAACCGGGGAACATGCTGATGCGCCGCTTGAGGGCGATGGGGAGCCGGCGTTCCAGATGGCCCAGCCGATAGCCAAGCAACTTGAACGCGCTGCGCACCAGTACTTCGGGTACGCGGTGCAATGCACCGGCTGCGCGCAATGCCGCAAGCTCAGCCAGTACATAGCGTTTACCTTCACCGCCGGCATCGCCAAAGGCCTGGCGAATCCACGGCTCGCGACCGTAGAACACGCCAATGTCGAAGTAGCGGTGAAACTCATCCATGAGTCGGTAATCGTGGGAGTGGTACACCCGCGCCGACGCGGCGTAGCGCACCTTGTAGCCGTCGAGCAGCAGGCGCGCCGCGACGTAGGCGTCTTCGCTGCCGATCACATCGGCGGGGAAACCACCGACCGCCTGCAAAGCGCTGCGTCGGTACACGCTGAACGAGTCCGAGCTGAAGCAGGTCTTGATCCCCAGCTCCGGCGCATCGGCCAGGCTTTTGCTGCGGCTGTGTTCGGGGTAATTGAAATGCCGCGATTGCGCGCCCAACACGCCGGCGCCGGGGTGCGGCAGTTGGCGGCCGTAGGCCACGCCGTTGAGCGGGTCTTGCTGCAACTCGCCGAGCAGGTTGGCGAAGGTCTCGGGGTCGGCCGGTATCGCGTCCTGGGTCATTACTATCAGCGCGTCGCCGCTGACTTGCTCACTGGCCCAGCGCCGCGTGCCGCCGTGGTTGAAATCGCGCGCGTCAATCACCTCGACCCGCGCACCGAAGTCGCGAAAGCGCGCCACGGTGTCGTCGCTGGAGGCGCTGTCGACCACCAGCATCTCGTCCGGTTGCACGGTCTGCATGCTCAGTGCGGGCAGCAACCGCGCCAGGTGGCTGGACGCGTTGCGGGTCGGGATGATCAACGAGGTACGCATATCACTTTTTCACTTCTGCGGCGGGCGCACGCCCGTAGATGTCGTCAAAGCGCACGATGTCGTCTTCGCCCAGGTACTCGCCGCTCTGCACCTCGATCATCACCAGGTCGATGATGCCGGGGTTGGTCAGGCGGTGTTTGTGCCCGGCCGGGATGTAGGTGGACTCGTTGGCGTTGATCAGGAATTCGCGATCGCCATTGGTGATCTGCGCCGCGCCGCTGACCACCACCCAGTGCTCGCTGCGATGGTGGTGCATCTGCAACGACAGCGAGGCCTGGGGCTTGACCACGATGCGCTTGATCTTGAAGCGGCTGCTTTCCTCCAGCACCGTATAGGTGCCCCATGGCCGGGTAACGGTGCGGTGCAGGCTGAATGCCGGGTGATCCTGGCGCTTGAGTTCGGCGACGATGTAACGCACATCCTGGCTGCGGTGGGCGTCGGCGATCAGCAGGGCGTCGGGGGTGTCGACGATGATCAGGTCACGCACGCCGACGGCGCCGAGCACGCGCTTGGGCGAGTCGATGTAGCAGTTGTGCACGTCATGCAAAATCGCTTCGCCATTCACCTGGTTGCCCTGCGCGTCGCTGGGCGTGAGCTGGCGCAGCGCTTCCCAGGAACCGATGTCGCTCCAGCCGATGTCGCAGGGCACCACGGCGACTTGCTTGGATTTCTCCATCAACGCCACGTCGATGGAAATATCCGGCGCGGCACCGAAGCCTTCGGCGCTCAATTCGCGCTGGCGTGAGGTTTTATTCTGCAGGGCCTGGCTGTGCTCCAAGGCGGCTTTTGCGGCGGCCAATACATCGGGGGCGTGGGCGGCGAGTTCGTCGACCAGGGTGCTGGCCTTGAAGCAGAACATGCCGGCGTTCCACAGGTGTTTACCGCCGTCCAGATAGCCTTGTGCGGTGGCCAGGTCGGGTTTCTCGACAAAGCGTTTGACCCGGTTGCCGGTACCCAGCGCTTCGCCTTTTTCGATATAGCCGAAGCCGGTTTCCGGGTGGTCGGGCTGGATGCCGAAGGTCACCAGGTAGCCGGCTTCAGCCAGCTCGCGGGCTTGGGTGACGGCGGCGGCGAACGCGGTTTCGTCGCTGATCAAGTGGTCGGCAGGCAACACCAGCAGTTGCGCCTGATCGCCGAAATGTTCCTGCACATGCAACGCCGCGACAGCGATGGCCGCCGCCGTGTTGCGCCCGAACGGTTCCAGCAGCAGGTCCAGCGGCAGGTGCGCCTTGTTGACCACGCGGTAGTCATCCAGGGTGCGAAACAGCAGGTCGCGGTTGGTCACCGTGAGCACGCTTTCCACGCCCGGCAGGCGCGCGGCGCGCTCGAAGGTCTTTTGCAGAAGGCTCTGGCCGTCACGCATGCGCATGAAGGGCTTGGGCATGTTCTGCCGCGACACCGGCCACAGCCGTGTGCCCGAGCCGCCGGAAATGATGCAGGGAATCAATCCGTTGAGGGTATTCATCAATAGACCTCCTTAGTGGAGAGGACGGCCGGGACCGTCATGAAGACGATGTACAGGTCAAACCACACCGACCACTTCGAGATGTATTCCAGGTCGTACTCGACGCGCTTCTGGATCTTGAACAGGGTGTCGGTCTCGCCACGGTAGCCGTTGATCTGCGCCCAGCCGGTGATGCCCGGCTTGACCCGATGCCGCGAGCTGTATTCGCTCACCGCCACTTCAAACGGAACGCCCGCCGCCTTGGTCGCCGTGGCATGAGGGCGCGGGCCGACCATCGACATGTTGCCCAGCAGCACGTTGAACAGCTGCGGCAACTCGTCGATGCTGGTTTTGCGGATGATGCGGCCCACGCGCGTGATGCGTGGGTCTTTGCGGGTGGTTTGTTGCTCGGCGGTGAAGTCGCTCTGATCGGTGAACATCGAGCGGAACTTGAACACGCGGATTTCGTTGTCGTTGTAGCCATAACGGTTCTGGCGAAACAGCACCGGGCCTTTGGAGTCGAGCTTGATCGCAATCGCCGTCACCAGCATCACCGGGGACAGCGCCACCAGCGCCAGGCTGGCCAACAGGACATCCTCACAGCGCTTGATCACCGGCGACCACCCACGCAGCGGCAACTGCGAGGTGTTGAACATCAGGATGCCGCCCACGTCTGTGATGCGGCTGTGACCGTAGCGCAGGGCGGCCATGTCCGGTACCAGCATCACGTTCACCGACATCTGGCGCAGGCGGTTGACCAGCCCGTGGATGCGTTGCTCGGCCGCCCACGGCAGGCAGATCATGACTTGGTTGACCTGCTCGGCGCGAATCAGCTTTTCCAGGTCACGGGTATTGCCCAGCAAGGGCAGGTTGCTCAGTTCCTTGGGTATGCGCTCGGTGCGGTCGTCGATAAAACCGATCAGGCCGGAGCGGATATCACCATTGCGTTGCAGGTGGTCGGCGACATGCACGGCGGTGTCGGTGAAGCCCAGGATCACCGTGCGTTGCAGGTATTTGCCCTTGCGCATCAGGTTGCGGTACAGGCGCAGCATCACCAGGCGCTCAAGGCAGAACAGGCCGAGACTGGCGAAGTACCAGGCCACCAGATTGCGCGGGGTCAATTGCGGGAAAAACTGCAGGATCTGGTACATGAACAGCAAAATGCAGAACGCCGCCGACCAGGCAACTATCTTGGCGCGCAGGCGCAGGCGGTTGCTGAACAGCTCTTCGGAATAGATGCCCAAGGCCTGGAACAGAATAATGGTCAGGACCGCGAAAAACAGCAGCAGGCCGAGAAAGTGGGAGCGCAGCTCAGGGGCCAGTGGGTCGAGGAACAACACCAGCACCAGGGGCGGCAAAATGGCAGTCAGGCCATGGATCAACTTGACGAAAACTACAAAGAATTCAACAAAACCGGCGCGGGTCAGAAACAGGCTGTCGACTGACGACTTTTCTCGCATAAAAACATCCCTCATTGCACTCCAGACTTACTGTTCTGCCTGCTTAAGTAGTGGGCAAGATGAACGACGGCTACTCTGGGTAAAACGCAACTGTCCCATCAGTTGGAACTATCCAAATGAAGGCGTTTGCGGGGGCAGTGACTTAAGGAGTGTTCCTTTGAGTTGCTTTGTCAATTAATTGACCGTGGAGCGGAGGTGGCGTGCTAGACACGTTAATCAATCTTTTTCGTGGCATTTTATTGACTTTCCTTGTCTGGACACGCGGTGATTGGGTGTGTTTTTGAGTGTAGAAACAAATGTGAGAATTTTCCTGCCAGTTGCGGAAACCTTTTTGAAAGGTGGTAGGAAAAGGGGACAGTAAGAGCACGCTAAGTGCCGGAAAGTAGGGCGTTAAGGGCGGACGACGTTATTTTCAAAGGGCAGATGAAAATGTATCCAGCACAATTTTTTGTGAGTTTTTTGACGGCCATTTAATCTGTCGGCTCTTATTCGGCGGGCGGCTTGGGCATGATCGATTTCACAACGTTGCTGATGTTCTCGGGTGCTGTCTTGCTGTTGCTGCTATCGCCGGGGCCGAACATGGCGTTTGTGATCAGCCATGGCATGAGTGATGGCTGGCGCGGTGGTGTGGCCTCAAGCCTTGGCATCTGCGTGGCCGATGTACTGCTCACCCTGTTGACTGCCACCGGGGTGACGGCGCTGGTTGCCAGTTGGCCGCCGTCGTTTGATGTGATTCGCTACGCCGGAGTCGTCTACCTGTTGTGGCTGGTGGTTAAAACCTTGCAGAACAGTGCGCGCCTGGACACTGCCCGGGTCAAGCGCGTGCGCCTGAGCCGGGTGTTTGTGCAGGCGCTGCTCAACAGCCTGCTCAACCCCAAGGCGCTGCTGTTTTTCCTGGTGTTTTTGCCGCAGTTCGTCCGGCCCGAGGCCGGGAGCATCGCGGTGCAACTGCTGGTGTTGGGCGGTGTGCTGACCCTGATTGCCGGGGTATTTCACGCGCTGCTGGGGATTTTTGGCGGTGCGCTCAGCCGGGTATTTGCCGCAAATGCCCGCAGCGCCAGGCTGCAGAAATGGGGCCTGGCGAGCGTGTTGATGCTATTGGCGGCGCGGCTGGCGTTGATGTCGCGGCCAGCGTGATGCAGTGGTGGGGAGTGGGCTCGGCACTAATAAGCTCTCAGCCCAACCGAGCCGCCGCCCGCGCTACGATCTCGCCACGCACCCGACGCGATTCCGCTGTGCGCTTTCTGGCTTCTTCCAACACGTGCTTGGGCGCGGTCTCCGGGCTGCCCGAATCGAACGGCGGTGCCGGTGCGTATTCGATCTGCAACTGCACCAATTGCGCAGCAGCCTCGCTGTACAACTCGGCGGCCAGGGTCAGCGCAAAGTCGATGCCGGCAGTGATCCCGCCACCGGTCAACAGATTGCCGTCACGCACCACACGCGCCTGCACCGGGATCGCGCCCAGCGGGGCGAGCAGGTCGTGGTAAGCCCAGTGGGTGGTGGCCTTGCGGCCACGCAGTAAACCCGCAGCACCGAGTACCAGCGAGCCGGTGCACACCGACGTCACGTAGCGCGCGGTCTGGGCCTGGGCCTTGAGGAAGTCCAGGGTGTGCGGGTCTTCCATCAAGGCGCCAACGCCGGAGCCACCGGGCACGCAAATCACGTCCAGGCGCGGGCAGTCGGCATAGGTCATGGTCGGGGTAAACACCATGCCGGTACTGGAGGTGACCGGCGCCAGATCTTTCCACACCAGGTGCAGCTTCACGTCGGGCAGAGAACCCAATACGTCATACGGCCCGGTGAGGTCCAGTTGCTGAATGCCGGGGAACAACAGAAAGCCGATCTGCAAGGTCATGAATGAAGCTCCGATAACGGGGTAGACGGCTTCACTCTAAAGGCCTAGGCTTTGGCGAATACGCCATTGAACCCACACATTACGCCAACTATGCCTCGGATCATTCACGTACTCACTTTCCCTAACGCTCAGGTGCTTGATGTGACCGGGCCGTTGCAGGTGTTCGCCACCACTAACGACCTGGCGCGCCAGCGCGGTTTGCCATTGCCTTACGCGGTGTCAGTAATCGCCGCGCAGACCGAGCCGGTCATGACCTCCGCCGGCCTGGCGCTGGTGGCCGAGCCGCTGCCTGCGGCTGACGCGCCGTGCGACACGCTGGTCATTGCCGGCGGGTGGGGCGTGTACGGCGCCGCCGAGGACCTTGAGTTGGTCGATTGGGTCAAGCAAAAAGCCCAGCACACCCGGCGCATGACCTCGGTGTGCACCGGCGCTTTCCTGCTCGCCGCCAGTGGTTTGCTCGACGGCTGCCGCGTGGCCACGCACTGGACGCGCTGCGAGGAGTTGGCGCGCAAATTCCCCGCGCTGACCGTCGAGTCCAACCCGATTTTCATCCAGCAAGGCGCGGTGTGGACGTCCGCCGGCGTCACGGCCGGCATCGACTTGTGTCTGGCCCTGGTGGAAGAAGACCTGGGCCGCGCGGTGGCCCTGGAAGCCGCGCGGCACTTGGTGGTGTTCCTCAAGCGCCCGGGCGGCCAGTCACAATTCAGCGCGGCGCTGGCCCTGCAAAAAGGCGACAGCCGCTTCGCCGACTTGCACGCCTGGATGGTGGAAAACCTCACCCTCGACCTGAACATTCCCACCTTGGCCGCCCAGGCCGGCATGAGCGAGCGCAGTTTTGTGCGTCACTACCGCGCCGAAACCGGCCAGACCCCCGCGCGGGCGGTTGAGCTGATTCGCGTGGAAACTGCGCGCCGGCAACTGGCCGACAGCACGGCGTCGATCAAACGCATCGCCTTGCAATGCGGTTTTGGTTGCGAGGAAACCCTGCGGCGCAGTTTCCTGCGCGCTTTGCAGGTCACGCCCCAGGCCTACCGCGAGCGCTTCTGCGACGCGGTTTGAACGAAAACGTACACAGTTGTATCACGGTGCTTCAGTTTTCGAATCAGCGCTGCCCGCTGCGTCAGGCGCGATCGAGTAGTTCGCAGATCGCCGCGAGCGTCGCCTGCGGTGCTTCCTGGGGGATGTTGTGACCCACGCCGGGCAAGACGTCGCGGCGGTAATAGCCGCTGAAGTTTTCCACATCGTCATCCACCGCTGGCGCCGGGCCCACGCCATCATCGGCGCCACACAGCGAAATAGTCGGCACTGAAATCGGCGGCTGCGCGGCTAAAGCCTGTTCGATGCCTTCCAATGCCGGGTCGCCCGGCGCGTACATGAAGCGGTGGCGATAGGAGTGAATCACCACCTCGACAAAATCCGGGTTATCAAACGAAGGCGCGGTGTTGCCGTACAGGTGTGGCCCTTCAGCCCAGGTCGGTGACCAGAGTTTCCACAACAACTCGCAGAGCTCGCGGCGGTTGGCCGTCAGCCCGTCGACCCCGCGCTGGGTGTGGAAGTAAAACTGATACCACAACCGATGCTCCGTTTCAGGCGCGCGAGGCTTGAGCGACTTGGCAATGTCCTGGATGTTGTAACCGTCCCCGGTCACCAACCCGCGCACCCGCTGCGGCCACAGCGCCGCGACGATGCACGCGGCGCGGCCACCCCAGTCATAACCTGCCAGGGTCGCTTGCTGGATGGACAAGGCATCCATGAAATCCAGCAGGTCCTGGGCCAACGCCGCCTGTTGGCCGGAACGCATCACCTGATCATTGATAAACCGCGTCGGGCCATACCCCCGCAGATACGGCACCAGCACCCGGCACCCACGCGCGGCCAGCGCCGGCGCGATGGCATCGTAGCCGCGTGGGTCGTAGGGGAACCCGTGCAGCAGGATAACCGGGGCGCCGCCTTCCGGGCCGTGGGCTTCGTAGGCGATTTCCAACATGGGCGTACGGATGTAAAGCAGCGTGGCGAGAGTAGTCATGACTTGAGAAACTCGGCTTCCAGTGGGTTGATTTTTCCATCTGCGGTCAAACCGGCAGTGATGCCAACCAACGCATCAGCTGAGCGTCGGTCAATACGAGCCTTATGGAAGTAGAGGCTTCGTTCGAATGCTTGATGCAGGTCGACCATGCGTCCTTGCTCCTTAATCTTCCGCTTCCGTTGTCTGATTGATGTACTTCGTTTTATCGGGCGTGAACGTCACCACCCTGTGAGTGCGCGAACAGGTTTTAATAACTTGCTCTGCCGGGTCAATATCCAGATTTTCACTCCGCCAACAGCCCCAACACCACAAGATCATGCCGCTGGCCATTCCAGAACCCGGCCTCGCGCAATATACCTTCAGTGTTAAAGCCCAAACGCTCCAACAACGCCAGTGATGCTGTGTTGTGTGGGTGGACCATGGCTTCAACCCGATGCAATTGCATGTGCGCAAAGCCCCAATCGAGCATCGCCCGCAAGGCTTCGCTCATTAAGCCTTGGCCACGGGCTGCGGGTGCCAGTTCACAGGACAGGGCGCAACTGTTCCAGCCGCGATTCCATTTGAACAGGCCGCAACTGCCGATCAGTTGGCCATCCTGTTCAATCCCCCAGCGTGTGCCTGGGTTGGGCTGCGTGCGCCATTGGGCGAAGGTGTTGATCAAGGCGTGGGCCTGGGCCAGGTCGGTCATCGGGTCGGCGCCAAACCAGCGCATGTTGGCGGTGTCGCTGTGGATGGCAAACAACGCCGGGGCGTCGGTTGCGCGTAATTCGCGCAGGCGCAGGCGCTGGGTGGCAAGTGTTGGGAATGTGGTCATGGGGCGGTCGTCGCGATCACTTGGGCACGATCTACGACTTTGCCGAAGTGATGCCGCCACAGGTCTACGCCCAACTTTCCCGACCGGTGTAGCGACGAACCCACGGTCAAATCGCTGATCAGCGTCGGCTGCAATCCTGCATCAAACAACGCGAACCCGGCCGCCAGGACGCACGTGTCGGTTTGAATGCCACACACCAGCACACGGTCCGGCGCCAGGCTTTTCAGGTAGGCGACGGTCTCGGGCGTGGGGGCGTAGCCGTGCTTGATAAAGATGCGCTCGGCGGCAATCAGGCTGTTGTCATCCGGCGCAGGTTGCCAGCCCAGTTGGCGGGCGAAGGGGGTTACGCTTTCGTCGTGGCGTTCCACGGTGGCTACTGATGGCAGGCGCCCGAGCAGGGTGTTGATGCCGTCGACCAGCCATGCGGGTGGACTGAAGCTGGGTTGCACGTCGATGATCAGCAGTACTTGGCGCATGGGGTTCCTGTTGAAGGCTTGGAGGCTGACAGACGACCTTATGGTGGGAGCTGAACTTGGTCAAATTGTGGGAGCGGCGGTGCGACGATTCGACTTGCTCGCGAAGGCGGTGTGTCAGTCTCTGCATGTATTGACTGATACTCCCTCTTCGCGAGCAAGCCCGCTCCCACATTTGGATTTCTGTGTAGCAGGAAGCGCTGTGTTTTCCGGACTGCTCAAGGTTGCCAGGTGGTCTTTTCCCCGCTGAGCTTGCGGTCCAGGAAGGTCGCTGCGCTGATCAGGGCCAAATGGCTCAACGCCTGGGGCGTGTTGCCCAAGTGATGCGCCTGGTTGTCGAACTCTTCGGCGTACAGCCCCAGCGGGTTGGCGTAGCGCAGCAGCTGTTCGAATTCCAGGTGGGCTTTCTCCACTTGGCCGGCGCGGGCCAGGCATTCGACGTACCAGAACGAACAGGCGGCAAACGCGCCTTCGGTGCCTTGCAGGCCGTCGATCTGGCTGTCGTCGTTGCGGTAGCGGTAGACCATGCCGTCGCGTACCAGGCTTTTCTGGATGGCTTCAAGGGTCGACAGCCAGCGCGGGTCGGTGGCCGCGACGAAGCGCACCAGCGGCATCAGCAGCATCGAGCCGTCCAGTGCGGTGCTGCCGATATGCTGCACAAAATGCCCACGCTCTTCATTCCAGAAGTTGCTCCAGATATCCGCATAGATCGCCTGGCGGGTCTGGTCCCAGCGGGCAAACGGGGCGGGCAGCGAGCGCTTGGAGGCCAGGCGGATTGCGCGGTCCAGCGCCACCCAGCACATCAGCCGTGAATGCAGGAAGTGATGTTGTTCCCCGCGCATTTCCCAGATGCCCACGTCCTTGGTGTTCCAGATTTCGCAAACCTGATCCGCCACTTCCACGGTGTGTTTCCAGCCTTCGTGGGAAATCGCTTCGCCGTACTTGTTGACCAGGTACACCGCGTCCATCAGCTCGCCGTAGATATCCAGCTGGATCTGATCAAACGCTTCATTGCCGATGCGCACCGGCTTGGCGCCGCCGTGGCCGCTGAAGTGGTCCAGCGTGGTTTCCGGCAGCTCCTGACGGCCGTCGATGCCATAGAGGATATTGATTTTGGTCGGTTGACCGCAGCAGTCGCTGACGCGGCCTTTGAGCCAGCGCATGTAGGCATTGGCTTCTTCGATAAAGCCCAGGCGCATGAACGCGTAGACGGTGAACGAGGCGTCGCGGATCCAGGTGTAGCGGTAGTCCCAGTTGCGCTCGCCGCCGGGGGTTTCCGGCAGGCCGAAGGTCGCGGCGGCGATAATTGCGCCGTGTTTGCGCGAGGTCAGCAGCTTCAACGCCAGGGCCGAGCGGTTGACCATTTCGCGCCAGCGCCCACGGTAATTCGATTGCGCGATCCAGCCGCGCCAGAACTTCAAGGTGTGCGCCAATGCCAGGTCAGTGCAGCCGTTGTTGACGCGCGGGTCGTCCTGGCCGCCGAGCACGAACTCCGCGCCTTCTTCCTGGGCGAGGGTGAAGCTGGCCACGGCGGCGTTGTCTTCGATCTGCAGCGCGTGGCTGCTGGCCAGGCGCATGCCGGGCAGGCTGTCGGCGGCGAAGTAGACGATGCCGTCATCAAGGCTGGCTTGGGTCGGAGTGCGCGCATAGTCGTGGCGCACGGCGCAGCGCAGGTGGATTTTCGCGCTGCCGCTGACCACACGCACGCGGCGAATCAGCAGCGGCAGGTCGTCGATTTCTTCACTGATGACCAGCAGGTCGGTGATTTCCACCACGGCCTCATCGCTCAGCCAGCGGGTTTGCAGCACGTTGGTGTCGGGCAGGTAGATTTGCTCGCGACGGGCGTTTTTCAGCTCGGGCGTCAGTTGGAAAACGCCGGCGTCGGGCGTGTCGAGCAGCGAGCAGAAGATCGACGGGCTGTCGAATTCCGGCCAGCAGAAAAAGTCGATGCTGCCGCGGTCATTCACCAGAGCCGCTGCGCATATCGCCAATAATGCCGTGGGCATCGATGGCGCTTTGGGGTTCATTCTTGAAATCAACCATTGCCACGAAACTCCGGATAAAGGCTCATGCCGCCATCAATAAACAGGGTGCTGCCGACCACGTAATCCGACGCGTCGCTGGCCAGCCATACCACCGCATTGGCTACGTCTTCGACGTCGCCGACCCGGCCGTAGGGAATCAACTTCAACAGCTCTTTTTCGGCGGCGCCTTCGGTGGCTGCACGGTTGATCGCCGTGCGAATCGCCCCCGGCGCAATGCCGTTGATGCGGATGCGTTGCTCGCTGACTTCCTGGGCGAGGGTGCGCATCAGCATCTCGACGCCGCCCTTGGAGGCCGCGTAGTTCACATGCCCGGCCCACGGAATGATCTGATGCACCGAGCTCATGTGGATGATTTTGCCGGCGGCGCGCGACACGCCCTCGCGCACGCCCTGGCGATTGAAAATCCGCACGGCGGCACGCGCACACAGGAATTGGCCGGTGAGGTTGACGCCGATCACGGTGTTCCAGTCGTCGAGGGTCATGTCGACCAGGTTGGCGTCTTTTTGCAGGCCGGAATTGGCCACCAGAATGTCGAGGTGGCCGAAGGCGTCGAGGGTTTGGGCGAACAGGCGTTCTACGTCGGCTTCCCTGGACACATCGCCGCCGATAGCAATCGCCCGACCGCCGTTGGCGTTGATCTGCGCGGCGAGGGCTTCGGCCGGCGCCGCCTGGGAGTTGTAATTGAGCACCACCGCCGCACCGGCTTCGGCCAGTGCCTTGGCGGCGCCTGCACCAATGCCGGAACTGGCGCCCGTGACCAGGGCCACTTGTTGCTGCAACGAAATCTGCATCGCCCACCCACCGTTTTATGAGAGTCCTTTCAGCTGACTGGCGGCGCGTGGCGGAAGTTCACCGGTTGTCTCAAATGCGACGATGGCTTTGAACGGCGGGTGATTGCCCCGCTTAATAGGAAGCATTACTATTCACGCCCCGCCTCCCCAGTGCTCACGCGATGATCCCTCAGCCGCCCCGCAGAACAGGCTTTTTCGAGCATTACGAAGAGTTGATCGGCACCTGGACCCGCCGCCTGAGAAACCGTCAGCAAGCTGAAGACCTGGCCCACGACACCTTCGTGCGGGTGCTTGAGTCGCGTTCGAGCGAGGTTGCGCAACCGCGCGCCTATCTGCATCAAACAGCGCGAAACATCGCCGTGGATGCCTACCGCCGTGAAGACCGGCGCGAGGCGCTGGGGCTGGACGCCTTTGATCACAGTGCGCCCCACAGTGGCGACCCGGAGCATTTCATGCACGCGATCCAGTTGGCGGACTCCATCGAGCGGGCGTTGGCCGAGCTGCCGCTTAACTGTCGCAAGATATTTATCTGGCAGAAGATCGAGGGGCTGACCCAGCAGGAAATCGCCGTGCGCCTGGGCCTGTCTAAAAACATGGTGGAAAAGTATATGATCCGCACCTTGCGGCATCTGCGTGACCGCCTGGATGCGATGGCCCCATGACCCGCTTTGATGAAACAGGATCTTCCATGATGGATAGCCGTGCTCGCGACGAAGCCGCGCATTGGTTTGTACGCCTGCAAGACGCCGAGTTGAGCATCGAAGAGCGCCAGCGCTTCGACGCGTGGCGGGCAGAACGGCCTGAGCACCAATATGAATTCGACGTGTTGCAAGGTTTGTGGAGTGCCACTGATCTGCTGCCCAAGGCCCGATTGCAAGCCTTGTGCGATGCGCCGGTCGAGCGCCCCAAACGCCGGGCCATTGTGCGTTACGCCGTCGCCGCCAGTGTGGTGATGGTCGCCTTGGGGCTGGGTTTGTTCAGCGGGCTTGAACACCCAAAACCCTACAGCGCCGAGTTCAGCACGCGCCTGGGTGAGCATCGCCAGGTGGCCTTGCCCGACGGTTCGGTGATGGACCTGAACAGCCGCAGCGTGGTCGCGGTGCACTATGAAAAGGGCCGGCGTGGCGTAGAAATCAAACAGGGCGAAGCGATGTTCAGCGTCGAGCACGACACCAGTCGGCCATTTGTCGTCGCCGCCGGGGCAGGGCAGGTGACGGTCACTGGCACGCGCTTTGACGTGCGTCGCGATGATGACCAGACCCGCGTGGTAGTCGAAGCTGGCACGGTCAAGGTGCAGGGGCGCGCGTCCGATCAGATCGTCACGCTGACAGCGGGCCGGGGTACGCAAGTCGATGCCCTGGGGCACGTCGCTGCCGCATACGCGGTGAACACGGATGAATTGACGGCCTGGCGCAGCGGCAAGCTGGTGTTCAACAACGCCAGCCTTGGTGAAGTGGCGCGGGAAGTGTCGCGCTACCGCGAGCAACCGTTGCGGGTCAGTACCGCTGCGGTGAGCAACCTGCGCGTGACCAGCGTGTTCAAATCCACCGACACCGATGCCTTGCTCAAAGCCTTGCCGCATATCCTGCCGGTGGCCTTGCGCACCTTGCCGGACGGCAGCCAGGAAATTATTTCGCGCTGAGATTCAGGTTTTTTTCGAGTTCTTCGTCTTCTCCTGCAACTGCAACTAGTTTGCATTAACAGCCGCACACTCTTGCGATCACAGGATTAGGCTCGACGTGAAAAAACTTACCGTCTCCAACAATAAAATTTCCCGCTGGGCACCCTTGGCCCTGGCGCTTGCTGTCAGTGCCGCTGTGCCTGCTGCCTATGCTGACGACGGTATCCATATCCGCGCCCAGCCGTTGGGCGCGGCACTGAGCCAATTGGGCCAGCAGACGTCGCTGCAAGTGTTTTTCAGCCCGGACATGGTCGCAGGCAAACAAGCGCCCGCCGTCGACGGCAACCTGTCGCCCGAACAAGCCCTACGCCAGCTGTTGCAAGGCAGCGGCCTGGATTATCAGATCGATGCGGGCTCGGTCACCCTGCGCCCGCTGAGCAGTGGCACTGGGGAGGCCGGCTCGCCGCTGGAGCTGGGCGTTACCGACGTCAAAGTGGTCGGCGACTGGTTGGGCGATGCGAACGCCGCCGTGGTGCAAAACCACCCCGGTGCACGCACGGTGGTGCGTCGTGAAGCCATGGTGGAGCAGGGCGCGATGAACGTCGGCGACGTGCTGCGCCGTGTCCCTGGCGTGCAGGTGCAGGAGTCCAACGGCACCGGTGGCAGTGATATTTCCCTCAACGTGGGCGTGCGCGGCCTGACATCGCGTCTGTCGCCACGCTCCACGGTGCTGATCGACGGCGTACCGGCGGCGTTCGCCCCGTATGGCCAGCCCCAACTGTCGATGGCACCGATTTCCGCCGGCAACCTGGACAGCATCGACGTGGTGCGTGGCGCCGGTTCCGTGCGTTATGGGCCACAGAACGTTGGCGGCGTGATCAACTTCGTGACCCGCGCCATTCCGGAGAAATTCTCCGGTGAAGTCGGCACGACCTTGCAGACGGCTGAACACGGTGGCTGGAAACACGTCGACAACGCCTTTATAGGCGGCACCGCCGACAACGGCATTGGCGTCGCGTTGCTCTATACCGGCGTGAACGGCAACGGCTACCGCGAAAGCAACAATTCCAACGACATCGACGACGTGATCCTCAAGACTCACTGGGCGCCGACCGATCAAGACGATTTCACCCTTAATTTCCACTACTACGACGCCAGCGCCGACATGCCCGGCGGTTTGACGCAGAAGCAATTCGACGCCAACCCGTACCAATCGATACGCGACTACGACAACTTCAGTGGCCGCCGCAAGGACGTGTCGTTCAAGTACATCCGCCAGATCGATGACCGTACCCAGGCGGAAGTGCTGACCTATTACACCGACAGCTTCCGGGGCAGCAACATCGCCAACCGCGACCTGAAGACCCTCGTCTCCTACCCGCGCACCTATTATACCTTTGGCATCGAACCGCGGGTGTCCCATGTGTTCGATGTGGGCCCCA
Organism: Pseudomonas sp. R76; assembly: GCF_009834565.1. Lineage (GTDB taxonomy): Bacteria > Pseudomonadota > Gammaproteobacteria > Pseudomonadales > Pseudomonadaceae > Aquipseudomonas. The sequence goes on from NZ_CP019428.1 coordinate 2,440,947, forward strand.
GCACCCAGGAAGTCAGCCTCGGTTATCGCTACCTCAAGGAAGGCATGCATGAGCAGGCCAGCAGCCTGAACCTGGTCAACAACGTGCCGACGCCGGGCGGGCAGAATGACGGGCACGTCTACCAGGACCGCACCGGCGGCACCGTGGCCAATGCTTACTATATCGATAACAAAATCGATATCGGCAAATGGACCGTCACGCCGGGTATTCGCTACGAAAATATCGAAACCCATTGGCATGATCGCCCGGTGGTCGCCTTGAATGGCGTACGCACCGTGGAAAAGAACCGCAAGATCCAAAGCAACGAGCCGTTGCCGGCGTTGAGCGTGATGTACCACATTTCCGACGCCTGGAAGCTGTTCGCCAACTACGAGACCTCGTTCGGCAGCCTGCAGTATGCGCAGATCGGGCAGGGCGGCCGGGTCAATCAGACGGCCAATGGCCTGAACCCGGAAAAAGCCAAGACCTACGAGATCGGTACGCGCTACAACGACAGCGTCTGGGGCGGCGAAGTGACGGTGTTCTACATCGACTTCTCGGATGAGTTGCAATATGTGAGTAACGATGTGGGCTGGACCAACCTGGGCGCGACCAAGCACCAGGGCATCGAAACCTCGGCTCATTATGATCTGTCGAACCTCGACCCACGCCTGGACGGCCTGACCGCCAGTGCCGGTTTCACCTACACCAAGGCCACCTCAGAAGGCGATGTGCCGTTCAAGGGCCGCGACCTGCCGCTGTACTCCCGTGAGGTGGCGACGGCGGGCCTGCGTTACGACATCAACCACTGGACCCATAACCTGGACGTCTATGCCCAATCCGGCCAACGTGCGCCAGGCACTGGCACCACCTACATCACCCAAGGCTCTGCCGACGGCCAGTACGGCGATATCCCCGGTTATGTCTCGGTCAACGTGCGCAGCGGCTATGACTTCGGTGCGCAACTGTCGAACCTGAAGTTGGGCGTGGGAGTGAAAAACGTCTTCGACCAGCAGCACTACACGCGCTCCAGCGACAACAATGCCGGGTTGTACCTGGGTGAGCCCCGTACGTTCTTCGTACAGGCGAGCGTCGGGTTCTGACCGGTCGTTGATACGAACAATCGCAGCCCAAGGGCTGCGATTTTTTTTGCCTGTTTCCTACACACCTTCAAGCTACTTTCTGCTTGATCAGGAACCTATTCCGACGGAAACGCCACACAGGGGCAGACCTGGTCGACTTCGATGTCAGCGTGGAGCGACAGGTTGATAATCGCACCCCTTGCCCTGGAGGCACTTATGTCGGTATCGGCTACCACTCCATCTGTATCTGTTTCATCCAGCGCGGACACCCCGCAGGTTGATTCAAAGTCCCACGCCAAGGTCAATGTTACGGCGTCGACTGCGCCGTCCTACCACAGCCACAACGCTGGAGGCGTCAATTTCAATGCATCGCATAGCCAGCATGGGCCGGTGTTTGGTCAGCCACAGCAGGCAGCGAGTCATCACAGCCACTTCAATAGTCGCCCGGCCCAGAATCCAGATTTCTCTGCAATGATGCAGCAAGGCTCACATCAGAGCTCATACCACGCCTCACACCACGCCTCACCCCAGGGCGGCACGCAGCAGCACCAGCAATGGGCAAACCCTTGGTTGGGCAGGCCCAAGCCACCGACTAACGCTCATGGCCCCTACCCGATCACGCTGGATAAACCAGACCCTATCTACTCGAAGAGAAGCGACGATCAACTGTTGACCGGTATTCTAAGAGACGCCAGGGCGTTTGGAACGCCGTGTAACCCTTCGACTTTCAGCAGGAGCGCTATTGAAGAAATGGCGCAAAAAGAATTGGGTCGCGACCCTGCAATGAATCGAGCAATTCGCAGCGCCAAGGAGGCTATGAGGCGTCCCGAGACGATGGATGCCTGGTTCCGGCAGGGTGATCCGGCCTCAATCAGCGATCTCAGGGCGTTCAGCCAAAACCCCAACCCCTTGAAATACCTCACTGATAAGCAAGCAGTTCAGGAGCTGATCAGCCATTTCGATCAATTAGCAGGGGGCTTCGGTAAAAGCGAAATCAATCTTAAAGACCTCAAATATCTGGCCGGTCTAAAACGGACGGGCGACACTTCAATCGACCACCTACGTAACGTGAGTGACAGGACCGTCAATAGTCCCCGTTTGACGGGCATATTGGATGAACTCTTGAGTGACTCCGGGGACAACAAATTCAGCCAGGCGGGGCTCGTGTTGGCTTCTTACTTGATCGCATAACCCATAGCAATAAGGCGCTGCGAACGCTTGGCAGCGCCTCGTGCTTCAAATTGTGCAAGGAACTATTTCCACACACTCGCCACTCAGGGCATACCTATCCAGCGGCTTTATCGGAGCCGGTCGCCTTTTCAGATACTGAATCAGGGCCAAGACATGACCTCAACTTCGTTTCAATCCTGCCAAACCGTCGGCTGTGAGGCTTTTCCCAGCGGCCCTGACGTTGATCGCTCAACATCCCTGGAAAGGGACGCGGCGTCGAATGACGTCCTCCATGCCGCCTTGTCGAACGGATACGCCGCAGAAACCCAGCGAATGAAAGCCTATGCCGGCCAGCGTAAGTTCCGGGCACCGGTGGCCGCTGATTTCGCCCGCGGCATGGTTGCCCCAGGTCATGCCGGCGACCCGGATACCCAGGCGTCCAGGCACTCCAATAGCGTGTGGGCCGCATTGATCAATGGCCTTACCGCTTGGTGGCGTGGGTAAACGCCTGCCTGATGCACCCGCTCACTTTTACATGCTGTCATGGGTATCCAGCGGTTGCCCGGAACTATTGAGTTCAGCTGACCACATATCGGTTGCTTGCTACCCGGGAATCGACTCGAAGATCCAAAGCGCCTGTGTGGTGGCTTTCAGGCAAGCATAGATCTGGAAAAGGTGGGAACTAACACATGAAAATTAACAGTGCTGTATCGCGCGGGCAGTCGCCGGCCATGGACCGGCCTGAGGTACGCTGGCCTTTGGCGTCGCCCGTTGCACACCCGCCTTGCGAAGATCACTTCAACACGCGGGATGTGCCACGTCAGCCGTCGTCGTTGCGCTCAAGCGCGTCCTTGCTGCGTTATCAGGCCTTGCAGAACGCGCCGATTGCTCGCGCGGACACAACCCCTCCGGGGCCGAAATCGGCGGATAACGTTTTGTTGGACGAGTTGGCAAAAGACTTCAGCGATTTGTGCATTTCTCTAGGCATGACCCAGGGCCTGACGCAGTCAGCTTTGCTGAAAATTGCAGCTCAACCGTTGCGGGGCGATTAACGTGCGGGACCGTGTGATCCTGGCAGTCAGGGAGATTCTCAAACGCCCAAGGTTGAACGATGCGATCATCGACAGTGACGGGTATATCACCCGCGACAGCCTGAGCGCCGCCGCCGCAGCCTTGCGCGGTAACAGCTCCCCTGAAGCCTTTAGCCAGGACCCTTTTCACGATCACGGCAACGCCAAGGTCGTGCAGGCTCTGCAAGGCTATTTCAAGTTATTGAGGGATAAATCCAAGGACCGCACGGTTTTTTTTGAAACCCTTGAATACATGGAAATTGCGCTGCTCAAAAACGTGATGAATGACCCCGATGACAGCGACTCACAAGGCCTGCCCATTCTGGATCCCGCTACCGGGCTGCCCGGAAAAAAGTACAGCGAGCACTGTGTGTACACGGCAAAAAACATCATTGAACGGCCGGGTTTATTGCGATCATTGCAGCGTGTCAACACACTGCGCCTGTTTGGTCGCCCGAAAGACGAAGAGTGGCTGTGCAATAAAAGCCTGGGGCGCTGGCTGGAGCAACATGAGGCACACAAGGCCAGGTAGCGACCCGGCCTTGAGCGCTGAGCGGTTCACACTTTGAGAATTTTGCCGCTGATGGCTACACCGGCCAGCAACAGTGCAATCAGTACAAAGGCCGTGCTCAAACTGCTGCCGTGGGCGACAAAACCGATCACGGCGGGCCCGGCGAGAATACCGGCATAACCCAGAGTGGTGATGGCCGGCACTGCAATATGCTCCGGCATCACCTTTTGCTTGCCCACGGCGGTGAACAACACCGGCACGATATTCGAACAACCGGCCCCCACCAGTGCATACCCCAGCAGTGCGGTTTCCCAGGCGGGCAAAAGTGTCGCGAGCAACATGCCGGCAGTGGCCAACGCGCCACCGATCACGATGACGCGTGTGGCGCCCAGGCGTCGGACGATGGCATCACCTGTCAGGCGGCCAGCGGTCATGGTCAGGGCAAAGGCGGCATAACCAAGCCCGGCGTAAGCCTCATCGAGGCCACGCTCGGCACTCAGGAACACGGCGCTCCAATCCAGCACGGCACCTTCAGCCAGAAACACGATGAAGCACAAGCAGCCAATGAACAGCACCACGCCGTGAGGAATGGCAAACGCCGGGCCCGAGCTTTCACTGCCGTAGGGCAACAAATGTGGCCCGGCCTTGAGCAGCGCTGCCGCCATGATGACAATCACCACCAGCGTCGCCTGCAGCGGCGACAGGCCCAGCCCCAGCAGCCCGGCGACGCCCGCTGCGCCGACGATGCCGCCCAGGCTGAACAAGCCATGAAAGCCCGACATCATGGTTTTGCCGCTGGCGCGCTCCACAATCACCGCTTGCAGGTTGACCGTGGAGTCCACGGTGCCCAGGCCTGCACCAAACAGGATCAATCCGGCCATCAGTAACGGAATCGAACTGACCGTGGCGAGCATCGGCAGGGCCAGGCAGATCATTATCGTGCCGGCCGTCAGGACACGACGGCAGCCATAACGTGATGCCAGCGCCCCCGCCACGGGCATGGCGATGATCGAACCCACGCCCAGGCACAACAGCAACAGGCCAAGCGTGCCCTCATTGAGTTGCGCGCGAGCTTTGGCGTATGGCACCAGCGGCGCCCAGGCCGCGATACCGAAGCCGGCGATGAAAAATGCAATACGGGTCGACATTTGCTCCAGCCGCCCGGGAACCACGGGCGCTGGGGTGGGGATGGCAGTCATGAAAAATCCTTGGTTTTGCGTTCAACGAACGATGTCCGGTGCGACATCCTTGCACATCAGGCCTTGTCGAGCGAATTGGGTTCCCCAGGTAATAGGGATTTGCGTGCAGGTCGGTAATTTTATTTTTACCAATAGGGAACGAGAGGGGATCGGGCGACCACATAAAGAATGTCAGGCAGGCGGGAGGTGGCCTGGAAAGTGAGTAATCCCCGTGAGAACTGGTGAACCCCGGGCGTCTTGCGGCGGATTGCCACTTTCCAGGCCACTTCTGAACTGTCCTCAGGTTAGCGTAGGCAAATACGCCCGCACTTCAATCACCTCGGCGTCCTTTACGCGAACCAGCAGCGTCCCACGAGGCGTTGTTTCCCTGCCGATGTAGCTCTCGATAATTACCCGGTCCGCCGCAGTGGCGTGCAGTGCCAACCGATGAGGTTTGCGCAGCAGTTTTTTGCTCTGAGCGTCGACCGCAAATAACGGCTGGCCTCTGCGCACACTGTCGCAGAATGTCATGACCACGGCTCGAGGCGTCGGTGGCGGGGGCGAGGGAAGGCCGGCACCGCTGAACAACAGGTTGAGCTGGTCGGCCGTGGCCACTGCACGCGGGAAGCCGGTAAACGCCGATGCGACCAGCAACAACTCGGTCAGCTCACCAGGCGCCAGGCCTTGCGCCAGACTGGTTTTGAAATGCACGCTCAATGGCGGCCCGACCATGCCGGCTGCGACGATGGCGGCAAAGATCGCGGCCTCTTGCAGTCGCGGGTCCAGACCGGGGCGGTCATGCAGATAGCCATACACCACGCCAACGGCCAATTCACCCAGGGCTGGCGCTGTGTGGAACAACGCATCCAGGCGCGAGCCACCATCAGGCACCAGCTCAATGAACGTCTTGCGACCTTCGCGGTACAGCGTTTCAACGGGGTTGTGTGGCACCAGTGCCTTCATGATTGCATCCTCCATGGAAAGAGGACGGCGTTAGCTCGACTGCGCACGGACTTCGGCCTGATGAAAACGTCCATCCAGGGGAAATAGGAGTGTAGGGCGCGCCTGGTTTTTCGCCATGACCAACGGGTGGTCTCAATCGACGCTATCCCACACAATCGCAGAGTATTTTTCTTTTTGATGTTCAGCGACAACGGATGTGGATGACCCCATGACCCAGTTCTACGATGCCCGCGGCAATATCTATGGCGTGATCAACCCGGCCTTGTTAAGGCGCACGGGCATTGAAGTGCCGCACAGCGCCGCTCAGGCCGCGCGCACTGCCCAGGCCTGGGCATCGTTGGCGATTGCGTCTGAGTGTGGATGGGGCACGCTGCCGCGTCCGGCGGATGCGAAGGCGCACCGCTGCGATGGTTTGTTGGTCGGGCCGTTCGACTGTGCGCCGCCGTTTGACCTGCTCATCGTCAATACCGATGGCACACTCGCGGAGCGCAGCGGCAACGGTTTGACGATTTTTGCTCAGGCGCTGACCGATCAGGGCTTGATGACGCAGGGCTGTGAATTGCGCGTGCATCACGACAAAGCCGATACCGCGTCACCCGTTGCAACGTTTGTGGAACCTGCGATCTATGAACAGGTTGCGGGGTTCTGGCTGGCCTTGGGGCCGCCGGCGTTCGGGCCTTCAGCGGTTGGCGCTGAGGGTGTGGATGGGCGCAATCTTGGCTTCAGTCATGTACCGCCCCTAGCTGTGATCAACCCGCAATGGGCACACAGCCAGTTTGTCCGGGTCGGCAATCCCCACTGTGTGACGCTCGTCGAGCACGCTTGGGCGTTACCTGACAATCAGGCGATGCACGAGCGCGCCCTGTTTGAAGCGTTGCAGTCAATTGCCTTTGCGCCACCTGTCGGGCGCGGCCGACCCTGCGTTGCCGGGATCAATCTGCAATGGGCCGCTCGCTCTTCAGGCAATCAGGTACTTGCGCGGGTGTTTGAGCGGGGCGAGGGCCCTACCGCGTCCTCCGGGACCAGCGCCAGCGCCGTGGCCTGTGCGGCGTGGCGGGCAGGCTGGGTCGAGGCTGGGGACGTGGCCGTGGTCATGCCGGGTGGCACGGCGCCGGTACGGTTGAATGTTCAGGCTGAAAAATTGCTGAGCGTCAGTTTATTCGGGACTGCACGACCGCAAGCCTGAATGTGCAAGTGCGGCTGATATCCTGGATGAGTGTCAGCCGTTTCTCTTCAAGATACTTATGCGTGTCCTATTAACGTAGGAGTTTTCTTGTTGTTGGTAGTTGTAAAAATAATGCCTTGTCTTATTTTGTAAAAGACACTTCCGACCACGCCGTACGAATCTTCTTTTTTATTTTTGAAGGCCCGAATCTCGCCTGAAATCGCTAAGATTCAATGCATTCAGGCGCTTTTTTCCGGCAGTTAAATCAACATTCGACGGGGGAAAGTCTTTCAGTCAAAACGTGAGCACGGGTAACTAAGGATGGTTGGCGATTTTGTTTTGCCGCGATTTAAATTGATATTTTCCGAACCAACTTTTGCAGAATTAAACTGTGACTTTCAGGTGCTGGCTTTCAACGGCAGCGAGCGTCTTGATCAGCCCTACTTTATTCACCTGCAGTTAGTCAGTGAAAACCCCGCCCTGGATCTCGACGCGCTGCTGCACCAGCCGGTCTATCTGGATTTTGGCGAGGCGGATGCGGGCCTGCATGGCCAGGTCTACGCCATTGGCCGGGATGATCCCGGGGGGCGGTTCACCCGCTACCACCTCACGCTGGCGCCCCGCCTGGCGTGTCTTGCCCATCGGCGTGACCAGCGGATTTTCCAGCAGCGCAGCGTGCCGCAGATCATCGCTGCCGTACTTGCACATCACGGTATCCTTGCCGATGCCTACACCTTCGAACTTGGCCCTGTGGTCTATCCGCCACGCGCGTTCTGTGTGCAGTACGCAGAAAGCGACTTGCACTTTATTCAACGGCTGTGTGCAGAGGAGGGTATTCACTACCACTTTCGCCACAGCCGGGATAATCATCTGTTGGTGTTTGGTGATGACCAGACTGTGTTTCGGCGTTTGCCTGCGCAGCATTACCGCACGGTGGGCGACTTGGCGGCTGATACGCGGGCGATCCGGCGCTTTGATGTGCGCCTGCGAATCCGCAGTCGGCAAACCGTGCGCCGCGACCATGACTTCGAACACCCTTCGCTGCGTCTGCAGGAACAGGCCGGTGCAGCCTCCTTACACAGCCTTGAAGATTACCGCTACCCCGCCGGCTTCACCGGTCACGCACGTGGCAAGCAACTGGCACGCCGGGGTTTGGAACGTCTTCAAGGCGATTGCCTTCGAGCACTGGGTAAGAGTGATCAACCGGCATTGAGCGGCGGCCACTTTCTCGAATTGCGTGATCACCCGGATCCAGCCTGCAACGACCTCTGGTTGATCAAGTCGGTACGCCATGAGGGTTATCAACCACAAGTGCTGGAGGAAGCGGGGTTTGAGCCTGCTGCATTCCAGGGCTATCGCAACCGATTTACCGTTACGCCATGGCGTGCGGCGCATCGGCCGCCGCTCAAACACCCAAAGCCGACCATTCATGGCAGCCAGACCGCCACGGTGACGGGCCCCGCAGGCGAAGAGGTGCATTGCGATGCCTACGGTCGGGTGAAAGTACGTTTTCACTGGGACCGCCTGGATAAAAACGATGACAAAAGCAGTTGCTGGGTGCGCGTGGCTTCCGGCTGGGCGGGCGATGGCTTTGGCGCGATGCTGATTCCTCGGGTGGGCATGGAAGTACTGGTGACTTTCCTTGAAGGCGACCCCGACCGGCCCTTGATCAATGGCTGCCTGCCCAATGCATCGCACATGCCGGCTTATCCCTTGCCGCAATACAAGACGCGCAGCGTGTTGCGCAGCCGCAGTACCAGGGGCGGCGGCGGGGCTAACGAGTTGCACCTTGAAGATCGCCACGGCGAGGAGCTCATCTACCTGCGCGCCCAACGCGACCTGCAACAGCACGTGGGCCGCGACAGTCGTTTGGAGGTGGTCGGAGAGCGCCGTGAAGTCATTCGGGGCCCAAGCACGGTACACCTGGAAAGCGAAGAACACCGTCACACCACGGGTGATCGCAATGTTGTGCTGAAAGCCAGCGATCGCTTGGATGTGCATGGCAACAGCGATACCTATGTTCGTCAGACCCTCGTCATCGAAGCCGGGCAACAGCTGTACCTGGAGGCCGGTGCCAGCCTGGTGATCAATGCGGGTGCACAAATCAGCCTCCAGGCAGGCGGAGAACATGTGCTGATCCAGGCGGGTGGCATCTTCAGCAGTCGGCCAATTACGGTGGGAGGCTTACCGCCCGCAAGCCGCTCGACGGCGCCTTTTTCTGCTGCGACTGCCCCGAAGATTTCGGCGGCGCAGGGCGCTCTCATGGCGCAGGCCCGGCAACTGGGCGCTGACTATTGCCCGGTGTGTGAGCAATGCCGCGAAGGCCTGTGCAATATCCCAGGGAGGGCTGCTTGATGGAGAGTATGCCCGGCCGTTGGATGGCCCGACAACATCAGGCGGGGCGCCGATTGTGCTTGATCCTTGACGGAAAACACGCCGCCCGCGAGCCGTTGTTGACGGTCCGCCATGTGCCGCAGTATTGCTGTCTCTACGCTGAGACTGCTGTGGCCGAGCTTGCCTCTACCGGTCCGATGATCCTGCTACTGGACCAGCTAGGGGAGCCCGCGCTGGTCGAGTTGCTGCAACATCCGCAGACGAACTGGGGCTGGCTGTGCAGTCTGCCGGGCGATGATCTGCAAGGCCTGGCTCGACACTGGCGCGAACGTCTGTTGGTAGGGCCGGCCGGCAGCCAAGCGGTGTATCGCATTCACGATAACCGCACCCTTGCTCGCGCGCTGGCCCACTTATCGATCGATGATTGGCCGGTCTTTCTCGGCCCGCTGATTTCTGTGTACTACTGGCATGAAGACCGCTGGTGCGAGGGCGAAAACCCCGCGCCGGGAGAGTATCCGGCGCCTGTGCCTGCGCCTTGGCTGAACGCGCCCAACCCCCAAGCGCAAGCCATCCTGCACGCCAACATCCTGCGCTACCTGCTGACCGAACACAGCGAAGGTCTCGCCGCGCTAGTCGAATTTCAAGACCCCAGGATCTGGCTGACCCAGGTGTTGGAACAAGCCCGCGCCTGGCAGTGGCGCGGGCCGCAGCAACTTGAATTCCTGGTGGTACGCAGGTTGGAGGAGGCGACGCAAACCAGCGTGATTCGCTGGCAACCGATGCAAGAGGAAGCGCCCGGCGATCATTTCGAAAGGGTGCTGGAGCAGTGGCGAAGGTTGAGGGAAAAAGTATGAGCAGGTGCATGCGTGGCGCATTAGCTGTGCTGGGAGCGGCATGGCTTTCGGGTTGTGCGGTAGGGCCGGTTAACCACTTTACGTTGGAGGTGGATTTGCCGGCGCAATTTCGATTTGTTGGCGCGGCGAATTACCGTCCCGCCAGATATCAACTCTGCAAGTTGCCGCAGCGACGGGGTAAAAGGCCTGAACGAAAAATCATTATTGCTGATTACAAACCCGTAGCCGGGCGGGTGAGTTATGACCTGCCGTTGACTGAAACCATTGAGGGCTGCCCCACGGCGCTGCGCAGTGTGGAGTTCGATTTTTATGCGAAGTGGGGGGCACGCAGCACTGATGTCGGTGGGGCACTGGCGGGTATCTACTTTACAGACCCTATTGAATCCGAGGATGTAGCGGGGGTGCCAGCCTCGGGTGTACAGGAGTTGCGTGGGCAATGTATGTGGCTTTTTCGCACGGTCGGGCGGGCGCATACGATCAGGAAACTGCTGAGATGCAGGGCGTTGGACGAGAGCGGGCAGCGGCAAAAAATGCTGGCGGGTGGGGTTGCACAAAGAGCTCTGCTACCAGGAAAGACACTCAGGCTGGTGCTGACACTTACCGATGAGGAGGAGCCGGCTTTTGACCGACGATGGATCGCTGTACCCGGCGGGTGGAAACGCTGCCGAGGGACGAGTTTTGAGGATCTGCAGGGCGCTTGCGATGACGATGCACCTGAGTTTAAACCGATAACGATGCCGGATGGACGCACCTGTGATGTCTATCCCACGTGCCAATAACAAGGAGTTGAGTCATGAGCCAGGACGCATGGAAGCAACCTTTTTTCAGTAGCAAGATGCCCGCCTGTGCATTGAAAGGGCATTGGGCAAGTTTTTGTCTGGTTGATGAAACGGGCAGCGGGAAGGCGTACGGTGGGCTTGCGTACACGGTCCACGACAGCGCAGGGCAGCAGTACAGCGGAAGACTGACGGGCGAGGGGTTCGCCAAGCTACAAGGGTTTTACTGCGGTCCCGTCGTTCTGGTTCTGGAGCGGCTGTATTCTGGGAAAGAGGCGCCGTATTTTGGATTGAGCGGGCGCGAGACTTACAAACTACCCATCACCGAACTTCAGGTCCGTGCCGAACAGACCCGCTTTTTCGCTGCTGATGGTCAACGCACTGAGAGTAATCCTGCACAGCACCAAGCGGACCGGTTCTATCAGGTGGAAGTACGCGATCTGGTCCGACATGTTGCTCACCTGCCGCCATTGGCGCCACGGACACATCAACTTCAACAGCACGCGCTAAGAATGATGGCTGAGTTGGGGTTTGGCCCGCCTCAACCGGCTTTGGCGGGCGTGGTGCTGTTTCCTAACCTGCACACGGTGCTGGAAGTACGACCGTTGCGTGCCCTGCGACCGATGCTCTGCGGTGATGATCAATTTTGTGCCTTGAACCTGTATCAACTGGCGTTGATGTCCACCTTGAGTTACTGCGACTTTGGCCAGGAGCCTCCAACGCGACCTGTGGATCAAGTCAGTTTTCCGCTGGATCCAAGCGTGGGGAATGTGTTCGCCGAAAAACTTGCCGGATATCAGGAAGCCTGGAAGGTCGACCGTGAGCAGGTTCAACGCTTTTACCCGCTGTATGAGGATGTTCCCTACTCCCTGCGTTTTGAAATTGTGCCCTTCGATCCGCAGTTGTATCCGCAGAACCGTTTGGAGCTTGGAGAGAAACAGGAGCATCCTGCTCGCGTGCACTTTTTCGACGATAAACAGTTCGGCACTGATACGCAGGCGTTTATCACTCATCACGACCAAGTCATCCTGATTGCGGTGCGAGGCACCGCCAGTGGTGCCGACGCACTGCGAGACGCCAATGCCCATCAGGTGCCCTTTGGCGGCGGAGTAGGAAAAGCCCACGAGGGCTTCTATCAGGCGTATCAAGCGATGCGCGATTTCGTCTTGCACTACCTCGATCAATTCCACGACGGCCAGCGCATTGTGATTTGCGGCCACAGCCTCGGTGGCGCCATCGCCTTGCTCCTGGCAGAAGGGCTGCGCCGAACCTCCGGCGCCGACTACAACATTCTCCTTTACACCTACGGTGCGCCTCGCGCGGCTGACTCCGAGTTCACTGAAGGCGCCTCGTCTCTGGTCCACCATCGCATCGTCAATCACAACGACCCGGTACCCAGCGTGCCCGCTCGGTGGATGAATACCACCGCCAAACTCTGGGTTCCCGGAGCCGTGGTGCTGTTCAGCGCGCCTGCTTCGGGAGGCTTGTTATTCGCCGCCGGGCTGGTGCGCGTCGGTGGCAACCCTTACCAGCATCACGGTGAACAACAGCACTTCATGCCGATCAAGCTCCCGGATGGCACCCAATCCTCTGTGTTATGGAAGCCCGGTTGTGAGTCCATTATCGAGGCCGGTTGCAACCAAGCGTTGCAGCTCCACGGCGACATGCCTGACCGCGCCAACCTGTTGAAACAACTGTTCCAGGCCAACCAGCACTTCATGACCGCCAGCTACATTCCGGCAGCCTGGGCCACGTTGCGTCGCTGGCAACAGACCGTCGATAGCCAGGGGCCTTTGGTCACGCCAAGGGAATTCGAGTTGATCGACCGTGCGCTTGAGACCATGACTCAGCAATTGCGTGACAAGAACCGTGAGCTTGATCGTCGGCGTCCAACCAACCAACGCAGCGACGGGCACGAACATAACCAGGCATTGAACGCTGAAATCGACCGCTTGCGCACCAGTCGCCAGCGTCTGGAATCCCTGCGCTGGCGTCGCCTTGAAGCGCGTGATGTCTACGGCAGTCAAGCCCACTCCACCCAGCTGCCGCACAGCCTCAAGCGTTGGTTCAGCCACCGTGAAAACCGCGAGATATCACAAATTGCGAGTATCCCGCCACCCTCCCACAACGACCGGGGGAGGGCGCAACCACTGGATATCGACTCGATTGTTTAGCCGGGCCGTTTACAAAAACGCCACCTGCGCCGGTTGCCGCTTCATCAACACGTTGCCGTTACGGATCGAGTACAGCGGCAGGCCTTGGCTGCGGATGACTTCGTAGTCGCTGTCTGCCGACAGGATCAACAGGTTGGCCGGTCGCCCGGGTTCCAGGCCATAACGGTCGCCTAGGGCCATGGCCTTGGCGCTGTTGTCGGTAACCAGGTCCAGGGCGCTTTGCAGGTTGCGGTAGCCGAGCATGTGGCAGATGTGCAGGCCGGCTTCCAGCACGCGCAGGATGTTGCCGTTACCCAGCGGATACCAAGGGTCGACAATCGAGTCCTGGCCGAAGCACACGTTCATGCCGGCTTCGAGCAGTTCGTTGACGCGGGTGACGCCGCGGCGTTTTGGGAAGCTGTCGAAGCGGCCTTGCAGGTGGATACTTTCGGTCGGGCAGGAGACGAAGCTGATGCCTGAGTGCCCGAGCAGGCGAAACAGTTTGGCGCAGTAAGCATTATCGTAGGAGCCCATGGCCGTGGTGTGGCTGGCGGTGACGCGCGTGCCCATGTCGCGGCTGCGGGCTTCTTCGGCGAGCACTTCAAGAAAGCGCGAGTGCGGGTCATCGGTTTCGTCGCAGTGCACGTCCACCAGGCAACCGGTGCGCTCGGCCAAGTCCATCAGGAACTTCACCGAACTCACGCCTTGGTCGCGGGTGTATTCGAAGTGGGGGATGCCACCTACCACGTCGGCACCCAGGCGGATGGCTTCTTCCATCAACTCGCGGCCGTTGCGGTAGGACTCGATGCCTTCCTGGGGAAACGCGACGATTTGCAGATCGATCAGGTGCGCGCTTTCTTCGCGCACCTCAAGCATGGCTTTAAGTGCGGTGAGGTCGGGGTCGGTAACGTCGACGTGGGTGCGCACATGCTGGATGCCATGGGCGGCCAGGGCCTGGATGGTTTTCTTGGCGCGGGTCTTGGTGTCTTCCTGGGTAATGGTGGCCTTGCGCTCGCCCCAGCATTCGATGCCCTCGAACAGCGTGCCGCTCATGTTCCAGCGCGGTTCGCCGGCGGTCAGGGTGGCGTCGAGGTGAATATGCGGCTCGACAAACGGCGGGATAACCAGGTTGCCGGCGGCGTCCAGGTCGCCGGCCGTTAACGCAGGCACTGTCGTTTGTGGGGTGATACTGGCGATCCGGCCGTGTTCCAGGTGCAGATCATGCAGGCCTTCACGGTTGCGCAGGCGGGCGTTGATGATATGCATGGGCAAGTTCCTCTTGGCTAATAACAGTCAGGCAGACAGCCGCCAGATCATCAGGGCGATGCCGATGTCCAGGCGGTCATATGAGTGGTCCAGCCTCAGTCCACAAAGGGCTTCGATGCGCTGGACGCGTTGTGTCAGGGTGTTACGGTGCACGGCCAGGCGCTGGGCGGCGCCCACTAGATTAGCATTCTCGTGAAGCCAGGCTTCCAGGGGCGGCATCAGGCTCGGGCCATGGTGAAAGTCGCCAGACTCATGCCGAGGCATCTGCCAGTGGCGCGCGTACGCGTAACACTGAGGTCAGCACGATGTAGGTCAGTGACGCGGCAACAATCCCCACCAGGGGCGCCACCCACGGCGAGTGAAACGCCAGCACGGTGCCCACCGCATAAGCCACCAGCCCAGGCCAATTGAATGCCGGCAGGCGAGTCTCGGCCAGGCGCGGGTAGTGGCCGCGATAGCGGTAGAAGAAGTCGGCCATGATCACCCCGCCAATCGGCGGAATCACCGTGCCCAGCAAAATCAGGTAGGGCACCAGCATGTCGTACATGCCGAGCAGAGCCAGCAAGGTGCCGATCACCGCGCCTGCCAGGGTCACGGTCTTGCGGCGTTTAGTGCGCAGCAAATTGCAGCCGGCGACGGCGAAGTTGTAGATGGTGTTGTCCTGGGTGCTCCAGATATTGAGCAGCAACATGGCCATTGCCGCCATGGCGAAGCCTTGCAGTAGCAACACTTCCACCACGTCCGGCTGCTGATAGACGATGGCGCCATACGCGCCGATCAACACCATCAAGCCATTGCCGATGAAAAATCCGATCAGGCTGGCCAGCACCGCGACCTTGGCGGAGCGGGAAAACCGTGTCCAGTTGGTGGCCTGGGTCGCGCCGCTCACAAAGGTGCCGAACACCAGGGTGATCGCCGTGGACAAGTCCAGTTCACCCGTCGGCACCACGGCCAGCAGGCCATCCAGCCCACCCACTGCTCCAGTAGCGACCCACATCGACAGGAACAGCAAAATGCCCATGGCCGGCACTGCGATGTAGGACAGAATTTCCAACCCGCGATACCCCACATAGGCCGTGGCGCAGAACACCATGCCGAACAGCACCATCAACCCGAGCACGCTGCCCTGGCTCAGTTCGAAATACTTGCCCAGCACCACGGCGGCGGTGGCGGTGCCCCAGGCGTACCAGCCGATCTGGGTGAAACCGAGGATCAGGTCACTGAGCTTGCTGCCGACTTCGCCAAAGCAGAAACGGCCCATCAACACCGAGTTCAAACCGCTCTTGAAGGCGATGTAACCCAGGCCTGCGGCGTAAATGCCCAGCAGCAGGTTACCCAGGGCCACAACACCGAGCATGTCGGTAAAGCTGAACGCCACGCCGAGCTTGCCCCCGGCAAACATGGTCGCGGTAAAAAACGTGAACCCCAGCAGCACCATGGCCGTGGACGCCAGGCCTTTGCGTGCATGCATCGGCACTTCGCTGAGGGGGTAATCGTTGCCCGGTTCTTGCTGCGTCATGGCCCTGCTCCCTGAATGAGTGACGCAGGCCTGTTGCACCGCGCGTGCCAAACCGGCGGCAGTGAAGGACGCTGTGCACCGTGCACAGTATTGATAGCCAAACCGTGGTGAATCGCCGGGAGGAGTGTTCTTTATGCCCAGTCGGGCACGAAAGCGGTGCAGCGGTGATACAAATTGGCTCAGCTTCTGCTAAAGGCGCTTGGTCATGTACACGCGGCGCAGGCCCCGTTCCACGGCGCGATGGGTTTCTACGTAGCCGCGGCGTGTGTAGAGCGCGATGTTCTCGGTCATGGTTTCATGGGTGTACAGGCGAATCGTGGCGTAGCCGGCGTCGATAGCGTGTCGTTCGGCAAATTCCATCAGTAATCGCCCGAATCCCAAACCCTTTGCACCAGGCGCTACGGCGAGGTTATCCAGCAGCAAAGCACCATCGCCCGCCAGTAGAATGACGAAACCCTGAACCGTCCCGGCGTTATCCAGTACATGCACTCCGCCAGCCTCGACTAACTGGCGATAGTCCTCAAGCATCGGCCCGGGCTTGCGGCCGATCCGCGCGATGTAAGGCGAGTAGGCGGCTTCGACAATCGCTTCGATGGCAGCAACATCATCGGCAGTGGCGGGGCGCATCATTGCAGTGTGCTCCTGTGAAAGAATCAGTCCGCTGGCGCTTCGAAGATCGTCTCGATCGGCCGCACTATAAAGGTCGTCGGGCATAAAAAAACCACCCGCAGGTGGTTCTTCAATGTGCCATCGCTTACTCGCCGCGATAGATGCAGCCGCTGGTGCAGGTCTCGTGGATACGAATCGCACTGAGTTCCGGCAGCAGCGGTTTCAGCTCAGTCCAGATCCACTTGGCCAGCACTTCGCTGGTCGGGTTTTCCAGGCCGGGGATGTCATTCAGGTAGTTGTGGTCGAGGCGCTCATACAGCGGCTTGAAAATCGCCTTGATCTCCGAGAAGTCGCGAATCCAGCCGGTATGGGGGTCCAGGTCGCCGCTCAGGTGGATCGCCACCTTGAACGAATGCCCGTGCAGGCGCCCGCATTTGTGGCCTTCCGGAACGTGGGGCAGGCGGTGGGCGGATTCGAAAGTAAACTCTTTGAAGATTTCCACGGTGTGACCTGTAGGGCTTGTGTTGCGTGGGTTTTGGGTGATTGTCAGTTTATGGTGTACTGATCAATGTACTGATTGGTCGTTGCTGGGCGTGACTAATGTCATCCATTTAGCGATTGCTGACTGACGCCAAGCGACCGAATTGGGGTCTATTCTAACCTGTTTTGGGAATGTGCCCTCCCTGATCCGTCGATAAACCGTATTACGGCCCAGGCCAGGGGTACGAAGCACCTCGCCGAGGCGCAGGAAGCGGTCGATGTTTTCTGCAACTGCCATGTTTATCTACTTGCCGCGGGCGGGGCGAGTCAATGAGCCGCGCTGGGCGGCAGAAGGTTCGGGTTAGCGATCGATGAAGACGTAGGCGAACCAGAGGGTGGCGATCATGGCGTAACCTTGGCCGTTGGCCACTTTGCATATTCCTGTGCCGGGAGTTCGTCGGTGACGTCGTGGCTGGCCCAGGCAAGAAACTTCTCGGTCGGCACCTTCGGATAATTCTTTCCGAACCCAACTGAAGGGCCGTCGTACTGGATTTCATATGAGCCTATCCACCTGACGGTTCGTTATTGATTGGTGGATTCCAGGCGTCACCGGCTTTGGCTGGTTTTTTTGCTCGGAGGGTGCGCCGACCTGGAACTTGAGTTTTTCTTCAGGCATGACTTCGTCTTTGCCGCTTTAGCGGCTGTTTTTGACAGATGGGTAGTTAATATTGCTGTGGTAGCATGAAGTGGGTCTAAGTTTTCGGGGAGGGAAGTGGCATGAAGTTAAGTAACCTATTTTTAGTGCATTCTTTTAATGAAGATGTAGAAGTTTCTGGTGCTCGCGCTGAGCAGAGAACAGTTTTTCGTTATTTGCGTAAGCTTTCTGTTGAGGAGTTAGAGGCTTTAAATAACGCAATTGAGAATGTTGGTTTTTATTCTAGTGGTGTTGATTTGTTCTACTCTGTGCAGTTGAATGTTGAGGATTTGCTCCGCTCAATATTGGGATTTACAGAAAGGTATATGAAAGAAGGTGTCATGGGGGAAGCCCATATGAACATGGCTTCATTAAGCTTTTCGAGGCTAACGCTGAATTTGCTTGGAATGTTTAAGTCATTCATTGATCATGGAACATCGAGCCTTGAACGAAAATTCGGACCAGACTCCGAACACTCTGTGGAGTGGAAACGTCGACTGAGTGCCGAATATGATCGGTCGTCTGCTTATCGGCTTTTCAGTAATTTACGTAATTATTGCCAGCATGTGGGTATGCCCCCTATACATTTTTCAATCGAGCAGTCACGTGACATTGCAGGAGTTACTGTGGTAATGGAGTTTGTTAGGGATGAACTTCTGTCGACCTATAAAAGATGGAGTAAGGATGCGAAGAATGATCTTCTGGCTGGCCCTGAGACAATATCTCTTTTAGGCACTTTACAGGAATGGAGCGAGTGCTTTTTGAGACTTGCAAGATGGTTCAGTGATCTGCGTCGAGAAAGCGCAGTGGCAGGCGCGAAACTGATAATGTCTTTACGAGATAATTTTGATCTTCCTCTAGATGGACAGATTGCGCTAATGGAAGAACCGGCGGCCAACTCGCAGGATGACGGTGTCAACTTTAAGGCTCGTTGGATTTCGGAGAGTAAAGCAAAAAATGTGATAGATGGAGTCCCATATATAGAGGTTGTATGTTAAGAGAGGTTTTAGCTTTATTTACGGTGGAATTTCCTTTAGGCGTGGGGGGCCTTGCCCTGGCATTGGAGTGCTACGATGGCGCCATTCCACTAAATGGGGTGGACCATGACGAAGCGCGATATTTATGACTAAATCGAAGGCTTTCAGGTTTGGAGCTATTTGGAGTGCTACAAGGACGAGGAGGGCCGGGAGACCTGGCGCAACAACGGCGAGGTGAAGCGCGGTCGTCAAGTGGTAGTGCCGGTTTTAGCGGGTGACCGAACCTATGTTGACCGTAGTCTGGCGCAGGTTGCTGGGCGTGAGGTTGGGGCAAGGTTGTTCTCTAAGCTAAGCTGCTAACATCTTTCATCGGAAGACCCTGCAAGCGAAACGAGCTAATCATGGAGTTAGAATGAGTAATGTTATTGATGGCACGCTGAGCAGTGATGAGTCGCAAGTGTTTTTTGCTGATAACAATATGCAGGCTTTCCTTGCTAGGGCGACGGATAGACTTGAGAGTTTATTCGCTCAGAATGAGACAATCGCGAGCGTCGAAGGGAAGAAGGTCCAGAGCTTTGTCAACGCTGCACTTAATGAAATGATTAACATGCCTGCCGTGTTTGACTCATCTTGCTCTTTCAATATTAAACATATTGGCTCTAGGTTTGTAGAGTGTCTTCAGGCTGCAGGCTCCAGTAAAAATTACGATGCTGACTCTATGCTTTCATGCTGCTACAGATTTGTAGTGGAGCTTGAACTGAAATCTCCTAATGGCATGTCGCAGTTTTTAAATATGGCCTGGAACGAATTGTCTGGAATGGATTTTCTAGAATATCCTGATGCTGCTACGCAGGTGAAATGGGCCAGAAATCATATGGCGATAAATATTTTGAGGGAGTACATCCATCACCCGCACATGGCTACTCTAAAAGAACTCCCAGCAGCTATCCGTACTTCAGAGGAGGCGCGCGAGAAGTCAAATGAAGAAATGTCTATTCGGGAACTACGGGTAAAGGCTCTACAGGAAAAGCTTGCCGGCTACGAGAATGCTTACAATTTTGTAGGGCTTTATCAAGGCTTTTCAGAACTTAGGAAAAACAAGATTAAAGAGCGAGATTTCGCTTTCAAATTTCTCATCGCGCTTGGTCTGTGTCTTCTATTGGTTCCTCTCCTCAAGTTTTTCGGTGTGGTTGGGCATGAAACTGACCTAATTAGGGAGTCGCTTTCTATTGCAGCCTTATTTGCGCTTGAACTAATGATAATTTATTTTTTTAGAATTACTCTTCAGAACTTTCGTTCCATCAAAGCTCAGCTGCTTCAAATAGACTTGAGGATGACTTTGTGTCAATTTATTAACAGTTATGTCGAATTCGCATCTGATGCTAGGAAAAGTGATAAAGAACTTCTTAATAAATTTGAGCAAATTATTTTTAGTGGCATCGTGTCAGATGAAAGCGTGATTCCTTCCACATTTGATGGTTTGGAGCAGGTGGCCAAAATCGTAGATGGATTCAAACCGCGCTAACCACCTGCTAAGCTGATTTGTTGAAAAGCGGTAACTGTTATCGCCCTGGGAAAATTGGGCGATGGCGGCCATGAGCGCAAAGTCCAATGTACTGGCTATACGGCTGATATGAGAAAAGGTTGTGCGCCTGCTGAGCCTTTTCGATTAAGAGTTGAATGCATAAGACTGGGAAGGGCTCAACTTGATCGTAGAGCTGGCGATCTTCTGAGCTGACTTGCCTGCACGGAAGTAGGCGTCGAGCAGCTGGTTCAAATTGTAGATAATCGAATCTCGCGAGTTGGGTATTGGCACGTCAATCATGGCTGCGCACCGTAGTAGGCGAACAGCACCAGCATTGCCGCGAAGCCAGCCGTCCAGCGCGCTATGCGCCACCCGAAACGCTTCGACGTGGCCTTGGCCGCATCGAAGAAGTCGGCGTTGCGCTTGAGGTGATTGGCATACTGGCAGGCGCCGTCGTGGCCAGTGCGTGCACCGCGAGATACACCGCTGGAGCGCTCCACCACATCGAACAGGTTCTTGCCGATCGGCACCACGTTGAAACGCGGTACCTTCACAGGTTCTTCGCGACCGATCATCACGTACATCTCCGAAGTGGAAAGCTGAACACGGTCTCGCAGGGCCCGCAGAACGGCTTAGTTTTTTTGGATGGGTTGGTTCATGCCGACTCCTTGGTTGTGGTTGCGTATATTTGCTTTGAATTAGGCGGTGAGGCTTGGGCGTTCCGCTTAGCGCAACACACGCACTTGGGCAGTGCGACGTTCCGGAATCCGGCGGTCACGTCGCATTGCGTCGTCGCCGATGATTGCGTGCATTGCAATCATCGCGGCCAGCGCAAAGCACACCGGTGAGATGATCTGGCGGCGCATCTCCTCGGCAACGGCAGCAGTCTGGCGGGTTACGCCAAGCTTGAACATTGCGCATGAAAGGCGCTTTGCCACGGTGCAGGCTGCAACTTCGAATCGACGGGCTATTTCTTTGGCTGTCATGCCCTGGGCGGTGCCCAGTAGATACTGCAATTCCTTCTGCGCGAGGCCGCGTCCGAGGTGACCCTTCCATGCGCCGCTGATGATTTCGTACATCGCTTTGACTCCCGGTTGTTTTCCGAAAGCGCCCGATACAGACGCTGATGTGAAATCTTCTGGCGTCATCTGCCAGCTTCCCGCTCACCGACGTGAATGCTCAAACCCTGGACAAGTTGCTGATGTGGCCGGCCCAAGAGGAGCTGTCGCTGTCGTACGTTCAGCAGCTGTTCCGCCTCGTCGCCATGGCCTTCCGCCAGGCGCGCAAACTGGACCTGATCCCATTCAACCCTATGGTCGAGTTCAGTTACTTCACCACGGCACGCATTTAGCCCAAGCCCGCCCGCCTGCGCGATGTGCAGTTGCCCGAACTGGTGGCGCTGCTGGCTGAGCGTTTCGACGACGCGCCAGGTGACGCCATGTTGGCCTTGATGATGCTGTGCCACGGTACGCGGATCGGAGAGAACCGGCAGTCGTGCTGGTCAGACATCATGCTGTCGGAGTGTGAGTGGTTTCTGCGCGCCGAAAACACCAAGACCAAGATTGAGCTGCGAGTGCCGCTGGCTGATCAAGCGTGTGCACTGCTGCGCCGATACCGTGACCGCCAAACCGTGTAGGGATACGACGGGCCTTTCTGTTCCCGTCATGCCGTGGCAAGCCGCTGAGCGATATCCAAGCCAGCGTTGTTTACACTCGGTTAGGGCAGGGCGCATGGACCAGTCACTACCTGCGCAAGGTGGCGCGCACTGCCTGGACTGACATCGACGTTGACGGCCAAATCGGCGAGATGCTGCTGAACCATTAACCGGGCAAGATCGCCTCGTACATCAACACCCAGGCCAAAGAGCAACGCCGCCTGGCATTGGTGAGGTGGCACGACTGGTTAGATGCGTGTGGCTTCAAGCCGATTCACGCGCAGACAGTCATTAGATATGAAGTTTCGCAAAACTTCGTAGACGTCTTGAATGGGGGCGTGCGAGCCAGAACCACAATTTTTTAGGGGCGAGGTTTGAAAATGATCAAAGAAGAACATGGCCCGACTTTTATGTGGCGCCTAATACCGATGACCGAGTGCCCATCCTGCTGCGGTGCCTGACTTATCAGAGGCGCGTTTCATTGGCCCGAATGTATCAGCTGTCATTCGTCCGGCTTCGTTTGCACCTTTGTTAATCCAGGAGTTGGTCATTCAGCTTGGCCTTATGGTCCGCCGGATGCGTGACAACGTGAGCAACTCGCCAGCTGGTAGCGGGGCTCAGGATCGATAAATCGTAAACAACCGTCGCAGGGCCAGCGGCACCAACTATACAGGTGATTGAGCCGTGGCCAGAACACCTAATTTCAAAGGGCGCACCTCTGAAGACCTTCTAGAGCATTAGGGCCACTGAGTTGTCCTGGGCTCTGACGTATCTTGCTGTACGTCTCATGAGAACACGTTGTTGTCGACGATGATCACCGACGACGCTCTCTTTATTGACGGTCTGATGGGGCGCCTTGTCAAACGCTATCCCGAATGCGGCTAAGACTTCATGAAGTGTTACACAAGTCGCGATACGTCGCTGATGGACGTCGGGAGTAGGATGGACTTCGGCGAAGAGAAAACACACGGTCTATGGAAGGCCGGAATTGGTTGGATAAGGGAGCCTTGGATATCCATCGTCAAGCTGCTTGACAGACCCTCCCCCATGTATGCATTTCTTGTTGGTTTGCGGTTTTTCCGCGAACAAATCCCGACTCTAGAGTAGGAGTTTTTGCTGTGAGTCATCTTTTATTTCTAATCTTGTCCTATCATCTAGCCCAGCTTCCATTCTGGAGCTTTTAAAACTTTGTGCCGAGGACTGATATGGAATTTTCGAATCAGCAAAAACTAATTATTACCCTATTAACGGACCTTCATACGCATCTTGAAGTTGAAAGCGATATCGACCCGGATTTCGTGCAGCGAATGGTTGCGGGTGGGCACGGATGGGCGTTGGGATGGAAATACCCGGGATTGTTTGAAGATCTAGGCGATGACCCTGAGGGTGTTAAGTACGTTGCTGACGTTTTAGAGATGTGGTCTGTACTGGAGGAGTCATTTAAGGCTCTTGACGAACAAGAACTCAAAGCACTCCAAGATGCTTGTGATGTTTTTGGTAAGGACGTGAAGTTCCGGGGCTTTGATGGAAATAACGAACATCGCTATATTTCTATTGCTCGCGTTTTTATTGAGGATTTGGATCGCTGGTCAGAGTTGTCCGGTCGAGACTTGAACGCTCACATGCATACTACCGATGGCTATCGCCGCATGCTTGAAGTTTTTGACGACGTTCAGTCGAACAAGATGAACAATCACGACTATGGATTGTTTGGGATTGAGGCGCTGGCTAAGGTTCTAAATGCCCAGCGTCACCCGTCGAACGCATAATTTAGTTTACTGATCATAGGAGCCCCGCCATCGTGCGGGGCTTTTTCGTTTTCGGCTTCACCACGCCCATCGCCCCGAGTTGGGAGTGCTGCTGGAGTGTGTACGCCTTGTCCTTAGGCTTGGCCTATCTGACTGCTGTGTCCGTAAGTGCCACTAGCATATCCTCTCAAAACCATTTTCGATGTACCGGGCAGTGTACTAACTAAATGGTATTAGGAAGGTATTGAATGGTACGCGGTGATACTCAAGTGCTTAAGTTTTAGAGGGGTTTTGGAGGGTTCTGAAGCGGAAGGTTTTTCGGCGAGAGGCTACCGTGGAATCTTTGGAAATTTCCACAGTATTTTCAGCTCGGTCAGGTATCTGGCAGGCGGCGAGTTTAACAGCTTGATCCCTCGCCGCGCATACCGCTGGGTCATAGCGCTTGCAAGTGCTCGCCCAACTTGCCGTTGTCCGCCAGGTCCAGGAACGCATCGCCCAGCCGCTGGCTCTCGCTCATCGCGGTCTGCCAGTATTTGTTGCGGCTCGGGTCATCGCCCATGAAGCGTTTGAAGTCGCTGCGGTCCGGCAATTTGCCGTGGGGCAGGCGGGCCAGGTAGTCCTTGGACGGGGCCAGCAGCAACACGTCCTGCAAGCCCTGCTGATTACTGCGCCGCCACGGCAGGCCTTTGTCGAACCAGCCGGGGATGACCCGGTCGGTGAAGTGCGGGTACAGCACGATGTCGTCGCCGTGGTAGGGCAGGTCGAGGTGGTAGTCCAGCAGGCCGCCGTCGCGGTAGGTGCCAGTGCCTGCGCCGGGCAGGTCGCGCACGCCTTGCATCACCATGGGGATAGAGCCGGACGCCAGCAGCGCCTGGCGCAGGTTGCCCAGCTCCAGGTTCACAAAGCGCGAGGGGAAATCCTGCAGCGGATGCAGCGGCGGCGCCTGGCGCGGGTCGTGGATGATCAGCCGTTCGAAGTGTCGCGACAGCCGTGCGCGGCCGCGCAGGTTATCGGCAATCACCGATGACAGGCCCAGCCCGAGCCGACCGCGGTGGTCATCGGCGAGCAGGCCGTGGCTTTTGACCACCATGATGTTCAAGCGATAGTCGGGGTTGTCCAACACCCGCGCATCACGGCCCGCGAGCAAGTCATCGAGCATGCGCTGGCAACTGCGGCTGACCTCGGCCATGGTCACGCCCTTGGCAAAGCTTTGTTCGTTGTACAGGCGGCCAAGGTCGAGCAGGCCTTGCACCGGGTCGGGCAGGCAGGCACTGGCAAACCGCCAGGAACCGATGGAGGCGCCGATCAGTGCGCGTTCGCGCGGCGCGCGCGGCATCCAGTCGCCGAAGAGTGCCAGGTCCAGGCCCTGAATGCCCAGCGCCTTGGGGCCACCGGCCGCGCCGGGGAGGGTGCCGACATCCGCAGGCTTGAGGCCCTGTTCGCGAATGCGTGCGAAGGCGCGTTTACCGGCCTTGAGCGTCAAGGCGGGAAACTTGATGTGGATGGCTGTCATACCAGTCTCTGTTGAAGCGAGCAGGGCAGTATAGAAAAACTCGCGGATGATGGGGAAAGATGCCGATTGAAAAATGCCATGGTGGCAATTCAGTTTCAGTTAAGTTGCAGTGCGTACGGTGGCCTGCGTAGGAAAAACATCCTGAAACGGAGACTTATCATGAAGCGCCTCACAGCGCTGGTCGCCGCCGGTATCATCGCCTCCACGGCGGCACAGGCCCGAGCAGTGGACCCCGACAAACCGCTGAAATTGCCTGGCACTGTTACAATTGTCGCCTTTGATCAGCTGGAGGCCGCGGCCCTGGCGCTGCACCCAGGTTCGAGCCTGCTGGACACCGACTTGGACGAGGCCTACGGCAAGTACATTTATCAAGTAGAACTGGAAGATGCCAATGGCATCGAGTGGGAAGTCGAATTGGACGCGCTCACCGGGCACGTACTCAAGAATCATCAGGATACGTAATGAAGGTATATCGACGCGCCAGCGGTTGGAGGGTGCTGGTGCTCCTGGCTTTTTGTTCCAGCCTGTCCGCCCGCGACCTCAACCAGGATGAAGCCTTGGCACTGCGCCAGCAGGGCGTGATCCTGCCGCTGGAGCAACTGCTGCTACAGGCCATGGCGCGCCACCCTGGCTCGCGGCTGCTGGAAGCTGAACTTGAGAAAAAGCACGGCCGATATGAGTATGAGGTGGAGTTGGTGACCACCGAGGGCGTAGTGCGCGAGATCAAGCTGGATGCAACCACGGGTGTGTTGCTCAAAGATGAGGAGGACGACTGATGCGCCTGCTTCTGGTGGAAGACAACGTTCCCCTGGCCGATGAACTGCTGGCCGGCCTGCAGCGCCAGGGCTACGCCGTCGACTGGCTGGCCGATGGTCGCGATGCTGCGTATCAAGGCCGCTGCGAACCCTATGACCTGATCATCCTCGACCTCGGTTTGCCCGGCCTGCCGGGGTTGGAGGTGTTGGCCCAATGGCGCGCGGCCGCCCTGGTCACGCCGGTGCTGGTGCTCACCGCCCGCGACTCCTGGGCCGAGCGTATCGAAGGGCTCAAGGCCGGCGCGGACGATTACCTGAGCAAACCCTTTCATCCGGAAGAACTGCACCTGCGCATCCAGGCGTTGTTGCGCCGCTCCCACGGCCACGCCAACCAACCCACCTTGCAAGCTGCCGGGCTGCACCTGGATGAAGGCCGCCAGTGCGTGCTGCGTGATGGCGAAGAGATCCAGCTGACCGCCGCCGAATTCCGTCTGCTGCGCTACTTCATGCTGCACCCGGAACAAATCCTGTCGAAAAGCCACCTCGCCGAGCATCTGTATGACGGCGAGACCGAGCGTGACTCCAACGTGCTCGAAGTGCACGTCAACCACCTGCGCCGCAAGCTCGGCCGCAGTGTGATTGAGACCCGGCGCGGCCAGGGTTACCGGTTTGGCGCCGGGCCTGCATGAGGTCCATTCAGCGGCGCCTGAGCCTGGGCCTGATCAGCGTGATGGTGATCGTTGGCCTGGTGCTGGCGCAAACCAGCTTGTGGCTGTTCGAGGCCGGTTTGCAGCGCTACCTGGAAGCCGGGCTGCGCAACGACGCCGAGAACCTGCTGGTGGCGCTGGTGCGTGGGCCGAACGGTGTGCAGCTGGACGAGCAGCGCCTGTCACCGGCCTATCAGCGGCCGTTTTCCGGGCATTATTTTCGCATCGATTTTGCCGATATTCATTGGCGTTCCCGCTCGCTGTGGGACCAGGAACTACCGCGCCTGCCCGAGGCCGGGCTCAAGGGCAACCTGCAACTGGGCCCGGAAGGCCAGCAACTGCTGGTGTTGCGCGCGGACTACAAGCGCTTTGGCCAGTCGATTTCCATCAGCGTGGCTCAGGACTACACGCCGGTGCGGGAAAGTTTCCGTTTGATGCGTCAGATCGGTCTGGTGATGGGGCTTGCGGCCCTGCTGCTGGTGCTGATCCTGCAACGGGTTACCGTGCGCCGTGCCTTGCGCCCACTGGAAACCGCGCGCAATCAGATCGCCCAACTACAACAGGGCCAACGCTCGCAACTCGACACCCAGGTGCCGCTTGAACTGGAGCCGCTGGTGGCGCAGATCAACCACTTGCTGGCCCACACCGAAGACAGCCTCAAGCGCTCGCGCAACGCGTTGGGCAACCTGGGGCATGCGTTGAAAACCCCGTTGGCCGTGCTGTTGAGCGTGGCGTCCAGTGAGCAGCTCAAGGCCCATCCTGAACTGGGCAAACTGTTGCGCGAGCAGTTGGAACAGGTGCAACAACGCCTTAATCGCGAACTCAACCGTGCGCGCCTTGCCGGCGAAACCTTGCCGGGTGCTTTGTTTGATTGCGAAAAAGAGCTGCCCGGGCTGTTGGCCACGCTGAACATGATCCACGGCGAACACCTGGACCTGAGCTACCACGTCACGCCCGGCCTGCAATTACCCTGGGACCGCGAAGACCTGCTGGAGCTGTTGGGCAACCTGCTGGACAACGCCTGCAAATGGGCGGATGCCGAAATCCGTTTGAGCGTCAGTGAAGCGCCGCACAGTTACCTGTTGGCCATTGAAGACGACGGCCCGGGCATTCCGCAAAGCCAGCGCGACCAGGTGTTCAGCCGTGGTACGCGCCTGGATGAACAGATCGACGGCCATGGCCTGGGGCTGGGGATTGTGCGCGATATCGTCGAGGTGTGGGGCGGGGTATTGCTGCTGCAGGAAAGTGAGCTGGGTGGCTTGAAGGTGCTGATCGAATTGCCCAAGCGCCAGGCCTGATACACCACAAAATAAAAAATGTGGGAGCGGGCTTGTGTGGGAGCTGGCTCGCCTGCGATAGCGTCACCTCGGTGTCACTGATACACCGAGGTGATGCTATCGCGGGCAAGCCCGGCTCCCACACTAGCTATTCACCCTCTTGACGATCTACACACGAAACTGATCCATCAACCCCTGCTGCTGATTCGCCAAACTGTTCAACGCCTGGCTGACCCGCGCCGATTCATTCGCCTGCTCCGACAGCGACTCGGTCACATCGCGAATGGTCGCCACGTTGCTGTTGATCTCCTCGGCCACCGCGCTTTGCTCTTCGGCGGCGCTGGCGATTTGTAGGTTCATGTCGCTGATCACCGTGACCGCCTCACCAATCTGGCGCAGGGCGGTGACGGCCTGGCCGACTTGCTCGACACTGCCTTGGGCCTGGCGATAGCTGTTGCCCATGGAGCCGACCACATCGGTGGTGCCGTTTTGCAGTTGTTCGATCACCACGCGGGTTTCTTCCACCGATTCCTGGGTGCGCCGCGCCAGGTTGCGCACTTCGTCGGCGACCACGGCAAACCCACGGCCGGCTTCACCGGCGCGGGCGGCTTCGATGGCGGCGTTGAGCGCCAACAGGTTGGTCTGCTCGGCAATGCCACGAATCACTTCCAGCACCGAACCGATTTTCTCGCTGTTAGCCGCCAAGCCTTCAACTTGAGCCATCGCGGTGCTCATGTCGGCGGCCAGGTGGCCGATGTTGGTGGTGGTGCGGTCGATCACGGTCAAGCCTTCGCGGGTGGCCTGGTCGGCATCGCGCGCGGCTTGGGCTGCCTGGGCGGCGCTGCGGGCCACGTCCTGGGCGGTGGCGCTCATTTCATGGGAGGCGGTGGCCACTTGGTCGACCTGGCGGTATTGCTGTTCCATGCCGGCGCTGGTTTCAGTGGCGATCGCCGCGGATTGGTCGGCGGTGCCACGGGCGTCCTGCACCGAGCGTTTGACCTCGGCAATAATCGGTTGCAACTTGTCGAGGAAGCGGTTGAACCAGCCGGCCAATTGCCCCAGCTCATCCTGTTTGTCGTAGGCCAGGCGGCGGGTCAGGTCGCCTTCGCCACTGGCGATGTCTTCCAGCATGCGCGCCACGCCCAAGATCGGCCGGGTTACGCTGCGCGCCATCAGCCACACCAGAATCAGGCCGACCACGGCGGCAAGCAGGCCCAGGCTCAGTTCCAGCAAGGTGCCGCGGGTGTTATCGGCGTCAAGTTGCGCCTTGAGCGCTTCGGCGGGGCCGACCAGGACTTTTTCCGGCACATCCAGCAACACGCCCCACGGCTTGCCGCCGGGAATCGGTGCGAAGGGCGCCAGCACCTTGAGTTGATGGTCGGTGCGCAGGCTGCGGATCTGCGTGCTGGCGGCCAGCGCGCTGATCAATTGCGCGCCGCTGGTGGTGTCGACC
The DNA here is from genome assembly GCF_009834565.1 of Pseudomonas sp. R76. Taxonomy (GTDB): domain Bacteria; phylum Pseudomonadota; class Gammaproteobacteria; order Pseudomonadales; family Pseudomonadaceae; genus Aquipseudomonas. The sequence goes on from NZ_CP019428.1 coordinate 2,470,359, forward strand.
TGGTCCAGGCGCTGGCTGAGTTTGCTCGCGTCCGGGCTGTAGCCGGCGAGCAAGCCGGTGGGGCTGAGAATGCTGACCTGGGTCTGGCCGTCATACAGCTTCTGGCTGGCCTGTTGGCTCACGGCCTGCAGGCTGTTGAGGTTGATGTCCACCGACAGCGAGGCGATGACTTTGCCGTTGACCATCAACGGGAAGACGATGCTGGTCATCAGCACGTTTTGCTCGTCGATCACATAAAAGTACGGCTCGATCACGCAGGGTTTCAGGGTGGTGCGCGGGCAGGTGAACCAGGCGTTGGCTTTTTCGCCGCTGGGGCCGACGCTGGTGTCGGCCATGTCGCTTTCAGGCAGCGACATCGAGGTCAATTTGCCCGGCGTCGGTTGCGACCAGTACAGGGCAAAGCGGCCCTTGTCGTTACTGCCCAGCTCCGCCTGGTTGGCGAACAGCTCATCCTTGCCGTCCAGCGCATTGGCTTCGAACACCAGCGACAAACCGAGCAGGTCCGGGTTGGCCTGCAGCGCGGCCTTGACCTGGCGGGTCAGGTCTTCGCGGGTGTCGAAGGCGTCGAGGAAACGTTTCTCCGCCTGCTCGCGCAAAAACAGCACTTGGCGGGAAAAACCGTGGCCGTACTGGTAGGCGTCCATGAATTGCTGGCGAATCCCCAGGGCCTGCACTTCACCTTGGGCCTCGATGCGCGCCTGGGCGGACTCGTCGAGCATCTGCATGCTTGAGGCTTTGACCTGCTGTGAGCTCTGCTCCATGCGATACAGCGACAGACCCACCAGCAGGGTCACGATCCCCAGCAGGCAGAGGCCGGCGAGCAGGGTGATTTTCCATTGAATGGAGAGCTGTCTGAGGGACATCGAGGAGCATCCTTAACCTGAAAACACAGAGAGCCTCTGTATCGGCCGCTTTTTGCGCTTCTTTATTATTTAAACGTTCAATTGAATGCTCAAAGCGACGCCGTTTTTTGACATGCGCGCCCGCCTGCTGCAAAGTGCGCGCCCTTCTAATAAGACCTCCTAAAGCCTGCACGCTGGCAGCCAAGCCTATGGCCGCCTGGATGCGGGCATGCCTGTTTTTTAGTTTCTGTCTTGAGGTAACCATGATTAACGCAGTCATCGCCGCGGTCGGCACCATGCTGGTGCTCAGCTTGTCCCGCGTGCATGTGGTCATCGCCATTATTGTCGGCGCCCTGGTGGGTGGCTTGACCGGTGGCCTGGGCATCGAGGCCACGCTCAAGGCCTTCAACGGCGGGTTGGGCGGCGGCGCGACGGTGGCGTTGTCCTACGCCTTGCTCGGCGCTTTCGCGGTGGCGATTGCCAAGTCCGGCTTGGCCCATGCGTTGGCGGACAAGGCGTTGATGCTGGTTGATCGCCAGGAAGCCACGGGCGGCAGCCACGTCAAATGGTTGCTGATCGGCCTGTTGTGGGTGGTGGCGATTGCCTCGCAGAACATCCTGCCGATCCACATCGCGTTTATCCCGCTGCTGGTGCCGCCGCTGCTGTACGTGCTGACCAAGCTGCAACTGGACCGCCGCCTGATTGCCTGCGTGATGACCTTCGGCCTGATCACGCCGTATATGTTCCTGCCGGTGGGCTTCGGCAATATCTTCCTCAACCAGATCCTGCTGGCCAACGTGGCCAAGAGCGGTGTGGATATCAGCCAGGTCAACGTCACCCACGCCATGGGTTTGCCGGCGTTGGGCATGGTCGTCGGCCTGCTGGTGGCGGTGTTTGTCAGCTATCGCAAAAAACGCGTGTATGACCTGGAGAAAATCGAGCGGGTCGAGCAAGTAGCGGTGCAGTACAACCCACTGACTTTGCTGGTAGCCGGTTTGGCGATTGCCTCGGCGTTCATCATTCAGCTGTGGCTGGACTCGATGATTATCGGCGCCCTGGCCGGGTTTCTGATCTTCTCGGTGTCGGGCATCGTGCGCTGGCGCGAAACCGACGACCTGTTCACCGAAGGCATGAAGATGATGGCGATGATCGGCTTCATCATGATCGCCTCCTCGGGGTTTGCCGAAGTGCTCAAGGCCACCGGCGACGTGCGTTCGCTGGTGGAAGCCTCGGCGGCGTTCATCGGTCATAGTCGTGGTGTTGGCGCGTTACTGATGTTGCTGGTCGGGCTGCTGGTGACCATGGGCATTGGCTCGTCGTTTTCCACTGTGCCGATCCTCGCCGCGATTTTTGTGCCGCTGTGTGTGCAACTGGGCTTCAGCCCGCTGGCGATTGTGTGCATCGTCGGCACCGCCGGTGCGCTGGGCGACGCCGGCTCACCGGCGTCGGATTCCACCCTCGGCCCGACCTCCGGCCTGAACATCGACGGCCAGCATCACCATATCTGGGACACCGTGGTGCCGACTTTCCTGCACTACAACATTCCCTTGCTGGCGTTTGGTTGGTTCGCCGCCATGACCCTCTGACACCGCCTACAGATCCCTGGCAATTGGCCGATAGCCTCTCAAGTCGCCTAATAAGAGAGAAAAGCCATGCGTCTGAGTTTGAAGGCCAAAGTCCTGTCCCTCGCCGTAGTGCCGGTGTTGCTGTTTGCCGTGGTCATCAGCCTGACCACGGTGTGGATTCTGCAGGGCCAGGCACGCAACGAGGTGGATGAAACCCGCCAGCGCCTGCTCAACGACGCCAAGGCCACACTGCAAAGTTATGTGGAAGTGGCCATGACCACCATCAAGCCGCTCTACGACGCCGCCGCCCCGGGCGACACTGCCGCGCGGGCGCAGGTGGTCAAGTTGCTGTCCAACACCAGCTACGGCAAGGACGGCTACTTCTTTGGCTATGACTCCGAGACTATCCGCCTGTTCAAGGGCAACAGCCCCGACGGCGTAGGCAAGAGCTTCAAGGACAACCGCGACCCCAACGGCGTCTACGTCAACCGGGACCTGGTCAAGGTCGGCAAGGACGGCACCCATTACCTGCAATACAGCTCGACCCAGCCGGGGCAGACCGAACTGGTGCCCAAGCTCGGCTACACCGAGTACTTGCCGAAGTGGGACATGGTGATTGGTACGTCGGTTAACCTCGACGGCATCGAAGCCCAGGTGGCGGTGGTCGAGGCCAAGGTCGAGAAACGCATGGAAGGTGTGCTCTGGAGCATCCTCGGCGTGGCCGTGGTGGTGCTGTTGGTGATTGCCGCCGTGGGCCTGGTGACGGCCAATACCATCTTGCGTCCGCTGAACCTGATGAAAGCCAACCTCGACGATATCGCTGCCGGCGAGGGCGATTTGACCCGCCGCCTGGCCATCACCAGCCAGGATGAACTCGGCGATCTGGCCGGCGCATTCAACCGCTTTGTCGACAAGATCCACGGGCTGGTGCGCCAGATCACCGAGATGACCTCGCAACTCACTGGGCTGGTCAGCCAGGTGTCCGAGCAGGCCCAGCGCTCGGAAACCGCCATGGAACGCCAGCGTCACGAGACCGACCAGGTCGCCACCGCGATCAACCAAATGTCTTCCGCCGCCCATGAAGTGGCGCGCAGTGCCCAGGGCGCAGCCGTTGCCGCGCAACAGACCGACGCCGAGGGCCAGGCCGCCAAGCGCGTAGTGGACGGCAGCATCGCGCAGATCCATGCGCTGGTGAACGATATCCGCAGCAGCGGCGTGTCCCTCGACAGCCTGCAACAGGACGTGTCGTCGATTGTCAGCGTGCTCGGAGTAATCCGTTCGATTGCCGAACAGACCAACTTGCTCGCGCTCAACGCCGCTATCGAAGCCGCGCGGGCCGGTGAGGCCGGGCGCGGGTTTGCCGTGGTCGCCGACGAGGTACGCGCCTTGGCCAGCCGCACCCAGACCAGCACCCAGGAAATCCAGGGCATGATCGACCGCCTGCAAAAAGGCACCGAAGCCGCCGTGGACGCAATGCGCCGTTCCAGCGATGCCGGCGACGGCACCTCGGCCCAGGCCAACCAGGCCGGGGCGTCGCTGGACACCATGGCGCAGTTGATCGGCACTATCAACTCAATGAACGCACAAATTGCCAGCGCCGCCGAAGAGCAAACCGCCGTGGCCGAGGAGATCAACCGCAGCGTGCATCAGATTGCCGTGGCGGTAGACAGTGTGGCGGATGAAACCCAGCTGGGCGCCCAGACGTCCCGCAGCCTGGCGGATTTGGGTCAGCGTTTGGGGCAATTGGTGGGGCAGTTCAGGATCTGATCTTTCATAGGTTCAACGTATGTTGACCTAACGTGTATACGAATATACCTCCCACCGCCCCTCGGTAAGACTTGAGCCCCAATCACAGCGCCTTACCTGCGCATCGCCTACGCCCTGGACGATGACTCGTTGTTGCAGGCGTGCGAGGCGATCCGCCAATTCTGCGCGGCGACGCGTTAAAGGTCGCGCATCAACAGGCCAAACTGCAGGTCCATGTCGTCAGGAAGCGGTAGATACACGGTGTGCCCGTCTCCTGGCGCAACCTCAATGGCTTCGCCCTTGGCGTTATGCAGGCTGGCCAGGTCGAAGTGAAAGTTGCCGGTGGGTGTCATCAACTCCAGATGATGGCCCAGGGCAAAGCGGTTCTTCACCTTGACCTCGGCCAGCTCGCCACGGCGCGCGCCGGTCAATTCGCCGACAAACTGCTGACGTTCCGACACCGAGCTGCCGTTCTGGTAATTCTGGTATTCGTCGTGCACATGGCGGCGCAGGAAACCCTCGGTGTAGCCGCGTTGGGCCAGTGACTCAAGGTTAGTCATCAGGTTGCGGTCAAAGGCGCGACCGGCCACCGCATCGTCGATGGCCTGGCGATACACCTGGGTGGTGCGCGCGCAGTAGAAATGCGATTTGGTGCGGCCTTCGATCTTCAGCGAGTGCACGCCCATGTGCGTCAGGCGCTCCACATGCTGCACTGCGCGCAGGTCCTTGGCATTCATGATGTAGGTGCCGTGTTCATCTTCGAAGGCGGGCATCTGCTCATCCGGGCGATTGGCTTCCTGCAACAGGAACACTTGGTCGGTCGGTGCACCAATGCCCAGGGTCGGCTGGAATTGCTCGACGATGTCGCCCGTGGTGTTTTCCACGGCCGGCGTGGCCTGGTATTTCCAACGGCATGCGTTGGTGCACGTGCCTTGGTTGGCATCGCGCTTGTTCATATAGCCCGAGAGCAGGCAACGCCCGGAATAGGCCATGCACAGGGCGCCGTGCACAAACACCTCCAGCTCCATGTTTGGCACCTGCTGGCGGATTTCGCCGATCTCTTCCAGCGACAGCTCGCGCGACAGGATCACCCGGCTGATGCCCTGCTGCTGCCAGAACTCGACGCTGGCCCAGTTCACCGTGTTGGCTTGCACCGACAAGTGAATCGGCATCAACGGGAAGTGGCGGCGCACCAGCATGATCAGCCCCGGGTCGGACATGATCAGCGCGTCCGGGCCCATGGCGATGACCGGGGCCAGGTCTTTGAGGAAGGTCTTCAGCTTGGCGTTGTGCGGCGCGATGTTCACCACCACGTAGAAGCGCTTGCCCAGCGCATGGGCTTCCTGGATGCCGAGCGCCAGGTTGGCGTGGTCGAACTCGTTGTTGCGTACGCGCAGGCTGTAGCGCGGCTGGCCGGCGTAGACCGCATCGGCGCCATAGGCGAAGGCGTAGCGCATGTTTTTCAAGGTGCCGGCGGGGGCGAGCAGTTCGGGGGCGATCACGGGTGGCATGGGCTCAAGTCGCAAAAGGTCGCGAGCGTAGTGGAGCCTGGGCGAGCTTTTATTGATCCAGGTCGCCCTTTTGGGATTTTGTATCGCTGTGTATCGGCGGGGGCTTGTCGACATAGGCGCGATACGTCAGGCGGTTTCAATGGCGTCCCCCGTCTCGACAAGGTCATTGCCATGCGACTTATCTCAGCCCTGTTCGTCGGCCTGCTGGTGGCCTTCGCCCTGGTTTCCAACCAGGTCGCCAGCCGTGAAAGTGAAAATGCCCAGGGCGCCATGCCTTCGCTGGCGGGTGCAGTCGAATGGCTTAACTCGCCTGAGTTGAGCGCACAGTCGCTCAAAGGCAAAGTGGTGCTGGTGGATTTCTGGACCTACGACTGCGTCAACTGCCGGCGCGCGCTGCCTTACGTGCAGGCCTGGGCGAAGCGGTACGAGCAGGATGGCCTGGTGGTCATCGGCGTGCACACCCCGGAATACGCCTACGAACACATCACCGGCAACGTCAGAGAGCAAGTGCGCAAGCTGGGCATCACCTACCCGGTAGCCGTCGACAACAACTACGCGATCTGGCGCAGCTTCGATAACCAGTACTGGCCGGCCCACTACTTGATTGATGCCAAGGGGCAGGTGCGTTACAGCCACTTTGGCGAAGGCCGTTATGACGCTCAGGAGCAGATGATCCAGACGCTGTTGAACGAGGCCAGGGCGGATGCTTCAAGCCCTTGAATCAAGCGGTCTATGCTTGTTGGAGAATCGAGGGCACTCCGAGGTTTCGCAGCGGACTAAGCAACAGGGCCTACACAGGGCCTCTGCTTTTCTGACATGGACCGGACATGAATCAAACCAACCTGCAATTCAAAACCCTGCTGTTGCTGCTGGCCCTGGTGACCATCGCTTTTATCTGGATATTGCTGCCGTTCTACGGCGCAGTGTTCTGGGCGGTGATCCTCGGCATTATCTTTGCCCCGATGCAGCGGCGCCTGCAACAGCGGTTCAACTGGAACCGCAACCTGACGTCGCTGGCGACCCTGACGGTGTGCCTGATCATTGCGATTCTGCCGGTGATCATCACCAGCGTGTTGCTGGTGCAAGAGGGCGCGACGCTCTACAAAAACATCGAAAGCGGCAAATTGGACGTGGCGGGGTATATCGAGCAATTCAAGAACATCCTGCCGCCGTACTTCCAGCATTTGCTCGACCGCTTCGGCATGGGCAACCTGGAAGGCCTGCGCGAAAAGATCGTCAAGAGCGCGATGCAAGGCAGCCAGTTCTTCGCGACCCAGGCGTTCAGCTTCGGCCAGGGCACGTTTGATTTCCTGGTGAGCTTTTTCATCATGCTGTATCTGCTGTATTTCCTGCTGCGCGACGGCCCCGAGCTGGTGCGCAAGGTGCGCACGGCGGTGCCGCTGGCCGAGCCGCAAAAGCGCCGTTTGCAGCTCAAGTTCAACCGCGTGGTGCGGGCCACGGTCAAGGGCAACGTACTGGTGGCCGTCACCCAAGGTGCGTTGGGCGGTTTGATTTTCTGGTTTCTGGATATTCCCAGCGCGTTGCTCTGGGCGGTGCTGATGGCGTTTCTATCGCTGTTGCCGGCGGTGGGCGCGGGGATCGTCTGGGGGCCGGTGGCCGCCTACTTCCTGTTGAGCGGTTCGATCTGGCAGGGCGTGGTGCTGGGGTTGTTCGGGGTGTTTGTGATTGGGCTGGTGGACAACGTGCTGCGCCCGATCCTGGTGGGCAAGGACACCAAGATGCCGGACTACCTGATCCTGATCTCGACCCTGGGCGGGCTGTCGGTGTTTGGTTTGAACGGGTTTGTGATCGGGCCGCTGGTGGCGGCGTTGTTTATGTCCAGCTGGGCGTTGTTCGTGGAGAGCAAGCCACGGGTCAAGCTGCCGTTGCCTTGAATATCAGGCGTGCAGCCTGAACGTCGAGGTTTGTTGCAGCTGTTTTTCGGCGGCGGATAACGAGGTGAGCGGGCCGCTTATGGGCTCGCCATCGCGTACCAGGTACCAACAGGCCAGCAACCCATGCGCGCGAAGCGAGGCGGGGACGGCGCTACCGATGACGGACATGATCTGGACAGTGGGCATGAATACCTCCATTTGCTATGGAGGCCACGTTACGGGGTGAGCACGCGCAAGAAAAATCACCTGGCTCGATAGTCGACATCAACGCCAAGCGTCAATCCACCACTTGATCGAGCATATGCACCACTTCCTGCTCACTGAGCAGGCCTTTGCGCACCAGGTTTTCCGCCAGCAGCGAGAGGAACTTCGCGCTGCGGTGGCCTTCGAGGTGCTTGAGTTCGGTCAGCGCGCTGTAGACCTTGCTGGACGTGCACAGGCCAGCGGTGCGGTGCGGGTTTTGCGTGGGCATGGTCGGTCGTCCTTGTTGTTATTGGGTGGACAGGGTCAATAGTGAGTCTGTTTCGTGACGTAAACATGACAGCACGCGTATCGGCCCGGCAAGTAGACATTGGCCTTAATCATGTGCGATTACGGCTCGGCTATTGTCCTCATAGCGACCTTGGCCGTATGAATCCGGACTTTACAGGCAAAAAAAGGCCCCGCGTGTAAGCGAGGCCTGTTCCTGTCATGTCAGTTCAGCGTTACCAGCCGCGACCGTAATAGCCGTGGGGAGGGCCGTAGTAGCCGCGCGGTGGGCCGTAATAGACCGGCGCCGGGCGGTAATAAACCTGCTGCTGCACATACACCGGTGGCGGCGGTGCGTAGTAGACCGGAGGAGGCGCGGCATACACCGGTTGCGGCTGCACATACACCGGTTGCTGCACGTAGACCGGCTGGGATTGACTGGCAACTACGGAGCCAACAACGGCTGCGCCGATCAAACCACCCAATATGGCCGGGCCACCCCAACCACCACCGTGGGCGGAGGCTTGGCCTGCCATAGCGAGTGCGCCGATCAGCAAGGCGATTTTGGGGATTTTACGAATCATGGTCATTCCTCGGTTAGACCCTGCGCTTGTGGTCTGCAATCAATAGACTCAAGGATTGTCGCGGGGATACTTTTAAGACAACGTATTTCTGAAAAACAGCACAGCCGATAGGTAAAGGTTGTGTAAGGTCTGTACCGAATTGCTTACTCACAGGAGTTTTCCATGCAGATGCACCCCAACAAGGACACCCAGCTGTGCATGTCATTGTCGGCGCGCCCCGGTAATTTCGGCTTGCGTTTCCATAACCATCTGTACGAACAGCTGGGTCTGAACTTCTACTATAAAGCCTTCAGCAGCCAGGATTTACCCGGCGCGATCGGCGGTATACGGGCGCTGGGCGTTCGCGGCTGCGGTGTTTCGATGCCGTTCAAGGAAGCCAGCATCGCCTTGGTCGATGAGCTGGACGACTCGGTCAAGGCCATCGCGTCCCTCAATACCATCGTCAACACCAATGGCCACCTCAAGGCCTACAACACAGACTACATCGCCGTCGAACAACTGCTGAAAAAACACGCGGTGCCCAAGGACTCGACCTTCGCCCTGCGTGGCAGCGGCGGCATGGCCAAGGCCGTGGCCAGTGCCTTGCGCGACGGCGGTTATGCTAATGGCGTGATCGTGGCGCGCAACGAGGCGGCGGGCCGGGCGTTGGCCCAGAGCCTGGGGTATGAGTGGCAGGCGCAGCTGGGTGACCTGCGCCCACAGATGCTGGTCAACGTGACGCCGATCGGCATGACCGGTGGGGCCGAGGCAGACCAATTGGCGTTTGACGCTGAAGCGGTGGATGCGGCCGACACAGTCTTTGATGTAGTAGCGATCCCCGCCGAAACGCCGCTGATCGTGCGCGGGCGTGCCAAAGGCAAACGGGTGATTACCGGGCTGGAGGTGATTGCGATCCAGGCGTTGGAGCAGTTTGTGCTGTACACCGGCGTGCGGCCGACGGATGAGCAGTTCCAGGCCGCAGTGGCCTTTGCCCGAAATTAACGCCCTGCGCAGATCCAAATGTGGGAGCGGGCTTTTGTGGGAGCGGGCTTGCCTGCGATAGCCTCAACTCGGTCCTGATGAAAAACCGAGGTGTCTGCCTCACAGGCAAGCCAGCTCCCACATTGTTGCTCGAGTTATGCCTGTTCCAGCTGCGTCAGGCGCTCTTCCAGCGCCGCAATCCGCGCTTCCAGTTCTTCAATGCGCTCCGCAGAAACCCCCGTTCCTCGCTCCACCGGATTCCCCCGCGCCGCCAGAATCACCTCGATATCCGCCGGATCCCCCAGCGCATGGGTATAACGGTCTTCCCGCTGCCCGGCCTGACGCGGCACCAGCAGCGCCAGCCCGCGCGCAATCAAACGCTCCAGCTGGTGCACGACTTGCTCGCCATCTTCAAAATCATGCATGCGCCCGCTACGGGTCAGCAGTTCATTGACCGTCTGCGGCCCGCGCAGAAACAGCAGGCCGATCAGGATCACCTGGGCCGGCACCAGCTCCAGCGCCTTGTCCACGCGATGCTCCCAGCGGTCGGCGCGGCTGCCCATCACCAGGCGGGTAAAGCCTTGGCCTTCGAGGGCACGCAGGCTCTGGCCGACCTGGCCCTGGCTGAGGTTGGTCACCGGTTCGCGGCTGGTCTTCTGGTTGCAGGCCAGCACCAGGGCGTTGAGGGTCAGGGGATACGTCTCCGGGTTGGTCGCCTGTTTTTCGATCAGGCAGCCCAGGATGCGGATTTCCGTGCTGTTCAGGCGCGGCTCAGGGGTCTCGGTGTCGTGCTCGGCGGTCATCGCGCTTTCCCTATGCAGTGAATGCACTAGCCTAAGCCCGAAAAAATAAAAGACAAGCAGCGGGCATGTCTATAATCGCCGCTGGTTCCAAACCCTGCCATTACCGCGAGACTGTCATGACTATTTCCCTGTACGCCGCCTCCATCCCGGTTTTCAAGCAAATGCTCAACGCCCTGAGCGATGTGCTGAACAAAGCCGAAGCCCACGCCACCGCCAAGAACATCGAGCCGAACGCCTTGTTGCAAGCGCGTCTGTTCCCGGACATGTTCCAACTGGTGCGCCAGGTGCAGATCGCCGTCGACTTCGCCAAGGGCGTTTCCGCCCGCCTGGCCGAGATCGAAGTGCCTAAGTACGAAGACAGCGAAGTCACCTTCGCCGACCTGCAAGCCCTGATCGCCAAAGTGTTGGCGTTTGTCGACACCATCAAGCCTGAGCAAATCGACGGCAAAGAAGGTATCGAGATCATCACGCGCCCAGGCACGCCGAAAGAGAAGCGCTTCAGCGGCCAGTCCTACCTGCTGACCTACGGCCTGCCGCAGTTCTTCTTCCACGTCACCACCGCTTACGCCTTGCTGCGCCATAACGGCGTGGAAGTGGGCAAGCGCGATTACATGGGCGCTTTCTAAGCATCCAGATACAAAAAAGCCCGGGGCGTCCTTTGTTGAACGCCCCGGGCTTTTTTACGCCAGATGTTTAAGCTGGCTGCTGTTCCTTGCCTAAACACGCCGCTGCGGTAAACAGCACATCGGTGGACGAATTAAGCGCGGTTTCCGCCGAGTCCTGCAGCACGCCAATGATGAAGCCGACGGCCACCACTTGCATGGCGATCTCACTGGGAATGCCGAACAGGCTGCACGCCAGGGGAATCAACAGCAGAGAACCGCCGGCCACACCCGACGCCCCACACGCACACACCGCCGCGACCACGCTGAGCAGCACGGCGGTCGGCAGGTCCACGGCGATCCCGAGGGTGTGCACGGCGGCCAGGGTCAGCACGGTGATGGTGATCGCGGCACCGGCCATGTTGATCGTCGCCCCCAGTGGGATCGACACCGAGTAGGTGTCTTCATGCAGGCCCAGGCGTTTGCTCAGCGCCAGGTTCACCGGGATATTCGCCGCCGAACTGCGCGTGAAGAACGCGGTAATACCGCTTTCACGCAGGCACATCAGCACCAGTGGATACGGGTTGCGGCGCAGTTTCCAGAACACGATGGCCGGGTTGACCACCAGCGCCACGAACAGCATGCAGCCGATCAATACAACCAACAGGTGGGCGTAGCCGAGCAGGGCGTTGAAACCGGAAGTGGCCAGGGTCGAGGCCACCAGGCCGAAGATGCCCAGCGGCGCAAAGCGAATCACCACGCGCACAATCAGTGTCACGCCGTTGGACAGATCATCGAGCACGGTACGTGTGGTTTCACCGGCATGGCGAATCGCGACGCCCATGCCGATGGCCCAGGCCAGGATGCCGATAAAGTTGGCATTCATCAGCGCGCTGATCGGGTTGTCCACCACGCTGAGCAGCAGGCTTTGCAGCACCTCGCCGATGCCGCCGGGGGCACTCACCGTGACGTCATGCGTGGCCAGCACCAGGAGCGATGGAAACAGTGTACTGGCGACCACCGCCACGACGGCGGCGGCAAATGTCCCCAGCAGGTACAGGAACAAAATCGGCTTGATATGGGTTTCCTGGCCGTGTTTATGGTTGGCGATCGAGGCCATGACCAGCACAAACACCAGAATCGGGGCGACGGCTTTCAATGCGGTGACAAATACCTTGCCGATAAAACCGGTGGCTTTGGCCGCTTCGGGCAACAGCAGGGCTAGCAGAATGCCGGCGATCAAGCCGATGAGGATTTGCGTGACCAGGCTGACGCGTGTCAGTCGCTGGAAGAGGGAAGGGGCGGCAGTCATAAACAGTTGTCTCTAGTTCTTTTAGTGGGACGCAGCATTGCAGGCAGGAGGCCCTGGAGGAAGCAGGCGCAAAGTCTAACATGCTGTAGGAAATGTCCTTGTTGGTGCGGCATTCCGTCACCGCGCCCGTAGGCTTTGGCCAAATCCAGACATACTCTGTTAACATTCTCGCCTCTCACCTTTCCTATCCGTCAGCGAGCCCTTCGGGCTGTCGTTGATGTCGTCGTTTCTGGAGTTTTCATGCTGTTTCCCATCCTGCTGCTGTCGGCCGCCGGCTTTACCGTGCTGACCACAGAATTCATTATCGTCGGGCTGTTGCCGTCTATTGCCCGGGACCTGAATGTCAGCGTGTCCCAGGCGGGGTTATTGGTGACGTTGTTCGCCTTTACCGTGGCCGCCTTTGGCCCGTTTCTCACGGCGTACTTCGCGCGCTTCCCACGCAAACGCCTGTTTATCAGCATCCTGCTCATGTTCGGCGTGGCCAATACCGTGGCCGCGTTGGCGCCGAATATTTGGGTGATGGCGTTCGCACGCTTGATTCCGGCGTTGGGCTTGCCGGTGTTCTGGGCCTTGGCCAGCGAGACGGCGGTGGATATCGTCGGCCCTGAATACGCCGGTCGGGCCATCGAAAAGATTGGCTTTGGCATCGTCTGCGCCACGGTGTTCGGCATTCCCGTGGGCACCTTGATTTCCGACATGTTCGGCTGGCGCACTGCGTTCGCCATCCTCGCAGTGGTGGCGTTGGCCAAGGCCTTGCTGCTGTTTATCTACTTGCCGGTGACCAAACCGAAGAACGACCTGGTGACACTGCGCTCGCAGTTCAAGATCCTGCGCAACCCGCTGATGCAGGGGCATATTTTGTTGTCGATCCTGGTGTTCAGCGGCATGTTTACCGCCTACACCTACCTGGCCGATATCCTTGAGCGCCTGGCCGGGTTCGACGGCACGCTGGTGGGCTGGTGCCTGATGGGGTTTGGCGCGGTCGGCCTGCTCGGCAACTCCCTGGGCGGGCGCGCGGTGGATCGCCACCCGTTGATCGCCTCCATGGTGTTCTGCGGGTTCATGATCGCGGGCATGGTGGCCTTGGTTCCGGCGATCCACTCAACGATCGGCCTGGCGGCGGCGATGGCGGTGTGGGGCGTGACGCAGGCGGCGATGTTCCTGGTCAGCCATGTGCGGTTGATGAAGGCCGCGCCTCACGCACCGGCGTTTGCCGCGTCGTTGAACATTGCCGGGGCCAACCTGGGCATTGGCCTGGGGGCGATGGTGGGCGGGCATGTGATCGACACCCTCGGTCTGGGCAGCCTGGGCTTTGCAGCGTCGGGTTTTATTCTGGTGTCGATCCTGCTGGCGCTTTGGCTGATGACTGCCAAACCGATTGCCGCCAGCGCCTGAATCATTAGGGCAGGGCGGTAAACAACTCGCGCCGAGCACCTTCGGTAATCGCCACGATGCCGGGGTGCTTGACCTTGCGCTCCACCGAAATCGCGTAGAACGACTCGGTGACCGCGTCAGTCTGGCCGATCAGCGCTACGCCATACTGGCGCACCACCTCATCGGCAATCACGCTGGGCGCAATAAAGATGCCGCTGCCGGATTGGCCAAACGCCTGCATCAACGCGCTGTCGTCGAATTCGCCGATGATCTTCGGTTGAATCTGTTGCTCGGCAAACCAGCGCTGCAAACGGCTGCGCACCACCGTTTCTGCACCTGGAATCAACAGCGGCGCGCCGTGCAGGCAGCGTGGGAAATCGCCGCCGTATTGGTCAGCCAATGCTTGGGTGGCGAAAAAGCTGATGCCGCATTCGCCCAACTTCTGGCTGTAGCCTTTGATGTCCAAGTGCGTCGGCATGGGGCTGTCGGAGATCACCAGGTCCAGGCGCTGGATCGCCAGGTCGGCCAATAAACGTTCGAGTTTATCCTCGCGACAGGTGATACGGATCGGTTCGCTCAGCTCCATGGTCGGCGCGATCAGCCGATAGACGATGGATTTAGGCACCACATCCGCCACCCCAACCCGGAACAGAATCTGCTGTTCATTGGGCTCTGCGCGCAACAACGCCTCCAGTTCATTGCCGGTTTGGAACATTTGCTCGGCATAGGGCAGGGCCCGTCGCCCGGCCTCAGTGAGTTCCAGCTGACGCCCCACGCGCTGAAACAGCGCGACGCCGAAGGTTTGCTCGAGCAGGCTGATCTGCCCGCTGATGGTCTGCGGCGTGAGGTTCAGTTGCTCGCAGGCGCGCACGATGCTGCCGGTCTTGGCCACCACCCAGAAATAATGCAGCTGTCGGTAATTGAGCATGGCGACCTACACTTCGGAAAAAGCGAAGTATACGTGAGAAAAATACGAATTTTTCTGAACTGTTCATCTGCATAGAATGCCTCGCTATCGAGGGGCCACTACTTGGACCCAATGGTTCTAACGAGGAATACATCATGAAACTCAATTCCCTGGGCGCCGCGTCGTTGCTTGCGCTTTCATTGGTAATGGTCAGCGGCTGTGATCAGGTGGAAAAGAGCGCGCAGCAAGTGCTGGGCAAAGCCACCGAATCCGCCAAGCAAGCCATCGATGACACCCATAAGGCTGCCGAGCAGGCATTGAGTGAAGCGACGCAGGGCTTGATCAGTCCGCAGAAAAAAGCTGATCAGCCAGAAAAAGAACCTGAATCGAACAGTAAAGAAGCCTAATTCCCCAGCACAACGTCAGGACTGACCTATGGATTACCTTTTACAACTGGCTGCCAGCCCCACCGCCTGGGTCGCACTGGCCACCTTGATCGTCATGGAAATCGTGCTGGGCATCGATAACCTGATCTTTATCTCGATCCTCACCAACAAATTACCCGAGAAGCATCGCGCCAAGGCACGACGCATCGGTATCAGCATGGCGTTGGTATTGCGCCTGGGCCTGTTGAGCACCATCGCGTTTATCGTGCAGTTGACCGCGCCGGTGTTTGAAATCTTCGGCCAGGCGTTTTCGTGGAAAGACATGATCCTGATCGCCGGTGGTCTGTTCCTGGTGTGGAAGGCGACCACCGAGATCCATCACAGCATGGACCCGGAGCCCGAGGAAAAAGCCAGCACCGGCGCCGTGGTGTCCATCGGTTTCGCGGCGGCGATTGGCCAGATCCTGTTGCTCGACCTGGTGTTCTCCATCGACAGCATCATTACGGCGGTGGGGATGACCGAGCACTTGCCGATCATGATCATTGCCGTGGTGACCTCGGTCATCGTGATGCTGGTGGCGGCTGAACCGTTGGCCAAGTTCATCAACGACAACCCGACGGTGGTAATGCTGGCCCTGGGCTTCCTGATCATGATCGGCATGACGCTGATCGCTGAAGGCTTCGGTGCCCATGTGCCAAAAGGCTACGTGTATGCAGCCATGGCGTTTTCGGCGGTGATCGAGTGCCTGAACATCGCACGGCGCAATCGCCACAAGCGTCTGCTCGCCGCCAGGCAGTAACAGCGCAAATGCAAAAGCCGGCTGAGCTCACAAGAGCCCAGCCGGCTTTTTGCTGTCTGATAGAATCCGCTCACTTGTTACCTTGAGGTCCACCATGAACGAGCCGATTCGCCTCACCCAGTACAGCCACGGCGCGGGTTGCGGCTGCAAGATCTCACCCCAGGTGCTTGAAGTGATCCTCGCCGGCAGCGGCGCACAGAACCTTGACCCCAACCTGTGGGTCGGCAACGCCTCGCGCGACGACGCGGCCGTGTACGCCATCGACGACGAACGTGGGGTGGTTTCCACTACCGATTTCTTCATGCCGATTGTCGATGACCCCTTCGACTTCGGCCGCATTGCCGCCACCAACGCGATCAGCGATATCTACGCCATGGGCGGCGACCCGTTGATGGCCATCGCCATTCTGGGCTGGCCCGTGAATGTGCTGGCGCCGGAAATTGCCCGTGAAGTGATCCGTGGTGGCCGCTCGGTGTGCGATGCCGCCGGTATCCCGCTGGCCGGCGGGCACTCCATCGACGCCCCGGAGCCGATCTTCGGCCTCGCCGTGACCGGCATCGTGCAAAAGCGCCATATGAAACGTAACGATACCGCCACCGCCGGGTGCAAGCTGTACCTCACCAAACCGTTGGGTATCGGCATCCTCACCACCGCCGAAAAGAAGGGCAAATTGCGCGAGGCGGATATCGGCCTGGCGCGTGACTGGATGTGCACCCTGAACAAACCCGGTAGCCGTTTCGGCAAATTGGCCGGCGTGACCGCCATGACCGACGTTACCGGTTTCGGCCTGCTCGGCCATCTGGTGGAAATGGCTGACGGCAGCGCTCTGACGGCGCGCATCGAATATGAAAAAGTCCCACGCCTGCCAGGGGTCGAGGACTACCTGGACCAGGGCTGCATGCCCGGTGGCACCTTGCGCAACTTCGACAGCTATTCGAGCAAACTTGGGCGCCTGCAAGAGCTGCACAAACGCGTGCTGTGCGACCCGCAAACCAGCGGTGGCTTGCTGATCGCCGTTACCGCCGAGGGCGACGCCGAATTCCACACGGTGGCCGCAGAGCTGGGCCTGAGCCTTGAGCCGATCGGCGAACTGGTTGAGCGACAGACCCACGCGGTAGAGGTGTTTTGATGGCAACTGACATCACCGACTACCGCGACATCTTCCTCAACGACCGGCCGATGATGGATACCCGCGCACCGATCGAGTTCATCAAGGGGGCGTTCCCCGGGGTGATCAATTTGCCACTGATGACCGACGACGAGCGCCAGCGGGTCGGCACCTGCTACAAGCAGCAGGGCCAGCAGGCAGCAATCGTTTTGGGGCATGAATTGGTGTCCGGAGCGATCAAGGATGAGCGCATCGAACAATGGGCGCAGTTCGCCAAGGCCAACCCTGACGGTTACTTGTATTGTTTTCGCGGTGGGCTGCGTTCGCAGATCGTGCAGCAATGGTTGAAGACCGAAGCCGGCATCGAGTATCCGCGCGTCGGCGGTGGCTACAAGGCCATGCGCACCTTTCTGCTGGAGACGCTGGAGCACGCCACAGCTGAGTGTGATTTTGTGCTGTTGGGCGGCATGACCGGCACCGGCAAAACCGAAGTGCTCAGCCAGTTGCGCAACGCCTTGGACCTGGAACGGCACGCCAACCATCGCGGTTCCAGTTTCGGCAAACGCGCCACATCACAACCCTCAAACATCGACTTCGAAAACCGCTTGGCGGTGGACCTGCTGAAAAAGCGCGCAGGGGGAATCGAGCAATTTGTGGTTGAGGACGAGAGCCGCATGATCGGCAGTTGCGCGCTGCCGCTGCCGTTGCACAAGGGTATGCAGACGTTCCCGATGGTATGGCTGGAGGACAGCATCGAGGGCCGCGTCGAAAGAATTCTGTGCGATTACGTGGTGGATCTGTGCGCCGAGTTCATCCAGGTATTCGGCGAAAACGGCCAGGCACTGTTTGCCGAGCGTCTGACCCAGAGCCTTGCCAATATCCACAAACGCCTGGGTGGTGAGCGCTTCCAGCGGCTGCAGGCGGTCCTGCAGGACGCCCTGGCAGAACAGGCCCGCAGTGGCGCGGTAGACTTGCACCGCGTGTGGATCGAAGGCTTGCTGCGTGAGTATTACGACCCGATGTACGCGTTCCAGCGTGAAAGCAAAGGCGCGCGGATCGAGTTTGCGGGGGAGCAGGGCGCGGTGGTGGAGTACTTGCGCGAAAGGCTGGGGTGACTTTATTGGCGCCATCGCAGACAAGCCAGCTCCCACATTTGAGGGCATTCACCGATCAAATTGTGGGAGCTGGCTTGCCTGCGATAAGGCCCTCAGCCTCACCAGGAACCTAAAGAATCACCGCCCCGATCAACCCACACACCACCCCCACCAACATCGTCAGCCCCGCCACCGTCACCAGCACCCGCGCATCGAAATCCTTGCGCAGCATCAACAGCGACGGCAGGCTCACGCTGGGCAGGGTCATCAGCAAGGCTACAGCCGGGCCGGTGCCCATGCCCAGGGTCATCATGGTTTGTACGATAGGGATCTCGGCGGCGGTAGGAATAACGAACAGCGTGCCGACGATCGCCAACGGCACCAGCCACATCAGGCTGTTGGCCATCGCCCCGTCGACGTGGGGGAACAGCCAGACCCGCGCGGCCCCCAAGACCAGCACGGCCAGGATATAAACGGGGATCGTGCTCCAGAACAACTGCCACAGGGTACGCAACCAACGGACCAGGAACGGCTGCGACTCGCTTTGACTGACGTCGGCCACCGCATCCAGCGCGGCTTCCGGCACCTGATCGGGCCGGGCAATTCGCTGTGCCACCAAGGACACGCCCACCACCAACACAATCCCTGCCACCAGCCGCAATGCGGTAAAGCCCCAGCCCAGCACAAAACCCATGAACACCAGGGTTGCCGGGTTCAAGACCGGGTTGGCGATCCAGAACGCCAGCGCCGCGCCCACCGACACCTGCTGACGGCGCATGCCTGCCGCCACCGGTGCCGCGCAGCAACTGCACATCATCCCTGGCAGGGCGAACAGGCCACCGCGCAGGGTCGACCCCAGGCCGGCTCGACCAAAAAGGCGTAACAGCCAGTCACGGGGGATCAACACTTGCAGCAGTGAACCCAGAATCACCGCCAGCACGGCGGCTTTCCAGATTGCCAGGAAATACACTTGGGCATAGGCCAGCGCGGCCGCCAGGGGGGCGGTTTGCTGATCATTGAGAATCGAGGCGCCGATGCTGTGGTTATCCGCTGCCACGAACGCCTTGAGGTAGTAGGGCGACCACTTCACGTAGTAGAGGCCGATGCAGGCCACCAGCACGAACAGCGCTGGTTTCCACCAGAACGACCAGCCCCGGTTAGGCTGGGTGGAGATGAGGTTGGGCATGGTGCAGGTCCGCAGATGAGTCAATAGCGGGGCATCATACGCCTGTGTCAGATATCCGCAGCTGGCTGAGTTGCATCCGGGCACGTCTGCTGGCCGTTATCCAGGCCTTGCTTGTAGTTGCGGCTCAGCAGCGATGCCTTGCCGTTGTGCCAGGTCAACGTCAGCACATACAGGGTGTCGTAGTCACTGCCCGACCAATCGTCGGTGATGGTGTGTTTTTCACCCGAGGCTTCACTGGCGACCTTGTTGATCAGCTCCGGCAGGTAGCCGTGGGACCACGCGGTGTAGATGATCGCGTTGTGGTACTTGTCTTCCACCAGTTCGTCCGCGAGGTCGCTGGTGTCGTTGGCGGAGAACTTGATGTTGACCGGCAGGCCGAGCTTGATGGCGCTGGGGCTGATGGTCATCAATGGCCGAATGTAGCTGTAGGAGTTGTCCTTTTCACCTTCCTCGACATTACGCGTCGGGTCGGGGGCGAACACGTAGTTGGCCTTGCCGAATTTCTGCGGCAGCACGGTGGCCAGGTTCATCGCGCGGTTCAGGCCCTGGCAGTTGAGCTGGCCGAGGCCGCCGGCAGGTTTTTCGCCGTGGCGCAGGAATACCAGGGTTTGCACGCCGTCCACGGGGCCGGCGCTGCTGATGCGTGATTCCAGGCTCAGGCCGATTGCGCCGCCCGCCACGAGCAGCGGCAACATGATGTATGAATAACGTTTAAGACGTCGCGCAAGGCACAGAGGCTTGATTCTCATTGTGGGTTCGAGTCTTCAGTGCATCGGATTAAGGCGGACAAGCCCGGCCCCAGCGACGCATCCGGCGTCCTGTGGTTTTTCCGTGTCGTTGTAACAGGGTGTCTCCTTTCACCGTCATGGCGCACTTAAGAGTGCACATCGGCGCTTTGGTTCGCCTGCGCGCAAGATTAGCGCGGCTATGTTGCGCAATGATGACCCATGCAGGACGGCGTGCACGTGGCTATTATGGGGGCTTTCCGCCTGGGGATTTCCCGATGAACGCACTTGCCGCCTTTCCGATCAACAGCAAATGGCCCGCCCAGCACCCGGAGCGCTTGCAGCTGTATTCGTTGCCCACGCCCAACGGCGTCAAAGTGTCAATCATGCTTGAGGAACTGGGCCTGCCGTATGAAGCGCATAAGGTCAGTTTCGAGACCCAGGACCAGCTGTCGCCCGAGTTCCTGTCCCTGAACCCCAACAACAAAATCCCCGCGATCATCGACCCCAATGGCCCGAGCGGCCAGCCGCTGGCGTTGTTCGAGTCCGGCGCGATCCTGATCTACCTGGCGGAAAAAACCAGCCAATTGCTTTCCGAAGACCCGGCCACCCGCTACGAAACCCTGCAATGGCTGATGTTCCAGATGGCCGGCATTGGCCCGATGTTCGGCCAACTGGGCTTCTTCAACAAATTTGCCGGCAAGGCCTACGAAGACAAACGCCCACGTGACCGCTACGCCGCCGAATCCCGGCGTTTGCTCGACGTGCTGGAAAAGCGCCTGCTGGGCCGCACCTGGATCATGGGCGACGATTACAGCATTGCCGACATCGCCACCTTCCCATGGATTCGCAACCTGATCGGCTTCTACGAATCCGGAGACTTGGTCGGCATTGCCGACTTCCCCAACGTACTGCGCGCACTGGACGGTTTTGTCGCACGGCCAGCAGTGATTCGTGGCCTGAACATTCCGAGCTGAAGTATGCCAACTTTCGATTTTAAACAACTGGATGTCTTCAGCAGCGTTGCCCTCAAGGGCAACCCGCTGGCGGTGGTGCACGGTGCTGACAGCCTTGCCGACCAGCAAATGGCCGATTTTGCCAACTGGACCAACCTCAGCGAAACCACGTTTTTGCTGACGCCGCGCGATGCACGAGCTGACTATCGGGTAAGAATTTTCACCACGCTCAAGGAGCTTCCGTTCGCCGGGCATCCCACGCTGGGCAGTTGCCATGCCTGGCTGCAGGCGGGCGGTATACCCAAAGGCGATGAGATCATTCAGGAGTGCGAAATCGGCCTGGTGCGTGTCCGTCGTGAAGGTAACGAGTTGGCGTTTATTGCACCGCCGTTGTTGCGCACTGGCGCGGTTGAGGCAGTCTTGCTGGAGCGTGTTCGCCGTGGTTTGGGTTTGGCGCCCGACGCCATTGTGCGTAGCCAATGGGTCGACAATGGTGCGGACTGGCTGGCAGTGATGCTCGCTGATCGCGACCAAGTGCTGGGGCTACAGCCGGATTACGCGCAACTGCACGGTCTGGCCATTGGCGTTATCGCGCCCTGTGACCCGGCGCGTGACGCCATAGACACGCACTTCGAAGTGCGCGCCTTTGTCGCTGGCGACGGTGTCCAGGAGGACCCGGCCACCGGCAGCCTCAACGCCGGCATCGCCCAGTGGCTGTTGCGCGAAGGCCTTGCGCCCGAGCGCTACGTGGTCAGCCAAGGCTCGGCCATTGGGCGCGCCGGGCGTATTCGCGTGGAGCGCCACGGCGATGAAATCTGGATCGGCGGTGCGGTGGCGGTGTGCATCGAAGGGCGAGTACAGCTCTAGATCAATGAATTGTTACGGGCTGCGCAATACACTATTGGCCCCTTGGCGTTTGTACTGCCGGGGCCAAGGGGCATAAGCTTTCGCCCCAACTATTTCTGCCGCCACCCAGGAAACCCATGACCAGCCAGTTCCCCCAAGCCCGCCCACGTCGCCTGCGCCGCTCCCCGGAGCTGCGTGGCTTGTTCCAGGAAACCGAATTCACCCTCAACGACCTGGTACTGCCGATTTTCGTCGAAGAAGAAATCGACGACTTTGTGCCGATCACCAGCATGCCGGGCGTGGTGCGTATTCCAGAAAAAAAACTGGCCGGTGAGATCGAGCGCTATGCCCGCGCCGGGATCAAGTCGGTCATGACCTTTGGCGTGTCCCACCACCTGGACGCCAACGGCAGCGACACCTGGAAGGAGCGCGGCCTGGTCTCGCGCATGTCCTCGATCATCAAGGACGCCGTGCCGGAAATGATCGTAATGTCCGACACCTGCTTCTGCGAATACACCGACCACGGCCACTGCGGCGTGATGCACGGCGCCCACGTCGACAACGACGCGACCCTGGTCAACCTCGGCAAACAAGCCGTGGCCGCCGCCCGCGCCGGTGCTGACGTCATCGCACCGTCTGCTGCTATGGACGGCCAGGTCCAGGCCATTCGCCGCGCCCTGGACGACGCCGGCTTCACGCATATTCCGATCATGGCTTACTCCACCAAATTCGCCTCGGCCCTCTACGGCCCGTTCCGCGAAGCTGGCGGCAGCGCACTTAAAGGCGACCGCAAAAGCTACCAGATGAACCCAATGAACCGCCGCGAAGCCGTGCGCGAATCGCTGCTCGATGAGCAGGAAGGCGCAGACGCGCTGATGGTCAAACCGGCCGGTGCCTACCTCGACATCATCCGCGACATCCGCGAAGCCTCGCGCTTGCCGGTGGCGGCGTATCAGGTCAGTGGTGAGTACGCGATGATCAAATTCGGTGCCCAGGCGGGCGCGATTGATGAAGCGCGGGTGGTGCGGGAAACGTTGGGGTCGATTAAGCGTGCGGGGGCGGATTTGATTTTTACGTATTTTGCGATGGATTTGGCGTTGGCGGGGATCTAAAAGCGCAATTTAACCTTACAGCGAGCAAGTTTGCTCGCTGTAAGTTCTTCGTACTCCACCTATACCGATTCTGCCCAGCGCTGACAAAAGTCGTGTTGCGCCTGTATGTCGTTGGTGAGATCGCTTTCTTCATAAGAGAAGATATGCACAAGCTCGCCTTCAGGAACTCCCATTGTCATCTCGTAGGCCACAAGGCCGTTAGACATGTGCGAAGACATTCCTGATGTATGGACGTTGATTTTTGATCCTTTGCATAAAAACTTTATATGTTTTAAGTCTGCCCTCATTAAACCAAAGCAATCATACAGATCCAGTGCTGTGTACGTTCGTCGTGTTTCATCGTTCATCAGTAAGTGAAGGGTAGGTTTGCTCCCTTCGTATTCGATTGTTGCGCTTTCACGTACGCCGTATCTGATGACGGTGATCTTACGTGATTTCATCGGTGATCCATAATTGATAGGTTCGTTGTAAATGTTTGTGGCTATTTAAATAATGGGTGGGTTTGACTTTTGCCTGCTGTATTGTTTTAGACGATTTAGAAGGGTTTGCATAAAGCTTTGTTGATTTGTTATGGGGGCACTAAAATAGGTTGTCATTGTTTTAAAAATGGCGTCAAAATTATCGTTTTTTGATAGGTAGTGCTCGATTGAGGAAATGAACCATTCTTGTTAAAATTTTGTATAAGCTAGAAATTCTGGTTTGGTCAGTGCGTCAAAAATTTCTGTAAGTTCTTTTTCTTTGTTTGCGTTTTTTGATGAGATAAGTGCTTCTCTTTCAAGGTTGTCTGTGTTTTCAATGTTATAAGTAAACAATAGTCCATAGATTATTTCCATGCTTGGCTGTCTTTTTGTTTTCATGGCTCAGTGTGAACGGTTGTGGTTTTTTTTGGTTAATTGTTTTTGCTCAAGTGGTTTTCGAACTTATTTATTATATGGCTAAGCCACAATATTCCTGTTGCCCATTGATTAGGGTAATAGTAGTAGCAATACTGTTCGTACAGTAGGTTCTCTTGGAAATCTGACTCATTTGTGTAGGAGTTTATCAGCTCAAGGATTTCTTTTTTGACGGAAATGATTACGTCTCTAGACGAGTCTTGTAAAAATGAATCAATGACTTCATCTGCAGATGAGTATTCCTCAGCCCAGTCCTGATTGAAATAGGCGCCAAAAAACTGCTGGAGTTCTGTCAGTGGTGTGTTCATTTTTCTAATGGGTATCCTGTCAGTATTAGGTAGCCTTTCGGCATGTTCTGCTTTCGTTTTAAAACCAGCAAAAATTTGAATGCGGGCACTGATTTTTCAGTCCCTCTAATGACGCTAACTCCTATTGGCTGACTTGAGCTCTCTCTAATGAGAAGCTTATCTTTTTTTCCTTTTAGGAAATCCAGTATTTCTTGGCTGTTTGCGGCTAAGCTTTTGGATACGAGTGTTTCTGCCTCCTCTAAAGTTCTGAATGTAGATGCTGCTGGAATAGTAGGCTCTGACTCAAGCCTTTCGATTAGCTGGGCGTCGGTTTGACCTACGTGCTTTCTAATTAGATGCCCTCCTGATTTTTCATGCGAATCTAATACGGGGGCTTTGCTTGATTGAAGGGGGGCTATTCTTGATTCAGGGCACCCTTCAACTTTGCAACTTAATCCCAGCGGATCCACCCACCCCGTAGGATTAGGCACGTACTGGTACGCGTTGATCCCACCCGCCAGCTTCACGGGGTCGGGTGTTAGATAGCGACCAATATCTGGATTGTAGTAGCGATGGCGGTTGTAGTGCAGCCCGCTTTCCGCGTCGAAGTATTGGCCTTGGAAGCGCAGCGGGTTGTCGATTTTCTCTATGTCGAGGCGGCTGATCTGGCCGTAGGCGCGGTAATGCGCGGACCAGACGATTTCGCCGTCGGGCGCGGTGAGTTCCTGCGGTGTGCCGAGGTGGTCGAGTTGGTAGTGGAAGGGCTGGGTGTCTTTCGGCCCGAAACCTTCCAGCAATGCCAGCGGACGGAAACTGTCCGGTTCGTAGATGTAACTGCGATGGCGATCTGCATGATGCTCCGCAACCAGCTTGTCGCCTTGCCAGAAAAACTCAGTGGTTATCCCATCAACGGTTTTGCTGATCCGCCGACCAAACGGGTCATAGCGATAGCTGGCCGTTTGCCCGTTGGGTTGAGTAACGCCGATCAACCGATGCTGGCAGTCGTAGCGATACTCGGTGACGAGTTGATGGCCTTTACCGCGTCTTTGGCGGATCAGATTGCCGAAGGCGTCATAGTCGTAATGATGATCGCCTTGGATCACCAGCCGATTCCCCGCCACGATGTCCGGGCCGGGTCGATCCTGCATCAGCAGGTTACCCGCCGGGTCGTGGCCGAAACGCTCCTGCTGGTCTTGCGAGTGATCGGCGCGGGTCAGGCGGGCGAGGGGGTCGTAGTGGTAGTGGTGTTCGCCTTTGCGGGTGTCGAGCAGGCGGGTGAGGTTGCCGGTTTTGTCGTAGTCGTAGTGGCGGCGGTAGAGCTTGTGTTCTTCCTGGGTCACCGCGTGGGCGTGCAGGCGGTTTTGCTCGTCGTAGTGGTAGTGGCTGAGCAGTTGGCCTTGCTGGCGCTGGCGTTCGCGGCCGGTGTTGAACAGGTGAGACGTTAGGGTTTTGCCATTCAGTTCGACGGTGGCGAGGTGGCCGCCTTTGTCGTGGTTGAAGGTGAGGCGGTTGTTGTCCGGCAGGCGCAGGTTCTTCAGTTGGCCGCAGGCGTCGTAGCCGTAGCGCAGGGTGCCCCAGCCTTGGTGGTCGGCGGTGAGGCGGTTTTGGCTGTCGTATTCGTAGGCTAACGCCCAGTGGCCGTCGTCGACGCTGAGGAGGTTGCCTTGGCGATCGTAGGCGTAATCGACCACTCCACCGTCGGGAAGGGTTTTTCGTACGAGCCGCCCGGAAGGGTCTCGCTCGTAGCGGGTGACTAGCTGACTGCCGTCATCGCCGTGTTCGGTCTTTTCCAGCAGGTTGCCGTTGAGGTCGTAGACGTAGGCCGTACGCTGACCGTCAAAACCAATTTCCTGCTGGATCAGGCCGTTGGGGTGGTAATCAAGCCGGTAGGTTTCGCCGACTTCATTTTCGATCTCGGTCAGTAGTAACCGGGTGTTGTCGTAGCGGTAGTTGACCTGGGTGCCATCGGCGTTGAGGCGGCGGCTGATCAGGTGCAGGCCGTCAGCGTATTCGTAGCGGGTGACGTGGCCCAATTCGTCACGTTCGGAGGTGATTTTTCCGTACGGGTTGTAGCTGTATTCTCGCGTGGCACCGCCAGGAAGTACGACACGAACCAACCGACCCACACCGTCCCACTGATACTGGGTCAGCGCGCCATGCTCATCCTCACGCGCAACCTGTCGCCCAACATCGTCATAGCGATACCGCTTAACCCCACCATTCGGCAGCTGTTCCTCAATAAGCTGCCCACGCTCATTCCAGACCAGCCGATGACAACCGTTATCCGGATACCACACCCCAACCAGTTGCCCGTGTTTGTTGTAGGTGTAGTCCGTAACGTTGCCGTCAGGATCTGTCTGACGCGTAACGTCGCCCTGTTCATTACGCTCATACTTCCAAACCGCCTCACCGCGCCGCACAACCCGTACGAACCCGTTGTCATGCTCGTAGGATGTCGGCTCATCCTCCCTCGGAAACAACGCCACCAAGCGTCCAGCATCGTCATACTGATACGCCGTCACCGCCCCCAGCGGGTCCTGCTCAACCGTCAGTCGGCCCTTGTCGTCGTAGGATTTGAAGTGCTCAGCACCATCAGGATCAACCCGCTGCACCAGCCGCGCGCGCTGGTCATGGACATACACTTCCTGACTGCCATCAGCGTTGTGAACCGTAACCTTGCCGTTGTCATCCCAGGCATATCGCGTGTCCATCTGCGAAAAACTGGCCCAGTGCCGAACACACCGCGCCGCCTTACCCGCCCGTTCCCATTCCCAAAAAAAACTCGCCCCACCGGCCAATTGCCGCTCAAGAATGACGTGCTGATCGTCGTACCGATAAACCTCGCTTTCGCCTACGGCATTGGTCGCTGAAACCAGTCGTCCAGCGTCGTCATAGGCGTAGGAAACGACGTTCTGCTCAGTCACCCACACATACGGCTCACGGCCTTTGGCGCGATGAACCTGATAGTCCACCGCCACAATGCGGCCCAGTTCATAGCGCAAAAACAAAGACCGGCCTACACCGTTATCTAGCCGCTCAATCCGGCCCAAACGATTACGAATAACCCGCAGTCGGTTGTCATACGCGTCGCTGATTGCTGTCAGCTGACCATCGCAAAAGTGATAAAAACGCGATGCCTGAGCCAGCACCAACTCATCGGGCAGGGCACCCAAGTAGATCGCGGCTTCGGCCAGGCTGTTGGTAATCGCTGGCCGAGCAGCAGTCGGCAAGGGCAGGGCAGTCGACCGATTCTCATGATCCGTCCAAACCACCGAATCACCCGAAACCACCAACCGCTGCGCCAGCGAATGACTCCAGCCAAACCCCAACCCGCAATCCATTTCCACCGCGCTGGTGCGGTACAACCGCGTCCACTCAAACGGCAAAATCCCGTCCAGCGCGCCATCGGTGAGGGTGAGCAATTCCTCGCCGGTAACCATCGACACCGGGCAGCCATTGGTGGCGGTTTTATCCGCAGGCGCCGCCGCATCTCCCTGGGGATTTTTCGCCGCGACAGGCACATCATCGACATGTTCCTGGCGCACCAACGTCGTCTGCTGGGTCTTCTTACGAACCGCAGGCACCGCGTTCGCAACCAGATTTTCCCCAGCCTTCAACGGCGCACCCGCTACCGTGTTGATCGAAGTCGCCGGCCCGGCGAGCAATATCGGCTTAGCCGCCTCAACGTGCGTATCCAGGGGAGATTTGCCGAACTGGCTGGCCATGTGTTCCAGCCACTCGCGCGCACGACGCGACTTGATGCTGCCCAGCACCTTGCTGCTGAGGCGTATCACAACGCCCATCCCGGCCGTGGCAACACACAGCAACACGTTGATCAGCACCTCGACGCCGATCTCTCCCAGCACCTCGTTCATATACGGCGGCGGCATCAGCCGCAGCCAACTGACCATGGCCGCCATGTAGATAAACAGCAGCGGTTCATCGCTGAGTATCAGCAGGCCTTTGGCAAGGGTTTCGGTGCTGACCTTCAGCAGCTTTTCGAACTCGGCCTGGGACAGGTAGTGCAGCAGCTTTTCGGCATTCGCCAGTGGGTGTGCCAGCCATTCAACCAGCTGTTTGAGGCTGTCCCAGAGTGAGCTCAGTGCATCGCCAAAACCTTTGGCGTAAGCCTGATGCAGCGAGAGATAGCGCTTGAGGAAATTAGCCTCGGAGTAGTCCTTCCACAGCGGCGCAAATGTGCCGCTCCACTCGCTGCGCAGCCAGCCTTCCAGTGGCGCGATGACCGACTGATAAGAGGCATACAGCGCCTTGAAGTGTTCCTTGGAAACGTTGGGGTAAAAATTGACCCGGTACTTCTGGTTGCGATCACACTCGGTGATTTCCAGAATACCGCTGGGCCCGATGACTTTGCGGATGGGGTCGCCCAGCGGGCCGCCGTTTGGATCGATGCGTTGCAACACCACTGGCGTGTTGCCAATCGGCACGAATCGAGCACTCTGGAACATGTGCACGAGGGTCAGGGTGCCGTCTTGCTTGCACGCAGCAACGGTCGAGCTGGGAAAGAGGGAACGATCGATCGGCGCGACCAGCGCCACTTCATCCCCGACCCTGAAGACCTGCTCGACATCCAGTGCCGAAAAGCTGAAGAAGCTTTCCGCCCAGGCGTCGTAGGTGTTGAGGCATTGCCGGAAGTCGCTGAGAACGGATTCGACGTCGCGCGTCTTGGAATCCATGGCGGCCAGCACCAGAAGGCCAATGGTTTGGCTGGTGGCGGCGATCAAAAGGCAGCCCCAAAAAACGGAGCTTTACCGAAAAAAACCATCTGCAATCCCTCGCACTGTGTGATCAGGCGAAGGACTTTGCAGAGGTTTTCAGGCGATATCTGTAGAGCTTATCCGGGTGTGGCGTGGGATGTTTCAGTAGTCCTTGTCAGCGCTGCGCAAACGCCAAGTTTAAGCCCAGCCCGGCAAATGGTCGATGACAGATCCTGTCACGTAAGTGTGTGGCTGGCGAGTGCTGCAAGTCGCCGAACCCCGGTTAGACTTACCTGTCGATATGCGCAATGCCCGGCCCGTCGTTATCCAAGGAAGCCCCATGTATTCAAGCCGCCTGATCCTGTGCCTCACCACGTTGCTGGTGCTGGCCGGTTGTTCCACCTCACGCAGCCCGCAACAGCCGGAGCGCAGCGAGGCGGAGGTGAAAGCGCAGATTGTGCGGCTGCTGCCGGCGACGGTGCCGGACCGTAAAGGCTGGGCTCAGGACATCTACACGGCCTTCGACACCCAGAAGATTTACCCCAGCACCGAAAATATCTGCGCGGTTCTTGCGGTGACCGAGCAAGAATCCACCTATCAAGTCGACCCACCGGTGCCAAACATGGGCAAGATTGCCCAGGATGAAATCCTGCGGCGCGCGGGCAAAGTCCATGTGCCAGCCTTTGTGGTGCGCAGCGCGCTGCAATTGCGCTCGCCCACCGGCAAGACTTACGCCGAGCGCTTGAGTGCTGCGCGCACGGAGAAGGACCTGAGTGGGATCTTTGACGATTTCATCAGTGTAGTGCCGTTGGGCAATACGTTGTTTGGCGGCTTCAACCCGGTGCATACCGCAGGCCCCATGCAAGTCAGCATCGACTTTGCGCAGAAACAGGCGCGGGGTTATCCCTACACGGTGGATGGCACGATTCGCCGGGAAGTCTTCACGCGGCGCGGCGGTATGTATTTCGGTATTGCCCACTTGCTGGGCTACCCGGTGAGTTATGACCAGCCGCTGTATCGCTTTGCCGACTTCAATGCGGGCTGGTACGCCAGCCGCAACGCTGCGTTCCAGGCGGCTGTCAGCCGTGTCACCGGCACCGAGCTGGCGTTGGACGGGGACTTGATCCGCTATGGTTCATTGCTGCCGGGCACCACTGAGTTGGCGGTGCGCTCCCTGGGCGCGAAGTTGGACATGCGCAACCCCAGCATCCGCAGCCAGTTGGAGAAGGGTGAGCAACTCGATTTTGAGCAAACCACCCTCTACAACCGCGTGTTTGCCCTGGCTGATAAAGCGGCCGGCAAGCCGATGCCACGGGCGATTTTGCCGGGCATCGTACTCAAGAGCCCGAAGATCACCCGCAACCTGACCACGGCGTGGTTTGCCAAGCGCGTGGATGATCGGTATCAGCGCTGCATGAAGCGCTGATCATTGTGGCGAGCGGGCAAGCCCATATTTGATCTTCGCTGCTTTAAGCATCGCGATTCTGGCGGATTTACGCAAAGCATCCCATGGGATTTGCGCGGCTGATGATGATGGCTGCCACCCGTGGGCTGGCGTACACCTCAAGCCTCACGCCAAGGAAAAACTCGCCATGATCGCTCACGCCGTGCCCGAAGGGTTTGCTACGGTGAGCTTGCAGGTGGGCGAGAAGGTGGTGGCGCGGGCGAATGCGGTGTTTGCAGTGCCGCGCTCTGGCTGACAGTAGAGGCCATTGTGGGAGCTGGCTTGCCTGCGATGGCGGTGTGTCTGGCAGTACATTTGCCAAGGGGTGAACCGCTATCGCAGGCAAGCCAGCTCCCACAGTTGTGTCGTGTTTTTTTCAGGAAGACAGCGTAAAAAGAAAAGGCCCGGTTTTTCGTGGAACCGGGCCTTTTCTCATGTTGCTCTTTGAATCAGCTGCGTTCGAGTGCGAGGGCAACGCCCTGGCCGCCACCGATGCACAGCGTCGCCAGGCCTTTCTTGGCATCGCGCTTGATCATTTCATGCAGCAGGGTCACCAGTACGCGGCAGCCTGACGCGCCGATCGGATGGCCGATGGCAATGGCGCCGCCATTGACGTTGACTTTGTCGGCGTCCCATTCCAGCTCTTTGCCTACCGCCAACGATTGCGCGGCGAAGGCTTCGTTGGCTTCGATCAGGTCCAGGTCGCCCAGGCTCCAGCCGGCCTTGTCCAGGCAGCGGCGGGTGGCCGATACCGGGCCGATGCCCATGATGGCTGGATCGACGCCGGCATTCGCGTAGCTGGCGATACGCGCCAGAACCGGCAGGCCGAGGGCCTTGGCCTTGTCGGCGCTCATCAGCAGCACGGCAGCAGCGCCGTCGTTGAGGCTGGAGGCGTTGCCGGCGGTGACGCTGCCGTCTTTCTTGAACGCGGGCTTGAGCTTGGCCAGGGACTCGGCGGTGGTGCCGGCGCGCGGCTGTTCGTCCACGGCGAAGGCCACCGGCTCGCCTTTGCGCTGGGGAATCAGGATTGGTGTGATTTCATCGACAAACCGACCCGCTTCAATCGCGGCAGCGGCTTTCTGCTGGGAAGCAGCGGCGAACGCGTCCTGGGCTTCACGGCTGATGTCGTACTTGTCCACCAGGTTCTCGGCGGTGATGCCCATGTGATAGTCGTTGAACGCATCCCACAGGCCGTCGGTGATCATGCTGTCGATCATCTTGGCGTGGCCCATACGCAAACCGGTGCGCGCAGCAGGCAATACGTACGGCGCCAGGCTCATATTCTCCATGCCGCCAGCAATGATGACTTCGGCGTCGCCGCAACGAATCGCCTGGGCGCCCAGGTGCAGGGCCTTGAGGCCCGACCCGCAGACCTTGTTCAGGGTCAGCGCTGGTACTGCGTGGGGCAGACCGGCGAGGATCGACGCCTGGCGCGCTGGGTTCTGACCGCTGCCGGCGGTGAGGACCTGGCCCAGGATCACTTCGTCCACTTGCGCCGGGTCCAGGCCGGTCTGCTCCAGCAGGCGACGGATCACGGCGGCGCCCAGTTCCGGTGCCGGGATACTGGCCAGCGAACCTTGAAAGCTGCCCACGGCGGTGCGGGTGGCAGCAACAATCACGACGTCTTGCATGGAATCTGTCCTCACTGGAAGTGCATTTCTGGAACGTGGTCCGGGACGATCAGTTTACCGGCGGTCTTGCTCACAATCTCTTCAACGCTGACGCCAGGTGCGCGTTCCTTGAGGACAAAAGCGCCATTTTCGATTTCCAGGTAAGCCAGGTCTGTCAATACGCGCTTGATGCACTTGGCGCCGGTCAGCGGCAGGCTGCATTGGCTGAGCAACTTGGACTCACCGTCCTTGGACGCGTGGGTCATGATCACGATGATGTTTTCCGCACCGGCCACCAGGTCCATGGCGCCGCCCATGCCCTTGACCAATTTGCCGGGGATCATCCACGACGCGATGTTGCCGTGTACGTCCACTTCAAACGCGCCGAGCACGGTGAGGTCGACGTGGCCGCCGCGGATCATCGCGAAGGACTCGGCAGAGGAGAAGATCGAAGCGCCGATGCGAGCCGTCACCGTTTGCTTGCCGGCGTTGATCATGTCGGCATCGATGGTTTCTTCAGTAGGAAACGGACCCATGCCGAGCAGGCCGTTTTCCGATTGCAGCATTACTTCCATACCTTCGGGGATGTAGTTGGCCACCAGGGTTGGAATGCCGATGCCGAGGTTCACATAGAAACCGTCCTGCATTTCGCGGGCGACGCGTTGAGCCATTTGTTCGCGAGTAAGAGCCATGTTTTGTCTCCTTATTATTTGGGCTGGCGGATTATTTGCGGACAGTGCGCTGTTCGATGCGCTTCTCGAAGGTGCCGCAGATGATCCGGTCGACGTAGATGCCAGGAGTGTGGATCTGCGCCGGGTCCAGCTCGCCCGGTTCGACGATTTCCTCAACTTCGACCACGGTGATCTTGCCGGCGGTGGCGGCCAGCGGGTTGAAGTTCTGTGCGGTGTGGCGATAGATGACGTTGCCGAAGTGGTCGGCTTTCCAACCTTTGACGATGGCGAAGTCGCCGGTGATGGACTCTTCCATCAGGTACGGGCGACCGTTGAACTCACGGGTTTCCTTGCCTTCTGCGACGGGCGTGCCGACGCCGGTGGCGGTGAAGAAAGCCGGGATGCCGGCGCCGCCTGCACGCATTTTTTCTGCCAGGGTGCCTTGGGGAGTCAGCACCACTTCGATTTCGCCGCTGAGCAGTTGCTTCTCGAACAGGGCGTTTTCACCCACGTAGGACGCGATGACTTTGCTGATCTGTTTTTCTTCCAGCAACACGCCCAGGCCGAAACCGTCGACGCCGCAATTGTTGGAAACCACGGTCAGGTCGCGGGTGCCTTTGCGCTTGATCTCGGCGATGAGGTTTTCCGGAATGCCGCACAAGCCAAAGCCACCGGAGAGTACGGTCATGCCGTCTTCCAGGCCTGCCAGCGCTTCTTCATAGGACGCCACGCGTTTATCGAAACCTGCCATATGCACCTCTTTTATTGTATGTGGGCCAGCAGACTGGAGTGTTGCGCCGATGGATTAATTTGTTAAGTTGTTTTTTAAGGTTGATTGATTTAGAAAACAGCATAGTCGTCCCGCCGCCCGGAGCAGCCTCATGACCGTTAAACAGATGCGTGCCTTTCTCGCCGTGGCCCAAAGCCTGAGTTTCGCCGCTGCTTGCGAGCGCCTGCACCTTTCCCAGTCGGCGTTGAGCCTGACCATTAAGGGCCTGGAGGAGGGCCTGGGCGGCCGCTTGTTCAGCCGCAACACGCGCAATGTCGCGCTCACGCCTGAGGGTGAGTCGTTGTTGCCGCTGGCGCGTCGCTTGATTGCCGATTGGGACAACGCCGAGGATGAGCTGCGCCAGCGCTTCACCTTGCAGCGGGGCCGGGTCACGGTGGCCGCGATGCCGTCGTTTGCAGGCAATCTGCTGCCGCCGATCCTGAAGATATTCCGCGCACGTTACCCGCAGGTGAATGTGACGGTGCACGACCTGATCAACGAGCAGGTGCTGGAGATGGTCCGCGACCGCCAGGTGGAGCTGGGCGTGGCATTCGAGCCGTCCGACGGTTCGTCGCTGGCGTTCACCCCGTTGTACCTTGACCGCTTTATTGCAGTGGTGCCGGGTGATTCACCGTTAGCTCAGTGCAGCGAAATCGACTGGCAAACCTTGCTGGAACAGCCATTCATTACCCTGCAGCGGCCTTCCACGGTGAGGGTGATGCTGGAGGAACACCTGGGCGCCTTGCAGATGAAGTTGCCGGTGGCGCTGGAAAGTCATCAATTGGCGACGGTGGGCAAGATGGTTGCCAATGGCCTGGGTGTCAGCGCTGTACCTGCGTTGTGCGCGCAGCAGATGGAAGAGGCGGGCGCCCATTGCATCACCTTGAGCAATCCGGTGATCGAGCGGCCGATTGGCGTGCTGACCAAACCTGGGCACGAACTGTCGGCGGCAGCGCAGGTGTTGTTTGATATTTTTCGCGATGAGGCCGCGAAAGGCCGCTTTCCAACTTTCTGAGCGTGCTCCAAATAAATGTGGGAGCTGGCTTGCCGGCGATAGCCAGTTAACATTCAACAAAAGTGTTGGCAGTTAAACCGTTATCGCAGGCAAGCCAGCTCCCACAGAGGGCAAGTATTACTTAGTAGTAGCGATCGACTACTTTAACTTGCGAGCTGTCTTTGAAAGACGCCCAGGCATTGTTAAGTGTGTTGAAAACTTGCTCGATAAAGTTCTCATCGGCGGCGGCCTTCTTGCCGACATAACCCTGGCCGCGGCGGTACATTTTCAGGCGCGCCGCCAGTTTGCGGTTGTTTTTATCGAACTCTTCTTCAAGGGTGTGGGGCGCCACGCAGTCGATATGAACTTGGCCCGATTTTTCGACCCACAGGATATGGTCGTCGAGTGTGTCTTTCTGCGCTGCAAACATCTCAGCCAATTCATCGATAGTGGGTTGGTTGTTCAGATTCATAATGTAAGCCCCTTGACCAGTTGGCGATCTATCAGTTGATTCCGTTAAAACTGCTTAGTTGTCTCCGGCTTCGAAAACCGGGCGTCAGTGACTGTCTGCCGAATACGGGCAGGGTCTTGAGCCTGATGCATGTAGTCTTGCTGATGAACTGCTACGCAATGGTTTCATAACGAAGACAAGCAGCGATTGAGCTCCTTGTACCGATCCTTGCAGGCCGGTCAGCTTCATCAATCTGCCTTGTGGGCAGTGCACATCCGGAAAAAACAGCTCGGCGGTCAGACGAGCTTGTTCAAAACACGTGTTACCAACACTCCCGATCCGGGAGACGTCTCGATAATGCAAGGGTAAAAAGGTTACGTCAACGGTTATGTAGTGATTTTTTTTGATCACTACATAAATCGTTGTGGGGACGGGGGAATGCGGGAAAACGTGACTTGGGCGTCATTTTTTGTGCGGTTGGTCTCGGTGGGCCGTTAGCCAATACAACGCGCGAACCCTGTGGGAGCAGGCAAGCCAGCTCCCACAATTGAATTTACAGTGTGCCTACTGTCCCAATCGCTCGACCAGCAAGGGCAACAACCGCTCGCAAGACGCCTCGATCTTCACCTGCAACAGTTCATCCCCGCGTGTCTTGCCCAGGTTAATGGCAATCACCGGCTTGCCTTGCTCCACCATCGCCTTGCACAGGCGAAACGCCGAATAAGCCATCAGCGATGAGCCCACCACCAGCAAACCCTCAGCCTGATGCACCGCAGCCATTGCCTTGGCAGCCGTTTCCGGGGCGACGTTCTCACCAAAAAACACCACGTCGGGTTTCAGTCGCTGGCC
This sequence comes from Pseudomonas sp. R76, assembly GCF_009834565.1. Classification (GTDB taxonomy): domain Bacteria; phylum Pseudomonadota; class Gammaproteobacteria; order Pseudomonadales; family Pseudomonadaceae; genus Aquipseudomonas. Next base: position 2,505,823 of record NZ_CP019428.1, read on the forward strand.
GTTGCAGTGCGGGCAGTGGGGGACTTGGAAGCGTTCTTCAAAAGCCGGATCGAGCAGCGTATCGCCATCGGGTGCTTGCACGGCATCGACGCCGGCCAGGTAAGGGTTCCGATCTTCCATCACCCGCTGGATCACATCGCGCTCGCTGCGCTGCTGGCAATCCAGGCACAGCACGCGGTGCAGGCTGCCATGCAGTTCGATCACATCCTGGCTGCCGGCCTGGTCATGCAGCGTATCGACGTTTTGCGTGATCAGCCCGCTGATGCGTTCGCGTTGCTGCAGCGTCGCCAGCGCCAGGTGGGCCTTGTTCGGCTGGGCAATGCGCACCCGTGGCCAACCCAGCATCGCCCGTGCCCAGTAACGGCGCCGTGCTTGTGGGGTGGCCAGGAATTCCTGGTACATCATCGGCGCCATGCCCCGGCGCACGCCTTCGCTGTCGCGATAATCCGGGATGCCCGACGACGTACTGATGCCCGCACCGGTCAGCACCACGAAGCGCCTTTCAGCCATCGCCCGGTACAGGGTGTCGAGGTGGTCCTCTTGATGTTCCAGCGTGCCCTGCATGGGTTCCCCTATTCGCCGCGGATGTACTGCTCCAGCTGTTTGATCAGGTCAGCTTGCTCGGCAATGGCTTCTTTCACCAAGTCACCGATGGACAGCAGGCCCAGCAGTTTGCCGTCTTCGACCACGGGCAGGTGACGCAGGTGACTGTCGGTCATGATGTTCATGCATTCTTCGACAGTTTTGTGGGTATCCACGGTGATCACAGGCGAGCTCATTACCTCATGGACTTTTGTGGTGACCGACGATAGGCCTTTGAGCATGATTTTGCGTGCGTAATCACGTTCGCTGATGATCCCGACTACCGTGCCTTCCTTGACCACCGGCAATGCCCCGACGTTTTTCTCTGACATCCGGACCAGCGCCTCAAATACCGTGTGGTCCCACTGAATGGTGTGGACGTCCTGGTTTTTCTGGTCCTTGGCTTTGAGCACTTGTGCGACGGTTTTCATGGCGGCCACTCCGGTGTTGTTGTTAGGAAGTCAGCGGGTCCCTACAGAATCCTAGACGGCCTACGCCGGAGCAAGGTCCAAAGCGGCGTTAAACCCGTCGAAAAACGTCATTTGCCGGATTTTTTCGACGTTTACCCAGCGTTTGTCGGTTTTTTAACCCGCTTGGTGCTGGCGGTTGTCTTGCGTGGCGCCGTCTTGCGCTTCTTTTTCCACGGTGTGGCACCTCGGCCCGCCGGGCTGGCCGGACCGGTGATGGTCATGCGCATGCCATTGCAGCGTGCCACTTGCTTGCTCATCCACGCCGCCTGCTTGGCGACGAATTCCTCAAGGCTCATTTCACCGCTTTGTACCATGTCCAGCGCCTGCTCCCAGATCGCCGTGGTGCCCGGGTCGGCAATCGCTCGCGGCACTGCGTCGATCAGGCTGAACGCGGCGGGAGTGGCCGAGAGGGCCTTGCCGTTCTTGACCAGGTAACCACGGTCCAGCAGCCCCTGGATAATCCCGGCGCGGGTGGCTTCGGTGCCGATGCCGGTGGTGTCCTTGAGCTTTTGCTTGAGCAGCGGGTCTTCCACCAGTTTGGCGACGTTTTTCATCGCCTTGATCAGGTCGCCTTCGGTGAACGGCTTGGGCGGTTGGGTCCACAGGTCCTTGAGGTTGACCTTGGCCACCGCGTAATCCTGGCCCTGCACCAGCGTCGGCAAGGCTTGCGGCGCAGGTGTCTCTCGGCCTTTGGCAGGGGCCAGCGCTTCGGGCAAGGCGCGTTTCCAGCCGGGCTCGATCACAACCTTTCCCACGGCGCACAAGGCTTGGCCGGCACAGTCGAAATCCGCCTGGGTGCGATCGTATTCATGGTTGGGCAGGAACTGTGCCAGGTAACGCGCGCGAATCAGTGTATAGACCGCGCGATGTTTGCCGCTGAGTTGCCCCACATCCTTGCCCGCGCCAGTGGGGATGATGCCGTGGTGCGCGCTGACCTTGGCATCGTTCCACGCCCGCGAGCGTCGTTGGGGGTCGATATGCGCCATCAACTCATTGACTGCCGGATCCGCGCGGCCCAGCGCGGCGAGGATTTTCGGCGCGTCACCGTGCTGGCTTAAGGGCAAGTAGCCGCAATCGCTGCGCGGGTAGGTGATGACTTTGTGAGTTTCGTAGAGAGATTGGGCGATATCCAGAGTTTCCTGGGCGCCGAGGCCGAGCTTTTTGGAGCAGATTTCCTGCAGGGTGCCGAGGTCGAAGGGCAGGGGCGCCACCTCGCGCATGCGTTCGGTGCGCAGCTTCACCAGCCGCGCGGTGGCGGCATTGCGCATCGCATCGGCAGCGTCGCGAGCCAGCTGCGGGTTAAGGCAGCGCCCCTGGTCGTCACACGCATCCTCCATGGCGCGCCATTGAGCGGTGAAGGTCATGTGTTCGTGGCGCAGGTCCACGTCAATGGCCCAGTGAGCCACCGGCACAAAATCGGCGATGCTGCGGTCGCGGTCCACCACCAGGCGCAGGGTGGGCGTTTGCACCCGGCCCACCGGCAACACGCCTTGATAGCCGGATTGGCGCCCGAGCAAGGTAAACAAACGGCTCATGTTCATGCCGATCAGCCAGTCGGCGCGCGAGCGACCCAGGGCCGAGTGATACAGGCTGAAGGTTTCGGCACCCGGTTTGAGCGCCGCCAGTGCCTTGCGAATCGAGGCGTCATCCAGCGCCGACAGCCACAAGCGTTGGATCGGCCCGCGATAGCGGCAATGCTCCACCAGTTCGCGGGCAATCATCTCGCCTTCACGGTCGGCGTCGGTGGCGATCACCAGATCCTGGGTTTCTCCCAGCAAACGCTTTACGGCTTTGTACTGGCTGGCGGTCTTGGGCTTGACCAGCATCTTCCATTTTTCCGGAACGATCGGCAGGTCGGCCAGCTCCCAGCGCTTGTATTTGGCGTCGTAGGCATCGGGCGGGGCGGTTTCCAGCAGGTGGCCGATGCACCAGGTGACTGTGACTCCATTGCCCAGCCAGCAACCGTCACCGCGCCGGCTGGCGCCGAGCACAGCGGCGATATCTTTGGCCTGGGAGGGTTTTTCACAGAGGTACAGCCGCATGGTCATCACATCAGATCGGGTTGATGCCTTGCAGGATGCTTAGTCAGGAGGATTTGAGCAACCATTATCTGTATGGATGTACAGCAATTTGTGTGACTGAAACAAAACCAACTGTGGGAGGAGGCAAGCAACCCCCTCCCAGCAGCAGATCAGTTGTTATTGATATCCACATTCCGCGTTTCTTTGAGGCAGAACAACCCGACGATCAGGCTCACCCCAGTCACCACCACCGGATACCACAGGCCATAGAAGATATCGCCGGTGTACACCACCAAGGCAAACGATACCGTCGGCAGGAACCCGCCAAACCAGCCGTTACCGATGTGGTAGGGCAGCGACATCGAGGTGTAGCGGATTCGCGTCGGGAACAGTTCCACCATCAACGCCGCCAGCGGGCCGTAGCACATGGCGGCGATCAGGATCAGCACCACGATCAGCACCACCACCATGACCTTGTTGACCTGCGCCACGTCCGCCGAAGTCGGGTAGCCGGCCAATGTCACGGCGCCGCGCAGGGCCGCTTCGTCGAAACCGTCGATACGCACATCGCCCACGCTCACTTGCACCGGGCTGCCTGCTGGCGCGGCGCTGCTGCTGTAGGGCAGGCCTTGCTTGACCAGGAAGGTCTTGACCTTGTCGCACGGGCTGTCAAATTTTGCCTTGCCCACCGGGTCGAACTGGAAGGTGCAGGTGGCCGGGTCGGCCAACACCGTGATCGGCGCTTGTCGACTGGCCTGGTCCATCGCCGGGTTGGTGTAGTGCGCCAGGCCCTTGAAGATCGGGAAGTACAGCGCCGTGGCGAGCAGCAAGCCGAGCATCAGCACCGGTTTGCGGCCCACTTTGTCCGACAGCCAGCCAAACAGAATGAAGAACGGTGCGCCGATGACCACGCTGATAATCAGCAGCATGTTGGCCAGGGCCGGGTCCATCTTCAGGAATTGCGTGAGGAAGAACAGCACATAAAACTGCGCCGCGTAGAAGGTCACCGCTTGCCCGCCGTTAATGCTGAACAGCGCGATCAGCACTACTTTGAGGTTTTCCCACTTGCCGAAAGACTCACGGATCGGCGACTTGCTGGCCTTGCCTTCCTCTTTCATTTTCAGGAACGCGGGCGACTCATGCAGGCTCATGCGGATCCAGGTGGAAATACCCAGCAGCACGATGGAAAACAGGAACGGAATACGCCAGCCCCACACTTCGAACTGGTCGCCGGTGAAGTAACGGCAGGCCAGCACCACCAGCAATGACAACAGCAGGCCGAGGGTGGCGGTGGATTGAATCCAGCTGGTGTGCAAGCCGCGTTTGCCGGCCGGCGCGTGCTCGGCCACGTAGGTGGCTGCGCCGCCGTACTCGCCGCCCAACGCCAGGCCTTGCAGCATACGCAGCACGATCAGGATGACCGGCGCGGCAATGCCGATGCTGGCGTAGGTCGGCAATAGCCCGACACAGAAGGTTGCCACGCCCATCAGGATGATGGTGACGAGAAAGGTGTATTTGCGCCCGATCATGTCGCCCAGGCGGCCAAATACCAGCGCGCCGAATGGGCGTACGACAAAGCCGGCCGCAAAGGCCATCAAGGCAAAGATGAACGCCGTGGTGTCGTTGACCCCGGCAAAGAATTGCTTGCTGATCACCGCCGCCAGGGCGCCGTAGAGGAAAAAGTCATACCACTCGAACACCGTCCCCAGGGACGAGGCGAAGATGACTTTTCTTGATTCGCTGCCGGTGCTCGCGCGGACGGCCGAGCCCAGGGGTTGAGCATGTTCTGACATCGGGTAACCCTCACAGTGATTATTTATTGTTGTTCCACTGTCGGCGCCGGGTGCGGCGCCGCTATTCAGATTGCATGAACCGTTTCTCTCTGCGGGGCGAGGCTCCTTGTGTTCGGCGAAAGGATCAACTGCGCAGCTTTCTCCGCAATCATCAGTGTAGGCGAGCATGTGTTGCCGGACGTGATGCGTGGCATCACCGAAGCATCGGCGATGCGCAGGCCGGGCACGCCATGCACACGCAGTTGGGCGTCGACCACGGCATGCGTGTCATCACCCATGCGGCAAGTGCCCACCGGATGGAAGATGGTCGTGCCAATGCGCGCAGCGGCTTCATGCAGCTGTTCTTCGGTTTGCAGCGAATCGCCCGGCAGGTATTCCACCGGTTTGAATTGGCTCAAGGCGGGCGCCGCAACGATGCGGCGCGTCAGGCGGATGGCGTCGGCCGCTACGCGCAGGTCTTCTGGATGGCTGAGGTAGTTGGGCCGAATCAGCGGTGCATCGGCCGGGTTGGCCGAGCGAATATCGATACGGCCACGGCTTTGCGGACGCAGGTCGCACACCGACGCAGTAAACGCCGGGAACGCATGCAACGGCTCGCCAAAACGCTCCAGGGACAGTGGCTGCACATGGTATTCAAGGTTGGCCGAGGTCTGTTCCGGGCCGGAGCGGGCGAAGGCGCCGAGCTGGCTTGGCGCCATCGACAACGGGCCGCTGCGGTCATACAGGTAGCGCAGGCCCATGCCCATCTTGCCCCACAGGGTGCCGGCGATCTGGTTCAGGGTGCGTGCGTTTTCCAGTTTGTAGATCAGTCGCAGTTGCAGGTGATCCTGCAGGTTGCCGCCCACGCCGGGCAGCTCATGCAGTACATCGATTCCCAACGGTTTGAGCACGTTGGCAGGGCCTATCCCTGAGCGTTGCAGGATACCTGGCGAGCCCACGGAGCCGGCGCACAGGACGATCTCCTTGCGTGCCTTCCAGCTCATCTGTTGGCCATGCTGGCGCCCGACCACTGCCGAGGCGCGGCCGTTTTCCAGTACGACGCGGTCCACTTCAACTTCAGTCAGCACGGTCAGATTGGGTCGCTGGCGAATCGGCTTGAGAAACGCCTTGGCCGCATTCCAGCGAACCCCGGCCTTCTGGTTGACCTGGAAGTAGCCGCAGCCTTCGTTGTCGCCGGTGTTGAAGTCGTTGATCGGTGCGATACCACTTTGCGCCGCCGCATCACGGAAGGCATCCAGGATCGGCCAGTGCAGGCGCTGTTGCTCCACGCGCCACTCGCCGCCGTCGCTGTGAAATTCCGAGCCGCCGGCGAAGTGGTTTTCGCTCTGCTTGAACAGTGGCAGCACGTCTTTCCAGGCCCAGCCCGGGTTGCCTTCGGCGGCCCAGCCATCGTAATCCTGGGCCTGGCCGCGCATGTAGATCATGCCGTTGATCGACGAGCAGCCGCCCAGCACTTTGCCACGCGGGTAACTCAGCGCACGGCCTTGCAGGCCTTCCTGGGCTTCGGTCTTGAAGCACCAGTCGGTGCGTGGGTTACCGATGCAGAACAGGTAGCCGACGGGGATGTGGATCCAGGGATAGTTGTCGCGACCACCGGCTTCGAGCAGCAGCACGCGGTGGGCGGGGTTGGCGGACAGTCGATTGGCCAGCAGGCAGCCTGCGGGGCCGGCGCCTACTACCACGTAATCGTATTCAGCAGCTGCAATGGGCATCTGAGGTCTCGCTTGTTTTTCTTATTGGCTCCATCCTAGTTGTTAGTTTTCGTCTTAAAAATGTTAGTTTTTACCCAGCTGCTGTGCGTTTTTAAACAGCGCGGCACCGGCTCTCGCATTGGAGGCGACATGTTCGACTGGAATGACCTGCGGTTTTTTCTCGAGTTGCAACGCAGCGGCCGCCTGCTGACCGCCGCGCAGCGCCTGAAAACCACGCACGCCACCGTGGCCCGACATATCGAGGCCATTGAGAAAAGCCTCGGCACCGCGCTGTTTGTGCAGCACGCCCAGGGTTACGAATTGACGCCCTCCGGCGAAGCCCTGCTCAAACATGCCGAAGCCATGGAAAACGTCGCGCTGCTGGCCGAGGACGAACTCACCCATTGCGCCGCGCCCCTGGGCAAGATTCGCCTCGGTGTGGCCGAAGGGTTGGGCGTGATGTTCCTCGCCAGCCGCATGGGCGGGCTGTTCGACCGTTACCCTGGGCTGGAAGTGGAGCTGGTGGCCGTGCCGCGTTTCGTCAGCATTCTCAACCGCGAAGCGGAAATCAGCATCCACCTCGAACGCCCCAGCGTCGATCAACTCGTCACGCGCAAACTCACCGACTACCGCCTGGCGCTCTACGCCAGCCGCGCCTATCTGGACCGCAACCCGCCGATCGAAAAACGCGAAGACCTCGCCGTGCATGCCTGGATCGATTATGTCGATGACCTGCTGTTCAGCCAGGAACTGAAGTTCCTCAGCAGCTTTTGCCGCAACCCCAAGGTGGTGTTCCACAGCACCAGCGTGATCGCCCAGCACCAGGCGGCGCGCTCGGGGTTGGGGATTGCCGTGTTGCCGTGCTTTATGGCGGCGGGTGACCCGGACTTGGTGGCGCTGCTGCCGACGGAGGGGATTCAACGCAGCTACTGGATCAGCTCGCGGCGGGAGCTGCACAAGTCGGTGCGGCTGCGGGTGTTGTGGGATTATGTGGTGGAGTTGTGTGCAAGGGAGCAGGGGTTGTTGCTCGGCGAATCCCACTGAGCAAACCGGATCAGAAATGTGGGGGCCTGGCTTGCCTGCAACACAGTATCCCTCTGATGCAATGAGATACAAATGTGGGAGCTGGCTTGCCTGCGATGCAGACACCTCGGTGTATCAGGCAGAACCAGTTGATGCCATCGCAGGCAAGCCAGCTCCCACAGAAGCCAGCTCCCACACAAGCCGGTTCCAATATTGGATTTGCGTTTACAGTGCGGTTAGAGCTTCACCACCTGATGCACCTGCTCCGCACACGCCCGCGCCTCGTCAATCATCTTGCCAAACGCGTCACTGGCGACTTCAGCATGGGTCAGCCAGCGCGTCTTCTGGCTCAGGCGATAGTGATAGCGCAGCCCGTCATCGGTGCGTTTCCCTTCCAGATCCAGGTCATACCACGGCGAGCGCACCTGGCAGCCGGGGATGGCTTTTTCCATCTGCCCACCTGTCAGCGTGAAGCTGTAATCGTGGGTCTGGGGGTTACCCAGGTCAAGGTCGGCCTGCTGGTGGTGGCGGCGGTAGTTGATGAAGCCGTCCCAACGCCCTTTGAGCGATTCATCGGTGTAGACATAGTCACTCGCCAGTTTTTCCAGCGCACGCTGGTCGTTCATGGTCGCGCTGACGGTGTAGCCGTCGTGCACCACAAAGGCCGTGGGTTGGCGGGTGATCTGGCAGTCGCTGATTTCGTTGCCGAAGTTGGCGCAGATGTTCTGGTCGGTGGCGGTGGTGCCTTGCTGGCGGTCGGCCACGCTCATTTGCATCAGCGGCAAGCGGCTGAAAGTGATGGTGGCCTGGGTGGCGCCATTGCCCTGCTTGTCGAAATGCACCTGTTTGTCGAGGCGCAGGGTGGTTTCGGGGCGTTCCAGCGGGATCTGTTCTTCGCGCACTTGGCCCTGGGCATTGTTGACCAGCACCCAGCGGTCCTGGATGTCGGGCAGGGTTTGGCCGGGGGCGAAAACCGGGTTGGTCGGGTCGAGCCACCAGACCTGGCCGTCGACTTCGGCGCGCACAATCGCATGGTTCGGCGCGTTGGTGCCGGGGATCAGCAACGCATACGCCACATCGCCACGGCTGACCCAGGCGGTCTCGGCCTTGATGCCGCTGGCCTTGAGCATGGCGGTCAGCAAAATCGCCAGGTCTTTACAGTCGCCATAACCATGCTGCTCGATTTCCTCCAGGTTGAACGGCACATAGCCGCGCTCCGTAGCGCGCCAGTCGCCGAGGTAGCGGTAGTGATCGTTGATGTGCTGCATCAGCGCGGCGACCTGTTCGGCCGGTGGCAAGCTGCGCGCGGCGACTACGGCGGCGGCGGCTTGCGCAGGCAGGTTGGCTCCGAGAATCTGGTTGTAACGCTGGGCAAAATCGCCGAAATACGCCTGGCGATCCACGGCGCTGCCGACTTCCAGGCGCGGGACGCGCAGCAGCGTGGCACTGGAAGATTCATTGATGTAGTTGAGGTAGGTCGGTTTCTTTTGCACCACGTCCAAGGTCTTGCCATTGGCCGATGGCGTCACCGTGAACCCGTCGAACAGCTCGCTGCGCCACTGGATCGGCCGCTCGGCGGTAAAGCGCGCCTTGACGTGGTCGCGACGGAACGCGCTGGGGCCGAACATCAGGGCGTAGTGAAACTGCGTCACCAGCGGTTTGGCCGCGCGATGTTCGCGCACGGTGAAACGAATTTGTGTGCCCACGCGCAGGTTTGGAAACGCCAGGGAAGTCTGCTTGTCGCGGCTGAAACCCTGGTCCGGGTTGGGTGCGGTGCGCGTGTCGATTTGCGCCGCGTCCAGTGCGATCGGCTTGGCGCCAGGCTGGGTGGATTGCGCGCTGATCACTTCAAAGGTATCGCCTTCGGAATAGTCGAAGTCGATGCGCGAGAGCATTTCGCGGCCGTTGGGTTTGAGGATCGTATAGTGCTGGGTGGTGGTGCAGTCAGTGCTGGCGTCGCGGTTGAAGTGGCAATGCAGCTCGGTGTCGCTGGCCAGCGGGGCTTCGGCCATGGGTTGCAGGGCGGCGTTAACAGAATGGGTAAACAGCCCCAGGCTGATGACAATCAAAGAGCGGTGAAACGAAAAACGCTGCAAACAGTACATTGGCGCCTCGGGTGACACATTGAAACAACTGCCCAACGGGCAGTGAGAAGGCGCCGGATGATAATTGATCGCAACAACAAAATCCAGGATTGTTCGACAATTTTTAGGGCTGAAAGGCCCGAGCTAGAGCCTTTTCTTTGATTAAGGTCAGGGTTTTAGCAGGTCGAACTCGGCGCTGGCGAGCCGCTCGCCGTTGACCAGCACGTGCATGCCTGCCAGGGTAGTGCTTGCGGGTAGTCAGTTCACGGATGTGTTGTTCGCGGCGAATGCTGTGGTGCTCGCCTGCGCCCAACGTGAATGTCTTGAGTTTGAACACCTTGGCCGCGCTGTGGCCGGCGCTTTTTACGTAGTCGATGGCGTAGTCCACCACCAGCTTTTGCGCGGTGGCGGCGGTGGATTGCAGCGTAAACGACAGGGTGATGCGCTCACCGAGGTTGATCGCCGCGGGTGTAACGTTCAACTCACCAATCACCACCTCGGCCTTGGCCCCGGCGCCCATGAGCGTCAGCGCGCGGGTATTGCCTTGTTTGATCAGGCTGCGCAGCGCGTGGCGGGCGATCCACGCGGTGTGCGGGTTCTCCAGGTTCCAGCCTTCGATCAGGCTGAGCACCCAGTCCGGGTCGTCCTTGGTGATGTCGTTGAGGTGGTTGGCCACTGACTTGCGCACGTACAGGCTGCTGTCAGCCTTGAGGTTGTCGAGGATCGAGGCGCACAACTCGGGGTTGGCCTGCACCTCGGCCAGGCGAAACGACCACGGCAGGCGAGGGCGCGAGCCTTCACTGGCCAAGCGCCGCACGTGTTCGTTGGCATCCAGTGACCATTCCTGCATCACGGCCAAGGTGCGTTGGAAGTCGTGCAACAGAAAGTGGCGGATGGCGAACTCGGCCGATCCAAAGGTGGTGAAGTATTTGAGCGCGGCCATGGAACGCTTGAAATCATCCTGGCCGTAACTCGCCACGTAATGCGGCAGGAACAGGCTGACAAACGCGCTGTTCAGGCGCGGTGCCAGGGCGTAGAGCAGCTTGAGGGTTTGCGCGTAATCCAGCGCGATCACCGCGTGCAGGCTTTCGCTGACCCGCGCCATGCGCTGCATCACCGACAACTCGGCGAGCCCGGCCTTGGCGTGCTTGAGAAACCCCTTGGCGTCGAACGCCGGGTACACCGCCGACATCTGCGTGGCGATGTGTTGCAGGCGTTCGACGTTGAAGATTTCCTTTAGGGCGGGTGCGCTTTGCTCGGTCATCGGTGGTTCCAGGGGTTAGAGAAACCAGCGGTATTCCCGCGCGTTGATCTCTTGTTGAAAGGCCAGGTGGTCCTGGCGTTTGTTTTCGCAATACACGTCGACAAATTCTGCGCCCAGCTTATCGCGCACTACCGGTTGATGTTGCATGGCGCGTACCGCATCGAGCATTTCCACGGGGAAGTCAGTGCCGCTGAGGCGGTCTTCGTTCAAGGGCGCGATGGGTTCTTGCCTGGCTTCAAGGCCATGTTCAAGTCCAGCCAGGATCGCCGCCAGCACCAGGTACGGGTTGGCGTCAGCGCTGGCCAGGCGGTGTTCGATGCGCAGGTTGCGCGGGTCGGACTCGGGGATGCGCACGCACGCGTCGCGGTCTTCAAAACCCCAGCTGGCGCGGGTTGCCGCGTTGACCGTGCCACCCAGCCGGCGGAAGGCGTTGTGGTTGGGCGAGAAGATTGGCATGCAATGCGGCAGCAGCTCCAGGCAACCGGCCACGGCATGGCGCAGGGGTTGCTGCTGGTGCGCCGCCAGCAAATTATTGCCCGCCGCGTCGTAGAGGCTGACATGCACGTGCATGCCGCTGCCGGGGAATTGCAGGTACGGCTTGGCCATGAAGCTGGCGCGGTAACCGTGCTTGAGCGCCACGCCACGTGTGCTGCGGCAGAACAGCGCGGCCCAGTCGGCGGCGCGCAGGCCGTCTTCCAGGTGGCCGAAATTGATTTCGAACTGGCCGGGGCCGAGCTCGGCGGTGATCACCGTGATGTCGATGCCCTGGTCCTTGGCGGTTTGCGCCATGTCGTCGAGCACCTCGCTGAAGCGCGACAGCCGTTCGATATGCAGGGTGGGCTGGTCATCGGTGTCGTCGCTGAGCGGGTCGCGGGCGAATTGCGGCAAGCCGTTGTCGAGCTTCTTGTCGAACAGGTAGAACTCCAATTCGAACGCCACCACCGGGTGAATACCCTTGCTGTGCAGGCGCTCCAGCACCTTGGCCAGCACTTCGCGGGGTTCGAACTCGATGGGGGCTTCGGTGCCGTCCGAGGTAATCAGCATCTGCCCCAGCGGCTGCGACTCCCAGCTCACCGGCTTGAGCGTGCCCGGTACCAGGCGGCGGTTGGCGTCCGGGTCGCCGTCGTGGAAGCAATAATCGCCAATCTTGAACAGCCCGCCCTGTGCGCCCAGCAATACGGCATTCTGCGGCAGTTTCAACGGGCTGCCGGCGGCGACCTTTTCCAGCATGTCCACCGGGTAGCGCTTGCCGTAGAAGTGCCCCGGAATGTCCAGGGCGATCAGGTCGACGTAACGCACCTCGGGGTGGTTCTGGCGAAAGGTCCGTACTTCGGCCAGCAACGTGGAAGACTGGTTTTTCACGGGTGTTGCTCCTAGTTGTAAACCCACAGCACGCGGGCGGGCAGATCAGTCAGGTTGGCATAGCGGCAATGGGCAAAACTGGCCAGGTGGAAGCTGTCGCCAGGGCCGAGGGTGACCGCGTCGGCCTCACCTTCGACCCACAGCGTCAACTCGCCCTCCAGCACAAAACCGGCCTGTTCGGCGCGGTCGCTCATGGTTTGCTCGCCGCTGTTGGCGCCGGGCGCGAGCAGGCTGTCGAGCATCGAAAAGGCGCCGTTCATGCTCGGCGAGACCAGAATGTCGGTGATGCCATTGGCGTAATACACCGTGCGCCGCTCGTTGGGGCGGGTGACCCAGCCCACCGCTTTGGGTTTGGGCAGGCTGTAGAATTAGGTGGTGGGCACATCGAGGGCGTGGCTGATGGCGGTCAAGTCGGCGACGGTGGGGCGCGACAGGCCGCGCTCGACCTGTGACAGGAAACCCACCGAACGCTCGATTTTTTGCGCGAGTTGGGCGAGGGTGAGCTTCTTGTGTTTTCGCAGGTCGTGGATCAGGACGGCGAGGGCGTCGAGTTCTTGTTGTTGGTTCATGAAATTTATGTCGAGAAATTTCATGAAAAATTACAGTAATTATTTCACGCCGGCAATGGGGACGCTTCGGCGGTTTCAATCGAGGGGGTTTCCAGTCCCTCTGGCATCGGGCAGTCGAGGATGTCGGCAATCGCGCGCATCAGTTCGATTTCTTCGTGGGTGATATGACCGTCGTTTTCGATACAAACGGCGACCGCTTCCATCAGGATCTCTTTCTCATCTGGCTTGAGCTGCTGCAGCCGCTTGAAGGGTTTATTAAACCTCTCCAGCCCCTCACCTTCGCGGAGCCAGTTCACTGGTGCGGTATAGAAGGGCAGTACATCGCAAGCACGGTAGTAAGCCAATTCCATCTGTGCTTCGCTTCTGTGGCCCGTATTGGCCACTAACCAGAGCAGCAATGTAACGTCGCTCTCTCTTTGAGCCAGTGTGTATTTACTTTTGGCTTTCGGCCTCTGCAATATCTGCGTATTGAGGATATGCAGCAGGGCCCAGCCCATCAGATAAGTACGATCGTCGACGCCGGCCAATACCATCATATTGTTGGTGAAGATCTCGTATTCGTCGGCCGGCAACTGTTTGAGCGCTGGAATGCAAAGGTCGAACAGCGGCAAGCGCAGGTAGCGGTCCAAGTCACGCATTGGCGCTTCCAATACCTGCATGTAGTGGGCGATTACCGGGTTGGGGTCAGCGTTGATCAGCTTCAGTTGCTGATCGCGCACGTCTGGCTGTACGCAGAGGAGCAGCCGGTAGATCAATACTTGTGCGCCGTCGGTATGGCGCGCAGCCGCCCTGATTCCATCGGGAATCTTGCTCAGTGACAGCTGGGCCTGGTACAGGTATGCGGGCTCTTCGCCTGCGTCGTTGACCGCAAAATGAGGGGCCGTGACGGCGCCCAGTATGTCCCATCGACGACGATTTTCCTCGGCCAGCTCATCATCGCCGACCAGCGACTCCAGCGGTGGGACATCGGGGTACTCGCCATCCCAATCGGGATCGAGGCGCCGGATACGCTTTTTCAGCGGTGGGTGAGGAGACGCAAGGCGCTTACCGAGTTCGTCGTAGGGCATGGCGAAAAACATCTGAAGAAAATCTTCCTGCTCCCTGCAACTGATCACCGAGCCGTATTCGTACCCGCCAATCTTCTTCAGCGCGCTTGCCACACTCTGCGGGTTTCGGGTGAACTGGGCCGCTGAGGCGTCAGCCAGGTATTTTCGATGGCGAAGCACGCGGGACATGGCGAGGAAGGCCAGGTAAATCCAGCCCATACCGACAACGAACATGAACCCGCCTGCCAGCCCAATCAATAAAGCCAGACACGCGATGCCTAAATACACCCCCGTCATTCGTGTATCAACGCGCATGTCGTTGTTGTAAATCTGGCTGAATAAATGGGCGACGACGGCTTGTACTTCTTCATAGTTGAGTATGTAAAGCGCTCCAAGGGTCAGGCAAATGGCGGAATCCTGCGGCGTGCGCCCGGCGGCAAAGGCATTGACGCCACGGGTATCAAGCAAATAAACCAGAGGCACCGGGTTGCCGGAGGCGATAGCCATTTGCTCAACAATATCCAACAACCAGCGGTCATCCTCATGGGGGTCCAGGCTGATCAAATACCCGCCGAATCGTTCGGCAATGGCACTGCCTCCGCCCTTCAGCTTGCGGTTTTTGGTACCAATAGCCCACCGCCATAAAGGGCAGCATCACCCCACAGATCACCATAGGCACCCGCCAGTCGGCTTCATCGATCTGCGCCCAGACGCAGGTGCCGAATATCACCGGGCTCAGCACGATGGCTATGGTCAAGAGCATGCGATACACAGCACTGCGCCGGGCTCGATCCTGTTGGTCAAAAAAGTTCATGCGGCCATCCGTGGCTGGAATCAGGTAAAGGATGCGGTCGGCACGTTTTTAATCTGCTCGCTGTCGGCAAACTCCAGCAACGTGGCGTCTGACCCGTGGCCGAATGCCTCTGCCATCAACACCGTCGGAAATTTCTGCCGGAAAATGTTGTAGTCCATCACCGCGTCGTTGAAAAACTGGCGTGCGTACGCGATGCGGTTTTCGGTGTTGGTCATTTCGTCGCTCAGTTGCATCATGTTTTCCGATGCATACAGCTGCGGATACTCCTCGAGCGAAACATTCAAATTATCCACGGCCGTATTGAGTCGACCCTCGGTTTTACCAAGCTGTGCGATGGACGTTGCACTGCCCGGTTGCGCCGCCGCAAGCTTGAGGCAGGCGGCGGCGACATTGCGGGCCTCGGTGACCTCTACCAGCGTGCCGCGCTCATGGGTCATATAAGCCTTGGCGGTTTCCACCAGATTCGGGATCAGGTCATGGCGTCGTTTGAGTTGGACTTCTATCTGGCTGAACGCATTTTTAAAGCGGTTACGCAGGCTCACCAACTGGTTGTAGAGACCGATCACGTAGAGTGTTAGCACGCTCAGAACGCTGATGAAAATGATCCAGAAAAAAGTGCCAGACATTGGATTTCCTTATCTCGGGTAAAAAAAAGGCGATCTTATCTGATAAACCCGCTACCGAGCTTCTCTTTCGAGGGGGCTGTGAATGATTGCGTGCGCCCGCGGTCCGAAGCTGGGTACGCATCATTCATTGAAGGAGCACCCATGAAGTCCAATACCCTAGCTGCTTGCCTGTTGCTGACCGCGGGCCTGTCCACCGCCAGCTTTGTCGTGCAAGCCGGTGATACCCCGCAGGAAACGGTGAAGCCTTCGAGCATCAACGCACGCGATTTGAAAGAAGGCGACCGCGCCCCGGATATGCTGATGCGCAAGGAATCCGCCGTAAGCGACTGGAAAAAGCGCGGTTTGAAGCAGCCTGAAGCCGACAGCCAATGGGCCCGCGTGGGTGACAAGTTCGTGCTGCTCAAAACCACCAACGGCACTATCCTCGAGATCACCCCCGTCAAGAAATGACCGGTCTTTTTTCCTGGCTCTTGCGGTAAGGTAACCGGCCACACAGGTCGCGTTACCTTCAAAGAATGAGAGCAGGATGCTTGCCACAATAAGACACTACCCGCGCAGCGTTAACCTGTTGCTATTGGCCACGTTGCTGTTGACGCTGGCCAAGGCGATCACCTTTCCGTACCTGGTCATTTACCTCACTCATCACTTCGGCCTCGACATTACCCAGGTGGGCCTGGTGATCGGCAGTTCGTTGATTGTCGGCTCACTGCTGAGTGTGTACGGCGGTTTTCTGGTCGATCGCGTCAACAGTTACCGGCTGCTGCTCGGCTTGAGTGCGCTGTTTGTACTGGGGTTTATCGGCACGGTAGTGGCCCACGGTATCTGGCTGTTCTATGGCTGCCTGATCCTGATCAACCTGGCTTACGCCGTGATCGACATTGCCGTCAAAGCCGGTTTCGCCAGCTTGCTGCCCGAAGACGCGCGCAGCGAAGTGTTTTCGATCAAGTACACCCTGACCAATATCGGCTATGCCGTCGGCCCGTTTTTTGGCGCGATGGTGGCCAAGCTCGACATCAGCCTGCCGTTCATCCTTTCGGCGCTGCTGGGCGTGGGGTTTTTCCTGCTGTATTGGCGCTGGGGCGACCGCACGCTGGCCACCGCTGATGCTACGCAGAAACCGGTGTCGTTTTTCGCCGTCGGCCGTGTGCTGCTGCGGGACCGGCGCCTGGTGTGCTTCACCTTCGGCGGCCTGCTCAGTGCCGTGGTGTTCGGGCAGTTCACGGCCTACCTGTCGCAGTACCTGGTGACGACCACCACCGCAGAATATACCTACACGGTAATCAGCGCCGTGCTCACCACCAATGCGGCGCTGGTGATTGCCTTGCAGTACGTGATTGGCCGGCGCATCTCGCACCGCTATCTGAGCCAGTGGCTGATCGCTGGCCTGGGCATGTTCATGCTCGGGGTGATGGGCTTTGCACTGGCCACCAGCGTGCTGTGGTGGGTGCTGGCGATGGCGGTGTTTACCGTGGGGGAGATTATCGTATTTCCGGCCGAGTACATGTTTATCGACCGGATTGCCCCGGACCACCTGCGCGGCATGTATTACGGGGCGCAGAACCTGTCCAACCTGGGGGCTGCGCTGGGGCCGGTGTTGTGTGGGCTGGTGTTGGCCAGCCTGCCGGCCCCCTTCATGTTTTACATGCTTGGGGCGTTTATCGTTGGAGGTGGGGTGTTCTATTTCATTGGTTCGTCGTTAAAGGCAAATCATCCAGCGTGAGCTTGGCGACATTCTTGCCGACAGTGTTGCTTTGCAGTTCGTAGCGCAATTCTTCGACCATTTTTTCCACTTCCTGCGGGGTCTGCAGCCGATTGGTGCTGATCCCGGTGACCACCAGGTCGACCCGGCCGGTTTCGGCGTCGAAGACCTTGAGGGTCAAGGACGCATCCCGGCACAGGGTGAACTCGCAGGTCAGCGGCGACAGGCCTTCTTCGATGCAATTACGCAGCTGGGAGAGGGTAAACATGCGACTTAGCCCCCTCAACGACGGCGCAGCAACAGGCCCACCAACAGGCCGACGCCGGCGACGACAGCCACGGTCGCCAGCGGCTTGTTGCGAGCAAAATCACTGACGGTATCCAGCGCGTCGCCATAGGTTTGCTGCAGTTGGCCAGCGGCCTGGCGGGCAACGCCTTCGGCTTGCAATTGCTCATCACCGGTCAAGTCGCCGAGAAAACCCTGAGCCTTGCCAGCCACCTTCTCGACGGCGCCTTTGACTTGTTCGCTTTTCATCGTGCATTCCTTCAAGAGATCAACTCATTACGGCACAGGGCCAAAGGCCCTGTGCCCACTCTTCAAGGTTAAGCACCGCTTCCCTCGGGAATAAGGCGAATTTGCACTGGTCGCACTAGTGCATTTGCACTCTATTTCTTGCTTTTGACGCGCAGTTCACCGGCGAACAGCCCGCGTTCACGGGCCCAAACGATGGCTGCACTACGGCTGTGCACCCCCAGCTTGGAGTACACCGTGGCCACATGGTTACGCACGGTGTTGGGCGCAAGTTTCAGGCGCGAGGCGATTTCTTTGTCGGCCAGGCCTTCGCAGATCAAGCCCAGCACATCGCGCTCACGGGCCGTGAGGTCGGTGAACGCTACGTTGGGCAGGTTGGGGCTGTTGACGCTCTTGGCGTTGGCGAGTTTTTCAATCAGGGTCTGGCTGAACCAGGAAGCGTCCTGCATGACTTCCTCAATGGCCGCCACCAGTTCCAGTTCCGAGCGTTTGCGCTCGGTGATGTTCATCATTACCAGCAGGTAGCAGGGCACGTCCTCGATGATCACGGTGTCGGCAGACACCACGCAGTCGATCACCTCGTTGCCTTTTTTGCGCAGCTTGAGGTCCTGGCCGTCGAGGTTGCCGACTTTTTCCAGGGTGGCGAACAACTGCGCACCGGCCTGGGGGCTGTCGATAAAATGAATATCTTCGATGGCCTTGCCGATCAGCTCTTCGCTGGTATAGCCGGTGATGTTCATGAACGCTTCGTTGACATCTACCACCTGGCGGTTGGCAGCGCTGCACATCAAGGTCGGCACCGGTGTCAGGCGGAAGGACTTGGCAAAGCGCTCCTCACTCTGGCGCAAGGCAGTTTCCGCCTTGCGGCGTGGCTCCAGGTCGGTGAAGGAAAACAGCATGCAGTCTTCTTCGTTCATGTCCAACGGCTGGCCGGCGACGATCACCAGTTTGCTGCCGCCTTCGGGCAGGCGCAGCTCGGCCTGCATCTGCGGGATGGTCGCGCCTTCGCCCAGGCGCTGGATGGCCAGGTCTTTGCGCTCGGCCTGTTCCAGCACGTCCAACTCATACACCGAGCGGCCGATGACCTGGTCGCGGTTGTAGCCGGTCATTTCCAGGAAGCCCTGATTGACCTTGATGTAGCGCAAGTCGCTCAGGCGGCAAATCACCGCCGGTGCCGGGTTGGCGTTGAAGGTTTTTTCGAAGCGCTGCTCGGCGCTGGCCCACTCGGTGGCATCGCTGAGGATCAGCACCAGCAGCTCCGGCTCACCGTGCGCGTCGGTCAACACCAGGCTGCGCAAGCGGTGGACCCAACTGCGTTGTTCATCGGCGGCGGGGGTGACTTCCACTACCACGTCGCTGAACTCTTCACCGGCCGCCACCCGGCTGAGCGGGTAGTTGTCGAGCACTAAAGGGTGATTATTGCGGTAGCGCAGGGCGAAGCGCTGGGCGTATTCCTCGGTATTGGCGCCGAGTTCCTCGACCTCGCTGACCCCGTGCATGGTCAGCGCGGCTTCGTTGGCCCAGAGAATGGTCTGGTCGACCTCGGCCAGGATCACACCGTCAGACAATCCGGAGATGATCTGCTGCAATTGGCGGCGGTTGGTTTCTTTGGCAAGAACGTCCTGGGTCATGGTCTCTCCGGGGGATGGGCGCATGGGAAGTACGACACTCGGGCTTCAGGATAGTGCAGAGAAGTTGCCCGGGGCGGGGTGCGAATGCACCAGATGGACTGGTGCATTTGAATGAGGACGACCGCCACGACGCTCGCCAGACTGAGACGGTCAAATCACTCAAAGGATTAATCATGACCACTGTCTATGAAACCAACCGTTCACCGTTTCGCGTGTCTTGGAGCTCTGTGCTGGCGGGTAGTGCAATTGCCCTGGTGACCTACCTGGTGCTGAGTGTGTTGGGCACGGCCATCGGCGCGAGTGCCGTCAACCCGATGGAAGCCGGTAACCCGTTGCGCGGTTTCGGCACGGGTGCCGGCATCTGGCTGTTTGTGTCGACGCTGGTAGCGATTGGCGTCGGTGCTTTTGTGGCTGGGCGTACCGCGCCGGATCGCGGCGGCCTGCACGGCGTGCTGACCTGGACGCTGACCACGCTGTTCACCACTTGGCTGCTGGCGGCGCTGGCATCGAGCGTAGTGGGCACGGCGGGCAATGTCGTCGGTAAAGGCCTGTCTGCTGCCGGTAGCGGTATCGCCGCCGCAGCACCGGGCATCAGCGACAGCGTCAAACAGCAGTTGGACGAGCAGGGCATTCACCTGGATTGGAACAGCCTGCAAGGCCAGCTCGACACCTTGCTCAAGCAAAGCGGCAAGCCTGAGCTGGACCCGGCCAACGTCGAGCAGAAAACCGACCAGGCCGCTGCCGATGGCAAGCAAACGGCGACGGATGCCGCCACCAACCCAGCCCAGGCGGGCGACCAACTCAAGCAGTGGTTTGAGCGCGTAAAAGCCTCGGGTGAGCCTGCGTTGAATGCGGCGGATAAAGACGCACTGGTCAACATCGTTGCGGCCCGTACTGGCAAGAGCAAGGCAGAAGCCGCGCAGATCGTCGACAACTATGCCCAGGCTTATCAGCAAGCCATGCAAAAGGTCGATGAGCTGAAGCAACAGGCCGAGCAGAAAGCCCGTGAAGCCGGTGAGGTCGCGGCCAAACAGCTCTCCCGCGCGGCCTGGAGCACCTTGGCCATGCTGTTGTTGGGCGCCGCCTTGAGCTTCTTCGTCGGTCGCACTGCGCTGACCACGCGCCGCGCGCCTTTGGCTTAACCGTTTGTGCGGCAAGGACGCCGCTTTTCACTGGCACCCAACATGCTGGTGTCAGCATTCCATTCCCCTGCAGTGTCTGGCGATGCGTGAAATCTACAGCGTCTTCAATTCCAACGGTGCCTACGAGACCGGGGCCCACGCCCATGACGAGTTCATGTTGATGGTGCCCGAGCACGGCTTGTTGCGCTTCAAGGATGAAGACAGCGGGCGCAGCACCTCGGTGGTCGACCGCCAGTTCGTGCTGGTGCCGCCGCAATGCAGCCATTCCTCCTCGTCACTCACCGCCTGTTCGGCGAACACGGCCGCCATGCACGCTCGGCCGTGGGCGTGGCCGGGTTGCCCAGCAGCGGGATGCTGGAGCTGGAAGTAACAGCAGTCATCACGCCGAATGCGATTTAACCAACATCCTCGTTCCAATGTGGAAGCGGGCTTGCCCGCGAATACGGTAGATCAGTCAGCATCTGTTTATCTGACAGACCGCCTTCGCGGGCAAGCCCGCTCCCACAGGGTTATATGGTGAACCCAATAACCCATCCTCCTGAATGAATGCGTAAAATACCCGCCTTTTACGCATATCACGCACAGGTGCCCTTTGAGCGCAGGCAAAGCCGTCGGACTGTTATTACTCACTTCACTGCTGGCGGCGTGCGGCACCTCACCGCCACGCACGCCCAACGACCTGTGCGGCATTTTTCGCGAAAAAGATGATTGGTACGACGCCGCCAAAGTCACGCAAAAGCGCTGGGGCGTGCCGATCCAGGTGCCGTTCGCCATCATGTACCAGGAATCCGGTTTCCATCAGGACGCCCTGGCCCCGCGTAAATACCTGTTGTGGATCATCCCCTGGGGCCGGGTCTCCACGGCTGCCGGCTACGCCCAGGCCAAGGATGAAGTGTGGAACGACTACCGCAAAAGCACCGGCCGCAGCGGCGCCAACCGTAAGGATTTTGATGATGCCATCGACTTCGTCGGCTGGTACATGGACAAGACCTACACCATCAACGGCGTGTACAAGTACGACGCCTACGGCCAATACCTGAACTACCACGAAGGCTGGGGCGGCTACCGCCAGCGCACCTACGCCGCCAAAGCGTGGCTGCCGCCGGTGGCGAGCAAGGTACAGGCACGTTCGCAGATGTACGCGGCGCAATATGCAGGGTGCAAGGATGATTTGGGGCGTGGGTTCTGGAGCCGGTTCTGGCATTGGCTATAGGGCCAACGCTGCCAAGGGTGTTGCGGAGGTAAATGCACTAGTTCTGGAGCGCGGGCCTGTTGTGGTGAGCGGGCTTGCCACAGTAAGCCCGCTTGCCACAAATGGGTTGTTTTACGCTTGCATGCACTCCAATGATCGATCGACCATCACACTGGCCATGTCCACAAGGTGCAATACCGAAATCACCAATGTGCGTGAGTCACCTTCCAATTGATCAATCGCCGCCTGCGCCGTAACGGCGGCACAACGCAGCACGCTGCTGGCGTGGGCCAGGGCGTCTTCGAAGCTGAGCTCTTGGGTGGTGGTGAAGAAGGGCGGTTCTGATGCGGGTGGTGCGGGGACAAGTTTGTCCATGGTTCAACTCCTAATCAAGCGTTAGAGAGTCAACACCTTCGCTACTAAACGGGGTGGCGACCGTACGCAGGTTAGTAGACCGGCGATTAGGAAACCGGTGCACCCGAAGGTGCCCTACGCACGGCCACCATAACGCAGGGCCGAAAAAAAGCGCCTTGCAGAAGGGGGCGCCTTGCGCCTAATCACATCGGTGGGCTACTAAACCCGGTCACTGAATTGGCAGTGACCGGCGAAGACTAGCCATGCGAATTGAGCGGCGCAAGCGGTTGGGATTCTCTCGGAAACGTCCTGCAAGTTAAAGGGAAATGTCGCTGATCAGACTGTTCCTACACTTGCCAAACCTGCCCGATTCTGGGAAAACCCCAGCCTTTAAGCATTCAACGAGACCCACATGAGCAACGACGAACTGCAGATCACCGACACTCGCCCGGGCACCGGCAAAGCCGTGGTCAAGGGCGCGTTGATCACCACTCAATACACCGGCACCCTGGAAGACGGCACGGTGTTCGATTCGTCCTGGGAGCGCGGCAAGCCGTTCCAGTGTGTGATCGGCACCGGGCGGGTGATCAAGGGCTGGGACCAGGGGTTGATGGGCATGCAGGTCGGCGGCGTACGCACGCTGTTTGTACCGGCGCACCTGGCCTACGGCGAGCGCTCGATGGGCGCGCATATCAAGCCCAACAGCAACTTGCGTTTTGAGATCGAGTTGCTGGAAGTGCTGACGCGGGATGATTGAAAGGCGTTGAACATGGATGTTGAGTCACAGCGGTTGCCTGGCTGCTCCACCGAGGCTATTCGGGTGGTTGAACTGCATGACAGTGATGAAGCCGAGCTGCAGCGTTTTTTCGAGCAAGCGCCTGACTACTTCATCGCGGTCAACGGCGAACCCGCCACGCCAACCGAAGCGCGTGAAGAGTTGCGCGGCGATCTGCCTGCGGGCTGGAGCTGCAGCCGCATGTATTGGCTGGGTTACCGCGATGCGGATGATCAGCTGGTTGCCGTGGTGAACATCGCCGCAGATCTGCTCGCCACCGGTGTGTGGCACATCGGGCTGTTACTGGTGCATACGCGCTGGCATGGCACTGGGCTGGCGCGGCGGCTGCATGCGGAGCTTGAGACGTGGGCCGTGAGCAAAGGCGCCCAGTGGTTGCGATTGACGGTGGTTGTCGGCAATGCCAAGGCCGAGCGCTTCTGGCCCAAACTTGGGTATGTGCAGGTGCGCACGCGGGACGGTATTACGATGGGGCGGCAGGTGAATAGGGTGTCGATTCAGGTCAAGGCGTTGGCGGGTGGGCGGGTGAATGAATACCTGGCGTCTGTTGAGCGGGATCGGCCCGGTGCTGCGTAATCGTGAATGTTCACCGTCTCTTGTGGGAGCTGGCAAGCCAGCTCCCACATTTGAATGTTGGTAAGTCCTGGAACTCGGTTCCTGAACTCATCCTGAAGCATCGGCTTGTTCCCCATCGGTAAGTTTTCCTACGGTTTACTCCCCTGACATCGGGGCGTAAACTCCGCGCGTTTTAATCAATAGCGGAGACCCTCAGTGGGTACTTGTTCAAGTGACAGTTGTCGGCCGGTTTCAGTAATCGGCACCTACTTGGCAAGGTAACGCGCATTTTTCCGATGCCGTTATCTCGCCTGAAAAAAGCGAGCAGCGGCATCCCGGCAGCGCCTGTCCTGGCACCTGCCTGAATCCCTCTCATCGACGCTGACCAGCACCGCTTTAATCGACATCACGATTAAATGTGGGGGCCGGGCTTGCCCGCACCCACAGGGTTCGTGCGCATACGGGGAGATTTCCTATGCAAGCAATCAACAACATCAACCTCAATTCCTTGGTCGATACCGTCGTCAGCCTCACTGCGGCGTTTATCCTCGGCGGCTTGATCGGTTTCGAGCGCCAGTACCGTCAACGGACGGCGGGCTTGCGCACCAATGTGCTGGTGGCAGTGGGCGCGGCGATTTTTGTCGACATGGCCAACCGCCTCGGCGGCGCTGAAGGCGCTGTGCGCGTGGTCGCGTATGTGGTATCGGGTATCGGCTTTCTGGGGGCCGGCGTGATCATGCGCGAAGAAGGCAACGTGCGCGGGCTCAACACCGCCGCCACGCTGTGGGCATCGGCGGCAGTCGGTGCGTGTGCGGGGGCCGACCTGATCCTGGAAGCGCTGCTGGGCACGCTCTTTGTGCTGGCGGCCAACACCTTGCTGCGCCCGATCGTTAACAACATCAACCGCCAGCCGTTGGACGTGGTGTCGGCGGAGGTCACCAACATCCTCTATGTCATCGCGCGGCGCAGCCAGCAACAGGCGGTGATGGTCTTGCTGGAAGCCGAATTGGCGCGCTGCAACTACCCGGCCAGCGATGTCGATGTTCGGCCATTTGGCAGTGAAGAAGTGGAGATCGAGGCCACCCTGGTCGCGACCTCGGTTGACGGCGACGAGCTGGACGCGCTGGTTGCGCGTATTTCCACCTCGACCTTGGTGGTGCAGGCGTTCTGGAGCCCGAGCACCACGGATTAGTCGGCTGCTCGAAAGCGTCGCCACGTGCAGGATGGGGGGCGCCTTGCTCGGATAAATCCTACATTTTGATGGGATTATCCCTTCGGATGAAGCGTCATTTCGTTGTTAAGGTTGCGCACTTGCAGCTAGCCGGCGGTGTTGGTTTAGCTGTAAGTGTTCAACTTTTTTCAATCGAAGGGACCAGGCACAGCCTGGCTATCGTCCTGAGTAGAGACAGTACCGTTGGTCGGCACTGTCATTTCTCACAGGTACCTGTGTCCCACTTGATGTGGAAGGCTACTTACCTGCCATGGGATTTTTATGATCAAAGCATTGATAGTCGACGATCATCCGTTTATTCGCCAAACCGTTCGGTTCCTGCTCAAGCAAGAAGGGTTTACCGATATTGATGAGGCGGGTAACGGCGCGGATGCTGTGCAGAAGGCCAGGGAAGGGCGCCCAGACCTGATTATTCTTGACTTGGCCATCCCGAAGCTGGGCGGGCTGGAGGTGATCAGCCGGGTCAAGGCGCTGGGCCTGCCATGCAAGATGCTGGTACTGACATCGTCCCTGCCGGAGTTTTTCTCTGCTCGCTGCATGCGCGCCGGGGCCATGGGGTTTGTCGCCAAGACCGGGGAGTTGGACGAGCTGCAAAAGGCGATCAAGGCCGTGATGTCCAACTACAGCTGCTTCCCCAGCTTACCGACCAGCTCGGTGCGCCGCGATGATTTGCAGGCCTCGGAGTTGCAGTTGGTGGAATGCCTGTCGGACCGCGAGGTGGAGGTGTTACGTATGTTGGCGCTGGGCCTGGGCAATAACCAGATTGCCGAACAAATGCTGCTGAGCCACAAGACCATCAGTACTTATAAGACGCGGCTCAAGGACAAGTTGTGCATGTCGTCGGTGGTGCACATGGCCAAGTTCGCCCAGCGTAATCATCTGATCTGATTCGATATGACCCCAACCCGCATTCGACAGTTGATGATTGCCCTATTGATGGGCCTGCTGCCGATGGCGGCGCTGGCCCTGGATGAGCCTCACCCGCTGCGCTTGTTGGGGCACGCCACGCTGGATGGCAATGGTTTGTCCGTGGTGCTGAGCGAGGCGGACTGGCACTGGTTGCGCGAGCGTCGTACCTTGTTCATGGGGGTTTCCGCGCCGGACTATGCGCCTTTCGAGCTGACAAATAATAACGACGAACTTGAGGGGATCACTGCCGATTACGCGCGGTTGCTCTCCCAGGCGCTGAACGTCAACGTGGAAGTTCGTCGCTACGACACCCGTGACGAAGTGATCGAGGCGCTCAAGCAAGGCACCATTGACTTCCTCGGAACCGCCAACGGATTTGAGGCGGGTGACCCGCAGTTGGTCCTGTCTCGTTCCTACGGCAATGATCAGCCCGTGCTGGTAACCCCTACCGCAGACACCCAGGCCTTGACGGTCGATCTGGCCGGCAAGCGCGTGGCCATGCTCTATCACTACATGCCGCCCGATGTCGTACAGGCCTTCTATCCCCGGGCGCGGTTGGAATTATTCCCGTCTGTCTTCGAGGCCATCGGCGCCGTGGCGTTCGGTCGCGCCGATGTCTACCTGGGCGACGCCATCAGCACCAATTACCAGATCAGCCGCAACCATCTGAACAATGTGCAAATGGCGGATTTTTCCACACTGGAATCCAACTCTTTCGCCTTCGCTGTTGCGCGCGACAACACCCGGTTGCTGCGCATCATCAATACAGCGCTGAGGGCGATTCCGGCTAACGAGCAGATGGAAATATTGCGTCGTTGGAGTGGCGGCAATCTAGGCCTGCTCGGTGCTGAACGGCTGCACTTGAGCACCAACGAGCAGCGTTGGCTGGACAAGCATCCGCGCGTCAGGGTGGTAGCGTCCGACCAGATGCTGCCTTTGGCATCCTTTAGCGCACAATGGCAATTAGACGGCTTGAGTGCTGACGTTTTATCGCGGATCAGCCTGCGCACCGGGTTGAAGTTCGATGTTGTCCCGGGCGGATCAATGCCCCAGCAGATTGACGCGGTCAGCACCGGCAGGGCGGACATGATGGCGGTGATCACACCGAGCGTCGAAGGCTCTGACCAGGTGCGCTTTACCCGGCCCTACCTGACCAATCCGCTGGTGCTGGTCACGCGCAATGACGACCCCGCGACGATGACCCTGGACGACATGCCAGGCAAGCGCCTTGCGATAACCGCCGGCAGTGCGCTGCGTGAGTTGATCAATCGCGACTATCCCGGTATCAACTTCGTGACGGCCAAAAACCCTACACAAGCCATGGCGATGGTGGCCTCCGGCGCCGCCGAGGCGGCCGTCAATTCATTGATCAATGCGCGCTACCTTATCGCCCTGCAATACCGTGACTCCTTGCGCGTGACCAGCACCGTCGGCTCTGAACCTGCACGCATGACATTTGGGGTCAACCGTGGTCAGCTGGAGTTGTACTCGATACTGGACAAGGCGTTGCTGAGCATCCCACCCCAGGAAATGGACGAGTTGGTCAACCAGTGGCGCACTGACGTGATCGTCGAAGACCATTGGTTGCGCCATCGCAGTGCGATCATTCAAGGGTTCGGCCTGGCGGCGCTGTTGCTGGTGGTCACTCTGGGCTGGGCTTTTTACCTGCGCAGCCTGATACGCAAACGTGCCCAGGCCGAACGTGCCTTGAGCGACCAGATGCGTTTCATGGGCGTACTGATCGACGGTACGCCGCATCCGATTTACGTGCGTGACCGCCAGGGCAGGTTGATGGCCTGCAACAGTGCTTACCTGGAGGTATTTGGTTTTACCCTCGAAGCAGTGATCGGCAAGACGGTCATACAAACCGATTCCGGCAACCCTCCACAGGCCCGGTCTTTCCATGAGGACTACCTGCAGCTGATGGCGCGTGGCGAGCCGCAGATTCATGATCGGGTACTCAAGTTGCCCAATGGCAAGGTGCTGACCATCTACCATTGGATGTTGCCCTACCGTGACGGCGACGAGAACGTGGTGGGCATGATTGCCGGTTGGGTGGACGTGAGTGAGCGCCAGCGCCTGTTGGGTCAACTGCAGGAAGCCAAGGAAGATGCCGACGCCGCCAACCGCGCCAAGACCACCTTCCTGGCGACCATGAGTCATGAAATCCGCACGCCCATGAATGCCGTGATCGGCATGATCGAGCTGGCCCTTGCGAACGCCGAGCAGGGCCGCGCCGACCGCGATGCTCTGGAGGTGGCTTCGGTTGCGTCCCACGGGATGCTCGAGTTGATTGGCGATATTCTTGATATCGCCCGGATCGAGTCCGGCCATTTGTCCCTGGCGCTGGAGTCGGCCAACCTGCATGAACTGCTGATGTCGGTGGTTCGGGTGTTCGAGGGGCTGGCGCGTGCCAAAGGCCTGGTGTTTCAGGTAGAACTTGATCCGCTGATTGATTGCCAGGTTCTGGCCGACCCGTTGCGCTTCAAACAGGTGGTGTCCAACCTGCTGAGCAATGCCATCAAGTTTACCTCCCAGGGCCAGGTGCGCCTGGGCGCGCGCAGTTTGCCGGCCCCCGACACCGGCCAGCTGAGTCTCAGGTTATGGGTGGAAGACACCGGTATTGGCATCAGCGCTGAAGACCAGCAACGCCTGTTCAACCCGTTTATTCAGGGGAGCAACACTGAGCAGTCGGCGCGCAGCGGGTCGGGGCTGGGGCTGGTAATCAGCCGAAACCTGTGTGAAATGATGGGCGGTAATCTGCAGTTGAACAGCGTGCTCGGCCAGGGTTCACGGGTAGACGTGATGTTGATAGTGACCCGCACGGCTGCGTTGCCGGTCGCGGTTCCAACACCTGGCCCTGTCGTGCAGCCGGCGCGCGCATTGGACATTCTGGTGGTGGATGACTACCCGGCCAACCGCTTGCTGCTGGCGCGGCAATTGAGCCACCTGGGGCATCGCATCATTACGGCCGAAGACGGCATCGAGGGCCTGGAGCTGTGGAAGACCAGGCATCCTGATGCCGTGATCACCGATTGCAACATGCCCCTCAAGGACGGCTACACCTTGGCGCGTGATATCCGCGCGCAAGAACGGGAGCAAGGTCTGGCGCCGTGCCTGTTGCTGGGGTTCACCGCCAATGCGCAACCGGAAGAGACCGAGCGTTGTCGTCAAGCGGGCATGGACGACTGCCTGTTCAAACCTGCCGGGCTTGATGACTTGCGCTCGGCCCTGGCCTCGCTCACGGCCAGCCCCGGTGCAGTTGAAGCTGAAATGGCCTTTGATTTGAGCACGTTGATTTCGCTGACGGGCGATGATCATGCAGCGCTGACGGAACTCTTGGTGCCGCTGGTCGACAGCCTGGAAGATGACCGCGCGCTTTTACCGAGGCTGCAACGCCAGTTCAATTTTCACGCGCTGCATGATCTCGCCCACCGTGCCAAGGGCGGGGCGCGGATGGTGAAGGCGCAGGTGTTGATCGCTTGTTGTGAAACGCTGGAGGGGGTTTGCCAACGGCAAGATCGCGACGCACTGGTTGGGGCGGCGGAAGCGGTGGGCGAGGCGATTGGCAATCTGCGTGACTGCCTGAATGCTTATTGCAATCGGCCGTGACTGCGGTTGATCGCCATTGGGCGGTTTTGGGAGAACTCCTACGTGAAGGGGGAACAAGCCTGATTTTGTCTACGGGATATGTCTGGACAATGGGCGCTGCTCACTGACGAGCACAGCCTGCCCGGGGTTTGCCATGCCGAACAAAGCACTGACCATCCTTATTGCCGATGAACAGCACCTGCAACGCCTTTACATCGAAAAAATGCTCAACCAGTTGGGGTACTACCGGATTGTTCCGGTGCAAACCTTCGACGAAGTCCAGATCCTCACCGCCATCCCCGCTGAGCCCTTTGATGTGCTGATCATCAATGGCGGGCTGGCGGCCCATGCAAGTGGGCCACAGCCTCAGGTGCGGCATGTGCTGGTCTACGACCATCAGGACCTGGGTGCCCCCGCCGGCGCGACGCCGACGGTACGGGTGCGGTTGCCTGGCGCGCCGGACACCGTCAATCTCGAACACTTCATGGACATCATCGACCCACCGCAAGCCTCGCGCGGCCTGCGGGTGTTGCCGTGGCTGCGGGAGTTATCCGGCCGGCCTGCCACCGGGGTTTAGTCCCACTTCGGTGCGATGCCCTTGGGGCTGGTCAGGCGATGGCCACGTTCCAGGCCGGCAATCTGCGCCATGTCGGCAGAGCTCAAGGTCAGTTGCAGGGCCTTCAGATTGCTCTCCAGGTTGGCGCGTTTGGTCGACGATGGGATCACCGAGTAGCCCAGTTGCATCGCCCACGCCAGAGTCACCTGTGCCGGGGTGGCTTGGTGGCGTTCGGCGATTTGCTGAATCACCGGGTCTTTGAGCACTTCGCCGTACGCCAGGGTCATGTAGGAGGTGATCTGGATACCCTTGGCGGTAGCGAAATCCACCACTTTCTGGTTTTGCAGGTACGGGTGCAGTTCGACCTGGTTGGTGGCGATGTTCTCGGCGCCAACCGCCGCAATCGCCTGCTTCATCAGCTCAACGGTGAAGTTGGAAATACCGATCTGGCGGGTCAGGCCCAGGCGTTTGGCTTCCAGTAATTGGCCCATGAATTCGGCCACGGGCACCTGGTCGTCCGGCGATGGCCAGTGGATCAGGGTCAGGTCCAGGTAGTCGGTCTTGAGCTTGCGCAGGCTCTCTTTAAGGCTGGGGATCAACTGGCCTTCGGCGAAGTTGGCGATCCAGATCTTGCTGGTAATAAACAGTTCGTCACGCGGCACACCGCTGTTGGCAATGGCTTGGCCGACATCGGCTTCGTTCTCATAGATCTGCGCGGTGTCGATGACGCGGTAACCCAGTTCCAGGCCGGTGCTCACGGAGTCGATCACCACCTGGCCTTGCAGGCGGAAAGTGCCAAGGCCGAAGGCGGGGACGTTTGGGGTAGGGATAGACATCAGTAACTCCTGAGAGGGGATAAACAATGGAGTCGAGTATCTGCCCGTCGTTCCTTCGGAAAAACCGTCGAATCCGAAAAGGACTCTTTACCAGAAGTCACGAGTGTCGCCCGCTGCAAATAAAACGCGTGCCGGTGGACGAGGTCTTCAAGTGGCCGTGAAGGCGTTCAGCGGTCGAACCAGGCGAGCAGCACCGTCACGTTGTCGCGCCCGGCGTATTGTCGCCGACGTGAAACACCAGCAGCGGCCCCATCGAGCTGTGGGCGCCAGAGGCCGGTGAGCGTCGTGCCCATGCCGCTGCCTTCGCTCATATGGAGGGCCACATTCTGCTGATAGACCCACTGGTTCACTTGATCGATGGCGTTGTGCAGCCTGCTGGCGGCTTGCATGTCCGGGTCCGACCACGTGGCATCCGGGTCGGCGCCGTCGTTGATCACGTCGACACTGTGGGTACAGGTATCGAGCAGTCAATCACCAAAAACCTGTCGTTCAAGACCGAGTACCTGTACTACGACCTGCGCCATGACAAGCTGAACGTGGCGGTAATTCCGGGCAGCGGCGGGGCGGGTACTGGCTATGACTCCAAGTTCAAGAACGATGGGCAGATGTTGCGTGTTGGGTTGAACTGGAAGTTTGACTGACGGTGTTACGCCACCTCATGCGCAGGCGCGTGAGGCTGTTACGGGGCGCGCAGGGCGGTGGTGGTAAAACTGGCCCTGTCGCGTCTTGCGGTTTTTGCGCGATTGGAAAGTGTTCCAGCTCGTGAAGTCGAAGCGAGTGGCAGAGACGACGTTTTCCTGGACCAGCATGATGGGCAGGGGCTGGTTCGTGTTTGTGTAGTGGGTATTGAACGTGACCTCCAGTGTGTCCTTGTCCCGATAGCCGCTGAGAATAGGAAGCAGGGTGAAGGCGTGATCCATGCCCTCGGACTCAGTGGGTTCGCCGACGAACACCACAATGCCTACGTACACTTTGCGATCGCTCAAGCTGAACATGCAAGGTGCCCGCTGCTCAATGGACTCTCTCAGTAAGCGCCTGAAAGCGTTGCCATCCAGAACACCCAGCGACAGCAAGTAATGGAGTTGTTCGTCCGTTTCCAGTTTCAGCACTTTCTTTCGCAGGCGCACGTAGAGTTTTGCCCAGCCCAAAGGAATTGCCATGGCGGTAAGCCCTATCTGAAGTAGAAATACCCACAGTGCGCCGTTTTTCTCATTGGCAATGTCGAGCTGTACCAACAAGGCACCTAGATAGCTGCTGTAGTCTGTTGCAATCGCATACCCTGCGACTTCGACCTTCTGCTTCGACAACGCAAGAATAATGGCACTCAGGATCGTAGCGATGATCAGGCAAACCAAGCCCAGCCTTGCAACTTGCAGGTAGAGCAGTTGCCCTTGAAAACGGTGCAGACGATGGTAGAAAAAAGGGTGTCTGATGCAGACCATGTAGCCACTGACAAGCAACGGTACAATTATCAGCAGGCCCATATGTCGTCGACCTCCATTTGCCGGACCTGACGTATCGCGTCCTTGTAATTCTGCGATTGCGCAACCTCGGCAGCGTCGACGCCAATGCCACAATCATGGATCTTCCAGCTTTTATAGGATTTGACGGCTTTGACTCGATCCCAATCATCCGGAGTCGGTTTTCCAAACAGCAAATGCAATAAGTTCATGGCGACAACCTCGCAAAGAAGTAGCCAGTTTTATAGCAAGCGATCTGGCCTCAGGACCATTGATGGCATGCCGTGCCACCGTCGTCGGTTCCTGTAGGAAGCGTCTCCATTTGCTCAGACGGCCTAAAACGTCGGCGGCGTAATCACCCAGATCACCACCGTCTGTACCTTGCCTGGGTTGCCATACCGATGCGGCTCGCTGCTGGCGAAGCTGAAGCTGTCGCCCGTATCCAGCAGAAAATGCCGATCGCCCACCCACAACTCAAACTGCCCGCTCAACACGTAGCCCGCTTCCTCACCTTCATGGCTGTAGCTTTGCTGGCTGTAGGTGCCGGGCGGAAAGCTCGACTGCAGCATTTCCAGTTGATGGTTGGGCAACGGCGTGAGCAATTGGTCGACGATGCCATCTTCATAGCGGATGCTTTGCCGGTTGCCCTGGCGCACCACATAACCTTCATCCGCTTCGGCGGGAATGGTTTCACTGGCGAAAAACCACTGGATGGTCACCCCCAGGCTGCGGGCAATATTGAACAGCGCCGGAATCGACGGATACGCCAGGTTGCGTTCCAACTGGCTGAGGTAGCCGGCGGTCAACTCACTTGCCTGCGCCAGCTCGGTAAGTGTCAGCCCGAGCGCCTTGCGCAGGCCGCGAATGCGCGTGCCGAGAAACAGTTGCTGCGGTGCGTCGGTCACAGGTTCCATGCCACTTTGAGTCCTTCGTAAATCGCCTCTTCGGCGGTGCGCGGCGCCAGGCAGTCGCCGATGCGATCAAACGGCACCAACCCCGCCAGCTCCGCGCCCAGAATGTCCACCGGCTGGTGGCCCTGGCACAACACCAGGCTGTCGATATTCTCCAGCAGCATCGGCTCGCCACTGGCGGTATGTTGCAGGTAGACGGTGCTGTCGTCGCAGCCGTAAAGGCGGGCGTAAGGGATGATCGCAATCGCCAGGCGGTGCAGCTCTCCAGCCAGTTGGTCGCGTACGTACAACGGCAGGTTCTCCCCGCAATGTGTGCCATTCACCGCCAGTTGCACCTGATGGCCGGCGCGCATCAGGCGCTCGGCGATGCCCGGGCCGATCCAGTCGCAACGCCAGTCGGCTACCACCACCGAGCGACCCAGCGTGACCTCACCGCGCAACACTTGCCAGGCGTCCACCACTTGCAACTCACCGGCTTGCTCGAAGGCTGGCCAATAGGGCTCGGCGCCGGTGGCGATGATCACGTGATCGGGTTGCTGCTGCTCCACCAGCGCCCGGTCGACGCGAGTGTTGCGCACCACACGCACACCCGCCAGCGCCATCTCGCGCTGCAGGTTGGTGCTGGCGCCGCCGAACTCGCTGCGCCGTGGCAGCAATTGCGCCAACAGCACCTGCCCACCCAATTGCGCGCTGGCCTCGTACAGCGTCACGTCGTGCCCACGTTGCGCGGCCACGGCCGCCGCCTTCATGCCGGCAGGCCCGCCGCCCACCACCATGATGCGCCGGCGCGTTAACGCCGGTTGCAGATTGGCGAATACCAACTCGCGCCCGGTCTCGGGATGCTGGATACACGAAATCGGCAAGCCCTTGTGAAAGTGGCCGATACACGCCTGATTGCAGGCGATGCACGCGCGCACGTCGTCGGCGCGGCCAGCCAGGGTTTTGGCCGGCATCAACGGGTCGCAAATCAGTGCACGAGTCATGCCGCACACATCGGCCTGGCCTCGGGCCAGGATCAGCTCGGCCTCCTGCGGCTGGTTTATTCGCCCGGTGACAAATAGCGGAACCGCCAGGCTGGCCTTGAACGTCGCCGCCTCATCCGCAAGGTACGCCGCCGCGATGGCCATGGGCGGCACGATATGGATCGCGCCACCCAGAGAGGCCGAGGTGCCGGCGACGATGTGTACAAAATCCAGCTGCGTTTGCAGGCTTTGCACCGCCGCCAGGGATTCGCTCTCGGTGAGCCCTTCACTGTCACGCTCATCGGCAGAAATGCGCAGGCCGATGATGAAATGCTCGTCGGTCGCCGCCCGCACCGCCGCAATAATTTCGCGCAAAAACCTCAGCCGTTGCTCAAGCGAACCGTTGTACCCATCGGTGCGCCGATTAACCCGTGGGTTGAGAAACTGCGCCGGCAAATACCCATGGCTGGCGACCACTTCCACCCCGTCAATTCCCGCTTGATACAAGCGCCTGGCCGCCGCGGCATAACCGGCGACGATCTCATCGATCATCGCCTGTTCCAGCGCCCGTGGCATCACCCGAAAGCGCTCGTTGGGCACCCCCGACGCCGAGTACGCGACCGCCAGCAAGCCGTCTGCCGACTCCATGATTTCCCGCCCCGGATGAAAGATCTGCGACAGCACCACGGTGCCATGGGCATGGCAGACCTCGGCCAATTCGCGATAGCCATCGATGCAGGCATCGTCGGTGGCCATCAGCACGTGCGAGGTGTAGCGCGCACTGTCATGCACCCCGGCCACCTGCAACACAATCAGCCCCACACCGCCTTCGGCCCGCGCACGGTGGTAGGCGATCAACTGCGCATTAACGTGATTGTCGGTGGGCATCGAGGTGTCATGCCCGCTGGACATGATGCGGTTTTTCAGGCGTTTGCCGCGCAGTTGCAACGGCTCGAACAGGTGGGGAAAGGCTGCGTGCGACATGGTGCGGATACTCCAGGCGCCGTTATTGTTATTTTTCTATAGGAGGTGAGCGCCAGTAAAAAATCAACTTGTTTTTTTACTGGTGACTGGATTAGCGTCGCCCTCAACCACCCCGCGCCTGGAGAATAAAAATGACTTACTGCGCCGAACCCGCCCAGGAAAAACACCTGCGCGAAGAGCTTGCCGCGTGCTACCGCCTGATCGCGCACTACCGCATGAGCGACCTGATCTTCACGCATATTTCGGTGCGTATTCCCGGGCCTGAGCACCACTTCCTGATCAACCCCTACGGGTTGATGTTCGATGAAATCACCGCCTCCAGCCTGGTCAAGATCGGCCTGGATGGCCGCGCGGTGGAGCCTTCCCCTTACGCCGTCAACCCGGCCGGGTTTGTCATCCACAGCGCGATCCATGCTGCGCGCGAAGATGCCCAGTGCGTGCTGCATACCCACACCCGCGCGGGCTGCGCGGTGGCGGCGCTGGAGTGCGGGTTGTTGCCGGTCAACCAGATCTCGATGGAGTTCTACGGCAAGGTCGCGTACCACGATTACGAAGGCGTCGCTCTGAATATGGCCGAGCAGCGCCGCCTGGTGCATGACCTGGGCGACAAGCCGGTGCTGATGCTGCGCAACCACGGTCTGCTGACGCTGGGCGAGACGGTCAGCCAGGCGTTCCTGCGCATGTACTACCTGGAGAAAGCCTGCGATATCCAGATCGCGGCCCAAGCCTGCGGCCCATTGATCTTGCCGCCGGCCGAGGTCTGCGCCTACACCGAACAGCAATTCAACAACCCAGGCCGAACGCTGGAGCCGGGCGAACTGGCCGACCCGGACGCCATGCAGTTGGCGTGGGCGGCGTTGCTGCGGATGCTGGATCGGGTGTCGCCCGGTTACCGCGACTGATGTAGAGTCGTGCGGCCGACTCAACGAGGACATCGCCCCATGACCCAGGAATCCCGCTTCTCCCGCATGGAGCCGCAATTGCGCAAGGCCAACCTGGTGCAGGCCACGCTCACGTGCCTCAAGCGCGATGGTTTCCAGGGCGCTTCGATTCGCAAGATCAGCGCCGAGGCCGGGGTGTCGGTCGGGCTGATCAGCCACCACTATTCGGGCAAGGATGAACTGGTGGCCGAGGCTTATCGCACGATCACCGCCCAAGTCATGAGCCTGCTGCGCGAGACCATGGCCGAGGCGCCACCAGAGCCTCGGGAGCGGCTGTCGGCGTTGTTCCGGGGTTCGTTTTCCGCTGAGTTGCTCGACCCGCAACTGCTCGATGCGTGGCTGGTGTTCTGGGGCGCGGTGAAAACCGCGCCTGCGATCAACCAGGCCCACGAACATTCCTACGGTGAGTACCGCACCATCATGCGTTCCGCCCTGAGCGATATGGCCAGGGAAGAGGGCTGGGAGCGGTTCGACGCCGACCTCGCCGCCATCGGCTTGAGCGCCTTGCTTGACGGGCTGTGGCTGGAGTCGGGGCTTAACCCTGGCACCTTCACGCCGGAGCAGGGCATTCAGATCTGCGAAGCCTGGGTCGACGGCCTGCAGAGCGGCGGTCGCCAGCGTTATCTGCTCAAACCCTGAGCCTTTCTTGCCGCCTGAACGCAAGGTTCAGGCCGCTATTTCCCTTCTGAAAATATTTGCAGTTTGCCGATTGCCTCCTTGCTGAACACTCGTTTAGTATCTCGCCATGTCGCACCCCTCAAGCCAATTAAAATAATTCGAGGAAGCCATGACTACCGATTCGCCCGTGCTCACCGATGTGCAAGCAGGCGTTGCCTGGATCACCCTCAACCGTGGTCCCCAGCGCAATGCACTGGACATTCCGACCCTCAAGCACCTGCATGCCTTGCTCGACGCTTTCAACCGCGACCCCGCCGTGCGCGCCGTGGTGTTGACCGGCAGCGGCCGCAGCTTCTGCGCCGGCGCCGACTTGGCTGAGTGGGCTGAAGC
Source organism: Pseudomonas sp. R76 (assembly GCF_009834565.1). GTDB lineage: Bacteria > Pseudomonadota > Gammaproteobacteria > Pseudomonadales > Pseudomonadaceae > Aquipseudomonas. The sequence continues at coordinate 2,542,454 of NZ_CP019428.1, forward strand.
CGAATCGCGCGGCGCCCTCGAAACCTACGGCTGGACCGAAACCGCCCACGCCCTGATGACCCGCCTGCACACCCTCGACAAACCCACGATTGCCGCGATCAACGGCACTGCCGTCGGCGCCGGCATGGACCTGACGCTGTGCTGCGACCTGCGCATTGCCGCCCAGTCGGCACGCTTCAAGGCCGGCTACACCAGCATGGCCTACTCGCCGGACGCCGGCGCCAGCTGGCACTTGCCGCGCCTGATCGGCAGCGAACAGGCCAAGCGCCTGTTGTTTCTTGATGAGCTGTGGAGTGCCGACCGCGCACTGGCCGCCGGCCTGGTGGGCGAAGTGATCGCCGATGAGCAACTGCACGCCCACACCACGGCACTGGCCACGCGCCTGGCCAACGGGCCGACCTTCGCCTTTGCCCAGACCAAAACCCTGATCCGCGAAGGCGCCGCCCGCAGCCTGCCCGAGCAACTGCAGGCCGAACTGGCGGCTGGCCTGCTGTGTGGGCGCAGCGTCGACGGCGCCGAAGCCTTGCGTGCGTCCATGCAAAAGCGCTCACCGAATTTCTGCGGCCAATAACAACAACACCCCCGAGCAGGTAGCGCCATGAATTTCCAACTCAGCCAAGAACAAGACATGTTGGTGGACGCGGTACGCAGTTTTGTCGCCAAGGAATTGCTGCCCCACGAAGAGGCGGTAGACCGTGCCGACGAGGTCTCGCCCGAGCTTGCCGCGCAGATCCGTGACAAGGCGATCACTGCCGGTTTCTATGCCTTCAACATGCCGGAAGAGGTGGGCGGTGGCGGCCTGGATTACCTGTCCCAGGCGCTGATCGAGCGGGAGCTGTCGAAGGTCTCGTGGGCGCTGCATGTGTTCGTTGCACGGCCGTCGAAAATCCTCATGGCCTGCACTGGCGCGCAAATCGAGGACTATTTGTTGCCGTGCGTGCAGGGTCAGAAAATCGACTGCTTCGCCCTGACCGAACCCGGCGCCGGCTCCGACGCCAATGCGATCAAGACCCGCGCCGTGCGCGACGGCGACGACTTTGTGATCAACGGCAGCAAGCACTTTATCAGCCATGCGGGGCACGCCGATTTCGCCATCGTGTTTGCCGTCACCGACACCTACGAACACAACGGGCGCCAGCGCAACGCGGTGACCTCATTCCTGGTCGATCGCGGCACGCCTGGCATGACCATCCGCCGTGGCCCCAAATGCGTGAGCAACCGCGGCTATCACACTTATGAAATGTTCTTCGACGACTGCCGCGTGCCCGCGTCCAAGGTGCTCGGCGAAGTGGGCAAAGGCTGGGACGTCGCCAATGCCTGGCTCACCGCCGGGCGCGTGATGGTCGCCGCCAACTGCGTCGGCCAGGCCCAGCGCGCGCTGGATGTGTCGCTGCAATGGGCGGCCGACCGCAAGCAGTTCGGCCAGCCTATCGGCACCTACCAAGGCGTGAGTTTCAAGCTGGCCGACATGGCCACGCAGATTCGCGCCGCCGAGCTGCTGACCCTGCACACTGCCTGGAAGATGGACCAGGGCAGCATGACCGACGGCGAGGCCGGCATGGCCAAGCTGTTTGCCAGCGAAACCCTGGGCAAAGTTGCCGATGAAGCCGTGCAGATTTTCGGCGGCATGGGCTTGATGGACGAAGGCCCGGTGGAGCGCATCTGGCGCAACGCACGGATCGAGCGGATCTGGGAAGGCACCTCGGAAATCCAGCGCCATATCATCGCCCGTGAACTGTTGCGGCCGCTGTTGCGCTGATCGGCGCGGAGAACGCTTATGTCCCAGGCTATTCGCGACAACCTCAAGCGCCTGCTGGCGCCCCGGCACCTGGCATTCGTGGGTGGGCGCAGCATGGCCCGCGCGCTCAAGCGCTGCGCCGACGGCGGCTTTGCCGGGCCGATGTGGCTGGTCAACCCGCAGCATGACAGCCTCGACGGCGTCCCGTGTGTACGGCGCATCGCCGATCTGCCGTGCGGTCCGGACGCGGTGTTTATTGCCACCAACCGTGAATTGACACTCACCTGCGTGGCTGAATTGGCCGCCATCGGCACCGGCGGCGCGATTTGCTACGCCTCGGGGTTTGCCGAAACCGGTGCGGCCGGTGTGGCGTTGCAACAGCAATTGCTGACGGCGGCAGGCGACATGGCGTTACTCGGCCCCAATTGCTATGGCCTGCTGGACTATCTGCACAGCGCGGCGCTGTGGCCGGTGGCCCATGGCGGCAAGGCGGTGGAGAAGGGCGTGGCGGTGCTGACCCAGAGCGGCAACTTCGCCTATAACCTGTCGATGAGCGACCGCTCGTTGCCGGTTGCCTACATGGCTTCGGTGGGCAACCAGGCGCAACTGGGCGTTGCCGAATTGATGGACGTGTTGCTCGATGAGCCGCGCGTTACCGCCATCGGTTTGCACTTGGAGGGCCTGAAGAATGTGCCGGGCTTTGCCCGCGCGGCGCACAAAGCCTTGGAAAAAGGCATTCCGATTATTGCGCTGAAAACCGGCGTGTCGCAGCTCGGTGCCGAGCTGGCGATGAGTCACACCAGTTCGCTCTCGGGCTCGGATGCGCTCTACGACAGCTTGTTTGCACGCTTGGGGGTGATCCGCGTCAGCGGCCCGGTGAGTTTCGTCGAAACCTTGAAAGCCGTGGCCTGCGGCAATCTCCCCACGGGTAAAAGCCTGATCGCCCTGGCCTGCTCGGGCGGTGATGCAGGGCTGATTGCCGACTACGCCGAGCGCAACCAACTGGCCCTGCCGAAACTGGATGAAGACCAGCGCGCTGAGCTGGCGCAGGTGCTGCCCAGCTACGCCAACCTGGTTAACCCGCTGGATTTCACCACGGCCATCTGGGGCGACCGCGAAGCGCTCAACCGCATGCTCGACACGGCCCTGCGCACCCAGGCCGATGCAGCCATGCTGGTGCTGGATTACCCGGCTGAATGTACCGGCGAACGCAAGGAATGTGACTTGCTGCTGGAGCTGTTCTGCGCGGCGCTCAGCCGCCATGGCAAGACCGGCTTCGTCACCTCGGCGTTCCCTGAGCTGTTACCGCCGCACGCCCGTGAGCGGCTGCATGCGCATGGCATTGCCGCACTGCAAGGCGTGGAAGATGCGCTCGCGGCGTGGGGGCGGATTGCCGACTACACAAACCAGCGTCGCGTGTTGCTCGAACGCGGTGAATCGATCCTCGAACCGCTGTGCCCGCAAGCCCTCGACGGCCACGGCCAGGCCCTGGATGAGTGGGCGTCCAAACAAGCCTTACGTGCCTATGGCCTAAATACCCCAGCCGCGGTGTTGAGTACGCCGGGGCGGGCGATTGCCGACGCAAAGCTGCTGGGTTACCCGTTGGTGCTCAAGGCTGTCAGCGCCGATTTGCCGCATAAAACCGAAGCCGGTGCCGTGGCCTTGAACCTGCAGGATGGCTTCGCCCTGACTGCCGCGCTTGAACATATGCGCCGGCAAATCGCGGTGTACGCGCCCGGTGTAGTCTTCGATCAATTACTGCTGGAAACCATGGCAGCGCCACCCTTGGCCGAGCTGATCGTGGGCATCAAGCGTGAAAACGACTTTGGCCTGGCCTTGGTGATCGGCGCCGGCGGCATCCTCGTGGAATTGCTCAAGGACAGCCGCAGCCTGCTGCTGCCGACCACCGACGATGCGATTCGCAACGCGTTGCTCAGCCTGCGCAGCGCCGCCTTGCTGCAAGGTTTTCGCGGGCGTGAAGTGGCGGACATGGACGCGCTGGTCGCGGCGATCCGCGCCGTGGCCGACTACGCCTGCGCCCATGCCGGGCAGTTGCTGGAACTGGATGTGAACCCACTATTGGTCAATGCCCGCAGCGCCACGGCGGTCGACGCATTGATTCGCCTAGGAGATGGCCATGCACGATAAAACAATGACCGGCGGCCAGGCGTTGGTGCGGCTGCTGGCCAACTATGGCGTCGACACGGTGTTCGGCATTCCCGGCGTGCACACCCTGGAGCTGTATCGCGGCTTGCCCGGCAGCGGCATTCGCCACGTGCTCACGCGCCACGAACAGGGCGCCGGGTTTATGGCCGACGGTTATGCGCGGGTCAGCGGTAAACCGGGCGTGTGCTTTGTGATCACCGGCCCCGGCGTGACCAATGTCGCCACCGCTATCGGCCAGGCGTATGCCGACTCGATCCCGATGCTGGTGATCTCCAGCGTCAATCACCTTGCCAGCCTCGGAATGGGCTGGGGCATCCTGCATGAGACGCAGGACCAGCGCTCGATCACGGCGCCCATCACCGCGTTTTCGGCAGTGGCCTTGAGCGCCGAGGATTTGCCCGAGCTGGTCGCCCGTGCCTACGCGGTGTTCGACAGCGAGCGGCCACGGCCGGTGCATATCTCCGTGCCGCTGGATGTGTTGGCGGCCCCGATTGAGTGGGACTGGAGCAATGAGGTGGTGCGCGGTGCCGGGCGTGGCTTGCCAGCGGCCGAGGTGCTGGATCAGGCAGCGGCCAAACTCGCCTCGGCCAAGCGCCCGATGATCATTGCCGGTGGCGGCGCGCTGGCGGCGGGGGAGGCCTTGCAGCGGTTGAGCACGCAATTGGCGGCGCCATTTTTCACCAGCGTGGCGGGCAAGGGTTTATTGCCGGTCAATGACCCGCTGAATGCCGGTTCAACCCTGTGCGTCGAACCCGGCTGGCAACTGATCAGCGAGGCCGATGTGGTGCTGGCGGTTGGCACGGAAATGGCCGACACCGATTACTGGCGCGAGCGCTTGCCCATCACCGGTGAGCTGCTGCGCGTGGATATCGACCCACGCAAATTCAACGATTTTTACCCGTGCACCGTGGCGCTGCACGGCGATGCCAACAGGACCGTGCTGGCGTTGCTGGAGCGCTTGCCGACGGCGCCGCGAGACGCTGAAGCGGCAATCAAAAGAGTCACCACATTGCTCCAGGCCGTTGAGCTGGGGCACGGCCCGCTGCAGTCGATCCACCAAGCCATTCTCGACCGCATCGAGGCGGAACTGCCCGCCAACGCCTGTATCAGCAGTGACATGACCCAGCTGGCCTACACCGGCAACTATGCCTACCGCAGCCGCGCACCGCGTAGCTGGCTGCACCCCACCGGCTACGGCACTTTGGGCTATGGCTTGCCCGCCGGTATCGGCGCCAAGTTCGGTGCGCCGTTGCGGCCGGGCCTGGTGCTGGTGGGCGATGGCGGTTTCCTCTACACCGCCCAGGAGTTGGCCACCGCTGTTGAAGAGTTGGACAGCCCGCTGGTGGTGCTGCTGTGGAACAACGACGCCCTCGGCCAGATCCGCGACGACATGCTGGGCCTGGACATCGAGCCCATCGGCGTGCTGCCGCGCAACCCGGATTTCGCGCTCTTCGCCAAGGCGTTCGGATGCACCGTGAACCAGCCAAAAAACCTGGATGAATTGCAAACGGACTTGCGCAACGGCTTCAAACGCAATGGCGTGACCTTGATCGAGTTGAAACATGCCTATGCCTGTTGACCTTTAGAGGAGCAAGACCATGAGCGAAAACAACAACAAAATGACTCAAGCGATGCACCGACGGGACTTCCTCAAACACAGCGCCGTCGCGGGCGCGGTGGCCGCAGCGTTTTCCATGGGCCTGCCATTACACGCCTTCGCCGAAGACGCGGCGCCCAAGCCGGGCGGTGTATTGCGCCTGGGCCTGGCCGGCGGCAGCACCACCGATTCGCGTGACCCTGGCTCCTGGGTCGACACATTTACCTTCGTCGGCTTTTCGGCGGTGTACAACACGCTGACTGAGATCGCCGTCGACGGCACTGCGATCCCCGAACTGGCCGAGCGCTTTGAATCCACCCCGGATGCGCGTGTGTGGACCTTCCACTTGCGCCAGGGGGTGACCTTCCACAATGGCAAAAGCCTGACCGCCGACGACGTGGTGGTATCGATCAACCATCACTTGAGCAAGGATTCCACCTCGGCGGCCAAGACCGTGCTCGGTGATGTCGCCAGCGTCAGCGCCAAGGGCAGTGACGCGGTGGTGTTCGAGCTGCATTCGGGCAATGCGGATTTTGCCTATGTGGTCGCCGATTACCACTTGGTGATCATGCCCGCCAAAGACGGCGCTGCCGATTGGCAGGCCGGCGTGGGCACCAGCGGCTACCGCCTGAAAAGTTTCGAGCCCGGCGTGCGCATGGACCTGGAACGCAACCCCGATTACTGGAAACCCGGCCGCGCGCATTTCGCCAGTGCCGAGCTGCTGGCCATCGCCGATGGCGCCGCACGGGTCAATGCACTGGTCACCGGGCAGGTGGATGTCATCAACAAGGTTGATCTGAAAACCGTGGCCCTGCTCAAACGCAACCCAGGCTTGGTGATTGAGGAAACCAAGGGCGCCCAGCACTACACCTTCCCGATGCTGTGCGACAGCAACGAATTCAAGAACAACGACATTCGCATGGCGATGAAACACGCGATCAATCGCGAGACCTTGTTGGCTTCGGTGCTGCATGGCTATGGCCTGGTCGGCAACGATCATCCGATCCAGCCGGGCAGCCGTTTTATCAACGCGGCGCTGGAGCAGCGCGCGTATGACCCGGACAAGTCGCGTTTCTACCTGCGCAAGGCCGGTGTGGACTCGCTCAAGGTGCGCCTGCAAGCCTCTGACGCCGCCTACACCGGCGCGGTCGACGCCTCGGTGCTGTTCAAGGAACAGGCGCGCCAGGCCGGTATCGATATCGACGTGGTGCGCGAGCCGGCCGACGGCTACTTCTCCAATGTGTGGATGAAGCAGCCGTTTACCACCTCATTCTGGTACAGCAGCTTGACCGCCGACCGCATGTTCAGCATCGGCTACGCCAAAGGCGCGGCCTGGAACGAAACCCACTGGGACAACGCGCGCTTCAACCAACTGCTCACCGCCGCCCGTGGCGAGATGAACGCGCCGTTGCGCCAGGAGATGTACAACGAAATGCAGGCCCTGTGCCGTGACGATGGCGGCGCAATTGTGCCGCTGTTTGCCAGCTCCGTGGCGGCGCGTTCGAACCGCGTCAGCCATGGGCCGCTGACCGCGCCTTATGGTGAGCTGGATGGGTTGCGGTTGATTGAGCGCTGGTGGCAAGCATAAAGATCCTCCTGCCAATGAAGATCCAATGTGGGAGCTGGCTTGCCTGCGATGAGGCCCGTCCATTCACCGTAGCCCACCAGGCCGCCATCGCAGGCAAGCCAGCTCCCACAGCAGATAAGTGCTGTCTCGATGAGAATCGTCCATGAATAGCCTGCTCAAACTAATCCTCCAACGCCTCGCCCTCGGCCTGCTGTCGCTGTTCGCCGTCTCGGTCATCATCTTCCTCGCCGTGGGCATGCTGCCCGGCGACATCGCCCAGGCCATGCTCGGCCAGTCCGCCACGCCGGAAACCGTCGCGGCGTTTCGCGCGCAGCTGGGTCTGGACTTGCCGCCGTTCACGCGCTTTGCGCAATGGCTGCTGCGCCTGCTGCACGGCGACCTTGGCGCTTCACTGGCCAACCAGCGGCCCATCGCCGAGCTGATCGGTGCGCGCCTGGGCAATACGCTGAGCCTGGCCGCCCTGGCGGCGGTGGTCTCGGTGCCCACCGCGCTGGTGCTGGGCATGCTCGCGGCGCTGTACCGCAACAGCTGGTTCGATCGCCTGCTCAACACCACGGCCTTGAGCGCCGTGTCGTTCCCGGAGTTCTTTGTCGCCTACCTGCTGATCCTGGTGTTCTCGGTAAAACTCGGTTGGTTTCCCAGCCTGTCCAACCTGGCGCCGGATGCGTCGTTCGGCACCATCCTGGAACGCTCGGTATTGCCGGTGGCGACGCTGAGCCTGGTGGTGATCGCGCAGATGATGCGCATGACCCGCGCCGCTCTGATCAATTTACTGGCCAGCCCCTACATCGAAATGGCCCGGCTCAAGGGCATCAGCCAATCGCGGATTATCTGGCGGCACGCGTTGCCCAACGCGCTGGCGCCCATCGTCAATGTGGTCGCGCTGAACCTGGCGTACCTGGTGGTGGGCGTGGTGGTGGTCGAGGTGGTGTTTGTCTACCCAGGGTTGGGCCAGTTGTTGGTGGACTCGGTGGCCAAGCGCGATATCCCGGTGGTGCAGGCCTGCAGCCTGATCTTTGCCGCCACCTACATCCTGCTCAATACCGGGGCGGACGTGCTGTCCATCGCCAGCAACCCACGCTTGATGCATCCGAAGGGGTAGACCATGAGCCTGTTGAGCCACCTGGCCAGGGCGCCGTTGAGCGCCAAATTCGGCCTGCTGATCATTGTTTTGTACATCGCGGTGGCGCTGTTTGCGCCGCTGCTGGCGCCCTATGGCGAAACCCAGGTGGTGGGCGAGGGCTTCGCGCCCTGGAGCGGCCAGTTCCTGCTGGGCACCGATAACCTGGGGCGCGACATGTTCAGCCGCCTCGTCTACGGCGCGCGCAATACCTTGGGCATCGCCTTCCTGACGACCACGCTGGCGTTTGTGCTCGGTGGTTTGAGCGGCCTGGTCGCGGCGATCAAGGGCGGCTTGGTCGACCAGGGCTTATCGCGGGTGGTGGATATTCTGATGGCGATCCCGCAACTGATCTTTGCCTTGCTGATCCTCAGCGTGGTGGGCACCAACGCCACCTCATTGGTATTGGTGATTGCGCTGCTGGATTCGACGCGGGTGTTTTGCTTGTCTCGCGCGGTGGCGATGACCGTGGTGGTGCAAGATTTCGTCGAAGCCGCACGCCTGCGCGGCGAAGGCCTGTGGTGGCTGGTCACCCGCGAAGTGCTGCCCAACGCCGCTGCGCCATTGATTGCCGAGTTCGGCCTGCGCTTCTGCTTTGTGTTCCTGTTTATCAGCGCGTTGTCGTTTCTCGGCCTGGGCATTCAACCGCCCACTGCCGACTGGGGCAGCATGGTGCGCGACAACGCGGTGTTGATCACCTTCGGCGATATCAGCCCGTTGCTGCCGGCCCTGGCCGTGGCATTGATTACCGTCAGCGTGAATTTTGTCGTCGACTGGATGCTGCATAAATCCAGCGGCCTGAAGGAGTGTTGAGGATGGACACGCCATTGCTGGAAATTCGCAACCTGCAGGTCGAAGGGCATTACGAAGACGCTTGGCACCCGCTGATCAACGGTATCGACCTGACCTTGCAGCGCGGCGAGGTACTGGGACTGATCGGCGAGTCGGGCGCGGGCAAGTCCACCCTCGGCCTGGCAGCGATGGGGTATGCGCGCGACGGTTGCCGCATTGTCGGCGGCTCGGTGTGTTTTGACGGCATTCAGTTGCTGCAGGCCAAGCCTGAGGCCTTGCGCAAATTGCGCGGCCTGCGCATTGCGTATGTGGCGCAAAGCGCGGCGGCATCGTTCAACCCGGCGCACCGACTGATCGACCAGCATATGGAAACTGCGGTGATCAACGGCGGTATCAGCCGCGCCCAGGCCGAGCGCGAAGCGGTGGAGTTGTACCGCGTGCTGCGCCTGCCCAGCCCCGAAACCATTGGCCAACGCTACCCGCATCAAGTCTCGGGCGGGCAGTTGCAGCGGGTGATGACGGCGATGGCCATGGCCTGCCACCCGGACCTGATTATCTTTGACGAACCCACTACCGCCCTCGACGTCACCACCCAGATCGAAGTGCTGGCGGCGATACGCGATGCGGTGAAAACCTTCGGCAGCGCCGCGCTGTACATCAGCCATGATTTGGCGGTGGTGGCGCAGATGGCCGACCGCATCATGGTGTTGCGCCACGGCCAGCTGGTGGAAGAAGCTGACACTCGCAGCATGCTCAGCCAGCCGCAGCAGGACTACACCAAATCGCTGTGGGCGGTGCGCAGTTTTCGCACCGAGCCCAAGGCTTGCCCGACCCAGGCCGTGCCGCTGCTGGAGGTGCGCCAGGTGTGTGCCCGTTACGGGCATCAACCGGTGCTGCATGACGTATCGATGCAGCTGCATCGCGGCCAGACCCTGGCGGTGATCGGTGAGTCCGGCAGCGGCAAAAGCTCCACTGCGCGCCTGATTACGGGGTTGTTGCCGGCCACCGCGGGGCAGGTGCTGTATGACGGCGAGGCGTTGCCGGTGGACTTCCGGCGGCGCAGCAAGGAGCAGTTGCGGCGTATCCAGATGATCTACCAGATCCCCGACACGGCGCTGAACCCGCGCCAGCGTATCGTCGACATCATCGGCCGGCCGCTGACGTTTTACCTGGGCCTCAAGGGCAAGGCGATGCGCGCGCGGGTCGCCGAATTGCTGGAGATGATCGAGCTGGACCCGGCAGTGTTCATGGAGCGCCAACCGCGCGAGCTGTCCGGCGGGCAGAAGCAGCGCATCTGCATCGCCCGTGCCTTGGCGGCCGACCCGCAACTGATCATCTGCGACGAAGTCACCTCGGCCCTCGATCAACTGGTGGCCGAAGGTGTGCTGAAGTTGCTCAACCGTATTCAGCAGCAACTGGGCGTGGCCTACCTGTTTATCACCCATGACGTCGCCACCGTGCGCGCGATTGCCGATGAGGTGGTGGTGATGCAGCGGGGCAGGGTGGTCGACCAAGGCCGCCGCAGCGCGATTTTTACCCCGCCGTACCAGGACTACACCGGCCTGCTGTTTTCATCGGAACCGGAAATGGACCCGGACTGGCTCGATCATTTGCTGGCCCAACGGGCGGCGCCCACCGTTTGAGGAATTCACATGAAGGTTTTGATTGTTCACGCGCACCCTGAGCCACAGTCCTTCACCGCCGCCCTGCGCGATCAGGCGGTCACCACGTTGCAAGCCCAGGGGCACCAGGTGCAGGTGAGTGACTTGTACGCCATGCAGTGGAACCCGGTGGCGTCGGCGGCGGATTTTTCCACGCGGGAGAACCCCGAGTATCTGGTGTATGCCCTGGAGCAGCGCCTGGGGGTGAAGAAGCAGTCGATCGCCGCGGATATCCAGGCCGAGTTGGACAAGGTGCTGTGGGCCGATTTGCTGATTCTCAACTTCCCGATTTTCTGGTTCTCGGCGCCGGCGATGCTCAAGGGCTGGATCGACCGGGTACTGGTGTCGGGCGTGTGTTACGGCGGCAAGCGTTTCTACGATCAGGGCGGCTTGGCGGGCAAGCGCGCGCTGGTCACGGTGACGCTGGGCGGGCGTGAGCATATGTTCGGCGAGGGTGCGATTCATGGGCCGTTGGAGGACATGTTGCGACCGATTCTGCGCGGTACGTTGGCGTATGTGGGGTATGAGGTGCTGGCGCCGTTTGTGGCGTGGCATGTGCCGTATATCAGTGATGAGGCGCGGCGGGAGTTTCTGTTGGGGTATGCGGGGCGGCTCAAAGGGCTGGCGGAGGAGCAGTCCTTGGTGTTTCCGAAATTGGCACAGTTCGATGAGGCGCTATACCCACTTTCTTGAACCCGATGGCGATCAAATGTGGGAGCGGGCTTGCTCGCGAATGCGGTCTATCAGTGCCAGATTTTCTGACTGATCCACCGCTTTCGCGAGCAAGCCCGCTCCCACATTTTTGATCTCCATGGTGCAGTGGGTTTACCGCTGTTGGCGCAACCGCTCTGCCGCACTGCGCAACAACTGTTCGGTGCCGTCCCAGCCCAGGCAACCATCGGTCACCGACACGCCGTATTTCATCGACGCGCCCAGCGGTTGGCAGCCCTCGAACAAGTGGCTTTCAATCATCATGCCGACCAGCGAAGTGTCGCCCTGCAGGCGCTGTTCCAGTACGTCATTGAACACCGCCGGTTGACGCAGCGGGTCTTTGCCGCTGTTGGCGTGGCTGCAATCAACCATGATCCGCGCCGCCACTTTGGACTTGGCCAGGTCCAGCTTCACCTGCGCCACGCTCTGCGCATCGTAGTTCGGCCCACGGTGACCGCCGCGCAGCACCAGGTGGGTGTCGGGGTTGCCCGGGGTCTGGATGATCGCCGGGTGGCCCTGGCTGTCGACGCCGAAGTGGCGGTGCGGGTGGGACGCCGAGCGCATCGCGTCACAGGCAATCGCGACGCCGCCGTCGGTGCCATTCTTGAAGCCGACGGGCATGCCCAGGCCGCTGGCCATTTCGCGGTGGATCTGCGATTCGGTGGTGCGTGCGCCGATGGCGACCCAGCTGAGCAGGTCATCGAAGTAGCCGGCGGCCATGGGTTGCAGCAGCTCGGTGGCGACCGGCAGGCCCAGGCGCAGCATTTCGCGCATCAGCTCGCGGGACAGGGTGAGGCCTGCGGCCATGTCATCGCTGCCGTCCAGGTGCGGGTCGTAGGCCAGGCCTTTCCAACCGATGGTGGTGCGCGGTTTTTCGACGTAGGCGCGGATCACCAGCAGCATCTGGTCGCTGACTTCAAGCGCCAGCTTCTTCAGGTTGCGCGCGTATTCCATGGCCGATTCGGGGTCGTGGATCGAGCACGGGCCGATAATCACCAGCAAACGGGAATCTTCACCGTTGAGGATGGCGCGCACGGCTTGGCGATGGGCGTGGATCTGCTCGTGGAGGAACGGGCTGAGGGGCAACTGATGCTTGAGCTCAAGGGCGCTGGGCAAGCGCTGGGTCAGGGCTTCATTGGCGCTGGAGAGGTTGGCAACAGGCAAAGCGGCGGTGGCGGAGTTCATATTCAAGGCTTCCTGGGCAAGCGGCGGGCTGTTCCCGCGCGCTCTGCCCTAGTGGGGTGTTCGACAATTGGCCGTAGTGGCTACGTGTGTTGGCTTGCCACCGATAGGTGACCGATCGGAGGCGGCAGGCTGTCCCGAACGGAGCTTGCTAAATCGCCATGCAGTGCAAGTGTCGTAGCGGTAATAAGTGGCGTAGTTCATGTCGTGTGTCCTTTAAGTGATCTTCAAAAAATGATGGAGGCCTGAAAAAACAAAACCCCCGGTCGGGGAGCCGACCGGGGGTTAGATTTCTCTGGTAGGCGACCCCTTGAGTAGTGGGCGCCGATTTCAGGTATCAGGCGCGCCAGTGGCTAAACCAATACCCAAAATAAAAGCTGACCAGTGCGCTCGAACCGTTCACGCGGGTAGCCGACACCGAGCGCGAGGCGCTGGCAGCAGGGCAAACCTGAGTGTGGGTGAGTTGCAACATGGTGTGTCTCCAAATGATGGGCTGAGCTTACTAGAGGCGCACGGTTGGATTCAATCAGTAATTTCTATCGCATGAGCTACTTACGGCTATGGGGCGAGTGCCGATATGCTGGTAACACTTTGATAATGATTGCCTGGACGCGACCATGACTGCATTGACCCTTGCTGCCGCTCAAACCCTCTCCAGCGCAGGCGACGTGCCGGCCAATATCCAGCAGCACCTGGCATTTATGCAGGCCGCGGCGGAACACGGTGTGCAGTTGCTGGTGTTTCCGGAGCTGTCGTTAACCGGGTATGAACCCGCGTTGGCGGCCGGTTTGGCAATAGCGCCGGATGACGCCGTGCTGACGCCGTTGCGCGAGAGGGCGCAAGCGCTGCGGTTGACGGCGGTGGTGGGGATGCCGATTCGCCTGGCACCTGAAACGGGTGTGTTGATCGGCGCACTGGTGTTGGGGGCGGACGGCTCGTTGGCGGTCTATACCAAGCAGCATCTGCACCCCGGCGAAGACGTGGCATTTATCCCGGGGCAGGGTGGTGCCGCACTCGAGTGGGGTGAAGATCGCATTGCTCTGGCGGTATGCGCTGACTTTTCCCATGCCAGTCATCCGCGGGCTGCGGCAGAGTCGGGGGCTAACGTCTATGCCGCCGGTGTGCTGATCAGCGAGGGTGGCTACGCCACTGACGCCGCATTGCTCGAGGGCTACGCCATTGAACATGGAATGCTCGTGCTGATGGCCAATCACGGTGGGCCATCGGGCGGCTGGACCTGTGCAGGGCGCAGCGCAATTTGGGGGGCGCAGGGTTTGATCAGCGCGGCACCGGGTGTTGGCGGCGCACTGGTCATCGCTCGGCGTGAGGGCGGGCGCTGGACTGGACGGCAGGTGGCAATCTGAATCGGAGGCAGCAGACAATGACCTTTCACTTGCGCGCAGCGACGGACCAGGACTGTTCGTTTGCACGCGTCCTTACCCGTCAGTCGATGGATCGCTATTACGAGCACTACGGGTTCATATGGTCCAACGACGGCTTTGATACCGCCTGGGCGGGTCGAGAAAGCTGGATGATCTGCCGCGACGATAAGGTCATCGGTTTTATCAGCCTGAGCTACGACGACGATGCACTGTTTATTCGCGAACTGCACTTGATCGAAGCGAGTCGCGGGCAAGGCGCCGGCAGCTGGGTGTTGGAGCAGATGGTGCTGAAGGCGCGTACGCAGGGGCTGGGGTTTTTGCGCCTGACCGTGTTCAAAATCAACCCGGCCAGAAACCTCTACCTGAGGCATGGGCTAAGCATTGTCCAGGAAGAGAACTGCTTTTTGTGTATGGAGCGTGTGTGTGGCGCGGATTCATCGGACGATTAACAGGCACGCTGTACGAATAAGCGCATACTGCTGTCAGTAAACCGCTTGCGTATCGCGGCTTTGAGCAACGGGCTCATCCACGATAATCCCATCTTTCATGCCCAGCAGGACCGCCACCTTATGGGCTTCTCCGCGCCGTCCTTTTTTACGCCCTGCGAGCACTTGATACGTCGTGGCCGGATCAACGCCGTGTTCCCGGGCAAACGCTTGAACTGACTTGCCTTGATGTTCCAACCAAGCCTTGGCTTGTGCAGCAGTGCGAATACCGGGCATAGTTCAAAACCGTTCAAGTTTGTGTAAAACGAGATGAGTGTGTCACCTCTTGGGGGTGTGCAAAATAGGATCATACATCCAAATGAGTGGAATCGGTTCGCGTTTAAGGCAGGAAAGAGAACGACTTGGCCTGTCGCAGAAAATGTTTGGTGAAATCGGCGGCGTTGAAGCAAACGCCCAAGGCAAGTACGAGAGCGGTGGCCGCGCGCCCAAGGCGGATTATCTGTCACGCGTTGCCGAGCGCGGTGTCGATGTTTTATACGTGCTCACGGGCAGCCCCACGCCCATCCAGTTGGAAAACCTGAGCCAGCTGGAAGAGAAAATCCTGGAAAACTACCGGGCGATGTTCAAGGAGGACCAGGACGCTATCCGTCGACTCACCTCCTCACTGGCTGAACACTCCGTGTCGCAGAACGGAAAACACAAGCCGTCTCTCCCGCAAAGCTGACCTTTTGCTCAGTAAAATCGGCTGTCTGCCGCAGGGCGGACGCCGATAGTGTGCGTTAACTCTATATATATGACGCTTGCAGCTAGGTCTGCGCCCTGGTTTTTTGCTAAGGTGTTCAGCAACCTATAAGACCATATCGCGAGGTGTCTGCTTGATTAGGGTGCTAGTAGTCGATGATCACGATCTCGTTCGTACAGGCATTACACGAATGCTGGCTGACATCGATGGCCTGCAAGTAGTCGGTCAGGCCGAATCGGGGGAGGAATCCCTGATCAAGGCCCGGGAGTTGAAACCCGATGTGGTTTTGATGGACGTCAAGATGCCTGGGATCGGCGGTCTTGGTGCCACTACCAAATTGTTGCGCAGCCATCCGGACATAAAAGTCGTGGTCGTCACCGTGTGCGAGGAAGACCCGTTTCCGACGCGGCTGTTACAGGCTGGCGCGGCCGGTTACTTGACCAAGGGCGCAGGCCTGGCGGAGATGGTGCAAGCCATTCGCCTGGTGTTTGCCGGGCAGCGTTATATTAGCCCGCAGATCGCCCAGCAGTTGGCTATCAAGTCGTTCCAGCCCACCAGTGACTCGCCATTTGATGCGCTGTCGGAACGGGAAATCCAGATTGCCTTGATGATCGTCGGTTGCCAGAAGGTGCAGACGATCTCCGACAAGCTCTGCCTGTCGCCCAAGACCGTCAACACCTACCGCTATCGCATTTTCGAGAAGCTCGCCATCAGCAGTGATGTTGAATTGACCCTGCTCGCGGTGCGCCACGGCATGGTGGACGCCAGCGCCTGACATGACCACACCGTTTGATCCAAGTGCCTTTCTCTCAACCTGCAGTGGCCGCCCCGGCGTGTACCGCATGTTCGACAGCGAGGCGCGCCTGCTTTACGTGGGCAAAGCCAAGAACCTGAAGAACCGCCTGGCGAGCTACTTTCGCAAGACCGGGCTGGCGCCCAAGACCGCCGCCCTGGTGGCGCGTATCGCCCAAGTCGAAACCACTATCACCGCCAATGAAACCGAAGCGCTGCTGCTTGAGCAGACGCTGATCAAGGAATGGCGGCCGCCCTACAACATCCTGCTGCGTGACGATAAATCCTACCCCTACGTGTTTTTATCCGACGGTAACTTCCCACGGCTGAGTATTCACCGTGGCGCGAAGAAGCAGAAGGGCAAGTATTTCGGCCCGTACCCCAGCGCCGGCGCGATCCGCGAGAGTTTAAGCCTGCTGCAAAAAACCTTTTTTGTGCGCCAGTGCGAAGACAGCTTCTACAAGAACCGCACGCGGCCCTGCCTGCAATACCAGATCAAACGTTGCAAGGCGCCGTGCGTGGGGGTGGTCGAGCCGGCGGAATACGCCGAGGATGTACGCCATTCGGTGATGTTTCTCGAAGGTCGCAGCAATGCACTCACCGACGAGCTTTCCGGCGCTATGGAGCAGGCTGCCAGTACGCTGGATTTCGAGCGCGCCGCCGAGCTGCGTGACCAGATCTCCCTGCTGCGCCGCGTCCAGGACCAGCAAAGCATGGAGGGCGGCACCGGCGATGTCGATGTGATCGCCGCCTTCGTCAACCCAGGCGGCGCCTGTGTGCACCTGATCAGCGTGCGCGGCGGGCGAGTGCTGGGCAGCAAGAACTTTTTCCCACAGACCGGGATCGACGAGGAGGTGGCCGAAGTCATGGCCGCTTTCCTTGGCCAATACTATGTCAGCAGCCCCGAGCGCGATTTGCCGTCGGAGTTGATCGTCAACGTGGTGCACGTAGACTTTCCCACACTGATCGAAGCGATTCACGAGGTGCGCGGCCGCGAGCTGGACATCAGCCACCGCGTACGCGGCACCCGTGCGCGCTGGCAGCAACTGGCGGTGACGAATGCCGAACAGGCCTTGAGCGCGCGCCTGGCCAATCGGCAGCATGTGGCCGCACGCTTTGACGCCCTGGCTGAAGTCCTCAACCTGGACGAGCCGCCGCAGCGCCTTGAGTGCTACGACATCAGCCACTCCAGCGGCGAAGCCACCGTGGCGTCCTGCGTGGTGTTCGGGCCGGAAGGGCCGATCAAATCCGACTACCGGCGCTACAACATCGAAGGCGTCACCGCCGGCGATGACTACGCCGCCATGCACCAGGCCCTTACGCGGCGCTTCAGCAAGTTGAAGGACGGCGAGGGCAAGCTGCCGGATATCCTCCTGGTAGACGGCGGCAAGGGCCAGCTGTCCATGGCCCGCGACGTGCTCAACGAGCTGGCGGTGCCCGACCTGATCCTGCTCGGCGTGGCCAAGGGCGCCACGCGCAAGGCCGGTTTCGAGACGTTGTACTTGAATGATGCCGCCCATGAGTTCACTTTGAAGGGCGACTCACCCGCACTGCACCTGATTCAACAGATCCGCGACGAAGCCCACCGTTTTGCCATCACCGGCCACCGTGCCCGTCGTGGCAAAACCCGACGAACCTCAACCCTGGAAGGGGTGGCAGGCGTCGGGCCGACACGCCGTCGCGACCTGCTTAAACATTTTGGTGGCTTGCAAGAGCTATCCCGTGCCAGCATTGACGAAATAGCCAAAGCACCCGGTATCAGTAAAAAGCTCGCTGAGTTGATTTATGCGAATCTGCATAGCGAATAGAATGCCTACTTAGTGCGGCGAGAGGTCAACCCAATGAATCCGGGGCTTTGACCATGATGACCACCGCTACGAACCCTCAAAGTGTTAGAACAATGTTAGAGCTTGCGCGTCCCTATCGACGATGACGCGGAGGTCCTGAAGACCTGGAAGCGCGAAGCGGCCACTGTGTACCGCCGCGATAAAGCTCGTGTCTCCCGTCGTCTGGGTTATGAGTTTGCCTTGGAACAGGCCAACAAGTTCTCGGCCTTTGAGTCGATCTACTTCCCCTACAACTTGGACTGGCGTGGCCGGGTCTACGCGATTCCTGCATTCAACCCGCAGGGTAACGACATGACCAAAGGGCTCTTGCAGGCATCTATTGCGGAACCTGTAGGCGAAGAGGGCATTGAGTGGCTAATGATCCACGGCGCGAACTGCGCTGGGGTCGATAAGGTCGCTTTCGACCAACGTAAACAATGGGTGACAGACAATGAAGAGCTTATCCTCGGATGCGCCGCCGATCCCCTCAATAACACCGAGTGGACCTCGATGGATTCGCCATTCTGCTTCCTCGCTTTCTGCTTTGAGTGGGAAGGGGTCAAACAGAACGGCGCACAGCACCTTTCCGCTCTACCTATCGCCTTCGATGGCTCATGTTCTGGGATTCAACACTTCAGCGCAATGCTTCGAGATGAACGTGGCGGTCGTGCGGTCAATCTCGTGCCCTCCGAAACCGTGCAGGACATCTACAAGCTTGTCGCAGACCGCGTTAATGAAGCGCTGGCACGAGACCTTGCAGAAGGCTCCGACGATTCAACGGAAACCGTAGCGAACAAGAAGACCGGTGAGATAGCCGAGAAGCGGATTCTTGGCACTCGTGGCATGGCCGCTGGATGGCTCGGCTAAGTTCCGTAACGCGGTACAGGTGGGTGGCTCAGGTGGTATCACTATCCGCAAGGAGGACGATTCGAGCCCCACAGGTTATACCGTCCGTATCGTTCACTCGTCCAACGGCACTGTTAATCTCGTAGATGATATCCGTGGTCGTGTACGGGCAACTTTCAACGTGTCCGGTGGGTTCGACTCAGGTGGAGACGTTCAGGCTGCGGGTGATGTCCTCGCTCGCTCTGGCAGCGTCCGAGCTTACGCAAACGGTGTCGACTCAAGCAATGTCCACTACTGGTTCCGCAACGTGGGAGGTGGGACCCGTGCAGTGATCTACAGCGCACAGAATGGGGATGTTTATATTGCTCCGAGTTATGGAATGCCAGGCGGTGGTCAGTCTATTAGGTTCACTGGTAACGGTGCCGCTGTTATCCCTAACGGTGTGATCCTGAGCCAATCGAACGTCGCCATTCTCGGCGATGCCAACCTCGTTTCGCCGATCTACGCTGGCACCTCCCTGTACAACCACTTGGGCCAGTTGGACACCCCTCACCGTTTACAGCAGGTCCAGCTTGCAAGTGGCGCAGTAGCGAACGGGACTACGTTGAACCTGAATGACGACGTTTGGAACTACGAGTCCTTTGCGGGCTGGTATGCGGGCCAGTCGAACGTCTACACGTACGTAACGGGTTTGCGTGAGTTGTCTGCTATGCCTGTGAACACTCAAATGTATATCCAGCACTCGCCTAACAGTTACGTACTGATGGCCTTCCGTGACACCAACACGGCACAGCGTCGAGTACTTCAGTTCATTAACTTCGGTGCCAACAGCGGATTCACCAACTTCTACGGATTCAAGCGAGTACCGTACCGACCATAAGGAGGCTCAATGCTCGAACTTAATTTTAACGAGGGGGTGGTTCGTGCCACTCCCGTTGTGGCGGCGGCTGGTGCTGATGTAGCAAGTCGCTTTGCTGGCTTAACGATGTCCGATTGGTTCTATGCAGCGGCCATCATCTACACACTGACTCAATGCGGCGTCTTGGTCTACAAGACTGTCAAGGGGGTTAAAACATAGGAGGCACTAATGTCCGAAAATTTACTTGAGCAACTTCTTGAAGCTATTGATACCGAAAAGGCTCGCTACATGCTTGCCGACCTTCGCAATGAAGAGAAGCGTACCCCGCAACTTTATAACGCCATCGAGAAACTGTTAGAGCGTCACAAGTTCACCATTCAGAAGCTAAAACCTGATGCGTCCTTGTTGGGCGACTTGGCGTCTTCCCTGGATTCCGTGCGTGACCTTTCTGACGATGAACTTTACGGCACTACGCACTAAGCAATAAGGAGACCCATGGGAACAATCACCAAGATGATCTTGGGGCTTGCCTGTGCCTGTCTGTTGGTCCTTGGGGTTTATTCCAAGGGCTGGCATGACCGGGACGTTAAAGCAACCAACGATAAGGCTAAGGAGCTTATACAGCTCAACAGCGAACGGGAGGAAGAACGTGCAACAACTCAGAAGGCTCTTAACGAAGTCTCTAAGAATTGGCAGGACTACAGTAAAAACAGTAAGGCTGTGGCTGACCGCACTATTGATAGGCTGCGCGCTGACGGTATCAGGCTGTCAGTCCAGCTCGCAGATTCAACCGTCTGCAACGTCACAGGTAGTTGTGGACCAGTCAGTAATGGTAAAGCCGAGTTACACCCAGACACTTCTCGATTTCTTATCGAGCAGGCCCAGCGCGCAGACGAACAAGTAACCGCGCTTCAACAAATTGTAAGGAGATTACAAGGAGAGAAATAATAGGGAGGGCAATTGAATCAATCAGAAAAAGACATAGCGTTAATGAAAAGGTCCTTTGTGGCCTTTCTTTTTGTCCTGTGGGCAGCTCTTAACTTACCGAAGCCAACGAGATGTCAGATAGATATGGCTCGGGTCCTTTCCTCCGGGAAAGATAAACGGTTCATCCTTCAGGCATTCCGAGGTATCGGCAAGAGCTTTATTACGTGCGCCTTTGTTGTGTGGAAACTCTGGAATAACCCAGACCTAAAGTTCCTCATTGTGTCGGCCTCGAAAGAACGGGCAGATGCAAACAGCATCTTTATTAAACGGATCATTGATCTACTTCCGTTTCTGCACCACCTGAAGCCAACCGCGAAGCAACGTGATAGCTCGCTGAGTTTCGACGTGGGACCGGCTAAGCCTGACCACTCGCCGTCTGTGAAGTCGGTTGGTATCACTGGGCAGCTTACGGGTTCCCGTGCAGACATCCTTATTGCGGATGACGTTGAGGTCCCAGGTAACAGCGCCACTCAGGCAGCTCGTGAAGCCCTGGCAACACTCGTTCAAGAGTTCGACGCGATCCTAAAGCCGCTGCCTGGGTCTCAGATTATTTACCTGGGCACGCCACAAACCGAGATGACCCTTTACAGGTCGCTCGAAGATAAAGGCTACGTGACAACCATCTGGCCAGCTCGGTATCCCAAGGACCACAAGGACCTTGAGAGCTACGCGCATGGTGGTGGGAGTCGACTCGCGCCGATGCTTCTCCGAGAGCTTCAAGAGGATGACTCGCTTTACTGGAAGCCTACTGACCCTGTTCGTTTCGACGATACGGACCTACGGGAACGTGAGTTGTCCTACGGTAAAGGCGGCTTCGCGCTTCAGTTCATGCTTAACCCGAACCTTAGTGACGCCGAGAAGTACCCGCTTAAGCTTCGTGACTTCATCGTGGGGCTGTTCTCCTTGGACACTGCACCCACAACCCTTCAGTGGTTGGCCGTCCCTTCGAGTACTGCTGACGCACCGTGTCACCTACCGATTTCTTGCTTTACTCCTTGTTTCTCTTGGAGTTGTTCAAGGTGGTCCACTTGTCGAAACCTTTGGGGATGTCGTCTGTGTTCTACTTGGTGGCTGTGATGGGGGACCTTAGCGGGATTCTCGTAGGGTTTGTAATGAACGAGGTGGGTAGGAGCCATGAGGCTGAGGAATGAAGAGCAGTACTTATTTTATCGCATGTACTCTAATGACATGGTCTCCGCGCTTACCTCTATAAAGATACTGAAGCGATACAGAAGACCAGACGTTAGGTATGCACTGCTTCGTGATATCACGGTGGCCTACGTTCGTCCTTTTTCCAAGAATATAGGCAAGAGCGGTAAAAACGAACTCGCAACAAAAAACATTGTTCCGAAAGAGATGCTGCCCCTGCACCAACAGCTCGTAAACCTGAGAATGCAGCAATTTGCACATACGGACCTCACCTACCGGCAACCGAAAACGGTCCTTTGGGCTGGCGGTATGTATTACGTTCAGTTCAGGGAGGCTGATTATGATGGCCTATTAGGACAAATCCCTGAGATTGAAATACTCGTGCGCTCTGTCGAATCCCGTGTAAATGACTGCATAGCTGAATACGAGCGCGAGGGACACCACTGGAACCATGAGGATACGATCAGAATCACGCTACCAACGTTGGACGGTACAGGTTTCCTTTGAGAATCTGACAGAAAAATCTGAGTGACCACCTCAATAGGGCTCAGCCGCCAGTTCCCCCCCATAGGGCCTCGCCTGGGTCCTTATCGCGCACATGGGCGCCTCTGTAGGCCGGTCCTTTCTGGTATCGTTACGGCCTGTCTCCCTGATTCCCGAGTGTTAGACTTGGGTTAGAACACCGTTAGACATTCGTTCAATTATGCTCGTATCATGGCTGTGCCACGCCTCTTGTGCCTGCACAGCGAGTAGAATGCCTTTCCACCTCGTAGCCAGTTGTGCCGATGAATATCCCTAATCTGATCACCGTTCTACGCGTCCTGCTTATCCCGATTTTTATTTTGCTGTTTTATTTGCCTTACGAATGGAGCTACGCGGCCTCAAGTTCGGTGTTTGCCTTCGCGGCCGCCACCGACTGGCTCGACGGCTACCTGGCGCGCCGCCTGGAACAAAGCACGCCTTTTGGTGCGTTCCTGGACCCGGTGGCCGACAAACTCATGGTGGCCGTCGCCCTGGTCCTGCTGGTGCAGGAACACGGCAACCTGTGGCTGACCCTGCCGGCCGCGGTGATCATCGGCCGCGAGATCGTCGTTTCAGCCCTGCGCGAATGGATGGCCGAAATCGGCGCCCGCGCCCACGTGGCGGTCTCCAACATGGGCAAGTGGAAAACCGCCGCGCAGATGCTCGCGCTGGTCATCCTGCTGGCCAACCCGTCGGACTTCTCCTTCTGGGTCCTGCTGGGCTACGCCTTGCTGCTGATCGCCGCCGGCCTGACCTTGTGGTCCATGCTCCAGTATTTGCGCGCCGCCTGGCCTCACCTGCGCACCACCGTTGAAAAGAAATAAAACTTTTTTGAATCAAGGGGTTGACGGGGGTTCTGGATTCTATAGAATGCACACCACCAAGACGCGGGAATAGCTCAGTTGGTAGAGCACGACCTTGCCAAGGTCGGGGTCGCGAGTTCGAGTCTCGTTTCCCGCTCCAAACACAAAGAAAAAGCCACTCTAACGAGTGGTTTTTTTTTGCCTGGAATTTACTCATACGTCGGCGCTTGGCCAGCCATTTGTCGTGCCTGGCCAAGCTCTGTCCAGGGCCTGGGAGAGCCCGACATCTGCGAGAAGGCGGTTTTTCACGGCAAAGAACACCCCGCCGACGCACTGGACCACCGTCAACATACTTGCAGCCTGCAGGCTCAAGCCCAGCAGGGCTCCGGGCTTGCCTTGGCGCTGGCCAAGAAAGGCGCTGCCAAGGGCGGCGAGGAAAAAGCCCGCGCCGAACGGCAGGATCCGCGCACCCACTGCCGCTGGGCCGAGCTGGAAAACCCGACTGCAGATAGTCGGCGTAACGTAATGGGTACTGTTGCGTCCTGCCTGAGCTAGAACTCGGTCACAACCGTTACGCCGGCCGTCTCGAAGCGATCCATGTTCATCAGCGCGTCGATGGACTGCTCCAGGCTGATGGTTTTACCCACGAGTTTTTCCGGGGCGAGTTTTCCGCAGGTGATCATCTGGACCATGGCGTCATAACGATGGGCTTGCATGCCGTGGCTTCCGTAGATCTCAAGCTCGTGCGCGATAACTTTGCTCATGGGGATCGCCGGTGTGGCGTGGTCGGCGAGCATCAGGCCTACCTGGACGTGTTTGCCTCGACGGCGCAGGTTGTTGATGGAGTTGAAGCACGTGGTGGGATGGCCCAGTGCATCCAGTGAGACGTGGGCGCCACCCTGGGTGATTTCCAGCACGGCTTCGGTGACGTCCGCAACGGCTTGTGCGTTCACGGTTGCAACGGCGCCGAGCGAGCGCGCCAGTTCGAGTTTTTCCTGGGAAATATCGATGGCGATGACGTTCGCGCCGAGGGCGTTGGCGATCATCACGGCGGACAGGCCGACGCCTCCGCAGCCGTGCACCGCAATCCACTGTCCGGCGCTGACTTTGCCTTGGTCAACGACGGCGCGGAATGAAGTGGCGAAGCGACAACCCAGGCTTGCAGCGGTGGCAAAGTCCATGCTCTCAGGGAGTGCCACGACGTTCAGGTCGGCCTGATGGATACCGACGTATTCAGCAAACGAACCCCAGTGGGTGAAGCCCGGTTGAAACTGCGTATTGCAGACCTGCTGGTTACCGCTGTTGCACTCGGGACACGCGCCACACCCGCCGACGAAGGGCACCGTCACGCGGTCGCCGACCTTCCACCGGGTAATGTCGCGGCCAACCTCGACCACGATGCCGGCAAGCTCATGCCCGGGAACATGCGGCAGCTGGATGTCCGGATCATGGCCCTTCCAGCCGTGCCAGTCGCTGCGGCAAACCCCCGTGCCCCTCACCTGTATCACCACACCGTGACGCTCCGGCGTCGGGTCTTCGACGTCCATCACGCGCGGCGGTTTGGAAAAGGCTTCGTAGACAACTGCTTTCATGAAAGTAACCTCTATCCCTGTAGTGCACAGCGGCGAATCGTCGACCAATTTGCCGCCGAACATGCAGAAAGGCGTGCGGCGTTCAAACGAAAGTAAGGTGATACTCCCGCTCCCAAAGCCACTCAATTGAGTGGCTTTTTATTGGGCGCGATAACGTTAATTTGCAATGTTTAACGTGGTTTAATGTTTACGCCGACACGCGATGGAACCGCAAGCGTCGGCCCGGCATCTGCCGTTGTCATTGACCCAAGGAGCTACACCATGCAAGGACGTATGAAGTTAAAGCCGCTGGCCTATCTGTTGATCCCGCTCTTGGCGGCCTGTACCACACCCGACAGAACCCGCGAACCCGCCGTCTCTACTCAACCCCAGACGCAGCAGGCACTGCCGTTCGATAACTGCTCGGTGGGCTGCCCAAGCGGCGGCAGCCCGCTGACGCTGAACCGCCAGGCGTACACCCTGAACAACAATGGTTCGACCAAGTTTGCCAACTGGGTGTCGTACAAAATCACCAAGGACACACCCGCCAGCGGTCGCCCACGCGACTGGCAGACCGACCCGGACATTCCCGCTGGCGAAACCCTCGACCCGGTGGATTACAACGGCGCGAATGTCGCGCTCAAAGTCGACCGCGGCCACCAGGCCAACCTCGTGTCGATGGCCGGCGTTCCTGACTGGCACACCCTCAATTACCTGTCGAACATCACCCCGCAGAAGTCCGACCTCAACCAGGGGCCTTGGGCGCACCTGGAAGACCAGGAACGCAACCTGAGCAAACAGGCAGGTATCGATCAGGTGTACGTCACCACCGGGCCGCTGTATGAGCATTTTGTCGGTACGCTTCCGGGGACGAACAAGGTGCACACCATTCCCAGTGGCTATTGGAAAATTATCTTCGTCGGCAGCTCACCTGAAAACGGTGTGTACGCCTCATTTGTGATGAATCAGGAAACGCCCAAGGGGGCGAATTTCTGTGACTATCAGGTGACGGTGAAGCAGATCGAAGAACGGTCGGGGCTGACGTTCTGGAGCAATTTGCCGCAACCGGTGCAGGTTGCGCTGAAGGCCAAGCAGGGCCAGTTGCCGAGCCGCATCGGCTGCAAGTAGCGGTAGACAAAGAGGCTTCAGCCGTCGATCTGCTCGGACGGCTGAAGCCTATCGACGCCTGGACGGGGGGCCGCAAGGGCGTACAACTGTCGCTAAAAGCCTTTTCTAATCAATGTTTTTCCAAGGTTTCGGAACACTTCCTGATATTGTCTTTTCCAATTACGTTCCCAAAAGTCAACAGTGGCACCTGAACTTATATCGCTCGGGTTTATTTCTTCAGGTTGTTGTTGGCAGATCATGGGAAGGCGCAATAGGCTTTAAAGTATTTAGAGTAAAGACTGTCTATGGCCAGGTCAGCGTACTTGAATGTCAGCAGTTTTTTGCACCCTGAGCTGTACAGTATATAAGCGTGAGTGCCTTTTGCCCGGCATCGGGTGATATTCAAGTTCCACGTGAGCCACATAGTGCCCAGCGTGACACCCAGGTAAAACAGTTCAGGCTGCCGGGAGGACAAAAAATGGTTGATGCGTTGCACCGTCGAGTGTTTAACCCCTACCAGCGTGGCGTCATCTTCCAGGATCAGAACGTTTTTGTACCCGCGCTCAAGCGCCAACGCCGCACAGGCCTGATGAGAAGTAAAGCATCCGCGTTCAGGGTTAATATCTCGTTTTGCACTATAAAACTCGATATTCAAATTGCAGTCTGCGAATTCTCGTTGAATTAAGTTGCGACGGTCTTCGCGCTCTTCAAGACTGATGCACAGTACACCGTCCACGTGTAATGTTCCGAGAGATGACATGGTAGCGATCACTGCCTTTTAAACTTATAAGGTGGGTCAGCGATCAATGCTATGGTTTGAAGAAGTCATCGTATGTAGGAAGGTTCGCAAGAGCTGTCGACAACTTTTGTGGGTGTTTTCCTGTGCCTCTACGCTTACCCGGTGTTGTATTCGGGTTATCGCCGGCCGCTTTCCCGAGCCTGCCTGAGCAGGTCCCGTGCTGCATCCGCACGCAATAGCAGGGTCATTTGCCGCTCGTCGATGATGATTTCCGCCACGATCAATCCGCAAATCAGCGGCGCGGTCACCAGCCAATGGCAGTAGCACTGGGTGACGACCGACACACAAACGCCCAACACCCACAACGCCAGCACCCACTTGGGCGCGCGTTGCTGCAGCGGCACCCAGAAGCGCTGCAGTTTCTTCAGTCGCACGGTATGCAGCCTCAACGCGTCTTCAAGGCTGGCCAAGTAGGCGTTGGCGAAGGAGGGTGGTGCGGTTGACATAGGTCCGGCCCACGTAGGTTGCTAAACGATTCGGGCGCGCTTGGGCAGCGTGCTTCCCAGCCAGGTCAGGTTGATGTGTTCAACTTCTACCCAGTGCTCGCCGGCAGGCTGTTCAGCACAGCTCTTGAATGCCCGGCACACGCCTTGGGTATCCAGCAAAGCAAAGTGTCGATAACGGGGGGCTCGCTTGAACCACTGAGGAAAAATGCGCATCGCGGTCTCTGGTTAAATCACACAGGCCAGCTGAGTTCGAACAGCGTTCCGCCGTTGTCCATTCGGCGGCAGGTCACGGCCCCGCCATGGGCGAGGGCAATCGCGCGCACCACCGCCAGGCCCAGGCCGCTGCCACCCTGGGCGCGGGAGCGGGAGTTTTCGCCGCGCTGGAAGGCCTCGAACATATGCTTGGCGAAACCCTCGTCGATACCGGGGCCGTCATCGCGCACGCGCAGGTAGTTGATGGCATCGCGTGTACTCAGGTGCACGACAACGTTCCCCGGTGTCGCATGCCTGCGGATATTGTCCAGCAGCGCCAACAACGCTTGGCGGATCCTGGCCGGGTCGCAGCGCATCGTGCGGCGTTGCAGGTCCAGCTGCAGCACGAAGCCGGCGTCCACCAGGCTCGGTTCGAACAGCCGCACAGCGTCTTCAATGCTGGCGGCCAAGTCGGCTTCCTGCAGATTGAGTTCCAGGTAGCCGCTGTCAGCCAGGCCGACCACGCGCAAATCCTCGATCACCCGCGTCAAGCCTTCCACCTGGCCCAACAGGCTGTAGAACTGGGCGGTGTCCGGCTCGAATACACCTTCGGCGAGCCCTTGCAGACGCCCGCGCAGGATGGTCAGGGGCGTGCGCAGTTCATGGGCGATCGCCGCATTCCAGAACGCCTGTTCTTGCGCCATGCGCTGCAAGCGTTTGGCCATGCTGTTGAAGTCGTCAACCAGGATAGCCGCTTCACCGATGGACTGGTCACCGGCCACGGCCTGCACATCCAGGTCGCCGTCGGCCAGTTTGCGCAGGTTTTCGGCCACCGAGTTCAGCGGCATGAGGATCCGTCGCGACAGCTTCATCGCGACGATGGAGCCCACCGCCAGGCTCACGCAGGTGGTCAGGCCCATCCACATCCACTCAATGTTGGCCGGCAGCCATTCATTCACTTCTTCGTCGGTGAGCGGCCAGTATCTCCACAACAATGCATAGAAAATATACGAGCCGATCACTGCCAACGCGATCACGCACAACACCACGGCAGACATGGACAGGATGATCTGGCGGCTCAAGCCGTTGAGCATTTTCACGAGGCACTTCCAAACCGGTAGCCGACGCCGCGGATGCTGGTCGGCACGCCCTGCAACCCCAACTCTTCGATCTTGCGGCGCAATTTGCTGATATGGCTGTCGACCGTGCGTTCCAGGCTGTCGCTTTCCGGGCAACATTGGGCCAGCAGCTCGCCACGGGTAAACACGCGTTTGGGCGCCTTGGCCAACTGGGCGAGTAACCTGAACTCGGTGACGGTCAACGCCAGCGGGACTTTTTCGCCGGCGATCATCACCGAGACTTCGTAGCTTTCCAGGTCGATATCAAACGCATCCACGCGCAGCACCGTGGGGCTGGCGCGGTAGCTGTAATCAAGGGAGCGGCGCAGCACCGCCTGGGTGCGGGCCACCACTTCGGCCGGGTTGAACGGTTTGACGATGTAGTCATCGGCGCCGATGCGCAGGCCCATCAACTTGTCCATGTCCTGGTCCTGCGCGGTCAGCATGATCACCGGCGTGTTGCCGCGATGGCGCACTTCGGCCAACACCTGCCAGCCATCCACGTGCGGCATCAGCACATCCAGCAGCAGCAAGTCCGGCTTGAGCGCCAGGTGCATGTCCAGGGCGCGTCGGCCGTCGATGGCGTGGGCAGTGCGAAAGCCGCTGCGCTTGAGGTAGGCAAGCAGAATATCGGCGATCTCTGGCTCGTCTTCCGCAATCAGCACGAGCGCCTGGGTGTCCCGGGAGTTGTCCGGTCGGGGCAGCGATGCAGCGGGGAAGTCATTCATAGTGGCGAGGTCCAAGGGCCTTGGGCGTGAGTGATTATGCGCACGGACAATGCGCTTTCGTGGGAGGTTTTATGGAGAAACGATGGAGGCGGGCGAAAATATTGGCCCGGCGCGATCATTTCAGCGAGCGCAGGCGTGGATTGACGGAAAATACATAAAAGTCCAATATGGAATAATAAGTACAAAAAATCTTTGCCGTTCCCTTTCTTCACTTCTTGCCAAACCAACAACAACTTGCGAGACAACGATCATGAAGAAACACACGCTCATTTCCGCTCTGGCCCTGAGCCTGATTGCGTCCAGCCACGTGCTGGCTGCCGACAAACCCCTGCGCATCGGCATCGAGGCGGCTTACCCGCCGTTCGCCTCCAAGACGCAGGATGGCAAGATCGAAGGGTTCGACTACGACATCGGCAACGCCTTGTGCGCGCAGATGAAGGCCAAGTGCGTGTGGGTAGAAGGTGAGTTCGACGGCCTGATTCCTTCCCTCAAGGTCAAGAAAATCGACATGGCGTTGTCGTCCATGACCATCAACGAAGACCGCAAGAAGTCAGTGGACTTCACCCACAAGTATTACTTCACCTCGTCGCGCCTGGTGATGAAGGACGGCGCCGTTGTGGATGACCAATACGCCAGCCTCAAAGGCAAGGCCGTCGGTGTGCAGCGGGCCACCACCACCGATCGCTATGCCACCGAGGTGTTCGAGCCCAAGGGCATCAACGTCAAGCGCTACAGCAATAACGAAGAAATCTACATGGACTTGGCGTCAGGGCGCCTGGACGCGATTTTTGCCGACACCATCCCGCTGAGCGACTTCCTGTCCATGCCTCGCGGCAAGGGCTACGCCTTTGTAGGCCCGGAGCTCAAAGACCCGAAATACGTGGGCGAGGGCGCCGGGATCGCGGTGCGCAAGGGTAATACCGCGTTGGTCGACAAGTTGAATGCAGCCATCGACGGCATCCGGGCGAGTGGCGAGTACCAGAAGATTTCACAGCAGTACTTCAAGTCCGACATCTACGGCGACTGATGCTGAATGAGGTCTATGTGGGAGCTGGCTTGCCTGCGATAGCTATCTGTCAGTCAACTATTCATTGCCTGAAACACCGCTATCGCAGGCAAGCCAGCTCCCACAGTTGATCGATGGTGTTTCGAAGATTATCTGCTCAGCCCTTCAATTCCTTCAGGTGCTTGTACACCGTCGCCCGCCCCATCCCCAGCACATTCGCCACATAGTTCGAGGCGCTCTTGCCCTTGAACGCACCTTCGGCATGCAACGCCAGCACCAGCTCGCGCTTGTGGTCTCGGGTCAGCAGGTTCAGGCTCAACTGGCGCTCGCGCATCCACGCATGCAAAAAGGTGTTGATGCGCTCCTGCCAATCATCGCGAAACAGCGAGTCCGGTTGCGGGATCAGCTTGCTGGGCGACAGAAACAGGTCGAGCGCCGCCTTGGCATTTTCGAACAGCGAGATATTCAGGTTGATGCACAGCACCGCCAGCCGGTGACCTGTGTGGTCGTGGAGCACGGTGCTCAGGCTGCGAATTTTCTGGCCGTCCCAATTGAGCTTTTCGTACGGGCCGATATTCACTTCGCTGACGTCATCACTGACCATGTCCTCAAGTGCCGAGTCGTCACCGATGGCGCGTTTGGACAGGTTGTTGGCGATGTAATCGACTTTCTGTGTGCGCAAGTCATGCAGCACCACTTCGGCGTGGGGGAAGAATAGCGTGGCGATCGCATCGGCAATCGCCCGAAAATTCTGCATGACCTTGTCGTGTTCGGCGGTGTTCATCAATGCGGCTCCAGGCGGACGGGCGAGAGCATACCAGCGTCCAGGCCGAACCGCGTGAGTTGCTCCGGCAGCGGCGCGCCGCGCACCAGGGCGGCACTTGCCTGGC
The DNA here is from genome assembly GCF_009834565.1 of Pseudomonas sp. R76. Classification (GTDB taxonomy): domain Bacteria; phylum Pseudomonadota; class Gammaproteobacteria; order Pseudomonadales; family Pseudomonadaceae; genus Aquipseudomonas. The sequence continues at coordinate 2,573,220 of NZ_CP019428.1, forward strand.
CCATGGCCGGGGAAGTTTGAATGCCATAACCGCCTTGCGCCGCGACCCAGAACAGCCCAGGCACTCGGGGATCGAAACCCGAGAGCAAATCCCCATCGTCCACAAAACTGCGCAGGCCGGCCCAGGTTCGGGTCGGGCGGCGGATGGTCAAGGTGGTGGCCTCTTCGATCTGGTAAATGCCCATGGCGATGTCCAGCTCTTCCGGCTGCACATCCTGCGGTTCGACCGGGTCGGCGTTGGCTGGCGAGCCGAGGAACATGCCTGCGTCGGGTTTCATGTAGAAGGCTTCGTCCAGCGCCACCAGCATCGGCCAATGGTGAGTGTCTACGCCCTCGGGCCCGGCAAAAATAAACGCCGAGCGGCGCTTGGGTTGCAGGCCGATGGGCGCCGCGCCTGCCAGCCCGCCGATATGGTCGGCCCAGGCGCCAGCGGCGTTGATGATGATCGGCGCGGTGTAGGTCGCGTCCTGGGTGCGCACCTGCCACAGGCCGTCGGCGTCACGGCTCAAACCGAGCACTTGGCTGTCGGTACGCACTTCGCTGTGGTTGCGCCGAATGCCGCGCAAATAGCCTTGGTGCAGGGCGTCGGTGTCGATGTCGCTGGCGGTTGGGTCGAAGATCGCGCCGTGGACTTTTTCGCGACGCAGGATCGGTAACTTCGCGCACGCCTCGTCGACGCTCAGCCGCTCGACTTGCGGCACGGTGGCCTTGGCACTCAGGTATTGGTTGTGCAGTTCCGCCGGGTCGCCGCTGAAATCCACGGTCATTTCGCCGCGGGGCGTCAGCAGCGGATGTTCACAGAATCCCACAGGCGGGTTGTCGAAAAACTCACGGCTGGCCAAGGTCAACGCGCGCACTTGCGGGGTGCCATAGGCCGCCGTGTACAGCGCCGCCGAGCGCCCGGTGGAGTGATAGGCCGGGTGGTTTTCGCGCTCCAGCACCAGCACTTTGCCGTGCTGCGACAACCAGAAACCCGTGGAGGCGCCGGCAATCCCGCCGCCGATGATGATGAAGTCTGCGTGGCTCATGAACCTCTCCTGAAAAAGTGCTTAGCGCTGGATGTGATAGATGGCGTTGGCCAGTGCAATGTCTTCCAGGCCTAATCCGATGGAGCGGAAAAACACGTGGCGGTCATAGCTCGGGCGCTGAACCATGTCGCTGAGCAACTCGGGCAGGTCGCCGACCACCGCGCGCTTGTCCCAGCCATGCTGCTGCGCGGCGATCAGCATTTCACCGGCTGCGTCCGGGGTGGTCTGGCGATAGTCGCAGAATACATGCATGTGCTTGAGGCTTGCGGGCGGCACTTCATGGGCGCGCGGCGCGTTGGTGCTGATGGACGTGATCAGTGCGGGTTGGCTCAGGCGCATCGGGTCGATCACCGGGCTTGCCGACGAGGTGCAGAGCAGGATGACGTCTGCATCTTGCACCGCAGCATCGCAGGTCTCGGCCAGGCTCAGGCGTGGGTCCAGGCCATCGAGGTGGGCGAGGGTGCCTGCGCTGGCGCGGCCAAGGCTTGGCGAATAAAGACGGATGCTTTGCCAATCGCGCAGGTTCTGCACATAGCGCAGGTGCGCCTGCGCGACCTTGCCGCTGCCGATAATCGCCAGGCGCCGGGCGGCTCCCGGTGCCAGGGCATCCACGGCCAACGCCGTAGTCGCGGCCGTGCGCGCAGTGGTCAGCTCAGCGGCATCGCAGAGCAACAACGGTTGGCCGGTGCGCATCGACATCAACAGCGTCCACGCGGTCACCAGCGGCCCTTGCTCGCGCACGATGTAAGGCGAGGTCTTGATGCCGTACACCTCATCTTCCGCCAGCACGCCCAGGTAATTGATAAAGTCGCCGGCGCCTTGCGGGAACTCCACCAACTGCTGCGCCGGCTGCACCGCCTGCCCGGCCGCCAGGTCGCGAAACAGCTTGTGCAGGATGTGGGGCACATCGACCTGGGCGAGTAATTCACGGGCCTGGGCCTGGTTGATCACGTGGGGCGTGCTGGACATGGTTATCTCCGCAGATAAACTAATTTGTCCATTATGGACTTTTAGTTATCTCAGGCAACGTCCAGGCGAAAAAAATCTGTGGCGCCGTTCAGATCGTTCCCACGCTCTGCGTGGGAATGCCTACTGGGACGCTCCGCGTCACGCCAGCCAGCGCACGTTTGCAGTTCTGCGTAAGAGTGACGCAGAGCGTCACGGGATGCATTCCCACGCGGGAGCGTGGGAACGATCTACCGTGTTTAGACCGGTGTTTTCGCGGGGTTCAGGCACTCGATCGAGCGGTCCACGGTGGTCTTGGCCATTTCCAGCAAATGCCACACGGCCAAGATCTTCGCCCGCTCGGGGCTTGGCAGCAGCTCGCTGCAATTGAGTGTTGTCGCCGACGCACTGTCGAGCAAACTGGCGGTGTAGAGCAGGGCGTCTTCGAAGCTCAGGTCTTCGAGTTGAATACCTTGGGTTGGCAGGTAATGGTCAATGGCGCGATTGAACGCGGCGCGGGCTTTGGCGGAACTGAGGGGCGGATCGGGGACGACTTTTCTCATGGTGTAACTCCACATGGTTGGAGCTGACACCCGTCGCGACTAAACGTTGGGTGGCGGCTGTACGCAGGTTAGTCGACCGGTCACGTGGAAAACCGGCGCACCCGAAGGTGCCCTACGCACAGCCACCATGAAACTTCACGGAGAACCATGCGCCACGTAAGACCCGAGCGACTAAACCCGATCACTGATGAGCAGTGACGGATCGCAGACTAGCCATCGATTCCAACAGGCACAAGGCGGCAGGGATTGTCTAGGAAACGTCCTGCAATTTAAAGAGACACGGCTTGCTGGCCCTTTACAAACCATGACTCAATACCACTAATCAGATCGTTCCCACGCTCTGCGTGGGAACGCCTCCTGGGACGCTCCGCGTCCCGCCAGCCAGCGCACGCTTCCAGTTCTGCGTACGGGTGACGCAGAGCGTCACGGGGGGCATTCCCACGCGGAGCGTGGGAACGATCTGCGACCCGCGCCTTAACGCATATGCAGAATAATCGGGCTACTGCTCGCAGGATCGGTATGCCCGCGCAGCTTGTTCACCGCCGCGGCATCGACTGCACCGCCATGGTTGCCCCACGTACCCCGCACATAGCTCAGCACCTGAGCGATTTCCTCATCCGACAATTGCTCACGAAACGCTGGCATACGGTAAGCATCCGGCACTCCCGCGGTCACGATCCGTTGCGAGCCATTAAGCGTGATGTTGATCGCCGAGGCGTTTTCCTTGGCGAGTGCCGAGGTGGCGCCTGCCAGCGGTGGCATCCACTCGGGCTGGCCCTTGCCGTCCAATCCATGGCAGGACGCACAACGGGTCGCGTAAGTGCGCGCGCCAGGCGCATCCACGTGCGCATTGGCCGCCTGATACTGCCAGGGCGAACCGTCGCGCTGCGGGTCGCCGGGCAGCGACTTGAGGTAGCGGGCGATGGCATTCAAATCCTCATCGCTCATGAACTGCGTCGAGTTGTTAAACGCTTCGGTCATCGAGCCATACACCACCGCATGCTGGTTGCGCCCGGTCTTGAGGAACCGCACGATCTCTTCCTCGCTCCAGCGCCCCAGCCCGGTGTTGTGGTCCTGACGCAGGCTCGGTGCATACCAGCCATCGAGCAACCCGCCCGCCAGGTAGGGCGCGCCGGTTTCGTCCAGTGCCTTCTCGTTAAACGCCAGCCCGCGCGGCGTGTGGCAACTGCCGCAGTGGCCCGGGCCTTGGACGATATAGGCGCCACGGTTCCACAGCGCGTCCTGGTTGGGTTTGGCCGCGTAAGTGGCGTTCGGCGCGAACATGCCGTTCCACAGTGCGATGGGCCAGCGCATATTCAGCGGCCAGGGAATGCTGCTGGGAAGGTTGGCTTGCTTGGCCGGCTCCACGCCCTTCATGAAAAACGCGTACAGCGCGCGCATGTCGTCGTCACTGAGCTTGGCGTAAGACGGGTAGGGCATGGCCGGGTAAAGCCTGCGCCCACCCGGCGCGACGCCGTGGCGCACCGCGCGGTCGAAGTCGGCCGGGGTGTAGGCGCCGATGCCGGTGTCGCGGTCGGGGGTGATGTTGGTGGCGTGAATCGCGCCCAGCGGCGTGGCCATCTCCAGGCCACCGGCGAACGGCGCCTTGCCCGGCAAACTGTGGCAGGCCACGCAGTCGCTGACGCGGGCGACGTACTCGCCGCGACTGACCAGTGCCGGGTCGAAACCGGCGGCGGGTTGTTGCTCAAAAGGCGAGGCGGGCTCGCGGGTGACGTACCAGGCCAGCACACCGGCTGCCACCGCGCCGGCCAGCACCAGCCAGCCTGCGGTTCTAGCCAATCGTCGGTTGTTCATGGGCGTTCCTTGTCGGTCAGGCGAAGGTGTATCGGCTTAAGGGCAGGCTGCGAATACGCTGGCCGGTCAGGTGCGCCACCGCATTGGCCACGGCCGGCGCCACGGCGGGCAGCGGCGGTTCGCCGATGCCACCCATTTTTTCACCACTCTCGACGATCTTGACGTGCACCTGCGCCATCCGCGACAGGGGCAGAATCGGGTACAGGTCGTAGTTACGCGCCCGTGGCTTGCCGTCCACGTACACCGCTTCCTCCAACAAGGTTTGCGACAGGCCCAAGGCCACCGCGCCATTCACCTGCGCTTCAACAATGGCCGGGTTGACGATGCTGCCCGGGTCGATGGCTTCCCAGATATGGTGCACCTTGACCTGGCCGTTCTCGATCGACACTTCGGCGACGACTGCCGCCTGCGAGCCGAACGGCGAGGCCATGGCCACGCCACGTGCGCGTCGGCTGCCGTCTTCGGCGGTGTACGGGCCACGTTTCCAGCCACCGGACAACTCGCCCACCGCTTGCAACAGCGTGGTCAGCCGTTTGTTGTCGCGCAGCAGGTGCAGGCGCAACTCGTACGGGTCGTGGCCGCCTTTGTCGGCCAGTTCATCGAGGAACGCTTCGTAGAAGAAGTCGTTCAGCGAATTGCCCACCGAACGCCAGTAGCCGAGCATGGGCGCGCCTTTGACGTAGATCTGCGCGATGCGTTTATTGGGAATCGCGTAGGACTTGCCCGACAGCCCTTCAAGGGCCGTTGGGTCGAGCTTTTCGCCCTGTTTGCCGGCGATGGCTTCAGACGGACCTTCGGTGGCACTCACCGCCTCAATCGCCACCGGCAAGCCTTGCGCATCCAGTGCAGCGCGGAACTTGACCACAGCGACCGGGCGCAGCACATCACGCAGAAACTCTTCTTCACGGCTCCAGATCAGCTTGACCGGGCGGCCCACCGCCTTGGCCAGTGCGATGGCCTGCGGGTAAGGGTTGGCCGAGTCATACAGGAAGTGTCGGCCGAAAAAGCCGCCGAGCAGCGGCGAGTGCAGGGTGATTTTTGCGGGATCGAGGCCGGTGCGCTTGGCGATGTCGGCGCGGAACATGTCCGGCGCCTGGTTGGGCAGCCAGACGTCCAGCGAGCCGTCAGGGTTGAAGCGGGCCAGCGCCGACGGCGGCTCCAGCTGCGCGTGGTTGAGGTACTGGTTATGGTAGGTGGCTTCGACCTTGGTTTTGGCGTTGGCCAGCGTGCCGGCCACGTCGCCTTCGTTCTCGTCGTCACGCGCCGGGCCTTGCTGGGCGGCGAGGAAGTCGCGGTACTTGTCGCTGGAAAAATCCGCCGGCATCGCGCGTACGGTGGAATCGGCGGCGGCTTCCAGCCACTCCACCTGGATCGCTTCCACGGCGCGCTTGGCGTGCCACCAGCGTTCGGCCACCACGGCCACGGCGCCGGGCAATTGATGCACCGAGTGCACGCCTTTCATGGCCTCCACTTGTGCCTGGTTGCGCAGGCTGCCCACGGTCATGCCCAGGCGGGGCGCATGCTGGACGGCGGCGTGGAGCATGCCGTCGACTTTAAGGTCGATGCTGTATTGCGCCTTGCCGGTGGATTTGTCGTACGCATCCAGGCGTTTGACCGGTTTGCCGATCCAGCGGAACTGGCTCGGGTCGCGCAGCGTGATGGTGGCCGGGTCGGGCACCGGCATGTCGAGGGCGCGGCCGGCCAACTCGCCGTAGCCCAGCGAACGGCCGGACGCGGTGTGCACCACGCGGCCGGGTTGCGTGGTCAGTTCGGCCACGGGCACACCCAACTGCTCGGCGCCTGCCTGCAGCAGCATGGCGCGCGCGAGGGCGCCAAGGCGGCGCATGACCGGGTAGCTCATGCGCACCGACATGCTGCCGCCGGTGATGCGCATGCCGTTTTCCATCACCACGTACGCATCACCAGGCGGCGCGGCCTCGACCACGAAGGTGGCGGGGTCGGCGTCCAATTCTTCACCGACAATCTGCGCCATGGCCGTGTGGGTGCCCTGGCCGCCTTCCATAAAGGGGCTGAGCAGGCGCACGCTGCCGTCGGGGCGAATCTCCAGAAACGCCGGCACCTGGGTGCCGCGTTCTGCCGCCGCGTTCGTGGCGGCGTACACCCTTGGTGAGCCCAGCGGCAGGCCAAAACCGATCACCAGCGCGCCCACGGCGGTGCTGGCCAGAAAGTGGCGGCGCGACAGGTTGACCGGCTCGCTCAGGGGCGCGTCAAAGAATCCCTTGGGTGTGTTCATCAGACGCGCTCCTTGGCCAAATCATGCACGGCGGTGCGGATCGCGTTATAGGTGCCGCAACGGCACAGGTTGATCATTGCCGCCTCGATCTGCGCATCGCTGGGCGCCGGGGTGTGCTTGAGCAGCGCGGTGGCCGCCATCACCTGCCCGGACTGGCAGTAACCGCACTGCGCCACCTGATGCTCAACCCAGGCCGCGACCACGCGCTTGCCGACGTCGTCGGCCTCAATCGCTTCAATGGTAGTGATCTCGCGCCCGACCACACCCGACACCGGCGTGACGCAGGAGCGCACCACGTTGCCGTCCACCAGCACCGAACAGGCGCCGCACTGGGCCAGCCCGCAGCCGTACTTGGTGCCGGTCATCCCCAAGTCATCGCGGATTACCCACAGCAGCGGCGTATCGGCGTCGGCGTCGACTTGATAGGCCTTTTGGTTAATGCGTAGCTCCATGACTCACCTGCTTATCATCGGTTGGTGTGGCTTTTTTATAATTGCCAGGCGATTGGTCGCCCATCGTTGAACTCTAGACCACGGCGCAACGCCTATCGATCCGGTTATCGATAAGTCGGAGGATTAGGCAAGTATTCGACAGGATTGCACCACTGCGCAGGCGTTCCAGCCTGTAGGCCTTTGCTGAACTGAGCCTGCGCGCCGCACTTTTTTTCATTCTCCTGATCTATCCCTGTCACGACCGCGCTCATTCTGCGCGTGGACAGCAGCCAGACCCGGTGCCGATGGATCGAACGTTTATAGCTTTTATCAGCCGATGGCCGCTGCTGTTTGCAGCGGTGTTTATGCTCTACGCGAGCGGTTGCAGCCAGCAGCAGAGCCGCGACATCGCCAGGCAGTTCAGCGATGGCAAACCCGATGGATTCTTCCAGACCAGCGTAGATCGCATGGCCACCTTAAGCATGCGCGACAACCTGAAAAGCCTGTACCTGCTGATGAACAAGCTCTACCTGCGCAACCCCAACCAGTGGCGGCAATCGGGTTACCCGGATGCGGTGAGTGCCGCGCGGGAAATCCGCCAGGCCATCGAGAACCGTCAACCTTTGCCGGCCTTGGGCGACCGTCGCGACCTGGTTGCACTGAGCTATTCATTGAGCCCGGACTTTCGTGGCGACCGGGTCGGGGCGTTTATCTATGCCATCGGCAGCATGATCGTGACCGCACACGGCGGTCGCACTCAGTTCTATATAACCGACTCAATCAACCCGCAATTTGTCAGCAATGCTGCGCGCAATATCGAGAAAGCCACCTGGCTGCTCAGCCAGCGCCAGGACGCCAATGGCGTCTTGCTGCTGTTCTCCAACGAGATATCGGGGGAGGGCAGCAACCTCAGCTTTGCCGTTGAGTTCGGCAAAGTGGTCGCGCGCCTCGACCTGCTCGCCCAGATGCTCGACGAACGCTACCGGCGCGTCGCGCTCAATTACGCGCAGAGCTTGCTGTTGATGAATTTTTTGCCGGTGCAGTGAGGGGCGCCAGTGCCGCTGGGCGACTGGGCTAAACGCTTCGGACGGGCTCCATCGCTTTTTTTGGTCACCACGGGCAAACACGCACAACGCCAAATGGGTGCGGCATCTCTCTTTCCTGTGTAGGAAGTGGCCTATCTTGTATCCCTCCGCTTGAAACACCCTCCGGTCGGCAATAGCCTCGGACTTTTCCTAACGAAGAGTGCCTACCTTGGGTAAGCGAAAAACGGTTTGGCCGACTGACCGCGAAGTTCGCCTGCGATTTATTCTCTTCGCGGTGATCGATGCAGCGAGTGCCCAGGGTGCTCCCGCCGAGTTGCTTCTACCCGCACACAAAATGCTGCGCGACTCGCCGACAGAGGCGCAATTACGCGACACCCTCGCTGGCATTCTGGCCTGCGATGAAATGCACGGATTCAGATTCTCACCAGGGTCTGAGGCGGATGATCTGATGCAAGCGCTGTTGATCAACGTGGATTAAACAGATGACCCCGGTCCGACACTGTTGTGGGAAGGGTCCGGTCCGTTAATAAGGCGTGACTTGATCGGCGTGCTTGCCTTCCCATCACTGTTCGCGTGCTGGCCCAGGCCTTCCACGCCCCCGAATTCCAAGGACCTGCCCATGCTGTTGCGCCAACCTCCGCTGTTTTTTGCCGCCCTGACCCTCAGTTCACTGGTACACGCCGAGGAACTCGAATTGGCGCCGGTCGAGGTCACCAGCAGCGAAGCCAGCGCCGGCGAGGTGGCCCAGGCGCAACTCAACAGCGTGCCCGGTGGCACCAATTACATCGACATGAGCAGCGTGCAGCAGGGGCGCGTGAGCACCAACGAAGATGTGTTCAAGTACCAGGCCGGGGTGTACGCCAAGGCGGCGAACAATGAGGGCGTGAAACTCTCGATCCGCGGTTCGGGCTTGAACCGCAGCCCAGGCGCCCACGCCTCCGGCCTGTATGAAATGTTCGACGGCTTGCCGCTGACCGGCCGCGGTGGCACGCCTTATGAGCTGAAAGACCCGCTGTGGCAAAGCCGCGTTGAAGTGCTGCGCGGCGCCAACGGTTTTGATCAGGGCGCGCTGGCTTTGGGCGGCTCGGTCAACTACGTGACCCATACCGGCTATGACGCGCCCAAGCTGCAGGTGCGTTATGAAGCGGGCAGTCGCGGTTACGCCCAACGCGAGATCAGCTCCGGCCAGGTGCTGGGCGATGCCGACTATTACATCAGCCTGACCGACTCGGAATCCGACGGTTACCAGCACCAGAGCGCCGGCACCGGCAAGGGCGTGGCGGCCAACTTCGGCTACCGTTTCAAACCGGACCTGGAGACGCGCTTCTATTTTCGCTACCGCGAAACCACCAACGACACCCCCGGCAAGCTGACGCGCTACCAGATCCGCCATGACCCAACGGCCGCCAACAGCCTCAACGCTGCCCGCGATTCAAAACGCCTGCAACCCGGCTCGACCTGGCTCGCCAACAAGACCACCTTGCAGCTCGATGACAATTCCCGCGTCGAAGTCGGCCTGGCGTATCACGATTACCCGATGGACCTGCGCGAAGGCACCAACCGTCTCAAAGTCGCCTACACCGACGTGAGTGGCACGCTGAACTACATCCGTCAGGACAGTCTGTTCGGTCACGACAGCAAAACCACGCTTGGCCTGCGCACCACCCAGGCGATGCCGAATAATGGCGCTTCTGAATATGTGCGCACACCTGCCGGCAATACCGCAGGCTATGCCCCCGGCACCAAAACCCGCGACTACAGCTACCTGGGTTCCGACACCGTGCTGCACATCGGCAACGACCTGGAACTGGTCCCGGATTTGTGGCTGACCACCGGCCTGGCCGCCATCTACACGCGCCGCGAAACCCAAGTGACCTACCCCGAAGGCCAGGCGCCACTCAGCCAGCACGATTGGGATTACGCCCCGCGCATCGGCCTGCGTTATGACTTCACCCCGCAATTGCAGGTCTATGGCAACCTGAGCCGCTCGGTCGAGCCGCCGCATGCGTGGTCGATGATCTGGGGTTCCAACAAGTACTTTCCCAAAAACAGTGGCCCGGCCACAGGGTTGCAACGCGAAGGCGTGAGCCTGCGCAATCAGACCGCCACGACGTTGGAAGTCGGCGGCCGAGGCGAGCAGTGGTTCGGCCAATGGGACCTGGCGCTGTACCGCTCCGAAGTGCGCCACGAATTGCTCACGGTGGAAACCCAAGCGCAAACCGCCACCAGCAATGCAATTTTCGCCGAAGCCAACGCCAGCCCCACCGTGCACCAAGGTGTGGAACTGAGCCTGCTCAGCCCGTTGTGGGAGGGCGGGCGCAACGGCCAGCTCGCCTTGCGCCAGGCCTACACTTACAGCGATTTCCACTACCGTGACGACGACCGTTTCGGCGACAACACCTTGCCGGGCATTCCCAAGCATTATTACCAGGCGCAACTGCGCTACAGCCACCCGACGGGTTTCTACACCAGCCTCAACACCGAGCATTCCTCGCGCGTGGCGGTGGACTACGCCAATTCCTACTACGCGGCGGCGTACACCACGCTGGGCGCCACCTTCGGCTACGACGCGCCGAAACAGGACTGGCAAGCCTGGGTGGATGTGCGCAACCTCACCAATCGGCGCTATGCCAATACGGTGACACCGAGTTATGACGACAAGGGCTTGGATGGGGCGAGGTCCACGCCTGCCGATGGGCGGGGCATTTATACCGGTGTCTCTTGGAGCTGGCGCTGAGCCGGCCAACAACTGGAACACAGAGAGGAGCAATTGTGGGAGCTGGCTTGCCTGCGATGAAATCACCACGGTGTAACTGACCCACCGAGTTGCCTGCATCGCAGGCAAGCCAGCTCCCACACAAGCCAGTCTCCCCATTCAACCGGCTTCGTCTGCAAATCTGCATTTCTTCAGCAAACAGCATCCGGGCCTGCCTGGGCACCTCTTGCCCCCACACCGTTTTACTGGCATTGTTCGCGCAATTGGTAATATTTACCATTTGAGAAGTTTTTGCGCATGCATGACATTCCGGCCGCGCCGGGCGATTGCGCCCGTCAGCAGACCCTCACGGCAATGTACAGCGAGCACCACGGCTGGTTGCACGGCTGGCTGCGCAAAAAACTCGGCTGTTCCCAGTACGCCGCCGACCTGGCCCACGACGCGTTCATCCGCGTCTTGATGCTCGCCGAGCCCCAAGCCATCAAGGAACCCCGCGCCTTTCTCGCCACCACGGCCGGGCGCCTGCTGATTGATGGGGCGCGTCGACGGCGCATCGAAAGGGCCTACATGGACGCCCTGGTGCTCCAATGCGAAGACGCCAGCATGCCCGACCCGGCGGCGGTGCATGTGGCGCTGCAAGCCCTGGAGCGCATCGCCGAAATGCTCGCCGGCCTGCCCGCGAAAACCCGTGAAGCGTTCCTCTTGAGTCGCCTCGACGGGCTGACCTACAGCGAAATCGCCGCGTGCCTGGACGTGTCTTCCAGCACCGTCAAAAACTACATCGCCACCGCCCTGGTGCATTGCTACCACAGCCTGCATGTGTCGGACCCGCTGTCGTGAACACCGAACACATCATCCAGCAAGCAGCAAATTGGCTGACGCGGCTGCACGACGAAGACGTCAGCGAGGCCGACCGCCATGCCTTTCACACTTGGTGCCAGGCCGACCCACGCCACGCCGTGGCCATCGAACGCATGCGCGTGCTCTGGGACCATTTCGATGCCTTGCCCGCGCAACCGGCGCGCATTGCCCTCAATCGCGCTTTCGCCCCACAACGCTCGCGCGGCGTACAGGTGCTGGGTTTGCTCGGCGTATTGCTCTGCGGCTGGGTCGGCCTGGAGCGCGCGCCGGTGTGGATGGCCGACCAGCGCACCGGCGTCGGCGAGCGCCGCCAAATCGCCCTCGAAGACGGCAGCCGGTTGCAGCTCAACAGCAATTCGGCGGTCGATGTGAAATTCGATGGCCACCAGCGTGTGATCGAGTTGCTGCAAGGCGAGCTGTGGGTCGAGGTGGCCAAGGATGCGCAACGGCCTTTCGTGGTGCGCACCGACCAAGGCACGGCCACGGCACTGGGCACGCGTTACCTGGTCAAGCGCGCGGCGGATGGCAGCACCGTGGTCACAGTGATTGAGTCCGGCGTGGCGGTCAAAGGCGAGGGCGCAGAAGGCGTCAAGGTCGCCGCCGGCCAGCGCTCGGTTCTCGAGCATGGCCGCGCCCGGCCGCCACAAGCGATTGGCAACACCGACCCCGACGCGTGGACGCGGGGCTTGCTCAAGGTCAACGACCAGCCCTTGAGTGACGTGCTGCAAACCCTGGCCGGCTACCGCCATGGCCTGGTGCGTTTCGATGCGCAAGCGCTGAAAGACCTGCGCGTGTCCGGCGTGTTCAAGCTCGACGACACCGCCGCCGCGCTCGCGGCCCTCGCCGACAACCTGCCGATTCAGGTGGAGTACTTCACCGACTTGCTGGTGGTGGTCAAGCCGCGCTAGCTCAGCGTTCGTGCTGGCGCAGGCGCTTGTACAGGGTATTGCGGCTCACGCCCAATTCCCGCGCCAAGTGGGAAATATTCCCGCCAGCCGCCTTCAAGCGTTGCGTCAAATCGAGGTCATCTTGCAGGCACTCGCGGTTCGGCGAGGGCGCTGCCACCTGTAAGTCCACGAAAAAATCATCCGGCAGATGCTCCGGGCGCACCGGCTGTTCCTCGGCCATCGCCAGCGCCACCTGCAACACGCTGCTGACCTGGCGCAGATTCCCCGGCCACGGGTGTTGCTCGAACAACGCCAGCACCTCACTGCTCAGCCCGGCCCACTGGGTCGGCTCGCGGTGCTGCTGCCATAGCTGCTGGAACAGCGCCTGTTTGTCGGTGCGTTCGCGCAACGGCGGCAGCTCCAGGGTCAGGCCGCCGATGCGGTAATACAAATCCTCGCGAAAGCGCCCGGCCTGCACCCATTCGCGTAGCGCGCGGTTGGTGGCGGAGATGATCCGCAAGTCCACCGGGAACACCTCGCTGCTGCCCACCGGTTGCACGCAGCGTTCCTGTAGCACCCGCAGCAGACGGGCCTGGGTCGGCAGTGGCATGTCGCCGATTTCATCGAGAAACAGTGTGCCTTTGTCGGCCTTGCGGATCAGGCCGATGCTGCCTTTCTGATTGGCGCCGGTGAAGGCGCCTTTTTCATAGCCAAACAGCTCCGATTCCACCAGCTCTGCCGGAATCGCCGCACAGTTCACCGCGATAAACGCCTGCGCGCTGCGCGAACTGGCCTGATGCAGGGCTTTGACGAACACTTCTTTGCCTACGCCGGTCTCGCCGTGGATCAGCAGCGGAATGTCCTTTTCCAACAGGCGCTCGGCCTGGCGCACGGCTTTTTCCACACGCGCATCACCAAAATGCAGGCTCTTGAGGCTGATCGAGGCGGGTTTTACCGCCCCCGGTTTGGCGGGCTTGGGCTCGCTGAAAACCCGCGCCTGCACCGGCATCTTCTTCGGGCGTTTCAATAAACACTGAAACCGATTGCGACCCGCCGCCTGCAGCGAAAACGGCAAACCTTCCGGTTGATTCAGCAACTCCAGCAACGACACCTTGAACAAACTGTCGATCAGCACCCGCGACAAACTGATGCCCAGCAGGTTGTCTGCGCGGCGGTTGGCCGACAGCACCTGGCCGCTCTCATCAAAAATCAGCAGGCCGGCCCATTGGCTGTCGAGGTTGTTCAGGCCGGTGTTGAAGGTCAGTTGGAAATGCTCGCCGCGAAACAGGTTGAGGATCAGCCGGTTTTCCACGGTCTGGCTCATCATCTTGACCATGCCCAAGGTGTGGGAGGGCGGCAAATAGCTGTCGCTGGACACATCCAGCACCGCGATGATTTCGCGCTGGGCATCGAAGATTGGCGCCGCCGAGCCGGTCATGAAACGGTTGGCCTTGAGGAAGTGTTCGTCGTGCTCGATATGCACCGCCTGGGCACAGGCCAATGCGGTGCCGATCGCATTGGTGCCGCTGCTGCGCTCCCGCCAACTGGCGCCGGCGCTGAAACCCCGCGCCAGTTTCGGTTCGATAAACCGCTGGGTGCCCCACGACGTCAGCACCTGGCCCTGGTTGTCGGCCAGCATGATCAGGCAGTTGGAATTGCTCAGGATGTTTTCGTAGTAGGGCAGCACTTCCTGGTGTGTGGTCTGCACCAGTGAATGCTGGCTTTCGAGCAATTGGCTGATGCCCTCGGCGGGCAGTTGGTCAAAGCTGGGGGCGCTCTGGTGATCCAGGCCAAAGGCGCGGCAACGGCGCCAGGAATCCTGAATAAGGGTGTCGTGAGCCAAGGGTTCGGCCATGGGGGCGACCTTCTTTTTATTGTTTTGGGGCTGGCACAATCTGGCTGAAGAAACACGGTCGAAATGTGGGAGCGGGCTTGCTCGCGAATGCGGTGGGTCAGTCAATACAGATGTCGACTGTTCTACCGCATTCGCGAGCAAGCCCGCTCCCACCTTTGATCTGTGTCGCCCATCAATTGTTGTTCAGAACTGTTCATTGTCAACCCCGACCTGTTCAGGTGTTCAAGCACAGTGTTCACTCTTGAACAGCGCCAGGACCCTGTTTCCTTCTGGATCAAGCCCTTGCAGGTTTGGCACGAAACTCGCTCTGCTGAATGGCCAGATTCATTCCAATAATAAAAAGGGCGTGTCATGTCATTGACCCTGGAACATGTCTCCCGCGTCGTCGAAGGCCAGACCTGGATCGACGACGCCAACCTGCGTTTCGAAGCCGGTTCCTTCAACGTATTGCTCGGCCGCACGCTGTCCGGCAAGACCAGCCTGATGCGCCTGATGGCCGGCCTGGACAAGCCCGACAGCGGGCGCATCCTGATGAACGGTGTGGATGTCACCCACAAGCCGGTGCGCCTGCGCAACGTGTCGATGGTCTACCAGCAGTTCATCAATTACCCGACCATGACCGTGTTCGAGAACATCGCCTCGCCGTTGCGCCAGGCCGGTGTGTCCAACGAGCTGATCCAGAGCAAGGTGCTCGAAACCGCAAAAATGCTGCGCATCGAGAAATTCCTCCAGCGCCACCCGCTGGAGCTGTCCGGTGGCCAGCAGCAACGTACGGCCATGGCCCGCGCGCTGGTCAAAGACGCCGAGCTGATCCTGTTCGATGAGCCGCTGGTGAACCTGGACTACAAACTGCGCGAAGAACTGCGTCAGGAAATGCGCGAGCTGTTCAAGGCGCGCCACACCATCGCTATCTACGCCACCACCGAACCCAACGAAGCCCTGGCCCTCGGCGGCACCACCACGATTCTGCATGAGGGCCGGGTGATCCAGAGTGGCAAGGCCGCCGAGGTGTACCACCAGCCGCAGACCGTGCTGGCCGCCGAGCTGTTTTCCGAGCCGCCGATCAACCTGATGCCGGGCCGTATCAGCGGCAATGAAGTGAGTTTCGCCAACTTCGTGCACTTCCCGCTCAACGTCGACCTGCGCCCCATCGGCGAGGGCGAGTTCCGCTTTGGCGTGCGCCCCAGCCATATCAGCCTGGTGCCGAGCAACGACGATGACCTGGAGCTGGCCGTGACGGTGGAAGTCGCCGAGATCAGCGGTTCGGAAACCTTCCTGCACGTGCGCAGCGAGCACTTCCTGCTGGTGCTGCACCTGCCGGGGGTGCACGAGTACGACGTCGATGCGCCGATCCGCGTGTATATCCCCACCCATAAACTGTTTGTGTTCGATGGCCAGGGCCGCTTGGTCCAGGCCCCTGGGCGCCGTGTTGCGAGGGTTGCCTGATGGCCGAAATCCATTTGCAGAACCTCGCCCATAGCTATAGCCCTACGCCGAACGGTCCGGAGGACTACGCGATCCGGGCAATGAACCACGTGTGGGAGCAGGGCGGCGCCTACGCCTTGCTCGGGCCGTCGGGGTGCGGCAAGTCAACCTTGCTGAATATCATCTCTGGCCTGCTCAGCCCTTCTGAAGGTCAGGTGTTGTTCGACCACAAGGTGGTCAACGAACTCACCCCGGAACGCCGCAACATCGCCCAGGTGTTCCAGTTCCCGGTGGTGTACGACACCATGACGGTGTTCGACAACCTGGCCTTTCCGCTACGTAACCAAGGCATGGCCGAGGCGAAAATTCACAGCAAAGTGCAGGAAATCGCCGAAGTCCTCGACCTGCAAAACCTGCTGAGCAAAAAGGCGCGCAACCTCACCGCCGACGAAAAACAGAAAGTCTCCATGGGCCGTGGCCTGGTGCGTGACGACGTGTCGGCGATCCTCTTCGACGAGCCGCTGACGGTCATCGACCCGCACCTGAAGTGGAAACTGCGGCGCAAGCTCAAGCAGATTCACGAGCAGTTCAACATCACCATGGTCTACGTGACCCACGACCAGCTCGAAGCCTCGACCTTCGCCGACAAGATCGCGGTGATGTACGGCGGGCAGATCGTGCAGTTCGGCACGCCGCGCGAGTTGTTCGAGCGGCCGAGCCATACCTTTGTCGGCTATTTCATTGGCAGCCCGGGGATGAACCTGATCGAGGTGCAAGCCGAGGCGGGCGGGGTGCGTTTTGCCGGCACGCTGCTGCCGTTGTCCGAGGCCTTGCAGCAACGCTTGCGCGAGACGGGCTACAAGAAGCTGCAGGTCGGCATCCGCCCGGAATTTATCCACGTGTGGGACGAGTACAACCCCGACGCGCTGCAGGCCGATGTCACTCACGTCGAAGACCTCGGCACCTACAAGATCATGACCCTCAACCTCGACGGTGCGCCGCTGAAAGTGCGCCTGGCCGAAGACAAGCCAGTGCCCGAGGGTAAGGCGTCTATCAGCTTTCCCGCGCAATGGCTGATGGTCTACGCCGACGATTACCTGCTGGAGGTGCAGCCATGAACAAGGTGCAGAACAACAAGGCCTGGTGGCTGGTGTTGCCGGTGTTTTTGCTGGTGGCGTTCAGTGCGGTGATCCCGATGATGACGGTGGTCAACTACTCGGTGCAGGACATTTTCGACCAGTCCAGTCGCTACTTCGTCGGCGCCGACTGGTACAAGCAGGTGCTGCTCGACCCGCGCTTGCACGACTCATTACTGCGCCAGTTCATCTACTCGGCCTGCGTACTGTTGATCGAAATTCCGCTGGGTATCGCCATCGCCCTGACCATGCCGACCAAAGGCCGCTGGTCCTCGCTGGTGCTGATTATCCTGGCGATTCCGCTGCTGATTCCGTGGAACGTGGTGGGCACCATCTGGCAGATTTTCGGGCGGGCCGACATCGGTTTGCTCGGTTCAAGCCTCAACGCCATGGGCATCAATTACAACTACGCGGCCAACACCATGGACGCCTGGGTCACCGTGCTGGTGATGGACGTGTGGCACTGGACCTCGCTGGTGGCGCTGCTGTGTTACTCGGGGCTGCGGGCGATTCCGGACGTGTACTACCAGGCCGCGCGGATTGATCGGGCATCGGCCTGGGCGGTGTTCCGACATATCCAGTTGCCGAAGATGAAAAGCGTGCTGCTGATCGCGGTGATGCTGCGGTTTATGGACAGTTTCATGATTTACACCGAGCCCTTTGTGCTCACGGGTGGCGGGCCGGGTAACGCCACTACCTTCCTCAGTCAGACCTTGACCCAGATGGCTGTCGGCCAATTCGACCTGGGCCCGGCGGCGGCGTTTTCCCTGGTGTATTTCCTGATCATCCTGTTGGTGTCCTGGCTGTTCTACACCGCCATGACCCACTCCGACGCCAACCGCTGAGGCCGCCAACATGAGCAAGCGCAAGCTAATCCCCTTACTCATCTACATCCTGTTTCTGCTGGTGCCGATCTACTGGCTGCTGAACATGTCCTTCAAGAGCAACACCGAAATCCTCGGCGGGCTCACGCTGTTTCCGCAGGATTTCACCCTGGCCAACTACAAGGTGATCTTCACCGACCCAAGCTGGTACAGCGGCTACATCAACTCGCTGTACTACGTGAGTTTGAACACGGTGATTTCCCTGAGCGTGGCATTGCCGGCGGCGTATGCCTTCTCGCGCTACCGCTTCCTGGGTGACAAGCACCTGTTCTTCTGGCTGCTGACCAACCGCATGGCGCCGCCGGCGGTGTTCCTGCTGCCGTTTTTCCAGCTGTATTCGTCCATTGGCTTGTTCGATACGCACATCGCCGTGGCCCTGGCCCATTGCCTGTTCAACGTGCCGCTGGCGGTGTGGATTCTGGAAGGCTTCATGTCCGGCGTGCCGAAGGAAATCGACGAAACCGCCTACATCGACGGCTATAGCTTTCCCAAGTTCTTCGTGAAGATTTTCATCCCGCTGATCGGTTCCGGCATCGGTGTGACGGCGTTTTTCTGCTTCATGTTTTCCTGGGTCGAGCTGCTGCTGGCGCGCACCCTGACCTCGGTCAACGCCAAGCCCATTGCGGCGGTGATGACCCGCACGGTCTCGGCGTCGGGTATCGATTGGGGCGTGCTGGCGGCGGCGGGGGTGTTGACCATCCTGCCCGGCATGCTGGTGATCTGGTTTGTTCGCAACCACGTGGCCAAGGGCTTTGCCCTCGGCCGGGTCTGAGGAGTCGATGATGGAATGGATGGCCTGGACCACCCCCACCGCGTTGTTCTTTGCGGCCATTGGCCTGCTGCTGGCAGGCATGACCACCTGGGAACTGCGCTCGCCGAGCATCCCTCGGCGCGGCTTTTTGCCGATCAGCACCACCCGTGGTGATCGCTTGTTTATCGGTCTTCTCGGCAGCGCCTACCTGCATTTATTGGTGATCGGCGTAACCGACTGGAGCATCTGGGTGGCGTCCGCGCTGTCCCTGGTGTGGCTGTTGTGTGTGATGCGTTGGGGCTAGTGCTCCGTGAATAAACCACCAGGAGGTCTCTATGTTGAATAAAAACAATAAGCTGCGACATAGCATTTCATTGGCCGCCGTACTGGCCCTCAGCGGTTTGAGCGCCACGGCCTGGGCCGATGCGTATGAAGATGCGGCGAAAAAATGGATCGGCAGCGAGTTCAAACCGTCCACTCTCACCGAAGCCCAGCAGCTCGAAGAGTTGAAGTGGTTTATCAAGGCGGCCGAACCGTTCCGTGGGATGAAGATCAACGTGGTGTCAGAAACCCTCACCACCCACGAGTACGAATCCAAGGTGCTGGCCAAGGCCTTCAGCGAAATCACCGGGATCAAGCTGACCCACGATTT
The DNA here is from genome assembly GCF_009834565.1 of Pseudomonas sp. R76. Taxonomy (GTDB): domain Bacteria; phylum Pseudomonadota; class Gammaproteobacteria; order Pseudomonadales; family Pseudomonadaceae; genus Aquipseudomonas. Next base: position 2,592,468 of record NZ_CP019428.1, read on the forward strand.
GCTGCAGGAAGGCGACGTGGTGGAAAAGCTGCAAACCCAGATGCAGTCCGACAAGAACATCTATGACGGCTGGGTCAACGATTCCGACTTGATCGGTACGCACTTTCGCTATGGCAAGACCGAATCGATCACCGACCTGATGGCCAATGAAGGCAAGGACTTCACCTCGCCGACCCTGGATATCAAGGACTTTATCGGCATCTCCTTCACCACCGCGCCGGACGGCAAGATCTACCAACTGCCCGACCAGCAGTTCGCCAACCTCTACTGGTTCCGCGCCGACTGGTTCGAGCGCGCGGACCTGAAAGCCAAGTTCAAGGAAAAATACGGCTATGACCTCGGCGTGCCGGTGAACTGGTCGGCCTACGAAGACATCGCCAAATTCTTCAGCGAAGACGTCAAGGAAATCGACGGCAAGCGTATTTATGGGCACATGGACTACGGCAAAAAAGACCCGTCCCTGGGCTGGCGCTTCACCGATGCCTGGTTCTCCATGGCCGGTGGCGGCGACAAGGGCCTGCCCAACGGTTTGCCGGTGGACGAGTGGGGCATTCGCGTGGAGGACTGCCACCCGGTGGGCTCCAGCGTCACCCGTGGCGGCGACACCAACGGCCCGGCGGCGGTATTCGCCACGCAGAAATACGTGGACTGGATGAAAGCCTACGCGCCACCGGAAGCGGCGGGCATGACCTTCTCCGAATCCGGCCCGGTGCCGTCCCAGGGCAACATCGCCCAGCAGATCTTCTGGTACACCGCGTTTACCGCCGACATGACCAAGCCAGGCCTGCCGGTGGTAAACGCCGACGGCACGCCGAAGTGGCGCATGGCGCCATCGCCGGTCGGGCCGTATTGGGAAAAGGGCATGAAGAAGGGTTATCAGGACGTGGGTTCCTGGACCTTCCTCAAGTCGACGCCTGAGAAGCAAAAACTCGCGGCCTGGTTGTACGCGCAGTTCGTGACCTCAAAAACCGTGTCGCTGAAGAAAACTATCGTTGGCCTGACGCCGATTCGCGAGTCCGACATCAACTCCCAGGCCATGACCGACCTGGCGCCGAAACTCGGTGGCCTGGTCGAGTTCTACCGCAGCCCGGCCCGCGTCGAATGGACCCCGACCGGCACCAACGTGCCGGACTACCCACGTTTGGCGCAGCTGTGGTGGAGCAACATCGCCGCCGCCGCCAGCGGCGAGAAAACCCCGCAACAGGCGCTGGACAACCTGGCCAAGGAGCAGGACGCGATCATGACGCGCCTGGAACGCTCCAAGGTGCAACCGGTGTGTGGCCCGAAAATGAACCCCGAGCGTGATGCCCAGTACTGGTTCGACCAGCCGGGCGCGCCGAAGCCGAAACTGGCCAACGAGAAGCCGAAAGGCGAAACCGTGGCATATGGCGATTTGCTCAAGTCGTGGGAGGCGGCGCGTAAGTAAGCGCATTGGGTCGGAAAAAACGGCACTCAGGTGCCGTTTTTTTTGCTTGGAATACACACCTCAAAACCGACTCGGTCACCTGTGGGAGCTGGCTTGCCTGCGATGGCATCGGCTCGGTGCATCTGGCGTACCGAGTCGCCCGCATCGCAGGCAAGCCAGCTCCCACATTGTGATCGCTGTTGTTTGTGGGATCTGTGGCACTGGCGGATTCAGAAGCCAACACCGCTCTTCCCGACAGCAAAAATCCACTGTGGGAGTTGTCGAGCTTCAGCGAGGCTACGAAAGCGGTGGGTCGGGCGGCCTCTCTATTGGCAGTGCCGCCGTCTTCGCAGGCAAGCCAGCTCCCACATGTTGATCGCTGTTGTTTGTGGGATCTGTGGCACTGGCGGATTCAGAGGCCAACAACGCTCTTCCCGACAGCACAAATCCACTGTGGGAGTTGTCGAGCTCTAGCGAGGCTACGAAAGCGGTGGGTCGGGCGGCCTCTCTATTGGCAGTGCCGCCGTCTTCGCAGGCAAGCCAGCTCCCACATTTGATCGCTGTTGTTTGTGGGATCTGTGGCACTGGCGGACTCAGAGGCCAACACCGCTCTTCCAGACAGCAAAAATCCACTGTGGGAGTTGTCGAGCTCCAGCGAGGCTACGAAAGCAGTGGGTCGGGCGGCCTCTTTATTGGCAGTGCCGCCGTCTTCGCAGGCAAGCCAGCTCCCACATGTTGATCGCTGTTGTTTGTGGGATCTGTGGCACTGGCGGATTCAGAGGCCAACACCGCTCTTTCCGACAGCACAAATCCACTGTGGGAGTTGTCGAGCTCCAGCGAGGCTACGAAAGCGGTGGGTCGGGCGGCATCTTTATTGGCAGTGCCGCCGTCTTCGCAGGCAAGCCAGCTCCCACATTTGAGCGCTGTTGTTTGTGGGATCTGTGGCACTGGCGGATTCAGAAGCCAACACCGCTCTTTCCGACAGCACAAATCCACTGTGGGAGTTGTCGAGCTCCAGCGAGGCTACGAAAGCGGTGGGTCGGGCGGCATCTTTATTGGCAGTGCCGCCGTCTTCGCAGGCAAGCCAGCTCCCACATTTATTCCGTGGCGAATTTGAAATTAAGCGGCCTGCGGCTGGATCTGCAACTCGCCATCCACATCCTTGACCAACCCACTGGCCAGAAACAGCGGCGCCAGGCGCTTGTGCAACTGTGGCTCGACAAACTCTTTCACCGTGTCCAACACCAGCACGCCACTGAGCGGCAACTCGGCCTTGGTGTACGACAGCCACGCTTGCTTGAGCTTCATCAATACATCGCTGCCCGCCGTGGAGGCGAAGCGGCGGTGGGTGGGTTTACCGTCGAGGTTGAAGGTGTGCTGGAACGCGTAGCCGGTCTCATCGCCCTGGCTGGCGGCACAGCGCACGCAGGTGCAGGGGCCGTCGCCGAACGCGCTGCGCAGGTAGCTGTTGAAGTCCACCACGGGCTTGAGTGACAGGCGCTTATCCACCTCGAACAAGTCCCCAGTCATTTTATCGTCAGTGTTCAACGTCCATTTCCTCGCAGGTCGGCAGGTGTCTTTCAAAGCGCGGCACAATACCAGCCGCGCGGCAATTTGGGGGCGATTTGCATAACAATAGATCCCAATATTCTTTTCAAGTCTTAAAAATCGCCGCTAGGCTCCATCACCTTCTCGAAAACGCGGCAGATTCCCCATGACTTTCAAGCGTTCCTCCCTGACTCTCCTGGCCGCGTCCCTGGCGGCGGCAAGCGCCTTGCTCAGCCCCGGCGCCCAAGCCGAAGGCAAGATCAGCATCGCCCAGCAATTCGGCATTGGCTACCTGATCCTCGACGTGGTGCGCGACCAGCACTTGATCGAGAAGCACGGCAAGGAACAGGGCCTGGATATCAAGGTGGAATGGAACAGCATTTCCGGCGCCACCGCGATGAATGAATCGCTGCTGGCCGGCGCCCTGGATGTGGTCTCGGCCGGTGTGCCGCCGATGCTCACCCTGTGGGACCGCACCAAGGGCAAGCAGAACGTCAAGGCCATCGCTTCCCTTGGCTCCATGCCCAACTACCTGCTGACCAATAACCCCAACGTGAAGACCCTCAAGGACTTCACCGAAAAAGACCGCATCGCCGTGCCCGCCGCTGGCGTGGGTTTCCAGTCGCGCACCTTGCAGATCGAGACCGCCAAGCAGTTCGGCGACGCCAATTTCAAGAAGTTCGACGACATCTCTATCAGCCTGGCACATCCGGACGCCACGGCGGCGTTGATTGCCGGTGGTTCGGAGATCAACTCGCACTTCTCCAGCCCGCCGTTCCAGTACCAGGAATTGCTCAACCCTAATGTGCACAAGGTGCTCAGTTCCTACGACATCCTCGGCGGTCAGGCCTCGTTCAACATGCTCTACACCACCGAGAAATTCCACGACGAAAACCCCAAGACCTACAAGGCGTTCTACGCCGCGCTGGCCGAGGCCGAGCAGATCATCAAGGCCGACAAGCCCGCTGCAGCCAAAACCTATATTCGGGTAGAGGAGTCCAAGCTGCCGCTGGACCTGGTGGAAAAAATCGTCCAGGACCCGGAAATCGACTTCACCATCGTGCCGCAGCGTACTTATATCTATGCGCAGAAATTGCAGGAATTGGGCGTGTTGAAGAATAAGGCGGCGAGTTGGAAGGATTACTTTTTTGAAGAGGCGCATGGTGGCGACGGCAGCTAAGCCCCTCTCTTAATTTGAAATACGGTCAAAAATGTGGGAGCGGGCTTGCTCGCGAATGCGGTGGGTCAGTGAATGAATCTGTTAACTGACACACCGCATTCGCGAGCAAGCCCGCTCCCACATTTGAACTTCCTACACCTGATATTCAGCGAAAGAACTCACCCGGCGTCGCATCAAACTGCTGGCGAAACGCATTGATAAACGCCGACGTCGACTCATACCCGCACCCCAACGCCACATCCGTCACCCGTTCACCTTGCTCCAGCGCAGGCAGGGCGCTGAGCAGCCGCAAGCGCTGGCGCCAGGCGCGAAAGGTCAGCCCGGTGTCACTGAGAAACAACCGGCTGAGGGTCTTCTCACTCACCGCCAGCTTGCGGCTCCAGTCACCCAAAGTGGTCTGCTGCTCCGGGTGCAGGCTCAGGCTGCGGTAAATCTGCCGCAACCGCGCGTCGTGGGGCAACGGCAGCATCAAGTCCACCTGCGGTGCAGCGGCCAGTTGGTCCAGCACCACCTGGGCCAGACGCCCATCCGGCCCGTCCTCAGCATATTCCACCGGCAGCTCGCTGAAGCTGCGGATCAACTCGCGCAACAAACTGCTCACCTCCAACACCTGGCAGCGCTCGGGCGCCCAGGCGGTGACGCTGCAGTCGAGGTAAAGGCTGCGCATTTCCGTGTGCGGCGAACTGAACACCCGGTGCGGCACGCCCGCCGGAATCCACACCGCGCGCTGCGGCGGCGCAACAAAGCGGCCGACGCTGGTCTGGATCTCCAGCACCCCGGAAATCGCGTAAGACAATTGCACCCACGGGTGGCTGTGGCGGCGGGTCAGGGCGCGATTGGGCAGCGATTCGGTGCGCCCATACACCGGCCGTGGCAGGCTGGAAAGCCCGGGCACGCTGCGGCGAACCGTCTTGTCATGTCCTTTAGGCGGCATTTACTGGCTCATTGGCGTTAGTCGGTAACAAGCCGTTACGTTAGAGTCGCAGCGATGCGCTTGGCAACCCCTGGAAGATTTGCTTATGACCCGCCCACGTTTTCTGCCTGACAACTTCACCCTGACCCTGATAGCCACGGTGATCCTCGCTTCATTGCTGCCCGCCAGCGGCCAGACCGCCGTGGCCTTCGGCTGGGTGACTAACCTGGCCATCGCGCTGCTGTTTTTCCTGCACGGCGCGAAGCTGTCGCGCCAGGCCATCGTCGCCGGGGCCGGGCATTGGCGCCTGCACCTGCTGGTGTTCAGCCTCACGTTCGTGCTGTTTCCCTTGCTGGGCCTGGCGCTCAAGCCGGTGCTGTCGCCGCTGATCGGCAAAGACCTGTACATGGGCATGCTCTACCTCTGCGCGCTGCCGGCCACGGTGCAGTCGGCGATTGCCTTCACGTCCCTGGCGCGCGGCAACATCCCCGCGGCCATCTGCAGCGCGGCGGCGTCGAGCCTGTTTGGCATCTTCCTCACGCCGTTGCTGGTGACGTTGCTGCTTAACGTGCACGGCGACGGCGGTTCGACCCTCGACGCAATCCTGAAGATCAGCGTGCAACTGCTGCTGCCGTTTATCGCCGGGCAGATCGCCCGCCGCTGGATTGGCGAGTGGGTCGGCCGCAACAAGTCCTGGCTGAAATTCGTCGACCAAGGCTCGATTCTGCTGGTGGTCTACGGCGCGTTCAGTGAAGCGGTCAACGAGGGCATCTGGCACCAGATCCCGCTGTGGGAACTCGGCGGCCTGGTGGTGGCCTGCTGCGTGTTGCTGGCCTTGGTGCTGGTGGCGTCGACCGTCCTGGGCAAGGCCTTTGGCTTTAACCAGGAAGACCGAATCACCATTTTGTTCTGCGGCTCGAAGAAAAGCCTGGCCACGGGCGTACCCATGGCCCAGGTGCTGTTCGCCGGGGCGAGCATGGGCGTGTTGATTCTGCCGCTGATGCTGTTTCACCAGATCCAGTTGATGGTGTGCGCGGCGCTGGCGCAGCGTTATGCCAAGCGGCCGGAAAGCATCCCCGAGTTGATGGGGCAGGTGGATCCGTGATCTAGGTCACACCCTGGGCCGAATCACCTCAAGTTAATGCCCGGCCAGACGACTCACTTATTGAGAGCCCAATAAGGAGTGTCGGCATGAAGGTTAAAGGTATTTCAGTGTTTACCGGCCTGTTTTGCCTATGGGCGGGCGCTTGTGGCGCCGCGCAGACAGTCGGGCAGGGCACCATTCAGTTCACCGGTGCCATCGTCGAGCCTGGGTGTGCGACAAATGCGCGCAGCGGCGCGGTAATGGAGTTGACCGGCTGCGCGGTTTCCAACCGTGGCAGCCGCTTCGATGTGCGCAATGTGGCGCCGGTGGCCAGTGTCAACGCGGCCCATGTGCTGCTGGTCGCAGACAGCGGCAGCGGGCGTTACTACGATCAGCGCTATGTGTTGGTGGACAACGCCGGCCAGCCGATCAAGTCGGGCAACTACGTCATCACCATGACCTCGCCCTGAGTAACGGGGCGACGATCCGCGTCAACAGCGGGCCGAGAAACCTATAGAATGCCCAGCGGCGGCGCTGTTCTGCGCGGCCGTTGGACCATCGCCAGAGTACCTCGCCCGTCAATGAGCATTTCAGCCGCAACGCCCCAAGCCAACTGGCAACCGGTCATCGCCCTCTCGTTGGCCGCGTTTGTATTCAATACCACCGAGTTCGTGCCGGTCGGCCTGCTCAGCGCCATCGGTGCCAGCTTCGACATGCCCATCGCCAGCGTCGGCCTGATGCTCACCATCTATGCCTGGATCGTGTCGCTGACTTCGCTGCCGGTGATGCTGCTGACGCGTAACGTCGAGCGGCGCAAACTGCTGATCGTGTTGTTCGGCTTGTTTATCGCCAGCCATATCCTCTCCAGCGTCGCCACCAGTTTTGGCCTGTTGATGGTCAGCCGCATCGGCATCGCCTTGTCCCACGCGTTGTTCTGGTCGATCACCGCTTCGCTGGCAGTGCGCCTGGCGCCGGAAGGCAAACAGGTGCAAGCCCTCGGCCTGCTGGCCACCGGCACGTCCCTGGCGATGGTATTGGGCATTCCGCTGGGCCGTCTGCTGGGCGAGGCCATGGGCTGGCGCACCACTTTCCTGGTGATCGCGGCGTTTGCCGCGGCCCTGGTGTTCTGGCTGGCGCGCACTTTGCCGCTGCTGCCGAGCCAGAACTCCGGCTCGCTGCGCAGCCTGCCGTTGCTGTTCAAGCGCCCGGCGCTGGTGGCGCTGTACGTGCTGACCGCCATGGTGGTGACCGCACAATTCACCGCCTACAGCTACATCGAACCCTTTGTTGAAGGCGTCGCCGGCCTGAGCGGCAATGTGGTGACGCTGTTCCTGCTGGTGTTCGGCGGCGCTGGCATCATTGGTTCGCTGCTGTTTAGCCTGGTGCACCGTTTCAACCCGCACCTCTTCGTGGTCAGCGCGGTGTTCCTGCTCGCCGCGTGCCTGGCACTGATGCTGCCTTTGAGCGGCGCCGAGTCGTACCTCGTCGGCCTGAGCGTGTTCTGGGGTATGGCGATCATGGGCTTCGGCCTGGCCATGCAATCCAAGGTGCTGGTGCTGGCACCCGACGCCACCGACGTCGCGATGGCGATGTTCTCCGGCATCTACAACATCGGCATCGGCGGCGGCGCGCTGATGGGCAGCTGGGTCGGCAGCCACTTCGGCTTCGCCTGGATCGGCGCAGCGGGCGGTGCACTGGCGGCCCTGGCATTGATTGGCTATTGCCTGGCAATACACCGCTTCGGCCAGGGTGTGGTGCGGCACTGAGGCGTAACAACCTGATGTGTTGTTTGATCGTTCCCACGCTCTGCGTGGGAACGAGCCTTTAGGCTACGGCTTCCAGGTCTGCACATCCTGGGCATCCACCGCCTTGGGCAACAACCCCGCCTTGAAGAACGCGTCCGCAATCTTCTGCTGTTCCCCCAACTGATCAATCGTTACCGGCTGCACGTCATAACTGCGGTGCGCGTTGGCCGCTTCAACCGTGGCCACGTCCAGGTTGCCCCACAGCGGGCCAAGCACTTTCGCCGCGTCCTGCGGGTGGGTTTTCACCCACTGGCCGGCTTTTTCCAACTGCGCATACACCAGTTTCAGCACCTCGGGATGCGCCTTGGCGTAGGGCGTGCCGGTCAAGTAATAACGCTTGTAGCTGGCCAGGCCTGCGCCGTCCGCCAGGGTGCGCGTCGGCAATTGACGCTGCACGCTGGTGAGGAAGGGTTCCCAGGTGACCCAGGCATCGACCTTGTTGTTCTCAAAGGCCGCGCGCCCATCGGCCGGCGATAAATAGGCCGGTTCGATATCCGAGAAGGCCAGGCCGGCTTTGGCCAGCGCGGCGATGAGCAAATAGTGGGTGCCGGCGGCCTTGGTCACCGCGATTTTCTTGCCCTTCAAATCCGCCAACTGCTGGATCGGCGAGTCCTTGCGCACCACGATGGCTTGGGCGGAAGGCGAGGGCGCTTCCTGGGCGAAGTAGGTGAGTTTGGCCTGGGCGGCCTGGGCAAAGATCGGCACGGTGTCGGCCACGTCGGCGCTGATATCGACGTTGCCCACGTTCAGCGCTTCGAGCAGCGGCAATCCGCTGGGGAACTCATGCCAGCTCACGTCAATGTTGTCGGCCTTGAGGGCTTTTTCCAGAGTGCCCTGGGTTTTCAGCAGGGTGATCAGGGTTGAAGACTTCTGGTAACCGATGCGTAGGGTTTCCTGGGCTTCGGCGCTCACGGCGACAGAAAACGCCAGCAGCCCGATGACAACGGCGAGGGGACGACGAATAGGCATGGCACGCTCGATCTTCGGCGAAATAAGGCCAAGCATAAAGTTCTAAAAAGTATTCTATAAATACTCTTTTGATCTGAGCTTAGGGCGGTTTTTCAGCATTTCGATGAATCGGGCATAACCATGGAATATATCGTTCTTTTATAACGGTTGATTACTAATATAAGTTTTAAGGCTGAACCCTTTACGCGACAAGCTAAGGCCTGCCATGACCACTCGCCGCCAAATCCACCTATCGGCATTCCTATTGAGCGGCCCGGTGGTGCACAGCCACGCCGTGTGGCGCCACCCGGAAACCGTCGGCAACTACCTCGACCCTGACTACTATTCCCGCATCGCCAAGGTGGTAGAAGAAGGCCTCTTCGACTTCCTGTTCTTCGCCGACCGCCTGGCCGTGGGCGACCAGATGGGCGGTTCGCGTGAGTTCGCCTTGCGCTACGGCGCCCAGGACGCAACGCGCCTGGACCCGTTGCCGATCCTCTCTTACCTGATCGGCCAGACAAGCAAGCTGGGCCTGGGTGCGACACGCTCCACCACCTATTACGAGCCGGCGCATATCGCGCGTGAATTCGCCACCCTCGATCACCTGTCCAAGGGCCGTGCGGCGTGGAATATCGTGACCTCGATGAACGACAGCGAAGGGCGTCTGTTCGGCAAGGCCAAGCATCTGGAACACGACCTGCGCTATGACCGCGCCGATGAGTTTGTCGAAGTCGCGCTCAAGCTCTGGAACAGCTGGGGCCAGGGCGCCCTCAAGCTGGATCGCGAAAGCGGTGTGCTTGCCGACCCGGGTTTGATTACCTCGGTGCAGCACCAGGGCGAGTGGTTCAAGGTGGAAGGCCCGTTGAATATCCCGCGCACGCCCCAGGGGCGACCGGTGCTGATCCAGGCCGGCTCATCCGGACGTGGTCGGCGGTTTGGCGCACGCTGGGCCGAGGCGATTTTCACCATTCACCCGCATTTGGCGGCCATGCGCGCGTTTCGCGATGACGTGCGCGCGCAAGTGGTACAGCAAGGCCGTGCTGCCGACAGCTGCAAGGTGCTGACGGCGGTGATGCCGTTTATTGGCGGCAGCGAAGCCGAAGCCCGCGCCAAACGCGACAAACACAATGCCTTGGCGCGGCCCGAACTGGGGTTGGTGACACTCGCTTCGCAGCTGAATGTGGACCTGTCGCCGTTCCCGCTGTCGTCCACCCTGGCCGAGATCGCGCAGTCGCCGCTGATTCCTGCGGCCGCCGCTGAAAAGCTGCTGATGCAAGGCCCGGAAACCACCCTGGAGCAACTTGGGCGCCTGTTCGCCAGCAGCGTGCGCGTGCCGCAACTGGTGGGCACCGGCGCGCAGGTCGCTGACCAGTTGGCGGAGCTGTTCGAGCAGGGCGGTTGCGACGGCTTTGTGATTTCGCCGGGCTATTTGCCGGGCTCGTTCACTGAGTTTGTCGAGAGCGTGATTCCGCATTTGCAGCGCAAGGGTTTGTTCCGCACGGCGTATGAAGGCTCGACGCTGCGTGAGCATCTGGGGTTGGCCGATCTCACTCACTGAACGCGGTCAATGTGGGAGCTGGCTTGCCTGCGATGGCTATGGGTCAGTTGCATCGCTGCTGGCTGAAACACCGCTATCGCAGGCAAGCCAGCTCCCACAGGCCACATCAACATCAATCTAAAAGGGATATTGCGCATGGCCGCTTTTGATCACTTAACCCGTCGCCGCCTGCTCGGCATCGCCGGTATTTCGCTGGCCGGTCTGTCGCTGCCGCGCCTGGGCTGGGCCGCTGACGAGCACGCCGGGCACAACACGCCTCAGGAACCCAGCGGTACCGGCGAATTTATCCGCCTCGACGCGCCACGCGCGCTCAAGCTGGCAGTCAACCTCAACGCGGTGTGCCTGGCCCCGGTGGTGATCGCCCACGGGCAGGGTTTCTTCAAGAAGCACAACCTCGACGTCGAGTTGGTCAACTTCGGCAACTCCACCGAAGTGCTGCTCGAAGCCATCGCCACCGGCAAGGCCGATGCGGGCATCGGCATGGCGTTGCGTTGGCTCAAGGCGTTGGAGCAGGGCTTTGATGTGAAACTCACCGCCGGCACCCACGGCGGCTGCCTGCGTTTGCTCAGCGCGGTGAAGGGCGGCGTGAGCAAACTTGAAGACCTCAAGGGCAAGGCCATCGGCGTCACCGACATGGCCAGCCCGGACCGCAATTTCTTCTCGATCCTGCTGAAAAAACACGGCGTCGACCCGGTGCGCGATGTGGAATGGCGCCTGTATCCGGCCGACCTGCTGGGCACCGCGCTGGAGCGTGGCGAAGTGCAGGCGGTCAGCGGCAGCGACCCGTTCATGTACCGCTTGATCAAGTCCGGCGTGGCGCGGGAATTGTCCACCAACCTGGTCGAGGAATACGCCAACCTCAGTTGCTGCGTGGTCGGCGTCACCGGCAAGCTGGTGCGCGAAGACAAGCGCGTAGTCGCGGCGCTGACCCAGGCGATCCTCGAAGCCCATGACTATTCCGTGCAGCACCCGGAGGACGTCGCAAAAGGCTTCCAGGCCTACGCACTGAACACGACCACCGAAGAAGTGCAGGCGATCCTCCATGACCACACCCACGGCCACCACGCGGTCGGCGCGGCGCTGACGCAGGAAATCACCACCTACGTCACCGACCTGAAGACCGTGGAAGTGATCAGCAAAAGTACCGACCCGGTAGCGTTTGCCAAGGAGATCACCGCCGATGTCTTCAGTTGATGCGGTAACGCTGAGCCCCGCCAAAACCTTCAACGTCTGGTGGCAGGGCGCAACCGTAGTCGCGGCCTGGGTGGCCGTGGCACTGCTGATCAGCTATTGGCCCAATGCCGTACGCAATTGGCCGATGACGCAAGGGCTGGCCAACCTGTGCGTCGGCGTGGCGGCGGTGTTCATCGTGTTGAGTCTGTTGGGTCGGCACTTTTCCAGGCTGGGCCTGCGCTTGCGCAGTGCCGGGCCTTGGTTGATCGCCTTACCGATATTGCTGGGCCTGTGGGAGTTGCTCACCGCCAAGTTGGCGCTGTTGCCGGTGCCGTTTTTCGCACCGCCCCAGGCGTTGCTTGCGGTGTATATCGAAGACTACCCGCGCCTGGCCGACAGCCTGCTGCATTCGGCGCTGTTGCTGGGCTCGGGCGTGGCGTTGGGCGCGGCCACCGGCTTCGTCGCCGGCGTGGCGATTGGCTGGTCCACGCGCATCGGCTACTGGCTGCACCCGGTGCTGCGCATCCTCGGCCCGGTGCCGTCGACGGCGTTGTTGCCGCTGTGTTTTTTCCTGTTTCCCAGCAGCTGGAGCGCCAGCGTTTTTCTCATCGCCCTGGCCACCTGGTTTCCGGTCACGGTGCTGACCTGGTCGGGTGTGGCAAGTGTCGATAAAGCCTATTACGACGTGGCGCGCACGCTGGGTGCCAAGCCAGGTTTCCTGATCTTTAAAGTGGCGATTCCTGCCGCGCTGCCCCATGTGTTCGTTGGCCTGTTCATGGGCTTGGGCGCGTCGTTCTCGACCTTGGTGGTGGCAGAAATGATGGGGGTGAAATCCGGTATTGGCTGGTACTTGCAATGGGCCCAGGGTTGGGCGGCTTACGCAAATATGTACGCGGCGCTGCTGATCATGGCGTTGGCCTGTTCGGGGTTGATCACCGGGCTGTTCTTGCTGCGTGATCGGTTGTTGGCCTGGCAGAAAGGAGCGATGAAATGGTAGCCCTGGCACACGCGGTAGCGGCGCCGGCGGGGTTGGCGCTGCGCATTGAAAACCTCAGCCATGGCTTTGCCCTGGACGGTCAGCAACTGCCGGTGCTGGAGCGGGTTTCGCTGGATGTCGCACCGGGTGAGTTTGTGGCGTTGCTCGGGCCGTCGGGGTGTGGGAAATCCACCTTGCTGCGCCTGGTGGCAGGGCTGGAGCCGGCGGATTCTGGGCGGTTGCTGGCCGATGGTGAGCCGATCACCGGGCCGGACCCGAGCCGGGTGGTGGTGTTTCAGGACCCGACCTTGTACCCATGGCGGCGAGTATGGGACAACGTAGCGCTTGGCCTGGAGGCCCAGGGTTTGCTCAAGACCCATGCCGGCAAGGTTGATGAAGCGTTGGAAAAAGTCGGTTTGAGTGCCTTCGCCCGTGCTTACCCTCGGCAGCTGTCCGGTGGCATGGCGCAGCGGGTGGCATTGGCGCGGGCGCTGGTGAATCAGCCGCGATTGCTGATCCTGGATGAGCCGCTGGGCAAGCTGGATTCGCTGACGCGCATCACCATGCAAAAGGAGTTGATCGAGTTATGGCAGCGCCAGGGCTATACGGCGTTGCTGGTGACCCATGATGTGGAAGAGGCGTTGCTGCTGGCTAATCGCGTGATTGTGTTCAGTGACCGGCCGGCGAAGATCCAGGCGCAGTTGACGATTGATCGGCCGTACCCTCGGCACCGCGATGATGCTTATCTGGTGGAATTGCGGCGGGAGATTTTGGGGCTGCTGGGGTTGGGGAGCAGCTGGTAATTGATCGTCCCCACGCTCTGTGGGAACGATCAGATCTTGCTGATGCGATGAGATCCAACTGTGGGAGCGGGCTTGCTCGCGAATGCGGTTTGTCAGCCAATTTATCTGTCACTGACCCACCGCCTTCGCGAGCAAGCCCGCTCCCACAATTGATCGTTCCCACGCTCTGCGTGGGAACGCCGCCTGGGACGCTCCGCGTCCCGCGTCCGCTTCTATCTCAAGGCCGATGTACAGGTGACGCAGAGCGCCACAGGATGCATTCCCACGCGGAGCGTGGGAACGATCAGGGTCGCGATGATGCTTGTCTGGTGGAGTTGATCGTCCCCACGCTCTGCGTGGGAACGCCGCCTGGGACGCTCCGCGTCCCGCACCAGCTTCTATCTCAAGACCGATGTACAGGTGACGCAGAGCGTCAGAGCATGCATTCCCCACGCGGAGCGGGTAATCCGGGGCGCATCTTCACCCCCAAGGACGACGCCGAAGCCAACTTGAAGAAGCTGGCCCGCGTGGTTTAAACCAGCTCCTCTGCGCGCAATTGCACACTCATAGCATCACAACTTTTCGCCCAGTCACTCAGCCATTGCGGCAGCGGTGGCGACGCTTCGGCCAACCCCAGCTCGCGCACGAAGTCTGCCGGGGGCAGGGTGCCTTTGGCTGAGCGAAACAGCCCGCGCATCACCACCACGCCGATCACACGGCCTTTGCTGACGAAACGGTGCTCCATCAGGCTCCACTTGTGGTCCCAGCCAAGCATGCGGGTGTGTACCTCGAACACTTCGAACAGCTTCAGTTCGCGGCGAAACTTGCCCCAGGTATCGCCCACGATCGGCAGGGCTTTGTTGCGCAGGGCCACGCGAAACGCGCCGGTACGCAGTACAAAATCCATCCGCGCCACATCCGCCAGGGAGAAATACCGGCCATTGGTGACATGCCGGTTGATATCCAGGTCCAACGGCCAGACCCGCATGCGCACCACGGTGGTCTCCAGGCCATGGGCCGGTGTGCGCCAGGGCCGACGGGACAGCATGTAGAGCAATCGAAACCAGAGATTCATAAACGCGCCAGGCAGTTGATCAGTGGCCGCACTCTACGGGCGAGGAATCGGCTAAGGTAGGTGCGCAAATGACTTATTACATGCGAAAAGCGCAACATGCACATTACCTTGCTCCTGGTCGACCAATGCTCCGCCGCCAGCGCCACCCTGGCCCTGGAAATGCTCAGCGCCGCCAACCTGTTCGCCGACAGCCCGCCGTTCGAGATCGTGGTCGCCTCCCTCGACGGCCAGGCCGTGGACGCCTGGGGCGGGCAGCGTTTGCAGGTGGGGTGTTCGCTCGCGCAGGTTCATCAGACCGACCTGGTGCTGATCCCTGGTTTTCTGTTTACCCTCAAGGAGGCTATGCCGAGCTTTCCCGCCTACGGGCCCTGGTTGCGCGAACGCCATGCCCAGGGAACGGTGCTGGCGTCGATGTGCACGGCGACTTTTCTGCTGGCGGAGAGCGGCTTGCTGCACGGCTTGCGCGCCACCACGCACTGGGCGTTTGCCGGGTTTTTCCGGCAACGCTACGCGGGCGTCGCGTTGGATGACGCGCAGATACTCTGCGAATAAAACCGCGTGATCACCTGCGGTGGCGCCAGCGCCGCGATGGACCTGATGCTGCACCTGATCCGCCGCTTTGGCTCTCCCGAGTTGGCGCATACCTGTGGCAAATACTTGCTGGTCGACAACGTACGCACCGAGCAGTCGGTGTACGCCATGTGGTCATTGCCCAAGAACCACGGCGACGGCGAGGTCCTGCGGGTGCAGCATTGGCTTGAACAGCAGTTTGCCCAGGCGCTGGTGATTGATGACGTGGCCCGGCGCTTTGGCTTTGGCGTGCGCAATTTCAAGCGGCGGTTCAAGGAGGCGACGGGCTATACGCCTATTGCCTATGTGCAAACCTTGCGCCTGGAGCGTGCCAAGCAGATGTTGGAATCAACGCGCATGACCCTCGAAAGCATCACCTACGCGGTGGGGTATGAAGACAGCAATTCGTTTCGTCGCCTGTTCCAGCAGCGCGTCGGCATGCTGCCGGCGGCGTATCGCAAGAAATTCCTCGCCACGGCAAGCTGACTCAACGCCGCAGCTGCGCTTCACCTTCAATGCACGCCACCAGAAATTCCATCACCACCTTTACCGACGGCGAACGGCGCATATCCGGGTACACCGTCAGCCAGATATCCCGCGCTGGGCCGTCGCCGGCGGTGGGCAGTCGCGCCAACAGCGGGTCGTGATCGCCCACCAATGTCGGCAACACCACCGCGCCGACCTGCGAGCGGGCGGCCATTTGCTGGGTGATCAACTCGCTGGCGGCAAACACGATCGGGCGCTGGCCGCGCAGTTGGTGCAGCCATGCCTGTTGCGGCAAGTGATCACGGCTGCTGTCGTAGGCGATAAATGCCCACTGGGCGGCGGGCAGTTGCGTGTACGCGGGCGCGCCGTACAGCCCGAAGCGCACCACGCCGACCTTGCGGCGCACCAGCGCATCCTCGTCGGGGCGCACCGTGCGCAGGGCGATATCGGCTTCGCCCTTGTCCAGCGCCGCCAGTTGCGTGGAGGGCATCAGCACCAGGTTCAGCTGCGGGTATTGCGCGCGCAGCCGTGCCACGTGTGGCGCGATGCAGTGGTTGGCAATCGACGGCGGGCAACTGACGCGCACGGTGCCGGCCAGTTCGATGGAGGCCACGCGCGACAGGCGCATCACTTCGGTGGCCATGTCGCCCATGCCCGCCGCCAATTCGGCCAGCGCCAGTCCTTGCGCGGTGAGCGGCCGGCTGCGGGGCAGGCGGTCGACCAGTTTTACGCCGAGGGCTTTTTCCAGCGCGTCGACCCGCCGCCCGACGGTGGCGTGCTCCACCTGCAGCTCGCGGGCAGCCGCCGACAGCGACTGAGTGCGCGCCAACACGGTGAAGTAATACAGATCCTGCCAGTCAAACATCGGGTTATTTCCGCACAGAGGCTGGGAAGGAATGGGGAATATTCCTACCGAGCCTGTCCTTTTACCATGGCCGCTTCCCAGTGCAAACGGAGTTGTTCCCCAATGAAAGCCATCACCCTGCAAGCCTACGGCGGCCCTGAAGTTGCCCAACTGCGCCACGACGTTGCCAAACCCCAGGCGACGGCCGGGCATGTGCTGGTCAAGGTGGCCTGCGCCGGAATCAATTTCATGGACATTCACACGCGCCAAGGCAAATACGCCCACTCGGTCACGTACCCGGTGCGACTGCCGTGCACCTTGGGCATGGAAGGCGCCGGCGTGGTGGTGGAAGTCGGCCCGGGCGTGAGTCACTTGGCCGTTGGCGACCGCGTGGCCTGGTGCATTGCCTGGGGCGCCTATGCCGAATACGCCCATGTGCCCGCCGACAAAATTGCGCAAATCCCCAACGCCATCCGCTTCGATCAGGCGGCGGCAGCGATGTTTCAGGGTTGCACCGCGCACTACCTGGTTGACGATGTCGCCCGTTTACACGCGGGCAGCACCTGCCTGGTTCACGCCGCGTCCGGCAGCATCGGCCAATTGCTGGTGCAGATGGCGCGGCGCTTGGGCGCCACGGTGTTCACCACCGGCAGCACCGCCGAGAAATGTGCGATTGCGCTTGCGCGCGGTGCCGACCAGGCGTGGACGTATGACGGTTTTGCCGACCAGGTGCTGCAAGCCACAGGCGGGCGCGGGGTAGATGTGGTCTTCGATTCGGTCGGCAAAAACACCTTGCGCGAGAGCTTTCGTGCCTGTCGCACCGGTGGTTTGATCGTCAATTATGGCAACGTCTCCGGCTCGCTGACCGACCTGGACCCGATTGAACTGGGCGAGGCAGGCTCACTGTTTTTGACCCGGCCACGGCTGGCCGACCATATGGCCGATGGCGCGACGGTGCAACGGCGTGCCCATGCGGTGTTCGCGGCGATGCTGGAGGGTTCGCTGACGGTAGACATCGAAGGGCATTACAGCCTGGAGACGGTGCAGCAGGTGCATGCGCGCATCGAGGCGCGGCAACAGATCGGCAAGGCGGTGATGTGGGTGGACCGCGACCTGGACTGAATCGGGGACGAAAAAAAACCGGCTGATCAGGCCGGTTTGGGGTGCCCCGCGAACTGTGCGGGGTTATGCGTTGTTGCCATGCAAGCGATCAGCACCGCCTTCGGCCAGGCCACGTTCCTGCAAGCGATCAGCACCGCCTTCGGTCAGGCCACGTTCCTGCAAGCGATCAGCACCGCCTTCAGCCAGGCCACGTTCCTGCAAGCGATCAGCACCGCCTTCGGCCAGGCCACGTTCCTGCAAGCGATCAGCACCGCCTTCAGCCAGGCCACGTTCCTGCAGACGATCAGCGCCACCTTCGGCAACACGACGTTCCAGCAAACGGTCAGAACCCCCTTCGGCCACACGGCGTTCCAGCAGACGATCAGAACCGCCTTCCGCTACGTGGTTACCTTGCAGGCGATCCGCGCCGCCTTCAGCGACAACCGGGTGAGCAAAAGCGTTTGCAGCCAGTACCGAGAAAGCGAGGCTAAGCAAGAGTTGGCGTTTCATGAGGGTGTGCTCCGAGTGTTTTAGTTGGGTGCCGTTTGGCATGGGGTTGATGTTACGCGTTGGTGTTTTTAAGAGAACTTCATTGGGCTGATGGTGACTATCGATGCCAGCGATGACCCGTTTTGGGGCGGGCCATCGCGTCGACGGTCAAGGCATCTGCGGCCGGTCCTGAGGGCGCAGGTCGAAGACCAGCACCTCGGCATCCTCACCATGGCTCAGGCTAATGTGGCGTTCATTCCTCACACGGGCGCCGTCGCCTTCCTGCAAGCGCTGGCCGTTGACGTCCACGCTGCCCCTGGCCACATGGATGTACACGTGGCGATCCGGCGGCAGGTCCAGGGTCGCGGCTTCGGCGCCGTTGAACAGCCCGGCATACACCCGTGCGTCCTGGCGCACATTCAGTGAGCCCTCGGCGCCATCCGGCGAGATGATCAACTGCAAGCGCCCACGTTTCTGCGCCGTGCTGAAGTGTTCCTGTTGATAGCGCGGTTCGGCACCGGCCTCATTTGGCACGATCCAGATTTGCAGGAAGTGCACGCCCTGGGTCTGGCTGTGGTTGAACTCGCTGTGGGCCACGCCGCTGCCGGCGCTCATCAGTTGCACATCGCCAGGGCGAATCACCGAGCCGGTGCCCAGGGTGTCCTTGTGTTCCAGGGCGCCTTCGAGCACATAGGAGAAAATCTCCATGTCGCGGTGCGGGTGCTGGCCGAAGCCTTTACCGGCTGCGACGCGGTCGTCGTTGATCACCAGCAGGTCGGAAAAGCCCTGCTCGGCGGGGTTCCAGTAGCTGGCGAACGAGAAGGTGTGGAACGACTTCAACCAACCGTGATTGGCGGCGCCGCGGTCCGAAGCTTTGCGAAGGGTCAGCATGGTCTTGTCCTCAAGTGAGCGCGGGCTGCGTGATGCAGGGCGCTTGCGTTGAGAAGAAGATTAATGGTTACCGATAAATTCATTAAGAGGCTGAAATTTGAATAATTGTCTCTTTAAAGTTGACAGTAAAAGCCGTGCCATAATGCCGCCTCGACTTCCTTCTCAATGGACTTATCCCCGCATGAAAACCGTGGCCATGGCGCTGTTTCCGGACTTCCTCCTGCTCGACATGGCCGGGCCACTTGAAGTGTTTTCCATCGCCAACCGCTACCTGCCGGCGACCGCGCACTATCAGATCCTGACGATTGGCACTGAGCCGGGCCTGCTGCGCGCGTCCAATGGCGTGCACGTGCAGCCCGACCTGCAACTGGACCAGGCCCACGACGCCTATGACCTGTTGCTGGTGCCGGGCGGCCCCGGCGCCTATAACGAATGTCACCCAGCGCTGCTGCCCTGGCTGCAGGCCGCCGCCCCACGGGCGCGGCGCTATGGCTCGATCTGCACCGGCGCGTTTGTGCTGGGGCATGCCGGGCTGCTCGACGGCCGCCGCGTCACCACCCACTGGCATTACACCGAGCGCTTGATCAAGGGCTTCCCCAAGGCGATTGTCGAGACCGATCGCATCTACTTGCAGGATGGCCGCTTGATCACCTCCGGCGGGGTGACCGCCGGTATCGACCTGGCGCTGTCGATTGTCGCCCAGGACCACGGCAAACAGGTGGCGGTGGACGTCGCCAAAGTGTTGTTGGTGGTGATGAAACGCCAGGGCGGCCAGGCCCAATTCAGCCCGATGACCGCTGCGGTGGCGCCGCTGGAAACCGCCATTACCCGCGTGCAGAACCAAGTGCTGGCGCAACTCGATCAGCCGTTCACTATCGACGCCATGGCCGCGTTGGCGGGCATGAGTGCGCGCCACTTCGCGCGGGTGTTCGCCAAGGAGGTGCAGATGACGCCCATGGCGTTCCTGCAAGGCGCGCGCATCGACCGCGCCCGGCACCTGCTGGAAACCACTGACCTGCCGCTCAAGACCGTGGCGTTTCACGCAGGCTTCGGCAGCGTGCGACACATGCGTTTTCTGTTCAGTGAAAAACTCGGCCTTAACCCGACGCAATACCGCCAGCAGTTCAGTTAACGCCAGCATGGCTGTTTTGCGCACCTGATTGTCCGTGTCGCTCCCCGTGCCAGCATTGTCCTGTCACGGCGAGCTGGCAAGATAGCGACAGGCCCATGGAAAAGGATGCGCAAACGCCCAAGACCGGGTGTTCCAGCGCCGCTAACCGGATGAACAACCCACACACAGTGAGCTTCGGCCCCTACACCTTTCACCGGCAACAGCGCCTGGTCAGCAAGGCTGGCCTGCCGGTGCCGCTGGGTGGGCGTGCGCTGGATATCCTTGCGGTGCTGCTGGAAACGCCAGGCCAATTTGTCGGCAAGGACACGTTGCTGGCGCGGGTCTGGCCGTGCAGCGTGGTCGAAGAGAACAACTTGCGCGTGCACATCGCGGCCCTGCGCCGTGCGCTGGACGGGCAGCGCTATATCCACAATGAGCCCGCGCGTGGCTACTGCTTTGTCGCACCGTCGACCACTGCGTCGGCGCTGCCCTGGCACAACCTGGGCGCGCGGCTCAGCCCGATGCTGGGCCGTGATGAGCTGCTGGGTGCACTGGTGCGGCGGCTGTCCGGCCAGCGGCTGATCATGCTCACCGGCTGCGCCGGCGTGGGCAAGAGCACCTTGGCCCTGGCCCTGGCCGAACGGGTGTTGTCGCGCTATCGCGACGGCGTGGGCTGGGTGGATTTGGCGACGGTCCACGCGCCGAGCCAACTGCTGCGCCATCTGGCCGCAACCCTGAACCTGCAACCGTGTAGCAGCGCCCATGCACTGTGCGAGCAGTTGGCTGCGCGCCACCTGTTGGTGGTGCTCGACGGCGCCGACGTGCTGCTCGGCGCCTGCCGCCATCTGGTGCGCGTGCTGCATGAAAAAGCGCCGCAGGTGACGGTGCTGTTGACCAGCCGCGAAGCCTTGCAAGTACCCGGCGAGTGGGTGCAGCGCGTGCCCAGGCTGGCGCTGCCTGCGCCCTCGGCCTGGGGCAGTGTCGAGCAGGCGATGGTCTACCCGGCGGTGCAAGTGTTTGTCGCGCGGGTGCGTGCCGGTCAGCAAGGGTTTGTGCTGCGCCCGCAGGACCTGGCGCCATTGCGCGATATCTGTCGGCGCCTCGACGGCATTCCGCTGGCCCTGGAACTGGCGGCGGCACAGGTCGAGGCCCTGGGCTTACGCGGCTTGCAGGCGCAGTTGCAACAAGGCGTGCAGGTGTTGACCCGTGGCCGACGCACAGCGATAGAACGTCATCGATCCCTGACCGCTGCACTGGACTGGAGTTACGAGCGCCTGAGCCTGCCGCAGCGTTGGCTGTTTTTGCAGTTGGCGCTGTTCAAAATGGCCGTAACCCTGCCGCTGTTGAGCAAGCTGGTGGCCGGCACTGAGCTGGAACACGCCGACTTGTCCTACTTGCTGGCACGTCTGGCGGCCACGTCGATGCTGACGGTGGAGCCGGGCCCGGGCCCTGCGCGCTACCGCCTGCTCAACAGCCTGCGCAGCTACGCCCTGGCGCACCTGCGTGACCCGGTGCAGGTGGTGCGTTTGCAGCAAGGTTATGGGCATTACCTGGGGCCGTTTTCAGGCCGGCCGTTTGTCTTGCAACTCGTCGAGCAGGCGGCGCACGCGGAGTAGGTCGTGGGTGGCAAACCCTTCACTGAATTGCGTGTAGACCGAATTCAGCAAGTCGCGCGCCGCCTGCACGCGCCCTTGGCCTTGCCACAGTTGCGCCAGTGCCGTCGCGCTGCGTAATTCCCAGGCCAGCGCGCCTTGCTGGTGGGCCAGGCCCAGCGCCTCCAGCAGCAGTGATTCGCGCTTGCGCAGATCAGGGATTGCCTCGGCGCGCACGCGCAGAATCTCCGGCGTACACCAACCGGCCGCGCCGCTTCGGGCGCGCTCGAACAAGGCGTCATCCACGGTGAGGGCGTTGAAGGTCACCAGCGTGTCCTGCGCCAGGCCCAACCCTTGCAAATCCTTGTCGGACGCCGTGCCCTCGTAGTGCCGCGCCCAGGTGTGGAACAACTGCACCGAGTGTTTGTGTGCCTGTTGCAGCAACAGATCAAGCAGTGAACGCGCCGCCGCGCTGTCGCCGTTGTAGCGGGCGATCACCACGCCGGCCAGGGCCAGGGTGTAGCAGATCGAGGTGCCGTGGTTGATTTGCAGCGCCAGTTCCAGCGCCTGGTTCGCGGTGCGCCAGGCACGCTCGGGAAAACCCCGTAGCCACAGGGTGCGCGCGAGAATCGTCAACGACGCCACACTCTGGTCGTATTGCACGCCGAAGCCGTGGGTAAACCGATTCAGGTGGCCGCTGTGGGCCATGCGCTGGATCACTTGTTCGGCGTTATGCAGGGCGAGTGCCTGGTTACCGGCAAAGTGTTGCGCCAGTACGCGCAGACGCTGGGCGCTGAGGTCCAGCAAGGGCTCGGATTGTGGGCCAAGCTGATCAAACTGCAGGCTCTGCGCCAAGGCCTCACGGTAGTTGCCGCTGCACAGGTTGACCGCCATATGGCCCGACACCGCGCGCAGTTGGCCGCCCAAGTCTTTGCCGGCTTCGGCCAGGCGCCGCGCGCAGGCAAATGCTTGAAGGGTCTGCGGCGTGCCGCCCTGGGTGTGATAGGAAAAACTGCCCAGCGCCAGTTGCAAGGCCATGTGCAGGCGCTGGCTCGGCGCACGCGACTGCGCCAGGCGCGCCAGGGCTTTGTTCACGTACAACCCGTGCTCGCGCAGCAGGGATAATTCCTGCCACAGCGGCATGGCGCTGACGGTCAGGCGAATGCCCAGCAGGTGCGCGCCCCCGTCGCCCAAACACCCATCGAGGGCGGCGCGAATGTCCTCGCGCAGCGGCGCATAACGGTTGATCCACGCCTGCGTGGCGATCAGTTCCCAGTCCTCCTGCGCCTGCTCCATCAGCGCCAGGCACCGCGCCGCATGGCGCTCACGGGTGGCCTCAAGCTCATTGGCCATGCTGAGCTTTTCCAGCGCATAGGTGCGGGTGATATCCAGCAGGCGGTAGGCCACTTCATCGTCGCCAGCCTCCACATTGAGCAGGGACTTGGCGACCAACTGGGTGATCGAGCCCAGCACTTCGTTCGGCGCAATCTGCTCACCGGCGATCACCGCTGCCGCGCTGGCCAGGCTGAACCCGCCACGAAATACCGCCAGGCGGCGCAGGCAAATCTGCTCGCACGCGGTCAGCAATGCAAAACTCCAGTCCAGCGTGGCCCGCAGGGTTTGCTGGCGGGGCAGGGCGCTGCGCCGGCCACGGGTCAACAGGCGAACGTTGTCTTCCATCTGCACCCGCAGCCGCTGCAGGCCGAAGCGCTGGATCTGCGCGGCGACCAGTTCAATCGCCAGCGGAATCCCGTCCAGGCGCTGGCAGATATCGATGGCCAGCGGCAAGTCGGCTTCGCTGAGTTCAAAGCTGTCTTGATGCGACAGCGCGCGTTCGATCAGCAGTTGCAGCGCCGGGTAGCCCAGGGCCTGGGCACGGTTGCCGGTCGCGGGCGGGCAGGCCAGCGGTTCGAGGCGTTGCACGTGTTCACCTTCGGCGCGCAGGGCTTCGCGGCTGGTGGCCAGGATGTGCACGTGGGGCGCATGGCGCAGCAGGGTTTCGCTGATCAGGGCGATGTCGTCGAGCAGGTGTTCGCAATTGTCGATCACCAGCAGCAACTGACGCGCGTGCAGGCTGCGGGCGAGGGTGAGCAGGGGCTCATGCTCGGTGGGCGTAAGGTCGAGCAATGCGGCGAGGTTGGGCAGGATCATCGCCGGCGCGCTGAGCGGCGCCAGGTCCAGCAGGCGGATGCCGTCGCGGTAGTGCCCGATCAGTAATTCCGCCACCCGCAGCGCCACGGTGGTCTTGCCGATGCCACCCGCGCCGGTCAGGGTAATAAAGCGTTGTTGCGGCAATTGCTGCACCAGTGCATCGATCAGCGCCTGGCGGCCGAGCATGCGGGTGCGGCGCAGCGGCAGGTTATGGCCCTGGCTGTGGGGAATGCCGTCGGCGGCAAGCGTCATCGGTTCGATGCTCAGTGGTGCGACAAAACTGTAGCCACGCTGGGCCACGGTGACGATATAGCGCTGCCCCGCCTGACCATCGCCCAGCGCCTTGCGCAGCGCGGCCATGTGCACGCGCAGGTTGCCGTCTTCCACCACGGTTTTCGGCCACACCCGCGCGATCAGTTCCTGCTTGCTCACCACCTTGCCGGCCTGCTCCAGCAGGATCAGCAAAATATCCACCGCGCGCCGCCCCAGGCGCAACGGGCGACCGGCTTCCAGCACCAGGCGCTGGCGCGGGTGGATGCGGTAGGGGCCGAAGTGCACGGCCTGTTCGCTGGGGTCACTCATGGTGGCCGATGCTCGGGGAAAAGGGTCTGGCCAGCATATTCCAGGCGTGTGCCGACCACTAGGCCGCAATCACTTGCGGCTTGTGACGCAAGTGGTGGTTTCGCCAGGTCATCGGGTTGACGCCCTCGCTGCGGGTGAATATATGGCAGAAGTGCGCCTGGTCGCAGAACCCGCATTCCAGGCTGATTTGCGTCAGGCTCAAGGACGACCCGGTGATCAATTCCTTGGCCCGCTGGATGCGCTGTTGGCGAATCCACTCCTGCGGCGACAGCCCGGTGGTGCACTTGAACGCCCGGGAAAAGTGGCTGCGCGACAGCGCGCACGCCTGCGCCAGGTCGGCAATCGCCAGGCTTTCACCGAGGTTGGCGAGGATCAGCTGTTTGGCAATGCGTTCGCGCCGGGGGCATAGGCCGCCGGTCGCGCTAAAACGTGGCGCACAGTACTCAAGTCGGGCCATGACAAATATCCGTAGTCGATGGGAGCGTTCCCGGTGAATGGATCCAGTGTAGACCGCCTCATTCTTGGCGCCGGACCGTCTGGCTGACGAGTTAATCGTTGTTAATTTCGCCAGCTCAGGGCGTGGAAAAGACAGCACAGGCGTGCAATCGGCAGGTGGGGGCGTGTGCTTATCTGGCGGCCTGGAAACCCTGTGGAAACCGCCATGAACCGCAACGACCTGCGCCGCGTCGACATGAACCTGCTGGTGATTTTCGAAGCGCTGATGTTCGAGAAGAACCTGACCCGCGTCGCCGGAAAACTCTTTATGGGCCAACCGGCCGTGAGTGCGGCGTTGGGGCGGCTGCGGGATTTGTTCGACGACCCGTTGTTGCTGCGCAACGGGCGGGGCATGGAACCCACGCCACGGGCACTGGCGATACTCAAGGAGTTGCAACCGGCCATGGACACCATCTCCGGCGCGGTCAGCCGTGCCAAGGATTTTGACCCTTCCACCAGTTGCGCGGTGTTCCGTATTGGCCTGTCGGACGATGCGGAGTTTGGCTTGTTTCCGCCGCTGCTCAGCCAACTGCGTGAGGAGGCGCCGGGGATTGTGGTGGTGGTGCGTCGGGCCAATTACCTGTTGATGTCGGCGTTATTGGCCAGCGGCGAGATTTCGGTGGGGGTGAGTTACACCACGGAATTGCCGGCGAATGCCAAGCGCAAGAAGCTGCGGGATATTCCCTGCAAGGTGCTGCGTGGGGACGACGGGGAGGCGCCGTTGACCCTGGATGACTACTGCGCGCGGCCCCATGCGATGGTGTCGTTTTCGGGGGATTTGAGCGGCAACATCGACCTGGATTTGGCGCGGATCGGCAGGGCACGCAGGGTGGTGCTGGCGGTGCCGCAATTCAGTGGGTTGCGGGCGTTGTTGGCAGGCACGCAGATTATTGCGACCGTGCCGGATTATGCGGCCTGTGCGTTGACCGAGGGCACGGTGTTGCGGGCTGAGGACCCGCCGTTTGAGATCGAGGCGGCGGAGTTGTCGATGGTGTGGAGTGGGGTGCATGACAATGACCCGGCGGAGCGGTGGTTGCGGTTGCGTATAAGTGAGCATATGGCTCGGGCTTTTTGATTGGGTACATATCCGTTGCTGCGGTAACGGCCGCTTAGGGTTCCGCCCTTACGGCGGGTCACTTTTGTAAAGACACAAAAGTAACCAAAAAGTCTTCGCCCGGTATGACTCACCCACATGGGTTACAAATCAGTTCACGCACATAGGTAACAGTTTTTAACTGGCAGGGTCGATTTCGTGAGGATCTGACCATGCCCTGGAAAGAGCTGAAACCTATGGACCTCAAAGTGATGTTTGTCGCTGAATACCTGACTGGAAAACACAGCCTTAGTCAGCTATGTCGAGACTATGAAATCAGCCGAAAGACTGGCTATAAGTGGGTCGAGCGATACAAAACAGAAGGCCCCGGTGGGCTTGATGAGCGTAGTCGTCGTCGGCACCACCAGACTTATGTGGTGCCTTTGGCGGTAAAGCAGGCAATTATCGAACTTCGTTCTATAGGCGAGACAATCCCTGGTCCGAAAAAAATCCAGAGTGATTTGATAAAGCGTTTTCCGGGCCAGGATCCGCCCTCGAAAACGACTATTTATAACATCCTTAAAGCGGCTGATCTGATCACGCCGCGCCCCTTGCGGCCAAGAGTTGCTGTCTATCCAAAACCGTTACGTAAGGCAGATGTGCCTAATCAGCTTTTCAGTGCTGACTACAAAGGCCAGTACCTGACAGGCGCGGGCGTATGGTGTTATCCGCTAACAATCATGGATCATGCCAGTCGCTTCTTACTTGCCTGTCAGAGCATGCCCAGCACCAATTTCAAGGAGACCCAAGAGACGTTCGAACGGGTGTTTCGCGAGTATGGTTTGCCTGAGCGCATCCGTACTGACAACGGAGTGCCGTTTGCCAGCACAGGGCGCGGAGGGCTGTCACAGTTGTCGATCTGGTGGCTACGGCTGGGTATCATTCCTGAGCGTATCGAGCCCGGTCGGCCAGACCAAAATGGCCGGCACGAGCGTATGCACCGAACACTGAAAAGCACTTTGCCCAATCCACCTGCGGTTGCTTGGGAGTCTCAGCAGAAACACTTTGATCGTTTCATACGGCACTACAATTACGAGCGAGGGCATGAAGCGCTGAGCCAGAAAACACCGGCTTCATGCTATTCACCTTCACCTCGAGCCTATCCGGAGAAACTGCCGGAGATGGGTTATGCAAGTCATATTGAGTGTTACCGGACTGACTCAAACGGGATGATTTATCGGTCAGGTCTGCGGATTTATGTGGGGCATTTACTGAAATACCAGACTATTGGAATGGAGATGCTGAGCGACGATGTGTGGGCTGTTATTTTCGGCCCAGTGATCCTCGGACAAGTGGATGCGAGGCATGCAGACAAGGACGGCTATATTTCACTCAAAGTGTTACCTATGTGAATGCACTTTTGTGTAACCCATGTGGTTGTCCCGTACACGCCCCACCACTCGGCACCTCGCCTAGGCTCGGTGTGCCCTCACTCCGGCTTTGGAGCGGGGGCCGCCGCGATGGGCCATCCCTGGCCCAGCGCGGCTAACCCGGCGTCCTGCCGGGTTACCCCCGCTCCAAAGCCTGCGTTCGGCCAGCGTGGTTGACGGGGCGATCCCAGATCAAAATCAAGATCAAGATCTACAGCACGGCGGCCTGGTAGCCGACCTGAGTGGTTGAAGCAAAAGCAGGGCAAAAGCACAGCAACACAGTATCCATCTGATGGAATGAGATCCAAATGTGGGAGCGGGCTTGCTCGCGAATACGGGGTGTCAGTCAATTCATCTGTCACTGACCCACCGCCTTCGCGAGCAAGCCCGCTCCCACAATTTTACCGAGTTCGGGCGTCAGAGTGCTGTGCTCTGCTTTTCTGTGGGAGCTGGCTTGCCTGCGATGGCATCAACTGGTTA
The DNA here is from genome assembly GCF_009834565.1 of Pseudomonas sp. R76. Classification (GTDB taxonomy): domain Bacteria; phylum Pseudomonadota; class Gammaproteobacteria; order Pseudomonadales; family Pseudomonadaceae; genus Aquipseudomonas. Next base: position 2,620,170 of record NZ_CP019428.1, read on the forward strand.
TGCCTGATGCACTGAGGTGCCTGCATCGCAGGCAAGCCAGCTCCCACATTTGACTGAGTTAAGCCTCCAAAATCAGGTCGGCTGTCAGGCCGCCTCAGCCTTGCTTTTGATCCAACCACTCAGGTCGGCTACTAGGCCGCCGTGCTCTGCTTTTGATCTTGCTTTTGATCTTGATCTTAGGCGCCCCGTTAAACCACGCTGGCCGAACGCAGGCTTGAATCCGTGGGTAACCCGGCAGGACGCCGGGTTAGCCGCGCTGGGCCAGGGATGGCCCATCGCGGCGGCCCACGGATTCAAGCCGGAGTGAGGGCACACCGAGCCTAGGCGAGGTGCCGAGTGGTGGGGCAAGAGCCCTTTTGGTTACTTTTGGGGCTCTTTTCCAAAAGTGACCCGCCGTAAGGGCGGAACCAATACCCGCCATCACCCAAATAACGGATATGTACCCCCCACACCCGAGCCCACATTAGGTTACTCAAGCCACCTGTTTCGCCCGCTCACGCTCCGCCACCAACTGCCGCGTCAGCGGAATCAACCGCTTGCCATAATCAATCGCATCATTCAGCGGATCAAACCCACGAATCAGAAAAGTGGTAATCCCCAGGTCGTAGTAATCCAGCAATGCCTCCGCGACCTGCTCAGCAGTGCCCACCAACGAGGTGGAATTGCCTTGCGCACCGAGCAACCCCGCAATCCCCGTCCACAACCGCTTATCCAACCGCGAGCCCTGTGCCGCCGCCGCCAACAACCGGCGCGAGCCCTCGTTCGGTGGTTCACGCCGCACAAACCCATTCTGCTCAGCCAGCGCCGTGGCCTGCTGCAAGATCGTCTCGGCACGCGCCCAGGCCAGTTCTTCGGTCTCGGCCAGGATCGGCCGCAGCGACAAACTGAAGCGAATCGTACGCCCATGCTTGGCCGCCTCCGCACGCACCTGGGTCACGATTTCGCGCACTTGCTCGTAGGTTTCGCCCCACAGCGCATACACGTCGGCATGCTTGCCCGCTACCGCAATCGCCGCCGCTGATGAACCGCCAAAGTACAACGGAATATGCGGCTGTTGCGGCGACTTTACCGTCGAATGCGCGCCTTCCACCTGGTAGTACGTGCCCTTGAAGTCGAAGGGTTTTTCGCTGGTCCATTCCTGGCGCACCACGCTGAGGTACTCGTCGGTGCGCGCATAGCGTTCGTCCTTGCCGATATGGCTGCCATCGGCGCGCAGTTCGCGGTCGTCGCCGCCGGTGATGATGTGCACGGCCGTGCGCCCGCCGTTGAACACGTCCAGGGTGTTGAACTGGCGTGCAGCCAGCGTGGGTTGGGCAAAGCCTGGGCGGTGGGCGATCAGGAACTGCAGTTTTTTAGTCACGCTGGCGGCATGCGCGGCGATCAGCGTGCTGTCCGGGCTGTTGGAGTGGAAAGCCACCAGGGCGCGGTCGAAGCCGGCTTCTTCATGGGCGCGGGCCACGGTTTCGACGTAGTCCGGTTGCAGGGTCGGGCCACTGCGCGGGTGGATCTCGGAGGCGTGGTGGCCGCCGATATAGCCGATAAATTCAATGCTCATGGTCTGTCCTTGTTCAGTACGGGATCAACACCTCCTCCGGGCGTGGGGTCGGTCACTCGCGTCAAAAGTAAGGGCAGTGGCCGGGTCTGTAAAAGGCCTGTTGGTTCTAACCTAAGTATTAAAATGCAGAATTATTTAAACAGGGCGTTATAAATAAAGCGCATTAAGCGAGGCCGCTAGAAACTCAACCGAATCTCTGCGCACAGCCCGCCACCCGCGCGGTTGCTCAAGGTCAGTGAACCGCCGATGGCCACCGCCAATTGCTGCGCAATCGCCAAGCCCAGGCCGGTGCCACCGGTGCCGCGATTGCGTGAGCTTTCCACCCGATAAAACGGCTGCAGCACCTGCACCAGTTCGTCCTCGGCAATTCCCGGCCCACGGTCGAGCACCTTGATCGACAGCTGCCCGGCTGCGGTCGAGCCGACTTCCAGCTGCGCGCTGCCGGCGAACTTCAGCGCATTGTCGACCAGGTTCACCAGCACCCGGCGCAACGCGTGGGGGCGGGTGTCGAGCACCACCGAGCTTTTGCCGCTGAGGCTGACCTGCTTGTGCATGTCCTGGTAGTCAAACACCAGGCTGTCGAGAAAGGCATCGAGGTTGATGCGATGACTGGCTTCGGTGGCGCCGTGCACGCTGCGCGCATAGGCCACGCCTTCGCGCACCAGGTGTTCCATTTCACCCAGGTCGCTCCAGAGTTTGTCGCGCTCGGCGCAGTCTTCCATGAACTCGGCGCGCAGCTTCATGCGCGTAATCGGCGTTTGCAGGTCGTGGGAAATCGCCGCGAGGATCTGCATGCGCTCCTTGAGGTATTCGGCGATGCGCTGTTGCATTTGATTGAACGCCGCCGCCGCATGCGCGACTTCGGTCGGGCCGTGTTCGTCCAGCGGCGTGGGGGGGGCGTTGGGGTCGAGGGTTTCCACCGCTCGCGCGAGCCGCGTCAACGGGCGGATCGCCAGGCGCACCGCCAGCCAGGTGCAGCCGAGCAACAGCGCCAATTGCAGGATCAGTACCACCGGCAACCAATACGCCACAGGCAGGGCGGCGGGGCGCACGTCGATGGTGATCGGGCTGCCGTCGGCCAGGGTCAGGTGCGCCTGGAAGTGTTTCTGCAGGCCGGGAATGTCGCGAAACGTCAGCGCGTACTGCTCGCCCAGCGCGTCTGCAATCGAGGTGGCGGCCATTGGCACGTCATCACTGTTCATCGGCTCGCCGGTCTCACCGGCACTCAGCAAATAGTGATAGTCCTGGCGGTCGATACGCGGCAGCCAACTGGCGCGCTCGTTGGCGGGCAGGCGGTCGAGGATTGCCACCGAGGTGGATACATCGTTCTCCAGGTTGCCGAGCATCGCGGTGCGCGCGCTGATATAGCGCTCGTAAAACTGCGCGCAGAACGACAGCCCATGGGCGCACACCAGGCTGATCAGAAAGATCAGCGACAACTGCGATGCTAGCGTGCGTGGCCAGCCCACGCGCCACTTCATTGCTCGGCCCCGAGGATTTCCACAGCGAGGGAGAACACATAACCCTCGCTGCGCACGGTCTTGATATAGGCCGGTTCGCGGGCGTCATCCAGCAGGCGTTGGCGCAAGCGACTGACCAGCAGGTCGATGGAGCGGTCGAACAGGTCCGCGTCACGGCCCTGTGTCAGGTTGAGCAATTGGTCGCGGTTGAGCACGCGTTGCGGGTGGTCGAGGAACACCCGCAGCAGGCGATATTCGGCGCCGCTCAGGGCGACCAGCGTGTCGTCTTCGTCGAGCAGATGGCGGGCGGTGGTGTCCAGGCGCCAGCGGCCAAAACGGATCAGCCGCCCGGTTTCACTCACCACCAGATTCGGCGGCAGCATGCGCGTGCGACGCAGCACGGCGTTGATGCGCGCCAGCAGTTCGCGGGCGGCGAAGGGTTTGACCAGGTAATCGTCGGCGCCCATTTCCAGGCCGATGATGCGGTCGGTTTCATCGTTGCGCGCGGTGAGCATCAGCACCGGCGTGGCTTTGTGCTTGCCCACTCGCAGCTCGCGGCACAGCTGCAGACCGTCGTCGCCGGGCATCATGATATCCAGCACGATCAGGTCAACCGGCGTGGTGTCGAGGAAGCTGCGCATCTGGCGGCCGTCGGCGACCACGGTGGTGCGCATGCCGTTTTTCTTCAGGTAATTGCCCACCAGCTCGCGGATCTCGCGGTCGTCATCGACGATCAGGATGTGGTCGACATGATCCATGCTGCGTTCCTCGTTAAATGCTTATGGGCCGCAGTCTAGCCATCGCCGCAGGCTTTGCCTTGTGCCCTTTGTATTGCAGTGTATCTGGCGATAATGAGATACACAGCGAAGCAAAAAAGCTGACAGGCCAGCGCGCGGGGTCGCTCAACCCAGCAAGGCCTCGAACGCCCGTTGCACCCGTGGCTCATCACTGTGGGCCACATTGAACCGCATCAAGTTGAGGTGCGCCGGGTCGTAGCCGAACAGCGCACCCGGCGCCAATACCAGGCTGCGTTTTAACGCCTCCTGGGCCAGCCGCTCGCCATTCACGCCCGGTGGCAGGTGCGCCCAGATAAACATCCCGCCTTCATACGCCATCGGCAACTCACAACCGCAGCGTTTCAACCATTGCTCGACACGCCCGCCGGCTTCCATCAGCCGCTGCACCACGCGTTTGCGGTGCTTGGCGTAGCTGCCTTCGCTGAGCATGCGATAGACGAGCTGCTCGAACAGCTCCGAGGTTACGCCGCCGCTCATCAGCTTCATGTTGGTCAGGTTAGCCGCCAGTTGCGGCGCGGCCACCACGTAGCTGACGCGGGTGTTGGCGCTGAGGATTTTGGAGAACCCCGACAGGTAAGTGACCTGGTCCAGGCCGGCGAGGGCGGCCAGGCGTGGCGGCGGGTTGGGGTGCAGGTCGCCGTAGAGGTCGTCCTCGATGATATGGCAGTGGTATTGCCGGGTCAGTTGCAGCAGGCGAAACGCCTGGCTGGGGCTGAAGGAATGGCCGGTGGGGTTGTGCAGCACGCTGGTGGTCAGGTAGAGGCTGGGGCGGTGCTCGGCCAGCAGCTGTTCGAGGGCGGCGAAGTCAAAGCCGTCGGGGCGACGCTCCAGGGTCACCACCTTGACCCCGTGCAGCGCCAGGTTGGCGTGGAAGTTGAAGTAGCACGGCGCATCCAGCAGCACCGTGTCGCCGGGGCGTGCGAGCAGGCGCATAAGCATGTCCAGGCCTTGCACGGTGTTGGGCGTGGTGATGATTTGCTCCACCGGCACCGACAGCCCATCGGCGTGCAGCTTCTGTTGCAAGGCCTGGCGCAACGGCAATAGCCCGGCCGGCGTACCCAGCCCGGCAAGGCGCAGCGACGGCGCGCGGACCACGCTGCGCATGGCTTGGCGAATGGCTTCGCTGTTCAGCCAGTCCTCCGGCAAGTGGCCGCTGCCGGGGCGCAACTCGCCGCTGGCCGTCACCAAGGGGCGGCGCAGCACGCTGAGCAGGTCCTGGGGCAGCAGGTCGACCCAGTTCACAGACGCGGGGCGGGTGCTGTCCATCGCCACAAAGTAGCCGCGGCCCTGGCTGGAGGTCAGCAAGCTGCGCCCGCGCAGGAGGTCCAGCGCTTCGTTGAGGGTGAACTTGCTGACGCCCAAGGTCAGGGTCAGCTCGCGCACCGAAGGCAACTTGCTGCCGGGCGCCCATTCACCGCTCTCGATGGCCTGGCTGAACGCCTCGACAATCTGCTGGACCTTGGGCGTGCCTTGGACAAAGGCGATGGCGGATACGAACATAAACCTTCCTGGTATTTGCCGGTTATTTTACCGGTGAAGTAAGGCGGGATTAGGCATTGCTTTACCTGCCTTGCGCAAGGCGGTGGCTCTAGACTGCGGGCCATCTACGACAGGAAGCACCGCATGCAAAGCCAATTGCTCTACCCCGGCGCGCCGTTCTGCATCGCAATGGCCCAGCAGAAATACCTGGCGGCTGAAAAAGGCCTGCAAAGCGCCATCGACGGTGGCTTTACCCACTGGTACATCGACGGCAGCCTGTTGGGCGAAAGGGCCGAGGACTGGACCGATGCGCGTATCGCCAGCCTGCAGGCGAAGATCGCGGCAAGTGGCGTTCAGCCGATCTTTCACAGCAACTTCAAGGCGCCGCTGAGCAGCGATGTCGGGGCGTTCCGCGCGGCGGCGGTGGAGTACGTGGAAAAAGAGATCGATATTGCCAGCCGTTTGGGCGCGCCGCTGATCATCCACGGCGGCTGCATCGTCGGGCCGCAACGGGTGCAGGAGGCCAAGGCGATTGCCCTGGCGCAGTACCTCAAATCGGTGCGGGCGCTGGCGCAGTATGCCGAGGCCAAAGGCACGGATATCTACCTGGAAAGCCGGTCCAACTACGTCAACTACCGAATATTTACCGACGAAGCGCAATTCGCCTCGGTGTTCGAACACCTGCAGGCGCACAGCAATGTGTACTGCTTGCTCGACGCCGGCCATGCCGCCGTCGACAACGGCTTGGCCGCGCATGTACTGCGCACGTATCACGCGTTGATCAAGGGCATTTCCTTCAGCAACAACCCCGGTGTGCAAGACGCCAGCGACTTCGCCGACGTGGTGCGGGCTATCGTCGACACCCAGTGGAAAGGCCTGGTGGCGTTCGAAACGTGCAGCCAGACCGTGGAGGCCGCCCTGGCCGGGCTGGCGCGTACCTTCGCTGTGGTTTCTTCCAACCCAGGTGTCGGCCCATGACCAGCGCGTTAACGCTCTCTTCGTTTCTCTACTTTCTACTGTTTTGCGCCACCATGACCTTCAGCCCCGGCCCGATGACCCTGCTGTTGTTGGGCCTGGGCTTGAAAGACGGCTTGCGCAGTTCGATCCCGGCGCAGATCGGCGCCAGCGTGGCGTACCTGATTTCGATCCTGATCTTTGCCGTGGGCTTTTCGGAATTGATCAAGGGCAACCTCGCTATCACCCAGACCCTCCAGCTCGTGGGTGTGGCCTACATTCTTTACCTGGCTTACAGGCAGTGGACCAGCAGCGGCGTATCAATCGACAGGGTCGGCGCCGTGGAGGGTGCGCGCAGCCTGTTCGGCAAAGGCCTGTTGACCGGGTTTTCCAACCCCAAGACCATCATCATGTTCAGCGCCGTATTCCCGCAGTTTGCCGGGGCCGGGGAGCACACTTCAACGGTGGATATCGCCATCCTCGGGCTGACCTTTCTGACGCTGCAATTTGCCAGCGGTTGCCTGTACTGCTATTTCGGCCAGCGCATCAAGCATGTATTGGAAAACCCCAAGCGCCGGGTGATGTTGCAACGGGTCACGGCGGTGTTGCTACTGGGTGTGGCGTTGATGTTGGCGCGAGGATTTTCCCACTGAAGTATTAGCCTATAAGCGGTAGTGGCGATTTGACGTTGCCCTGATAGACTCCAGGCATTCATCCAGGATCACACCAGACCATGTCAGCCGCCGGAGGAAATGGACTTCCGCTCGCTTCACGGTTGTATAAGTCGCGCGCCTTGGGATTGTCGCTCGGCTTTGTGTGCGTGGTGTTTGGTATGTACCCCTTGCACCCGCCACTGTGGGTGTGGGCCTGGATGTTGATCAATGCCTTTGTCTGGCCGCACATCGCCTATCAATGGTCACGCCGCGCCAGCAACTCACTGCGCAGCGAACGCCGCAACCTGCTGTTCGATTCCTTTTGCGGCGGGTTCTGGGTCGGCGCCATGCACTTCAATCCGCTGCCCAGCGTGACCACGCTGTCGATGATGACCATGAACAATGTGGCCATCGGCGGGCCGCGTTTTATGTTGGCGGGCTGGGTGGCACAGGCATTGGGCATCGGCGCCTCGTTGCTGGTGTTCACCCCGGCGTTTATTGCCGTGACCACTGAAACCCAGCTGTACGCCTGCCTGCCGATCTTGATGGTGTATCCGCTGGCCCTGGGCTGGATCTGCTATCGCCAGGCCGTGACCCTGGCTCGACACAAGCGCGAACTGCTTGCCCTGAGCCGCACCGACAGCCTGTCCGGCCTGCTCAATCACGGCGCCTGGAAGGATCATCTGGAAATCGAATTCCAACGCTGCCGCCGCGAGCAGGTCGGCGCTGCCATTGCGCTGATCGACATCGACCATTTCAAGACCATCAACGACACTTACGGCCATGTCACCGGCGATATCGTGCTGCGCCAACTGAGCAAAATACTGCGCCAGAACCTGCGCGTTACCGACCTTGCAGGCCGTTACGGCGGCGATGAGTTCTGCGTGATCCTGCCGGGCATGCCGCTGCATCGCGCCACCGAAGTGATGGACGCCTTGCGCGATCGTTTCAACGCGCTGGCCTATGCCCAGGACCCGACGCTGCGCGCCAGCTTGAGCATCGGCCTGGCGCCTTTTCAACCCGCGCATGCCGATTCCACCAGCTGGCTCAACGACGCCGACCAGGCATTGTATGAGGCAAAAAGCAGTGGGCGTAACCGCGTGAGTTCGGTGCAAGGAAGTTGGTTGCGGTCGGTTTAGTGGGGTAGGGTGTCGCAGCCCCTCCCAACAAAAACACAAGGATCGGTCCATGCTCTTCACCTTCTCCCGTACCCTCCTGGCCGCGACCCTGGCCTTGTCCTTCGCCGTGCCGGCCTACAGCGCCGAGCCGCACAAACAGATCCAGGCCGATTCCGAACAGTACAAGGCCGAGGCCCTGAAACTGCTGGAACGTCTGGTGAACATCGATTCGGGCTCCGGCTACGAGCCCGGCCTGACCCAAGTGCGCGACATCGCCGTGGATGAATTGAAGCAGTTGGGTTTCAGCATCGAACTGGTGCCGGACAAAGCCGCCAATAACAGCCATGTGATCGCCACCCTCAAGGGCACCGGCAAGGCCAAGATCCTGCTGATGGCGCACATGGACACGGTGTTCAAGGAAGGCTCGGCCGCCGAGCGCCCGTTCCACATCAAGGACGGCCGCGCCTATGGCCCCGGCGTGATGGATGACAAAGGCGGCATCGTTGCCGGCATCTACGCGCTGAAAGTCCTGAAAAACCAGGGCTTCAAGGACTATGCGCAAATCACCTTCCTGCTCGACGCCAGCGAAGAAACCGGCTCCGAAGCCGCCTCCGAGCTGATCCGCACCACCGCCAAAGGCCACGACGTCACCCTCAACCTCGAACCCGGCCGCCCAGCCGACGGCCTGGTGGTATGGCGCAAAGGCAGCGCCACCGCCGTGGTCGAAGTCAAAGGCAAAGCCGCCCACGCCGGCGTCGCCCCGGAACTGGGTCGCAACGCCGCCATGGAAGCCGCACACCAGATCCTGCAACTGGGCAAACTGGGCGACGAAGAGAAGAAAACCACCATCAACTTCACGGTCATCAAGGCCGGTGACCGCACCAACGTCATCCCCGACCAAGCCACTGCCAAGGCCGACGTACGCGCGGCGTTGCCGGAAGAGTTTGACCGGATCGAGAAAGACCTGGCCCGTGTATCAGCCAACAAATTGATCCCGGACACTGAAGTGAAGACCAGTTTGCTGCGCGGCTTACCGCCGATGCCGCAAACGCCGGAGTCGGACAAGTTGGTCGCAATTGCCCAAGGCATTTACGGGGAGTTGGGGCGTAAGTTGACCATCGAAGGCAGCGGCGGGGCGGCGGATGCAAGCTTGTCGGCCGGGGTGGGTACGCCGACGTTGGACGGGTTTGGGATTGTGGGGGGGAATATTCATACCCCAGAGGAATATGCGGAAGTGGAGAGTGTGGCGCCGCGGATTTATCTGCTTAGCCGGATGATTGTGGAGCTTTCGAAGCGGTGATTTGTTCGCAGGGCTGGCCATTCCCTAAGCGTGAGCCTGGCTCTGTGGCAAGCAATCTACTTGTGGCGAGCAGGCTTGTTGTGGCGAGCAGGCTTGCCCTGCGTTGGGTTGCGTAGCAGCCCCAAAACTGACGACGCGGATCTGGCTTCAGAACCGCGTCGGATTGATTGGGGCTGCTGCGCAGCCCAGCGCGAGCAAGCTCGCTCGCCACAGTGTTTGACGGCGTGTCAGTGAGGCAGGTGTTTTTACCATGTGGATTGGTCTTCGAGGCTGGCTTTTTGGAGGTCGTCTTTCCAAATAATCTGAGCGAGCTGGTAAACATCATTTAAAAAGTCCCTAGGGCTCTCCAGCTCATACCATTCTGCTCTTGGCCATGAGGCCGCCTCGTCTTCGCCGATCTCGAATAAGCTTTGAAAGTCATAATCTTCATCATCCAGGCTGCTTTTTAGGGCCTGAATCAAAGCGAATTTATGTCTGTAGGAAAGGTAATCCAAATTCAAAGCGTGATTTCTTATGAGCACCTCTCTGTCTACTTTTTCATCTGGGTTGTATTTTTCTAACTCTTCACCAAGTTCTTGCTCTCGATCATAAACGTCAAATACCCCTATAAACCATTTAAGGCTCGGATCGAATGGTTCACTTAAGAACGGATCTTTCAGCATTACTTCTTCTCGATGGGAAATGCGGTGAATGGCTCGGTGCTATCTCTATCGAACTTCACCTCGAACCAATTTAGGTTTTCATTAAGGTGTGGGTTTGCTGCATCTGCTCTGTTAGGTCGATAACCGCGTCCTGCTCCAGGTAACTCGAGTTTGAGTGTAGGGTTTCGATTGTGGTCTGTCCCATTGAACGGATCTAACCCAAGCGATTTACGTGTCAAGGCCTTGTTCAAGGCGCTCAGTTGCATCCGCCAACTATGAAACTGAGAGCTTAAGTTTCCCCTGGCACCTGGCCTCCGCAATCCAGTGCCCGGATCTGTTCCATCAATTGCCCTCTGTTTCAGAGCCGGGTCGGTGATTTCGGGGCCGTGTTTGGCGACAGTATGCATGTCATACCTATCTTCTATTTCGAGTACCCGCCGTTTGGCGTTTGCCTCAACAAGCTCTTCTACTCGTGCCCGTCGATGTTCCCGTGACGGTTGTGGTACTTCTGGTTGTCGCTGATCAACCTTCGTCTTTTCAGTCGGTTTTTCGAACCCAGTAGTGGGTTTACAACCATCTCCACCAGGGCACGAGTTCAATCCCAACGGATCCACCCACCCCGTAGGATTAGGCACGTACTGGTACGCATTGATCCCACCCGCCAGCTTCACCGGGTCCGGCGTCAGGTAACGACCAATATCCGGATTGTAGTAGCGATGGCGGTTGTAGTGCAGTCCGCTTTCCGCGTCGAAGTATTGGCCTTGGAAGCGCAGCGGGTTGTCGATTTTCTCGATGTCTAGGCGGCTGATCTGGCCGTAGGCGCGGTAATGCGCGGACCAGACGATTTCTCCGTCGGGGGCGGTGAGTTCCTGCGGGGTGCCTAGGTGGTCCAGTTGGTAGTGGAAGGGCTGGGTGTCTTGAGGGCCAAAGCCTTCCAGCAGTGCTAACGGCCGAAAGCTGTCCGGCTCGTAGATGTAACTGCGATGACGATCTGCGTGATGCTCGGCAACCAGCTTGTCGCCTTGCCAGAAAAACTCAGTGGTTACCCCATCAACGGTTTTGCTGATCCGCCGACCAAACGGGTCATAGCGATAGCTGGCCGTTTTCCCGTTGGGTTGAGTAACGCCGATCAACCGATGCTGACAGTCGTAGCGATACTCGGTGACGAGTTGATGGCCTTTACCGCGCCTCTGGCGGATCAGATTGCCGAACGCGTCATAGTCATAATGATGATCGCCCTGGATCACCAGCCGATTCCCCGCCACGATGTCCGGCCCTGGGCGGTCTTGCATGAGCAGGTTTCCAGCCGGGTCGTGGCCGAAGCGCTCCTGCTGGTCTTGCGAATGATCGGCGCGGGTCAGGCGGGCGAGGGGGTCGTAGTGGTAGTGGTGTTCGCCTTTGCGGGTGTCGAGCAGGCGGGTGAGGTTGCCGGTTTTGTCGTAGTCGTAGTGGCGGCGGTAGAGTTTGTGTTCTTCCTGGGTCACTGCGTGGACGTGCAGGCGGTTTTGCTCGTCGTAGTGGTAGTGGCTGAGCAGTTGGCCTTGCTGGCGTTGGCGTTCTTTTCCGGTGTTGAACAGGTGAGACGTTAGGGTTTTGCCATTCAGTTCGACGGTGGCGAGGTGGCCGCCTTTGTCGTGGTTGAAGGTGAGGCGGTTGTTGTCCGGCAGGCGCAGGTTCTTCAGTTGGCCGCAGGCGTCGTAGCCGTAGCGCAGGGTGCCCCAGCCTTGGTGGTCGGCGGTGAGGCGGTTTTGGCTGTCGTATTCGTAGGCCAGGGCCCAGTGGCCGTCATCGACGCTGAGGAGGTTGCCCTGGCGGTCGTAGGTGTATTCAACAACGTTGGAATCGGGAAGGGTTTTTCGTACGAGCCGCCCGGAAGCGTCTCGCTCGTAGCGGGTAATTAGCTGACTGCCGTCATCGCCGTGTTCGGTCTTTTCCAGCAGGTTGCCGTTGAGGTCGTAGACGTACGCCGTACGCTGGCCATCAAAACCGATTTCTTGCTGGATCAGGCCGTTGGGGTGGTAATCAAGTTGGTAGGTTTCACCGACCTCGTTTTCGATCTCGGTCAGTAGTAACCGGGTGTTGTCGTAGCGGTAGTTGACCTGGGTGCCATCGGCGTTGAGGCGGCGGCTGATCAGGTGCAGGCCGTCGGCGTATTCGTAGCGGGTGACGTGGCCCAATTCATCACGTTCGGAGGTGATTTTTCCGTACGGGTTGTAGCTGTATTCTCGCGCTGCACCGCCAGGAAGTACGACACGAACCAACCGACCCACACCGTTCCACTGATACTGGGTCAGCGCGCCATGCTCATCCTCACGCGCAACCTGTCGCCCAACATCGTCATAGCGATACCGCTTAACCCCGCCATTCGGCAGTTGCTCTTCAAGGAGCTGCCCACGCTCATTCCAAACCAGCCGATGACAACCGTTATCCGGATACCAAACCCCAACCAGTTGCCCGTGTTTGTTGTAGGTGTAGTCCGTAACGTTGCCGTCAGGATCTGTCTGACGCGTAACGTCGCCCTGATCATTACGCTCATACTTCCAAACCGCTTCACCGCGCCGCACAACCCGTACGAACCCGTTGTCATGCTCGTAGGAAGTCGGCTCATCCTCCCCCGGAAACAACGCCACCAAGCGTCCAGCATCGTCATACTGATACGCCGTCACCGCCCCCAGCGGATCCTGCTCAACCGTCAGTCGGCCCTTGTCGTCGTAGGATTTGAAGTGCTCGGCGCCATCAGGATCAATCCGCTGCACCAGCCGCGCGCGCTGGTCATGGACATACACTTCCTGACTGCCATCAGCGTTATGAACCGTGACCCTGCCACCGTCCTCCCACACATACCGCGTATCCATCTGCGAAAAGCTGGCCCAGTGCCGAACACAGCGCGCCGCCTTGCCGGAACGCTCCCATTCCCAAAAGAAACTCGCCCCACCGGCCAATTGCCGCTCAAGAATGACGTGCTGATCGTCGTACCGATAAACCTCGCTTTCGCCTACGGCATTGGTCGCGGAAACCAGTCGCCCAGCCTCGTCATAGGCGTAGGAAACGACGTTCTGCTCGGTTACCCATACATACGGCTCACGGCCTTTGGCGCGATGAACCTGATAGTCCACCGCCACAATGCGCCCAAGCTCATAGCGCAAAAACAAAGACCGGCCTACACCGTTATCCAGCCGCTCAATCCGTCCCAAGCGATCACGAATAACCCGCAACCGGTTGTCATACGCGTCACTGATTGCTGTCAGCTGACCATCGAGGAAGTGATAAAAGCGCGATGCCTGAGCCAGCACCAGCTCATCGGGCAAATCGCCCAAATAGATCGCGGCTTCGGCCAAGCTGTTGGTAATCGCCGGTCGTGCCACAGTCGGCAAGGGCAGGGCAGTCGACCGATTCTCATGATCCGTCCAAACCACCGAATCACCCGAAACCACCAACCGCTGCGCCAGCGAATGACTCCAGCCAAACCCCAACCCGCAATCCACTTCCACCGCGCTGGTGCGGTACAACCGCATCCACTCAAACGGCAAAATCCCGTCCAGCGCGCCATCGGTGAGGGTGAGCAATTCTTCCCCGGTAACCATCGACACCGGGCAGCCATTGGTGGCCGTTTTATCCGCAGGGGCCGCCGCATCGCCCTGGGGATTTTTCGCAGCGACAGGCACATCATCGACATGTTCCTGGCGCACCAACGTCGTCTGCTGGGTCTTCTTACGAACCGCAGGCACCGCATTCGCAACCAGATTTTCCCCAGCCTTCAGCGGCGCAACCGGCACGGTCTTAATCTGAGTCGCCGCACTACTGGCCAGCAACGGCTTAACCACCTCGGCATGCGGCTCCAACTTGGGCATCACCAACGTTTTAGCCAGCAACTCCAGCAAACCTCGCGTCCGCCCAGACTTGATATGCCCAATCACCTGAGTACCCAGGCGCACCGCCACACCCATGCCCGCCGTCGCCCAAATCAACAGCAGGTTGATCAACACCTCGCCAGTGATTTCCCCCATCAACTCATTCATTTCTTGCGGTGGCAGCATGCGCATCCAGCTGACCATCGCCGACACATAAATGAACAACAGCGGCTCATCGCTGAGCACCAGCAGGCCGTTGGCAATCGTGTCGTTGCCGAGCTTCAGCAGTTCATCAAGCTCGGTTTGGGAGAGGTATTGCAGCAATTTCTCGCTGTTGGGCTTGATGTCCGCCAACAGGTCGTACAGCTGCGTTATGTTGTCCCACAGGCTGTACAGCGCTTTGCCCATGCCGCTGAGAAACGCCGCTTCCAGCATCCTGCGTCGGTCCAGCGGGGTCGCGTCGGTATAGTCCTTCCACTGTGCCTGGAACCTGTTGTTCCACTCGTCGCGCAGGCGCGCTTCCAGCGCCGCGATCACCGCCTGATAAGACGCATACAGCGCCTTGACGTGATCCTGGGAAACGTTGGGATAAAAACTGATTCGGTACTGCTGGTTACGATCACACTCGGTGATTTCGAGAATGCCGCTGGGGCCGATGGTCTTGCGGATCGGCTCGCCCAGTGGGCCGCCGTTGGGGTCGACGCGTTGCAGTATCACCGGCGTGTTGCCGATGGGCACAAACCGTGTGCTCTGGAACATGTGCACCAGGGTCAAGGTGCCGTTGGCCTGGCAGGTGGCGACGGTGCTGCTGGGATAAAGAGAGCGGGTGATGGGCGCGACCAGCGCCACTTCATCGCCCACCTTGAACACCTGCTCGACCTCCAGCGCCGAAAAGCTCCAGAAGCTCGAAGCCCATTGGTCAAAGGTGTTCAGGCATTGCCGAAAGTCGCGCAAGACGGTTTCAACATCGACCGTCTTTGCATCCATTGGAGCCAGGGCCAGCCTGCCAATGACCGGGTTCAAGCGACAGCCCCATCAACAGGGGTTCCAACACAAAAAACCATCTGCAATCCCTCGCACTGTGTGATCAGGCGAAGGACTTTGCAGAGGTTTTCAAGCGATATCTGTAGAGCTTATCCGGCTGTGGCGTGGGATGTTTCAGTAGTCTTCGTCCGCTCCCGCCCAAGCACCAGGCTGCACAGCGCCGGCAGGAATAACAGCGTCAACACCGTGCCCACCAGCACGCCGCCAATCAGCACATAGGCCAACGAAGACCAGAACACCGACAGCGTCAGCGGGATAAACGCCAGCGCCGCCGCCAGCGCGGTCAAAATCACCGGCCGTGCGCGGCGCACGGTGGCTTCGATAATCGCCTCGCGAATCGCCATGCCGTGTTCCTGGTTCTGGCGAATCTGGTCGGTGAAGATCAGCGTGTTGCGCATCAGGATGCCGCCGATGCCGATCAGGCCGAGAATCGCGTTAAACCCGAACGGCTGGTTGAACAGCAGCAAGGTCGGTACGGCGCCGATCAAGCCCAGCGGCGCGGTGGCGAAGACCATGAACATCACGCCGAACGAGCGTACCTGGAACATGATCACTGTGAGCGTCAGCAGAATCATGATCGGGAACAGTGCGGCCAGGGCGACGTTGGCCTTGGCGCTTTCTTCCACCGGGCCGCCGATGTCGATCTGGTAACCGGCAGGCAGTTTGGCGATCAGCGGTTGCAGGTCTTTGTACACGGCCATTTCCACGTCGGGCGGTTGTACGCCGTCGATGATGTCGGCGCGCACTTCCACGGTGCTCGCGCGGTTGCGGCGCTTGAGGATCGGCTCTTCCATGACCGCCTGGAAATGCCCGACCTGGGCCAGTGGCACCGAAGTGCCGGCGCTGTTGGTCAGTGTCATGTTGTTGAGGTTGCCGAGGTTTTCGCGCTGGCTGCCCTGCGCGCGGGCGACCACGGACACGGTGCGGTTGCCTTCGCGCACCTCGGTAATCGGGTTGCCGCTGAGCAAGGCATTGAGCTGCGATTTGACCTCGTTTGGGGTGAAACCCAACAAGCGCAGGCGGTCCTGATCCAGCACCAGGCGATAACCGCTGGTGCGCTCACCCCAGTCGAGGAAGGCGTCCTTGGTCAGCCGGTTGGTGGCCACCACGCGACGCACCTGCTCGGACAGCCCGCGCAGCACATCCACATTCGGCCCCGACACCCGAAACACTACCGGAAACGGCACAGGCGGCCCGAACAACAGCTGTGTGACCCGCACCCGCGCCGCCGGGAATTCACCGGCCGCAATGCGCTCCCGCATGCGCACTTTCAACGCATCGCGGGCATGCGAGTCCGGGGTTTGCACGATCAGCTTGGCAAACGCCGGGTCGGGCAACTCGGGGTTCAGTGACAGGAAAAAGCGTGGCGCGCCGCCGCCCACATAGGTGTCGACCATGCGGGTCTGCTGCTCCTGCAGCAGGGCTTTTTCCAGTTGCGCCGCCACCGTCTCGGTGCTTTTGAATGCGCTGCCGGGCGGCATATACACCTCAAGAATCAACTCGGAACGGTCGGAGTTGGGGAAGAACTGCTTCTTCACCACGCCCATGCCCAAGCCGCACACCACAAAGGCGGCGATGACCAAGCCGGTTACCAGCCAACGCCTGCGCACGCAGGCTTCGACTAAACCACGCAGTTTCTGGTAGTAACGCCCGGCGTAAATGGCATCGTGGCCACCCGGCACCGGCTTGATCTGCGGCAGCAGTTTCACGCCGAGGTAGGGCGTAAACACCACGGCCACCAGCCACGACGAAATCAGCGCAAAGCCAACGATCCAGAAAATATTGCCGGCATATTCGCCCGCGCCCGAACGCGCAAAACCCACCGGCAGAAAGCCAATGATCGTCACCAGCGTGCCGGTCAGCATCGGCGCGGCGGTGGAACTCCAGGCGAAAGTGGCGGCGTGAATCCGATCAAAGCCTTCCTCGAGTTTCACCACCATCATCTCGATGGCAATGATCGCGTCGTCCACCAGCAAGCCCAGGGAAATAATCAGCGCGCCGAGGGTAATGCGGTCGAATTCACGCCCGGTGAGCAGCATGATCACAAACACTACGGACAAGGTCAGTGGCACCGCTGCGGCCACCACCAAGCCGACGCGAAAGCCCAGCGCCAACAGGCTGATGATCATCACCACGGCCAGGGCGACGAAGAATTTCAGCATGAATTCATTCACCGCCAGGCTGATGTTCTTGGCCTGGTCGGAGACCTTGGCGAAGTTCACCCCCAGCGGCAGGTCGGCCTGAATTCTGGCTTCCTGGGCCTTGAGGCTTTTGTCCAGTTCCAGGCCGTTGAAGTGCTTCTCCATGATCACGCCGAGCATCAACGCCGGGTCGCCCTGGTGGCGGATGCGGTAGCTGGGCGGGTCTTCATAGCCACGGCTGACCGTGGCCACATCGGCAATGCGCAGCACGCGGCCATTGACTTCCAGCGGTACGTTTTCGATCAACGCCAGGCTGTCGAACGCGCCGTCGATGCGGATATAGGCGCGCGCGCCGGCAGTTTCGACGAAGCCCGACGGCGCCACGGCGTTCTGCGCGGCGAGGGCGGCGAAGATCTGGTCCGGCTTGATGCCCAACGTTGCCAGGCGTTCATACGAGAACTCGACGAAGATCCGCTGGGCCTGCTCACCGAGGATGTTGACCTTTTTCACGCCGGGCAGGTTGAGCAAACCCTGGCGCAGCTCTTCGGCCATTTGCACTTGCTGGCGGTGCGGCAAGTGCTCCGCTTCCAGTGCGTAAAGGGCGAAGTAAACGTCGGAATATTCATCGTTGAAAAACGGCCCAATCACGCCCTTGGGCAGTTTCGCGGCTTCATCGCTGAGCTTTTTGCGGGTCTGGTAGAACAGGTCCTGGATTTCACTCGGGCGCGTGGACTCTTTGTAGGTCATGCGCATCGACACAAAACCCGGCTGGGCGATGGTCTCGACGCGGTCGTAATAGTCGAGTTCCTGCAGGCGTTTTTCCAGGCGGTCGGCGACTTGCTCCTGCATTTCATCGGCGGTGGCGCCGGGCCAGGCGGCGGTAATGGTCATGACCTTGACGGTAAACGACGGGTCTTCAGCGCGCCCCAGTTTGCCGAACGAGAAGATCCCGGCGGCGAGAATCGCGATGATCAGAAACAGCGTGACGGCGCGGTGTTTCACCGCCAGTTCGGAAAGGTTAATGCCGCGCATGCTCAGTGGTCCTGTTTACGGTTGAGGGCCAGCGCCTGGGCGGGCAGCAGGCGCACCGCGTCGCCGCTGTGCAGCAGGTGAGCGCCGAGGGCGACGATGGTCTGGCCGGGGGTGAGGCCGCTGTCGATCAGGGCGTCTTCCTGGCCGAGGCTGACGACGTTGACGGGCGCGAAGCTGACCTTGTCGTCATCACCGATCAGCCACACGCCGGTGCCAAGCCCTGCGTCTTGCAAGGCGCCGATGGGCACGCGGGTTTGCTGGGCCTGGCCGTTGCCTTGCAGGCGCACGGTGATGGTCGAGCCGAGGGCGAAGCGCTCGACGGCGCCGTGCAACACGTAGCGCGCGCGGTAGGTGCGGGTGGTCGGGTCGGCGCTGGCGGACAGCTCGCGCAGCGTGGCGGTCACGGCCTGGTCCGGCGCGCCGAAGGGGAAGGCCAGGGCTTTTTGCGAGGCTTGGTCGCGCTGGTTTTCCGGCAGGTTGACGATGGCTTCGCGGGCGCCGTCATGGGCCAGGCGCGCGACGATTTGCCCTTCGGCGACGACTTGGCCGCGGTCTACGCGCACATCGGTGATGATGCCGTCGCCGTCGGCCTTGAGCACCGAGTAGGTGCGGCGGTTTTCGATCTGGCTGGCATCCGATTGCGCCGCAGCCAACTCGGCTTCGGCGACGCGCAGGTCTGTCGCCGACTGGTCGAAGATCTGCCGCGACACCGCGCCGGTGTTGGCCAGGCGCTGGTAGCGGTTTTCATCATCTCGGCGCTGGCGCAGTTGCGCCTGGGCGGCGTTTACGCGGTTCCTGGCCGAGCGCAGGGCCAGTTCAAAATCGCCGATGTCCAGCACCAATAGGGTATCGCCATGGGACACATGCTGGCCGGGGTCGACCTTGCGTTCGATGACTTTGCCGCTGACCCTAAAGCCCAAGTCGCTTTCGGTGCGTGCCGCCACCACGCCGGTATAGGCGCTTTGTTGGGTGCCGGCCGCTTCCACTTTGGCGGCCAGAACCGGACGCGGCGGTGGCACTTCGGCGGTGGTGTCGGCCTGGCTGTTGCAGCCGCTGAGGATGATCAACAGGGCCAGGGGCGTGAGAAGACGCGGGGTAAGAGGGTTCATGGCGGGCTCCAGGAGGGTGACCATTAGGCAAAAAATTACGGACATAATTTTTTACGCATATTATGGTCGAAATATAAATTAATCCAGCCCCCGGATATTCCTCATGGCAAACGCCCCGGCCCCCTCGCGAAGCGTGTTGTTTTTACTGGTGGCCCTCACGGCACTGGGTGAAGTGTCGACCCAGCTGATCATCCCTGGCCTCGGCGCCATCGAGCAGGCGCTGGCGGCGCCAGCAGGCTTGGCGTTGATGGCGCTGTCGGCGTTTGTCGCTGCATTCGGCCTTGGGCAGTTGCTGTTCGGGCCACTGTCGGACCGTATTGGCCGCCGCCCGGTGCTGATCGGCGGCCTGGTGTTGTATGTGCTGGCGACCTTGGCGATGTTGCTGGTCAATGACATCGGCCAGTTCATCGCCGCCCGCGTGCTGCAAGGCCTCGGCGCCTGCGCTGCGCTGGTGTTGGCGCGTACTGTGGTGCGCGATGTGTGGAAGGCCGAAGCGGGGCCGGCACTGGCCCTGACCATGATCGGCATGCTCTACGCCATCGTCGTCGCGCCGATGATTGGCGGGCTGCTGATCAAGCTGCTGGGCTGGCATGCGCCGATCGTGCTGGCGTTGATCATTGGCAGTGTGGTGCTGGTGTGGGCGCTGCTGTTCTTTCGCGAGAGTAACCATTACCTCGACCCCAAGGCCGGCCATTGGCGCACCCTTGGCGGGCAGTACCTGGATCTGCTCAAGGGCCGTCAATACCGCGCATACGCCGTGGCCCTGGCGTGCACTTATGGCGCGATGTTCGCGGTGATTGCCGGGTCATCGGCGGTGTTTATTAACCTGCTGGGCTTCAGCAGCCTGGAGTACGGCATCAATTTTGGCGTGATTGTGTCGATGCTGATCGTCGGTTCCACCTACACCCGGCGCAACATCTTGCGCCTGGGGCCGCAGCGGATTGTAGCGATGGGCGTGACGCTGGTGGCTATCGGCGGGATCTCGGCGGTGCTGGTGTATGAGCTGTTCGGCCTGTCGGTGCCGGGCGTGGATATTCCGGTGGCCCTGGTCACCCTCGGCGGTGGCCTGGTGTTGCCGGGTTCGGTGACGGGCGGGGTGATGCCCAACGCACACCGCGCCGGTTTGGCGGCGGGGTTGATGGGTTTTTCGCAGATGTTCGGTGCCACGTGCAGCGGCCTGTTGCTGAGCCATTTACGCGATGGCAGCGCCACGCCGATGATCATTATTCAGGCCAGTTTTGCGGTCACGGCGTTTGTCGCGTTCCACCTGCTGCGCCAACGCCCAGTCAAGGGATTGTCCTATACGTAGGACGATCAGGGCCGCTTTTGCCGGCTAGTACTCCAAGGCTGGCGGACTTATGGTGTAGCCAACCTGGAGGAACACCATGAAAAAAATCATCGGTATCTACACCAGCCCCCGCGCCCATTGGGTCGGCGATGGCTTCCCGGTGCGCACGCTGTTTTCCTACGACGCCATGGGCAAGCACATCAGCCCGTTCCTGTTGCTGGACCACGCCGGCCCCGCCGATTTCACGCCCACCGAACAACGTCGCGGTGTAGGCCAGCACCCGCATCGTGGCTTTGAAACCGTGACCATCGTGTATGACGGCGAAGTCGAGCACCGTGATTCGACCGGCGCCGGTGGCACCATCGGCCCTGGCGATGTGCAATGGATGACGGCCGCTAAAGGCATCATCCATGAAGAGTTTCACTCCCAAGCCTTTGCCCGCAGCGGCGGGGCGCTGGAGATGGTGCAGCTGTGGGTCAACCTGCCAGCCAAGGACAAAATGGCCGACGCCGGTTACCAGACCATTGTCGACGGCGATATCCCAGTGCTGCCGCTGGCCAACGACGCCGGGCAGTTGCGCCTGATTGCCGGTGAATTCGCCGGTACTCAAGGGCCGGCGCGTACCTTCACGCCGATTGACGTGTGGGACTTGCGCCTGAACGCGGGTAAAGCGCTGACGCTGGACCTGCACGCCGGGCGCAATACCGCGCTGGTGATTCTGCGCGGCACGGTATTGGTCAATGGCGAGGAAGTGGCGCGCCAAGGGCAACTGGCGTTGTTCGAACGCGACGGCGAGCACATCACCCTGGAGGCCAACGACGACGCCAAGGTGCTGCTGCTCAGCGGTGAACCGATTGATGAACCTATCGTCGGCCATGGCCCGTTCGTGATGAACACCGAGCAGGAAATTCATCAGGCGTTTGCTGATTACCAGTCCGGCCGTTTCGGACAAATGCAAATCTAACTGCTCGCCGCAAGACCCTTGTGGGAGCGGGCTTGCTCGCGAAAGCGGTAGGTCAGTCAAAACTTCTGTGACTGATACACCGCCTTCGCGAGCAAGCCCGCTCCCACATTTTGCTCTGCGCTATACCCGACATCTCCGATTCATGCGATCTTCTGAGCATTCGCCCTGGAGTCGCCTGGATGCCCTCATTTATCGCCGATCACCCGATGTTATGCGCCGTGGCGCTGATCTTTATCGACATCGCCGTGTGGCGCCTTATTTCCGCCAACCTCGCCAACTGGAAACTGGCGGCGCGTCTGGCGATTTTTGCCGTGTACAGCGCCGTGCTGTTCAACGACGGCATGAACCCCATGCAGCTCGCGCCGTATGCCGACAACACCGCCTTGCACCTGGCGGCCACGGCGTTGCAGATCGGTTGGTGGCTGTTCGCTGCGCGCACCCTCACGGTGTTGCTCGGCACACTGATGATGCAGCGCGTCGGCCACGGCGGGCGGCTGTTGCAGGACTTGATGGGCGCGGTGATTTTCCTCATCGCGATCATCGCCGCCATGGCCTACGTGCTCGACTTGCCGGTCAAGGGCGTGCTCGCCACCTCCGGCGCGGTGGCGATCATCGTTGGCCTGGCGTTGCAGAGCACCTTGAGCGACGTGTTTTCCGGGATTGTCCTCAACACCACCAAGCCGTATCAGCTGGATGACTGGATTTCCATCGACGGCACCGAAGGCCGCGTCACCGACATCGACTGGCGCGCCACGCGCCTGCAAACCTCCCAGGGCAGCATGGCGGTGATCCCCAATTCCCTGGCCGCCAAGGCCAAGATCATCAACTTTTCGCGCCCGGCGGACATGTTCGGCCTGGCGGTCAGCCTGCAAGTCAGCCCGCATGCGCGCCCGCAAACCGTGATCGAAGCGCTGGAGCGCGCCATGCAAGGTTGCCGGCCGCTGCTGGCCAAGCCTGCGCCGAGTGTGGCGTTCAAGACGTCCGCCAGCGGCGGCGTCGAATATGAAATCAGCGGCTTTGTGCCAGCCATGACCCTCAAGCGCGAAGTGCGCAACCAGCTTTACGACCTGGCGTTCCGGCATTTGCAGGCGGCGGGTGTGGGCCTGTTGTCCGCCACCGAAGGCAACACACCGGCGGCGTTGTCCGGGGCGCGGGCGCTGCTGGAGCGTTCGTCGATTTTCTCCACGCTGCGCCAGGAAGAGAAAGACACCTTCAGCCAGAACATGACCCTGCACACTTACCGCCCCGGCGACATGATTCTGCCGGCCGGTGAGGTCAGCGATCATTTGTTTATCGTCGAATCCGGCGTGGTCTCGGTGATGTTGATCAAGGGTGGCCACAAGTTCGAAGCGGGGCGCATGGGCCCGGGCGAGGTCATTGGCGAAGCGGGCATTCTGTCCGATCAGGCAACGCTGGCGGACTTTTCCGCCAAGACCTTTTGCACGCTGTACCGCATCGAGAAGGAATACCTGAAACCCTGCCTGGATGCGCGGCATGACATCAGCGAGGCGATGAAGGCGCTGCTGGATTTCCGCGTGCATGCGGCGCAGGCAATGACCCAGGAAACGCCCGTGGTGCCGGTCAAAAAAGGCTTTTTACAGTGGTTGCGCAGTCGCGGGCTTTAAGCCATTCAAGGCGCCCTCGCGACGCGGTAGCGCTCATCGAAATCATCCGCCAACTGTCGCTTAGACGCGGTTTCCATCCACCAACTGTTGGAACAGCGGCGTCAGCAAATCGATCAGCACCTGTGGATCAGCCTTGGCCAGCGCCGACAGTTCCAGCATCTGGCGCATCACTTGGACGCCTGACACCAGCGCCATCACCAGCGCTGCGCGCTCTTGGTGATGCGCGCCCTGGAGCGTGGCGGCCAGTGTAGCCTGGTGACCTGTTTCGATTTGCTCGCGGCCAATCGCCGCCGCGCGCTTGTTCGACGCCGCGTGCAGCATGATCAGGAAACCTTCCAGCGGCGTGCTGCCGGCTTCAGTGAGGCTGACCAGTGCGGTGGCGAGCGTGCGGCCGAGGTTTTCTGCGCTGAGGCTGCCTTGCGTCAGGGCCAACGGGCTCGCCAAGGCTTCGGCGACTACTTCGGCAAACAGCTGCTCCTTGGAGGCGAAGTAGCGGTTGACCAGCATGACCGTCACCCCGGCGCCGGCGGCGATTTCGCCCAGCCCGGTGCCGTCGTAGCCTGATCGGGCAAACGCCTTGCGCGCAGACAACACAATGGCGTCGCGGGTGACGGCGGCATCGCGCCGGCGAGGAATGGGGTTGGGCATGGGCGTCCTGACATGGCTGGAAACGGTGGGCGCGCAACCGGTGCGCGCGCACAGGGTACAGGGTCTATTTGCTGTCGAGGAAGTCCAACAGTGCGGCATTGAACAACGCCGGGTCTTGCAGGAAGGCGAAGTGGCTGGTGTTCGGCAAAATCAGCAGCCCGGCGCCGGGAATGGTCGCGGCGATGTACTCGGTGTGTTCGCGCTTGATCGCTTCGTCATGGTCGCCGTCCACCACCAGGATAGGGGTCTTGATGCTCGCCAGATATGGCGATTCCTTTTTTGCAGTGAGAAAGCGCTGAACTCCAGCATTCGGGTTCGCCTGGAAAATACGCATTTTTGTCTATCAAACTGCGCCCCATGAAAGAAAAAATACAGGTATATCAATGGAATAAAAGCGTCTAAGGGCTCAGGGTGATTTTCTTCAATACCTCGCCCGTTCAGCCCTTTACCGTGATGCCATCTTCGCTTGGCATAACAAAAAGGAACCGCAATGAGCTTGATCATCTCCATGGCCGCCTTCGCCCTGGCCACCTCCATCACACCGGGCCCGGTGAATGTGGTCGCCCTCAGCGCCGGTGCGCGCTTCGGGTTTGCCGCCAGCCAGAAACACGTGTTCGGCGCCGCCGTGGGCTTCACCTTGCTGCTGGTGCTGATCGGCCTGGGCCTGCATGAAGTGCTGGTGCGCTGGCCGATCCTGACTCAGTTGATCCAGTGGGGCGGCGTGGCGTTTTTGCTCTACATGGCCTGGAAACTGGCGGTGGACGATGGCCGCCTGGATGCCGACGGCACCGCCACCGCGCCGTCGATGCTCTACGGCGCAGTCATGCAATGGCTCAACCCCAAGGCCTGGCTGGCTTGCGTGGCGGGCATGGGGTTGTTTGTGGCCGATGGCGACGCCGGCCAAGTGTGGCTGTTCGCAGCACTGTACCTGGTGATCTGCTACCTGTCGGTGGCGTGCTGGGCGTACGCCGGGACTTTTTTACGCCGCTACCTGAGCAACCCGCAAGGCGTACGCCTGTTCAACCGCTCAATGGGCGCGTTGCTGGTGGCCAGTGTGGGTTATTTGCTGATGGCTTGAGCAAGTCGCGGTACTGCCCCGGCGTGGCGGCGAAATGCTGTTTGAATGCACGCTGGAAATGCGCCTGGTCGGCAAACCCGGCGGTCAGCGCCACATCGGCGATCAGCTCGCCGTTGCGCAATTGGGTGCGGGCAAACTGGATACGCCGGTTGACCAGAAAGGCATGCGGCGTGAGCCCGTAATACTGCTTGAACGCGCGGATCAGGTAAGACGGCGACAGCTCGGCCGCCAGGCAAATCTCTTCCAGCTTCACCGCCTCGGTGCAGTGCGCGCGGATGTACTCGGCGGCGCGCTCCAGCTTGTGATTGACCTCGCGCACCGGCGTCAGCGAAGGGTTCAAACGCTGCTGCACTTCGGTGAAATAACTCACCAGCGCGCTCTGCTTTTGCAGCAGCTCGGCGTGCTCATCCAGCAGAATTGCGTAAAGCTCGATCAAGCCGTTGTACAACACCGTGTCGCGGGTGTGGGGCGTGTTGAAGGGGCGGTAACCCTGATCGGTGCTGAAGCCCAATTGGTATTGCAGGTCCGTCAGCCACGGCGTGTCGAGGTAAATCATGTGATACGACCAGGGCTGATCGTAGATAGGGTTGCACGCATGCACGTCGCCGGGGTTCATCAACACCACCGTGCCGGCGCTGATCTCAAAGGTCTGCTCGCCGTAGTGGTAATAACTGCGCCCGGTGGTGATCGCGCCGATGGAAAAATGCTCGTGGGCGTGACGCGTGTAGGTGACCTTGCGCCCATCGGCGATGGTCCGCGCCTCGATGAACGGCAGGCGCGCGTCACGCCAGAAGCGCGGTGCAGTAGCGGCGGTCATGGGCAGGCTCCCTTGCGGCGATCAAATACGCAGGAGAGCAGCCTTATACAAAACCCGCCATTGTTCAAGCCTCAACCCAGTATCAACGCCACATCGCGCAGGTACTCCGCCCAAGGGTCGCGGCCGCTGGCGGCGGCTTGCAGAGTGATCGGCTGCCGGGCTTTGGCACGCCATGCCAGGCCGTCGTGCAGCAGGTGGTGCTCGATAATGATCCTCGTCAGGGCCTTGGAGCGTGCTGAATCGAAGGTGCGCGGCACGCGGCGGCCCAGGGCATCCTGGGCGGGAATGTCAGTTGCTGCAGGCAGGTCGCGGTCGAGCCGGCTGATCAGCAGGTCAGTGCTGGGCGCGGTAGCGGCGATCTCGGCAGGCATGGCCCCGTGGGCATACGCCGGCCAGTCGAAACGCATCCACGGTTGCGGGGTGGCCGCTTTGACGGCGTGCATGAGCTGCGCGTAACCAATGTCGCGCCGAGGCCGGATCAACAGCTGTCGAGGGAAGCATTCATAGAGGTGTTCATCGCTGTAATAAGTGACATACACCAGGATACCCAGCCGACCTACCTCGGCGGGCGTGTCGGCCCGTGAGCTGGCTCGGCTCAAGGTGAAAAACTGCACTTCGCCATATTCCAGGGCTTCGCGCCGTGGCAGCGTCAGGTCAGCCAACCCGCACCGGATGGCCTCCCCGTAGGCTGCCTGCAACTGCTCAAGCTTCTGATTGAAGGCGTTGGCAAATATGCCGTTGATCTGCCCGAGCAAATAAAAGCGCTTGGCCATTTCCCGGTACTTGATCGCTTTATTTGAGGAATGCCAGCGGTTTGAAGTGACGTCCAGGCTCGCCGCCATATGCAGGTCGACGAACGAGTATTTGGGGCCGGTATGCACCCCTTCGAACTGGCCCTCTTCGGAAAAGGGCGAGTGCTCCGGCAGCCACATCAATACCGGGGTTTCGAGCAAATCGTTGTCGGGATAAACCCTGCGCAGATCCTCCAGTGCGGTCTGGCGCAACGTTACGATGGGCTTGGCAAACGCCTGCAAGGTCGACGTCAGGCGGGCACGTTGACCGTTCAGGGCCGTTAATGCGCGGGTAAATTCGAGTGCGTCATAGCGCGTCTTGGGCGCCAGCACGCCGTTGGCCACCGCCCAGTCCAGGATCGGCCCTTTGGCTTCGCTGCCGGCGAGGTAGGCTTTCCAGCTGTTCTCCGGCGTGAGGTTTGCCAAGGTCATGGTGTGTTCGTAGTTCAACAGGCGCGAACTTCCGGGAACGACTTTTTCCATCCAGGCAACGCGGTGACGCAGCAGAACCCAGGCCTGTGAGCTCAAGTAGGGGGTTATTTCAGGTAGGTCGCGCACCAGCAACTGCGGGCTTTTTTCGCAAAGCACCAGGTGCGCGGCCAGGGCTGCGACCAGTGGGCTAAGCCCTTGCAGGCTGACTTCAATCTGGTAACGCACGAACGACACCGGCTCGCCCCAGCAGTCGGCATCGTGCCAGTCGAAGTAATTGAGGCGTGTGGGATGGGCTTGCGGCTGGGGATCCAGGCTCAGGATCAGCGCGGCCAGGATCAGCCCGTTGCGGCTGCCGTGCCACTGCAAGGCGGTCGCCAGTGCTTCACCGAGTTGCTGGGCCAAGGGCGATGCCAGCAGGCGCACCATCAGAAAGTCTGCTTCGGCGCGCACATCCGCCACGGACTTACCGGCCAGCCCGTCACGCCCGAGGTACTCGAACAGCGGCACCGCCTGGCCGGCCATGAACGTGGCGTTGGCCGTCAGGATCGGCTGGCGATGCAGCGCCAGCAGCTTCCACGCCGAGGGCTGAGCATCGTCCAGCGGTTTGAGCGCGCGCCAGTAATAGTGTTGGCCGGGTGGAAACGGTGGGCTGAGCTCCAGGCGCCGCAGTGTCTGGCGAGCCTCTGGCAGCGTGTCGGGCAGGATGACTTTGTACATCGTCAGGGCCTGGCCGAGGCTGATCAGGCCGTTGGTGCGCAGATCACCACCGGTCTTGGCCGCCAGTTTCTTGAGGGGGCGCAGCAGCGTGGCCAAATCGGGCTCGTTCATGACGGCATCCGTGAGGAGTTTCCAATGGCCGTCCAGGTCGATTGCGCCAACGCTACCGGATGCATCCAGCAAAACATGGCTGCTGGGCGCGATGCGTTCGCGCCTGCGAATGGCCAGGAATGCGGGGTCGTCAGTCAGCACACGCAATCTTGCACAGGCTTTGTTTACGACCACCTGGAGGGTGTCCGGGTCGCCGCTGATAAACATCCCAAGCCCGTCTGGCCCTTGTAATACCCCACCGCTGATCACCTTGGCCAGCGCACTGCAGAGGGTGAAGTGGTCATTTAACAGACCCACATATTGAATAGCGTAATAAAGCTCAGTAAAGGCGCGCGCCGAGCTGAGCACTACCGGCACCGCCGGCGCGGGCCATTGGCGCAGGCGATGCGCCAGGGCGTTGGTCGCTGGCGCATCCAGCGGAGGGGCGATGGCGTAGGCGTGCAATGCGGCGGCAACGCTCAGGCTTTGGTCCGGGTAGATATCAATGTGCAGTTGTTCGCTCAGCGCTACCAGCCTGTGCCAGCGCGCATCCTGTGTGACAGCCACCTCTGGCTCCAGCTCGCCCTTATCGTCACGCCCGGCGACACAGAGCCGTTTTCGTTGGTAGTCGAAGTACGTGGAGCCCGATGCTTCTGTTGTTGAACACGGATCGCTTTCCGCGTTAATCGCCTGTAATAGGGCCGCCGCCTCCTTGAGGTGCCTGGCCAGTCGCGAGTCCGACGTTAACTGCAGGCGGCGGCGATAGATATCCAACCCTAAGAAGCTGTCTTGATCCTCAGCCAGAGGGCGCAGAACGTCGGCCAATTGCAGGCAGTCGCGCGCCTGTTCGCGCAATTCGGCGTAGAGACTCGATGTGCTGCGGCCGCTGCTGTCAAACCCGGGGAAGCCCTGCAAGGCACGCAGCTCTTCGACGAGGGTCAGTGCCTGGAGGCGATTGGCGGGCACCGGCAAGCCATGGAAAGCCAGTGTCAGATTCAACGGCAAGGTCAGTGCTGTCAGGTCTGTTGCCGCGTCAATGTAGGGCCAGCCCAGTGTCATCGGGTCGACCACGTGGCAGATGTAGATGATCGGGTTGGCGAGTGCCCACCAGGCCGACGCATCGGCCAGGTTGAGCACCTTGAGCTGGCCGTGCGCACGAACCCGCAACGTGCTGCCCTGCAGGCGCAGCGTGTTTAGATCAAAGCCCTGCGCGCGCGCCCAGGCGATAAAACCCTTGCCGTTGATGGCCTTGATGAACACCTTGCACCACTGGCCCAGCAGTGAGTGCTCGGCAATCGGCACCGGCCGGGTGGGGAGCGACAATGCCTGGCCCGCTGCGGGGGAAAGCCGGTTTATCAATTGCTCGAGCAACGCCTGGTCACCTGCAACGCGCAGGGCCTGGCGCTCGTTCAAGTAAGTGGCCGATGGGTTGTAAGTGACAGGCAGCGCGGTATCGTCGAGCGATGTGTCCGACATCTGAGCGAGGGCGCGAAAGTCTTCCATGAGGACGGTTCCGGGTTGAGGAAACCCGGATCATCCCACTGCGCCAAAGGGGCTCAGTAGCAGGTGTTTCCGCAATGGCCGTGGCTTGTATCCACCACGGCCCGACGTACAACCCCGACGCTCAAAGCGGCTTGCACAAAAACACCCGGCTACTGCCCGCAGGCGTGCAAGGTATCTCGCCAAACCGCACCCACCCATGCTTCTCGTAAAACCCCGGTGCCTGGAAGCTGATCGTGTACAGCACCGCATTGAGGCAACCCCGGCGCCGCGCCTCGTCTTCGAAAGCCTGCAGCAACTGGCTGCCCAGGCCCGCGCCGCGCAGGGTGTCGGGCAAGTGGAACAGGTCGAGAAAGGCCATGCCCAAGGAGGTTTTGCCGGTGATGCCGCCGAGGATTTGCCCGGTGGCGGGGTCTTTGATCAGCACCGTGAGCGGCCGGCGATCATTGGCGCCGGTGACGGCTTCATTGAAGGCGGCGAGGCCGCTGCCAAGCAGGTGCTCGGCGTCGGGGTTGGCGTGGTCGCTGATTTCAATCAAGGGTGCGCTCATCCCTGCCTCTCGATAGGTGCTTGTTGGGCGGTAGGCAGCAGCGTTGCTGCGCGCCATACCGCCGGTTGGGTTACGCCTGCGGGCCAGCCTTGGCCTCGTAATCTATGGCTTCGCGGTAAGGATCGCCAAGTGGTTTGTATTGGCCATCGCCGGCGTTTTGGGTGGGTTGCCAGGTTTGTGTGGCGGGGTCGAATATTTCGGCATCATTCCCGGCATCTTCATCATTGGGGTTGATCCTTGGTTTGTCGATGTCGATGTCGGTTGGTTCAAGCTGGTTGTGAATGTATTCATGCCATGCTTTGCGGGCTTGGTAGGCAAAGTCATCGTTGGCGTTCTGGGTGGGTTGCCAGGTTGGGTCGCCAGGGAGGGATAATCCGGCACTATCATCTTTGGGGTGAGGGCTTGGTTCGCCGCTGTCGAAATATTCTACTTTAGGCGGCATGAAACGTTGCTCACGCAGTGAGCCGAAGTGCGAATAAAGATCATCGCTGTCGATCCGGGGCAGGTGTACATGCTCGTAAATCCGATCATGCGGAAATCCACGTGGCTTGTCCGCCTTAATGATGTCATCACCGCGCCCGTCTTCAGCAGGCGTGGGTGTTGGTTTTTCATTGCCGTTCGTGTGGGCTGCGCGGAAAAAATTCGCCAAAGCTGCAGACATACCGACTGAAACCATGATTTCACCTCTCTGATGTTAAAAAAATATCAGCCAACCCTTTTGTTGACTGCTCGAAACCCAAGTTACCGAGCAGTGGAAGGGCGTTCAATGAGGTGATTTGGAGAGGATGTTACGGAGCAAAACCCCACTCGCCAGGCTCACAATGTGAGCTGCGGGGCTGTAGGCCGAGGCTGAAAACCTCGTTTGACGTTTCACGTTAATCTCCAGAGGTTGGCCCGAGCGACAAGGTTCTTACGTGCTGAAATACAGTTGCCCTTTGAGCGCCGGGCTACCGTCACAAATCCCGACACACAAAGGCGCTGAGCACTTGAATCGGTTAAAGCGCCATCACCATCTCATGCCACGCCATCCCGCCATGATCCGACGGCGAAGGCTGCACATAGGTGTAACCCATGCGCGTGTACAACGGCACGTGCTGCTCCTTGCACATCAAGTGAATCGTATGCTTGCCCAGCGCGCGCATGCGCTGCACAAACTCCGTCATCAACAGCTTGGAATAACCCTTGCCCTGATGCGCCGGGTCGACCACCACCGACATGATCACCACATTCGGCGCCTCGGCCGAATGCCCTACCAGCTCCTTGAACGCCTCATCCGAAATCACCACCTGATGGGCGCAGCCGCAGTTGATAAAGCCCACCACCGCGCCATCCGCCTCCAGAATCAAAAAGCCCTCGGGGTACTGCGCGATGCGTGTGGCGATCTTTTCCAGGGTCGCGGCTTCGTCGCCTTCGTAGGCAGTGATCTCGATTTCAAAGCAGCGCGCGGCGTCGGCGGGCAGGGCGTTACGGAAGGTGAGGGCGGGCATGGGCGTTTCCTGGTGCGATAAACGAAGGGCCACATGATAGGCATCGGTAGAGAGCACCGCCAGCGGCTTCCATAGTTGGAACGGCACGCTTTATCCATCATGAGGAGGGCTAACGAGTTAGTGAAATCAATTCATTTTCTCTCAAGCAATGTCGCTGCCTACAATACGTCTTAATTATAGTTCTTATAAATATCATCGAGATCAAGGCGTGGCGTCGGGCTTTATCTCAGGAATCAGAGTGTCAGATTAAAATGAATAACGAATTTGCATTTGCGATCAAGCGCATTCGTTTCGATGAGGATTATCACCCCTCCGAAAATACGCGCATTACCACCAACTTTGCCAATTTGGCCCGGGGCCAAAGTCGCCAGCAGAACCTGCGCAATACTTTAAAGATGATCGACAATCGCTTTAATGCCCTGGCGCATTGGGATAACCCCAAAGGCGATCGTTATGCTGTCGAGCTCGAGATTATTTCCGTCGAGATGAAAATTGATGCTGATAACAAGGGCAATGCCATCCCTTTAATCGAAATACTCAAAACAAATATCGTTGATCAAAAAACCAACGAGCGCATTGACGGCATTGTCGGCAATAACTTCTCTTCCTACGTGCGGGATTATGACTTCAGTGTGCTGTTGTTGGGCCACAACAAAGGCCGCCCCGAATTCAGCACGCCCGACAATTTTGGCGAGCTGCACGCAAAGCTGTTCAAGTGTTTTGTGAATTCAAACACTTACAAAGCTAATTTCAGCAAGCCGCCGGTCATATGCCTCAGCGTGTCGAGCAGCAATGTCTACCATCGCACCGAAAACCAGCACCCTGTACTGGGCGTTGAGTACCAGCAGGACGAATACTCGCTGACGGACGAATACTTCAACAAGATGGGCCTGAAAGTGCGCTACTTCATGCCACCCAACAGCGTTGCGCCGTTGGCATTTTATTTTTCCGGTGATTTGCTCGGTGATTACACCAACCTAGAGCTGATCAGCACCATCAGCACCATGGACACGTTCCAGAAGATCTACCGCCCTGAGATCTATAACGCGAACTCCGCAGCCGGTAAATCCTATCAGCCCAGCTTGCAGCACCAGGACTATTCATTAACGCGCATTGTTTATGACCGAGAAGAGCGTAACCGCCTGGCGATTGAGCAGGGGCAATTTGTAGAGCAGAACTTTATCAAGCCCTATCAAGCTGTGCTTGAACAGTGGTCCGCTCATTACGCGCTTTGACGCATCAAAAAATACAAGGTCATCTGTTATGAAAAAATTACTACCCACGTCCACTGCCGGCAGCTTGCCTAAACCTGCCTGGCTCGCGCAGCCTGAAACACTGTGGTCACCGTGGAAACTGCAAGACGAAGAATTGATTGAAGGCAAACAGGACGCGCTGCGTTTGGCCTTGCAAGAACAACAACACGCCGGCATTGATATCGTCAGTGATGGAGAGCAAACGCGTCAGCACTTTGTCACCACTTTTATCGAGCACCTCAGCGGCGTCGATTTCGAGAAGCGCGAAACCGTCAGAATTCGTGATCGCTACGATGCGAGCGTGCCGACCGTCGTCGGTTCGGTGAGTCGCCAAAAGCCCGTGTTTGTCGAAGACGCCAAGTTCTTGCGCCAGCAAACCAATCAACCGATCAAGTGGGCGCTGCCAGGCCCAATGACCATGATCGACACGCTTTACGACGCCCATTACAAAAGTCGTGAAAAACTCGCCTGGGAATTCGCCAAGATTCTCAACCAGGAAGCCCGCGAACTCGAAGCGGCAGGCGTGGATATCATCCAGTTTGACGAGCCCGCCTTTAACGTCTTCTTTGATGAAGTGAACGAGTGGGGCGTCGCCACCCTGGAAAGGGCCATCGAAGGCCTCAAGTGTGAAACCGCTGTGCACATCTGCTATGGCTACGGCATCAAAGCCAATACCGACTGGAAAAAGACCCTCGGTTCTGAATGGCGGCAATATGAAGAAGCCTTCCCCAAACTGCAAAAATCCAGCATCGACATCGTCTCGCTGGAATGCCACAACTCCCACGTGCCGATGGACCTGATTGAACTCATCCGCGGTAAAAAAGTGATGGTCGGCGCCATCGACGTAGCCTCCAACACCATCGAAACCCCCGAGGAAGTCGCCAACACCCTGCGCAAGGCACTGCAGTTTGTAGACGCCGACAAACTCTACCCTTGCACCAACTGCGGCATGGCGCCGTTATCCCGTGGCGTCTCCAGAGGCAAACTGAACGCGTTAAGTGCCGGCGCAGACATCGTCCGCCGCGAACTCTTGAACCAGCGCTGAGCCAACCTCAAAAGAGCTGCGCGGGGAGGGTGAGGCGGTGGATTGAAACATCACCGCTTCAAGCCTTCGACCTGCACCCAAAAGCCAGGACTTACCATGTCACTTCCCAGTACTGCCATCGAGCCCCTGCACTTTCGCGAAGCGCTCGGGCACTACGCCTCCGGCATCACCGTGATCACCTCGCACCTGGAGGGCGAACCGATCGGCTTCACCTGCCAGTCGTTCTACAGCGTGTCCATGAGCCCGCCACTGGTGTCCTTCAGCGTCATGTCCACCTCGGCCAGCTACCCCAAAATCCGCCAGGCCGGCCGCTTTGTCGTCAACATCCTCTCCGGTGAACAAGTCAAAATCTCCAACCAGTTCGCCCGACGAGGCACCGACAAATGGCACGGCGTCGACTGGCAACCATCGCCACTCGGCAACCCCATCATCGCCGGCAGCCTGCACTGGCTCGATTGCCAAATCCACGCCGAACACGCCGCAGGTGACCACCTGATCGTCATTGGCGAAGTCAAAGCGCTAAGCCTGCAAGACACGGCGGCTACGCAACCATTGCTGTACTTCAAAGGGCAATATTGCAACCTCGCCGCCCATAGCGTGGGTTGAGCGGTCTAGCAAGGCCCAGAGACTAGAAAACCCGCCAAAGCGGGTTTCCTCACAGCTCACATCACATCAACTCACCGCAGCCACATCAAACCCCCGCCGCTCCATCACCGTAAACACATCCGCCACATCCTGGACCATGATCCGAGCGGTATTGGCGACGGTATTGATGTCGTGCTCGGCGTAGTCGGATACGTTGGAACAAGCCATCAAGTGCAGGTAGGCGAGGGCAGCGTTCAGGCGCTCGCTGGCGCAAGCGTGAAGCTCGCGGAGCGGGGCGTCGCTGTCGATGAGGAGGACGGGGTAGTCGGTTGCGGTTTGGGACATGGGGGTGAAGCGGCGGGGTGGGTGTTGAGTAGTCATGGTGTAAATCCTCAAGAAAAAAGATTTACCACCGGCTCTGCTGCGAAACAGATTGGGTGGCAGCTGTGCGCGGGTTCGCAGACCGGACGATTTACACCAAGACCCGGCAGACCCGAAGGTCTCCCACGCACAACCGCCATAAAACATTCGGCAGCCGAGAAGCGGCTGGGGCATGTCTGACGGTATTGGTGTGAATCGTTTTAGGGCTGCGAAACCCTGTCGCTGACCGAGGTCAGCGACGGGCCGAACTATAAGGTTTGGTTAGCCAAGGTGCAACCGAGAGGATGTATCAGGCCCGACCTACCATCTTCCTCCGCCGTTTATCGGGCGATTGGTCAGGCTTACAAACCTGTTCACCCATCTGCATTTGGCCTGGCAAATCGTTTGCACTGGGGTTTACCAGTAAGATTGCGGACATGATTGGCAGAAAAGGACCGATTGGTTTCTTGCCTAACGGGACGAAAATCGCTGAGAACCGTCGAACGTGAAAAGTAGCTAACGGCGATGAGCAGATATTCGTGTCGGTCAGCGATCACCTCAAAGCTGCCGTACTCTAATTTCCAGAGTGTAAAAAAGTCATAGTAAACAGCATCGGCATAACGGTGATGTGGCTGGAATCACAACGGAAGGCGAGCGACGAGCGTTTCAGTTTTTTTCGCATATTGAGCTTGCATAGCTTGGTGTGCCGCACGGAAAGTGCGGCGCATCTTGGACAAATGATGAATCAATCCATACTCGATACGGCGGCAACTCCAAACCATCTTATAGCAGTTGCTAAGGCTTTCTCGCTGGGGTTCCGATAATAAACGACCAAGCTTTTTTTAGAACGCGTACTGCAAACATAGAAAAGCTTCTTTGTTCTTTCAAGGACAGATGGGTTGCCCGCTTCTTCGAAGAGATAATTAAAATTATATTTGCTCCATCTTCCGTTATCTAATACAACAAGAACATTATCGAATTCAGCCCCTTTTATTTTGTGCTGAGTGGAGAATGGGGTGTAGCCTTCTAAGTATTGGTATAATTTTTTGAATTCAGCAAATCTAACCTCTCTCACTCTGTCGTAAACATAGCAGTTACGTGCTATAAAAACCGAAAGCTTATCATCCTTTCTGCATATCCCGAGTTCATCAGCTCTGTCGATGACTGTGCCGATTGTTGAGTTGGACATTTCTTTTAATTCATCGATGAGATCCTTAAGTCTTCTCTTGTCATCGATTGAGCGTATCTTAAACTCCGAGCGCTTCAGAAACTCATTGTATTTTTTGCTTTCGTAAAGGTTCACCATATGTTGAATCTTGAATAAGTGTCTTATCAAGGCATCACGTTTACTACCAGCCTTTGAAGATCCGTTTGGATCATCTTTTTTATCGTCTACAAGGGCGTCTTTAGACAAGTATATACGCCTGAAAACCTCATACGGCTCGGCAAGTGCGCGTTCGTACAGATCGCGATGCAGGTCTATAAACTGCTGCATCCCCGGTGTAGGAGATAGATTCGCTTTGTCTGCTGGAAATGTATCAGTTAAATTTTGTATTACCTGTTCGAATGTAAAGTTCGAAAAGTCCGTGGGAGCTTTTCGAACTTTGATAAATTTCTTTATGCGGTCCCGAAATTCGAGTACTTTATCGCCATCATATATTAGCATTAGCTCAGGAAAGCCTGCTTTAGGTGCGATCAAATTATGAGTTAGGTTTAATTCTTTATTTTCTTTGCTTTGGCTGAAATCCCAGCCCAGCGAGTCTTTAACTTGCTGCAATTGATCATTTGGCCCTTCGGTGTAAATAAACTTAATTTCGCCTTCTATAATTACGCCGTCTAGCATGTTGGGCGCATTTGCGTCGAGTGAAGCTACTTGCCGCAAATTGTCAGTTCTCAACCTGTTGGCAAGCTCAAATACTAACCTTGGGTTTCTTCGATTTTGTTCTTTCTTTACCTCGTAGACAATTTTTTTCTCAATATATTTGTCTAGATTTCCAACGCCGTCGTCATAAATTGACTGCATCGCATCCCCAAAGAATCCGACAATATTTCTCTTCACTCCTTGCTGGAAATGCTCAAGAAATATTTCAATCACCGATGCTGACGTGTCTTGATATTCGTCGATAAATATAAATTTGTATCTGTCTTTTGCTATGTCACAAAGTTTCGGGTGGGAGCGGAACATTTCGTGAGCGATAATGAGCAATTCGTCATGAGATATAATGCCTTCTCGGACTAATGTGTATTCTTTGTACTTGACCTCTTTCCCTTTCAATGCAGAGGGATCAAAGTCATCGTCCGGATTTATAATAGAATCAGGGTCTTCACTCTCCAAAGACTGTATCAACACATCCATAAGCTCTGATCTGTATGGGCGTATTAGATCCCATAAAAACTCATGAATCGTGCCTACGTGCAGCCTTTGATCAGTTATGCGGCTACGAATTTCTGCAACCGCAGCATTTGTAAACGTCATACAGGCAATAGTACAATTCAAATTTTCGATTAATACTTGTCTTATACACTGTACCAGTGAATAAGTCTTGCCACTGCCTGCGCCCCCGCTAAGCAAGAAATTTTTCCCGTCATCAATTAATTTAAATATCTCCTGGACTTCAGGTTCTAAGATTAACCTTGCTTCAGCCATTTTAGAGCCTCCTTTATGTAGCTAGGGGTGTTCCAGTTGGAAAACTCAATGTCCACTTTGATAGGTTTGCCTGTTTGTGCATCTGTAAGTGTTAACTCATGTGTCGTGCTATTTAATAGTACTTCCATAGCGAAAGACGGTTTGCTACCTATTGCTTTTTCAGCACATGTGTAGGCGTCAGTGACGGAGTTTGCAAAGTCTTTTAGATGTTTTTGGACTAGTGAAGGCAGTTTTATCTTTCCGATAAATTTGTTTTGTTCATCGAAGGTTAGGCCTTTTATAAAATCTCTATTTATGTGAAAAAAAGCATCCTCGAAGCTACGTGCGTGGTAGCCCTCATCTAGCGAATTTTTTTCTTCGGTTTGATATGCGCAAAGTAGCTCCCCATCTGCGCACTGACGCCAAGGAGTGTCAGTTTTTTTTGTTAGTGTTTTATTTGTCATCTTGAGAGCGCTGTAAAATGCTAAATCGTCAGTATTATAGAAAAAAACCAAAGATGCATTGGTGGTGTGAGTGCCTTCGGCAACCCGGCATTTTTTAAGTTCAGTTTTTGCTTCCCCCTGCTTGTTAAGTTGAGGCTTGTCGTGTTCATCTAAATCAGGGAACTCTTTGGCTGAATCAATATCAGTGATAATGAGGGAGCGGACACCAATAAAATTAACAAATTTCTCAAAAATATGTGAGTACGCACCAACCTCAATCATTGAGATGTTTTGGGATAACAGCGGAATCTGGCTTGTCGAGCCAGACGTAATATCCTCTATTAGATCTTCCTGATCAATTTTCATCATCATTGCTGGAAGTAAAACTCGCTCGGTATCACCCTCGATAAAAATTGCTTTGTCAGCAAAAAACAATTCAGATCTATGAATTGTAAGGTACTGTTTCAGAAAGGTATAATGCTGTGAGTCACCATAATAATCTTTAAGGTCTTTCAAGTTTTTGGAGGTCACACACCCATCTTTCTTCTTGAAGTATTTAATATCTTCAAAGTCGCTTTCGGAAACTATATAAGACGAATGGGTACTCAATATTGTCTGGAGAGTTCTGACAACCCCGTCGGTACGGGTAATTCCTGGTCTCAATAAAGACTTAATATTTTTTATGAAGATTCTTTGGAGTTGAGGATGTGTGTGGGCTTCAGGTTCTTCAATAAATAGTAAGTTGACGTCGGAAGGTGACTCGCTGATATCTTTATGGAAGTCATGAAGCTTGAGCTTGATCTCAAATATCATGCTAATGAGATTGAGGTATCCCAGACCATTGTAGTTCTCAGGCAGGTCGTGCTCACCCCCCCCCAATCCATACATGACTGTAGTGTTTTCCTCCAAGAGGTCTCGATGTTGCAGTGATGATACGATTTTTATTATTGATTCGTTCTGGTTTATTCCTCCAAATTTTTTTACATCGTCAATTACGTCTTCAAATATTTTTTCATACACTAAGTTAAGCTTGTTGTCAGTCGTGGTTAATGTGTCCTTAAAATCTTCCACAACGTTCTGATCTGGATTGCCAGACTCAAGTTTCTTGTAAATTTTGGCGGACAGTACGGAAAGCGAATTATCAGCGTCTTTGTTAGACACGTTTCTACGTGCGCTAATCCATTTGAAATTTATTATTTTCGATAGGTTGATGCCTTCAGCATCTAGGTCGACGAAATCCGTGTCGTCTTCTAAGTTCGATTCTATATCGAATCGCAGACTGCGTCTTGATATTGAAAAATATTTGCCGTGTGATTCTTTCAGGTGATCAAATAGGTTTTTGTAAGGTTTTCCTTCAGCTAGTTTTTTAGATCTTATATTGTGGAAGTCGGTTGAAAGACTTTGTATGTCCTCTTTGTTGGCTCCATACTCAAAAGCCAGAACCACATATTTGTTTTCGGGGTCAAGGTCCATTATCACCTTGTCGCCGATGTGCTCAAGATCATCTTCGTCGTCATATTGGATGAATATTTTTAATGATATTGCTATCCGCTGATCATTAGGTGATGTGCCTTCGACCACTTTCAAAAGAAGATCTTTTGTGTCGCTATTTAGATCTTCAAATGTAAATGTATTTTTTGTTGAGTTTCCGCCAATAAATTTTTCTAGACATAGAAGAAATGACGTTTTACCACAATTATTTTTGCCGATTATTAACGATAAATTCTTTTCTATATCTACAGTCGTTTTCTTTAGTAGCCTAAAGTTTTCTACAGTGATTTTTGTGACTCGCATTACGACTTCCTTTCATCAGCGACATATATTTTTTTGCAGTGCTACTCTCACGGCCCTCTGAGCCAGCATTAGACTAACCAGCAGGTCCGTGCCGGTGAGATTGCGTTATAGATAAACTCAATTGTTTTTAAGTCTCATACCTCATCAGTGCAGTCAGCTCCCCCAAAAATAAATAGCACGGTGATGGCACATTAGACCTATAGAAATTTTAAGGCAAGTCGGGCCTAGGCTCTGCTGAACGCGGCGCTCACTGGCGTTCTATCCGTAGGCTGTGGGTTAAGGAAAAAAGGGAAAAATTTATCTGACCTCTATTAATAAGATCGGAAATCAGCCAGCAGAAAACAATCGCCACGGATGGCCTTGGTAGCTTGTTGCGCCGAAAATAAACCGGATAGAAAAAGTTAAAGGTTCATTTCCCATCGGCTTGAGAGTCCATTCGCCCACCGCCAAAGTAATTCATAAACTCCCGCATTACCGCCGTAACCACCTCCTACGAAGCAATCTCCCAAAACCTTCTCTCCCCCAAAACCGGCTCCAACCGCTTGATAAGTTCCTGCGCCGTATTGTGCTGGCCCGTACGCAACCAGTGCCTGAACATATCCTCGTTTTCCTGCCTCGATAGCTGCGCAGCCTGGAGCAGTTTGAGTGCGTATCGGTAGTTCAGCGGCCACAGCTGCTTCAAAAAATCGAGTCTCTCAGCAATGGGAAGCCCCACTAACCAGCGCCTCACATCCTTATCCATCTGAGCAGTGCCAGATCGGGATGCCACCTGTTCCGGTGTGAAACGAATGTCGTCCATGGTGTGCGAGGCCGAAGAGATCTAAGGAAGATTTCATTCTGTCCCAAGCACAGGAATAACGGGCAGCTTTATTTTATCGCTCATACGGCACTCAATTTCGCAGCCCCTCCAAAAACGAAAAAACCACCCACACCCCAGCCGCAAAGCCACGATATGGATGGTCCCTTCAATCACTCTCAAACCACTACATTCAGCCACCTCAAACCCCGTTTTTCAATGCCCGCTTTTGGCGGTTAGCTACACCTCGTGTAAGGCAGCTTTGGGTCGTAAGCCGCACCATGGGTTCTTGCTAGCGGCTAGAGCGCAGTCATGACTTATTTAACACTTCATAACCACTCCTGGAGAACTGCACCATCTTGCCGATCTCGGTCTTAGGGTCATCCAAGAGTCCGCCTAGCCTTCCAGACTCTGGTCGTCGGCTTTGCCCCCTTCGCAAACTAGGGTCGTTATCAATGAAATGAGCCACATGCGCCAAGCGGTACATGGCATCGGCACGAGATTCAGGGTCTGGATTGTTTTTGGTGAAGTCACCTACGCGCCTTATCAGGGCGTCGCGAATCCTCAGCGGATATCCTTCCTGCGGGTTACGGTCCATTATTTCCCACATAATTCCCGCGTTCAGAATAGGGTTGCCGTCGAAGATATCCGCGGCTGAACGTTGATCGCCTGCGGGACGCGTTTCCTCGCGTGAAGGCGGACTCGACACATTGGCCTCACCGCGTACGGCAGGTTCCGTCCCAAGAGGAGCGTTTTTTTTCTGAGCCGCGTCATTGGCGGCATCCATCAACGCGGGATAACCGCCCCGAGCAAACGCCAATACCAGTCGCGCTTCGGAGCCTTCAAAAGAAAAATACTCGCTCTCCGGGTCTAGAAGCATAGGAACAATGTGCTGTTCGCCGTCGATTTTGCCGTTTCCGGCCTTTGAATCGGCGCCACCCTGCCCGTCGATGAAGCGAAGTACCGCCTCAGCTTTCAGTGCATTAGCCTTTTGAACGTCCGGGGGCAGGCGGTAGTCATCCCACTCACCCGTGTGCGTTTTAAAGGCTTTCAGGTCTTCAGGGTTCAATATGTAGTCAAGATTTTTGAACAACGGGCCCGCCGTAATTTCCGATACCGAACGTTGGTCAACCCTCTCGCCTTGAACAGAAACTGGTTGCTTTGGGCCTGGGGCGACTTTACTAGGTGTACGTTCTGTAACGGGAAGGTTTTGAATTAGGCTGGATATCTGAGTACTCACAGAAGGAATCGTCATATTTACCTGCATTTATAAAGGTTGGATAGGCAGCCACACATAGGCGTGGCCCCACTCTAATTGGTCAGGGCGCAGGAATTGGTTCCGTCTCAGTGGATGGCGCTTCTGTACTTTCCAGAGAAATCCTTGCTGTAGGTAAGATCGGAAGCGCCTTGGGAGAAGGCACAGGGAAATTTCTCTATAGGATGGCGGGGGATTAAATGGTCTTTGAATATATCGGCATGTGCGCTGGGGTCGTCATGATATTAAGCTTCCCGCTCTTTTTTTGTGCCAAGTTCAAAAAGCTCGACGCAGCAGAGCGCTATGTGGAGGGCAGCGCTTACATCACTGTGCACAGGAATATTATCCGTCATGCTCCATTTGATGGAAGGCCTCAGCGCCTGGTTGCTATGGGTATCATCATTCTTATTCCAAAAATACTTCAATGGAGGCGTTTAGTACGGGTCGAGGACGTTGATAAAATTCCACGGCATCTCAAGTGCTGGATGGTCATACCGACACTGATTGCTTTCACATCCGTCACCGTCATGTGTATCAGTTGGCTCTTGATAGAAAACTAAACCGCCCGCCCCAAACTGAAAAACCACCCATACCCCGGCCGCAAATCCAGGATATGGGTGGCTCAAAACATCAGGATCAAATCACGACATTCAGCTACCTCAAACCCCACTCACCAACTTCCCCCCCTCCATCCTGCGCTTATACGCACTGTCCCGACTCGCCAACCAAAAATACAACGGCGATGTCACCACCAACCCCACCACCCAGGACAAGTCCGCGCCGTTAATGTGTTCCGAAATCGGCCCCACATACAGCGGTGTGTTCATAAACGGAATCTGCACCGCAATCCCCACCGCGTACGCCAGCAGCGCTTGTGGGTTGTACTTGCCGTAGATGCCGCCATCGACGCGGAAGATCGAGGCGATGTCGTATTTGCCTTTGTGGATCGCGTAGAAGTCGATCAGGTTGATCGCCGTCCACGGCACCAGCACCACGAGCAGCACCAGCACCATGTCGACGAAGTGGCCGATGAAGTCTTTGGAGGCGAACACGGCTGCGATGGCGCAGGCGGCGAGTACGAGGATGGAGATCACTGCGCGGCTTTTGGCGGTGGGGATCCAGCGGTAGGCGAAGGTCTGTACCAGGGTGATGATCGACAGCACCGCGCCGTACAGGTTGAGGGCGTTGTGGCTGATTACGCTGAGCAAAAACAGCACGAGCATCAGCGGGCCGATGGCGCCGGTGGCGAGTTTGACGGCGTCCATGGTGTCCATGCCGACTGGGGTGGCGAGCACGGCGACGGCGCCGAAGATGAAGGCCAGGCTGGAGCCGAGGGCGGAGCCCAGGTAGGTGGTCCAGAAGGTGGACGCCACGGGTACGTCGGCCGGCAGGTAGCGGGAGTAGTCCGACACGTAGGGCGCGAAGGCGATTTGCCACAGCGCGGCGAGGGACACGGTGGCCAGCCAACCGGAGATGTTGAAGCTGCCACGGGTCAGAAAGTCCGTGGTTTGCACGTGGGTGAAGATGTAGCCGAAGCCCAGCACGATGCCGGCGCCGAGTACCCAGGTGCCGATGCGGTTGAGCACGTGGATGAAGCGGTAGCCGATGATGCCGATGATGCCGGAACCGATGGCGCCGATGACGATGCCGACGGGCACGGGCACGCTGTCGACCACGCCGTGCAGGGATTTACCCGCCAGCACGATGTTGGAGGCGAAGAAGCCGATGTACATGACGCCGGCGATGACCACCACCAGCAGGGCGCCGAGGGAGCCGAACTGCGCGCGGCTCTGGATCATTTGCGGGATGCCCATTTGCGGGCCTTGGGCCGAGTGCAGCGCCATCAGCACGCCGCCGACCAGGTGGCCGACGAGGATGGCGACGATGCCCCAGACCAGGTTCAGGTGGAACAGTTGTACACCCAGGGCACCGGTGACGATCGGCAACGGCGCGATGTTGCCGCCGAACCACAGGGTGAACAGGTCTCTTACCTTTCCATGGCGATCTTCCGGGGGCACGTATCCAATCGTGTGTTTTTCGATAAGCGGGGCGGAGGATGTTGCAGTGGTAACCATGACGAGCTCCAAGGCAAGGTGAGTACGTTGACGTACTTCGCTGTGCGACGCGTGTGCGGCGCTTTGTTGTTGGAGTGATCATCTGCAATGGGCGCGGGGAGGTAAATTAGTAAGTTTGTTGCTATAGACCTTAAAAAAAGTATCTCGCCGGATTTTTTGCTCCGGTATGTTGCAGGTGCTTGAATCAGTGTGAAAAAGCCGATTTTTACGCACGTGTTTGGGGCGAAGTTCCCCGTTTTCGGAGGTCCCGATGGCCGCGTATAACCTGCGCCAGCTCAGATATTTTGTTACCACGGCCGAGTGCGGCAGCGTCGCCGAGGCCTCGCGCAAGCTGTATATCGCGCAGCCGTCGGTGTCCACGGCGATCAAGCAGTTGGAAGACA
Organism: Pseudomonas sp. R76; assembly: GCF_009834565.1. Taxonomy (GTDB): domain Bacteria; phylum Pseudomonadota; class Gammaproteobacteria; order Pseudomonadales; family Pseudomonadaceae; genus Aquipseudomonas. The sequence goes on from NZ_CP019428.1 coordinate 2,663,906, forward strand.
GCTTCGGCGTGCAGCTGTTTATCCGCCATCACGCCCAGGGCGTTTCGCTCACGCCCAGCGGCGCGCGGTTTTATCGCAAGGCGCTGGAGCTGTTGCGGGTGGCCCACGAGTTCGAGCAGAACGCCTTGGCCGACAATGATGTGGTGGCGGGGCAGATCGACATCGGCTGCTTTGAGACGGTGGCGCCGTTGTATCTGCCGCGTTTGATTGCCGGCTTCAAGGCGCGCTGGCCGGGGGTGGAAATCCGCATTCGCGATGGCGAGCAGCAAGAGCTGGTGCAGGCGCTGACGGCGGGCAGTATTGATGTGGCGATGCTGTTTGAGCATGACTTGGGTGGCACGATTGAAACCACGCCGTTGATGCCGCCGCAGCAGCCATACGCGTTGCTGCCGGCGGATCATCGGTTTGCGCAGCAGGCCAAGGTGTCGTTGGCGGACCTGGTGCTGGAGCCTATGATTTTGCTGGATGTGCTGCCGAGCCGGACGTACTTCGTGAGCATCTTTGAAGAGCGTGGGCTGACGCCGAATATTGTGTTCAGCTCGCCGTCGATCGAGATGGTGCGGGGCATGGTCGGGCGCGGGTTTGGGTTTTCGATTTTGGTGACCAAGCCGTTTACCGAGTACACCTATGATGGGCAGAAGGTGGTGTGTGTGCCGTTGGCTGAAACCGTGACCGGGTCGGGGCTGTCGGCGGTGTGGTTGCGGCGGGCGCCGCTGACCAAGCCGGTGCAGTTGTTTGTGGATTATTGCCGCGAAGAGCTGGCCCGTTTGCTGGGCTAGTGCTCGATCGTTCCCACGCTCTGCGTGGGAATGCATCCGCTGACGCTCCGCGTCACGCTTGCGCTGAGGTCAATGGCGGGACGCGGAGCGTCCCTGGCGGTATTCCCACGCAGAGCGTGGGAACGATCACGATCAGAAGGGCGAGCCTTTACCGGTTAACTTTCAGGCGCGTAGTTCTTGATACCCTCAACGCGCAGCCAATCGTTAAACAACTGGTTTGTGTTGTTTACGGCGTCCCGATATTTTGGACTGTAAGTACCGTCGGCTTTGTCTGGGTCGAAGTTGAAACTGAAGGTTTCAGTCTTCATCGGCCCATCGCCATAGTCCAGGTCACTTGATGTCGGCTCCTGAATTGACACTTGGGTATCATTGCGCCTGGCCGCTTCACTGAGCAGGTCGATCACTCTCGGATAGTTTTCTTCCGTTACGGTGATGCGATTGTATTCATTGTTCGGCCTGTTATGGGCGTCAGCACTCCCTGCGCTTGGCGCCACTTGAGGTGTCATAGGGGAGAGAAAAAAAGCGGAAGGCGCAATGTTAGTCATGGTGTACACCTAAAAATTGATGGGTATGTAAGCATCCAAGTCGGCTGCCTCTTTAAGTGGCGAACAAATTCTTTCAGTTCCCAGGCATTGTTCAGTAGGCGTGAGGCGAATTTTCACTCTCACTTCCCAGCAGCGTTTACACCTTAGGCACCGGTCGGTTACCTCATTGATCGTTGCATCCGCTGACGCTCCGCGTCGCGCTTGCGCTGAGGTCAATGGCGGGACGCGGAGCGTCCCTGGCGGCGTTCCCACGCAGAGCGTGGGAACGATCATCAAGCCCGCTCCCACATTTGACCTGTATGGTCAGGGCGCAATGCCGGCGATGAGCTTGAAAAAGGGCTCTTGCTTCAATGCAGCACTTTGGCTTTCGGAGCCCACCCGGTCGCTTCGGTCTTCATTGCGATAAGACACGTATCCCCACGCTGGCGCCGATACATCGGAGGCGGGTTTGTGCTCACTTTTATTGATGCCTGCCTCTTGCAGCGCCTGCTCGATGGCCTTGACCAACGCCTGGATTTTCCCCATGTGTTCGGGGCTATAGGTGCCATCCGTGCGGTCGGGTTTGGGATAAAGCGTGAACTGGGCGCCCTGCGATATGCGCGTGTCCCTTGGGTCGGCGCGGCTGACATCGGTGGCTTTCCAGCTATTGATCGGGCTGTCTTCTGAATTAATAAGCTTGCCGACAACTTCAAAGGCCTTGGCCATATCCTTTTGCGCGACGCTGATGTGGAACTTGTCGCCCACTGATCGGCCTTCTTCTTTGGCGGGCGTGCGCGTGAATTTGATAAAGGCGAAGTTTTTATATTTAAGGGCTTTGTTTTCGCTGCTCCATCCCGCAAAGATCTCACCCGTGGACTGCTTGGCGACCTCATACGTCGGCACTCCATGATTGGGGGTAAAACTTACGTTTGCATGGCGCGCAACCTCGGCGTTGCTCATGTTCTCCAAGCCGCCGGTGTCAAAAGGGTTGCGGCCGTTAAACAGTAAGTCTTTGAAGCCCGAACCGAAAAAGGAGGCCGGGGGGGTGTCTACTCGCATGTGGAATACCTTTTTTTCGAAAAGATGCGGCAGTCACAGGACTGCTCAACACCTGGGCTTTTCGTACACAGATGAAAGTCGATATCTGTGTGGTTTCACACACGTTGCGAGTTCCAATTCAGCCCCTCGCAACGGGCTTATGCGCTGCGCACGACTGTCGCGAAGAGGGGCGTGAACGTGGGCTGAACAGAGGCCCAAACTGTGGGAGCGAGCTTGCCCGCGAAAGCGGTGAATCAGCCACCACATCGATCGTTCCCACGCTCTGCGTGGGAATGCATCCGCAGACGCTCCGCGTCACGCTTGCGCTGAGGTCAACGGCGGGACGCGGAGCGTCCCTGGCGGCATTCCCACGCAGAGCGTGGGAACGATCATCATAGGCGGCCCAGGTTGGTACTGCATGAGGGCGATTGACTACCGCGCTGTCAGGGTGAGCGCAGATCTAAATGTGGGAGCTGGCTTGCCTGCGATGGCGGTGGCTAAGTTGGCAGAGGTGCTGGCTGACACACCGCCATCGCAGGCAAGCCAGCTCCCACAGTAGATGTGTATTCGATCGTTCCCACGCTCTGCGTGGGAATGCATCCGCTGACGCTCCGCGTCACGCTTGCGCTGAGGTCAACGGCAGGACGCGGAGCGTCCCTGGCGGCATTCCCACGCAGAGCGTGGGAACGATCAGGACGATCAGGCTGACAGGTTCGTGTTCGGCTTAAGCGCGAATCGAGTCGAGCATGCGCAGCAACATCGCCTCACAGCCCGCCAGCTGCTCCACACTCACAAATTCATCCGGCTTATGCCCCTGATCCATACTCCCAGGCCCGCACACCACGGTGGGAATCCCCACCGCATCAAACAACCCACCCTCGGTGCCAAACGCCACGGTGCCAAATTCCCGGGAACCGCTGAACGCCGCAATCAGTTCGGCAGCCTGGCTGCGCTCATCGGTGACCAACCCCGGATACGCCGACAACTCGGTAAACCGAATCGCACTCTGCGCACTCACGGCCTGCATGCGCGGCAGCACCTGTTGCTGTGCGTAGGCTTGCAGTTCTGAAGCCACCTCGGCTGGGTCCTGCGACGGCAACGCGCGAATCTCGAAATCAAACCGGCAATCCGCCGGCACGATGTTCAGCGCCTTGCCTCCCGAAATCACCCCGGTCTGCACGGTGCTGAACGGCGGGTCAAAGCGTGGGTCTTGCTTCTCGCGCAGGCGCTGGCCAATCCGGCCCAGTTCACCGATCAACTCGGCCGCGTGTTCGATGGCATTCACGCCATAGGGCGCATACGCCGAATGGCAGGCCTCGCCATGCACATCACAACGCATCGCCAACTTGCCCTTATGGCCAAGCACCGGCTTCAGCTCAGTCGGCTCGCCGATGATGCACAACATGGGTTTCACCGGCCGCTGCTCCAGCACCGCCAACAAAGAGCGCACGCCCAGGCAACCGACTTCTTCGTCGTAGGACAGGGCGATATGCACCGGCACGCGCAAGGTGGCCTTGACCAGCGCCGGCACCAGCGCCAGCACACAGGCGATGTAACCCTTCATATCCGCCGTGCCACGTCCAAACAGCTTGCCGTCGCGCTCGGTCAACGCAAAAGGCGGCACTGTCCATGGCTGGCCGTCCACCGGCACCACATCGGTGTGCCCCGACAGCACAATGCCCGGCAGTTCCACCGGGCCGATGCTGGCAAACAGGTTGGCCTTGCTGCGTTCTTCGTTGTAGACCAGCTCACTGGCCACGCCGAACCCGGCGAGGTAATCGCGCACGCATTCAATCAACTGCAGGTTGGACTCGCGGCTGGTGGTATCAAACCCCACCAGCGTCTGCAGCAACTCGCGGCTGCTGCTCATCGCTCGTCTCCGGCCACGCCGTAGCCGGGGGAGCGGTCGGGGGCGAGGGCGCGGTCGATGTAGTCCTGCACTTGCGGGCGGTAGGCGTCCCAGAGCTTTTGCAGTTCGGCGATGGGCTGCTCATTGGCCCAATCCACGCGCAGGTTGATGATCGGCCAGGTCAGTTCGCCCACCACCACCAAGGCGGCGGAATGCACCGGGCCGGCTTCTCCACCGGCGGCGATGGCGGCGTGCATGGCCGCCAGTAGCCGATCCGCCAGTTGGCCTTCGGCGTGTTCGAAGGCCTTGACCATCGCCTCGATCACCGCGCGGTCGGCGATCATATTGCCCGCCGCCACACACTGTTCACCCGACACCGCGTTGTGGGTGCCAAGGGTTTCGCTGCCGCTGAAATGCACGCTGCGGCCCAGGTGATCAATCGCCGTGAGTTGCCGGTATTGGCTGTAGCCGTTGCGCGTCAGGGCTTGGTCGACGGCGGCGGCGGGTTCAAGGCCTTGTTCGAGCAGGTCGAGCACGTCCGGGCCCAGGGCGGGCAGCGTGATGTTCTGGGTCGAGACCGCGCCCACACCGGGGCGCAGCCACGGGCAGCGCGCGCCCACGGCGATGCTCGATGAGCTGATGGCGATGCCCAGCTGGCCGGTGTCTGCGCAACGCGCGACGATTGAAAAGGTCATGTGCGGCTCCTTATTCGGGGATGACGGCGATCACGTCAATTTCCATCAACCACTGTGGCTGGCCCAGGGCCGACACCACAAGCCCGGTGGAGATCGGGAACACGCCTTTGAGCCACTTGCCGACTTCCTGGTACACCGGCTCGCGGTAGCGCGGGTCGATCAGGTAAGTGGTGGTTTTGACGATGTGGCTCAGGTCCGAACCTGCCTCTTCCAGCAGTTGCTTGACGTTTTTCATCGCCTGCTCGGCCTGGGCACGCGGGTCGCCGAGGCCGATCAGGTTGCCGTCGAAATCAGTCCCCACCTGGCCGCGCACATACACGGTATTGCCGGCACGCACGGCCTGGCACAGGTCGTTGTCCAGGCTTTGGTTGGGGTAGGTTTCCTTGGTGTTGAACATGCGGATGCGAGTGTGAGTAGGCATCAAAAAACTCCAGAAAATAGGGATCAGGCGCTGACGGGCGATTTATGAACAAGCGGCGCCGCTTCGCGGTATTCGAGGTACTGGCGCTGGATGGCGATGTGGTCGGCGACGTATTTGGCGTCGTGCCACACCCCCCAGATAAACGACGAGCCACGGCGCGACTGCCACGGCAAACCGAGGAAGTAGATACCCGACTCAGGGGCCACGCCGCGCTGGTGTTGCGGCTTGCCGTTCGCGTCGAAGGCATCGACTTTCAGCCAGCTGTAATCCACGGCAAAACCGGTGGCCCAGATGATCGAGGTGATACCGGCCTTGGCCAGGTCCAGCTCAAGGATCGGGTGTTTGATGCACTCGGCATCGGGGAATACGCGGCGGGCTTCGGGCTCCACCGGCAGGTCGAGGCCGTTGCGCTCGATGTAGGCGTCGGCGGCGTCCAGCAGGGCCAGGTAGTTTTCGTCACCGCGTGCCAGGTTTTCCACCAGGTTCGCCTGGAAGGTGGCGGTGCTGCCGTTGAAGGCTTGGGTCAAACCGACCAGGGTCATGCCTTGCTGGGCCAGCTCGCGAAAATCAATGGTCTTGCCGCCGTGGGCGCCGCTGACTGCGATGGTCACGTGCTCACGGCCGGGTTTCATCGCGGCCTGGTCCCACTCGCCCAACACGCCCAGCCACCAGCAGAAGTCGCGGTTGCGATAGGCGCGGGGCGGGCGGTCGTGGGCGCCGACTGAGAGGTACACCTGGCGCCCGGAGCGCTGCAGTTCATCGGCGATTTGCACGCCGGAAGAACCGGCGCCCACCACCAGCACGGCACCGGCGGGCAGCTGCGCGGGGTTGCGGTAGTCGGCGGAATGGATTTGATGCAGCGCGGTGTCTTTCGGCGCAATCGCCGGAATCACTGGTTTCTGGAATGGCCCGGTGGCGGCGACGACGCGGTTGGCTTCGATCACGCCTTCGCTGGTGTGCACGGTAAAGCCTGGGCGGCCGACGTTGCGCACCACTGAGGTTACGTCCACGCCGGTGCGAATCGGCGCATTGAATTTGCGTGCATAGGCTTCGAAATAATCCGCCACGCGCTCTTTCGGCGCGAAGCCATCGGCGGCGACATCATCGAATTCCAGGCCCGGAAAGCGGTCGTGCCAGGCGGGGCCGTTGGCTACCAGCGAATCCCAGCGGCCGGTGCGCCAGCGCTCGGCGATGCGGCTGCGTTCCAGCACCAGGTGCGGCACGCCTTGCTTGCTCAGGTGCTCGCTCATGGCCACGCCAGCCTGGCCGGCGCCGACTACCAGCGTGTCTATTGTTGTTATTGCTTGGGTCATGTGTCTGTCCTTGCGTAATGCAGTTGGATTCAGCGTGGGCATGACTTCAAGGCTAGGGGGAGGGCGGTTTTTAATAAAATATTATTAAGCTGGGAACAGAGCATAAATATCGGATGCAGAGCGGTGTGCGTAACGCCACAGATCAACTGTGGGAGCGGGCTTGCCCGCGATTGCAATCTGCCGGGCGATAGCGTCATATCTGACCCGACGCCATCGCGGGCAAGCCCGCTCCCACAAGGTTTCTGCCATGCCCGCGCTTCGCGTAATGACCCCAGCCGACTACGACGCCGTCCTCGCCCTGATGCAAAACACCCCCTGCATTTCCCTGCGCGATGCCGACTCCCGCGAGGCCACCGAACGCTACCTGGTGCGCAACCCTGAGATGAGTTTTGTCGCTGAAGCTGACGGCCGGGTGTAGGCGGGCACCAGGGTGTCGACGTTCTTGTCGGCGATGTTCAGCAAGCGCAGGCGCGTGGCATTCAGCGCCTCGCTGTAGGCCAACACCTGGCTGCGCAGGGCAGCCAGGCGGTAAGTGGCGAGCATGTCCTGGCGGCTGCGGCCGGAGTGAATCAATGAGGCTTCAGGGCCGATCTTGTCGGTCATGATTTTTTCCAGCTGCAGCACATCGCTGGGGCGCGTGCCGCCGGGCTGGTCGGCCTGGGCGATGGCGTAACGCACGCCACCGGCGATCTTCTGGCCCATGGCCGGCGCGACGATGCCTTCTTCGGTGAGCATCACGATCGAGGCTTTGTTGATGCGGTTCAGCCAGGCGAACTGGGTTTGGGTCGGGTCGCCCTTGGCCTTGTGCTCGGTTTGTGAGCTATCCGGCGTGGCGCCGACCTTGGCCGCCTGGGCCGCGCATTGTTCGGTGGTGGTGCAGGGCAGCTCGCCGGTGTTGGCCGCATAGGCGCCGAAGCTGTTGAGCAGGGCGAAGGCCACGGCCAGGTGAAGCAGGCTTTTGAGGGCGCGGGGAGATGTGTTCACAGGGATACCCGATTATTTTTGGAATTATGAGCCGCCGCACGCTGTGAAGCGCGCGCGTCAAAATCAGGCTATCGGGTCTGTTTGCAGATTGAAAATATAGAGTAAGTGTTGATGGGAGAGGTTTTGGATATGGAGGTTGTGGCAAGCCCGCTCGCCACAACGAGCCCGTTCACAGGGAGTGCTTTAGTGCATCTTGCTATGGTCCATACCATCCAGCCCACGGGCCGGCGCTTTGACTTCAATCGACTGTTTCTCGCCCTTGGCGTTTTCCACCGTCAGGGTCAGCGGCACTTGGTCGCCTTCCTTGATCTGCCCGGTCAGGCCCATCAGCATCACGTGGTAACCGTTCGGGTCGAGCTTCACCGCTTTACCGGCCGGCAGCGCAACCGAGTCCACCGGGCCCATGCGCATGACGTCGTCCTTCATGCTCATTTCATGGATCTGCACGTCCTTGGCCACCGGCGACGCCACGCTGAGCAGTTTGCTGTCAGTGTCGGCAGTGACAGTCATGAAGGCGCCGCTGGACGGCTGGCCCGGCACCGAGGCGCGAACCCACGCGTCAGTTACCAGCACCTGGGCGCTGGCGTGTGCTGCAAGGCCCAGCAGGGACAAGCCGATGAGGGTGCGCTTGAGGTGTTGAACGGCAGTCATTAGCAGACCTCCATGACGGTGAGCAGGTCTTCTGCGCACTCTTTAGCGGTAAGGGAAGCCGACAGGCCCAGGCGCAGGTTGCCACGGGTGTCGAAGACGAAACTGGTCGAGGTGTGCGACAGGGTATAGGTGTCACCGGCAGGGATCTTTTCATAAAAGATCCCGAACTCCTTGGCCGCCACGGCGATTTCTTCCGGGGTGCCGTACAACGCCTCGAAGCTGGGGTCGAAAGCCTTCACGTACCTGTCGAGCAGTTCCGGGGTGTCGCGCTCGGGGTCGAGGGTGATGAACACCACTTGCATGATCTCGCCGTCGCGGCCCATCAGCTTCTTGGCCTGGGCGGCGCGCGCCAGGGTGGTGGGGCACACGGCCGGGCATTGGGTGAAACCGAAGAACACCACCGGCATCAGGCCACGGAACGAGCTCAAGGTGACGGTTTCGCCGTCGGTGTTCTTGAGCTTGAAGGTGCGGCCCATGATCTTGTCACTGAGGTCCTTGCCGTACTTGAAGTTCAGCTTGGGGCTGTAGTCACAGCCGCCCAGCAGGCTGCCCAGGCCCAACAGGCCCATACCGGTCAGCACTTTGCGGCGGGTGAATAACGTACTCATCAACTGTGCATCCTGTGAAACGCCTGCCGTGCGCTGGATCAACATTTCAGGCTTTGAAAAGGAGTAATGATGCGGGTGCACAGTCTACCAACCCAGGCCAGCCCACGTAATCTGCGACGTTCTGCCACAGGCGCGCGCGGTGCTTCATCCCTTTGGGGCTTCGGTGGTAGAGTAGCCGCCATGAAATTGAGCCACCCCGACCGTTCGCTGATCGCCTGGGCCCTGTACTTTTGCGTGCTGATGAACCTGTTCGCCTGCGGTTTGGGCCATGGGCAAATGGTGGGCCAGCAGCTCAATGGCATCGGTGGCGCGTTCTGTTCGGTGGACGGTAGCCAGGCGCCACTTTCCGACAAAGGGTTGGGAAACCCCTCTTCCGGCAACATCTCGAACTACTTTGCCTGCCCGGTGTGTGCCGCCTTGACTGTGGCCATCGTGTTCCTCATCGGCCTGGCCTGGCTGTTGGGCCTCGGGCAAACCCCACGCCCGGCCCATGAGCGCCGCAACAAAGCCCCGCCGCGTTACTCCTGGCCCTCGGCCAACCCCCGCGCTTCCCCCGCATTCTGACGTGTGCCTTGGGCCTCCTGTGAACAGGAGGCGTTCTATCGTCACGACTGTGAGTGCGTTTCATGAATCATGTAGTGCCTGCTGGCGCCAGCCGTCTGGTCAGCAAGGCGACCCGCCGCGTGCGCGCGGAACCGCCGCTGCCTGAATACCCGAGCAATTCCCGCTGCTTCGTGCACCTGGATGCGCGTTTGTTGCCGTATTGGCACACCTTGTTCGACATCTGCCCGGCGCTGCTCAAGCTCGACCCGCCGGAGGGCTTGAACCTGTTTCGCAGCTTCATGACCTGGGCTTATCGCAACCAGCCACCGCAGGACTGGACCTATCACCTGAACGTTTGCCGATGGCTGCTCAGCTCGCCGTATCGATCACAAATCGATGAGGAGCCGATAGAGGCGTTCATGGCAGCCGCGGCGGCGTGCTGGATAAATACTGATGACAGCCAGGCGCACGGGCTGGTGTTGGCCTGGCGAGGTTCGCGGATTTTTGACTGGAAAGGCGCCGCCGTGGCTGGCGCCGAACAGCAGGTGTTGCCAGCGAGTACAGGCGATTTCGCCTGGAGCCCGCTGACCCGTCAAGGTGGTTTCAGCGGCTGGCAGTCGGTGCCCTGACGTTGACTTTCGCCCGGCGCGGGAGCGGTTCGACCCGCGCTACGACCTTAGCTGTCCTTGGGCGCTGCCTTCTTTTTAGGCTTCTTGCTGTCCGGCTGCTTGTGGGACGAGCCGCCGGTAGCGGCCTTTTCCTTCGGCGGTGTCTCAGCTTTTTTGTCGCTGTCGGAAGGGCTGCTCGGGTAAGTGCCGGGTGGCAGGGCGGAACCGGCGGCGCTGTTGCCGCTCAGCGAATTGGCTGCCGGGGCGATGGCATCGCCGAAGGCGGCGAAAGCAGGGCTGGCCAGCAGGGCTGAAAAGCCGACGATGAGCATTATCCTGTGGGAAGTTCTGGTCTTCATGACTCAATCCCCTTGCTTGAACCGCAGCCCGGAAAACCCGGGCCACGGTAACGCATCAATCAAGACTTCTTGCCGGCCCCGCCGGAGCTATGGGCTCCGCCTTTTTTGCCGGCTTCGGAAGCCTTTTCACGGTCATTGGCAAAATTGCCGCCGGAGCCCTGGCCGCCGCTTTTCCTGGCTGCGTCTGGCTTGGCTTTACCGCCTGCACCTGTTGTGGTTTTTCCGCTGGTAGCCATTTCAAAATCCCTCTTCAATGAATAAATCAACGGTGTCGCTTAATTGGGAATGCCGAATCGAAATCAAAGTTTGAAAAACTTCATGCGCATGCGACGAACGGGTATCAAGCCGCGATTGGCTTGGCGCCCAGGGCTTTTTTGTGGGCTGCCTTCATCGCTTCCATTTCTGCGCCCAGCGCTTCCAGCACGGTCTTGCCCAGCAGCTTTTTCGCCTGCGGGAACATCTCGGTTTCCTCTTCTTCGATATGGTGCTCCAGCAGTTCCTTGACGACCTTCACACGGCCGGAAAATTCGGTGGTGGACGGCTCGGTTTGCTTCAGGTCGGGCAGCACCAAGGCGTCGACAGTGCGGTGCTCTTCCTTGGCTTCGTGGTACATGATGTCTTGCTCTTTACCGCCAGCCTTGCGGAAGGCCGGGTAAAGAATCTCTTCCTCAAGCCGCGTGTGCAGGCTGATCTCCATCTCGAGTTTGGCCAGCAATTCAGTGCGTTTCTTGACGCCGCGCTCGGTGGACTCACTCAGTTGAGTCAGCAGTGCCTTGACGCGTTCGTGGTCAGCTTTGAGAAGGTCGATGGCATTCATGGTGGAACCTCACGGATAGCAGTCGGGCGTGTCGAAGTGCGCGCCTCGTCCGCTAACGGTTGCATCAGTTGTACCAACTTGAATGATTTCTAAAAGGCTTTGCTAATCAACTAATTGCGACGGCAGTTGGCGAGTCGCTGCCGTGCAGCTTGCATGGTCGGGCGGGTGGCCGGTTGCAAAATACCGATTAGCCACCGCTGACCTTCCAATGCTTGATGTCTTCGGCAAACACCACCTGCTGCACCTCGTGGGCGATTCCATACGCCAGCGACTCGTGGGCGGCGATGACTTTTTCTTCGGCCGATAGGCACTTGAAAATATCCAGCTGGGTTTCGGCTTGGGTGGTCTCCAACTCGTAGATCTTCACGTAACGCGCCAGGTCGTTATCCAGGCTCGACAGGTATTCGCGCAGGCGCTGGTGGTCCACCGAGCTCTGGCTGAAATACCAGTTCATCGGGTGGATCAAAAACCGTGAGTGTGGCGTGGTGATACGGCGGTCGGCGGCCAGGAACATGATGATGCCCATGGATTCGATATTGCCCGCGTTGATCGCGCACAACGGCACCGGCAGCGCCTTGAGAAAGGTGTAGAGGGTAAAGCCGAAATTGGTGCTGCCACCGGTGGTCGACAGGTTCAGCAGCAGGGAGCTGGCGCCTTCGCCGATGGCATCCAGGCAGCAGTCGCGAAAGCGTTCGGTGGTGCCCTGGTCGATCTGGCAATGAAAGTGGATAACGTGCTCGGTCATCCTGAACCTCCTTGATTCAATGCAGGCGAGGTGATCCAGTCTTGAGTCTAGAAGGTCGCGCAGGATTAGCTGCAACCGTTGGGCGTGAGCGCCCGGGTGCAATCGGATGGAACCCTCGGGCCATCTGCTTGACCTAATGCATAGACCTCAGGAGGTGAACTATGCAATTGGAAACTATCTGGATCATTTTGGCCGTCATTCTGCTGATCCTGGAATTGTGGGCGATCAACGTTGTATTGCGCAGCACCGGTGGCTGGGAGACCAAGGGGCTGTGGCTGATCATTCTGATTTTTGTGCCGCTGTTCGGGCTGATTGTCTGGGCGCTGTTCGGGCCAAAACGTGAGATGGCTGATCAACGTAAAAGCTGAGTTCAGGCAAGACGATAAACAGGCGCCCATGGGGCGCCTGTTTTGGTTGTGGCGGCGGGTTTAGCCCGCAACCACCTTGGCAATCGCCGTGCTGAACGCCGGCAAGTCATCCGGCGTACGCGAGGTGATCAATGTCCAGCCATTGGCCTGGCATTCCTTGACCTCGGCATCCACCCAACCGGCAGCGCCGGCGTTTTCCAGGTCGATGCGCACGCTTTTGTAGGAGGTCAGGGTCTTGCCCTTGATCACCCCAGCGTCGATCAGCGCCCATGGCCCGTGGCAGATGGCGGCGATGGTTTTACCGGCCTTGACGAAGTCATTGATCAGGGCCAATGCGGCCGCATCCTGGCGCAACGTATCGGCGTTGACGGTGCTGCCGGGAATCACCAGCGCGTCAAAATCGCTTCCCACCACGTCCGACAGCTTGGCGTCGGATTCCACGGTTTTGTCCTTCTCCGTGTCGCCGACGAAAGTCTGAGTGGTGCCGCCTTTGCTGGACGCGTGCGTCACCGTAGCGCCATAACCGCGCAGCGCTTCCAGCGGCTTGAGCAGCTCATCGCGCTCGATGCCGGTGTTGGAGGTGATGATGAGGATTTTCTTGCCGTTGAGTTGCGAACTCATGGTCGAGTGTCTCCTTGGGTCAGAGGTTATTTAGCGTGATTGGCTTGCAGCTCCTTGGCCATTTTCAGGTGGGCTTCAAGGGTCGGCAGGGTCTTGGTGGCGAAGGCCTTCAGCTCGGCGTTGTCCGAGGAGGCGGCTTCTTTCTTGAACAATTCCACGGTTTTCTCGTGGGCGGCCACCTGGTTGTTGGCATAGGCCTTGTCGAACGACTCATCGCGCATTTCCAGGATGGCTTTCTTGGCCTTGTCAGTCAGGGCGGCATCATCCGGCACTTCGATATCCAGCTTCTTCGCCAATGCCGCGAGTTCTTCGTTGGCTTTGGTGTGGTCGGTGACCATGTGCTGGGCGAACGTTTTCACGTCGGCCGCGCTGCTTTTTTCCAGGGCCAGCTTGCCGGCTTCCACCTCGGTGATACCGCCTTGGGCGGCGTCCTCAACAAAGCTGTTGGACGTGGCGGCCATGGCCGTGGACATCGAGCCTGCGACCAGTGCAAAGGTCAGGCCCATTTTTTTCATCAGCAGAGTAGTCATGGTGGATCTCCTTGAAATCGACAGTGGCGTGATGCCGTACCTGACTGTTGAACGGGGCCTTCGCCAAAAGGTTTAAATTAATTCGCGCTTTTTTCTCCGGTGGTGCTGCACGGCAATTTCCTTGAACTATCGAATTTCAGTGGGCTCTGCTGCATACGTGCCCGCCATTTTTCGTGGGCCTTCAACTGCTTGGAGAGACGCCGTGACTGCCGACAAAACCCCCACCCCGATCAGCTCGGAAGACGCCCAGAAAGGCACTGAAAAAGCCGACAAGGGCCAGACCCTGGAACGCCCGAACCCGAAGACCGAAACCGTCGACAAGGTGCTCACGCCCACCTCGATCAAAGACACCGAACGCCAGACCGATGCGATCAATGAGCAGGCAGCCAAGGCCGAGCGAAAGCTGGGCCACTGAGTATGGCCAGGTCGATTACCGCGTCTGAATTGGGCATCGAACTCACACCCGAAGACGACAGCAGCCTGTTCAAGTGGTTTATCGCCAGCTTCCTGATGGGCAAGCGCATTCAGGCGCCCATCGCCGCGCAGGCCTACAAGGTGATTGTGGAAGAGCAAGGCCGCGATACCGCGCGCAAGTTGCAGCACTGCACCTCGCGCGAACTGGTGACCATGCTCGGGCGTGCGCATTACGTGCGTTACGACGAAAGCACGGCGCAGCGTCTGCTCGATCTCAGTGCCAAGTTGAACGCTGAATACGGCGGCAAGATCAGCCATATCCGCAGCGCCAGCGCCGACCGCAAGGCGTTTGAAAAACGCCTGGGTGAATTCGATGGAGTAGGGCCCAAGACCATTGAGATTTTCATGCGCGATGCGGCCAAGGTGCTGTTTTGACCACAGCGCTGCAGGTGGGCTGCGCGGGGTGGAGTTTGCCCCGTGAACACTGGCCGGCTTTTGCCGAAGAGGGCACGCATTTGCAGCGCTATGCATCGCGCTTCAATGCGGTGGAAATCAACAGTTCGTTTTACCGCCCGCACCTGCCCAAGACCTATGAACGCTGGGCACAATCGGTGCCGCCGGGGTTTCGTTTTTCAGTCAAGATGCCCAAACACATCACCCATGAGCTGCGCTTGCAGCGCTGCGAAACGGCGCTGGACGCGTTCCTCGAGCAGTGCCTGCAACTGGGCGAGAAACTCGGTTGCTTGCTGGTTCAACTGCCGCCATCGCTGGCTTACGAACCCGCTGTAGCGGCGCAATTCTTCACGGCATTACGCCAACGCTTCGCCGGTGCTGTGGTGGTTGAACCGCGTCACGCGATCTGGCGTGAAGCCGAGCCGTTGTTGCAGGATTTGCACATAGGGCGCGTGTTCGCGGACCCTGCTGTCATCGACGCAGGCGCCGGTTGGCCAGGCGTGCAGTATTGGCGTTTGCACGGATCACCGCGTATTTACCACAGCGCCTATGGACCGGAACGCGTGCACGCGTTTGCGCGCCAGCTGAGCCAAACGGTCACAGCGGGCGTTCCCACCTGGTGCATCTTTGACAATACCGCCAGCGGCCATGCGGTGGCCGATGCCTTGTATCTACTTGACCTCGACCCTACTCAACCTCGACCCGCAGCACTTCCAAGCCTAACTGCTCATACGCCTCGACACTCGGTACATGCCACTCGGTGATCAACGTGTGGATGCGACTGCACGGGCCCACCACGAAGGGTTCCACCGCGCCGAGTTTGTCCGCCATGGTCACGGCCACCACGTGGGAGGCGCTGTCGAGCAGGGCTTGCTTGACCGCCACTTCATCGAAATGCAGCGAGCTGATGCCGACTTGCGGGTGCAAGGCGCACACGCCGGTAAACAGCAGGTCGGCCTTGATGCTCTGGATAAGGCGCACAGCTTCCTGGCCGCTGGTGGACAAGGTGGCGGGGTTAAGTTGGCCGCCAGCCAGAATCACCTTTACATCGGGATGGTCGGCCAGGGCGATGGCAATCATCGGCGACGGCGTGACCACGGTCAGGCGGATCGAGCGTGGCAATGACTGGGCAATCTGCAGCGTGGTGGAGCCGGAATCGAACAGCACGATCTGGCCGTCTTCCACGCGGTCAGCCGCCAGCCGTGCCAGGTGGCGCTTAACCTCGTTGGTTTCGCCAACGCGGGTGAAGAAGTCTTTGCCGGTGTCTTTGGGCCGGGGCAGGGCGCCGCCGTGCACGCGTTGCAACAGGCCGGCAGCGGCGAGTTCGCCAAGGTCGCGGCGGATGGTGTCCTGGGACACGGCAAAGTGATCGACCAATTCAGCGGCCGTGACTTTGCCGTCGCGCTCCAGCAGCAACAGGATTTTCTGTTTGCGTAGGGAGGGCAGGTCGATGGCTTGATGAGTGTTTTGCATGTTTGTGCGTCTTTATGCGGGTTTTTGCGAGATTAGGCTTCTGGCGATATAAACGCAATGACTGGTTGCGCGGCCGATGGACGGTTACTCTCTGGGCTCAGTTCAGGGAGAGGTGACCTAGATGTCGTTGATTACAACCATCGAAGACTTACGCAAGCTGGCGCAAAAACGTGTTCCAAGGATGTTCTACGACTACGCCGATTCCGGTTCCTGGACTGAAAGCACCTACCGGGCAAATGAAAGTGACTTTGCCCGCATCCAATTCCGCCAACGCGTGGCGCGCAATATCGACGAACGCTCGATTCGCGCCAGCATGATCGGCCAGGACATGGCCATGCCGGTTGCCCTGGCACCGACGGGGCTTGCGGGCATGCAGCACGCCGATGGCGAGATCCTCTCCGCCCGTGCCGCTGCCAAGTTCGGCCTGCGCTACACCTTGTCGACCATGAGCATCTGTTCTCTGGAAGACATCGCCGAACACGTCGGCCAGCCGTTCTGGTTTCAGCTGTACGTGATGCGCGACCGCGCGTTTATCGAGCAGTTGATCGAGCGCGCCAAGGCTGCCGGCGTCGATGCGCTGGTGCTGACCCTCGATTTGCAGATCCTCGGCCAACGCCACAAGGACTTGATCAATGGCTTGTCGGCGCCGCCCAAACTGACCCTGCCGAATATCCTCAACATGGCCACCAAGCCGCGCTGGGTCATGGGCATGCTCGGCACCCAGCGCCGTGGTTTCGGCAACATCGTCGGCCATGTCAAAGGCGTGGCGGACATGAGTTCGCTGTCGTCGTGGACCGCCCAGCAATTCGACCCGCGCCTGAGCTGGGACGATGTGGAATGGATCAAGAAATGCTGGGGCGGCAAGCTGATTATCAAGGGCATCCTTGATGTGGAAGATGCGCGTCTGGCGGCCAATTCCGGCGCGGATGCGTTGGTGGTGAGCAACCACGGTGGCCGTCAACTGGATGGCGCGCCGTCGAGCATCAGCCAATTGCCGGCGATTGTTGAGGCGGTGGGCGAGCAGATCGAAGTGTGGCTCGACGGCGGCATTCGTTCTGGCCAGGACGTGCTCAAGGCGATGGCGCTGGGCGCCAAAGGCACGATGATCGGCCGCCCGCATTTGTACGGTTTGGGTGCCATGGGCGAAGCCGGTGTGACCAAGGCCCTTGACATCATCGCCCGTGAGTTGGACGTGACGATGGCGCTGTGTGGCTATAACGATATACGCGATGTGAACCGCGACATTTTGCTGCCAGGTAGCTTTCCCACAGGGGTTTACTGAGCAAAAAAAACGTAAAAAAGTAAAAAGAGTTGTCCACGAAAACCGTGGGTATCTCTGTGGATAACTTTGCGAAGGCCCAGCAGGGAAGGCGATTTAACCCTCGGTTAATATTTGATCAACTTTCAGCGCGGGCCAGTATGGGCAGGGTTTGCGCTTGACAGCCAAGCGTGAACCCAGTGCCGAAAAGCAGTTTTAGGAGTCGCCATCACGGCCGGTGGAGTGCGTAACAACCTGTGCCGGCGCCTTGGCGCGCATCAGGTTATCCAGCGCCTGGGCATAACTGCGCCCGGCCAGGTTCATGCTGTTGTTATGGGTGGCGCCTGGCACCAGCAACAGCCGCTTGGGTTCCTGGGCGGCGTCAAACAATTGCTGGCTGAAGCGCGGCGGCACATATTGGTCGGCCAGGCCATGGACCACCAGCAGCGGCATATGCACGTCGGCAATCTTGTCGATGGAATCGAATTTCTGCGACAGCAGCCAACGCACCGGTAACGAAGTATTGGCCACCGCAGCGGCCGCATCGCCCAGGGAGGTGAAGGTGGATTCGATCACCAGCCCGCGTACCGGCACGGGTGTCTGCTTGCTCAACGCTGCCGCGAGGTCGATGGCCACCGCGCCACCCAAGGAGTGCCCGTAGATCAGGCGTTTAGCGGGGTCGGGTTGCAGCACCTGGAAGCGCTCCCAGGCGATGCGGGCGTCTTCATACACGCTGGTTTCCGACGGCAAATCGCCGTGGCTTTGGCCGAAACCGCGATAGTCGATGGCCAGCACCGAGAAGCCCAAGGCGTGTAATTGCTCAATGCGGAAAAACTGCCCGGTGAGGTTCCAGCGCACGCCGTGCAGGTAGAGGATCGCCGGCGCGTCCTTGTTGTCTGCCGGGTACCACCAGCCGTGAAGGTTCTGCCCCGACTTGAAGCTGGCGGGCTTGATATCGAACTCCTGCACCGCCTTGGGCAGGCCGGTAAACCACCCGGCAGTGCCCGGCTCGATGCGGAACACCAGCTCGCGCTCCTTGTGTTGCAGCACGGCGCAGCCCACCGGCAAGCCGACGATTAACAGTGCCATGCACAGCAGGGGAAACCAGCGCAGGCCCAGGCGAGCCATAAAACGAGAAGACATGAAGGTTCCAGGACAAAAGCGAAGCTCGGGTTTTACCAGATGGCTTCTGGGGGCAGGAAATAATTCGACAGCCGTGAATGGGGATTGCTTGCAAAGTGTTACAGCATTGAACAAGGCCTGCACGGGTTGTTAGGGTGGTGGGCTGAACAGGAGAGTAGGCACATGGACTTTACCGGTAAAACCGTAATTATCACCGGCGGCGCACGCGGGCTGGGGCTCAGTTATGCGAAGGCGCTGGCCGTTGCGGGTGCGCGGGTTGTGATCAGCGATATCGGCGCCGACAAGGTCGGTGCGGGCACCGACGCGTCGGTGGTGCAGGCGGCTGCCGAGGCGTTGCGCGCCGAAGGGCTGACGGTGGTGGCGCATGGCGGCGACTTGTCCACGGATGAGGGCTGCCGGAAATTAATCGCCTATGCGATCAAGGCATTCGGCCGGCTCGACATCCTGATCCACAACGCCGGCTGGGTCGGTTACCAGAACATTGCCGACCTCGACGCCGCGTTCCTGCAGCGCGCCATGGACATCAACCTCTACGCCCCGCTGTGGTTGTGCAAGCACGCATGGCCGCACCTGCTGCAATCCAGCGCGCCGCGTATCATCCTGACCACCTCCGACCGCGCCATGTACGCGCAATACGAGCAAACCGGGCTGGTGGCCTACAGCGCCGGCAAGATGGCGCAACTGGGCATCATGAACGCGCTGAGCCATGAAGGCGCCGAGGCCGGGATACGCGTCAACGCGATCTCACCGGTGGCCAAGACGCGCATGTGGGGCGTGACCGAGGAACCGGATGAACTCAAGCCGGACTGGGTGACGCCGGGCGTGGTGTTCCTCGCCTCGGCGCAGTGCCTGGACAGCGGCTACATCCTGCGCGCCAGCAATGGCCAATTCACCGCCACGCGCTTCACTGAAAACCCCGGCGTGGAGTACCCGCGCAATCTTGCACGGATAAAGGCCGACAGCGCCGAGGCGGTTGCCGCCGCATGGGAGCGCATCAAGCAAAACCCTGGCAGTTGAGGCTGGGCTTACTTGACGCTGGCGACGTCGGCGCCCGTTGACCGAGTGCAGTTTCAGTGTTCAAGGCGGCGTGTCAGGCCATACATGATTCGGCTGACCCACCGCTATCGCAGGCAAGCCAGCTCCCACCTTCGACCGCATTCTCAAGTTGGAACCCGATCAACTGTGGGAGCGGGCTTGCCCGCGAAGGCGGCGTGTCAGGCCATACATGGGCTGGCTGACCTACCGCTATCGCAGGCAAGCCAGCTCTCACCTTCGACCACATTCTCAAGTTGGAACCCGGCCAACGGTGGGAGTGGGCTTGCTCGCGAAGGCGGTGTGTCAGCCAGCTTATTTGGAAACTGACACACCGTATTCGCGAGCAAGCCCGCTCCCACATTTGATTGCGTTCAGCTTCCAACCCGATCCATTTCCTGAGGCCAAAAAAAACGCCCCGAACCAGTCGGGGCGTTAGATCGTGCGGCATTGCGGTTAGGTCTTCCGTGGGGCCGCAATGGCCGTGTACTCAGTCACTCAGTGGAACTGTTCTTCTTCAGTCGAACCGGTCAGCGCCGTCACCGACGAGGTGCCGCCCTGGATCACGGTGGTCATGTCGTCGAAGTAGCCGGTGCCCACTTCCTGCTGGTGGGCCACAAAGGTGTAACCCTTGGCGGCGTCAGCGAACTCCTGCTCTTGCAGTTTCACGTACGCGGTCATGTCGTTGCGGGCGTAGTCGTGCGCCAGGTTGAACATGCTGTGCCACATGTTGTGAATGCCGGCCAGGGTGATGAACTGGTGTTTGTAGCCCATAGCCGACAGTTCGCGCTGGAATTTGGCGATGGTCGCGTCGTCCAGGTTCTTCTTCCAGTTGAAAGACGGCGAGCAGTTGTAGGACAGCAGTTGGTCCGGGTATTCCTTCTTGATCGCTTCAGCAAAGCGGCGTGCTTCGTCCAGGTCCGGCTTGGCGGTTTCGCACCAGATCAGGTCGGCGTACGGCGCGTAAGCCAGGCCGCGGGCGATGGCCTGGTCGAGGCCGGCGCGCACTTTGTAGAAACCTTCCTGGGTGCGTTCGCCGGTCACGAACGGCTGGTCGTACGGGTCGCAATCGGAGGTCAGCAAATCAGCCGCGTTGGCGTCGGTGCGGGCCAGGATGATGGTCGGTGTACCGGCCACGTCAGCCGCCAGGCGTGCAGCGGTCAGCTTTTGTACGGCTTCCTGGGTTGGCACCAGTACCTTGCCGCCCATGTGGCCGCATTTTTTTACCGAAGCCAGCTGGTCTTCGAAGTGCACGCCGGCAGCGCCAGCCTCAATCATGCTCTTCATCAGCTCGTAGGCGTTGAGTACACCGCCGAAACCGGCTTCAGCGTCTGCCACGATCGGTGCGAAGTAGTCGATGTAGCCTTCGTCGCCCGGGCCTTTACCGGCTTTCCACTGGATCTGGTCGGCACGGCGGAACGAGTTGTTGATGCGCTTGACCACGGTTGGCACGGAGTCCACCGGGTACAGCGATTGGTCGGGGTACATGGATTCAGCGGAGTTGTTGTCCGCTGCCACTTGCCAGCCGGACAGGTAGATCGCCTGGATACCGGCTTTCACCTGTTGGACTGCCTGGCCGCCAGTGAGGGCGCCCATGCAGTTGACGAAATCTTTCTCGGGGCGGAAGGACGGCTTGGCACCCTGGGTGACCAGCTTCCACAGTTTTTCAGCGCCGAGTTTTGCAAAGGTGTGCTCAGGTCGAACCGAGCCACGCAGGCGGACGACGTCAGCAGCGGAATAAGCGCGGGTTACGCCTTTCCAGCGTGGGTTTTCAGCCCAATCTTTTTCAAGGGCTGCAATTTGCTGTTCGCGTGTCAGTGCCATGGGGAAAAACCTCGTCGCATAGGTCTAGGTGGAGAATTCCATTTGCCAGCCACGTATTCAGTGCGTGGTGATGGCTGCTCGCTGACCAGAAGCTTAGGCGGTCAAGTCGGGTTTGGCGGGGAAGGCGACGGGATGAACGAATGGCTCAAGGGGGGAGTTGAGCAGGTAAGGGCAAACTGCGAACGGTCTTCGGGCATCGTGGGCCTCTGTACGATCCATCAGTGTGTAGCCGGGTTACCTGGTTAGCTTCCGTCCCTCGGGACAACTTCGTTCCAGTCGCAACCAAAGTCAAACACACCTTGTGGGCGGTACAGACACGAATCGGCTCAGGTGGGTAGCTTAGAGCGGCGATCCGAAGGCCCTTGCCAGGGCCCCTGATTAGCGGGAGCGAGGCCATCATGCACAGGCTTTTTTGGATCGTCAAATGTTTTGTAGTGATTTTTTCAAAGCACTACATCTTTAGTCTAAGACGACTCATCAGTCAGTTTTTGGTGCTTCAGTTCAGGGTGTCGACCTTGACCCGCAAAGTCAGGTCATCGCGGCCCTGAGTAGAGTAGCTGCGGGTTGTAGAGGATTTGTCGGCCTGAGTCTCGCGGTTGATGCCGGCCAGCGGTATCCATTCACCCAGGCGGCCGCTGACGGTTGTGTCGGTACTTTGCACGCTCACTACATCGGGACGTTCCTGGCTCATGCGGTCACGGTTGGTACTGATGGCCAGGTGTACGGTCTCGCCGGTGACGCTGGCGGTGACGTAAAAGCCTTGGGTGACGTTGCGATACTGGGTCTGGTTTTGCGGGCGGCCGTAGGCGTCAGGCTGGGTGGTGGTCAGCGGCACGCTCTGGCCCACCTGGATCAGCGCGGGCACGCCTTCACTGGCCTGGATCTGCTGGATGCCGCCGTCACGGCTGGCGGTGCCGTAGCTGATGATGCGGGTCTGGCTGTCGCCGGTGTTCTGCTGGTTGTTTTCGTTGGTGTCGACGGTGATCAGCAGGCGCTTGGCGGGGGTGTCCAGCTGCGCGAGCAGGGCGCGCAGGTCTTCGATCTTGCCAGGGTCGGCTTTCACAATGAGCTGGTTGCCGTAGGCGCTGACGGTGCCGTCCTTGCCGATGAAGTTCTGCGCCACCGGCAGCAGGTCGGCGCTGGTGCGGTTGTTCAGGTTGACGACGGCGGTGTCGGCCACGGCTGAGACGCTGGCAGTCAGGAGGAGGGCGGTGAGCAGGGTGCGTAGGGACATGTCCGTTATCTCTGCGAGTCATTTAGCGTGATAGTGCCAGTTTGTCGGCCTGGTGGGTCGCAAGTTGAATCGTAGACGGCAAAATGCCCTGGCATGGCAGGGCATTTTGGGTGTTGCTGATGGCGCTATCGCAGGCAAGCCAGCTCCCACATTTGGAATGCATTCCCCTGTGGGAGCTGGCTTGCCTGCGATGGCAGCGCTAAGGTTTTGGATCAGCCCCCGCGCACCATATCTACATGCGGAATCCCGACCTCAAGAAACTCATCGCTGACAATCTTGAAACCCAACCGCTCGTAGAACGGCGCCGCATACACCTGCGCGCTGAGGAACTGTTTGGTCTGGCCACGTTGCTCGGCCAACCCAATCACGGCGTCCATCAGCTTGTCGCCGACTTTCAGGCCACGCCAGTCCTTGAGCACCGATACGCGGCCGATCTCGCCACTGGCCAGCAGGCGTGCGGTGCCAATCGGAAAATCGCCTTCGAACGCGAGGAAATGCACCGCGTCGGCGTCGTCCGAATCCCACTCAAGCTCAGGTGGAACCGATTGTTCAGCGATAAATACCGCTTCACGAATGCGCCGAATCTCGTCGATATCCTTTCGCCAGTCCGCGACACGTACGCGAATCTTATTCATCGGCAAATCCCAGGCTTCCTTGCTTGACCAGTTCGCACAGCAGGTCGCGACCATCCTCGTCCGCGAGCCATGCGCCAAGGTTGTCACTGTGCAGGGCGTCGGCCGAGCACACCAGCTTCAGCAGCTCGCGCAGCTTGCCGGGCAGATAACGGCTCTGGCCGCTGGCGAACAGCAGCACGTCGTCGTCAACTTCCGACCAGGCCATGCGCGCGCTTGGGTTGCGCACCAGGATCGCGCCGCCTTCCAGGCTGTTGATGAAGTCTTCTTCGCCCAATTCTTCGCCGGCCACCAGTTCCGGGTAGCGCGGTTCGGTCATGAACTGGCCGAACCAGGTCAGCAGCATGCGCTCATCGCTCATGTGCTCGGCCAGCAGGCTTTTCAGGCGGTCGAGGGCGTCGCCCTGAATCTGATGCGGGTCGCTGACCGGTTGGGCGTCAGCGTCGGTGTAGCGCTCTTCGTCCGTCAGGTATTGGCTGAGGAAGTCGGTGAAGTGGGTCAGCACTTCAGCAGCACTTGGCGCACGGAAGCCTACCGAGTAGGTCATGCAGTCATCTTCGGCAATGCCGAAGTGCGCCAGGCGCGGCGGCAGGTAAAGCATGTCGCCCGGTTCCAGCACCCATTCTTCAGATTGATCGAAGTCGGCGAGGATGCGCAGGTCGGCGTGCTGCAGCAGCGGGCTTTCGGAATTGCACATCTGGCCGATTTTCCAGTTGCGCTTGCCTTGGGCTTGCAGCAGGAACACGTCGTAGTTATCGAAGTGCGGGCCAACGCTGCCGCCGGGTGCGGCAAAGCTGATCATCACGTCGTCGATGCGCCAGCTTGGCAGGAAGCGAAAGTGC
The DNA here is from genome assembly GCF_009834565.1 of Pseudomonas sp. R76. Lineage (GTDB taxonomy): Bacteria > Pseudomonadota > Gammaproteobacteria > Pseudomonadales > Pseudomonadaceae > Aquipseudomonas. The sequence continues at coordinate 2,687,664 of NZ_CP019428.1, forward strand.
TCCAGCAGCTCGGCCACTTCCGGCACGAACTGGTCAACGGCCTGCACCAGCAGAGTCCACTCACGCTCAGGCAAGGTGCTGAAGGCGTCTTCGGCGAACGGGCCGCGGCGCAGTTCCCACGGGCGTTCGCCGTGCTCGATCACCAGGCGCGATTCGACTTCTTCTTCCAGGGCCAGGCCTGCCAGTTCGTCGGCGTCGATGGGGCTTTCGAAGTCAGGGATGGCCTGGCGGATCAGCAGCGGTTTTTTCTGCCAGTAGTCGCGCAGGAATTCCCGTGCCGTGATGCCGCCCAGAAGTTGAAGAGGGATATCAGGATTCATGTGTAACCTATTGAAAGAAAGCACTTTTCAGACTGGAATAAAAACGCCCGGCGCGGCCGGGCGTCTCAAGAGGGCTTGCGCTGATCAGATGCGCTTGGCTTGGGCCACCGCGTTGCCGATGTAGTTGGCCGGGGTGAGCAGTTTCAGCTCGGCCTTGGCCGCGGCTGGCATGTCCAGGCCGTCGATGAAAGTTTGCAGCGCCTCAGGGCTGATGCCCTTGCCGCGCGTCAACTCTTTGAGTTTCTCGTACGGGTTTTCGATGTTGTAGCGGCGCATTACGGTCTGGATCGGCTCGGCCAACACTTCCCAGCACGCGTCCAGGTCAGCGGCGATTTTCTGCTCGTTGAGCTCAAGCTTGCTGATGCCTTTGAGGCTGGCTTCGTAGGCGATCACGCTGTGAGCGAAGCCCACGCCGAGGTTGCGCAGTACGGTGGAGTCGGTCAGGTCGCGCTGCCAGCGGGAGATCGGCAACTTGCTGGCCAGGTGCTGGAACAGGGCGTTGGCGATGCCGAGGTTGCCTTCGGAGTTTTCGAAGTCGATCGGGTTGACCTTGTGCGGCATGGTCGACGAACCGATTTCACCGGCAATGGTGCGCTGCTTGAAGTAGCCCAGGGAGATGTAGCCCCAGATATCGCGATCGAAGTCGATCAGGATGGTGTTGAAGCGCGCAATCGCGTCGAACAGCTCGGCAATGTAGTCGTGCGGCTCAATCTGCGTGGTGTAGGGGTTGAAGCCCAGGCCCAGCTCGTCTTCGATGAACGCGCGGGCATTTTCTTCCCAGTCGATTTCCGGGTAGGCGGAGAGGTGGGCGTTGTAGTTGCCCACGGCGCCGTTGATCTTGCCCAGCAGCGGCACGGCGGCGACTTGAGCGATCTGGCGCTCCAGACGGTACACCACGTTGGCCAGTTCTTTGCCCAACGTGGTCGGCGAGGCCGGCTGGCCGTGGGTGCGCGACAGCATTGGCACGTCGGCGAAACGGATCGCCAGTTCGCGGATGGCGTTGGCGGTCTGGCGCATCAGCGGCAGCATCACGTCATCACGGCCTTCGCGCAGCATCAGGGCGTGGGACAGGTTGTTGATGTCCTCGCTGGTGCAGGCAAAGTGGATGAATTCGCTGACCTTGGCCAGTTCCGGCAGCTTGGCCGCTTGCTCTTTGAGCAGGTATTCGATGGCTTTAACGTCGTGGTTGGTGGTGCGCTCGATCTCTTTCACACGCTCGGCGTGCTCCAGGGAGAAGTTTTCCGCCAGGGTGTTCAATACAGCGTTGGCTTCGGCGGAAAACGCCGGCACTTCGCTGATGGCGGGGTGAGCGGCCAGGCGCTGGAGCCAGCGCACTTCAACCAGAACACGAGCACGGATCAAACCGTATTCGCTGAAAATAGGGCGCAGGGCCTGGGTTTTGCCGGCGTAGCGGCCGTCAACAGGGGAAACCGCAGTGAGCGAAGAGAGCTGCATGGGGTGTTCTCGGACAGTCGGGCAACGAAATGGGGCGCGTATCATACATGAAAAAATCCGCCGATCCGTTGCCAACTGACCGGCGTATTACGCGTGAGGCGATAAAAAAGTGGGTTGCTGCGACTTATTCGTTGCGCATCAACGGGTAAAGCTCTTTAAGCAATTTGCGTCGGCTGATCACCAGTTGCCAGCGATGGCCGCCCAACTGGCGCCACAACCGCGCCGAACGAATACCGGCCAGGAGCAGGGCGCGGATTTTCGAGGCGTTGTTCGGTTGCTGCAGGTTGCGCATGTCGCCGTGCACCTGAATGCGCTGGCGCAAGGTGCTCAGGGTGTCCTGGTACAGCGCACCACAGGCGGCGATCACGTTCTCGTGGGCCGGGCCGAAGTGTTCCACCTGGGACTGGATTTGCGGCAGGCGCTTGCCGATGGTTTCCAGCAGGTCGTCACGCTTGGCCAGTTGGCGCTCAAGGCCGAGCATCGACAGGGCGTAGCGCAACGGCTCACGCTGCAAGGTGCTGGGGTCGCGCTCCAGGGCGCCGATCAGCGCGCGGTAGCCTTCACGCAGCGCCAGGTCGTCACCGCCATACACCTCGAGGGTGTCCTTGGGGTCGCGGATCAGCAGGCTGCCGAGCATGCACGTCAGGCCGGCCTCGGTGACCTGGCCGGTCTTGGCGATCTTGTCGACCAGTACCGCGGCGAGGAAAACCCCGCCGAGTGCGGTCAATTGCTCCTGGGTCGGGCTCATGCCGATTTGCTCCAGGGTTCGGCGACTTCAATCACGCCGCCGCCCAGGCAAATTTCACCGTCATAGAACACCACGGACTGGCCAGGCGTGACCGCGCGTTGCGGGTCATCGAAGGTGGCGCGATAGCCGCTGGCGGTTTTTTCCAGGGTGCAGGGCTGGTCGCCTTGGCGGTAACGCACTTTGGCGGTCAGGCGGCGCGGGCTGCTCAGGTCGATCGGGTTGACCCAATAGATGTCCGAGGCCAGCAGCGCGCCGGAGAACAGCAGCGGGTGTTCATTGCCCTGGCCGACGATCAGCACGTTGTGTTCCAGGTCCTTGACCAGCACGTACCACGGCTCCTCACCTGCGTCTTTCAAACCACCGATGCCCAGGCCCTGGCGCTGGCCGATAGTGTGGTACATCAGGCCGTGGTGGCGGCCGATGACATCACCTTCGGTGGTTTTGATCTCGCCCGGTTGTGCCGGCAGGTATTGCTTGAGGAAGTCACTGAAGCGGCGCTCGCCGATAAAGCAGATCCCGGTGGAGTCCTTTTTCTTGGCGGTGGCCAGGCCGTGTTTCTCGGCAATCCTGCGCACTTCGGGTTTTTCCAGCTCGCCCACCGGGAACAGGGTCTTGGCGATCTGTTCGCCGCCGACGGCGTGCAGGAAGTAGCTCTGGTCCTTGTTCGGGTCCAGGCCTTTGAGCAGTTCGGTGCGGCCATCGACGTCGCGACGGCGCACGTAGTGGCCGGTGGCGATCAGGTCGGCGCCGAGGATCATGGCGTAGTCGAGGAACGCCTTGAACTTGATCTCGCGGTTACACAGGATGTCGGGGTTCGGCGTGCGGCCGGCCTTGTATTCGGCCAGGAAGTGCTCGAACACGTTGTCCCAGTACTCGGCGGCGAAGTTGGCGGTGTGCAGCTTGATGCCGATCTTGTCACACACGGCCTGGGCGTCCGCCAGGTCGTCCATGGCGGTGCAATATTCCGTTCCATCGTCTTCTTCCCAGTTCTTCATGAACAGGCCTTCCACCTCATAACCCTGCTCCATGAGCAGAACGGCGGAAACGGAAGAATCCACGCCGCCGGACATGCCGACGATGACGCGCTTCTTTTGTGTGTCAGAAGGGGCTGGATCACGCATAGGGTTTCAACGGGTGTCTTGAAAAAGGACGCGATTCTAGCAGGCTCGCGCCCGCAAGGCTAAAGAGAAGGGCGGATCAGTTCGAGACTGTGGCGCTGGCCGGCCAAATAATCGTCGATACAGCGGATGATCAGCTCGCTGCGCCAGTCGTCGCGCAAGGCCATCAGCTCGTCACGGGTCAGCCAGCGGGCGCGCACGATGCCTTCATCGAGCTGATAGTCCGGGTGGTGTTTCAGGGCGTTGGCGGTGAAGCAGACGCGCTGATAGGTCACGCCATTGCTGGGCGCGGTGTACAGGTAGATGCCGACAATGCCGGTGGCCTCGACGTCCCAGCCGGTTTCTTCGAGGGTTTCGCGCACGGCGGCTTCGGTCAGGGTTTCGTCCGGGTCCAGGTGGCCGGCGGGCTGGTTGAGCACGGCGCGGCCGCCCTTGAGTTCTTCGACCATCAGGAAGCGGCCGTTGTCTTCGACGATGGTGGCGACGGTGATGTGGGGTTGCCAGGTCATTCAAAACCTCGATTCATGGTGCGGTGCGGTCTTTGGGCAGGATTGCAGCCAGTGTGGGAGCGGGCTTGCTCGCGAATGCGCTGGGTCAGGTTGCGCATCGGGCGACTGGCACACCGCCTTCGCGAGCAAGCCCGCTCCCACATTTTGATCCGGTGTATTCAGCAAAACCGTAGTGTCCTGAAACAGAAACCCCGGCACGGGGCCGGGGCTTCTTTGCATCCTTACAACCTTACTTCAACTTGGCAATGGCCGCGTTGAGGGTGTTGCTTGGGCGCATGGCTTTGCTGGTCAGCTCCGGGTTCGGCGCGTAGTAGCCGCCGATGTCCACTGGCTTGCCCTGTACGGCGTTCAGCTCGGCAACGATGGTTGCCTCGTTGTCGGTCAGGGTTTTGGCCAGTTCGCCGAACTGCGCTTGCAGTGCAGTGTCTTCGGTCTGGGCGGCCAGGGCTTGAGCCCAGTACAGCGCCAGGTAGAAGTGGCTGCCGCGGTTGTCGATGTTGCCGACTTTGCGCGATGGCGACTTGTTGTTGTCGAGGAACTGGCCGGTGGCCTGGTCCAGGGTCTTGGACAGCACCAGGGCTTTCGGGTTGTTGTAGGTGACACCCAAATGCTCAAGGGAAGCGGCCAGGGCCAGGAACTCGCCCAGGGAATCCCAGCGCAGGAAGTTCTCTTCAACCAGTTGCTGCACGTGTTTCGGAGCCGAACCGCCGGCGCCGGTTTCGAACAGGCCACCACCGTTCATCAGCGGCACGATCGACAGCATCTTGGCGCTGGTGCCCAGTTCCATGATCGGGAACAGGTCGGTCAGGTAGTCGCGCAGCACGTTACCGGTCACCGAGATGGTGTCCAGGCCCTTGCGGGTGCGCTCCAGGGTGAACTTCATCGCGTCGACCGGCGACATGATGCGGATGTCCAGGCCTTCGGTGTTGTGGTCTTTCAGGTAAGCCTGAACTTTCTCGACCACGACGCCGTCGTGAGCGCGCTGTGGGTCCAGCCAGAAAATCGCCGGGGTGTTGCTGGCGCGGGCACGGTTGACGGCCAGTTTGACCCAGTCCTGGATCGGCGCGTCTTTGGTCTGGCACATGCGGAAGATGTCGCCGGCTTCAACCGCCTGTTCCATCAGCAGGGTGCCCTTGCTGTCGGTGACGCGGACAACGCCGTCAGCCTTGATCTGGAAGGTCTTGTCGTGGGAGCCGTACTCTTCGGCTTTCTTCGCCATCAGGCCAACGTTTGGCACGCTGCCCATGGTGGTTGGGTCGAAAGCGCCATTGGCCTTGCAGTCTTCGATGACGGCTTGGTAGATGGTGGCGTAGCAGCGATCCGGGATCACCGCCTTGGTGTCGTGCAGCTGGCCGTCGGTGCCCCACATTTTGCCGGAGTCACGGATCATGGCCGGCATCGAGGCGTCGACGATCACGTCGCTCGGCACGTGCAGGTTGGTGATGCCTTTGTCGGAGTTGACCATCGCCAGCGATGGGCGAGCGGCGTAGACCGCCTGAATGTCAGCTTCGATCTGCGCTTGCTGGTCGGCCGGCAGGGCCTTGATGCGAGCGTACAGGTCGCCGATGCCGTTGTTGAGGTTAAAGCCGATCTGCTCCAGCACGGTGGCGTGCTTGGTCAGGGCGTCTTTATAGAACTCGGCAACGATCTGGCCGAACATGATCGGGTCGGAGACCTTCATCATGGTGGCTTTCAAGTGAACCGACAGCAGCACGCCTTGTTTCTTGGCGTCTTCGATTTCAGCGGCGATGAACGCGCGCAGGGCTTTTTTGCTCAGCACGGCGGTGTCGATGATTTCGCCGGCCTGTACCGAAGTCTTCTCTTTCAGGACGGTCGCGGTGCCGTCTTGAGCGATCAGCTCGATTTTGACAGCGTCAGCGGCTTCGATCTGCACGGCTTTTTCGCTGCCGTAGAAGTCGCCGTTGTTCATGTGCGCGATGTGCGACTTGGAGTCGGCAGCCCAGGCGCCCATTTTGTGCGGGTGCTTGCGCGCATAGTTCTTGACCGACAGCGGTGCGCGGCGGTCGGAGTTGCCTTCGCGCAGTACCGGGTTCACGGCGCTGCCCTTGACCTTGTCGTAACGTGCACGGGTTTCTTTTTCCGCGTCGGTGGTTACGGTTTCCGGGTAGTCCGGCAGGGCGTAGCCCTGGGCCTGCAGTTCCTTGATCGCCGCTTGCAGCTGCGGGGTCGAGGCGCTGATGTTAGGCAGCTTGATGATGTTGGCTTCAGGCGTAACGGCCAGGTCGCCCAGTTCGGCGAGGTGGTCCGGGATAGCCTTGGCGCCCAGTTGCTCGGGGAAGCTTGCGAGGATGCGCGCGGCGAGGGAAATGTCGCGGGTTTCCACGGCAATATCAGCGGAAGCGGTGAAGGCCTCTACGATAGGCAGCAGTGAATAGGTGGCGAGGGCCGGGGCTTCGTCGGTGAAGGTGTAGATGATCTTCGAGCGGGTGGGCATATTCGGATTAACTCTCTTCTTTGCTGAAAGCGTGCGCAGAAACTCGAGATGCGCCGGGTGGAGCGCGTTCGTTCAAAGTCATCCATGAGCGAAATGTCGAGGTTTCTTCGCGGTGATGTTGGTTTGCATCAGTCGAGCGTCAAGCGGGTGGACTATTGTATTAGTCCTGCTTTCTGGCGGAGGGCGTTGTTCTAGAGCGGTCCGCCGTCGTGACTCTTGGGTCAGCGGCGGCATTATACATAGGTCGCTATGCTTACGCCGAGCCTTCATACAAAAGGTGTGTCGTCCATTGGTCTAAAGGTCGCAGGCGTCAATCTGTCGCCACGCAGGCACGATGTGCTCAAGATTGGCGATTTTGCCTTTGCTTTCAGGCTTGTAGGCGACAAATTATGCTGTTTTCGATGCAAATGAGCATGGCGCGAGGTTTCAGTCGCCATTTATCTGGAGTAGGCTCGAACGCAGCCAGATGTTCAATCCATAGATGGAGTTCAGCATGGGATACAAGAAGATTCAGGTTCCGGCAGTCGGCGACAAAATCACCGTCAATGCAGACCATTCTCTCAATGTTCCTGATCAACCGATCATCCCTTATATAGAAGGTGACGGTATTGGCGTCGACATCAGCCCGGTGATGATCAAGGTGGTCGACGCAGCTGTTGAAAAGGCCTACGGCGGCAAGCGCAAGATCTCCTGGATGGAGGTGTATGCCGGCGAGAAAGCCACTCAAGTCTACGACCAGGACACTTGGCTGCCCCAGGAAACCCTGGATGCGGTCAAGGATTACGTGGTTTCCATCAAAGGTCCGCTGACCACGCCGGTGGGTGGCGGCATTCGTTCCTTGAACGTGGCACTGCGCCAACAGCTCGACCTGTATGTGTGCCTGCGCCCGGTGCGCTGGTTTGAAGGTGTGCCCAGCCCGGTCAAGAAACCTGGCGACGTCGACATGACCATCTTCCGTGAGAATTCCGAGGATATTTACGCCGGTATCGAGTGGAAGGCCGGTTCGCCGGAGGCGATCAAGGTCATCAAGTTCCTGAAGGAAGAAATGGGCGTGACCAAGATCCGCTTCGATCAGGACTGCGGGATTGGCATCAAGCCGGTCTCCAAGGAAGGCACTGAGCGCCTGGCGCGTAAAGCGCTGCAATATGTCGTGGATAATGATCGCGACTCGCTGACCATTGTGCACAAAGGCAACATCATGAAGTTCACCGAAGGTGCCTTCAAAGAATGGGCCTACGGCATTGCCGAGAAAGAGTTTGGCGCGACCCTGCTCGACGGCGGCCCGTGGATGCAGTTCAAAAACCCGAAAACCGGCAAGAATGTGGTGGTCAAGGACGCTATCGCCGACGCGATGCTCCAGCAAATCCTGCTGCGCCCGGCTGAGTATGACGTGATCGCCACCCTCAACCTGAACGGTGACTACCTGTCGGACGCCCTGGCGGCGGAGGTGGGCGGTATCGGTATTGCGCCGGGCGCCAACCTGTCGGACACCGTGGCGATGTTTGAAGCCACCCACGGTACTGCACCCAAATATGCAGGCAAGGATCAGGTCAACCCGGGTTCATTGATTCTGTCGGCAGAAATGATGCTGCGGCACATGGGCTGGACGGAAGCGGCTGACTTGATCATCAAAGGCACCAATGGTGCTATTTCGGCCAAGACCGTGACCTATGACTTTGAGCGCTTGATGGAGGGCGCCAAGTTGGTGTCGTCGTCTGGGTTTGGCGATGCGTTGATTTGGCATATGTGAAGCTGAGGTTATAAAAAAACCGGCGGTCCTGATGAGTCAGAACCGCCGGTTTTTTTTGCGTTGCATAAGCGCTGATCAGGCCGTTTGTTTCGTTTTTGATTGAGTGGGTTGATCAGTCTTGAGCCCATTTTCGCGGGTCTCGTCGTGGGGGCTTCCAGTTTTGGCCGCGCCGGCTGCACTGATGGCAACAGCATGCAGGCCCTTGGGCCCCTGGATGATTTCAAACTCCACCGCCTGGCCCGCTTTCAGCGTTTTATACCCATCCATGGTAATCGCTGAGAAATGCGCAAAAAGGTCTTCATCCTTGCCGTCTTCGATAATGAAGCCATACCCCTTGGCGTTGTTGAACCACTTGACCTTACCACTAGCCATGCTCATATCCCTCTGCACCAGACTCCATCACTGGAGTATCATCCAGTTTATCCGTCCTAACCCGAATAAATAAGGTTGACTGCGCGGACCTTTTTTACCCACTGTGGGCTCTATTGGTTGTAACACCGTTTCGCCGATAGTCAAGGCGACCATACGGTCAGTGTTGAAATTCTGACAGGTCGCCCCCATCACTGTATTTGAACCACTGACGAAACTTTCTTTCCATGCATGCAAACAGCCAGATTCGACTAACATTCAATCAGGATCGCCCGGATCAGGAACACGATGACGACGGTTCTGCAGGCATTGCTGTTCAGGAAGCGAAGCCTGCCCTACAGGCGCCGCCGATGTACAAGGTGGTTTTGTTCAATGATGACTACACACCGATGGATTTCGTGGTCGAAGTACTCGAGGTGTTTTTTAACCTGAACCGCGAGTTGGCGACCAAGGTAATGCTGGCCGTTCACACAGAAGGACGAGCAGTATGTGGAGTGTTTACCCGCGACATCGCCGAGACAAAGGCCATGCAGGTCAACCAGTACGCCAGGGAAAGCCAGCATCCGCTACTCTGTGAAATCGAGAAGGACGGTTAACGCCGACCACTTGGGTATGAGGTGAAGCTATGTTAAACCGCGAGCTCGAAGTCACCCTCAATCTTGCCTTCAAGGAGGCTCGTTCGAAGCGTCATGAGTTCATGACCGTCGAACACCTGCTGCTGGCACTTTTGGATAACGAAGCTGCCGCCACCGTTTTACGTGCGTGCGGCGCCAACCTCGACAAACTCAAGCATGACCTGCAGGAGTTTATCGACTCCACCACGCCGCTGATCCCCGTGCATGACGAGGACCGCGAGACCCAGCCAACCCTGGGCTTCCAGCGGGTACTGCAGCGTGCTGTTTTCCACGTACAGAGCTCCGGTAAGCGTGAAGTCACAGGCGCCAATGTGCTTGTGGCGATCTTCAGCGAACAGGAAAGCCAGGCGGTGTTCCTGCTGAAACAGCAGAGCGTTGCCCGTATTGATGTCGTCAACTACATCGCCCACGGTATCTCCAAGGTGCCTGGGCACGGCGATCATTCCGAGGGTGAACAGGATATGCAGGACGACGAGGGCGGTGAGTCTTCTTCTTCGGGCAATCCATTGGATGCCTATGCCAGCAACCTCAATGAACTGGCGCGCCAGGGGCGGATCGATCCGCTGGTGGGGCGTGAGCTTGAGGTTGAGCGTGTAGCGCAGATCCTCGCGCGTCGTCGCAAGAACAATCCGTTGCTGGTGGGTGAGGCGGGCGTGGGTAAAACCGCAATTGCCGAAGGCCTGGCCAAGCGCATTGTCGATAACCAGGTGCCTGACCTGCTGGCCAACAGCGTCGTCTACTCCCTTGACCTCGGCGCGTTACTCGCCGGGACCAAGTACCGTGGCGATTTCGAGAAGCGCTTCAAAGCGTTGCTCGGTGAGCTGAAAAAACGCCCGCAGGCGATCCTGTTTATCGATGAGATCCACACCATTATTGGTGCCGGTGCGGCATCCGGTGGGGTGATGGACGCCTCGAACCTGCTCAAACCGCTGCTGTCGTCGGGTGATATCCGCTGCATCGGTTCGACCACGTTCCAGGAATTCCGTGGCATTTTCGAGAAGGACCGTGCCCTGGCGCGGCGCTTCCAGAAAGTCGACGTGTCCGAACCTTCGGTTGAAGACACCATCGGCATCCTGCGCGGCCTCAAGGGGCGTTTCGAAGCGCACCATGGCATCGAGTACACCGATGAGGCGCTGCGTGCCGCGGCTGAGTTGGCGTCGCGTTACATTAATGACCGGCACATGCCGGACAAGGCCATCGACGTGATCGACGAGGCGGGCGCCTACCAGCGCCTGCAGCCGGTCGAGAAGCGCGTGAAACGCATCGACGTGCAGCAAGTCGAGGACATCGTGGCGAAGATCGCGCGGATTCCGCCAAAACACGTCAACAGTTCCGACAAGGAGCTGCTGCGTAATCTGGAGCGCGACCTCAAGCTCACCGTGTTTGGTCAGGATGCGGCCATCGACGCGTTGTCCACCGCGATCAAGTTGTCGCGTGCGGGCCTCAAGTCGCCGGACAAGCCTGTCGGTTCGTTCCTGTTCGCAGGCCCGACCGGCGTCGGCAAGACCGAAGCGGCGCGGCAGTTGGCCAAGGCCATGGGCATTGAGCTGGTCCGCTTCGACATGTCCGAATACATGGAGCGTCACACCGTGTCGCGCCTGATCGGTGCGCCTCCGGGCTATGTCGGGTTTGACCAGGGCGGTCTGTTGACCGAGGCAATCACCAAGCAGCCGCATTGCGTATTGCTGCTCGATGAAATCGAGAAGGCCCACCCGGAAGTCTTCAACCTGCTGTTGCAGGTCATGGACCACGGTACCCTGACCGACAACAACGGGCGCAAGGCGGACTTCCGCAATGTGATCGTAATCATGACCACCAACGCCGGCGCTGAAACCGCTGCGCGGGCTTCGATTGGCTTTACGCACCAGGATCACTCTTCGGATGCAATGGAAGTGATCAAGAAGAGCTTCACGCCGGAGTTCCGCAACCGTCTGGACACCATTATCCAGTTTGGTCGCCTCAGCCATGAGGTCATCAAAAGCGTGGTGGACAAGTTCCTTACCGAGCTTCAAGCGCAGTTGGAAGACAAGCGCGTGCAGCTGGACGTGACGGACGCGGCGCGCAACTGGCTGGCCGAAGGTGGCTACGACGCGGCAATGGGCGCTCGCCCAATGGCGCGTCTGATCCAGGACAAGATCAAGCGGCCATTGGCCGAAGAGATCCTGTTCGGCGAACTCTCCGACCATGGTGGCGTGGTGCATATCGACCTGAAGGACGGCGAGCTGACCTTCGAGTTCGAAACCACGGCTGAAATGGCCTGATCGATAGTTGCAGGAAAAGCAAAAGGCGCCGAAAGGCGCCTTTTTGCTGTCTGTGAACTTGGAATGTGTCCCCCAGAACAATTGAGGTCAACTGTGGGAGCTGGCTTGCCTGCGATAGCGTTCTGTCAGGAAAAAATCTTTATCTGACCCACCGCTATCGCAGGCAAGCCAGCTCCCACAGGGTTAAGGTGTGGCTGTTAAATCACGCACACACAAAAACGCCCGGCATAACCGGGCGCTTTGTATTGACTTGATTAGCGAGCGCGGTAGGTGATGCGCCCTTTGCTCAAGTCATAGGGCGTCAGCTCGACGCGCACTTTGTCACCGGTAAGAATACGAATGTAGTTCTTGCGCATCTTGCCGGAGATATGCGCGGTTACGACGTGCCCATTTTCCAACTCCACACGAAACATGGTGTTGGGCAGGGTGTCGACGACAGTGCCTTCCATTTCGAAGCTGTCTTCTTTCGACATGCAGTAAAGCCCTCGGTATCCAGTGAATGGCCCGGTGCAACTGCGCCAGGCAAAAGCGGCGTGCATTGTGCCCGAAAAAGGGTGTTTAAGCCAAGGGGTTCTAGTTAAGCGTTACCCATCTTTGATTAATCAGCAGCTCAATGGGCCGATATTGGGTCTTGTAGTTCATCTTTTTGCAGTTTTTGATCCAGTATCCGAGGTACACCGCTTCGAGTTCCTGGCGCAGGGCTTCGCCGATTTGCCACAGGATCGCAAAGCGTCCCAGGCTGCGACGTTCTTCGGTCGGTTCATAGAAGGTGTACACCGCCGACAGGCCGTTGGGCAGCAAATCGGTGACGGCCACCGCCAGCAGGCGACCCTCCAGGCGGAACTCGTAGAAACGTGAAAACGGCAAGTCGCGCACCAGGAACGTCGAAAATTGATCGCGGCTGGGCGGGAACATGTCGCCGTCGGCATGCCGTTGTTCGATGTAGCGCTGGTAGAGGTCGAAATATTCTTCGCTGAAGTGCGGTTTGGTGGCGGTGATGGTCAGGTCGGCATTGCGCTTGAGGATGCGCTTCTGGTTGCGGTCCGGCAAAAACTGCGCAGTCGGGATGCGCGCCGGCACGCAGGCATTGCAGTTCTGGCAGTGGGGCCGGTACAGGTGATCGCCGCTGCGCCGAAACCCCATCTCCGACAGGTCGGCGTACACGTGCACGTCCATCGGCTGGCTGGGGTCGAGGAACAGCGTGGTGGCCTGCTCGTCGGGCAGATAGCTGCAAGAGTGAGCTTGAGTGGCATAAAACTTCAAGCGCGCCAGCTCGGTCATGATCAACCCTCGGGATAAGCTTTGAAATAAGTGTAAGCCAGGTGCGAGGAAGTCGCCTAGGAAACCCACGGTCCAGAGCTGGGTTGATCCAAATGGTTGCGCAAAAAGTCCGCGAATTCACTGCGCGGTATGGCGCGGGCGCCGAGGCTGTGCAAGTGATCATTGGGCATCTGGCAGTCGACCAGCACAAAACCCCAGGCCTGCAGTTGCCGGGTCAGCGTGGCGAAGCCGAATTTCGAGGCGTTATCAGCGCGGCTGAACATCGACTCCCCAAAGAACAGTTGACCCATCGCCAGGCCATACAGGCCGCCGACCAGCTCGCCCTGGTCCCACACCTCCACGGAGTGCGCGTAGCCGCGCTGGTGCAGCGCCAGGTAGGCGCTCTGGATGCCTTCGGTGATCCAGGTGCCATCGGCATAGCTGCGTGGCGCGGCGCACGCCTGGATGACGGCGGCGAAGTCCTGGTCGAAGGTCACGGTGTAGCGCTGCTGGCGCAACAATTTGCCGAGGCTGCGCGAGACGTGCAGCTCGTCGGGAAATATCACCGTGCGTGGGTCCGGCGACCACCAGAGGATCGGCTGGCCTTCGGAAAACCACGGAAAGCAGCCGTGGCGATAGGCCTGGATCAGGCGTTCGGCCGACAAGTCGCCACCGGCGGCAAGCAAGCCATTGGGTTCGCGCATGGCCTTGGCCAGCGGCGGAAATGTCAGGGAATCGCGTTGCAACCAGGTCAGCATGGCATCCAGGCTTACGGAAGGGGAGGGCAGTGGCAGGTCTGTGGCCTGCCGCAAGAGCGGTGATTATTGTCGACGCAGCGCTGTGGGGCCAGCCCGAATCCGATATCCGCACGGTTAAGCGTGAGCGCGTGTTGCTGCAACTCTGCTCCGTGGGTGCGGTCGTAATCGGGGCTGGGCCATGCAGGCCATTTGCCAAGCTTGCCTGGATTGCTAAATACAGCTCATAAGCCTTTGTCAGCAAAGACAATGCATGCTCAAATTGAACATGCTGTGACACTTCAATTGTCTATGCTCTCCGGTGATGGGCAAGGGCGTGGCATCGTCGGCGCAAACCCGTACAATGCGGCCATTGTGGCGTTGTCGCCATTTCACCCAAACATCAGCGGGTGTTAAACGTAGATTCACTGGTATTGGTTAATTTTCAGCTGCTCGGATTGGGCAGTATTTGCAGTCATTCAACAGATGGACGCGCTAAAGGCGCAGGAAAAGACCCGTTTTGAAGAAATCCGCCGCAACACCTAAAGCAGCAGTCGTGCCCGCCTGGCGCCAGCACCTGCACTACCGACTCAAGGAAGGCGCGCTGATTGCCATTGGCGCGCTGTGCCTGTTCCTGATGATGGCCTTGCTCACCTATGGCAAGGACGATCCCGGCTGGAGCCACAACAGCAAGATCGAAGACGTGCAGAACTTCGGCGGCCCCGCCGGTTCCTACAGCGCCGACATCCTGTTTATGGTGCTGGGTTACTTCGCGTATATCTTCCCGCTGCTGCTGGCGATCAAGACCTGGCAAATCTTCCGCCAGCGTCACGAGCCATGGCAGTGGAGCGGCTGGCTGTTCTCCTGGCGTTTGATCGGCCTGGTGTTCCTGGTGCTGTCCGGCGCCGCACTGGCGCATATTCACTTCCATGCACCGACCGGCCTGCCGGCGGGCGCGGGCGGTGCGCTGGGCGAAAGCCTCGGCGACCTGGCGCGCAAGACCCTGAATATCCAGGGCAGCACCTTGATGTTTATCGCGCTGTTCCTGTTCGGCCTCACGGTGTTCACCGACCTGTCGTGGTTCAAGGTGATGGACGTGACCGGCAAGATCACCCTCGACCTGCTGGAGCTGTTCCAAGGCGCCGCCAACCGTTGGTGGTCGGCCCGCGTAGAGCGCAAGCGCATGGTGGCGCAGCTGCGTGAGGTGGATACCCGCGTCAATGAGGTCGTGGCCCCGACCACGCCGGACCGGCGCGAGCAGGCCAAGGTCAAGGAACGCCTGATCGAGCGCGAGCAAGCCCTGAGCAAACACATGTCGGACCGCGAGAAGCAGGTGCCGCCGGTGATCGCCCCGGCGCCGCCCAAGGCGCCCGAGCCGAGCCATCGTGTGCAGAAAGAGAAACAGGCGCCGTTGTTTGTCGACAGCGCCGTGGAAGGCACCTTGCCGCCGATCTCGATTCTCGACCCGGCTGAAAAGAAACAACTTAATTACTCGCCGGAATCCTTGGCTGCTGTCGGCCACCTGCTGGAAATCAAGCTCAAGGAATTCGGCGTCGAAGTCTCCGTGGATTCGATCCATCCCGGCCCTGTGATTACCCGTTACGAAATCCAGCCGGCTGCCGGCGTCAAGGTCAGCCGCATCTCCAACCTGGCGAAAGACCTGGCGCGTTCCCTGGCCGTAACCAGCGTACGGGTTGTGGAAGTGATCCCCGGCAAGACCACGGTGGGCATCGAGATTCCCAACGAAGACCGTCAGATCGTGCGCTTCTCCGAAGTGCTGTCGACGCCGGAATACGACAACTTCAAATCGCCGGTTACCTTGGCCCTGGGCCACGACATCGGCGGCAAGCCGGTGATTACCGACCTGGCAAAAATGCCGCACTTGCTGGTGGCCGGTACGACCGGTTCCGGTAAGTCGGTGGGCGTGAACGCGATGATCCTGTCGATCCTGTTCAAGTCCGGCCCGGATGACGCCAAGCTGATCATGATCGACCCGAAGATGTTGGAATTGTCGATCTACGAAGGCATTCCGCACTTGCTGTGCCCGGTGGTCACCGACATGAAGGACGCGGCCAACGCCTTGCGTTGGAGCGTCGCCGAGATGGAGCGCCGCTATAAGCTGATGGCGAAGATGGGCGTGCGTAACCTGTCGGGCTTCAACGCCAAGGTCAAGGAAGCCCAGGACGCCGGCACACCGCTGACCGACCCGCTGTACAAGCGCGAAAGCATCCATGACGAAGCACCGCTGCTGACCAAGCTGCCGACCATCGTGGTGGTGGTCGACGAATTTGCCGACATGATGATGATCGTCGGCAAGAAGGTTGAAGAACTGATCGCACGTATCGCCCAGAAGGCCCGTGCTGCCGGTATTCACTTGATCCTGGCGACCCAGCGGCCGTCGGTGGACGTGATCACCGGTCTGATCAAGGCCAACATTCCTACGCGCATGGCGTTCCAGGTTTCGAGCAAGATCGACTCGCGCACCATCATCGACCAGGGCGGCGCCGAACAGCTGCTGGGCCACGGTGACATGCTCTACATGCCGCCGGGCACCAGCCTGCCGATCCGGGTTCACGGCGCGTTCGTTTCCGATGACGAAGTACACCGCGTGGTGGAAGCCTGGAAACTGCGCGGCGCGCCGGAATACAACGACGACATCCTCGCCGGTGTCGAAGAAGCCGGCAGTGGCTTTGACGGCGGCAGCAGCGGTGGCGACGATGACGCCGAAACCGACGCGCTCTACGACGAAGCCGTGGCCTTCGTGCTGGAAAGCCGCCGCGCCTCGATCTCTGCGGTGCAGCGCAAACTGAAAATTGGCTACAACCGCGCCGCCCGCATGATCGAAGCCATGGAAAACGCCGGCGTCGTGACCGCCATGAACACCAACGGCTCGCGCGAAGTCATCGCCCCCGGGCAGATGCGCGACTGATCCCGTGCCGCGTGGCAGCACGCGGCACGCCCTAACGACTCAATGAGGACTCCCATGCGTCTTATCCGCATGCTGTTGTTGCCGGCCCTGGCCTTGACGGCCCTTTCGGCCCACGCTGATCCGGCCTCCGTCAAAAGCCTGACCAACCTGCTGGACCAATCCAAGACTCTGACCGCGCGCTTCTCCCAGTTGACCCTGGATGGCGGCGGCACCCAGTTGCAGGAAACCGCCGGTGAAATGGCTGTGCAGCGCCCAGGCCTGTTTTACTGGAAAACCGACGCGCCGAACGAGCAGACCATCGTCTCCGACGGCCAGAAAGTGACTTTATGGGACCCGGACCTGGAACAGGCGACCATCAAGAAGCTCGACCCGCGCTTGAACCAGACCCCGGCGCTGCTGCTGTCGGGCGATGTGTCGAAAATCAGCGACAGCTTTGATATCACCTCCAAGCAAACCAGCAACGTCATTGAGTTCACCCTCAAGCCGAAATCCAAGGACACGCTGTTCGACAGCCTGCAATTGTCGTTCGGTAACGGCGTGATCAATAACATGCGCCTGATCGACAGCGTCGGCCAGCGCACCGACATCCTGTTCTCCGCGGTCAAGGCCAACGGCGTTGTGGATGCCTCCAAGTTCAAGTTCGTCATCCCCAAGGGTGCCGACGTGATCCAGGAATAAACTGCCCAGAGGTTTCAAGCGCTGCCCATGGATTTGTTTCGAAGTGACCCGATTGCTCAACCCTTGGCCGCGCGCTTGCGTTCGACCAACCTGGATGAGTACGTCGGGCAAGAACACCTGCTCGCTCGCGGCAAGCCTTTGCGCGAAGCCCTGGAGCAGGGTGCGCTGCATTCGATGATTTTCTGGGGGCCGCCGGGGGTGGGTAAAACCACCCTGGCGCGGTTGCTGGCGAAGGTCTCGGATGCGCACTTCGAAACGGTTTCGGCGGTGCTGGCCGGGGTCAAGGAGATCCGCCAGGCGGTTGAGGTGGCCAAGCAGCAGGCCGGGCAATACGGCAAGCGCACCATCCTGTTTGTCGACGAAGTGCATCGCTTCAACAAGTCGCAGCAGGATGCGTTCCTGCCCTATGTCGAAGACGGCACGCTGATATTTATCGGTGCGACCACCGAAAACCCTTCGTTTGAATTGAACAATGCCTTGCTCTCGCGGGCGCGGGTCTATGTGCTCAAGAGCCTGGACGAAGCCGCGATGCGCAAGCTATTGCAGCGCGCCTTGGGCGAAGACAAGGGGTTGGGCAAGCGCCAGCTGAGTCTCAGCGACGAAGGCTTCAAGATTTTGCTGAGCGCTGCTGATGGCGACGGTCGCCGATTTCTTAACCTGCTGGAGAACGCGTCCGACCTGGCGGAAGACAACAGCGAGATCGGCGTCGACCTCCTGCAAAGCCTGCTCGGTGACACCCGCCGCCGTTTCGACAAGGGCGGCGAAGCCTTTTATGACCAGATCTCGGCGCTGCACAAATCCGTGCGCGGTTCCAACCCGGATGGCGCGCTGTACTGGTTTGCGCGGATGATCGACGGCGGCTGCGACCCGCTGTACCTCGCGCGCCGCGTGGTGCGCATGGCCAGCGAAGACATCGGCAATGCCGACCCGCGTGCGCTGAGCCTGTGCCTCGCGGCCTGGGAAGTGCAGGAGCGCCTTGGCAGCCCGGAAGGTGAGTTGGCGGTGGCGCAGGCCATTACCTACCTGGCCTGCGCGCCGAAAAGCAACGCGGTGTACATGGGCTTCAAGTCGGCCCTGCGCGCCGCCGCCGAACACGGCTCGCTGGAAGTGCCGTTGCACCTGCGCAACGCGCCGACCAAGCTGATGAAACAATTGGGCTACGGCGACGAATACCGCTATGCCCATGACGAGCCGGACGCCTATGCGGCCGGCGAAGACTATTTCCCCGATGAGCTTGAGCCGCAGCCGTTCTACCAGCCGGTGCCCCGTGGCCTGGAGCTGAAGATCGGCGAAAAACTCAATCACCTCGCCCAACTCGATCGCCTCAGCCCCAAACAGCGGAGAAAGTAGTGCTCAAGACGATTCTTGCCGTGTCCGTAGCCGGCATCGCTGGTACATTATTGCGTTTCGCCACCGGTACGTGGGTGAGCGCCAATTGGCCGAAGCATTTTTATGCGGCGACCCTGGCGGTCAACCTGGTGGGTTGCTTGATCATCGGGCTGTTGTACGGCTGGTTCCTGTTGCGCCCGGAAGTGCCGATTGAGATTCGCGCCGGCTTGATTGTCGGCTTTGTAGGCGGTCTGACGACCTTTTCATCCTTTTCACTGGACACGATACGCCTGCTGGAAAGCGGGCAAGCCCTGGTTGCCTTCGGGTACTTGGGCATCAGCGTGTTCGGCGGGCTGCTCGCCACCTGGGCTGGCCTGTCCTTGACCAAACTTTGATAAACGAGAGACCGACATGCTCGATTCCAAACTGTTACGTAGCAACCTTCAGGACGTAGCGGACCGCCTGGCATCCCGTGGCTTTGCCTTGGATGTTGCGCGCATCGAAGCGCTGGAAGAACAGCGCAAGACCGTCCAGACCCGCACCGAAGCACTGCAGGCTGAACGCAATGCGCGCTCCAAATCCATCGGTCAGGCCAAGCAGCGCGGTGAAGACATCGCGCCGCTGATGGCGGACGTCGAGCGCATGGGCACCGAGCTGTCCGACGGCAAGGTCGAGCTGGAAGGCATTCAGAGCGAGCTGGATTCGATCCTGCTGGGCATCCCGAACATTCCGCACGAATCCGTGCCGGTGGGCGAAGACGAAGACGGCAACGTCGAAGTGCGCCGCTGGGGCACGCCGAAAGCCTTTGATTTCGAGATCAAGGACCACGTTGCCCTGGGCGAACTGACCGGTGGCCTGGATTTCGAAACCGCCGCCAAAATGTCCGGCGCACGCTTTGCTTTGCTGCGCGGCCCGATTGCGCGCATGCACCGTGCCCTGGCGCAGTTCATGATCAACCTGCACACCGGCGAGCACGGTTACGAAGAAGCCTACACCCCGTACCTGGTGCAGGCGCCGGCGCTGATGGGCACCAGCCAGCTGCCGAAATTCGAAGAAGACCTGTTCAAGATCAGCCGCGACGGCGAAGCCGACCTGTACCTGATCCCGACGGCCGAAGTGTCGCTGACCAACATCGTCGCCGGCGAAATCCTCGACGCCAAGCAACTGCCGATCAAGTTCGTGGCCCACAGCCCGTGCTTCCGCAGTGAAGCGGGCGCTTCGGGGCGTGATACCCGTGGCATGATCCGCCAGCACCAGTTCGACAAGGTCGAGATGGTGCAAGTGGTCGAGCCGTCGACCTCGATGGAAGCCCTGGAAGGCCTGACTGCCAACGCCGAACGCGTGCTGCAACTGCTGGAGCTGCCGTACCGCGTACTGGCGCTGTGCACTGGCGACATGGGTTTCAGCGCCGTCAAGACTTACGACCTCGAAGTGTGGGTGCCGAGCCAGGACAAGTACCGCGAGATTTCGTCGTGCTCCAACTGCGGCGATTTCCAGGCGCGCCGCATGCAGGCGCGTTTCCGTAACCCGGAAACCGGCAAGCCGGAGCTGGTGCACACCCTCAACGGTTCGGGCCTGGCCGTAGGCCGTACCCTGGTGGCCGTGCTGGAAAACTACCAGCAGGCGGACGGTTCGATCCGTGTGCCTGAGGTGCTCAAGCCGTACATGGCGGGCGTTGAGGTCATCGGCTAAATGGAATTTCTGCCGCTGTTTCATAACCTGCGCGGCAGTCGTGTGTTGGTCGTTGGTGGCGGGGAGATTGCCTTGCGCAAATCCCGGCTGCTGGCCGACGCCGGTGCGTTGCTGCGGGTGGTTGCTCCCCAGATCGAAGACCAGTTGCGTGAGCTGGTGCTGGGCAGTGGCGGGGAACTGATTTTGCGCGGTTATCAGGAGGCCGACCTCGACGGTTGCACCCTGATTATCGCCGCGACCGACGACGAGCCACTGAACGCGCAAGTGTCCAGTGATGCCAAGCGTCGCTGCGTACCGGTCAACGTGGTGGATGCGCCGGCCTTGTGCAGCGTGATCTTCCCGGCGATTGTCGACCGTTCGCCGTTGGTGATTGCCGTGTCCAGTGGCGGCGATGCGCCGGTGCTGGCGCGCCTGATCCGCGCCAAGCTGGAAACCTGGATACCGTCCACGTATGGCCAGTTGGCCGGGTTGGCGGCGCGTTTCCGTGCCCAGGTCAAAGGTTTGTACCCGGACGTGCAGCAGCGTCGTGCGTTCTGGGAAGAGGTGTTCCAAGGCCCGATTGCCGACCGCCAGTTGGCCGGGCAGGGCGATGAAGCCGAGCGTTTGCTGGTCGAGAAAGTCAACGGCAAGCCGCCGCATGCGCCGGGCGAGGTGTACCTGGTGGGCGCAGGCCCAGGTGATCCGGACCTGCTGACCTTCCGCGCCCTGCGCCTGATGCAGCAAGCCGATGTGGTGCTGTATGACCGCTTGGTCGCACCGGCAATTCTCGAACTGTGCCGTCGCGATGCCGAGCGTATATACGTCGGCAAGCGTCGCGCCGACCATGCGGTGCCGCAAGACCAGATCAACCAGCAATTGGTGGATTTGGCCAAGCAAGGCAAGCGTGTGCTGCGCCTCAAAGGTGGCGATCCGTTCATCTTTGGCCGCGGTGGCGAAGAGATCGAAGAGCTGGCGGCCCATGGCATCCCGTTCCAGGTGGTGCCGGGGATTACCGCGGCCAGTGGTTGCGCGGCGTATGCCGGGATTCCGCTGACCCATCGCGACTATGCGCAATCGGTACGCTTTATCACCGGGCATTTGAAGAACGGCACCTCGGACCTGCCTTGGCGTGACTTGGTCGGGCCGTCGCAGACCCTGGTGTTCTACATGGGCTTGATCGGTTTGCCGATCATCTGCGAACAGTTGATCAAGCACGGCCGAGCAGCGGATACGCCGGCGGCGCTGATCCAGCAAGGCACCACGTCCAACCAGCGGGTCTTCACCGGCACCCTGGCGGACTTGCCACGCATGGTGGCGGAGCATGAAGTGCATGCGCCGACACTGGTGATCGTCGGTGAAGTGGTGGTGTTGCGCGAGAAGCTGAAGTGGTTTGAAGGCGCGCAGTCCCAAGTCTGACATTGCTCGTTCCCACGCGCAGCAAAGGAATGCCTCCTATGACGCTCCGCGTCGTGCTTTTAAAAGCGGACGCAGAGCGTCCAGGGCTGCATTCCCACGCTGAGCGCGGGAACTATCATCAGCTCCACACACCTTTACCGTTCAACCGCTCACGATCATGCCCCGCATCAAACCCCTGCAACGGCCCCTTCGGCACAATTCCCGTGGGATTAATCGTGCGGTGGCTCGCGTAGTAATGCCCCTTGATATGGGCAAAATCCACCGTCTCGGCCACGCCCGGCCACTGATACATCTCCCTTAGCCAGTTCGACAAATTCGGGTAATCGGCGATCCGCCGCAAATTGCATTTGAAGTGGCTGTAATACACCGCATCAAAACGAATCAGCGTGGTGAACAGCCGCACATCGGCCTCGGTCAGGTACTCACCGGCCAGGTAACGGTGCTCACCCAAGTGCTGCTCCAGGTGATCCAGCTCGGCAAACACATCATCAAACGCGCTTTCGTAGGCCTGTTGCGAGGTGGCGAAGCCTGCGCGGTACACGCCGTTGTTCACGGCGGGATAGATGCGCTCGTTCAGCGCGTCGATGGTCGGGCGTAGCCCTTCGGGGTAGAAGTCCTGCGTGTTGCCGGTCAGCCCGTTAAACGCGCTGTTGAACATGCGGATGATCTCCGCCGACTCATTGCTCACGATGCGCTTGAGCTGCTTGTCCCACAGCACCGGCACGGTGACGCGGCCGGTGTAGTCGGCAGTGTCGGCGGTGTAGCGCTGGTGCATGTAGTCGAAGCCATCGAGCTTGTCGCCGGTAGAGCCGTGGGCCTTGTCGAAGGTCCAGCCGTTTTCCAGCATCAACCAGCTGACCACAGATACGTCGATCAGGCTTTCCAGGCCCTTGAGCTTGCGCATAATCAGGGTGCGATGGGCCCAGGGGCAGGCGAGGGAAACATACAGGTGGTAGCGACCGGCTTCGGCCTTGAAGCCGCCGTCGCCACTTGGGCCGGGCTCGCCGTTGGCGGTCACCCAGTTACGGCGCTGCGCCTGTTCGCGCTGGAACGCGCCGTCTGCGCTACTTTCGTACCACTGGTCTTTCCAGTGTCCTTCGATCAGCAAACCCATGACTGGCTCCTCGGCTAATAAGCGTTGGAGCCCAGTCTAAAGGGATGAGTTCGAACTAAAAGCGCAAAGACCGGGCGCTAATGATCGGTTAAATCGATCTGTCCCGTGCGTCCCAATACTGCTGTGCCAATTCGAAGGCGTGTTCCCGTGGGTGGCCGAGGCCGCGCAAGGCCAGGGCCATGGTGGCGATCAGGGCGAGTTGTGGGTAGCTGTCTTCGACATCGCCACGCCATAGCGCCTTCAGCTGTTCAGGCTCAAGGCTGGCAGGTTTGACGTGGCGTTGAGCGGAGAGGGCAGGCCATTCTTCGTCCCAGCTCTCGCCGCCGGTGGTGCCGTACAGGTGGCTGATTGTGTCCGGGTTGATCTCGACTTCGCCGCCATCGCCCTTGACCACAATCACATTGTCACCGAGCAGGCCACTGGCATCGCGGTGCACGCCCTGGTAACCGGGATGGAAAATACTTTGCAGCCCGCAACGCGCGTTCAGCGGGTTGAGCAGCCGCGCCAGGGAATGAATCGGCGAGCGCAGGCCCAGGGTGTTGCGCAGGTCGATCATGCGCTGTAACTGCGGCGCCCAATCGCCCAGCGGAATAAACGCCAGGTTGCCGTGCTCAAAGGCCGTCTCGACCTGCTGCCAGTTGCGGCACAGCGGGATTTGCAGGCCTTCCAGCAGTTGCTCGGTGTACAACCGGCCCGCGGTGTGGGCGCCGCCGCCGTGCATCAGAATGCGCACACCGTTTTGCGCCAGGCACTTGGCCGCCAGCAGATACCAAGGCAAGTGGCGTTTCTTGCCGGCATAGGTCGGCCAGTCCACATCCACATTCAGCGCCGGGGCGTTCAGGCGTTCGCGCACGGCCTCGGTGAAGCCGGCAAGTTCTTCCGGGCTTTCTTCCTTGTGGCGCAGCAGCATCAGGAAGGCGCCGAGCTGGGTGTCTTCGACTTTTTCGTCGAGCAGCATGCCCATGGCTTCGCGGGCTTCCTCACGGGTGAGGTTGCGCGCGCCGCGCTTGCCTTTGCCCAGGATGCGCACGAACTGCGCAAACGGGTGCTCGGCAGGGGTTTCAAGGGTCAGCGGGGCAAAGTCGGTCATAAGCAATTCGTCGGCCTGGGCAGGCCCGCCAGCTTGGCGGCGAGTTTGGCGGGAGTGCCGTTGAACAGTGTGTTTAAGTGCAGGCTGTTGCCTTTTTCCGGGCCCAGCTTCAAGGCGGTGTACTTGATCAGCGGGCGCGTGGCGGGCGACAGCTGGAACTCTGCATAGAAGCCGCGCAGCAGTTCGAGGATTTCCCAGTGCGCCGCAGTCAATTCCAGCGGTACGGCGGCGGCGAGGGCATCGGCGACCTCGGCAGACCAGTCATTCAGGTCGACGAGGTAGCCGTCCTTATCCAGCTCAAGGGTGCGTGAACCGACGGTCAGGGTGTTCATAGCCAGGTGTTGACCTTGTCGTAGTCAATCGACAGTTGCACAAAACCTGGGTAGTCCACGCTGTCGGCCCAGTCCGGCAGCGGCAGGTTGCGCGCCTGCATGTCTTCGGCCAGCACAAATACCTTCACGCCCTGGGTTTGCAGGGCCGGGTTATGCAGGCCGTAAGCGCCATCGCCGCACAGCAGGATCGCGTCGGCGCTGCCGCACACGCGCAGGCAGCTGGCCAGGCGGCCATCGGTAAACGGGGAGTGAGACACCACATGTAAAGTCGACATCAGAGGGTAATCACCTGGTCGTAACGGTCAATCAGCTGGGAAATTTCTGTGCTGCTCAGCGGCTGGGCGCTGGCGGGCGGCGCCATGCCGCGTTCGGCCAGGCTGTGGTGGCAGGCGAACACATCGTCAATGCCGAACAGGCCCAGTGCTTGCAGGTTGGCGCTGAGGTCTTTTTGCTGCACGGCCTTGGCGTTCTGGTGCGGCGCCAGCTGGAACACGCCGTCATCCATAAATAACAAGCCAATCGGCAGATCAAAGGCGCCACCGGCCAGCACGATATCCAGCGCTTCACGCGCGCTCGGCCCGGACCACGGCGCCTGACGGCTGATCACTAATAAGGATTTGGACATGTCACGGCCCTCCAAAACAAATCAGGCGGTCGGCAGACTGGGCCGCGTCGTGGAACTGCCCAAGGCCTGACAGCGCCCACGGCGCATCGAGGTTCACCGCGCTGCGTTGATAGCGCGTGGCTTCTTCGCTGTTGAGTACGCCACGACGCAAGGCGGCGGCGATGCACACCACGCCGTCGAGCTGGTGGGTGTTGACGAACTCGCGCCATTGGCGGGCAATGTCTTGCTCATCCTGGGGCGCAACGATGTTATTGGACGCGCTGTAGACGCCGTCCTGATAAAAGAACAGCCGCACAATCTCATGCCCGCCCGCCAGCACCGCCTGAGCGAACAGCAAGGCACGGCGCGAGGAGGGCGCATGGGCGGCGGAAAACACAGCAATGGCAAACTTCATGGAGCACTCTGCAAGCAAACGTGGGCCAATGATAAAGCCGCCGCCGCGAAAAAGCCCGCCGTGATCAAAACGGTCACTGTCGCTGATCGTTCTGACGATTGCCGGTAGCGCCAAGCCTGCCTACGCTGTGGGCATTCGAAACCGAAATGGAGTGCCCATGTCAGGTCCCTTGGCGTCGCTTAGAGTGCTGGATTTTTCCACCTTGCTGCCTGGCCCGTTTGCGTCCTTGATGCTGGCGGACATGGGCGCCGAGGTATTGCGCATCGAATCACCGACGCGCATGGACCTGTTGCGGGTGTTGCCGCCCCATGACCGGGGCACGTCGGCGAGCCACGCCTATCTCAATCGCAACAAGCGCAGCCTGGCGCTGGACCTCAAGCAGGCCGAGGCGTTGGCGATCGTGCGCGAGCTGGTCAAGGACTACGACATTCTCATTGAACAGTTTCGCCCCGGCGTGATGGAACGCTTGGGATTGGGCTATGCGGCGCTGAAGGCGATCAACCCCAGGCTGATCTATGTGTCGATCACCGGCTACGGCCAAACCGGGCCCTACAAAGACCGCGCCGGGCACGATATCAACTACCTGGCGCTGGCGGGCATCGCCAGCCACACCGGGCGGCAGGGCAGCGGGCCACTGCCGCTGGGCGTGCAATTGGCGGATGTCGGCGGTGGCTCGCTGCACGCGGTAGTGGGGTTGCTGGCGGCGGTGATTGCGCGGCAGCACAGCGGAGTCGGCCAATACCTGGACGTGAGCATGACCGATTGTTCGTTCAGCCTGAACGCCATGGCCGGTGCGGGTTACCTGGCGTGTGGGGTCGAACCGGAATGGGAAAACCATGTGCTCAACGGCGGCAGTTTCTACGATTACTACCGCTCCCGGGATGGGCGTTGGATGTCAGTCGGCAGCGTGGAGCCTGCCTTTATGCAGCAATTGTGCGCGGCGTTGGGGCGGCCGGAGTTGGCGGCGCAGGGCCTGTCACCCAACCCCGAGCAGCAAAAAGCCCTGAAGCTGGCGCTGCAGGTTGAGTTCGAGAAGCGCAGCTTTGCTGAGTTGTGTGAGCTGTTTGCCGGGCTGGATGCCTGTGTGGAACCGGTGTTGAGCCTGAGTGAAGCGCTGGAGCATCCGCAGTTGAAGGCGCGCGAGTTGGTCAGCCAGGTGCCGCGCGGCGATGGCTCGACTCAGGCGCAGATAGCCTGCCCGTTGAAGTTTTCTGAGGGGTTGCCAGAGGCTCGGCATATTGGGGTGGCCGTTGGGGCGCACAGTGATGAGGTGTTGGCTGAGTTAGGCTTTAGTGCTCAGCGCATAGCAGAATTGCGGCTGGCCAAAGTGATTGGTTGACTGCCCGGGCGCTATCGCAGGCAAGCCAGCTCCCACCTTTTGACCCTGTGGGAGCTGGCTTGCCTGCGATGGGGCACTCACTCCACCCGAGTTTCCCCGGTATACACCAGGGTATGCCGACACCGCCGACACAAATACCGCCGCCCCTGGCTCACCAATGCATGGCGCTGTGACGAAAACGGGAAATCACTGTCGGCACACGGGCAGCGGTAGATGTAGCGAGTCACCTGCCGGCGCTTGATTTCATAGGTGTGGCAGCGATCCGGCGGCAGTTCGTAAACTCCGCGCATGATCAGTTGCCATTCCTCGCCGTGGGGCTGGATGCGTTCGCCAAACAATTGATGGGCGATCAGGTGCGCCACTTCATGGGCCACGGTCTGTTTGAGGAAATGCTGGCTGTTTTCACGGTACAACTGTGGGTTGAAACGCAGCAGGTTCTCGTGCAAATGCGCGACACCGGCCTTCTGGCCCCGCAGCTTGAGGCTGACCTGGGGGCGTTTGAAGCTTCGTTTGAAAAAGGATTCGGCTTGCAGGAAACAATCTTCGACGCGGGTATTGAGTTGCTCGGGCATGCTGACCATATCTCCAGAGACGTCCAGTATGCCGCAAAAGCAGGTGTTTCCGAATCTGTCAGGCGCCGAATGGTCGTGCATCACGCACAAAGCCACCTTGCGGTGGCTTTGCCTACGGTTTTATCAGGTTAATTTGTATAGATCGGGCCTACGCCCAAGCCCCAGACGATGACGGTAAATGCCATGATCGCCACCAACACCACCAGGCCTACCGCCAGTACCGAGCTGGAAAACAGGAAGCCTTCGTCCGGGTCGATGCTCATGAACGTCGGCAACCCCACATAAAGCAGGTACACCGTGTAGCAGATGGCGGCCGTGCCCACGACCATCCCCAGCCACATATGCGGGTAAAGCGCTGCCAGCCCACCGATAAACAGCGGCGTCGCCGTGTAGGTGGCAAACGCCACGCAGCGCGCCATGCTCGGGCTGGCGTCATAGGTGCGCGCCATCCAGTGAATGAACGCGCCCATCACCGCCACGCCGCCGAGCATGGCCGCATACGACATGAGGGTCATCCACAAGGCGCTTTCCTGAGTGAGCATGACCGGCGCGCGGCTGCCGATGACCCAGCCGACCCGGGTGGTGCCGATAAAGGCGGAGACGGCGGGGATCGCCGCGAGAATCAGGGTGTGAGTGAGGTACATGTGGCCGATGCTTTCTTCTTTATCGCCACGGATTTCCCGCCATTCCTGGTCGGGATGGGTAAACAGCCCCACGACGTGATGGATCATGCCAGTCACTCCTGTCGTTATTACTATCGCCCCCCATCGGAGCGCCCACGGGCCAAATGGCCTCAAAGGTCCTGGATAGTTGTGCGACCTCAAGTCGCAGTATAGGAAGTGATGACCGGAAAAACTGTGGGGCTTTAGAGCAAATTGCGCTGTAAACATTGGCCCTAATCGCGGTGAGGTCTGTCAATAACGACTCGGTCGACTGTGGGAGCTGGCTTGCCTGCGATAGCGGTGGGTCAGCCAATTTAATTGTTTGGGTGATACCGCCATCGCAGGCAAGCCAGCTCCCACATTGGAACTCGATCGGTCATGAAGGTAAAATACCCGGCTTTTCGTCACACACCTCTAGCGGATCCAAGCGCCATGGGCACTCTTACGGTCAACCAGAACAAACTGCAAAAACGCCTGCGTCGCCTGGCCGGTGAAGCGGTCGCCGATTTCAATATGATCGAGGAGGGCGACAAGGTCATGGTCTGCCTCTCTGGCGGCAAAGACAGCTACACCATGCTCGACGTGCTGCTGCACCTGCAAAAGGTCGCACCGATCAAGTTCGAGATCGTCGCCGTCAACATGGACCAGAAACAACCGGGCTTTCCCGAGCACGTGCTGCCGGCCTACCTCAAAGAGCTCGGCATCGAGTACCACATCGTCGAAAAAGACACCTATTCGGTGGTCAAGGAGTTGATCCCGGAAGGCAAGACCACCTGTTCGCTGTGTTCGCGCCTGCGCCGTGGCACGCTCTACACCTTTGCCGATGAGATCGGCGCGACCAAGATGGCCCTGGGTCATCACCGCGATGACATCGTCGAAACCTTCTTCCTCAATATGTTCTTCAACGGCTCGCTCAAGGCCATGCCGCCCAAGCTGCGCGCCGATGACGGGCGCAACGTGGTGATCCGCCCGCTGGCGTATTGCAACGAGAAAGACATCCAGGCCTACTCCGACTTCAAGCAGTTCCCGATCATCCCGTGCAACCTGTGTGGCTCTCAGGAAAACCTGCAGCGCCAGGTGGTCAAGGAAATGCTGGTGGACTGGGAGCGCAAGACCCCGGGCCGCACCGAAAGCATCTTCCGCAGCCTGCAGAATGTGCAGCCGTCGCAGCTGGCCGACCGCAACCTGTTTGACTTCACCAGCCTGAAAATCGATGAGAGCGCCGCTTCGCGCTTCGTCAATGTTGTGAACCTCTGAGCCCATTCAACGCTCTGACACACGGCGCTTGCGAGCGCCGTTTTCAATTCAAATCCCAGGAGAGGGCATGCGCGATTACAAGTGGCTGCACGAATATTGTCTGAACCGCTTTGGTTCAGCGGCCGAGCTGGAAGCCCATTTGCCTGTACCCAAGACCCCGGCGCAATTGCGCAAGATCAGCGACGATCGCTACCTCTCGACCCTGGCGCTGCGCGTGTTTCGCGCAGGGCTCAAGCACAGCGTGGTGGATGCCAAGTGGCCGGCGTTCGAGCAGGTATTTTTTGGTTTTGACCCGGAAAAGGTCGTGCTGATGGGCGCCGAACACCTGGAGCGCTTGATGCAGGACACACGCATCATTCGTCACCTGGGCAAGCTCAAGAGCGTGCCGCGCAACGCGCAGATGATTCTGGATATCGAGCAGGAAAAGGGCAGTTTCGGCGCGTTTATCGCCGAGTGGCCGGTGACCGACATCGTTGGCTTATGGAAGTACCTGAGCAAGCACGGCCATCAATTGGGCGGACTGTCGGCGCCGCGCTTTTTGCGCATGGTCGGCAAGGACACCTTTGTACCGAGCTATGACGTGGTCGCGGCCCTGAATGCGCAGAAGATCGTCGACAAAGCGCCGACCAGCCTGCGGGATTTGGCCACGGTGCAAGGGGCGTTTAACCAGTGGCATGCCGAAAGTGGGCGGCCGATGTGCCAGTTGTCGATGATGCTGGCTTATACGGTCAACCATTAAGACCGAGTTGATCCTATCGCAGGCAAGCCAGCTCCCACATTTTGACCGCGCCGTCGATCAAATGTGGGAGCTGGCTTGCCTGCGATAGCGGTGGGCCAGCCAACTAATGTACTGCCTGACCTATCGCCTTCGCGGGCAAGCCCGCTCCCACAGTTGGCCGGGGTCCAACATGAACATGCGGTCAATATGTGGGAGCTGGCTTGCCTGCGAAGACTGACTATCAGGCGCTGAATCTCTATCAGGCCTCAGCCAACCGCCGATTCAACTGATGCCGCCACCGCACATACAGCAGCGCCGTGCAAAACACCGCCAGACTCGCGAGCATCTCCAGCACCCCGAACCACTGCCGGTTCGGGTCATAGGCCGCCAGCGCGCCCTTGATGAAGTACAGGTTCACCACAAAGCACATCCACGAATGCCCGCGTGCGCTGCCCAGCAGCATGCCCGGCGCCAGCACCAGCAGCGGCACCAGCTCGATCAGCAGGATGACCCACGGACGTGCGCCGTGCAGGTCGGCGATGAACAGGTAATACACACACAGCAGCGCCACCAGGCCAAGAAACGCCAGCAGGCTCAGCGCGCGTGCCACCTTCACGCGTGGTTCCAACCACGACTGGGGCGGCAGGACCTTAGGCTTTCTGGCCACGGCCGTTCTCCAGCAGCGTGGCGGTGGTGGCCAGGCGCAGGCCCAGGGCGCGGCACAAGGTGATTTCGTGTTGATCAAGCATGCGCTTGCCGTCCGGCCCGGCGTGGTGGCTGGCGCCATACGGCGTGCCGCCGCCCTGGGTGTCGAGCAGCGCTTGTTCGCTGTAGGGCAGGCCGGTGATCAGCATGCCGTGGTGCAGCAACGGCAGCAGCATCGACATCAGCGTGGTTTCCTGGCCGCCGTGCAGGCTGGCGGTGGAGGTGAACACGCCGGCCGGCTTGCCGACCAGGGCGCCGGTGAGCCACAGGTTGCTGGTGCCATCGAGGAAATACTTGAGCGGCGCGGCCATGTTGCCGAAGCGCGTCGGGCTGCCCAGGGCCAGGCCCGAGCAGTTTTTCAGGTCATCCAGGCTGGCATACAGCGCGCCTTCGTCGGGGATGCTCGGCGCCACGGCTTCGCACTCGGTGGAGATCGCCGGCACGGTGCGCAAGCGTGCTTCCAGCCCGCCTTGCTCGATGCCGCGGGCAATCTGCCGGGCCATTTCGCTGACCGAGCCGTTGCGGCTGTAATACAACACCAACACATACGGCGCGGTCACGGCAGCAGCTCCAGTACTTTTTCCGGTGGGCGGCCAATGATGGCTTTATCGGCGGTTTCCAGGATCGGGCGCTCCATCAACTTCGGATGCTCGGCGATGGCAACAATCAGTTGCGCTTCACTGAGGCTGGCGTCGGCCAGGTTGAGGGTTTTGTAGTCGTCTTCGCCGGTGCGCAGCAGTTGGCGTGCGCTGATGCCCAGCTTGCCCAGCAAGGCCTTTATTTGCGCGGCATTCAGCGGCGTTTCCAGGTAGCGCACGATGGTCGGCGTCAGGCCACGGGCTTCCAGCAGTTCGAGCGCACCGCGGGATTTCGAGCAGCGCGGGTTGTGATAAAGCGTCAGATCGGTCATGTGCGGGTCGCATCTTGCGTAAGGTGGCGGGTATTCTACCTGCGCAGCGTCCCGTCCTTAAACCGTAAGAGGCGATAGGTCGCAGCCAACGTTCATTTTTTTGCAAAGGATTACCCCATGACAAGGCGACTGATCGGTGCATTGGCGATCATTACAACCCTGCTGCTCAGCGGCTGCGGTAACGACTACGGCGTTGACCAGTACGGCAAGAAAGTCGCGTCCGAGCGCCTGGACAAGCAATGGGTAGTGGTTAACTACTGGGCCGAATGGTGTGGCCCGTGCCGCACGGAAATACCGGAATTGAATGCCTTGGCCGAGCAGTTGAAAGGGCAGAACGTGGGGGTGTTCGGGGTCAACTTCGACAATGTGCAGGGTGAAGAACTCAAGGCTGCCAGCGAGAAACTGGGGATCAAGTTCACCGTACTGGCGCAGAACCCGGAGGAGATTTTCGATATTCCTCGCAGCGAGGCACTGCCGGTGACCTACATCATTGATGACAAGGGCAAGGTGCGTGAGCAGTTGATGGGCGAGCAGACGGCTGAAGGGGTGCTCGCGAAACTTAAGGCCTTGCGCGGCTAGAGAGTTGTACCCAATAAACTGTGGGAGGGAGCTTGCTCCCGAATGCAGTGTGTCAGTCAATACATTAGCTGACTGACCCACCGCCTTCGCGAGCAAGCCCGCTCCCACATTTAGAACCCACCCATCCGCAGATTGGGATTATCAGCCTTCTTCAAGCCACAGCCGAATCGGCTTGCCTTCAGCGGGCCAGAAACGCGTCTGTTCGAGGGGGGAGATGTCCCAGCGCTCGACGCCTTGCAGGGCCTGGAAGAAGCGGTGCTCCTGCTCCATCAACGCCTCGGCGCAGAGTTTGCGGGTGCTGCCGATCTTGCCGAAGCTCAGCTTGTCGCCATCCACGGTGTACGGCGCAAACCAGTGGTTGCAACCGCCATTGCCGTAGGCGCGGCCATCGGCGCCGAGGGTGACGGTCAGGTGCGCATAATCCATCAACGGCCGCTCACCAATCCACTCCACCACGTAGCTGTGATCCTGCTTGAGCTTCACTGCATCGCCAGCGCAGCCCGTCAGGCCAACGCCAACGGCCGCGAGCAGAAGCAGGCCTTTCATTGTGCTGCCTGCTGGCATTTCGGGCAGCGGTGCTTGTCGCCCATGCTCGCCCAGCCCAGTTCCTGGATGCGCGCGTTGGCAGCCGGTTGCAGGGGCTCTTTGGTCAGCTTGGTTTCTACCGCGAATTCAAACTCCAGCACGCTGTCGCAGCTGTCGCAGTTGACCTTCCAGGTATGAATCTCCAGCTCGCCGAATTTCGGCCCCTGGGCCATGGCGACCCACTGGCCCGCCGGGCGGATGGAGTAGCGCGCATCACCTTCGACGGTCAGGCGCATCGACAGGGTTTTACTGCCGCGCAGGGTGACGATCAGCACGTCGCCATGCTTGATCGAACCCCCATTGCCGGTGATTTGATAACGGCC
Organism: Pseudomonas sp. R76; assembly: GCF_009834565.1. Classification (GTDB taxonomy): domain Bacteria; phylum Pseudomonadota; class Gammaproteobacteria; order Pseudomonadales; family Pseudomonadaceae; genus Aquipseudomonas. Next base: position 2,720,506 of record NZ_CP019428.1, read on the forward strand.
CGGCACCAGGGCGCGGCATTCGATCAGGGTGTGTTGCGGGCTCAGCAAGCTGAAGCGGAAATCGTGTTCGGCCATGGATCCTCCAAATAGGCGCGGCATCCTATCACGGGTGCCTGCTCATCATGAGCCTGGTATGTGACCGCTGATCATCCTTCAACGAGGTTTTGCGGTTGGCCTTTGGCCCACGCGGCGATGTTGCTCAAGGTGGTGCCGGCGATGGCCGCCAGGGCTTCGCGGGTGAGGAACGCCTGGTGCGCGGTGATGATCACGTTGGGGAAGGTCAGCAGGCGCGCGAGCACATCGTCTTGCAGTGGCAGGTCGGAGCGGTCCTCGAAAAACAGCTGGGCTTCTTCTTCATACACGTCCAGCCCCAGGTAGCCGAGTTGGCCATCCTTGAGGGCGTCGATCAGCGCCGGCGTGTCAACCAGGCCGCCGCGCCCGGTGTTGATCAACATCGCGCCGCGTTGCATCCGGGCCAGGGAGCGGGCGTTGATCAGGTGTTTACTGTCGGCAGTCAGCGGGCAATGCAGGCTGATGATCTGCGCTTGGGCGACCAACTCGGGCAGGCTCACGTAACGGGCGCCTAGGGCCAGAACCTGCGGGTTGGGGAAGGGGTCGTACGCCAGCAACTGGCAGCCGAACCCGGCCATGATTTTGGCGAAGGTGGCACCGATCTGCCCGGTGCCGACCACGCCGACGGTCTTGCCCACCAAGTCGAAACCGGTCAGCCCGTGCAGGCTGAAATCTCCGTCGCGGGTGCGGTTGTAGGCGCGGTGCAGGCGGCGGTTAAGGGCGAGGATCAGCGCCACGGCGTGCTCGGCCACTGCGTGCGGCGAGTAGGCCGGCACGCGCACGATGGTCAGGCCCAGGCCCAGGCCCAGGCGCTTGGCGGTGGGCAGGTCGACATGGTTATAACCGGCCGAGCGCAGGGCAATCAGGCGTGTGCCGCCTGCGGCCAACTGTTCCAGCACCGGCGCGCTGAGGTCATCGTTGATAAAGGCGCAGACCACCTCGTGGTGCTCGGCCAGGGCCACGGTGTCGAGGTTAAGCCGGGCAGGCTGGAATTGCAGCTCAAGGCCCGCCGGCAGCGGCTCGCCGAGAAAACTGTCGCGGTCGTAGGTCTGGCTGCTGAATAGAATCACGCGCATCAAAATAGCTTCCTGCTCTTACTCACTAAATATATTACCCCTGTGGGAGCGGGTTCCAACATGAGCATGCGGTCAAAATGTGGGAGCTGGCTTGCCTGCGATAGCGGTGGGCCAGACGACTCGTGTATTGCCTGACCTATAGCCTTCGCGGGCAAGCCCGCTCCCACAGTTGGCCGGGTTCCAACATGAGCGAGCGGTTAAAATGTGGGAGCTGGCTTGCCTGCGATAGCGGTGGGCCAGCCGACTCATGTACTGCCTGACCTATCGCCTTCGCGAGCAAGCCCGCTCCCACAGTTGGCCGGGTTCCAACATGGGCATGCGGTCAAAATGTGGGAGCTGGCTTGCCTGCGATAGCGGTGGGCCAGCCGACTCGTGTATTGCCTGACCTATCGCCTTCGCGTGCAAGCCCGCTCCCACACAAGGCGGTCCCCCAGGCAAGTAGCCTCACGCGCTGACGCGCGCCTCACTGGCCAACCGGGCGATCGCCATGTCCAGTTCGTCCAGCGCGGCCATGGCCTTGGCGTCGTCTTGCTTGAGCAAGGTTTCCGCGCGTTGGCAGGCGGCGCGCAGTTGCGGCACGCCGCAGTAGCGGGTAGCGCCGTGCAGGCGGTGGACGCGTTCGATCAAGGCGTTGTTATCGTTGGCTTCGCGGGCAACGGTAATGGCCAGGCGGTCGGCCTCCAGGGACGCCAGCAGCATGGCGAGCATATCGGCGGCCAGGTCGGTCTTGTTGGCGGCCAGGCGCAGGCCTTCTTCATGGTCGAGTACCAACAGTTGCGCACCACTGCCAACACCGTCGGTCACGCGTTCCGGCCCTTGATTGCGCAGGGCCAGGCCGGTCCATTTCAACACCACCTGGGCCAGTTGCCGTTCGCTGATGGGTTTGGTCAGGTAGTCGTCCATGCCACTTTGCAGCAGGGCGCGTTTTTCGTTGGCCATGGCGTGGGCGGTGAGGGCGACCACCGGCAACGGCGTGCCGTGGCGCTCGCTTTCCCATTGGCGGATCGCCTCGGTGCTTTGGCGGCCGTCCATGCCGGGCATTTGGACGTCCATCAAGACCAGGTCGAAGGTTTCCTGCTTCACGGCGTCGATGGCGGCGTAACCGCTTTCCACGGCCTGGACCTTGGCGCCCATGTCTTCGAGCAGGGTTTGCACCAGCAGCAGGTTGGCCGGGTTGTCGTCCACGCAGAGAACTCGCGGTGCGCGGCTGGACAGTGGCTCGCCGGGTTCGCTGCGCGAGGGGCGCGGGCTGATCAGGTCGGCGAGGGCGCGGCGCAGCTTGCGCGTACAGGCCGGCTTGGCCTGCAATTGGCTGTTGGGGTTGGGCACCGATTGGTTGAACAGCATCTGTTCAGTGGTCGGGCACAGCACCAGCACCTTGCAACCCAGGTGCTCAAGGTCCCACAGATGCTGGTTGAGGCGCTCGGGCGGAATGTCATTGGCGGTGACGCCGAGCACGGCCAAACTAATCTCCTGTTCAGTCTGGTGCGCGCTGGTGATGCCGTTGGTCAGGCTTTCCAGGGTGTTGAACGGGGTGACTTCCAGGCCGCAATCTTCCAACTGGTGTTGCAGGGCCTGGCGCGCCAGTTCGTGGTTTTCCAATACCGCCACACGCCGGCCAAGCAGCGGCGCAGAAGGCAGGTCGTCAACGTCGTCACGGGTCTTGGGCAGGCTCAGGCTGATCCAGAACTCCGAGCCTTCGCCCGGCGTGCTGTCGACGCCGATTTCGCCGCCCATCTGCTCAATCAAGCGCTTGGAAATCACCAGGCCCAAGCCGGTGCCGCCCGGTTGGCGTGACAGCGAATTGTCGGCCTGGCTGAAGGCCTGGAACAACGCGCGCACGTCCTGATTGGACAGGCCAATGCCGGTGTCCTGCACACTGATGCGCAGTTGCACGCTGTCTTCCTGTTCGTCCTCGACCATTGCCCGGGCCACGATGGTGCCTTCGCGGGTGAACTTGATCGCGTTGCTGATCAGGTTGGTAAGGATCTGCTTGAGACGCAACGGGTCGCCGACCAGCGCCAGCGGCGTGTCGCGGTACACCAGGCTGACCAGTTCGAGCTGCTTGGCATGGGCCGCGGGGGCGAGGATGGTCAGGGTGTCTTGCAGCAAGTCGCGCAGGTTGAACGGCACGCTGTCGAGTACCAGCTTGCCGGCTTCGATTTTCGAGAAGTCGAGGATCTCGTTGATGATGCCCAACAGGTTGTCGGCGGACTTTTCAATAGTGCCCAGGTAATCCAACTGACGCGGCGACAGCTCGCTTTTTTGCAGCAAGTGAGTGAAGCCGAGAATGCCGTTGAGCGGCGTGCGGATTTCATGGCTCATATTGGCCAGGAATTCTGATTTGATACGGCTGGCCTCCAGGGCCTCCTTGCGCGCCAGGTCCAGTTCGATGTTCTGGATTTCAATGGTTTCCAGGTTCTGGCGCACGTCTTCCGTGGCCTGGTCGATGCTGTTCTGCAACTCTTCCTGGGCATTTTGCAGGGTTTCGGCCATGCGGTTGATGCCCGACGCGAGCTGGTCCAGTTCCTGACTGCCCAGCGGCGGCAAGCGTGTTTCCAGGTTGCCGTCCTTGAGCTGGGCCACGGCCTGTTTGATCTGGCCGATCGGCGAGTTGATCGTGCGGCTGATCCGCAGGGCCAGCGCGGCGGTGCAGATCAGCCCGATGGCAATTAACAGCAGGCTGGCGAACAGGCTGCGATAGCCGCGCAGCAGCATGCCGTTGTGGGACAGCTCCACCTCGACCCAGCCCAGCAGGCGGTCGGCTTCGTCCGGGATCAGCTCGCCGGCGAGGTTGCGGTGGCGGCCAAACACCGGCAGCAGGTAACGCGTGGCGTCATTGCCGGTGCGCTGCAGCAGGTGGGAACTGTTGCCGACCGGTGGCTGGTTAAGCATGGTCGGGCCCGCGTGGGCGAGGGGCGAGCGGTCCGGCGCGAGGAATGACACTGCGCGTACATCGGGCTGTTCCAGAGATTGGGTGGCGATACGTTCGAGCAAGTCGGTATTACTGCTGCTCAGGGCCGGGGCCACCAATGGCGCCAGTTGCTCGGCGATCATTTCGCCGCGTTGCAGCAATTGGGTTTGCAACTCCGAGAGCTGCATCCAGGTGAAATAGCCCCCCAACAACAGGGCCATCAGGCTGGTCGGTAATAACGTCAGCAACAGTACGCGGCCTTTTATCCCCATTCTTCTAAGCACGCCACTCTCCTGCTACCACATTGATTTCAATCATCCGCGCAGGCATCCGGCCCACGCCACCTGCGCAGTGTAGCCATTTGCGCGGCCTGGAATCTCGCAAATTAATGTTATGCGGCAATCTTTAGGCGATTGGGAGAGCAGGCAATGCGTGCCTGTAGAGGCGTGGTGCGGGGTTGGCGGGGTTTATTGACGATCAGGGGAAGGGCGCTTGTGACCGTCACGCGCGACGCTGTTTGCGTTTCTTCCACTGGTGCGCGACCCACCAGCGCCAATAGCCCATGGTCAGGCAATAGGCCAGTGCCCCCAACACCAGGCCCGAGACCACCGAGCCCAACAGGAACGGCTGCCACAGGGTGCTCAGCTGGCTGCTGATCCATTCCCAGGTCAGGTTGTCGGGGAGGCTGCGCGGCGGCACATTCATCAGCCAGGCGCCGGTCAGGTAGGTGCCGACGAATACGAACGGCATGGTGATCGGGTTGGTCAGCCACACCAGGCTGACGGCAATGGGCATGTTGCCGCGCACGGCAATCGCCAGGACCGCCGCCAATAACATTTGCAAGGGAATCGGGATGAATGCCGCGAACAAACCGACGGCCATGGCACGTGCCACTGAATGCCGGTTCAGGTGCCAGAGGTTGGGGTCATGCAGCAACTTGCCGAGAAATCGTAAGGACTTGTGTTCCCGGATACTCGTGGGATCGGGCATGTACCGTTTGAATAGGCGCCGGGGCATAAGGGGTCCAGGTCAGTTCGAGGGGCAAGTATGCCCGCATTCTATAAACAGAAAATTCAGACTTTGTGACAAAACATCATAGGCCGTGCGGGTGGGCCAACTAAGACTGATGGATCACTTGAAAAGGATGATTCATGAGAACTGGGATGTTTGCCCTCGGACTTGGCCTACTGTCGCTGCGATTTTTCCCAGCGCTGCCTTCTATCGGTTGGCTGCTGGCAATGTCGGTTGTCGCACTGATGCTGTTGCCTTTTCGTACCCACCCGATGGCGTTTTTCCTGCTGGGGATCAGTTGGGCCTGCCTCAGCGCACAGTCGGCCCTGGATGATCGCCTTACGCCTGCACTGGATGGCCAGACGCGTTGGGTAGAGGGGCGGGTAGTCGGGCTGCCGCAACAGACAAGCACCGGTGTACGTTTCGAGTTGACCGACAACCGCTCGCGCAAGGCCCAATTGCCGAAGCGCATCCGCGTGTCCTGGCATGGTGGCCCGCAGGTGAACAGTGGCGAGCGTTGGCGCCTGGCGGTCACGTTAAAGCGCCCGTCCGGGTTGCTCAATTTTCATGGCTTTGACTATGAAGCCTGGCTACTGGCCCAGCGCATTGGCGCAACCGGCTCGGTGAAAGATGGCCAACGCCTGGCCCCGGCCCGCAACGCCTGGCGCGACCGCCTCCGGCAGCGCCTGAGCAGCGTCGACGCCCAGGGCCGCGAGGCGGGTTTGGCAGCGCTGGTGCTGGGCGACGGCTCGGGGCTGGGCACTGAGGACTGGCGGGTGTTGCAAGACACCGGCACGGTGCACCTGCTGGTGATCTCGGGCCAGCACATCGGTTTGCTGGCGGGGCTGATCTACGGCTTGGTGGCCGGGCTGGCGCGCTACGGCTGCTGGCCCCGCGCCTTGCCGTGGCTGCCATGGGCGTGCGCCCTGGCGTTTGCCGCCGCGCTGGGCTATGGCTTATTGGCGGGGTTCGGCGTGCCGGTGCAGCGCGCGTGTGTGATGGTCGGGCTGGTTCTGCTCTGGCGTTTGCGCTTTCGACATTTGGGCGTGTGGTGGCCGTTGTTGCTGGCATTCGATGCTGTATTGCTGCTGGAGCCATTGGCCAGCTTGCAACCGGGTTTCTGGTTGTCGTTCGCCGCCGTCGCGGTGCTGGTGCTCGCGTTCAGCGGGCGCTTGGGCGCCTGGAGCTGCTGGCAGTTGTGGACGCGTCCCCAATGGCTGATTGCGATTGGCTTGTTTCCGGTATTGCTGGTGCTGGGGTTGCCCATCAGCCTGAGTGCGCCGCTGGCGAATTTATTGGCGGTGCCGTGGATCAGCTTCGTGGTGTTGCCGCTGGCATTGCTGGGCACTGCGTTGCTGGCGGTGCCGTTGGTCGGGGCGGGCCTGTTGTGGTTGGCCGGCGGCGCGCTGGACGGGTTGTTCAGGGGTTTGGCACTGTTGGCAGGGCAAAGCCCGGCCTGGATACCGGCCGAGGTGCCGCTGGGTTATTGGTGGGTGAGCCTGGCCGGTGCGGTGTTATTGCTGTTGCCCAAAGGCGTGCCGTTCCGGCTGCTGGGTTGGCCGATGCTGTTGCTGGCGGTTTTTCCACCCAGGCAACTGGTGCCGCAAGGGCAGGTGGAGGTGACCCAGTTGGACGTCGGCCAGGGGCAAGCGTTGATCCTGCGCACCCGCCATCACACCTTGCTGTACGACGCCGGGCCGCGCTCGGGGGCATTTGACATGGGCGCGCGCGTGGTGGTGCCAGCCTTGAGGAAGCTCGGGGTAGAGGCGTTGGACATGATGCTGATCAGCCACGCTCACGCCGATCATGCGGGCGGTGCGGCGGCGGTCGCCCGCGCGCTGGCGGTGAGGCGGGTCGTGGGTGGCGAGGTCGAAGGGTTGCCAGCATTGCTTGCGGTTCAGCCGTGTGTCAGTGGTGAGCAATGGGAGTGGGATGGCGTGGTGTTCGAGTTTTGGAGGTGGCCAGGCGCCACTGACAGCAACCCGAAATCCTGTGTGTTACGGGTCCAGGCCAATGGCGAACGCCTGCTGCTGACCGGCGACATTGATCGCGATGCCGAACAGGCCTTTCTCGCTTCAGCCTTGGCCGTACCGACCGATTGGCTGCAAGCGCCGCACCATGGCAGTCGCAGCTCTTCATCCGGGCCCTTTCTAGAGCGGCTTGCGCCCAAGTCGGTGCTGATTTCACGTGGCCGTGGCAACGCATTCGGGCATCCGCATCCACAGGTGATGCAGCGTTATCGGGCTTTGGGCAGCCGTGTCTACGACAGCGCCGAGCAGGGCGCCGTACGTCTGCAATTGGGCGCCTTTCAAGCCCCGGTTGTTGCGCGCAGTCAACGCCGCTTCTGGCGCGAAGCGCTACTGTAACCCGACGTTACCATTGGCAGCGGCCGGCGACGGGCGGGTCTGTGGCCGACGAGCCCCGCCGGCGAACCTATATGGTAAAGTGGCGCACTTTTTCGAGGGGACATTCACTGTGTGGGAATTGGTCAAATCCGGCGGCTGGATGATGTTGCCGATCATCTTGAGCTCCATCGCCGCACTCGGCATCGTCGCCGAGCGCCTCTGGACCCTGCGCGCCAGCCGCATCACCCCCGAGCATCTATTGGGGCAGGTGTGGGGCTGGATCAAGAACAAGCAACTGGACAAAGACAAGCTCAAGGAACTGCGCGCCAACTCGCCCTTGGGTGAAATCCTCGCCGCCGGCCTCGCCAACTCCAAGCATGGCCGCGAGATCATGAAAGAGTGCATTGAAGAGGCCGCCGCCCGGGTCATCCATGAAATGGAGCGCTACATCAATGCGCTTGGCACCATCGCCGCCATGGCGCCATTGCTGGGGCTGCTGGGCACGGTGCTGGGCATGATCGATATTTTCAGCTCGTTCATGGGTTCGGGCATGACCACGAACGCGGCGGTGCTGGCCGGCGGTATCTCCAAGGCCTTGATCACCACGGCTGCGGGCCTGATGGTCGGGATTCCCTCGGTGTTTTTCCACCGTTTCCTGCAGCGCCGCATCGACGAGCTGGTGGTCGGCATGGAACAGGAAGCGATCAAGCTGGTGGAAGTGGTGCAGGGCGATCGTGATGTCGATTTTGTCGAGGGCCGAGTGTGAAGTTTCGCCGCAAGCAACGGGAAAATGTCGATATCAATTTGGCGTCGTTGATCGACGTGGTGTTCATCCTGCTGCTGTTTTTTGTCGTCACCACCACCTTCACCCGGCAAACCCAGTTGCGCGTCGACTTGCCGGAAGCGGTAAGCGGCTCGCCGGCTGAGGATCAGCAAGTCAAGCAACTGGACATCGCCATCAGCGCTGACGGCGTGTTTTCGGTGAATAACCAGTTGCTGGAGAAGAACGATCTCAACAGCCTGATGGATGCCCTGCAGAAAGAGTCCGGCGGTGATACGCAAATGCCGCTGTCGATCAGTGCCGATGGCAAAACCCAGCATCAAGCCGTGATCACCGCGATGGACGCCGCCGGCAAGCTCGGCTTCACCCATTTGCGCATGACCACCGTTGAGGCGGCGACGCAACCCTGATGGCCATCTCCGATCGTTTGCTCAAAGCCTGGTACGAGGGTCATCCGGCGCTGGCGCTGCTGCGCCCGCTCGAGTCGTTGTATCGGCGTGTGGTGCAGCGCAAGCGTGCACGCTTCCTTGCGGGCGAGGGCCAGATCTACCAGTCGCCGGTGCCGGTGGTGGTGGTCGGCAACATCACTGTCGGCGGCACGGGTAAAACGCCGCTGATCCTGTGGCTGATCGAGCATTGTCGGCGCAGTGGCTTGCGCGTTGGGGTGGTCAGCCGTGGCTACGGTGCCAAACCGCCGCAGTTGCCATGGCGGGTCGAGGCCAGCCATAGCCCTGACGTGGCTGGCGATGAGCCATTGCTGATCGTGCAACGTAGCGGCGTGCCGCTGATGATTGATCCTGACCGTAGCCGCGCGGTTAAGGCGCTGCTCGCCAGCGAGCCGCTTGACCTGATCCTCTCCGACGATGGCCTGCAGCATTACCGCCTGGCCCGCGACCTTGAGCTGGTGCTGATCGACGCCGCCCGTGGCTTGGGCAACCGCCATTGCCTGCCTGCCGGGCCTTTGCGCGAGCCCGAGGAGCGCCTGCAAAGCGTTGATGCGGTGCTCTATAACGGTGCCGCCGCGGATCGCGAGGGTGGTTTTGCTTTCCGCCTGTTGCCCACGGCGCTGATCAACTTGAAAACCGCTGAGCGCCAACCGCCCGATCATTTTCCGGCAGGCCAGCAGGTGCACGCAGTCGCCGGTATTGGTAACCCGCAACGTTTCTTCAATACCCTTGAAACGCTACACTGGCGGCCAATACCCCATGCGTTTGCCGACCATGCGCCCTACAGCGCAGACGTCCTGAATTTCACGCCGTCATTACCCTTGGTCATGACCGAAAAGGACGCGGTGAAGTGCCGCGCCTTTGCCCAGCCTGACTGGTGGTACCTTGCGGTGGATGCGGTGCCGTCGCCGGCATTTGTAGCCTGGTTCGACACCCAACTGATGCGCCTGCTGCCCGCCCGACTTTTGCCTTAACCGCTTTTTCCAGGAAATACTCATGGACACCAAACTGCTCGACATCCTCGCTTGCCCGATCTGCAAAGGCCCGCTCAAGCTCAGCGCCGACAAAACCGAGCTGATCAGCAAGGGCGCCGGCTTGGCCTACCCGATCCGTGATGGCATCCCGGTGATGCTCGAGAGCGAAGCCCGTACCCTGACCACCGATGAGCGCCTGGATAAATGACCACCGCCTTTACCGTTATCATTCCCTCCCGTTACGCATCGACCCGCCTGCCGGGCAAGCCGCTGCAATTGATCGGCAGCAAGCCGATGATCCAGCTGGTGTGGGAACAGGCCTGCAAAAGCAGCGCCGAACGGGTAGTGGTCGCCACCGATGACCCGCGCATCATCGAAGCCTGCAAGGGTTTTGGCGCTGAAGCGGTACTGACCCGCGAAGACCACAATTCCGGCACCGACCGCCTGGCTGAAGTCGCCACGCAGCTTGGGCTGGCGCCGGATGCGATCGTGGTCAACGTGCAGGGCGACGAGCCGTTGATCCCGCCGTGCGTGATCGACCAGGTGGCCGCCAACCTGGCGGCCCACGCTGAAGCGCGCATGGCGACCTTGAGCGAGCCCATCGAAGACATCGACACGTTGCTCAACCCGAGCGTGGTCAAAGTTGTCACGGACATCAATGGCCTCGCGTTGACGTTCAGCCGCTCGATTCTGCCCTGGGCGCGCGACGCCTTCGCCAAGCACCCTGACGTATTGCCGGAGGGCGTGCCATACCGCCGTCACATCGGCATCTACGCCTACCGCGCCGGTTTCCTGCATGACTTCGTCAGCTGGGGCCCATGCTGGTTGGAAAACACCGAATCCCTGGAGCAATTGCGTGCGCTGTGGCACGGCGTGCGTATCCATGTGGGCGATGCGCTGGAAGCGCCGCCGGCCGGCGTCGACACCCAGGAAGACCTTGAGCGCGTGCGTCGCCTGCTGGGGGCTTGATGGAAGTCCTGTTTGTCTGCCTGGGCAATATCTGCCGCTCGCCCACCGCCGAGGGCGTGTTGCGCCACAAGTTGCGCGAAGCGGGCCTGGCGGGCCAGGTCGAGGTCGCGTCGGCCGGCACCGGCGACTGGCATGTGGGCAACCCGCCGGACCAGCGTAGCCAGCGTGCTGCCCTGGTGCGCGGTTATGACCTGTCGGCGCAGCGGGCCCAGCAAGTCTCGCGCGCCGACTTTGCGCGTTATGACCTGATCCTGGCCATGGACCACAGCAACCTGCGCAACCTCAAGGCGCTGCGCCCGGCGCAGGGCAAGGCGGAGCTGGACTTGTTCCTGCGCCGCTATGAGGCGCAAGTGGACGAGGTGCCGGACCCTTACTACGAAGGCGAACAAGGTTTTGAAAAGGTCCTCGACCTGATCGAGCGCGCCTGTGATTTATTGGTGATCGAATTGAAGGGGCGGTTATGACCTTGCAGGTGCTTGCGCAGGTATCGCTCAAGCCATTCAACAGCTTTGGCATTGATGTGCGCGCCCAGTTGTTCGCCGAGGCCCACAACGATGCCGATGTGCGCGAAGCCGTGGCCTACGCGGCTGCCCACGCGTTACCGCTGCTGGTGATCGGCGGTGGCAGCAACTTGCTGCTGACCCAGGATATCCAGGCGTTGGTGCTGCGCATGGCAACCCAAGGCATTCGCGTGTTACAGGATGATGGCCTGCACGTGGTGGTCGAAGCCGAAGCAGGCGAGGCCTGGCATCCGTTTGTGCTGTGGACCCTGGAACACGGTTTCTGCGGCCTGGAAAACCTCAGCCTGATCCCCGGCACCGTTGGCGCTGCGCCGATGCAGAACATTGGTGCCTACGGTGTGGAGATCAAGGATGTGTTTGCCGGCCTGACCGCCCTGGATCGCCAGACCGGCGAGCTGCGGGATTTCAGCCTGCAAGAGTGCAATTTTGCCTACCGTGACAGCCTGTTTAAACACGAGACCGGGCGTTGGTTGATTCTGCGCGTGCGCTTTGCGCTGAGCCGCGCCAGCCAGCTGAAGCTCGACTACGGCCCGGTGCAGCAGCGCCTGGCCGGGCAGGGGATCACCGACGCAACGCCCAGCGACGTCAGCCGGGCGATCTGCAGCATCCGCCGCGAAAAACTGCCGGACCCGGCTGAGTTGGGCAATGCCGGGAGCTTTTTCAAGAACCCGCTGGTGTCCCAGGCGCTGGCCGCAGAGCTACAGGCGCTGTACCCGGACCTGGTGGCGTACCCGCAGGCGGACGGGCAGATGAAACTCGCCGCCGGCTGGCTGATCGACAAGGCCGGCTGGAAGGGCTTTCGCGAGGGCGATGCGGGCGTGCATAAGCTGCAGGCGCTGGTGCTGGTCAACTATGGATCGGCCACCGGGCACGACATTGCCAACCTGGCGCTGCGTATCCAGCAGGACATTGCCGAGCGCTTCAAGGTTGAACTGGAAATGGAACCCAACAGGTACTGAACCTGCGCAAACAAAAATGCCCCGTATCTCACGATACGGGGCATTTTTTATAGCGCTAGCAATCAGTCATCACGGCTCATGATGCCGAAGATCTGCAACAGGCTGATGAACAGGTTGTAGATCGATACATACAGGCTGATGGTTGCCATGATGTAGTTACGCTCACCGCCGTGGATGATGGCGCTGGTCTGGAACAGGATGCACACGGAGGAGAACAGCACGAAACCAGCGCTGATCGCCAACTGCAGGCCGCTGATCTGGAAGAACATGCCGGCGACAACCGCTGCCAGCAGCACGAAGAAGCCTGCGGTGATGAAACCGCCGAGGAAGCTCATGTCCTTGCGGCTGATCAGCACGTAGGCCGACAGGCCACCAAACACCAGGGCTGTCATGGCAAAGGCCGAGCTGACCACTTCCGCGCCGCCGGCCATGCCCAGGTAACGGTTAAGGATCGGGCCGAGGATGAACCCCATGAAACCGGTCAGGGCAAACGCCGACACCAGGCCCCAGGCCGAGTCGCGCAGCTTGTTGGTCAGGAAAAACAGACCGTAGAAGCCGATCAGCACGACAAAGATATTCGGGTAGCCAACGCGCATTTGCTGCGCTACATACGCCATCACGCCGCTGAACGCGAGGGTGAGGGCGAGCAAGCCGTACGTATTGCGCAACACGCGGCTGACTTCAAGCTGCTCAGCCTGCGCGTGACCATTCACTGCGTAATTCTGTTCGCGCATGGCGACACTCCTTCAGTTTTGAAACATTCAGTCGCAAGGATCATAACAGACGCCCTGTAACAAGCGATGGCAAGAGTTTGACAGTGTGTTTCATTCGGGTATTATGGCGCCCGCTGACACGGGATGGGCTATTATAATCCTGTGATGCAAAAGGGAAATTGGCAGAGTGGTTGAATGCACCGGTCTTGAAAACCGGCGAACGTTAATAGCGTTCCCAGGGTTCGAATCCCTGGTTTCCCGCCAAATTAAACGATAAGGCCTCGATTATTCGGGGCTTTTTCGTATCTGGGGTTTGAGACGGTTTCTTCTGCTTTTGGCTGGAGTTCCGAAACTTTCGGTACCTGGATGGATGCCCGACATTCCTTTCACCAATCTCCCTGACCAATCTCCCCAAGCTATTTTCCCCTGCATCGGTACGCATCAGGATTCGGAGCTTCTGCCCGGTTTTGCCCTGTGTCACCAGGAAGTAGTCACCCTCGGTATCGTCACTACGCATGATCAACACGTCAGCAGGCCGCTGCCCGGTCAAATAACCCAGGTCCATGGCTTCCTTGAGTTCTTGTTCGGCGACCGCGTAGACGGCATCCCAGACAGCCGCGTTGGCGTAGTAATCGCGCGGCGCCTCCTTGTTCTTTCTGATGCCCTGGCAAGGGTTCTCCCGCTCCGTGAGCCCCCACTCCCTGGCCATGTTGAAAACGTGGGACAGGAGCGCGATCTCGCGGTTGGCACGAACCTTCGCTGAGCGGGCATCACGGTAACCGGCGATGTTGAACGGCGTGATTGAGTCGATGGGCGCCTCATCAAACGTAGGACGAAGCTGCTTCAGTTCGGCCATGTTGTCCTTCTGTGTTCGCTCCCCCTTTTTTGGGATGACGTCGCGCACATATCGGTCGAAAATGCCCTTCATTTTTGTCAGGTCGGCCGGCTTTTCTTTGGCCTCCAGTTCGGCCCACTTCAGCCGGGCTTTGCTCAGGTCAGTTCCAAGCGGAATCTCTTTTCCCGCAGAGTCACGATAGTAGTAGCCGATCCAGACCTTGCCATTTTTCCTTGGGCGCTTACGGCGTACCATTCCTAGCGGCAAGTCCCTGTTTTCCGTGTTTCGGGGGCGCATATCAGTTCACCTTGGAGAAGTCAGGCGTCCAAGGCTGGCGCGCCGGCGGAGGGTTAGGGTCTGCGATTGTGGCGTTCACCATGCCCAGCTTCATGCGGGCGAACATCCGGTCAACCAGCGGCCGGCCGCCACGGCTCTCGATGAACACCCAGTTCCGGTCTTTCAGCCACTTGGGCTGGTGCGAACGGTGCTTGTAACCAGTCAGGTCGGCGATCTTCGTTACCACCTGGTGGCGCTGACACCAGTCATGGAATTGCGCCTCGGTGATTTCGTCGTCGAATTCGGCCAGGTAGTCAGGGTGCGACCACCAACCGTCTGTACCGCGCTCAACTGGCAGCGGCTGAATCAAAGCAATTTCTTCAGGCATGACTTCGTCCTTGCCGCTATAGCGGCTGACTTTAAAGGGAGGAAAAATTCGGAGTAATTGAGGCAGCTCAGGGAGAACTGCCTGATTTGAAGCTAAGTCAAAACAGCGGTTTTACTAAGTCGTAGATGGGAGATGCAAGAAAGCGAATGATTCCAGATATAGATGCAATTATTGCTAAAGCACTTATTGTCTTTGCGTGCCGTTCGAAAAAGTTTCTTATTTTGAAAGAAACTCGCTCCTTACTCGTAATCCATTTTTCTCCATTGAAGTAAGTTAGGTAAAAGTCAATATAATGCTCGCCGGGGCTCAATGCTTTCTTCGTTTTTAAGGTGTATTCAAATGGTGCGTGGTTGAGTTTTTTTTCAGAAGCAAGAATAGGTCTTTTTGAGGCCTGCTCAACGTCGAAAATCATTGTTGACTCATCATCTGGCGTGTAGGAAAGCCCCGCCATCACGCAAGTAAAACCAGTTTCTGATAGTTTGTCCTTTTGGTTTCCCCAAGATAATTTCAGCCCCATTTCTGTATTCTCTGTGGCTAGGCTACTAAGGATGTAGGAGTCTTCTAAGTCAAAAGCATCTGTAGATATGTAAGCCTGTAGTTTTGCTGTTTGTATATTTCCGTAACCTGTTACATATTGCTCGAATATTAAAGTTTCTCCCGGGTTAATTGTTGTTTTTCCCGAGCGGGTGGCGATCTGGTAAGAACCAGGCTTTTCACCGTTAAGAGCACTTCTATAAGTCATATGCGAGCGTCCCTGTTTATGAACGGTTGATAGTAATCTAAAGGTAGTACTTTATCTTGTGATTGATAGTCCGTTCGGATTCATAGCCGTCATGCCGGCTTGAGTTCGCTCAGTCATCGGCGCCGGTGTAGGTGCGCCATGGGTCGCAGGATCCAGCCGTTTTTCGGTGTACCAGCCGCGCAGAATGATGGTGCGGGCGTTCCAGGGATGGTCATGCAGATCCCGGTCTTCATCCGGGCGCATGATGTGGTGAACTCGGAACGTCCACGGACACCACCACAGCGCCGGCTTGTGCGACTTGCGCGAGTAGGGGTTGAACAGCCACCAGCGGCCCATGTACATCTCGGCGCCGTCGGCGGACATTATGTGCAGGTATGGGGTGCACTGGGCGCGGGCGATTAGCCAGGCGGCAACCGCCGGGCGCGCAAGCAGCTTTGCGACCAGGCGCCAGAACAGGTTGATCACGGGTGGTCCTTGCCGGGCCATGCCCGGGCAGTGGAGTGGTGACATTTCTCGGATCAGCTACAGTTCGTCCTTTAGCCAATCGGAGTGATAGGGATGATTGAGGAATTCAAGAAGGGTGGATTCACCCTCTATGCAGGGCGCTGGCCTATCGCGCCGGCCGTGGGGCCAATTCGGTCTGATGGTTCGGTGTTAGACGAAAAGGGTGTTCTGCGCTTCCAAGTCATCGACGATGAGTTGTATGCGGCAAACAGTTTGCTCGTCGGTAAGATCGATTCTGTCGGCAAGGAGTGGATTGTTGCTGACGATAAAAACAACATCCTGTATTCGTTCAGGCGCCAGCTTTGATCGTAGTCTCACGCCGGTCCATGCCGGATCGGTAGAGGGGAGTGGCTCAGGCTATTACGGATAGCGCAATGGTGTCCTCGCTGCCGCGCGCGATGCCGGCGTGCAGTTCTACCTTGCTGCCTGCGAGCATCCCGGCGATTTGGGCATTCATATCCAGCTCCACGCCCTTGCTTTTCCTGGACTCTCTGATGTCTTTGGTGGCGAGATACTCGCTGATCAAGGCCTTGTCCTGCGCCTGGATCGCGACGAGGCCTTGGCCGATGACTGCGTTCCAGAGCGGATCATCGTCGCCTTGAGGCACAAGTGCTTTCAGCTTTGACTGAACCTCCCAAACCCACGCTAACGCAAAGTGATCGCCGGCAGTCTCTGGTGAATACTGACTGCGATGAATCCCAGATCTGACCGCTGAGCAGTACTCCTTGCGCGCCAGGCTTAGCTTGGTGTGCAGCGATTCGTATGCGTAGAGGGCGATGTTTTGCGCGGGAGACACGCCAACGAATGTCGCGCATTCAATGATTTGGTCTTTCGAGCAACTCCACTTCCTGCGCCGCAAAGTTGTGCAACTGAACGCGTCTGCTACAGCGATGCTCAACTGTTGATCCCATGCCGGTCGACGCTTGGCTCGGAACAGCGCCGATTCAACTTCTCCGACGTCGCTCAACTTCACATCCATCTCGGTCAGCCGGTACTCGCGCATCAATGCCTGAGCCTGCCGGAGTGCTGTTGCGGCTTCGTTCTCGTTGGTGCTCTGGGCCAATGCCATGCAGTGCTTGATCTTGCGGATCGCGCGCTCGAGTTTCTTTTCGTCGATCTGTTGTGCGGACATAGGGGATCCTCGCCGGCTGGCGTGATTCGTTGATATTGATAGGCGCCGCCGTCCGTGGCCGGATGCGACATGGTGGCAATTTGTTCGTAATTGCGTTATTAAGTCGCTTTTTAAGGCAATGGAATGCGTGATGAGGTACGAGCTGTCGGTTGACCCAAGTTTTTCCTATGAGACTCAACAGTCATTTGGAGTCGAAAGTACGCCGCCCGATCTTGGCAAACGATTTTCCGATCTGGGAGTTGAATACATCGGACTTGTTTATTTTCTTATAGTCGGTTTGTTGGTTCGTCGGTGGTCTTCAGGCAGGGCTGAAAATTATTCAAAGAATCTAATGCGTATAGCCCTGATTTTACTTTTGGTTTTGGGAGTGTACGCGACATTTTTTGTTATGCTGCTCTGGAACGTGCCTTTAAGTGGAGTCTTTGATAAAGTTAGGGATGGTACATTCGGAGATAGCTTTGGTACATTAAACACTTTGTTTTCTGGATTTGCATTCTCCGGGATTATCATAACTATTCTGATGCAGAAGTCTGATCTTGCTGAGTCGCGTAAGCAGATTGGACAGCAGCAAGTGGAGTCGCAGTTTTATAATATTCTTAGCCTTCAGCAGCAAGTAATCAGCGGGTTCGATTTGCATGTTGTGAATGATGGCTCTTCAATCAAAACAATTCAGGGGCGGGATTGTTTTAGAGATTGGCGAAGGAAGTTAAAAACTCGCTACCAGACTCAGATTAGTAGAGGGATAGAACCCTCGCTCGCATCGCAGGCTGCATATCAGAGCGTGCTGAAGTCCCACTTAGGGGATCTTGGGTTGTATTTTAGAAGCCTTTACTCTGTTTTTAGATTCATCGAGACGCTTGAAAAGAAAGATCAAAAAAAATATGCCGTAGTGGTTCGTTCACTTCTTTCAGATTATGAGCTGATTTTTCTTTTTTATAATTGCCTAAGTCCTATGGGTGCGCGCTTTGCGAGATATGCTCAAGTGCATGCATTGTTTGATAATCTAAATATTTCTCTTCTCCTAAATAAACAAGATGTAGTTAAGATGAAACAGTCTGTCTATGGTCAGAATATGGAGGCGTTATCGCTTCATGCCGAGCTTCGAATATCCTGAGGCAGGCTGGTTGAGTGTTTTGGCGTGCAGAGATTAGTTTCGAGTTTTCTGTTAATGATTTCAGCTCCAATTATCGGCTCAGCTTGAAGCTATGTTAGCCATCCAAGCTTTCGCATCTGTGCTGTGGAACGGCATGATGAGGACGGGATATTACGGGTGACCGGCATGGAGCCGGATCAAGGAGATAGGTGTGCGTGAGTACAACTACGAAGCAGGTGTTCGTGATCTTCAAATCGCGAAAGATGAAGCGGCGGTAGCGGCGGAAGACTTCTACGAGAAAAACTGGCCATTCCAGACCGACGAGATAGCCGCTCAGTACGGGGAGCTGCAGTTCACGGCGGTCACTATGCTTGCTGAGTTCGAACAGTTCATGCAGCAGGGCAGCATTAAGCGTGCGCGCTGATGCTCCTCAAGGCGCGTTGTTTGTTCCGCAGTTCCGACAGTTTTTCCGATAGCGCTGGGCGTCGCTGATGAACCGGCCGCAGCCATCGCAGTTGAACATCATCATTTTGGGCGTTGTCGGCTTGGCCAGCTGGATGCCGGTTCCGCGCAGGGCTTCCTTGATGTTCACGTCATCGCGTTCGACCAAACGGCGGCTATGCGCGTCGATGTAGGGCTTTGGCCAGACCACCGCGCCTGATTGGCCGAGCTTACCGATCCAGTTGACGATGTGAGCTCTCGGCACCACCACAACCTTGGAAAGGTCGCTTGTGAACACGCCATCTTCGCAAAGCCAAATCAGGTTGTTGCCGTTCCAGCACTGCGGCTTCTGGATGTAAAACTCGGCTGCGTCAGGGTGTTGGTCCAGCGCCTCGCTCAACGTCACACGCTGGCAGTCGACACCAATACGCGCCCGGGCATCGACGTAGGCCTTGGGCCACGGGATGTCAGTGTCGCGGTGATCGCAAGCGCCGTCCCGGGTGAACACCTGGGCCTTAGCCAGATCGGTGACATATCCGGAGCCACCAAAACCCCAGAACGACAACCCATCGCCGACGTAGGCGTGGTTGCGGCTGTCTTGCAGGTAGAACTCATCGTCCATGGATTATCTCCAGTCAGGCGCCGACCTCCGTGACCGGTGGTTGTAATGGGGTGATGGCAAAATGCTTCCAAGTGATTCATATTGCATCTAATATCTCGCATTCATTCGATGGAGCGAGTTATGAAGGTTAAATCAGAAGTTGTAGGTGGGGTAGTTACGAGCGTTTATCTGGTGGGTGTGGCCGTCCTCGTCTACTGGAAACGCGCAAGTCTTCCCGGTCTTGAACTCAATGCGATAGGTGATTTTCTGGCTGGAGTGTTTGGGCCGATTGCCTTTCTGTGGCTGGTGCTCGGATATCTTCAGCAGGGTCGCGAGTTGAAGTTGAGTTCAGAGGCATTGCAGTTACAGGCACAAGAACTAAAAAATTCGGTAGACCAGCAAAAAGAAATGGTTGGTATCGCTGGAAGGCAACTAGAAACAGAGCTTGAGAATGTTAGGTATGCTAGGGAAATAGCTGAGTATGAAAGCCGACCGAATATTAAATTTTCTGCTCGCGTTCCAACTGCGAATATGCAGTCGATGGATGTATATATTAAAATAGAGAATATTGGTAAAAATGCTGAAAGTGTTATTGTCGTTATCGGCAACGCCAATGTTTATAATGGTGGCGCAATTGCGGCAGGTAAGTCGGTAGAGTTCCATGTTCCTCTAGATAAAGCTACTAAGGATTATAGCTTTTCGGTTAAGTACTCCTATGGGATCGGAAAGGAAGTTGTGGATAATTACATTATGAAGGTTAAATGTATTAACGGGCCTAGCGGCATTGCAAAGATAGGTTTTGATCGAGCTGTCTAAGCATAAGCCAAGCTTTGTGAGTGATAGCTAGGCAGCTATTCATCCCCAGAATCACGCCTCAGTTCGGCCAAGCTCTTATCCAAAAACATCCGCGCCACGTTTTCGCTAATGACGATTTCGTGGCGCGGATAACTCAAGAATTCACGTAGTTAGTCGTCCACCATCAAGTCCATCTTCATGATGGCGATCTGCAGGACATCGCTGATGATCGGCGTCTTGCCTCTGGCGCAGATCCGTTCCATGGCTTGCTCGATGCCCGGCCTGACCTTGTGCCGCAATTCCTTCTCGGCGACTGCCAAGCGCTTCTGCGCAGCCTTGGCCGACCGTTCCTGTACTGATTTGGCCATGGCCTACCTCTTCTATCCCGCTGACCGGCAGTGCGAGCCAGGTTTGTCGTTTGCGTTGCTGGGTGCGGGCTATGCGGCGCATGAATCGACCTTTACCAGTCGCCATGCGCCGACGGCCTCGAAGATCCGCGCGGCGTGCGCCTCGTCCAGAGATATCGTTTCAGGGATAGCGATCCAGCCCGAGGCCACCATCTGGCTTTGATTGGCCTCTTCGCGCAGCTTCTTGTAGCAATGCTCGATCACGTCTTCCAGGTGGTCGGAGAGGTAAACGCCATCGGGCGCGACCTCCACTGACTTGCTGTATCGGTCGCCTTGTGCGTCGATGCAGAGCGCGCTGAGGTAGATCGTCCACCGGTGCGGGATGCCGCATACGGCCTGGCCAATCTTCCCCGGTGCTATGTTCTTCTGCGACTTGTAATTGATCATGCCCTGGCGGCCGCTGGGGTCGATGTTGACCACTGCGACGTGGTTAGCTGCCAGCAGCGACCGGCAGGACCGGACAATGCGGGCTTTGAGGTTGTGGGGTTTGCGCTTGCTCATAAAGCCTCCGCGAGTTTGCGCAGCGCTTCACGCTCGGCCCGGGTGATGGGCGGCTTGCGACGCTTGAGGATGGTTTCGGGATCGATCCTGGCAGATCGCTTCGGCGGCGGCGGGTTGATCGATGGGCTCTCGCCTTGGTAGATCGTCCCGCCGGCGGCCAGGAACTGTGCGGTGCGTTCCGATATTGAGTCGGCGTGCTGGCGTTGCTGTTCGACCAGGTTGAGGTGGTTGCTGATCATGATCAGGCTCCTAAACGATAGGCTTGCGCCCGAGCTCTGTCCGCTACCTCGTCAACCATCCGATTCAGCTCGAGGTTGAACTGAACCAGCTCTTTGTGCAGGTTGGCGATGTAGTCTTCATCGCGGTAAATCGTCTCGATGTAGAGCTGACAATCCTCATCCTGACGGGAATCGAACGATATAAAGTCCCACCACTTGCGGCCAGTTACGAACATGCAACCCTGGACCTGCGGCATGTGTTCTTCGGGCATGCCTTCGAGCCAGGTTTTGATGTGAATTGCTTCGTTGAAAGGGCACTTTGATTCAGTGCCTCCGTCATCGTTGATCAGGCCGTCTGGTGAGCAGCCAAGCCAATCGTACTTCGGGTGCACGATGAACTCGGACGGGAGGACGATGTTGCCGGTCAGCATCTCGTAGGCGTCTTGGGCTTTTTGTTCTTCGGTGTGCCCCCATTTCAGGGATGCGCTGCTGACGTTATGTTTGGACTTCTTTGCCAGCCGCTCGAAGCACAGTTCGCGCATGTACGCGGTGCGGGCACCCATGGGCTCGCGCTTGCCACTTTTGTCAGGTTTCCTCCAGGCCATCACATCTTTGAAGCGGCTGGCTGTCACGCGGCCAGATCGATCCGCATGCCACTTCTCTGTGCCCTGAAGCTCAGTTCTCACTGCGCCGCCTCCTCTGTGTGAGGCTGGTTGCCATTGGTGCCTGTCATGTCGGTGAAGTCAGCATCGACAGTTGCCGCCATGCTCTTGAGCGCTTCGTGGCACTCCAGGCCGATTGCTGCGCGCTGCTTCGGCTTGAGACCTGCCCAGGCCGCTGCATAGGCTTCGATGTCCTGGCGCTTATAGGTGTAGGTTTCGGTGCAGGTACCGCGCGTCATGGATGTGACTCGGCCCCAACTGTCGAAGGTGCGATTACCGAGGCGCTGGCGTTTGCCGTCGAACTCGATCTCCACCTCTTCGGCCTCACGCAGTAGCCATTGCTTGGGGTAGGTGTAGTAGTAGGTGTAGACAAGGCTTGGCGCGAGTAACCCTTTGGCTTTCTCGCTATGTTTTTCGCTCAGCAGGCGGCCGCTGCCATCGTAGGTGTAATCAATGGTGGTTTCGCCCAGCTCGCCGTCGGTGTGCAGCCGCGTGACCAGTTTGAAATGGCTGTAGCTGGCTGTCTGGGTTTGATAGACCTTGCCATCCTCGCCTTTCCATTCGATTTTTTTGATCGTCTTATCCGGGTTAAAGGAGGTGACTGTAGCGTGCTTGTCGGTGGCTTTTCCCGTCCACTGCGTGCGCGTCAACGCGACGGGATCGTAGAAATCGAAGTCCTGCCGGCCGTCGCTGTACGTGATGCCGCAGACCTGGTTCCAGTCATCGTATTTATTTTCCTGCCAATGGCTGACGCGAGAGCCACCGAACACATAATCATAAAAGGTGGTACGAAATTCACGCCCGATACGGTCGTAGCTGACGGTTTTGGTCAGTTTTTGTTTGTCACCTTCAATCAGGTATTCACTCACCAAACGGTCTCGGCCATCGTACTGGCTCAAACGCGTTTCCCCGTTGGGTTCGGTAATTTGCACCTGGCCCGGCGCCGGGTAGGTGTAAGTAGTGACTTGGCGATAGGTCGGGCTTTGCGCGCACACCGTGAGAGTAGCCAGTTGGCCAAATGGGTTATAGGTGTACTCGGTACGGTTGCCATCGGTGTCGACTTGGCGAATAAGGCTGCCATTGAGGGTGCTGAGGGTTTCCGAGGCAGTGCGTTGGTTGCCCTGGTCATCCGTGTCGGTGGTCGTGGTGGTCAGTTCGGTGTTGCCTATGCCTCCCAGAGCGTATTCGAAAGTGCGCAAGGGTTCGCTTACAGTCCGTCCCAGGGTGCTGTTTTTGAGGGTGGACTGGCGGATGCTTTTTGGGCGCCCTTTGCGAAAGCCGTCCTCCAGGTAGTATGTGTATTCCTTGCCGGTCAGTGCAGCATCGGCAAACTTACGGCTCAGGTCATTGCTGGCAAGATTGACTTGCAATGTACTGCGCAGCTTCCCCTCACTCATTTTGGGCACAGTGGTATAGCTGTGAACTTTGAACTGCTGAACGTCTAAATTGCCGTCGCGAAGGGTGTTGAGGCCGGGGAGCAGTTTCTCTAATAGGCCCGGCGGTATACGAAGCACTTCGGCGGCGACATAGGCAAAATCAAAATCACTGCCAGCATCCTTGCCACGCCATTGTGGTTGCGGTCTGTCCCCTGGGTCTTTTTTGGATGCATTAAAAATGTCATCCATTAATGAGTCTAAATAACTTTCGCCATGGATGTTAGAATACTCAATTTTAGTAAAAATATCATTTTGCTCGTTGCTCTTCAGGGCGGCGCCGGTCAATAGTTCATTTGCAATTTTTTCCGCACGGCTTTTATTTGCTTTTTTGTAAGTGGTGGTGATATTGAGCTGGGTCAGTGCACTATTAACTACTTTTGGGTCGTAATTTTTTACGATTTTGGCAGTACCCTGTATCACGGTTTCTGATTTGACGACATGCTCTTCATCGTATTGATAAATCGTGGTGCGGATTGCCGGTACGCCTTCTCTCATGATGGTGGTGTACGCATTATCGGTATCAAATCCATAGGCATACGTTGTGATAACAGGCGTCCCGCCCCCATTGGGTGTCAAGGTGTGCGTGTTGACGCAGGGCAATTCCGACAACTTCGGTTTGTCTGGGAAATTCAGCCCATTGTCTTTGTATTCAACCGTTTCTTCGAGGCCATCGAAGGTCTTGATCTTTTTCAACAGCCAGCCGCATGTGGGATGCTCGTCATACTCTAAGGTCGTCTGAATGTCATCTCCCAGGCTCACGGACTGCAGGGCGTAATCCTTGATATCCAGGGTATAAGTCAGGGTTTTTGCTTTATCATCAGGCCAGAAGATAAACTTGACGCGCTCAATGGCCGGAGTTGCATCTGGGACGGCGGCGGTGTATTCGACGTTGAGCAGCCTGCGGGTAGAATCCTTGATGCCGGTCAATTGAATCTGATATTCAGGCTTTTCACTTGTCCCTTGGTTTGTTGTCTGCCAAGTGAGGTGTACGCTGTTATAGCCGTCGGTGGTCAATGTGTCCGGCATATATATATTTGTGCCTGGCACCGGTACGAGGAATTCTTTTCTGCCACCCTTCCAGCGTATCGTCAGTCCGCCGTGCTCAAACTTTTCTTTGAAGCCGGGTTGGTTCTTAATTGAATTATTTTTTGTTAAGCTTAGAACTTCACCCGAGTACAGCGTCAATTTTCCACGGGCTTCGTCATATTGAGTCATGGGAATGAAGCAACCATCCCCTAGTGACATTATATTATTGACCACCGGCGTGTTGTGAAGACTTATGTCCATCACCGGCCCGTTGCCGTCGTTCCCAATTACCGAACTTAATCGGAAATAAGCCTCGAATAGACCGGTACGTGGATCGACCACGTTGCGCTTTTGTGTGGTTGCGTTAAAGATCGGGTCGTTTTCGGAATCGACCGGGTCCGTACCCATTGGATTGTGATCCATGTTCATCTCCCTATGCTGTGTGTGCCCCTATTCATTTAGAGGCTGCGGTTGCGTTTTGAACGTACGCCGCTTTCAGCAGGGAGGTAACTGTCAGTTCTCACAGATGTTTATATTGAATGGAGCTAGCTGCTGGGGTTTTTATTCCACTGGCGCCACTAAACTTTCAGGCAGGGCCCACGCGTGTACGCCAATGATGTCGGGGTGAGGAGAATGCGCCAAGCCAACGCCAGGGCTGTAGCACGCGGACGGGCCGGCTGACTTCGCTCGGGATTAATCCTTTTCCGAAGCAAGGTACTGCGCTTCAAGATCAAGGAGGTCACGGCTTCTGTTCTTTATGCGCTTGGCCGGAATGCCGAAGTATATCCCCCAGGCCTCGGTGGATTTAGTCACCATGGTCATAGCCCCTACAGAACATCCCTCGGCCAGGTTGACACCCGGAAGCACGATTGAGTTGGTGCCTATGATCACGTGCCGACCGATATGGACAGGGCTTTTGGTTTCAGTCTTGTAGGCGCTGGGGACGGTTGGGTTGGTCAGTGTTTTACCTGAGTAGTCATCGGACTGAGTGAACACTTGGCAGCCGTAGGCCAGGCCGGAAAAGTCCTCCATGGTCACACCTGATTCGCCGCCGGCCACGTTGCTGAAAATAGCAATGTGCACGTTCCGGCCAAGGGTTACTTTTCCCGAGATCACGCAAAAATCATCAATGCGGCTGTAGTCGCCGATTGAAAGTTGATCGCAGTTGTAAAGGGAGGCTTTGTCGCTGATCTTTACCTGCTTGCCCAGCTTCTTGAAGCCCATTTCCTTGAGTTGAGTGTCTGTCAGAAATGCCATTTGGTTGTCTCCCTGTCGGCAATGTCAAAAAAGTTGTCTTTATACAGGGCGCCAATGCTCAGCGCGAGTGGGGCATGGAACCTGCTGTTCGCACCTGATGGGCCGACGCTGCACATTTTTTACTGTTCGTCGGGCGTGCTTGAAGCGCCTTCTCTGGAAACCATTCGTCTAACGCTCTGCACTTTGCAAGCGGTGCCGCCTCTCAAACTTAAGCGCGGGTTTTCCGCGCGCCAGAGTGGAGAGCCAGCATGGACATCAACGAGAAAGCCCCAGGCAATCTATCCCAGCAGGCCGTCACGCGCGGCACGGACAATGAAACCGGCCATGATCCTCGGCGTGATGGCGAAGCGGCTGAATTGCCGCCGGAGGACGATGCGCCCCTGGAAGAGGACATGTCGGATGTGGACGCTGCCGATTCGGTCGCCAGTGAGCATCCCGACAATTAAAAGTTGTGAGGGATCAACTCAGCAATTGAATACCGGTGCATAGCGCTCTTCACGTTTCTTGAAGTGAATGGGCGCCATGGGGACTTTTTCGCCGTTCACGAAAATATCCGGAAAGGTCAGGGTGAAGTCGTCCGTATCGCCTTTGTGTTCCATAGGCAACCCGTCTAGATCAATAGTTTCGATGCGATTGCGGGTTGCCACCTAGCGTTTTGATCGCTAACCTGAAAATGTTTGAATTGTTACGAATAATTTCGGGTGCGGCCTTTTCTGGGTCGTGCGACTTCAGGACGAGGAACGAAAAATGTTTTCACACGAAGGTCCCGCAATAGAGCTGTTGCTATTGATTTTCGGCTTGGCAGGCCTGCTTTTGGTCGTCTGGTTTATTCACCACCAATACGAGCGAAAGAACGGGAAGGGCGTAAAAAAACAACAAAATCGTAACGAAAGCCGCTCCACGTAGCAAAAATGGCCGTATGCCTGTCGCCTGCGAAGAGCAATCAGCGCGGGTGCGGCACCACGAATGGGCTCGACCAATGGCCCATGTCCGGAGCGTCCATCTCTGCTTGAGTACAGCCCAGGCGTTTGGCTCGCTCCAGGGTCGACCAGATTTCGCCACCCCAGTCCGCGGGTTTTCCTTGCAGTTTGAGCACGAACTTGTGCCCTTCAACGACATTGCTCGTTCCCGCGCACTCCCAAACGCGTTGTTTTTCAGAGGTGGGCAAGGGGGCGTCCAGCCTGGCTTGTGCACTCTCTGAAAGCTGGGGCGGCTTGGCGTTGCAACCTGCAAGGGCAAGCGCTAACAAGGCTGGCGTTAATCGCATTTCAATTCCTTTTGTTGTTGGCAAAGGCCCGGCAGTCGCCGGGTCATTTGGCGGCCTGAGGCTTGAGGCGCTTCATCGACCAGCGCACTACATTACCCCCAGCATCGTTACCAGAGGCCCAAACTGCAGTAGTCGTGAGCGCCATCTCGAGCGTGTCGCCCTGAAAACGCCCGGTAAACGTTTGAGTGGTGGTGGCTTGAAGAACGCCCTGGTCGTTTTTATTGATCAAGATCCGCTCGCCCTTTATCGAGTCGCCTTCACGGGTAAACGCAGTTGGGTGGTCAACGCCAGGATGGTCATGGGTGTAGTAAGCCCAGCGCTGCATCACCACGTCCTGAGTTTCCTTGGTCCGCCACCAGATAAACTGTTTGTCGTTCTTGAAGTAAACGTAAACCTGATACCCGTATCGGGTAGGGTCTTCTTTCTCTGCATACCAAAGCCCATCCGGCACTTGATAGCGTGGGGCGCTGGTGCAACCTGCGAGAAGCACTCCGATAAAAACACCCAGGAGTCGCTTTTTCATGAATTCCCTTTCAATAGGCCAGCATCGACAGCCGATGCCGAGGTGATTGATCGCGGCCGCATTAAAGCATTTTTATCGGCTGAGGCAGGACGTCGTTGCGACGCAAATCGCAGACAAAGAAAAGCCCACGATGGGGGCGCGGGCTTAAAGGTGTTCGCTTAGGAGCTGAATTCAGACTAGGCGCCCGACTGTGAAAACCGCGTGAAATGCACAAGGCATTTGCAGATTTTTGCATCGAGGCATTCGGCTCACGTAGTGTGCGCATTCCTTGTCCAACTTACGCAGTGGTGTGTGCATGTCAGATGAAGTGCGGCTTGTGGTCATTATCACTACCCAGCCCGGCAAAGGCTCGCGGCAGCTCGCCGCGTTTGAACGGCTGGCCCCTCACGTCAGGGCCGAGCAGGGCTGTTTGCAATACGACCTGCACCCGGTTGTGGGCAACCCCGACAGTTTTGTGCTGATTGAAAAGTGGGCCTCCAGCGCTGCACTGGAGGCCCACCACGCGGCTGCGCATATGCTGGAAGCGGCCAAGCACAATCCGTCTTTTCGTGCCGGGCCTGCCACCGTTTTGCGGTTAGAGGATGCGGTGTAGGTTCACAGCTGCACCCGCCGCAGCCTGCCCGTCAACGGCGCCACGGTGTTGTCGGGCCGGGGCAGCGGTCGACCCGTTAACCCCATGCCTTCGCTGACTAACACGGCGCCCGGCACGCGGCACAGGTTGGACGGCGTATCCAGGCCGCGCGCGAGCACTTCCACCTGGTGATTGTGCAGGTTGCAGCGCAACAACCGCCCGCTGAACCGGGTAAAACCGCCATGCAGGGTCGCGCCGCTCCAGTCGGGCGGCAGCGGTTGTTGCAGATGGCTGCACAGCTCCAGCACCAGCAGGCTGCCGTGCGGGCACCACGCCAACCCGGTGGGCAGCTGCAGGCCGCGTATCACCACCTCCAGCTGGCCGCTGGCCGGGTGGGCGCGAATCACCTGCCCGGCGAAGTCGGCAAAGTCGATGCCTTTACGCGCGGGCTCGCCGTGCAGTTCGCCGGAGAACAGGCTGATCAAAACTCCGTCCGTTTCCGGCTCGTACACTAGGGTCACGGGCACCGCCTCCTGGCCTTGATCGAGTGTCGGCAGTTGCGCCAGTACCTGTTCCTCCTCGCCGCTGCGAAATTCGACCAACTGGTTGGTATCGGGTTTGACCGCCAACCAACTGCGCCGCGTCGGGTGATAGCACAGCGCATTGAGGTTGCCACGGCTGTGAAACACCGGCTCGGGCGGGCTGTATTGCAGGTCTAGCAGTTTGGAGCCGCCGACATAATCGGTCTGGCTGGCCAGGCAGCGCCCGTCGCCACAGGCGATGTCCGACATCCCCATGATTTCATCCCGCAGCATGCGTGCCTGCATGTTCATGCTGCGAAAACCCTGGGCGAGCACTTCGCCGGGCAGGTAGGCGCCAGGCTGCAGCGGGTCGGGTTGCAGGCGACTGATGCGGCCGCTGAACGGTTGGTCCGGTAAACCCGAACCGGCTTCGGCCAGCAACAGGCTGCCATCGGCTTGCAGGCACACACCACGCGGGTTGAGCAGGCCTTCAGCGATAAAGGTGCTTGGGCGCAGGTTGTCGATAGGTTGGGCGGGAATATGCAGGGTCATCGTGTTTGCCTCCTATTGCGGCGGTTGCCATGGGCTGCCGGTGAGATAGGCACGCAGCAGTGCGCGCTGGGCGGGTGACATCGAGCGCACCACCGGCATGAACAGCGTGGTGCCTTTGTAGGCGTCGGCGGTGCGCGCGAGGATGGCGTTTTTCGCCGCCATGATTGCGTCGGGCTGGTTCAGCGGCACATAGCGCGACATGGCAGGGAAGGCCAGGTAGTGAAAACGCAGCACGTTGGGGTATACCTGCTGCCAGGTGATGGTGCTGCCCCTGGCGATGCCGAAATCGGTCTGCGCGTACTTGCGAAAGTTGGTGAAAAACGCGCCGGCGTCCACGCCATTGGCCGTGCAGGTCAGCGCGACGAACCCCGCCTGGGCGGCACTGCCCGGTTTGAGCGTGACCGGAAAACTCACCGCCTGCTGACCGGCGCTCACCGTCAGCGACGGCGGGAAATTGAGGAAGTCGATGTATTGCTTCTGATCGTAGACCCCCGGCGCACTGGCCCCCAGCCTGATGCTCGTGGCATTCGGCACCGGCCCGCCCAGGTAGCGCACTTGCAAGTTGATCGTCAGGCCGTTGGGGTAGTCCTCCAGGTACACGTTGCGCTGGTCGGCATACACCCGGTAGATCGACTCGGTGGCGTTAAGCGACTTACCCGCGACGAGGTTGGGGGCAGTGATCTTCAGCGGTGCGGTATTGACGGTTTGCTGCTGGCTCACATCCAGGGGCAAGTCGACAATGCCGCCATACACGTAGTAATTGACCAGCGGGCTGGCGGTCGGGTTGAGGGTGAGCAGTGCGGTGGTGCCGGCTGAAATCGTCACCGGCCCATAGTTCGCATTCGGCCCGATGGGGCTGGTGATGTCGTCGCGCACGGCACGAAAGGTTTGCTTGGGAATCACGTTGACCATGTCCAGGCTCAGCACCCCCGTATTGCCGACCGCCGCATAAGCCGCATTTTTAGTGTTCGTGTTGACCAATTGCCGACCCGGTTGGCAGCTCAGCGGTTCGCCGGCAAACGCCGGGGCCAGTGTGCCGATGACACGGCCGATGCTCGGGTTGGGCGTGTATTTACCGGCGGCGTAATCGGCGTCGAGTTGCGCGGTGGTCATCTGCGGGCACATTTCAAACATCACAAACCGCAGGACGATGCCGGTTGCGCCCGGCGCCTGGATGATCGCCTTGAGGCCACTGCTGTTCTTGTTCCAGCTGACGATGCTGCTCAATGGGAACGTCAGCTGAAATGTGCCGCTGGCGTGAAACGAGCCCGGTGCATCCATCTTCGCCGGCTCCAGCACACGGGTGGTCACGTCGAAACTGCTGCACACCGCATTGCAGCGAATCAGCAGTTGGATATTGTCGTTGCTGCCGATTTGCAGGCCGCCGACAAAAATCTGCGTGGTGGTCGAGGCGCTGGGGTCGAGGTCGACCATCATCGGCCCGGACACCGGGCCCTGGCCGGTCACCGGGCCCTGGCCGGTCACCGGGTCCACCGAACCGAGCAAGTACACCGGCTGACCGACCTGGTCACCGGTGGTGCTGACGCTGCCGGGGCTGCCTTGGGAGCTGATCAAGGCGTTTTGCATGTCCACCACATGCTGGCCGTAGTGGTTCCAGCCGCCTGCGGTGTAGTAGTTGCCGGTGGGCGCGTTGATCATGCTGTTGAGCTGGTCGTCGGTATACGACTGCGCGCCCGGCGCCAGGGTTGAAGTGGTCAGGTCGAAGAGCGGCCAGTCATCATTGCCATTGAAAGGAATGGTCGGCGAATTGTTCGGCAAACTCACGTCCGTGCGGATGCCGCCCCAGAAATTCAGTCGTGGTCCGTTGAGGATGCTCATGGTCTATTCCTTGTCCGTGGCGTGAGGGGTAAACGGTGGGTTGGCGAATTTGAACAGGTACGAGAAATCGGATTTGAACGGGCTTTTCACTGGCGTCGCCATGGAGTGGCAGTTCATGCAACTGCTGTTGGGCTGGATATAACTTTCCATGGTCACGTTGGCCGAGAGTGCCGGGGTTGGCTGGCCCAACGGGTTGCTCGGGTTGTTCGGCAGCAACGGGCGCTGCGTGGTGATCAACTGGTAGTACTTCAACACGCTGCGTTGCAGGCCGGGGTTGGTGCGGTAGTTGTTGTTGACCCAGCCGGTCACATCAGCGATCGGCGTCACGCGGTTCAGCGGGTTGGGCGTCTGGAAGGTGGTGCCGGGTTTGGGCACGCACACCAGTTGCGTGCCTTGGGTCTGCCAGTTGCAGGGCGACTGGTTGAGCGCGGCGGCGGGGGCGGCGGCATTGAAGTAGGAGTAGGCGGTGCCCGCCACGGGTTGGTCGACCCACTGGCCGTTTACCTTGGCTTTGGGCGGCACGTTTTCGACCTGCTCGAAGGTCGACCAGATCCACTGCGGGTAACCATTGACCTTGGTGATGATGTGCAAACCCACCAGCCCCAAATACGCCTCGCCGACGCCGATGCGCTGCCCCTGGCTGTTGAACCGCGCCACCCGCGCAAACTGCGTCAGGTAATGGCTGGCATTGTCACGGGCGGTGAGGATCCGCCAGCTGGATTTGACCTCGATGACGCCGTTGGGGAAGTTGATGGTGCTGGCCTTGGACACCACATTCGCGTTGTAGAAGGTATTGCCGACGATGTAGTTGTAGGAGGCCTGGTTGGCCGAGATATCGTAGTAGGTCGGGTTGCCCGCCTGGTCGATCAGCCAGCCGCCCACCGCCTGGTCGATGGAGTTGACCAGCGAGCTGTTTTTTAGCGCCGCAATGTTGATGATGCCCAGGCTCCTGGCAGTCAGCGGGCTGTTCCACGGCCCCGGGTTGGCGGCGCCCGGCAAGAAAATTTCACTCACGGTCTTGTAGGTTTGCCACACGGTGTAACCGGGGTCGCCGGGCTGCTTGTTGCAATTGGGCGTGCCGCGCTGCCCATCCTGAGCCGGCCAGTTCAAGGCGATAAACAGCTGCCAGCTGTATTGATCGAACTGATCCTGGCTGGCGTTGGCCGCCGGTGCGCTGCTGGGCGGCTGGCAGTTGAGTGGGGTGGCCAGCGTCGACGGCTCAGGCGCTTCCCGCGCCTGGGCCGACAAGCTGACCAGCCCGAGTAACATCACACTCACGAGTGTTTTCATGGCGATACGTCCTTGTGGTCAGGGTTTGCGCTGCATGAGCTGGTTCCACTGCGCTTTGTGGCCGTTGCTCTGTGAAGCGGGCGGCTCGAACAATTGGCACGGCGGCGGGTTCGACGGGCACATGGCGGCCACTTGGTCCCAGGTTTGCGCCGGGTTGGGCTTGGCAATGCGAAAGTGGGTGTAGTTCTGGCTCACGATGGGCGCGTTGGCGACGCTGGTATCGCCGGAAAAGAAGAACGACTGGGGCAAGCGGTAGGGCGGTTTGCCCGTCTGCTGTTTGTTAAACGCATACCCGAACAGAATCGGCCCCGACGGTGAGTCCAGGTCCAGCGCATACGCCTGAACGCTGCCATTCAGGTGTTTGCTGCGCTCGGCGCTGTAGGGCAGGTGCTCGATAAAGTCTTGGCGCGGCGGATGGTTCATCGGCGAAAACATGCAGCAGGCCGGCATGTCTTTCGGGCGGTCCTGCGGGTAGGTCAGGAAGTACGCCTTGTTGCCCAGGGACACAAACGAGCAGCTGTAGTTGTTGTTCTTGATCGGGAAGATCGGCAGGCAATATTTCTCGTAGTGCTCCATCATCGCGCCGAAACCATCGCCGTCCGCCGGGATGTAGGTGGTGTCGTAGTAGCTGGTCCCGCGCGACACGGTGTAGTCGGCAGGTTTGAGCGTGGCGGGTGGGTTGCTGTAGGGCGGCGGGTTGTTCTGGTAGTTGTTCATCACCCGGTACATCGTCCAGTCGCTGATCCATTGCGCCGGGAAAAACGGATCGGACGGGTCGCCGGGCGCGCGCTTGGCGATGCAGTTGCCGTTCTGCGCAGTGCACCCTTCGCTGTTGTGCACCCCGTTGGTGAAGTACACGGCACCGCTGTCGTCTCCGGCAAATGCAGCGGGGCTGAGCAGCAGCATCAGCAGCAACAGGCGGTTGAAAAGGCTGGCGTTCATAAAAACACTCCTGTGAAAGCCGGGTGACAGCTGCGTCACCCGGTGGTCCTGTGTGGCGCTTATTGGTAGTCGGTCATGCTCAGCGGCACGGGCGGGTAATTGCGCTTCACCAGCGCCTGGGCCCACAGCTCCAGCACGGCGCGGCGGCTTTGCGGCATGTCGCGGGTAATCGGCATCGCCAGGGTGCTTTCCTCCTGGTACGCCTTGCTGATCAGCACAATCAACTGGTCGACGGCGCCCTCGATGCGCGTCAGGTTATTGAGCGGCATGTACTTGCTCATGATCGGGTACAGGTAATA
This sequence comes from Pseudomonas sp. R76, assembly GCF_009834565.1. GTDB lineage: Bacteria > Pseudomonadota > Gammaproteobacteria > Pseudomonadales > Pseudomonadaceae > Aquipseudomonas. Next base: position 2,753,405 of record NZ_CP019428.1, read on the forward strand.
GAACGGCTGCAAAATGAACGGGTAGATGAAGGTCTCCCAGATCAACTTGCCGGCGTCTGCACGCTGGTAAATCAGGTTCCAGGCGTTGACGAAGTCCTGCTGCATCTGCGGTTCCTGCGGCAGCACGCGCAGCGGTGCAATGAAGTCGGTAAAGGCCTGGTTGAGTGGGAAGCTGAACGGAATCACCGGCGCCTGCTGGCCGTCCTGCACAAAGAAACGCAAGGTCGGAAACCCCGGCGCCTGGGCAGTGACGGTCAGGTTGGCGATGCCATTGGCGTCGGTCTTGATCTGCGCCAGGCTGTAGTTCACCGGGCTGTTCAGTGGGTCTTGCAGCGTGCCTTGCATGGCAATCGGGTTGGCGAACGTGAGCGTTGGGCTCAAGGCGACAGCGGCCGGTGTCGGCAGAAATTGCTGGTAAGTCACCGGCGTCGTCTGATCGGCCGACACCGCCAGCCGGGTGGCCATGAGCTGGCGCCCGGTGCCCTCGGTGATCTGGCCAGGCACGGCCTTGGCACCGCTGAACTGCGGCAGGTTCGGGCTGTTGTTCGCCGGGTTCTGCGGGTCGTTGTAGAACAGCGTGAAGTCCGCCGCGTTGCTGAACGCCAGGTAGTAATCCGTGGTGCACAGCATGTAGGCATTGCCGTATTCGGCCACCCACAACACCGTGCCTTCCGGCGCCGGCTGGCCGTCGTATTGCACCATCACCTGCAGGGTCTTGGTGTCGCCCACGTCGATAAAGCCGGCGCTCTGCACCACTTCGGCGGTCCACAGTTGCTGGGTCGCAGCGATGATCGGCGTGGTGCCTTGCTGTTGCAGTTCCAGGGTGCCGGTTTGCAGCTGTGCCTGGGCTTGCACGGTCAGCGGCAGGTCGAGGATGCCGGCGCGTTTGTCGAACGCCAACTGTTGATAGTCCTCATACCCGAAGCTGGCCAGCGGGCTGAATTGCGTGCCCTGGCGGATACCAATCTGGTAGTCGCCGGCCTGGTATTTGGCGGCGACGGGGATGTCGGCTTTGCTATCGATGGGATAGAACGGGAAGGCGTTGCCCAGGTCCAGGGACAAGGTAGTGCCATGGGCCTGGGCCGAGATCACGCCCAGTTGCACCTGGCTGGTGGTGCCCGGTGAGGTTTTGTAGATCGGCACCTTGGCGGCCGGCACCAGGCGCCTGCCTGCCGGGGCGGTGGGGAACTCATCCTCAAACCACAGCCCCAGGCTGCCCACCGTGCGGCTGTAGGCGGGGTTGAAGAAAATATCGCCGACATTGTCCAGCGCCTGTTGATACATGGCCTGCACCTTGGCCTGGGCCGCAGGCGTAGAACTGTGGGTGTCGATAGGCGGGTAGTCGTTGAAGATGCCGTTCTTGTCGTAGCAGGTCAGGTAAGTGGTAAAGCGGAACATCAACCCCTTGGCGTTTTGTTGCGCCATCTGCGCCTGCAGGTTTTGCAGCAGGGCCGAATTGCCGATCACCCATTCAAGGTTTGCCTTGGGAAAACACGTCTGCCAAGTGGTGGTGACGTAGGCCAGGCCGCCGAGGTTGGCCCAATTGAAATTGAGGAAACGGTCGAGCATGCGGTGTTCGCGGTTGAGCGTCAGGCCGCATTGCGCATTGCCCAGCACCAGCTTGTCGAAGTACAGCGCGGTGAAGGTGTTCTGCCACGGGCTCACGTCGACAAAGCGCGCAGGAGAAGAGGGTGCGCCGCCGAACGGATTGCCGAGCAGTTGATAGCTCTGGTTGATCAGCGGGTCCTGGCTTACATAACCACCGTTGGGCAACTCGCCCCCGGTGATCACCGACTGGGTCTGGTTGTAGCTCACGGTGCCGCAGGCGTTGTCGCCGAACAGGTTCCATTCACCGGGAATCATCGGCGAGCTCAACTGCCCGGCGTTACCGGGCACCTGCATCACATAGTTGGGCACGCTGGCCGGCGCCAACGGCGCAATCGTCCACGGCAGCAGGGTGCTGGCGGCATTCAACGGCGTGATGTCGAAGGCCTTCAGGAACGGCCAGTTCATCTGCATTTTCACCGCATCGTAGAGCGGGTACATGTCGTTGTTGTTGGCGGTCGGCGGGTTCCAGAACATATGGCCGCCCAGGTAGATACGCGGGAAATTCAATACGCTCATGTCATGCTCCTTAGCGTTGCCACTGGGCGCGTTTGAGCGACCAGACAAAGTCCAGTTTGTGATACCCGACAAAGTCGGAAGCCGGCAGTGCGGCGGTGGGGTAGACGATGCCGCCCTGTTGTTTGAGGGCGAAATTGAAGTAGCCCTTGGTCGGTGAATACGCGGCGGTGCCGTGGCAGGCGAAGCACGAAGACATGTTCTGGAAGGCCGACTCCAGCTGGGAGTTGGCGAGCAGGGTGGGCGTGGTGTTGGACTGCACGCCGATCAGCTCGTACTGCGCCAGCGTCGGGTAACTCGCCTGAAAGCTGCTATTGACCGGTTGCGCCGCCGCCGTCGGCCCGGTGCTGTTGGTCATCGGCGTGGGCGGGACCGCGTTGGTCACGGTGTACTTGCTGTTGTTGCGGTTCTCAAACGTGGTCCACACCCAGTCGGGGTTGAGTTTGTTGATCACATGCAAGCCGCTCAACGCGGCATAGCCGACCACGTACTGGTTGCCCTGCTGGTAGTAGGTCTGGGCGATGTAGTAACCATCGTTGGCCAGTTGTTGCTGATAGGTCGGGTTGTTGCCGATCCACAGCCAGGCGGCCTTCAACTCCCAGGCGCTGGAGGGGAAGTTCAAGTCGCTGGTCAACGCGGCCTGGCCATTCACGTTGTAGACCTTCTGCTGCACGATGTAGTTGAAGGTGTCCGGCCCCATCAACAGCTGGAAACGCACGGCCTGGCCTTGCTGGGCGGGCGGCACCTGGCCGCCCATTTCCAGGATCAACCCGTCCACCTGTTGCGTGGCGTTGAGGTTGTGAAAGGTGCGATTGGCGTTCATGCCCATCGCCTGGGCTTGCGTCAGCACGGCGGCCGGCACCGGCACGCGCTGGGCGTAGGGCAGCGGTTGTGCGCCGTTGGCCAGGTAGACCTGGTCGGAAGGCTTCATGGTTTCCCAGACCAGATCGGCGCTTTGCGAGGCAGCGGGTTGGTTCAGGCAGACGAACCAGTTCCAGGCCAGGGTCTCGGGGCTCTGGGTAAAGGTGGTTCGGGTCTTGTCGATATTGCCGCCAAACTGCAGAAAATCCGTGCAGTCGAACGACGTATTGGTGCCTTGGGCATGGGCCAATCCGGCCAGTGCACTCAAGACAGTGATAGATAAGGCTCGCCGCATGGAAGCTCCTTGGCATTGGCCAGTTCAGCGTGTGGGCGCCCCAGGAAATGTTCCAGGAGCAGTTGTTTCACTGCCGTTGCCGCAAGCTGTTGCGGTAACGCCAGATCACAATTGGTGATCAGCAAGGGGCCGGTCTGCACGCTGCTCGGCAGGCGGCCGTGGCTGCCGCGGACCAGCGTGGTGTCCAGCGGGATCAGGTCCATGTAGTAGCGAAAGCCGAGTTTTTTTTGCAGCAGGCGGCGCGCCACTTTCAGCGTGGGGAAGCGAATCGCCGGGTCGACAAACAGCTCGACCGGGTCGTAGCCGGGCTTGCGGTGGATGTCCACGGTGCGCGCAAAATCCGGGGCCTTGCACGCGTCCAGCCAGTAGTAGTAATCGAACCAGTAACCCGCTGCGGCCACGGCCACCAGCTCGCCGCTGCGGGGGTGATCGAGCTGCCAGGCGCGCTGTTCATCCTTGTCCAGCACCTGCTCGATACCGGGCTGGCGTTGCAGCAAGGCCTTGACCCGAGGGATGTCCTGCGCCTGCTTCACATACACATGCGCGATTTGATGGTCTGCCACGGCAAACGCCGTACTGGCGCCGGGGTCGAGCAATTCCCAACTCAGGGACTGGCGCACGTGCAACAGGCCTTCGGCGCGCAATACGCGGTTGATCGACACCGATTGCGTGACGGCTTCGATGCCGTATTCGGAGAGCAGCATCACCGCCGCGCCGTGCGCTTCGGCGAAGTCCAGCAGGCGCCCGACCTCGGCGTCGATGGCGCGCACTTCATCGGCAATCGACGGGTGATCCGGCCCCACACGCTGCAAGCTGTAATCGAGATGAGGCAGGTAGATCAATTGCAGGTGCGGGCGACTGATCTGGAACTCGGCCATCGCGCACTCGACGATCCAGCGGCTCGACGCAATGCCCGCCGCCGGCCCCCAGAAACCGGGTAACGGGAACTCGCCGATTTGCGCCTCGATCTGCTCATGCAAACCGGGCGGTGACGAATACAGCCCGAACTGCTTGCGCCCATCGGCCGGGTAGTGCGGGCGCGGGGTGATGGCGGCGTCCACGTCGGCGTACATGTTGTACCACCAGAACAACTGGCTGCAGCGAAAGCCCGGGAGCTCACGCTTGAGCGTGTGCCAGACCTTTTCGCCCTGGATCAGCGCATTCGGTTGCAGCCAGAAGCGCACCTCGGCCTGGTCGCGAAAGTACCAGCCATTGCCGACAATCCCGTGCTGCGACGGCGGCGCGCCGGTGAGGATCGAAGCCTGCACGGTTGAGGTCACGGCGGGGAACACCGGTTGCAGATGGGCCATCTTGGCGGTCTTGAGCAGGGCGTTGATATGCGGCGTCGCGTCACCCAACAGCGACGGCGTCAGCCCGACCACGTTGATCAGCAGCAGCGGTTGCTCAGAGGGCATCGGCGTACGCCTCCTGCGCCAGGGTGCGCAACAGGTTGCGTTGGCGCAATTGCTCCTCGACCCAACGGAATTCCGCCGCAATGCCAGCCAGCTGGGCGGGCTCGGTGGCGGGTCGCAGCTCAGCGGGCAGCACGCCCCAACTGTAGGTTTCGACTTCCAGTACCGGGCGAAAATCAGCATGCGCCGCCAGGTAATCGAACGTCTGCGCCAGGGCCACCTGGCTGCCGCTGAGTTCGGGCAGCAGCAGGTGTCCGCTGAACAGCGGGATGTGGAAATGAATGCGCAGTTCGCTGAACCCGGCGCAGGTGTGCAGGGCGGCGGGCAGGTCCGGCCAGGCGCGCAAGCGGCCCTGGGCATCCAGGGCTTTGACCTGATGCAAGTAAGTGGCTTCGGCAAAGCTGCCCAAGGTCGCGAGCACGGTTGCACGGTGCGCGTCGGCTTCAGGTGGCAGGCGGCAAATCATCGCGTTGGACAGCTGAATCTTGCCCACCGGCACCCGCGCCTGATGCAGCCTTTGCAGCGACTGGTAGCAGTCTTCGAACATCACCGCTTGGTGGCACACATCAAAACACAGCGCCAGGTAGGCATGGTTGGGGTCGATGGCTTGCCGACGCTGGAAGAACGCGATGGCCTGCTCGGTGTTTTCCAACACGCAGTCCGGCTCCATCTCCAGGCAGAACACGATCTTCTTGCCGGTTTCCCCATGCAGGCGGGCGAGGGCGGCGGTGAGTTGGCTCAAGTGCGCATCGGCGCGCGCTTGTAACGTCTGCGTCCAGGTGGCGGCGTAGCCCAGCGGCACCGTGGAAATCACCCCTTGGCGGCAATCGGGCGGCAAGGCGTCGGCGAGGATCCGCGCCAGGTCGAGGCTGTAAGCCAGGCGTTGCGGCTCGGCCCAGTTGGGCAGGTAGACCTCGGCTTTCACCGCGCCCTGATGAAATTCGCCATAGGGAAACCCGTTCAGCGAAGTCAGGCGCAGGCCCGTTTGATTGAGCTGATCCAGAAACTGCGCACGCGCCGAATGTTCCTGTAACTGGGCCGCCGCGTGGGCGCAAATCCACAGGCCGCTGTCCTGTTGCGGCAGCCCACGGAGGCGGCGCACGCCTTGAAAGTGCTGCTCGATGGAGGCGCTTAACCCCGCCAGGTCTCGGGTCGGGTGCACGTTGCTGCAATACCCGACCTGCGCGGCCGTCCAGCCGCTGCCGACACTCATTTGACCACCGGGTCCTGGCCGCGCAGGGCCGAGTTTTCCTGCCATTGCTTGCGCTGGTCGATGGGCAGCGGTGTGCTGACCAAGGCCTTGTCCAGCTGGCCGCTTTGGGCAAAAAAGTCCACCGGGTTGTGGAACAGCACCTGTTCCACCTGGGCTTCAGTGAAGCCTGCCGCCAACATCGCCTGGCCGGTCTTGGGCACTTTCAGCGGGTCGCTGATGCCCCAGTCGGCCGCGCTGTTGACCACCATTTTCTCGGTGCCGTATTCCTTGAGCAGCGCCACCATGCGCTGCTCCGACATCTTGGTGTTGGGGTAGATCGAATGCCCGCGCCAGCACTCGCTGTCGAGCACCAGCGGCAAGGTCAGTTCGTTGAGGTGGTCGATGATCACCAGGTGCTCGGTGATCCCGACTTCGCGAATCACCGCCAGGGTGCGCTTGGTGCCGCCGACCTTGTCGCGGTGCGGGGTGTGCACCAGCACCGGCAGGTTGAATTGCTTGGCCAGTTCCAGCTGCGCGGCGAGAAAACGGTCCTCTTCCGGCGTGATGTCGTCGTAGCCGATTTCGCCCACCGCGACCACGCCGTCTTTAACCAGGTAGCGCGGCAAAATCTCCAGCACTTCTTTGGCAATCGACAGGTCGTTGGCCTCCTTGGGGTTCAGGCCGATGGTGCAGAAGTGATGAATGCCAAACATGCTCGCGCGAAAGCGTTCCCAGCCCAGCAGCGTGTCGAAATAGTCGACGAAACTGCCGACGCTGGTGCGCGCCTGGCCTTGCCAGAACGCCGGTTCGATCACCCCGGTAATGCCGGCGGCGGCCATGTTCTGGTAGTCGTCGGTGGTGCGGCTGACCATATGAATATGCGGATCGAAGTACTTGAGCATGGTGAATCCTCGTCAAGGAAAAGGGCGGCGTTGGGCGGTGTCAGTTCAGGTAGGCGTGCCATTCCGGCGGCAGGCGCAGGCTGCGCAAGCGTTGCAGTTGCGCCGGGCTGAGCAGGTCGAAGGCGATCACTTTGGGCAGGCCGGGGGACACGGTGCGCGCGGCGGCGAGCTGTTCGTCGAGCAGGTCGAGGGCCAGCTGATTGAGCGTGACGCCGTGGCGTTGGGTGAGGCCGACCAGGCGCCCGATGTCGAGGCCCATGCCCAGCGCCTTCAACACCAACTGGTGAAACGCGCGCTCCGAGTAATGGCGTGACGGGTAGGCGGTGTCGAGGGCCAGGGCGGCAAACACCTGCGGGTTACTGGTGCGCCCGGCCTGCAAGGCCAGCGCCACGCACAACCCGTCGCTGTCGAGCCAATCGAGGGCGCTGAGCAGAGCGGCTTTTTCCTGATCGTCACCCCACAGGAACAGCTGGTGCAGCAGCGGCAACTGCTCGGCAGCCGGGGTGTGTTCGAGTGCTTGGGCCAGCAGCAACCCACGCGCCAACGTGACGGCAGGTGCTGGCAGGTGACGTTTGCACTGGCCGCTCAACAACGCCGCCGTGGTCGCGCCGGGGTGTTGGGCAAGCTGTGCCTGCGCCTGCTGCCACCACGCCAGTTCGCTGGCATTCAGTTGCTCGGTCAGGGCTTGAAGGTGTTCGGTGAGGCCATCCTGGCGCATGTTCATGTCGGCTTGATCCAACGCTGAAAGTGGGGAAGCAGGAAAAACACCAGCACACACAACAGACTGCCCAGCGGCTGGTTGGCCACCGCCAGCACCAGCGCGTCGAACAGCGGCAGGGCGGCCAGGCCTGCGCCGATAAACGCACGCACCTGGCGCTGTGGCGGGTTGGCCAGGTGTTTCCAGTAATGCCAGCCCAACCAGCCAAGCCACAGCAGCAACACCGGCCAGAACCACAGCGTGTTGGAATAGAGCGCCAGGGCCAGCGGGCTGAGCATCAGCAGCAACGGCAGGCGGCTGATCAACTGGTTGCGATGTTCCTGGCGGGCCAGGTAAGTCAGGCCGCTGATGTACACACCGAGCAATATCGCGCACAGCCAGATCGGCTCCGCTGGCACCGCCAGGCTGGCCGCCGCCGTGAGGTACAGCGCCGAGCGGCAGGCACCCATCAACCACACGCTGTGGGCGTATTTCTTGTGCAGCAAGTTGTAGCCGACGATGCAGCCCACCAGCAGCAGCACACTGCCGAGCAGCCAATGCGGCTCGTCGATCAGGCGGCTCAGGCCCAGCACCGCAGCGGCGGCGAGTATCAGCAGCAGCGCTGTGGCCCGGCCCACCTGCTGGCGGCTGGCCAAGCCCAGGGTGATCGGGCGCGGGTTGTGGTGTTGCCGGTCCCAGTCGGCGTCGAGCCAGTCGTTCAACAGCATGCCGGCCAGGTACAGCAACGACAGCGTGATCAGCAGCAACCCCCACACCAGCGACGACGGCGGTGCCAATGCGCCGGCGCTGCTGGCGAGCAGGGCGGCAGCCAGGGTGTTGGTCCACACCGTGGGCAAGTTGGAGACGCGCCCGAGGGTCATCCAGGTTTTCATCGGGCTCATTGTGCGTAACCCTCGCCCAGGGGCAGCGCTGCATCGCTTGCGCTCGACAGCCGTTGCAGCGCCGCCTGCATCGTCGCGCTGTCGATCTCATGCAGGTCCACCGACTGGCCAATGCGGCTAAGCATCGGGATCGACAGTTGCCCGCCCAAGTGCTGGCGGAACTCCTCCAGGCCGAGCAACAACGGTGAGCGGCCCTGGGCATCTTTCAACGCCAGCTCCGGCGGGCACAGGTTGAAACCCAGCGTGCGCAACAGGCGCATCACCCGTTGCGTGTCGGCATCGCTCAACAGCCCCAAGGCATTCGCATACAGCCCGTCCAGCGCCATGCCCACCGCGACGGCTTCGCCATGGCGCAGCCGGTGGTGGCTGAGATTTTCCAGTTTGTGCGCGGCCCAGTGCCCGTAATCCAGGGGGCGACCGTTGCCGCGTTCGAACGGGTCGCCCGCCCCGGTGATATGCGCCAGGTGCAGCTCGGCGCAGCGACGAATCGCGTAGCGGCTGGCGCTGTGCTCGAAGTGGGCGAGGGCGTCGGCGTGTTGCTCCATCCATTCGAAGAACGCCTGGTCCTTGATCAGCGCTACCTTGACCGCCTCGGCCAACCCGGCGATCTGGTCGCGACGTGTGAGGCTGGTGAGCAGTTGGAAGTCATTGATCACGGCGGTGGCGGGGTAGAAGGCGCCCAGCAGGTTCTTCTGGCCGAAGGCATTGATGCCGTTTTTCACGCCAATGCCGGCGTCGTTCTGGGCCAATACGGTGCTGGGAATGCGGATCAGCCGAATGCCACGGTGGAAGGTGGCGCAGGCGTAGCCCACCGCATCCAGCACCGCGCCGCCGCCCAGGGCCAGCACGTAGCAATGCCGGTCCAGGCCGTGTTGCAGCATGTCGCTATAGAGCTGTTCCAGCACCTGTGAGGTTTTGCTCAGTTCACCGGCCGGCACGGCGATGGGCGCGGTTTTTAACTGCAGGTCGGCATGGGCGGCGAAGTAGGCGTCGATCTGTTCCGCAAGCGCTGGGGCGCTGTGCAGCAGTTGTTCATCGGCGAACACCATCACCGTCACCGGCGCAGCGTGTTGTGCGATGAGTTCGCGGTGCAGGCACGGGTTGGCCGGATCAAACAGATGGTCGGTGAAAATCACCGGGTAGTCGTAACTGACCTCGAAGCGTCCGCGCAGCGGCTGTTCCACACTGGGCTTGGGTTTGAGCAGGCTGTAACCGGCCACAAACGCCAGCGGCAACACCATGCTGGCGAGAATGGTCACCAGCAGTGCGTGCTGCTCGATCAGCAACGTGCCGATGGCCGTGTAAGCCAGTGCCAGTCCCGCGTTGGCCAGTGTGGTTATCAGCAAAAACGCGCGCAGCGGGTAGCGCTGCATCCCGGCGGCCACCACTGAAGTTTCCGCCAGCACCGGCACACCGCGCAGGCAAATCAACGACAAGGTGCCCAGCCGATACGCCAACTGCCCAGGCTGGCGCTGATGCAAGCCAAGGCGGCCGGACAGCAAGCGCAAGTAACCGGCGCCCAGCGCGTACCCCAGCGCGGCACCCAGGCACAGCCCGATAAAAATCACCAGGTAGCCACCGAGGCTGCCGAGCATGGCGACTGCCAGCAACGCGACCATGCTCGACGGCACCGGCAGCACCACGTCGAGGGCGAGCAAGGCGATCAGCAGCAGTGCCAGGTTAAGGGCTTGGGCGGTGGTGGAAGGTTGGTACAGGTTGAGGTGAATCAGGAAGTCCTGGATCTGTTGTTCAAACAACAGGAAGCTGGCAATCACCAGCACTGAAAAACCAAACAACGACAGCCAGAAATGTTCGGCTGGCGCCTTTTTCGAGAACGCACGATACCCGCGGCTGCGCTTCATCAAAGCATCCCTTTTGAGAGTTAAGACTAAGTTCCGTGTCAGTGTTAGGCGCTGTTTTCAGAGCAATAGAGTTCCTCGCCTGTACGGCAGGTTGTGTGCGTAATGGCTGATGGCTTTCACGGTATTCATGAACGTAGCCGGTTGTGGTTTTTTTGCAAGTTTGCGCAGCTATGAGTTTGAAAGCGGAGTTTAAGCGCTGCGTGTGTGGCGAGTTTTATCCATGCTTTACAATTAGTTGTATGGCTTTTTTTAAAGTGTCAAGAAGCTGTTGTCACTGGCTTTCGCAAGTAACAAGTTCAATACAAGGTCTGGATATTGGTTATTTGGATTATTGCCGCTGGCTATAAGAAGTTTGTTTATAAGTGGTTGTCGAGAACGATTCCGCTTAAGTCGTATGCATGAGTTTATGACTCACCCGTTAAACCGGAAGCCGTCTGACAACTTATCCTTTAGATAGCCAACTAACGTACTGACCGATTTCGGCACATGGGGCGAATACGGCCGTATCAGGTAAATCTCATCGGCAAACGCGCCCTTTAGCGTCCAGCCCTTGAGCACCTGCACCAAGGTGCCACTGGCCAGCGCGGCCTGCGCGCTGAAGTCCGGGAGCAGGGCGATGCCCAGGTGGTTGAGCGCCGAGTCGCGTAGCGCCTCACTGTTGTTGGTCGAAAAGCTGCCGGCGATGGGCACGGTCACGCGTTCAACCTTCTTGCCGCCGCGTTCGAAGGTCCAGGCCGGCTGGTCGCTGCCGCGTGGGTAGTACAGGCAGTTATGCGCAGTGAGGTCGCCGGGTTCGCGCGGTTCGCCGTGCTGTTGCAGATAGTCGCGCGTGGCGACCAATACCGAACCGGTGTCGCACAGTTTCCACGCCACATGGGTTTCCGGCACCTGGAAGCCGTGCCGCACCGCCAGGTCGTAACCTTCGGCCGCCAGCGAACTCAAGGCATCCGACACATCCAGCTGGATACGCACCTGCGGGTACAGCTGCAAAAATTCCGACAGGTGCGGCACCAACTGCTGACGGGCAAACGCCACCGGCGCGGTAAGGCGCACCAGCCCGCGAATCTCACCGGCAGAGTCGCGCACCGACGAGAAGCTGCGCGCGATATGTTCATAGGCGCTGCGCACTTCGCGGGTCAATGACAGCCCGGCATCGGTCAGGCGCACGCTGCGCGTGGTGCGGGTGACCAGGCGCGTGCCGGTGGCTTTTTCCAGGTCCGAAATGCGCTGGCTGACCGCCGATTTGCTCACGCCCAGGCGTGCGGCAGCGGCGGTGTAGGTACCGTGTTCTTCCAGCACCGACAGCCAATGAATGTGGGTCCACAGCCCTTCGATCTCGGATTTTTCCATAACGCTATTGTTCGCCTATGAGGACAATCAGTTCTGGATTCTGCTCTGGTTTGGAACAAACCGAAAGCCTATCGTGTGTTCCAACGCTACCCACCTGGGATACCTGCCATGACCACCACGATTGAGCACTACATCAACGACCAGCGCGTTTCCCGCGATGATCGCTATCAGGACGTCTACAACCCGGCCACCGGCGAAGTGACCGGCCGCGTCGCGCTGGCCAGCCGCCAGACCGTGGGTGAAGCCGTCGCCGCCGCCCAAGCGGCGTTTGCCAACTGGGCTGATACGCCGCCCATCCGCCGCGCCCGCGTGTTGTTCGAATACCTGCACTTGCTGCGCGAACGCAAGGACGACCTGGCGCGCATCATCGTCGCCGAACACGGCAAGGTCTTCACCGACGCCCAGGGCGAAGTCGACCGGGGTATCGACATCCTCGAGTTCGCCTGCGGCATTCCGAACCTGCTCAAGGGCGAGCATTCCGACCAGGTCTCGCGGGGCATGGACAACTGGACGATGCGCCAGCCCCTGGGCGTAGTGGCTGGCGTCACGCCGTTCAACTTCCCGGTGATGGTGCCGATGTGGATGTACCCCATCGCCATCGCGGCGGGCAACACCTTCATCCTCAAGCCAAGCCCGACTGACCCGAGCGCGTCGCTGTTCATGGCCGAGCTGCTGCATGAAGCCGGCTTGCCCACAGGCGTGTTCAACGTGGTGCAGGGCGACAAGGAGGCGGTGGATGCGCTGCTCGAACACCCGGACGTCAAGGCCGTGAGCTTTGTCGGCTCCACGCCGATTGCGCAATACATCTACGAAACCGGTGCGCGTAATGGCAAGCGCGTACAAGGCCTGGGCGGCGCGAAAAACCACATGGTGGTGATGCCCGACGCCGACATCGAAAAAACCGTCGACGCACTGATGGGCGCCGCCTACGGCAGTGCCGGCGAACGCTGCATGGCTATCTCGGTGGCGGTGCTGGTGGGCGAAGTGGGTGACAAAGTCATTGCCGCCTTGACCGAGCGCGCGAAGACATTGCGCATCACCGACGGCCGCGATTTAAAGGCCGAAATGGGCCCGATTGTGTCGCGGGCAGCGCTGGAACGCATCAGTGGCTACATCGAACAAGGCGTGCAAGCCGGTGCGCAATTGCTGCTCGACGGCCGTGACTATGTGCCCACCGAACCCGGCCTGGAAAATGGCTTCTGGCTCGGCGCGACCTTGTTCGACCACGTGACGAAAGACATGAGCATCTACCGCGAAGAAATCTTCGGCCCGGTGCTGGCCTGCGTGCGTGTGAATGACTTTGCCGAAGCGATCAAGCTGGTCAACGACCACGAATTTGGCAACGGCGTGAGCTGCTTTACCCGCGACGGTAACATTGCTCGCGAGTTTGCACGGCGTATCGAGGTGGGCATGGTCGGCATCAACGTACCGATCCCGGTGCCGATGGCCTGGCACGGCTTTGGTGGCTGGAAGAAGAGCCTGTTTGGCGACATGCATGCGTACGGCACTGAAGGCGTGCGCTTCTACACCAAGCAGAAGTCGATCATGCAGCGCTGGTCGGAGAGCATCGAACAAGGCGCGGAGTTTGCGATGCCGGTGTCCAAATAACGCAAGATCACCGTAGATCAACTGTGGGAGCGGGCTTGCTCGCGAAGGCGGTGTGCCAGCCAACTCATGTGTCACTGATCCACCGCATTCGCGAGCAAGCCCGCTCCCACAATTTGACCGAGTTCAACTGCCAGCCCCGTAGTGCTCTGCTTTTCTGTGGGAGCTGGCTTGCCTGCGATGGCGGTGTATCAGTAACAGATAACCTGACTGACACACCGCAATCGCAGGCAAGCCAGCTCCCACAGTTTTTAACGGGCGGGGTTCAGGCACTCGATAGAGCGGTCCACGGTGGTCCTGGCCATTTCCAGCAAATGCCACACCGCCAGAATCTTCGCCCGCTCTGGGCTTGGCAGCAGTTCACTGCAATTGAGTGTCGTGGCCGAAGCGCTGTCGAGCAAACTGGCGGTGTAGAGCAGGGCATCTTCGAAGCTCAAGTCTTCGATTGGCACACCTTGGGTGGGCAGGTAATGGTCGATGGCGCGGTTGAAGGCGGCGCGGGCTTTGGCTGAACTGAGGGGTGGGTCGGGGACGACTTTACTCATGGTGTAACTCCTATTGAACAAGAGAGCTACCGCCAACGCTGCTAAACGAGGGTGGCAGCTGTACGCGGGTTAGCAGACCGGTCAATAGGAAAACCAGCGCACCCGAAGGTGCCCCACGCACAACCGCCATAAAGCAGAAGTGAACCGTGTGCCTATTGAAGTCGGGCTGCTAAACCCGATCACTGATGAGCAGTGACGGATCGCAGACTAGCCATCGATTCCAACAGGCACAAGGCGGCTGGGATTGTCTAGGAAACGTCCTGCAATTAAAAGCGACACGCCTTGCTGGCCCTTTACAAACCATGACCAAATGCCACTAACGCCACCGATCAACTGTGGGAGCTGGCTTGCCTGGGATGGCGGTGTAACAGACGTCGCATTAGCGAGCAGACCCACTGCTATCGCGGGCAAACCAGGCTCCCACAGTTGATGTTCGGTGTTCTCGCGGACCTTCCTTCACCGCCGCCCGGCCCGGGTACTCACATCTACCCACACCGCCAGCACCAGAATGCTGCCCTTTACGATCATCTGCCAGTAACTGTCCACATCCAGCATCGACATGCCGTTATCCAGGCTGGTAATCACCAGCGCGCCGAGCAACGCGCCATACACCGTGCCCGAGCCACCGCGCATGGAGGTGCCGCCGATAAAGCACGCGGCGATGGCATCCAGTTCGCCCATGTTGCCCGCTGACGGTGAACCCGCCGCGAGGCGCGCGGTGTTGACCAGGCCGGCGAGGGCGCACATCACGCCCATGATGCCGAAGATCCACAACTTCACCGCCTGCACGTTGATGCCCGACAGCCGCGTGGCTTCCATGTTGCTGCCCACCGCATATACGCGGCGGCCGAACACAGTCTGGCTGGTGACGTAGCTGAATACGCCGAGCAGCACCAGCAGCAACAGCACCGGCACCGGGATGCCATCGTAGCTGTTGAGGGTGGTGACGAACCCGGCGAGCACTGCGCCGATCACCGCCACGCGCAGCCCATCACGCATCAGGGAGTGCGCGGCGAGGCTGTGCAGGGCGCGATTACGCCGTTGTTTCCAAGTGAGGAACAGGGTCAGAGCGAACAACAAAATCCCAAGGCCGATACCCACGCTGTGCGGCAAATACCCCTGGCCCACATACACCAGCGACGGCGACACCGGCGCGATGGTGGTACCGCCGGTAATCCCCAGCAGAATCCCGCGAAACGCGAGCATGCCGCCCAGGCCGACGATAAACGACGGGATGCGCAGGTAGGCGGTCATGTAACCGTTGGCCAGCCCGAGCATCAGGCCGCAAAGTGCCACCAGGCTGAGGTTGGCCAGCAGCGGGATGTGATAGACCACATCCAGAATCGCCGCGAGCCCGCCCAGCAATCCGAGCAGTGAACCCACCGACAAATCGATCTCGCCGCTGATGATCACCAGCACCATGCCGCACGCCAGGATGCCCGTTATCGACATCTGCCGCAGCAAGTTGGAGAGGTTGCGTGGCGTCACGAAACCGCCCTCGGTCTGCCAGCTGAAAAACAGCCAGATAACCGCTACGGCAATCACCAGGGCGAGCATTTTGTAGCGGGTGAACAGCTGTTTGACGTGGTTCATCTACGCGGTCTTCCGATCATTATTGTTATGGCTGAGCGCGGCGGCGAGCACCTGTTCCTGGGTGAGGCCCTGGTTGATGAAATCACCGCGCAACTGGCCGTCGCCGATCACCAGCACGCGGTTGGAAACCCCCAGCACCTCGGCCAGCTCCGAGGAGACCATGATGATCGCCACGCCTTCGGCCGCCAGCGCGCACATCAGTGTGTAGATCTCATACTTGGCGCCCACGTCCACCCCACGCGTAGGCTCGTCGAGGATCAGCACCTTGGGCTTGGTCATCAGCATTTTTGCCAGCACGGCCTTTTGCTGATTGCCCCCGGACAGGCTGGTGATCGGCAAAAACGGGCTGGCGGTCTTGAGGTGCATACGCGCGATTTGCTGGTCGATGCTGCCCAGTTCGGCCTCGGCGTCGATGCGGGTCAAGTGCGCATAGGTATCGAGCACCGCCAGGGTGATGTTCTGGCCCACGCCCAGGTCGGGAATGATGCCTTGGCGCTTGCGGTCTTCGGGCACCATGCACAGCCCGGCGCGGATCGATTTGAGCGGGGTGCGCGTGTCGATCACCTGGCCATCGAGCCACACTTCGCAGCTGTAGCGGCCGGGGTACGCGCCGAACAGCGCCGACACCAGCTCCGTGCGCCCAGCCCCCACCAGCCCGGCAATGCCGAGGATTTCCCCGCGCTTGAGCTCAAAGGAAATATCGTCGACGCGTTTGCGCTTGGGGTTGTCCACGTCATAGCAGGTCACGTTACGCGCTTCGAAAATCACCTCGCCGACCTCGTGAGGCTCGGTGGGGTAGAGGTTGCTCATCTCGCGGCCTACCATCTGGGTGATGATCTGCGGGATATCCATGTCGGCCATGGCGGTGGTAGCGATGTGTTTGCCATCGCGGATCACCGCGATGGTGTCGCACACCGCTGCCACTTCATCAAGCTTGTGCGAGATATACACGCAGGCTACGCCCTTGGCTTTCAGGTCACGGATGATGTCCAGCAGTACGTCGATTTCCGAGCGGGTCAGGGCCGAAGAGGGCTCGTCGAGGATCAACAGGCGCGCCTGTTTGTTCAGGGCCTTGGCGATTTCCACCAGTTGCTGGTAGCCGCCGCCGTACTGTGAAACCGGCAGCGCCACGTTCATGTCCGGCACCTTGAGTTCACGCATCAGTACCTGCGCACGATGAATCATCGCCGGGTAGTTCATGCGCCCGCCGGGCAGGGTCAGTTCGTGGCCCATAAAGATGTTTTCGGCCACCGACAGGTCCGGCACCAGCGTCAGCTCCTGGTGGATAATGACGATGCCCGCGGCCTCGGTTTCGCTGATCGACTGGGCCTTGAGTGGCTGCCCATCCCAGAGAATTTCGCCGTCCCAGGTGCCATACGGGTACACCGCCGACAGCACCTTCATCAAGGTGGATTTGCCCGCACCGTTTTCACCGCACAGGCCGACACATTCCCCCGACCGTACCTTGATATCGATGCCGTTCAGCGCCTTGACACCGCCAAAGGTTTTGACGATGCCGTTCATTTGCAGCAAGTAGTCGGCCATGGCGGTCACTGCCCGGCAATCTGCTCTTTGGTATAGAACCCGTCTTTCTCCAGCAGATCGATATTGGCCTTGGTCAACGGCGTAGGCGTGAGCAGGATGGTGTCGACCTTCTTGCTGCCGTTGTCGTATTGCGAGCTGTAGGTGGGTTTCTCATTGCGCGCCAGCTGCACCGAGAGTTTCGCCGCTTGCGAGGCGATCAGTTTGAGTGGCTTATACACGGTCATGGTCTGGGTGCCGTCGATCACGCGCTTGACGGCGGCGAGGTCGGCGTCCTGGCCGGAGATCGGTACTTTGCCCGCGAGTTTCTGCGCGGCCAGGGCCTGGATCGCGCCGCCGGCAGTGGCGTCGTTGGAGGCGACGATGGCGTCGATCTTGTTGTCGTTTCGGGTCAGCGCGTTTTCGACAATGCTCAGGGCTTCGGTGGGGTTCCATTCCTTGACCCACTGCTGGCCGACAATCTTGATGTCGCCCTTGTCGATGGCCGGTTGCAGCACTTTCATCTGGCCTTCGCGCAGCACCTTGGCGTTGTTGTCGGTGGGCGCGCCGCCGAGCAGGAAGTAGTTGCCTTTGGGCGCCGCTTGCAGCACGCCGCTGGCCTGCATCTCGCCGACTTTTTCATTATCGAAGGAAATGTAGGCGTCGATATCGGCATTGAGGATCAGACGGTCGTAGGACACCACCTTGATACCGGCCTTCTTGGCTTCGGCGACGGCGTTGGTCAGCACGGTGGCGTTGAACGGCACGATAACGATCACATCGACGCCTCGGGAGATGAGGTTTTCGATCTGCGAGATTTGCTTCTGCTCATTGGCATCCGCCGACTGTACGAAGACCTTGGCGTCGAGTTTTTCGGCCGCGGCGACGAAGTAATCACGGTCACGGGACCAGCGTTCCAGGCGCAAATCGTCAATGGAGAAACCGATTTTTGGATGGGCGGAGTCGGCCATCACCGGCAGGGCGAGCAGGGCCAGAGCAGTGGCGAGCAAGGTGCGTTTAAATGACTTCATGGTGGTGCGTCCTTTTATTGTTGTTGGAAAGACACGGTGTGACGACTGTAGGCGAACACTGTAGTTGTGGCGAGCGGGCTTGCCCCGCGTTGGGCGGCGCAGCAGCCCCATTCCAGGCGACCCGCTCTGCCTGAAATACCGCGGTGTCAGGTTTCAGGGCCGCTTCGCGCCCCAACGCGGGGCAAGCCCGCTCGCCACAACATGCCCAGCCACCACAGGCACACACCCTGTCAGGTATAGATAAACCGATTGACCACCCCTTCAAGCATCTCCTGCCGGCCACTCACGGCCTGCGGGTTCAGCTCGTGTGCAAAGGCGTGCTCGGCCAGCGATTCCAGGCTGAACTCACCGGCCAATACCGCCTGGCCCAATGGCTGGTTCCAACCGGCATAACGCTGGTCCTTGAACTGCTGCAGCCGGTCGTTCTGCACCATTGCCGCTGCGCGCTCCAGCGCCAGGGCCAGCACATCCATGGCGGCGACGTGGCCGTGGAACAGGTCGACATCGTCCAGGCTCTGGCGGCGTACTTTGGAATCGAAGTTGTAGCCGCCGTTCTTGAACCCACCGGCCTTGAGGATTTCGTAGGTTGCCAGGGTCATCTCCTCGACGCTATTGGGGAACTGATCAGTGTCCCAGCCGTTCTGCGGGTCGCCCCGGTTGGCGTCGATACTGCCGAAAATCCCAAGGGACACGGCAGTGGCGATCTCATGATGAAAACTGTGACCGGCGAGGGTCGCGTGGTTGGCCTCGATATTCACTTTGATCTCGTGTTCCAGGCCGTACTCATGCAGGAAACCGAACACTGTGGCGCTGTCGTAATCGTATTGGTGTTTGGTCGGCTCCTGGGGCTTGGGCTCAATCAACAGGTCGCCCGTAAAGCCGATCTTGTGCTTGTGCTCCACCACCATGCGCATAAAGCGTCCGAGCTGTTCGCGCTCGCGTTTCAGGTCAGTATTGAGCAGGGTTTCGTAGCCCTCGCGGCCGCCCCACAGCACATAGTTGGCACCCTTGAGCCGCAGCGTGGCATTCATTGCGCTGAACACCTGCGCGGCGGCGTAGGCGAACACCTCCGGGTCCGGATTGCTGGCAGCGCCAGCGGCAAAGCGCGGGTTGCTGAAGCAGTTGGCGGTGCCCCACAGCAATTTGATGCCGGTCTGTTCCTGGTGGCGCTCCAGGTGGTCGACCATTTGCGCAAAATGGTTGCGGTACGCCTTGATCGAGGTGCCTTCGGGTGCGACGTCGGTATCGTGAAAGCTGTAATAGTCGATGCCCAGTTTGGAGAAAAACTCGAACGCCGCTTCCGCCTTGCCGATGGCCAGTTCCATCGGGTCGCCGGTGCGCTGCCAGGGGCGCTTGAAGGTGCCTACACCAAACATATCCGCCCCAGGCCACACGAAGGTGTGCCAATAACAGGCTGCCATGCGCAGGTGCTCGCGCATGGGTTTGCCGAGGATGATTTTGTTGGCGTCATAGTGGCGAAAGGCGAGGGCAGAGTCGCTGCTGGGGCCTTCGAAGCGAACCTTCTCGACACCGGGGAAGTACGGCATGGCGATTTCCTTATTGTTCTTGGCGGTGACTCGATACTAGCAACGGCATCGGGACTGCCGATTATGAAAATCACCAAGCCATGGTGCGATTTTGACTGGAGAGGTCTAGGCTGTGGCGACCGGCTTTAAGGATAAAAACAATGAAAACCCTACCGCCTGTTCACCGCATTGCCTTGCTGTTCAATGGCAGCAAGATCTACGACCGGGGCATCATCACCGGCATCGGCAATTACCTGAGCAGCACGCGCGTGTCCTGGGATCTGTTTCTTGAAGAGGACTTTCTGTGTCGCCTCAAGGGCATCGAACGCTGGCAGGGCGACGGCATCATCGCCGACTTTGACGATCCGCTGATCGGCGAGGCGCTGGCCGACATCAAGTTGCCGGTGGTGGCGGTGGGTGGCTCGTATCAGGATGCGCGTGCCTACCCGAAGGGCATTCCCTATGTAGCTACCGACAACCGTGCGTTGATGAAGCTGGCGTATGAGCATTTGATCGAGGCAGGCCTGCGCCGTTTTGCCTGTTTCAGCCTGCCGGAAGCCCAGGCCAATCGCTGGGCCCAGGAGCGTGAGAAAGCCTTCCGCCGTCTCTTGCAACGCGATGGCCTGCACGTGGAGGTCTATCGCGGCCTGGGCACCAGCGCACCGTTGTGGGACAGCGCTGTGGAACAGCAGATTGCCTGGCTGCACAGTTTGCCCAAGCCCATCGGCATCATCGCCGTCACCGACGCCCGCGCACGGCAACTGCTGCAAGCCTGCCTCACTGCCGGCATTGCCGTGCCGGAAGAAGTCGCATTGATCGGCATCGACAATGACCCGCTGACTCGCACGCTGACGCGCGTGCCGTTGAGTTCAGTCATCCAGGGCACCGAGACCATGGGCCGCACGGCTGCGGCGCTGCTGCACCAGATGCTGCACGGCAAACCCTGCGCGGGCACACAGATTCTGGTGCCGCCGGATGCAATCAATGTGCAGGCGTCCAGCTTGCATCAACCGCTGGGTAACCCGTACGTGATGCAGGCGCTGTTGTTTATCCGCCAGTACGCTTGCCAGGGCATCAAGACCGCCCAAGTGGCGGCCTATGTTGGCGTTTCGCGCTCCTCCCTCGAATCACACTTTCGCAAGGCGCGCGGCTGCAGCGTGCACGATGAGATCCTGCGCTTCAAACTTGCGGCCGCCGCCAAGGGCCTGGAAAACCAAGCCCTGGCGATTGCCGACATCGCGGCGCGCTGCGGCTTCAAATCGGCGCAGTACCTGCACACGGTGTTTCGGCGGGAGTTTGGGTGTACGCCGCGTGAGTATCAGCACACAGCGGCTTCATAATGTCGGCAGACGCGGGGAAAAGGACATCAGGCGCGAGACGCAGCTGGCGCTCGCGCCTCGGCCTTCATCCGGTCAGAAAGTGGCCTTCACCTGTAAACCCACTACCAGCGCGTTATCGATGTTCTCACCGGAAAACGCCCCCGGCTCGATGATGTACTGCACATCCGGGCGCAGCGTCAGCCACGGCGTGGCCTGGTAGCCGTAACTGAGTTCGATCAGCTGCTCGGCATTGTTCAGGTTCGGATAATCCGTCCCGGCCTTAAACGCCGCCAACTCCTGCACATCCCGGCTACGCGGGTTCGGCACCGCACGGCCATAACCCAGGGCGACGGTGTCGCGCGGGCGGCCTTCAAACGGCTTGTACAGCACCGCGCCTGCGCCATACCACTTGCTGAACGGCGAGGCGGCTTCACTGGCGGCCGAGTATTGGCCGAAGGCATGCAGCACGCGACCGGCTGATGTGCTGGACGCCCACACCGCCTGATCGATCAGCACGTAGTGGCCGCCGCGACCGCTGACCTCTTTGTTGCTGCCGATGCGTTTCACGTCGGAGCTGTCGTAGTAATACCCCAGCTTGTATTCGCCCGGCAGCGTGCCCGCGTGTTTGTAGACCAGCTCAATCGGCACCACGGTGCCGGTGGTGTGCTTGGGCCCCAAGTGCCAGGCGCGACTGGAATTGCCATTGCTCGACGGGTCGACATTGAACGCCGCCACGCGCAGTTGCCATTGCGGCGAAAAGTCGTATTTCACCCGTGCGCCGAGGCGCGCGTTCGGGTAGTTGGTCCAGCCGCTGCCACCGGACATGTTCAGCGGGTGGCCGCAGAAACCGGCGTTCATGAAGTTGCACAGGATGCCGCTGTCGAGGCCGCCGAGGTCATTGCCCATGGCCATGTAACCGAGCTTGACGTTCAGCGCCGGGGTAAACAGCGTGCGTTCGTAGCTCAATTCGGTGAGGCGCGTGTAGAGGCCGCCGTAGTTTTCCTGGATCGGCAGGCGGTTGCCCACCAGGTCTTCAGAGGCGCTGTTGCCGCGCCGGTCGTTGATGGTCAGCTGGATGCGGTCGCCATTGTTCAAGCCGTAGAGCTTGCCCAGGTCGAACTGCACGCCCAGCTTGATGTTCTGCGAGTAGCGCGCCGAGCGGTGTTGGCCGCCGTCGGCGTTGTAGGCGGTCTCGCCGCTGTAGTCGCCGGTGAAGCGGATGCCTTGCTCGTCGAGTTCACGGCGCAGGCCGCTCCAGTCGCCGGTCAAGGTGGTGTCGTCGGCTTGAACGGGCAGGGCGGCAGCAAACGCCAGGCCCAGCACCAGGCGGCCGAGGGGCAGGTGAGAAGTGGGGGTCATGCTTAGTTTTCCAGACAAAAAGCGCGGTACCGGGGAGGCACCGCGCGAACACGGGGTTATGGCAGGGCGTAGGCGATCACGTAGTCGCCACGGTCAGTGGACTGGCGTGCGCCGCCGGCGGTAATGACGATGTATTGCTTGCCGGTTTTCGGCGAAACGTACGTCATCGGGCCGCCTTGGCTGCCTACTGGCAGGCGGGCTTTCCAGATTTCATCACCGTTGCCGCTGTTGAAGGCGCGCAGGTAGAAATCCTGGGTGCCGGCGATAAAGATCAGGCCGCCCTGGGTGGACAGCGTGCCGCCGAGGGTCGGCAGGCCAACCTTGATCGGCAGGTGCATGCGGATGCCCAGTGGGCCGGTGTCTTCCACGGTGCCGACCGGCACTTGCCAGGCGATCTGCCGGGTCTTCATGTCGATGGCGGTCAGGGTGCCGAACGGAGGCGCCTGACACGGGATGCCGGCCACCGACAGGAAGCGGTTTTTGTTTACCGCATACGGCGTGCCCTTGAGCGGCACGGCGCCCATGCCGGTGTTCAGCGCTTCACCGCCGGACGAGGCCTGGGCCTTGTTCTGCGACGGCACCATCTGGATCCACAGGCCCAGGCGCATGTCGTTGACGAAGATAAAGCCATGCACCGGGTCAGTGGAAATGCTGCCCCAGTTCATGCCGCCCAGGGAGCCTGGGAAACTCAGCGATTTGTCAGTACCCGGCGCGGTGTACAGGCCTTCGTAACGCATGCCTTTGAAGTCGATGCGGCACAGCAACTGGTCGTACGGCGTGGCGCCCCACATGTCCGATTCGCTCAGGGTTTGCGCGCCGATCTGCGGCATGCCGACTGATTTCGGCTGAGTCAGTGAGTAAGGCTCGTTCGGGATGTTCGCGGCCTTGACCGGCACTTCCTTGACGTCGGTCAGCGGCTTGCCGGTGGCGCGGTCGAGCACATAAATCTGCCCGGCCTTGGTGCCGATCACCACGGCCGGCACCGCCTTGTCGCTGCCCGGTGGGGTGAAGTCGATCAGGCTCGGCTGCATCGGCAGGTCGAAGTCCCAGAGGTCATTGTGGACGGTCTGGTACACCCACTTTTCTGCGCCGGTGGAGGCGTCCAGGGCCAGCACCGAGGCGCCGTATTTGTGGTTGAGCTGGGTGCGTTCAACACCGTAGATATCGGTGGACGAGCTGCCCATCGGCAGGAAGACGGTGTTCATCAGCGGGTCGTAAGACATCGGCGCCCAGCTGTTCGGCGTGCTGCGCACGTAGGTGCTGCCGGCCGCAGGGGCGTGTTTGTCTTCGGGGTTGCCCGGGTCGAAGGCCCAGCGCATCTGGCCGGTGATCACGTCGAAACCACGGATCACGCCGCCAGGCATGTCGGTTTGTACGTTATCGGCGACGCGGCCACCGACGACAACGGTGGTGCCGGCCATCAACGGCGCGGAAGACAGTTGGTAGTAGCTGTCCGGCACATTGCCCAGGCCAGCTTTCAAATCCACCTGGCCGTGGCTGCCGAAGTCTTCGCAGAATTTGCCGGTGTCGGCATCCACCGCGATCAGGCGCGCATCAATGGTATTGGTCAGCAGACGACGCTGGCATTGCGCACCGGCCGGCACACTGGCGGCCACGATTGGCGAGCTGTTCGGCTGGGTCGGCTGGGCAATGGGCGCGGTGGCGTCGAAATACGCCATGCCGCGGCAACGCTGCCATACCGCCGACTTGGCGTTGACTTCGTTTTTCCACAGCTCTTTGCCGGTGTCGGCATCCAGGGCGATCAGGTTGTTGTGCGGTGTGCAGATGAACACTTTGTTGCCGATCTGCAGGGGCGTCAGTTGGTCTTCGGCGCCGTTGCCGTCGCTGATGGCCACGTCACCGGTGTGGTAGGTCCACGCCACTTTGAGCTTGTTGACGGTGTCGCGGTTGATCTGGTCCAGCGCGGCAAAGCGGCTGCCACCCTCGGTATTGCCGTAATGCGCCCAGTTTTTCTGCGCATCGGCCGCCGCCACCGGCGTGATGCCAGGGCCTTTGCCGGTCGGCGCCACGCTCGGGTGCGCCACGAACATATTGCCTGCCGCGACCGCCACGCCTACCGCCAATACCGCAGCAATGCCATACGCGCCGCGTGCGGGTTTGCCGGCCAGCAGCGGATACACCAGCGCCACCACCACGCCGATCACCGCAAACATGAACAGCCGCGAGAACAGCGGCCAGTACACCAGCCCGACGTCCGCCACCGCCCACACCGCCGTGCCGACCAGAAAGGCGGCGAACCACCACGCACCCGCCGGTTTGCACCGGGCAATCAGCAGGCCAGAAACGGCCATGGCCACGCCACCGACCAGGAAGTACCAGGAACCGCCCAGGCTGGCCAGTTTGGCGCCGCCAACGGCCAGGGCCACGCCGAGCAGGGCAATGACAATGCCCAGGCCCAGCAAGAGATATCGTGAGGCGCCAGCGGCGCGGGATGCTCGTTTCATGTCGACAGGACTCGAATGTGAGTGACTAAAGGTCGAATGTTAGCAAGATAAGTAACCAGTTAGTACATTAGAGTCCTGCAACAGACTATTACAACTGCTGTGAAGATGGGGCGTGGTCAAATGACGCGTGGCTATACAGCGTTTTCTGCACGGCGGTCAGGAATCGCCTGACTCGTGCCCTTGAGGTTTCACCCTGCATTTACCTACGCCACAGAAAGGCTGTGCGCCACGCCACACAGGGTTAGGCCTTCACTCCAGGGAGGCGAGAAACCCACCCACACACGCCATGCACGCCTCGCGCTCCTCAACATGCGGCATATGGCTGGACTGCTCGAAAATCTGCCAGCGCACGTCGCTGATGCCATCGGCAAACGGCTGCACGGTGGCCGGTGTGGCCTCATCGAAGCGTCCGGAAATCAGCAATGTCGGCACCTGGATGCGCGACAGTCGATCAATGATGGTCCAGTTGCGCATGCTGCCGATCACGTGGAATTCGGTGGGGCCGTTCATTGCATGGTAGACGGTGGGGTCTTCCTCGATGGCGACATTGGTGCGCTCGACTTCGGCGGGCACCGGTTGAATACGGCACACATGGCGTGCGTAAAACACCTCTGCGGCGGCGTGGTAGTCGGCACTGTCGGTGGTGCCTGCGGCTTCGTGGCGCAGCAACGTCGCCTGCACGTCGGCGGGCAGTGCCTGGCGCAGTTCATTCGCCGCCGCGCACCACAGGTCCATCGACGCGGGCGAGTTGGCAATGATCAACGCCTTCAAACCGGTTGGCTGGCGCACCGCGTGTTCGGCGCCGAGCATACCGCCCCAGGACTGGCCGAGCAGCGCGTAGTCGCTGATGTCCAAGTGGTCCACGAGGTTGTCCAGCTCCGCCAGGAACAGCTCCACCGTCCAGGAATCAGTGGAGGCACCGGGCAAATGAGTGGAGCGGCCATTGCCGACCTGGTCGTAGTGCACCACCGCGCGGCCGGTGGCGGCCAGGTCTTTGAAACTGTCGACGTAATCATGGGTGCAGCCCGGGCCGCCGTGGGCGACGATCAAGGGCAGGCGCCCGGAACTCATGTCACCGGTGACCCGGAACCACGTCCGATAGCCACGGAAATCGGCATAACCTTCGCGTACCTGCATGTTCTGTAACTCCTTGGGATTGGATGCGGTACAGGCTAGCGAAAACGGTGCGTCAGGTGCACTGGTAAAAATGATAGGTTCTCAGGCTTCCACGACGCCCTTGATTGAAGACTGGCTTGCGAGCACAGCACGTAAAAACACCTGGCATGACGGCTTCAAACGGTTGACGGGCGGAAATAACCAAAACCTGAACGGCAACGGGGTGGGCAGTAAGCTTTAGGATAAAGTGAGTTAATGAATTTTATATCCTTCTCTGAAAGATCATTTATTTCCGGTACGGGCTCTCCGCCGTTGAGCTCTTCTTTGCTGAACTTGTAGTGCATAATTGAGTTTCGGTCGTAGGGTGACGTTATCACTGTATCGCGAGGCAGTTTTCCTATGACGTTGGCTTTCACTTCTTCCAGGGTTACATCCGGGATGCTTTTTACTGCGCGCTCGTGTATTAACTTTGCATTAAAGTCAAGGTTTGTATCGGGGTGTTGGTGCTCATGCTTCAACCCCAGGGCGTGTCCGAACTCATGCGTTATAGTACCGCCCGCGAAGGCGTTCAACCCGTCTCGGAAACCTACGACCATTGAAGCCTCTTCGTCGTTTACCGAATCTCGACCGATATCCGAGTAGCCACCTATTATATTGTTGTCGGCTTTAATTCTAATATGGCCGTCTGGGCGATCTGTAAATTGAATGCACAAATTTATGTGCGGTGCCCATTTGCAAATTTGTTTTTTTGTAAAATTCTTTTGCTCTTCCGTCATGCCTAATAAAGACACTTTAATCGTAGAGTGCTGCGGCCAAAGAAAATTTTTATCCGCCACGCCACGTTTTTTCCGATTTAAAACTGGCGTGTCGATCTGAGGGGTGTCCAATGGCGCCGGGTTACTGCCGGGTATTGGGTAAGTTGTGGGTGTCCAGGGTGAAGGGGATATGTTCAATGCAAAACTCCTAGGGTAAGTGCCCGCTTATAGTCCAGTAATGAGAGTAAATATTACTTGATGCTTATGCGTGCCTAGTGGCCCTGATACTTGATGGAGTTCCACTGGAACCGTAACTTATAATTTCTTGATGCGAGGCAAAAAATGCCGGAAACCTTGGCCGCTCAACCAATACGCTCCCCGCCCAGCGCATCACGCTGCATCGACTGCAGGTTTTTCTCGATAGTTTCGCAGATGGCTTCCATCTGGATCTGGTGTTCGCTGGAATGAAACGGGCTTTGCAGGTCGGTGCCGATACGTTCGATGGCCAGCAGCATAAAGCCCACCACCGTCGACGCCAGCGGCGTGAACCAGCCCAGGGATTCCACCAGCCCGACCGGCACGATCAGGCAGAACAGCGAGATAAACAGGCGCGGGAAATACACGTAAGGGTAGGGCAGCGGCGTATTGGCGATGCGCTCCATGCCGCCCTGGGCGTTGGACAAGTCCACCAGGGTCGACTCCAGCCGCGCCAGGCGGATGCTGTCCAGGTGACCGGCCTTGTATTCGCGGGCCAATATCGCTGCGGAACCGGTGAGGATGTCATTGGCGAAGTTGTTGGTGGCGCCATTGCGTGCGAATTCCTCAGCCGGGATAAACGCGCGCACCTCATCCGGGCACGGCTGGCCTCTGAGGTGCGCCGCCAGGCAATTCACATAGGCCACATGGCGGCGCAGCAAGGTGGCCTTGACCGGGTTCACCTCGGCGTCCGGGTCGTCCAGCAAAGTCAGCACCTGGCGGGCAAAGCTGCGCGAGTTATTCACCATCGCGCCCCACAATGTGCGGGCTTCCCACCAGCGGTTATAAGCGCTGCTGTTGCGAAAACTGATCAGCACCACCAGCGCCGAACCCAACAGGGTCAAGGGCATCAGCGGCAGATTGATCTTGGTGGTCAGAAACAGCATGAAGTCCACCGTCACGGCCACATCCCACAGCAACAGCCAGAACAACGCCCAGCCCACATAGCCCATGGTCTTGATGATCAGGCGGTATTTTTTGATGATGGCGGCTTTCAAACGAGGACCTCGCGGCGAGCGGTAAGCAACAATGCCTTAGCTCGGACGCTGGTTTGGGTGGAAAGGTTCGCCAACGACCTGAATCGTTTAAGGCGTGCGCGGTCAATGCCACATCATTAAGGAGGACCTATGAAAGTAGGCGTCATTTCCGACACCCACGGCCTGCTGCGACCTGAAGCCGTCGCGGCGCTGCAAGGCTGTAAGCAGATCATCCACGCGGGCGATATCGGCGGGCCGGAGATTCTTGAGCAGCTTGCACAGATTGCCCCCGTGCACGCGGTGCGCGGCAACAATGACCAGGACGCCGCGTGGGCGCAGCAGGTGCCGGAACATCTGAAGATTGATTTGAATGGCTGGCAAACCCTGCTCGTGCATGACATTGCCGACGTGCCAGCCTTACTCGAACCGCATACACGGCTGGTGATCACCGGCCACTCGCACAAGCCCTTGATCGAGTGGCGCGGCGCAACCTTGTACGTCAACCCCGGCAGCGCCGGCAGGCGTCGGTTCAAGCTGCCGGTGACGCTCGCGGTGCTTGAGATCGGTGAGGCTTGCATTGAGCCGCGGCTGATTTCGCTGGTGGAGGTTGCTCAGTAGTCGACGGGCTCGATCACATGGCGGCCGTCGTGGCGTGGGTTGCCCACGGCGCTGTCGACCCTGAACCATTCAAACACCTCGGGCGGCTCGCCCTGGAACAGCACCATTTGTTCGGCACGGCCCCGGTTTGTCGCCGGGTCCAGCCATTCGCGGGCCAATTCGGGGTTCAGCACCACCGGCCGGCGATCATGGATGTCGACCATGCCGCCCGCACTGTCGGCGGTAATAATCACAAACCCATCGTCAAGGCTCGCGCCTTCATCGGCATCGGGCAGTTGGCCGATGGCTGCACACAGCACCGGCGCGCCGTCGCGGCGGCGAATCAGGTAGGGCTGTTTTTTCGCGCCGCCTTCGTCCACCCATTCAAACCAATTATCGACTGGCGCAATCGCACGGTGCGGCCAGATCGCGCGAAAGAACGGGCCGTTGGCGACTTTCTCGACCCGCGCGTTGATCGGCGGCGCGCGGTCCTTGGCCCAGTGCGGGCGCCAGCCCCAGCGCACACGGTCGGCATGCAGCAGGCCATTTTCCAGGTGCAGCAGGGCAACGGGCGTGGAGGGCGCCACGTTGTAGCGCTCAAGTGGCGGCTCACCCACGTTGTTGAGCAGCGCATTGGGCATGCTCAAGGCCGCCACAAAGTCATGAATACCACGGTACTGCGAGAGTCGTCCGCACATGGCCGGTTCCTCGAACTGACCTCCTGAGCGTAGACGATGGATCTACAGCGGCGTCAGCACATTCATCACCGTGTCCAGCGCCACCCGCGTGTCATCCAGTTGCACCAGCGAGGCGTGGCGGGCGCCGAGGGCGTCGCGGTTCTGGATGGCGGTGAGGATCGCCTTGTGGCGCGGCAGGCTCAGGCCCTGGATGTCGGGG
This sequence comes from Pseudomonas sp. R76, assembly GCF_009834565.1. Lineage (GTDB taxonomy): Bacteria > Pseudomonadota > Gammaproteobacteria > Pseudomonadales > Pseudomonadaceae > Aquipseudomonas. The sequence goes on from NZ_CP019428.1 coordinate 2,782,560, forward strand.
CGACGGTTGGTGATGTTGATCGACTCGCGCAGCGGCAACGACAGCATGTTGCACATGTAGGCGAGCAGGTCGTTGCGGGTGGCGTCGGCAATCGCGCGGTGGAAGTCCAGGTCGGCCTGCAACAGCGCGTCGTGGGTGGTGGCGGTTTCCATGCCCAGGTAGGCTTTTTCGATGGTGGCGATGTCGGCGTCGGTGGCGGTGGTCGCGGCCATGGCGGCGATTTCCGGTTCGAGGATGCGCCGCACGCCAGCCAGGGTGTTGAAAAACTCACTGTGGGGCGTGGTCTGCATCAGCCAGGACAACACGTCCGGGTCGAGCAAGTGCCATTTCAAGCGTGGGCGCACCACCGCGCCCACCCGTGGTTTGGAATACACCAGGCCCTTGGCGCTGAGCACCCGCGTCGCCTCGCGCAACACCGAGCGGCTGACCTTGTACTCCTCGCACAGCGTGGCCTCCATGGGCAGGCGTTCTTCGGGCTTGAAGCGCCCGGAAACGATGTGCATGCCCAAGTCCTGAACGATCTGGGCATGCATGCTCTTGCGCGGCTTGGGCGGCTGGTGATCCATAACGAACGGGAGGCTCTGGCTAAATAGGCGGCATCATAGCATCCCAATTAGTGGGAATGACGGGGGACTTCAGCCCCACGGCAGCCCACCAGAAAGTCAAAGTCACAGCCTTGGTCGGCTTGCAGTACATGGTCGATATACAGCTGGCGGTAGCCACCGACGATCAGCTTTTGCGGGGGCGCCAGGTCGGCCATGCGCGCCGCCAGCTCGGCGTCGGGGATGTCCAGGTGCAGGCGGCCGTTGGCGCAGTCGAGTTCGATCCAGTCGCCTTCCTTGACCGTCGCCAATGGCCCACCGGCGGCGGCTTCCGGCGCCACATGCAAGACCACCGTGCCGTAGGCCGTGCCGCTCATGCGCGCGTCGGAAATCCGCACCATATCGGTCACGCCCTGGGCCAGCAGCTTGGCCGGCAAGCCCATGTTGCCGACCTCGGCCATGCCCGGGTAACCCTTGGGTCCGCAGTTTTTCATGACCAGGATCGAGTTGGCATCCACGTCCAGTTCCGGGTCGTTGATCCGCGCCTTGTACATGTCGAAGTCCTCGAACACCACCGCGCGGCCACGATGCTGCATCAACTCAGCGCTGGCGGCCGAAGGCTTGAGCACCGCACCCAGCGGCGCGAGGTTGCCGCGCAGCACGCAGATGCCGCCGTCGGCGCGGATCGGGTTGTCGAGGGTGCGGATCACTTCGTCCTGGCCGTAAATCGGCGAGTCCTTGGTGTTTTCGCCCAGGGACTTGCCGTTGACGGTCAAGGCGTTCGGGTGCGGGATCAGGTTGGCTTCGCCCAGGCGGCGCAGCACGGCAGGCAGGCCACCGGCATAGTAGAACTCTTCCATCAGGAAGCGCCCGGACGGCTGCAAATCGACAATGGTTGGCATGCCGCGCCCCATGCGCGTCCAGTCATCCAGGTCGAGTTCGACGCCGATGCGTCCGGCGATGGCTTTCAAGTGGATCACTGCGTTGGTCGAGCCGCCGATGGCGGCGTTCACGCGGATCGCGTTTTCAAACGCCTCTTTAGTGAGGATCTTCGACAGCTTCAAGTCTTCGCGCACCATCTCTACCGCACGCATGCCGGACATGTGCGCCAGCACATAACGCCGCGCATCCACCGCCGGAATCGCCGCGTTGTGGGGCAGGGACGTGCCCAGTGCCTCGGCCATGCAGGCCATGGTCGAGGCGGTGCCCATGGTGTTGCAGGTGCCCGCCGAACGTGACATGCCGCCTTCGGCTGCGAGGAAGTCATCCAGGGTGATGGTGCCGGCCTTGACCTGTTCGCTGAGCTGCCACACCACCGTGCCCGAGCCGATGTCCTGGCCTTTGTGCTTGCCGTTGAGCATCGGCCCACCGGTGACGACGATGGCCGGCACGTCGCAACTGGCCGCGCCCATCAGCAGCGCCGGGGTGGTTTTGTCGCAACCGGTCAGCAGCACCACGCCGTCGATGGGGTTGCCGCGAATCGCCTCTTCCACGTCCATGCTCGCCAGGTTGCGGGTGAGCATGGCGGTGGGGCGCAGGTTGGATTCGCCATTGGAGAACACCGGGAATTCCACCGGGAAACCACCGGCCTCGATCACTCCGCGTTTGACGTGCTCGGCGATCTGCCGGAAATGCGCGTTGCACGGCGTCAGCTCCGACCAGGTGTTGCAGATACCGATGATCGGCTTGCCATGAAACTGATGGTCGGCGATGCCCTGGTTCTTCATCCAGCTGCGGTACATGAAACCGTTCTTGTCGGCGGTGCCAAACCACTGGGCAGAGCGGAGGGCGGGCTTTTTATCAGGCATGATCGACTCTCTTATTGTATGACTATATGTTCTATATGCGCTTAAACATAAGCGCAAAATCGAGGGTTTGGAAGAGTTGTTTTGCAAATAGTCGTACTATATAGTCGGCCTGAATGAGGCATGACCCTGGCGGATTTTCACCGGCGGCGGCCCCCGAGCTTCTATAAAAACAACAATCGGAGATCGACCCCATGAGCCAGGAACTGCGGCTTATACGGCGCATCACGCTGAAACTGATTCCCTTCCTGATCCTGCTGTACCTGATCGCCTACGTAGACCGTTCGGCGGTGGGGTTCGCCAAGCTGCACATGGGCGCCGATGTCGGCATTGGTGATGCCGCCTACGGGTTGGGCGCCGGGCTGTTTTTCATCGGCTATTTCCTGTTTGAGATTCCCAGCAACCTGATGCTCGACCGCTTCGGCGCGCGGCGCTGGTTCGCGCGGATCATGCTGACCTGGGGCGCCATCACTATCGGCATGGCCTTTGTGCAAGGGCCGCACAGTTTCTATGTGATGCGCTTTCTGCTCGGCGCGGCGGAGGCGGGGTTCTTTCCGGGCGTGCTGTACTACATCACCCAGTGGTTCCCGGTGCGCCATCGCGGCAAGATCCTCGGGCTGTTCATCCTGTCCCAACCGATTGCAATGATGATCACCGGCCCCGTGTCCGGCGGCTTGCTGGGCATGGACGGCATCCTCGGCCTGCACGGCTGGCAGTGGCTGTTTATCGTGATCGGCACCCCGGCCTTGCTGTTGACCTGGCCAGTGCTGCGCTTCCTGCCGGACGGCCCACAGCAGGTCAAGTGGATGAGCGAAAGCGAAAAAACCTGGCTCACCGGCGAACTGAACAAAGACTTGCAAGCCTATGGCCAGACGCGCCACGGCAACCCGCTGCACGCCCTCAAAGACAAACGCGTGTTGCTGCTGGCGCTGTTCTACCTGCCGGTCACCTTGAGCATTTATGGCCTGGGCCTGTGGTTGCCGACGCTGATCAAGCAGTTCGGCGGCAGTGACCTGGTCACTGGTTTTGTCTCGGCGGTGCCGTACATCTTCGGCATCGTCGGGTTGCTGATAATCCCGCGCAGTTCCGACCGCTTGAATGATCGCTACGGCCACCTCGCCGTGCTCTATGTGCTGGGCGCCATCGGCCTGTTTTTCAGCGCCTGGCTGAGTGTGCCGGTGCTGCAGATGGCCGCGCTGTGCCTGGCGGCGTTCGCGCTGTTTTCCTGCACGGCGGTGTTCTGGACCTTGCCGGGGCGCTTTTTTGCCGGCGCCAGTGCGGCGGCGGGCATTGCGCTGATCAACTCGGTGGGCAACCTCGGCGGCTATATCGGCCCGTTCGTGATCGGCGCGCTCAAGGAATACACCGGCAACCTGGCCTCGGGTTTGTACTTCCTGGCCGCGGTGATGCTGTTTGGCCTGTTGCTGACTGGCGTGGTCTACCGCGTGCTGGAACGCAAGCACGTGCTGCCCGCCGATCAATTCGCCGCCAGTGCGCGTGGCGCCACGCGGACTTAATCCTGGAGAAAATTGATGCGTTTAGTTCAGTTCGAATTGCGTAACGGTGAGCGCCGCGTCGGCGTGGTGCAAGGCAGCAAACTCAGGGAAGTGCGCACGGCCCGCAGCGTGCGCGAATTGGCGCTGGCGGCCATCGAGGCGGGCGTGAAGTTGCAGCAACAGGTCGACAACTTGGGCCTGGGCGACAGCTACGACTACGCGGCCTTGCTCGCCGACCTGAAAATACTGCCGCCCCTCGACCACCCGGACCCGGCCCACATGCTCATCAGCGGCACCGGCCTGACTCACCTGGGCAGTGCCTCGGCGCGCGACAAGATGCACCAGCACGCCGCTGACGACAGCGCCCTGACCGACACCATGCGCATCTTCAAATGGGGTGTGGAGGGCGGCAAGCCAGCTTCCGGCCAAGCCGGTGTGCAACCGGAATGGTTCTACAAGGGCGACGGCAGCATCGTCGTGCGCCCAGGCCAGGCATTCCCGGTGCCGCCGTTTGCCGAGGACGCGGGCGAGGAGCCGGAGATCGGCGGCCTCTACGTGATCGGCCACGACGGCAAACCCTATCGCCTGGGTTTCGCCGTGGGCAACGAGTTTTCCGACCATGTGATGGAGCGCAAGAATTACCTCTACCTGGCCCACTCCAAACTGCGCAGCTGCAGTTATGGCCCGGAGTTGCGCGTCGGCGAATTGCCCCAGCACCTGGCGGGCACCAGCCGCATCCTGCGTAACGGTGAGGAAATCTGGCGGAACGAATTCCTCAGCGGCGAGGCCAATATGTGCCACAGCCTGGAAAACCTCGAGTACCACCATTTCAAATACAGCCAGTTTCTCAAGCCCGGCGATGTGCACATTCATTTCTTCGGCACTGCCACACTGTCATTTGCCGACGGTATACGCACGCAACCGGGCGATCTGTTCGAGATCAGCCAGGCCGAGTTTGGCGCGCCGCTGATCAACACGCTCGGCAGCGCCGAATCGGCGTTCGAACCCGGCACTGTCATCAGCCTTTAAGGAGATCAACATGACCCCGTTTCTCGGCCACAACTACATCGGCGGCCAGCGCAGCGCCAAGGGTAGCGTGACCCTGCAGAGCATCGACGCCAGCACCGGCGAAGCCTTGGCGCAAGTCTTTTACCAGGCCACCCCGGACGAGGTCGACGCCGCCGCCAAAGCCGCCGCAGCCGCTTACCCGGCATACTGCGCGCTGAGTGCGTCGCGCCGCGCGCAGTTTCTGGACGCAGTGGCCGATGAACTGGACGCGCTGGGTGAAGATTTTATCGCGCTGGTCTGCCGCGAAACCGCGCTGCCTGCCGCGCGCATCAACGGCGAACGCGGGCGCACCAGCGGCCAGATGCGCCTGTTTGCCACGGTGTTGCGTCGCGGTGATTTTTACGGCGCACGCATCGACAGGGCGTTGCCCGACCGCCAGCCACTGCCGCGCCCGGACCTGCGCCAGTACCGCATCGGCCTGGGCCCGGTGGCGGTGTTTGGCGCAAGCAACTTTCCCCTGGCATTTTCCACGGCCGGCGGCGACACCGCAGCAGCGCTGGCGGCGGGTTGCCCGGTGGTGTTCAAGGCCCACAGCGGGCATATGGCGACCGCCGAGCGGGTTGCCGATGCCATTATTCGCGCGGCCGAGGCGACTGAGATGCCGGCCGGTGTGTTCAATATGATCTTCGGCGGCGGCGTCGGTGAGGCGCTGGTCAAGCACCCGGCGATCCAGGCCGTGGGCTTTACCGGCTCGCTCAAGGGCGGTCGCGCGTTGTGCGACATGGCGGCGGCGCGGCCGCAGCCGATCCCGGTGTTTGCCGAGATGTCGAGCATCAACCCGGTCATCGTATTGCCCCAGGCCTTGCAAGCGCGGGCCGAAACTATCGCCCGCGACCTGACCGCCTCGGTGGTGCAGGGCTGTGGCCAGTTCTGTACCAACCCTGGTTTGGTGATTGGCATTGCCTCTGCGCAATTCACGGCATTCACTCAGCAGGTCGCCCAACTGATCGGCGATCAAGCCGCGCAAACCATGCTGAACGCCGGCACCTTGAGCAGCTACGGCAAAGGCCTGGAAAAGCTGCTCGCGCACCCCGGCATCCAGCACTTGGCGGGCAATGCCCAAGCGGTCAACCAGGCACAGCCGCAGCTGTTCAAGGCCGACGTGGGTTTGCTGATCGACGGCGATGCGGTGCTGCAGGAAGAAGTGTTCGGCCCGACCACGGTATTCGTCGAAGTGGCCGATCAAGCCCAACTCAGCGCCGCCTTGCACGGCCTGCACGGGCAACTGACGGCAACGATCATTGGCGAGCCCGCCGACCTTGAGCAGTTTGCTGAACTGACGCCGCTGCTGGCGCAGAAGGTTGGCCGCATCCTGCTGAACGGTTACCCGACCGGCGTTGAAGTCTGCGACGCAATGGTCCACGGCGGCCCATACCCGGCCACTTCGGACGCGCGTGGCACCTCGGTCGGCAGCCTGGCCATCGACCGCTTCCTGCGCCCCGTGTGCTTGCAGAATTACCCTGATAGCCTGCTGCCCGACGCGTTGAAAAACGCCAACCCGTTGCGTATCCAGCGGCTGGTGGATGGCACGCCGTCGCGCGAGCCGCTGTAAAAAAACAGGAGGTTTTATGTCGTGTACCGCTGTCACCGCACACCGTGCGCAGTTGGGCGAAGCACCGTTTTGGGATGCGCCGACCCAGGCGCTGTACTGGGTCAATATTGCCGGCAAACAGGCGCTGCGGTTTATGCAGGGGCAGTTGCAGATCTGGCAGATGCCCGAGCATGTCTCGGCGTTTATTCCGTGTGAGAGCGGCGATGCGCTGGTGACCTTGAGCAGCGGCGTCTACCGGCTGAACCTGGAAACCGAAGCCCTGACCCTGCTGTGTGTGGCCGACCCGCAACCCGGCAACCGTGGCAATGAAGCGCGCTGCGACGCCCAGGGCCGCCTGTGGCTGGGCACCATGCAGAACAACATCGGCGAGCAGGGCGAAGACCTGCCCATCACGCGGCGTTCCGGTGGGCTGTTTCGTATTGACGCCGATGCGCAGGTCACGCCGCTGCTGCACGGCCTGGGCATTCCCAATACGTTGCTGTGGAACGCGGAGGGCACCCAGGTGCATTTCGGCGACAGCCTCGACGCCACGCTCTACCGGCACGCGATCCAGGCAGACGGCCAGCTTGAGCCGGCGCAGGTGTGGTTCGGCCCGCATTCACGCGGTGGCCCGGACGGCTCGGCGCTGGACAGCCAAGGCTATATCTGGAACGCGCGCTGGGACGGCAGTTGCCTGCTGCGCCTGACGCCGGACGGCGAAGTCGAGCGCATCATCGAACTGCCCGTCAGCCGCCCCACCAGTTGCGTGTTCGGTGGCCCGAACCTCACCACTCTCTACATCACCAGTGCTGCCAGCCCACTCGATCACCCGTTGGACGGCGCGGTGCTGGCCATCGAGGTGCAGGTGCCCGGCACACCCTGTCACCGCTTTGCCGGATAACCCAAGACCCAAAAAACAACAACAAGGAGTCACCCGTATGAATCGTCGTCGTGGTTTGCGTTCCCTCTGCTGCGCCGCTGTGGCGGTGTCGGCGCTGAGCTTGAGCGGCCTGTTGCTGGCCGCCGAGGAAGTGAAGATCGGCTTTTTGGTCAAGCAGGCGGAAGAACCGTGGTTCCAGACCGAATGGGCGTTTGCCGAAAAAGCCGGCAAGGAACATGGCTTCACCGTGATCAAGATCGCCGTGCCCGATGGCGAGAAAACCTTGTCGGCCATCGACAGCCTGGCCGCCAACGGCGCCAAGGGCTTTGTGATCTGCCCACCGGACGTGTCGCTGGGCCCGGCGATTGTCGCCAAGGCCAAGGTCAACGGCCTGAAAGTGATTGCCGTGGATGATCGCTTCGTCGATGCCAAGGGCAACTTTATGGAGGACGTGCCGTACCTGGGCATGGCGGCGTTCGAAGTCGGCCAGAAGCAGGGCGCGGCGATGGCGGCTGAAGCGAAAAAACGCGGCTGGGACTGGAAGGACACCTATGCGGTGATCAACACCTTCAACGAGCTCGACACCGGTAAAAAACGCACCGACGGCTCGGTCAAATCCCTCGAAGACGCAGGCTTTCCCAAGGACCACATCCTGTTCACCGCCGCCAAGACCCTCGATGTTCCAGGCAGCATGGACGCCACCAACTCGGCACTGGTCAAGCTGCCCAGCGGCGCCAAGAACCTGATCATCGGCGGCATGAACGACAACACCGTGCTCGGCGGCGTACGCGCCACTGAAACGGCCGGCTTTGCCGCGGCCAACGTCATCGGCATCGGCATCAATGGCACCGACGCCATCGGCGAACTGAAAAAGCCCAACAGCGGCTTCTTCGGCTCAATGCTGCCCAGCCCGCACATCGAAGGCTACAACACCGCGAAGATGATGTTCGACTGGGTCACCACCGGCAAGGAACCGCCGAAGTACACCGCCATGGATGAAGTGACATTGATCACCCGCGACAACTTCAAGCAGGAACTGGAAAAAATCGGCCTGTGGAACTGAGGTAAGCAAACTGTGGGAGCTGGCTTGCCTGCGATGCAGGCACCTCGGTGTATCAGGCAGAACCAGTTGATGCCATCGCAGGCAAGCCAGCTCCCACATTTGATTGAGTGCAGCCTCCAAGATCAGGTCGGCTGTCAGGCCGCCTCGCCTTGTTTTTGATCCAACCACTCAGGTCGGCTACCAGGCCGCCGTGCTCTTGCTCTTGCTTTTGATCTTGATCTTGCTTTTGATTTTGATCTTAGGCGCCCCGTTAAACCACGCTGGCCGAACGCAGGCTTTGGAGCGGGGGTAAACCGGCAGGACGCCGGTTTAGCCGCGCTGGGCCAAGGATGGCCCATCGCGGCGGCCCCCGCTCCAAAGCCGGAGTGAGGGCATGTCGAGCCTAGGCGAGACACCGAGTGGTGGGGCAAGAGCGTTTTGCTTACTTTTGCGCTGTTCAAAAGTGAGCCGCCGTAAGGGCGGAACCAATAGCCGCCGTTACCGCAGCAACGGATATGTCCCAGCACCCCTCACCAGCAATCCAGCCCCCAGTTTAATCGGCGGAGAATTTCAAGACGGTGTTGTGAGTGTAAGTCTGCCCTGGGTTAAGACGGGTCGAGGCAAACGTCGGCTGATTCGGCGCATCCGGGAAATGCTGGGTCTCCAGGGTAAACGCGCTCCAATGCGCATACACCTTGCCGGCCTTGCCCTTCACCGTGCCATCCAGGAAGTTGCTGGTATAGAACTGCACGCCAGGTTCGGTGGTGTAGAGCTGCAAACGCCGACCTGAAGCCGGGTCGTGCACCTCGACGGCGAGTTGCTTGATATCGCCTTTGTTATCCAGCGCCCAGTTGAAGTCAAACCCGCCTTGTTTCGGCTCGGCAAACTTGAGCTGTGGATGGTCGTCCTTGATGTGCTGGCCGATCGGCGTGGGCTTGAGGAAGTCCATCGGCGTGCCTTTGACCGGCGCCAGTTCGCCGGTCGGAATCAAGGTGGCATTCACCGGCGTGTAGTGGCTGGCATGCAAGGTTGCGACTTGCTTGAGAATGTCGCCATTGCCCGCGCCGGCAAGGTTGAAGTAGCTGTGGTTGGTGAGGTTCAGCACCGTCGGTTTATCGGTGGTGGCTGTGTAGGCGATGTGCAGTTCGTTTTTATCGTTGAGGCTGTAAGTGACCTCGGTCTTCAAGTTGCCGGGGAAGCCCATCTCGCCGTCCTTGGACAGGTAGCTCAGCTTCACGCCGACCGAGTCCTTGCCCTTGATCGGCTCGGCTTGCCACACCTGCTTGTCGAAACCCTGGGCGCCGCCGTGCAGCGAGTTGGGGCCATCGTTGAGCGGCACCTGGTAACGCTTGCCGTCGAGTTCGAAGGCACCGCCCGCCAGGCGATTGCCGAAGCGCCCGATGGTCGCGCCGAAAAATGCGGTGCCGCTCTGATAGCCCTGCACGTCATCGAAACCGAGGACCACGTCATCGACCTTGCCGTGTTTGTCCGGCACTTTCAGCGACTGCAACACGCCGCCGTAGGTGATCACCGTGGCTTGCATGCCATGGCTGTTACGCAGGATGTATTGTTCGACGGCGGTGCCGTCATTGGTTTTGCCGAACGGTTTGTGTTCACTGCTAAGCCCGGCCGCCTGGGCGCCGCCGCTGGCGATCAGCATGGATAAGGCGAGGCCCGAAAGCAGGTGTCGAGGGTGCTTCATGGTCGAACTTCCTTTTGTTGTTTTGAGTGGAATAGTTCTACTAATGTGCGATATTTCGTCGAGTTGACAGCGAATTTATAGCCTTAAACGCCAGATACGCCAAATAAAATAAGACTAATTGATCGAGGCACACGTTATATGAGTACTGCACACGCCGTTTATCCGGACCTGAAGGGTAAGACCGTATTGATTTCCGGAGGTGCCTCGGGCATTGGCGAATTCATGGTGCGCGCCTTCGCCGCGCAGGGCGCCAAGGTGGCTTTTGTGGACCGCGCCCAAAGCCAGGGCGAGCGGCTGGCGGCGTTGTTGAGTGCCCAGGGGCATAGCATCGAGTTTGTGTGCTGCGACATCACCGATGAAATCGCCTACAAGGCAGCGATAGCGCGTTTTGAACACACGCTGGGGCCGATCACTGTGCTGGTGAACAACGCCGCCAACGATGTGCGTCACACCTTGGAAGAGGTCGATTCGGACATGTTCGACAAGCTGATCGCGGTCAACCTCAAGCACGCATTCTTCGCGGCCAAGGCCGTGGTTCCGATGATGAAAGGCGCCGGCGGCGGGGCCATCATCAACCTCGGCTCGGTCGGCTGGATGATGGCCTCCGCCGGCTACCCGGTGTACGCCGCCAGCAAGGCCGCCGCCCACGGCATGACCCGCGCACTGGCACGGGAATTGGGCCCCAGCCGTATTCGGGTGAACACCTTGGTGCCGGGTTGGGTCATGACCGAAAAACAACTGGCGATGTGGGTCGACGATGCGGCCAAAGAGCTGATCAGCCGCAGCCAGTGTTTACCCGGCAGTGTGCTGCCGGAACACATCGCCAATATGGCGTTGTTTCTTGCCTCGGACGCATCGGCGATGTGTTCGGCGCAGAACTTCATTGTGGACGGCGGTTGGGTGTAGGCCGGTTATTCGAGGGCGTACCTCTTGAAGGCAGGGTGTTGTTCCAGTTGACTCGCAAGGCGCTGCAGCTTGGGAAAGGTCTCGGCCTTGAGTACTGACGGCAGTTTGAGCTGGGTGAACGACCACGTGACGGCCGCCGTCAGTGCGGCCTGGCTCGGGCGTTCGCTGCCGGGGTGGGGCACGTGTTTTTCCAGCAGTGTGTAAGCGGCCAGCAACTGCCCGGTCACGCGGTCGAGCCACGGCTCGTGCAGTTTCTCGGCTGGGCGCAGCAGGTGCTCGTAGACGATCTGCACGGTTTTCTCACACGCCGCCAGGGCCAGGCCGAGCACTTGCAGGTCTTTGGCCAGCGCGTCGGGGTTGGGTGGCAGGAGTTTCTTGTCGGTTGGCGCCAGGCGTTCGAAGTAGTCGAGGATCAGGCTGGAATCCATCAACACCGTGCCATCCTCCAGCACCAGCGTAGGCGCCTTGACCACCGGGTTGATCGCGGAAAATTCAGCGTAGGTGCTGAACACCGAGAGCGCCTCGTGCACGAAATCCACCCCGTACAGCTCCAGGGAAATTGCCACGCGACGTACGTAAGGCGAGTCCAGCATGCCGACCAGTTTCATGAAGCCTCCATTGCTCATACGGTGTTGGGCTCACGAGATTAAGGGCACGGGGCCGGGCTGCGCAATCGCCTCGCGCAGTTGCTGATAAGCCTCTATCAGTTGCGCCAGGCTGAACGCCAGGTTGCGCCCGCTCGGGTTGGGCAGCACCCACACCGTGGCGCCGCCGAGTGCCTGCGGTTGCGGCCCCCACTCAACCTGCCGCCGGCCGCACAACGCGCTGTAGCCGGGCTTGCCAAGGAACGCCACACAGCGCGGCCGGCAGTCGCGGACCTTCTGTTCAAACGCGGTCGCCGCGTCCTTGAATTCATGCCGTGCCAATTCCCCCGCGCTCGCCGTTGGGCGTTCGACCAAGGTGGTCAGGCCGCAGTGATAGTCGAGCAGGGTGCGGCCATCCTCCGGGCGAATTTCATGCGGGGTAAAACCCGCCAGGTGCAACGTGCGCCAGAAGCGGTTGCTGCGATTGGCAAAGTGCTGGCCGAGGGCGGCAGAGCCTTTGCCGGGGTTGATGCCGCAGAACACCACGTGCAGGTGCTCGGCGAGGATGTCGTCGAGGTGGATGGCTTAATCGTCCTTGGCCAGGAGCGTGCGGGCAAACTCATCGGAGGCGATAAAGTCCAATGTCTGGCGCAACTGCGCTGCCGCTTCACGGCCGAACGCCTGATCAAAGCGCTCGGCCATCTGGTTCGAAATACGCTTGGCCGCCGCGTGGGTGCGCTTGCCGTGTTCGGTGAGCAGCACGCGGCGGGTGCGGCGGTCGAGTTCGTCCACCTGCAGTTCCACCAACCCATCGCGCACCAGCGGCTTGAGCGTATGGCCGAGGGCGGACAGGTCCATCACCAGGGCCTGGGCCAGCTCGCCCATTTTGGGCGTACCGGCTTTGGCGATACGGTTGAGCACGGCGAATTGGGTGGCTTTCAAGCCGCACGGCGCATACGCCTCGTCATAGATCTGGCCCAGGCGGCGGGACGTGCGGCGCACGGCACCGTTGACGCAGGCGCTGGGGCTATCGGAGCAAGGCGGGGCAGATTTCAAGGGCAGATACTCTCTGATACAAAACACGACGCCGGTGATTATGCCTGCGCGACCTGTCAGGACAAGGCCTTTCAGACCGAAGAAGCCTTGTAGATGAATACTGAGACAGCTTGAAACAAATTAGTTGCGTATGCCACTAAATTCGATATCGTGGCATATGCCTCTTTGTGACTCGGATGTCGTTGCAATATCCCCAGGAAGCGTGTGGGGGCGAGGCGGGAAAACGGCACGGCTCTGCCTGCTTGAACATCCAACCCCTGTCTGGATCACCTCCTATGCTGAGCCTCGTGCGCATCGCATTGCGGCGCCCTTATACCTTTCTGGTATTGGCCATTTTCATCCTGATCATCGGCCCGTTGGCGGCCTGGCGCACGCCCACCGACATCTTTCCGGAAATCCGCATCCCGGTTATCGCCGTCATTTGGCAGTACACCGGCCTGCCGCCGGATCAGATGGCGGGGCGCATCACTTCGCCTTTTGAGCGGGTGCTGACCACCACCGTCAACGACATCCGCCATATCGAAGCGCAGTCGATGAATGGCTACGGGATCGTAAAGATCTTCTTCCAGCCCGGCGTCAACATCAGCACGGCCAACGCCCAGGTGACCTCGGTGTCCCAGGCGATTTTGCGCCAACTGCCGCCGAGCACCGTGCCGCCGCTGGTGCTCAACTACAGCGCCTCCACCGTGCCGATTGTGCAGCTCGCGCTGTCGGGGCCGGGCTTGAGCGAGCAACGCCTGGGCGATATCGGCCTGAACCAGGTGCGCCTGATGCTCACCACCGTGCCGGGTGCGGCGCTGCCATACCCGTTTGGCGGCAAGAGCCGCCAGGTGCAGATTGACCTCGATTCGGCGCGCATGCAGGCGCGCGGCCTGTCGGCGCAGGACGTGGCGACCGCCCTGGCCACGCAGAACCTGATCACGCCGGTGGGCACGCAGAAGATCGGCAGCTACGAATTCAACCTGCAACTGAACAACTCGCCATCGGATTTCCATGACCTGGAAAACCTGCCGATCAAGACCGCCGATGGCACCACCGTGCTGATCCGCGACGTGGCCACGGTGCGCGACGGCAACCCGCCGCAAACCAACATTGTGCACGTCAACGGCAACCGCTCGGTGCTGCTGCCGGTGCTCAAAACCGGTTCGGCGTCGACCTTGGGCGTGATCGCCGGGATCAAGGACAAACTCGCCGACAACCAGGCCGCCTTGCCGCCCAACCTGAATATCGACATGATCGGTGACCAGTCGCTGTTCGTGCGCTCGGCCATCAGCGGCGTGGCCCGTGAAGGCTTGATCGCGGCGGCGCTGACCAGCTTGATGATCCTGCTGTTCCTCGGCAGTTGGCGTTCGACGGTGATCATCGCCACCTCGATTCCGTTGGCGATCCTGGCGTCGATTGCGACGCTGTCGGCGCTCGGCGAAACCCTCAACATCATGACCCTCGGCGGCCTGGCGCTGGCGGTCGGTATCCTGGTGGACGACGCCACGGTGACCATCGAGAACATCAACTGGCACCTGGAACAGGGCAAGCCGGTGGAAACGGCGATCCTCGACGGCGCGGCGCAAATCGTCACCCCGGCATTCGTATCGCTGCTGTGTATCTGCATCGTGTTTGTGCCGATGTTCTTCCTCGACGGCGTGGCGCGTTTCCTGTTCGTGCCGATGGCCGAAGCGGTGATCTTCGCCATGATCGCCTCGTTCATCCTTTCGCGTACGCTGGTGCCGACCCTCGCCAACTACCTGCTCAAACCCCATGTGCACGGCGAAGACGGGCACGCGCCATCGCGCAATCCGCTGGTGAAGTTCCAGCGCGGCTTCGAGCGTCGTTTTGAAGGGTTTCGCGAGCGTTACCACGGCGTCCTGGACAGTGCCTTGCACCATCGCCGCACGGTGGTGATCGGCCTGCTGGCGTTTGTCGCGGTGTCGTTTGCGCTGGTGCCGTTCCTGGGCCGCAACTTTTTCCCCGAGGTCGATTCCGGGCTGATCCTGCTGCACGTGCGCGCCCCGGTGGGCACGCGGGTGGAAAGCAACGCGCACCTGATCGCCGACATCGAAAACGCGATTCGGCGCAAAGTCCCGGCCAACGAACTCAAGGCCTTGGTGGATAACATCGGCCTGTCCATCAGCGGCATCAACGTGGTGTACAACAACACCGGCACTGTGGGTTCCCAGGACAGCGACATTCAGATCAGCCTCAACGAGGGCCACCGCCCGACCGCCGAATACATGCGCATACTGCGCGAAACCCTGCCACGGGAATTCCCCAGTGCAGTGTTCTCGTTCCCGGCCTCGGACATTGTCGGGCAGATCCTCAACTTCGGCTCGTCGGCGCCCATTGACCTGCAAATCACCGGCAATAACCTGGCGGGCAACTTCACGTACGCCAGCGCGTTGCTGCGCGATATTCGCCGCGTGCCGGGGGTGGTCGATGCGCGTATCCAGCAGTCGCGGCAATTGCCCACGTTCAATATCGACGTGGACCGCACCCGTGCGCAATTGGTCGGCCTGACCGAGCGCGACGTGACCAACAGCCTGGTGGTCAACCTTGCCGGTTCCAGCCAGGTGGCGCCAACATTCTGGTTGAACCCGGCCAACGGCATTTCCTACCCGATCGTGATGCAAACGCCGCAGTACAGCCTCGAAAGCCTGGCGGCGCTGCATAACCTGCCGCTCAGCGGCAGCGGCGGGGCGGCCACCGACCAGACCTTGGGCGGCCTGGCGAATATCCAGCGCAGCCACAGCAACTCGGTGTTTACCCAGTCGGATATCCAGCCGGTGGTCGAAGTGCTGACGGCGATCCAGGACCGCGACCTCGGTGGCGTCGCCGCCGATATCCAGAAGATCATCGCCGCTCATGCCGGCGAGGTGCCGACCGGCTCCAAGGTGATCCTGCAGGGCCAGGTGCAGACCATGAACGCGGCCTTCAGTGGCTTGCTGTTCGGCCTGCTCGGCGCGGTGGTGCTCATTTACTTGCTGATCGTGGTCAACTTCCAATCCTGGGCCGACCCGTTTGTGATCATCACCGCATTGCCGGCGGCGCTGGCGGGCATCGTGTGGATGCTGTTTGTCACCCACACGCCGCTGTCGGTGCCGGCGTTGACCGGGGCGATCATGTGCATGGGCGTGGCCACCGCCAACGCCATCCTGGTGGTGAGTTTCTGCCGCGAGCGCCTGGCGGTGCACGGCGATGCGGTGCAGGCCGCGCTGGAGGCGGGTTTCACCCGGCTGCGGCCGGTGCTGATGACCGCCATTTCGATGATCATCGGCATGGCGCCCATGGCCTTGGGCTTGGGCGAGGGCGGCGAGCAGAACGCGCCGCTGGGCCGCGCGGTGATCGGCGGCCTGGCGTTTGCCACCATCGCCACGTTGATCCTGGTTCCGTTGATTTTCAGTCTTGTCCACGGGCGTCGTCAGCACGCCACGCTGGCGACCACCGTTTCCCAAGGGGTTTGACATGTCCGTTTCTGTTTCTAAATCCAAGTCTTCCCGTGGCCTGCTGTGGCTGATCCTGGGCGGGGCAGTGGTGGTTGTCATTGTTGGTGTTGGCATCGGCGTGCGCGCCAGTGAATCGCGCGACCTCAAGACCTGGACCGACGCCCAGGCGTTGCCCAGCGTCAACATGATCAAACCGGTGGTGCAAGCCCAGGGCCCGGTGCTCAACCTGCCGGGACGCCTGGAGGCGTATTCCCGCGCGTCGATCTTTGCGCGGGTCAACGGCTACCTCAAATCCTGGAATGTCGACATCGGCACCCGCGTCAAAGCCGGGCAAGTACTTGCCGAAATCGACACCCCGGAACTCGACCAGCAACTGCTGCAAGCGCGTGCCACCCTGGCCTCGGCCCAGGCCGATGAGCACTTGGCCGAAACCACCGCCAAACGCTGGCAGGCGATGCTGGCGAACGACTCGGTGTCGCGCCAGGACGTGGACGAGCGCACCGGCGACCTGACCGCCAAGCGGGCCAAGGTCACGGCGGCCAAGGCCAATGTCGAGCAGTTGGTCGCGACCAAGGGCTTCCAGCATCTGGTCGCGCCGTTCGCCGGTGTGGTCACTGCGCGCAGCACTGACGTCGGCGCCTTGATCAGCGCCGGCGGCACGGCCGGTAAAGAGCTGTTTGCGGTGGCCGATGTCAGCCGCCTGCGCGTGTATGTGCAGGTGCCGCAGACCTTCTCGCCGCAGATTCGCGAAGGCACCACGGCGCGCCTCAGCGTGCCGGAATACCGCGGTGAGACCTTCACCGGCAAAGTCATCGCCACCGCCGATGCGGTCAACGCCGCCTCCGGCAGCACCCTGGTGCAACTGCTGGTGGACAACCCCGGTGGCCGCCTGCTGCCGGGCGGCTACACCAGCGTGCAGTTCGACTTGCCGGTGCAGGCCGACGTGATCCGTGTGCCGTCCAGCGCCTTGGTGTTCGATGACAAGGGCATGCGCGTCGCCACCCTGGATGCGAACAACCATGTGCACTTCAAGACCGTCAGCATCGCCCGCGACTTCGGCGACAGCGTGGAGATCGCCAGCGGCCTGCAAGCCACCGACCGCGTGATCGACACGCCGCCGGACGGCCTGGCCGATGATGATTCGGTGCAGCTGGCCGTCGCCGCGACCGAGGGCAAACCCCATGGCTAAGCGCAACCTGCTGGGCCTGCTCGCCACCTTGAGCTTGGGCGCGTGCTCGTTGGCGCCGCCGCTCAAGGTGCCGGAAACGCCGATTGCCGCGCAGTTTCATACCCAAGGCCCGTGGACCGTCGGCGCGCCCAACGACCAGGCCAACCGGGACGGCTGGTGGCGTATTTATAATGACCCGCAACTGGACGCGATGCAGCAGCAGTTGCTGAAAAACAACCCCGACTTGAGCGCGGCACTCGCGCACTATCAGCAGTCCCAAGGGTTTTTGGCCCAAGACCGTTCGGGCCTGTTCCCGAAGATTTCGGCCATCGGCAGCGGCCAGCGCATTCGCCAGTCGGACACCAAACCGTTGCGTTCGGCCACTTCGCCGGATGTCTACAACTCGGCGACGCTGGGCCTGGAGGTGGATTATGAAGTCGACCTGTGGGGCCGCGTGCGCGACACCGTGGCGGCCGGCACCAGCGACTCCGAGGCGGCCAAGGCTGATTTGGCTTCGGTACGCCTGAGCCTGCAGGCGCAATTGGCCGACAGTTATATCCGCCTGCGCGGTATCGACTGGCAGAACCAGTTGCTGGAGCAGACCCGCGATGCGTACGCCAAAGCCTTGGGCCTGACCGAAGGCCTGCACGGCGGCGGGATCGTCTCCGGCCTCGATGTGGCGCGGGCGCGCACGCAGTTGTCGACGGTGAAGTCGCAGCTCAGCCAGAGCCAGGTGCAACGGGCGCTGCTGGAGCATTCGATGGCGGCGATGCTCGGTGAGTCGGCCTCGACCTACAGCGTCGCCGTGAACGTGGCGCCGATTGCCTTGCCGAATGTGCCGACCGGCGTGCCTTCGAGCCTGTTGCAGCGCCGGCCGGATATCGCCGCCGCCGAACGTCGCATTGCTGCGGCCAACGCGCGGATCGGCGTGGCCAAGGCGGCGTGGTTCCCGCAGATCACGTTGAGCGCCCAAGGCGGTTATCAGAGTGACGAGTTTGCCCGCTTGCTCAGCGCACCGAACCTGTTCTGGGCCATCGGCCCGTCACTGGTGGGCACGCTGTTTGATGGCGGCGCGCGCCAGGCCCAGGTGGACATCGCCAGGGCCGTCACCGATGAAGCAGCGGCCAAGTACCGCGGCGTGGTGTTGGGTGCGTTCGAGCAGGTGGAGGACAACCTGTCGCAAATCGCCGGCTTGGGCGCGGCCCTGGATGATCAGCGCGATGCGGCGGCGGCGGCGCAATATGCCGAAGACCTGTCGACCTCGCGTTACCGCCAGGGCGCCGTGGCGTATCTGGATGTGGTGACCGCCCAAGTGGCGGCACTGGAAGCCAAGCGCAGTGTGTTGCAATTGCAAACTCAGCAATTGAGCGCCAATGTGGGCCTGATCAAGGCGCTGGGCGGCGGCTGGAACGTGGCTCAACTGGCGGCATCGACCCCTACTGAAACCAAGGAGAAGTGAGCATGACCGAGTACGTACCCCCGAAAGTCTGGACCTGGGACACCGAAAGCGGCGGCACCTTTGCCAGTATCAACCGGCCGGTTGCCGGTGCCACTCATGAAAAGGAATTGCCGGTCGGCAAGCACCCGTTGCAGCTGTATTCCCTGGCCACGCCGAATGGGCAGAAGGTCACTATCTTGCTGGAAGAGCTGTTGGCCCTGGGGCATAACGGTGCGGAATACGATGCGTGGCTGATCAAGATCGGCGACGGTGATCAGTTTGGCAGTGGGTTTGTGGCGGTGAACCCGAATTCGAAGATCCCGGCGCTGCTGGATCGCAGTGGCGATACGCCGATTCGGGTGTTTGAATCGGGGGCGATTTTGCAGTACCTGGCGGAGAAGTTTGGGGCGTTTTTCCCGACTGAACCGGCGGCGCGGGCGGAGTGTTTGTCGTGGTTGTTCTGGCAGATGGGCAGTGCGCCTTATCTGGGGGGTGGGTTTGGGCATTTCTATGCGTATGCGCCGAGCAAGATGGAGTATGCGATTAACCGGTTTGCCATGGAGACCAAGCGGCAGCT
The DNA here is from genome assembly GCF_009834565.1 of Pseudomonas sp. R76. Lineage (GTDB taxonomy): Bacteria > Pseudomonadota > Gammaproteobacteria > Pseudomonadales > Pseudomonadaceae > Aquipseudomonas. The sequence continues at coordinate 2,801,792 of NZ_CP019428.1, forward strand.
GGATGTGCTGGATCAGCGTTTGGCGGTGAGTGAGTACATCGCGGGGGGTGAGTACACTATTGCCGATATTGCGATTTGGCCTTGGTATGGTGGGTTGGTCAAAGGCCGGTTGTATGGGGCTTCGGCGGAGTTTTTGTCGGTGCATGAGTATAAGCATGTGGTGCGTTGGGCGGAGGCGATTGAGGCCAGGCCTGCGGTGCAGCGGGGGCGTCGGGTGAATCGGGTTTCGGGTGCGCCCGAAGAGCAGCTGGCGGAGCGGCACGACGCCAGCGATTTGGACTGATTGGCGGTGGTGGGTTGAGTACATATCCGTTATTTAGGTAACGGCCACTTATGGTTCCGCTCTTACAGCGGGTCACTTTTTGAGGGACCAAAAAGTAACCAAAAAGTCCTCGCCCCACCACTCGGCACCTCGCCTAGGCTCGGTGTGCCCTCACTCCGGCTTTGGAGCGGGGGCCGCCGCGATGGGCCATCCTTGGCCCAGCGCGGCTAAACCGGCGTCCTGCCGGTTTACCCCCGCTCCAAAGCCTGCGTTCGGCCAGCGTGGTTGATGGGGCGACTCAGATCAAAATCAAGATCAAAATCTACAGCACGGCGGCCTGGTAGCCGACCTGAGTGGTAGAAGCAAAAGCAGAGCAACACACCTTTGTCTGATGCAATGCGATCCAAATGTGGGAGCGGGCTTGCTCGCGAATACGGTGTGTCAGTCAGTTCATCTGTCACTGACCCTCCGCATTCGCGAGCAAGCCCGCTCCCACAATTCAACCGAGTTCGGCCGCCAGACTTCTGTGCTCTGCTTTTCTGTGGGAGCTGGCTTGCCTGCGATGCAGGCACCTCGGTACATCAGTCATAACCAGTTGATGCCATCGCAGGCAAGCCAGCTCCCACATTTGATTGAGATCAGCTTCCAAAATCAGGTCGGCTGCCAGGCCGCCTCCCACAATTTTACCGAGTTCGGCGACCAGACCACTGTGCTCTGCTTTTCTGTGGGAGCTGGCTTGCCTGCGATGCATGCAACTCGGTACATCAGGCATAACCAGTTGATGCTATCGTAGGCAAGCCAGCTCCCACATTTGATTGAGATCAGCTTCCAAAATCAGGTCGGCTGCCAGGCCGCCTCCCACAATTTTACCGAGTTCGGCGACCAGACCACTGTGCTCTGCTTTTCTGTGGGAGCTGGCTTGCCTGCGATGCAGGCACCTCGGTACATCAGGCATAACCAGTTGATGCCATCGCAGGCAAGCCAGCTCCCACATTTGATTGAGATCAGTTTCCAAAATCAGGTCTGCTACCAGGCCGCCTCCCACAATTTTACCGAGTTCGGCGACCAGACCACTGTGCTCTGCTTTTCTGTGGGAGCTGGCTTGCCTGCGATGCAGGCACCTCGGTACATCAGGCATAACCAGTTGATGCCATCGCAGGCAAGCCAGCTCCCACATTTGATGGAGTTCAGTTCCCAAAATCAGGTCGGCTACCAGGCCGCCTCCCACAATTTTACCGAGTTCGGCGACCAGACCACTGTGCTCTGCTTTTCTGTGGGAGCTGGCTTGCCTGCGATGCATGCAACTCGGTACATCAGGCATAACCAGTTGATGCTATCGCAGGCAAGCCAGCTCCCACTTTTGGTTGAGTTCAGCTTCCTAAATCAGGTCGGCTGCCAGGCCGCCTCGGCTGTGCTTTTGATCTTGATCTTGATCTTGATCTTAGGCGCCCCGTTAAACCACGCTGGCCGAACGCAGGCTTGAATCCGTGGGTAACCCGGCAGGACGCCGGGTTAGCCGCGCTGGGCCAAGGATGGCCCATCGCGGCGGCCCACGGATTCAAGCCTTCGTTCGGGCACACCGAGCCTAGGCGAGGTGCCGAGTGGTGGGGCAAGAGCCCTTTGGTTACTTTGGGCTGGGCCGGCATTCCGGCTTTTCCAAAGTGACCCGCCGTAAGGGCGGAACCCATATCAGCCACAACCACAAAAACGGATATGTACTCAATCAACCCCAACAACCGCAGGCACCAAAAACGCCGCCTCCAACAACTGCCGCGTATAAGCATGCCGCGGCTCAGCAAAAATCGCCGAAGCCTCCCCCTGTTCCACCACCTGCCCATGCTTGACCACCATCAACTGGTGACTCAACGCCTTCACCACCGCCAAATCATGGCTGATAAACAAATAGGTGAGGTTGTACTTGGCCTGCAAACTGCGCAACAACTCCACCACCTGCCGCTGCACCGTACGGTCCAGCGCCGACGTCGGCTCATCGAGCAAAATCAAACGTGGCTTGAGCACCAGCGCCCGGGCGATGGCGATGCGCTGGCGCTGCCCCCCGGAAAACTCATGCGGGTAACGATGTCGCGACTCCGGATCCAGCCCCACCTCACGCAGCGCCGCAATAATCGCGGCCTCCTGCTCAACAGGCGTGCCCATCTTGTGAATCCGCAACCCCTCGCCAACAATCTCACTGACACTCATCCGCGGGCTCAAACTGCCAAACGGGTCCTGAAACACCACCTGCATTTCCCGCCGCAACGGCCGTACCTGCTGCTGGGTCAGTCGGTCCAACTGCTGGCCCTCAAAACGAATCCCGCCCTTGCTGGCAATCAACCGCAAAATCGCCAGGCCCAGCGTCGATTTACCCGAGCCACTCTCACCAACGATGCCCAGCGTCTGTCCCTGCGGCAGGCTGAAATTAATGCCATCCACCGCCTTGACGTAATCCACGGTGTTACGCAAAAAGCCTTTCTTGATCGGAAACCAGACCTTCAAGTCATCCACTTCCAGCAACGGCGGCCCCACCTCGTTGCTCGCCGGCCCACCGCTGGGTTCCGCCGCCAGCAGCTCCTGGGTATACGGATGCTGCGGCGCCTGGAACAGCGTCTCGCACGCCGCCTGCTCGACGATGCAACCCTTCTGCATCACGCACACGCGATGGGCGATGCGCCGCACCAGGTTCAAGTCATGGCTGATCAACAGCAGCGCCATGCCCAGCCGCGCCTGCAATTCCTTGAGCAATTCCAGAATCTTCAGCTGCACCGTGACGTCGAGGGCCGTGGTCGGCTCATCCGCGATCAACAGTTCCGGCTCGTTGGCCAGGGCCATGGCGATCATCACCCGCTGGCGCTGGCCACCGGAGAGTTCGTGGGGCAAGGCCTTGAGGCGTTTGTGCGGCTCGGGAATACCGACCAGTTCGAGCAGTTCCAGGGTGCGCCGGGTCGCGACCTTGCCGGTCAGCCCTTTGTGCAGGCCGAGTACTTCGTTGATCTGCTTTTCGATGGTGTGCAGCGGGTTCAGCGAGGTCATCGGCTCCTGGAAGATCATCGCAATGCGGTTGCCGCGAATATGCCGGAGGGTTTTTTCTTTAAGGGTCAGCAGGTCTTGCCCGGCATAGCTGATGGTGCCCGCCGGGTGGCGTGCCAGCGGGTAGGGCAGCAGGCGCAGGATCGAGTGGGCGGTGACGGATTTACCCGAGCCGCTTTCGCCGACCAGGGCCAGGGTTTCGCCGCGCTTGATGTCGAAGCTGACGTTGTTGACCACGCGGTGGTGGTGCTCGCCGGTGACGAACTCGACGCAGAGGTCGCGGACTTCGATCAGATTGTCCTGATTCATCTCATTTCCTCGGGTCGAAGGCATCGCGAGCGGACTCGCCGATAAACACCAGCAAACTCAACATGATTGCCAACACGGCAAAGGCACTCATGCCCAGCCACGGCGCTTGCAGGTTGGATTTGCCCTGGGCCACCAATTCACCGAGTGACGGTGAGCCGGCCGGCAAGCCGAAGCCGAGAAAATCCAGGGCGGTGAGGGTGCCGATGGCGCCGGTGAGAATGAACGGCATGAAGGTCATGGTCGAGACCATGGCATTGGGCAGGATGTGCCGGAACATGATCGCGCCGTTCTGCATGCCCAGCGCACGGGCCGCGCGCACGTATTCAAGGTTGCGCCCGCGCAGGAACTCGGCGCGCACCACGTCGACCAGGCTCATCCACGAAAACAGCAGCATGATCCCCAGCAGCCACCAGAAGTTGGGTTGCACAAAACTGGCGAGGATGATCAGCAGGTACAACACCGGCAAGCCGGACCAGATTTCCAGGAAACGTTGCCCGGCGAGGTCGACCCAGCCGCCATAAAAGCCCTGCAGCGCACCGGCGATCACGCCGATGATCGAGCTGAGCACGGTGAGGGTCAGGGCGAACAGCACCGACACACGGAAGCCGTAGATCACCCGCGCCAATACATCGCGGCCCTGGTCATCAGTGCCCAGCAGGTTGACGCTCGAAGGCGGTGCGGGTGCGGGTACTTTGAGGTCGTAGTTGATGCTCTGGTAGCTGAACGGGATCGGCGCCCACAGCGTCCAGGCGTCCTTGGCCTTGAGCAGTTCCTGGATATACGGGCTCTTGTAGTTGGCCTCCAGCGGGAATTCGCCGCCAAATGCGGTTTCCGGGTAGCGCTTGAGCGCCGGGAAATACCAGTCGCCGTCGAAGTGCACGGCCAGCGGTTTGTCGTTGGCGATCAACTCCGCGCCCAGGCTGAGCACGAACAGGATCAGGAACAGCCACAGCGACCACCAGCCACGTTTGTTGGCCTTGAAGCGTTCGAACCGACGGCGATTGAGGGGGGACAGGTTCATCTCAATGCTCCCGGCTGGCGAAGTCGATACGCGGATCGACCAGGGTGTAGGTGAGGTCGCCGATCAGTTTCACGATCAGCCCCAGCAGGGTGAAGATAAACAGCGTGCCGAACACCACCGGGTAATCACGGTTGATCGCCGCTTCAAAGCTCATCAGGCCGAGGCCGTCGAGGGAGAAGATCACTTCCACCAGCAACGAACCGGTGAAGAAAATCCCGATAAACGCCGAGGGGAAGCCGGCGATCACCAACAGCATCGCGTTGCGGAACACATGGCCGTAGAGCACGCGGTGGTTGGTCAGGCCCTTGGCTTTGGCGGTGACCACGTATTGTTTGTTGATCTCGTCGAGAAAACTGTTTTTGGTCAGCAGCGTCATGGTCGCAAAGTTGCCGATCACCAGCGCAGTGACGGGCAGCGCGAGGTGCCAGAAGTAATCGAGGATCTTGCCGCTCCAGCTCAGCTCATCGAAATTGTTCGAGGTGAGCCCGCGCAACGGGAACCAGTCCAGGTAACTGCCGCCGGCAAACACCACGATCAGCAGGATCGCAAACAGGAATGCCGGGATCGCGTAGCCGACGATGATTGCCGAGCTGGTCCACACGTCGAAGTGGCTGCCGTGGCGCGTGGCCTTGGCGATGCCCAGCGGGATCGACACCAGGTACATGATCAGCGTGCTCCATAACCCGAGGGAGATGGACACCGGCATTTTTTCCTTGATCAGGTCGATGACCTTGGCGTCGCGAAAGAAACTGTCGCCGAAATCCAGGCGGGCGTAGTTCTTGACCATGATCCACAAGCGTTCCGGCGCCGATTTGTCGAAGCCGTACATCTTCTCGATTTCCTTGATCAAGGCCGGGTCCAGGCCTTGGGCGCCCCGGTAGCTGGAGCCGGCTACCGAGACCTCGGCACCGCCACCGGCGATGCGGCTGGTGGCGCCGTCAAAGCCTTCGAGCTTGGCGATCATCTGTTCCACCGGGCCACCGGGCGCGGCCTGGATGATGATGAAGTTGATCAGCAAAATCCCGAACAGCGTGGGGATAATCAGCAACAGGCGGCGAACAATATAAGCCAGCATTTAATCGCCTCCGCTCGCCGGATCGGCGCTCGTGTCCAGGGTGACGGCAGGTTTTACATCGGGCTTGGCCCACCAGGTGGAGGTGCCGACGTCGTAGAGTGGCGAGACTTTCGGATGGCCGAGATGGTCCCAATACGCCACGCGGAAGGTCTTGATGTGCCAGTTGGGGATCACGTAATAGCCGAACTGCAGCACACGATCCAGGGCCTTGGCGTGGGCGATCAGGCTTTTACGCGAGTTGGCGTCGATCAACTCTTCAACCAATTGATCGACCGCCGGGTCCTTGAGCCCCATGTAGTTGCGGCTGCCGGGTTTGTCGGCGCTGGACGACGCCCAGAATTCGCGTTGTTCGTTACCCGGCGAGGTCGATTGCGGGAAGCTGCCCACCAGCATGTCAAAGTCGCGCGAGCGCAGGCGGTTGATGTACTGCGACACGTCAACACGGCGGATCACCAGGTTGATGCCCAGGTCCGCCAGGTTGCGCTTGAAGGGCAGCAGGATGCGTTCGAATTCGGTCTGGGCCAGCAGGAACTCGATGGTCACCGGTTTGCCGGTGGTGTCGACCATCTTGTCGTCGACGATCTTCCAGCCGGCCGCTTGCAGCAGTTGGTAGGCCTCGCGCTGCTGGGTGCGGATCATGCCGCTGCCGTCGGTCTTGGCCGGTTCAAACGCCTGGGTGAAGACTTCGGCCGGGATCTTGTCGCGAAACGGCTCCAGAATCGCCAGCTCGTCGGGGCCGGGCAGGCCGGTGGCGGCCATTTCCGAGTTTTCAAAGTAACTGCGGGTGCGCGTATAGGCGCCGTTGAACAGCTGTTTGTTGCTCCACTCGAAATCCAGCAACAGGCTGATGGCCTTGCGTACGCGCACGTCCTGGAACATCGGCTTGCGCGTATTGAACACAAAGCCCTGCATGCCGGTGGGGTTGCCGTTGGGGATTTCTTCCTTGATCAACCGGCCCTCGGCGACCGCCGGGATGTTGTAGGCGTTGGCCCAGTTCTTCGCGCTGAACTCCAGCCAGTAGTCGAATTGCCCGGCCTTCAGCGCTTCCAGCGACACCGTGCTGTCGCGGTAGTAGTCGGTGATGCGGTTGTCGAAATTGTAGAAGCCTTGGGTGACCGGCAGGTCCTTGGCCCAGTAATCCTTGACCCGCTCATAGCGCACCATGCGCCCAGGCTTGACCTCGGCGACCTTGTACGGCCCGCTGCCCAGCGGTATTTCCAGGTTGCCCTTGGCGAAGTCGCGGGTGGCCCACCAATGTTTGGGCAATACCGGCAGTTGGCCGAGGATCAGCGGTAATTCGCGGTTGTTGGTGCGCTTGAACTTGAACAGCACCCGCAGCGGGTCTTCGGCCACCACTTCGTCGACGTCGGCGTAGTAGGTGCGGTACAGCGGCGAGCCGTCCTTGATCAGTGCCTGGAAGGTGAACACCACGTCTTCGGCGCGGATCGGGTGGCCATCGTGAAAACGCGCTTCGGGGCGCAGGTAGAAACGCACCCAGCTGTTGTCCGGGGCTTTTTCGATCTTGCCGGCCACCAGGCCGTATTCGGTGATCGGCTCGTCCAGGCTTTGCATGGCCAGGGTGTCGTAGATCAGCGGCAGATTGTCTGCCGGCACGCCCTTGCTGATGTACGGGTTGAGGCTGTCGAAGCCGCCCATGCTGGATTCGCGGAAGGTGCCGCCCTTGGGCGCGTCGGGGTTTACGTAGTCGAAGTGCTTGAAGTCGGCAGGGTACTTGGGTGGCTCGTTGTACAGGGTCAGCGCATGTTGCGGCGCGGCATTGGCCGCGCTGCACAGCAACAGGCTGCTCAGTAACGCGTAGCGCAAATACATCATTGGGCTTTCTCCGAAGCTTTCAGCCACCACGCGCTCAGGCCCAGGCTGTAGGGCGGCGTGGTGACAAAGGCGAACCGGTTGCGGTACGCCAAGCGATGATAGTTGAGGTACCAGTTGGGAATACTGTAGTGCTGCCACAGCAACACGCGGTCGAGGGCGCGGCCGGCGGCCAGTTGTTCTTCGCGGGTTTGCGCCGCCAGCAGTTGGTCCAGCAGGCGGTCGACCACCGGGTTGGCGATACCGGCGTAGTTCTTGCTGCCCTTGATGTTGGCCTGGCTTGAGTGGAAGTACTGCCACTGTTCAAGGCCTGGGCTCAAGGTCTGGTTGAGGGTGATCAGGATCATGTCGAAGTCGAACTGATCCAGGCGCTGTTTGTATTGCGCGCGGTCAACCGTGCGCAGGCGCGCGTCGATGCCGATGCTGATCAGGTTCTCGACATACGGCTGCAGGATGCGCTCCAGGTTCGGGTTGACCAGCAGAATTTCGAATCGCAGCGGTTGCCCCTCACTGTTGAGCAGGCGCTGCCCCGACAGTTTCCAGCCGGCTTCGCCCAGCAACGCCAGGGCGCGGCGCATGGTGTCGCGCGGGATGCCGCGACCGTCGGTCTGCGGCAGGCTGAACGGCTGGGTGAACAGGTTGGCCGGCAACTGGTCGCGGTACGGCGAGAGCATCAGCCATTCATGGCCTACCGGCACGCCCGTCGCCGAGAACTCGCTGTTGGGGTAATAACTCAAGGTGCGTTTATAGGCGCTGCTGAACAGGGTGCGGTTGGTCCATTCAAAATCGAACATAAACCCCAGTGCTTCGCGCACCTTGGTCTGGGCGAAGGTCGGTCGCCGCGTGTTCATGAACAGGCCCTGGCTCTGGGTCGGGATCTGGTGGGCGATCTGCGCCTTGATGACATCGCCGCGGTTGACCGCCGGGAAGTTATAGCCGGTGGCCCAGTTCTTGGCCTGGTGCTCGATGTAGATGTCGAATTCGCCGGCCTTGAAGGCTTCGAAGGCGACGTCGCTGTCGCGGTAGAACTCCACTTCGACCTTGTCGTAGTTATAGAAACCCTGGTTGACCGGCAGGTCCTTGCCCCAGTAATCCTTGACCCGTTCGAACACCAGTTGCCGGCCAGGCGTGACCTTGGTAATGCGATACGGCCCGCTGCCCAAAGGGGGTTCGAAGGTGGTGGCCTTGAAGTCGCGGTTTTTCCAGTAATGCTGGGGCAATACCGGCAGCTCGCCCAGGCGCAGGATCAGCAGCGGGTTGCCGGCGCGCTTGAACACAAAGCGGATACGGTGGCGGTTGAGGATGTCGACCCGCGCCACTTCCTGCAGGTTGGTGCGGTACTGCGGGTGGCCTTCGGTCAGCAGGGTGCGGTAGGAGAACGCCACGTCATAGGCAGTGATCGGCTTGCCATCGTGGAAACGCGCTTCGGGTCGCAGGTTGAACACCACCCAGCTGCGATCCTCGCTGTACTTCACCGACTGGGCAATCAGCCCGTAGCTGGAGGTGGGCTCATCGCCGGACGGCGCGTACTGGCCGGTGCCGACCATCAACGGCTCGTTCAGCTCGTTGACGCCGTATTGCAGGAAATTGGGGGTGGAAACCGGGCTGGAGCCCTTGAAGGTGTAGGGGTTGAGCGTGTCGAAGGTGCCAAAGGCCATGACCCGCAATGTCCCGCCTTTTGGCGCTGCAGGGTTTACCCAATCAAAGTGGGTGAATTTTGCCGGGTACTTGAGCCTGCCGAACTGCGTATAACCGTGGCTCTCGGTAATCGTCGCGTTCGCTGCAAAGCTCAAGGCCAGACTTATTAGTAGAAGGAGGGGACGCTTCAAGTCAGAGATCCGATCCAGGCGGCTTGGGCTTTATGATCGGTACAGTAACAGCTTGTTCCGGTTGGAAAAAGGTTGTTTCAGAGGCTGACCGAGGGCTGGCAAGGTCTTGAGCCTGGGGTCAATCAAATGTGGGAGCTGGCTTGCCTGCGATAGCATCGGCTCGGTGTCACTGATACACCGAGGTGTTTGCATCGCAGGCAGGCCAGCTCCCACACAAGCCTGCCCATGCATCGAATTTGCCTTAGCGTGGCCCGGAAACCACCAGCATCTGCCCTGGCTTGAGTGCCTGGCCAGTGCGCGGGTTCCAGCGCTTGAGATGTTGCATCTCAACGTTGAAACGCTTGGCGACGATGTACAGCGAGTCGCCTTTCTTGACCTTGTACTGCACCGGCTTCTTGCTGTCGGCCTTGGCCACCAGCTTGCGCGTGTCCTGCATCACCAGGGTTTGGCCGACCTTGAGCGCCTGGCCGTTGAGCTTGTTCCAGCGCTGCAGGTCATGCACGTCGACCTTGTTCGCCTTGGCGATCAGCGTGAGGTTGTCGCCCGTACGCACCTTGTAATTGCGCGTACGCCCAGCCACTCGCGCGGTCTCGACTTCGTCGAACACCTGCTTTTTCGGGCGCATCGCCAGCAATTCTTCCGGCTTCATCGTCGAAAGGGTGCTGGTGAGCAATTGCGCCTTGGAACTCGGCACCAGCAAATGCTGGGGGCCGTCGAGGGTGGTGCGTTGTTTCAGGGCCGGGTTGAGCTGGAACAGTTCGTCTTCATCGATTTCAGCCAGCGCGGCAACCCGTGACAGGTCCATGCTTTGCTTGACTTCAACCACTTCGAAGTACGGCGTGTTGGCAATCGGGCTCAGGTTGACGCCGTAGGCCTCGGGGGCCAGTACCACCTGGGACAGCGCCAGGAACTTGGGCACGTAGTCCTTGGTTTCCTGGGGCAGCGGCAGGTTCCAGTAATCGGTGGGCAGGCCGAGCTTCTCGTTACGCTCGATGGCCCGGCTGACCGTGCCTTCGCCGGCGTTATAGGCCGCCAGGGCCAGCAGCCAGTCGCCGTTGAACATGTCATGCAGACGCGTCAGGTAGTCCAGGGCGGCGGTGGTGGAGGCGGTGATGTCGCGGCGGCCGTCGTAGGCGCGGGTCTGGCGCAGGTTGAAGTAGCGCCCGGTGGAGGGAATGAACTGCCACAAGCCGACCGCATCGCTGCGCGAATAGGCCATTGGGTTGTAGGCACTTTCAATCACTGGCAGCAGCGCCAGCTCCAGGGGCATGTTGCGTTCTTCAAGGCGTTCGACGATGTAATGAATGTAGAGGCTGCCGCGCTCTCCGGCGTTCTCCAGAAAGGACGGGTTGCTGGCGAACCACAAACGCTGTTGCTCGATGCGCGGGTTGACGCCCAGGCCATCCTGCAATTGAAAGCCCCGTCGCATGCGTTCCCAGACATCCTGGGGGACTTCGAGGCTGGGCTTCTCTGAGAGCCAAATAGGTTTTTGCTTGATCTTGGCGGCAAGATTGGGTTTGGGTTGCACGGTGGATTGTGCAGCGAAATGAGTCGATTGGCAGCCCGCCAGAGTAGCGGACACAGCCACCGCCACGGCTTGAGCCAGGCGGGTCAATGCGTCTGAAGAGATGGATTTACGAATAGATGACGACATTGGCTGGAAGTAAGTTCCGGGCAAAAATGTCGGGCGATTCTAGAAAGCGCTTTGGTTGCGGTCAACCATTCAGAAATTCCGTACCAGATTGCATCCGCTTAGAACTTATCTTTCCACGCCCTCAAGCTAGCAAACACCTCGGCCCCAGAGCGGTTATCGCGCCCATTCCGTTCGTCCGCTTTTTGTTTAACGGATGTTTCGGCGGTGCGTAGAAAAGGGTTAGTACGTTTTTCCAGGGCCAGGTTGGACGGCAGCGTCATCTCGCCAAGGGCGCGCAGTTGCTTGACGTGCTCGACGCGTTCGGCGATATCGGCGTTATCCGGCTCCACGGCCTGGGCAAATTTGAGGTTACTTTGTGTGTACTCGTGAGTGCAGTACACCAAGGTCTCGGCCGGCAGGGCGGCGAGGCGTTCCAGCGAGGTGTGCATCTGTTCCGGCGTGCCCTCGAACAAGCGGCCGCAACCGGCGGCGAACAGGGTGTCACCACACAACAGCACGCCCTGGTGATAAAAGGCGATGTGGCCGAGGGTATGGCCGGGTACGCTATAAACGTCGAAGTCCCAGCCCAGCACGCTGATGCGGTCGTTATCGTGCAGGGCCACGTCACGCGCCGGGATGTTTTCATTCGCCGGGCCGTAGACCTTGGCATTTGTCACACTTTTCAGTTGCTCGACGCCGCCGACATGATCATGGTGATGGTGGGTGACCAGGATGTCGCTGAGGGCCCACTGCGGGTTCTGCTTGAGCCAGGCCAGCACCGGCGCGGCATCGCCGGGATCGACCACGGCGCAGCGTTGGGTGTGCGGGTCCTGCAACAACCAGATGTAGTTGTCGGTGAAGGCGGGTAGGGCAGTGATCTGTATCATTCTTCGATTCGCCAAGCTGAACACATTGGTGCATCTTAGAACGTCTAGGCGAGTTGGAGAATGCAATGACTGATAAAGCGTTCGCCCAGGCCGATCCTGAGTGGCTGGCCCTGATCAGCGCAGCCCGTGAATGGCTGTCCGGGCCGATCGGGCAATTCCTTCTGGATGAAGAACGCCGCATGCTCGAAGACGAGCTGGGCCGGTTCTTTGGCGGCTACCTGGTGCATTACGGCCCCTCGGCGCAGACGCCGCCGTCCGCGCCGCAGGTGCAGCGTAACGTGCGCCTGGGCGCGCCGTTGCCGGGCGTCGAGATTGTCTGCGAGGAGCAGGCCTGGCCGTTGAGCGAGCACGCCGCCGACGTGGTGGTGTTGCAGCATGGCCTGGATTTTTGCCTGTCGCCCCACGGGTTGCTGCGCGAAGCCGCCAGCAGTGTGCGCCCTGGTGGCCATTTGCTGATTATCGGCATCAACCCCTGGAGCAGCTGGGGCCTGCGGCATGTGTTCGCCCATGACGGCCTGCGCCAGGCGCGCTGCATCTCGCCCTCGCGGGTGGGCGACTGGCTGAACCTGCTGGGCTTTGCGCTGGAGAAACGCCGCTTCGGGTGCTATCGTCCGCCGCTTGCGTCGACCAAGTGGCAGGGCCGCCTGGCTGGCTGGGAACGCCGTGCGGGGGCTTGGCAACTGTCGGGTGGTGGCTTCTATTTATTGGTGGCGCGCAAGATCGTGGTCGGGCTGCGGCCGGTGCGTCAGGTGCTGCGCCAGCCGATGGGCAAGTTGGTGCCGATGCCGATGGCCAAGGTCAATCGCAAGCAGAGCGAACCGTAAAACTTTCTTTTTTGATTACCGGCTCAGTGTTTGGGCCTCGGGATACTGTCGGCCCATTGCCGCCAGCCCGTTTTGATGGATGTAACCGATGACCGATAGCGTAGAACTCTTCACCGATGGCGCCTGCAAGGGCAACCCTGGCCCCGGCGGCTGGGGCGCCTTGCTGGTGTGCAAGGGCGTGGAGAAGGAGTTGTGGGGCGGCGAAGCCAACACCACCAACAACCGCATGGAGCTTATGGGCGCCATTCGTGGCCTCGAGGAACTCAAGCGCCGCTGTGACGTGCTGTTGGTGACCGACTCGCAATACGTGATGAAGGGCATCAACGAGTGGATGGTCAACTGGAAAAAGCGCGGCTGGAAAACCGCGGCCAAGGAACCGGTGAAAAATGCCGACCTGTGGCAACTGCTCGATGAGCAATGCAACCGCCATAACATCACCTGGAAATGGGTGCGCGGCCACATTGGTCACCCAGGCAACGAGCGTGCCGACCAGTTGGCCAATCGCGGTGTGGACGAAGTGCGGGGCTACAAACAAAGCTGAGTCCGCTGACGTGTTAACATCGCGCCCTTTGATTTACACCACACTGCTTACCACCGTTGAGAGCTGAACCCTGATGGCCATCCGATCTGTTGTACTCGATACCGAAACCACCGGCATGCCGGTGACCGATGGTCACCGGATCATCGAAATCGGCTGTGTCGAACTGATGGGTCGTCGCCTCACCGGCCGTCACTTTCACGTCTACCTGCAACCCGACCGCGACAGTGACGAAGGCGCGATCGGCGTCCACGGCATCACCGACGAGTTCCTCAAAGGCAAGCCGCGCTTTGCCGAAGTGGCGGATGAGTTTTTCGAGTTCATCAACGGCGCTCAGCTGATCATCCACAACGCGGCGTTCGACGTTGGCTTCATCAATAACGAATTTGCCCTGATGGGGCAGACCGAGCGTGCGGATATCTCCCAGCACTGCTCGATCCTCGATACCCTGATGATGGCCCGTGAGCGGCACCCGGGGCAGCGCAACAGCCTCGATGCGTTGTGCAAACGCTACGGCGTCGACAACTCCGGCCGTGAACTCCACGGCGCGTTGCTCGACTCCGAGATTCTGGCCGACGTTTACCTGACCATGACCGGCGGGCAAACCAGCCTGTCCCTGGCCGGTAACGCTTCCGACGGCACCGGTTCGGCAGAAGGCTCGGGCAATCGCCCTTCGGAAATCCGCCGCTTGCCGGCGGACCGCAAACCAACACCGATCATCCGTGCCAGTGAGCAGGACCTGGCTGAGCATGCGGCGCGGTTGGAAGCGATTGCCAAGTCGGCGGGTGCACCGGCGTTGTGGTCGCAGCTGACGCAGCAATAACCTCGGTCGAACACGATTAAAAAATGTGGGAGCTGGCTTGCTGTGGCGAGGGAGCTTGCTCCCGCTGGGGGGCGAAGCCCCCCCCAAAGGCCTACTCCAGCTCCCACAGTTGATCTCCATTGCCGGCAAAATCTTCATTCGCCACATCCGCTCCCAGCTTCTACCCTGAGTGCATAGCCCTCCAGAGTTCGAGCGCTCATGTACAAAGACCTGAAGTTCCCTGTTCTGATCGTACATCGCGACATCAAGGCCGACACCGTTGCCGGTGACCGGGTTCGAGGCATCGCCCAAGAGCTGGAACAAGAGGGCTTCAGTATTTTTTCCGCCGTGGACTACGCCGAAGGCCGGCTGGTGGCTTCTACCCATCACGGCCTGGCGTGCATGCTGATCGCCGCCGAAGGCGCCGGCGAAAACACCCACTTGCTGCAAAACATGGTCGAGCTGATTCGACTGGCGCGGGTGAGGGCGCCCAACCTGCCGATCTTTGCCCTGGGTGAGCAAGTCACCCTGGAAAATGCACCGGCCGATGCCATGAGCGAGCTCAACCAACTGCGCGGCATTCTGTACCTGTTCGAAGACACCGTGCCGTTCCTGGCCCGACAAGTCGCGCGCGCGGCACGCAGTTACCTGGATGGCTTGTTGCCGCCATTCTTCAAGGCCTTGGTGCAACACACCGCCGACTCCAATTACTCCTGGCACACGCCCGGCCATGGCGGCGGCGTGGCTTATCGAAAAAGTCCGGTAGGGCAGGCGTTTCATCAGTTCTTCGGTGAAAACACGCTGCGTTCGGATTTGTCCGTTTCAGTGCCGGAACTCGGCTCGCTGCTTGATCACACCGGGCCCTTGGCGGAAGCCGAGGCCCGCGCCGCGCGCAACTTTGGCGCTGATCACACGTTCTTTGTGATCAATGGCACCTCGACGGCCAATAAAATCGTCTGGCATTCCATGGTCGGCCGTGACGACCTGGTGCTGGTGGACCGCAACTGCCACAAGTCGGTGTTGCACTCGATCATCATGACCGGCGCGATCCCGTTGTACCTGTGCCCGGAGCGCAACGAACTGGGGATAATCGGCCCGATTCCCCTGAGCGAATTCAGCCCCGAATCGATCCACGCCAAGATCGAAGCGAGCCCATTGACCCGTGGCCGGCCACCCAAAGTAAAGATGGCGGTGGTCACCAACTCCACCTACGACGGCCTGTGCTACAACGCCGAGCTGATCAAGCAGCAACTGGGCAACAGTGTCGAGGTGTTGCACTTCGACGAAGCCTGGTACGCCTACGCGGCCTTTCACGAGTTCTTCGCCGGGCGTTATGGCATGGGCACCTCGCGTACCCCCGACAGCCCGCTGGTGTTCACCACGCACTCGACCCACAAACTGCTGGCGGCCTTCAGCCAGGCCTCGATGATTCATGTGCAGGACGGCGGTGCGCGGCAACTGGACCGTGACCGTTTCAATGAAGCGTTCATGATGCATATCTCCACCTCGCCGCAATACAGCATCATCGCTTCACTGGACGTGGCCTCGGCGATGATGGAAGGCCCGGCCGGGCGCTCGTTGTTGCAGGAGATGTTTGACGAGGCCTTGAGCTTTCGCCGGGCGCTGGCGAATTTGCGCCAGCACATTGCCGCTGAGGATTGGTGGTTCACTATCTGGCAACCGCCTACGGTGGCCGGCATCGACCGAGTGGCCACGGCGGACTGGTTGCTGCACCCGCAAGATGACTGGCACGGCTTTGGCGAAGTGGCCGAAGACTACGTGCTGCTCGACCCGATCAAAGTCACGCTGGTAATGCCCGGCCTTAACGCCGGAGGGGCGTTGAGCGATTGCGGGATTCCCGCTGCGGTGGTCAGTAAATTCCTTTGGGAGCGTGGGCTGGTGGTGGAAAAGACCGGGCTGTATTCCTTCCTCGTGTTGTTTTCCATGGGCATTACCAAGGGCAAATGGAGTACCTTGCTCACCGAATTGCTGGAGTTCAAACGCAACTACGACGCCAATGTGAGCCTGGCCAGTTGCTTGCCCTCGGTGTTCAAGCAAGGCCCGACGCGTTATCAAGGCCTGGGTTTGCGCGACCTGTGCGATCAGTTGCATAGCTGTTACCGTAGCAACGCCACCGCCAAACACCTCAAACGGATGTACACGGTGTTGCCGGAAATCGCGATGAAGCCGGCCGACGCCTATGACCAACTGGTGAGGGGCGAAGTCGAGGCCGTCTCCATCGATGCTTTGCCAGGGCGCGTCGCCGCCGTGATGCTGGTGCCTTATCCGCCCGGCATTCCGTTGATCATGCCGGGCGAGCGCTTTACCGAGTCAACGCGTTCGATCATCGATTACCTGGCCTTTGCCCGGACGTTCGATAGCAGTTTTCCCGGTTTTGTCGCCGATGTTCATGGGTTGCAACACGAAGATGACGGCAATGGTCGTTGTTACACCGTCGATTGCATCAAAGGGTAAAGGATGTTTATGCAAGCTGTAATGAACCCGAAGTACCCGGGGCTCAGTGTGCGGGTCGCCGACGAAGGTTTTGATGCCTACGTGTGGGGCAATGATTTCAGCTTTGAGGTCAGTGCCTACGGCGTGCCGGAGATGGGCAAGCGCGTCGACCAGTGGGTGGTCGAGCGCATCGTGCCGTACCGCAAGTGTTATGGAATCGACCCGGAAGAGTTCGCGAGTTTTCGCGATGCAGCCGACAGCGCAATCTTCATGGCATACCTGGATGACCGTGCGGTGGGGCATATTGTGGTCAGCACCAATTGGAACGGTTTTGCCCACGTTGATGAACTGGCGGTGGCCTTGCCTGCGCGGCGCCATGGTGTGGCCAAGGCATTGCTGGATGTGGCGCAGTTCTGGAGCCGCAAGAAAAATTTGCCGGGCATGATGCTCGAAACCCAGAACAACAACCTCGGTGCCTGCCGGCTATATGAGCGCTGCGGTTATGTGATGGGCGGGATCGACCACTTGCGGTATCGCGGTATTGACCCGCAAACCCGCGAAGTGGCGATCTTCTGGTATCGGTTGTTCAAAACCGAGCTGAGTGCGGCCTGAACGCGGCGCATGGGTAACGTTTCAAGCCGCGCCGGGAGGCTGCCAGTGAGTTTATGTAACGGCCCAGGAGTGTTCCGCGCCGACGTGAACTTTTAGCTGTTCATTGAACTGGCGGTAGTGCGTTTTGTTCTCCCGCACCGTCTCTGGGAGCCCGGCGGGCTCCGTTACGCCCTTGTCCGAATAATACTTGCGAGCGTTTTTTTCCACGTTGTAGCGCTCACCGCCAAAACTGCCTTCTATGCTGAGACCTTCGAAGCCTGCCTCGTAAATCTCAGGTCGCCTGGCTTTTAATACGTCGTTAAACATGGTCGGGCCTACCGCTTCAAAAATCTCGCCTTCATAGGTCAAAAAGTCATCGTCGTATTTGAGCGCGCCGTTTTCGTCTCGAGCGATGGTTGGTCGATTAGCCTCAAAGTAGGGTCTTTTTTCGGCGAAACGGCGATTTTGTTCGGCGATCATTTGAGTGACGACCGGGTTGTCCGCCTGGGTTGCGAAGTTGCTTGTATTGAAAAAAGGTTTGTTGCCGGTGACTTTATGGCGGACCGGATGGCCGATCAGGATGTCCGAGTCGCCGGCGTTCAGGCCTGCCGCGCCGACAGATCCCGTGATCACGTCATCGGTGTCGAGGTAGATGCCGCCGTATTTATTCATCAATGGGTAGCGCGCCACGTCAGAGGCGGCGGCGAGGTTCTGGCCCTGACCCCTGCGGAAATATGAATACATCTCGGTGGTGTTCAAAGACTGGAAAAAGCTGTCTTCGTGCAGGTTCCTGACCGTCACGCCGGGGGCGTCTTTTTCCAGCTTGAGCTTAATGGTTCGGAACAGCTCCGGCGTGTCTGCGTCGACGTGCACAATGGATCTGAACCCCGGCATTTTCTCGGCGTTTTTGCTGATATTGCTCACCAGCTTGTCCGGTATCTCGCCGCCTGCCCAGAAATAGTGAATGTCTTTTGGCAGTGGCCGGACATTTTTGGGTTTGGTCAATATGGCCGGGGCGGTGACTTCAACGAAGCGGAATTCGTGCGCATCAATTTTTTTTGCTTTTCTCAACTCATCCAGTGTCCCCATCTGCCATGTGTTCTTCGCACTTCTCCAGAAATACAATTTGTTGCGGGCTTCGTAGCTCCACTCACCCACTTGCGTATCGAATTTGGCGATATGGTTTTCGCCTCTGTAGTTGATGCAGTAGGGGTAAGAAGATCCCGGCCTGAGTTGTACGTCATCTACCGGCACCACGTAGGTACTGTCGTCGAGTTTCCAGGCAGGCGGAGCGCCGCCCCCGATTAAGCGGTGGGCAGTGGCTGAAAGCTCCCAACCATGGCTGCCCAGGTCTCTGACGACAAGGTCGGGTTGTTTTGCATTAGGGTGTTGGATGACACGCTGGCCGTCCTTGAGTGTGGACTGATAGAGCCTGCCGTCGATTTTTATATAGTTTTTGTTGCCCGGGCCCACGTAAACATTGGCCTCCAAGCCTTTCACCTGTAGCAGGTCAGGCGAGAGATCGACCGCATAGTCCCGCAGCGCGGGCGGGTTGAGCACTTTGAGTCCATCGGCGGTCGCCACTATGCGGGGCTTGAATTCTTTTAGTAGCGGCCCATAGGACGACCCCTTGGCCACGTCATAGTCGTACCAGTTGCCGTTGCGAAATGCGGCGCCGGTTTCCTCGACGCGATCCAGTGCTTTGTAGGTGCCGACGGCAACCAGGCCGTGCTGTTTGCCCGCCTCTTTGAGCACGTCGTAGCTGCCGCTGGCGCCCTTTAGAGTATTGACCGCTGAGCGCCCCCTGGACCAGATGAAGCGGCTGGCGCCTCCGAGCAGGTCGCCGGCGCCACCCAGCGGGTTGAGTGCTTCGATCACGGCACCGCCGAGGAACCTTGCGGCTTTCGAGGCGGCGTTGAGACTGGTCACGCCCTTGGCAAATACCTTGCCTGCCTGGGCAGCCTTGCCCACGCCCAATGTCACCAGGCCGACCACGTCAAGACCAAGGTCAAACAAGCCATCGGCGATTTTGCCTTGGCTGAAATTGACAATCGCTGACCTGAAGGGAATCAGGTTGAGGAAAAAATTGCCGATAGCATCGTCGGCCGCCGCGCTTTTGTCGTAGGCGTTCATGCCTTTGGCATAGTCGAGCAGGTCGTCATTGTTCAAGTCGAGGGAATGCGTGAATACCCTGGCGATGTAGTCTGTGCGGGCAGAGTCAAACACTTGAGGATTTTGCGAAGTTGTCGGTTTTTCCGTGCCCAGTTTGGCGTGCTCGTTCTCGAATGGGTTGAACCGGACCGTTCGATACAGCTTGCTGCCATCTCTTCTTTCGAGTTTGTCGTAGGGCGCAGAGTACGTGTCTGCCAGGAAGTTTTTTTTGGTAATCGTGCCGTCGCTGGTATTAATGCAATACACGTTGACTTGCCCGTCTCGCGTGGTTTTTACATCCAGCGTATGGCCTCGTTTGGTCAGCGTCTTTGTCCAGAAGTCGGTGGCTATTTTGTATTCATTGGTGTGGAAAAAATCGAGCTGGCCATACGCGAAGTTCAGCTTGTCCTCGGGCGGCAAGTTCGACGTCAGGTACTTGGTCAGGCCTGTGTGACCCTTTTTCTGTGCCTCGATAGCCGAGGCGTAGCGTGTGGCAAATTCGTCGGCGACGGTGAGTGCGCCGCTTGCGGATTTTTCGCAAAACGCCGTGATGGGGATCCGCTTGTCATCGGTGACCCAATGTTCCTTGTCCTCATGTTTGACCTTGTCGCCCTGCGTGACGATATCCAGCATTGACAGCGCCCCGGACAAGCGGCCGGGCCGCCCCGGATTCAAATGGGCTTTCAGGATGTTGCGGGCCTTGAAGACACTGTCCGCAACCCCCGGGAACTCTTTTCTGAGCAGCGCCAGGCCCATCGCTTCCCGGCTGGGAATAGCCGTTGCCAGCGCTGTGGAGGTGGCTTGCAAGGCACTTTGCTGGGCATTGAACGCGGTTTGTACGGCCTGCATTTCAGTCTGTGTGGGCGCGGTGTCGCCGGCACTCAGCAGGCCATGCACGACTCCCCAATTACGCAAGGCTTCGTGCTGGATACGCTGGGAGAGCACTGCGTCGACGTCGAGGCCCTCGGCGGCGGCGAGCACCTCGCTGTAGCTCATGGTGAGTGCGCGCCCTGGCGACTGGGCCTCCAGCTTGGCCACCGCGATTGCCAACTGGGTCCAGGGGATACTGCCGTAGGTCACATTGGGCGGGATGTCCTTGACCCGGTATTCAGGCGCGACGCGTGCCAGCAACAGGCGAGCGGCGAAGTCGGCCGATTGGGCGCTGGCTCGCCCTTGCGCCACCAGATGGCGGCTCAGGCCGTCGATCACCGCTGTGGCAGGCTTGTTCCAATACTGGCGCTGCCCGAGGTCAAAGCCGGCGACGCTGTTACGCGCCGGGCTGTTCAGGGCTTCCGGGTCCAGGCCCAGGTGGATGGCCGCCAACAAGTAGTCATTGCTGCTGGCATCCGTGGCGATGCCGCCCAACTCGGTCTGGATAGCTTGCCCCAATGCCTGGGCCTTGGCCGAACCCAGCAGCGTTTCCATCGCCGAGCCGGGGTATTTGAAGTCATCGCTCGACAGGTTGGCGGCTGACAACAGATAGCCCAGCACGCCTTTTTGTTTGTCGGCCAATGGCAGCCCGGGCACGCTCGAATCGGGGGCGCTGAGCAGGTCGATGAGGCGTTGTTGGTGCTGCGTTGCCAGCGGCGTTGGCCAGGACAGTGCCCCGCTGAAGTTGCCCAGGGGATGGGTGTGCACCTGCTGGATAGCACGCTGGTACAGCGCGAGCAACGCGTCCAGAGTCTTGGGTACGCTCAAGCCACTGCCGCTGAGATAGGTGTGTAGCGTGACGACGGTCGTGGGCGTCAGGTTGTGTTTCTGGTAGTAGGTGGAGAGTTCACAGACCGGCAATGAAAGGCTGTTCAGTTGGGCTGCCAGTTGTGTCTCAAGCCGGCTTTGCTGTTCGCTGGACAACTCACCGGGAAAGGCCTTGGTCAGTTCTTCGAGCATCGGTCGCAGTTTTGCTGCCAGTTCCGTCCAGTTGCAGTGTTGCGCGTAGGCTTTTTTCAGGGCTGCCGGGTTGTCGAGTGCGTCAGGGCTTGTGTCGTTGGCCGCGACCCTCGGCGACGAGGCGTGGAGGGCGTTCGTCCCATGGGTGGTGGGTGTTGGGTTTTGTGTGGCCACACCGGTGGGAGACAGCTTTGCAGCCGCAGGGTGGATGGCATTCATAGGGAACCGCTCCTTAGTTTCAGATTCGTCCGATAGAAAGTGCCGTTGGCACTTTCCAGCGAATGGGTGTGAAAAACTTCGGAGGGGGTTCCAAGGTGATTGTCAGGGCATGTTGCGCTAACGGGCGCCGGGGGCGCGGCTAAGGCCCTGGTGGGGTGTTCGAGGCGCCGCCCAGCAGGGCCTCGGCTTTGAGTGTGATTATCTCCAGCAGCGCATTCAGTGCCGGCGTGGGTTCAGCGTCCTTCAAAATCAATGCGTAAAGGATGACCGGGATGGGCGGCGATAACGGGCAGGTATCCAGCCCGGCTTCCCGCGCGCCGGAAGCGGTGAGCGGGTCGACAATCGCCAAGCCTTCGCCAGCTTCGACCATGCTGCGCATCATCTGGTAGGTCTGCACCCGTGTCTGCACCACCGGCAGCGGGCGCAGCGCTTGCAGCTTGGCGTCCAGCAGGCGGCTCAAGGGGTCATGCCCTTCGAGCCCGATCATCGACTGCCCGGCGAGGTCTTGCAGTGCAATGTATTTCTGCTTGGGCTTGAGCCAGCCATGGGGCGCGAGCAATTGCAGCTTGCCCTGAGCCAATACGCTGCTTTGGATTTGCGGATGTGCCGGGTCATGCAGGCTCAGGCCCACATCGGCCTCGTGCAGCAGCAGGCTCCTGACGATCTCCTTGGTCGGCTGGCTCGACAGGTTGCACGGCGTGTCCTGGAAGCGCCGGCGCAGCGCGGCGATGCTTTGCGGCAGCAATTGATTGGCCAGCGGTGGCGTGCACAGGGCGCGCAGGGTTGGCGCGTGATGGTGCTTGAGGCGGCTGGCCAGGCGTTGCACCGGCTCCAGCGCCTCATGGAGGTGGCCGATTGCGGCCTGCAGCTCAAGCGTCTCACGTGTCGCTTGCAAACGCCCGCGCACACTGGCAAACAGCATGAAGCCCAATTGCTGCTCGGCATCCTTGAGCGTGGCGTCTACATCGCCCACGGGGAGTTGCAACCATTCGGCGGCCGTGCCGAGGTGTCCGGTCTGCAAGATGGCCTGAATCACTTCGATATGACGTAAACGCATCGCCGGAGTCTATGTTCAGTGCGGTGGGGTTTCAATGGCTGGGGAAAAAACAGCGCGGGT
The DNA here is from genome assembly GCF_009834565.1 of Pseudomonas sp. R76. GTDB lineage: Bacteria > Pseudomonadota > Gammaproteobacteria > Pseudomonadales > Pseudomonadaceae > Aquipseudomonas. The sequence goes on from NZ_CP019428.1 coordinate 2,824,251, forward strand.
CGGCTACCGTTAAGCGTGCTCGCGACTGCAACCTGCAGGTCATACAAAGCGTGTAATAACCGACAAACCATCAGGGAGCCTCGCGATGTCCGGAAAAACCGCAGTCATTGGTAGCGTGCACACCCAGCGCGGCTTTACGCGTTGGGCGGTGCTGGTGGTGTTTGTCATTATCGGGCTGCTGGCCCTGGCGGTAGGGCCACGGCTGTTCGGCAATGTGACGCAGGCGGAAATTGCCCAGGCAAAGGCCCAGGTGAGCGAATTGGGCAAGGCGCTCGAGCGGTTTCATCAGGACACCGGTCGCTACCCTCTCGATGAAGAAGGCCTGGAGGTATTGATCACGCAACCTGCCGGTGAGGCGAAATGGAAAGGGCCTTACGTCAATGAAGACTTGTTGACGGACCCTTGGGGGGTTGCCTATCAGTATCACTATCCGCCCACTCAAACCCAAACACCTTTTGACCTGTTCTCATTCGGCAAGGACCGCACACTGGGTGGTGTAGGGGATAACAAGGATATTACCTACGGCGACAACTGATTCATCTGGCAAAACCCGACCACCTGATTAGAATGGCTGCTCTGATCATCAACGACCAATGCCGGCTAGCCGGTACATAAAACAAAAACAGGTCTGGTCTCATATGCCTCTACCCTCGACATTCCTCGGGGTAACGGCCAAACAACTGCTGGTCTTGGCGACCGCCGGCTGCGTGGCTGCTTATCTCTTCAATAATCATGATGAACACACACCGGAAAACTTCGCGCTCGAGGCGTTTATTCGTTCTCAGGAACAGGTGGGCGAGCAAGTAGGCGCGGTGCTGGAGGTTGCGCTGGTCAGGCAGGTGGTGGCGTATCCCGCGTACGGCACGCCGGGCTACAAGCGTTCGCTGTATGCCGTGGAAGGGGAGCGGGGGCGGTTGCTGGTGACGCTCAAGCAAGTGGACGGCGAGCAGGGCGTCGAGGTGACGCAGATGCAGCGGCCGTGATCGCCCGGCCCAGTCAATGCCGTCAATGGCCAGGACTGAGCAGGTAGATAAGGCGAGTTATTACGACGCGAGGACCGTCTGCGATTCGCGGGTGATAATGGTCCCCGACTGGATCAATTTGAATTCATCGCCTTCCAGTTTTTCTACACGATCGCCAATGGCCAGCTTGTAGGTAGTGGAGGGCGCCGAGCCAGCCAGGTCGCCTTGCGCCGGGTTGGATTCCTGGAATTCATGCACCGAATACACGCGTCCTTCCGCGTCTCTGGCATGGAACTGTCCGACAAGTACTGCAGCCATCTGTTTAGAACCTCTGGAGATAAACACTCGATTTGCGGTTCTGTAGACCGTCATGGAGCGGGGTAGTTTACCTATGGGAAAAAAATACTATTCTTTGATGTTTTCAGACGCTTCCTACGCGGGTGGGGCGTAGCAAACGGTGTTGGGCGGCGCAAAACGTTCTGGTGAACCTGCCGCGAAGACTCTATAACTATTAGCTCCTTTAGTCAGACGTCGGGAAAACCTCAATGAGCAAGGTCTACACGATTGCCGTCCTGGTTGGCAGCCTTAGAAAAGAGTCGATCAACCGCAAGGTCGCCCTGGCCTTGGCCGAACTTGCCCCTGCCAATCTCCAGTTGAACATTGTTGAAATTGGCGATTTGCCGCTCTACAACGAGGACATCGACGGGGCATCACCGCCCGCAGCCTACAGTACTTTCCGTAAACAGGTGAGTTCATCCGACGCGGTGTTGTTCGTAACCCCCGAATACAACCGTTCCGTGCCTGCGCCGTTGAAGAATGCCATCGATGTGGGCTCGCGCCCTTACGGGCAAAGCGTCTACAGCGGCAAGCCGGGGGCGATCATCAGTGTGTCGCCGGGCGCGATTGGTGGGTTTGGCGCCAACCATCATCTGCGTCAGTCGTTGGTGTTTCTCGATGTGCCGTGCATGCAGCAGCCAGAAGCGTACCTGGGTGGTGCGGGCACTGTGTTTGATGATGCAGGCAAGGTGTCGGAGAAGACCCGGCCGTTCTTGCAGGCGTTTATTGATGCCTATGGCAAGTGGGTGGAGAAGCAGTCGGGCTGAGAGGCCGCGCCTAACAACTTTCCACCTGCCGTATTTATGAAAGGCGCCCGAAGTTTCGGGCGCTTTTTTTTTTGAGTAAAAGTGATAAAAAGAATGCAGGTCGCGGGAAACTAACTTTAATGCCCTCGGCAATCTTGTGTTCTTTGTGTTGTCGTCGTTATTTGCCTGCCTAATTAATGCAGCTGTCGACCACTGTTGTAGGGTGAGTGTCAATTCTGTTGAAGCGAGGCATAACCCTGGCTAGCGAAGTTCAAGAGGTTTCGTGCTTCCGAGCCTTCAGTGGTATTTCCATCTTTCGTGGGAATGACTGCGAACGGGCTTGGGGAGCGGTATCCCTCGATGTGCATATTGCCTGAAAGCGAACCGTTGCCGCCCATTTGGTCGATATGCGTCAGAACACGTTCGGCGTTGGCTGCCACGTCTGCCTGCTCGGCGGTGCCAAGTTTGGCGTCATTCCAATTGCCGCCAACCTGCTTGTAAAAGTCATTGGCAAGATGGTGAAAGTCCCGCTGTTTAAATATATCGAAAAGAGGGCCGTTGGTGATCTGCTCGACGGAGCGTGTATCGCCGACTGCTCTTCCGATATTGCCAGTAGGGGGTTGGGTGTGCGACGTGTTATGGGTGGCGGACGCAAGGCTTTGAAAGGCCGTGGCCATTTGTGAAACCATGTTGAATGTCGGGTTTATCATTAGGTTTTCCTCTTGGTTATTCACTTACCCGAGTCTTAGTGGGTTCAGTGATTCTGCGAGGTATTAGGCTGTTGGGGGAGTAATTAATAATTTGTAATTGTGGGTACATATTTCTGTGTTGAATGATGGGGCTGCGTCGTTATTTTATATGTGTAGATGTTATCTAAAGCCCATCTGGGTTTAGGCAGATGGACCGCGCGCCCTTGTCAAGTCGGACCGGGCTTGACGATACTCGGCGTCGAACAGGGTTTACCCGCGCTGCCCGACGCCACTGAAACTCAGCGCAACCAGTTGGTACGCGCCAGCTCGATCACTTCGTCACCACGCCCGCTCATTACCGCCTTGAGCATGTACAGGCTGAAGCCCTTGGCCTGTTCCAGCTTGATGCTTGGCGGCATGACCAGTTCCTGTGTCGCCGTAACCACATCCACCAGCACCGGGCCGTCGTGGGCCAGGGCGCGGCGCAATGCCGGTTCCAGGTCTTCGGATTGCTCCACGCGAATGCCGAGGATGCCCATGGCGTTGGACATGGCCGCGAAGTCCGGGTTTTTCAGCTCGGTGCCGGTGTCCAGGTAGCCGGCGGCTTTCATTTCCATGGCGACGAAACCCAGTGATGAGTTATCGAACACGATGACTTTTACCGGCAGTTTCAGCTGCGCCAACGAGATGAAATCGCCCATCAACATCGCGAAACCACCATCGCCGGACATCGAAATCACCTGTCGCCCAGGAAACGCCGCCTGGGCGCCGATGGCCTGCGGCATGGCATTGGCCATCGAGCCATGGTTGAACGAGCCGATCAGGCGGCGCTTGCCGTTCATCTTCAAGTAGCGCGCCGCCCACACGGTCGGTGAGCCGACGTCGGCGGTGAAGATGGCGTCGTCATCGGCCAGCTCGCTGAGCAAGCGCGCAACGTACTGCGGGTGGATCGGCCGGTCGGCCTTGGAAGGTTCCGCCAGGTCATCCAGGCCTTGGCGAGCTTTCTCGTAGTGCTTCAACGAGGTCTCGAGAAAGCGGCGATCAGTCTTGCGGGTCAGGCGTGGCAGCAGCGCGTCGATGGTTTCGCTGACATCCGCCGCGATGCCCAGGTCCAATGTGGCCCGGCGTCCTAACGCTTGCGGGTTGCGGTCGACCTGGATGATTTTTGCGTCGGTGGGGTAAAACTGGCGGTAGGGGAAATCAGTGCCGAGCATGATCAGCGTGTCGCAGTTGAGCATGGCGTGGTAACCCGAACTGAAGCCGATCAGGCCCGTCATGCCTACGTCGAACGGGTTGTCCCATTCCACATGTTCTTTACCGCGCAAGGCGTGCACCACCGGCGCGCCCAAGGCATCGGCCAGGGCGACCACTTGATCGTGGGCACCGGCACAGCCGCTGCCGCACAGCAGGGTGACTTTTTCGCTGCTCTGCAGAATGTCGGTCAAGCGTTGCAGGTCCTGTTCCGCCGGCAAGGTGCGCGGTGCGTGCAGGGCCGGCCACGGCTTGAGCTTGTCTTCGACTTCCAGCAGCGACACATCGCCTGGAATCACCACCACTGCCACGCCACGATTGAGAATCGCCGAGCGCATGGCGCGGTGCAGCACCTGGGGCATTTGCTCGGGGTTGGTCACCAGCTCGATAAAGTGGCTGCACTCCTTGAACAGTTCCTGAGGGTGGGTTTCCTGAAAGTAGTTCAGGCCGATCTCGGAGGAGGGGATTTGCGCCGCGATGGCCAGTACCGGTACGTGGTTGCGATGGCAGTCGAACAGGCCATTGATCAAGTGCAGGTTGCCGGGCCCGCAGCTGCCGGCGCACACCGTCAGCTCGCCGGTGGCAGCCGCTTCGGCACCGGCGGCGAACGCGGCCACCTCTTCGTGGCGCACGTGCATCCACTCGATGCTGTCCATGGTGCGCAGGGCGTCGGTCAGGCCGTTGAGGCTATCGCCGGTCAGGCCCCAGATGCGCTTGATGCCCGCCTGTTCAAGGGTGGTCGCCAATTGCTGGGCCAGGTTGATTTTCGCCATGAAAAACTCCAATCGTCAGTGAGGTTAAAAACTGCTGATCAATAGGGGACAGTTCGATCACGGCGGATGTTCACCCTTTAGTGTGAAGATTGCGTCATGGCCGCGCGGTATTGGCGGGTGCGCCGAGCGATAAACCACTGATCGCGCACCAACGCGATGCACGGCGCTACGCTGGCCTTGGGCAGATGGCCGCGGCTGAGCCGGCGCATCTGATACCGCACCACGGCAAGCGTGGCGAGGGAGGCCAGGGGTTTGCGCTTCCAGTCAATGGGCTTGAGTTGCGGGTTGGGGTCGCGGCCTTCGCGCCAGTGTTGGATCAATTGCGGCTCCAGCGTCAGCGCCGTGGCGATGCCGGCCATGGCGATGCCGCTGTCCAGCACTTGCTGCACGATGGGCAAGCGGCGAATGCCACCGGTGACCATCAGCGGCATGGTGGCGATGGTCGCTACGTCCTTGGCAAATTCCAGGAAGTACGCTTCACGGGCCAAGGTGCGCCCGTCCCGTGCGTCGCCCTGCATGGCCGGCGCTTCGTAGCTGCCGCCGGACAATTCCAGCAGGTCGATGGGCAGCGGGTTGAGCATCTCGACCACTGCGCGTACATCCGCCTCGGCAAAACCGCCGCGTTGGAAGTCGGCGGAATTGAGTTTTACCGCCACGCAAAAGGTCGGGCTGACCGTGGCGCGAACCGCGTTGATCACCTCCAGCAGCAAGCGCGCGCGGTTCTCCAGCGAGCCGCCCCAGCGATCGGTGCGCTGGTTGCTGAGCGGCGAGAGAAACTGGCTGATCAAGTAGCCATGCGCGCCGTGGATCTGCACCCCGGTGAACCCGGCTTTCTCGGCCAGGCGCGCGCTGGTGGCGAAGCGTTTGATTACGTCTTGAATGTCGGCTTCGGTCATCGCCTTGGGCTTGGCGAACATCTTCGAAAAACCGCCGAGGTCGAGCGCTACGGCAGACGGCGCCATGGCTTGCTGGCCCAGGTTGGCCATGGTCTGGCGCCCCGGATGGCTGAGCTGCACCCAGAAGTGCACGCCCTTGGCGCGAGCCACCTCGGCCCATTCACGGAAGCTGTCCAGGTGCTGTTCATCTTCCAGCGCGACACCGCCCGGGCCGGTCATGGCGCGGCGGTCGATCATCACGTTGCCGGTCAACAGCAAGCCGGGCGCGCCGTCCGCCCACGCCGTGTAGAGCTGTTTTAGTTCGCGCGACGGGGCCTGTTTGGCGTCGGCCATGTTCTCTTCCATCGCCGCTTTGGCGATGCGGTTGGCGAGGACTTGGCCGTTGGGCAGTTGCAAGGCTTCGAAAGGTGACATGCGTTGACTCCTGAGCGGGGGAGGCCTCAGGCTAAGCTTAAAGTTAACTTTAATGTCAAGCAGGGTGTGGCGATGAATATTGGTGAGCTGGCAAAGAGGAGCGGGTTGGCGGCGTCGCGCATTCGCTTTTATGAGGCCGAAGGGCTGATCAGCCAGGTGGGGCGCCAGGCCAATGGCTATCGGCGTTATTCAGCCGAAGCGCTGCAAACCTTGCAGCTGATTCAAAGTGCGCAGCAGGCCGGGTTCACCTTGCAGGAGCTTAAAGCGCTGATGCCGGCGCCGGGCGAGAGCAAGCGCGACGAATTGATTGAGGCACTGGAGCGCAAGGTGGCGCAAATCGAAACGATGCAGGCGCAGCTGGCCCATAGCAAAGCTCAGTTATTGGGCGTGATCGAGGCGGTGCGGGCGCACCCGGCAGATGTGCCGTGTTCCATGGGGCAAAAGCAGGTGCTGGCGTCGATCACGCATGATCGTCGTTGATCGTTCCCACGCTCTGCGTGGGAATGCCGCTTTGGACGCTCTGCGTCCCGCTCAAGAGTGACGCGGAGCGTCACGGGAGGCACTCCCACGCAGAGCGTGGGAGCGATCACTGCGCTAACGTTTAGCGACGACGGAACAAGGGCAACGGCTCATCCGTGGCGGCCTGGTACGTCACCGAGAAGTCCTTGAGGCTTTCCAGGGCTTCGTACGGGTCTTTGTCGGCGCGCAAGGCGAAGGCATCGAACCCGCAGCGGCGCAGGTAGAACAGCTGGTCACGCAGCACGTCACCAATCGCCCGCAGCTCGCCCTTGTAACCGTAACGGTCACGCAGCAGGCGCGCGTTGGAGTAGTTGCGACCGTCGGTAAAGGCCGGGAAGTTCAGGGCGATGACCTGGAAGTGCTGCACGTCATCGCCGATTTCTTCGGCTTCTTCATCGGCGTCCAGCCACACACCCAGGCCGCCGTCGCGGGCCTTGAGGGCGTGGCCGTGTTCGCGCCACAGGGCCAGCGGCACGATCAGGTCGTCGCAGTTGGAAATACCGTCGAAGCTCGCGTCCTTGGGCAGCAGGTGCCAGGTTTCGTCGAGGACTTCGTTGTTCTTAATGATTCGCTGCATAGACGCGCTCCTTGAACAGGTCGATGCCGATGCGCTGGTAGGTGTCGATGAAACGCTCATCTTCGGTGCGCTGCTCAATGTACACATCGATCAGCTTGCCGATCACCTCGGGCATGGCTTCCTGGGCGAAGGACGGGCCGAGGATCTTGCCCAGGCTCGCATCGCGGCTGGCGCTGCCACCCAGGGACACTTGGTAGAATTCTTCGCCTTTCTTGTCCACACCCAGGATGCCGATGTGGCCGACGTGGTGGTGACCACAGGCGTTCATGCAACCGGAGATGTTCAGGTCCAGCTCGCCGATGTCGAACAGGTAGTCCAGGTCGTCGAAACGGCGCTGGATCGATTCGGCAATCGGGATCGATTTGGCGTTGGCCAGGGAGCAGAAGTCGCCACCTGGGCAGCAGATGATGTCGGTCAGCAAGCCGATGTTCGGAGTGGCGAAACCGCCTTCGCGCAGCTCGCCCCACAGGGTGAACAGTTGGCTCTGCTCAACGTCGGCAAGAATGATGTTTTGCTCGTGGGAGGTGCGCAGTTGGCCGAAGCTGTAGCGCTCGGCCAGGTCGGCAACGGCGTCCAGCTGCTTGTCAGTGATATCGCCCGGCGCCACGCCGGTAGGTTTGAGCGACAGGGTCACGGCGACATAGCCCGGCTTTTTGTGCGCCAGGGTGTTGCGGGTGCGCCAGCGGGCGAAACCTGGGTGTTGCTGGTCGAGGGCTGCGAGCTCGGCGTCCTGATTGCTCAGGGCTTTGTACTCAGGGTCGACGAAGTGCTTGGCCACACGCTGTACTTCGGCTTCGGTCAGAGTGGTCTGGCCGCCGCGCAGGTGTTCCATTTCAGCGTCGACTTTCTGGGCGAATACCTCAGGGGTCAGCGCTTTGACCAGGATCTTGATCCGGGCCTTGTACTTGTTGTCACGACGGCCGTAGCGGTTGTAGACCCGCAGGATCGCGTCGAGGTAGCTCAACAGGTCCTGCCACGGCAGGAACTCGTTGATGAACGCGCCCACCACCGGCGTACGGCCGAGGCCGCCACCGACCAGTACACGGAAACCCAGCTCGCCGGCTGCGTTGTGCACCGGTTCGAGGCCGATGTCGTGCACTTCGATGGCTGCACGGTCCGAGGTCGAGCCATTGATGGCGATCTTGAACTTACGTGGCAGATAAGCGAACTCAGGGTGGAAGGTGGTCCACTGACGGACAATTTCACACCACGGCCGTGGGTCGATCAGCTCGTCAGCGGCAACGCCGGCGAATTGGTCGGTGGTCACATTGCGCAGGCAGTTACCGCTGGTCTGAATGGCGTGCATCTGCACGGTGGCCAGCTCAGCCAGGATGTCCGGCACGTCTTCCAGCGCCGGCCAGTTGAACTGTACGTTCTGGCGGGTACTGATGTGGGCGTAGCCCTTGTCGAAGTCGCGGGCGATCTTGGCCATCATGCGCGTCTGGCGTGAGGTCAGTTGGCCATAAGGCACAGCCACCCGCAGCATCGGCGCAAAGCGCTGAACATAAAGGCCATTTTGCAGGCGCAGAGGGCGGAACTCTTCTTCGCTCAGTTCACCTGCTAGGTAGCGTCGGGTCTGATCACGGAACTGCTTGACGCGGTCCTCGATGATGCGCTGATCGTATTCGTCGTATACGTACATATAGGTCCTGTTCTCGGCAAATCTGCGCGCACGGCCGCGCACTCCCAACGGAGCCGGCGCACGATACCAGTTTGCGTTTATGCGCAAAAGTGATGTTTGAGTATATGTAAATAACCAAATTGACTAATGAGAACCGTTATCGCGATACCCACATTTGTCATGCGGGCAATCGTCGACTTTACTGTGAGCGTGTTTGAGTGCAATCACCTATAAAACCGATAAGAGGCGATGCGATGAGCAATTCAACCAAAGCCCGTAAACCCGACAGTACCGTGGATGCCTGGGCCATTCTGTTCCTGATCATCCTGGTGGTCGGGACCGCCGTATTCTGGGTTAGCCACCAGTAAAAGAAGGGTGCTTGCGCCTCGATTGACTGTCGCATTGCCACTATGATGGCGATCAACATTCGAGGCACAAACAACCATGTTGAAGGTTCTGATTGCGTGTGTGTGGTTACTGGGGGCGGCGTACGGGGCGACAGCCCATGCGGCGTCAGTGGTATTTCTTAACCCCGGCACGTCCACCGAAACCTTCTGGGTCAGCTACGCGCAATTCATGCAGGCCGCCGCCAAGGACCTCGGCCTGGATTTGCGCGTGCGTTATTCCGAGCGCAATGCCGATAACACCCTGGCCCAGGCCCGCGAAGCGTTGCAGGGTGCCGAACGGCCCGATTACCTGGTGCTGGTGAACGAGCAGTACGTCGCCCCGCAAATTCTGCGCATGGCCCAAGGCAGTGGGGTGAAGTTGCTGATCGTCCATAACGCACTGACCGCCGATCAGGTGCAATTGCTTGATGCGCGTACAGACGCGCAGTGGATCGGCAGCCTGGTGGCCGACGACGAGCAGGCCGGTTACCTGATGCTCACCGACCTGTTGCGCCAGTATGGCCCCGTCGCGCCGGGTGCAACCCTCGACGTGCTGGCGTTTTCCGGCGCCAAGAACACGCCCGTTGCACAGCGACGCGAGCAAGGCCTGCGCCGCGCGCTGGCCGAACATCCCGAGGTGCGCCTGCGCCAGTTGGTCTACGGGGAATGGAGCCGCCAGCGCGCCTTCGAGCAAGCCACGCAGTTGTTCAGGCGCCACCCGCAAACAGCGCTGGTGTGGTCGGCCAATGATGAGATGGCACTGGGCGCGATGCAGGCCTTGCAAGACAGCGGGCGATTGCCCGGCAAGGACGTGTTGTTCAGTGCGGTCAACAGTTCGCCGGACATATTGCAGGCACGCCTGGACGGGCGGCTGACCACCTTGGTTGCCGGGCATTTCACCCTGGGCGGGTGGGCGATGGTGCTGGTCAACGATGATGCCAAGGGCGTCGACATCAGCGCCTACGGCGGTCGCGACCGCCAGCAAGCGCTGTTCCAGTTGATCGATAGCGACCAGGCCAAGCGCTTGCTGGGGCCGATGCCGCCGGTAGATTTTCGTGCGCTCTCGGCGGTCGGCAAGCCGGCGTCCTACCGTTACCCGTTCAGCCTGCAACTGCTGCTGCGTTAAACCCCGGCCAGGTGCAGCACCAGCTGGACGATGCCGAACAGCGTCAGCGCAAACACGGCCGTGAACAGGATGCCCAGCACGACAAAATGGCTGGGCTTGCCATGGGTAAAGTCGCGCGCACGATTTTTTCCGCTCTGCACGCCAAAGGCGGCCGCCATCACGCTGTGCAGCATTTGCCAGAAGGTCGGCGGTTTGTTGTCGAGTGGATCGTCCATAAAACCCTCGTCACGAAGACTCTCCAACACAGCATAGTCGCCCCGTATCTATACACCACCGGCCTTGGGCTGAACGGTGATGTGCTGTCACTTCATTTCACAGGAGTGACAGCATGTCCGATTTATCCCCTGGTGCCGCCACCGCAAAACCGCCGGCGGCAACCTTAAGTATTCACGGTGACTTCCTCGAAAAGGCTGTGCCGCAATGGCTGATCGACGCGACACCGGCCCGGCGCCTGGCGCTTAAACACAGTACGGCGGTGTTGCCGGATTGGTACAAAAACGCCTCGCCCGAACAGCGCAAGACCGTCACCGCCAGCATCAAGGCCAGCACCCTGGCCCAGACCCAACTCGACAAAAGCATGGCCACGTTCCAGGACGTCGACAGCTTCGCCCGGCCCTTACTGCTCAAAGCCCTGAAAGACCAGTTCCAGGTGGACGTTGACGTCGACAAGACCCTGCTGTGCCTGCGCCGCCCGCTGGCGGTGACGGTGCTGGAGCTGGAAGTGTCGTCGTTTGAATTCCTCAAGTTGTCGATGCTGCAAGCTGCACTGCATAACTTCGAAGCCTGGGAGTGCAAAAGCGCTGCCTACCATGAAAGCTCCGGCTTTGTGGTGCAGGCGGCCAGCCCTGACACTTTCGAAGCCACCACGCTGAACCTGACGGTCAGCCAGTTCCTGACGCTGTGCCGTGACCTGGATGTGGGCGCCAACTACCAGGCCTACCTGAAGACGTTCTTCGAGCCTGCCGATGCCACGGCCCAGGCGACCCTGCGCCAAGGGTTTATCGCCAGCCAGAAAACCGCGATGCGCGCTGCCGCCGACCAGGCATTGCTGACCCGGGACATCGAGCCTGCGGACCACAAGATGATCCTCTCGGTGATCAACGGCGAAGTGCACCCGTGGATGGGTGACAAGCAAGTCTGGTTCAACGACATGGGCCTGATGAAAAAACGCATGACCGGCTGCGTGGCCTTCGTGATCGGCAAGAAGTACCGCTACAACGACGAAGTGATTCTCTACATTCCTCAGGACCCGGAGCATCCGCTCAAGCGCTATACCGCCGCGCAGATGCGCGAAGAATTCAAGCGCCTGTTCACCGCCAGAGACGGCATGCAGGCCAACGATGCCAGCCCCACGGCCTACCAGCGGTTTTTCAGCCAGTTCGTGCCGTATGCGCAGCGCGGGTATTACTTCAGCCAATTCACCCAGGCGGCTGCCGATTCCCCCGGCGGCCCCTTGACGTCGCCGTGGCGCACGATCATTGAGACGGTCAGTGAGCTGTCGCCCGCCACCCATATCAAGGAGCTGCCACCGGCGCGTCCGGCAAAAATGGAACCGGCACCCGATCCGTATATCGCGCCCTCATATGTCACCCGCAAGGGGCGCGGGCCGTGGGCGGACAATGTGGACCTGTGGGACTACCTGTTTGAGCAAAACCGCGACAAGGTGTATGCCGATGCCCGCAGCCATGCGGTGCCCACTGCCGAAGTCGATATCAAGGCGCGCGAAGCAAAACTCGCCCATCTGCTGGAAATCGGCTTGCTGGGGCTGAACATGGTCTCCATGTTCGTCCCGGTCCTGGGCGAAATCATGTTGACGGTGATGGCCGGGCAGTTGCTGTACGAAACCCTGGAGGGCTCGATCGAGTGGGCCGAGGGCGACAAGCGCGCGGCCAAGGCGCACCTGGTCGACGTGGCCGAGAACCTCGCGCAGCTGGCTGTCATGGCTGGCGTGGGCGCAGCGGTGAGTAAATTCAGGGCAGTCAAGCCGGAACCGGTGATTGAACACCTTAGCCCCGTGACGTTGCCCACCGGCGAGACCCGCCTGTGGAAGCCTGATTTGAGTGGCTATGAAAGCCCGGTCGCGCTGGATGCCGGCTCAGGGCCGAATGCGCTGGGGCAGTATCAGCTGCAGGGCAAGACCTATATCCGCCAGAGCAATAAGGTTTACGAACAGTTTTTCGAGGAGCCGAAGCAGCAGTGGCGCATCAAGCACCCGAGCGACCCCGCTGCCTACCAGCCGATTCTGCACAGCAACGGCCGTGGCGCCTGGCGCCATACCCTGGAGCGGCCACTGGAATGGGACCGCCTGACCCTGCTGCGGCGCATGGGCCATACCACCGAGGCGTTTTCCGATACCGAGCTGATCAAGGTGGCGGATGTCAGCGGTGTCAGCGACAACGCCCTGCGCAAAATGCACATGGACCTCGCGCCGCCGCCGCCCGAGCTGACGGATGCGATGCGCCTGTTCAAGGCCGACGCCGACACCGGCCAGGTGATCGAGCAATTGCGCGGCACCCAGCCGATTGATGACCGCTATCTGTACGCGCTGCCGCTGGTGGCGGAAATGCCCGGTTGCCGGCGCGTCAATGATTGCTGCTCCGGGAGTTTCAAGTGGGCGAAGCTGTGTTGCGCTGCCGGCGTCAGCGCCGTGGGGTAATGGAAGTGCGCATACCACAACACCTTGAGCGTTTGTTTGTCCTTCACTGAGTATTCGGTCAGAAAATCACCGGCTGCCAGTGGTTTTCGGCTTTTGACCAGGTTGATATCGATGAAGCCTTTTTTGTGCAGGTAGTCGATGTTTTCAGCTTTGGGGAGCTGTTGCATGTAACCCTGCGCGCGCACCTCGTGAGCCAGGTTGCGAGCGGCCCGCGCCCTGTCACCGTAGGCCTTGACCAAGTCGTCAGCCTCGGCGTGGGTGGCATGGTCTTCTTTGATCTCATTGGCCAAGGCTTCGATTTTGCTCGCATGCTGGGTCAACATGTCTTCCCATTCCACCGGGCGCAGGGTTTCACGTCGGCTGGGATCGAGGAGTTTGCGCTGTTGGTCGCGTATCGTGCGCTCAATTTTTGCTCTTTCGGTAAATACGGATTCTGCACTGCGTTTAATCGTGTTCAACGAGCGCTTTACCGGCGTGCTTGGTGGTACGACCGGCGCCGCTTGGACAACCTCAGTCCATACGCCTTCAGCGGCGTGTTCGTGGTAGCTGGCGACGATCTTCTTTGTGTGTGGGTCGGTGATATCGACAAAGTTGCCCGGCATGTCTGGCTGAGGCGGGCGCAGGTCACCCACCAGCGTGCGTTGGTTGCGCGTCCTGATGACTCGGCGGGTGGCGGGTTTCTCGCGCGTGGGGGCAGGTAGTCTGGGTCGGTGAGAGAACCCTTCCTCCGAAAGAATCAGGTCCGCCAGTTGGGCTTCAAGGTCGGTACGGGCGCTGCCAATCTCATCGAGGAAGGTTGCCCGATATTCCTCGCGCACAAAGCCGGAGCCCATTTCAGCCAGCGACCTGACGGCGTTCTCCAGCCGTTCATAGCGCTCAAGGACGTCCTTGAGTACCTCAATTTGTTCAAGCGTCGAGTAGCCACGGGTGGTGCGCATTTCCGTATGCGCCAACACACTGGTGACGGTTTTGGCGTCGGTGAGCACCATGAGGTATGGAAACTCGGCGAGTTCCCGGGAGGGGTGAGTGCGATCAAGCACCAGTTCAGTCAGGAAGATCAGAGCATGCTGGTTGAGCGTGCTTGAGGAGATGTTTTGATCGGTGGGGCTGTCCTCCAATAGCAATTGGCGCAAGGCGGGGTCCGCTTGCTGGAGGATATTCTCGACGTGTTGGGCAGGCTCGATCTTCTGTTTGAGCACCTCAAATTGCTGCTTCCTGATATTCCTGAATTCCTCGTAGGCGCTGGTGATGCCATTGGGTAACTGCGTATTGACGCGGTCATGCACTTCATCTTCCGATTCGCCGCGCTCGGTTTGAAGCGTGTCCACGAGTTTTTGCGACATGACCTCATAGACCGCGCCCCAGTAATTAAACAGGGCCCTGGTGTTCCTGTTGCGACGTTTTACATATTCCGGGTCGGTCCTGTCGGCTGCCACCAGTTCACCGGCGAGGGTTTGCATGTCCTCCAGCTTGGAAACTGACTCATGACCTTGTTTCAGATACTTCTCAAGGGCGATCTCCCACTCGACCTTGGCCCGTGCCGTGGCAAGGCGCCTTTGCTCATGGCGTTGAGTGACTCGTGCGTGCAGTTCTGGAATCGCGGCCGAGGTGGTAAGCCTTGACCAATCTGCGCGCAGGTCGATCAGCTCTTTCGCCAGCCGGTCGCGGGCGTCGTCCAGCGCGACTTTAAGCTCTATCGATTTCATCGCCACCGGCACGAATCGCTCCTCGAGTGCACTCAGGTCGCGCTTGAGCGCAGCGATTCGATCGCGTTGTTTGCGCAACTGTGCATCCAGCTTTTTCTTGGGCATGCCGCCTTCAAGACGCGCCTTGCGCTCAAGGCGCCAATGCCCCTGATTGTCGCTGACCAGCTTGAAACCAGGGTGCAGTGGGCGTTGTGGGTCCACCAGGTAAACCTCACCAAACCCTGGCACCACGCTGACCTGAAACAACAGCCCGCCGACGCTGGCGTGCCAGGTTTGGCCAATGCGGTACAGCCCCATGAGCGGGCCGCTGGCCTCTGGTGGCGGTAAAGTTTCAGGCCAGGGCACGTGGACGTCGAGCAGCGCCTTGAGCAACTTCGCACTTGCCTGCGGGCTGGCCAGCGAGCGGCTGAAATCCAGGGCGGTGCGGCCGCTTGCCGGGGGTTCGCCGGGCAGCGTCACGGCGCCGTGGCGAATCAGCGAGGGGCCGGGCTGAGGCGCTTGGCCCGCCGGATGGCGCCAGGTGGCCAGGCGCAAGACACTCTCTTCGGGCGCGGGGCGCGCCAAGGGCTGGCGGCTTCGAGGGGAGGCGCTGGTGGCGTGCAACAACAGCATGGCGGTATTGAGCAGCAGGTCAATCAGCGCCAGCTCACGCGTGGTCGGGTCGCTGCTGTCCAGGCCGGCCAGGTCCTGCTCCAGGCTGCTGACCAACACCAGGAACCAGCCGGCCAGCATGGCCGGGCCGCGTACCAACGGCAACAACAGGGTATTGAACAGCAGCCATGCGCCCTCCATCACAATGGCCCAGCGGCTTTCGTGGTTGGACACCGACTCGCGGTCCGCCAGGTCGACCATCGCCCGCGCGGTGCTGCCGAACAAGTGGCTCAGCAGTTGTCCGTTGATCTGTGACTGCAGCCATTCCTCGGCGCCTTCATCGACGGCCAGCGTCGCCGGTGCAGGGTCTTCAGGCGGCGCGAACTCATCCCCCGGCAGGAAACGAATGATGTGCGGCTGTTTGATCCCGCCGTGGTCATAAATCGGCCGAGCCGTGTCGCTCAGCCAGGTCAACACACTGCTTTGCAGTTCGCCGGGGCTGGCAAGCGCCTCGAGCAGGGCCTGGCGTGTCGGGTATTGAGACAGGGCCTCGGCGTACAGCGGTCGGTACAGCACGTGCGGGCCAACGCCAGCGTCGCGGGGTTCGATTACGAAGACGTTGTTGACGGCGTCGGGCGTTGCCCCGGTTTTGCGGCACAGGGCCAGTGGGCGCAGGACGATTTCCTGACCGTCGATGACTCGGTCTGCGGGTGTCTCGCCCATCAGGGCTTTCACATAGCGATAGCCGGTGGCGGTGACCCCGTGTTGTTGCCGAATCGCGTATTCCAGGGCGCGCATCGGCAGCTGCACCTTGAGTTCGCGGGTGAAGAGTTTTTCCCGGCGGCGCGCGTCGGCGGTGTCCGACAGCAACAGGTCTTTGATCTTCTGCGGGTAGGCCGTACCGATGTCGACACGCTGGATCAGGCCTTGGCTGCCCAGCAGGTAATCTTCGTTCAGCCAGCCCGGCAGCGCCCCGGCGGTTTTGGACCGTAGCGTCAGCGTGCCGTCAGGCTTGCCGGCGAGGTTTTTCACCGCCAGTTCCGTCAGCGACAGCTGCACATGGTCGATGATGCCGGCGCCGCCTGGGTAGCCAGCCGCGACGGCGAAGTCCAGCAGTACATCGTCGGGGTCCTGGTCGCCGTGGTCGGCCTGCATCTGCTTGCGCAACGCATTGCGGCTGAAAGCATGGATGTTTTCCACGCCCTCATTGAATGAGCGCCCCTGATTGAGGCGCAGCACCTGGGCCATGTCCTGCAGGTGGCGGTGGTAGGCAAAGCGCTCATTGGCGCTCGCTTGCTTGAGCCACACCGGGAGTTTTTCGTCGACCTTCTGCAGGTGCGCAGGGGCTGGCACGGCGGTTTGGGTAAACAGCAGGGCCGGGTCCGTGAGCGTTTCCAGGGTGCGGTCGAGTGCCGCTTCGCTTTGCCCTTGATAGGCCAGCGTTTCCAGGTCTTCCAGTTGCTGATTGAGGATAAGCCCGGCCTGTTGTTCAAACACGTTGCCGTCTGGCTCATTGCGCCGCCAGGTCAGGCTGTCGAACTGAAACTGCGCCTGCATCCGCGCGCCCCAGGCTTCGCCAAAGGCGTCCAGGGAGCCAAACGGCTCGACAACGCCTGCCACGCTGCACAACAGCACCTGTCTGTCGCGCACCAGCAGCAGGTCCGGCGTCAACAGGCATACCTCCTTGCCGGCTTTAGACAGTGTGGTTTCGATGAAATACGCGTAGGTGGTCGGTGTGGAGCGGGGCAGGCGTTCCAAGCGTGACGGCCAGGCGGCGGTAGTGGCCAGCATGTCCCTGTGGGTGTCGCTCAGGCCCTGGCGACCGGCTGCCGCTGCGGTCATCTGGCCATTGAGCCACTCGCCCAGCCATTGCCAGCGGCTGCTGCCCAGGCTGTCGGTCTCGCTCCAGTAGGCGGCGAGGTCCGCTTGGAAATGCAGGTAAAGCGAGCCTGGCAGTTCGTCGATGATGTGCGCAATCACCTGCATGTCGATATCGGCCAGGCGACCGCCGCTAATGGGAGACAGATAGTACGGCAGGCCGTTCTGGGGGCGCAGGTCCAGCAGGCGCGGGTTCAGGACGTGGGCCACCGCCACATTGATCAGCAGCGGGAACGTGTAGCCGCCGGCGGGCGTGGGGCTGGCCAGTTTGAGCGTGAGCAGGTCCAGCTTCAGGCGCGGATAACGCTCGCGAATACCGTCGAGCAGTGCCTTGAACACCACTGAAAACAAGGCCGGGCGGGTAGCGAAATGGGCATGGATGGCCTGGGCGGGTAATGCGCTCAGGGCGATGGGTAGATCGGGCATGGCAAAATCCTTTTTTCTGTGTACACCCCGGTGTTGGGTGAGCTGCCGGGCCAGCGGACCGAATGATCGGCCCGGCACAGAAAAACGGATTTTGCGGTGACGCAGGCGGCATTGGGATACCGCAACGCGTGTTTAGTTGTCATACCCCAGGTTCGGTGCCAGCCAGCGCTCGGTCACGCTCAGGTCCTGAGCCTTGCGCGCGGTGTAGCTTGTCACCTGGTCCTTGTCGATCTTGCCCACGGCAAAGTACTGCGCCTGTGGGTGGGCGAAATACCAACCGCTGACTGCCGCTGCCGGGAACATCGCATAGTGTTCGGTGAGGAACACACCGCTGCGCCCGGCATGCATCTCGCGGGCTTCGGGGTCGAGCAGTTGGAACAGCTGGGCTTTCTCGGTGTGATCAGGGCACGCCGGGTAGCCCGGGGCAGGGCGGATGCCGCTGTATTGCTCCTTGATCAGCGCCTCGTTATCCAGTTGCTCGTCCTTGGCGTAACCCCAATGCTCTTTACGCACCTGCTGGTGCAGCCATTCGGCGCAGGCCTCGGCCAGGCGGTCGGCCAGGGCCTTGACCATGATCGAGTTGTAGTCGTCGCCCGCATCCTGATAAGCCTTGGCGACTTCTTCGGCGCCAATGCCGGCGGTGGTGATGAAACCACCGATGTAGTCGGTCACGCCGCTGTCTTTGGGCGCGACGAAGTCGGCCAGGGAGAAGTTCGGCTTGCCGTCGGTCTTGATGATCTGCTGGCGCAAGTGGTGCAGCCTGGCAATCGGCTGACCGTCGTCGCCGTAGACTTCCAGGTCATCGTCCTGCACCTGGTTGGTCGGCCAGAAGCCGAATACGGCGCGGGCGCTGATGAGTTTTTCGTCGATCAGCTTCTTGAGCATTTCCTGGGCATCGGCGTAGAGCGCCGTGGCGGCTTCACCGACCACTTCGTCTTCGAGGATGCGCGGGAATTTGCCGGCCAGGTCCCAGGAAATAAAGAACGGCGTCCAGTCGATGTACTCGGCCAGCACCTTGAGGTCGATATTGTCCAGCACCCTGGCGCCGGTAAACGTCGGCTTGACCGGCGTGTACGTGCTCCAGTCGAACTGCGGCTTCTTGGCAATCGCGGCCGGATAGCTCAGGCGCTCGGTGCGCGCGCTGCGGTTGGACGTACGCTCGCGCACATCGATGTATTCCAGGCGGGTTTTCTCGACAAAACCGGCCTTGAGTTCCTTGGACAGCAACTGCGTGGCCACGCCCACGGCGCGGGAGGCGTCGGTGACGTAGATCACTGCATCATTGCTGTATTTGGGCTCGATCTTCACCGCCGTGTGCGCTTTGGACGTGGTCGCGCCACCGATCATCAGCGGCAGGTGGAAATCCTGGCGTTGCATCTCGCGGGCCACGTGCACCATCTCGTCCAGCGACGGCGTGATCAGGCCGGACAGGCCGATGATGTCGCACTTCTGCTCCTTGGCCACCTGCAGGATTTTCTCTGCAGGCACCATCACGCCGAGGTCGACAATGTCATAGCCATTGCAACCCAGCACCACGCCGACAATGTTCTTGCCGATGTCGTGCACGTCGCCTTTTACCGTGGCCATCAGGATCTTGCCCTTGGCTTCCGGCTTGTCGCCTTTTTCCAGCTCGATAAACGGGATCAAGTGGGCCACAGCCTGCTTCATCACCCGCGCAGACTTCACCACTTGCGGCAGGAACATTTTACCGGCGCCGAACAGGTCGCCGACGATGTTCATGCCGGACATCAGCGGGCCTTCGATCACCTCGATCGGGCGCGCAAACGACTGGCGCGATTCTTCGGTGTCTTCCACGATGTGGGTGGTGATGCCCTTGACCAGCGCGTGTTCCAGGCGCTTGTTCACCGGCCAGCCACGCCACTCTTCGGTCTCGGCTTCCTTGACGCTGCCATCGCCTTTGTACTTGTCGGCGATGGCGAGCAGGGCGTCGGTGCCTTCCGGCGTGCGGTTGAGCACCACGTCTTCCACCGCGTCGCGCAACTCGGCCGGGATCTGGTCGTAGATCTCCAGCTGGCCGGCGTTGACGATGCCCATGGTCAGGCCGTTGCGGATCGCATACAGCAGGAACACCGAGTGGATCGCCTCACGCACCGGGTTGTTGCCACGGAACGAGAACGACACGTTGGACACGCCACCGGAGGTCAGCGCATACGGCAGTTCGTCACGGATGTAGGCACAGGCGTTGATGAAGTCGACGGCGTAGTTGTTGTGTTCCTCGATACCGGTGGCGACCGCGAAGATGTTCGGGTCGAAGATGATGTCTTCCGGTGGGAAGCCGACTTCATTCACCAGGATGTCGTAGGAGCGTTTGCAGATCTCTTTCTTGCGCGCTTCGGTGTCGGCCTGGCCGGCTTCGTCGAAGGCCATCACCACCACGGCGGCGCCGTAGCGCTTGCACAGCTTGGCGTGGTGAATGAACTGCTCGACGCCTTCCTTCATGCTGATGGAGTTGACGATGCCCTTGCCCTGGATGCACTTGAGGCCGGCTTCGATCACTTCCCACTTGGAGGAGTCGATCATGATCGGTACGCGGGAGATGTCCGGCTCGCCGGCAATCAGATTGAGGAAGGTCACCATGGCCTTCTTCGAATCGAGCATGCCCTCGTCCATGTTGATGTCGATCACCTGGGCGCCGGCTTCGACCTGCTGCAGGGCGACTTCCAGGGCTTCGGTGTAGTTGTCTTCACGGATTAAACGGGCGAAGCGCGCGGAACCGGTAATGTTGGTGCGCTCGCCGACGTTGACGAACAACGAGCTGCGATCAATCGTGAACGGCTCCAGGCCCGACAGGCGGCAGGCCTTGGGAATATCCGGAATCGGGCGCGGCGCGTAACCGGCCACGGCCTTGGCGATGGCTTCAATGTGGCCTGGCGTGGTGCCGCAGCAGCCGCCGACGATGTTGAGGAAGCCGCTCTGGGCGAACTCTTCGATGACCTTGGCGGTTTGCGACGGCAGTTCGTCGTACTCGCCGAATTCGTTCGGCAGGCCGGCGTTCGGGTGCGCGGAAACGTGAGTGTTGGCCTTGTTCGACAACTCTTCCAGGTACGGGCGCAGCTCGCTGGCGCCCAAGGCGCAGTTCAGGCCTACGGACAGCGGTTTGGCATGGGCGACCGAGTTCCAGAACGCCTCGGTGGTCTGGCCCGAGAGGGTGCGGCCGGAGGCGTCGGTGATGGTGCCGGAAATCATGATCGGCAGTTCGACGTTCAACTCTTCGAACACGCCTTGCACGGCGAAGATCGCGGCCTTGGCGTTGAGGGTGTCGAAGATGGTCTCGATCAGGATCAGGTCGGCGCCGCCCTCGATCAGGCCTTTGGTGGCTTCGGTGTAGTTTTCCACCAGCTCATCAAAGGTCACGTTGCGGTAGCCGGGGTTGTTCACGTCCGGTGACAGCGAGCAGGTGCGGCTGGTCGGGCCGAGCACGCCGGCGACAAAGCGCGGCTTGGCCGGGTTTTCCAGGGTCTTGGCGTCGGCGATTTTGCGCGCCAGCCGCGCGCCTTCTACGTTTAACTCGTAGGCCAGTTCTTCCATGCCGTAGTCGGCCATGGAAATGCGCGTGGCGTTGAAGGTGTTGGTTTCCAGAATGTCGGCGCCGGCATCCAGGTAGGCCTTTTCGATGCCGCCGATCACGTCCGGACGGGTGATCACCAACAGGTCGTTGTTACCCTTGACGTCACTCGGCCAGTCGGCGAAGCGTTTGCCACGGTAGTCGTTTTCCTCAAGCTTGTAGCTCTGGATCATCGTGCCCATACCGCCGTCGAGGATCAGGATACGTTCCTTGAGGGCTTGGTGAAGGGCTTGCAGACGAGCGCTACGATCGGACATGGGACTACTCTGGTCAGGCATTTCGGAGGGCGTGAATCATAACAAACCTGTGCCGATTTAGAGCATGTACAGGTTTTGCATGAATATCGTTCATGTTGGGGGCTGTCCTGGCCCGGTAGACTTGCCGGCACTTATAGATCGCACGCATAGAATCGGGACCGGATACATGTCACTTCGCCTCATCATCAGCGCCGTCCTGGCCTTGATCGCCAGTACTGCCCATGCAGACGTTTTATCGGTAAACAGTCCCGCACCGGCAATTTCCTACACTCGCGACATTCAACCGATCTTCACCGAAAAGTGCGTGGCCTGCCATGCCTGCTACGACTCCGCGTGCCAACTTAACCTGGGCAGTGCCGAGGGCGCGGCCCGTGGCGCGACCAAGGTGCCCGTCTACGACGGCGAACGCAGCCAGGCCACGCCGACGACCCGTTTGTTCTATGACGCGTTCGGCAAGCAGGCCTGGCAGCAGAAGGGCTTCTATTCGGTGCTCGACGCCCAAGGCAGCCAGGCGGCCTTGATGGCGCGCATGCTGGAGTTGGGGCATAACGCGCCGCTTGAGCCGAACGCCAAATTGCCCGACGACATCGTGCTGGGCCTGAACCGCCAGAACATGTGCGCCATGCCCGGCGAATTCAATGCCTACGCCGGCGCCCATCCCAAGGAAGGCATGCCGCTGGCGGTTACGGGCCTGACCGACCAGCAATACCAGACGCTGCAGCGCTGGCTGGCATCCGGCGCCCCGATTGATGAGCAAGGCCTGGCACCCAGCGCCAAGGAAGCCTTGCAGGTGCAGCAATGGGAAAACCTGTTCAACCAGCCGGGCGCCCGCGAAAGCCTGGTGGCACGCTGGCTGTATGAGCATTTATTCCTGGCGCACATCTACTTTGAAAACGGCGAGCCGGGGCATTTCTTCCAGTGGGTGCGATCGCGCACGCCGAGCGGCCAGCCGATTGACCTGATCGCCACCCGTCGCCCCAACGATGACCCCGGCACCCAAGTCTATTACCGCCTGTGGCCGGTACAGGGCGTGATCGTGCATAAAACCCACATCACGTACCCGTTCAGCGCCGCGAAAATGGCGCGGATCAAGCAGCTGTTCTACGCCGGCGACTGGCAGGTGAATGCCTTGCCGGGCTACGGCCCGGGGCGCCGCGCCAACCCGTTCGAAACCTTTGAGGCGATTCCGGCCAAGGCGCGTTACCAGTTCATGCTCGATAACGCCGAATACTTCGTGCGCACCTTTATTCGCGGGCCGGTGTGCCGTGGGCAAATCGCGACGGACGTGATCCGTGACAACTTCTGGACCTTGTTCCAGGACCCGGACCACGACCTGTACATCACCGACGCGCGTTACCGTGGCCAGGCCACGCCGTTGCTGGCGATGCCGGGGCAGAATGATGATGTGGGCAGCGTGCTGAGCCTGTGGCTGGCCTATCGTGACAAACGCAATCAGTACGAGGCCTTGCGCCGTGACAGCTACGCGGATGTGCCGCCGCCGAGTTGGTCGACCTTGTGGGCCGGGAATGACAATGCCTTGTTGAGCATATTCCGCCATTTCGACAGCGCTTCGGTGACCAAAGGCCTGATCGGCGAGGTGCCGCAAACCATGTGGCTGTTCGATTACCCGTTGCTGGAGCGCACCTATTATCAGTTGGCCGTCAACTTCGATGTGTTCGGCAACGTCTCGCACCAGGCCCAGACGCGGTTGTACTTCGATTTGATTCGCAATGGTGCCGAGCAGAACTTTCTACGTTTGATGCCCGCTGATACCCGCGATGACTTTATGGATGATTGGTATCAGAACAGCGGCAAGCTCAAGCTGTGGCTGGATTATGAAGCGATCGATGATGACAAGCCGACTGGGCTGCATTTGGATGAAAAAGACCCGAAGCGTGATTTTGCCAATCAGTTATTGACGCGTTATGGCGACCTCAACGCCAGCCCGGACCCGATCAACCGTTGCACCGGCGCCTATTGCTCGCGCGATGGGATCGAGCCGGCGTTGCAGGATGCGGAGCAGGCGCTGAGTCGCCTGACCTCGCGCCCGGCGGCGGGGCTCAAGGTGATCGACCAGTTACCTGAGGCCACCATGCTGCGAGTTGAGACCGCCAGTGGCAAGCGGGTGGTTTACAGCCTGTTGCGCAACCGTGCCCACAGTAACGTCGCGTTTTTGCTCGGTGAGGCTTATCGCTATCAACCGGGGCTGGATACGCTGACTATTTACCCTGGCGTGCTGAGCAGTTATCCGAACTTCATGTTCAACATTCCGGCGCAGCAAGTGCCGGCGTTTGTTTCGGCGATGGAAAATGCCAAGGACGCCAAGCGCTTTGAGAAAATCGTCGACCGATGGGGCGTACGGCGCAGCCATCCGCTGTTCTGGCAGTACTTTCACGACTTGTCGCAGTACATCCGCGAAACCACGCCACTGGAAGAAGGCGTGCTGGACATGAACCGCTACGAGAATCTTTGATCGACCTTTGACCGTCCGCCACGGCCCCAACTTCATGTCGATGAGTTGGGAAGGGTGGCGGACGATGTTGATCTCGGTACAGGCGCTGCGCGCGTTGGCGGCCTGGACAGTGGTAGGGCACCACTTCATGCAGATTTTCTTCGGTTTCAAGGCGGACACGGCCTTGGGAAGATTATTTGTGGAAAAGGGTGCTGCGGGCGTGGATGTGTTTTTCGTCATCAGCGGCCTGGTGATCTTCCTGTCTACCCAGGACAAGGACCTGCCACCCTGGCGCTTCCTGTTGTACCGCCTGCTGCGCATCGTGCCCGCGTACTGGTTCTACACGCTGTTGATGGCGTTGCTGGTGGTGGTCGCCCGGCCAATGTTGCCGGACCAGAGCGTCGATGCTGCTCATGTGCTGATGTCGCTGTTGTTTATTCCCTCTGAAAATCCCGGTGGCTATGGTGTGTACCCGACCCTTAATGTCGGCTGGACACTCAACTACGAGATGCTCTTCTACCTGTTGTTTGCCTGGGCGCTGTTGTTTCGTCGGCAGTGGCGACTGCTGGTGGTCGCGGCGCTGCTGTTCGCCGTGTGCGAGGCCTGGACCTCGTTTGGCTGGATCAGCACGTTCTATCGCTCGGACATCGTCGTTGAATTCCTGCTGGGCATCGGCATTGGCATGCTGTATCGCAAAGGTTGGATCCGGCCGGGCTTGTG
This sequence comes from Pseudomonas sp. R76, assembly GCF_009834565.1. GTDB lineage: Bacteria > Pseudomonadota > Gammaproteobacteria > Pseudomonadales > Pseudomonadaceae > Aquipseudomonas. Next base: position 2,848,819 of record NZ_CP019428.1, read on the forward strand.
GTTGCCGCTACTCGGCATCGCTGCTGCACTGCTGGCGATCTATCATTGGCCGGCATCGCCGCGCGCCTTGACCTGGGGCTTGCCCAGCGCGGTGCTGGTGGTTGCGTGCATGGCGCTGGAGCGGTTCTTCGCGAACAACCGGCTGCTCAAAGTGCTGGGGGACTGCTCGTATTCCGTGTATTTGCTGCACGTGCTGGTGCTGTCGGCCGGTGGCTATGTTGCCCAGCGCTACGGCCTGAACCCGTATGCGGTGCTGGCCATGTGCGTGGTCATCATCGGCCTCGGCGCCCTGGGCAGCTACCGATGGCTTGAGCAGGGCAGTTATCGTCTGCTTAAAGGGTGGTTTGATGGCGACGAACGGTCGAATTTATCCCGACAAAAATACTAGGACTTTGTATCTGGGTAATAATTTGGCGTAAACTGGCGGCAAGCCTGTGAGGAGTTTCCATGACTGCCATAACCATTACCGACGCCGCCCACGATTACCTGGCTGATCTGCTGTCCAAGCAGAACACCCCGGGTATTGGCATCCGCGTCTTTATCACCCAGCCCGGCACCCAATACGCCGAGACTTGCATCGCCTACTGCAAGCCCGGGGAAGAGAAGCCTGAAGACACCGCCCTGGGGCTGAAAAGCTTCACCGCGTACATCGACAACTTCAGTGAAGCCTTCCTCGACGACGCCGTGGTCGACTACGCCACCGACCGCATGGGCGGCCAGTTGACCATCAAGGCGCCCAACGCCAAGGTGCCGAACGTCAACGCCGACAGCCCGGTCAACGAGCGCATCAACTACTACCTGCAAACCGAGATCAACCCTGGGTTGGCGAGCCACGGCGGCCAGGTCAGCCTGATCGACGTGGTCGAAGACGGTATCGCCGTCCTCAAGTTCGGTGGCGGCTGCCAGGGCTGCGGCCAGGCGGACGTGACCCTGCGCGAAGGCATCGAGCGCACCCTGCTCGAGCGCATTCCCGAGCTCAAAGGCGTACGTGACGTGACTGACCACACGCAGAAAGAAAACGCCTACTACTGAGTAAGGTGTTCGCTGCGAACAAAAAAACGGCGCCCCGTGAGCGCCGTTTTTTTTGCTTTAAATTCAGTGTCTTGCGCGGTATTCCTGCCAAATAGGATTAACTGTGGGAGCGGGCTTGCTCGCGAAGACGGTGGGTCAGTTGCAGATGTACTGACTGATACACCGCATTCGCGAGCAAGCCCGCTCCCACATTTTTTGACCTCATTTCTTCAGGGGCGATAGAGGTGCGCGTGGCCTGCACGGTAAAGCGAGGACTCACTGAAACTATCATTCGCCAGCACGCGCCCGACCACAATCAACGCCGTACGCCGAAAACCTTTAGCCGCGACCTTCTCGGCAATATCACTCAGCGTACCCACCACCCAATCCTGATCCGGCCACGTCGCCCGGTGCACCACGGCAATCGGGCAGTCTGCGCCGTAATGCGGCAGCAGCTCGGCGACGATCTTGTCCAGGTGGTTGACCCCCAAGTGAATCGCCATGGTCGTGCCGTGGCGCGCCAGGCTGTCGAAGTCTTCACCGGCCGGCATGCTGGTTTTATCCGCATAGCGGGTCAGGATCACGCTTTGCGCGATATCCGGCAGGGTCAGCTCTGTCTCCAGCAACGCCGCACACGCCGCCACCGCCGTGACGCCCGGGATGATCTGGAACGGGATGCCCAACTCGCGCAAATAACGAATCTGCTCGCCAATCGCGCCATACAGGCTTGGGTCACCGGAGTGCACGCGCGCCACGTCCTGGCCCTTGGCGTGGGCGGCCTTGATCAGCTCAATGATCTGTTCCAGGTGCAGTTCGGCGCTGTTGACCACCTGTTCCGCCTGATGACCTTCCAACACTGCTGCCGGCACCAAGGAGCCGGCGTAGATGATCACCGGGCAACTGCGGATCAGCCGCTGACCTTTGACGGTGATCAATTCCGGGTCGCCGGGGCCTGCGCCGATGAAGTAGACGGTCATGGGGAATTCCTGTTGAAAAACGGGCGAGCATGAAAATTGCTCATGATCGAGAAGGGCGATTATCGGGTTTTTAGTCGGCGCAGGCTAATGCAAAGGTGGCCTGGGCGACTTTTTTGCGCGTGATCAGCAGGCGGGCAGGGCCATGGCAGAGCTGTTCCGCCAGGGCCAGTGCGGCGCTTTCGGCGACGCCATAACAGCCGGTGTGAGCAAACGCGAGCTCGGATTTGTGGCTCAGGCGCGGTTCAAACACGGCCAATTGCGTGGCGCTGAAACACTGCAATGGCAAGTTCAACACCTGCGCCAGGGCGAGCAGCCCCGGTTCATCTCTCTTGCGGTCGATACTGGCCAGCGCAGTAATGCGCTGGCGCTCGATGCCGCCCTCGGCGAGGGCAGCGTCAAACAGGCCCAGCAGGGTGTGAACATCACAGCCGCGCTGGCAGCCCATGCCGACCACCAAGGTCATGCCGAGTAGTGAGCGTCGCGGTTGCGGCGGAACAGCCAGGCGCTGATCAACCCCAAGGCCAGCCAGAAGGCGACGTTGGTCAGTTGCGAGGCGATTTTGAATTGCGCTTCCAAGGCTTGCGGGGCCAGCATCGAATGCACTTCAGGCTGCGGCGCGCCAATCACATGCGGCACGGCCAGGATCGCCACGCCGAGGATTTTCAGCAGCCAGTTGTGACCAAACACCATCAGCGCGATACCGGCAGCCGTGGAGGCTGCGGTGCCGATCCACCAGATCTGCCGCTGTGCCAGGTCGGCGGCGGCGGTGCCCGGCAATTCCGGTGGCAGGCCCAGGGTCGGCGCCAGCACAAACGTCGCGTAACCGGCCAGGCCCCACAGCAACCCTTGAGCCGTGCGGGTTGGCGCGCGCAAGGTGTAAAGGCCGGCCAGCATCAGGGCAAAACCGACCGCCACCACCAGGTTACCGCCAGTAGTGGACAGTACCCGCTGCCAGCCGTCTTCAGGTTCCCAGGCTTGGGCATCGTGGGTATGCGCAGCGGCGCCTTCAGCGTGTGCGTGGGGCGCGACTTCGGCGGCGGCGGGGGCGTTCTCATAGGTTTCCGCCTGCAAAATCAGCGGGGCGACCCAGAAGCTTTGCAGCAGAGTCAACAGCAGGGCGGCCAGCAAGCCGGTGAAGCCTGCGGTTTGAGCGATACGCTTGATCATGTCGGCAGGTCTCAGTGGCACGGGAACGCGGCGCTGTGGCGGGTATCGTGGGCGGCGTTGTGCACTGCCTCGATGTGCGAGAAACCGGCGAAATACACCAGGCACGCGCCGAGGATCGACGCGCCGATGGCGGCGGTCAGGCGTTGGCTCAGGGTGGCGGTGCTGCGGGTGGCGTGCGAGGTGCTGCTGATGATCGACATGGCGCGTCCCTTCGGGGTGTCAGGGTGAAACGAGCGCATGAAAACCCCGCGAGCCAGGCACGCAGAGTCTGAACAGCGCCCGCCCACCGCGGGTTTGTTATGTGATTTTTCGGGCCGGTCTCCGGGCTTGCGAGGGACGCTGGGTCTTGAAAACATCGCCTTCCCATGCCGTAAAAGGCACAGTGGATCTGACGTTTCACTCGCTTACCGTTGCGGGGGCAGCACCGGACTCGTCATAACGCTATGACTCACCGGTTTCCCGTTTCACCCTGTGAAGGGCACCCGAAACAAGATGTGTAGGAGAGCATGGGCGGGGGATAGGCGTCAAATAGAGGTTTGCGGCTCTCGACATTCGGGAGCCGCTGTCGGCCAACGGGGTGAATCGATCAGTCTGGGTAACGGGATTGGGGAGAGCTGTGCATGCGTGTGTACTCAACGTTGCGCAGATCGAAGCGCTGATCTTGTTTGCCTGCGAACCCCAAAAAGCCTACGCCGATATCCAACCGGTCCAGCAACTCTATGCGCTTGAGCAGTTCCTGAGCGACCCCCCGCGCCTGCGGACTGAATTTTTGGGCGCTTGGCAGTTCACCGGCGGCTTCTCGCAACTCGGTGAAGTTCACATATGTGTCGCCGCCGCCGTACTCATTGAAGTTTTTGCCAACCAGGGTGATCAGTGCTCGATCGCTCAGGTATTGGAAGTCACCTGTTTCAGTTGCGAGATCGTCTCGGCTGACTTTACCGTCCTTGCCGCTGGTGAAGTCCAACTGCTGGAACAGGTCTTTGCGCTTCAATACTTCCTGGGCGATCTCGATCTGCGTTTGTGTGGGGGGCACCCCGTTCAGCGGTAGTCCATCTGCCACTCGCTGGAGGGACTCTTTGGTAATAGTCTCGCCGAAGCGCGGGTCGATCATGGCATCAAAATAGGTTTGGAGCGCTTGCGCCAGTTCCCGGGGCTGGAGTTGGCTAATAGGCTCTCTCCAAATTGCAGTCGTTGGCGCTGCTTGTTGGGTGAGGGGAGAGACGGGCAAGTGTGAATTGACAGAGGGGGAGATCGAGAGCGACATGATTATTTCCATTTTAGGGTGAGTGTCGCTTCTATGTGCCCATTGCGTTGATTGCGTTCTCGGCGCATTCCGTTGAAAAGATTTGGAAGTGTTTCAACCCGCCTGGCAGCGAGCGTCCCGGTCCGTGTATCAATCAACATTGACCCGTTTCCCCGCACTGCGTAGCCTTGCACCTTCGAGGTTCTTCGGCCCACGCCGAAGCTAAGAAGGGAACGCGGTCCAAGCCGCGGCTGCCCCCGCAACTGTGAAGGGTTCAACTGACTGCCACGCCACTGCCATTAAGGCGGGAAGGCGCAGCCAGCGCCGGTCGCAAGACCCGCAAGCCCCAAGCCAGGAGACCTGCCTCGCAACCGATTTTCCAATTCAACCGGGCGGGGTGATCCGGTGACGAAATCCGCTTCTGCGCGCCGCCGCAGGGCCCCTCGTCCCGTATGCCCGCCCCAAAGGGCATCCGATGAAAACACTGGCCAAACTCCCCGTCACCATCGTTACCGGCTTTCTCGGCTCGGGTAAAACCACCTTGCTGCGCCATATGCTCGACAACGCCCAGGGCCGTCGCATCGCCGTGATCGTCAACGAATTCGGCGAGCTGGGCATCGACGGTGAAATCCTCAAGCAGTGCTCCATCGGTTGCACCGAAGAAGAAGCCAACGGCCGCGTCTACGAACTGGCCAACGGCTGCCTGTGCTGCACCGTGCAGGAAGAGTTCTTCCCGGTAATGCGCGAACTGGTTGCCCGTCGCGGTGACCTCGACCATATCCTCATCGAAACCTCCGGCCTGGCCCTGCCTAAACCGCTGGTTCAAGCCTTCCAGTGGCCGGAAATCCGCAGCGCCTGCACCGTGGACGCGGTCATCACCGTGGTCGACAGCCCGGCTGTGGCCGCCGGCACCTTCGCCGCCTTCCCGGACCAGGTCGACGCCCAGCGCAAACTCGACCCGAACCTGGACCACGAGTCGCCGCTGCACGAGCTGTTCGCCGACCAACTGGCCAGCGCCGACCTGGTGATCCTCAACAAATCCGACCTGATCAGCCCTGAAGACCTGGCCCGTGTGCGCCTGGAAGTCGCCGAAGAGCTGCCGCCGGCGGTGAAGATCATCGAAGCCAGCAGCGGTCGCCTGCCACTGGAGGTGCTGATCGGCCTGGGCGCTGGCTCCGAAGAGCACATCGACGGCCGCCACAGCCATCACGATCATCACCATGACGGTGACGCTGATGACCACGATCACGACGCCTTCGACTCCATCTCCATCGACCTGCCTCAAGCTGACGAAGCGCTGCTGCTCGACGCCCTGACTCAACTGGTGGTGCAGCACGGCATCCTGCGCGTCAAAGGTTTCGCCGCGATCCCGAACAAGCCGATGCGTCTGTTGATCCAGGGCGTGGGCACGCGGTTCGACAAGCACTTCGACCGTGCCTGGGGCGCCGACGAAGCGCGCATCACGCGCCTGGTGCTGATCGGCCAGGAGCTGGATGCGGCGGGCCTCGAAGCGCAACTGCGCGCTGCCCTCAGCGTTTAACCCATGCACCTGCTCAGGACCCAGCCCGGTGGTTTTGTCTCCGACGACAATATTGCCGACTTAGGCCAAACCCCCGCTGAACTGGTGATCCTGTGCAGCGGCGACTCCAGCCTGGCGCTGCTCGCCGAGGCGGCCCAACAGCTGCCCGACGATTACCCAAGTTTTCGCCTGGCCAACCCGATGCAGGTGCAAAACCATGCCTCGGTCGACCTGTACGTCGATGAGGTATTGCGCCACGCCAAGGTCATCCTGATTTCGCTGCACGGCGGCATCGGTTATTGGCGCTACGGCATCGAGCGCCTGGTGGAGTTGGCCGAGCGCGGCGTGCAACTGATCCTGGTGCCCGGCGATGACCGCCCGGACCCGGAACTCAGCCGTCTGAGTACCGTGGGCGAGGACGCGCGCGACCGCCTCTGGCACTTCCTGCGCCAGGGCGGCCTGGGCAACGCACTGGATTTTTATCGCTGCCTGGCCAGCACCTGCCTGGGCCGCGATTACGCCTGGGCCGAGCCGCAAACCCTGCCGCGCACCGCGATTTACCACCCGCACAACGCCAACGCTCGACTGAACGATTGGCAGGCGGACTGGAATGCCGACTGGCCCGTGGCAGCGGTGCTGTTCTACCGCTCGCACTTGCAGGCGGCCAATACCGGTTTTATCGACGTGTTCTGCCAGCGCTTGCAGGCGGCGGGCCTTAACCCGTTGCCGATGGCGGTGGCCAGTTTGAAAGAGCCCGGCTGCCTCGCGGTGGTCGAGGACCTGTTGGATGATGTGCAGGCGGCGGTGATTCTGAACACCACCGGCTTTGCCCAATCCAGCCCTGAAGCGCCGCATTTGCGCCCGTTTCGCCGCAATATCCCGGTGATCCAGGCGATTTGCGCCCAGGACAACCAGCCCGGCTGGGAAGCCAGCGAACAAGGCCTCGGCCCGCGCGACTTGGCGATGCACATTGCCTTGCCGGAGTTGGATGGGCGCATTATCAGCCGCCCGATCAGCTTCAAGGACCTGGCCTGGCGCAGTGAACGCAGCCAATCCGACGTGGTGTGCTACCGCGCCGCGCCCGAGCGCATGGATTTCGTTGCCGAGCTGGCGCGGCGCTGGGTCGAACTGGCGCGGGTGCCGAATGCGCAAAAACGCATCGCACTGATCCTCGCCAACTACCCGACCCGCGACGGCCGTATCGGCAACGGCGTGGGCCTGGACACGCCGGCCGCAGCGCTGAATATCCTGCGCGCGCTGCACGCTGAAGGTTACCCGGTGCCCACGGAGTTGCCCGACAGCGGCACCGCCTTGATCCATGAGCTACTCGGCGGCGTGACCAACGACCTCGACAGCCTTGACCTGCGCCCCTGCCATCAAAGCCTCGGCCTGGACGACTACGAGGCGATGTTCCAGCGCCTGCCCGAAGCCAATCGCCAAGCCGTGTTGGCGCGCTGGGGCCGCCCGCACAACGACCCGATGTGTCGCGACGGGCGCATGATGATTGCCGGCCTGCGCCTGGGCCTGACCTTCGTCGGCATCCAGCCTGCACGCGGTTATCAGGTCGACCACAGTGCGGTGTACCACGACCCGGACCTGGTGCCGCCCCACGGCTACCTGGCGTTTTACTTCTGGCTGCGCCACACCTATGGCGCCCATGGTGTGATCCACGTGGGCAAACACGGCAACCTTGAATGGCTGCCGGGCAAAGGCGTGGGCCTGTCGGAAAACTGCTGGCCCGATGCACTGCTGGGGCCGCTGCCGAATATCTACCCGTTTATCGTCAACGACCCGGGCGAGGGCGCCCAGGCCAAACGCCGCACCCAGGCGGTGATCATCGATCACTTGATGCCGCCGCTGACCCGCGCCGAAACCTACGGCCCGCTGCGTAACCTGGAGCTGTTGGCGGACGAGTATTACGAGGCGCAACTGCTCGACCCGCGCCGCGCCCTTGAACTGCAAAAAGACATTCTCAAGCTGGTGCGCGAAACCCGTATCGACCAGGAGCTTGAGCTGGACAACGACGCCGACGCCGCCGTGTGGTTGCCGCGCCTGGACACTTACCTGTGCGATTTGAAGGAGTCGCAGATCCGCGACGGCCTGCATATCTTTGGCGAGTCGCCCGAAGGCCGCTTGCGCATCGACACCTTGCTGGCCTTGCTGCGCATCCCGCGCGGCGATGGCCGTGGCCCGCAATCGAGCTTGCTGCGGGTGTTGGCCAAGGCCTTCGAGCTGGGCTTCGACCCACTCGATTGCGCCCTGGCCGAACCCTGGACCGGGCGCCGCCCGCAGGTGTTGCAGAACATCGATGCGCAGCTCTGGCGCACGGCCGGCGATACCCGCGAGCGCCTGGAGTTGTATGCCGCGCGCTTGATCGAGCAGGCGCTGGAAGGGCCGGTTGAACAGCTGGAAGAGCCGGGCTGGCACGACGTGAAGTCGGTGATCGAGAGCCTGCGCATTGTCGTCGCGCCGCGTCTGGACGCCTGTGGGCCGGCGGAAATGCGCGGGTTGCTGGATGCCTTGAGCGGTCGCTTCGTACCGGCTGGCCCCAGCGGTGCGCCGAGCCGTGGTCGTCTGGATGTGCTGCCCACCGGGCGCAATTTCTTCAGCGTGGATGTGCGCAATTTACCCACCACCACGGCCTGGCGCATCGGCTTTCAATCCGCCAGCCTGATTCTTGAGCGGCACTTGCAGGACCATGGCGATCACCTGCGCCAACTCGGCCTGTCGGTGTGGGGCACCGCGACCATGCGCACCGGCGGTGACGATATCGCCCAGGCTATGGCGCTGATGGGCGTGCGCCCGGTGTGGGCCACGGGCAGCCAGCGGGTGGATGACTTCGAGATCCTGCCGATCAGCTTGCTGGACCGGCCGCGTGTGGATGTGACGCTGCGGGTGTCCGGGTTCTTCCGTGATGCCTTCGCCAACCTGATCCGCCTGTTCGACGCGGCGGTGCAGGCGGTGGCGGCCCTGGATGAGCCGGATGACATGAACCCGCTGGCCGCCAAGGTGCGCAGCGAGCGCGAAGCCCTGCGCCTGTCGGGCCTGGACGAAGACGCCGCCGCCAAACAGGCCGGCTGGCGTATTTTCGGCGCCAAACCGGGGGCGTATGGCGCGGGCGTGCAGGGCGCAATCGACGGGCGCCTGTGGCAGAGTCGCGAGGATTTGGCCGAGGTCTATCTGAACTGGGGCGGCTACGCCTATGGCGGCTCGGATGAAGGCACTGCCGCCCGTGACCAGTTTGCCCAACGCTTGAGCCAGGTGCAGGCCGTGTTGCAGAACCAGGACAATCGCGAGCACGACTTGCTCGACTCCAACGACTACTATCAATTCCAGGGCGGCATGCTCGCCGCCGTGGAAACCCTGAGTGGCGACAAGGCCGCCAGCTACCATGGCGACCATAGCCAGCCGGACCTGCCGAAGATCCGCACCTTGAAGGAAGAGCTGAACCGGGTGATCCGTTCCCGCGCCGCCAACCCCAAGTGGATCGACGGCGTGAAGCGTCACGGCTATAAAGGCGCGTTCGAGATGGCGGCGACCGTGGACAACCTGTTCGCCTTCGACGCCACCACCGCGCTGATCGACGATCACCAATATGCCTTGCTCGCCGACGCTTACCTGCTCGACCCCGACACCCGCGCCTTTGTGCAGCAGCACAACCCCGCGGCGCTGCGCGACATGACCGAGCGCATGCTCGAAGCCCAGCAACGCGGCCTGTGGCAGGAACCGGGTGCGTACCGCGAGGCATTGGAAAACCTGTTAATGGACATAGAAGAAGACAGCTGACCGATCGTTCCCACGCTCTGCGTGGGAATGCAGCCCGTGACGCTCTGCGTCACAAGAGTGGACGCAGAGCGTCCAGTAAGGCGTTCCCACGCGGGAGCGTGGGAACGCTCCATTTAGAGTTGAATATGACCGACATTCCACATTTCCCGCTGTCCGCCGTGGTCGGCGCCGACGAGTTGAAACTCGCGCTATGCCTGACCGCCATCGACCCGAAAATCGGCGGCGTGTTGATCGAAGGCCCGCGCGGCATGGCCAAATCCACCCTGGCGCGAGGCCTGGCGGATCTGCTCGCCAGCGGTCAGTTCGTCACCCTGCCGCTGGGCGCCACCGAAGAACGCCTGGTCGGCACGCTGGACCTGGACGCCGCTCTGGGCGAAGGCCGTGCGCAATTCTCCCCCGGCGTATTGGCCAAGGCCGATGGCGGCGTGCTGTACGTCGATGAAGTCAACCTGCTGCCCGATCACCTGGTGGACCTGCTGCTGGACGTGGCCGCCAGCGGCACCAACCTGATCGAGCGCGATGGCATTTCCCATCGTCACTCCGCGCGCTTCGTGTTGATCGGCACCATGAACCCGGAAGAGGGCGAGCTGCGCCCGCAACTGCTCGACCGCTTCGGTTTTAACGTGGCGTTGAGTGGGCACACCCTGCCTGCCGAGCGTGGGCAAATCATCCGTCGGCGCCTGGATTTCGACACTGACCCGGGCGCGTTTTGCAGCCAATGGGCCGAGCAACAAGCCGCCTTGCGCGAGCGCTGCACCCAGGCGCGGGCGCGGCTTGAGAGCATTGAGCTGGATGACCAGGCCTTGGCGCAGATCACCGAGCGCTGTTTCGCCGCTGGCGTCGACGGCCTGCGCGCCGACCTCGTGTGGTTGCGCGGCGCACGCGCCCATGCGGCCTGGCGCGGTGCTGCCGCCATCGCCGAAGAAGACATCGAAGCGGTGGCCGAATTTGCCTTGCGCCATCGCCGCCAAGCGCAAACCCCGCCGGCGAGCCCGCCCAATCAGGGCCAGGCGCCCCAGCCTTCAGACACGTCACCCGGCCAGGGCCAATGGGGCGACATGCCCGCGCCGGCCTTGCCCACGGGCGCACGCCGCGAAGTACCCACCTGGCCAAAAAAGCCTTAGGCATTCGCCCTCGACCTGACGCGGGGGCGGATGCCCGGCCCAAGCTGGGGCGACTGGACAACGGCAGGCACGGCAAGGCGCGCAGCGCCAAACACGGTGCGATCAACTGGCCGGGCACCTTGCTTGGCGGTCGGCCGCGCAGCCGCGCGGATTTGCTCTACCACCTGCGCAGTCGCGCGGCCCATGAGCTGTGGCTGGTGATTGTGGATGCCTCGGCGTCCACCCGGCGCCATGGCGCGTTGACCGACGCCAAAGGCTTGCTCGCCCAGTTGTTCGACGATGCCTATCGGCAACGCGCACGCATGGCGTTACTCACCGCCAGCGGGCAAGCGCCCACCTGGCAGGTGCAGGGCTTGAAGGCCGCCAAAGGCCTGACCGGTTGGCTGTCCCGGCTCGGTGCGGGCGGCGGCACGCCGTTGCTGGCGGCCTTGTCCGAGGCCGGGCAGTGGCTGCAAGCGCGACGCCAGCGTTATCCCGCCGAGCAACAGCGTCTGCTGGTAATTACCGATGGGCGGCTGAAGGATATCGCCGGTTTACCGCTGCTCGATTGCCCTGGGCTACTGGTGGATATCGAACGCGGGCCGATCAAACTCGGGCGTGCCACCCAGCTGGCGCGTGAGCTGAACCTGGACTATCGGCATATCGATAGCGTGTCGTCGTAAAAAAAACTGAACGTTGCCTGATTCCCGCTTGTCCCCGCTTCCCATGTCACCCCCCGCCTGCCAAATCCCTTAATTTTCCAAGCCTGCCGGAAGCCTCTCCAGGCTTGCGGCTGCGCCTGCTTTTTAGCGGCGCCCAGCACACCCGAGCCAAAACGGCAGCTGAAAACGGATTTTCTCCTCCACCGTGACTTATCAGGCAGGTTACCCCATGCAGTTCAGCGAATTATTGGCAGCGATTTCCACTCACGCGATCCGTCTGCAACTGGAAGAAGGCGACCTGATCATCCTCGGCGACGATGAAGCGCTGGATGACGCGCTGTGGGATCAACTGATCGCGCACAAGCCGCGCTTGCTTGAATGGGTGGCCGCCCAGGGCGGTGACTGGCTGAGCCCGGCGTATCGCATCACCCCGGACATGCTGGCGCTGGTCAACCTCGACCAGCCGGCCATCGACCGCATCGTCGCCGCCATCCCCGGCGGCGCGGCAAATGTGCAGGACATCTACCCGCTGGCGCCGCTGCAGGAAGGCATGCTCTACCACCATCTTTCGGCGGAGCAGGGCGACCCTTACGTGCTGCACGCGCAGTTTGTGTTCGACAGCCGCACCCGCTTCGAGGCCTTCGCGCAAGCGCTGCAATGGGTGATTGATCGCCACGATATCCTGCGCACGTCCATGGCCTGGGAACGCCTCGACGAGCCGCTGCAAGTGGTGTGGCGCAAGGCGACGCTGGCCTGCGACGAGGCGCACTTCAACGGCGGTGACGTGCTCGCCCAACTGCTGGCGCGCTACGACGCGCGCACTTACCGCATGGACCTGGGCCAGGCGCCGCTGCTGCGCCTGGTGTTTGCCGACGACCCGGTCAACAGACGCGTGGTGGCGATGCTGCTGTTTCACCACACCATCCTCGACCACACCGCCCTCGACGTGGTGCGCCACGAAATCCAGCTGTACCTGGCCGGCGCGCAGGCCCAGGCCGCTGAGCCGGTCGCGTTCCGCAGCTACATCGCCCAGGTGCGCCACGGCGTCAGTGAGCAGGCCCACGAGGCATTCTTCCGCGAGATGCTGGCGGATATCGATGAGCCGACCTTGCCGTTCGGTTTGCAGGATGTGCAAGGCGATGGGCAGGGCATTGATGGGGCGCGCGTCGCCGTCGACAGCAGCTTGAGCCGTCGTCTGCGCAGCCTGGCGCGCCCCCTCGGCGTGAGTGTGGCGAGCATGATGCACGTGACGCTGGCGCGCGTTTTGGGGGTGGTGTCCGGCCGTGACGCCGTGGTGTTCGGCACCGTGATGCTCGGCCGCATGGGCGCAGGCGAGGGCGGTGAACGCGCTCTGGGCATGTTCATCAACACCTTGCCGCTGCGCGTGGACGTGGGCGCGCAGGGCGTGCGCGCCGGGGTCAAGGCCACCCATGAACGCCTTACCACCTTGCTCAACCACGAACATGCGTCCCTCGCCTTGGCCCAGCGTTGCAGTGGTGTGGCCGCGCCGACGCCGCTGTTCAGCGCGATGCTCAACTACCGTCACAGCGCCGCCAGCGATATGGCCGCGGTCATCGACGTTGCTGAAGGCATTCAGGTGCTGGGCGCCGAGGAGCGCACCAACTACCCGCTGACCGTCAACGTCGACGACCTGGGCGAAGACTTCGCGCTGACCGTCATGGTCGACGCGCGCATTGGCGCCCAACGTGTCGCCGGCTACCTGCAGACCGCGCTGCACAGCCTGGCCGATGCCCTGGAGCAGCGACCGGATCAGCCGCTGAGCGGCCTGACCATCCTGCCTGACACCGAGCGCCACCACCTGCTGCACAGCCTCAACCAAAGCTCCACGCACTACGCCGACACCGCACTGATCCACCAGCACGTCGAAACCCACGCCACCGCCCAGCCTGAAGCCATTGCCTTGCGCTTCAACAATCAGCGCCTGACCTACCGCCAACTCAACGAACGCGCCAACCAGGTCGCCCACCGCCTGCTGGCCCAAGGCGTGCGCGCGGATGATCGCGTGGCCATCTGCGTAGAGCGCGGCCCGGAGATGATCATCGGCCTGCTGGGTATCCTCAAGGCTGGCGCGGGCTACGTGCCGATTGACCCGGCGTACCCGCTGGAGCGCATCGCCTACACCCTGGCCGACAGCGAACCTTTGGCCGTGCTGGTGCAAGCCAACACCCGCCACTTGGTGGGCGATCTGGCCCAGATCGACCTCAACAGCCTGCGCGGCGAGTCCATCGTCAACCCACGCATTCAACTCAGCCCGGCCAACCTGGCTTACGTGATCTACACCTCGGGTTCCACCGGCCTGCCCAAAGGCGTGATGATCGAACACCGCCAAGTCGCGCGGCTGTTCACCGCCACCCAGCACTGGTTCGGCTTCAACAGCAACGACGTGTGGGCGCTGTTCCATTCTTTTGCGTTCGACTTCTCGGTCTGGGAAATCTGGGGCGCGCTGATGCACGGCGGCCAATTGCTGATCGTGCCGCAACTGGTCAGCCGTTCGCCGGATGAGTGTTACGCGCTGATCTGCGAAGCCGGTGTGAGCATCCTCAACCAGACGCCCAGTGCATTCCGCCAACTGATCGCGGCGCAAAGCAGCCAGTCGCATTCGTTGCGCCAGGTGATTTTTGGCGGCGAAGCCCTTGAGCCCGGCATGCTCAAGCCGTGGTATGCCCGCGCCATCAACGCCGGTACGCAGCTGGTCAACATGTACGGCATCACCGAAACCACCGTGCACGTCACCTACCGCGCACTGGAGGCGGCGGACGCGCAGCTGGTGGGCGTCCGCCCGATTGGCGTGCGTATTCCCGACCTGCAACTGTACGTGCTCGACGAGCGCCGCGAGCCGCTGCCGATGGGCGTGGTTGGCGAGCTATATGTCGGCGGCGCCGGGGTGGCGCGTGGTTACCTCAACCGCGACGAACTGAATGCCGAACGCTTCCTGGCCGACCCGGCCACCGGCCTGCGCATGTACAAGACCGGTGACCTCGGGCGCCTGCTGGCGGACGGCAGCGTCGAGTACCTGGGCCGAAATGACGACCAAGTAAAGATCCGCGGTTTCCGGATCGAACTGGGCGAAATCGAAGCCCGCCTGGCCACCGCCGATGGCGTGCGCGACGCTGTGGTGATCGCCCGTGAAGACCAACCGGGTGACAAACGCCTGGTGGCCTACGTGATCGCCGAGCGTGAACTCGGGGCTGCCGAATTGCGCGACCACTTGCTGCTGAGCCTGGCCGAGTACATGGTGCCCAGCGCCTTCGTGCTCCTGGATACATTCCCGCTCACCACCAACGGCAAACTCGACCGCAAGGCCTTGCCCGCACCGGATGCCGACGCATTGGCCCGACGTGGCTACGCGGCACCGCAAGGCGCGGTGGAAACCGCCATCGCGGCTATCTGGCAGGAGCTGTTGAAGCTCGACAAAGTCGGCCGTGACGACAACTTCTTCGAACTCGGCGGCCACTCGCTGCTGGCGGTCAAACTGATCGAGCGCATGCGCCAGGTGGACCTGAGCGCCGATGTTCGCGTGCTGTTCGGCCAGCCTACACTGGCTGCGCTTGCGGCGGCGGTAGGCGGGCAGCAGGAAGTGCAGGTGCCGGCCAACCTGATCAGCGCGACGAGCGCTCAGATCACGCCGGACATGCTGCCGCTGGTGACGCTGGACCAGGCCGCGATCGACCATATCGTCAACAGCGTGCCCGGCGGCGTTGCCAATGTGCAGGACATCTACGGCCTGGCGCCGTTGCAAGCGGGCATTCTTTACCATCACCTGGCAACCACCGAGGGCGACCCCTACGTGCTGCAGGTGCAGTTCAGCTTCGCCGACCAAACGGCGGTGGACGCGTTTATCCGCGCGCTGCACAGCGTGATAGAACGCAATGACATTCTGCGCACCAGTATTCTCTGGGAAGGCCTGGATGAGCCGGTGCAAGTGGTGTTGCGCCAGGCGCCGTTGGCGGTCGAGCGCATCGACGTGCACGGCGTTGACGCGCTGGCGCAGCTGCAACAACGCTTCGACCCGCGTCACTATCGCCTCGACCTGTCGCGCGCCTTGCTGATGCATTTTGGCTACGCCGAGCAGCCGGGCGGCTACGTCGGCATTCTGCTCCTGCACCATATCCTGCTCGATCACACCGCCTTGCAAGTGCTGGTCGAAGAAATGAGCGCCAGCCTGGCCGGCACAGGCGCGCAGTTGCCGGACGCGGTGCAGTACCGCAACTACGTGGCCCAGGCGCGCCTGGGTGTCACGCAGGCGCAACACGAAGCGTTCTTCAGCGACATGCTCGGCGACATCGATGAGCCGACGCTGGCGTTCGGGTTGCAGGACGTGAATGGCGACGGCAGCGGCATCGTCGAAGCGCATTTGCCACTGGAACCGGCACTCAGCCACGGCTTGCGCGAACAAGCGCGGCAATTGGGCGTGAGCACCGCCAGCCTGGTGCACCTGGCCTGGGCGCAGGTGTTGGCGCAAGTCTCCGGCCAGCAAGACGTGGTGTTCGGCACCGTGTTGCTGGGCCGCATGCAGGGCGGCGAGGGCGCCGACCGCGCGCTGGGGATGTTCATCAACACCTTGCCGTTGCGCGTCAGCCTCGGTGCCGTCAGCGTGCAAGCCGGCGTGCGCGCCACCCACGCGCGCCTGGCGCAGTTGCTTGGGCATGAACACGCCTCGCTGTCACTGGCCCAGCGTTGCAGTGGCGTACCGGGTTCGCTGCCGTTGTTCAGCACCTTGCTCAATTACCGTCACAGTGCGCCGGGTGAGGCGCCGGGCGACAGCCCGTTCGCGGCGTCCGGTATCGAGATTCTGAGTTCCGAAGAGCGCAGCAACTACCCGCTGGTGCTCAACGTCGACGACCTGGGCAGCGGCTTTGCGCTGACGGTGCAAGGCGTGGCCAGCGTGGATGTACAGCGCGTGGGCACCTACATGCTTACCGCGCTGGGCCATCTGGTGGCTGCGTTGCAGCAAGCGCCGACCACGGCCTTGCAGGCGGTGTCGATTCTGCCGGCGGGCGAGCGCCACCAACTGCTGGTGGACTTCAACGCCACCGCCCGCGAATACCCGTCGCAGCTCACCGTGCACCAGTTGTTCGAAGCCCAGGCCCTGGCGCGCCCCGAAGCTGTGGCGGCGGTGCATGGCGCCTTGTCCTTGAGTTATCGCGACCTCAATCGTCGCGCCAATCGCCTGGCCCATCACCTGATCAATCAAGGTGTGCAGCCCGGCGAAAGCGTGGCGATTGCACTGCCACGTTCACTGGATTTACTCGTGTGCCAACTGGCGATCCTCAAGTGCGCAGCCGTGTATGTACCGCTGGACGTCAATGCCCCGCTCGAGCGCCAAGCCTTTATCGTGCAAGACAGCGGCGCGCATCGTGTCCTCAATACCCTGGCCGACCTGAACCTGGACGCGCAGTCGCCCCGCAACCCCGACTTGGCCCAGTCTTCGCAAAGCGTGGCGTACATCATGTACACCTCCGGCTCCACCGGCGCCCCCAAAGGCGTGCAAGTGCCGCACCGCGCCGTCTCGCGGCTGGTGCTGAACAACGGCTACGCCGATTTCAACGACCGCGACCGCGTAGCCTTTGCCTCCAACCCGGCCTTCGATGCCAGCACCCTCGACGTGTGGGCGCCGTTGCTCAATGGCGGTTGTGTGGTGGTGGTCGAGCATGCGGTGTTGCTGTCCCAGGCGGCGTTTGCCGCGCTGTTGCAAGAGCAAGCCGTCAGCGTGTTGTGGATGACGGCGGGTCTGTTCCATCAATACGCTGATGCGTTGCTGCCGGTGTTCCGCCAACTGCGCTACCTGATCGTCGGCGGCGACGTGCTCGACCCGCAGGTGATCGGCCGCGTGCTCAAGCACGGCAAACCCCAGCATCTGCTCAATGGCTACGGGCCGACCGAAGCCACCACGTTCTCCACCACCTTTGAAATCACCGCACTGGGAGAGGGCGGCATTCCGATTGGCCGGCCGATTGCGAATGCCCAGGCCTATGTGCTCGACGCGCGTCAGCAACCGCTGCCGCTGGGCGTGGTCGGCGAGCTGTATATCGGCGGCGCGGGTGTGGCCAAGGGGTACTTGAACCAGCCGCAATTGACCGCTGAAAAGTTTATCCCGAACCCCTTCGGCGAAGGCCTGCTGTACCGCACCGGCGACCTGGCCAGTTGGCAGGCCGACGGCACATTGCTGTACCAGGGACGCAATGACCTGCAAGTAAAGATTCGCGGTTTCCGCATCGAGCCTGGCGAAATCGAAAGCTGCCTGGCCGCCTTCCCTGGCGTGAAAGACGCCGTGGTGCTGGCCCGCGAAGACGAGCCGGGCGACAAGCGCCTGGTGGCGTACTACACCGCCCAGGCTGCGTTGAATATCCAAGCACTGCGCGCCCACCTGCAAGGCCAGTTGCCGGACTACATGGTGCCGTCGGCCTATGTGTGGCTGGAGCTGCTGCCGCTGACCGCCAACGGCAAGCTCGACCGCAAGGGCCTGCCGGTGCCGGACCAGAACGCGTTGCTCAGCCGTGGCTACGAGGCGCCGGAAGGCGAAGTGGAAACCCTGCTGGCGCAGATCTGGCAGGACGTGCTCAAGCTGGAACGCGTCGGGCGTCATGATCACTTCTTTGAGTTGGGCGGGCATTCGTTGCTGGCCGTCAGCCTGATTGAACGCATGCGCCAGGTCGGCCTGAGCTGTGACGTGCGCGTGTTGTTCAACCAGCCAAGCCTGGCAGCACTGGCGGCGGCAGTCGGCAGCGGCCGTGAAATAGTGGTGCCGGCCAATGGCATTCCAGCGGGTTGCACGCACATCACGCCGTCGATGTTGACCCTGGTGCAGCTCGACCAGACGGCTATCGACCGCATTGTCGCCAACGTCCCCGGCGGCGCCGCCAATGTGCAGGATATCTACCCGCTGGCGCCGTTGCAGGAAGGCATTCTTTATCACCATATCAGCGCCGAACAGGGCGACCCGTACCTGCTGCAATCGCGCATGGCGTTTGACAGCCTGGAACGCTTGCACGCCTTTATGGGCGCACTGCAGCAGGTGGTGGCGCGTCACGACATCCTGCGCACCGGCGTGGTCTGGGAAGGCCTCGACAGCCCGGTGCAAGTGGTCTGGCGCGACGCGCAGCTGGTCGTACAGGCGGTGACGCTGGACCCGGCCGATGGCGGCATTATCGAGCAACTGCACGAGCGTTTTGATGCCCGTCACTATCGCCTGGACATCACCCA
The DNA here is from genome assembly GCF_009834565.1 of Pseudomonas sp. R76. GTDB lineage: Bacteria > Pseudomonadota > Gammaproteobacteria > Pseudomonadales > Pseudomonadaceae > Aquipseudomonas. The sequence goes on from NZ_CP019428.1 coordinate 2,867,511, forward strand.
GGCGCCGCTGCTGCGCATGGTCTACGCCCAGGACCCGGCGAATAATCGGGTTGCGGCGATCCTGTTGTTCCACCACCTGGCGCTGGACCACACCGCCATGGAAGTGGTCGGCCAGGAGATGCGCGCGTTTCTGTTCAACCAGGCGGATGCATTGCCCGAGGCGGCGCCGTTCCGCAACTATGTCGCCCAGGCGCGCCTCGGTGTCAGCGTGGCCGAGCATGAGCAGTTCTTCCGCGACATGCTCGCCGAGGTCGATGAACCGACCTTGCCGTTTGGCGTGCAAGATGTGCAGGGCGATGGCCGCGATATCGAAGAGGCCGAGCTGCACCTGGACGCGGCACTGGCCGTGCGTGTGCGTGAACAGGCGCGGGCGCTGGGCGTCAGCGCAGCCAGCCTGATGCACCTGGCCTGGGCGCAAGTGTTGGGGCTGGTTGCCGGGCGTGATGATGTGGTGTTCGGCACCGTACTCATGGGCCGCATGCAGGCCGGTGAGGGCGCCGACCGCGCGTTGGGCATGTTCATCAATACCTTGCCGCTGCGTGTTGATGTGGCTGCTGGCGCCGCCGTCGCGGTCAAGGCCACCCATGCGCGCCTGAGCGCATTGCTCGGTCACGAGCACGCGTCCCTGGCACTCGCCCAGCGTTGCAGCGGGGTGCCGACGACGGTGCCGTTGTTCAGCGCGTTGCTCAATTACCGCCACAGCAGCCCCGGCGAAATGGCCCGCGATGGCCACGGCATTTGGGAGGGCGTGCAACTGCTGGGCGGCGAAGAACGCAGCAACTATCCGCTGACCCTCAGTGTCGACGACTTTGGCGGCGCAGGCTTTGGCCTGAGCGTGCTGGCGCTCCCGCAGATCGGCGCCCAGCGCCTGTGTGGCTACATGCACAGCGCCGTGGAGCAACTGGTCGCGGCATTGGAAAACTCGACAAACACCGGGCTGAATCACCTGCCGATTTTGCCCCCGGCAGAACGCGAAACCCTGTTGCGTGAATTCAATGCGACCGCTGCGGATTTCCCCACCGGGTTCACCGTGCACGGGGCCTTTGAAGCCCAGGTCGAACGCCAGCCCCATGCGATTGCCGTGCAGCAGGACGGTGAAGTCCTGACCTATCAGCAACTCAATCAGCGCGCCAACCAGTTGGCCCATCACCTGCTGGCGCTCGGCGTGCAGCCGGACGACCGCGTGGCTATCTGCTGCCGCCGTGGCCCGCAGATGCTGGTCGGGCTGCTGGGGATTCTCAAGGCCGGCGCGGGCTACGTGCCCATTGACCCGGCTTACCCCGCCGAGCGTATCGCCTACCTGCTGCAGGACAGCGCGCCGGTCGCGGTACTGGCTGAGCCAAGCACCCGTGATCTATTGGGTACGCAGGCCACCGTTGACCTGTTCGACGCACGCTTGCTGCACCCGTCTGTCGGCAACCCGCAACTGGCGAGCCTGACCCCGGCGCACCTGGCCTATGTGATCTACACCTCCGGCTCCACCGGCCAACCCAAAGGCGTGATGGTGGAACACCGCACCGTGGAAAACCTGGTGCACTGGCATTGCGAGGCCTTCGGCCTGGATGCGCGCAGCCACACCAGCAGCGTCGCCGGGTTTGGCTTCGACGCCATGGCCTGGGAAGTCTGGCCGGCACTCTGCGCAGGCGCCATCCTGCACCTGCCGCCTGCCCAGGTCGGCAATGAAAACATCGACGAACTGCTCGCCTGGTGGCTGGCGCAGCCACTGGACGTGAGCTTCCTGCCCACCCCAGTGGCCGAATACGCGTTCAGTCAGAACCTGCAGCATCCGACCTTGCGCATCCTGCTGATCGGCGGCGATCGCCTGCGCCAGTTCACCCACGAGCGGCGCTTTGCGGTGATCAACAACTACGGGCCGACCGAGGCCACGGTAGTTGCCACCTCTGGCCGCGTGCGCGCCGGGCAGGCGCTGCATATCGGCAGGCCTATCGCGAATGCCAGTGTGTACGTGCTGGATGCGCAGTTGCGCCCGGTGCCGGTGGGTGTCGCCGGTGAGCTGTACGTGGGCGGCAGCGGCGTGGCGCGGGGCTATTTGAACCGCGCCGATTTGACCGCCGAACGCTTCCTGCAAGACCCGTTCAACAGCGGGCGCATGTACCGCACCGGCGACCTGGTGCGCTGGTTGCCCGACGGCAATATCGAGTACCTCGGTCGTAACGATGATCAGGTGAAAGTGCGCGGCGTACGTGTTGAACTCGGCGAAATCGAAAGCCGCCTGGCAGCATTGGACGGCGTCGCTGAAGCCGTGGTGTTGGTGCGCGAGGGCCGTCTGGTGGCCTGGTTCACTGAAACATACCCGCTGGCGATTGAAACCCTGCGTGCACAACTGCAAGAACAATTGCCCGAGGCACTGGTGCCGGTGGCCTACGTCAAACTCGATGCGCTGCCGCTGACCGCCAACGGCAAGCTCGACCGCAAGGCCTTGCCGCAGCCCGACCAAACCGCGTTGCTGAGCCGCGACTATGCGCCGCCGCAAGGCGAGGTGGAAACCACCTTGGCGCGGATCTGGGCCGAGGTGCTGCAGGTTGAGCAGGTCGGTCGCCATGACCACTTCTTCGAGCTGGGCGGCCATTCGTTGTTGGCCGTGAGCCTGATCGAACGCATGCGCCAGGTCGGCCTCAGCTGTGACGTGCGCGTGCTGTTCAGTCAACCAACCCTGGCTGCCCTGGCCGCCACCGTGGGCAGTGGCCTGGAAGTGCAAGTGCCGGCCAACCGTATCGCCGCTGACTGCCAGCGCATCACCCCGGACATGTTGCCTTTGGTCGATCTCGACCAGTCGACGATTGATCAAGTGGTTGCCGGCGTGCCCGGTGGCGCGGCCAACGTGCAGGACATCTACCCGCTGGCACCGCTGCAGGAAGGCATTCTCTACCACTACATCACCGCCGAAAGCGGCGACCCGTACCTGCTGCAATCGCACCTGGCCTTCGACAGCGTCGAGCGCCTGAACGCTTTTGCCCAGGCGCTGCAACAGGTGATCAACCGGCATGACATCCTGCGCACCGGCGTGGTCTGGGAAGGCCTGGCGCAACCGCTGCAAGTGGTGTGGCGCCAGGCGCAGTTGGCGGTGCAGGAAGTCTCGCTTGAAGGCGATGTGATCGAGCAATTGCACCAGCGCTTCGACCCGCGTCACTTGCGCGTGTCGATGGCCGAGGCGCCGCTGGTACGCCTGGTGTATGCCCAGGACCCGGCGCAACACCGGGTGGTCGCCATCTTGTTGTTCCACCACATTGCCCTGGACCACACCGCACTCGACGGTGTGCGCCACGAAATGCAGGCCAGCCTGCTCGGCCAGGCGCCGCTTGCCGGTGACGTCACGCCTTACCGCAACTACGTGGCCCAGGCGCGCTTGGGTGTCAGCGAACAGGCTCATGAAGCGTTCTTCCGCGAGATGCTCGGTGACATCAGCGAGCCGACCCTGCCGTTTGGTCTGCAGGATGTGCGCGGCGACGGCACGGCGATCGAAGAGGTGCAACAGCACCTGCCGCCGGCGCTCAATCAGCGCCTGCGGGCTCAGGCGCGCGTACTCGGCGTGAGTGCCGCCAGCCTGTTCCACCTGGCTTGGGCGCGCGTGCTGGCGAGCACCGCCGGCCAGGAAAGCGTGGTGTTCGGCACCGTGTTGCTCGGCCGCATGCAAGGCGGCAAAGGCAGCGACCGCGCGCTGGGCATGTTCATCAACACCTTGCCGCTGCGGGTGGATATCGACGCGAGCAGTGTGCGCACCGCGGTCAAGCACACCCATGCGCGCCTGACTGCATTGCTTGGCCATGAACACGCCTCCTTGGCCCTGGCCCAGCGGTGCAGTGGCGTCGCCGCGCCGCAGCCGTTGTTCAGCGCCATGCTCAACTACCGTCACAGCGACAGCCAACAGGCTGCCGTGTCCGAAGCGTGGCAGGGCATCCAGACCCTGGCCAGCGAGGAGCGCACCAACTACCCGCTGACGCTGAACGTGGACGATCAGGGCGACGGCTTCCGCCTGACCGCGATGACGCCGGTCCAGATCGGTGCGCAGCGCATCTGCGGCTTTATGCAGGTGACGCTGCAAGGCCTGGTCGAGGCGCTGGAGCAGGCGCCGCAGCTGCCGGTCAACCGCCTGCCGGTGCTGGAGGCGCAGGAGCGTCAACACCTGCTGGTCGACTTCAATGCCACGCAAGTCGACTACGACCTTGACCAGACCCTGCACGGCCTGTTCGAGGCGCAGGTACTGCGCACGCCGGATGCACTGGCGGTGAAGGCCGGCGAGCAACAGCTGACGTACGCCCAGCTTAATGCCAGCGCCAACCGCCTGGCCCACCACCTGCGTGAGTGCGGTGTGCTGCCGGATTCGCGCGTGGGCATCTGTGTCGAGCGTGGCGTGGACATGGTCGTCGGCCTGTTTGCCATCCTCAAGGCCGGTGGCGGTTACGTGCCGCTGGACCCGGCCTATCCGCAAGATCGCATCGCCTACATGCTGCAAGACAGTGCGCCCGTGCTGGTGCTGGCCCAAGCCGCCACCCGCGCATTGCTGGGTAATGTGCCGGTGATCGACCTTGATCACAGCACCTGGCAGCACCAGCCCGCAAGCAATCCGCAGGTGCCGGGCCTCACGGCTCAGCATCAGGCCTACGTGATCTACACCTCCGGCTCCACCGGCCAGCCCAAAGGCGTGATCAACGAACACGCCGGGGTGGTCAACCGCTTGCTGTGGATGCAGGACGCCTACGGCCTCAAAGCCCATGACGCGGTGTTGCAGAAAACCCCGTTCAGTTTCGACGTGTCGGTGTGGGAGTTCTTCTGGCCGCTGTTCACCGGCGCGCGCTTGGTGATGGCGCGTCCGGGTGGGCACAAAGACCCGGCGTACCTGTGCGCAGTGATCGAAGCCGAGCACATCACCACGCTGCACTTTGTACCGTCGATGCTGGAGGTATTCCTGGCCCATGGCGATGTGAGCCAGGCGGCCGCGCTGGTGCGCGTAATGTGCAGCGGCGAAGCCCTGCCGGGTAGCCTGGTGCGGCGCTTCAAACAGCAATTGCCAGGGATCGGCCTGTACAACTTGTATGGCCCAACCGAAGCAGCGGTGGATGTGACCGCGTGGAACTGCGCACGCCCTGACGTGCCGGACAACACCCCGATTGGCAAGCCGATTGCCAACACGCGCATGTACCTGCTGGATACACAATTGCAGCCGGTGCCTTTGGGCGTGGTGGGTGAGTTGTTTATCGGTGGCGTGCAAGTGGCGCGGGGTTACCTGAACCGCCCTGAGTTGACTGCCGAACGCTTCCTCAATGACCCGTTCAGCCAGGGGCAGATGTACCGCACCGGTGACATCGGCCGCTATTTGCCCGACGGCAATATCGAATACCTGGGCCGTAACGATGACCAGGTGAAGATCCGTGGCTTGCGCATCGAGCTGGGTGAAATTCAGGCGCGGCTGCTGGAGCATCCACAGGTCAACGAGGCCGCCGTGGTCGCCCGCGACGACCGGCTGATCGCCTATTACACCGGCCTACACACCGACATCGAACAGCTGCGCGCCCATCTGCTGCAGCACCTGCCGGACTTCATGGTGCCTGCGCTGTTCGTGCACCTCGACGCACTGCCCCTGAGCCCCAATGGCAAGCTTGACCGCAAGGCCTTGCCTGCGCCGGGCATGGAAGCGCTGATCGTGCGTGAGTACGTGGCGCCGCAAGGCGACACCGAAATCCTCCTGGCCAGGCTCTGGGCCGAATTGCTCAAGGTGGAGCGGGTCGGGCGTGACGACAATTTCTTTGAACTGGGCGGGCACTCGCTGCTGGCCGTGAGCTTGATCGGGCGCCTGCGCCAGGAAGGCATGGAATGCGATGTGCGGGCGCTGTTCGAGCAGCCGACCCTGGCCGGCTACGCCGCCATAACTGAACGAATGGAGATCGTCCTGTGAGCATTTTTGAGCTGTTGGCGACGCTGAAAACAGGGGACATCCAACTGGCGCTCAAGGGCGAGCAGTTGTCGGTGCAAGGGAACAAACAAGCCTTGAGCGACCCGGCGATCCTCGCCGCGTTGCGTGAGCATAAGCCGGCGCTGATCGAGTTGATCAAGGCCGGCGAGTATTCGGCGACCAAGGCGGGCAACGTCGAGGTACCGGCCAATGGCATACCGGTGGGCGCCGTAAGCATTACGCCGGGCATGCTGACGCTGTCGACGCTGAGCCAGGACGAGATCGACCGCATCGTTGCCACCGTCGACGGCGGTGTGGCGAACATCCAGGATATTTACCCGCTGGCGCCGTTGCAGGAAGGCATTCTCTTTCACCATGTCAGCGCCGAGCACGGTGACCCTTACGTGATGCAGTCGCAGTTCGCCTTCGACAGTGTCGAGCGTTTCGAGACGTTTGCCCAGGCGCTGCAAAGGGTGATCGAGCGCCACGATATCCTGCGCACCGGCGTGGTCTGGGACGGTTTGCAGCAACCCTCGCAAGTGGTGTGGCGCACGGCGCGCTTGCCGGTGCTGAAGGTTGAGCTGGACCCGGCCGACGGCGACATCGCCGCGCAGCTCCACGAACGTTTCGATGCCCGGCATTTCCGCCTCGACGTTACCCAGGCACCGCTGCTGCGCCTGGCGTGGGCGCAAGACCCGGCGCGCCAGCGCATCGTCGCCATGCTGCTGTTTCATCACATGGCCCTGGACCACAGTGCCCTGGAAGTGGTGCGGCATGAAATGCAGGCATTCTTGCAGGGCCACGCGGCGCAATTGGGGGACGCGGTGCCGTTTCGCAATTACGTGGCCCAGGCGCGGCTGGGTGTCAGCGAGCAGCAGCACGAGGCGTTTTTCCAGCAGATGCTCGGCGATGTGGTCGAGCCGACCCTGCCGTTTGGCTTGCAGGATGTGCAGGGCGACGGGCGCGATATCACCGAACTCGACTGGCCGCTGGCGGCCAGCCTCAACCAGCGCCTGCGCGTGCAGGCTCGCCTGTTGGGTGTGAGCGTCGCCAGCCTGTTCCACTTCGGCTGGGCCCAGGTGCTCAGCGTGCTGGCGGGCAAATCCCAGGTGGTGTTCGGCACCGTGCTGATGGGGCGCATGCAGGGTGGGCACGACACCGAACGGGCCTTGGGCATCTTCATCAACACCTTGCCGTTTCGGGTGGACGTGGGCAGCGAAGACCTGCGCGCCGGCATCAAGGCGACCCATGTGCGCCTGACCAGCCTGTTGCGCCATGAACATGCGCCCCTGGCTTTGGCGCAACGTTGCAGTGGGGTGGTGGCGCCGACGCCGCTGTTCAGCGCCTTGCTCAACTATCGCCACAGCGGCACCGGCACCGGCAGCGAAGCGGTGGCGGCCTGGCGCGGTATTGAGACGCTGCGCTCCGATGAGCGCACCAACTACCCGCTGACCCTCAGCGTGGATGACGTGGGCGACGGCTTTATCCTGCGCCTGCTGGCCACCCCCCAGGTGGACCCGCAGCGCGTCTGCGCGTATTTGCAAACCGCCCTGGAAAACCTGGTGACGGCCCTGGAACAGGCGCCTAACACCGCGCTCAAGCAGGTGTCGGTGCTGCCTGCCGCCGAGCAACAACAGCTGCTGGAGCAGTTCAACGCGACCCACGCCGAGTTCCCCCAAGGCACCACGCTGCACGCGCGTATCGAGGCCCAGGCGGCCCGCACGCCCAGCGCCATCGCCGCCGTTTACCAAGGCCGGCAGCTGACCTACGCCGAGCTGAACCAGCAGGCCAACCTGCTGGCCCATCACCTGCTGGCGCTGGGGGTCAAGCCCGACGACCGCGTCGCCATCGTCGCCCGTCGTGGCCTGGACACCCTGGCCGGGCTGCTGGCGATTCTCAAGGCCGGCGCCTGCTACGTGCCGGTCGACCCGTCGCACCCGGCCGAGCGCCTGAATTACCTGCTGACCGACAGCGCGCCGGTGGCGGTACTCACCCAGCAGTCGCTGCTGGAGCGCCTGCCCGCGCTGGACGTGCCGGTGATAGACCTGGACCGCTTCACCTGGCAGCACCACTCGGCGAGCAACCCCAGGGTCAATGTCACGCCTTCGAACCTCGCCTATGTGATCTACACTTCCGGCTCCACCGGCCTGCCCAAAGGCGTGATGGTCGAACACCACACCGTGGCCAACCTGGTCGACTGGCATTGCCGCGCCTTTGACCTGTGCGCCGGGCGCCACACGGCCAGCGTCGCCGGGTTCGGCTTTGATGCGATGGCCTGGGAAGTGTGGCCGGCGTTGTGTGTGGGCGCGACCTTGCACCTGCCACCGGCCAACGACGGTGCCGAAGACATCGACGCCTTGCTCGCCTGGTGGTGCGCGCAACCGTTGGACGTGTGCTTTTTGCCCACGCCGGTGGCCGAGTACGCTTTCAGCCAACAGATCGAACACCCGACGTTGCGCACCTTGCTGATCGGCGGTGATCGCCTGCGCCAGTTCGCGCGCGCCCAGCGTTTCGAGCTGATTAACAACTACGGCCCGACGGAGGCCACCGTGGTCGCCACCTCCGGCAAGGTCGAGGCAGGCCAGCCGTTGCACATCGGCAAACCCATCGCGAATGCCACGGTGTACCTGCTGGACGAGCAGCAACGCCCGGTGCCGTTGGGTGTGGCCGGTGAGCTGTATGTGGGCGGCAAGGGCGTGGCCCGTGGTTATTTGAACCGCCCGGAGCTGACCGCCGAACGCTTCCTGCAAGACCCGTTCAATGCGGGCCGCATGTACCGCACCGGCGACCTCGCGCGTTGGCTGCCGGACGGCAATATTGAGTATTTGGGGCGTAATGACGACCAGGTGAAGATCCGTGGCGTGCGCATCGAATTGGGCGAAATCGAAACCCAGCTCAACCAGTTGCCCGGCATTCAGGAAGCCGTGGTGTTGGTGCGTGAAGAGCGGCTGGTGGCGTACTTCACTGAAAACCCGCAGCTCGACCCGCTGGCGGTCGGTGATATCCGCGCCCACCTGGTGGCGCACCTGCCGGACTATATGGTCCCGGTTGCCTACGTGAAGCTCGATGCGTTGCCGCTCACCGCCAATGGCAAGCTCGACCGCAAGGCCTTGCCGGCGCCGGACATGGCCGCCGTCTTTACCCGCGAGTACGAAGCGCCCCAGGGCGAGATCGAAAGCGTATTGGCGCAGATCTGGGCCGATGTACTGCACGTCGCGCGCGTCGGGCGTCGCGACCATTTCTTCGAACTGGGCGGCCACTCGCTGCTGGCGATGCGCATGGTTTCCCAAGTACGCCAGCGCCTGGGTGTCGAGTTGATCCTCGGCGACCTGTTTGCGAATGCCGAGCTGGCGGCCGTGGCTGAAGTGCTGGCCCAATCCGGGCGCAGCACCTTGCCGGATATTCTGCCGGCCAACCGTGAGGACGATGTGCCGTTGTCGTTCGCCCAGCAGCGCCTGTGGTTCCTGGCGCTGATGGAAGGCGCCAATACCGCCTACAACATTCCTATCGGCCTGCGCCTGCGTGGGCAGCTGCACGTCGAGGCGCTGCAACGCGCGCTGGCGCGTATCGTCGCGCGTCACGAAACCCTGCGCAGTCGCTTCGCCCAGCACGGCGACGACGCCAAGGTGCTGATCGTGCCCGCCGAAGACGTGCTGCCGCTGCAAGTGCAGGACCTGCGCCGCCACCCGCAACCGCAGCAGGCGCTGGACGCCTTGATCCACGGCGAAGCCTCGGCACCGTTCGACCTGGAGCGCGGCCCGTTGCTGCGTGGGCGTCTGGTGGTGATGGCCGACGATCACCATGTGCTGTTGCTGACCTTGCACCATATCGTCTCCGATGGCTGGTCGATGGGCGTGCTGACCCGCGAGCTGATGGCGTTGTACCAAGCCTTCAGCCATGGCCTGCCTGACCCGTTGCCGGCGCTGGCAATCCAGTACGGCGACTTTGCCGTGTGGCAGCGTTTGTGGCTCAGCGGTGAAGTGCTGCAGCGCCAGAGCAGCTATTGGCAAACCGCCCTGGCGGGGGCGCCGGCGTTGCTCGCCTTGTCCACCGACCGACCACGGCCGGCGCAACAGGACTACGCCGGCAGCAGCGTCGAAGTGCGCCTGGATGAACGCCTGACCGCTGGGCTCAAGGCCTTGAGCCAACGCCATGGCACCACGCTGTACATGACCTTGATGACGGCCTGGGCCGCATTGCTGGCGCGGCTGTCCGGGCAGCCGGACCTGGTGATCGGCTCGCCGGTGGCCAACCGCACGCGCAGCGAAGTCGAAGGGTTGATCGGCTTGTTCGTCAACACCCTGGCGGTGCGCATCGACACCTCGGGCGCGTTGAGCACCGAGGCGCTGTTGGCGCGGGTCAAGGCGCTGACGCTGCAAGCCCAGGCCCATCAGGACCTGCCGTTCGAACAAGTGGTGGAAATCACCCGGCCGGTGCGCAGCCTGGCCCATAGCCCGTTGTTCCAGACCCTGCTGAGCTGGCAGGACAGCAGCGCGCCGACCCTGGCGTTGGGCGACCTGGCCTTGGAAGGCATTGTCGAGAACAGCCACTTTGCCAAATTCGATTTGTCGCTGAACCTCGGCGAAGTGCAGGGCAGTATTCTCGGCGCGCTCGAATATGCGTTGGCCTTGTTTGATGAGTCGACCGTGCAGCGCTACGTCGGCTATTTCACCCGCGTGTTGCAGGCGATGGTCGATAACGACCAGGCGGTGCTTGCGCATGCGCCGCTGCTGGATGAGCGTGAGCGCCAGCACCTGCTGGTGGATTTCAACGCCACCGAAGTGAACTACAACCTCGACCAGACCTTGCACGGCCTGTTCGAAGCGCAGGTGCAGCGCACGCCGGACGCGATTGCCGTCAAGGCGGGCACGCAGCAACTGACCTATGCCGAACTCAACGCACAGGCCAACCAGTTGGCCCATCACCTGCTGGCGCTGGGCGTGCAGGCGGATTCACGGGTGGCGATCTGCGTGGAGCGTGGCCTTGGGATGGTGGTCGGGCTGTACGCGATTCTCAAGGCCGGCGCCGCCTATGTGCCGCTGGACCCGGCGTACCCGCTGGACCGCCTGGCCTACATGCTGGAGGACAGTGCGCCGGTTGTGGTGCTGGCCCAGGGTGTTACGCGCGAGTTGCTTGGCGCGGTGCCGGTGGTCGATCTGGACAGACCTTGCTGGCAGCAGCAACCCGTCGACAACCCCGACGTAGCGGGCGTGGCGGCGTATGTCATCTACACCTCGGGCTCAACCGGGCAGCCCAAGGGTGTGATCAACGAACACCGTGGCGTGGTCAACCGCCTGCTGTGGATGCAGGACGAATACGGCCTCACGGCGCACGACTCAGTGCTGCAGAAAACCCCGTTCAGCTTCGACGTGTCGGTGTGGGAATTCTTCTGGCCGCTGTTCACCGGCGCACGCCTGGTGATGGCGCGCCCTGGCGGGCATAAAGAACCGGAGTACCTGTGCGATGTGATCGAGGCCGAACAGATCACCACGCTGCACTTTGTACCGTCGATGCTTGATGTATTCCTCGCCCATGGCGATGTGAGCCAGGCAGCCGGGCTGGTGCGCGTGATGTGCAGCGGCGAAGCTTTGCCAGGCAGCCTGGTGCGGCGCTTCAAGCAGCAGTTGCCGGGCAGTGCATTGCATAACCTGTATGGTCCGACCGAGGCCGCCGTCGACGTTACTGCGTGGAATTGCGCAGGCATTGACGTGCCGGACAACACGCCAATCGGCAAGCCCATCGCCAATACGCGCATGTACGTGCTCGACAGCCAGTTGCAGCCGGTTCCGCTGGGCGTGGTCGGTGAGCTGTTTATTGGTGGCGTGCAAGTGGCGCGCGGGTATCTGAACCGGCCGGAGCTGACTGCCGAACGTTTCCTCGATGACCCGTTTACCCAGGGGCGCATGTACCGCACCGGTGACGTCGGGCGCTATTTGCCGGATGGCACTCTCGAGTACCTGGGGCGCAATGATGACCAGGTGAAGATCCGTGGCTTGCGCATTGAGCTGGGGGAAATCCAGGCGCGGCTGACCGAGTTCCCGTCGGTCAATGAAGCCGCCGTGGTCGCCCGCGAGCAACGGCTGGTGGCGTATTACACCGGCGTACACAGCGACATCGACGCGCTGCGCAGCCATCTGCTGCAGCACTTGCCGGAATTTATGGTGCCGGCGATCTTCGTGCATCTCGACGCGTTGCCGCTGAGCCCCAACGGCAAACTCGACCGTAAGGCCTTGCCCGAACCGGGGCTGGATTCGGTGGTGGTACGCGAATACGAAGCGCCCCAGGGCGACACGGAAATTGCCTTGGCCAGCCTCTGGGCCGAGTTGCTCAATGTGGAACGCGTAGGCCGTCACGACAACTTCTTCGAGCTGGGCGGGCACTCGCTGCTGGCTGTCAGCTTGATGGGGCGTATGCGTCGGCTCGGGTTGTCGGCGGATGTGAAGGTGCTGTTTGGCCAGCCGACACTCTCGGCCCTGGCGGCGGCACTGGGCGGCGGTCGCGAAGTGGCGGTGCCGGCCAATGGCATTGCCGCCGACTGCACGCAGATCACGCCGGCCATGCTGCCATTGATTCAACTGGACCAGACGGCCATCGACCGACTCGTCGCCTGCATCCCTGGCGGCGCGGCGAATGTGCAGGACATCTACCCGCTGGCGCCGTTGCAGGCCGGCATTCTCTATCACCATCGGGCCGTAGCGACCGGCGATGCGTACGTGTTGCAGGCGCAGTTTGCCTTCGACAGCCTGTTGCGCCTGGAGGCGTTCGCCCGTGCATTGCAGGCGGTGATCCAGCGCCATGACGTGCTGCGCTCATCGTTCCATTGGGATGGCCTGCAAGAGCCGGTGCAGGTGGTTTGGCGTGATGCCAGGCTGAGCGTCGAAACCGGCCCGTTGCCGGAGCGTCTCGACCTGGCCCAAGCGCCGCTGATGCGCCTGGTTTATGTGCAAGAGCCGCAGCGTGTGGTGGCGACGTTGCTGTTCCATCACCTTGTGATGGACCACATCGCGCTGGATATCCTGCAGCATGAAATGCAGGCGTTCCTGCTCGGTCGTGAGGGTGAGTTGGGTGCGGCGGTGCCGTATCGCAATTACGTCGCCCAGACCCGCTTGGGTGCAGACGACCACGAAGCGTTCTTCCTCGAAATGCTGGGTGAGATTGACGAGCCGACCACTGTCGACAACCTGGGCGTCGATGAACAGGCGCATCTGCCGATTGACCCGCAGTTGAGCCAGCGCCTGCGCACCCAGGCGCGCCATGCGGGTGTGAGTGCCGCCAGCCTGATGCACTTGGCCTGGGCGCAGGTGTTGAGCAAAGTCAGCGGCCGCGAGCAGGTGGTGTTCGGCACCGTGATGCTCGGCCGCCTGCAAGGTGGCGAAGGCGCCGAGCGGGCCATGGGCGTATTCATCAACACCTTGCCGTTGCGCGTCGACCTGGGTGAGCACTCGGTGCGTAGCGCAGTGCGCGCCACCCATGCGCGCCTGACCCAGCTGCTCAGCCATGAGCATGCACCGCTGGCCCTGGCTCAGCGCTGCAGCGCGGTGCCGGTGGCCACGCCGTTGTTTAACGTGCTGTTCAACTACCGTCACAGCGCGCCGCAACAGGGCGGCGTGGCCGAGGCATGGCAGGGCATTCAACTGCTGAAAACCGATGAACACACCAATTACGGGTTGTCGGTGAGTGTCGATGACCTCGGTGAGGGCTTCAGCCTGGAAGCCACGGGGCAGGGCGCCCGGCGTGTGTGTGGCTACTTGCAAGTCGCCGTGGAGCAATTGGTTGAGGCGCTGGAGCACAACACTGAAAGCGCGATCAGTTGCTTGCCGATTCTGCCTGCTGCCGAGCGTAAGCAGCTGTCGGCGTTCAACGCGACTGCCCGTGCGTTCCCCCGTGAACACACGGTGCAGCGGCTGTTTGAAGCCCAGGCGCTGGCGCGCCCTGACGCCGTGGCGGTGCTGCACGGCGAGCAGGCGTGGAGCTACGGTGAATTGAACACCCGCGCCAACCGTCTGGCCCATCACCTGTTGAGCCTGGGCGTGCGGCCCGCCGACACGCTGGCGATCCTGCTGCCGCGCTCTATGGATCTACTGGTCAGCCAGCTGGCCGTGCTCAAGTGCGCGGCGGCGTATGTGCCGCTGGATATCAACGCGCCCGCCGAGCGTCAGGGTTTTATGCTGCAGGACAGCGGCGCGGCCCTGTTGTTGACCCGCAGTGAGGCAGTCGTCGAGTACTCGGCACAGCGCCTGGACCTCGACACCCTTACCCTCGACACCCTGACCCTCGACCCGCAACCGAGCCACAACCCGGATTTGTCGCAGTCCTCGGACAGCGTGGCGTACATCATGTACACGTCCGGCTCCACCGGCACGCCCAAGGGCGTGTTGGTGCCGCATCGCGGTATCACGCGGCTGGTGCTCAACAACGGTTATGCCGACTTCAATGCGGCCGACCGCGTGGCCTTCGCCTCCAACCCGGCGTTCGACGCCAGCACCATGGATGTGTGGGGCCCATTGCTCAACGGCGGCCAGGTGCAGGTGATCGATCATGCGACTTTGCTCGACCCGCGCGCCTTTGGCACTGCGCTGCAAGGCGCGACGGTGCTGTTCGTGACCACGGCGCTGTTCAACCAATACGTGCAGATGATTCCCGAGGCGCTGGCGGGCTTGCGCATCCTGTTGTGCGGCGGCGAGCGTGCCGACCCGGCGGCGTTTCGCACGCTGCTGGCCCAGGCACCGGCGTTGCGTCTGGTGCATTGCTACGGGCCGACGGAAACCACCACCTACGCCACCACTTATGAAGTGCGCACGCTTGCCGCAGGCGCCGACAGCGTGCCGGTGGGGCGGCCGATCTCCAACACGCAAATCCATGTGCTGGATGCGCAGCTGCAGCCGGTGCCGGTGGGTGTGACCGGTGAAATCTGCATCGGCGGCGACGGCGTGGCCAAGGGTTATTTGAACCGGCCCGAGCTGACGGCCGAGAAATTTGTGCAAGACCCGCTCAACCCAGGCGCCTTGATGTACCGCACCGGCGACCTCGGCCGCTGGACGGCGCAGGGCTTGCTGGAGTGCATCGGGCGCAATGACGATCAGGTCAAGATCCGTGGTTTCCGCATTGAGCTGGGCGAGGTGGAGGCGCGCCTGGCGACCTGTGCCGGCATACAGGACGTGGTGGTGCTGGCGCGTGAAGACGTGCCGGGCGACAAGCGCCTGGTGGCGTATTTCACCTGGGCGGGCGAACCCGCAGAGGTCGACAGCGTGCGTGCCCATCTGCACAGCCAATTGCCGGATTACATGCTGCCGTCGGCCTATGTAGCGCTTGAGCAGTTGCCGCTGACGGCCAACGGCAAGATCGACCGCAAAGCCTTGCCGGTTCCGGCCCTGGAGGCGTTGCACCGGCGAGATTTCGAAGCGCCGGCCGATGCGTTGGAACAGACCCTGGCGCAACTGTGGGCCGAGGTGTTGAAGCTTGCGCAGGTCGGGCGGCATGACAGCTTCTTCGAGCTGGGTGGGCATTCGTTGCTGGCGATTCGACTGGTCAACCTGCTGGAAGAGGCGGGGTTGCAGGTGTCGCTGGCGGAGCTGTTCCAGCATGCCAGCGTGGCCTCTGTGGCCGCGATGCTGCACCAGCGCACGGATGAGCCGGTGCGCGACAGTTCGGTGATTACCGTGCGCAGCAGCGGTTCGCAGGCGCCGCTGTTTCTGGTCCACGAGTTCAGCGGCATGGATGTGTACTTTCCGGCGCTGGGCCAGCACCTGCCCGGTGACTACCCGATCTATGGCCTGCCGGGCGCGGCGCTTGGCGAGTCGCACCTGAACACCATGGAAGGCCTGGCAGCGCGCCTGGTCGGGTTGATTCGCGGCCTGCAACCCCATGGGCCGTACCGGCTGGCGGGTTGGTCGTTTGGCGGGGTGTTGGCGTATGAAGTGGCGATGCAATTGCTGGGGCTGGATGAGCCGGTGGCGTTTCTCGGTTTGATCGACAGCTACGTGCCGCGCATGACCGACCAGGGCAAGGCGCGCTGGAGCGGGCCGGATGCGCTCAAGCGGCATCTGCTGCTGCAGTGCACGGCGTATTGGAAAGCACAGGGAGGTGTGGATGAGCTGGCGAGCCTTGAACAACTGGAGGCGGGCATTGGACAGCTGGACTTTGCAGGTTTGCTGCAACGCTGTCGCGATGAAGGTCTGCTGTACGCGCAAATGGCAGCGGCGACGGACGCGGACCTCTTGAGTTTTATCCAGCGTGAAGTGGGGCACGGGCATGCGCTGGCGCATTACAGCCTGTTCCCACTGCCGGTGGCGGTGCATCTGTTCAGCGCGCAGGAGCGGCCCACCGAGTTGTCGCGCCGCCGTGTTTCGCTGGGTTGGGAGGACGCGCTGGCGCCGGGGCAATTGCGCCAGGTGGAAGTGCCAGGCGATCACCAGAGCATGATGCAGGCGCCGCGTATCCAGGCGTTGGGGCGTGCGATGTCTGAGGCGCTGGCGGTGGGTGTGTCGGTCGCCGAGGCGGCGCATCAACCGCTGTTGCGCATTCAGAGTGGGCGAGCAGGCTATGCGCCGGTGTTCTGTGTGCCAGGGGCCGGGGACAGCGTTACCGGTTATGTGGGCTTGAGCGAGGCGCTCGGGCGTGACTGGCCGTTGTTTGGCTTGCAGCCGCGCGGGCTGGATGGCGAGGCGGTGCCCCATAGCCAGGTGGAGGCGGCGGCGCAGTGTTATCTGGCGGCGCTGACGCAGGAGTGCCCCCAGGGGCCGGTGCATCTGGTGGGGCATTCGTTTGGCGGCTGGGTCGCGCTGGAGCTGGCGCTGCGGTTGCAGGCGCAAGGCCGTGAGGTGGCGTCGTTGACGGTGATTGACAGTGAAGCGCCAGGCGGTGCGGGGCGGCCTTACACGACGACGGCGGCGTTGCTGCGCCTGATCGAGGCGATGCAGTTGGCAGCTGGGCAGTCGCTGGGCATCGACCTGGTGGATTTTGCCGAGCGTGATGAGGTGGCGCAGCGCACGGGCTTGCATGCGGGGATGGTGGCGGTGGGGTTGTTGCCGGGGCGTGCCTCGGTTGACGCGATGGACGGCCCGGCGCGCACGTATGCGGCGGCGTTGCGCACCGTGTATCGGCCGCAGCAGCGTTACCACGGGGTGGTGCGGTTGGTGTTGGCTGAGGATCCTTCCCTGGATGCCGCCGGGAATCAGCGCGAGCAGGGGTTGATGATTGAAGGCTGGCGGCGGCAGGGCAGTGGGTTGGAGGTTTGGTATGGGCCGGGGAATCACTTTACGTTGCTCAAGGCGCCGAATGTGGTGGCGTTGTCGCGGTGGTGGCTTGAGGGTGTGGTGATTGGGGAGGTGGTGTCTTGATGGCCTTTGATGGACTCAGCTGTGGCAGCTGTCTGGGGTACATATCCGTTGCTGCGGTAACGGCGGCTTATGGTTCCGCTCTTACAGCGGGTCACTTTTTGAGGGACCAAAAAGTAACCAAAAAGTCCTCGCCCCACCACTCGGCACCTCGCCTAGGCTCGGTGTGCCCGAACGCAGGCTTTGGAGCGTGGGCCGCCGCGATGGGCCATCCTTGGCCCAGCGCGGCTAACCCGGCGTCCTGCCGGGTTGCCCACGCTCCAAAGCCTGCGTTCGGCCAGCGTGGTTTAACGGGGCGCTTGAGATCAAAAGCCCGATCAAGATCAAGATCAAGATCAACAGCAAATCAAAAGCCGAGTAATCCGTTCCTGATGCATGGAGATCCAAATGTGGGAGCTGGCTTGCCTGCGATAGCGGTGTATCAGCCAAGCACTTTGTGACTGACAGTCTGCAATCGCAGGCAAGCCAGCTCCCACACTAGAGCGTGTTAGCTGTAGGCCCTCTTCATCTTTTTATGGTCATTTATGGAAAAGTCAAAGTTTCGCAAACTCGGAATGCTCGCGGTGTTGGCGGTTGCCATTGGCCTTGTCGTGTACACGGTGCAAGCACCCGCCGATGCCCCGCAATACCTCACTGCCACGGCTGAACGCGGTGATATTGAAAACGCGGTGTTAGCCACCGGCCTGCTTGAAGGCGTCAAGCAAGTTGACGTCGGCGCCCAGGTGTCCGGGCAGTTGAAGTCGCTCAAGGTCAAGGTCGGCGACAAGGTGAAAAAGGGCCAGTGGCTCGCCGAAATTGACCCGCTGATCCTGCAGAACACCCTGCGCAAGGCCCAGGTGGATGAGGAAAACCTGCAGGCCCAGCGCCGGGCGACGGCGGCGCAGCTCAAGCAGGCCAAGTCCGTCTATGAACGCTACAAAGGTTTGCAGGTTGACGAGTCGGTTTCGCGTCAGGATTTCGAGGATGCCGAGTCCACCTTTCAGGTGCAGCAGGCCAACTTGTTGTCGTTGGACGCGCAAATCAAAAGCGCGCATATCCAGATCGACACCGCCAAGGTCAACCTGGCCTATACGCGCATCGTCGCGCCCATCGACGGCGATGTGGTCGGCATTGTCACCCAGGAAGGCCAGACCGTGATCGCCAGCCAGTTGGCGCCGGTGCTGCTCAAGCTGGCGGACCTGGACACCATGACCGTCAAGGCCCAGGTGTCTGAGGCGGATGTGATTCACATCAGCCCCGGCCAGCAGGTGTACTTCACCATCCTCGGCGAGGCCGACAAGCGTTACTACGCCAAGCTGCGCGGTACGGAGCCGGCGCCGCAGAACTTCCTTGAAACCCAGACCGCCGGCACGCCGAAGCAGAACACCGCGGTGTTCTACAACGCGTTGTTCGACGTGCCCAACCCCGACCACCGCCTGCGCATCGCCATGACCGCCCAGGTGCGTATTGTGCTCGACACCGCCCAGGCCGCGTTGATGGTGCCGGTGGCGGCACTTGGCGCGCGCAATGCCGATGGCAGCTATTCGCTGCGCGTGCTCGACGCCAAGGGCAAAGCCGTGTCGCGGGATGTGAAGACCGGGATCAACAACAACGTCAAAGTGCAGATTCTGGACGGCCTGGCCGAAGGCGATAAAGTCGTGATCGGTGACGCCACGCCTGCTGTGGCGGGGAGTTGAGCCATGACCCAACCCCTGTTGGAACTCAAGGGCATCACCCGCAGTTTTATGGCCGGCGAACGCGAATTCATTGCGCTCAAAGGCATCGACCTGACGATTCATGCCGGGGAAATGGTCGCGATCATTGGCGCATCCGGCTCGGGTAAATCGACCCTGATGAACATCCTCGGCGGCCTGGATTACGCCACCGCCGGCAGCTACAAGATCAATGGCATCGAAACCCGCTCGCTGGGCGATGAACAGTTGGCGGAACTGCGCCGCGATTACTTCGGGTTTATCTTCCAGCGCTACCATTTGCTCGCGCACTTGAGTGCCTTGCACAACGTCGAAATGCCGGCGATCTATGCGGGCACGCCGGAGACTCAACGCCACAGCCGCGCGCGCGAGTTGCTCACGCGCCTGGGCCTGGCGGGGCACACGACTCATCGGCCGAGCCAGCTTTCCGGTGGCCAGCAGCAGCGTGTGAGTATTGCCCGTGCGTTGATGAACGGCGGTGAAGTGATCCTCGCCGACGAACCCACCGGCGCCCTCGACACCCACAGCGGCAAGGAGGTGATGCGCATCCTCGCCGAGCTGCACGCGGCCGGGCACACGGTGATTATCGTCACCCACGACCCCAAGGTGGCGGCGAATGCCCAGCGCATTGTCGAGGTGTGCGACGGCGAGATTGTCAGCGACAAGGCCAACGACAGCGTCGGCCTGGAGCTGCCCGGCGAGGCCCCGATAGAAACCCGACGCAGCGGCGCACGCCGGCTGGTGGCGAGCCTGGGGTTGTTCAAGGAAGCCTTCAACATGGCCTGGGTCGCGCTGATTTCCCATCGCATGCGCACCTTGCTGACCATGCTCGGGATTGTCATCGGCATCACCTCGGTGGTGTCGATCTCGGCCATCGGTGAGGGCGCCAAACGCTATGTGCTCAAGGACATCCAGGCGATCGGAAGCAACACCATCGATATCTTTTCCGGCACCAGCTTTGGTGACAGCCGCGCATCGTCCATCGAGACGTTGATGCCCTCGGATGTGGAGGCGTTGAACCAACTGTATTACGTCGACAGCGCCACGCCGGTGGTGGGTCGTAACCTGCTGCTGCGTTTTGGCAATATCGATCTGGATGCGCAGGTCAATGGCGTCAGCGACCGCTACTTCAAGGTCAAAGGGTTGAAGCTGGAGGCCGGGATCGCCTTCAGCGAAAGCGACGCGCGACGCCAGGCCCAGGTGGTGGTGATCGACCACAACACCCGGCACCGCCTGTTCGGGCCGAATGTCGACCCGTTGGGCCAGGTGATCCTGGTGGGCAACTTGCCGTGCACGGTGATTGGCGTGACGGCCGACAACAAAAACATGTTCGCCGCCAGCAAGGCGCTGAACGTGTGGGTGCCTTACGAAACCGCGGCGGGGCGGCTTCTGGGCCAGCGTCATCTGGACAGCATCACCGTGCGCATCAAGGATGGCCAGCCGAGCAAGGTGGTGGAAGACAACGTCAATAAACTCATGCTGCAACGCCATGGCACCAAGGACTTCTTTACCAACAACCTCGACAGCATCATGCAGACGGTGCAGAAAACCAGCCGCTCGCTGGCACTGCTGTTGTCGCTGATTGCGGTGATCTCGTTGCTGGTGGGCGGCATTGGCGTGATGAATATCATGCTGGTGTCGGTGACCGAGCGTACCCGCGAGATTGGTATTCGCATGGCGGTGGGCGCACGGCAATCGGATATTCGCCAGCAGTTTCTGGTGGAGGCGGTGATGGTGTGTCTGATCGGCGGGATGATCGGGATCTCGCTGTCGTTCGCAATCGGTTATCTGTTTTCGTTGTTTGTGAAGGAGTGGGAGATGGTGTTCTCCCTGGGCTCGATCATCACCGCGTTTGCCTGCTCGACGATGATCGGCATTGTGTTTGGTTTTGTGCCGGCGAGGAATGCGGCGCGGTTGGACCCGATTGAGGCGTTGGCCAGGGACTGATTTTCCCCTGGCAACACACATCAACTGTGGGAGCGGGCTTGCTCGCGAATGCAGAGTGTCAGTCACCTTATGAGTGACAGATACACCGCTTTCGCGAGCAAGCCCGCTCCCACATTTAGATCCGTGTTGGCTTAAATACTGGCGGTGTCATCCGTCGCATACATCCACCGCAACAACGAATGCCGCCCGCTGATCCCCAGCTTGATCGCCGCGCGCTTGAGGTAACTTTCGATGGTGTTGACCTTCAGCGCCAGTTGCTCCGCCAACTCCGGCGCAGTGCGCCCGGCCAGCAGGCCGACGCACACTTCAAGCTCACGCTTGGACAGGGTCAGCCCCGATTGCACCAGGCGTTCTTCGATGCGACGGCGCAGGGTTTCGAGGCCTTGGCTTTCCGGCACCAGCGGTTCGCTGTTCGGGTGGCACGGCTGGATCGCGGTGATGTGTTTTTCCACCATGGGCAGCAACAGCGTGGAGAAGTCCTGCAGCATGCTGCGTTCCTGCGCTGAGAAACTCTCGGAGTGGTGCGCGCGGTACACCGACAGCACGTAGCGCATGTCGTCCTTGCGGCGCGTGAGGTGCAGTTGCGCGGCGGGTTGTTCTTCACCTAAAGCCACCACCGAATCGGTGTAGACCGGGCTGATCAGGCGCCGGGTTTGGCCTTCGGCGCTCACCCGCAATTGGGTGATATGGGTGGCGTCCACTGCCAGTTGGGTGAGGATCAGATCATGCAGCATACGTGGGAAGTGGCGACTGCCGGTGCTGGCGATGACCTTGCCTATATGTGGGAACAGGTGTGAGTTCATCAATTCGTCCATGAGTTTCGAGTGTAGGTATCCAGCCTTATAGCGACGGGGTTTAAGAAGGTAACGTGTATGAATAACCTACAGTGATAGTGCTCCCGCCGAGACGTATGCTAGTACAGCATCGCGAGATGAGGGGGATCCAATCTGGAAAAAATCAGATTAAAAATGCATAAGGACGGTCGGACCTGTCCGACGCATCCTGCGTGGGAAAGCATTACCTGGCGCGTAGGCCTTATTTTACGGCGTGCTCTTCTATCCTCGCCTGACGTGGCGCGGCGCGGGCGCATTTGGCCAGCGCCTGCTGCACATCCGCGAGCAGGTCGGCGATGTCCTCAAGCCCCACCGACAAACGCACCAGGCCTTCGCTGATACCGTGCTGCGCGCGCTCCTCTGGGGTGTAAGTGGAGT
Organism: Pseudomonas sp. R76; assembly: GCF_009834565.1. Taxonomy (GTDB): domain Bacteria; phylum Pseudomonadota; class Gammaproteobacteria; order Pseudomonadales; family Pseudomonadaceae; genus Aquipseudomonas. Next base: position 2,889,607 of record NZ_CP019428.1, read on the forward strand.
GAGTCATGCTGGCTGGGTGCTGGGCCAGTGATTCGGCATCGCCGAGGCTGACCGCGCGGGTGAACAGCTTCAGGGCATTCATGAAGCGCCGGCCCGTTTCAATCCCGCCCTTGAGCTCAAAGGCGATCATGCCGCCGGACTGCCTCATCTGCCGCGCCGCCAGTTCGTACTGTGGGAAAGAACGCAGGCCAGGGTAGGTCACCCATTGCACCATCGGGTGCGCCTGCAAGGCTTCGGCCACTGCCTGGGCATTGCTGCAATGGCGATCCATGCGCAAGGCCAGGGTCTTGAGGCCGCGCATCAGCAAGGATGCATCCTGGGGCGACATCACCGCACCGGTGAGGTCCTTGAGCCCTTGCAGACGGATGCGTTGCGCCAAGGCGTGGTTGCTCACGGCAATACCCGCGGTGATATCGCCATGGCCGCTGAGGTACTTGGTGGCCGAATGCACCACCACGTCAGCCCCCAGCTCCAGCGGCCGTTGCAGGTACGGCGTGCAATAGGTGTTGTCGACCACCACGGTGATGTTGGGTTGCGCGTGGGCGAGCTGGGCCACGGCGGCGATGTCCACCAGGCGCAGGTTGGGGTTGGCCGGCGTCTCGCAGTAAATCATGCGCGTGGCGGGCGACAGTGCCGCGCGCAAGGCTGCGAGGTCGGTGAGGTCGACATGGCGCACCTTGATGCCGAATTCGCCGATGCCGTGGTGCAACAGGGCGAAGGTGCAGCCGTAGAGGGTCTGGCTGACGATTACTTCGTCGCCTGGGCGCAACAGGGTCCAGAACGTCGCCGCAATAGCGCCCATGCCGGAGCTGAAGGCCACGGCTGCCTCGCCGTTTTCCAGGGTGGCCATGCGGGATTCGAGCAGGGCCAGGGTCGGGTTGGAAATACGTGTGTAGAAGTGCCCGCTGGCTTCACCGGCAAAGCAGGCGGCGCCGTATTCGGCGGTGGGGAACGCGAAAGTGGCGGACAAATAGATCGGTGGCACGAGGGCGCCGTGGTGGTCTTTGGGGTCATAGCCGTGATGGATGGCGCGGGTGGAAAAGCCGAATGTATTGTGTTTATTGTTCATGTCGGGCGCTCCTTATTTCCTACAATGCTATGCTCATAACTCAAGTAGAAATTTGCAAAATTTGCTGCCAAATCCCGCGCCAAGGGACGAAACATCCATAAAAACAATGAATAGAGGCAAGATATGCCCGTCAATTTGGATCGCACTGACAAGGCTCTTTTAAACGCGTTGCAAGGCAATGCCCGACTGACCGTGGCCGAGCTGGCTGATCGAGTTTCGTTGACGACGTCGCCGTGCTGGCGGCGAGTACGCAGCCTGGAAGAGAGCGGGGTGATCAGCGGCTACCAGGCGATCTTGTCACCCAAGGCGTTGGGGTATGGGGTGACGGCCTTTGTCAGCATCATGATGGAAAGCCATACCCAGGAGATTGCGCGGGCGTTTGAGCAGCGGCTGGTGGAGATTCCCGAGATTGTGGCGTGCCATAACGTGTCGGGGCGCTATGACTTTTTGCTGGAGGTTGTGGCCAGGGACCTGGAGTCGTTTGGCGAGTTTGCCCGGGAGGTGTTGCAGACGTTGCCGTGCGTCAAGGAGATTTATTCGAGTTTTTCGTATAAGTCGGTGCGGCGGTTGCGGGTGATTCCGTTGCCGGGCTGATCCTCGCGCTGTCTGCTTTCCGCGCTGGCGGTCGCTCATACGTCATCCAACGTATTCCCCGTTTTACCTGGCTCCACGAGACTGGATTGAACGCATCCCGTCATCCGTCCAGGAGCCAGTCCATGACCGAAACGCTGATCAAAGTCGACCTCAACCAGCCCGTCACCGAGAACGAGCAGATCCATAACCGCTGGCACCCGGATATCCCCATGGCGTGCTGGGTGAAGCCCGGTGATGACTTCATCCTGGAAACCTACGACTGGACCGCCGGCGCGATCAAGAACAACGACGACGCCAGTGATGTGCGTGACGTCGACCTGTCCACCGTGCATTACCTGTCGGGCCCGGTGGGTGTGCACGGCGCCGAGCCGGGTGATTTGCTGGTGGTGGACTTGCTCGACATCGGCGCCAAGGCGGATTCGCAATGGGGCTTCAACGGCTTCTTTTCGCGGCAGAACGGCGGCGGCTTTCTCACCGATCATTTCCCCAGCGCACAAAAAGCGATCTGGGATTTCAAGGGTATGTTCACCAGCTCGCGACACATCCCGGGGGTTAACTTTGCCGGCCTGATCCACCCCGGCCTGATCGGCTGCCTGCCCGACCCGGTGATGCTCGCCGACTGGAACCGCCGCGAGCAGGAACTGATCGACACCAACCCCACCCGCGTACCGCCACTGGCCAACGCGCCACTGGCTGCCACCGCGCACATGGGCAAGCTCAAAGGCCAGGCCCGTGACGACGCCGCGGCCACCGGCGCACGCACGGTGCCGCCGCGTGAGCATGGCGGTAATTGCGATATCAAGGATTTGTCGCGTGGCTCGAAGATTTTCTTCCCGGTCTACGTCAACGGCGCCGGGCTGTCGGTGGGCGACCTGCACTTCAGCCAGGGCGACGGCGAAATCACCTTTTGCGGCGCTATCGAAATGGCCGGTTGGGTGCACATGAAAGTCGAGCTGATCAAGGGCGGCATGGCCAAGTACGGGATCAAGAACCCGGTGTTCAAACCCAGCCCGATCACGCCGAATTACAAGAACTACCTGATCTTCGAAGGCATTTCGGTGGACGAGCAGGGCCAGCAGCACTACCTGGACGTTAACGTTGCCTACCGCCAGGCCTGCTTGAATGCGATCAACTACCTGACCAAGTTTGGCTACTCGCCGGCCCAGGGTTATGCATTGCTCGGCTCGGCGCCGGTGCAAGGGCATATCAGCGGCGTGGTGGACATTCCGAATGCGTGCGCCACGTTGTGGCTGCCGACGGAAATCTTCGAGTTCGACATCAACCCCAATGCCAACGGCCCGACCAAATTCCTCGACGGCAGTATCGACCTGCCCATCGCCCCGGACCTGTAGCCATGCCGACCTACGAATACGCCTGTGCCACCTGCGGCACCTTCACCATGCTGCGCCCGATTGCCCAGCGCAACGAGCCCAGCCAATGCCCGTACTGCGAAGGGCCGGGCGGGCAACTGATGGTCTCGGCCCCGGCGCTGCAAACGCTGTCGGCCAACCAGCGCAAGGCCATCGCCGGCAACGAGCGCAGCGCCCATGCGCCGCAAACGGTCGGCGAATACCAGCAAAGCCGCAAACATCCGGCGGGTTGCAGCTGCTGCGGCACCAGCAAGAAAGTCGCACCGAGCAAGGCTAACCCCTTGGGCCTCAAGACCAGGACCGGGCCACGGCCGTGGATGATCGGTCACTAGACCAGGAGCATTGTCATGCGTCATGGCGACATTTCCAGCAGCCCGGACACCGTCGGTGTCGCGGTGGTGAACTACAAGATGCCGCGCCTGCACAGCAAGGCCGAGGTCATCGAAAACGCGAAGAAGATCGCCGAGATCATCCTCGGCATGAAGCAGGGCCTGCCCGGCATGGACCTGGTGGTGTTCCCGGAATACAGCACCATGGGCATCATGTACGACCACGACGAGATGATGGCGACCGCCGCGAGCATTCCCGGCGACGAGACCGCGATCTTCTCGGCGGCGTGCCGCCAGGCGAACACCTGGGGCGTGTTCTCCCTGACCGGCGAGCGCCATGAGGAGCACCCGCACAAGGCGCCTTACAACACGTTGGTGCTGATCAATAACCTCGGCGAAATCGTGCAGCGTTACCGCAAGTGCATTCCCTGGTGCCCCATCGAAGGCTGGTATCCGGGCGATCGCACTTATGTGTGCGACGGGCCCAAGGGCATGAAGATCAGCCTGATCATCTGCGATGACGGTAACTACCCGGAAATCTGGCGCGACTGCGCGATGAAGGGCGCCGAGTTGATCGTGCGCTGCCAGGGCTATATGTACCCGGCCAAAGAGCAGCAGGTGCAGATGTCCAAGAGCATGGCCTGGGCGAATAACTGCTATGTGGCGGTGGCGAATGCGGCGGGCTTCGATGGGGTGTATTCGTACTTCGGCCACTCAGCGATCATCGGCTTTGACGGGCGCACCTTGGGCGAGTGTGGCGAGGAGGAGATGGGCATTCAGTACGCGCAGCTCTCGGTCTCGCAGATTCGCGATGCGCGGGCCAATGACCAGTCGCAGAACCACTTGTTCAAGTTGCTGCACCGTGGCTACACCGGCATGCACGCCTCGGGTGATGGCGACAAGGGCGTGGCCGACTGCCCGTTTGAGTTCTATCGCACCTGGGTGCTGGATGCGCAAAAAGCCCAGGAAAACGTCGAGAAAATCACCCGCAGCACCGTGGGTGTCGCCGAGTGCCCGGTGGGGCAACTGCCCCATGGCGGTAAAGAAAGAACGGTGGAGTAGGGCATGCGTTTTACCTTTGAACCGGCGCAGGTGATGGCGTTGCTGCGTAGCCGAATCGTGGGGCAGGAGGCCGCGCTGGCGCAGGTGGAAGGCTTGCTCAACGTGGTCAAGGCCGACATCAGTGAGCGCGACCGACCGCTGAGCGTCAACCTGTTCATGGGCCCGACCGGTGTGGGCAAGACCGAAGTGGTGCGCCTGCTGGCCCAGGCGCTGCATGGTCGCGCCGACGGGTTTTGCCGTATCGACATGCACACCTTGGCCCAGGAGCATTACGCCGCCGCGCTGACCGGCGCGCCGCCGGGGTATGTGGGCAGCAAAGAGGGCATCAGCCTGTTCAATAGCGAGTTGATCCAGGGCACTTACAGTCGCCCCGGCATCGTGTTGTTCGATGAACTGGAAAAAGCCAGCCAGGAAGTGGTGCGCAGCCTGCTGGGCATTTTGGAAAACGGCCAAATGAACTTGGCAGGTGGCGCGCGCACCTTGGACTTTCGCAACAGCCTGATCTTCATGACCAGCAATATCGGCGCGCAACAGGCGCGTCGGCATCGCCAACGCTTTGCCCACGGCTGGCGCCGGCTGCTGCGTGTGTTTGTGCGGGATGAGGCGGCGGTGTTGGAAGAGGCGTTGCACGGTCATTTCGAGCCGGAGTTTCTCAATCGCATCGACCGCATCTTGCTGTTCGATCCCATCGATAGCCACTGGCTGGAGGCGTTGCTGGAGGTTGAGCTGGGCAAGCTCAATCAACGCCTGGCGGCGCAGCAACGCTGGCTGAGTGTGGATGAGCCGGCGAAGGCGTGGTTGTGTCGCCAACACGATGCACGCTTCGGCGCACGGGCGTTGGGCCGACGCCTGCGGGTGGAACTGGAACCGGCAATTGCTGAATGTGTGTTGCGCGACCCGACGGTGCAGGGCATGCAAGTCGCGATGCGTGGCGAGCATTTGGACGTTTCACGACAATAGCCTTGCAAGCTGGGAAATTACCGCTAATATGATCCGGGTAAAACAAATAACATCCGGGTAATAAGTCATGCCTACGCAACACACGCCGCAGTGCACTGCCTTCGTCCGTCACCAGCGCGTGGCGGCCGGTTCCTATTCGGCTGTGGCCGCTGCCCTGGCGGGCCAGGACCTGCCTGCGGGCGCCTTTCTGGTCTTTGACGACGCCACTGGCACCCAGGTCGATTACCCGTGGCCAAGCGGTTATGCGCCTGAGCAACCCGCAGACGTGGCAATCGAGGAAGCACTGCCTGTCACCCCTTCGGTGGGTCGCCCCAAGCTGGGCGTGGTCGCGCGGGAAGTCACGCTGCTGCCGCGTCACTGGGAATGGCTGGGTCAACAACGCGGCGGTGCCTCGGCGGCCTTGCGCCGTTTGGTCGATGAAGCGCGTAATGCCAGCGCCGCGCGTGATCAGGCGCGCCAAGCCAAGGAAGCCAGCTATCGTTTCATGAGCGCCATCGGGGGCGACTTGCCCGGTTTTGAAGAAGCCTCGCGCGCGCTGTTCGCTGAGGATGCGGCGGCGTTTGCGACCAGGATCGCGCACTGGCCCATCGACGTGCAGGCTTACCTGGCCTGGCTGTCGCGCAATGCTTTCCCCGTCTAACAATAATTCCGGGACTCGAACCACCATGCAAGTCACCCAGCAACGGCCGTTGTGGCAGATCTACCTGATCTTTCTGGCACCGATGGTGCTGTCCAACTTCCTGCAAAGCTTTTCCGGCACGCTCAACGGCATTTATTTCGGGCAAATGCTTGGCACCCAGGCGCTGGCAGCGGTGTCGGGGATGTTTCCCATCGTGTTCTTCTTCATCGCCTTGGTGATCGGTTTGGGTGCCGGTGCTTCGGTGCTGATCGGCCAGGCCTGGGGCGCCGGGGAAACCGGGTTGGTCAAGGTGATTACGGGCGCGACCCTGACCTTGGGCGCGCTGGTGGGGTTGATCGCGGCCGTGCTCGGCAGCCTGTTCGCGCGCCCGGCCTTGCAGGCGTTGGGTACGCCGATTGATGTCCTCGACGATGCCGTTGGGTATGCCCAGATGATGATGCTGATCATGCCGCTGCTGCTGGTCTTCATTCTCTATACCCAGCTGCTGCGCGGCGTCAGCGACACGATTTCGCCGTTGCTGGCGCTGATGGTCTCGACCCTGGTTGGCCTGCTGCTGACCCCGGCCCTGATTCGCGGCTGGATCGGCTTGCCGCCCATGGGCATCCAGAGCGCGGTGTATGCCGGGCTGGTGGGCAACGCTGCGGCGATGCTGTTCCTGATCCTGCGCCTGCGCCACAAGAACCATGTGATGGCGCCGGACCGTGAGCTGCTCGCCGCTTTGCGCCTGGACCGCGTGATCCTCGGCAAAGTCCTGCGCATCGGCCTGCCGACCGGTTTGCAGATGGTGGTGCTGTCGCTGTCGGAATTGGTCATTCTCGCGCTGGTCAACAGCCACGGTTCCCAGGCCACGGCGGCCTATGGCGCGGTGACGCAGATCGTCAATTACGTGCAATTCCCGGCGCTGTCGATTGCAATCACCGCCTCGATCCTCGGTGCGCAGGCAATTGGTGCCGGGCGCCTGGAGCGTATCGGGCCGATCCTGCGTACCGGCTTGCTGATCAACACCTGCCTGACGGGCGGCCTGATTGTGCTTGGCTACGTGCTGTCGCACTGGTTGCTGGGCCTGTTCATTACCGACGATGCGGCGCGACTGAATGCCGAACACCTGCTGCACATCATGTTGTGGAGCATTTTGGTGTTCGGCTTCCAAGCCGTGGTCGGCGGGATCATGCGCGCCAGTGGCGTGGTGCTGATGCCGGTCGCCATCTCGATTTTCTGCGTGCTGTGTGTCGAGTTGCCGATGGCATATGTGCTCAATGCGCACTTCGGCCTGGAAGGCGTGTGGATGGCATTCCCGGTGACCTACCTGGCGATGCTGGCGCTGCAGACTGCTTATTACCGGTTGGTGTGGCGGCATAAGCAGATCACGCGGTTGGTGTGATTATTTGAAGTGGGTATCGGCCAGCGGCATGATGCTTGCGACATGCCAGCCGTCCTTGCCTTTCAATAACGTCTGGCTGATCAGGAAGGTATCCACCTGAGCGGCCTCGCCTGGATGGCCTCGGGTAAAGGCGACCGGCACCATCAGTTGGGCCACGTCGTCGTTCAGCATCACCACACTGAAGTGGCTCATGTCGGGTTGCAGCTGCCAGGTGCCCTTGTAGTACTCCTTGAGTTTGCTGACGACGGCATCCGGGCCCCAGTTGGCTTCGCCCCGGGCAAACCAGAGCATCTTCGGTGAATCCCAGAGCATGGCCCTTATCCGGGTGAGGTCATGGGCGTTTTGCGCTGCGACAAATCGCGTGAAGAACGCCCGGGTTTCGTCCTCTTGCGGGGTCGCGAAAGCAGGGGTGAGAGAAAGTAACGAGAAGAGGGCGCCAACGGCCAGTGCACAACGTTTCATAAGGGTTCCTCAGGGGATGGTCGCTGAGGTCAAGCTTAGGCCAGCTCAAACACCGGCAAAGGCCATTTAACCCTCGTTTCTGGACATTGAGCTCGCATCGTCGGGGTTTCGCGCCGTGCGTCGTATCACCCGGGGCGGCTCGCCGAATTGGCGAATGAAGGCCCGGCGCATGCGCTCGCTGTCGCCAAACCCGGTCTGGCGGGCGATGTTGTCGAGGGGGTGGCGCCCATCCTGGATCAACGCCACGGCCACCTCGATCCGCAGCTTTTCCACGGCCTTGGCCGGTGAAAGCCCGGTTTGTGCGTGAAACGCGCGGCTGAACTGGCGCAGGCTCAGGTGCGCGGCGTCTGCCAGTTCACTCAACGGCAGGGCGCGATGCAGGTTATTGCGCATGTACGTCATGGCGGCCTGAATGCGGTCGGTCTTGTGTTCCATATCCAGCAGCACCGAGCGTTGTGGCTGGCCTGCGACGCGACGGCTCTGAAGAATGAAGGTTTTCGACACGGCGCGGGCGACTGCCGGCCCCAGATCGGCTTCAACCATCGCCAATGCCTGATCAATGCCGGCGGTCATGCCGGCGCTGGTCCAGATTGCCCCGTCAATCACAAACAACCGCTCTTCTTCCAGCTGGACCTTGGGATAGCGCGCGCGAAATTCGTCGGCGAAGAACCAGTGGGTGGTGGCCCGTATGCCGTCGAGCAAGCCCGCCTGTGCCAGAAAAAAGGTACCGGAGCAGGTGGCCGCGAGACGACGCGTGTGGCCGGCGGCGTGGCGCAGGTAAGCCAGCAGCGGCGCGGTGAATTCGCGGTCACTGCCGCCGCCGATGATGACTGTGTCGAACGCGGTCTGATCAAAGCGTTCGGTGTGCACCACCACGCCCAAGGAGCTGCGTACCGGCCCGCCCTGTTCGGAGAGTAGCTTGACATCGTAATGGGCCTTGCCCACGGCGCTGTTGGCACTCTCGAAGACGGACAGCGCAGCGAAGCTCATGACGCCGAAGCCGGGAAAGGTGATGAAACCGATGCGCTGCATGATGGGCTCCGGGGAAAGGGCTGGCGGGCTGTCTTGAGTGTTTAAGTTTTGCCTGGAAGGGCTGCCGCTGGCTGCTTCAGCCCCCGCAGGAACAATTCCAGCCCTTGCAGGCTTTCTTCCAGTCGCTGATTCGGGTCTTCATCGGCAGCGATCCACAAGGCGCTACTGACCAGGCTGCCATTGATCAGGCGCGCCAACGCCTGGCTGGCAGCCGGTTCGATGATACGCTCACGCATCAGGTGTTCCAGCACGGCGGCCAGGGAATCCACACAGTGTTGCTGATGGCTTGATTCAGTGGCGCCTAGAACCGCAGGTGCATCTTGTAAAACAATGCGCTGAATTTCCGCGTCCTGTGCCATGCGCAGGTAGGCACGGCAGCGTTCGCGGAATCCGTCCCAGAGGTCGGTTGCCTCATCGGTGATGCGTTGCAAGTGCGCATCCATCTCGCCGTCGAGTTGGGCCACCACTGCCGCCAACAGGCCTTTCTTGTCACCAAAATGGTGGTACAACGCGCCCCGTGTCAAACCAACGCGGGCGGTAAAGTCGTCCATCGACGTGTGGGCATACCCCTGCGTGGCGAAGGCTTCGCGAGCGCTGGCGATCAGGCGGGCGCGGGTGTCTTCGATCTGTTCAGCACGGGCTCGGCTCATAGGTAAGGCTCACGATGGGTTCTGAATGATTGACATACGCTGCGTATGTTACGCATGATTTGCCACATACGCACCGTATGTATTTTGCCTTGGTGATTGCAGATAGCAAGTTTCAAGGCGTTGAGGAAGAGGTTGAGCAGGATGGCAAACCCCTACGCCGAGTTGTTCCAGGCCCCAGGCAGCCGGGCTTTTGTATTGGCCGGTATGCTGGCGCGCATGCCGATCTCAATGACCGGTATCGGCTTGATCACCATGCTCTCGCAGGTGCATGGCGGTTATGGTCTGGCGGGTTCGGTGGCGGCGGTATTTGCCTTGGCCACGGCGTTTTGCGCGCCGCAGGTTTCGCGTTTGGTTGACCGTTACAGTCAGGGCAGGGTATTGCCCGTCGCGGCGTTGATCGGTGGTGGCGCGTTGTTGTTACTGCTGCTGTGCACGCGCTTGCAGGCGCCGAATTGGACCTTGTTCGTTTTCGCCGCCCTGGCCGGTTGCATGCCCAACATGTCCGCCATGGTGCGCGCGCGCTGGACCGAGTTGTATCGCGGTCAGCCCCGATTGCAGACGGCGTTTGCCCTTGAATCGGTGCTGGATGAGGTGTGTTTCATCATCGGCCCACCGATCTCGGTTGGCTTGAGCGTGGTGCTGTTTCCGGAAGCCGGGCCTCTGGTGGCAGCGCTGTTACTGGCGGTGGGCGTGAGCACGTTCGTGCTGCAACGCGCGACTGAGCCGCCGGTGCATGAACACCACGGCCAGCACGGCCGCATGCTGATCGCCTCACCATCAGTACTGATCCTGATGACCCTGCTGCTGGCCATGGGCGTCATCGTCGGCGTGGTGGATGTGGTCAGCGTCGCCTTTGCCCAACAGCAGGGCCAACCGGCGGCGGCGAGCATCGTGCTCTCGGTGTATGCCATCGGCTCGTGCCTGGCGGGGTTGGCTTTTGGCACGCTCAAGCTCAAGGCGCCGTTGCCCCGACAGTTTCTGTTCTGCGGTGTGGCGACGGCGTTGACCACTTTGCCATTGTTGCTGGTCACCAATATTCCCGGGCTGGCCGTGGCGATCTTTATCTCCGGCCTGTTCTTTGCCCCGACGCTGATCGTGTCCATGGCGTTGGTGGAGCAAATCGTCCCGCCCAGCCGCTTGACCGAAGGCATGACCTGGCTGATCACCGGCCTGAGCATCGGTGTGGCCATTGGTGCCGCCAGCTCTGGTTGGATGATCGACCATTTTGGCGCCACCAGCGGGTTTTGGGTGGCGCTGGTGGCGGGAGCGGTGGTGCTGGGCTCAGCGCTACTTGGCTACCGAAGGTTGGGCTGATCAGCCGATCGCCGGGAAAGGTTCTGCGCAATGATGTTGCAAAAACTCATTCAGCGCCTGGCGTGTCAGGTCATTGAGCGTCACTTTCTTACGGGTCGCTGCCAGGGCTGCCGCCAGATGCAGGTCATGGCCGACCCGCACGTTGAATGAACCCTTGCACGGTTTCTCCGGTGTTTGCCCGAGGGTGTGGCACGTAGCGAGATAGTCATCCACGGCCTCCCGAAACGCCACGTCCAGCTCCGCGACGGTTTTGCCTTCATAGCTGACCAGTGCCTTGATAAACAGCACTTTGCCGAACAGGCAGTTGTCTTCGAGGCTGGCTTCGATAGAGCCGATGTAGCCATTGTGTTTCAGTTGATTGTTCACTGAATCAGTTCTCCTGATTTCAATTGTTCGATGATCTGGCGCCGAATGTAGTGTTTCAGTTCGTTGCCGGGGTGAGGCCTGTGCAAGGTGATCATTGCACTGGGGTCGCCGATGTCGAATTTGACGCGGCTTCCGGCCCCTTCAATCTGTGTGTAGCCAAGACGCTGCAACAGCGTTACGAGCTCTGGCCAGGTAAAGGCCGTGTTCTGGTTGAGCAGTTTGGCGAGCAGCTTTTCATTTTTGGACACGGCGTTCCCTGCGTGTAACTAAATGTAGTTGCAAAAAGTGGTGTTCGTCAATGCTAGCTCCGCTTAGCGGTTTCTTCCTGAGATTGATGTAACCCTTGATGACAGCTCGCTCCACGCCTTTCATCCCCCGCTAATTTTTCCCCGCCCGGTTCGTTTTATAGGGACGACGTGCCTTTGTGCTTCCTGCCTATTGTTCCGGACTCCAAGAAATGAATGCTGAAGACTCCTTGAAACTTGCTCGCCGGTTTATCGGGTTGCCCCTGGAAAAACGCCACGTGTTCCTGCAAGCCCTGCAGAAAGAAGGCGTGGATTTTTCCCGGTTCCCGATTCCGGCAGGGGTGGAGGCCGAGGACCGCCAGGCGCTGTCCTACGCGCAGCAGCGCATGTGGTTTCTGTGGCAATTGGACCCGGCCAGCGGCGCCTACAACCTGCCCGGCGCCGTGCGGCTCAAAGGTGCGCTCAGCCTGCGTGCGCTGGAGCACGCGTTCGCCAGCCTGGTGGCGCGGCATGAAACCTTGCGCACAGTGTTCCAGCGCCAGGCCGATGAGCGCCTGGAGCAAGTGCCGGTAGAGCCTTCACTTGCCGTCGAACAGCTGGATTTCAGCGCCTTGGCTGCTGCCGAGCGCGAGCAGGCCGTCAACGAAGCGGCGACGCGTCAATCGCTGCTGCCGTTCGACCTGGAACACGGCCCGCTGCTGCGTGTGCAGTTGCTCAAGCTCGACGCCCAGGAGCACGTGCTGCTGCTGACCTTGCATCACATTGTCTCCGATGGTTGGTCGATGAACGTGCTGATTGACGAGTTCATCCGCTGCTACGACGCCCATGAGCGCAACGAGGCGCCGCAATTGCCGGCGCTGCCGATCCAGTACAGCGACTACGCCCTGTGGCAGCGCCGCTGGCTGGAAGCCGGCGAGCAAGCGCGGCAGTTGGAGTACTGGCAGGCGCGCCTGGGGGATGAGCATCCGGTCCTGGAACTGCCGACGGATCGCTCGCGCCCGGCCATGCCCAGCTACCAGGGCACACGCCACAATTTTGCGATTGATCCAGGCCTGGCCACGCAGCTGCGCAGCTGTGCGCAGCAGCACAATGTCACTCTGTTCATGCTGCTGCTGGGCGCCTTCAATGTGCTGTTGCATCGCTACACCGGCCAGGGCGATATCCGCGTCGGCGTGCCCATCGCCAACCGTAACCGCAGTGAAGTCGAAGGGCTGATCGGCTTCTTCGTCAACACGCAGGTATTGCGCACCGAGTTGACCGGGCAGACCCGCGTTGCCGAGCTGCTGCAAGGCATCAAAGAGCATGCACTGGGTGCCCAGGCCCACCAGGAATTACCGTTCGAGCGCTTGGTGGAAGCCCTGAAGGTCGAGCGCAGCCTCAGCCATACGCCGCTGTTCCAGGTCATGTACAACCATCAACCGGTGGTGGCCGACATTGCCTCGGTCAGCACGGCTTCCGGTCTGGAATTGTCCCTGGTGGAGTGGCAGGGCCGTACCACGCAGTTCGACCTGACCCTCGACACCTATGAAAAGTCCGGCACCTTGCACGCCGCGCTGACGTACGCCAACGACCTGTTTGATGCGCCTACTATCGCGCGCATGGCCGAGCACTGGATCAGCCTGTTGCAGGCCATGGTGGCCGACGGCGAACAGCGTATCGGTGAGTTACCGATGCTCGCGGCACAAGACCAGCACGTGCTGGTGCATGCCTGGAACCAGACCGCCGAGGTTTACCCGACCGAGCGCGGCATCCATCACCTGATCGAAGACCAGGTGCAGCGCACGCCGGATGCGCCAGCCCTTATTTTTGGCGACACCACACTGACCTACGCCCAGCTCGACGCCCGCGCTAATCAACTGGCGCACGCCTTGCGCGAGCAGGGCGTGGGCGCGGATGTGCTGGTGGGCATCTGCGTGGAGCGCTCCGTCGAAATGGTCGTAGGCCTGCTGGCGATTCTCAAGGCAGGCGGCGCCTACGTGCCGCTGGACCCGGAATACCCGCAGGAACGCCTGGCCTACATGATCGAAGACAGCGGCATTAAGCTGCTGCTCAGCCAACACAGTCTGTTGGGGTTGCTGCCCACCGACGGCGTCCAGGTGATTGCCCTCGACCAGGCACCCACTTGGCTCGACGGCTATAGCAGCCAATCGCCTGCGGTGCAGATCCAGGCGTTGAACCTGGCTTACGTGATCTACACCTCCGGTTCCACCGGCAAGCCCAAAGGCGCAGGCAATAGCCATCGCGCGTTGGTCAACCGCTTGTGCTGGATGCAACACGCCTACGGGTTGGATGCCAGCGACGCCGTCCTGCAGAAAACCCCGTTCAGCTTTGACGTTTCGGTATGGGAATTCTTCTGGCCATTGATGACCGGCGCCCGCCTGGTCGTCGCAGCCCCTGGCGAACACCGCGAGCCGGCGCGCCTGATCGACATCATCGGCCGTCACGCCATCACCACGTTGCACTTCGTGCCGTCGATGCTGCAGGCGTTTATCCATGAGCCGGGCGTACACGCCTGCGCCAGCCTCAAGCGCATTGTGTGCAGCGGTGAAGCGCTGCCATTGGACGCGCAACGGCACGTCTTCGCCAAGTTGCCGGGGGCCGGACTGTTCAACCTCTACGGCCCGACCGAAGCCGCCATCGACGTGACCCACTGGACCTGCGTCGACGAAGGCGCCGACAGCGTGCCCATCGGCCGCCCGATCGCCAACCTCGCCACCTACGTGCTCGACGCGCAGCTCAACCCGGTGCCGGCCGGCGTGTCCGGCGAGCTGTACCTGGGCGGCGTCGGCCTGGCGCGCAGCTACCACCGCCGCCCGGCGCTGACCGCCGAGCGATTTGTGCCCAGCCCGTTTATCCACGGCGAGCGCCTGTATCGCACCGGCGACCGCGTGTGCCAGCGCGCCGATGGCGTGATCGAATACCTCGGCCGCCTCGACCATCAAGTGAAGCTGCGCGGCCTGCGTATCGAGCTGGGCGAAATTGAAACGCGCCTGATACAACATCCTGGCGTGCGTGAAGCAGTGGTGCTGGTGCAGGGCGGCAAACAACTGGTCGCCTATTGGGTGCTTGAAGGCGAAGCGCCGACCGACCTCAAGGGGTGGCTGCTCAGCAGCCTGCCGGAATACATGGTGCCGACGCATTTCGTGCACCTGGCCAAGCTGCCCGTCACCGCCAACGGCAAGCTCGACCGTAAGGCGCTGCCGCTGCCGGATGTGGCACCGCAGCAGGCGTTTGTCGCGCCTTCGAGCGCGTTGCAAAAAGCCCTGGCGGCGATCTGGAGTGATGTGCTCGGCGTCGAACCGGTTGGCCTGGACGACAACTTCTTCGAGCTGGGCGGCGATTCGATCATCTCCATCCAGGTGGTCAGCCGTGCGCGTCAGGCCGGCATTCGTCTCAGCCCGCGCGACCTGTTCCAGTATCAGAGCGTGCGCAGCCTGGCGCTGGTGGCGAGCTTTGAACAGGCGGCCGCTATCGATCAAGGCCCGGTGACCGGCGAGGTGATCCTGACCCCGGTGCAGCAATACTTTTTCGCCCAGGCCATCCCGGCGCGGCAGCATTGGAACCAGTCGCTGCTGCTGACCCCGCGTGAGGCGCTGGAGCCTGTGCGCCTGGAAGTGGCGCTGACCCAACTGATCAACCATCACGACGTGCTGCGCCTGCGTTTTGTGCAGCAGGGCGACACGTGGCAGCAAACCCACGGTGCGCCCGTCAACGCGCCAGCGCTGTGGCAATCCGCTGCAAGCGATGACACACAATTGGCCGCGCTGTGCGATGAAGCCCAGCGCAGCCTGAACCTGGAGCAAGGCCCGCTGCTGCGCGCGGCCTTGGTTCAGATGGCCGATGGCAGCCAGCGCCTGCTGCTGGTGGTGCATCACCTGGCGGTCGACGGCGTGTCCTGGCGCATCCTGCTGGAAGACCTGCAACAGGCTTACCGAGAAGCCAGCTTGCCGGCCAAGACCAGCAGCTACCAGCAATGGGCGCAGCAGTTGCAGGCCCATGCGCAAACCCTCCATGACCAACTGCCTTTCTGGCGGGCGCAGACCAGCGACGTCGAACTGCCCTGCGACAACCCCCACGGCGGCCTGCAAAACCGCCTGGGCGCCAAGCTCGAAACCCGCCTCGACGCCGAGCTCACCCGCCGGCTTTTGCAGGATGCTCCGGCAGCCTATCGCACCCAGGTCAACGACCTGCTGCTGACCGCGCTGGCGCGGGTGATCAGCCGTTGGAGCGGCCACGCGGCCTTGATTCAACTGGAAGGACATGGTCGCGAGGACCTGTTCGACAGCATCGACCTGAGCCGCACGGTCGGCTGGTTTACCAGCCTGTTCCCGGTGCGTTTGCAGGCCGATGGTGAGCCGTCGGACGCGATAAAATCCGTCAAAGAGCAACTGCGCGCCGTCCCCGACAAGGGGCTGGGCTACGGCCTGTTGCGCTACCTGGGTAACCCCGAATCACGCGAAACCCTGGCGGGCCTGGCTGCGCCGCGTATCACCTTCAACTACTTGGGCCAGTTCGACCGCCAGTTCAACGAGGCGGCGCTGTTAGTCCCCGCCAGCGAGAGCAGCGGCCAGGCCCAGGACTCCGAAGCACCGTTGGCCAACTGGCTGACCGTGGAAGGGCAGGTGTATGGCGGTGAGCTGTCGCTGCAATGGGGCTTCAGCCGCGAGATGTTCAACGCCGCCACCATCCAGCGCTTGGCGGATGACTACGCGACGGAGCTCAAGGCATTGATCGAGCATTGCTGCGCCACGCCGGCCGGGCAGGTGACGCCGTCGGATTTCCCACTGGCACGCCTCACCCAGCAGCAGCTGGACGCACTGCCCGTGGCCGGGCCCGACATCGCCGATCTTTACCCGCTGTCGCCGATGCAACAGGGCATGCTGTTCCACACCCTGTACGCACCCGAGGCCCAGGCCTATATCAACCAACTGCGCCTGGATATCGACGGCCTCGACCTGCTGAGGTTCGGCCGTGCCTGGCAAGCGGCACTCGACCGCCATGACATCCTGCGCAGCAGCTTCCACTGGCTGGGCCTGGACAGCGCCCATCAAGTGATCAAGCGCCAGGTCGACGTACAGCTGCAAGTGATCGAAGACGTGAATGCCGACCTCGATGCGCTCGCCGATGCCGAGCGTTCATGCGGCTTTGAATTAAATACCGCGCCGCTGTTTCGCCTGATGCTGGTGCGCGGTGCCGGTTCTGCCTGGCACTTCATGTTCACCAGCCACCACATCCTGATGGATGGCTGGAGTAACGCGCAGTTGCTCGGCGAAGTGCTTGCTCACTACGCAGGTCAGGCGTTGCCGACGCCGCTGGGGCAGTTCCGCGATTACCTGGGCTGGCTGCAACAGCAGCCTTCGGGCGAGGCGTTCTGGAAGCAGGCCCTGGCGCCGTTGCAAGCGCCAACCTTGCTGGCGCAAGCACTGCGTGCGCCGGTCGATGGCGCGGGGATGGCTGACCATCACGTGCTGTTGGACAACGACTTTACCCAGGCACTCGGCGAATTTGCCCGCCAGCAAAAAGTCACGCTCAACACCGTGCTGCAAGGCGCCTGGAGCCTGTTGCTGCAACGCTACAGCGGCCAGGATTGCGTGGCGTTCGGTGCCACCGTCGCCGGGCGTTCAGCGCCGCTGCCGGGGATCGAGCAGCAGTTGGGCTTGTTCATCAACACCTTGCCGATGATCAGTGCCGCATCGCCCGCGCAATCGGTCGGCGCCTGGCTGGGTGAGTTGCAAGCCCTGAACCTGAGCTTGCGCGACCACGAACACGTGCCGCTCTACGACATCCAGGCGTGGGCCGGTCAGCAAGGTGCCGCGTTGTTCGACACGCTGCTGGTATTCGAAAACTTCCCGGTGGCCGAAGCATTGAAGCAAGGCGCATCCGCAGGCCTGACCTTCGGCCGCATGCACAACCATGAACGCACCAACTACCCGCTGACCCTGGGCGTCGAGCTGGGTGCCGGTCTGCGCCTGGACTTCAGCTACGACCGCGCGCATTTCAGCGAGCAACAGGTCACGCGGCTGGGCGCCAACTTGCGTCACCTGCTGGTGCAACTGGTGGCGGACGCCAGTGCGCCGCTGGGCAACCTGCAACTGCTGGACGCCGCCGCACAGCACGACGTACTTGCCCTCAGCCAATCTGCCGGTGCCGCCCAGCGTCCTCAGCGGGTACATGAGCGCATCGCTGCTCAGGCCCACGCCACCCCTGACGCGCTGGCAGTCCAGGCGGGCAGTGAGCGCCTGAGCTACGCCCAGCTCAACGCGCGAGCCAACCGCCTGGCGCATCGCCTGTTGGCACTCGGCGTAGCGCCGGGCCAACGCGTAGGCCTGGCCAGTCGGCGTGGCCCGCAACTGATCGTCAGCCTGCTGGCAGTGCTCAAAAGCGGCGCCGCCTACGTGCCGTTGGACCCGAACTACCCGGCCGAACGCCTGGCCTACATGCTGGCCGACAGCCGCTTGGACCTGCTGCTCAGCGAAGCGGGGTTGCTTGCCGACTTGCCATTGCCGCAGGGCCTTACCCGCGTGGATTTCAGCACGTCCGGTGAAGAGCTGGACGGCTACCCGGCGACCAACCCACCCAACCAAACGGCGGCTGCCGACCTGGCGTATGTGATCTACACCTCCGGCTCCACCGGCCTGCCGAAAGGCGTGGCCATCGACCACGCCGCCCTTGGCCAGTTCTGCGACAGCGCCGAGGTCTACAGCCGGCTGAGTGCAGACGACCGCGTACTGCAATTTGCGACCTTCAGCTTCGACGGTTTTGTCGAGCAGTGCTACCCGCCGCTGTGTGTGGGCGCCGCCTTGATCATGCGCGGCGATGAGCTGTGGGACGCCGGCCAACTGGCACGCGAGATCGTCGAGCAGGGCGTGACCCTGGCCGACTTGCCGGCCGCTTACTGGTATTTGCTCGCCAAGGAATGCGCCGCCGACCCACGCACGTTGGGCAACCTGCGCCAAGTGCACGTGGGCGGCGAGGCCATGTCGGTGGAAGGCGTGCGCGCCTGGCACGCGGCGGGGCTGGGCGGCGTGCGCCTGGTCAACACCTACGGGCCGACCGAAGCGACGGTGGTGTCCAGCGTGTACGACTGCCAGCTGGCGGATGCCAGTGATGCGTTCGGCGTGCCGATTGGCCGCGCCATCGCAGGCCGTTCGTTGTATGTACTCGACAGTGGTTTCGAACTGCTCGCCACCGACGGCGTCGGCGAACTGTGCATTGGCGCCGAAGCGGGCCTGGCCCAGCGTTATTTCGACCGCCCGGCCTTGACCGCCGAACGCTTCCTGCCGGACCCGTTTTCCGCGGTGCCGGGTGCACGGCTCTACCGCAGTGGCGACCTGGCGCGTTACAACGAAAGCGGCGCGCTGGAGTACGTCGGGCGTATCGACCATCAGGTGAAAATTCGCGGCTACCGCATCGAAATGGGTGAAATCGAGGCCTGCCTGCAAGCCTTGCCGCAAGTGCGTGAAGCCGCAGTCATCGCCCAGCCAAGTGCAGTCGGCATGCAACTGGTCGCCTACGTGGTGCCAGCCCACTGTCACACCCTGGACGCTCAGAACCTGGCGGCCACTCTGCGCCAGTCACTGCCGGACTACATGGTGCCGGCGCACTGGCAGGTGCTGGACGCCTTGCCACTGAACAACAACGGCAAGCTCGACCGCCGCGCGCTGCCCGCGCCAGACCTGAACCTGCGTCAACAGGCGTATGTGGCGCCACACAGCCCGCTGCACGTGCAGCTGGCGGCGATCTGGCAAGCGGTGCTGCAGGTGGAGCAGGTCGGCCTCACGGACCACTTCTTCGAGCTGGGCGGCCATTCGTTGCTGGCCACCCAGATGATTTCCCGTGTGCGCCATGAGTTGAAACTGGAAGTGCCGCTGCGCGCACTGTTCGAACAGCCGACGCTGCAAGGGTTTGCGACGGCCTGTTCGGGCTTGCTGCAACACAGCGCTCAGCCGCTGGTGGCGCTGGAACGTGGGCAGCCGATGGCGCTGTCTTTCGCCCAGGAACGCCAATGGTTTTTGTGGCAACTGGACCCCACCAGCGCCGCGTACCACGTACCCACGGCGCTGCATCTGCGCGGCCAACTGGACATCACCGCGCTGGAGCGCGCGTTCCAGGCGCTGGTGCTGCGCCATGAGCCGTTGCGCACCACCTTTGTTGAGGACGGTGAGCAGACCTGGCAAGTGATTCACCCCGACCTGAGAATGCCTGTCGAGCAGGCGAGGGCGGAGGCCGCGGCGATCCAGGCCTGTGTGGAGCAAGAGATTCAGCGCCCGTTCGACCTGCGCAACGGCCCGCTGATGCGCGTCAAACTGCTGGTGATCGCGCCCGATCATCATGTGCTGGTGATCACCCAGCACCACATCATCTCCGACGGTTGGTCGATGCAGGTGATGGTCGATGAGTTGGTGGCGTTGTATCAGGGCCAGGCTTCGCTGCCGGTGTTGCCGATCCAATATGCCGACTACGCCGTGTGGCAGCGCAACTGGATGGCGGCCGGTGAAAAACAGCGCCAGCTCGATTATTGGCAACAGCACCTAGGCGATGAACATCCGGTGCTGGAACTGCCGCTGGACCACCCGCGCCCGGCAGTGCAGAGCTTTCGCGGCGCGCGTGAGCAGGTTCAACTCGAGCCTGCGCTGCTGGCCGACCTGAAAACCTTGGCCCAGCGCGAAGACGTGACCCTGTTCATGCTCTTGCTGGCCTCGTTCCAGACCTTGCTGCATCGCTACAGCTGCCAGTCCAGGCTGCGTGTCGGAGTGCCAATCGCCAACCGCAACCGCCTGGAAACCGAGCGGCTCATCGGCTTTTTCGTCAACACCCAAGTCATTCAGGTCGACCTTGACGGGCAGATGGCCTTTGACCAATTGCTCGCCCAGGTCAAGCAGCGCGCCCTCGAAGCCCAGGCCCATCAGGACCTGCCGTTCGAACAGTTGGTGGAAGCGCTGCAACCGGAGCGCAGCCTCAGCCATAACCCACTGTTCCAAGTGATGTTCAACCACCAGGACACCTTGCGTGCCAGCCCGGTGCATCTGCCGGGCCTGGCCTTGCAACCGTTGGATTGGGCAGGCAACACCACCCAATTCGATTTGAGCCTGGAGACCGAAGAGTCCGCCGCAGGCCTGTGGGCTTCGCTGGCCTACGCCACGGACCTGTTCGAGCCCGCGACGCTGACGCGCCTCGCGCAGCATTGGCAGAACCTGCTGCGTGCGGTGGTGAACGACGCGTCGCAGGCGCTGGATGAGCTGCCGATGCTCAGCGAGCAGCAATGGCAGCAGACCGTGCACAGCTGGAACGACAGCCAGGTTGAGTTCCCGCACACACGCTGCGTGCATCAACTGTTCGAAGCGCAAGTACGGGCGACGCCGGAGGCGAGTGCGCTGCAATTCAATGGCGACGCGCTGAGTTACCGCGAACTCAACTGCCGCGCCAATCGCCTCGCCCATCGCCTGATCGCAGCGGGCGTCGGCCCGGACGTGCTGGTGGCGGTGCATGTCGAGCGCTCGCTGGACATGGTGGTCGGCTTGCTCGCAACCCTCAAGGCCGGTGGCGCGTATGTGCCGCTCGACCCGCAATTCCCGGCCGACCGTCTGGCGTTCATGCTTGAAGACAGCCGCGCCCGGGTATTGCTGACCCAGCCACACCTGAACGGTCGCCTGGCGCAACCGCACGGCCTGCGTGTGCTGTTGGTCGATGACGCGGGCGGCGACGAACACAACCCGCAGGTCAACGTCACGCCGGAGCACCTGGCCTACGTGATCTACACCTCCGGTTCCACCGGCAAGCCCAAGGGCGTGATGGTGCGTCATCAGGCACTGTGCAGCTTTACCTGCGGCATGGCCGATACGCTGGAAATGGGCGCTGATGCGCGGGTGCTGTCGCTGACGACCTTCTCGTTCGACATCTTCGCCCTCGAGCTGTACGTGCCGCTGACCGTCGGCGCCACGGTTCTGCTGAGCGATCAGGCGCTGGCGCTCGATCCGGAGGCGATTCTCGATCTGATGCACAACCAATCCGCCACGGTGCTGCAAGCCACCCCATCGACCTGGCGCATGCTGCTGGAAAGCCCGCGTGCCGCTCTGCTGAAGGGCATCAAGTGCCTGTGTGGCGGCGAAGCGTTGCCGGTCGACCTGGCCCAACGGCTGCTCGACCTGCAGGGCCCGGTGTGGAACCTCTATGGCCCGACGGAGACCACCATCTGGTCGGCCGCCCATCGTTTATCACAGGCCCAGCCTTTTGTCGGTCGACCGATTGCCAATACGTCGCTGTTCATTCTCAACGCCGGGCTGACGCCATGCCCGCAGGGCGCGGCCGGTGAATTGCTGATCGGCGGGGTGGGCCTGGCGCGCGGTTATCACGCGCGGCCATCGCTCACCGCCGAACGCTTCGTGCCTGACCCTTATGGCGCGCCGGGCGAGCGCCTGTACCGCACCGGCGACCTGGCGCGCTATCGCCCAGACGGCATAGTGGAATACATCGGCCGTGTGGATCATCAGGTCAAGGTGCGCGGTTTCCGTATCGAGCTGGGCGAAATCGAAGCCTGCCTGCGTGAACATGCAGCGGTGCGTGAAGCCGTGGTGCTGGCCGACAACGACCGCCTGATCGCCTACCTGGTGACCTTCGCCCCTGAACAACAGGCGGCGCTGCGTGACCGCTACAAGGCCGATTTGCGCGAGCGCTTGCCGGACTACATGGTGCCTGCGCAGCTGATATTCCTCGATAGCCTGCCCTTGACCCCCAACGGCAAGCTCGACCGCAAGGCCTTGCCCAAGGCGGATGCCAGCGTGCTACACAAAGCGCATGTGGCGCCCGTCAGCCAGCGCGAACAACACGTCGCGGCCATTTGGGCCGAGGTGCTGGAGGTGCCGCAGGTGGGGCTCGATGACCACTTCTTTGAACTCGGCGGGCATTCGCTGCTGGCCACGCGGGTCGTGTCGCGCGTGCGCCAGGCGCTGGCGCTGGAAGTGGCGCTCAAAACCCTGTTCGAACAGCCGGTGCTCGGTGACTTCGTACGTGCATTGGGCGAGCAGGGCGTTACCGCACCGGCGCTGCTCAAGGCCGACCGCACACAACCGTTGCCACTGTCGTACGCCCAGGAGCGCCAATGGTTCCTCTGGCAACTCGACCCGCACAGCGCGGCGTACCACATCCCCAGCGCCTTGCGTTTGAAAGGCGTGCTCGACGTGGCTGCCTTGCAACGCAGTTTCGACACCTTGTTGGCGCGCCACGAAAGCCTGCGCACGCATCTGCGCCAGGACGCCAGCGGCGCGGTGCAAGTGATTGAAGAACTGGGCCTGATCGACATCGAACGGGCCAGCACCGATGAAGCCGGGCTCAAGGCGCAGGTGGCCGAGGCGGTCGCGCGGCCGTTCGATCTGCTGCGCGGGCCGCTGCTGCGGGTCAAGTTGCTGCAACTGGCCGAGGACGATCACGTCGTGGTGCTGGTGCAGCACCATATCGTCTCCGATGGCTGGTCGATGCAGTTGATGGTCGAAGAACTGGTGAAACTGTATGCCGCCTTCAGCGATGGCCACACGCCGCAGCTGCCGGCGCTGCCGATCCAGTACGCCGACTACGCGCTGTGGCAGCGCAACTGGATGGAAGCGGGTGAGAAGGCGCGGCAGCTGACTTACTGGCGCGAGCAGTTGGGCGGCGAGCAACCGGTACTGGAGTTGCCGTTCGACTACCAGCGCCCGGCATTGCCGACCCATCGCGGCGCGCGCCTTGACGTTGAGTTAACGCCGCAACTGCTGGCCAGCTTGCGCAGCCTGGCGAACGCGGCTGGCGTCACATTGCCGATGGTGCTGCTGGCGGCCTACCAGGCCTTGCTGCACCGCTACAGTGGCCAGGAAGATGTGCGCGTGGGCGTGCCGATCGCCAACCGCAACCGCCTGGAAACCGAAGGCCTGATCGGCTTCTTCGTCAACACCCAAGTGCTCAAGGCCGACATCAACGGGCAGATGAGCGTGGCGCAACTGTTGGATCAGGTGCGGCAACGCTCCCTGGACGCTCAGGCGCATCAGGACCTGCCGTTCGAGCAACTGGTGGAGGCGCTGCAGCCGGAACGCAGCATGAGCCTGAGCCCGTTGTTCCAAGTGCTGTTCAACCACCGCGTGACCTCGGCAGGCCGCCATTTACAAGAATTGTCCGGCCTGCAGGTCGAGGTGTTGAGCTGGGATGAAGGCGTGGCCCAGTTCGACTTGGCGCTGGATGTGGAGGAATCCCGCGAGGCGCTGCATGCGTCCCTGAGTTACGCCACCGATCTGTTTGCCCCCGGCACCATCGAGCGTATGGCCGGGCACTGGCAGAACCTCTTGCAGGCGATGGTTGACGATCAACAGCAGGCCATCGGGCAACTGAACCTGCTGAACCCGGATGAGCAACAGCACATCCTGCAATTGTGGGATTGCACCGAGTCGGGCTTCCCCGCGACACGCCTGGTGCACGAGAGGGTTGCCGACCGCGCACGGGAAACGCCGGATGCCGTGGCGGTGAAATTCGATGCGCAAACCCTCACCTACGGCGAACTCGACCGCCAGGCCAATCGCCTGGCGCATGCGCTGATCGCCCGCGGTGTCGGCCCGGAAGTGCGCGTGGCCATCGCTATGCCGCGCAGTGCCGAGATCATGGTGGCGTTCCTCGCCGTGCTCAAAGCCGGTGGCGTGTACGTTCCGCTGGATATTGAGTACCCGCGCGATCGCCTGCTGTACATGATGGAAGACAGCCGCGCCCAATTGCTGCTCACGCACACGAGCGCCTTGCAGCAATTGCCGATTCCGCAAGGGCTGAACACGCTGGCAATCGATCGCAGCGATGACTGGGCCGACTACAGCGATGCCGCACCGCAGGTTGCACTGGATGGCGACAACCTCGCCTACGTGATCTACACCTCCGGTTCCACCGGCATGCCGAAGGGCGTGGCGGTGTCCCACGGCCCGTTGGTGGCGCACATCATCGCCACCGGCGAGCGCTATGAAACGGGCCCGACCGACTGCGAACTGCACTTTATGTCGTTCGCGTTCGACGGTTCCCACGAAGGCTGGATGCACCCGCTGATCAACGGCGCCAGTGTGCTGATCCGCGACGACAGCCTATGGCTGCCGGAGTACACCTACGCGCAGATGCACCGCCACAAAGTGACGATGGCGGTGTTCCCGCCGGTGTACCTGCAACAGCTGGCCGAGCACGCCGAGCGTGACGGCAACCCACCGGCCGTGCGGGTTTACTGCTTTGGTGGTGACGCCGTGGCTCAAGCCAGCTACGACCTGGCCTGGCGCGCACTGAAGCCGACTTACCTGTTCAACGGTTACGGCCCCACTGAAACCGTGGTGACGCCGCTGCTGTGGAAGGCGCGCAAGGGCGACCCATGCGGCGCCGTCTACGCACCGATTGGTACGTTGCTGGGCAACCGCAGCGGCTACGTATTGGATGCACAGCTCAACCTGCAACCCATCGGCGTCGCCGGCGAGTTGTACCTGGGCGGCGAGGGCGTGGCGCGGGGTTATCTGGAGCGCCCGGCACTGACCGCCGAACGCTTCGTGCCGGACCCATTCGGCAAACCCGGCAGCCGCGTGTACCGCAGCGGCGACTTGACCCGTGGCCGGCCGGACGGTGTGGTGGACTACCTCGGTCGTGTCGACCATCAAGTGAAAATCCGTGGTTTCCGTATCGAGCTGGGTGAAATCGAAGCGCGCCTGCGCGAGCAGGACAGCGTCGGTGAAACCGTGGTGGTGGCCCAGGAAGGCCCGACCGGCAAGCAGCTGGTGGCGTATGTAGTGCCGGCTGATGCGGCCCTGATCGATCAGGCCGAGTTCCGCGATGCCTTGCGCCGCGCGCTCAAGACCCGCCTGCCGGACTACATGGTGCCCACGCACTTTATGTGCCTGGCGCAGATGCCGCTGACCCCCAACGGCAAGCTCGACCGCAAAGGCTTGCCCGCGCCGGATGCGAGCTTGATGCAGCAACGTTATGTGGCCCCCGAAACCGAGCTGGAACAGCAGATTGCGGCGATCTGGGCCGAAGTGCTGCGCCTGCCGCAAGTGGGCCTGGACGACAACTTCTTCGAAATTGGCGGCCATTCCTTGCTGGCGATCCAGATCACCTCGCGGGTCCAGTCCGAACTCGGCCTGGAAGTGCCCCTGGTTGAAGTGTTCCAGACCGAAACGCTGCGCGCCTATGTGCAGGCCGCAGCCACTTTCCGCGCCGGCAGCGCGGAAGATTTTGATGATCTTCGTGACTTTTTGAGCGAACTAGAGGCGATTTGAACCATGCTTTCCAACCCTAATATCGATCTGGTCTCGCGCTTTCTTCGCCTGCCGCTTGAACAACGCCAGCAGTTTTATCAGCGCCTGCAAGCGCGCGGCATGAGCTTCGCGCAATTGCCGATTGCGCCCACCCGCGAGGGTGTCGAGGCACTGCCTTTGTCATACGCCCAGGAGCGCCAGTGGTTCCTGTGGCAGTTGGACCCTGACAGCGCCACTTATCACATTCCTGGCGCGCTGCGCTTGCAGGGCCAGTTGGACCTGGCGGCGCTGCAACACAGTTTCGACCGTTTGCTGGCCCGCCACGAAAGCCTGCGTACCCGCCTGGTGCAGGAGGCTGAACAGCTGACCCAGGCCGTGATGCCTGAAGCCCGGGTTGAAATCGTGCACAGGCGCACGGACGAACAGCACTTGATGGCTGAGGTGGAAGCCGAAGTTGCGCGGCCTTTCGATCTGCTCCAGGCGCCGCTGTTGCGCGTGACGCTGCTGCAACTGGCCGACGATGAACATGTGCTGGTGATGGTGCAGCATCACATCATTTCCGATGGCTGGTCGATGCAGGTCATGGTCGAGGAGCTGGTGCAGCTCTATGCCGCCTGCAGCCAGGGCCGCAACCTGGAATTGCCCGAGCTGCCGATCCAGTACGCTGACTATGCCCTGTGGCAGCGCGGCTGGATGGAAGCGGGTGAGAAAGCCCGTCAATTGGCGTACTGGCAGGCACTGCTGGGTGGCGAGCAACCGGTGCTGGAATTGCCCCTCGATCACCCGCGCCCGGCCCAGCAAAGCCATCGTGGCGCCAGTTTGCAGGTGCATCTGTCACCGGAGCTGGTCAGTGGTATCAAGCGCCTTGCGCAGCAAGAGGGCGCGACGCCGTTCATGCTGCTGCTGGCTGCGTTCCAGACTTTGCTCTATCGCTACAGCGGGCAGTCGGACATCCGTGTCGGCGTGCCGATTGCCAACCGCAACCGGGTCGAGACCGAGCGGCTGATCGGCTTTTTCGTCAACACCCAAGTGCTCAAGGCCGACCTTGATGGGCAGATGAGCTTCGTCGAACTGCTGCAGCAGACCAAGCGTCGCTCGCTGGAAGCCCAGGCCCACCAGGACCTGCCGTTCGAACAGCTGGTGGTGGCGTTGCAGCCCGAGCGCAGCCTGAGCCACAACCCATTGTTCCAGGTGATGTTCAACCACCAGACCGACGCCCAGGGCGGGCGCGAGGGCCAGCAATTACCCGGCCTGCGCGTCTCGGAACTGGACTGGGACAACCAGACCACGCACTTCGATCTGAGCCTGGACACTCATGAGTCCGCAGAAGGCATCTGGGCGGCGCTGACCTATGCGACCGACCTGTTCGAGGCCGCGACGATCGAGCGTTTGGCGCAACACTGGCAGAACCTGCTGCACGCAGTGGTGAACGCACCGCAGAGTCGTCTCAGTGATGTAATGATGCTCGGCGCCGCCGAACATACGGAGGTACTCAAGGCGTGGAACGCGCCGGCTACCGGCATCGAACTGCATGCGGTGCATCAACGGTTCGAGGCTCAGGCCCGGCAGCACCCTGAACGCCAGGCCTTGGCGCTGGACGAGCAGGCCATCAGCTATGGCGAGTTGAACCGCCAGGCCAACCGTCTGGCCCACTACCTGATCGCCCAGGGCGTAGGCGAGGAAGTGCTGGTCGGCATTGCCGTGGAGCGCTCGTTTGCCATGGTGGTGAGCCTGCTGGCGGTGCTCAAGGCGGGCGGTGCGTACGTGCCGCTCGACCCGCAATACCCGCGTGAGCGCCTGCTGCACATGCTTGAAGACAGCGGCGTGAGGCTGGTGCTCACGCAATCATCGCTGCGTCAGCGCCTGCCGCTGCCTGAGCACTTGGCGACCCTGGACATCGACTTGGCCGAGGCGCAACTGGCGCACTGTGCCGAGCACAATCCAGGGCTCGACTTCGAACCGCGCAACCTGGCCTACGTCATCTACACCTCAGGCTCTACCGGCAAGCCCAAGGGTGTCGCCATCAACCATGCCGCCTTGAGTGAGTTTGCGAGCATTGCCGCTGACTATTCGTGCCTGACTGCGGATGACCGAGTTCTGCAGTTCGCGACCTTGAACTTCGACGGTTTCGTCGAGCAGTTGTACCCGGCCCTGACCCTAGGTGCCACCGTGGTGCTGCGTGGCCCGCAACTGTGGGACGGTGCCGAGCTGTACCGGCAGATTATTGCTCAGGGCATCACCCTGGCCGACTTGCCCACCGCCTACTGGAAACTCTTTTTGCAGGATTGCCTGGCAGCCGGCCCGCGCGCTTACGGCGCACTGCGCCAGGTGCATATTGGCGGCGAAGCCATGCCGCTGGATGGCCCGGCGTTGTGGCGTCGTGCAGGGCTTGGGCAGGTGCGGCTGCTCAATACTTATGGGCCGACCGAGGCGACCGTGGTGTCCAGCGTGCTGGACTGCAGCGCCGACACCACTATGATCGGCGCCAGCGCCAGCCCCATCGGCCGCGCGCTGGCGGGGCGTGGGTTGTATGTGCTCGACCGGGATTTGAACCTGCTGCCGGTCGGTGCCGTGGGTGAGCTGTATATCGCCAGTGAAAGCGGCCTGGCGCGTGCCTATCTGCAACGCCCGGCGCTGACGGCGGAACGGTTTGTCGCCGACCCTTTCAGTCATTCGGGCGCGCGCCTGTATCGCGCTGGTGACCTGGCTCGCTGTCGCGCCGATGGCGTGATCGAGTACGTCGGGCGGGTCGATCATCAGGTCAAGATCCGAGGTTTCCGCATTGAGCTGGGTGAAATCGAAGCATTGCTGCTGGCCCAGCCAGGCGTGCGCGAAGCCCTGCTTCTTGCGGCTGACAACCAACTGCTGGCCTACGTAGTACCCACTCACGCGCTGCCCGAGCACGAGCAGTTTGCGGCGGGTGAACAGCTCAAGGCCACGCTGCGCGAGCAATTGCCGGATTACATGGTGCCTGCGCACTTGATCTTCCTCCCACGCATGCCGTTGAACCCCAATGGCAAGCTGGACCGTCAGGCCCTGCCAAAACCCGATGCCGCCGCGGTGCAAGCCGATTGGCAAGCGCCAGTCACCGCCTTGCAACAGCAGGTTGCGGCGATCTGGGCCGATATCCTCGGCACTGAGCGTGTAGGCCTGACCCAGCACTTTTTCGAGCTGGGTGGGCATTCGTTGCTGGCGATGCAGGTGGTCTCGCGTATTCGTCACGCGCTGAACCTGGAAGTGCCGCTCAAGGCTCTGTTCGAGCAGCCGCGCCTGGATGGATTTGTCGCCGCCATTGAAGCCCATTCCCCGACTGCGCCCAAGGCGCCGGCACTGCTGCCGGTAGGGCGTGACCAACCGCTGCTGTTGTCGTATGCCCAGGAGCGCCAATGGTTCCTCTGGCAACTGGAGCCGCAAAGCGCGGCGTATCACGTGCCCAGCGCCTTGCGTTTGAAAGGGCGGTTGGACATTGCCGCGTTGCAGCGCAGTTTCGACACCTTGCTGGCCCGGCATGAAAGCCTGCGCACCTGTGTGCGCCAGACCCACGACGGTGCGGTGCAGGTGATTGACCCGCTGGTGTCGGTGCAAATCGCGCTGGGCGATGTCGACGAAGCCCAGCTCAAGGCCCGTGTAGAAGCAGAAATCGCCCAGCCGTTCGACCTGCAACAAGGGCCGTTACTGCGCGTGACGCTGTTGCGCCTGGCCGATGACGAGCATGTGCTGGTGCTGGTCCAGCATCACATCGTGTCCGATGGTTGGTCGATGCAGTTGGTGGTGGAAGAACTGGTGCAGCTTTACGCTGCTTACAGTCAAGGGCAGGGCGTGCAGCTGCCGCCGCTGCCGATTCAGTACGCCGACTATGCCGTGTGGCAACGCAAGTGGATGGACGCGGGGGAGAAGGCGCGTCAACTGGCGTATTGGCGCGAGGTGCTGGGCGGTGAGCAAAGCGTGCTGGAGCTGCCCTTCGACCACCCACGCCCGGCGGTGCAGAGCCACCGTGGCGCGCGCCTGCCTATCGAGCTGGCGCCGACACTGGCCCACGACCTCAAAGCCTTGGCCCAGCAGCAAGGCGTGACGCTGTTCATGCTGCTGCTGGCGTCGTTCCAAACCTTGCTGCACCGCTACAGCGGCCAGGAAGAGATCCGCGTCGGTGTGCCGATTGCCAACCGCAATCGCAGCGAGACCGAGCGCCTGATCGGCTTCTTCGTCAACACGCAAGTGCTCAAGGCTGACCTGCATGGGCAGATGAGCGTCGAGCAGTTATTGCAGCACACACGCCAACGCGCGCTGGATGCCCAGGCGCATCAGGACCTGCCGTTCGAGCAACTGGTGGAAGCCCTGCAACCGGAGCGTAGCCTCAGCCACAACCCGTTGTTCCAGGTGATGTTCAACCACCAGACCGATGTCGGCCAGGCCCAGGTCCAGCACCAACTGCCGCAGCTGCGGGTAGAAGGGTTGGACTGGGAGAGCAAGACCGCGCATTTCGATCTGGACCTGGATATTCAGGAATCCAACGAGGGTATCTGGGCCACGCTGGGTTATGCCCAGGACCTGTTTGAAGCCGCCACCGTGCAACGCATGGCTCGCCATTGGCAGAACCTGTTGCAGGGCATGGTTGCCGACCCGCAGCAAAGCCTCAGCCAATTGCCGCTGCTGGACAGTGCCGAGCAGCAACAGATTCTTCAGCTGTGGAACTGCACCGACTCGGGCTTCTCGGCCAAACGTCTGGTGCACGAATTGGTCGCCGACCGCGCGCGGGAAACCCCGACTGCCGTGGCGGTGAAATTCGATGCGCAAACCCTCACCTACGGTGAACTCGACCGCCAGGCCAACCGCCTGGCGCACGCCTTGATTGCCCGCGGTGTCGGCCCGGAAGTACGCGTTGCGATTGCCATGCCGCGCAGTGCCGAGATCATGGTGGCGTTCCTGGCGGTGATGAAATCCGGTGGCGTTTACGTGCCGTTGGACGTGGAATACCCGCGCGATCGCCTGCTCTACATGATGCAAGACAGCCGCGCCAAACTGTTGTTGACCCACTCGGCGGTGCAGCAGCGCTTGCCGATTCCTGAAGGCCTGGAAGCACTGGCCGTTGATCAGGCCGAAGCCTGGGCCGACGCTGACGATAGCGCTCCACAGGTCGCACTGGATGGTGACAACCTCGCCTACGTGATCTACACCTCCGGTTCCACCGGCATGCCGAAGGGCGTAGCGGTGTCCCACGGGCCGTTGGTGGCGCATATCATCGCCACTGGCGAGCGTTATGAAACCGGTCCAGCCGACTGCGAACTGCACTTTATGTCATTCGCTTTCGACGGTTCCCACGAAGGCTGGATGCACCCGCTGATCAACGGCGCCAGTGTGCTGATCCGCGATGACAGCCTGTGGCTGCCGGAGTACACCTACGCGCAGATGCACCGTCACAACGTGACGATGGCGGTGTTCCCGCCGGTTTACCTGCAACAACTGGCCGAGCACGCCGAACGCGACGGCAACCCACCGGCCGTGCGGGTTTACTGCTTTGGTGGTGATGCGGTGGCGCAAGCCAGCTATGACTTGGCCTGGCGCGCGCTGAAGCCGACTTACCTGTTCAACGGTTACGGCCCGACTGAAACCGTGGTGACGCCGCTGTTGTGGAAGGCGCGCAAGGGCGACCCATGCGGCGCCGTCTACGCACCGATTGGTACGTTGCTGGGCAACCGCAGCGGCTACGTACTGGACGCGCAGTTGAACCTGCAACCCATCGGCGTCGCCGGCGAGTTGTACCTGGGCGGCGAGGGCGTGGCCCGGGGTTACCTGGAGCGCCCGGCACTGACCGCCGAACGCTTCGTGCCGGACCCATTCGGCAAACCCGGCAACCGCGTGTACCGCAGCGGCGACTTGACCCGTGGGCGCCCGGACGGTGTGGTGGACTACCTTGGTCGTGTCGACCATCAAGTGAAAATCCGTGGTTTCCGCATTGAGCTGGGTGAAATCGAAGCGCGCCTGCGCGAGCAGGACAGTGTCGGTGAAACCGTGGTGGTGGCCCAGGAAGGCCCGACCGGCAAGCAGTTGGTCGCCTATGTAGTGCCTTTGGACCCGGCATTGATCGACGACGCGGTGGCCCAATCGAACGGCCGCGAAGCGCTGCGCCGCGCCTTGAAAACCCGGCTGCCCGATTACATGGTGCCCACGCACCTGATGTTCTTGCCGCGCATGCCGCTGACGCCGAATGGCAAGCTGGACCGCAAAGGCTTGCCGCCGCCCGACGTGAGCCAGATGCAGCAGGTGTATGTCGCGCCACAGAGCGAGCTGGAGCAGAAAATCGCCGCGATCTGGTCCGACGTGCTGCGCCTGCCGCGTGTGGGCTTGCATGACAATTTCTTCGAACTGGGCGGTGACTCGATTATTTCGATTCAAGTGGTCAGTCGCGCCCGCCAAGCGGGTGTGCGCTTCACGCCCAAGGACCTGTTCCAGCACCAGACGGTGCAGAGCCTGGCAGCCGTGGCCCGCGAAGGCGAGGGCGCGGTGGTGCTGGATCAGTCGGCGCTGACCGGCGAGTTGCTGCTGCTGCCGATCCAACACGGGTTTTTTGCCGATGACATCCCGCAGCGTGAGCACTGGAACCAGTCCGTGATACTGCAACCGCACCAACGGCTGGAAGTGCCGGTGCTGGTGGCGGCGCTGGAGGCGTTGATTGTGCACCACGACGCCCTGCGCACCACGTTTGCCCAAGGTGCGAATGGCTGGAGCGCGGCGTACCGAGGCGCCCAGCAGCATCAGGCCGAACAGGTGCTGTGGCAAACCACGCTGAACAGCCTCGAAGAGCTTGAGGCCCTGGGTGAAGAAGCCCAGCGCAGTCTCGACTTGAATCAAGGCCCGTTGCTGCGTGCGGTGTTGGTGGACATGGCTGACGGCGCGCAGCGCTTGCTGCTGGTGATCCACCACTTGGTGGTGGACGGTGTGTCCTGGCGCATCCTGTTGGAAGACTTGCAAACCGCCTACCGCCAACTGGCCGAAGGCGCCCGCGTGGTACTGCCGGCCAAAACCAGCTCCACCCGCGCCTGGGCCGAGCGGCTGCAGGCATACGCAGCCACCCCGGCGCTGGCGCGGGAGTTGGCATGGTGGCAGGCGCAGTTGCAGGGCAGTCGCGCCGGTTTGCCGGGCGCCGACCCGCAGGCCAGCGTGAGTAACCGTCACGCCCTGAGCGTGACGACGCACTTGGATCAAGGGTTTACCCGTCGCTTGCTGCAGGATGCTCCAAGTGCCTATCGAACCCAGATCAACGACCTGTTGCTGACCGCCCTGGCGCGCGTGATTGTGCGCTGGACCGGTGATGAATCGATGCTGATCCGCCTGGAAGGCCACGGCCGCGAAGACCTGTTCGATGAGATCGACCTGACCCGCACCGTCGGTTGGTTTACCAGCCTCTATCCGTTGCAACTGGCGCCGACCGATTCGCTGGCAGGCTCGCTCAAACACATCAAGGAACAACTGCGCGCCGTCCCGAATAAAGGCCTCGGTTTTGGTGCTTTGCGTTATCTGGGTAACGCCGAGGCGCAACAGGCATTGGGCGCCTTGCCGCGACCGCGCACCACGTTCAACTACCTGGGGCAATTCGACGGCAGTTTCGAAGGCGGCGAACAAGAAGGCCTGTTCGCGCCTTCCGGTGACGCCAGTGGCACCGAGCAAAGCCTGGATGCCCCGCTGGGTAACTGGCTGGAGATCAATGGCCAAGTGTACGGCGGTGAGTTGAAACTGAACTGGAGTTTCAGTCAGGAAATGTTCGCGCAAGCCACCGTGCAGCAATTGGCGGATGACTACGCGCGGGAACTCAAAGCTCTGATCGAGCATTGCTGCGCGGCGGCCCATCAAGGCGTGACGCCGTCGGACTTCCCGCTGGCGCGCTTGTCTCAAGGCCAACTGGACGCACTGCCACTGAGCGTCGCCGAGGTTGAAGACCTGTACCCGTTGTCGCCGATGCAGCAGGGTATGTTGTTCCAGTCGCTGTATGGCGAGGGCTCGGGCGACTACATCAACCAGATGCGCATCGATGTGGACGGCCTCGATGTGCCGCGCTTCCGCCAGGCCTGGCAGGCGGCGGTGGATCGCCATGAGATTTTGCGCAGCGGCTTCCTCTGGCAGACCGATGTGGAGCAACCGTTGCAGGTGGTCTACAAGCAGCGGCGGATGCCACTGGACGAGCTTGATTGGCAAGGCCGCGCGGATTGCCTTACGGCGCTCGACAGCCTGGCCGAGTCGGCACGCGCCCAGGGTTTTGTGCTGGAACAGGCGCCGCTGTTGAGCCTGTCGGTGATCCGCACGGGTGCGTCGAGTTATCACCTGATCTACACCAATCACCACATCCTGATGGACGGCTGGAGCGGTTCGCAGCTGTTCGGCGAGGTGCTGCAACACTACGCCGGCGAGCCGCTGGCGGCACCGACCGGGCGTTATCGCGACTACATTGCCTGGCTGCTGGCCCAGGACAAGGCCGTCAGCGAAACCTTCTGGAAACAGCAACTGGCCAACCTGCAGGCGCCTACGCGTCTGGCGCGTGACCTTTCGACTGAAGCGCCTGCGGCCCTTGAGGCCAATGGCGAACATCGTTTGAGCTTTGATGCCGCTCATACCGAACGCCTCAAAGCGTTCGCACAAAGCAACAAGGTCACGCTCAATACCTTGGTGCAAGCCGCCTGGCTATTGCTGCTGCAGCATCACACCGGGCAGGCCACTGTGGCCTTCGGCGCCACCGTGGCGGGGCGCCCGGCCGAGCTGCGCGGCATCGAGCAGCAAGTCGGTTTGTTTATCAACACGCTGCCCGTGGTGGCCACGCCTGAGGCGCAGCTGTCGGTCAGCCAGTGGCTGCAGCAGATCCAGGCGCAGAACGTGCGCTTGCGCGAGCAAGAGCACACGCCGCTGTTCGAGATTCAGCGCTGGGCCGGGTTGGGCGGCGAGGCGCTGTTCGACAGCATCCTGGTGTTCGAGAACTACCCGGTGTCTGAGGCGTTGGAGCAGGGCGCGCCGTCGGGCCTGCGCTTTGGTGCCGTGCACAGCCTGGAGCAGACGCATTACCCGCTGACCGTGCTGTTGGGCATGGGCGACAGCCTCGGGCTTGAATTCAACTACGACCGGCAGGCCTTCAGTGCCGCCCATATCCAACGCCTGGCCGAGCACTTCCAGCAGTTGCTGAACGCGCTGATTGTCGATGCCGACCAGCGCCTGGCCGCGCTGCCGTCGGTGACGCAGGCCGAGCGCCAGATGCTGCAGGCCTGGAATGCCACGGCGCAGACTTACCCGCTGCAACAGGGCGTGCATCAGTTGATTGAAGCTCAGGTGCTGCGTACGCCGGACGCCCCGGCGCTGGCCTTTGCCGGTCAGCAGCTGAGTTACGCCGAGCTGAACCGTCGTGCCAACCGCCGGGCGCATCGCTTGATAGCGGCGGGCGTGGGGCCGGACGTGCTGGTCGGGTTGGCGGTGGAGCGCTCCATCGAGATGGTCGTCGGCCTGCTGGCCGTGCTCAAGGCCGGTGGCGCCTATGTGCCGCTGGACCCGGAATACCCGCGTGACCGACTCACCTACATGCTGCAAGACAGTGGCGTGAACCTGCTGCTGACCCAGGCTCATGTGCTGGCGCAGCTGCCGCTGCCGGCAGGCGTGCAGAGCCTGGTGCTGGAGAGCCTGGTGCTGGAGAGCGGCGCGGCCTGGCTTGATGGTTACAGCGAGCACAACCCTGATGTCGCAGTGGATGGCGAGAACCTGGCGTATGTGATCTACACCTCGGGTTCTACCGGGCAGCCCAAGGGCGCCGGTAATCGGCATTCGGCACTGACCAATCGACTCTGCTGGATGCAGCAGGCGTATGGCCTGGATGGCGGCGATACAGTGCTGCAGAAAACCCCGTTCAGTTTTGACGTATCGGTGTGGGAGTTCTTCTGGCCGCTGATGACCGGCGCGCGCCTGGTGGTGGCGGCGCCGGGAGATCATCGCGATCCGGCCCGGTTGGTCAGCTTGATCAACGCCGAGCATGTCACCACGCTGCACTTTGTGCCGTCCATGCTGCAAGCCTTCTTGCAGGATGCGGCGGTGGGTTCCTGCCACAGCCTGCAACGCATTGTGTGCAGCGGTGAAGCCTTGCCGGTGGACGCGCAGCAACAGGTCTTTGCCAAGCTGCCTGCTGCGCGGTTGTACAACCTGTACGGGCCGACGGAGGCCGCGATTGATGTGACCCACTGGACGTGCGTTGACGAAGGCAGTGACACCGTGCCGATTGGCCGGCCTATCGCCAACCTGGGCTGCTACGTGCTGAACAGCAACCTGGAACCGGCGCCGGTGGGCGTGTTGGGCGAGTTGTACCTGTGCGGTATTGGCCTGGCGCGGGGTTATCACCGTCGCCCGGCGCTCACCGCTGAACGTTTTGTGACTGACCCATTCGGCAGCGGCGCACGCCTGTACCGCACGGGCGACCTGGCGCGCTATCGCGACGATGGGGTGATCGAGTACGCAGGCCGCATCGACCATCAGGTCAAGCTGCGCGGGCTGCGCATCGAGTTGGGTGAAATCGAGGCGCGTCTTCTGGAGCATGACGCTGTGCGTGAAGCAGCCGTGCTGGCCGTGGACGGCACGCACTTGGTGGGTTACGTGATATTGCAGGCGCCGAGTGCGGACTGGAAAACTGTGGTCGGCGCGCACTTGGCCGCGCACTTGCCGGACTACATGGTGCCCGCGCAGTGGGTGGTGCTTGAGCAGATGCCGCTGAGCCCAAATGGCAAGCTGGATCGCAAGGCGCTGCCCAAGCCTGAAGCCAACGGCGCAGGGGAATACCAGGCGCCGCACAGCGAGATCGAGCAACAGGTGGCTGCAATCTGGAGCGAGGTGCTGGGTGTTGAGCGGGTAGGGCTGAACGACAACTTCTTTGAGTTGGGTGGGCATTCCTTGCGTGTGCTGTTGCTCAAGGAACGCCTCCGGCAGGTCAGCGGGGTCAACCTGTCTGTCAGCCAGTTGATGCTTAACCCGACTGTGCGCGGGCAGGTCAATTGTTTGCAGGGCAGCGCGCGCAGCGAGTTGATCGTCAAGCTCAACAGCCAGACCCAAGGTACGCCGCTGTTTATGTTCCACCCAAGCTTTGGCTCGGTGCATTGCTATACCGCGATTGCCTTGGCGCTGCGCGAGCAACGCCCGGTTTATGGGGTGATCTGCCGTGCACTGGTGGAAGAGGGCGCGTCGGTGCCTGAGTGGCAGGCGATGGTTGACGATTACGCCGCGCAATTACTGGCGGCTCAGCCCGAGGGCGCCTATCGACTGGCGGGTTGGTCGTTGGGCGGCAACCTGGCGATGGAGGTCGCTTACGCACTGGAGCAAGCAGGGCGCGAGGTGGAGTTTGTCGGCTGGATCGATTCGGCGCCGCCGCAGTGGCTCACGCCGTATTGGGACGCGGTGGTCGTCGAGCAGGGGCGTGAGGCCTGCGCCAATGAGCGCCGTGCGGCGTTGCTTGGGGTGATGTTCCCGGCGTTTGCCGAGCAGATTGAAGGCGCGTGGCAGCAGTGCCAGCGTCAGGCTGCGGATGAAGACGAGCAATGGCGAGCGTTTGTTGCCTGGGCCGAACAGACCTTGGGTGAGGCATTTACCGGCATTAAGGAAGAATTGCTGCGTGGCAACGAGGCGCAGATTTCCTGGGCGGTTGACCGTGCGTTGAGCGAGCGCCTGGAGGCAGCGGACTTCAAGCCGATCAAGGCGCCGGTGAGTTGCTGGTGGGCCTCGTTAAGCCGCGCGGGGCAGTTCAAGGACCTGATCGAGCAGAACATGGTAAGTGTGATTGGCCAGGGGCGCATTGAGCGTTCGGTCATGATCGACACCGATCATGACGGGATCATCGACAGCGCCGCGTTCATCAACAGCCTGGTGGCCGCCATGGACTAAGGGGGGCGACTCACGAATCAACCCGGATCATCGATCCGGGTTTTTTTGTGCTGGATTTCAGCCCGGGCAGGCATGCTGTTCTGTGGGAGCTGGCTTGCCTGCGATGGCATCGACTGGGTGCCTGACATTTCGAGGTGCCTGCATCGCAGGCAAGCCAGCTCCCACAGTTGACCGAGCATGGCCTTAATAGACAGGCATAAAAAAGCCCGATGAAAGCGGCGCTTTCATCGGGCGTTGGGTTGATCGCCTGGGGCGATCAGTGCATCCGATCAGAAGTCCCAGCGGGTGCTGAACATTACGTTGCGCGGCTCACCGTAGGCGGCCGAGTCGTAGAAGCCCACGTTGGTGTAGTAAGTCGTGTCGAAGATGTTGTTGAAGTTCACGGTCGCCGAGAGGTTTTTGGTTACCTGATAGCGTGTCATCAGGTCCACCACCGTATAGGACGACTGGGTGATGTCCTGGTTCTTATCGAGCGGCCTGTTGTAGATTTCATTCCAGGCTTTGGTCTGCCAGCGCACGCCGCCACCAACGGTGAACTTGTCCAGGGCACCCTTGAGTTTGTAGGTGGTGTTCAGGTTGACCTGGTGTTCGGGTTCGAAAGTGGAGAGCTTCTTGCCGTCTTCGTCCCGTACGATCTTGTGAGTGTAGCCACCCTGAAGTTGCCAGCCTGGGCTCAACTCACCGGAGATCTCCGCTTCATAGCCTTTGGTGACGGCCTTGGAGCTCTTGAACGCCCAGTTTCTCGGAGCCGGTGTCTGGTTGTTGTAGGCATCGTCTGAGATCGGACGATTGGTCTCATGCACCTCGAAGTACGCAATGCTGGTGTTGAGGCGACCGTCAAAGAACTCGCCCTTCAGGCCCAACTCGTAGTTTTGCCCTTCGTCCGGTTCCAGCAGTTTTTCGTCGCGGTCCTTATAGGTGCTTTCCTGAGGTTGGAAAATATCGGTGTAGCTGGTGTACAGCGAAAAGTTGTCGTTCAGGTCGTAGATCACACCAGCATAAGGAATGAACCTGCCGGTTTCTTTATACGACGGGTTATTGCCGGTGACGTGGTAGTTGGCAACACGCCCACCGATGATCACGTTGAGGTCATCCATCACGTTCAAGCGGGTGGTCACGTAATAACCAGTCTGGCGGATGGTGTCGTCGGTGTACTGCTGGACCGGGCCATAGATAGGCTTGGCGATCTTGCCATTCCAGTTGTAGAAATCGACTTTGTTGCCGCCTGGCCATTCCGGTGACCAATAGCCTTTGCCCTGCCAGCGCGAGGTGCCGATCGAGCCGCCTACGACCAATTCATGGTCGCGGCCGAACAAGCTGAAAGGCCCGGTGGCATACAGGTCGGCCGAGGTGCTTTTGGTTTCGCCGGTGTACTTCTGCCCGTTGATCGACGCGCTGCCATCGGACTGGGGCTCAACGAACTGGATCGAGCCAAGGTCGGCGTGGTAGCTGTTGATCTTGTGGTCGAGCTGGAACTTGGTGACCCAGCCATCGCCCAGGTCATGCTCGAGCATGGCAAAGGCGGTGCGGGTGTTTTGCTCCCAGGAGCTCCAGGTGGTGCCGTTGTTGTAGGAGCGCGGCATCTTGTTGATGCTGCCGTCGTATTTCACCAGCGGGAAGGAACCGGACCAGCTGGAGCCTTGTGGAACGCTGTCCTGGTAGTCGAAGCCCACGGTCAGCATGGTGTCGGGGGACAGGTCGAATTCGGTAATGCCGTAGTAGGTTTCGGTCTTGCGCGAGTAGTGGTCCATGAAGGAATTTTTGTCTTGGTACGCCGCCACTGCGCGACCACGGACGTTGCCGCTGTCGGTCAGCGGGCCGCTGACGTCGACTTCGCTGCGGTAGTTGTCCCAGGAACCCGCGCCCAGTTGCACATGGCCCTTGAATTCCGAGGTGGGCTTCTTGCGAATCAGGTTGATGGTCGCGCCCAGGGAGCCGGCACCGTTGAGCAGGCCGGTGGCGCCCTTGAGGATTTCGACGCGGTCATAGATCGCCATGTCGCTCAGGGTGTTGCCCGCCGAATAACCGACGTTGCGCACGGTGGACGGAATGCCGTCGTACTGGAAGCTGTTGACCGAGAAACCACGGGAATAGTAGTTGGTGCGGTCGGTGTCATAGGCCGACACGGTGATGCCAGGCGTGTGGCGCATGACGTCGTCGACGTTATTGAGGCCGAAGTCTTCGATGTGCTGGCGGGTGATCACCGTGATCGACTGCGGGGTTTGCCGTGGCGTCAGGGTCAAACGGGTTGCCGTGGCAATGGTGCCCGGCGTGTAGGAGCCGGAGTCTTCGGTGATGTTGCCCAAGGCGTTGCCGGTCACTTGAGTCGGGCTCAATTCCATCCCGGCGGAGGTGCCGACGGCGGTCACGGTCAGCGAGTTGCCATTGAGGGTGTGGGTTGTCTCGGTCCCACCCAGCAAGGTGTCGATTGCCCGCTGCGGGTCCAGTTTGCCTTTGACTGCGCGGCTGCTCTTGCCCTGCACATCGCTCGGGCTGTACAGCACCTGCACATTGGTCTGGCGCCCAAACTCCTGCAGCGCGCTCCCCAGCGACTGTGCAGGAATATCCAGCTCGATCTCCTGTGCCTGCGCATAGCCTGCAACCGGCAGTGATATCGCCAGGGCCAGTGCGCTCGGAAGAAGATTGATGTTCAGGGCCCGGCGCATGGATAGCGCTTTGCTCAGGGGGCTGAGACCGAGTCTTGCTGGCATGGATGCGTTCTCTTCTATGTTTAAGTGGGCAAGTTATAGGTGACTATTGAGTATTATTCTCATTACCACTAGTGAGACGTTCCTACTTGGAAAAACCGGAAAATAAATTTCAGGTCGGTTCCATTTCGTGCACCACCTGGCCGGCGCGCAGGCGCACCAACTGGTCGGCGATATCGAAATAGCGGTCGTCGTGGCTGATCACGATGATGGTTTTGCCCAGGCGCTTGAGGTCCGGCAGCAGCTCGGTGTAGAAAATCCGGCGGAACGCCGGGTCCTGGTCGGCGGCCCATTCGTCGAACACCAGCACCGGGCGTTCTTCGAGCCAGGCGTTGACCAATGCCAGGCGTTTGCGTTGGCCGGTGGACAGGTCGGTGGTGCTGAACACGCCGTCTTTTACGCTGACCTTGTGCGCAATTTCCAGGCGCTCCAGGTATTTGGCCGCGCTGTCCAGTGACTGGGTGGCGCTGCCTTGCACCAGGTCGTCGAACAGGTAGTAGTCGGAAAAAATCGTGGTGAACAATTGGCGGTAGTCATCGCGCTCGGGGTCGGTGACGGCCTCGCCGTTGAGGCGAATCTCGCCGGCCTGTGGCGGATACAAGCCCAGCAGCAGTTTGATCAGGGTGGTCTTGCCGCTGCCGTTCTCGCCGACGATGAACACGATGTCGCCTTGCTTGATGCTCAGGTTGATCGGCCCCAGGTGGAACGGTTCGCTGCCTTCAATCGCCGGTGGGCTGTAGCTCACGCCGCGCAATTCCAGGCTGTTGACCACCGGTTTGGGTGCTTCGCTGTCATCCATCAGCAGGTGCGGTTCGGGGGAAGAGAAGCGTTCCGACAGCTCGCTGATCCGGCCAAACGCAATCTTGGCCTTGCCCACCACCGGCAGATAACCGAGCAGGTGTTCCAGCGGGCCTTTCATGTACAGCAGCACCAGCACGAAGCCGGTGATCACCGTAGGGTCCGGGTTCGGGTTGTAGGCCTGCATCGCCAGGGCCAGGCCGATCACCACGAAGAACAGCATCGAGCCGAAGGTCTTGGCGAGGATGTAGATGTTCACCGAGCGCACCTGAATGTCGCTGATGCGGTCGGCGGTTTCCTGGATTCTATGAGTGTTCATGCGAAAACGCCGTGGCCGGTGCATGCGCAGTTCCTTGGCACCGGAAGCGATCGCGTTGTAGTAGCGCTGCAATTCATCCTCATGGCTGCGCGCCAGGTCGAACCCCTGAATGCCTTTGCCGCCGGCAATGAACTGCACGGCGCTGCCGATAATGATCGCCACCACCATCATCAGGAACATCGGCACCGACAGGTAGGCCAGGTAGCCCAGGCAACCGAGGGTGACCGTGGCGGCGATGGCCAACGGTGTGAAGGCGAAGGAAAAATCGCTGATGGTGTCGACGTCATGGGTCAGCACCGGAATCAGGCGGTGCGAGCGGTAGCGCTCGATCTGGCCGATGGGCGCCGACAGTACTTTTTCACCCAGGTCTTTGCGCAAGGCGGCGATGATGCGTTGGCCGACGTAGTTGGTGCCGATGTCCGAAATGATCGAGCTGACCAGCGCCAGCACGCACAACGCCGCAAACGTCAGGACCACGCCTTGGGTCATGCCGTTGGCCGAATGCAGCGCATTGTTGATGGTGGCCAGCAGCAAGGTGATGGCCAGGCCGCCCGCCATGCCGAGGGCGACGGAGACCGTCACGATGGTACGGAAGGGCCTGAGCAAGGCGAGCAGGCCCTTGAAGGCGCTGCGTTTGGGGTCGGTCATAAATACATCCCGGAGAGTGAAAAGAGGGGCTGGGCACACAGACCCTTACCCATGACAAACGAAGCGTCGGCGCGACTATTTAGCTCGGCGCCAGCGCAGCGGGATAAATTGCGCCGGGGCTGGTTCGTTCTTGTGCTGTAGGCGCACGTGTATCGACGCGGTGCGCAGCCCACTCAGCGAGAGCGAAAGATGACGAAAAAGAACCTGGTGTATGTGTGGTCCCTGAGAAATGCCGCCGCCGACAAGGCCGGGCAGCCGGTGGCCTACAAGGACCACGAGCGCTACATGAAGTCGGTGCTGGAGTTTCTGGTGGGGTCGCTGAACGACACGCCGTTGGGCCAGGCTTACAACCTGGTCGGCGTGGTCTACGACGATGATGAGCAGAACCCGCGGGACCAGCAGTTGGTCAGCGATTACGGCTTTGCCTATAAGCCGGGCCGCCAATGGCTATACCCGGCGGACCTGAAGGTACAAGGGCGTCTGGTCAACGACCTGCTGTTGAGCGTGCCGTCCACCTATCGCCGCCTGCCGCGCGGCAGTGCGGAACACATCGCCGGCAAGCAGGATTTCGAGCGTCGCCTGCACGACACGCTGGTGGAGTTGAAGGCCGATATCGTGGTGCTGGATGGCTTGCTGGTGATTCTGGATGAGCTGGTGCGGCCGGGCGCGCCGTTTGCGCGGCGGATCATGAACATTCACCCGGGCATTACCCGCATTGAATCGCCTTACGAGCGCCGTGGGGCCTATGCCACCTGGAATGCGCTCTACGGCGCGCGTGGGCAAACCGTGGTGGATTGGGCGACCAAGGCCACCACGCCGTCGGAACCGCTGTACCTCACCGGCGCGTCGTTCCACTACGTGGACAACGGCATCGACTCTGGCGAAGTGTTCCACGACGTACTGAAAACCGAGATTTCGCCCGAGGACACCATCCTCGAACTGCGCTGGAACAACTTCAACAACAGCCTGTTCCCGGCGTTGCATGAAGGGTTGGAGCTGTTGGCCAAGCAGGCCTGAACATGGGCTGATTGGCACATTCAGGTCGAAAATGTGGGAGCGGGCTTGCCTGCGATGACGGCAGGTCGGTTGACAGTATTTGCCTGACCGACCGCTATCGCAGGCAAGCCAGCTCCCACACTGGAGCGTGTCCGCTTCAGTTATTGTTCGGTGCACGCAGGCAAAATGTGGGAGCGGGCTTGCTCGCGAAGGCGGCGGATCAGTCGATTCTGCTGGTGACTGGCACACCGCTTTCGCGAGCAAGCCCGCTCCCACATTTGGAAGGCGCTGGCCTTAGGGTTCGCACACGACCTTGAGCTCGATTCCCGCAGTCATTGCTGCAAATTTTTACCTGATATAGGCAAGCCAAATGTGGGAGCTGGCTTGCCTGCGATGACGGCAGGCCGGTTGACAGTATTTGCCTGACCGACCGCTATCGCAGGCAAGCCAGCTCCCACACTGGAGCGTGTCCGCTTCAGTTATTGTTCGGTGCACGCAAGTCAAATGTGGGAGCTGGCTTGCCTGCGATGACGGCGGGCCGGTTGACAGTATTTGCCTGACCGACCGCTATCGCAGGCAAGCCAGCTCCCACACTGGAAAGTGTCTGCTTCAGTTATTGTTCGGTGCGCGTAGGCAAAATGCGGGAGCTTAGAGCTCGCGCACTACCCGAAAGCCAATCCAGTCGCCACGTGTCTGCGGGTAGATGTTGTTGCGGTTACCCGAGCGTGAAAATACCGGCGCTTCGCCCCAGTCGTTGCCGCGAATCTGGTAGCTCTCGCAATTGGGCTCCACCCAGGCGCTGCCGTCGGTGGGCGCGCCGATGTAGTTGGGGTGTTCGCAGTCGGCAACCCGCTCGTAAACATTGCCATGCATGTCGTACATGCCAAACGCATTCGGCGGGTAGCTGCCGACCGGCGATGAGTAGCTGTAGCCATCGGCCGGGCCGTAGGTGTTGGCATGTTCGGCGATGCTGTAACCCTTGCCTTCATCGAAAGGGAAAGGGAAGGGCCCGGTCGAGCCGGCGCGGGCGGCATATTCACGCTGCGCTTCGCTGACCATCTGGTATTTCTGCCCGGTCTTTTTCGACAGCCAGGCCACGTAGTTCTTGATGTCGTCCATGTCCATGCACACCGCCGGCTGGCGTGGGTCTTGCGGGTAGCGCGGCTTGCTGGCGATGCATTCGCGGCCTGGGCGGTCGTCGCCATTGGCGATCTTGACCCCGGTCTGGCGCACATAGCTGTCCCATTCGCCGGCCGTAATGTGAAAGCGGCTCATGGCAAAGGGCTTGGCGAAGGTCACCTCATGCATCGGGCCTTCATCGGGCTCGCGGCCCACTTCGTCTTCCGGG
Organism: Pseudomonas sp. R76; assembly: GCF_009834565.1. GTDB lineage: Bacteria > Pseudomonadota > Gammaproteobacteria > Pseudomonadales > Pseudomonadaceae > Aquipseudomonas. The sequence continues at coordinate 2,934,027 of NZ_CP019428.1, forward strand.
GTGCCCATGGTGAAAGTGCCGGCAGGCAGCACGACCATTTCGGGGCAGTCCTTGCAGTCCTTGAATACTTTGCCCGGCTGCACAGTGGCGGCCTGGGCCAGGCCGGGCAACAGCGCGCCGCACAGCGCGGTCAGCGCCAGGGCGGTGAGGGGCTTGAGTCGGGATGGAGTCATTGGGGCATCTCGTTCAAAGGAAAAAATAGCCGTCACAACCGTTGGCTCAGCAAGGTCATGAAGCGCTGGATCTCATCTGAGCTGTTAAGCAGGCCGGGTGAGGTGCGAATCACTGGGCCGACGTCGCGGTCCACGGCATCGATCACCACGCGGTTTTTCAGCATGTGGGCCACCACGGCTTCACTGTCCTGGCCCTTGACGCGGAAGAAGGTAAAACCTGCCGACAGCTCGGGGCTGCGCGGTGTGACCAGTTCGATCTGCGGGTGGGCCAGCAGTTGGTCTTTGAGCTCAGTGTTAAGTGCATGAATACGCGCCTGCACCGGCGCCTTGCCCAGCTGCAGGTGCAGCTTGAAGGCCTCGTCGGCGGCCCAGCGATGCTCGAAGGCGTGGTAGCCGCCGGGCGTCATGGTGGTGGCGAAATTGGTGTCCTCGGAGAACGTCGGCACCATCGGCGTGACGTATTTGTTCTCACTGTCGCGGGCGCAGACAAGGCCAGTGCCGCGCGGGCCGAACATCCATTTGTGGGTGCCGGCGATGAAGAAGTCGCAGTGCATGGCCGGGAAGTCGAGGTTTTCCACGCCAAAGCCGTGCACGCCGTCGACCACGTAGAGAATGCGGTCCTGCTCGTCACGGTTGCGGTTGAGTTCATCGACCAGCTTGCCGATTTCACCGATGGGCAGCTTCACGCCACTGCCGGACTGCACCCAGGTCATGCCCAGCACGCGAGTGTTGGGGCGGATGTTGCGCTTGATATTGCCCAGCACTTCGTCGCTGGAGACCTGGCTGGCCTGCTCGAACAAGCGGATGCGACGCACCTGCGTGCCTTGCCGTGCGACGCGAAAATCCAGCACGTTCTGCGTGGCGTAGTGTTCGTGCTCGGTGGTGAGAATTTCCTGGTCGGGCCGCAGCTTGATGCCGCCGTAGATCATCGCCAGGCCTTCCGAGGTGCTGCCGGTCAGCGCGATCTGTGGCGGCGTGGCATTCAGGTAGCGGCCAGCCCATTCGCGCACCTGGCCTTCACGTTTCCAGGTTTCTTCCAGGCCCCAGTCCATCGCCAGGCCGGGGTTATGGTCGATCTGCTGGCGGTAGCGGTCAATCGCGTCGCGCACCGGTTTGGGGTGTGAGGTCACCAGGAAATTGGAAAAATGCAGGTAGTTCGGGTCCTGGGTAAACAGCTGTTTGAACCCCGTCCATGGGTCGTTCGCAGCAGGTGCCGGATTGGCCGCCAAGGCCTGCGGGAGGAGGGCGGCGCCCAGCGGCAGGCTGGCGGCGAATACGCCGGCCTGCTTGAGAAATGTACGGCGGTCGGTCATGGACTTGCTTCTACTTGATTAGCGGTCGGCCAATGGCTTGGCGGCTTTTTGTACCTGGTCCCACACGCGCAGGAAGTTGCCTCCCCACAGCTTGGCGATATCGGCTTCGGAATAACCACGCTGGATCAGCTCGGCAGTGACGTTGCGCACCTCGCCGACGTTCTCCCAGCCCTGGATGCCGCCGCCGTCGTTGAAGTCCGACGAGATACCGACGTGATCAATGCCGATCTTGCGCACGGTGTAGTCGATGGCATCGCCCCAATCCTTGAGGGTGGCCTTGGGTTCCTCTTCGAGAATGGCGTACAGCGCGCTGGCGTACTGGCCAAACTTCTGCTCGGACCAGGCGGCGATAATCGCGTCGCCGGGCATCAAGGCCATGGCCAGGTTGGGCAGCGGCGGCAAATCGAAACGCGCGCGCAGGGCGTTGAGCTTGTCCTGGGTCGGCTGGCTCAACGGGCGCAAATACGCAGGAAAGCCCACCACCTGCACCACGCCGCCGCTGTTCTTGATCAGTTGCAGTTCTTTGTCGCTGAGGTTGCGTGGGATATCCACCGAGGCACGCGGCGCCGAGTGCGAGGCCACCATCGGCGTGCGGCTCAACTGCGCCACTTGCTCCAGCGCCTTGGTCGACATTTGCGACACATCGATGATCACGCCCAGGTCATTGAGGCGATGCACCGCTTGCTGGCCGATGGGCGACAGCCCTTCGAGGGCGTCGGTGCTGTCATTGAAAAATGGCAGCGGGCGCGACGAGTCGGACCAGGCGTTGTTGCCGATATAGCTGAAGCCGAACATGCGCATGCCGCGCGCCGCCCACAGGTCCAACTGGTTCAGGTCATTGCCCAGCGGGTAGGCGTTGAGCATGCTGATAAACACCGCGAACTTGCCCTCGCCATGCAGGCGGCGCATATCGTCCGGGGTGTAGGCAATGCCGACCTGGTTGGGAAAGTCGCGGACCATGCCGGAGATGATCTTGTAGCGCACCTCCTGCTCGTGGCGAGCCTCCTCGACGAACCCATCGGTGGGTTTGTGCGGCGCATTGGGGCCGTTCCAGATTTCCGGCCAGCCGAAAATCGTCAGGGCCGCGCCCGACAAGCGCCCGCGTGCAGCCTTGGCGAGGTCGAATTGGCCGCTGCCATCTTTGTCGGCCTCATTGCCGGCGGTGCCAAAATCCATTGGCACAGTGATATGGCTGTCGAACGACAGCAGGCGGTCCTGCATTTCATTGGCCTGCTTGATCACCTCCAGCGGGTAACCCGCGTTGCCCCGGAACCAATGGTCCCAGGCCAGGAAGCCCGCCCCGGCGCCGATCGCCAATGCCAGTGGCAGGCCGATATACAGCGCCTTTTTCGAACGTGGTTTTGTCATTGCCATCTCAGTCAGTTGAGGCCTTTGCTATCAGGGAAGAACGAGCCATGGCGGGGGAAATTTAGGCCTGGGCGGCGCGCCGGTAAATTTCTTCGAGCCGCCAACGTTCTAGCTCTGATTAAGCCGTTTCCTAAGGTAGACAATGACGATCTCTCGACGTGGGTTCATCGCAGGCCTGGCGCTGACAGGCGCCGCCGTGCCCGCGGCCTTTTATGCCCATCGCGAGCTGACGCGTGAAGAAGAATTGCCCATCACCCCGGGCGAGGCCACGGTGGATCTGGCTGACACGGCCGGCCAGCATTTGGCGAATATCCTGCGCGGTGTGTGGAGCCTGCGCCTGGAAGGCCGCGATGCCGGCCTGAAAGGCTTGCCGCTGCACGGCCTGGAAGTGCTGCTGGACATCGCCCCGCGCGGGCGCGGCTTGCGCGGCTACCTGGACACCGCCGAAAACCTGCGAGGCGAAGGTGAGCCGCGTTACCGCGTGCTCGGTGACCTGCTGACCGGCGACGGCGCATTGCTCTACTGGCGCCTGATCGACCGCGACGCGGCCAACGGCGCACCGGCCTATGAATTCAAGATGACCCTCGACGAAGTCTGGGCCGACTTCGCCAACGCCGGCAGCAGCACGCTCAGCGGGCAGATCCTCAACCTTGATCGCCCCTTGGCGTTGACCGAACGGGACAACCGCTTTGTCGCCCACAAACAGCTGTTTCCCGAAGCACGGCAACGCATCGGCCTCAATCCGACGCTGCTGGCCTGGCTGATTTCGCCCGAACACCGCCTGTTTCACCAGCTCTGGCACGCCACGCGCGATCAGTGGCACAAGCTCTCGGAAGAAAAACGCGACGCCCTGCGCGGCATCGGCTGGCAGCCCGGGCCGCGCGGCCAGGAGCGCGACGCCCGTGGCAAGCGCAAGGACCGCAACGGTTCGGGGATCGATTTTTTCTTCATGCACCGCCATATGCTCGGCACTGCGCGCTCGATGCAAGATTTGCCGTCGTGGCCGCAATTCCCTGAGCCGCAGCCGGCCCTGGAGCGTGACCGCCTGGGCTTTGTGCGTTATTTCGACAACCACGACGGCTTTGCCCTGCCGCCCAGCTGGTCGGCGCCGGATGACGCCGATTACACCCAATGGGTCGGCGATATCAAGGCTGCCGAGACCTATCACAGCAACTTCCAGGTCTGGGAATCCCAGTACCGCGACCCGCGTTACCTGGCCAAACTGACCCTCGGGCAACTCGGCTCCGAGATGGAACTGGGCCTGCACGACTGGCTGCACATGCGCTGGGCCTCGGTGCCCCGCGACCCGTCCAACGGCGCGCCGGTGCCGTTCGCCCGCGACCCGTCGGACTTTGCCGCGCGCTGGTACGCGGCCGAGAACGACTTTCTTGGCGACCCGTTTTCATCCCATGTAAACCCGGTGTTCTGGTACTTCCACGGCTGGATCGATGACCGTATAGAGGACTGGTTTCGTGCCCATGAGCGCTTTAATCCAGGCGAGGTCAGCCGGCTTGAGGTCAATGGCGTGAACTGGTTCGCACAAGGGCGTTGGGTGGAAGTCGGCGATCCGTGGTTGGGGCCGGACACCCATGGCTGCAGCACCACGCCGGGCTTGCAGATGGGCCGCTCGATGGAAATGGACCCGGAGACCATGAAGCTGGCGCTACGGATTACGTTTGCTGCTGAAGATGAGGGGTTGCAGGCGTTGTTCAAACGCGTGCCGAGGCGGCCCTGGTATGCGCGGCACTTGAAGGTCAAGTAACGCCGGGGACGTTTGGCCATAGGTCCGCCACCAGGAACAGGCGTTCGGCTTCTTCCCAATCCTCACCGTTGCGAACCAGCCGCACCAGTAGCTGTGCGGGTGCCATCGGGTCCAATTCCGCCAGCCAGCCGTGCATTTGTTCCTCACTCCACACCTCGGCCGGCGCGTAATGCGCCGGCGCCAGCCAGGCGTGGCGGGGCAGGGGTTGCCAGCGCCCTGACGGGCTGCCACGGACAAACGCCGGCCAATCGCGCTGATGCAGCCAGCGCCCGCGCAAATGCTGGGGATGGGCGCCGTGGGGTGGTTCAGCCTCGCCGGGCCAGGGGTAGAGCAAATACCCGCCAAGCCACAAATGCGCATCAAACTGCTGGATATCCAGCGTTGCCAGTGCTTCGCGGCTTTCGGCGCGTGCCGAGATCGGCAATTGGTGCTGGGCCAGGTGCGCCAGCTTGCGGTCCAGCCGATCATGACAGCCGGGGCCCAGCCATTGCGCCGCGTCCTGACCGTTACCGTCCTGCGGCCCCAGATAGAGTTTGATCGCCAGTTCCAAGTGGTGCACGCCATCGCGGTCGCGCAGCAGCATGTCCAGCTCGCCCAAAGTGTGCCCGGCGCGGCGGATCGGCAGGTTGGCGGCCAGCAATTCCACCCCCGGTGCGTGCTGCACGGCAAATTGCCACAGGCGCTCGTAATACAAGCCCAGGCGCCGGGTGCGGGCAAGGCTCAGCCAATGCTGCAAGGCGCTGCTGTCTTGATCGAGCGCGCGCAACCATTGTTCCAACCGATGCGGTGCCTGCACCCAGTCACTGCCCGCCAGCGGGTGGCGCTGCGGCCAGGGTGTTTGCGCGAGCATCGGCGGGGCGAGCATCACCCAGGCCAAGTCGCGCACTTCGGGGTGGCGCAGTTGGCGGGGCAGGTTGTGCAAATCCGGGAACACAGTCATGGTCCGAGCATAGCCTTTTAACCGCCGTGCAGGTGGCTGAGAACCATTGTCATCAAGGGTTCACGGCGACAAAGGATTTTGCCTGACGCGGCCTTTCGCCCATAATCGTTGTTTTTCGCCACACCCCAACCCCGCAGGAGCCCCATGGAGCAATTTCGCAATATCGGCATTATCGGTCGCCTGGGCAGTACCCAGGTGCTGGACACCGTCCGCCGACTGAAAAAGTTTCTGCTCGAGCGCCACCTGCACGTGATCCTCGAAGACACCATCGCCGAAATCCTGCCGGGCCACGGCCTGCAAACCTCGTCGCGCAAGATGCTCGGCGAAGTCTGCGACATGGTCATCGTGGTCGGCGGTGACGGCAGCCTGCTAGGTGCGGCCAGGGCCCTGGCGCGGCACAACGTGCCGGTGCTGGGGATCAACCGGGGCAGCCTGGGGTTCCTCACCGATATCCGCCCCGATGACCTGGAAGTCGAAGTGGCCAAGGTGCTCGACGGCCATTACCTGGTGGAAAACCGCTTCCTGCTGCAGGCCGAAGTGCGCCGCCACGGTGAAGCCATCGGCCAGGGCGATGCACTCAACGATGTCGTGCTGCACCCCGGCAAGTCCACGCGGATGATCGAGTTCGAGCTGTATATCGACGGCCAGTTCGTGTGCAGCCAGAAGGCCGACGGCCTGATCGTCGCCACGCCGACCGGTTCCACGGCCTACGCGCTGTCGGCGGGCGGCCCGATCATGCACCCCAAGCTGGATGCCATTGTGATCGTGCCGATGTACCCCCATATGTTGTCCAGCCGGCCAATTGTGGTCGACGGCAACAGTGAGCTGAAAATCGTGGTGTCCAAAGACATGCAGATTTACCCGCAAGTCTCCTGTGACGGGCAGAACCATTTCACCTGCGCCCCCGGTGACACCATCACCGTGAGCAAAAAGGCGCAGAAGTTGCGGTTGATCCACCCGCTGGATCACAACTACTACGAAGTGTGCCGCACCAAGTTGGGCTGGGGCAGCCGCTTGGGGGGTGGAGGCGACTGATGCTCGATCCCGCGCGTAGCTACGACCTGATTGGTGACGTGCACGGTTGCGCTCATACCCTTGAGCACTTGCTCGACCGGCTGGGCTACCAGAAACAGGGCGGCACCTGGCGCCATCCGACGCGAATGGCGGTGTTCCTCGGCGATATCATCGACCGCGGCCCGCGCATTCGCGAAGCGCTGCACATCGTCCACGACATGGCCGAGGCCGGCCAGGCGCTGTGCATCATGGGTAACCACGAGTTCAACGCGCTGGGCTGGACCACGCCGGCGCCGCCGGGCAGTGGCAAGCAGTTCGTGCGCGAACACAACCCACGCCACGCGCGGCTGATCCACGAAACCCTGACCCAGTTCGAACACCACCCGGCTGACTGGCATGACTTTCTCGGCTGGTTCTATGACATGCCGCTGTTTGTCGACGCCGGGCGTTTCCGCGTGGTGCATGCGTGCTGGGATGACGGGTTTATCGCGCCGCTGCGCGCCACCTTCCCGGATGGCTGCATCGACCAGCACTTCCTGCAGGCCGCCGCCGTGCCGGGCAGTTTTGCCTGCAACGCCTTCGACCGCTTGCTGCGCGGCACCGACATGCGCCTGCCGGACGGCCTGACGCTGACCGGTGGCGATGGCCTGACGCGCTCATTCTTCCGCACCAAATTCTGGGAAGACGACCCGAAAACCTACGGCGACATTGTGTTCCAGCCCGATGCACTGCCGGAGCCGGTGGCGCGTACGCCGCTGTCGTCGACTGAAAAAAATTCCCTGCTGCGTTATGGCGTCGACGAACCGTTGTTGTTCGTCGGCCACTACTGGCGCAGCGGCAAACCCGCGCCGATCCGCCCGAACCTGGCCTGCCTGGACTACAGCGCCGTGCTGTACGGCAAGCTGGTGGCGTACCGCCTGGATCAGGAAACCCAACTGGACCCGCGTAAATTTGTATGGGTCGATGTTGAACGGCCGGAGGTCATCACATGAGCCTGCGCGTACCGTCACTGAACTTTTAAGGAAGCACCATGGATGATTCGACGTTCGACCAGCTGGAGGCCGCGCTGTCTGCGGCGCCCGGCAATGTCGCGCTGCTGACCCTGCTGCTCGGCGCCAGCCTTGAGCGCGGCGAGCCTGAGCGTGGGCTTAAACTGCTGCCGGCCGACCTTGAGCAGTGGCCCGATGCCGCCGCCCTGAAGCTGGCCGCAGCGCAGCTGTGCCTGGCTGCCGGCCAGGCGCCGCGCGCCTTGCAACTGATTGAAGGTGATGACCCCGCCGCGCGCCTGCTCAAGGCGCGTGTGCTGGCGGCGTTGGAGCGTCTCAAGGAAGCCCAGGTGGAATACCGCGCAGCGGTCGATGCCAACCCGGCGCTGGAAGACATGGCGCTGTGGCGCCGCCTGAATGTGTCGGTGCTGGATTTTCCGGCGGCGGAAGGGCGCCCGCGTTTGCGCGTGATTTCCAATGACGACACCGACCAGAGCGAAGTGGTGCGCCTGCTGGTGCCGGAAAAGGAAACCCTGACCTTTGACGATATCGGTGGCCTGGATGAGCTGAAAAAGACCATCCACAAAAAGATCATCCTGCCGTATCAAAAACCCGGCTTGTTCCAACGCTTTCGCAAGAAGGTCGGCGGCGGCGTGCTGCTGTACGGCCCGCCGGGCTGCGGCAAAACCTTATTGGCCCGCGCCACGGCGGGGGAGTGCAAGGCGACGTTTTTCAACGTGGCCATCTCCGATGTGCTGGACATGTACATCGGCGAGTCCGAGCGCAAGTTGCACGCGCTGTTCGAACAGGCGCGGGCACAGGCGCCTGCGGTGATGTTCTTCGATGAAGTCGAGGCGCTGGGCGGCAAACGCTCCAACACCCGCGAGTCGACGTCGTCAAAGCTGGTCAGCCAGTTCCTGTCCGAAATGGACGGCTTTACCAATGACAACCACGGGGTGTTGATCCTCGCCGCGACCAACGTGCCGTGGTCGGTAGATTCGGCATTCCGCCGCCCTGGCCGCTTTGACCGGGTGCTGTTCGTGCCGCCACCGGATCGCGCAGCGCGTGAAAGCATGCTCAAGGTGATGATGAAAGGGCGGCCGATGGCCGATGACATCGACTTCGCGTTCCTGGCCAAGAACACCTCGGGTTTCTCCGGTGCCGACCTCAGCGAGCTGGTGGAAACCGCCGCCGATGAGGCGATTGACGCCTCTATCGAGAGTGGCGCGGAACAGTCGATTTGCGATCGGCATTTCAAGGCGGCGTTGAAAGAAGTGCGCGCGACCACCCTGGAGTGGCTGACCACGGCGCGCAATTACGCGCGCTACGCCAATGAAGGCAATCAATATGACGAGGTTTTGGCCTTCCTCGACAAACACGGGAAGGGTCGCTGATGGCGCAGTACGGTGGTTACCGCATCGAAGATGAACCGCGCCCGGGCGCCTTGGCCAAATGGGCGGTTTCACCGATCTGGCCATTGCTGGGCCTGATGCTCGGCGGTGCCTGGCTTGGCTTGCCATGGTTTGTGTTCAACTCGATAGCCGTGGGCAGCCCGACGCGCGTGCGCGAGTGGGTGCTGGCCGGTGTGGCGCTGGTGGGCAGCGTGGTGATCGGCTTCGGCCTGCTGCAACTGGTGGGCTTTGGCTACATCAAGAGCCAGGCCCAGATCCAATATGCCTTGCTGGTGCTGGTGGTGTGGAAGTTGAGCCTGGGTTACCTGTTGTATATCCAGCAGAACGAAACCATTGAGATCTACCAGTACTACGGCGGCGTCCTCAACCGTTTTGGTCTTCCCTTGGCGTTGATTGGCGGCTTTGTGCTCAAGAGCATGGTGGTCAATTGGGTGCCCAGCACCCTTTGGTATCTGGTGGTGAGCTGATGAATACCGATTACCTGCTGCAATTGGCTTATCAGCGCCTGCAGGCTGACCATAATGACGGCGCTATCGACGCGTTGCGCCAGTTGCTGGCCAGCGACCCGCATTCGGCCGAAGCCCACGCGTTGCTGGCGATCTGCCTGATGAATATGCGCCGCGTGCACGCGGCCAAGCGTGAAGTGCAGTTGGCCCTGGCGGCCGATGCGCAGATGCCGTTGGCCCACTACGCGGCCGCCCAGGTGGCGATTGCCCTGCGCAAATTCAGCCTGGCCCAGGAGCATCTGACCCAACTGTTGGATATGGAACCGCTCAACCCGATCAATTACCGCTGCCTGGCCGAGCTGTATCAATTGACCGGCCGCCTGGCGCAGAGCCGCGAGCCGTTGGAAAAAGCCCTGGAACTGGCCCCCGACGACGCTTCCAACCTGGTTGCAATGGCGCAATTCCACCGTGCCAGCGGCCATTGGGACCAGGCGCATCAGTTCGCGCGCCAGGCATTGCAGGCCGATCCGAGCAATGCCGGCGCGGTGGTGGTGCTGGGGCATTTGCTGCTGCGTGAGGGCGATATCAATGGCGCTCGTGAGCATGCGATCTGGGCCTTGCAGGAAAACGCCACGAATGTCGCGGCGCTGCACCTGCTGACGGCGGTAAAGGCCCGCAGCAATGTGTTTCTCGGTGCCTGGTGGCGCTTCAACAGCTGGATGAACGAACGCAGCGCCACCCGCGCGATTGTCCTGCTGCTGTTTATGTTCGTGGTCTATCGTGTGGTGGTTATCACCCTGGCGACCCAGGGTTACCCGCAAGTGGCCCAGATGATTGATTGGGCGTGGCTGGCGTTCGCCGCCTATACCTTTGCGGCGCCGCAGATCTTCAAGCGCTTGCTGGACAAGGAGCTGGTGCAGGTCAAGTTGTCCAAGGAATTCTGACGCGCCGGTATCGAGCCCGGTCGTCAATTGTCATAAGTGTATTCGCTGAACCAGCGACCGTTATCAAGAGGTTGTGTACATGTCGTCTTTTGCTGAAATGATCGAAAACATCACCCCGGACATCTACGAGAGCCTCAAGCTGGCCGTGGAAATCGGCAAGTGGTCCGATGGCCGCAAGCTCACCGCCGAGCAGCGCGAGCTGTCGCTGCAAGCGGTGATTGCCTGGGAAATCCAGAACCTGCCGGAAGAGCAGCGCACCGGCTACATGGGCCCGCAGGAATGCGCGTCCAAATCGGCGCCGGTGCCGAATATCCTGTTCAAGTCGGATGCGATCCATTGATTGAAATTGGTCGCGGTGCAGTCAGCAAAATGTCGGCGCAACTCGGTGAGCCGACTGTTCAATACGCGTTTCGTCTAGGCGATACCGAGGTGCCGGTCAACCCGTTGATCGGTACTCACGTGCGCCTGGAGTTCCTCGGTGCCATCCATTGCAGCCATTGCGGCCGCAAGACCAAGACCAGTTTCAGCCAGGGTTACTGCTACCCGTGCATGACCAAACTGGCCCAGTGTGACCTGTGCATCATGAGCCCCGAGCGTTGCCATTACGACGCCGGCACTTGCCGTGATCCGGGTTGGGGCGAGCAGTTCTGCATGACCGACCACGTGGTGTACCTGGCCAATTCGTCAGGCATCAAGGTCGGCATCACCCGTGCTACCCAACTGCCGACCCGCTGGCTTGACCAGGGCGCCAGCCAGGCGTTGCCGATCATGCGCGTCGCCACCCGCCAGCAATCCGGCTTCGTCGAAGACCTGTTCCGCAGCCAGGTGGCCGACAAGACCAACTGGCGCGCGTTGCTCAAGGGTGACGCGCAATCGGTGGACCTCAAGCAGGTGCGCGATGCGCTGTTCGCCTCCTGCGCCGATGGCTTATTGAGTTTGCAGGAACGCTTTGGCCTGCAGGCCATCCAACCGGTAACCGACCTCGAACCGCTCGAAATCCGCTACCCGGTGGAGCAGTATCCCGCCAAGATCGTCAGCTTCAACCTGGACAAGAACCCGATTGCCGAAGGCACGCTGCTGGGGATCAAGGGCCAATACCTGATCTTCGACACCGGCGTTATCAACATTCGTAAGTACACGGCCTATCAGCTCGCCGTGCATCAGTAGAAGGATGCCACCCATGCGCACCGAACAACCGAAGATGATTTACCTGAAGGACTATCAGGCACCGGACTACCTGATCGAAGAGACGCACCTGACCTTCGAGTTGTTCGAGGACCACAGCCTGGTCCACGCGCAACTGGTGATGCGCCGCAACCCTGAGCGTGGCCCCGGCCTGCCGCCGCTGGTGCTTGATGGCCAGCAGCTTGAGCTGCTGACCGTCAACCTGGGCGACCGCGAACTGAGCGAAGCCGACTACCAGCTGACCGACAGCCACCTGACTCTGCACCCGACCAGTGAGACCTTCACGGTCGACACCAGCGTGCGCATTCACCCGGAAACCAACACCGCGCTGGAAGGGTTGTACAAATCCAGCGGCATGTTCTGCACCCAGTGCGAGGCCGAGGGTTTCCGCAAGATCACCTATTACCTCGACCGCCCGGACGTGATGAGCACCTTCACCACCACGGTGATCGCCGAGCAACACAGCTACCCGGTGCTGCTGTCCAACGGCAACCCGATTGCCAGCGGCCCCGGCGAAGACGGCCGCCACTGGGCGACCTGGGAAGACCCGTTCAAGAAACCCGCTTACCTGTTCGCGCTGGTGGCCGGTGATTTGTGGTGCGTTGAAGACACCTTCACCACCATGACCGAGCGCACCGTGGCGCTGCGCATCTACGTCGAGCCGGAAAACATCGACAAGTGCCAGCACGCCATGAACAGCCTGAAAAAATCCATGCGCTGGGACGAAGAGACCTACGGCCGCGAGTATGACCTCGACATCTTCATGATCGTCGCGGTGAATGACTTCAACATGGGCGCCATGGAGAACAAGGGCCTCAATATCTTCAACTCCAGCGCCGTGCTGGCCCGCGCCGAAACCGCCACCGACGCCGCGCACCAGCGCGTCGAGGCGATCGTCGCCCACGAATACTTCCACAACTGGTCGGGCAACCGCGTGACCTGCCGCGACTGGTTCCAGCTGTCGCTGAAGGAAGGCTTCACGGTGTTCCGTGATTCGGGCTTCTCCGCCGACATGAACTCGGCCACCGTCAAGCGCATCCAGGACGTGGCCTACCTGCGCACGCACCAGTTCGCCGAAGACGCCGGTCCCATGGCCCACGCGGTGCGCCCGGACAGCTTTATCGAAATCTCCAACTTCTACACCCTTACCGTGTACGAAAAGGGCTCGGAAGTGGTCGGCATGATCCACACCTTGCTCGGCGCCGAAGGCTTCCGTAAAGGCAGCGACCTGTATTTCGAGCGCCACGACGGCCAGGCCGTGACCTGCGACGATTTCATCAAGGCCATGGAAGACGCCAACGGCGCCGACCTGACCCAGTTCAAGCGCTGGTACAGCCAGGCCGGCACGCCACGCCTGGCGGTGAGCGAGTCCTACGACGCCGCCGCCAAGACCTACAGCCTGACCTTCCGCCAGAGCTGCCCGCAAACCCCGGACAAGGTTGAGAAGCTGCCATTCGTGATTCCGGTGGAATTGGGCCTGCTGGACGCGAAGGGCGCCGGCATTGCCTTGCGCCTGGCCGGTGAGGCAGCAGCGGGCGGCACCTCGCGGGTGATCTCGGTGACCGAAGCCGAGCAGACGTTCACCTTCGTCGATATCGCTGAAAAGCCGTTGCCTTCGCTGCTGCGCGGCTTCTCGGCGCCCGTGAAGTTGAGCTTCCCGTACAACCGCGACCAACTGATGTTCCTGATGCAGCACGACAGCGACGGGTTCAACCGTTGGGATGCCGGCCAGCAGTTGTCGGTGCAGGTGTTGCAGGAGTTGATTGCTCAGCATCAAGCCGGTCAGCCGTTGAAGCTCGATCAGCGCCTGATCGACGCGCTGCGCACGGTGCTCAGTGATGAAAGCCTGGACCAGGCGATGGTCGCCGAAATGCTCTCGTTGCCAAGCGAAGCCTACCTGACGGAAATCAGTGAAGTGGCGGATGTGGATGCCATCCACGCTGCCCGAGAATTCGCCCGCAAGCAGCTGGCCGGCAACCTGTACGAATCGCTGTGGCTGCGTTACCAGGCCAACCGCGAGCTGTCCAAGCAAACCCCTTACGTGGCGGCGGCCGAGCACTTTGCGCGTCGCGCCTTGCAGAACATCGCGCTGTCTTATCTGATGCTCAGCGGCAAGCCTGAAGTGCTGGCGGCAACGCTGGACCAGTTCGACACCAGCGACAACATGACCGAACGCCTGACCGCGCTGGCGGTGCTGGTGAATTCGCCGTTCGAGGCGGAGAAGGCCCAGGCGCTGGCCGTGTTTGCCGAGAACTTCAAAGACAACCCGCTGGTCATGGACCAATGGTTCAGTGTTCAGGCTGGCTGCACTTTGCCGGGCGGGCTGGCACGGGTTAAAGCGTTGATGGAACACCCGGCGTTCAACATCAAGAACCCGAACAAGGTGCGGGCGCTGATCGGCGCGTTTGCCGGTCAGAACCTGATCAACTTCCACGCCGCCGATGGCTCGGGCTACCGTTTCCTCGCCGACCTGGTGATCCAGTTGAACGGCTTCAACCCGCAGATCGCCTCGCGCCAATTGGCGCCACTGACCCGCTGGCGTAAATACGACAGCGCGCGCCAGGCGCTGATGAAGGCGGAGCTGGAGCGCATTCGTGCATCCGGCGAGCTGTCGAGTGATGTGTTCGAGGTGGTCAGCAAGAGCCTTGCGTAAGTTCGGCGTTTAAAAAAACGGCCTGTTCAGGCCGTTTTTTTTCGTCTCAAATAACCGGAGGGCGAGGGCTGTCCAAGCCGTTATCGATGGGGAAACGCTCTGCGATGATCCCGTGCGGCACGCCCAGCGGTATGGCGCTGGCGGTGTCTAGGCGCGCGACGTGCTCGGCCGACAACTCCACGTCCAACGCGCCCAATGTGGCGTCAAACTGCGCGCGGGTGCGTGAGCCGAGGATCGGGATCAGTGCGGTGGTCGAACGGCGGGCCTTTGCCCTTATCCACGCGATGGCGACGTGGGTTGGGCTGGCGTCGAGTTCAGTGGCGACTGCCAGCAGGGTGTCGAGCACGGCGGTTTCGCGCGCGCTGGTTTCCGCGTGGATCAGCATGCCCAGCTTGTTGGCGCGGTTGTCGTCGAGGCTTTCGCGGTACTTGCCGGTGAGGAAGCCACCGCCCAGGGGCGACCACAACGTAGCGCCCAGGCCGAGTGCTTCGGCCATTGGCAGTAGTTCGCGTTCGGCGCTGCGTTCGACCAGGCTGTATTCGACCTGCACGCCAATAATCGGCGCGAAGCTGCGTACTTCGGCCAGCAGGTCAGCGCGGGCAATCCGCCAGGCCGGGAAGTTGGAGAGGCCAGCATAGTGGATTTTACCGGCGCGGACCAGGTCATCGAAGCCGCGCAGAATCTCTTCCATGGGCGTGACGTTGTCGCTCATGTGCGCCCAGAGCAGGTCGATGCGGTCGGTGTTCAAGCGCTTGAGGCTTTCTTCGACGGCGCGCACCAGGTTCTTGCGATTGTTGCCGAGCTTGATCGTACCGGCATCGGACGGCTGAGTGCGCAGGCTGTATTTGCTGGCGACGACCAGGTTGTCGCGCTCGGTGGCGATAAATTCGCCCAGCAGTTTTTCCGCCTGGCCAAACTGGTAGCCGTTGGCGGTATCGAGGAAGTTGCCACCGGCTTCCAGGTAGCCATCAAAGATCTGCTTGGCTTCCTCGCGCTCGGCGCCATGGCCCCAACCCGTACCGAAATTTCCGGTGCCCAAGGCCAGTTCAGAAACCTGCAGACCGCTGCTGCGGCCAAAGACTTTATTGCGCATGGGAGAACTCCTGACCGTTCGGTTTTATTAAATGTTCAGCAACATGTAAATAATATTATGCTTGTAATGTTTTCGGTCAAACGGGTTTTTTACTGCTGACGTTTTCTGACAGGGGGCTCTGCTAAGCTGCGGCACTTTTTCCTTTTCGGCGGGATCAACGTGTCGCGTACCACTCGTCTACTCACTTTGCTCCAGGCCCTGCGGGGCAAAAAACGCCCGGTGACTGCCGC
Source organism: Pseudomonas sp. R76 (assembly GCF_009834565.1). GTDB lineage: Bacteria > Pseudomonadota > Gammaproteobacteria > Pseudomonadales > Pseudomonadaceae > Aquipseudomonas. Next base: position 2,949,546 of record NZ_CP019428.1, read on the forward strand.
CGTGCTGGCCGCGCAGTTGGAGGTGTCGGAGCGTACGCTGTACCGCGATATCGCTGAATTGACTGCGTTGGGCGCGCCGATTTTCGGCGAGGCGGGGGTTGGGTATGTGTTGCGCAGTGGCTTGTTTCTGCCGCCGTTGATGCTTGACGCCGAGGAAACCGAGGCCATCGTGCTCGGCTTGCGCTACGTGGATCAGCGTGGCGATGACGTGCTCAGCCGCGCCGCAGCCAATGCCTTGGCGAAGATTGCCGACGTGCTCGATCCCACCGCGCAGGAAGCCCTGCGTAACCCAACGCTGCTGCCGGGCCCACCGGGGTTTGGCTACCCGGAAAACCGCGTGCCGCTCAACGTGTTTCGCGAGGCCATTCGCAACCAGGCCAAGCTGCATATCGACTACGCAGACGCCAGCCAGACCCAAAGCCAGCGGCTGATCTGGCCCTTGGCGCTGGGCTTTCTGAATGAAGTGCGGGTGATTGTGGCGTGGTGCGAATTGCGCGGTGCCTATCGCACCTTTCGCACCGACCGTGTGGCCGCCGCGAATGCCCAGGGCGACCGTTATCCGGGACGGCGCAGCGACTGGCTGCGGGCTTGGCGCAAGCTGATGGAGCAGAATGAATCCGGGCCCTTTACTCCTGACAAAAACTGACACGTCCCTGGCTTAGCATGGCGCTACACATTACTAAAAAGGAGCTGTTCCATGTCGAGCCTGCCTGAGTTGGCCCCGGCCATCGTCGCCTATATCGCTGCGACCAATACCCGCGATACCTCGGCCATCGCCCATTGTTTTGCTGACGATGCCAACGTGTTCGATGAAGGCGAGCATCAAGTCGGTATAGCCGCCATTGCCCGTTGGATGGAAGACACCGGGCGCCGTTATCAGCCTCGGGTCGAGGTGCTGAATGTGCAGCATCGCACCGGCAAGGTGTTGGTCAGCAATGGGATGTCCGGCAATTTCCCCGGCAGCCCGCTTGAGCTGCGCTACACCTTTCGCCTGAACGAGCAGGGCAAGATTTCGCGGCTGGATATCTCCCTGTAAGTCATACTGGCACGCATGACTTTCGACTCGCCTCTCGCCGCTTACCAACACGCCATCGCCCAGCCAGGTTTCGTCGTCGACGACGCCCAGCGCCGGGCGGTTGACGCCTTGCAGCACTGCCACGAAGCCTTGCACCAAGGCCGTTCACCGATCACCGGGGTTTACCTCTGGGGGGCGGTGGGCCGCGGTAAAACCTGGTTGATGGACCAGTTCTACCAGACCCTGCGGGTGCCCGCGCGGCGTCAGCATTTTCATCACTTCATGGGCTGGGTGCACCAGCGTTTGTTCCAGCTCAGCGGCATCCACGACCCGTTGCAGGCCTTGGCTCGGGAGCTCAGCCAGGAAGTGCGGGTGCTGTGTTTCGACGAGCTGTTCGTGAGTGACATTGGTGATGCGATCATTCTCGGCCGCCTGTTCCAGGTGATGTTCGAAGAAGGCGTGGTGATGGTGTGCACCTCGAACCAGCCTCCTGACCAGCTGTATGCCGATGGCTTCAACCGCGAACGCTTCCTGCCGGGCATCGCGGCGATCAAGCAGCATATGCAGGTGGTGGCGGTAGACGGTGAGGAAGATCACCGTTTGCATCCCGGCGCGAGCTTGCAGCGTTATTGGGTGAATCAGCCGGAGGCACTCGCCACGGTGTTCAAGCAGCTGAGCGAAGGGCAGGCGGTGAGCAGCGGGCCGGTCAGTGTCGGCCATCGCTCGATTGCGGCGGTGCTGTCCAGCGATACGGTGCTTTGGTGTCGCTACTGCGATCTGTGCGAGCAGCCGTTGGCCGCCATGGACTTTATGCTGTTGTGTGATCGCTTCAGCGCGATCCTGCTGGGTGAGGTTCCCAACCTGAGTGCGCAGAAACGCCCGGCGCGCATCGCTCGGGGCACTGAAGATGCTGCCCAGCGCGTGGTGGCCGGTGATCGCGAACTGCCGCAATTGTCGGTGCACGATGACAGTGTGCGGCGCTTCATCGCGCTGGTGGACGAGTGCTACGACCGCAAAGTGCCGTTGTTTATCGAGGCCCGTGTGGCGCTGGAACATCTCTACACCGAAGGTTATCTGGAGTTTGCATTCCGCCGCACCCTGAGCCGATTACAGGAGATGCAACTTCAGCGTTTCGGCGCATAGGACAAATCCCAGGCTGAAGGCGCTTGTTGATGCGCCCAACCTTCGTGCTTTCAGGCAGGCATTTGTAGTTAATCTCCTTCATCCAGGGCCGACTCCGCGCTTACAATCGTCCTCTCAAAGGGAGCCTGTTCCCTTGTTGTCGTGATTGAGGAAGGAAATGGACACCCCTGACATCCTGGTGCTGCAAGCCAGCTACACCAACCCCGTGCATGCCGAGGCGATTGGCCTGGTGCTTAACCATTACGCCGAAGACCCGATGGGCGGCGGTCATACCTTGCCTGCCGACCTGTTGCAGCAATTGCCGGCCGAGTTGGCCAAGCGCCCCCACGCGTTCAGCGTACTGGCGTTTGTCGGTGGCGAGCCGGCAGGTTTGGTTAACTGCTTTGAAGGGTTCTCGACGTTTGCCTGCCGCCCGCTGGTCAACGTTCACGACGTGGTGGTGATGAACCCGTTTCGTGGCCTTGGGTTGAGTCAGAAAATGTTGCAAAAGGTCGAGGAAATCGCGCGCCAGCGAGGTTGCTGCAAGATCACCCTGGAGGTGCTTGAAGGCAATGACGTGGCTCAAGCGGCGTATCGCAAGTTTGGGTTTGATGATTCGATCTTTGACCCGGCTCACGGGCGCATGTTGTTCTGGAATAAACCGCTTTAATAGTTGCTCTGATTAAACGCAGGGCAAAAAAAAGGCGCCATTAAATGGCGCCAAGTTAACCTTTACCAACGGAGCGGGATGGCACAGGGTAATGCGGATTAACTAAGTATTAAATCAGCTGTTCGGTTTTTGCTCGGTATCCGGTTGTTCGGTAGTGCGAGGCTTTACAGTCTTGCCATCGGCAATCGCTGTTTTGTCATTCGTGCCGTGTGTCTTTTGCTGCATGAAGGTGAAGTCGTTGTAGAACTGCTTGGAGCGCTCTGAACCGCCTTCTGCAAAGGCGGCAACGGAGGTCACGGTCATCAGGCTGGCGAGCATCAAGGTGGAGAGTTTCATGGCAGTATTCCGATTAAAAGTGAAAGGTGTCCGATCACTCCTTGATCCGGTTCATGGGGCGACTATGGCGGCGTCTTATTAAGTGGGAATTAACGTGGAACCGCCCGGAAGTTAACGTTTTTGTTAACTTCCGGGGCAGGGCTTACAGCTGCCAGTCCAGGGCAAGCGTGATGGAGCGCGGGTCTCCCCAATACACGCCGTTATAAAAGCCGACACGTTCGTAATATTTTTTATCAAATAGATTGTTCACGTTGATCGACGCCGAAACATGTTCGTCGAACTGGTAGCGCGACATCAGGTTGACCACGGTGTAAGCCTGTTGGGTGATCTTCGCCCTGGTGGTGATCAGGTTGCCCTTGTCATCCCGCGCGCCCGTCGGCCGGTTGCTGAAGTCATACATGTCGCTCTGCCAATTCACCGCGCCACCCACCGTGAGGTTGCGCCATTGGCCCGGCAGCCGGTAGGCGCTGGAGAGCTTCAGCAGGTTGAGTGGTTGCTGGGTATTGTTACGTTTGCCCGAGCCATTCAACGAGTGGGTGTAGGTATAGCCTGCGGTCACATTCCAGTCGGGCAGGACTTCACCGGCAACCTCGAGTTCGAAGCCATTGACCTTGTTACCCTTGCCGCCGGATTTGTAGTATTCCTCGCCCGTGGTCGGGTTCGGCGGCACCGAGTCGTCCAGTTCTGCGACGTTGTCCTGGGTGCTCCAGAAGTAAGCCGCGGCCAAATTCAAGCGCTCCTGCAGCAGGCTGCCTTTGAGCCCAACTTCATAGTTGCTGCCCACAACGGGCTCCAGATACTTCTTCCCCACGTCGACGGAATCCTGTGGCCTGAAAATATCGGTGTAACTGGCGTAGACCGTGTACTCCGGCGTCAGGTCGTAGAGCAGCCCCGCATAAGGCGTCCACATGTCATTGTGGGTCTGACGCGTCTTGCCGCTCTTCTTCAACTGGTCATTGGCGTCGTAGTCAGGTTCGGCTTTTTCGTACTCCCAACTGCCATAGCGGCTGCCCAGCACCGCGTGCAGGCGATCCGTCAGGTTCAGTTGAGTGGCCAGGTAACCCGCCTTCTGTTTTTTAGAGCTGTGCTCGCCCTTGAGCGACGTGACCGTGTCAGGAAACTTGGCGATCCCGCCCATGTATTTCCAGTCGTCGATGTTGTTGTACCCAGCGGGCGTTTTGCCCGGGCGCATAAACGGTGAGGTGTCGCGTTGTGCGGCTTCGCCATATCCCACCATCAGCTTATGTTCGCGGCCCAGAAGCGTGTACGTCCCGGCGAGGTTGAGGTCGATCGTCTCCATTCTGGACGTGCCGAGCATATGGCTGTTCCAGGCTTTCATGCCGCTGCGATCATCATTGGGAAAGCCCGCGCCGCCGTAGTAGACCTTGCCATCCGTATCGCTTTGGCGATGGGTATACGCCGCCTTCAGATGCCAGTCACCCGCCAGCCGATGGTCCAGCGTCGCGAAGGTGGTTTTGTCCGTCAGCGGCCAGGAGCTCCAGGCTGCCGCCATGTTGGTGGAGCGCGACAGCCCGGCCTTGCCGCCCTGGCTGTTCCAATAGGGCACGGTGCCCCAGGAGGTGCCTTGCACGTGTTTGTCCTGGTAATCAAAGCCTACGGCCAGCACCGTGTCGTCTGAAAGATCGCCTTCCAGAATGCCGTAGCCGACGGTGCGCTGCAGCCCGTAGTTGTCACGGAACGACTTGCTGTCGCGGTAGGCCAGCACGCTGCGCCCGCGCAAGCGGCCGTCAAAGGCCAGCGGGCCGCCCACGTCCACGTAGCTGTAGTAGTTGTCGTGGCTGCCACCGCTCACGCCGGTTTTTGCCTGCCATTGCGCGGTAGGGCGCTTGCGTACCATGTTGACGGTGGCCGAAGGGTCACCTGCGCCGGTGGTCAAGCCCGTGGCGCCACGTACGACCTCAATGTGGTCGTAGATGATGGTGTCAGCGTCCGACTTCATATACCCGAAGGTATTGAGCATCCCGTCAATCTGGTGATTGGTGATGGCGTAGCCACGGGAGGAGTAGTAGACGCGGTCGGAATCATAGTGCTGGACGTTGACGCCGGTGGTCTGGCGCAGCACCTCGGTCAGGGTGTTGAGGTTGAAATCATCCATCTGCTGACGGGTAATCACCGAGACCGACTGAGGGGTTTCCTTGATGGACAAGTTGAGCTTGGTCGCCGTGCTCATCGCGCCGGTGGTGTAGGCGCCGGTGTGCTCGGTGGTGGCGCCCAGGCCTTCGGCAGTGATGCTGGTGGCGCCCAGCTCCAGCGTGTTGGTCGGCGGGTGTTCGGGGTCGGTTTCGGCCAGTAGGTCCGGGCTCAGAACGGCACCGAACAGGCCAAGGGTGAGGGTCATGGAACGGGTAAACGGCGCGAGCATCGCGGCAGATTCCTTGTCGTCTTTGAAGCCACCCCGGAAAGGGAAGGCCATGGCTCAAAGACGAAAGGAGACGTGGAACTTTAGGTTTAAACGAGAATGATTGTTATCTTTCTGTTACAAGGCCTTGGCTACTTGATGACCACTTCAGCGGCATCCGGCTTCTTCGGCTTGAGCATGCTGAAATCGATCAGGCCCTTTTTCTGGCCGATATAAGGGTCGCCAATCATCAGCGGGCGCGGCTTGAAGCTGGCATTGACCAGGCTCTTGCTGCGGTCCCATTCATCGAAGCTCAACCCGGCGAGGTCGGCCCAGGTGTGGATCAATTGCGAGCTGCTGGAAGGGCGCTGCAGGCTGCTGGCGAAGCTCCAGTCGTGGGTTTCCCGCCACTTCGGCGAGGCGTACGCCATGAACGGAATGGTGTACATCGGCGCAGTGGGCTTGCCTTCGTTACGCCCCAGGGTGCTGTGGCCGGCCGAGTCGTACACGTCCTCGCCGTGGTCCGAGAGGTACAGCAGGAAGCCGTTCGGGTCGGTCTTGGCGTAGTCCTTGATCAGGCTCGACACCACGAAGTCGTTGTACAGCACCGCATTGTCGTAGCTGTTGTAGACCGGCAGCTGTTCATCGCTGATGCCGGGTGGCACGCCCTGGCGATCGGTGAATTTGTCGAAGGTCGGCGGGTAGCGATACTGGTAGCTCATGTGCGTGCCCAGCAGGTGCACCACGATGAATTTGCGTTCAGCAGGGTCAGCCATGGCCTTGGCGAAAGGCTCCAGTACGTCGCCGTCATATTGGCGGGCATTCTGGTTGCGGTTGTTATTGAGGTACACCTGCTCGTCAGCCTGCTCGGAAAAGGTCGTGAGCATGGTGTTGCGCTTGGTCATGGTCTGCTGGTTGGTGATCCAGTAGGTCTTGTAGCCGGCCTGTTTCATCACGCTCACAATCGACGGCGTCTTGAGGTACAGGTCCGGGTTCTCTTCGTCGGCGAAGGTCAGCACCTGTTGCAGCGCTTCAATGGTGTAGGGGCGCGGGGTGATGACATTGTCGAACACCGCCAGTTGGTCGCGCAGCTTGTCCAGTTCCGGCGTGGTGTTACGCGGGTAGCCGTAGAGGCTCATGCGCTGGCGGTTGGTGGACTCGCCGATCACCAGCACCAACGTGGAGGGCTGGCCAGCCATGGTGTCCTTGAGGTTCTTCAAGGGCGGGATCTGGCTGGCACTGGTCAGCATGCCTTGCATGCTGTTGAGTTGTTCGGTGTAACGGCGGTAGGCAACGATCATCTGCCATGGCACTGCGGGCTCGACACGCGATTCGAAGCCGTCGATGGCCAGTTCCATGGTCGGGTTGGTCGCAATCTGCTTGACCAGCGGGTAGCCGACCACCGCCAGTACAATCGCAGTCGCCGCCAGGATCGCCTGGCCGCGCGGCAGGTAGACCGGGCGCAGGCGGGTCCACAGGAACACTGCAAAGGCGGTATGGGCGATGAACGCCAGCACGATCCACCAGGCGAAGTATTGGGTCGCGTATTCGCCGGCTTCAGAGATGTTCGACTCGAACATGATGAAGATGACGCTTTGCGAAAACTCCTGCTGATAGATGAAGAAGTAACCAAGGCTGGCCATGGAGCAGGCCCACAGCACCACGCCGATCAATGCGGCGAGCATGCGGGTCTGGCGCGGGAACAGCAGCATCGGCGCCAACCAGAAGGCGCTAAGGAAGAAGGCTTGGCGAAAACCACTGAACCCGGAGGTGCCGGTCAGTTGGATCAGGAGTTGGGTGATACCCGAGAAATACCAGAAAAACAGGAACAGCCAGCCAAGGCCGGCCCAATCAAAGCCTTTCGCAGACTTCGTGCTGCGTTTGAACATCGCCATCCAGCGCTCCAACCCGATAATTGCCAGTCACCGCGCAGAAGTGCGCGCAACACGAGGGCTACCCCAGGTGGGCGGCCCTATTCGGCGGGAGTATCGGGAGGAGGGTGTGAAAACTTCGTGAGTTATTCCTGAACGGTTCGTTCAGCTCACGTTCAGCAAAGCGCGGGCTGGGTGCCGGACGCCTGGTTGATCTGGGCCTGAAGGTAGGAACGCAAGCGCAGGACTTCTTGCTGCAGCTGGTCGCGTTCGTCTTTCAACTGGCGCAATTCATCGCGACGGACGCTGACGTAGAGGGTCTGTGGCGGGCGGGTCATCTGTGCTGTGCTCATTGCTTGCCTCGCAAATAGCCGGTAGATCGCGATGTCGGAACGCGTTAGGGGAGGCGCTCGACACCAGTCGGAAGCAATTCTGAATTCTTTTTTGAATCAAGGGAACTTTTTTATTTTTGATGGTCGTGTGACTTTTTGGGCGGTGATGCTGAAACGCGGGCCAACTTTTTGTCATGAAACTACACGGATCCGCTCTGGACTAACCCTCATTAGCCTCATTGCGCTATAAACTATGTCACACATTTATTTAGCAGTTAGGAGCATCAGCACATGCAACTGGGGATTATCGGACTAGGCCGCATGGGCGGTAACATTGCGCGGCGCCTGATGCTCAATGGGCATACCACCGTTGTATACGACCGTAACGAAGCATTCGTCAAAGGCTTGAGCGAAGAGGGCGCCACCGGCGTTGCCGACTTGAAAGCCCTGGTAGCCGGCCTGCAAAAGCCGCGCGCCGTTTGGGTCATGTTGCCGGCAGGCGACCCGACTGAAAACACCATCAATGAATTGAGTGAGCTGCTGGAAGACGGTGACGTGATCATCGACGGCGGCAACACTAACTATAAAGACGACGTGCGCCGTGCCAAGGCGCTGTCGGAAAAAGGCCTGCACTATGTCGACGTCGGCACCTCCGGCGGCGTCTGGGGCCTGGAGCGCGGTTATTGCATGATGATCGGTGGCAACGCCGAGACCGTGCAGCGCCTCGACCCGATTTTCGCCAGCCTGGCCCCAGGCCTGGGCACGATCCCGCGCACCAAGGACCGTTCCGCCTCGGCTGATAAACGAGCTGAACATGGCTACATTCACGCAGGCCCAGCCGGTTCCGGGCATTTTGTGAAGATGATTCACAACGGCATCGAGTACGGGATGATGCAGGCCTTTGCCGAAGGTTTTGACATCCTCAAAACCAAGAACTCGGACAACCTGCCGGAAGATCAGCGCTTTGATCTCAACGTCGCCGACATCGCCGAAGTCTGGCGCCGTGGCAGTGTGGTTTCGTCGTGGTTGCTGGACCTGACCGCCGACGCCTTGGCCACCGACCCGAAACTCGACGGCTATTCGGGTTCCGTGGCCGACAGTGGCGAAGGCCGCTGGACCATCGAAGCGGCCATGGAGCAAGCGGTGCCGGTGCCGGTGCTGTCCACCTCGTTGTTCGCGCGTTTCCGTTCCCGCCAGCAGAGCACCTACGGTGACAAAATGCTTTCTGCCATGCGCTTCGGCTTTGGCGGCCATGTGGAGACTTCCAAAAAATGACCGTCAACGGCAAGAAACCCAAGGCCGAACCCGCTCCACCGACCACGCTGTTTCTGTTTGGCGCCCATGGCGACCTGGTCAAGCGCCTGCTCATGCCGGCGCTGTACAACCTGAGCCGTGATGGGCTGCTGGGCGACGGCCTGCGCATTGTCGGCGTTGATCACAACGCCATCAGTGACGCCGACTTTGCCAAGAAGCTCGAGGATTTCATTCGCACCGAGGCCGCCAGCAAGGTCAAGGGCAATGCCGATAACGCCCTGGACCCCGAGTTGTGGGCGCAGTTGGCCAAAGGCATCAGCTACGTCGAGGGCGACTTCCTCGACGACAGCACCTACGCGGACATCGGCAAGAAAATCGCCGACAGCGGCACCGCCAACGCGGTGTTCTACCTGGCCACTGCACCGCGCTTCTTCAGTGAAGTGGTGCAGCGCCTGGGCAGCGCCGGTTTGCTCAATGAAACCGACGAAGGCTTTCGCCGTGTGGTGATCGAGAAACCTTTCGGTTCCGACTTGGCGACCGCCGAAGCCCTGAACGCGAGCCTGCTCAAGGTGATGAGCGAGAAGCAGATCTATCGCATCGACCATTACCTGGGCAAGGAAACGGTGCAGAACATCCTCATCAGCCGTTTCTCCAACGTGCTGTTCGAAGCGTTCTGGAACAACCATTACATCGACCACGTGCAAATCACCGCGGCTGAAACCGTCGGTGTGGAAACCCGGGGTAATTTCTTCGAAAAAACCGGCACACTGCGCGACATGGTGCCCAACCACCTGTTCCAGTTGCTGGCGATGGTGGCCATGGAGCCGCCGGCGGCGTTTGGCGCCGATGCGGTGCGGGGCGAGAAAGCCAAGGTTGTCGGTGCCATCCGGCCCTGGTCATTGGAAGATGCGCGGGCCAACTCGGTGCGCGGCCAGTACACCGCCGGTGAAATCGCCGGCAAGCAGCTGCCCGGTTACCGCGAAGAAGCCAATGTCGCGCCCGACAGCAGCACCGAGACGTTCGTTGCCCTGAAGGTAATGATCGACAACTGGCGCTGGGTTGGCGTGCCGTTCTACCTGCGTACTGGCAAGCGCATGAGCATTCGCGACACTGAAATCGTGATTTGCTTCAAGCACGCGCCCTACGCGCAGTTCCGCGATACCGACGTGGATGAGCTCAAGCCCACTTACCTCAAGATCCAGATCCAGCCGAACGAAGGCATGTGGTTCGATCTGTTGGCCAAAAAGCCTGGGCCGACCCTGGAAATGGCCAATATCGAACTGGGCTTTGACTACAAGGACTTCTTCGAAATGCAGCCGTCGACGGGTTACGAAACCCTGATCTACGACTGCATGACCGGTGACCAGACCCTGTTCCAGCGCGCCGACAACATCGAAAACGGCTGGCGTGCGGTACAGCCGTTCCTGGATGCCTGGAAAGAGGACGACGGCATCCAGGCCTACAAGGCTGGCGAAGATGGCCCGGCAGCGGCCGATGCCTTGCTGGCCCGTGACGGCCGCACCTGGCACAGCCTCGGATGAGTGACGCCACGATCCATCCCATCCGGTTTGTATTGAGTGATATGGACGGCACGCTGCTGCGCCCCGACCACACCCCCAGTCAACGCACTATCGACACGGTGCGCGCGTTGCGCGATGCCGGGGTGTTCTTCAGCCTGGCCAGCGGGCGGCCGCCCAAGGCCATGATGCAGATGGTCGAGGCGTTCGGCATCGATGTGCCGGTGGCGGGCTTTAATGGCGGTACGTTGGTCAACCCCGATGGCAGCATCCTGCTGGCGCATCATTTGCCGGCAGAAGCCGCCTTGGTGGCGCTGGCGCTGTTCAGCGCAGAGCCGGACGTCGAAGTCTGGCTGTTCGCCGACGGCGATTGGCTGCGCCGTGACCCACCTGGCCCGATGGTCGCGCGGGAGGCGGCCGGCTTGGGTTACGGGCCGATAGTGGTGGAGAGTTTCGAGCCCTACCTGGATCGCGTCGACAAGATCGTCGCCGCCAGTAACAACGCGCCGTTGCTCAAAGCGCTGGAAGCGCAGCTGCAGCCCAAAGTCGAAGGGTTGGCGCACGTGTCGCGCTCACAGCCGGTGTACCTCGACGTGACGGCCATGCTCGCCAACAAGGGTGACGCCTTGAAGGCTCTGGCCGCGCACCTTGGCGTGCCGCTTGAGCAAACGCTGGCCATCGGCGATGGCGGCAACGACCCGGCGATGTTTCACGTGGCAGGTTTTTCGATTGCCATGGGCCAGGCGGAAGAAGTGGTCAAGCGCCAAGCCAGTGTCGTCACCGGCAGCAATGTCGAGGATGGCGCTGCGCAAGCCATTGAGCGGTTTATTCTCGCGGCGAAATAATAACGCCAACTTGAAGTGCCCACGCTCTAACACCAAACTTCCGATCATTATTCCTGCTGGCAGGCAATGATCGGAAGTTTCTTGGGCGACTTACTTGGGCGACTTACTTCGGCATTGCCCACGACTGCAACTGATGGCCATCCTTGTCGAGTTCGGCGCGCGCCTGCAACAGCAAGTCTTCCAGTTGCGCAGGGTCGGTATAGGCGCTCGAAGACAGCTGTTTACTGCCGATACGGGTATTGGTACGGTCGATGACGCTCAGGCTGAGGGCGCCATTGCCATCGTGCCAGGCCACGCATTGAAAGGGTTGGAAAGCACGGTCTGCGATCAAAAGAGCTTCGTTGATGCGGAGCGGGGCGTTCATGTGGGTCTTCTCTCTAAAATGCCCATCAAGTGTGTGCCGTTGGTTGGGCGGGCCAAACGGTGAGTTACCTGTACTGATGCACGATGGCGGGGTACGGGTCACATGTTAGAGCAAGAAATTTCAACTTTTCCTGATTAACGTCATGTAAGCGGCTGTTTTGGTCGCTGAATGAGGGGGTTAACGCGTCTTCAGTTTTTAACCCCAGACACTGCAGAAGTGGCTTTTTGCCAACACTTATAGCGAAACGGTACAAGGCGCGCGTCAATACCTTGCTAGTGTTAGCGCCAGGTCTCACAAACCATTGTTTCTAAATAACTTTAATAATTCTGGCGCCAAGGAATAGTCATGGTTGTTACACCTGTCCAACGTCGCCTGCTCGTGGTCGATCCCTGTGAGGATTGCCACGCGCTATTACCCGGCTTGCGCACGGCCGGGTGGGAAGTGGACAGCTGTGCGCTGGGCGCCGTAGGTGATCGTTCCTGTGATGTGGGCTTGCTGCGCTTGCAGCCCGAGCACCTTGAACGCCCCGAAGCGGTCAAGGAGTTGATCAGCCGCAGCGGCACTGAATGGATCGCCGTGCTCAGCCAGGATGTGCTGCGCCTGCAAAATGTCGGGGATTTTGTGTGTGAGTGGTTTTTCGACTTCCACACGCTGCCCTTTGACGTGGCGCGCGTGCAAGTCACCCTCGGGCGTGCGTTCGGCATGGCACGCCTGCGGGGCAAAGGCTACGCGCTGGTCGATGAGCCCGAACATGAGTTGCTTGGCGATAGCCGGCCGATCCGTGAACTGCGCAAATTGCTGGCCAAGCTCGCGCCCACGGAATCACCGGTACTGATTCGCGGCGACAGCGGCACCGGTAAAGAACTGGTGGCCAAGACCCTGCATCGCCAATCCCAGCGCCATGCCAAGCCGTTTGTGGCGATCAACTGCGGCGCCATTCCGGAACACTTGATCCAGTCCGAACTGTTTGGCCATGAGAAAGGTGCATTTACCGGCGCGCACCAGCGCAAAGTCGGGCGTATCGAGGCGGCCCACGGCGGCACGCTGTTTCTCGATGAAATCGGCGACTTGCCCATGGAGCTGCAAGCCAACCTGCTGCGCTTTCTGCAGGAAAAACAGATCGAGCGCGTCGGCGGTAGCCAGCCCATCCCGGTGGATGTGCGCGTGCTGGCGGCGACTCACGTCGACCTGGAGGCCGCAGTGGCCAAGGGCACCTTTCGCGAAGACCTGTATTACCGACTCAACGTTTTGCAGGTGATTACCGCGCCGCTGCGCGAGCGCCATGGCGATGTGGCAATGCTGGCCAATCATTTTTCGCGTTTCTACAGCCAGGAAACCGGCCGGCGCCCGCGCAGTTTCAGCGAAGATGCGCTGGTGGCCATGGGGCAACACCCGTGGCCGGGCAATGTGCGTGAGTTGGCCAACCGCGTGCGGCGTGGCCTGGTGCTGGCTGAAGGGCGGCAGATTGAAGCCGTTGATCTGGGACTGCAAGGCGAGCAGGCAATCGCGCCGCCGATGGCTACACTGGAAGATTACAAGCACCGCGCCGAACGACAGGCGCTGTGCGATGTGCTCAACCGGCACAGCGACAACCTGAGTGTCGCCGCCCGCGTGTTGGGGGTTTCCCGGCCGACGTTCTACCGGTTGCTGCACAAACACCAGATCCGCTAGGGCGGGTAAACCGAAAAGCCCCGCAACGACCCTTATCGTTGCGGGGCTGATCGTTCCTACACTCTGCGTGGGATGATCGTTCCCACGCGCAGCAAAGGAATGTAGCCAGGGACGCTCCGCGTCCCGCCGTCCCTAGAAGTAATACGGAAACTTCAGACTAAACGTAAAGTCCGGCGCATCATCCGTCATCCCAATCGACAGGTTCGGCACAATCGTCAGGTTCTCCGACGCCGCAATCGTCATGCCCACGTTGAAGTAACCGGCGTTGGCATCGCTGGACACCACCGACTGCCAATCCTGGCCACTCTGCTTGACCTTGCTTTTACGTTGCACCAGGTCAGACACGGAAAACGACATACTCATCTTCTCGTTGAGGGCAAAAGCTACGCCCACACCGAGTTGGAAGCTGTCGCCCAGGCTGATTTTGCCAGGGATTTTCTGGTTGACGTTGGGGCTGATGTCGCTGAACGAGTCCTCGAAGTTATGGGTATAGGACAGCGAACCGAACAGTACGGCCGGGTCGAAGGTCTTGACCAGGGAAATACCCGGAGTCACCGACCACACACCGTTACCCGTAGGCAGGCTTTCCGGCACGGCGAGGTTATCGTTGCCGGGTTGCTGGATCAGCTTGATGCCGTAAGGGTCTTGGCCGGTGGGGGCCTTGACGCGAACCGACACCACCGCATCCGGCAGGTTGGCGCTCTCGTCGAGAAACTTGTACGCAATGCCGAAGTTGACATCGCCGATGGTTGGGTCACGGGTGACCGTACCTTCCGATGTGGCGTTGGAGCTGCCGCCGGCGCCTCCCGACTGGTAAGTCGATTCGCGGTACACCACCGGCACGTTCAAGTCGAACTGCCAACGGTTATCCAGGTTGTAGCGGCCGGTGAGGTCCAGGGTCCAGCTGTCCGACTTGATTCGGTCCAGGTTGATATTGCCGAGGAAAATCGAGTCCAGCGCCAGAAAACCGTTAAGCGACAACTGGCGAGCGTCATAGCGCGCATAGGTGATGCCGGTTTCAAAGCTGAACTTGCCGTTGCCGAAAAAGCCGCTGGCCTCGTTGTACAAGTTGCTCACGCTTTGCGCCGGGGCGGAGTCGTCCTTGAGGCTCTGCCCGTATGAACTGCCACCCGCTGCGCCGCCGGAGGCTGCAGCGGCGCCGACGCCACGGGTATTGCCGGCCACCGTGGTGCCGCCTTTCTGGAAGTCGGCAGGGGATTTGGCCAAGCGTTTTGGCGCGGGTGTGGCAGGTTGGTCTTCTACTTGGCGTACGCGTTGCTCCAATACGGCCAGTGCTTTTTGCTGCACTTCATAACGTTGCTTGAGCTCCAGCAGTTCCTGCTTCAACGTTTCGATATCGGCATCCGGCGCGGCATACAACATGGATGCGGGCAGGAGCGTACTCAAGCAAACCACGGCACGTAACGATAACGATCGATGCATGAAATAAGCCGTCCCTTTCTAATGCGTAAGTGTCGAGGCACAGCGTAGTTCAATATCCGGCAGGGCGTAGGCCTTTGAGTTGATCCAGGTTGAGGTTCTGCGTGATGTTGTTCAAACCGTTGTTGCCCAACACCACATTGAGCTGGGTCAAATTGTTCACGAAGTTACTGTTGCCCTGAATAACGGTGCCTTGCAGCACGTTGCCACCGCCGATTTGCTGCACCACATTGCCTTGGTTGTTATTGGCCTGGAGGGCCATTTGCAGCCCGCCATTGTTGGCCGTGACCGTGACTTGGCCCGCCGCGGTGCCTCCGGTAATCGGCTGGCCGGCCATCAAGGCCTGCCCGGATTGCACGTAGTTGGCAGGTGCCAGGCCGTTTTTGTTAACGTTAATATCGACGCCGTTGCTGGCGGTGTTGCCATCACCGGCGGCGCGCACGCTTTGCACGACGCCCTGGCCGCTGCCCAGGCCGGCGCCACCCACCACCGTGCCAGTGCCTTCAGGCTGCTTGATCACGCCGCTGCCGTCGTTGCCGGTAATCTGCACGTAGAACTGTGGGGTGATGGTGGACAAGTTGACCTGCATATTCGCGGTGCCGGTGACGCTCGCACCGGCGGCGTTGGTCCAGGTGCTGCTCATCACGATGCCGAAGCTGACAATCCGCCCGGGCATCACATAGCGCCCACGCAGGTCAGCCATTTCCGAGTCCTTGAGTTCGATTGGCTTGAACGCCGAGGAGGCGTAAGCCGGTGCTGCGGCTGCCAGGCACATGACCGTCAGCCAACGGAGAGTGTTCATCGTTTGCTCCTGGAGCGTCCTGCTCCTTATTGCGCTTCTAGAAGAAGTCGCTCTGGATGAAACCGAAGTCCATCAATTCACTGTCGCGTACCGGGCTGAACTCGTTCAGCTGGTTCTTGGCGGTCAGTGGGGCGGGCGGGGTGAGCAAGGCGTTGGTCTTGTCGTAGCCCTCGCCGATAACCGCGAACACGATGCCATTCCAGCCTTTGATGAAATCGTCTTTGGCATAGCGCTTGTTACCCAGCACGGGGTCACCGATGTACACCCAGTCCTTGTCGGCACGCTGCATCACCACGAAGTGCTTGTAGCCGCGAATCTCCAGCAGCACCACTACCGGCACTTTCACGGTGATCAGTACTTCGGGCGTAATCCGGTAGCCCTTGGCGCGCATGTGGATGCTTTCCAGGTAGCGCTTCATGTCGAGCATCGAGAAGCCCTGGGTGCGCACCAAATCCTGGTCGGCATTGACCAGCATGCCCTTGATGACGTGGTCTTCATCCACGTCCATCCAATAGGCTTGGCGCAAGATGGTCGCCAGCGCGGCGGCACCGCAGCTGAAATCGGTTTTCTGTTCCACCAGGTTGGCGAATTTGCGCTCGCGGATGCTCTCGACCTTTTTGTACATCAGCCCGCCACCGGGCATGACGATTGCCACTTGGCCTGCCCAGGTCGGGCCGGTGAGTGCGAGCAAAAGGAGGACGGCAACGAGGCGCATGATCGTATGACCTGTTGGACACTGGAAATAAAAAGGGCCTTGTTGCCAAGGCCCGATCTGGATCAGAAGCGAGTGATTGCTACGTTGTTCTGACCTTGGTTGTTGCTGCCCGACAGAACGTTGGAGTTCGATACGCCCGAGCTGTAGTTCATCGAGTTGTTCACGCTGGCGTTGTTGACCACAGGTTTGGTGCTCCAGCCGTGGCCGCTGCTCAGGTTGAGCGTCAGGTTGCCCGACACGTCCTGCACGCCGGTGACCGCTGCTGCGCCGCCGTCGCCATTGCCCGAGGCAATTGCAGTGCTGTTGCTGGCTTGGTTGGAGGTGCCAGACGCTGCGTTCAACTGAATGATGCCCGATGCGTTGTTGCCGCTGTCGTTGAGCGAAGCGTTGTTTTTGGTGCCGCTGTTGAGCACGAAGTTGCCGGTGTTCGATTGTGCGGTACCGGCGCTGGCGAACACGAAGTCGGCATCACCGGAAACGATGGCCACGTCGTTTTTGCCTTGGTTGTTGTCACCGCTCAGCACGTTGCCGTTCGCTACGCCACTGCTGTGGTTGTAGGAGTCATTGGCCGAAGCGTTGTTTTTGGTTTTGTCATTGATCACCACGTTGTAGTGGTTGCTTTGACCGTCCAGAGTCGTCGCGGAAGCGGTCGTTGGCGCAGGCTGAGGATGATGGTTAGGTTGACCCGCTTGAGCAGCAACAGCCATGAGCGCAGCGAGAGCGAAAGCCAGTGGTTTAAGAGCCATTGTAGTTTTCATGGTGTATCTCCTTGCTTCTATTAGTTGGTTAAGTGTTGGTACGGTCTAGCTATCGACTCAGCTCCATCAGTTGAGTCGTACATTCAGGGTGTTAGCCACTCGGTTCCCCACCCCGGCGCTCTGGTTGACCTGAACCACTCCACGGCTGCCGGTGAAGGCCTGGTCGCTGGTAACGACCTGGCGGCTGCCAGTGGTAGAGGTCAACCCTGAGTCGGTTGCAAGCGCAACGGTCTGTTGCGACATGACGCTGTCGTCGATGCTTTGCGGGCCAGCGCTGACGCTGATTCGCACGGCATTGATCATCTGGTTCTGGGCCCCGGCGGACTGGTTGACGCTCAGTGCACCGTTGCCATTGCTGAAAGAGTTGCCCTGGATCGCGGCCTTGGCGTTGAGGGCGCGGTCGGCGGCGGCGCCGCTGATTTTTTGCGTGACGGCGATGGTCGTCTGGGCGTTGTGGCCGACGGTGATGGCAACGTTGTTACTCAGCTGTTGCTGGTCGCCGGCGGCCTGGTTGACCGTGACCACGCCGTTGTATTGCTTGCCCGAGTTATCGATGGTCGCGTTGTTATTGCTGTCGGCCATGGCCGCTGTGCAACCGAGCGCGGCAAGCAGCATCCAGGAGCGGTTCATTTCATTGCCCCCCCGACCATGCCGCTGATGTTGTTCAGTGGGGCGAGGCCGCTGGAAATCGCGCCGTTTACCGTGCCGGCGATGCCGCCGCCGCTGCCGCTATGGCCCGCTGCGCTGCCTGCACCGAGGTTGTTGGCACTGCCGATATTGTTCAAACCGGTGATGTCGCCATTGGGCATGATGCTGCGTGTAATGCTGGAGCCACTGCTGATGCCCGCGATGTCGTGGTCGCTGAGCTCATTGGTGGAGGCGCGGAAGATTTGCGCAGACGGGTTGGCGTTGACGGTGGTGGGGTAGGGGGCGGTGCCGCTTGTACGGCCGATCGAATACGGTTGCACCTGGCGTTCAATCACGATCACACCATCACCTTCCGCGAGCACTGGGAGGCTCACACCGGCACTCAGTGCACAGCTGATCAGCAGGAGGCTCAAGGAGCCTTGATTGTGTGTGTCCATGGCAGTGTTCCTTATTCTTCGCGCTGACCCTAAACAGCGCTGTAAGGGAAAGAGCAGAACGCGTGCCGCTTTTGATTTTTCTTGAATATTCAGTAGGTTGCGATTAATGCGTGGGGTGGTGACGGCCGAAGTGTTTCATCCGCGCAACACTCGCCCTGCGGCTGTCTATGCGCAGCCCCACCTGTTGGCTGTCTCAGCGATGAAACACTGCACATGACAAAGCCATGAATCCGCGCCGGGCGGGCGGTTCAGGCCAGGGAAGTGTTTCAAAAATGGACACCACGGGCGCAAGCGAGCCCGTGTGAGCAGGCAGGCTTAGCCCTTCGGCGCTTTACGCGGGATGGAATTGAGTACGGGGTTGCCGTCCTGATTCTGGGTCAGGTAGACCGGCAAAACCTTGGGCAGGGAAGGGACGAGGTTGTTGACCTCATTGATGTTGTAGATGCCGCCAATGCGAATCGCCCCTGTATTGGCATCTGCCAGCATCACCGGTTTGTTCAGGTAGCGGTTGATCAGCGGCAACGCGTCGGCCAGGGCCAGGTTGTCGAGCACCAACTTGCCCTGGCGCCATGCCAGGCCGGCGTCGTTGGGGTCTATCGCGGCGACTTGCGGGGTGGCGTCACCCGTGTGGTAACTGGCTTGCATGCCAGGGCTGAGCGGCACGCCGGCGTGCTGCGTATCGCTGGAAATCTGCACCGAGCCTTCCAGCAACATCACCCGGACCTGATCTTCATACTTCCATACGTTGAATTGGGTGCCGGTGACCCGAACCTGCCCGTCACCGGCCTTCACAATAAACGGGTGACCGCGGTCATGGGTGACCTTGAAAAACGCTTCGCCCTTTTTCAAGGTGACTTGGCGCTGATCCTTGTAATTGCGGTAGACCAATTCGGTGCCCAGGTTCAACTCGACTTGGCTGCCATCGCCAAGGGTGACCTTGCGCAGGCCATTGGCAGCATCGAAATGCTCATAGGCACTGGGCAGCCAGCCTGCTTCCCAGCCCGTGAAGGCTGCCAGCGGCAAGGCGGCGAGGCACACTGCTGCAGCGACGGCGTAAGTGCGCAAGCGGCTGCGCTGCTTGAACGGCAGTACCACCGGCGAAGGCTCGCTGCGCGGCAGGTGGTCGGCCACGTCCCAGATTTCCAGCATGGCCGCGTATTCGAAGGCGTGCAGCGGGTCGGCATCGTGCCATTGCGTAAACGCCCGACGTTCTTCAGCCGTGCAATCACCGGCATGCAGGCGCATGCACCAATGCGCAGCGGCGTCGGTGATGGCGTCGTATTCGGCTTCTGAAAGGGAGTTTTCGCTCATTAATCCATCCTGATTTCGCACATTCTAACCTCCCGAGGCGGATGGCGAGAACAACCATCATGGCGATTGCACATCAATTGGAACTTATTCTCGTTTGGAAAACTCAGAAATCACAGGACACGAGTCCGTCATTCCCACAAAGGAGTACGAACATGCTGAAGAAAACCTTAGTCGCCCTGTGTGCAACCACCGCTTTGCTGAGTGCCGGCGCAGCCCTGGCCGATAAGCCGGGCGCGGGCTGGATTACCATTGAAAAGGCCATCGAAGTGGCCAAGACCAAGGCCGGGTACGTTGAGGTCTACGCGGCCGAAGCGGACGACAATGGCTATTGGGAAGTCAAAGGCCGCAAGTCCGATGGCACGGTCTATGAAGCACGTATCGACGGCGCCTCGGGCAATATCCTGCGTGACCAGAAAGACTGAGGCACTGCCGGGGGCCGCTCAGGCTCCCGCATCCAGCAAACGGCCCAGGTGAGTAATCAGATAAGTCACTGAGTCGGCGTTGGCCAAAATGGTGTCGATTCGCTTGTCGGGGTCACTCATGAATACCTGCCGGGCGTCATCAAGGTCCTTGGCGCCCGTGGCGCTGAGGACTTTTTGTTTGATGTAATGGGTGCCGCTGTCCGCACCGTAGTCTTCCCATGTCGCCGATAAATCATCCCAGGTCTTGAACAGCATTGTGGCGGGTGTCAGCGTCGACAATGCGGTCTTGCGCAAATCTTCCAGCGTCGTCTTCATCAACTGCGCACCCGGCTGCGCAGGGTTAATCAAGTCGGGAAAGGGGCGCATCGTGTCCATGTACGCGATGTCTTCGGTACGCAGCCTCAAGTGCGTCAATTCGTGAATCAACGTGCTGGCCCTGGCGTGGGCCGAGATATCGAAGGGTGAGTTCAAGCGGTTCTGGTACTCGTCCATGTCCGGATCAAAGAACCGGTTGAGCAAATACAGTTTGCGCTCCCGGTCCTCAGGAATCACAAAGGCGTATTCCTGCGCCATGCTCACGCGGCTGGTGCCGCTGACAAAACGTTTGGAATCGGGCCCGGTCAAGCTGGGGTCGCTTAATTCATCGAGTATGCCATCGATAATTTTCTCGACCCGACTGAGCTGCTGCGGGCTGATGCTGATCACACCGAACATTTCCCCCAAAAAAAGGCCGACGCGGCTATTGGGATCACGTTGCAGCGAAAAGTGCGCGATGTTGCGCTTGCAGGTGACGCCGTAATAAGTCGCCACGTTCAACGCTTCATTGATGGCCTGGGCTTTCCAGTTGGACAGGTTGGCAATCGCGCGTATGCCGCTCGCTTCGATGTTGATCGTCTCGCGCTCGCCGTTGCGCGTTCTGTAGCGCGACAGTACTTTGCCGAAGCGCGGGTTATGCCGACGCAGGTCCAGCACCCATTTACCTTGTGGGTTGCGGCCCACGTAGGCGCCGTTCAGTGGGTCCTTGGACAGGCGCCAGTGCTGGGCGGTTTTCTTGACTGAGTAGACTTTTCCGTCCAGTGGCACATAGCTTTTTGACCTGGACTTGTCGTGATAGACATGGCTGGTGGGGCTTTTTTCAAGGTCCTTCAGCGCGATATCGTGATCTTCGAAAGGCTGTAACTCAGTGCGCGAGGGGGCGGTGATGTCCAGGCTGCTCAGGCTTGTCGCCGTGGGCAGCGTGTCGTCCGACAGCTCTGCCAGCGTGACGGGTTTTTCTGTGGGCGGCGGTTTTGCGCTGCCGTCCAGTTCCCCACGCAGCGCCGCCATTTGCGCCACGCCCGCGATAAAGTCCTTCAAGGCAGCCCTCCACTTGTGCAACTGCAGCGCCTCGGCTGAGCGTTTGAACAATCGGTAGCTGCGCCACACCACCAGAGGGTACGCAAGTTTTCCGGCCATGAAGCGCACGGCCGTGGGAATGTCCTCGCCCAGCAGGTTGACCGCAGTGTCCCATAGAACTTTGGCGTCTTTCTTGAACTGGCAAGCCAGCATCTTGAGCAGCATTTGCGTGTTGTCGCTGAACAGGGCGTGCAGGGCGTTGCCGCTCACCGCAGACGCGGCGAGACGGATGTCGGAGGGGCGATGCCGGTTGTTTTGCAGCAGGTTGCGGTAAGTGGCCTGATGCGCCAGCTCCAAGTGCCGCAAGGTCCAATCCTGAAGTGCACCCGGCTTTTCCAATTCATCCAGCAAGGCTTGTTCGTTTGCATACTCCTTGAGCACATGGTTTTCGCTGTAGGGCGCATATAACACCAGCGGCCCGGCGCTGCTGCTTTCAGGGCCAATCAGGTACATGCCCAATGCCTTCACGGCCGCAGCGCCATCGGTCGCTATCAACGCCAGCGGGCGAATAATGGCGGTCGCGCCCGCAAGGGTTGCGCGTGCCAGGGCATCGGGCATGTTGAAAACCTGCTGGATGTAGCCAAGGGCCCGCGCTGTAAGGCGTTCCTGCAGCTTTTGCTCGTGGGCGTATTGCAGCATTTGCCAAGGCAACTGACGGCAGAACAGGCGCCGGCGTTTGCGCGCCGCTTCGGTCTGGGCGTTGAGCGTGTTCTGTACCACGCTGTGGTAAGCGGTTTTAAGGTCCAGCTGCCGGACCATCTGGATCACCGTACTGGCGTCCAGTGCAGGCGGCAGCGGCGTGGCAGTGCGTGAACGTGGACGCAGGTTTTCGGCTTCCAGGTCCGGCCAGTGACGCACGGCAAAATCGGTCAGGCTCAATACATGGACGTCCAGCGCCTGGTGCACCGGCAGTTGAATGTCATCCGGCGAGAGGTCAAGGTCGGGAAACCGTGCCTTGAGCAGTGCCTGCAGGGCTGTGAACGCATGTTTGCGCACGGGCACGATGCCGTGCAAGTAGTCTTTTTCGTCGGGTGCACTGTTGTGGTATTGCTCAAGCAGTTCAGCGTGGTGGATCTGGTCCTGAGTCGTTGCCATGCCCAGCCACACGGGCAGCGCCTGCTGGTTGACGAGGGCGCCGGCCACCGCGATCGCGCGTGCCAGATTGGTGGGCGCGGCCTGCTCCAGCACGTTGTCCAGGCGGTCTTGCAGGGCACGCGCGGGTAACTTCATGGAAAGCAGGTGATCAACCCCGTCCATCACGTAATCGCTGTAGGTTTGCAGGCGGTTGTTCAGTACGTTGTCATCGATGCGTTGCAGCGGGCCCAACCGATACACCTGATGGGGCCTGCGCAGGGAGACGGGCAGGTTTTCCAGCAGGCTCAAACGCTTGATCGGATGCGCCAGGCGCTGTGTCAACGCACTGCGCAGGGTTTCAATCGACGTAAACACTTCATGGCCCAGCCGAGGCGTCCACAGCACGACCCGGCCTGAGCGTTCGGGGTCAATACCGCCGCGTTCAGTCAGTACAAACAGGTTGGCAAGGGGGCTGGTGGCCGCCGAGGTGCCAATACCCAGTGTCAATGCGTAGGCATCCGGCAAAAAGCCGTTGAGGCCGTGACGGGTCAAGCGCAGCAGGCTGTCCGGCCGCAGCACCGTATCAAGCACCGCCTGGCTGCGGGCGGTCATGGTTTTACCCAATACCCGCATTTCGGCCTCGCTTTGCAACCCAAGGCGCATTGAGTGGGCATGCTTGTCACGGGCGTTGCCCAAAAACAGGCGTGGGAGGTTATGCATATCGTTGTCAGCAAATACCTTCAACACTCGGTCAATCACGTCGTTGAAAGTGCTCAGGGTCATGCTGTGCAACTGCTGGGCCACACGCGGGTTGAGCTTTTTGTAAAAGCCGGTGGTGTCGGCGCCGGCAATCGGTGCGGCTTCAAGGCTCAAGCGCTCGATGAAGTGCTCTACCATGCTCAACGACGACACGGGCGGGCGCTCTTCACGTTCCTGGGCTGGCGTTTCGTAGCTGTTGATGTAGACCTCATCGGCCTTCACCTCCAATTGCTGTGCCTGCAGCTGCGCGTCCAGGGCAAGGGTGACCATGCTGCGCAAGGTCGGATGCTGTTTGCGCTCGATGGCCAGCGCCTCCTCGGCCGCCGTCAGGCGTTGAAGGTGCAGCTTGGCGCGCTCGGCTTTTACCGTAGAGGGGCGGCTGTTACCGCTGGTGACCGGATGAACCGTCCAACGCCCGGCGGTGTCCAGCGGTGCCAGGCGATCGTCCAGCATCGTGCGTATATCCAGGGCGCAATCGAGCAGCGCAGCCAGGTCTACCTGGCCGTCGCTGCGCCGGTAAAGTTCCAGTGCGTGGTTCATATTGCTGATCTGCTTGAGTGCAATGTCTTCGACCATGCCGGTGAACACGCCGCCTGTGACGGGGCCGGCCGCGATGTTTATCTGGTCCAGGCTCATAAACGTGTTGCGTTCATCCAGGGAGAGCACGTTGAGCAACTCATCTTCGTGCCCGGCGGCCTTGAGCATGCTCAACAAGGTGTCTTTCAGATCATCGAGGTTTTCGAGCACCTGCAATCCGCGCGATTGCGTGTAGAGGTAAGCGTGTGTTTCGCTGAGCATCAGCGTGCCGGCCAGCTCCACATAGTGCTGATACGGCGCGTAAAGCCGCACTTTCTCCACGCTCAGGCGGCTGGCGTAGTGGCTGCGGGCGGTCTGGTCGCTGAGGAACAGCGCCTGGAGCGTGTGGCTTTGGTCGGCAGTGAGGGTTTCTTGTTGGCGCTTGAGCAAGATATCCAGACGAAACTTGTCAGCCATGACCTGCGCGAAAAAATCCAGGCGCGAGGTGCCGCTGCCGGTGTCCTCGTTCCAGTAAGTCTGCAGCAGGCTGTCCAGCAGCTTTGACAAGATGCTGGAGGTCTGTTCGACCAGCGTTTCCCAATGCTGCTGATCTTGTTCCAGTTGGGGCTGGGTGAAGGTGCTGGTGACATGCCGGGGGTTAATGAACTCGCGGGTTTGCGCCTTGGGCCAGGCATGTCGTACATAAAACTGCAGGAGCGCTTCGCTTAACGGTTGGGACTCGACCCAGCGTCGACCGCCGCCCCCCGGCATTTGCACAAAACAGTTCACCTGCGTATGGCGTTGATCCAGCCCTGGGAAGTCAGCGCGCGCCATGATGCCGAGCAGCGTATCGAGCATGCCGGGCAAGGTCGGGATTTTTTGCAGGTGCGCAAGCATCGCCTGCACGTTGGCGTGCTGGCAGGCCTGCAGCGTCTGCTCCTGGTCCACTTGCACCGAGCCTTCGATCGTTGCAGTGGTCAACATGATGGTGGTGCCGACAGGCAACGCGTTGCGCTGGGTAATCGACAGGAAGCTCAGCCATTCGACGCGCTGCACCGGGTCGACCAACTGCTCGCCCACTTCGGTGAGCAGCGAAGCATGATCGTCAGCAACCTGAATGCCGCCATACGGGGTGTACAGCAGGGCCTTGGCACCATCCGGGCTGGGGCTCATCACAAATGCACCGGCGATGGGCGTCGCCGGTTGACCTGAGACGTTGATCAGCAGTCTCTCGACGCGCATCGGATGGCCGCGCAGTTGGGTATCCTGGCGAGCGGCATCGCTGGCGTAGTAAAGGTTATGCAGCCAATCAAGGTCTTGGGTGGTGAGCCCCAATGCGCGCTCGCGGTCGCTGGGGGTTTTTCGACTGATGGGCTGCAGGAATTCGTCGAAAAAGTACGGTGGGGTGACGCGGACCATGATCAGTCTCCAGTGTGCTCGGAAGACGACAGGGTAAGTACGCGTGATTGGCAGGCCGGGGTACATAATCAGCCCCTGCGCAAGTTGACAGCAGGCGCCGTGCGTGGTGTTTTATCGAGGCCTGTATGTTCATTCGTTGCGCCCTCCAATCATAAAAACGGAGCTTCAAATGTCTGCGCAGTCTCCGACACTGGCTACGGCTTCAACCTCCATCGGTCTTACTGAGCTGGTGGCCTTGCTACAACAGATATTCGTCCGGCACGGGACCTCGCCCGAGGTGGCCGCCATCCTGGCGCACAATTGCGCCAGCGCCGAACGCGATGGCGCCCATAGCCATGGCATCTTTCGCATCCCCGGTTACCTCAGCACCCTGGCCAGTGGCTGGGTCGACGGCAAGGCCCTGCCGGTGGTCACGGATGTGGCCTCCGGTTTTGTGCGCGTTGACGCCTGCAACGGCTTCGCCCAACCCGCATTGGCAGCTGCGCGCGCGCTGCTGGTGGAAAAAGCCCGCAGTGCCGGGATTGCGCTGCTGGCCATTCACAACTCTCATCATTTCGCCGCGTTGTGGCCGGATGTCGAACCGTTCGCCGAAGAAGGCCTGGTGGCGCTGAGCGTGGTCAACAGCATGACCTGCGTGGTGCCCCATGGCGCCGACCGGCCGCTGTTCGGCACCAACCCGATCGCGTTTGCCGCGCCACGGGCAGATGGCGCGCCGATTGTGTTTGACCTGGCCACCAGCGCCATCGCCCATGGCGACGTACAAATTGCCGCGCGCAAGGGCGAGCGCTTGCCGCCGGGCATGGGCGTCGACAGCCTGGGCCAGCCGACCCAGGACCCCAAGGCCATCCTTGAGGGCGGGGCGCTGCTGCCGTTTGGCGGGCACAAGGGCTCGGCGTTA
The DNA here is from genome assembly GCF_009834565.1 of Pseudomonas sp. R76. GTDB lineage: Bacteria > Pseudomonadota > Gammaproteobacteria > Pseudomonadales > Pseudomonadaceae > Aquipseudomonas. The sequence continues at coordinate 2,975,496 of NZ_CP019428.1, forward strand.
TCGATGATGGTCGAATTGCTCGCGGCCGCCCTGACGGGGGGGAACTTCTCGTTTGAATTCAACTGGTCGGATCACCCCGGCGCCCGCACGCCGTGGACCGGGCAGTTGCTGATCCTGATCGACCCGAGCAAAACCGTCGGGCAAAACTTCGCCGAGCGCAGCCAGGAATTGGTGCGGCAGATGCATGCGGCGGGGTTGCGGCGGTTGCCGGGGGATCGGCGCCATCGCACACGGGCGAAGTCGCAGGAAATGGGGATCGAGATTGACGCGCAGGACCTTCAGCAGTTGCAGGCACTGGCCGAAGGCTAAAAGGGGCTGCGCCAGCGGCGCAGCCTCAAGGGTTTAGCTGCGATGGCTTAGCAGCGATGGCTTAGTTGCGACGACCGAGCAACAGGCCCACCACCAGGCCAAAGCCTGCGGAAATCGCTACGGTCTGCCACGGGTGGCCACCGATGTAGGTCTCGGTGGCATCGACCACCGGCTTACTGCGTTCACGCACGTTGGACACCGATTCCAGCGCCTGCTTGAGCTTGATGGCGACCTGCTCGCGCAAGGTTTCGCCTTCTTCGCCTACCAGGGCGGCGCTGCTCTTGAGCAGTTTGTCCGATTCTTCAATCAACGCCGTCAGTTCACTGAAGGCTTGATCCTTGATTTGGTCTTCGACAGCTTGGGCAGCGGTTTTGCGGGCCATTGTGTGACTCCTTGCGAGTGAATGTGACAGTGAACAATGGAGTATCGGGCGACGGCAAAAGTTGCAGATTTTTTGCCGCGAGCTATTTGGGGGTAAAATCCGAATCAGGATATTTCGACCTACAGTGTAAGATGTCACCTATTTGTGCAGCAGGTAATTCAACATGAGCTTCAATCTGGCCAACAAAACCCTCGCCGAACGCGCCGAGCTGGAAGATGAAAAGTCCCGCCTCTACGACCTGTGGCAAACCAACCTGGGCAAGGCCAAAGGCGAAGCGGCACGCTTGTTCGGCGAGCGCGCCAAGCGCAAAGGCAAGTGGGCCGAGTGGGTGCGCGCCGAGCTTGACGGCATGTCGCCGCCGGAGTTTTCCAACATGGTGCGCAGCGAAGTCAACAAGCTGATGGCGGCGGCGAAATAAAGCACGCCACAATCGCCTCGCGTACTTTCAGCAACAGCGGATCCAGCTGCGCCTGGGTGCGCCAACCCAGTTCCACCGGGTAGCGTGGCAGCGCCAGCGGGCAGGGCAGCACACGCAAGCCGGTCATCTGCGCAATCGCCTCGGCGGCATGCCCGGGAATCGTCGCCACCGCCGCGCTGCCCTTGAGCAAAAACGGCAGCGCGGCAAAGTGGCTGGTCGACGCGCACACCTGGCGGCTCAACCCCTGCGCCGCCAAGCCTTCATCGGTAATCCCGATAAACCCGCCCGATGACACCAGCACATGCTCGCGTGTGACGAATGCCTCCAGGCTGATGCTGTCCTGGCCCGGTGCCAGACTCGCCGGGTCCACCAAGCAGCGATAATCACCTTCGCCCAACACTTGTCGGCTCAGCCGGCGCTCGGCAAAACCACCGGCCGTTATTGCCAGGTCAAGGGTACGGTCGAGCAGGGCCGCGGCGACGATCTGGCTGTGGGTCTGGCGGAAGATCACGCGCAGCTTCGGCGCGCGCCGTGCAATCTCCTCGATCAGCCGACGGCCGTGGGCAATCTCGAAATCATCGGATAAACCCAGCACCACCGAGCGCCCCTGATAGTGCGGGTTATCCGGGTTAATCATCGCCAGGCTCTGGCGGCAGCGGTCCAGCGCCTCGCTGATCACCGGCTTCAACTGGTTGGCGCGCAAGGTTGGCGCCAAGCCGCGCCCGGTACGCACAAACAATTGATCGCCATACAGCTCGCGCAATCGCCGCAAGCCCGCGCTGATTGCCGATTGGGTGACGCCCAGGCGCAACGCCGCGCGGCTGGCGCTGGACTCGTCATGCAGGGCTTCGAAGGTTTTCAGCAGGTTCAAATCAACCTGGGCGATATTCATTTGGCTCATATCATTTAGCACTGAGGTGGGCTTTATTCATGATTGCTGCGCGCCGGAGAATGGGCAACCCCAATATTCGGAGTGAGCGTGATGCCTGTTTCAACTGTGGCTGCTTTGCAAATCGGTTCGCTGCCAGGTGGCAAGGCCGACACCCTGGCGCAAATCCTGACGTATGAGCACGATATCCTGCGCAGTGGTGCGCAACTGGTGGTAATGCCCGAGGCCTTGCTGGGTGGCTACCCCAAGGGCGAGGGCTTCGGCACGCAATTGGGCTATCGCCTGCCGGAAGGCCGCGAAGCCTTTGCGCAGTATTTTGCCAACGCCATCGATGTGCCTGGGGTCGAGACCGAGGCGCTGGCCGGGTTGTCGGCGCGTACCGGTGCCAGCCTGGTGATCGGTGTGATTGAGCGCAGTGGCAGCACCTTGTACTGCACCGTGCTGTATTTCGAGCCGTCGGGTGGCCTGGTGGCCAAGCACCGCAAGTTGATGCCCACCGGCACCGAACGGCTGATCTGGGGCACCGGCGATGGCTCGACCTTACCGGTGATCGACGCCGCGGTCGGCCGCGTGGGTGGCGCGGTGTGCTGGGAAAACATGATGCCGTTGCTGCGCACGGCGATGTACGCCAAAGGCGTGGAGGTCTGGTGCGCGCCCACCGTGGATGAACGTGAAATGTGGCAGGTGAGCATGCGCCATATCGCCCATGAGGGCCGCTGCTTCGTGGTCAGTGCCTGCCAGGTGCAAGAATCGCCGCAGGCGCTGGGCGTGCAGGTGGCCAACTGGCCGTCAGACCGCCCTTTGATCGCCGGCGGCAGCGTGATCGTCGGGCCGATGGGCGATATTCTGGCGGGGCCGTTACGCGGCGAGGCGGGGCTGTTGACGGCGCAGATCAACACCGATGATTTGGTGCGCGCACGTTATGACTATGACGTGGTGGGGCATTACGCGCGGCCGGATATTTTCGAGCTGGTGGTGGATGAGCGCGCCAAGCCTGGCGTGCGCACCGTCACTGATTAAAACGCGGTAGAGCACACTGTGGGAGCTGGCTTGCCTGCGATAGCGGCGTGTCAGTTGACACATTTGTGCCTGACCCGGCGCTATCGCAGGCAAGCCAGCTCCCACACTAAGCGCGTGATTCCAACCATTCCTCGCGGGTTATCTCCCAAATGTCCCGCGGGAAGCTGCCTGCGACAAACTGGCCTTCATCCGTTCGGATCAGGCGCATACCGGTGCGTTCGGAAATCCGCCGCGAGCTTAAGTTTGGCGCGGCTTTGGGCACGCGCATCCGTGGGCGTTTGAGTACCTCGAACCAGAACTCCGTCACCGCCGCACTGGCTTCGCTCATAAACCCTTGGCCTTGCCATTGCGGGCCCAGCCAGAAACCTCGGTTGTCGTCTTGCTCGTCCGTCAGGTTGATATTGCCGATCAACTGCTCCGGCGGACTTTTGAGGCGGATCGACCAATGCCATTGGTCGCCACTGGCCATGCCCGGCAAGGCCACCTCTTCAATATAACGGCGCGCGCCGTCGGCCGGGTACGGCCAGGGCACCTGGGCATTGAGGTAGCGCACCACTTCCCAATGCGCGAACTGCGCCTGGGTGGCCTCGGCATCGTCGAGGGTCAGCGGGCGCAGGATCAGTCTGTCGGTGAACAACGTCGGTTGCATGGCGTTTACCAAGTGGCCGTGTTTGGCAGGTTCAAGGTGCCGCGGTCGACAAAGCGCATGGTGCCAAACAGCCCACCTGCGAGTTTGCCGCGCAATACGTAGGGCAGGTTGTTCAAACTCTGGGTCTGGCTCAGGCCCAGGGTCTGGCGCAACACGGAAAACGCCGAAACGCTCACCGGCACGGTCAGTACCGTCTCGGAAAAGCGTGGGATATTGCCGCTTTGATCACTCACCCCCGACGCCAACGGCCGGCCATTAACGTCCAGGTCCAGGGCTACGCCGCTATAGTCGATCGCCATTTCATTGGGGTTTTGCACCCGCAGCTTCACGGCGAAACGCACTTCCAGGTCCTGGCTTTGCAGCGGCTCGATGCCCACCACCGTGATATTCACCGGGTCGCGGTTGGGGAACAGCGCGCAGGCGCTCAAGGTCAGCAGCAGTAACGATAGAACCATAAGCTTGCGCATATAAGGTGCTCCTATTTCGTGACGTCCGGGTCCTGCATGACCTTGAGGGTAGAGGACTCCGGATCAAATTCATCTTCTTCCAGCTCTATGAACTCTTCCGGCAGGAAAATGTTCAGCAGGATTGCACAGAACGCGCCCACGGTGATCGGCGATTCGAAGATGTTGTGCAGCGCCTTGGGCAGGTCGCGCAACACCTCCGGCACGGCGGCCACGCCCAGGCCCATACCCAGCGAGATCGCCACGATCAGCACATTGCGCCGGTGCAGCCCGGCTTCGGCGAGGATCTTGATCCCGGCCACGGCCACAGTGCCGAACATGATCAGAGTAGCGCCGCCGAGCACCGGTTTAGGCATCAATTGCAGCACCGCGCCGATCATCGGGAACAGCCCCAGCAGCACCAGCAGGCCGGCGATAAAGTACGCTACATAGCGGCTGGCCACGCCAGTCAGCTGGATCACGCCATTATTCTGCGCGAAGGTCACCATCGGCAGGCTGTTGAAGGTCGCCGCCATGGCCGAGTTGAGGCCATCGGCCAACAGGCCCGACTTAATGCGCTTGATATACAGCGGGCCTTTGACCGGCTGCTGGGAAATCATCGAGTTGGCAGTCAAGTCACCGGCGGCTTCCAGTGGCGAAATCAGGAAGATCACCGCGACCGGAATAAACGCCACCCAGTCGAACGAGAAGCCGTATTTGAACGGCACCGGCACGCTGATCAGCGGCACTTGCGGCAAGGCTGCCAGGTCGACGCGCCCCATCCACCAGGCCACGACGAACCCCAGCGTCAGGCCGATCACGATCGAACCCAGGCGCAGGAACGGATTGCTGAAGCGGTTCAGAACCACAATCGTCAGCAGCACCAGCGCCGCCAGGCCCATGTTGCTCGCCGCGCCCAAGTCGCTGGAGCCAAAACCGCCGGCCATGTCGGTGACCGCCACTTTGATCAGCGACAGACCCATCAAGGTAATGATCGTGCCGGTTACCACCGGGGTGATCAGTTTGCGCAATTTGCCGATGAACTGGCTGAGCACCACTTCGATAAAGGCCGCGAAAAAGCAGATACCAAAAATGGTCGAGAGGATTTCATCGGTGCCGCCGCCCCGGGCCTTGACCATAAAACCGGCGCTGAGGATCACGCTGATAAACGAAAAGCTGGTGCCCTGCAGGCACAACAGGCCCGAACCGACCGGGCCGAATGTGCGCGCCTGCACAAAGGTGCCGAGCCCCGACACGAACAGCGCCATGCTCACCAGGTACGGCACTTCGCTTTCAAGGCCAAGTACGCCGCCGACGATCAAGGTGGGGGTGATGATGCCGACGAAACTGGCGAGCACATGCTGCAGCGCAGCGAAAATCGCGGCGGTGAAATGCGGGCGGTCTTCCAGGCCGTAGATCAGGTCGGATTTATAGCGGGGGCGAGGGGTTTGAGCGTCAGACAAAATACAGGCCCGGTAGGGAAAGGGGCGCGCAGGATGCCAGAAAGTGCCTGCAGTCAGAAGTGTGTAAAAATATTTCGAAACATCCTGCATAAAATTCACACGCCGGCCGATACCGTAGGTAAGCCCACCCCACTATTACAACAAGGGTGCGCAAAGGTCAGAGCGGCGCGTTGACGCCGACTGATCGTGTCGCGGCAGGGACGCTCGCCAACACTACTTCTCGAGAGCATCCCTATGTCCCTTCGTCATCTGAATATTGCCCCTCGCGCGTTTCTCGGTTTTGCGTTCATTGCGTTGCTGGTCGTGATCCTAGGCGTGTTTGCCGTCAACCGCATGACGACTATCCGCCAAGCATCGCTGGACATGGGGACCAACCAGCTACCGAGCGTGAAGTTTCTCGGCAACATGACGGAAAACGTTCTGCGCCTGCGCATTTTGTCCTTCCGCATCCTGATCAACCGCGAGCCCGCGGCCCTGGACGAAGCCAAGGTCCGCGTGGGCGTTTTGGTCGACAAGGTCAAGCAGGCTCAGAAGGCTTATGCGGTCATGCCGGCCGGCGCGGAAGAGGCGGCTTTGTACAAAACCTTCGCCGCGACCCTGGACAGCTACTTCACGGCCCAGGCCGAGATGATGTCGCTGTCCCAGCAGAACAAAGTCGAGGAGATGCGCACGCTCATCAACACGCGTATCAAGGACGGCACCGACCTGATGGGCGAGCAGTTGAACAAGCTGATCGCCATCAACAGTGCCGACGCCGATCAGGCCGGGGTTGAAGCGCAAGGCAGCTATCAGCAAGCAGTCACCGGGATCATCATCGTGTCGGTCGTGGCCGCCTTGATGACCGTGCTGCTGGCCTGGCTGCTGACCCGTAGCATCGTCACGCCGCTGCGCAAAGCCGTGGAAGCGGCCGAAACCATCGCCGGTGGCAACCTGAGCAAACCCATCGAAGACGATGGCAAGGATGAACCGGCGCGCCTGCTCGGTGCCTTGTCGGCCATGCAAACCAACCTGCGCCAGACCATCCAGCACATTGCCGGTTCAGCCACGCAACTGGCGTCCGCCGCCGAAGAGCTGAGCGCGGTCACAGAAGAAGCCTCCAAAGGCCTGCAACAACAGAACAACGAAATCGACCAGGCTGCCACCGCCGTCAACGAGATGACCGCCGCCGTGGAAGAAGTCGCGCGCAACGCGGTGTCCACCTCCGAAGCCTCCAGCCAGTCCAACCAGGCGGCACGTGAAGGTCGTGACCGCGTGGTGGAGACCGTCGGCGCGATCCAGACCATGACCCAGGACGTACAAAACACCTCGGTAATGATCGAAGGCCTGGCGACTCAAGGCCGTGACATTGGCAAGGTACTCGACGTGATTCGCGCGATTGCCGAGCAGACCAACCTGCTGGCGCTCAACGCGGCGATTGAAGCGGCCCGCGCCGGTGAAGCCGGGCGTGGCTTCGCGGTGGTCGCCGATGAAGTACGGGCGTTGGCGCATCGCACCGCGCAGTCGACCCAGGAAATCGAAAAAATGGTCGCCGGCATCCAGACCGGCACCGGTGAAGCCGTGCAATCGATGCAGCAGAGTAACCAGCGCACCCAGACCACCCTGGAAATGGCCCGCGCTGCGGGCGTGGCACTCGAGCAGATCACCCAGTCCATCAGCCTGATCAACGAACGCAACCTGGTGATTGCCAGCGCGTCGGAAGAACAGGCCCAGGTTTCCCGTGAAGTGGACCGCAACCTGGTCAACATCCGTGACCTGGCGACCCAGTCGGCAGCCGGGGCTAACCAGACCAGTGCGGCCAGCCATGAGTTGTCGCGCCTGGCGGTGGATTTGAATGGGATGGTGGCGCGGTTCGTTATCTGATTTGAATGCGCGCGGGAGTGGCGGTTTGCCGCTCCCGGTCTTGGCGTTAAGAGATCACCGCATTACTGGAACTGGACGCCAATAACATCTTGCCTTGTGATCGGCTTCGTACTTCTTACCAAAAAGTCGGTCCTGCGATTTCCCGTCATATCGATACCGATGTAGTACCGATTGGTTGCCGGGTTAACGGTAAGAACAGTGTCGCCAATTCGTCCTGTGTACCTATTGACGTGGTTGAGCGTTACCTGTGAGTTTTTACTTAGGTTGCTTAAGTCGATCTTGTCCTTGGCTGTCGTGAAGTTTGTGAGCAAGTCCGAGTTTTGGTAGGGGGAGTCGGAGACTGCGTCATAGTTATAGGTTTTATAAGCCGGGGGTGCAGGATCTGGCATGGGCGGTGTGATCGGTAGTTGTGAATGGTCGCCGGTAACTAGGTCGCCAGGTTTTATCGGGTTCTTGCTTAGAATAACCAGCATGGAGCCAATGTTGTCCAGCACAAGTATCAATCTGTGCATCTTGAAATTTTTATCGTAGTCTAATGCCAGTTCGCCTTTATGACCGTCTAATTCAGCGGCCCGATCGGTGAGTACGCTGGTGATTTTCGGCTTCGCAATACCGGCGTCCTTCAATAGTCCGGAAAGATCAATTCTATCGACACCACTAACAAAGTCTTCCAGTATGTCCGGGCTTTCCATCGGCGAGTCGCTGATACGGGTGTAGACAAACGTATCCGCGCCGCCGCCGCCGTGCAATCTGTCCGCACCCGCACCTCCCGTCAGGCGATTGCTGACCTGGTTGCCGATCAGCTCGTCATTCCCCGAGCCGCCAATGGCATTTTCCACAACAACGCCCTTGGCAATCGACACATTGCCTTTTCTGCCACCTACGTTCGAAAGCTGCTCGGCGTTCAGGTCGATCTTCTGGTTTTGCCGGTAACCCGAAAAATCCAGGGTGTCATTCCCGCCGTTGTCCCATACGCAGATCGCGGTCAGGTCATCGGGGGAGTTCAAGCGGTAGTAATCGCGGTCAGCATTGGAGTTGAAGCCGTAAGTGGTATCACCCGTGCGGGTTTTATCGTTGGCGCCGTAGAGACTCTGCCCAGCGGTAATATCACGCATCATCGGCGTCGCGGTGCTATCCGAGATGCTGGAGCCATGCTCATCAAAGGGCCGCCAAAAATGGGTGTTGTATGACATGGCCGTATGGGTCTTGTTGTTTTCGGGATGACGTCCGACCGGGTGCCCCAGCCCCAGGCTATGACCGATTTCGTGAATCATTGAAGAGTTCAGAGGTAGATTCTTGTTGCCCAGGCCGATTCCGATGCTCATGAGCCCACTGTAATCGGAAGGCATTGTGGCGTAACCACCCACGCCGTTATTGCCATGAACAACCAGCATGGCGTCGGCGTCTTTTGCATTCTCGGTAAATTTGACCTTAATCACGTCCTCCCACGCCTTGATTGAACTTCTGAAGGCTTTTTTTCTGGCGTCGCTCAGTGCCAGTGTTCCACTGCTGTTATGCCAGGGATCTTGAGGGTCCGATGAATCGAAGAATCTGTAGCCGATGGTTATTTTGCCATCGCCGTTTCGATCTTTGATTCTATGGTTTTCACGGGTGAGCTGTGCAGGGATATCCCCTTCAGGCGAAGCACTTGGCCAGTCCTGTTTAACGGGGGAAGAAGGATGATCTAATGTGGGCTGAGGGGCGTAATAAGGTGCGCTCGTGTTGGTTCGGGTAATAGACATGGCAATCCCTGGCATAAGAGAGAAGTGAGAAGTAGTGCATGGGTTAGTGGGTGTAAACGGTAAAGTAAGTCTTTCGGCAGGGAATGCCAATCAGGGGTATATGTCTATGTATGACTTAAATGTATATTTTTTAAATGGGCAGTTAAATAGAGTGTTGAAGTTGTGCGAGAGCAGGGGTGATAAAGAGTGTAGGTGTGTCGGGGTTTATTTGTTTAGGGCGAGAGAAAAGTTACCCCGCTCATGCAGGTTGACGTGCATTGGGCGTACACGCCAACCCCACGAAGCGCGCGAGTTGTCTAAAGTTCGCTGACCTCAACCCACCGTTCTTGAATGGCCGCCAGGCGAATCGCCGTTGCCAGTTGCTCGACTGCCCAGGCGCCCTCGAAATCAGTGCCATCCGCGCCGTGCCCCGCCAGCGCCATGATCAACTCGTGCACTTCCAGGGTCTTCAATTCGTTGTAACCCAGTTGATGCCCGGCGGCCGGGCTGAATGCGGCGTAGCCGGGCAGGGCGGGGCCGGCCAGCACACGCTGGAAGCCGTCCTGGCCGACGCGGCAAACACGCAGTTCATTCAAGCGCTCCTGATCGAACGCCAAGGTGCCTTGGGTGCCGCTGATTTCAAAGCTCAGGTGGTTCTTGTAGCCATGCTTGAGCCAACTGCTGCTCACTGTGCCACGCGCGCCATTGGCGAAGCGCAGCAGCGCATGCACCTGGTCATCCACGGCGATGGGTTTGAGGTTGCTGCTGCCTTTGACGACTGGGCGTTGGGCGTGCACGGTCTGGGTGTCGGCGCACACGCTGTGTACATCGCCGACCAAATAGCGCGCCATCGACAGCAAATGGCTGCCCAGATCCGCCAGGGCACCTCCGGCGTGTTCCACTTCGCAACGCCATGACCAGGGTGAACTCGGGTCGGCCATGAAGTCTTCGCTGAATTCGCCCTGGAAGCTGATGATCTCGCCCAGCTCGCCCTTGGCAATCATCTGCCGGGCCAGGCCGATCATCGGGTTGTGCTGATAGTTGTAGCCGACCCGCGTGACCACCCCGGCTGCACTCGCGGCGCGGCGCATGGCGTCGGCCTGCTCCAGGCTGACGGCCAGCGGCTTTTCGCAATACACCGCCTTGCCTGCGGCGATCGCCGCCATGGCCATGGGGTAATGCAGGTGATTGGGCGTGGTGATGGCCACGACATCGACTTTGGGGTCGTCGATCAACGCCTGCCAGTCGCCATGGGCCTGGGCAAACCCCCATGCGCTGGCGCAGCGCTGGGCGCGCTCGGTATCGGCATCGGCCAGGGCGGCCAATTTGAGGGTGACCGGCAGTTCGAATACCGCGCGGGCATTGTTGAACGCCAGGGCGTGGGCGCGCCCCATGAAGCCCGTGCCGATCAGGCCGATTCCGAGTTCACGCATAGCGGTGGTCCTTTGGATTATTGTTTTCAGGAGGGCTATTAATGGAATAAAAATTCACATAATTCAAGATATGGAATAAAAATTCATTCCGCCCGATCGTCCCCACGCTCCGCGTGGGAATGCCGCCTGGGCCGCTCCGCGTCCCGCGAGTGACGCAGAGCGTCACGGGATGCGTTCCCACGCAGGAGCGTAGGAACGATCATCATCATCATGCGTAGTAATCCGATTGTTCCCACGCTCTGCGTGGGAATGCCGCCTGGGACGCTCCGCGTCCCGCGAGTGACGCAGAGCGTCACGGGATACATTCCCACGCAGGAGCGTGGGAACGATCATCATCATGCGCAGTAATCTGATTGTTCCCACGCTCTGCGTGGGAACGCCGCCTGGGACGCTCCGCGTCCCGCGAGTGACGCAGAGCGTCACGGGATGCATTCCCACGCAGGAGCGTGGGAACGATCATCATCATGCGCAGTAATACTGTCCCATTCAGGCCATCGGCAAACGCCACCAGTTAACAAAAGATAACGTAGCGCCGATTGTCAGACGATTCGAAAGCCCGATAGGATGGCCCCTGCTTCCTTCAGGCGCTCTAGATTGCAGGTTTCAGGGCCCGGGAAGGCAAGACGACCTAACAATAATAAATCGGGAGAAAGGTCTATGAGTGAGCCTGTCATGGGTTGGGTTGTTTGCCGCCCGCGCGCCGCACGCCGGGTTGCGATGCTGGCCACAGCGCTCTCGCTGTTTGCGGCGCTGTCGACACCCGTGCTGGCCGCCGGCGATGCCACCGCACAGCCGGTATTTGCGATTCAAACCCCCAAGGCCGCCAAAGGCTTGATGATCGATGTGGTCCACGCAGGCTCGCGCCTGGTGGCGGTCGGTGATCGCGGGCACATCCTCTATTCCGATGACCAGGGCAGCACCTGGACCCAAGCCAAAGTGCCGACTCGGCAACTGCTCACGGCGGTGTTCTTCGTCGACGACAAACACGGTTGGGCCGTGGGCCATGATGCGCAAATCCTCGCAAGCGTCGACGGCGGCGCCACCTGGACCCAGCAATACCAAGACCTCAAGCGCGAAGCCCCACTGCTCGACATCTGGTTCAAGGACGCCGAGCACGGCCTGGCCGTGGGCGCCTACGGTGCGCTGATCGAAACCACCGACGGCGGCAACACCTGGGAAGACGTCAGTGACCGCCTCGACAACGAAGACCAGTTCCACCTCAACGCCATCGCTCACATCAAGGACGCCGGCCTGTTTATCGTCGGCGAACAGGGCAGCATGTTCCGCTCCAGCGACGACGGCCAGACCTGGCAAAAGCTCGAAGGCCCGTACGAAGGCTCGCTGTTTGGCGTGATCAGCACCGCGCAAGCGCAAACGCTATTGGCCTACGGCCTGCGCGGCAATCTTTACCGCTCCACGGATTTCGGCAGCACGTGGGAACAGGTTGAACTGAACGCCGCGCGCGGCGCCCTGGAGTTCGGCTTGTCGGGCGCCACGCTGCTTGATGACGGCTCGCTGGTGGTGGTCGGCAACGGCGGCAGCGTGGTGGTCAGCCACGACGATGGGCAAACCTTCAGCGTGTTCAATCGCCCGGACCGCATTTCACTCTCGGCGGTCACGGCGGCGGGCAACGGCAACTTGATTCTGGTCGGGCAGGGCGGTGTTCGTGTCGCCACGCCGACCGGCGCCGAACCGACAAAACAATAAGAAGGCGGACAGAGAATGAGCAGTCATCACAACGATAAAGCGACCTTTCTTGAGCGCCTGATCTTCAACAACCGCCCGGCAGTTATCGTCATCTGCCTGCTGGTGAGCATTTTCCTGTTCTGGCAGGCGACGTTGATTCGCCCCTCCACCAGCTTTGAAAAGATGATCCCCCTCAAACACCCCTTCATCGAAAAGATGATGGAACACCGCAACGACCTGGCCAACCTGGGCAATACGGTGCGCATCTCGGTGGAGGCCAAGGACGGCGATATCTTTTCAAAGGAATACATGGAGACCCTGCGCCAGATCAACGACGAGGTGTTCTACATCTCCGGCGTCGACCGCTCGGGCCTCAAGTCGCTGTGGAGCCCCAGCGTGCGCTGGACCGAAGTCACCGAGGAAGGCTTTGCCGGCGGTGAAGTGATCCCGCAAAGCTACAACGGCTCGCCGCAAAGCCTCGACCAACTGCGCAATAACGTGCTCAAGTCCGGCCAGGTCGGGCGCCTGGTGGCTAACGACTTCAAGTCGAGCATCGTCGACATCCCGCTGCTGGAGTCCTACCCGGACCCGCAAGACCAAGGCAAATTACTCGCCCTGGACTACCGCAAGTTCTCCCATGAGCTTGAAGACAAGATCCGTGACAAATTCGAAGCGCAAAACCCCAACGTCAAGATCCACATCGTCGGCTTCGCCAAGAAGGTCGGCGACCTGATCGACGGCCTGGTGATGGTGGTGATGTTCTTCGGCATCGCGTTCGTCATCACCCTGATCCTGCTGTTGTGGTTCACCAACTGCCTGCGCAGCACCGTGGCGGTGTTGAGCACCACGCTGGTGGCGGTGGTGTGGCAACTCGGTTTGATGCACTTCTTTGGTTTTGGCCTCGATCCGTATTCGATGCTGGTGCCGTTTCTGATCTTCGCCATCGGTATTTCCCACGGCGTGCAGAAGATCAACGGCATCGCGCTGCAATCGAGCGAGGCTGACAACGCGCTGACGGCGGCCCGTCGCACGTTCCGGCAACTGTTCCTGCCGGGCATGATCGCGATCCTTGCTGACGCAGTGGGCTTTATCACGCTGCTGATCATCGACATCGGCGTGATCCGCGAGCTGGCCATCGGCGCTTCCATCGGCGTAGCGGTGATCGTGTTCACCAACCTGATCCTGCTGCCGGTGGCGATTTCCTACGTCGGCATCAGCAAACGCGCCATCGCCAAGAGCAAAAAGGACGCGCACCGCGAACACCCGTTCTGGCGCCTGCTGTCCAAATTCGCCAGCCCCAAAGTCGCGCCGGTGTCGATCCTGTTGGCGCTGATCGCCTTCGGTGGCGGCCTCTGGTACAGCCAGAACCTGAAAATCGGCGACCTCGACCAAGGCGCGCCGGAACTGCGCCCTGACTCGCGCTACAACAAAGACAACAACTTCATCATCAGCAACTACTCCACCAGTTCCGACGTGCTGGTGGTGATGGTCAAGACAAAGGCCGAAGGCTGCTCGCGCTATGAAGCCATGGCGCCCATCGACCAGTTGATGTGGAAGATGCAGAACACCGAAGGCGTGCAGTCGGCGATCTCGTTGGTGACCGTGTCCAAGCAGATGATCAAGGGCATGAACGAGGGCAACCTGAAATGGGAAACCCTGTCGCGTAACCCCGACGTATTAAACAATTCCATCGCCCGCGCCGATGGCCTGTACAACAACAATTGCTCGCTGGCGCCGGTGCTGGTGTTCCTCAACGACCACAAGGCCGAAACCCTCGACCGCGCGGTGCATGCGGTGCAGGACTTCGCCAAGGAAAATAACAAGGACGGCCTGGAGTTCATCCTCGCCGCCGGTAACGCCGGGATCGAGGCCGCCACCAACGAGGTGATCAAGGAGTCCGAGCTGACCATCCTGATCCTGGTGTACCTGTGCGTGGCCACCATGTGCATGATCACCTTCCGCTCGTGGGCGGCGACCCTGTGCATCGTGCTGCCGCTGGTACTGACCTCGGTGCTGGGCAACGCGCTGATGGCGTTCATGGGCATCGGCGTCAAGGTAGCGACCTTGCCGGTGGTGGCGCTGGGGGTGGGGATTGGCGTGGACTACGGCATCTACATCTACAGCCGCCTGGAGAGTTTCCTGCGGGCCGGCCTGCCGTTGCAGGAAGCCTATTACCAGACGCTCAAGTCCACCGGTAAAGCCGTGCTGTTCACCGGCCTGTGCCTGGCAATCGGCGTATGCACCTGGATCTTCTCGGCGATCAAGTTCCAGGCCGACATGGGCCTGATGCTGACCTTCATGCTGCTGTGGAACATGTTCGGCGCGCTGTGGCTGTTGCCGGCGCTGGCGCGTTTCCTGATCAAGCCGGAGAAACTGGCGGGGCAGAAGGGCAATTCGTTGTTTGCCCACTAGTGGTCAAATTGTGGGAGCGGCGGTGCGACGATTCGACTTGCTCGCGAATGCGGTGGTTCAGTCTATGTATTGGGTGACTGATACGCCGCTTTCGCGAGCAAGCCCGCTCCCACATTAATTCCAGGTCCAACCTGTACGGCGTGGGCTATCATTGGCACTTTCCCCAAATGATTGACTGCCATGACTGCTGACACCGCTACCTTGCTCGACGCTGTTAAAGACTGCCAGATGGTTGAAATCGATGGGCTGCACACCTTTGACTTCAGCCTGGACGACCAGAAGTTGCTGATCATCTGCATGGACGGTCGTGCCGAGAAACGTTGGAGTTTCAGCCTGGAGCAGGTCAACGCGGCGATCTTTGATCAATCGTTGCAAAGCTGGACCCTTACCGGTGACTCGGGCGAGCATCGCCTGGTCTGCATGAGCGGCGTCACCGGCAACAATAATGATGAGGAC
The DNA here is from genome assembly GCF_009834565.1 of Pseudomonas sp. R76. GTDB lineage: Bacteria > Pseudomonadota > Gammaproteobacteria > Pseudomonadales > Pseudomonadaceae > Aquipseudomonas. The sequence goes on from NZ_CP019428.1 coordinate 2,990,637, forward strand.
GAAGCGGATGATGATGCGTAAATTCTGGCCCCTGCTCATGGCAGGCAGTGTCGGTGCGATGTCGGTGCAAGCCGCGCCGGCCGACACCTATGAACTGCTGGTGGGCAGCTACACCGCAGGCACCAGCGAAGGTATCTACCGCCTACAATTTGACAGCCGTACCGGTCAATTCAGTGGCACGCCTGTGCTGGCGGCCAAAGCGGCCAACCCTTCGTGGCTGACGATTTCCAAAGACCAGAAGCACCTGTTTGTGGTCAACGAAAACGGCCCAGGCCAGAAAGACCCGGTCGGCCGTGTCAGCAGTTACAGCATCGACCCGCAGAATCATCAGCTCAGCCTGATCAACCAGGTGCAGAGCCTGGGCAATGAGCCGACCCATTCCAGCCTCGCCGCCGATGGCCGCTACCTGTTCGTGGCCAACTATTCGGTGCTCGAAGACCCGGGTGGCAGCCTTGCGGTGCTGCCGGTCGACGCCAATGGCAAGATGTCGGCGCCGGTGCAACTCAGCGGGCATCCGTCCAGTCGCGTGAACCCTGAGCGCCAGGCCTCCAACCACGTGCACTCGGTGGTGTCATCGCCAGACGGCAAATACGTGTTCGTGCAGGACTTGGGCGCCGACAAGGTATTTGCCTACCACTATGACCCCAAGGCCAACCACGAACTGCCATTGACCCCGGCCGATCCGTCCTTTGTGCAGTTGCAACCGGGCAGTGGCCCGCGTCACTTGCTGTTCAGCGCCGATGGCAAGCATGCCTGGCTGACCACCGAGATGAGCGCGCAGGTTGCGGTATACGACTACAACGACGGCAAGCTCAGCCAGACCCAGCTGGTAGAGTTTGCTGCCGGGCAACCGGTGTCCGACAAAGCGGGTGCAGCTGTGCACGCTTCAAGTGACGGCAAATTCCTCTACGTGAGCAATCGTGGCACCGCTAACCAAGTGCTGGTGTTCAGCATCGACCCGGCCACCGCACACCTCAAGGAACTGCAGCGCCGTTCGGTTGAAGGCGACCACCCGCGCGAGTTCAGCCTGGACCCGAGCGGCAAGTTTTTGCTGATCGCCAACCAGAAGAGCAATCAAATTGTGGTGGTCGAACGTGACCCCAAGACCGGCCTGCTGGGTAAAACCGTGCAGAAATTGCCGATTGATGCCCCCAGCGACCTCAAGTTCCTGGTGCGTCAATAAGCCACAGGCCCCGCAGTGCGGGGCCTGACCCTCAGTATTAATTCTATTAATAGCGGCTACTGTTTCAAAGCATTTCTAAGGTTCAGCCCTCGGGCGTAAGTTGGGTTCCAAGGCCTTCCCCGGCCACCTAAACGAACGAACACAAGGGTTACCGACATGAACTTGAACCTCTTCTCCATCATCGCCGCTTCCGCTGTTTCCGCCACTGTGGCATTGCCAGCCGCCGCCAGCGTGGACGTTGCCGGTAAAAAATCCAGCACCAGCGCCTACACCCAGAAATACCTGCAACAAAGTGCCAACTTCTACGCCGCACTGGATCACAAAGCCCAGCAATGAGCGTTGATTGACGCGGCACACGCCAAACGCCAAACCACTGGAACGCAGATGCTCGCGTTCCAGTGGTTTGGCGTTTGTGTATCGGGTGAGTGCAGCCATGCCCTAGGGTTTGGCGTTGAGGTATATCTCATCCGGCGGTGCGCGAATTCTCGCATCTTCAATTTTATCGGCGGGCGTGTTTTTTCCTGCCGCCATGTTCAAGTCCTTCTGGGTCAGTTTTTGTTGGCTGGGTAATTTCAGGTGCGCAAACGTATGGCTGGCGGGACGTGTCAGCGCGTCTTCTTCGGTCGCGTAGTGGAAGTGTGCATACCAGAGGACGTTATGAGGTTCCCGGATGTCGCGCACCACGTATTCAGTGAATACATCACCCGCTCGGGTAGGAAATACCCGACCTACAGGTTTCAGGGTGACCAGATGCTGATCGAACAGGTAAGCGACATTGGCGGCAGAGGGCGCCTGTAGAACGTAGGCGTCTCGCACATGTTCGCAGGTGCTTTTGTGCATCGCTTCAGCACGCGTGCGCCATTGCTCGACAAGCTGTGCACACGCCGGATCATCGCCGTGTGTTGCTTCGGTCTTGTTGGCCAGTTCAAGCAGGTTCGACGCCGGCTCTCGCAGCATGTGGTCCCAATCAAGCGGTTTGATCTTTTGCAGTTCGTCAGGTTGTTTGAGTTTCTTTTTCTCGTGCAACACTAACCGTTCCTGTTGCTCCCATTGTTTGATCAACGCTTGCCCCTGAGCCTTCAAGGCTTTGAGCGATGGCTTTGGCGCCGCAGGTTGCACGGGGGGCGGGGTGTTCACAGCCGGCTCGGCAGCTTCTTCTTTGTGTATCTCAGTGGGCGAGGGTGTACGCGTTGGAGAGTCCGGTTGTTTGCGATCAATAGGCGATTGTCGGTTTTGTGAATGACCCGACGAGGAGGCCAGGTTCAAGGCGCTGTCCCTTTCTGCCTGGTTCAGTATGTCTTGCTGCTGTTTGGCATGATCGAGCAGCTCTCCCAGGCGCTTGATCAGCAGGTCATTGTATTTTGGGCGAATGATGACCGAATGGCTGGCCTGGAGCTGGCGGCAGTCTTCCAACAGGCTTTCATACGTGTCAATCAGCTGCGTCAGTTGCGACCGGCGTTTTGCCTCTGAAACGTCAGTCTCGTTGAGCAGCTCCCAATGGAGCTTCACGATAGGCGCCAACGGCCGCTGGCTGATACGCGTGCCGATGGCGAGTTCTGCCGGCGGGTAAGTCGCTTGATTCGCTTTGTTCAGGCTCAGCTCTCTAAGCGACCCTAACGTATTCAGCTTCAGATTGAGCGCTTCGTTGTGGGTGGTTGCCGGGATTTTGTCTTGATCCACGCGCGTGTATTTTCGATCACTGGCCAGCTCATCAATGACGTCGGGCATGGCAAGTTGTTGCTTGATCTCTTCGAGTTTCTTTTGCGTCAGCCTGATGTCGTCTTTGAGCCGGGTATTGGCAGGGTCGTTGCTCAGTGCGCGCCTTGCATCGCTGAGCTGCAAGCGGGTATCACATTGTTCAAGTGTCAGTTGGGCTTTGACCATCAACACCGCCAAGGCTGTTTTCCGGTCGCTGAGTTCGATCAGCGCTTTCTGTTGGCCTTTTCTGAGTTTGATGTTGGCTTTATTAATGGCCAATTCAGCGTTGAGTTGAGTGATTTTCAGCTCGCTGGTCAACTTAAGTGTACGCAGCTCAGCGTCGTCTTTATCGGCACGCAATTGATCGTTCGAAGGGTCGGATGCGAGCGCTTGCTGTGCTCGGTTGAGCGTGTCTTTGGCGAGCGCTATTTTATCCCTGATGTTTGCATCGGGGATCAGCAATGCCTTCTCGGCATTCAGCCGCTCGACCATAGACCTGGCGTGTTCTCTGCCGATAGGCGAGTCACTTGCCCACTCGTCAAGAAGTGCCGAGCGCTCGCCAAGGTAGCGCAGCATCTGCTCTTTCTGATCAACCGTATTGTCCAGGGTCGCGACAAATTTTTGATAGCCGCTTGAATTTGGATCTTTGACGTTCTGGATAATCCTGGTCAGAGGTTCGCCATCCGAAGCATGCTGGCTTTCTCCAGCGAGGGTTTGATAGACCTTTTGAAGGGCTCGTTGCTCCTCAAATAATTTCAGAAATAGCTCGGAGCGCTGCGCCTGAAAGAATGAGGATTTTTCCGTGCTTTTCTTGGGCGTCAGGATGTCGACCGCGGAGCGCTTCAGGTCGCCGCTGAGTTTTAAATTCGAGCGGTGGGTTTCGAGCATCCTGTTGAGTTGCGTTCGAGACGCTGTGGTCAGTTTCAGTTGTTCCTGATAACGGCTATGGGCCTCACTCTCAGGCACGTTAGGGTCAACCGCCTGCCACCGCGCCAGTAGCTGCGTGCGGTTTTTTATATAGGTGTCGAGTGTTTTTGACAGAAGGCTCTTCGAAAATTCGAGCTTTTTATCCAATGCCGCCATATCGGTCTTCAGTGATTCATACCGCGTCTGGATGTCGTTGTCATCGGCAGAGGTTCTCTGGCCACCGTTGAGACGCTCGACAGGCTTGAATTCCCAGCTGCCGTCGACCGTGGGTTTCAGAAACGGGCCTGTGCGGCACTTGTCGTTATCGTCAAGCAGGAACACCTGGTCCAGGTCAGCACCTACCCGATACCATTTCTCGTTGGCTTTGGCATGCAACTTCCCGTCGATTCTATACAGGCCCGCGAGCCGTCCTTTCGCGATCGGGAGGCCGGGGTGGGGTGGTTGCGGTACTTCGAACGAATTGATCAGGTCCACCAGCCGCGTGCGTGGGTGCACGTGAGGAAATTGCAGCGCATGGTTGATATCGTCCGGCACCCGCCTGACAGGGGGCGTGTCTGCGGTGACGGGCGCGTCCTCGACCGTATTCGGGAACCTGTCGGCCATATGACGGTCCTCGCCGAGGCTGTGTGGGGCCTCGTGCGTGCTGAGCGGCGAGAGGGCAAACATCATGTTCAGTAACAGATCCACCACCGCCGCTGATTTATCCTTTTTCTTATCGTCATCCAGCGTCTCAAGGTCATTCTGGATCGCGTCCAGCTGCAGCATGGCGCCCAACGCCATGCCCGGTGTACGTAGCGCAGGCAGCACGGCATTGAGTACCAGGAACCCGCCTTCCTTGAGAGAGGCCCAGCGGCTTTCGCTGTTCGACACCGATTGCTCTTCGGCGAGGCTCGTCAGGCTGTGGGCGTTGGCGTCGTACAAGTGGTCCATCAGCTTGCCGTCATGCAGGCCCTCAAGCAGCGAGTCTGCGGTGTCATAGCCCTCTGTTGCCAGCGTTGCGGGCCGTGGCGCTTCATAGGTTCGGAACTCATCGCCCTGGAGGAACTGCTGAGCATGCGGCTCCCGAAACCCGTTATGTGTGTAGACGTCACGCGTCTTTTGGTCACGCAGCCAGGCGAGCACGGTTGTTTGCAAGGTGCCCGGTTGCGCAATGGCCTCCATCAACGCCGCTCGTGTGGGGAACTCCAGCAACGGCGTGTCGGTTAACGGGCGATAAAGGACATGCGGGCCGACTGTGGTGTCCTTGGGTTCGATCAAAAACATGTTGTCGACAACGTCGGGCTGCGCGTTGGGTGTGCGCCGGAACGCCAGGGGCCGAATGACGATTTCCTGGCCATCTGCGCGTTTTTTTCCGGCGCCGGGGCTGACGATCGCTTCGACGTAACGGTAACTGCGGGCGCTGAAGCCGGAGTCTTTCTGCAGGGCGAGTTCCAGGGCCTGCAGGGGTAACTCGACTGCCAACTGTTCGGCAAACAGCGAACGACGTTCTTGCGTATCCTGGCCCTTGCCCACTAGCGTGCGTTTAATCAGCTCCGGATAGTTTTTCCCGATGTCGACTTCCTGCACCAGCTTCTTGAGCCTGTCACCGCTCTCCAATTCAGGCACGCGCCGGCCGTTGTGGTACACCTCCATTTCGCCTTTCGGCAAGCCCGCAAGGTTCTCCAGCGCCATCTTGGTCAGGCTCATGGGCACACGTTCGATGTAGCCGCTGCCCAGGTCCCCCACTGCAACCTTGAAGACCACGCTCACGTCCTGGGCGGCATACCCCTTCGGCAATTTTGCATCGAGCTGCTGCTGCGCAAACTGGGTGATGTCCGGGATGCCATGGTCGTACGAACGCCCTTGATTACGCTGCAGGGTACTGGCTAATTGCAGGCCCAGAGTGCGGTAGGCATAACGATCACGGTCGTTGGCATGGCGCAGCCATTGCGGCAGGCGCTTTTGGGTTTGCTCAAGCACCTGTGGGTCCGCCTTGGTCGCGGTAACAAAGCCTGCGGCAGGGTCGCTTGCCCGGGAAAACTGCCCCGCCAGGTCGTGTGTGCCCTGCCCGGGATCGGGAGTGGCCAGCGTGGAGAGTTTGCGCAGGCTGTCATGCAGAATGTTGTCAGCCTGGGTATCGAAGATCGACCCCGGCGGCTCTTCAAGGCCAAACTTCAATTGATCGAGCGGGAACTGTTGGTCAAGGCGTTGCTCCCAGGCGCGCTGGAAATCCTGGAGAGAGTCGTAGGGTGTGATGTCTCCATTGGGTGTGTACAGCATAACCACCTGCCGGTTTCCCACAGTCCTTACAATCAAGAGTTCGTCCGAATAGGCGTCCCACGAATCCGGGTCGTGTTTCAAGCCGGTGTTGAGGGTGAATACCGACGCTTTGGTTGCGCCCTCTGATTCAGGCCGCACGGATTGATCGGGGTATCTCACCACCTGGTCCAGGGTCTCGCGTTGCACATCGTCCAAGCCTGGATGTTTCAACCCGGAGATGCGCAGGTTGTCTCGCAGGATATCGCTGAACCATTGCCTGCGACTGATGGCTGGGCCGGTGGTTTCTTGCCCCTTGGCGGGCGCCGCCTGCGCCGGGCTGTTCCAATAGCTCACCACGCTGCTGATAAAGGCAGGTTGGAGCTGGGTGGTTAAACGACGCACGGCCTGTTCGAGTGCGCGCAGGTCTATTGGCAGCGTGTTAACGGTTGAAACCGTAGCACCTTGTGTCTGGCGCGAGCGTGTGTCGACCAGTGTACGGTCACCGGTGAAATCCAATGCCGTGCCATTCACCAGATAGTCAAGGGCGAGTTCCACAAGCGGGGTCTGTGTGTTCCGGGTGGGGTTATGCGGGTCGGGTTCGCTGATGACGAGGTGGCTGATGTCGATATCCTCGTTGCCGGTGCTGTTGCGCAGGGTCTCACGCAGTAATTCTGATACGACTGATCGCAGCGTGGGGCGCCCGGAAAACTGCTGGCGCACAGCGTCGCCAAGGGGGTCAGTGGATAGCGCAGGCAGCGTGTTTTCGGTTCGATCTGACGGCGGCGTTTGAAGGGGAGACGCAGAGGAAAGTGGTCTGGCCCGGCTGTGATGCTTTAACTTCTGCGCGCTCTGGACTTGATCATGGGTTATATGAACAGGAGGTGGTACAGCCTTTGGCAGGGGGGCAGTCAACGGGGCCATGTAACTACTGATAACTGAACGCGCTGATATTGAACTCACACTACACTCCTCGGATTGACACGTTGAATGTCCCCTAACTAACGGGGCAGTTCGATCGGCGGATAGTAGCTATTTTTGCGGGCTGAGCGAGCAAGTAATTATTGTGAGTTGTTGCGCGGTAATAAATAAGTAACGGGATAATTATCGGCGTGTTTATTAATGATTAAAATGTCGACCTTTTGTTTTAAAGAGTCTTTTTCATTACGTCGAGAAATAATGCGCTGGCCAAAAAATGCTTTAGCCATTGTTGCAACTTCGGATACGCAGCCTGCGCAAACCACTCGCGATCCACATGCGCAAACTGGCGCACAAACGGCGCCAGTGCTGCATCGGCCAAGCTCACATGATCGGCCAACAAATAGTCGTTCTGCGCAAGCAACCCTTCCAGCCTGCGCAAAAACCCCTCGCCCTCGGCGCGATAATGTTCCATCGGCTGTTGCGGGTAACGCTCGGCGTATTTGTATCGATTTAAATGATGCTTGAACACGTGATCATTCTCGGCGATCAGTTCCAGCGCCGACGGGTCACCGCCCAGCAACCAATCCTCGGGATCGTGCTGCGCCAGCGCCCATTGCATGATCTCCAGGCTTTCGTCGATCACCCGATCGCCCACGCAGAGCACCGGCACCGTGCCCTTGGGCGACAGTGCAAGCATCTGGGCCGGCTTGGCCTTGAGGCTCACTTCGACGATCTGCACCGCCACGCCTGAATAGCGCAGCGCCAGGCGCGCCCGCATCGCATACGGGCAGCGCCGAAACGAATACAGCAGCGCCTGGCTCACTTGACCTCCAGGGTGCTCAAGCCATTGCCCTGGCGCTTGACCTGGATCTGCACCGGGATGCGCTCGTGCATTTCCTGCACGTGGGAAATCACCGCCACCTTGCGGCCTTGGGCCTGCAAGCCGTCCAAGGCGTCCATCGCCAATTGCAGCGACTCGGGGTCGAGGCTGCCAAAGCCTTCGTCGATAAACAGCGACTCAATCTTCAACGTGCTGGAAGCCATCGACGCCAGGCCCAAGGCCAATGCCAACGAGACCAAAAAGGTCTCGCCACCCGACAACGAATGCACCGAGCGCAGTTCATCGCCCATTTCCGTGTCCATCACCAACAGCCCGAGCATGCTGCCGCCGCGTTTGAGGCGATAGCGGCGCACCAGTTGGCGCAATTGCACGTTGGCGTGGTGCACCAGCAAGTCGAGGTTGTAGGCCTGGGCGATCTTGCGGAAGGTGTCGCCGGTGGCCGAGCCAATCAGCGCATTCAGGCGTGCCCAACGCTGCCATTCTTCGTAGGCCTTGGTGATCTGTTCGGTCAGGGCGTGGTTGGCGTCCTGTCGGCGTTGGTCCTCGTGCTGGCGTGCGCGCAGTTCGGCGCAGTGTTTCTCGCTGTCGGCCAACTGTTGATTGAGCGCAGCCAAGGTGCTTTCGAGTTGTTCGGCTTCCAGGTTGCCGTTGTGCAGGGCCTGGTGTTCGGCCAGGCGTTGTTCACGCTCTTGCAGCAGCACCTTGGCCTGTTCCACGGCTTTTTCGCTGTGTTGCAACTGCTGGCGCAATGCGCTGACCTGGCTGTCATCGAAGGCCAGCAAACGCGTCAGCCCGTCGTCATCCAGTTCGGGGTGCAGCGTGCGCCATTCACTCAAGCGCTCGCCGAGGTTGTGCTGCTCGGCGCTCAGTGCCTCTTGGCGTTCCTGTTGGGCCTTGAGGTCGGCGGCCAGTTGAATCAAGGCGCCACGAATGTCTTGCAGCTGTTGATTGGCGTCGGTTTCGCTCTGACGTGACTGCGCCACCGCCTGATCCAACTGCTGTTGCCACTGTTCGGCACTGGCGTGATCGCCCAGCAGGGCACTGAGTTTTGCCTGGGCCGCCTGTTGTTGGCTGGCCAGCTCGGTGACCTGCTGGAGCAATGCATCCAGTTGCTGTTGGCGATGCTGCTGATGGGTTTGTTGTTTCTCGATGGCCTGCTGGCGTTCCTGCTGTTCAGCCAGTTCGTCGCGCTGATGGCCCAACTGTTCCAGGCGCTGGCTGACCTGCTGGTCGAGTTGCATATAGGTCGCGGCCGGTTCGCGGCGCAGGCCTTCAAGGGTGTCGGCGGGCAACAGGCTGGCGAAGGCGTTGAGTTCTTCGTCGAGGCGTTCGCGGTCGTTGGACAGCTCGCGCTGCTGGTCCACCAGCAACTGCCGCGCTTGCTGGCTCGCGTCCTGGGCGGCTTGCAGTTGCTGCTGCAAACGCCCGGCATTTTGTTGCAGGTTGAGCAGGGCGCCTTGGCGTTGCTCGTCCTGAGTGATGCTTTGCGTCAGTTGTGCCAATTGCTGGGCCAGCCAGGCGCTGCGCTGGGCGGCATCCTGATTGAACAGCGAGGCCGCCAGCGGGTGCGCGTCCAGGCTTGGCTTGAGCGCTTGTTGCTGCGTCGCCAGTTGCTCCTGCTGTTGCAGGTATTCCTTTTGCTGGGCGATCAAACCGCCGACTTCGCCGCGCAGCTCGGTGAGCTTTTCCTTGAGCAGGTCGACGGCTTTCTGCGCCGTGGCCTCTTCGTTTTCGTCATGCCGGCCGAGGCTGTGCAGCAAGGCTTCGGGCTGGTGATAGGGGTGCTCATGGCTGCCACACACCGGGCATGGCTGGTCATCCTGCAACTGCTCGCGCAACTCTTCGACGCTGGCACTGCGGGCCAAACGTTGGCGCTCCAGCAGTTGCTTGGTCACCGTCAAGGTTTGCTCGGCGACGGTCAGCTCGGCCTTGGTTTGCAGGCCGGTCTGGTTCAGTTGTTCGCGCTGCTGCTGCGCGTCCGCGAGTTTTTGCGTGAGGCCGGCGCTCTGTTGATCCAGCTGTTGCTGGCTTTCCCACAGGCGCGTCAGCGCTTCAAAGGCGCGTTGCTGCTTGCGATTGTCCTGCAGGAGGCTGGCGAGCAGCTGGATCTGTTCGGTGACCGCGTGTGGCTCGGCGCCGGCTTCCTGATACAGCAGGTCCAACGCGTCGCGTTGCTGGGCGAATTGCTCGGCGGCGCGGGTGGCGCGTTGCTCGAGCTGCGGCAGTTCTTCCTGGCCTTTTTTCAGGCGGCTGCCAATGACCATCAGCTGTTGCAGGCGGTCGCGGTAAGCGCCCCAGGCATCGCTCAGCGGCGCCAACGGGGCGCTGCGCTCAAGCTCGGCGGCCAGGCGCTGCAAGCGTTCGGCGACGTGGCTGTGCTTGTCCTGCAAGCCCTTCAACAACGCTTGGCCTTCGCTACAGGCGCTTTCCTGTTGCTGCTTGTCCTCGCTGCGTTTGGCCAAGTCCTTGGTCAGGTGGGCGAGGGTGCTTTGTTCTTCAAACGCCTGACGCAGCAAGGGCACGGCGTCGGCCTGGTGTTTAAGCGCGTCAGCCAGTGCCGCCTGGGCAGCCGCTAGCTGTTGTTGCGCCTGCTCCTGACGGGTATGCAGCGCGGTTTGCTGCTCAAGGTGCTGCTGAATCTGCGCGGCGAGTGGCGTCAGCAGGGTGCCAAGTTCAGCCTGTCGAGCAAATTGATGGCGTTGCGGCGCCAGTTGTTCCAGGCGGCTCAAGTCCTGGCGCTGCGGGCCCTGGCTCTCCCAATCGGCTTGCGCGCGTTGCAGTTGCTCAGTCGCACTGTGCTGGCGTTCCTGCCACTCGCGCAGTTCCTTGAGCCAGGTGTGCTGCAACTCCAACTGCTTGAGCTGGGCTTGTTGAGTCTTGAGCTGCTGCTGGGCGTCTGCCAACTGCTGATCGAGTTCGGCACGCGCTTCGCCAGCCAGGGGCACCACGCCGGTGGCCTGGTCTTGCAGCTGTTTGTGCGCGTCCTTGGCATCCTTGGCCTTGTCGAAGGCGCGGCGGCCCAGCTGGGTGTAGAGCGCGGTGTCGGTGAGCTTTTCGAGCAGTTCGCTGCGCTCGTTGTCATTGGCCTTCAGGAACGCACTGAACTCGCTTTGCGCCAGCAACACCGCACGGGTGAACTGCTCGAAATTCAGGCCCAGGGCCAGTTCCAGCTGGGTTTTGTATTCGGTCTTCTGGCTGGCCAGCAGTTGGTCGCTGTCGAGGTCGATCAGGCTTTGCCGGCTGTTCTGCAACTTGCCGCTGGCCTTGTCGCGGGCGCGGTTGGCTTCCCAACGCGCGCGGTAGCGACGGCCGCTGACGCCGACAAAATCCACCTCGGCATAACCGCCGCCGGTGCCGCGTCGCAGCAAGGTGCGCGGGTCGCCGATGGAAATATCGCTGTCGGCATCCGGCATTTTTGCCTGGCCGGTGTCACCCAGGCGCGGCACCGCGCCAAACAGCGCCAGGCACAATGCATCCAGCAAAGTACTTTTACCCGCGCCGGTCGGCCCGGTAATGGCGAACAACCCGGCGCTGGCCAATGGCTCGGCGGTAAAGTCGATTTCAAACGGCCCCGCCAGCGAGGCGAGGTTTTTCAGGCGGATGGCGAGGATCTTCATGGCTGTTCGCCCTCCTGTTGCACTTCCTGGAGCAGCACGGCGAAGTCCTTCAAGGTTTGTTCATCCACTTCACTGCCGTAGTTGTCCTGCCAGGCGCGGCTGAACAGTTCCTGGGGCGTGAGCTGGTCGAGTTCGATCAGGCGCTCATCGTCGGTGGCGTCGCTGCCGCGATTGCCGGCGTATTCGGCGGCAATGCGCACCAGCCGCACGGCCTTGCCCTGCAAGGCGCTTTCGATTTGCTGGCGCAGGTCTGGCTGCGGTTCGTCGAGGCGCACGCGGACTTCCAGCCACGGGTGGCGTTGGGTTTCGGCGAGCAGGTCGACGTCGGGCAGCTGCGCCAACTGCGTGAGGATATCCGCCAGCGGCGCGGCTTCCAGGCGTTGCAGGTCGACCGAGCGGGGGATCAGCAGCGGTTCGACACTCACCAGGCATTGGCCCTGGAACGTCACGTCGAGCACCTGGTGCTTGTAGCCGATTTCGGAAAACGACAGCGGAATCGGCGAGCCACTGTAGCGAATGCGCTCTTCGCCATTGACCTTTTGCGGCTTGTGCAAGTGGCCAAGGGCAACATAGCCGACACTTTTGTCGAACAGTGTGGCCGGCAGCGCCTCGGCATTGCCGATGATCAGGCTGCGCTCGGAGTCTTCCGACACCGAACCGCCAGCCATATGCGCATGGCTGATGGCAATCAGCGCCTGGCCTTTCTTGCGTTTGGCATTCGCGGCGGCGATCAGCCATTCATGCACCTGGCCGATACCGCGCAGGTAATCATCGCCCAAGTGCGCGCCGGTGACTTCCGCCGGGCGCAAAAACGGCAGCGCCAGGCACCAGGCGGCGATCTTGCCCTTGGCGTCAGGCAGCGGGATCAGCAGGCGCTCGGCATCCAGCTGGCCATCATCCAGCCACAGCACGCGACCCAGCGCATGGGTGCGCAGGCGGCGCATCAACGGCGCGGGCAATTCGATGCGCGAACCGGAATCGTGGTTGCCGGCGATCATCACAATCGTGAGTGTGGGGTTTTGTTCGTGGGCGCTGATGATGAAGTCATACAGACGCTCCTGGGCCTTGAGCGGCGGGTTGACCGTGTCGAAGATATCGCCGGCGATCAGCAGTACATCCGGCTGATGGGCTGTTAACTGGCCCAGTAGCCACTCAAGAAAACAGGCGTGTTCGAAGTCGCGTTCCTGGCCATGCAGGTTTTGGCCGAGGTGCCAGTCGGAGGTGTGGAACAGACGCAAGGCGAACTCCGTGGAGAAGATGAAAAGGAGGGGAGTTTACCTGTAAAAGCAGACTCGGTGCCCGCAGCTGACCCAGATCAACTGTCACAGCCGAGCTTTTGTGGCGAGCGGGCTTGCCCCGCGTTGGGCTGCGAAGCGGCCCCAAAACCTGACGACCGAGTCCTCTCTGGATGACCTCTGCGCCTGTAATGGGGCTGCTGCGCAGCCCAACGCGGGGCGAGCCCGCTCGCCACAGAGGGATGTGGCGGCCTTTGAAAGTTGTGTCGATACCTATGCTGCGATGGCAGCACCTCGGTGTGACAGAAAGACCGAGGTGCTGCCATCGCAGGCAAGCCAGCTCCCACAGGGGTTATGCGGCGTGCAGGCAGTTCAGTGCGCGGTCGGCGAGGGTTTTGGCCTGGTTGATCAGGTGCTCGGTGGCGCCGGCAATGTCGCGTTGATCGCCGGTCAGCGCTTGGGTGGAAACGGCGGCGGTGGCGGCAGCGCAGCGCAACAGGTCGCAGAGTTGGGCGAGGGCGTCTTCGAAGCTGAGGTCGTGATGCACGGTGAACGCGGGCGGTGAGTCGGGTTGTAGATAGTGGCTCAGGGCGCGCTCGAAGATTTCGCGGGGTGGGTCTGGGACGATTTTGGTCATGCGGATATTCCTACTGAAAAAGGAGCCATCCGGATGTCGGTCTCACTCGACAAAAGGGTGGCAGCTATGTGCAGGGTGAGAATACCGGACAGTAGGACTCCAGCCAGACCGAAGTCTGCCTGCACACAGCCGCCATAGAGCATGTTGCTCGCGGTTGCGGCGCTTGGCGCCTACTGGTTCACAGGTTCTCACACCCGATCGCTGATATGCAGCGACAGAGCGAAGGCTAGCCAGTGGAATGAGCAGGCGCAAGGCCAAAGGATTGTCTAGGAAACGTCCTGCAAATTAAAGGGATATGGATTGCTGGCCTTTAACTATGCACACATATTTCCTCATACCTGCGCGTCGGATGCAGAGGGAACCGAACTGCTTTCAGGTACCAATCACTTTTCGCACTGGCTTTGACAGTGGGTTCTTATCATAAATAACGAAGAGTAGTACTTAAGATGACGACTTCCCTTCCAGCACTGCCTACGGTCTCCACCGCGAACGTCAGCGTAGGCGCCTACTCCGCGAGTAGCCCCACGAGCGTCGCTGCTGATATCGGTATGCCCAACTACCGCAGCGAGAGGAACCAGCATTTTGTTCCTCAGCAGAACGTCAAACGGCCTGAGGGCGATCACCGTAGCGCCGAGCAGATCATTAATGACAACCCCATTTTGAAAAACCTGGGCTTTCAAAAAGATATTAAGCGTGAATTGGCCTATGAGCGCCTGGGTGACTGGACTGCCAATAATCCTGATCCAGAGTCCAGGGCGGACGCCGCTTTCAATGCCGCCCGTGTCCTCAACTGGATCGACACCTCGTTGACCTCAACCGGTAAAAGTCGTGGCAAGTACTCGGATAACGGCGACCTGGAAGGCATCACACGCGGTGGCGATGCTCGTCGCGGCACGCCGGCCGGGATGTGGAAGGACTTCACAGAGCAGGGTTATAGGGCGCTACGCAGTGACCACCGTTTGGATGCGAATTCCAGCCGTCATGTCACGTCTTATGGCACCAACAACAGCAATGCTTATGTGATTTTTGGCAATCAGGCCGAGGATCAGTGGAATAAGTTTTAATGTAGCCCCATTAAGTAGACCTTTAATACCGTTCAGGTGTGGGAGCTGGCTTGCCTGCGATGGCTGCACCTCGGTGTGACTGAAAGACCGCGGTGTCTGCATCGCAGGCAAGCCAGCTCCCACACAGTTTTCTGATCGTTCCCACGCTCTGCGTGGGAATGCCGCCCCGGACGCTCTGCGTCCAGGCTCTGCGCTCAAGGCTCAGGTTTTTGCGCAAAGGTGACGCGCAGCGTCACCGGATGCATTCCCACGCAGAGCGTGGGAACGATCTTCTGCAGGAGGGTTATTTGGGATACAGCGGCGGCAAACTGGTGGTGTCCGTCGCCGGGTCTTGTTCGCGCTCGGCGACCGGAATCGCCTTGACCGCACGCCATAAGTCCTCGCCCAACCAGAAATGCCCGCTCTCGCTATAGAGCGCACCGTTGAGCCCATCCAGCGCATCCGACAACGGCACAAACCGCGCCGCCATGTCTGCCAGGGTTTCCGGCTGTTGCCGCGCCCAGGCGTCCAGGGCCTGGCGCGTGGCGTGTGGGTCGTTGGCCTGGGTGGCGCGCTTGAGGTCGTCGAGCAGCGTGCGCGGGCTTGGGCCGGTTTGCGCGGCACGCTGCACGGCGGGCTGGCGCCGTGCACGCCACCACAGGCCGAAACCCAGCAGCGTGGTGCAGGCGAGAATCAAGGTGCTGAGTTGCCATAGCCACAGGCGGTCATCGTCCGGCGCGGTGATCACGGTCGGGGTGGCCGGTGTGTCGACCACCAGGCTCGGGTTGGTCGCCACTTGCAGGGTACGGGCCGGCAGGCTGGTGCGTTCGAGGTGGTCTTCGTGGGTGTTCCACCACACCACCTCCACGGCCGGCAGTTCGACGGCGCCGGCGTGGGTCGGCACCAGGGCTTCGCGGTCTTCGCGGCTGCCGATCAGGCCACGGTCATTGTTCTGGTTGCCGAGCACCGGCTGGTCGGGGTAGCGGCGCAGGCCATTGATGTCGGCGCTGGGCAGGGCTGGCAGTTGCGCGCTGGACAGGCCTTCAGCCTTGACCGTAAGGCT
The DNA here is from genome assembly GCF_009834565.1 of Pseudomonas sp. R76. Classification (GTDB taxonomy): domain Bacteria; phylum Pseudomonadota; class Gammaproteobacteria; order Pseudomonadales; family Pseudomonadaceae; genus Aquipseudomonas. The sequence goes on from NZ_CP019428.1 coordinate 3,006,037, forward strand.
GCGGGTCAGCGAGTCGCCGACTTGCACGTGCTCGGGCTCCGGGTTCCAGGCTTCGCTCAGGGTCAGGCTGCGTGCCGGGATCCACGGGGCATCCGCCGGGTACAGCGCGGGTTTGGGTTTGACGCTCAGCGCCAGCTCGGCGGAGCTGACGTGAATCAGCTTGCCCGGCTTGGTGCCCTGCAGCGTGTTCTCCTGCGGCGGGCGCGACTCCACCAGCGTAGCGCTGAAGGTCTGCGCCGGAATCACCAAGGCGCCGCTGTGCTGCGGGTAGATCGCGTAGCGGGTTTCGATCACGCCATGGCGAATGCTGTTGATGACTTTTTCGTAGGTGCGTGACTCGCCCAGTTGCTCGATGCGCGCGTCGGGAATCTGCAACGGCGTGAGGCTGCTGTCGTCGTACAGCGACACCGAGTGGTACACGCGCACAGTCAACAGCGCTTGGGCCTGGACGTATACGCTGCTCTGGTCAAGGTTGGCTTCGATGAACACCGGCGCCAGTTCGGCGCTGGTGTTCTGGCTGGCGGTTTCCACCACTTGCAGGCTGATCGGCTGGGTCTTGAGCTCGCCCACTTGCAGCGGCGGGATCACCACCGTGCCGTTTTCCTTGGGCAGCAGGGTGATGATCCAGCGCGTGGTGGCGCGGTTGTCGCCGCCCAGTGTGGTCAGTTGGTTGATCTGGCGCGTGCCGCTGACTTCGAACATCGCATCCAGTGGCGACAAGTCGGGCTTGCCGAACTGGGTGACGTCGCTGGACTCGACCGTCAGTTCCACCGTTTCCCCGGAATTGAGGCGGCTGCGGTCAACGCTGGCGACCAGGTTCGCCGCCTGGGCGTGGCCTGCCGTTAACGCCAGCAGGAGCAGAAGGGTGGTGCGGCGGCTCATCGAGTCTTGTCCTGATGTTGTTGCTGTTCGTACCAGAATTTGCGTCGCAGCAGTTCGCCGGGGTTGTCCGGGATCTCCCGCAGCCATTGCTCCAGGGCCTGGCGGTGCTCGCCGTCGAGGTTGGCATCGGCGGGGCGCAATGGCGGCGTGGTGGTTTGCTCATCGCCCAGCTCGCTGCCCGGCACATCATTGCCCCCGGCTTTGGGTGTGCCGCCGGTTTGGCTATCGCCGGTGCTGGCCTCGCCCTGGCCTTGGGGCGATTGCTCGCCGCCCGTGGCGCTTTGCCCACTGGTGCCCGGTTGCGCAGTTTGGCCGGGTTGGGTGGTTTCGTCATCTTCCTTTTTTGCCGGCTTGGCGGGCTCGGGCTGGGCTTTTTCCTGGATCAGGGTTTCGACCAGGGCTTTGTTTTTCAGCGCCGGTTGCAGGTCGGGTTGGGCTTCCAGCGCCTGTTCGTAGGCATCAATCGCCGCTTCCATCTCGCCGGATTTGGCCAGGGCATTGCCGCGATTGTAGTGGGAATAAGCGTCATTGCTCTGGGCAAAACGCTTGATCGCCTCGGCGTAATTGCCCGCTTCATACAGCGCTACACCTTGCCATTGCGGGTCTTCGAAGTGTTCGGCGGCCTCGGCGGGGCGCTTTTTCTTCAGCAGGTATTGGCCTTGTTGGTCGGGGCGCAGCCACAGGTCTTGCAGTTCAAACGCATAGCTGGGCTGCGGCGCGCCCAATAACAGCAACGGCAAACAAAACAACCAGCCACGGCGCCCGGCGCAGGCGGCGAGCAGCAACAGCGGCAGCAGCAACCAGTAACCCTGGTCGGCCCAGGCGTCGAGGTGCAGCAATTGGCCGTCGTTGCGCAGGTTTTGCGGGCCATCGAGCAGGTTGAGCTGGCGCAGGTCTTTGTCGTCCAGGCGTGCGGCGCGGTAGCGGCCGCCCATTTCGCTGGCGAAAGCCTTGAGGGTTGGGCTGTCCAGGCGGGGCACCAGAATCGCGCCCTGTTCGTCCTTGAGGAACTCGCCGCTTTCCTGGGTGACCGGCGTGCCTTCGCGGCTGCCGATGCCGAGGATCGACAAGGTCGGGGCCTGGGCGCCTTGCAACTGCAGTCGAATGCCTTGGCGTTCCTGTTTCGACAGCGAGGAGCCGACCAGCAACAGACGGCCCTGGCCGAGGCCGCCTTGCTTGAGCAAGCCCAGGGCTTTTTCCACGGCGAGGTCGGCGCGATGGCCGGGCTCGGGCATGATCGAGGGGCGCAGGGCGTCGAGCAGGTTGCGGCTGGTGGCCAAATCATCCGACAGCGGCACCAACGTGTGGGCGCTGCCGGCGTACACGATGATGGCGGTTGGCGCATCGGCGCGCGCCTGCAGCAAGTCATACAGCTTGCGCCGCGCTTGCTCCAGGCGATTGGGCGGGCTGTCGGTGGCGAGCATTTCCGGGGTCAATTCCAGCAGCACCACCACCGGGTCGGCGGGTTTCTGGCTGGACTGTTCAACCCGTTGCCAGCTGGGGCCGAGCAAGGCCAGCACGGCCAACAGCCAGGCGATGCCCAGCACCACCCACGGCGATTTGCTTTCGCGGCCATTGCCGCCACTGAGCAACACCGCATGAAAGGCCGGCGGCAAAATCATCTGCCAACGCCCGGCGCGCTTTTGCCGATGCCACAGCTGCCACAGCAGCCAGCCGAGCAGCGGCAGCAGCAACAGCCACCAAGGGCGGAACCAGTGCGGCCACAGGTCGATCATCGCCGCCTCCGCAAACGCAGGCGTTTAAGGCGTTGGCGCCATTCAGGGTGCTGTTGCAGGAAATTGCCCTTGGTCGAGAGTTTATTGAAGGCACGTTGCAGCGCGTTGTTGGGCCAGCGCTCCTGGATCACCAGCAACATGCTCAACACCAGCGCCAGGGCCAATGGCGCGCTGTACAGCGCCTGGGCCGGGCGGGCCTGGGTCGGCTGTTGTGCCACCGGCTCAAGCTGGTCGAGGGTTTCCTTGATCTTCTGCAGTTCGTCGCCGTCACGGGCACGGAAGTAGCGCCCGCCAGTGGCCTCGGCGATGGCCTTCAACGCGGGTTCGTCGAGGTCCAGGCTCGGGTTGACGCCGAGAATGCCCAGTGAGCCGGTTTGCTCCGGGTCGGCGCCAATGCCGATCGGGTAGATTTTCACGCCTTCTTCAGCGGCCAGGCGCGCGGCGGTCAACGGGTCGATCTGCCCGGCGTTGTTGGCGCCGTCGGTGACCAGAATCAGCACGCGGCTTTGCGCCGGACGCTGGCGCAGGCGTTTCAAGGCCAGGCCAATCGCATCACCGATGGCGGTGTTCTTGCCGGCAATGCCGATGCGCGCTTCGTCCAGCCAGGTGCGCACGGTGCGGCGGTCGAAGGTCAGCGGGGCTTGTAAATAGGCCTGGCTGCCAAACAGGATCAGGCCGACGCGGTCGCCTTCACGGCTTTCGAGGAAGTCGCCGAGCAAGTGTTGCACCAGGCTCAGGCGGCTGACGTCGTCGTCCTGCCAGTGCATGTCGGGGAAGTCCATGGAACCGGACACGTCCACCGCCACCAGCAAGTCGCGGCCACTGGCGGCAATCGGCAGCGGTTCGCCGAGCCATTCCGGGCGCGCGGCGGCGGTGAGCAGCAGCAACCACAGCACCACGAACGGTGCTTGCTGGCGCCAGCCCGGCAGGTTGACGCGTGCACGGCGGCGGGCCAGGCCTTCGAGGTCGGCAAGGTAGCTGACCTTTAATGCCGGCTCGCCACTGTCGGCCACCGGCAAGATAAGCCGCATCAACCACGGCAATGGCAACAGGGCAAAGATCCACGGCCAGGCGAACTCAAACATGTTTGCGAATCCAGGTGTCGACGGCTTGGGTCAGGCCGGCAATGGCCTTGTCGTCGAGTTTGCATTCGGGTTTGTAGGCGCCTTCCACCAGCACCATCCAGCGCGTGAGGCCGGCAGCCGGGCAGCGGTTGTCGAGGAATGCCAGCCATTTTCGCCCATTGAGGGTGTGGCTCTGGCTGTAGGGGTAGTCGTTGCGGCACAGGCGCTTGAGCAGGCCGTTGAGTTGTTGCAGCCAGGCCCCGGCCGGCGCGCCGTCGTAGGGTTTGGGCATCAACGCCAGCTCGGCGAGGGCGGCGATGCGCAGCGGGTCCAGCGGTTGTTCGGCACGCGCCAGCGGGCGGCGCGTGGGCAGGAAGCGGCGCAACCACCACAAGCCCCAGCCCAGCAGTGGAATCACCAGCAGCAACAGCCACCAACCCGGCGCAGGCGGCCAGAAACCAATAGCCGGCGGGGCGATCAGCGGTTGCAGTTGGTCGAGGCTGCTCATTGCTTTTTAACCGGGCGTTGCGGGTTGAGGTATTCGCGCAGTTGCTCGACCATTTCGCTTTGGGTGCTCAACGGCATCAGCAGGATGCGCAGCTTTTGCGCGAGCAGTTCCCAGCGTGCGACGCGGGCTTCGGCCTGGGCTTTGTAGGCCTGGCGCAAGTCGAAATTCAGCGTATCCAGTTCCAGCTGTGCGCCGCGCTCCGCGAAACGCAGCAGCCCGGCGGCGGGCAGGGCGTGGTCCAGGGGGTCGGAGATCGGCAGCAGCAGCAAGTCGCAATGGCGTGACAACAAACTCAGCTGTTGCTCGGCGCCCTCGGTCAGCGCGCGCTCATCGCAAATCACGATGACCAGGCTGCCCGGTCGCAACACTTCGCGGCCACGGCGCAGTGCCATGCCCAAGGCGTCGGCTTCCGGGCGGCTTTCGGTATTCAGGCTCTGGTTGACGTGCACCAGCCGGTTGAGCAGTTGCAGCAGGCTTTGCTTGCTGCGCCGGGGTTTGATTTCGTAGTGCTCGCTGTCGCCAAACACCAGCCCGCCGACGCGGTCGTTATGCCCCAGCGCGGCCCAACCGATCAGGCTGGCGGCTTGGGCGGCGAGCACTGATTTGAACATTTGGCCGGAGCCGAAAAACAGCCGGCAGCTTTGCTCCACCATGATGAAAATGGGCCGTTCGCGCTCTTCGTGGAACAGTTTGGTGTGCGGCTCTTGAGTACGCGCGGTCACGCGCCAGTCGATGGTGCGCACGTCGTCGCCGGCCTGGTACACGCGCACCTGGTCAAAGTCGACGCCACGCCCGCGCAGCTTGGAGTGGTGCAGGCCGATCAGCGGACTGCGCTGGCTCGGCGTGGAAAACAGCTGCACTTCGCGCACGCGGTGGCGCATCTCAATCAGTTCGCTGAGCGTGACGCGGATTCCATCGCTTGCATTCATGGGTTTCAAGCGACGGCAACGACGTCGAGAATGCGTTGCACCACGCGGTCCTGGTCGATGCCGGCGGCTTCCGCTTCAAACGACAGAATAATGCGGTGGCGCAGCACGTCGAACAGCACCGCCTGGATATCTTCCGGGCTCACAAAGTCGCGACCGGCCAGCCAGGCGTGGGCGCGCGCGCAGCGGTCCAGCGCGATGGAGCCGCGCGGGCTGGCGCCGTAGGCGATCCACTCGGCCATTTCCGGGTCGAACTTGGCCGGGGTGCGCGTGGCCATCACCAGTTGCACCAGGTATTCCTCCACGGCGTCGGCCATGTACAGGCCGAGGATTTCCTTGCGCGCGGCGAAGATCGCCTGTTGGCTGACGCGGCGTTCGGGCTTGGTTTCGCCATTGAGTGCTTCGCCACGGGCTTGCTGCAGGATGCGCCGTTCAACGGCGGCGTCCGGGAAGCCGATCTTGACGTGCATCAGGAAGCGGTCGAGCTGCGCTTCGGGCAGCGGGTAGGTGCCTTCCTGTTCGATGGGGTTTTGCGTGGCCATCACCAGAAACAGCGGCGACAACTCGTAGGTGCTGCGCCCGACGCTGACCTGGCGTTCGGCCATGGCTTCGAGCAACGCCGATTGCACCTTGGCCGGGGCGCGGTTGATTTCGTCCGCCAGCACCAGGTTGTGGAAGATCGGCCCTTGCTGGAACACGAAGCTGCCGGTTTCCGGGCGATAGATCTCGGTGCCGGTGATGTCGGCGGGCAACAGGTCGGGGGTGAACTGGATACGATGGAACTGCGCTTCGATGCCTTCGGCCAACTCTTTGATGGCCTTGGTCTTGGCCAGGCCCGGTGCGCCTTCGACCAGCATATGGCCGTCGGCCAACAGCGCGATCAGCAGGCGATCAATGAGTTTTTCCTGGCCGAGAATCTGCGTAGAAAGAAAGGTTCGCAGCGCGAGCAGCGCTTCACGATGTTCCATCGATGACGGTTCCTGGAGAGATTGACCGGGCGTTGAGAAAAAAACGCCTGGCCTGGGGGGCTTACTTTAATGCATCGAGGGGGGCGGAGACTAACGGCGCGCGGGGTATTTTTAGGAAAACTTGTAGGAATTTTGTGTGTATCGCACAAATTGCGCTGAGGCTGATCGTTCCCACGCTCTGCGTGGGAACGCCGCCCGGACGCTCCGCGTCCAGGCAGCGCATGCAAGGCTCAATTCTTGCGCACGGGTGACGCAGAGCGTCACAGGATGCGTTCCCACGCCGGAGCGTGGGAACGATCAGGCGCGGGTATAGGTGCCGGTGCCCTTGAGAATGTTCTGCAGGGTTTCTTCAACTTCAGCCAAATCCGACGCGGCGGTGCTGTGGTTGATCTGCAACTGATCCTTGCCCCCCAGCGCATCCGCATCGCCCGCCGCCAGCTCGATCAGCAGCGTCGTGTCGCTCAGGGTGACCTTCAGGCCATCCAGGGTCGAGGGCTCGTAATCCCAGGTGAGCTCCACTTCATCTTCATCCGGGTAACGGGACAGCATGAACATCTCGCCGTTTTTACCGTGGCAGCAGAGCATGGCCATGTTGTCTTCTTCGTCGTCGCACGGGGTGGCCATCAGTGCGTCGGTGTTCAGTTGCAGCATGGGAAATCCTGTCTTTGGGGAGGGCGCAGCCAGGCAATTGTGCCATTGCAGCGAATTTTGTGCTGCATCGTATGTCAGACCCAGTGCATGACCTGACGGGCCATACCAGTCATTTTCGGTACTCGCGAGCTTGAAAATAGCCGGTTTTTCTGCAGAAAAAACCGGGTTGCGCAAGTCGCAACCGTCAGCCTGCGTACCGATGACCGAATATGTCGCAGCGTCGCAAGCAGCTGTCTTCCTACACTCGTTAAGCTGCGCAACGGATGTGCCCTGTGCCGGGAGTCTGACCTGCCCGTCGTACCGTCACCCTGCATGGCGCACCTCTTATGGAAGTTGTATGTGACCTCATTGTCTTGTCCAGCTTCACCCACCTGTCACCCTGATTCGTTTAAGGTGTTTGTTATCAGCACCGACGACCAGCGCTGACGGTCTCCCCGCAAGGGGATAACACGCGACGCTTCCATCAATAACAAGCCCAAGCGGAGTACCACAGATGGCGTTCTTCACCGCAGCCAGCAAGGCCGACTTCCAGCATCAACTGCAAGCGGCACTGGCGCAGCACATCAGTGAACAGGCACTGCCACAAGTGGCGCTGTTCGCTGAGCAATTTTTCGGCATTATTTCCCTGGACGAACTGACCCAACGTCGCCTTTCCGACCTGGCCGGTTGCACCTTGTCTGCCTGGCGCCTGCTTGAGCGCTTTGATCACACCCAACCGCAAGTGCGGGTCTACAACCCCGATTACGAACGTCATGGCTGGCAGTCGACCCACACCGCGGTCGAAGTGCTGCACCATGACTTGCCCTTCCTGGTGGACTCGGTACGCACCGAGCTGAACCGCCGTGGCTACAGCATCCACACCCTGCAAACCACCGTGCTCAGCGTGCGCCGTGGCAAGAAGGGCGAACTGCTGGAAATCCTGCCAAAAGGCACCCAGGGCGAAGGCATCCTGCAAGAATCGCTGATGTACCTGGAAATCGACCGCTGCGCCAATGCCGCCGAACTCAACGTGCTGAGCAAAGAGCTTGAGCAAGTGCTGGGTGAAGTGCGCGTGGCCGTGGCCGATTTCGAACCGATGAAAGCCAAGGTCCAGGACCTGCTGGCCGGTATCGACGCCAGCCAGTTCAGCATCGACGGCGAAGAAAAAGCCGAGATCAAGAACTTCCTGGAATGGCTGGTGGGCAACCACTTCACCTTCCTCGGCTATGAAGAATTCGTGGTACGTGACGACAAGGACGGCGGTCATATCGAATATGACGCCAGCTCCTTCCTCGGTCTGACCAAGCTGCTGCGTGCCGGCCTCACCGCTGAAGACCTGCGCATCGAAGACTACGCCGTGGCCTACCTGCGTGAACCGACCGTGCTGTCGTTCGCCAAAGCCGCGCACCCAAGCCGTGTGCACCGCCCGGCGTACCCGGACTACGTGTCGATCCGCGAGATCAGCGCCGACGGCAAGGTCATCAAGGAACACCGCTTCATGGGCCTCTACACCTCCTCGGTGTACGGCGAAAGCGTGCGGGTGATCCCGTATATCCGTCGCAAAGTGGCGGAAATCGAACGTCGTTCGGGCTTCCAGCCCAAGGCGCACCTGGGCAAAGAGCTGGCTCAAGTGGTGGAAGTACTGCCGCGTGATGACCTGTTCCAAACCCCGGTCGACGAGCTGTTCAGCACCGTGATGTCGATCGTGCAGATCCAGGAACGCAACAAGATCCGCGTGTTCCTGCGCAAAGACCCGTACGGTCGTTTCTGCTACTGCCTGGCCTACGTGCCGCGCGACATCTATTCCACCGAAGTGCGCCAGAAGATCCAGCAAGTGCTGATGGATCGCCTGAAAGCCTCGGACTGCGAATTCTGGACCTTCTTCTCCGAGTCCGTGCTGGCCCGTGTGCAGCTGATTCTGCGGGTTGACCCGAAGAACCGCCTGGACATCGACCCGCTGCAACTGGAAAAAGAAGTGGTGCAGGCCTGCCGCAGCTGGCAGGACGACTACTCGAGCCTGGTGGTCGAGAGCTTCGGCGAAGCCCAGGGCACCAACGTGCTGGCGGACTTCCCGAAAGGCTTCCCGGCCGGCTATCGCGAGCGTTTTGCCGCGCATTCGGCCGTGGTCGACATGCAGCACCTCAACAGCCTGACCGAAGCCAACCCGCTGGTGATGAGCTTCTATCAGCCGCTGGGCCAGGTTTCCGGCCAGCGCGAGCTGCATTGCAAGCTCTACCACGCCGACACGCCGCTGGCATTGTCCGACGTGCTGCCGATCCTGGAAAACCTCGGCCTGCGCGTGCTGGGTGAATTCCCGTACCGCCTGCGCCATGCCAATGGCCGCGAGTTCTGGATACATGATTTCGCGTTCATCGCCGCCGAAGGCGTGAACCTGGATATTCAGCAGCTCAACGACACCCTGCAGGACGCGTTCGTGCACATCGTGCACGGCGATGCCGAAAACGATGCGTTCAACCGGTTGGTGCTGACTGCCGGCCTGCCGTGGCGCGACGTGGCACTGCTGCGTGCCTACGCGCGTTACCTCAAGCAAATTCGCCTGGGCTTCGACCTTGGTTACATCGCCAGCACCCTGAACAACCACACCGACATCGCCCGCGAGTTGACCCGGTTGTTCAAGACGCGCTTCTACCTGGCGCGCAAGCTCACCGCCGATGACCTGGAAGACAAGCAGCAACGCCTGGAACAAGCGATCCTCACCGCCCTGGACGACGTTCAGGTGCTCAACGAAGACCGCATCCTGCGTCGCTACCTGGACCTGATCAAGGCCACGCTGCGGACCAACTTCTACCAGACCGACGCCAACGGCCAGAACAAGTCGTACTTCAGCTTCAAGTTCGACCCGCGTGCGATTCCTGAGCTGCCGAAACCGGTGCCGAAGTTTGAAATCTTCGTCTACTCGCCGCGTGTTGAAGGCGTGCACCTGCGCTTCGGCAACGTCGCCCGTGGCGGCCTGCGCTGGTCCGACCGTGAAGAGGACTTCCGTACCGAAGTGTTGGGCCTGGTAAAAGCCCAGCAAGTGAAGAACTCGGTCATCGTGCCCGTGGGTGCGAAGGGCGGCTTCCTGCCGCGTCGCCTGCCATTGGGCGGCAGCCGGGACGAGATCGCGGCCGAGGGCATCGCCTGCTACCGCATCTTCATTTCCGGCCTGTTGGACATCACCGACAACCTCAAGGACGGCGCCCTGGTGCCACCGGCCAACGTCGTGCGCCATGACGACGATGACCCGTACCTGGTGGTCGCGGCGGACAAGGGCACTGCGACCTTCTCCGACATCGCCAACGGTATCGCCATCGACTACGGCTTCTGGCTGGGCGACGCGTTCGCCTCCGGTGGTTCGGCCGGTTACGACCACAAGAAGATGGGCATCACCGCCAAAGGCGCGTGGGTCGGTGTGCAGCGTCACTTCCGTGAGCGCGGCATCAACGTGCAGGAAGACAGCATCACTGTAGTGGGCGTCGGCGATATGGCCGGTGACGTGTTCGGTAACGGTTTGCTGATGTCCGACAAGCTGCAACTGGTCGCGGCCTTCAACCACCTGCACATCTTCATCGATCCAAACCCGAACCCGGCCACCAGCTTTGTTGAGCGTCAGCGCCTGTTCGACTTGCCGCGTTCGGCCTGGACCGACTACGACACCAGCATCATGTCCGAAGGCGGCGGTATCTTCTCGCGCAGCGCGAAGAGCATTGCCATCTCGCCACAGATGAAAGAACGCTTCGACATTTCGGCCGACAAGCTGACCCCGACCGAACTGCTGAACGCCTTGCTCAAGGCGCCGGTGGACCTGTTGTGGAACGGCGGTATCGGTACATACGTCAAGGCCAGCACCGAAAGCCATGCCGACGTGGGCGACAAGGCCAACGACGCATTGCGCGTCAACGGCAACGAGCTGCGCTGCAAGGTGGTGGGCGAGGGCGGTAACCTCGGCATGACTCAACTGGGTCGTGTGGAATTCGGCCTCAATGGCGGCGGTTCCAACACCGACTTCATCGACAACGCCGGTGGTGTGGACTGCTCCGACCACGAAGTGAACATCAAGATCCTGCTCAACGAAGTGGTGCAGGCCGGTGACATGACCGACAAGCAGCGCAACCAGCTGCTGGCGAGCATGACCGACGAAGTCGGCAGCCTGGTGTTGGGCAACAACTACAAGCAGACCCAGGCCCTGTCCCTGGCCGCGCGCAAAGCCTACGAGCGTGCAGCCGAGTACAAGCGCCTGATGAGCGACCTGGAAGGCCGTGGCAAGCTGGACCGCGCCATCGAGTACCTGCCGACCGAGGAGCAGCTCAGCGAGCGTGCCTCCACCGGCAAGGGCCTGACCCGTCCGGAGCTGTCGGTGTTGATCTCGTACAGCAAGATCGACCTCAAGGAAGCCCTGCTCAAGTCGCTGGTGCCGGATGACGACTACCTGACCCGTGACATGGAGACCGCGTTCCCACCGAGCCTGGTCGCCAAGTTCGGCGAAGCCATGCGTCGCCACCGCCTCAAGCGCGAAATCGTCAGCACCCAGATCGCCAACGACCTGGTCAACCACATGGGCATCACCTTCGTGCAACGACTCAAAGAGTCGACCGGCATGAGCCCGGCGAACGTGGCCGGTGCTTACGTGATCGTGCGTGACATCTTCCACCTCCCGCACTGGTTCCGTCAGATCGAAGCCCTGGACCACCAGGTCTGCGCCGACGTGCAACTGGAGCTGATGGATGAGCTGATGCGCCTGGGCCGCCGTGCCACGCGCTGGTTCCTGCGCAGCCGTCGCAACGAACAGGACGCTGGCCGTGACACCGCGCACTTTGGTCCGCACCTGGCGGCGTTGGGCCTCAAGCTCGACGAACTGCTGGAAGGCCCGACCCGTGAAGGCTGGCAGAACCGCTACCAGGCCTACACCGAAGCCGGCGTACCGGAGTTGTTGGCACGCATGGTTGCAGGCACCACTCACCTGTACACCTTGCTGCCGATCATCGAAGCCGCCGACGTGACCGGGCATGACGCCGCCGAAGTGGCCAAGGCCTACTTCGCCGTCGGCAGCGCCCTGGACTTGCCATGGTACTTGCAGCAGATCAGCGATCTGCCGGTGGCCAACAACTGGCAGGCCGCGGCCCGCGAAGCGTTCCGCGACGACGTGGACTGGCAGCAACGGGCGATCACCATCTCGGTACTGCAAATGGCCGACGCGCCACAAGACATGGAAGCCCGCGTGGCCCTGTGGCTTGAGCAGCACCAGGACATGGCCGATCGCTGGCGCGCAATGATGGTCGAAATTCGTGCCGCCGTCGGCACGGACTACGCCATGTACGCGGTCGCCAACCGTGAGCTGCTGGACCTGGCGTTGAGCGGTCAGTCGGTGCTGCAGCCGGCTTGATCCTGCGGTAAAACAAAAGCCCCCGTATCGTGAGATGCGGGGGCTTTTTGTTTCGCCACGATTTACCAAACACCCTTGGCCACATGTGGGAGCTGGCTTGTCGGGTCGCCGCATCGCTGCGATGGCGGTCTTTGAGTGAAAGATGTGCGAACTGACGCACCGCTATCGCAGGCAAGCCAGCTCCCACAATTCGATCGTTCCCACGCTCTGCGTGGGAATGCCTCATGGGGCGCTCCGCGCCCCGCCAGCCCGCGCAGACGGCTTGTGACGCAGAGCGTCACGGGCTGCATTCCCACGCGGAACGTGGGAACGATCTAACGGCACGAGGCAACTGTGGGTTAGTGTGCAGTCGCGTCGGCAGGGCCCAGGCAAGGCTGGACGGCTTTCTTCATCGCGTTGTTGTTTATCGGCAATGTGAACGATGCTGTCAGCGGCTTGCCGCCCTCAGTCGCGGGTGCTAACCGAAGTGTCAGGGTTTGCCCGCGCGAGGCATCGCTGGCCCAGTAGGCTAATTCCTCGCGCGGAACCGGGGTGCTGAGCGCAAAGACCGTACCTATCTGGAAAGACCCGCCGTGATTCCACACGCCATTGACCAGGTGATCGACGGCAGCGCGTGTACCTGTGGTGATACGCAGCGGCCCATCGGCAGGGGCATCTTTGCCTTCAAATGGATCGACGTCCCAGCCCAGTGATTGCGGGCTGATCTCTAGCGTCAGGCCGGCTTTTGGGTTCTGTGGGTGACAGCTGATCGCCAGGTTGGCCTTCGCGTGGTAGTCACCATAAGCGCTGTCCCCAAAGATGCGTGCTGCGAGCATCTGGCCGTCTGGGAAGGGCCGCTCAAGCAACCACACAGGCTGCGCTTCAGTGATCACAGGAGTGTCTGTCGCTGACGTTTCGCCGGCCTGTGCAGAGGGAATCAAAAGGGCAGCTATCAGCGTAAAGGTCTGGGCTCGCATAGAGGCATTTCATCCGCGTGTAAGGCTTTCTGGAAAGCCGGCATTGTGCAGATTGTCGTTTGCCTTTGCTGTCAGTAAATACGCAAAGAACCGTTTTACGGGCTGTGCTCAACAACACCCGATCGTTCCCACGCTCTGCGTGGGAATGCCTCATGGGGCGCTCCGCGCCCCGCCAGCCCGCGCCGACGTCGGACCTTGCGCGCTTGTGACGCAGAGCGTCACGGGCTGCATTCCCACGTGGAGCGTGGGAACGATCCAGTGTGGGGCCTGGCATGGTTAAATGGCGGCTGTGCTCAACACAATCAGATCAAGCGAGGGTGTATGCGACTTTGTATTTTCTCGGGCTCCAGCCCAGGCCGGTTGCCGGTGTATGCCGAAATGGCCGCTCAACTGGGCGCTGCGCTGGCCAAGGCGGGCATTGGTGTGGTCTACGGTGGCGCTTCGGTCGGTTTGATGGGCGCAGTGGCCGACGCTGCGTTGGCCAGCGGCGGTGAAGTGATCGGTGTCATGCCTGAGTTCCTGGCCGAGAAAGAACTGGCTCACACCGGCCTCCAAGACTTGCGCATCGTCAGCTCCATGCATGAGCGTAAAGCGCTGATGGCGGATCTGTCTGATGGCTTTATCGCGTTGCCCGGCGGCATCGGCACGTTTGAAGAGTTGTTTGAGGTGTGGACCTGGGCGCAGCTTGGGCAGCACGCCAAACCTTGCGCTTTGTTGAACATCAACGGTTTCTACGACGGCCTGGCCACGTTCCTCGACACCGTTGTCAGCGAAGCGTTTTTGAAACCGGTGCACCGCGACATGCTTATCGTTGAACCGAACGTGGAGCGTTTGCTGGCCGCGGTGCTGAGCTATCAGGCGCCCAACGTGCCCAAGTGGATCAAGCGAGAAGACACCTGATTGCACAAAACACCGACGCGGCGGTGACCGTCAGTTGAGCTTCAACAATTTCGCTTCCAGATGATCCAGATGCCGGGTCATCAAACCGACCGCGTGCTTAACGTCGCGTTGCTCCACCGCATCCACAATCGCCACATGCTCCTGCCACGCGCAATACGTGCAGGCTTGCGCCTCGTATTGGGCAATGATCAACGAGGTCAACGGCACGAGGCTGTTGAGGAACTGCGCCAAGGGCGCGTTACGTGCCATCGCGGCCAATTGCAGGTGAAATTCCCCGGACAGCCGAATCGCCGGGCCGCGCTGGTCGCGCTCGATGCACTCACGTTCTTTAGCGATCAATTCGCGCAACTGGCGGATGTGCGCGGGCGTGGCCTGGGCACAGGCGAGCTGCACCACGGTGATTTCCGTCAGCCGTCGCGCTTCCAGGATCTGCTGCGTTTGCTGGGCATCCGGCGCCGCCACTTGGGCGCGCTGGTTGGGGCGCAGGATGATGACTTGCTGGTGCGACAGCTTGGCCAGCACCCGGCGGATCACACTGCGGCTTACCCCAAACGTTTCGCCCAGGCCTTCTTCGGTAAAACGGCTGGAGGGCGCGATGCGTTGTTCGAGGATGGCGTCGAACAAGCGCGGGTAGATGTCATCCACCGAAGGCTTTTTACCGGACACCAGGCGCAGGGCAGGGAGGATGGAATTGCGTTGCAGGGCGTGGGCGGTCATGGCCGGTCTCCAAAATATCAACTGCCCAGATGGTCGTCCGGGATGTTCAAGCGAATGCCCATGCGCAGGCCTTCCTGGAGGATGTGCCGACGCATTTCGGCGCTGGCCAGGGCGCTGTTTTTGTTGCGGATAGCGCGCACCACGGCTTCGTTTTCCTGCAGACGTTCGGCCAGGTGTTCGGGCGAGTTGCGCAGCACCTGGGCGCTTTGCTTGAGCGCATTGCTGGTCTGTTGCACCACGTTCTGGAAGATCGGGTTGGAGGTCAGCGCAAACAGCTCTTCATGGAAGCCGATGTAGGCATTCATGCCCGCTTCGGCATCGCCGGCGTCAAGGGCTTCGCGCATGTCCATCAAGGTGAGGCGCAATTGGCCGACTTCCTTGCTGCTGATGGATTGAGCGACCAGGCCGACGATAAACGGCTCGAGGGTGTAGCGCAGTTGCAGGATGTCTTCGAGGCTGGCGTCGGCCACCGCGTCGCTGGCCTGCGGTTCGCTGACGCTGGTTTCCAGCACCACCACGCCTTTGCCGGGCATCGAGCGCACCAGGCCGAGGGTTTCCAGCACGATCACCGCTTCGCGCAGGCTGGGGCGGCTGATGCCCATCTGTTCGGCCAGTTCACGCTGGCCGGGCAGCATTTCGCCACGCCGCCACTGGCCACGCGCGAGGGCGGCGCGCAGTTTTTCTACGACTGAATTGACGACGGTTGAGGTGCTGATCACGTCGATGGCTCCTTGATGTTGCAAATACGATCGCCACGCTGGCGACGCTCAAAATGTGGGAGCGGGCTTGCTCGCGAATGCGGTGTGTCAGTCACCCAGTGCATCAGCTGAAAGACCGCCTTCGCGAGCAAGCCCGCTCCCACAGTTGATCTGTGTCGCTCATAGAATGGGTCAGAACTCCTGATGCGCCGGCAGCACCGGCTTCTTGGCCTGGAACGCATAGCCTTGCTGGCCGTCGAGCACCTTGTTGGCGCGCTGGATGTCGATGTCTTTTTCCCAGCGGGCAATGGCCACGGTGGCCACACAGTTGCCGATCAGGTTGGTCAATGCGCGGCCAATGCCCATGAACCAGTCCACGGCCAATACCAGCACCAGGCCCACCACCGGAATCGCCGGGATGGCGGTGAGTGTCGCCGCCAGGATCACCAGCGCCGAGCCTGGAATCCCATGGGCGCCCTTGGAGGTTATCAGCGACACCAGCAGAATCGTCAGCAAGTCGGTCATCGACAGTGGCGTGCCGGTGGCGTTGGCGATAAACACGATGGCCAGGGTCAGGTAGATCGAGAAACCGTCGAGGTTGAACGAGTAGCCCGTCGGAATCACCAGGCCAACCGTCGAACTGCCGATGCCCAAGTGCTCGAGTTTACGCATGATCTGCGGCAGCACCGCGTCGGACGAAGCGGTACCCATCACGATCAACAGCTCTTCGCGCAGGTACTTGAGCAGCGGCAGCATGCGCAGGCCGGACAGGCGCATCACCAGGCCGAGCACCAGCCCGACAAAGGCAAAGCAGGTCAGGTAGAACAAACCCACCAGGCTGCCCAGGTGTTGCAGCGAATCCAGGCCGTAGGTGCTGGTGGTGAAGGCGATGGCGCCGAACACACCGATGGGCGCCAGGCGCACGATCATGCCCATGATGCGGAAGATCACGTGGCTCAGCTCGTTGATCAACCGCGAGATGCCCGAAGCGGCTTCGCCCACCAGGTTCAGCGCGCTGCCGAACAGCACCGAGAACAGCAGCACTTGCAGCACGTTGTTGTCGGCGAAGGCGCCGATCACCGAGTTGGGGATCAGGTCCATCAGGAACTGGCTGGTGCCGCGAATGTGCTGGCCCTTGTCGGCCAACTCATTGAGGCCGGCCGAAGACAACTGCTCCAGGTGGATATTGGCCCCGGTGCCGATGCCGGTGCTGAACGCCATGATCAGGCCGATCACCAGGGCGACGGTGGTCAGCACTTCAAAGTAGATCACTGACTTGAGGCCGATGCGCCCGACTTTCTTCAAGTCACCGGCGCCGGAAATACCGCTGACCACCACGCAGAACACGATCAGGCCAATCAGCATTTTGATCAGCTTGATGAAGCCGTCACCCAGGGGTTTGAGTTGCGAGGAGAATTCGGGAAGGGCCAGGCCGCAGATGATGCCGAGCATCAGGCCAATCACGACTTGCAGGAAAATCGAACGCGAGCACCATCTGAGCATGGGAGGGATCTCTATTCGGTGCCCTGGTGGTTCCAGGGCTTAATTGTTGTGGTCTTACCGGTAAGTCCAGTGCGCGGCCAGTCTACGCCGGGTTTTTTTGAAACCACAAGTAAATATTCGACGGTTGACAGGTCCCGGTCTGACCAGTTGGTCGGCAAGCGTGATGCTTGAGCGGTTGGCGGGCTGGAAAAAAATTCGCTTATCATCCGCGCCTTGATACGTGAGGTGACGGATGGACAAACCAGGGCTGACCACGGACGAAACAGGGCTGACCCACTGCACCTGGCGCACAGCGGCGGCGGAGTACCCGCGTTACCACGACCACGAATGGGGCGTGCCGGTAGCCGATGATATCCAGCTGTACGAGAAGATTTGCCTGGAGGGGTTTCAGGCGGGCTTGGCGTGGATCACCATCCTGCGCAAGCGCGAGCAGTTTCGGGCGGCGTTCGAAGGCTTTGATTTTCGCCGCGTGGCGCAGTACGGCGAGGCCGACATTGAGCGCCTGATGAATGACCCCGGTATTGTGCGTAACCGGGCGAAGATCGTGTCGACGATTAACAATGCCCGCAGGGCCTGTGAGCTGGTGGACGAAACCGGCTCGCTGGCGCGTTGGCTATGGGCGTTTGAGCCCGCCGAGGAGGAGCGCCCGGCTGTGGTGGACTGGGCTTACTGGACCGGCAACCCGACCTCGCCGGCGTCGCTGCGTTTATCCAAAGCCTTGAAAAAACGCGGCTGGACCTTTGTCGGCCCGACCACGATGTATGCGTTGATGCAGGCGATGGGCATGGTTAACGATCACCTGGAAGGCTGTGCTTGCCGGGCGCATATCGAAGACCTGCGTCGCCAGTTCAAACGGCCCTGAACCCCCGGGTCAAACACCTTTCAACCTGTGGGAGCTGGCTTGCCTGCGATGGCGGTGTGTCAGTGCCAGATAGTCTGGCTGACACTCCGCTATCGCAGGCAAGCCAGCTCCCACAATTGAGTGTTGTGGTGTAGCGGGTTACTGCGCCAGCGGCGTCAGCACCTCAGCCTTGTCATCCAGCACCATCACCACCAGCAGCTTGGCCGGCTCTGTCTGGCTGGCATTGCTCGATTCAAAGTGCCGCGAACCGGCCGGTTCATAGAACGATTCTCCGACCTTGTAGGTGATCGCTTTTTCATCATTGACCCGCGACGTAATTTCGCCCTCCAGCACATACGCCACAGCCGTGCCGGTATGGCTGTGCGGCACGGTGGCCTGGCCCGGCGCGTAATCGACGGTGAGCATGATGGTTTTCTTGCCGGGCACGTTGGTCAAGGCGTGTTCTTGCAGCACCTTGATCGATTCCTGGTTGTACACCGGCTCGTGGGCGAAGGCGCTGAGGGAGGCGAGCATCAGGGTGGCAGCGAGCAGTCGTTTCATGATGAGGTTTCCGAGAAGTTCGAGACCTCTTCACCCTACGCCGCAGGCAGCCTGGGACCAATGACCAATCCTGCGGAAAACCCGCTAGCCAATCTGCTGGAGAATATCGCGCACCCGGTCCAGGGCCGGGTCGATGTCCAGCAGCTCGATGGCGCCGAAGCCGATGATCAAGCCGTGCCGCACGGGCGTGTCATGGAAGAACACGTCCACCGGGTACAGCCCCACTTCAACCCGGCGCGCCAACTCCATCAGCAATGGGATGTTCACCGGCACCTTGCACAGTGCGGCCATATGAAACCCCGCTTCGGTGGGCACGGCGTCGAACCACGGCGACAGATCACCCGCCAGGCGTTGCAGGATGCGCTCGCGGCGCCCGGCGTACACCGTATGGCAGCGGCGAATATGCTTGAGCAGGTAGCCTTCGCTGATGAACTTGGCCAGCGCCCACTGCGGCAGTGTGGAACTGTGCTGGTCGGTCAGTTGCTTGGCCTTGATCACCGCCGGGTAAATCGCCGGTGGCAGCACCGCGTAGCCCAGGCGCAACTCCGGCAGCAGGGTTTTCGAGAAGGTCCCGACATAGGTGACCAGGCCACGGCTGTCCATGCTTTGCAGTGAGTCGGTGGGGCGGCCTTCGTAGCGGAATTCGCTGTCGTAGTCGTCCTCGATAATGATTGCCCCCAGCTCGAACGCACGTGCCAGCAAGGCTTCGCGGCGTGCCAGGCTCATGGGCATGCCGAGCGGGAACTGGTGGGACGGCGTCACGTAGATCAGCCGTGTGCCCTCCGGGATCCTGTCGACCTGAATGCCCTGCGCGTCGACCGGCACCCCGGCAACATGGGCGCCCATGGCCATGAACAACTGGCGCGCCGGGCTGTAGCCGGGGTCTTCCATGGCCACGGTGATGCCCGGTTCCAGCACCACGCGGGCGATCAGGTCCAGCGCCTGTTGCGCGCCATTGGCGACCACGATGTCGTCGGCGCGGCATTTCACCCCACGGGAAAACGCGATGTGCCCGGCGATGGCCTCACGCAGCGCCGGCAGGCCTTCGGGCTGGCTGTAGAAGCCGCTGTCGCGGGCAATGCGGCGCAACGCATCCTGGGTGCAGCGCCGCCATTCATCTTGGGGGAATTGATTGCGCGTGGTGGCGCCGCCGATAAATTCATAACGCAATGTGCTGTCGCGCGTGGGGTGGCGCATGGGCGAGGGCAGCGCCGCCCATTTGCTCAGGTTGGCGGCGCAGGCCAGGTCGGCGGCGGTTTGGATGCGCTCGGTCTGCACCCCATGCGCATTGACGAAAGTGCCACGGCCGGTCTTGCCCACCAGCAGGCCTTCGTAGGTCAGGGTGGCGTAGGTGTCGGACACGGTTTTGCGCGATACGCCGACCTGTTCGGCCAACAAGCGGCTGGGCGGCAGTTGCGCACCCGCCGCCAGGCGCCCGGACGCAATCGCCTCACGCAACTGGCGGTACAACTGTTCGGCCAGGTCCTTGCGGCCGTTGATCACCACGTGCAGTTCCATGTTTCATCCCAAGGCATTCGCTCTGCACCCAGACTACTCGCTGGCGCGGCGGGCTCAAAATGGTCTGCGCATAAATCGCCGGATTGGCTATAGGGCTTATGGGCAGCGGGCTCTACGCTTGCGCAGGATGACTTGCCCCGCCCGAGAGCCGCCCATGGAACCCCGTCTGGATTACTACACCGCCTCACCGCAAGCGCTGAAAGGCATGTTGATGCTGGAGGCGGCGACCTTCGACCTGTCCATCGAAAAACCGCTGTTGGAATTGATCAAGATCCGCGTCTCGCAGATTAACCACTGCGGGTTTTGCACCGACATGCATTCAATGGCGGCGCGCCAGCGCGGCGAGAGCGAACGACGCTTGTTTGCCCTGTGTGTGTGGCGTGATTCGCCGTTTTTTACCGCGCGGGAGAGGGCCGCATTGGCCTGGAGCGAGTCGGTGGCAAGGCTGCCGACGTCCAGCGTCTCGGATGAACTCTACGCGGCGACACGCGTGGAGTTCAGCGAGCAGGAAGTGGTCGACCTGACCATGGCGGTGTCCAGCATCAGTGGCTGGAACCGCCTGGCGGTGAGCTTTCGCCAGCAACCGCCGAATGCGTGATCAGGACAGGAAGCCGCCGTCCACATTCAACGACACGCCGGTGGTGTAGCTGGAGGCGTCGCTGGCCAGGAACAGCACCGCGCCGGCCATTTCGCTCGGGTCGGCCACGCGCTTGAGCGGGATTTGCGCCAGGGCCATCTTCAGGATCGAGTCGTTCTTCACCAGCGCCGAGGCGAACTTGGTGTCGGTCAGGCCCGGCAGCAGGGCGTTGCAACGAATGCCGAACGCCGCGCATTCCTTGGCGAACACCTTGGTCATGTTGATCACGGCGGCTTTAGTCACCGAGTAGATGCCCTGGAACACGCCGGGGGAAATGCCGTTGATCGACGCCACGTTGATAATGCTGCCTCCGCCGTTCTCGCGCATCAGCTTGCCGGCTTCCACCGACATGAAGAAGTAGCCGCGAATATTCACGTCGACGGTCTTCTGGAAGGCGCCGAGGTCGGTGTCCAGCACGTTGCAGAACTGCGGGTTGGTCGCGGCGTTGTTGACCAGGATGTCCAGGCGCCCGAACTGTTCACGGATACCGGCAAACACCTGGGTGATCTGCTCCATCTCACCAATGTGGCAGGCCACTGCCGTGGCTTTGCCGCCGTCGGCGATGATTGCGTCGGCGACGTGCTGGCAGCCTTCGAGCTTGCGGCTCGACACGATCACGTGCGCGCCTTGCTGGGCCAGCAACTTGGCGATGGCTTCACCGATACCGCGGCTGGCGCCGGAGACAAAAGCAATTTTGCCGTCGAGGTCGAACAGGTGGGTCTTGGACATAACAACTCCTTAAAGGGTGGATTTGCCGATCACGTTCAGGCTCATCTGCTCCAGCAGCTTGTTCATCTGGATGAACTGCGCAAAGCGTTTGTCCTGGGTCTGGCCATGGAAGAAGCGGTAGTAGATCTGCTGCACGATGCCGGCCAGACGGAACAGGCCGTAGGTGTAGTAGAAATCGAAATTGTCGATCTGGAGGCCCGAGCGTTCGGCGTAGTAATCGACGAACTGGCGGCGCGTGAGCATGCCGGGGGCATTGCTCGGCTGGCGGCGCATCAGTTGCACCGGCGCCGGGTCGGCGGCTTCGATCCAGTAGGCGAGGGTGTTGCCCAAATCCATCAGCGGGTCGCCCAGGGTGGTCAGCTCCCAATCCAGCACGCCGATGATCTGCATCGGGTTGTGGGGGTCGAGGATCACGTTGTCGAAGCGGTAGTCGTTGTGCACGATGCTGGAGGTCGGGTGGTCGGCCGGCATTTTGTCATTGAGCCAGGCGCGCACGGCCTCCCAGCTGGGGGCGTCGGGGGTCAGGGCTTTTTCGTAGCGGTCGCTCCAGCCACGAATCTGGCGCTCCACATAGCCTTCGGGTTTGCCCAGGTCGGCCAGGCCGCACGCGGCGTAATCCACCTGGTGCAGCTCGACGAACTTGTCGATAAAGCTTTTGCACAGCGCCTCGGTCTTGGCCGCGTCCAGGCCCAGCTCGGGTGGCAGGTCGGAACGCAGGATGATGCCGTTGACCCGCTCCATCACATAGAATTCGGCGCCGATTACTGACTCGTCGGTGCAATGCACGTAGGCCTTGGGGCAATACGGAAAACCATCTTTGAGCTGGTTGAGAATGCGGTACTCACGGCCCATGTCATGGGCGGACTTGGCTTTGTGACCGAACGGCGGGCGGCGCAGTACGAACTCTTGGCCGGGGTATTCCAGCAGGTAAGTCAGGTTGGACGCGCCGCCGGGGAACTGGCTGATCTTGACCGTGCCGCTCAGGCCCGGAATATGGGCCTTGAGGTAGGGATCGATGAGGCCGGCATCAAGTTCTTCGCCTGGGCGAATCTGGGTCGATTGGTCGTTAAGCGCCATGCTTATCCCTTCTGCTTATTCTAAAGGCCTTGGACTATTGGCTAATCTAATGCGCACCGCCGCCCAGCGACAAGGTCGGGGCGGCTTAATAGGTTAGCGTGTTGGCCGATGATCAGCGGGCATGATGTGCTCAAATCACCAGCATGGCCCGGCCACCGGGGTTGCAGGACAGGTTGGCACCGATTTCGACTTTTGCCAGGTCAATGCCAAGGCCGGCGAGCAGGTTGTTGACGATGGGGTCGAGCAGCGGGCCCAGCACCCCGGCGATCAACCCGCCCAGGGTTGAAAGCAAGCCGTTGAGCAGGCCGGTGACCAGGCCCAGCACAGCGCCGAGCAGGCTGGCCATTTTGGGTGTGTGGTTGATCAGTTGGATGCCGGTGAGGGTCTCTTTGAGGCTGCTGACCACATTCGAGGCGGCGAACTGAAAATAGCTGGGTGGCTGATTAATCGCGGGCGGGGCGGTGTAGGTGTGCGCACGCTCGGTTTTCAGCACTTTGCTGTCGACGCGGATGCCCAGGCCGCCCGCTGCAAACGCCTGCCTGTCGCTGCACACGCCGGTGCCGCGCTTGCGGGTTTTGGTGCCGATATCGACCACCGGGTACTCGTCGACGTTGAGTTGTTCTTTGGATGAGAACAAGTTCTGCGGATCAACCTGGCCAATCATCGCGCGCAACGCGGCGGTTTCGCCGAGCACCGACAAGGACTTTTTATCGCCGTCGCAGCTGTAGCCGGTGACCTTGGCGCTGCCGCCGGCGGCTTCCAGGGCGATGTCGAGTTTGTCGCCGATTTCAAGGCTGGTGACCAAACAACAATTGGGGTCGAGTAAGCCGAGCAGGCCGCCGAGCACAACATTCAAGGTATCCACCAGGCCCCCGAGCACGCTATTGACCACCGTGACGATCGGCAACTTTACCGAAATCAGTGTGCGCACTTGAGCGGTGCGCACAAAGATGGGCTGCTTGTCGATGTCCTTCGGGTTGCCAATGCTGGACAACTGCGCGGGCTCGATCACTTTGGTGGTGACGGTGACACCGATCAGGCCCAGCACGTCCACCGGCAGCTCGACCGCCAGCGCGCTGGCCTTGTTCGACAGCTGCACAAAGCACTGGATCAGGTTGAACAGTTGCAGGTCGACATCCAGCGCACTCTTGTCCGTGCCGTTCTGGATATTGATCAAGTCGCCCAGGTGCAGGATCTGCGTTCCCGGCGCGATCAACTTGATGGCTTCGAGGTTGTTGATCACCACCTTGACCGCGTCACCGCCGAGCTTGAGCACGTCAATGGCGGCCTGGATCAGTTGGCCAACGGTGGCGTCGGTCTTGAGCAACTGGTCGTAGTTGCCCGCGCTGACATTCAGCTGGATGGCCAAGGCATCCAGGTACTTGAGCAGGCTGATATCGGTATTGATCAAGCCGTTCCAACCGACCGCGTCGAGTTGCAACTTGCCGCCGAGCAAACCACCGATCAGCGCGTTGAGGGCTTTAGACTTGGTGCTGTCCACGGTCAACAACGTGCTGCGAATGGTGAGTGACGCCACTGTAGGGGCGGGTGTCGAGGCCACGGCGGTGGCGCTGAGGAGTGTGGTGAGGTTGACGGGCTGAGCCGAAAACAGCGTGAGCAGGCCGTGGGCGATGCTGGTGTGCACCCGGTGGGTGGCGATCACCCGGATGGCGTCGGCTTTGGCGGGGTCAGGGCTGAAGGTGCGCATAAAGTCGGCGCCGGTGGCCAGGGTGCCGCAGGCAATGGCCAGCGTGCGATTGGCGTCGACCTTGAAGTTGTTGCGCGCCGCACTTTGCGTCGCAAATTGTGCGGCATTGTTGTTGGGCGCCACGCACTTGCCGCTGCGGCTCACCGCTTCCAGCGCGGCGGTGTCGGCCACACGCTGCAACTTGCGCTTTTCCAGGTACAGGCGACCGCTGTCGACCACCAGCAACAGAAACAACAGCGCGACCCCAAGGGTCACCGCGCCCATCAAGCCGATGGCCCCGCGTTGACGGGCCGGGCCGAGTCCATGGCCAAACATTCTGCGTTCCTTCGCCGGTCATGCACCGGCGTCCTGAGCATCCCCGCCAAGCAGTGTAGTCAGGTTTCAGGTCGGCGCTGGCTATTCGCTACTAGTTGCGCGGCGGCAGGTTCACCGGGGTCAGCACGGGGCGGCCGGCAAAGTATTCAACCAGGTTATCGGCCACGCGCTGCACGGTGTCGTGGGCAGCTTCCGGCGACAGGCCGGCCACGTGAGAGGTGAGCACGGTATTGCTCAGGCGCTTGAGGGCGTCCGGCACTTTGGGCTCATCGTCGAACACATCCAGCGCCGCGCCGCCAATGCGCCGTTGCTCCAGCGCGGCCACCAGGTCGGCGGTGACCACCACGCTGCCACGGCCGATGTTCACCAGATAGCCGTTCGGGCCCAGCGCATCCAGGGCGTGGCGATCGATCAGGTGGCGGGTGCTCGCGCCGCCAGGCGTGGCCAGGATCAGGAAGTCCGAATTGCGCGCCAGTTCCACCGCCGTTGCGCAATAGGTGTAATCCACATCATCGCGGGGCTGGCGGTTGTGATAGCTCACCTCCATGCCGAAGCCGAGGGCGGCGCGCTTGGCGATCTCCATGCCCACCGCGCCGAGCCCGAGAATGCCCAGTTGCTTGCCGCCCAGGGAAGGGCGCATCACCTTCGGCCATTCGCTGCGGCGCACGGCCGCGTCAGTCTGAGGAATGCCGCGCACCAACGACAGCAGCAACGCCATGGCGTGGTCGGCCACGGACGGCGCATTCACCCCGGCACCGTTGGTGACGACGATGCCACGGTTGGCGGCCGCCTGCAGGTCCACATGTTCGTAGCCGGCGCCGATCACGCAGATGATCTCCAGCAACGGCAGCGCGGCGATTTCCTCCGCATACAGCCCCAGCGGGCCACGGGTCAGCACGGCCTTGATCTGCCCACCGTGGGCTTTGATCGCCTGGGCGCGTTCGGCCGGTGTCGGAGCCAGAATCACATGAAAGTCATTGCTCTCGATGATTTGCAGGTATTCGTTGATGGTTTCAACCAGGACCAGGACGGTGGTGGACATCGGAAGGCTCTTCCTGAAGGGTTTGAAGGGTGAGTATGCGGGATTTGTACGACGGAACGTTTTGTTCAGTCATAAAAATCCCGCCCAGGTCACGCTAGAACTCAATACTTTGCGCCTTGACCCGCTTCACAAACGCCCCCGCCAGGGTCGCATTGTGATGTTCGATGATCGCCGCGGCCGACAACGCCGGGGTGTCCATGCAGGTATGGCCGTCTTCCGGCAAGATCACCGAAAACCCCAGTTCCACGGCGACGCGGCAAGTAGTGTCGATGCAGAACTGGGTTTTCATCCCCACAATCACCAGTTCATCGACCTGCGTCGCCGCCAGTTGCTGGGCGAGGTCAGTGCCGAAAAAGCAGCTGGGGCGGGTTTTATTGAACAGGTGGTCACGGGCTGCGTCGACAGCCAGGCCGGGCCACAGCTGCCAGAGCGGGCTGCCGGCTTCAATCGGCGAGCCCACCGGCCCTGTGTGGCGGGCGACGAAGATCGGCGCGTCGACCGCGCGGGCGCGCTGAATCAGTTGGTTGATGGTCGCCAGCACGCGTTCGCGTTCAAAGGGTTTTTCCGGGCCATCGTATAAACCGATTTGCATATCGATGATCAGCAGGGCGTTTGCCATGGTCTTGCTCCTTGCAGTGGCCAGGTGGCGGAGCCATAAAAAAGGCCCCGTCCATTGCTGGCGGGGCCTTGGGTTGAATCCGTGTGTGTTTAGTTCAAGCACCCACAGCAACCGCACGACCCGCCATTAGCGGTCGTGGTGGTGGTGCGGGTGAGGTGCAGCTGAATAAGGTTCATGCCCCGATCATGCTGGGCCAGGCGCGCGGCTGTCAACGGACACATCCGATTTCTTCTCGGGTAGCAGCGTGTTTCGCGCGGCTTCCAGGAATTCGTCTGACAAGCTGCTGCCGCGTGTCGCACGCGCCAGCGTGACGGCGCCGATCATCATCGCGTACTTGGCCAGCATGGCCTGGCGGTCGTCATCCTGAAGCTGGGCGAAGATCTCCAGTGACTGTTCAACCCCAGCGATAAAGGTGTGCTGCAGCGGCGTGTCGGCGGGCTCATGGCACATGTCCGGGGTGAAGGCGGATATGGGGCAGCCGTCGCCCGGATTGTCGCGGTGGTTGGCTGAAAAATAGTGGCGCAGGATGGCTTCGCGGGCGGAGTGCGGGTCTTCACAGCGCTCGAGTTTCTCCTGCCAGCCCTGGTTGGATTGCTCGAAAGCCTTCTGGCTAGCCTCGGTGGCCAAGGCTTCCTTGGACGCAAAGTGCCCGTAGAAACCGCCGTGGGTCAGGCCGGCGGCGGCCATCACATCCGACAGGCTGATGCCGTGCAGCCCGCGCTCACGAAACAGGTGCGTGGCCGCCTCGACGATGATTTCACGGTTGAGTGCGGCTTGTTTGCGGGAAACGCGAGGCATGGCGGGGCTCTCAAAAAAAAAAGGCGGGCACAGCCTCAACGTACAGGAACCAGGTCGATTCTAAAATAGATTTGCCAGGGAATGTATTATTCAGCCAAAGCCGGCGCCTATAAATTGCCTCCTGGGTCAGTTCCAGCGCGGCTGCACAGTGTAATCGTCCAGCCGCCTGGCCATCATTACTGCGCAGCGCCAACCTGCCGTGCCTTGTTTTGTTCCGCCTGTGCGATGGGCATGAAGTCGTACGTGGGAAAGAATTCTGTTGTGTAAACACCCCAGGCGGTGTTTTCGATCGCAAGATTAACTTCTGCCAGGCGCCGCGCAGGCAGGCGCAGGACGATCACCTGCCCAATGCCCATGGTTATATTCCAACTGACCACTTCCACGCCGGCAGGAGGGAACACTTTGTGAAATTCCTGCTGGGCAAGTTGTGCTTTCAGCGCGCTGAGCGGTCGTGACTGATCGTGTTTAAGGAAAACGGTCAACATGACTGCATTGTCGGACGTAACGGCATTGGTGTGGGCGGGCTGGGCGGGAGTGGTCTGTGCAATGGCAACGCCTGGTAGCAAGGTGGCTGCCAGCAGTGCAGGGATATACCACGACTTGATGCGGGTGCTTATATTCATGTTGGTAACTCACTGGTTATTATTGAAATGTGGGCGAGTGACAGTTATAAGGCTTTGAATAGTTGGCTAGTTCGACATGGCCGTCTTGATCGGGCCATTGTACGGGGCGTGCACCACGTAAATTCGAACAGGAGGGTTGGTGGCTACCATGTCGCGAGGCACTTCGCGCGAGTAAGTGAACTCGCGGTTATCAAGTTTTTCCAGGCGTCGGACAATTGTTCTGTTCGGTCCCTTGTCAGGTATCAGAACATGGGTCTTCCTGTCGCCGCTGACCAAGAAGTAACCGCCACCGCCGTCGGCATATTTTGATTGCCCGGTGTCGGTGTAAAAAAAACTTGTAGCGGTTACGCTGCGGGTCCCACATTGATATCCCCACCACGCCGGGGTAGCTGGCCTTGACGTCCTGCTCTGGCGCGCCCTCTATATAAACCCTGGTGGTCAACCATTGAGGAGAAGAGCCCAGGGCATTAGGGTCGGATATAGGCTGTTTGGCGTAACTTGCAAACGGGCTTAATGAACTTATAAGCAGTAGGCCGGAAAAAACAAGCGTATGTGTTCGCATTTTCGAACTCCTGAGGCGTTAAGTGAGGGAGCCGTTATTGTTTTGTAAATGGTGCGACGAAGGATGTTAGTTTGACGTCTGTCGGGTGCTCAATGGCTGGGTATATTCCTGTAACAGTTATTACGTTGTTGCTGTGAAAAAATAATTTAGATGCAGGTTTCATCTGTTTCTTTTGTGAGAATTCTCTTTAAGTTTGGGTGCGTGATGATCGTGAAGGCGCCAGGGCGCGCAGCGTCAGCGCGAGCCTGGGCTGCGGTCAAAAATAGAGTGTTTGGGCATGCATTCCATGTGCGCAGCCCTCTAAAACCGCCGCCTACGGCCGCACTCAAACACCTGCACCGCACCACCGTTCCTCAGCTAAGTCTTTGCTTATTCAAGAGAATCCCGGACAATCGCGCGCTTGTTATGGTCGGGGCGCTGCCTGTCAGGTTTTTCTGACTCGTCCCGGCTATGGAAATGCGGAGATCCGACCGGATGAATGATCAGGCCAATAGCGTCGACGAACGCTATGCAACGACACCTGCAACCCTCACAAGCTGGAGCCGCCAGGACACCACCTGGATGCTCGGCCTATTCGGCACCGCCATCGGCGCCGGTACTTTGTTTTTGCCGATCAACGCGGGTCTTGGGGGCTTCTGGCCGCTGGTGATCCTGGCGCTGCTGGCATTTCCGATGACGTTCTTTGCCCACCGTGGCCTGACCCGTTTTGTACTGTCCGGGCGTGAAGGCTCCGACATCACCGACGTGGTCGAAGAACATTTCGGCCTCAAGGCCGGTGCACTGATCACCTTGTTGTACTTCTTCGCGATCTTCCCGATCCTGCTGATCTACAGCGTGGCACTGACCAACACGGTCAGCAGCTTCATGGAGCACCAACTGCACATCATGCCGCCGCCACGCGCGATCCTGGCGTTTGTGCTGATCCTGGGCCTGTTGGCCGTGGTGCGTTGCGGTGAGCAAGTGATCGTCAAGGCCATGAGCCTGATGGTGTATCCGTTTATCGTCGCGTTGTTGTTCCTCGCCGTGTACCTGATCCCACACTGGACCGGTGGCATTCTCAGCACCGCCAGCGAGGTGCCGGCGCCGTCGGCGCTGCTTAACACGCTGTGGCTGGCGATTCCGGTGATGGTGTTCTCGTTCAACCATTCGCCGATCATCTCGGCCTTCGCGGTGGACCAGAAGCGTCAGTACGGCGCGCACGCCGATGAGCGCAGCTCGCAGATCCTGTCGCGCGCGCACTTGCTGATGGTGGTGATGGTGCTGTTCTTCGTGTTCAGCTGCGTGCTGACGCTGTCGCCGGCGCAACTGGCCGAGGCGAAAGCGCAGAACCTGTCGATCCTGTCGTACCTGGCCAACCACTTTGACAACCCGACCATCGCCTTCGCCGCGCCGTTGATTGCGTTTGTGGCGATTGCCAAGTCGTTCCTGGGCCACTATATCGGCGCCAGCGAGGGTCTCAAAGGTCTGGTGCTCAAGACCGGTCGCCGCCCGGCTGCCAAGTCCCTGGACCGCATGACCGCCGCCTTCATGCTGGTGGTGTGCTGGATCGTCGCCACGCTGAACCCGAGCATCCTCGGCATGATCGAGACCCTGGGTGGCCCGATCATCGCGTCGATCCTGTTCCTGATGCCGATGTACGCGATCCGCAAGGTGCCGGCCATGGCCAAGTACCGGGGGCAGGCGTCCAACGTGTTTGTTACCGCAGTCGGTCTGGTCGCGATTACCGCGCTGATATACTCGCTGCTGTCCTGACACCAAGCTGCACACCCCAAGGCCGATTCGCGCACTGCGCGAATCGGCTTTTTTTGCGCCTGGAAAACTTGCCGAGTCTCGACCCTGGGCAGGCAATGAGGGCTAAGCTGTCGGCATAGTCATTTCTGTGGAGAGATTCATGGCACGGCCGCGCCCGCAACTGATCACCTGCAAACTGGAAAAGCTGCACCCGACGCAATTGACCGTCGGCATGGCTGAAGTGGCCACCAAGCGCGAAGCCTGGACCAGGCTCAAACGCAAGGAGCGCGCCGCCGCGCTCGACAAGCACTGGTTTCCTTGCGTGCTGGGGCCGGACGAGCGTTATTACATCACCGATCACCACCATTTCGGCCTGGCGCTGCTGCTGGAAGAGGTCAAGAGTGTTTCGTTGCTGATGCTCAAGGACTTGTCATTTGTGGAGCGCAGCACCTTCTGGAATGTCATGGCGTTCAATCAGTGGGTGCATCCTTACGACGCGCGTGGCCTGCGTCGGACCTACGAAGCCATTCCGCGCAAGATAACCGACCTGCAGGACGACCCGTATCGCAGCCTGGCGGGCCTGTTGCGTATGGCGGGTGGCTACGCCAAGGACGCGACGCCGTTCAGCGAGTTTCTGTGGGCCGACTTTTTTCGCACCCGCATCGGCAGCGACGTGGTCAGCCAACCGAACGCCAAGCTGTTGAGCAAGGCCATGGGCCTGGCGCGCAGCCAGGAAGCGCGTTATTTGCCGGGATGGGTCGGGCCGATTGAAAACTGAAACCGCTGACCCAGTTGCCACGCCTCCCAATCGCACCCAGGACCTGCTCGCCGGGTTATCCATTGCCGGTTTGCTGCTGCCGGAGGCCGTGGCTTATTCCAGTATCGCCGCGCTGCCGCCCCAGGCCGGGGTGATTGCGCTGTTTGCCGGGCTGGTGTGTTACGGCCTGTTCGGCACCAGCCGCTTTGCAATTGTCTCGGCCACCTCGTCTTCGGCAGCAGTATTGGCTGCCGCCACCGCCAGCCTGGCGGGCGGTGACCCGGCGCTGAGGCTGGCCCTGGCGTTCGGGTTGGTGTTGATCACCGGGGTGCTGTTCCTGCTGGCCGGGCTGTTCAAGCTTGGCGGTGTCACTTCGTTTATCGCTAAACCGGTGTTGCGCGGGTTTGCCTTCGGCCTGGCGCTGACCATCATCCTCAAGCAGCTGGCCAGTGTGGTCGGTGTGCACTTGACCGACAACAACCTGGTCCGCTTTCTGCCGCAACTGATAGAGCAGCTGCCCCGTTGGAACTGGCCGGCTGCGATGGTCGCGGCGGCTGCGTTGATAGTGTTGTGGTTGTGTGCGCGTATTCCGCGCCTGCCGGGCGGGCTGCTGGTGGTGATCCTGGGCATTGTTGCCGGGCAGTACCTGGAGTTACAGGCACACGGTGTGGCGTTGATCGGTCTGATCGACTTGCGCCTGGAATTCGGGCATTTGCCGGTGCTGCCATTCGCCGATTGGCTGCGCCTGGGTGAGTTGGCGTTTGCCTTGGTGATGATCCTGTATGCGGAGTCCTACGGTTCTATCAGTTCGTTCGCGCTGAAGCACGGCGACCGTGTGTCATCCAACCGCGACCTGCTTGCGCTGGGCGCGGCCAACCTGATCTCCGGGCTGTTTCACGGCATGCCGGCCGGTGCCGGCTATTCCGCGACCTCGGCCAATGAGGCCGCCGGTGCCGGTTCACGCCTGGCCGGAATCGTCGCCGCGCTGGTGGTGCTGGTGATCGTGCTGACGGTACTGCCCTATGTCGCACTGACCCCGGAACCGGTGCTTGCCGCCATCGTCATCTACGCGCTGGGCCGTGGTTTGAGCCTGCAGCCGCTGGGGCGTTATTTTCTCTGGCGGCGCGATCGTCTGCTGGTGATCTGTGCCGTGGCTGCAGTGCTGGTGCTGGGCGTGCTGGATGGCTTGCTGGTGTCGGTAGCGATCAGCGTGGTGCTGATGCTGCGCCAGATGTCGGCGGCTGATATCCAGGTGCTGGGGCGCTTGGGTGACAGCCATGACTTTGTCGATCGTCAACACCACGCTGATGCCGTGCAAGTGCCGGGCCTGCTGATCGTGCGGCCCAGCGAGGCGCTGTTTTTTGCCAATGCCGAACGCATTCTTGGCGCAGCGTTGCGCCTGATGCGCCAATCGCCGGTGGAGGCGGTGGTGCTGAGCCTGGAAGAATCTCCGGATCTGGATGGCACCAGTATCGAGGCGCTGGCGGCGTTTTTTGCGCAGGTGCGCGGGGAGGGCAAGCGTTTGGTGCTGGCGCGCGTGCGGCATGACGCGTTGGAAGTGCTGCAAGCCTTGCCGGAGGCGCTTGCGCCACAGGTCTTGCTCAGCGGCTTGAGCGTTGACGGTGCTGTGCAGTTGGCACTGCGGCACCCGTCCTGAATGTGCAAAGCATCAACTGTGGGAGCTGGCTTGCCTGCGATAGCGGTAGGTCAGTCAACGATGTATCAACTGACGGACAGCCATCGCAGGCAAGCCAGCTCCCACAGGGGTTTTGTGGTGTTGTCGAGGCTGTATTCCAGGCATAAAAAACGCCGCGTACCTCTCGATACGCGGCGTCCTTTACATCAACTCACATCGAGGCGCTGGCGGCATTTTTTTGCGCAGGTGCGCGGGGAGGGCAAGCGTTTGGTGCTGGCACGCGTGCGGCATGACGCGTTGGAAGTGCTGCAAGCCTTGCCGGAGGCGCTTGCGCCACAGGTCTTGCTCAGCGGCTTGAGCGTTGATGGTGCTGTGCAGTTGGCGCTACAGACCCAAACCTGAGCGTGCAAGGCATCAACTGTGGGAGCTGGCTTGCCTGCGATAGCGGTAGGTCAGTCAAAGATGCATCAACTGATGGACAGCTATCGCAGGCAAGCCAGCTCCCACAGGGGTTTGTATTCCAGGCATAAAAAACGCCGCGTACCTCTCGATACGCGGCGTCCTTTACATCAACACACCTTAGGCTTGAATCACCGGGATGTTGGCGCTTGCTGCGATTTTGCGGAACTCGGCGATCTGGTCGAAGTTCAGGTAGCGGTAAACGTCACTGGCCATGGTGTCCAGTTTCGCTGCGTAACCCATGTACTCTTCGACGGTCGGCAGGCGACCCAGCGTGGAGGCCACAGCTGCCAGCTCAGCCGACGCCAGGTAGACGTTGGCGCCGTCACCCAGACGGTTCGGGAAGTTACGGGTCGACGTCGACACAACGGTCGAGTTCGGCTCTACACGTGCCTGGTTACCCATGCACAGCGAGCAGCCCGGCATTTCCATGCGCGCGCCAGCCTTGCCGTAGATGCCGTAGTAGCCTTCTTCGGTCAGTTGGTGAGCGTCCATCTTGGTCGGCGGCGACAGCCACAGACGGGTTGGCAGCTGACCCTTGACCTGTTCCAGCAACTTGCCGGCAGCGCGGAAGTGACCGATGTTGGTCATGCACGAACCGATGAACACTTCGTCGATCTTCTCACCGGCAACGCTGGACAACAGACGGGCATCGTCCGGGTCGTTCGGTGCGCAGAGGATCGGCTCGTTGATTTCGGCCAGGTCGATTTCGATGATTTCGGCGTATTCCGCGTCGGCATCGGCTTCCATCAGTTCCGGGTTGGCAACCCAGGCTTCCATCGCTTGGGCGCGACGTTCCAGGGTGCGTGCATCGCCGTAGCCTTCGCCGATCATCCAGCGCAGCAGGGTGATGTTGGAGTTCAGGTATTCGGTGACCGAATCTTTCGACAGCTTGATGGTGCAACCGGCAGCCGAACGTTCAGCCGAGGCGTCGGACAGCTCGAACGCTTGCTCCAGCGTCAGGTCGTTCAGGCCTTCGATTTCCAGGATGCGGCCGGAGAAGGCGTTCTTCTTGCCTTTCTTCTCTACGGTCAGCAGGCCAGCCTGGATCGCGTAGTAAGGAATGGCATGAACCAGGTCACGCAGGGTGATGCCAGGTTGCATTTTGCCTTTGAAGCGCACCAGGATCGATTCCGGCATGTCCAGTGGCATCACGCCAGTGGCTGCAGCGAACGCGACCAGACCGGAACCGGCCGGGAACGAGATGCCCATCGGGAAACGGGTGTGGGAGTCACCACCGGTGCCGACGGTGTCCGGCAGCAGCATGCGGTTCAGCCAGCTGTGGATGATGCCGTCGCCTGGACGCAGCGATACACCGCCACGGGTCATGATGAAGTCAGGCAGGGTGTGGTGGGTGGTCACGTCGATCGGCTTGGGGTAAGCCGCGGTGTGGCAGAACGACTGCATCACCAGATCGGTCGAGAAGCCCAGGCACGCCAGGTCTTTCAGTTCATCACGGGTCATAGGACCGGTGGTGTCCTGGGAGCCCACGGTGGTCATCTTCGGTTCGCAGTAGGTGCCAGGACGAACGCCTTTGCCTTCTGGCAGACCGCAGGCGCGACCGACCATTTTCTGCGCCAGGGTGTAGCCCTTGTCGCTTTCAGCCGGTGCTTCCGGCAGTTTGAACAGGGTCGAAGGCGGCAGGCCGAGTTCGGCACGTGCCTTTTCGGTCAGGCCACGGCCGATGATCAGCGGGATACGGCCGCCGGCGCGAACTTCGTCCAACAGCACCGGGGTCTTCATTTCGAAGGTGGTCAGGACTTCATCGGTGCCGTGTTTGCAGACTTTGCCAGCATGCGGGTACAGGTCGATCACGTCGCCCATGTTCATGTTGGTGACGTCGAATTCGATTGGCAGTGCGCCAGCATCTTCCATGGTGTTGTAGAAGATCGGAGCGATCTTGCTGCCGAAGCAGAAGCCGCCTGCGCGCTTGTTCGGCACGTAAGGAACGTCGTCGCCGAAGAACCACAGTACCGAGTTGGTTGCCGATTTACGCGACGAACCGGTGCCGACCACGTCACCGACGTAGGCGATCGGGAAGCCTTGGCCGCGCATCTCTTCGATCTGCTTCATCGGGCCGGTCTTGCCTTGCTCGTCCGGCACGATGCCTTCGCGCGCCATTTTCAGCATGGCCAGGGCGTGCAGCGGGATGTCAGGACGGGACCAGGCATCCGGGGCAGGGGACAGGTCGTCGGTGTTGGTTTCGCCGGTGACCTTGAACACGCGCAGGCTGATCTTGTCGGCCAGGGTCGGGCGGTTCTTGAACCACTCGCCATCGGCCCAGGACTGGATCACGGCTTTGGCGTGTTCGTTGCCGTTCTTGGCTTTTTCCGCGACGTCGTGGAACGCATCGAACATCAGCAGGGTGTGCTTGAGTTGGGCGGCAGCGACGGGCGCCAGTTCGGCGTCGTCCAGCAGCTCGACCAGGGTCACGATGTTGTAGCCGCCTTGCATGGTGCCGAGCAGTTCAACAGCGCGTTTCTTGTCGATCAGGGGGGAAGTGGCTTCGCCCTTGGCCAGGGCAGACAGGAAACCGGCCTTGACGTAGGCAGCTTCGTCAACGCCTGGTGGGATGCGGTTGGTGATCAGGTCAACGAGGAATTCTTCTTCGCCAGCCGGGGGATTTTTCAGCAGCTCAACCAGGCCTGCGGTTTGTTCGGCGTTAAGCGGCTGGGGAACGATACCCAGTGCTGCACGCTCTTCGATATGTTTGCGGTAGGCTTCAAGCACAGTTATTACCCTCATCAGTGGTCCCACGGGACGCTCATCCAGAAATGAACGGCACGCATGCGCTCGGGGGCTTTTTGGGCCGCAAAGCCAGCGCTGCCGGCATTCCTCACAGAAGCTGCTTTCAAAGTTTTACGCCTGCAGAACGGAGCTGATGAGGGTTGGCGCTGGCTGTTACCTACCGGGTAATAACCATCGCCAACACCGTTCTGAAGGAACGACTGTGCTCGTGACGCTTTGAAAACAGCTTCCAGCGGATTATTGGCGCCTTACAAGGCCGGATGATTCTACGGCAAAAAAAATCTAAAGGTAAGTTGCCTAACCAAGTTTGCTGGGTGATCAACCTTAGACAAAGGGCTAACATGGCGCACTGTTTCGCTGATTTGTGTGTCGCTGCCCATGTCCAACCAAACCATCAAGACCCCCTGCGTCGGCCTGTGCTCTACGGTTTACGGCGATCTGGTGTGCCGTGGCTGCAAGCGTTTCCACCACGAAGTGATCCAGTGGAATGGCTATAACGAGGAAGAAAAACGCGCCGTCTGGCTTCGACTTGAGCAGCTGTTGGTGCAGGTGATGGCCGGCAAGCTGGAGGTTTTCGACCCCAAGATGCTGCGCGGGCAGTTGGAGCAGCGCAAAATTCGCTTTGTGCCGCACCAGTCCGAGTACTGCTGGGCCTACCAGTTGATTGCCCGGGGCGCGCGGGTGATTTCCAATCTGGAGGCTTATGGCATGGTGCTGATGCCGGAGTTTCGCGATTGGGCATTGCCGGAGCTGCGCGATGCCATTGACCGCGAGTTTTTTATCCTGTCCGAGGCGCATTATCAGCGCTATATCGCCCCTGGGTTCCTGCGGGATGCGTTTGCTGACTGACAATACAAAGCAAAAATGTGGGAGCGGGCTTGCTCGCGAATGCGGTCTGTCAGTTGATACAGATGTCGACTGAGCCACCCTATTCGCGAGCAAGCCCGCTCCCACATTTAATCTTCATTGTCTCAAGCTTTGGTCGCCAGCTCTTCCAAGTGATCCATCAACTCCTGCGGCTTGAGCACCAGCACATCACTCTCCACCGCATCCAGTACCACTTCCGCCGTATTGCCGATCAACGCCCCCGAAATACCCGTGCGTGCCACAGTGCCGATGATCGTCACCGCCGCCTGCCATTTATGCGCCGCATGCGGGATCAACACGTCGGCCGGGCCTTCCTCGATATGCAGGCGCGCGTCATCCACGTCGAACTCGGCCTGGAACGCCTTGCACTGCTCGCGATAGCGCGCCTCGATGGTTTCCTTGAGCTGGAACGTCGGGTCGGCCGCCGACAGCATGGGCGATGGATGCGCGCTGATCACGTGCAATTGCGCCTTGGCCAGGCTGGCTATTTCAAACCCGTGGTCAATGATGGTGTTGTGCAGTGCCTGGTGTTCAGTGTCGTTGTTGCCCACGTCAATCGCCGCCAGCACCACCTTGTCGGCCCACGGCGTGGCCGTTTTCACCAGCAGCACCGGAGTCGGGCAGTAGCGCAGCAGTTTCCAGTCGGCGGGGGTCAGCAAGGCCTTTTTCAGCGGGCTGTCGGCGAAGTGCTGCTTGATCACCAGCCCGCAGCCCTCGGCCTGTTGCACGTCGATAATGGTTTCATGCAGGCTGTCATTCCACGCCTGCTCGGTGGTCACGCTGTAGCCGTCTTCCTGCAGGCCGGACTTGAGCAGGCTCAGTAGCGCCGAGTGTTCATGCTTCTTGTCGCAGACCAGCAAGTGCAGGTGCGCGCCGGTGACCCCGGCGATCAGCTTGGCACGCTTGAGGGCCAGGCTTTCCGAGTGCTCGGGCTCGATGACCACCAGGATGCTGCGGATAGCTTGCATGGACGGATCTCCAGAGACGGGGAAAAGGCGCTCTGGACAACTATAGTTGCTGCTCGCCAGACGTCATGTTGATGCACATCAACGCCAGTGGCTGGTGGTCTGCGGCGGGGTCGGTATAATCGGCCCCCTTTTGTGATCCTTTTGCCCGTGAGCCCGATGAACCTGCCCGAAATCCACGAATTCCTCGGCTGCCGCACCCCCGACGCCTGGGTCCAGGCTGCTTTGGCCGATCAGGAAACGCTGCTGATCGACCACAAGAACTGCGAATTCAAAGCCGCCAGTACCGCCCTCAGCCTGATCGCCAAGTACCACGCCCATGTTGACCTGATCAACATGATGTCGCGCCTGGCCCGCGAAGAGCTGGTGCACCACGAGCAAGTCATGCGCCTGATCAAGAAGCGCAAAGTCGAACTGCGTCAACTGCATGCAGGCCGGTATGCTTCGGGTTTGCGCAAAGTGGTGCGCAGCCACGAGCCGGTCAAGCTGGTGGATACCCTGGTGGTCGGGGCCTTTATCGAAGCGCGCAGTTGTGAGCGTTTCGAAGCACTGGTGCCACATTTGGACGAAGAACTCGGCAAGTTCTATTTCGGTCTGCTCAAAAGCGAGGCCCGGCATTTCCAGGGTTACTTGAAACTGGCCTACCAGTACGGCGACGCCAAAGACATCGCCCAAGTGATCGAGCGGGTGAGGGCGACCGAGCAGGAGCTGATCGAATCACCCGATATCGAGTTCCGCTTTCACAGTGGCGTGCCAGCCTGAGGCCACCGCCACCCCAAGCAGCGCGGTGAGCCCCACCAGCAGCAGGATCACCGTCTGCGTGCCCAGCGGCGCCGCCAATACGGCCACCAACAAGCCTGCCAAGGGCTGGGACAGGTTGTTGAGCAAGGTAATCACGCCGACGGTTTTGCCGAAGTCCTGCACCGGAATCACGCGCTGACGGGTGCTGCGCAGGTACACGTTGAACATCTTGTCGAAGCCGGTGACCAGCAGGAAGCCAACGCTGTACGCCCACACATTGGGGCTCAGGGCGGTGATCAGCGCGCCCACGCCGATCATCGCGTAAGACAGCCCGCCCATCACCTTCAGCGGTAGCGTGGCGCGCGCCAGATAAAACAGGATGCCGATGGTCACCAGCGCACCCGCCGCCTGCAGCAGGGCGTAGGTGTCCTTGCCGGCGCCGTATTGGCCCGTGACCATCGCGGCAGACGTGGCCAGCGTCACGCCAATCATCAGGTTCACACCCACCGCCAGGGTGATGATCCGCTTCAACTCCACCAGGTTGCGGATATGCCCGAACGCGATGCGCAGCGGCTGCAGCCAGATATCCGGGTGCTGCTCATGACTGTGCAGATTCACCGTGGTGTTGCGCTGCCAGACCCACATCGCCACATCCGCCAGCACAAACAAGCCGGCAATCCCGATGACCACCCAATGCCACGCCCAGACTTCCAGCATCAGCGCCGCCACCAACGGCCCCAGCACCAGGCCGCTCTGGTCGGCAATCTGCGAGTAGGACAAGGTTTTGGCGTAGGTGTAATGCTTGAAGATATGCGGCATCACCACTTCCCGCGCCATGATGCCCTGAGTGGTCAACACGCCGCACAGTGCCGACAGGATCACCAGCCAGTAGATGCCGTCGAACACGCCGTACAACGCCACCGCCACCACGCAGGCCAGCGCCCGGTACACCTGGCTGATATGCAGGATGCGCACCGGCGAAAACTTGTCGCACAACGCCCCGCACACCGGGAACGCCAGGTAACGCGGCAGCGACTCGACAAAGAACGCCAGCCCTGCCCACGACACGCTGTTGGTGGTCTGGAACACGATCAGCGGCACGATAAACAGCAGGATCTGGTCCGCCAGCCGCGACAGGAACAGTGAGATAAAAAAAGCCAGGTAGTCCTTGCGCATGCTGCTCCCGTTCCAGTAACCACCGCGACAACTGAAAGCGGTTCAATGCCTTCCTTGATTTCCCTTGGTCATCTGCGCCAACGCGCGAATCCACGTTCCGAGTGTAACGTGGACAGGCTTTTTTGCGAGTGCAACGGCGGTTCAAGGCCGGCGTTGAGCGAGTCGGTTACCGCGCTACTGTGCAGTTGCGGGTTGAGCAGGCACTACCACCACTGCATCAATTTCCAACAACAACTCTTTGCGAATAAATTGGGATACTTCAACCAGTGTGCTGGCGGGCGGATTTTTCTGATTGATATATTTATCGCGAACGGTTCGGAAGGCACTTAGTTGCCCCACATCGGTGACATAGACGCCCAGCTTGACCACATCATTAAAGGTTGCGCCACTGGCCTCCAGTGCAACTTTCAAATTGGCAAACACTTGTTCAGCCTGAGCGGTGAAATCACCTGGACCCACAAGTTGTCCCTGTTTGTCGAACGCGATCTGCCCGGAAATATACAGCGTGCGCCCCACCGGCGCTTCTACGACATGGGTATAGCCGGTGGGCGTGGAAAGCCCGGCCGGGTTGATAAACTTGGCCTTGTTGGGCAGGGTATTGGGCACGGCGCCGTTACTGCATCCGGCCAAGATACCGACGAGCCCGGCAATGGTTGCAACGTTACGCAGGGTTTTCCCTGGGTTACTTTTACTTCGGGTATCGAGTTGGGTATGACGCATAGTTAAGTGGCTCTTGCAGGAATGAAATTTAACTATGCCGCAGTGTAGTTCACCATCGCGTGACTGATTTATTACTTGATGATTCGCGGCGCGCAGGTTGTTTCAGTGCTGCGAGAAGGGGCCGCGCACGCCGCGCAAAAAAGCAGGTTAAAAAGTATGCGGCAAATGTAAAAAACTCTTAAAAACATGAAAGTTGTGCAAAAACCGCGGAGAACATCGGATTTTCCTTCTTGTACAGTACCGTTTCCGGCCAGCTTGCCACCTATAATGCCGGTACTTCAATCCGCGTTCTTACACTGAGAATTTATGGAAAACCTGGGTTTGGGCAAGGTCTTGCTCGTTGAGGACGACGAGAAGCTGGCAGGGCTGATCGCGCACTTTCTGGCGCAGCACGGTTTCGAGGTGCGCGTGGTGCATCGGGGTGATGAAGCCCTGGCGGCGTTTCTCGACTTCAAGCCGAAGATCGTCGTGCTCGACCTGATGTTGCCGGGCCAGAGCGGCCTGCACGTGTGTCGCGAGATTCGTAATGTGTCTGACACGCCCATTGTGATTCTGACGGCCAAGGAGGACGACCTGGACCACATCCTGGGCTTGGAGTCCGGTGCCGATGACTACGTGATCAAACCGATCAAACCGCCGGTATTGCTCGCACGGCTGCGTGCGCTGCAACGTCGCCAGGTGCCTGAGCCCACCGTACGCGGCTCGCTGGAGTTCGGCCGGCTGTCGATTGATCGCAGCTGCCGGGTGGTCAGCCTGGGCGGTGAGAAGATCGACCTCACCACCATGGAGTTCGAGTTGCTGTGGTTGCTGGCCAGCAGTTCGGGGAAAATCCTCTCCCGCGACGACATTCTCAATCGCATGCGCGGTATCGCCTTCGACGGCCTTAACCGCAGCGTCGACGTGTACATCAGCAAACTGCGCGGCAAACTCAATGACAACCCGCGTGAGCCGGTGTGCATCAAGACCATCTGGGGCAAGGGCTACCTGTTCAACCCGTTCGCGTGGGAGGTTTAGATGCTGCGCCTGTTTCTGCGCCTGTATGTGATCCTGGCGCTGGGTTTGGCGGGGGCGATCTGGCTGGTCAACTACACCTTCGACGAGTTATTGCCCGAGGCCAACGAAGTCTATAACCGTGAGGCGCTGCGTGGCCCGGCCTATGGTTTGGTGGAGCAACTGAAGCCCCTGCAAGGCGCGGCGCGGCAAGCGCGTCTGGATGAACTTCAACCCCATTACGGCTTGCGCCTGAAACTGGTGCCCAGCGATGCCCTGGCGCTGAACGAGCGCGAACAAAAACTGCTGGCTGACGGCCAACTGGTCGTGCGTGGGGACTTTATGGAGTTCCTGACCACGATTGATAGTGGCCCGCAATTGCTGCAAATCAAACTGCCGGAAGAGCCCAAATGGCTGTACCTGTGGGCCTACGGCTTCCTCGGTGTGAGCCTGGCCATCGTGCTGTATTTCTGGGTGCGCCCGCACTGGCGTGACCTGGAGCATATCCGCCTGGCCGCGCAGCGCTTTGGCGATAACGACCTGGCCTCGCGCATTCTGCTGCCGCGCCGCTCCACCGTGCGCGAACTGGCCGGGCACTTCAACCAGATGGCCGAGCGCATCGAAAGCCTGATCGCCAACCAGCGTGAACTGACCAACGCGGTGTCCCACGAATTGCGTACGCCGATTGCGCGCTTGTCGTTCGAACTGGACCAACTCAAGCAACAGTCCGACCCACGCCAAAGCCGCGAGCTGATCGCCGACATGTACGCCGACCTGGGCGAGCTGGAAGAAATGGTCTCCGAACTGCTGACCTACGCCAGCCTGGAGCGTGGCGCCACCCAGGTCACCCGGGAAAACATCGAGGCCCACAGTTGGCTCGACAGCGTGATCGGCAGCGTGGCCCTGGAAGCCGAGGCGGCCGGGGTGCAGCTGTCGTTGCGCACCTGTGAGGTCGACTTTATCCAGATCGAGCCACGCTTTATGGCGCGCGCGGTGATCAACCTGCTGCGCAATGCGATTCGCTACGCCGAGCGCCGTGTGGAAGTGTCCTTGGTCAAATTCGGCAGTGGCTACGAAGTGCGCGTTAATGACGACGGGCCTGGCGTACCGCTGGAAGGCCGGGCGAAGATCTTCGAACCCTTTTTGCGCCTGGACACCAGCCGCGACCGCCGCACCGGCGGGTTTGGTTTGGGGTTGGCGCTGGTCAAGCGGGTGAGCCAATGGCATGGCGGACAAGTGGAAGTGCTGGATTCGGAGTGGGGCGGCGCGTCGTTTCGGATGACCTGGGCGTATGCCGAGTAAGCCCTGACGTTAAGCAAGGGTCAGGGTGATAACCGATTCAGGGTGGGAGCTGGCTTGCCTGCGATGGCATCAACTGGTTATGCCTGATGGACCGAGTTGCCTGCATCGCAGGCAAGCCCGCTCCCACAGAAAAGCAAAGCACAGAAGTCTGACGGCCGAACTCGGTCAAATTGTGGGAGCGGGCTTGCTCGCGAATGCGGTGGGTCAGTTACAGATAAGCTGACTGACCCACCGCATTCGCGAGCAAGCCCGCTCCCACATTTGGATCTCGGTACATCAGACAAAGAGTTGCGTAGATACCTATGGATATTGCAGGCAAGCCAGCTCCCACATTGCCCGGATGGGGCATCAAGCTAGAAGCTGTATTCCAACACCCCCATCACTGACGTCTGCAACCGCCGCTCCACAATCGGGCTCTTGCCTGCTTCATCCGCCAGGTACTGCACGTCCAATAACGTCGAAAACTGCGTGCGCTCGCTGATCGGCATGCTCCACACCAAATTCATGCCATTACTGATGTTGCCTGCACCGGCCTTGTAGGCCTTGAAGCGGCTTTGCGCGGCCTGGCCGGTGGTGACGCCGTACCAGGTCTGCAAGTAGTTGCGGTCGCCGAAGTGGCTGCTGAGGCTGGCATCCACCGAGCCAAAGCGGCCTTCATACAGGTTGGTGCCCAGGCTCAGTTCCAGGTGGGTGTAGGCCTTGCCGGTGTCCTTGTGGTCATCTTCCTTGAGGGCATGTTCCAGCGTCCCACCTACGATCACGCCGCCCAGGTTGTAGGCGGCGCTGACCCCCAATTGCGGGCGCGCCTTGATTTCGCCCATGCCTTTGAGACGTTTGGAGCCAGCATGCAGGCTTTCGTTTTTATCCTTGCGTGAACGGCTGGCGCCGACATAAGCGCTGAAGCTCAAGGCGTTGCCTTCGTAGCCCCAGCCCAGGCCCTTGTCGGTGTCGAGGAAGATCCCCCAGGGGCTGATAATTTTGCCGCCCAGCAGCGGCGCAGTCATACGTTCGTCGCTGCCGCTGTAGCGGGGCGCGTTGGCCACGCCGGCCTTGAGGCTGTATTGCCAGTCTTCGGCAGTCGCGGTGTCGGCAGCCGCGAGCAGGCACAGCGAGGTGAACGACAGGCAGAGGTTTTTTGAGCGCATCAGGGTGTTCGTCCGTGTTAGAAATTCAGGCGGTGGTGGGGGGAGCGGGTGCGTTTGAAGGAGTAGCCCGACGCGCTGAGGCCATTGACCTGGCGGCTCACGGTGTCGCCCAGGCCATAGCCGTTGCCGGCCAGCACGGCGTGGGCGTTGTCGACGGGGAGCAGGATGTAGTCGGTCAGCGGCTCGTCGTGCAATTGGCCACGAATCACCAGGAAGCCTTCTTCCAGGCGCACGCTGATGCCACTTAACGGCGCGTCGGGCTCGTGGGTGTTGAGCACTTGGTAAGTGCCGATGGTGTCGGCCCACGCCAGCGGCAGTGGTGGCGGGTCGATGCGTTCGCCGATCGCAATGCGCTGGCCGTGGCTGCGGGCGGTGAGCAACTGGCGGCCCTGCACCGTGACCAC
Source organism: Pseudomonas sp. R76 (assembly GCF_009834565.1). Lineage (GTDB taxonomy): Bacteria > Pseudomonadota > Gammaproteobacteria > Pseudomonadales > Pseudomonadaceae > Aquipseudomonas. The sequence goes on from NZ_CP019428.1 coordinate 3,049,579, forward strand.
GTCGAGTTGCACGCGCCCCAGGTCACCGAGGTCCTTGAGCCAGAAGCCGAGGATCTTCTTCTGCGCCCGCAGCCAGCCGGATTCATCGCGTAGCAGCTCGAAGTCGAACCCGGCCAACTTGCCGGCCAATCGACCGTTGTCGTCCTTGATGCGGAACACGCCCCAGGCCGTCGCGTAAAACCCGGCCAGGCGTTTGCGGTCGACGGCGGCCGGCACATGGCGCACCTTGAGCCCATGGTCGGGCGCCTGGCAGTCGTCGGCGCAGACCGCTTCGCCGGTTTGCGCCTGCAACATAAGGCGCAGGGCGTCGGTGGCGAGCCTGGCGACCAGCTCTTCGGCACTGCTGTCATTGGCCATGATGATCACGGCCAGCTGCGCGTCCGGCAACACGGTCAACTGCGCGGCAAAATCATCGCCACCGCCGCTGTGCTGGTAGGTGCGCACGCCGGGGGCGACGGGCTCATCGCCGCACGGCGCGAGGAACCAGCCCAGGCCCATCTGGCAATCGAAGTCCAGCGCGTTGCCGGTGTTCTGCTGGGTGAACATCGCGTCAATCGACGCACTGCCGAGCACGCGGTTGCCTTTGTACAGGCCTTGGGCGAACAGCATCTGCACGTAGTGGCTGAGGTCTTTCGGGCTGGCCCACAAACCGCCGGCGGCAAGGTCACGCACTTGGGCGTCGGTGCTCGCCACGCCATCCTCATAGCCCAGGGCGCGAAAGCTCAGCTGCGTGCCGGTGCCGACAAAGCTCGACTGGCTCATGTCCAGCGGCTTGAGCAGGCTGCTCTGCAACTGCGCTTCAAAGCTTTTGTGGCTGACCCGCTCAATCGCCGCGCCCACCAGCGAATAGCCGAGGTTGGAATACGCCACTTGCGAGCCGGGTGGGCTGCTCAGCCACACACCCGACACGCGCATTGGCATTTGGCCCATGGCGAAGCTGCTGCGCAGGTCGCGCAGGTGTTCACTGGGCAGGCCGGACTGATGGCTGAGCAAACGGCGCAGGGTGATATCGCGGTCGGCGGCGCCCTGGTCGGTGTGAAAGCGCGAGCGCACGTAGAACTCGCGCAGGGCTTGCTGGATCGGCGCGTCCAGGCCCAGGCGTTGCTGCTCGACCAGTTGCAACGCGGCCGTGGCGGTGAGCAGTTTGGAGATGCCACCGGCGCGAAACGCGGTGTTCGGCGTGACCGGCACGCCCTGGGCCTTGTCGGCCATGCCGAACCCGCGCGCCCAGATCAGCTCCTGGCCATTGACCAGTGCAATCGACAGGCCGGGCACATTCTCCTGGGCCATTTCCCGTGGAATACGCGCTTGCAGGTAACGAATGATCGCGCCGTAATCGCCCTTGGGAATTGGCGGCGGGGCAGGCGGTTGCCCATGGCAACCGAGCGTGCCCAGCAGGCAACCCAACAGCGGAATACCGCGCAATGTGCGAAACATGAAGAGCACCCGCAGGCTTATTTGGATGCTCGAATGCTAGGGCGCAGTTGGCCAACAATCTTTGTGAGCTTTGTCGGGAAACTGTCAAAGACTGTTAACGCGACAGGCCCAAGCGTGCATGCCACTGGGCGATGGATTCTTCGGGGTATTCGTCGAACTGCAGGTCACCCTTGTGCACGCTGACTTCCACCCACGGCGCCTTGGAGCCGAGCATCAGGTGCGTGTGCTCCGGCGGCACCGGCAACGGCGTGTCGATGGCCGAGGCAAACGGGTGAATCAGCTCCGGCCACTCCGGGCTGAACAGCCACAAGGCGCTGCCGCACTGCGAGCAAAAATGCCGTTCGGCAGTGCTCGCGTACGCGCGGCTGGCGCCCTCGGGCTTGAGCCTGGCGTGGTAGATCGAGATGTGCTTGCGTCCCTGCACCTTCAGGCTTTGGGTATCGCCGGCAAGGTTGATCGCATAGCCACCGCCGCCTTGGGTCTTGCGGCAGATCGAGCAGTAGCAACGCTGGTAAGGGTACGGATGCTGGCTGTTCAGGCTGAATGTTACGGCGCCGCAATGGCAGGATCCTTCGAGTTGCATGGGCTGACTCCTCAAGGCAGGTTGTAACAACGCTTTGCTAATACCTTAGCCTCAGGCAAGATTCCCCGCTTTGGTTTCAGGGAAGACACCCATGATTGCTCAGTTGCAAAGCGCTGCCACGCAAATCCGCCACGCTGTGCGCACGGCGACCGAAGGCTTGGTCGGGCGCGAGCAATTGGCCGAGCTGATTGTGCTGGCGGCGGTCGCCCAGGAGCACATTCTGGTCATCGGCCCGCCCGGCACGGCCAAGAGCGCCGTGGTACGGCGTGTGGCGCAATCCATGGGCGGGCGTTACTTCGAATACTTGCTGGGGCGCTTCACTGAGCCGTCGGAGCTTTTCGGTGCCGTGGACCTGAAGAAACTGCGTGAAGGCACGGTGGAAACCGACGTCAGCGGCATGCTGCCGGAAGCCGATATCGTGTTTCTCGATGAAGTCTTCCTGGGCTCCACCGCCATCCTCAATACCTTGTTGGGCGTGCTCAACGAACGCCGCTTTCGCCGTGGCCATACCCAAATCCAATGCCCGCTGCGGGTGTGCGTCGGCGCCGCCAACGGCTTGCCGGACGATGAAGCACTGGCGGCATTTGGCGACCGCTTCCTGTTGCACCTGTTTGTCGAGTCGGTGCCGGACAATCAACTGGAAGCCATGCTGGCGGGCGGTTGGCAGTCGGAACAGCGGCCCGTGCAACAGTTGCTCGGGTTGGCGCAATTGGACACGCTGAGCCAGGCCCTGAAAAACGTCGACCTGGGCGCCGTGCGTCCGGCCCTGGCCCAGGCGATTCGGCGCCTGCGCGAAGCCGGCATCCCGTTGTCGGACCGCCGTATCGTCAAGTCCCAACGGCTGATCGCGGCTGCCGCGCTGCTGGGCGGGCGGCTGCAAGCCAGCGATGCTGACCTGTGGCCGCTGCTGTATGTGCTGCCGACCAAAGAGGCTCAGCAGCATGGCCGCGAGGTACTGCGCGACCTGTTTGCCGCGTCCAGCAACAGCCATTTGTTCAGCGCGGTCGAAGAGGCCACCTTGCAGCCGATGTCGCGCTTGAATCGCTTGCTCGAAACGGCGCAAGACTACCTGGCCCGCAGCGAGCCGCCCGACAGCCCGGCGCTCGAAGGGCTGCTGCGCGAGATCGACGCCAACTTCAATAGCGAGACCATGCCGGAACCCTTGCAGCAGGTACGCGGGCAACTGTCCCGAATGCTGACGCCATGAGTGCCGACCACTACGCCTGGACCTGGCGCCCAAGGCAGGTGCCGGCCGACCCTCAAGCCGCCGTTGCCTGGGGCGACGCCGCGCGCCGCTTGCATGCGCGCTTGCTGCTGCTCGCCGATGAACAGGCGGCGCGCTTGCACGCCACCGCCAATGGCGATGTATTGGTGGTCACCGGAGCATCGGTGGATTTGCCGTGGGTCGACGGCGTGGCCTACGCCGCAGTGCACCCCGACGCGCCGGGGCTGTGGCTGCCCACCAGTTGGGAGCCGACAGCGCCGGTGGACGTGCTCGGCCAAACGCTGTCGGCACGTTTCAAGCGCTCGCCCTTGCTGTTATGGCGCGAACCGCAAGCCGTCGTGCCGTTGGATCGCCTGTTGCCGGTGACGGTTGAACACCTTCAGCGCATCGCGACGCAGTGGGGAGCCCGCCATGCAACTGCCTGAAGCCCTGCAACCCTGGCGCCAATGGCTGGAGTGGTTTGCGCCGCAGCATCTGCCGCTCTTCGCCGATTTGCTGGGGCGCCTCAACCCGGTACTCGGGCCACTGCGCGGTCGGCAGCAAGGCGGGGTGCCGGAGCCGGATGGCGTGGGTGATCTGCAACGCCGTGGGCCTTACGAGCGCCTGCTTTCCAGCGAATGGCTGCTGGCCGATGAAGTGCCGGATGAGTTTATGCGCCGGGCTGTCGGCGGCGAGCATATGTTCCTGGCGCCGCAATACCGCGCCCGTGAAGCCAACCGCCTGATTGTCGTGCTGTTCGACGCCGGCCCGTTGCAGTGGGGCGCCGCGCGGCTGGTGCATATCGCCTTGCTGATGCTGCTGGCCCGGCGTGCCGAGGAGGCGGGCGCACAGTTGCGTTGGGGCATCCTGCAAGGCGCGCCGGTGCTGCATGCATTCGATAGCGCGGGGCAGCTCAAACGGCTGCTCAAGGCGCGCACCTACGAAAGTGTCGCCCCGGCGCACTGGCACGCCTGGCAGGAATGGCTGGCTGTGCAGGGCGAAACGTTGGGTGAGTGCTGGACCGTCGGACAGCGCTTGCCCAAGGACACCACCAAGACCTCTACGCACCGGGTGCAGGTGCAGCGCAGCCTGGATGGCCAAAGTCTGTCCTTTGAATTGCAGGCCGGATCGGTGCGGCGCGTGCTGCTGCCTATGCCGGATGAAGGGCGCGCAGTGCAACTGCTCAAAGGCCAGTTCGACGATGAAGGCCAGGCGCCGCCGCCGAAGCTCGCACGTGCGGTGCCACGCGTTGCCTTGACCTTGCCGCCGGTAATCTCCAGCGCCGGTAACTATGTGGCGCTGCGCATGCTCGATGAGCCGGGCATGGTGGTGATCAAGCTGCCGCACAAGAACCAGAAAAAGTCCCTGGAGGTTCGGCGCCGTCTGTGGGGCAAACATCAGCGCGTCTTGAGCACCACCTTTCACCACCGCAGCCTCGGTGCCGTGTTGAGTGATAACGACAGCCTGACATTCTGGAACATCCCCGGTATGCCCACCGTCGACAAGCCCAACCGTGAACAGCTGCAACTGCCACCGGGCACCGCGACGTTCCTGCCGAGTGTGTGGCTGCACAGTCAGAATTCCGTGCGCGTGTACTTGCTCGACAGCCAGGGGCGGCTTGCCTACTGGAAGTCGCGTGAACTCTGCCGGGTGGCGGATGACGTGATGAGCCTGGTGCAGGTCGACCCCTTGACCATCGCTTATGCGCGCAGCGAAGGCGGGCAGATCGTCGCGTATTCCGGGTCTGCTGACGGTTTACGTACCAATGGTCATGCGGTCGGCTCGGCAGCGGGCGTCAGCCAGGTGTTGCTGGCCGCTAACTTTTACTGGCGCCAGTACTGCGGCGGTTGCGCGCTGCTGACCACTGAGGGCGGCCACCAGAGTTGGCGCCTGGTGACCCATGAAAGTTTTCCGAAGAAACACGAGCAGATCGACTTGGCGCCCGGCTGGAAAGCCATCGGCCTGCACTACACGTACGCCCAACGGCCGGCTTACTCACTGGTGCTGCTGGGGCCGAACCAGCACAGCGTCGGGCTGTACGCCGAGGGGCAACAGCGCACGCTGTTCACCACCTCGGCGCCGATTGCCCGCGCGAGCTTTTGCCCCATGAGCGGCTTGATCGCCGTACTGACCACTGACCGCGAATTACTGGTTTACTCGGTTGGCGAGCGCGCCATGCGCTTGCAAGTGATGTGCAACCAGGCACCGCAGCTCACCCAGGACGCTGCCAATGCTTGAGCCAGAACAGATGCTGATTCGCCGCCCGGTACTCACCGGGCACCAACAGATTGACGGCCTATGGTTTGCCGCCGAGCGCTTTGATGAAGGCGAGCGCAGGCGCTTGATCCTCGACTATTGGCAAACCGACGCGCGCGCCTATCGCTTTGCCGACGGCGACTTGTTGCAGTTCCACAGACCTTGCCCGGTGCATTGCGAAAGCCTGCACGGCTGGCCGCTGATCCGCCAGGGCCGGGGTTTGTCGTCTGCCGCGTTGCACCCGGAGGAATTGCGCGGGCTGCCCGTTGCCGACCTGTGGCTGGTGCGCGGCAGTCATGTCCACGCCCTGCAGTTGCGCGATGCACAGGTGCTGAAGCCCGGGCTGTGGCTCGACGTCAGCACCTACACGCTGCTTGACACCTTTGACTGCCATACCCCGTTGCCGGCAACGCTGCCGGAAGCGGTGGTCACCGACCTGCGTGAAATCCTCGGCGGGCCACTGGAGCCCGTCAGCCCGGAGCGCGAAGCAATCATGCAAGCGCTGCTGGAGCGCCCGCGTCACACGCCGAGTAAAGGGCCGGGCGCCAGCGCGGCGTCTGCGCAAAACAACGCAAACGGCGCCCGCGAAGTCTCTTCCCCGGTGCTGAAAATCGTGATCGGCTTGCTACTGCTGGGTGGGCTGGTCCGCCTCTTCGGCCAGAGCGAGCCCGCCGCCATGTTGGCCACCCACACACAGTCCCTCGGCGGCACGCTCCTGGGCGCGCTGATCTGGATGGTGGTGATCACCGCGCTGCTGTTCGGGTTGAACCGCTTCCTGCACCGTGGCGCCTCGGCACCCGCCAAAGCGGCGCCCCAGCCGGTGGCCCGCGCTCCCGCTGACCCAGGCATCGCTGCGCGTGCCACCCCGCGCAGGCACAAACCTGCTGCGTGGCGCCGCCTGTTGACCCGGCTGACCCAGCACTCCCAGCTCTCCAAGCTGTATGGCAAACGCCAGGCCGCCTACATGCAGCGCATGTTGGAGATGTTCGAAGACGGCAATTTCGAAGAAGCCTTGCGTCACGCCATCCCCTTGAACGGCGGTGCCTCCAGCGGTGAACAGAGCTTTGGTACGCCCCAGCGTCGCCAGGACTTGAGCCTCAGCCAGCAGGATAGCCCGGCGCGCTCGATGCTGTTTGAAGACGACTTGACCGAGCACTTGCGCCAGGTGTATCGCCAGACCTTTGAGCGCCTGGACCGTGCCGGTCGTATCGAGGAAGCGGTGTTTGTACTCGCCGAATTGCTCAAAGAGCACCAGCAAGCCCTCGATTACCTGGAGAAACACGCGCGCTATCAGCAGGCCGCCGACCTGGCTCTGGCCTGGGACATGCCGCCTGCGGTGATCGTGCGCCTGCTGTGCCTGGCCGAGCAGTGGCAGCGCGCCGTGCTGGTGGCGCGGCGCGACAATGCGTTCGCCGACGCCGTGGTGATGCTCCAGGCCAAGTCGCCGGAAGCCGCCGACCGCTTGCGCCTGGAATGGGCCGAGTCGTTGATCGCCAAAGGCCTGTGGTTGCAAGCCGTCGATGTGATCTGGAGCCTGCCGGCAGAACGCCCACGCGCCGCGCAATGGCTGCTTAACGCCGAGGCGGCCGGCGGGCGCTTGGGCATTGAGGCGCTGGTTAAACGCGCGATCCTGTTGCCCGAAACGCTGCAGGCTTACGGGCCGTGGGTCGAGCAATTGCGTGACGACCCCGCGCGCGCCGGCGAACGCGCCGCCCTGGCGCAGGCCTTGTTGCTGCACAAGGCCAACACCACCGCCCTGGCCTGGCTCGCCGGTGCCACCGTGCACGCGATTCTGGCCGATCAATTCAGCGATCACGGCCAACTGACCCATAACCAGCTACAAGCGCTGGTCAAGATGAGTCGCGACAAAGCGCTTCAGGCGGACTTGCCTGGCCAGGCGCTGAAGCGCACGCCTGTGGTCTCGCTGGAGCGTTTGGGTGAACTCCGCGAGTGGTCTGCACCGGCCGCCGGCAGCCGGCCGATTTTCGACGCGGCGCCGCTGGAGGATGAGCGTTACCTGGTGGCGCTGGGCGAGGCGGGGGTGATGGTAGTGGATGCGGCGGGCGCAGCGTTGTTTCACTTTGCGGTGCCGGCGCAGAAGATCGTGATTGCCCATAGCCGACAGGTCGCGTTGGTGCTGATCTGGCGGGGGAATGTATGGCGCGTGAGCAAACTGGACCTGGTCAATCGTGTCGCCAAAGACCTCGGCGTGCTGGCCATGGGTGTCTTTGCCAACGCGTTTGATGGCAGCCGCTGGACCATCGGCAAAGGCCCGCAGTTGCGCGTGGTGGATGTTGACCGTGGCTTTGAAACGCTCTGGCATGTGAGTGATCTGCCGGCGCCGGTGCAGGCCATCAAGGTCGATGAACACAACGAATACCTGTGGTTGTCAGCGCCGGGTGGGTGCCTGATGCTGTGGCATTATCGTCTGCCGGAGCGGCGCCTGGTCAGCCGCGAAAGCGCGTTTGACATCGTGGCGACGGACTTCCAGGAGCCCAGTGCCACCGCTGACTCGGCGCAGTATCGGATCAAGCACGACGATGGCACACCCATTCTGGTCCTTAAGCAGCACGGGGTTAGAAAGGGCTATAGGCTGCCTGGCAACTTGCCGGACGAGGAATGGGATGAGTCCGTCAGCCCGTTTCTATTTGAGGACTGGTTGCTGATCAGTTATCGGGTTGAGGAGCACGACACCTGCTGGCACGTGATCCACCGTACCAGCGATCGGCTTTGCGTCACGTTGCACTGGCCGCAATCGCCGGCCCAGCTTCGCCGCCTGGGGTCTGATTTGTTGCTGTTCGACGGGCAGGGCCGACTGAGCCATATCAATATCGATACCGCCAGCCAGCGCAACATCAGCCTGCACTGAGTGGGTCCGGCATCAGGGTGGCGATCAGCGCCCGAATGGTGCCGGGCAGGGCTTCCAGTTCGCGCACCAAAATGCTCCGCTCGCGAATCGCCCAGGGCTCATCGAGCTTTACCGCCACCAACTGCATGGTCCGGCTGTGCCGCACCGCGGCGGATTCGGGGATGATGCCGATGCCCACGCCAGCCTCGACCATCCGGCAAATCGCCTCGAAACTCGACACCTGGATACGCAACGACAAATGCTTGCCGAGCCGTTCCACGTGTTCACGCAAAAAGCTCAACAGCGTGCTGCCTTCGTGCAGGCCGATATGTTGGTAGGCGAGGGTTTGGTCCAGCGTCACTGAAGGCTGGTCGGCCAACGGATGACCCACGGGCACCATCAGCACCAGTTCGTCGGTGCTGAAGTGCAGCACCTGCAAACCCGCCGCTTCAACCGGCCCGGCGATGATGCCCATGTCGCTGGTGCCATCCAGCACGCCACGCACGATATCGCGGGACAGGCGCTCTTGCAGGTCGACGGTGACGCCGGGGCGCTGGGACAAAAAGCCCGCCAGCACCTCGGGCAGAAACTCGGTGACCGCCGTGGTATTGGCAAAAATGCGGATATGCCCGGCCGAGTCCACGCCGTACTGGGTGAACTCGCTTTTCAGGTAATCCACCTGGCGCATGATCAGTCGCGCATGGTGCAGCAGGCGCTCACCGGCCGGGGTGATCTCCACGCCACGGCTGTCGCGGTACAGCAACCGCGTGTCGAGCTGGCCTTCCAGCGCCTTGATCCGCGCACTCGCGGCGGCGGGCGAGAGGAACGCACGCTTGGCGCCCTGGGTCAGGCTGGGGGATTCGGCGATATGGATAAACAGGCGCAGGTCGGCGAGATCGAAGTGCATGCAAAACACCTATTCGGCAACGATGAAGATCAATTGTGGGAGCTGGCTTGCCTGCGATTGCGATGTATCAGGTTGCACATGCATTGCCTGATCCACCGCCATCGCAGGCAAGCCAGCTCCCACAGGGCTAGGGGGTGTGCATCAAATTGTCGGCGTTCAGCATAACCGAACGCTGGTTTATTGAAATGCAAATTCTCAGAACGGGCAGGCGCTTGCATGATCCGGGGCAGACCACCACTGCCAGAGGATGTGTACCCGATGAGCGCCACCGATTGGATCGGCCGAAGTGAAACCGCCCACGACCACCTGAGCCACAACCTGCTCAAGCGCATCGCCGCGACCTTCGGCGCGGCGGTGCCCGTGGAGGGCGAAGCCGTTCCACCGCTGTGGCAGTGGTGTTTCTTCCAGGACCCACTGCCGGAATCGGCGCTGGGCACTGACGGCCACCCGGCCCGTGGCGGGTTTCTGCCGCCAGCGGAAAATCGCAATCGCATGTGGGCCGGTGGGCGGATCGAGTTCCTGCATGCCTTGCGCGCCGGTGAGGCGGCGACTCGCGTGTCGACCATCACCCACGTCGAAGAAAAAACCGGCCGCACCGGCGCGCTGCTGTTTGTCACCGTGCGCCATGACTATTCCCAGGACGGGCGACTGGCGATTCGCGAAGAACAGGACATCGTCTACCGCGAACCCACGCCGCCCAAGCCAGGCAGCGGCGACGCACTCGCCGAAGGTGAATGGCGTGAGAGTGTCGACCCCACGCCAACCCTGTTGTTTCGCTACAGCGCCGTGACCTTCAACGGTCACCGCATCCACTACGACTACCCCTACGTCACCGGCACCGAAGGCTATTCGGGCCTCGTGGTGCATGGGCCGTTGATCGCCACCTTGAGCCTGCGCGCCTTTTGCCGTGCGCACCCGGGCGCCACCTTGCGCCGTTTCGCCTATCGCGGCGTGCGCCCGTTGATTGCGCCACAGCCATTTACCGTGGGCGGGCGCGTGACAGCACCCGGCGTGGCCCAGTTGTGGGCGGGCAATGCCGATGGCGTGGCGCAAACAGCCGAACTGCATTTCGACTAACACCAGAACAACAGGCGGAGAGCCGTTAATGAACCCGAATGACAACGAAGAACTCAATGCCATCCGCGAAGGCGTGCGCGCCTTGTGCGCTGAATTCGATGGCGCTTACTGGCGCAAGGTCGATGAAGAAAAAGGCTTCCCCGAAGCCTTCGTCAAGGCCCTGACCGACGCCGGCTGGTTGTCGGCGATGATTCCCGAAGAATACGGCGGCTCCGGCCTGGGCCTGGCCGAAGCCTCGGTGATTCTGGAAGAAGTGAACCGTTGCGGCGGCAACTCCGGCACGGTTCACGGCCAGATGTACAACATGTTCACACTGCTTCGCCACGGCAGCGAAGCGCAAAAAAGCTTCTACCTGCCCAAGCTCGCCAGCGGCGAATTGCGCCTGCAATCGATGGGCGTCACCGAGCCCACCACCGGCACCGATACCACCAAGATCAAGACCACCGCGATTCGGAGCGGCGACAAATACGTGATCAACGGCCAGAAAGTCTGGATCTCGCGGGTGCAGCATTCCGACCTGATGATCCTGCTGGCGCGCACCACGCCGCTGGCCGAGGTGAAGAAAAAGTCCGAAGGCATGTCGATTTTCCTGGTGGACCTGCGCGAAGCCATCGGCAACGGCCTGACCGTGCAGCCCATCGCCAATATGGTCAACCACGAAACCAACGAGCTGTTTTTCGACAACCTGGAGTTACCCCTCGACAGCCTGATTGGCGAGGAGGGCAATGGCTTCAAATATATCCTCGACGGCCTGAATGCCGAGCGCACGCTGATCGCTGCCGAGTGCATCGGCGACGGCCGCTGGTTTATCGAAAAGGCCAGCGCCTATGCCCGTGACCGCGTGGTGTTTGGCCGGCCCATCGGGCAGAACCAGGGCGTGCAGTTCCCGATTGCCGAAGCGCACATCGAAATCGAAGCGGCGGACCTGATGCGCTGGCGTGCCTGCGAGGAATACGACAGCGGCAAGAGCGCCGGGGCCAGCGCCAATATGGCCAAGTACCTGGCGGCCAAGGCGTCCTGGGAAGCGGCCAACGCCTGCCTGCAAACCCACGGCGGCTTTGGCTTCGCCTGCGAATACGACGTGGAGCGCAAATTCCGCGAAACGCGCCTGTACCAAGTGGCGCCGATCTCCACCAACCTGATCCTGTCGTACGTGGCCGAGCATCTGCTCGAACTGCCACGCAGCTTCTGAGGGCCTGACCATGAGCCATACCCACGCCTTGTGTCGGTTCCTTGCCGAGTTGAGCTACGAACAGTTGCCCGACAACGTGCTGGCGCGCACCGAAGACCTGTATCTGGATTGGCTGGCCTCGGCGCTGGCCAGCAAAGGCGCGCACCCGATTCCACTGTTCGAACGCTACGCGCAAAAGATGGGCCCGAGCACTGGCCCGGCGCAGATCATCGTTAACGGCGCCAGCAGCAGCGCGTATTTCGCCGCGCTGGTGAACGGCGCCTCGTCCCATCTGGTGGAGCAGGATGACCTGCACAACAGCTCGGTGCTGCACCCGGCCACGGTGGTGTTTCCCGCCGCCTTGGCCGCCGCGCAAGACCTCGGCAAATCCGGCCGCGAGCTGCTGCTGGCGTCGGTGGCGGGCTACGAGGCCGGGATTCGCATCGGCGAATTCATGGGGCGTTCGCACTACCGCATCTTTCACACCACGGCGACTGTCGGCACCTTGGCGGCTGCCGTTGCCGTGGGCAAGCTGCTGGATTTCAACCAGGAGCAATTCATCAATGTGCTCGGCAGTGCCGGCACTCAGGCTGCAGGGCTGTGGGAATTTTTGCGCGATGCCGCCGATTCCAAGCAGCTGCACACCGCCAAGGCCGCAGCCGATGGTTTGCTCGCCGCCTACCTGACGGCGGACGGGCTGACCGGCGCGCGCAATATTCTTGAAGGCGACCAGGGTTTGGCGGCGGGCATGTCCAGCGACGCTGAACCCAGCAAATTGTCCGCTGACCTCGGCACGCGCTGGGCACTGCTGGAAACCTCGTTCAAGTTCCACGCCTCGTGCCGCCACACCCATCCGGCCGCCGATGCGCTGTTGGAGTTGATGCAGCGCGAAGGGCTGGGCGCCGATCAGATTGCGCGCGTGGAAACCCGTGTGCATCAGGGCGCCATTGATGTGCTGGGGCGCGTCACCGTGCCTGCCAGCGTGCACCAGGCCAAGTTCTCCATGGGCACCGTGCTCGGCCTGATCGCCGTGCACGGCAAGGCCGGGCTCACCGAGTTCCACGAACTGGCGCTGAGCGATCCGGCCGTCTCGACGTTTCGCGACAAAGTCAGCATGACCCTCGACCCCGAGGTCGACGGCGCTTACCCGCAACGCTGGCTGGGCCGCGTCACCGTCACCACGCTCGACGGCCGCACGCTGCACGGCGCCATTGATGAGCCGAAGGGCGACCCGGGCAACACCCTGAGCCGTGTGGAGCTGGCAGATAAATTCCAGCGCCTGACCCACTTCAGCGGCGCGCGTACACCGGCACAAGCCAATGCACTGATCGACAAGGTCTGGAACCTGCGTAACGCGGCGTCCATGGCCCACTGGCTCTGAGGAACTGTGATGACTCATCAACGACCGCTGGACGGCATCACCGTTGTCAGCCTGGAACACGCAATTGCCGCGCCATTCTGCACCCGCCAATTGGCCGATTTGGGCGCGCGCGTGATCAAGATCGAACGCCCAGGCGCCGGTGACTTTGCCCGTGGCTATGACGAGCGCGTGCGCGGCCTGGCCTCGCATTTTGTGTGGACCAACCGCTCCAAGGAAAGCCTGACCCTGGACCTCAAGCAGGACGAGGCGGGCGACATTCTCGACAGCTTGCTGGCCGACGCCGACGTGCTGGTGCAAAACCTCGCACCCGGTGCGGCGGCGCGCATGGGCTTGTCGTTCGAGGCGCTGCAGGAGCGTTTCCCACGGCTGATCGTCTGCGATATTTCCGGCTATGGCGAAGGCGGGCCTTACGAGAAGAAGAAGGCCTATGACTTGCTGATCCAGAGCGAGGGCGGCTTTTTGTCGGTGACCGGTGGCCCCGGTGACGACCAGATGGCCAAGGCCGGTTGCTCCATCGCCGATATCTCGGCGGGCATGTACGCCTACAGCGGCATCCTCTCGGCACTGCTGCTGCGCGGCAAGACCGGGAAGGGCAGCCGCATCGATGTGAGCATGCTCGAAAGCCTGGTGGAGTGGATGGGCTACCCGATGTACTACGCGTTCGACGGCGCGCCTCAGCCACCGCGCGCTGGGGCGGCGCATTCGACGATTTACCCGTACGGGCCGTTTCCCACCGGCGACGGCAGCACGGTGATGCTCGGTTTGCAGAACGAGCGCGAATGGGCGGCGTTCTGCGACAAGGTGCTGCTCACGCCTGAGCTTGCGACCGATGAGCGTTTCTCGGCCAACTTCAAGCGTTCGGCCAACCGCGAGGTGCTGCGCCAGATCATCGTCGACAGCTTTGCGCAGCTGGACGCCGAGGCGGTGATTCAGCGCTTGGAAGACGCGCAAATCGCCAGTGCGCGCGTCAATGACATGCAGGGAGTGTGGGACCACCCGCAGCTCAAGGCGCGCGACAGCTGGCGTGAAGTCCAGAGCCCGGCCGGGCCGTTGCCGTCGCTGCTGCCACCGGCGCGCAATGCCGCGTTCACGCCGCGAATGGACGCTGTGCCCGCGCTGGGGCAGCACAGCATGAGCATTCTCGACCGGCTCGGCTACTCGGCCGATGCCATCGACAGCCTGCGCGCGCGCGGCGTTATCTAATAAGGAATTTACCTGATGCCAAAGCCTTTAGTGCGTTCGGCCTTGTTTGTACCGGGCAGCCGCCCGGAGCGGTTTTCCAAGGCGTTGGCCAGTGGCGCCGATGCGGTGATTGTGGATTTTGAAGACGCGGTGGAAGAGCCGCTCAAGCGTCAGGCGCGAGACAACCTCGGCGCGTTTCTTAACGAGCATCCCGAGGCTCAGGTGTGGGTGCGCATCAACGCACCGGAACATGCCGAGCACTTTGAAGATGTGGCGTTCTGCAAGGCCCACGCCAACGTGGCCGGTGTGCTGTTGCCGAAGGTGGAAAGCGCGGCCCAGGTCGCCGTGGTGGCTGCTACCGGCAAACTGATCTGGCCGATCATCGAAAGCGCGCGGGGTTTGTTGGCAGTCGCCGAAATCGCCCATGCGCCGCAGGTGGAACGCCTGTCGTTTGGCGGCCTGGACCTGGCGCTGGACTTGAACCTGAGCAGCAACTCGCCTGCTGCGCAGTTCGCCCTCGACCAGGCACGCCTGGCGTTGATCGTGCACTCGCGCGCTGCGGGTCTGGTCGCGCCGCTGGATGGCGTGCACCCGGCAATCGATGACCCTGAAGGGTTGCGGCGTTCGATCCGGCACGCCTACGAGATGGGCTTTGCCGGTGCGCTGTGTATCCATCCCAAGCAGGTGGCGGTGATACATGCGGCACTGGCGCCGAGCGCCGATGATTTGGCCTGGGCCAAGCGCGTGGTGGAGGCTGGGGCACATGGGGCAGGGGCGTATCAGATTGATGGGCAGATGGTGGATGCGCCGGTGCTGCTGCGGGCGCAGAGGTTGCTCGCCGCCCAGCTCTAACTGACCAAAACCGAATCAAAAATTGTGGGAGCTGGCTTGCCTGCGATAGCGGTGGCTCAGCTAACAAATTGACTGCCTGACACACCGCTATCGCAGGCAAGCCAGCTCCCACAGGGGATCACTGGCGTTGATGAGATCGGCGTTCACCCACACCGAACGCAGGTATCTAAAATTCGAAATTCACTACACGCGTGACATCAGGCACCTTGCCCTACAACACAACAATAAGAAGGTGATTTTCCATGCTCAAGCTTTCTCGGGCGCTGCTGTGCGCCGCCACCTTGTTTGCCGCGGGCCTGGCCCAGGCGGCGGACCCGATAGTGATCAAGTTCGCCCACGTGGTCGCCGAAAATACCCCCAAAGGCCAGGGCGCGCTGCTGTTCAAGAAGCTCGCCGAAGAACGCCTGCCGGGCCGGGTCAAGGTCGAGGTGTACCCGAACTCATCACTGTTTGGCGACGGCAAGGAGATGGAAGCGCTGCTGCTGGGCGACGTGCAGATGCTGGCGCCGTCGCTGGCCAAGTTCGAGCAATACACCAAGCAAGTGCAGATCTACGACCTGCCGTTCCTGTTCAACGACCTGGCCGCCGTCGACCGCTTCCAGGCCGCCCAGGGCAAGGCCCTGCTGACTTCGATGCAGGACAAGAACATCCTCGGCCTGGCCTATTGGCACAACGGCCTCAAGCAACTCTCCTCGAACAAGGCGCTGCATGAACCCAAGGATGCGCGTGGCCTGAAGTTCCGCGTGCAGGCCTCCAGCGTGCTCGAAGAACAGTTCAAGGCGATCCGCGCCAACCCGCGCAAAATGAGCTTTGCCGAGGTTTACCAGGGCTTGCAGACCGGCACCGTCAACGGCACCGAGAACACCTGGTCGAACTATGAAAGCCAGAAGGTCAACGAAGTGCAGAAGTACTTCACTGAATCCAACCATGGCCTGATCGACTACATGGTGATCACCAACGCCAAATTCTGGAACGGCTTGCCGCCGGACATCCGCACCACCCTGGAACAGATCATGGCCGAAGTCACCGTCGAGGTGAACAAACAGGCCGAGGCGCTGAACCAGTCGGCCAAGCAGAAGATCATCGACGCCAAGACCAGCGAAATCATTGAACTGACCCCCGAGCAACGCCAGCTCTGGCGCGAAGCCATGCGCCCGGTGTGGCAGAAGTTCGAGGGTGAGATCGGCGCTGACCTGATCAAGGCGGCGGATGCGTCCAACCAGTAATTGGGCGACCACCCAAAGCTACTGTGGAAAGGGCTTTATGTGGGAGCTGGCTTGCCTGCGATGCAGGCAACTCGGTGTATCTGTAGCACCGAGTTGATCCCATCGCGGGCAAGCCCGGCTCCCACAGTGGTCCGCTTCCACAGTTTGCTCCGCTCTCCACCCCGACATCATTCCCGCTTCGCGAGGTTTTGCCATGCAAACGCTAAGGCGCGTCTGGGAGCACCTGGAGGAAGGGTTTATCGCCTTCCTGCTGGCCGCCATGACCCTGGTGACATTCGTCTACGTCATGCTCAACAACATCTACACGCTGTTCTTTGCCTTGTCCGACAAGTGGGCGTGGAGCAGCCAATTCTTCGGCGCCCTGGGCGACCACACCATGACCTGGGCCCAGGACATGACCTGGAGCGTGGCGCTGACCAAGGCCATGTTCGGCTGGCTGATTTTCTTCGGCATTTCCTATGGCGTGCGCACCGCCGGCCACCTCGGCGTGGACGCGCTGGTCAAGCTGACCAAACGCCCGGTGCAGCGCCTGCTCGGCATGCTTGCGTGCCTGTGCTGCCTGGCGTACGCCGGGCTGTTCATGGTCGCCAGCTACAAGTGGGTCAGCGCGGTGATGACCGCCCACATCGGCGCCGAAGACCTCGACCAATACGGCGTGGACGTGGGCGATATCGTGATCATCGTGCCCATCGGTTTCGCCCTGGTGTTTATCCGCTACCTGGAAATTTTCTACCGCATCTTTACCCACCGTCAGGTCGGGTTGGGCCTGGCCGACGAGGCCGGTGAGGCCAGCAAGTTGGCCGGCAGCCATGAGGAGCGTCACTGATGGCCGTGCTCTGTCTGTTTTTGCTGTTGTTCGTGTTCATGTTCCTCGGCGTGCCGATTGCGATTTCCCTCGGGTTGTCCGGCGCGGTGTCGATCCTGATGTTCAGCCAGGACTCGGTGAGTTCGCTGGCGATCAAGCTGTTTGAAACCTCCGACGCCTACACCTTCCTGGCGATTCCGTTCTTCCTGCTCTCCGGCGCGTTCATGACCACCGGCGGCGTGGCGCAACGGCTGATCGACTTCGCCAACGCCTGTGTCGGCCACATCCGTGGTGGCCTGGCGATTGCGGCGGTGTTGGCGTGCATGCTGTTTGCGGCGCTGTCCGGCTCATCGCCAGCGACGGTGGCAGCGGTGGGTTCGATTGCGGTGGCGGGCATGGTGCGTTCCGGTTACCCGAAGGAATTCGGCGCCGGCATCATCTGCAACGCCGGCACCTTGGGCATCCTGATCCCGCCGTCGATTGTGATGGTAGTGTACTCGGCGGCCACGGAAACTTCGGTGGGCAAGCTGTTTATGGCCGGGGTGATTCCTGGGTTGCTGTTGGGCCTGATGCTGATGGTCGCGATCTACATCGTCGCGCGCATCAAAAAGCTGCCGGCGCAGCCACGCGCGACCTTTCGCGAATGGCTGACCTGCGCGCGCCGTGCCTTCTGGGGCTTGCTGTTGCTGGTGATCATCCTCGGCGGCATCTACAGCGGCATGTTCACGCCGACGGAAGCAGCGGCGGTGGCGGCGGTGTACTCGGCGTTCGTGGCTTTGTTCGTTTACAAGGACATGAAACTGCGTGACTGCCCCAAGGTGCTGCTGGAGTCCGGACGCCTGGCGATCATGCTGATGTTTATCATCGCCAACGCCATGCTGTTTGCCCACGTGCTGACCACCGAACAAATCCCGCAGGAAATCACCGCCTGGGTGATCTCCGAAGGCCTCACGCCGATTGGCTTTTTGATCATGGTCAACATCGTGTTGCTGGTGGCGGGCAGCTTCATGGAGCCGTCGGCCATCGTGCTGATCCTGGCGCCGATCTTCTTCCCGATCGCGATGAAGCTGGGCATTGACCCGATTCACTTGGGGATTGTGATGGTGGTCAATATGGAAATCGGCCTGGTGCACCCGCCGGTGGGGTTGAACCTGTTCGTGACCTCGGCGGTGACCGGTTTGACGCTGGGGCAGACCATCCGCGCGGCGTTGCCGTGGCTGATGATCCTGCTGGTGTTCCTGATTATGGTGACTTACTTGCCGTTTATCTCGCTGGCGTTGCCGCACTGGCTGGGGATGTAAAGGCAGCGCTGATTACTCGCCCTTGAAGCGTATTTCTCGATAGCGCGGCACTGCCAGGTGCCAGGCGATGTTGCCGCGCCATAGATCATGCAGGGCTTGGGCGCAGATCATCGCTTGCTCCTGAGCCCGCTCTTCATAGCCCAGCGCTGCCAGGCGCTCGGGCAGCGCGGCCTGAGCCCGTGCGAACTGTGTGGCCCACTGGTCGATGCGTTGCGACACTTGGCTCGCGGCTTGCGCCGCGCCAAGGCCTTGGGTGTGCCTCAGGTGAGTGAGCAGGTTGTAGATGTCTTCATCAGGGTTTTCCATGATCCGAAACGACAGCAAGTCGTTGACGGCCTTCAGCAAGTTCAAGGCCAGGCTGCGCAGTTCCTGCCAGGGTTGGCTGTAGTAAAGTGCCGACGATAATTGGATGTTTTGCACCAGGTAGATGAACTCGAGACAGACTTGAAAACCGCCAGCGTTTTGCCAGAGCGTTTCATAACCTTCCACACCCGGCTGTGTGTGGTTGATGCGGTGCATCAACGCGGTAGTAGAGGGCGTCAGGTACGTTGAGTATTGCTCGCCAACGCGCTGTTTCCAGAGTGGCGGCATCAGGCGCGACGCGCGCCGGATGATATCTGCCAGCGCACGCGCCAAGGGCTCTCGGTTGGTGGTGTCGCCTGTGAAGGCAGTGGTGTAAACGCCCCGAATCAAGCGTTCAAGGGTTTCGGGATTATTGCAGTCTTCGTCAGCAAGGTCGTCCTGGCAACTGAACCATCCCACCAGGTCGGAAAGAATGAGCAGTATCTCAAGGGGGGCAGCACTCCACATGTAACCGGCGTATTTACCCGGAACGTATATGTCCAATCGGCGGGTGGTTTCGGGGCTGTCTTCCAACCCCATGGACTTGAGCCATTGACGCGTGTGCTGTTGGACCTGATCCGTAAAGGGGCTCAGCGGGTACGTGGCTGTTTCAAGCCAGCGGGGTAAATGGAAGGGAGCAACCGACGGCGGGGTGCTATGCGGCGATGAGGGTGAGGGCGCGTGCTCCGGTGTACCTGCCCACTTGGCTATCTCATTTAACCCGTAATGCTCGATCAGTGTGCGAAACCAAATCGTGAAGGTATCGGGTGCGTTCTCCAGCTCATCCTGCAAGTCGAGAGGGTGTACCCAACGCCAGGCCTTGGCTTCATCAGGGGCAGGATTGGGTGCTGCGTCACTGATACCCACGAAGACATGATCGTATTCGTACTCCATCAACGCTTGCGACACCTGTGCTTGGTAGGTGAATGTAAAGCGCTCGACCAATTCACAAGCCAGCCCCATCTCTTCCATCAGTCGACGTTTTGCCGCATCCAGCGTCTTCTCGCCCAGTCGTGGATGCCCGCAGCAGGTATTACTCCACAGTCCAGGGGAGTGGTACTTGCCGTCCGCTCTTTGTTGCAGAAGTACACGAGCCTCCCGGTCGAACAAGAAGATAGAGAACGCACGGTGCAACAAGTTTTTTTGGTGCGCGCGCAGTTTTCCGGCAGTGCCTATCTGCTGATCATTAAGGTCAACGAGTATGAGTAGATCTTCCATTGTGCAGTCATCGGGCAGGGCTGTGAGATAACTTATAGTGCTGAATGGGGCGGCAAGCTTATTTTTTTTACAGGGATTTGCAGCGAAGGGCTTATGCCTTTTGTTTTTTATATCGGGGATTTTAATTTCGTTAAAGTTTGTTGGTGTACTCATAACATTGCTAGCGTTGAGTGAGTAGCAATGTTGCCCACGCAAAGCAGTGGCCTGTGTTGTGTTGATGGTCTTTTACGCGTGAAGAAAACACTGTGTAAAAAGTGAGAATGGACGCTCTCATACCTTTCAGCCAACGAGGTCGTGAAGATGGTCAATTCCTGCTTGTCATTTGATAATGCCTGGTACTTGGGTGCCAAAGCCCAGTGGTCTGAGCCTTTCATGTATCAAGAACGCACACCTGGAAAGCTCGTGCGAACGGAGCTTGCGTGGGCGCTCTGCGCGCTATACGGCGTGCCTTGCGCTCAAACCCACGTGCTGTGCGCTGCCATAGAGCGAATGAACCTGTCTTCATTGATTCATGACGACCTGCTCGACGGGGACAGTTTGCGCCGAGGCATTCCAACGGTGTGGAAGCAATATGGCCCGGAAGTTGCGCTGGTCTCAGGCATGTACGGTTACTTGGACGGGCTGAGAATGCTCGCTGAGTTAAATGATATGAATATTGTCCGCGCCGGCATAGAGAGTCTTGAGTGCCTGCATGTGGGTCAGTACTTGGATGCTCAAGTAAGTGCCGGTGAAACGTTGCCCTCCCTGGAAGAGTATGGCTGCATCGCTCAAGCCAATACGGGTTGTTTTTTCATGTTTTTATTAAATGCCTGTCAGTGTTTAAGGGCGCTGGATGTTGACACCTATAGCTTACTTAAGTCGATGATGAACCTGTTGGGTGTCTATTATCGCTACGTCAATGATTACTGCGATATTAATCATATCCCTCATTTTGAGAAGAAAAGCTTTGCAATGGATCTGGAAGGGGGCCCAAAGTCATTTCTAATGATCCTGGCTAACAGGCCATTGGTGAAGGGCGCGTTAACGGCGGATCAGAAAAGACAAATTATTCAGGACTTCGGTGAGGCCGGTGTATTTGACGCCGCCCTGGCGCTGATGGAGGCAACCTACGCACAGCTTCTCAGTTACTTGGAGGCTGTGAGGCAGTGCAAGGGTGCGGTCAATATCAATATGCTGGAGGTGTTTTTAAGTACCCTGCATTTCCAGCCTGGCCCGGATGACAATTACTACAAGCGCGTGCTCGCTTAACGCCGTCGCGGCCACGTGTGCCCGCGACGGTCGGGAACAGGCTTGCCGCTTAGTGATCCATCGCACTCAAGATCGCATGCGCCACCTTGACCCGTTCAGCATTCGGGTAATTCTTGTTCGCCAACATCACCACGCCGATGTCCTTGCTCGGCACGTACACCACGTACGCGCCAAAACCGCCGGTTGAGCCGGTTTTGTTGTACAGCACGTTCGCCGGTTGCGGCTGGGCCGGTGTCAGCCAAGTGACCTTGTGCGGCTCCATTGCCATCGGCGTGGAGTTGCCCTCCAGCAGGGCTTGCAGCGTGATCGGGTAAGGGTAGCGTTCCCAACCCAGGCCTTGGGTCATGCCGTTCACGGTGTAGTAACCCGCGTGGGTGGTGGCAATCGCCTGCTGCAGCGGTTTTTCCAGGGTTTGCGGGTGCATGTTCACCATTACGTAGTGGGCCATGTCCTGGGCGCTGGTCTTGATGCCATAGGCTTCGCTGTCGAGTGCACCGGGGCTGACGCGGATGGGCTTCAAGTTCTTGTCATAGCCCTGGGCGTACAGGCTGGATTTGTCGGCGGGCACGCTGACGTGGGTGTTGGTCAAGCCCAGCTTGGGCAGCAGGGTTTTCTCCATGGCCACGTTGAACGGTTGGCCAAGGCTTTGCGCCGACAGGTAGCCGAACAGCCCGATGCTCGGGTTGGAATACAAACGTTGTGTACCTGGCGTGTAAGTCGGCTTCCAATGCTGGAAGTAGCCGAGCATGGTCTCAGGGCTGTCGGCCGCGTCCGGGAACTGCAGGGGCAGGCCGCCGGGGGTGTAGGTCGCCAGTTGCACCAGGCTGATCTTGTCGAAAGCGCTGCCGGCCAACGCGGGCAGGTGCTGGCTGGCGATGTCCGAGAGCTTGAGCTTGCCGGTCGCCTGGGCATAGCCGCCGAGGGTGGCGGTGAAGGTTTTGCTCACCGAGCCGATCTCGAACAGGGTGTTTTCGCTGACCGGTTGCTGGGTTTCTTTTGACGCCGTGCCGTAGTTAAAGTAATGCACCTTGCCGTTCTGAACCACGGCGACCGCCAGGCCCGGAATCGCCTGCTGTTGCATCAACGGTTTTACGCTGGCGTCTACCACGGCTTGCAGGTCTGTGGCCGCCAGGCAGTTGCCGGCTGCCAGCAATACAGCCAGGGCGTTTAAATTACGCACTCCAAACAGAGAAAGTTGGGGCATGATGTCGCTTCCATGAGGTGATCGATTAAATAGATAGCCTGCGCAGGCGGGGCAAATGTAGGCAGTTTGCCGGCCGCGATCAAACGATCATATCTTGCACCAGCCATTAGATAAATTAGGGTCAAGCATGCTGCGTTCCCATCTGCCGCTCAATGCCTTGCGCGCGTTCGAGGCGTCGGCCCGCCACTTGAGCTTTACCCGCGCCGCGATTGAGCTGTGCGTGACCCAGGCGGCGGTCAGCCATCAGGTCAAGAGCCTGGAAGCACAACTCAATGTCACCTTGTTCAAGCGCTTGCCACGCGGCTTGATGCTCACCAGTGAGGGCGAGACCTTGCTGCCGGTGGTGCGCGAATCGTTTGACCGCATTGCCCAGACGCTCAACCAGTTTGAAGGTGGGCATTATCGCGAAGTGCTTACCGTGGGCGCGGTGGGCACCTTTACCGTGGGTTGGCTGCTGCCGCGCCTGCCGGACTTTCAGGCGCGCTACCCGTTTATCGACCTGCGCCTGTCCACCCACAACAACCGCGTCGACGTAGCCGCCGAAGGCCTGGATTACGCGATCCGTTTCGGCGCTGGAGCCTGGCACGGCACCGACGCCTGCGAGCTGCTCGCAGCGCCGCTGACCGTGCTGTGTACGCCCACGCTGGCCGAGCAATTGCGCACGCCGGCCGACCTGTTGAAGCACACGCTGCTGCGCTCCTACCGCGCCGATGAGTGGACCCAATGGTTCCAGGCCGCAGGCCTGCCCGCCGACACCGTCGTGCCGCGCAGCATTGTGTTCGATTCGTCACTGGCAATGATGGAGGCGGCGCAGCAAGGCATCGGCGTGGCATTGGCCCCGGCGATGATGTTCTGGCGGCAATTGGCGACGGACGTGATTCGCCAGCCGTTCGATATCGGCATTACCACCGGCAGTTATTGGCTGACGCGCTTGCAGTCGCGGGCGGAGACTTCGGCGATGCTGGCGTTCAAGGGCTGGCTGGAGGAATTGTCGGCAGCGCATCGAAAGCTGTCCTAAGGCCATTAATTTGAAACAAAATGAAACATTCTCTCGGCGGCAGCGATCTACAGTTTCTCCCGCCTTGAGTTCATCCATGAAAACCCCGCGCCCCGCCGACCGCATGCCCCACCTCACGCAACTACGCAATTTGAAGATGGCGCGTTCCGCCCATGCCTATGTACGTGGCAGCACGGTGCAGTTTTACGAATGGCTGCACAGCCAACCCGGCCGCCGCTTGCCCCACGGCCCGGCGATCTGGATCTGCGGCGATTGCCATGCGGGCAACCTCGGCCCGACCGGCGACACTAAAGGCCGTATCGACATGCACATCCGCGACCTCGACCAGACCGTGATCGGCAACCCCGCCCACGACCTGGTGCGCCTGGCGCTGTCGTTGGCCACCGCCGCGCGCGGCTCGGACCTGCCGGGGGTGACCACCGCGCGCATGCTCGAAGAAATGATGGTCGGCTACGAGCAGGCCTTTAAAGACAAACCCGATGAAGCACCGCCACGTCCGTCCCAGGTCAAGGCCGGCATGCGCAGCGCGGTGGAACGCACGTGGAAGAACTTGGCGCGTGAACGCATTGAAAACGTACGACCGACGATTCCGCTGGGCAAGCATTTCTGGTCGCTGTCGCGCGCAGAAAAGGCTGCGCTGAAGACGCTGTGCGCCTCCGATGAGCTCCACCAGTTGGTCACCTCACTCAAAGGCCGGCCAAAAGACGCCGAAGTTGAACTGCTGGATTGCGCCTATTGGGTCAAGGGCTGCAGCTCCCTCGGCCTGTTGCGCTATGCGGTACTGCTGGGCGTGGGCGACAAGGATGATCAGGAATATTGCCTGATCGACATCAAGGAAGCCGTCGGCGCCGCTGCACCGCGTGCGGCCCGCGCGAAGATGCCCAGGGATAACGGGCGCCGAGTGGTGGAGGGCGCGCGCCAGCTGTCACCGGGGCTGGGTGAACGCATGTTGGCGACGCGCTTTTTGGACCACGGATTTTTCATCCGCGAGTTGCTGCCCCAGGACATGAAGCTGGAGCTGGATGAACTCAGCGAGACCGATGCGATGCACGCCGCCGGCTACCTGGCCCGCGTGGTCGGCATCGCCCACGCCCGACAGATGGACCGCGATACGCGCAAGGAATGGATGGCCGTGCTGCAGGAGAACCGCTCGAAACAGCTGGATGCGCCGTCATGGTTATGGACCAGTGTGGTGCAGTTGGTGGGCAGCCATGAGCAGGGTTATCTCAACCATTGCCGGCGGTATGCGTTGGAGCATTGATCTAGCGAGCAGCGACGAGCAAATGTGGGAGCTGGCTTGCCTGCGATAGCGTTGTGTCAGCCAGCCTAAATGTCACTAACAGACCGCCATCGCAGGCAAGCCAGCTCCCACAGTTTGCCCGCGTTTCAAATCAGGTCATGCAGGGCGCGGCGATGAGCAACTGGATAAATGCGGTCCACCTGTGGGAGCTGGCTTGCCTGCGATAGCGGTGGATCAGCCAGCCTATTTATCACTGACAGACCGCCATCGCAGGCAAGCCAGCTCCCACAATTTGCCCGTGTTTCAAATCAAGTCATGCAGGGCACGGCGCTCAGCAACCGGATCAACACAGCCCATCTGTGGGAGCTGGCTTGCCTGCGATAGCAGTGAATCAGCCAGCCTATCTATCACTGACAGACCGCCATCGCAGGCAAGCCAGCTCCCACAATTTGCCCGTGTTTCAAATCAGGTCATGCAGGGCGCGGCGATGAGCAACTGGTTCAACACAGCCCACCTGTGGGAGCGGGCTTGCCTGCGATAGCGGTGGATCAGCCAGCCTATTTATCACTGACAGACCGCCATCGCAGGCAAGCCAGCTCCCACAGTTTGCCCGCGTTTCAAATCAAGTCATGCAGGGCGCGGCGATCAGCAACTGGATAAATGCGGTCCACCTGTGGGAGCGGGCTTGCTCGCGAAAGCGGTGGATCAGCCAGCCTATTTATCACTAACAGACCGCCTTCGCAGGCAAGCCAGCTCCCACAATTTGCCCAAGTTTCAAATCAAGTCATGCAGGGCACGGCGCTCAGCAACTGGTTCAACACCGCCCACCTGTGGGAGCTGGGTTGCCTGTAATAGCGGTGGATCAGCCAGCCCATTTATCACTGACAGACCGCCATCGCAGGCAAGCCAGCTCCCACAGTTTGCCCGCGTTTCAAATCAAGTCATGCAGGGCACGGCGATCAGCAACTGGATAAATGCGGTCCACCTGTGGGAGCTGGCTTGCCTGCGATAGCAGTGAATCAGCCAGCCCATGTGTCACTGACAGACCGCCTTCGCAGGCAAGCCAGCTCCCACAGTTTGCCCGCGTTTCAAATCAAGTCATGCAGTGTACGGCGATCAGCAACTGGATAAATGCGGTCCACCTGTGGGAGCTGGCTTGCTCGCGAAAGCGGTGGATCAGCCAGCCTATTTATCACTGACAGACCGCCTTCGCAGGCAAGCCAGCTTCCACCATTTGACCGTGTTTCAAATCAAGTCATGCAGGGCACGGCGATGAGCAACTGGATAAATGCGGTCCACCTGTGGGAGCGGGCTTGCTCGCGAAAGCGGTGAATCAGCCAGCCCATTTATCACTGACAGACCGCCTTCGCAGGCAAGCCAGCTCCCACATTTCAGAGTCTGATCAGGCCAGGTATTTGTGGAACCACCCAAGGGTTCTTTCCCACGCCAGATTCGCCGCCGCCTCGTCATACCTTGGCGTCGAATCATTATGAAACCCATGGTTGGCGCCCTTGTAGATATACGCCTCATAGGTCGTACCCGCTGCCTTCAGCGCCTTCTCATACGCCGGCCAACCCTCGTTGATCCGCGTATCCAACTCGCCGTAATGCAACATGATCGGCGCCTTGATGCGGGGCACATCTTTCGCTTCCGGCTGCTTCCCGTAGAACGACACCGCCGCGCCCAACTCCGGATACGCCACCGCCGCCGCATTGGTCACGCCGCCGCCATAGCAGAAGCCGGTTATCCCGACTTTGCCGGTGCTGCTGTCGTGGTGCATCAGCCATTCGATGGCGGCGAAGAAGTCGTTCATGAGTTTTTCCGGGTCGACTTTTTGCTGCAATTCCACGCCTTTTTCATCGTTGCCGGGGTAGCCGCCCATTGAGGTCAGGCCGTCGGGCGCCAGGGCGATGAAGCCGGCTTTGGCCAGGCGGCGGGCGACGTCTTCGATATACGGGTTGAGGCCGCGGTTTTCGTGCACCACCACCACCGCCGGCAGTTTGCCGCTGGCGTTGGCCGGGCGCACCAGGTAACCGCGCACGGTGCCGTTGCCTTTGGGCGAGGGGTAGGTGATGTAGTCGGCGACGATGTCCGGGTCGGTGAATTTGACTTGTTCGGCCAGCGCGTAGTTGGGGCTCAGTGCCGCCAGCAGCGCGGAGGCCGTGAGACCGCCGAAGGTGAACAGCGCGGCGCGGTCGAGAAATTCGCGGCGGTTGAGCTTGCCGTGGGCGTAGCCGTCATAGAGTTCCAGCAGTTCGGGGGCAAAGTCTTTCGCGGTGAGACGAGTCATCGGTGCAATCCTCGATTAGCGGTGGCAATCAATGTAGACCAGGATCAGCCCTCGCGACCATGCGCGGCGGCGGCCAGTTGGCCGGTGTCGACGCGCACGAACACCGAGTCGCCGATAGCCGTGAGCACGTCACCGGCGTACACCTCACAGACCACGCGGCTTTTGCGCCCCACCTCACCCTCGACCCGCGCGCGCAGGCTCAGCGTGACGCCCATGGGCGTGGGCTTGATGAATTTGATGCCGAGGTTGCCGGTGACGCAGTCGATGCGCGGCAAGCTGCCGGGTTCGCGCTGTTCGGCGCGGTAGTGGTAGGCCATCGCCGTCCAGTTGGAGTGGCAGTCCACCAGCATGGCGATCAGGCCGCCGTAGACCAGGTCGGGCCAGCCGCTGTACTTGGCCTCGGGCTGATGCTCGGCGATGACATGGACGCCATCGGCAGCCCAGCGGCTCTTGATGTGCAGGCCATGCGGGTTACTGCCGCCGCAGCCGTAGCAGATGCCTTCGGGGGCGGTGGTGTCCTGCAGGGAAGGGGTGTGCATGCAAAGTCCTTATTGTTTCTTTTGGCGACTACTTTGTTTAGCAGGGCGCGCACCGAAAGGGAATAAATCCATGGCATGGCGTGTTAGCTCAGCACCTGTGTCCTTTTCTTTTGCGGAGTGTTCCATGAAGCGTCAAATGTCCAAGGTGTGCTTGCTGGCGCTGGTCTTCGGTTGGTTGGCCAACGCGCAGGCCGTGGAATACAAAGATGTGAACCGCACGGCCAGCCAGATCAGCTTTACCTTTCAGCAGTTCGGGCAGCGCGTGTATGGCACCTTCAGCGACTTTGAGGGCACCCTGAGTTTCGACACGCAAAAGCCCGAGGCGGCGCATGCCTTGCTCAAGATCCAGCTCGCCAGCATCGATGCCGGCAGCCAGGACGCCAATACCCAGCTGCAGCAGCCCGCCTGGTTCGACACCGCGGCCTATCCGGTCGGCGTGTATGAATCCAACGGCGCCGCCGCGCTGGGCGATAACCGCTACAAGATCACCGGCAACCTGACGATCAAAGGCATCACGCGGCCGGTGGACATCACTGTGTTGCTCAAGGAGCAAAGCGGCATTGGCGTGTTCGACGGTGAATTCGTGCTCAAACGCGACGACTTCAAGATCGGCGAGGGCGAGTGGGCCGGCAACAGCGTGGTGTCCAACGACATCAACATCAAATTCAAGATGGTCGCGCCGCAGCGTTAACGTGCAAACCGTTTCGCGCCGGCCACGCAGGCGATCACCGCAACCGTGACCAGCAGCATGCCCAGGCTGACCTGCTCATGCAGCAGGCCCGCCGCCAATGCCAGGCCGAAGAACGGTTGCAGCAACTGCAATTGGCCGACGGCGGCGATGCCACCCTGGGCCAGGCCGCGATACCAGAACACAAAACCGATCAGCATGCTGAACAGCGCCACATACCCCAGGCTCAGCCAGGCGGGCAGGCTGATGCCGCTCAAGGTGGGCGGCGCGAGGATCACACTCAGCGGCGCCACCACCGGCAGCGACAGCACCAGCGCCCAGCAGATCACCTGCCAGCCGCCCAGGCTGCGCGACAACTTGGCGCCCTCGGCATAACCCAAACCGCACACCAGCACCGCCAGCAGCATCAGCACGTCACCGACCGGCGCGGCACTCAAGCCTTGGGCGAAGGCGTAGCCCATCACCAACAGGCTGCCGAGAATCGAAAACAGCCAGAACACCGGGCGCGGCCGCTCACCGCCACGCAGCACGCCAAACACCGCCGTGGCCAGCGGCAGCAGGCCGATGAAGACGATGGAGTGCGCCGAGGTCACGTATTGCAGCGCCAGCGCCGTCAGCAGCGGGAAGCCAATCACTACGCCGAGCGCGACGATTGCCAACGGCATCCATTGCGCGCGCGCCGGGCGTTTCTCCTTGAACAGCCACAGCAGGCACAACCCCAGCGCCGCAGCCAGGGTGGCGCGGATCATGGTCAGGAACACCGGGTCGAATTCCATCACCGCCAGGCGCGTGGCCGGCAATGAGCCGCTGAAGATCACCACGCCGATAAAGCCATTGACCCAGCCTTGGGCGCTGCTATCGAGGGTGTTGAGGCGCGAGGTGCGTTCCATAAGGGCCTGCTCGAAAAAGATAAGTTGCGTTCGGTCATCCTAGGATTGAAGATTAAGACAATCAAAAAATTGTCATGGATACACCGCCTATGCCGCGCGCCCGCTACAAGTCGCTGGTCGACACCTTCGCCGAGAACATCCGCAGCGGCACACTGGCGCCCGGCACACGCCTGCCGACCCATCGACAATTGGCCGCCGACCACGGCCTGGCGTTGGTCACCGCCAGCCGCGTGTACACCGAGCTTGAAGCCATGGGCCTGGTCAGCGGTGAAACCGGGCGCGGCACCTTCGTGCGTGAGATCGCGTTACCGCCGGGGCAGGGCAGTGGGCAGATGACCATCGGCACCGGCATGCTCGACCTCAATTTCAACTACCCGTCGCTGCCGGGCCAGGCCGACCTGTTGCGCACGGCCTTGCGCCAACTGGCGCTGTCGGGCGACCTGGAAGCGCTGCTGCGCTATCAGCCCCATGCCGGGCGCCTGCACGAGCGCGCGGCGGTGGCGCGGCACGTGTTGAGCCGAGGGCTGGCGGTCGAGGCCGAGCAGGTGCTGGTGGTCAGCGGCGCCCAACACGGCTTGGCCGTAACGATGATGGCAATGCTCAAGCCTGGCGACGTGGTTGCTGTTGATGCGCTGACCTATTCAGGCTTCAAGGTGCTGGCCGAAACCCTGCACTTGGAAATCGTCGCGATACCGGTCAGCGCCAGCGGGCCGGACCTGGACGCACTGCAACGCCTGTGCAGCAAGCGCCCGGTGCGCGCGGTGTACAGCATTCCGACGCTGCACAACCCGTTGGGCTGGGTGATGAGCCTGGCGCAGCGCGAGCAACTGGTCGGGGTTGCCCGTCAGCACAACCTGATGATCATCGAGGATGCGGCCTACGCGTTTCTGGCCGCAGACGCGCCGCCGCCACTGGCGACTTTGGCGCCGGAGCGCACGGTGTACGTCGGCGGGTTTTCCAAAAGCGTTGCTACCGGTTTACGCGTTGGGTTTCTTGCGGCGCCGGCGGCGTGGGTAAAGAAGCTGGAGCGCACCATCATGGCCACCACCTGGAACGTGCCGGGGGTGATGAGCGCACTGGCCGTGGCCTGGATCGAAGACGGCACCGTCGCCCACTTGGAAGCGCAAAAGCGCCAGGACGCCCAGGCGCGACAAGCCCTGGCGGCGCAGGTGTTGGACGGCGTGAATTACATCAGCCATCCCTCGTCGTATTTTCTATGGTTGCCGCTGGGGGAAGATGTGCGGGCTGATCAGGTGGCCATGGCCTTGCAGCGGGAGGGTATTTCGGTGTCCACCGCCGAGCCGTTTGCCGTCTCGGCAACCGTGCCGCACGCGCTACGTTTGGCCTTGGGCTCGGTGGACATGCAGGCGTTGCGCGAAGCGCTGGTGAAGGTGCGCGAGGTGGTGCGCTGGTGAGCTGACGCCGGTCAGCTCACCGTCAGCCATCAGTATTTGTAAGCCTGACGCCCGATCAGCAGCCATTTGCCTTTTTGCTTCTGCCAGACCTGGAAGTTGTCGATGTCGGTTGGCGTGTCGACGCCGCTGTTCACCGCCAGCGCGTGAAAGTGGTTGCGCACCAGGGCGGTGTCGCCGTCGAGGGTGATGGTCTGGTTCTGCATTTCGAGGGTTTTGAAGGCGCTGGTGTGGGTTTCAAGGTCCGCGATGAATTGCGCTTTGTTCTGCACCTTGCCGCTGGAGTGGCCGTAGGTGAGTTTGTCGGAGGTCAAGGCGTGAAGCTGCTTGAGGTCCAGGTGCAGCATGGCTTGGGTCAGTTGGTCGACCGCTTGGGCCACATCCTTCTCGGCAGGGGCAGGCGCAGCTGCGACGTAGCCGGTGAACAGGCACAGAAAACCGATCAGCACTTTGACGTTTGGCATGGGTGTTTCCTTATTGTTGTTGGGGCGGATGCGACAATTTAAGTCGTCGTACAACCATGCAATATTTTCGGTGGGGAAGGAAAGTGAAATTTTGAAATATCTTGAAAAGGTTGGCGGATTTGCCGTTATAAGCAATTAGGGTTCTTGTACGACATCCCAACACTGCCTGAATGCTCAAGCGTTTCTTCATGCTGCTTCCTGCCCAACAAGCACCTCGCTATGCTACTGCCGAAAGCACACACTGCCCGAGAGACGAAATGGATTTTGACTGGCACAGCGACGCCATCACTCGCGCCACTCCCGTGACCCCACACTACAAAAATACCCAGAACGTACGCCGTTTCATGCTTGAACACTGTGGCCCAGCGTTCAAGTTCGACCGGCCATTCATGGCCTGGATTCGCAACGACATCCCCAAGACCCTGGGCGATGTGGTGGATGAATGGCAACGTCGACACGAGGAATCACGCCCATGACCCGCGATGAAAAATACCAGGCCGCGCAACAGCGCATCGGCTATCAACTGGACGAATTCAAAGTCGGCGGCAATTACACGCCGCTGGTTCGCGATGGCGACCACCTGTACATCAGCGGCCAGATTCCGCGTGTGGGCGACACGATTGTGCTGCCGGGCAAAGTCGGCGACAGCCTGACCCTGGCCCAGGCGCAAATCGCCGCGGGTATCAGCGCGCTGCGTTGCCTGGGTTTGCTCAAGCAGGCGCTGGGTTCGTTGGACCAGATCAAGGCAATCCCGCGCATCACCGTGTATGTGCGCAGTGCTGAGGATTTTGACCAGCAGAGCGAAGTGGCCAACGGCGCCTCGGACCTGCTGCACGAGATCCTCGGCAGCGCCGGGGTGCATACGCGGACCTCGGTGGGGGTGATGCAGTTGCCGAAGTCGGCAGCGGTCGAGGTCGACATGATTGCTGTGGCCCACGGCTGAGTCGTCGATGATCACCCAGGGCCTGGAGGTATTGATTGATTACAGCGCCCACGTGGCGCCGGGCCTGTTGCTGTTTGGCCTGTGGTTCACGCTAACGCCCAGGGCGTTGGGCGCGATGCGCATCCTGATCCTGCTGGCAGCCTTTGTATTGATGCGCGATGCGATGACGCCCTTGGGAATGTGGGCGCTCAGCAGCGACGTGCAGATCGCGTTCAGCGCCAATGCGTTTGTATTGGCGGCACTGGGCGGGCTCTCGGTGTTGCTGATCATGCTGCTGGCACGCCTGGCACCGGAGTTGTGGCGGCTGGTGCGCTGGTCTATCGGCAACCCGGTCGTTGGTCTGGCCGTCGGGCTTCTCGTGGGTTGTTTGATTGGCGTGCCGCTGCGGGTTTACCAAGGTATCGAGGCGTCCGGGATTCACGGTTATTGGGTGTGGCTGCCGGGCATGGTGGTCTTGGCCTACGGCGCCAATGCCTTGGAAGAGGTGTTGTTTCGCGGGTTCTTGCAGGGCTACCTGGAGCAACAGGTGACGCCATTGCGTGCGGCGTTGATCAGCGGCGTGGCGTTTGCGGCGTGCCA
The DNA here is from genome assembly GCF_009834565.1 of Pseudomonas sp. R76. Taxonomy (GTDB): domain Bacteria; phylum Pseudomonadota; class Gammaproteobacteria; order Pseudomonadales; family Pseudomonadaceae; genus Aquipseudomonas. Next base: position 3,081,884 of record NZ_CP019428.1, read on the forward strand.
TGCTTTCCTGGCGTTGAGCGTCACCCAGCTAGGCTGGCCGGTGTTGCTGTTCACCCTGATCGAAGGGCTGGCCTGCGCACTGGTGCGCATGCGCTATGGCGTGCTGCCGGCGACCCTGGCCCACGGCACCGCCATCCTGCTGATCGCCGTGCCCTACCTGACTTGATGTGAAATGCAGTAAACCCTGTGGGAGCTGGCTTGCTCGCGAAAGCGGTGGGTCAGTCACCCGATGTATTGACTGACACGTCCTCTTCGCGAGCAAGCCCGCTCCCACATTTTTAACCGCATTTAGCCTGTCGCTGTTCACCGCACCCAGCATGACTTGAGGTGAAATGCAGTTAAAACTGTGGGAGCTGGCTTGCCTGCGCTAGCGGTCTGCCAGTGAAAAATAGACCGGCTGACCCACCGCCATCGCAGGCAAGCCAGTTCCCACAGGTTGACCGGGTTTAGCCTGTTGCTGCTCGCCGTGCCCTGCATGGGTTGAAGTGAAATGCCGTTAAAAATGTGGGAGCTGGCTTGCCTGCGAAAGCGGTTTGCCAGTGACAAATAGACTGGCTGACCCACCGCCATCGCAGGCAAGCCAGCTCCCACAGGTTGACCGGGTTTAGCCTGTTGCTGCTTGCTGCGGCCCTGCATGGTTTGAGGTGAAATGCAGTTAAAACTGTGGGAGCTGGGTTTAGCCTGTTGCTGCTCGCCGTGCCCTGCATGGGTTGAAGTGAAATGCCGTTAAAAATGTGGGAGCTGGCTTGCCTGCGAAAGCGGTGTGCCAGTGACAAATAGACTGGCTGACCCACCGCCATCGCAGGCAAGCCAGCTCCCACAGATTGACCGTGGTTTGAGGTGAAATGCAGTTAAAACTGTGGGAGCGGGCTTGCTCGCGAAAGCGGTCGGTCAGTCACCCAATGTATTGACTGACACACTGCCTTCGCGAGCAAACCCGCTCCCACAATTGAACGGCGTTTAGCCTGCTGCCAACGGCGGCGTACGTGGCGGGATCAGGCGTTTGCTGCCGGTGGCTTCATATGCCGCGGCAAAGCGCAGCAGCGCTGAGTCGTCATAAGCACGCCCGGCGAAGGTCAGCCCCACCGGCATGCCGATGTCGGCCATCACGCCCATCGGCACGGTGACGGTGGGCACGCCCAGGTGGCGAATCGCGAGGTTGCCGTTGGCCACCCAGACGCCGTTGCTCCAGGCAATATCGGCGGACGCTTCGTTGACATCGGCATCGGCCGGCCCCACATCGGCCACGGTCGGGAACAGCACCGCATCCAGCCCCAGCGTGTCCATCCAGTCTTCCAGGTCGATGCGCCGGGTTTGCTCCAGGCCGCGCAGGCCGTCCGGCACGGTGCTGATTTCGTTCCACGGCGTAATGCCGCGCTCGGCCATGCGCACGTATTCGTCCATGCCGGCGGCGAGGTCGTCTTCACGGTTGGGCAGGGTGCCGGGGTCGTGCGGGAAGATTTTCGGCCCGTCGACATCCGCCAGGCGGTTAAGCGCCGGGTCGTCATTGGCGCGCAGGAAATCATCGAATGCCCAGGCCGACAGTTCCCACAACTCGTCGTGCAAAAATTCCTTGGAGACCAAGCCACGGGTAAATACCGTCGGCGCGCCAGGGCGGTCGCCTTCGCAGTTGGAGACCAGTGGGAAGTCCACCTCGATCACTTCGGCGCCAGCCGCTTCCAGCGCTTGGCGCGCGGCGTGCCACAGGTCGATCACGCTGGCGCGGGTGTTGATTTTTTGCCCGGTCGGCCCACCGATCCCGGGTTTTTCGCTGGTGCCGGCCTCGGGGTCGGCATTGATGTACATGCGCGGTACGCCGAAGCGTTTGCCGGCGAGGGCTGCACTGTTGACCGCCAATTCAGCGTAGGACGCCGGGCGCACCGAGGCCACGCTCGGGATCGGCACCCACGGCTGCAGGCGCCACAGGTCGCCGCGCGGGTTGGGGTCTTCAGCGACCACCACATCAAGTACTTCGAGCAAGTCGGCCATGGTGCGCGCATAGGGCACCACCACGTCCATGGTCGGCGTCAACGGCCAGTTGCCGCGCACCGAAATCACCCCGCGCGATGGCGTGTAGGCGCACAAGCCGTTGTTGGATGCCGGGCCGCGCCCGCTCGACCAGGTTTCTTCGGCCAGGCCAAAGGCGGCGAAGCTGGCCGCCGTGGCCGTGCCCGCACCGTTGGACGAGCCCGAGGCGAACGGTGCGGTGAGGTAGTCGGCGTTATACGGGCTTTCTGCGCGGCCATACACGCCGCGCTGCATCCCGCCGTTAGCCATCGGCGGCATGTTGGTCTTGCCCAGGCAAATGGCACCGCCCGCGCGCAAGCGTTCAATGGTGAAGGCATCGCGCTGCGCGACCAGCTTGGCAAAGGCCGGGCTGCCGGATGCAGCCGTCAGGCCCTTGACCAGGTAACTGTCTTTGGCGGTGTAAGGAATGCCGTCCAATGGCCCCAAGGTTTCGCCCTTGGCCCGGCGCGCATCGGAGGCCTGGGCTTCTTCAAGGGCGTGCGGGTTGCGCACCACCACGGCGTTCAGCGCGGTCGCGGTCTGCGGCCCGTCATAGGCCTCGATACGCGCCAGGTAAGCCTGGACCAGTTCTACGGCAGTGGTCTGGCCACTTTCAAGCGCCGCGCGCAGTTGGGCAATGGAGACTTCGGTAACTTGCATCAGGTTTTTTTCGCCGCCTTCAAGTGGGAGGTATGGCGGCAGTCTACGTACAGATATTTCACAAAACCAGCGCGGCATAATCCGCATAGGCGGCGCGCATCACTTGCCACGTGGGCGCGTCAGCAGGAATCAGATGCTCGATGCGCAGCGAGGTGAGGGTGATGTCCTGGGGCATGCCGAAGGTGGTGAAGGTCGACAGGAAACTCAGCTCACCGCGCGTAGAGCGGATGCGCGTCAGCACCAGTGGCGGCATTGCATCGGGCAGTTCGGTGCTGCTCGGTATCGGTAAGCGAGCCAGTAACCGCTCCAGCGGCGCTTCCAGCGCCGTCAGTAATTTATGCAAGGTGCGCGGGCTCGGCTTGGCGCGGCCAGTTTCGAGGCAACTGAGGTGGCGCTGGGAAACACCGGTTATCAATGCCAGGTCCAGCTGGCTGAGCTTGGCGTGTCGACGCAATTGGCGCAGGTGCTGGCCGGCAGTTGAAGGGGTGTCCATGGCCTGATCATGACCTCCGAGGTCATTGCGAGAGGCGCCACCTTATCACTATGTTGAGCCTCGATCCTTTCAAGGAAGGCACCATGCGCAGACCCTATTTCGCCCTGGCCGGTTTGCTGGGATTTTCGTTGTACACCTTGGCTACGCTGCTCACGGCCGAACAATCACTGTTGGCGTTTGGGCGCGAATTGATGTCGCGGCCGGACACTGCGCAGGTGGTTATCGACCTGTACCTGATGGCGGTGCTGGCGTGTGTGTGGATGTATCGGGATGCGCGCGGGCGAGGGCGGTCGGTAGGGTCGCTGGTGCCGTACTTTTTGCTGACGGCGGTGTTTGTGTCGGTGGGGCCGTTGCTTTACATCGTTGTGAATGGGTGTGCCGCCAAGGAATGGCAGACTGAACATTAGCCTCGTTTATTTATAGCGTTTTATTTGAGAGCGCTAGATGAGCGCGCACTGTGAAACACAGTGCGCCGGCCCCGTTGGCACAAAGGATAGTTATTAACGCGGTGTTTGCGGTCGTTCCCGGGGGCGACCATTGTAGTGTGGATAAAGCGTCGGCAGGAATGTTTTGTCATTTTCACTGAGCACGTAATTAGCGCCAGTCGACGGTTGCTTCCATAGTAGTTTATCGTTCATGGCGTAGTGCATGATTGATTGTTGATCATAGGGTGACGTGATGACGTCGGCAGGATCGGCTTTTTTAAAAATATTGTGGTAGGTGCGGGGGACGCCCCAATTGTATTCGTTTTCGAAGTGCTTGTAAGTTTCTCGTATATTGAATTCAAGCGTTCTATCGGGATGTTGATGCTCATGCAGCAGGCCGAGTGCATGTCCAAATTCATGCAGGATATTCGCTGAAAGATTTCCCGTGTCGGGAGGGTAGTCGATATGCATAGTCGGCTCATTGGGCGGAATGTTTAGCGCTTCAGTTCCAATGACTGACCAGGTTCCCGTTTCTGCCTTGCTGGTGGAGATGCGGATGTCGCCTTTAGACCCGTCAACAAATTTTAGCTGTAAGTTGATCAGTGGGCCGTAAGTGTCTTCTATGATTTTTTTATAAATTCTTGTTCGTGCGCCGGGGTGTCCATGAAGGCGATAGTCAGTGTCGTGTGTTGCGGCCATAAATTCAATTTACTGGCGACGCCACGTTTATTTCTAACGGTCGACGCCGCAGTGGACGCTTCAGCGGACAGCGGATCAATTGAAACGGCGGAATGATAAGTCGGGGGAGATTTAACTATCATGGTTTTTCGCTCTTCTTGGCATCTGCTGCCGTTGCTTTACATCGTCGCGAATAGGGGCCGAGATGAATGACCAGCTGCCTCTATAAGCAGGAGGTGTGCCAGTTGTTACGAATCACATCGAAACCTGCGTTCCCTGTGACGGGCGAGTTCGCATTCGCGCGCCTACCCGCATGTGCGAGGTTTCGCCTCCCGATCAGTGGTGGAAGCCAAACTTTAAAAAATTTTGAAAAAGTATTTCGTTTTCAGTGGGTTGTGGTGCTTTTCGACGATTTTAGTCGGGTAGAGCGACTTCCAGAAGGCACGGTCTTCATCGGAAGGTTTAAAGCTAATATTGATGTCTTCATGTTTCCACAGAACGTCTTTGCTCAGTCCGTAGTGCATGATTGATTTTTGATCATAGTGTGAGTGGGTTATGTCGGCAGGTTTAAGTTTTTTTAAAATATTTTCATAAGTTTCTGCCTGGCTCCACTGTGCATGTTTTTTGTAAATTCTATACGTTTTTGCAATATTGAACTCAAATGATCTGTCCGGATGCTGGTGTTCATGTAACAATCCCAGTGCATGTCCAAATTCATGGATTATATTTCTTTTTGCACTGTCTTTAGTGCTGTTGAAGTCGAAATGCATGGTTGGCTGGTCGGCAGGAATTTTTTTGGCATCAGTGCCTACCATTGACCAGTTTCCGTTTAACGTCTTACTCGTGGAGATGCGGATATCGGCTTCAGTGCCTTCAACGAATTTCAGTGTCAGATTAATCAGTGGTGAATAAGTGTCCTTGATATACTTTTTTATAAACTGTTGCTTTGACGGCGTGGTGTCCATAAACGCGATAGTCAGTGTGCCGTTCTGTGGCCATAGTTTTTGCGTATCGGCCACGCCGCGTTTGGTTCGGGTGACGTGAGCGGCACTCGTCGTTTCAGTGCTCGCCGGTGCATGACCAAAATCGGCCGAATAGGCGGGGTTATAAGGCGCAGAGTTTGAAATGTTCATGCTTTAGCCTCTTTAGGGTAAGGGGGCTGCCGTCACTGCCGACGAGCATGAAATGTGTGGTTGTATTGACGATTTAGTTCCAGTTTTCTGTAGGACTCGCTTCAATCGCACCGCAGTCTAATTACGCAAAGTATGTAAGCTCGAGGCGGCCTTTTGAGGCGAGTTTTCACCTTCTTTTAGAACCAAACAACCCTAGCTGTACGAGCGAGCACTCGTTCGGTCCACCAACCGAATGCTGTCTCGCCCGCCGCGCTTGGTTTCGTAGAGCGCGGTGACGCCCTGTTCGATCAATGCCGTGAGGTTCTCCGGTGGTTGGTCGAACAGGTTTGCACCGATGCTCAAGGTCACCGGCGCCGGGGTGGTGAAAGTCGCAGATGTCGTTTGCTGGAACTGCTCACGCAAACGACTGCCCAGTTCAACGATTTGCTGCGTCGAAGCCTTGTTCAGCAGGATCACAAATTCATCCCCTCCCAGGCGTGCCGCCAATGCACCTCTGGGCACCACCGCGCGGATCATTTCGCTCAAGGCGATCAGCAAGCGGTCGCCGGCGCTGTGGCCGTAGAGGTCGTTGACCAGTTTGAAATTGTCGATGTCGATCAATAGCAAGGCGCCCGGTTGTGCGGGCGATACCTGGGCCAACAGCTGCGGCGCGCGTAAATCGAGGGCGCGACGGTTGTACAGCGCTGTCAGCGGGTCGCGGGCCGCCAGGCGGGCGATTTGTTGTTCACGCCGATAGCGTTCCGAGCCGGTCATCGACAAGGCGATCAGCATGATCGCCATCGCACCTTCCACCAACGAGACCTGGATAATCTCGCCCTTGAACGCGGCGAGGTCGATCAGCGTGCCAGGTATCAGCACCGACAGCGCCTTGGCCACGTAGAACGCGCCGTGCAGCAGCAACACATAGCGCAACTGCACGGCGCCGATGCTCAAGGATTTGCCGTGGGGGCGCAGCAGGAAGCTGGCGCGCAGGGTCGGCAGCGCCACCAGCAGCGACTGCACGGCCAGCATGGCTTTGGACCACGACAGGTCGGTTGGCAATGCGAGCATGCCGAGCCAGATGATCAGCAACAGCAGCCACAGCCGCGACAGGCGCACCTGGGTAAAGCGGGCCACGCCGAGTAAAAACAGGAAGTGTGCGGTCACCAGCAGGCCGTTGGCGAACCAGATACCTATCATCAACAGGCCGCTGCCGCGCAGCAACGCCAGGGTGGAACCGAGGCTGATGGTCGCAAAGCCTGCGGCCCAGAACAGCAGCGACGGCTCGCGCACGCTGCGCCACTCAACGGCCAGGTACAGGGCCGCGGCCGCGGCGAGCGCAATGCTCAGGGTCAAAATCGTAGGAGGGTCGAGCGTCATGTCGTGCCGGGTCTGCCTGGGTGTGCGCTTTAAGTCGGGATTGTAAGCGCACACGCAGGTTTTTCGGAGCATTCCGTGTAGTAGCACACGGCCAGCCGATGATCGGCGGGTCAGACGCCTTTAGTCGAAGGCAGCAAGATCGTGAGGATGCCCGCCAGCGGCAGGAACGAGCAGATCTTGTAGACGTACTCGATGCCATGGTTGTCGGCGAGCAAGCCCAGTAGTGCGGCACCAATGCCACTGAAACCGAACATCAGGCCGAAGAAGATGCCGGCGATCATCCCCACATTGCCCGGCACCAGTTCCTGGGCGAACACCACGATGGCCGAGAAGGCCGAGGCGATGACGAAGCCGATCACCACACTGAGCACGGCGGTCCAGAACAGGTCGACGTAGGGCAGGGCCAGGGTGAACGGCGCAGCGCCGAGGATCGAGAACCAGATGACTTTCTTGCGGCCGATCTTGTCGCCGATCGGGCCACCGGCGAAGGTGCCGACGGCCACCGCACCGAGGAACAGGAACAGGTACATCTGCGAGCTGGCCACCGACAGGTGGAATTTCTCGATCAGGTAGAAGGTGAAGTAGCTGGTCAGGCTGGTCATGTAGAAGTATTTGGTAAACACCAGCAGCGCCAGCACCACCAGGGCAAACGTCACGCGGCCTTTGGACAAGCCGTGGGTGGCCTTGCCGCCTTGCTTGAGCTTGAACAGGTTGAGGTGGTTGCGATACCAGCGGCTCAGGCCGTACAGCACCAAAATGGCGAACACGGCGAACAGCCCGAACCAGGCGATATGGGTTTGGCCGTAGGGAATGATGATCGCCGCCGCCAGCAACGGGCCGAAGGCGCTGCCGGTGTTGCCGCCGACCTGGAACGTCGATTGCGCCAGGCCGTAGCGGCCGCCGGAGGCCAGGCGCGCCACGCGCGAGGTTTCCGGGTGGAAGGTCGAGGAGCCAACGCCGACCAGCGCCGCCGCCAGCAGGATCGCCGGGAAGCTGCCGACAAACGCCAGCATCAGAATGCCGATCAGGGTGCACACCATGCCGGCCGGCAGCAGCCACGGCTTGGGATGGCGGTCGGTGTGGTAGCCGATCCAGGGTTGCAGCAGGGACGCGGTCAGTTGGAAGGTCAGGGTGATCAGGCCGACCTGGGTGAAGCTCAGCCCGTAGTTGGTCTTGAGCATCGGGTACACCGACGGCAGCACGGCCTGGATCAGGTCATTGATCATGTGCGCCAGGGCGCAGGCGCCGAGAACGCGCATGACCAAGGGGCTTATTTGCGGTGTGGCGGTTGCAGCGGCAGGTGACGCGGTCAGGCTCGACATGCAGGCATTCCATACAGGGCAGCGAACAGGGGCGGCGAGTACTTAAGCTCGCCGTCCGTTTCTAAATGTTGCGGTGTTTATGCTAGATTTGCTGAAAATGCCTGTCTCGCGAAATTCGGGCGCCAACTGTTGCAAAAAGGGCGAAATCATCAAACCACTGGATGTATTTCTGCGGGAGATCGACGAAGGCGACTGGTCTGTGATCAGTTCCGCCACCGATTATCCCGAAAATTGGGTGATCCCCGAGCACAGCCACGAGAAGCATCAACTGTTGTATGCGGTTGAAGGCGTGATGGTGGTGTACTCGGCGCTGAACCAATGGACGGTGCCGCCCAATCGCGGCTTCTGGATGCCCTGCGGGCAAGTGCATTCGCTGCGCTGCGTCGGCACCTTGAAAATGCGCAGCGTATTTGTGCGCCCGGAGCGCTTTCCCAACCTGCCCACCGAGCCCAAGACCGTCAGCGTCTCGCCGCTGCTGAGCGAGTTGATCAAGGCTTCGGTCAGCTTGAAACCGCCGTACGCCGAGGATTCGCGTGACGCGCGGATCATGCACCTGATCCTCGATGAGCTGGCGATTCTGCCCGCATTGCCGCTGTCGCTGCCCCAGCCTGCGGACCTGCGCATCAACCGTATTTGCCAGGCGCTGCAACACGAGCCGGGGGACGCTTCAACGGTGGCGGATTGGAGTGAACGGCTGGCCCTGGACCAAAAAACCATCCAGCGCCTGTTCCGCAAGGAAACCGGCCTGACCTTCGGCCAATGGCGCCAACAGGCGCGCTTGCTGTTGGCGCTGGAGCGCATTGCGGTAGGGGAGAAGATCATCGATGTGGCCATCGAGTTGGGCTATGAAAGCCCGAGCGCCTTTACCAGCATGTTCAAGAAGCAGTTTGGCAAGACGCCGAGTCAGTTTTTCAGGTAGTTCGGATGGCCTTGTGTGCGGCTGCAGAGCACCGTGAGGTCTGGTACGCCAACAGACTGGCGACGCCCAGCAATGCCGCGCTGAGTTCAAAGGTCGCCCGGTAGCCGCTCAGGTCGAACACCACGCCGCCGAGTGTGGCACCGGAGGCGATTGCCAATTGGATGATAGCGACCATCAGTCCGCCGCCTGCCTCGGCATCGTTCGGCAGCACCCTCGACAACCACGTCCACCAAGCCACTGGCGCGGCCGTGGCAATCAGCCCCCACAGGCCCAGCAAAACGGTGGTAGCGGTTGGCGAGCGCCCCACTGCAACCAGCCCCAGGGCGATCACCGCCATTACCAGTGGGATAGCCATCAACGTGAAGTACAGGCTGTTTTTCAGCACGCGCTCAATCAGGAACGTCCCCGCAAGCCCAGTCAACCCCAGCACCAACAACATGAGTGAAAGCGTGGGCACACTGACTTGGGTCACGTTCTCCAAGAATGGGCGCAGGTAAGTGAACAGCATGAACTGCCCCATGAAGAACACACTGGCGGCCGCCATGCCCAAGGCCACGGGCGTGCTCTTCATCAGGCGAAATACGTTGCCGGTCTTGGCTGCAGCGTCCGCCTTGATCGAAGGCAGGCTTATCAGCAGCCACACGCTGGCCACAATCGCCACCGGCACAACGCAGAAGAACGCGCCACGCCAACCGATCAGTCCGCCGAGGAAGCTACCCAACGGTGCTGCAATCACCGTCGCCAGCGCGTTCCCGCCATTGACGAGCGCTAAGGCACGCGGCACTTGCGCGGCGGGCACCAAGCGCATCGCGGTAGCGGCGGACAGCGACCAGAAGCCGCCAATCGCCACGCCGATCAACGCACGGCCGAGCATGAACGCCAGGTAGTTTGGCGCCAGCGCCACCACCGTTCCGGACAGGATCATGAGCACAGTCAGCGCCAACAACAAACCTTTGCGATCCACCCGCGCAGCCACTGCGGCAATGGCCAGGCTGGTCAGCAAGGCGAACAGCCCAGACACTGAAATGCCTTGGCCGGCCTGGCCTTCAGAGATGTGCAGGTCGGCCGCCAACGGCGTCAACAGGCTCACGGGCATGAATTCAGACGCCACAAGGGCGAACGCCGCGAGGGACATGGCGAGTACCGCGCCCCAGTGGGGCGTAAGAGCGTTTTGGGACATTACTTCAAGTTGCTTTTGAAAAAGGTGGCGAGCTTGGCGAACGGGATCAGGTTCACCCGGTCGTAGAGGTCGACATGGCCTGCACCCGGGATGATCACCAGTTCCTTGGGTTCGGCGGCACGCTGGTAGGCGTCTTCGCTGAATTCGCGGGAGTGCGCATCGGCCCCGGCAATCAGCAACAGAGGGTGCGGGGAGATCGTCTCGATGTCGTTGAACGGATAGAAGTTCATGAACTTCACATTGCTGGTCAGCGTGGGCCGTGTGGTGTTTTGCGGCGAAGCACTGGCTGGAGTGAATGCTCCGCGCGGGGTACGGTAGAAATCGTAGAACTCGTCGCCCACCGCATCGCCAGTGAGGGTGTGCGGGGTGCCGCCGGTGTAGACGGTGTTGCCGCCCTGGAATTCCACATAACGCTGGTTGGCTGCCTGGCGCAACAGTTGTTGGCGCTGCGCCTGAGTGACACCCTGCTTGAGGCCGTTGCGGTTGGCAGCCCCCATATCGTACATGCTGACGGTGGCGATGGCCTTGAGTCGAGGGTCGATCTTTGCCGCCGCGATGGCGAAACTACCGCTGCCGCAAATGCCGATTATGCCAATGCGCTCACGATCCACCAGCGGGCGAGTGCCGAGGAAGTCGACGGCGGCGCTGAAGTCTTCAACGTAGAGGTCAGGCAGCACCGCGTTGCGTGGCAAACCTGCGCTTTCACCCCAGAACGACAGGTCCAGGGAAAGGGTAACAAAGCCCTGTTCAGCCATTTTGGTGGCGTAGAGATTGGCGCTCTGTTCTTTTACGGCGCCCATCGGATGGCCAACGATTATCGCCGGATTTTTTGACCCCGCAGCAATATGCTTGGGTAAGAACAGATTGCCGGCGACCCGCATCCCATACTGATTATTGAAGGTGACCTTTTCCATTGTCACTGTGTCGCTGTTGTAGAAGTTGTCAGCACCGTTGGACATGTCGGCTCCTATTGAAGAAAAAGAAGTCACCAGCAAACCCAGGGCGAGCAATAGGCGTTTCATAGGTTGAACCTTGGCGAAGTGGGGTGGCCCATTTTCCCGGTGCGCTCGAAGGTTCTGTAGTGTGTTTCACTGGAATACTTGCCTGATCCTCTGAGTGTGTGTGCTCACTTGGGACGCCAAGGGGCTGGCGCGGTAAAGTCCAGTGAAGAACAGAAAGAGCCCGCCATGAAGACACAGCACATCCCCCAATCGCCTCTGCAAACGCTGGTTCAGTCGATTGCCTCGCGGGTCGCGGCACCCGGCGACTACCCCATGCCGATCCCGGGCCTGGGCTTTTATCGGCGTGAGCAGCCCGCTGCGCCGGTGGTGTGCATGGTCGAGCCGAGCATCGTCCTGGTTGCCCAGGGCGAGAAGCAATTATGGGTCGGTGGCCATGGCTATTCGTACGACACCGGCCGATTTCTGGTCACGTCACTGGACATCCCGGCCAATTCGCAAGTGCTGGCCGCCAGCCCGTTGGAACCCTGCCTGGGCCTGACCTTCAAATTGGATCTACGCATCCTCGCCGAACTGATTGCCCAGAGTGGCGCGCCGCCGACGCGTGAGCGGGCGATACTGAAAGGAGTGGGTATTGGCACTGTCACCGATGGGATACTGGCGTCTTTCGCGCGCCTGGTTGCCTTACTGGACGAGCCTGAGGCGATACCGGTACTGGCTCCGCTGGTTCAGCGCGAGATCCACTACCGGTTGTTGCAAAGCGATCAGGCCAGCCGATTGCGCCAGATCTGTTCCGTTGATGGGCCGGGTTATCGAATAGCCAAGGCGATCGATTGGCTGAAACTGAATTACGGCGAACTGCTGCGCGTGGATGAATTGGCCGCGCGGGTACAAATGAGCGCGGCCACTTTTCACCATCACTTTCGCCAACTGACGGCCATGAGCCCGCTGCAGTATCAGAAGTGGTTGCGCTTGAACGAGGCGCGACGTTTGATGTTGAACGAGCATCGGGACGTGTCCAGTGCCGCGTTCCAAGTGGGCTATGAAAGCCCTTCACAGTTCAGTCGCGAGTACAGCCGACTGTTTGGCGTGCCGCCCAAGCGCGATATTGCTGCGCTGCGAGAGAGAACGGCCGTTACTGATCAGTCGTTGTCAGGTTAGCGAAAAAAATGCACCCAATCAGCCGCGCAAACAGGCTCAAGGTTTCCGGCAAGTTGGGGTCGTCAAACAACATCGCCCGCGAATCCAGCGCACACAGCGCGCCGAACAGGCGGCCATCGGGCAGGAAGATCGGCGCGCCGGCGTAGCTTTCGATGGCGTATTGCTTGACCACCGGGCGCGCAGCGAAGCGGCCGTTCTGGCTGATTTGCGGAATAAACAGGGTTTGCGGGTTGATGCAGAACTCACTGCACAGGGTGGTTTCCAGGTCGAGTACGTCATCGACATGAATGCCCATGTCGAGCGGATCGTGCACCGAGCACACCACCCATTCCAGGTCGGTGAATTTGGCGATGCCGGCAAAGCGCATGCCGGTCAGGCGGGTAACCAGTTGCAGGATGCTGGTAGTGGCTTCGATTTCGGCGATGGCAGCGCGCTCATCGGCGCTGAGTAACGAATGGGCTGCGGTGACGCTTGGAAGCATGCTTGAGCACTCCAATGGCGTGGCGGCCTGGGGGCCACCACGCAGGGTCAGGTGTTAGTTAATGCGTGGATGCTGTTGCACCAGGTTCTGGCGCTTGGCTTCAAGCGCGGCAATTTCGGCGTCGATGTCTCCGATCTTCTGCTCGATATTGTCGTGGTGCTCTTGCAGGATTTCCTTGGCTTCTTCCATGTCCGAAGCGGCCGGGGCCGCGCCGCGCAGGGGCTTGTTGGCAGTTTCCTTCATGGTCAGGCCGGTGACCAGGCCGACCACGGCAAACACCATCAAGTAGTAGGCGGGCATGTACAGGTTGTTGGTGCTTTCCACCAGCCAGGCCACAGCGGTTGGGGTGAGGCCGGCGATCAATACCGAGACGTTGAACGCGCTGGCCAGCGCGCTGTAGCGCAAGTGCGTGGGGAACATCGCCGGCAGTGTCGAGGCCATTACGCCGATAAAGAAGTTGAGGACCACGGCAAGAATCAGCAAGCCTGCGAAGATCAGGCCGATCTTGCCGCTGGTGATCAGCATGAACGCCGGGATCGACAGAAACAGCAGACCGACGCTGCCAGCGATGATGAAGGGCTTGCGGCCGATCTTGTCGCTGACAAAGCCAATGAATGGCTGCACGAACAGCATGCCGACCATGATCGCGATGATGATCAGCACGCCGCTGTTTTCTTTGTAATGCAGGTTATGCGACAGGTAGCTCGGCATATACGTGAGCAGCATGTAGTACGTCACGTTGGTGGCCGCGACGATGCCGATGCAGGTCAGCAGGCTGCGCCAGTGCTTGGTGGCGACTTCCTTGAACGACACTTTGGGACCGTGGGTCAGGCCCTGGCGGTCGCCTTGTTCGAGTTTGTCCATGTGCTGCTGGAAGGCTGGGGTTTCTTCCAGCGCGTGACGCAGATAAAGGCCGATGATGCCCAGGGGCAGGGCGAGGAAGAACGGCAGGCGCCAGCCCCACGCTTCGAAATCGGCTTCACCCAATATCGTTGAGATCAGCACCACCACACCCGCGCCGAGCACGAAGCCGGCGATGGAGCCGAAGTCCAGCCAGCTGCCGAGGAACCCGCGTTTGCGGTCCGGCGCATATTCGGCGACGAAGATCGAGGCGCCGGTGTATTCACCGCCCACCGAGAACCCTTGGGCCATTTTGCACAGCAACAGCAGGATCGGCGCCCAGATGCCAATCGAGGCATAGCCGGGAATCAGGCCGATGGCGAAGGTGCTCAGGGACATGATCACAATGGTGGCGGCAAGGACCTTCTGCCGCCCGTATTTGTCGCCCAGGGCGCCAAAGAACAGGCCGCCCAACGGGCGAATCAGGAACGGCACGGAGAACGTACCCAGGGCAGCGATCATTTGTACGCTGGGCGAGGCGTCGGGGAAGAACACCTTACCGAGTACATAGGCGACGAACCCGTAGACGCCGAAGTCGAACCATTCCATGGCGTTACCCAGGGCAGCGGCGGTGATTGCCTTGCGCACCTTGGTATCGTCGACGATGGTGATGTCTTTCAAACCGATGGGTTTGACGCTTTTCTTACGTATTTTCATGCGGGCCACTCTAAAACAGAACAGGGGAGGTGCCATCGTTGCGATGGCACCGCTCTGTCAGTTCAGATACAAGAGGACATCAAATAATTCACCACTATTTGCGTTTTTTTGCAGATGCATTGAACTTCGTGGCTTTACGAGGGAAATATCCGAATGCCAGCCGCCGCCTCACGCCTGACCTACCGCAAGCCCGAAGCCAGTGACGTGCAGCGATTGTTCGCGATCTTCGGCGACCCGCAGACTAACCTGTTCAATCCCAACGGCCCGATGGCCAGCCTGGCCGACGCCCAACGCTTGCTCGACCACTGGCTCGAACAATGGGCCACTCAAGGCTACGGCTGGTGGGCGGTTGCCCGCAGCGAGCAGCCTGAGCGCATCATCGGCTTTGGGGGCGTGGCGCCGCTTAATTACCTGACCGAGCGGCGTATCAACCTGGGTTATCGCTTTGCCGTCGAGGCCTGGGGGCAGGGCTTCGCCACGCAGCTTGGCCGTGATGCGCTGGCGCAGGCGTTCGGACCGCTGCGGCTGCCGGCTGTGTTCGGGTTGGTGCGCCCGGACCACGCCGCGTCGATTCGTGTGCTGGAAAAGCTCGGCATGCAGCCTTTCGGCGTGCTCGACGATGTGCCGGGCCAGGCGCCTAGCCTGGTATTACGGATTTGTCGTCCTACAACTGCCGTTGATTGAGCCGATCTATACCGGCCTGACACCTCAATAAACCGCAATCTTTGCGATTGACACCGCACAGGCAGCCCGCTATAAAAGTCACAGTTGTACGACGACATATGACGTTACGTATGTCCTACCTAACAAAAATAAAAAGTGATGCCATGAATTTGAATGAGCCCCTCAACGCCCATCGCGTCGGCACGGCCGTCGGCAACTATCGCTGGACCATCTGCGCGATGTTGTTCTTCGCCACCACCGTCAACTACCTCGACCGCCAGGTCCTCAGCCTATTAGCGCCGCAGCTGTCGACGCAATTTGGCTGGAGCAACACGGACTACGCCAACATTGCGGCGGTCTTCCAGTTTGTTTATGCGATTTCGATGCTGTTTGCCGGACGCTTTGTCGACAAGATCGGCACTAAAGCCGCCTACGTGGTGGCGATTGGCATCTGGTCTTCGGGCGCCATCATGCATGCGTTCTCGGTGCCGATGGGCGAGGGCATTGCAGCGGTCAGCACGGCTATCGGCCTGGCGGTGATTCCGGTATCGATTGCCGGTTTCATGCTGTCACGCGCCGTGCTGGCGATTGGCGAGGCGGGCAACTTCCCCATCGCGATCAAGGCCACCGCCGAATACTTCCCGAAAAAAGAACGCTCCCTGGCCACCGGTATTTTCAACTCCGGCGCTAACGTCGGCGCGATCCTGGCGCCGATCTGTGTGCCGTTGATTGCCGGGATTTGGGGCTGGGAAGCCGCCTTTATTGTCATCGGCGCGCTGGGCTTTGTATGGGTGGCGGTGTGGGCGGCGGTCTACGAAAAACCGGAGCAGCAAAAACGCCTGTCGGCCGCAGAGCTGGCTTACATCCGCAGCGACCAGACCGTGCAGCCGTTCACACCTGAACCTGTCGGTACAGCGCCGAAGAAAGTCTCGTGGTTCAAGTTGCTGACTTACCGCCAGACCTGGGCGTTTGCCTTCGGTAAGTTCATGACTGACGGCGTGTGGTGGTTCTTCCTGTTCTGGCTGCCCACCTACTTGTCAGCGCAATACGGCATGAAAGGTGCCGATATCGTGATGCCGCTGGCTGTACTCTACAGCATGACCATGGTCGGCAGTATTGGCGGCGGCTGGTTCCCCAGCTACTTCATGGCCCGCGGCGACGCACCGTATGACGGCCGCATGAAAGCCATGCTGGTGATCGCGCTGTTCCCGCTGGTGGTGTTGCTGGCCCAGCCTTTCGGCTACCTGAGCTTCTGGGTGCCGGTGCTGTTGATCGGCGTGGGCGCCTCGGCGCACCAGGCGTGGTCGTGCAACATCTTTACCACCGTGTCCGACATGTTCCCGCAAAAAACCGTGGCCTCGGTGGTCGGCATTGGCGGCATGGCGGGTGGCTTGGGCGGTGTGGTGATGACCAAGATTGGCGGTTGGGTGTTCGACTACTACAAGTCCATCAACGACATCCACACCGGCTACATGATCATGTTCGCAATCTGTGCCCTGGCTTACCTGGTGGCGTGGAGCGTGATGAAGGCGTTGGTGCCGCGTCATAAGGAAATCACTGATCTGTAAAACGGACACAAACCTCAAAGCTGCGAAGATCTAATGTGGGAGCGGGCTTGCCCGCGATGCAGGCACCGCGGTGTGACTGACACACCGAGGTGACACTATCGCGGGCAAGCCCGGCTCCCACAAAGCCCGTCCACAGGGCGAATGCCTTACAGCTCACGCGCCCAGGTTTCACTCACCAGCGATTTGCCGAAACTGACCGTGGCCTCTTCATCAACCAGGTTGAACCCGGCCTTCTGATACAGCCTGCGCGCGTCGGTCAGCGCGTCCACCGTCCACAGCAACATACTTTTGTACCCTGCATTGCGTGCAAAGCGCAGGCATTCGTCCACCAGGCGCTGGCCGATGCCCATGCCGCGTGCACTGGCGTCCACATACAGCATGCGCAGCTTCGCCGTGGTTTCGTCATGGCGCACCACGAACACCGAACCCACCACTTCGCCGTCTTTTTCCGCGATCCAGCAACGCTCGCTGGCAGGGTCAAACTCGCGCAAGTACTTGGCGACAATCTCCGACACCAGCGCTTCAAACTCCCAGTTCCAGTTGTACTCGCGGGCATACAGCGCCGATTGCTGCTGCACCACCAGGCCCATATCGCCCGGTTGCGGGTCGCGCAGCAAGTAGCTCGGCGTGCGGCCTTGCAACAGTGTCTGGATACGCTGCATGGCGGCCGTCAGTTGCTGTTGCTGCGATTCGGGCAGGGCCTCCAGCAAGGCAATGACTTCCTGTTGGGTCTGGTTTTCCAGCGGTGCGAGCACGGCGCGGCCGACGTCGCTGAGGTGCAATTGCACGGCGCGCGCGTCGGTGACAGAGCGGACTTTCTGGATCAAGCCTTTCTTTTCAAACCCGCTGATCAGCCGGCTCAGGTAACCCGCATCGAGGCCGAGCATCTGGCACAGGTCGGCGCTGGTCAGGTCGCCACGCGAGGAGAGTTCGTACATCACACGGATTTCGGTGAGGGAGAAGTCGCTTTGCAGAAGGTGTTCCTGCAGCACACCGATCTGGTGCGTGTAGAAACGGTTGAAACCGCGAATGATCGCGGCGCGTTCGACAAGGGTCGTAGACATGATGATGCTCGATTGGTTGCCTAAAGCAATTATATTGTTGCTTCAGGCAACCAAGTCAAACACTTTGTTCAGCGGTTACGCGTCACCCGCCAAATGGTGTTGGCCAGGTCATCGGCGATGATCAGCGCACCTTTCGGGTCCACCGTCACGCCCACCGGCCGTCCACGGGTCTTGCCGTCATCGCCGCGAAAGCCAGTGGCGAAGTCGATGGGTTCACCGGACGGCTTACCGTTACTGAACGGCACGAAGATCACCTTGTAGCCCACCGGGTTGTCGCGGTTCCAGCTGCCGTGCTCGCCGACGAATGCGCCGTCGGCGAATTTTTCACCCATGGCGGGGATGGAAAAATCCACGCCCAGCGCTGCAACGTGGGAGCCCAGGCTGTAATCCGGCTTGATCGCCTCGGCGACTTTTGCCGGGTTCTGCGGTTGCGCGCGCGGGTCGACATTCTGGCCCCAGTAGCTGTAGGGCCAGCCATAGAAGGCGCCTTCACGCACCGAAGTCAGGTAGTCCGGCACCAGGTCCGGGCCGAGTTCATCGCGCTCGTTGGCCACCGCCCACAATTGCCCCGAGCCCGGCTGAATGGTCAGTGCGGTCGGGTTGCGAATGCCGGTGGCGTAGGGTTTGTGTGTGCCCGTGGCGGCGTCGATCTGCCAGACCATTGCCCGGTCGATTTCCACTTCCATGCCGCGCTCGGTGATGTTGCTGTTGGAGCCGATGCCCACGTAGAGCTGGCGACCGTCCTCGCTCACGGCCAGGGACTTGGTCCAGTGGTGGTTAATCTGCGCCGGCAGGTCGGTGATTTTGGTCGGCGGGCCGCTGGCCTTGGTCTGGCCGTCGGCATAGTCGAAGCGCACCAGCGCGTCCTGGTTGGCGACGTAGAGTTTGCCGTCGGCGAACGCCAGGCCGTAAGGCGCATTGAGGTTGTCGGCGAACACGGTTTTCAGTTCGTAGGTGCCGTCACCGTCGGCATCGCGCAGCAGGGTCAGGCGGTTGCCGCCCTTGACCTGGGTGTTGCCCTGGGCCTTGATCACGCTGGCAATCACGTCCTTGGGCTTGAGCTTGGCCGCGCTGCCGCCACGGCCTTCGGCAACCAGGATGTCGCCGTTGGGCAATACCAGGGTTTGGCGCGGGATCGCCAAATCGGTGGCGATGGCGGTGACGCTATAGCCTTCGGGCACCTTGGGTTTTTGCGCGCCCCAGGGCGTGGGTTCGGCAATTTTCATGCTCGGCAACAGGCTGCTTTGTTGTTCCGGCAATTTCGGATCAGGGCCACGGGCCTGGGTCTTGTCGCCTTCGCCACCGCAGGCAGCCAGCAACAGGGCGGTGCTGAGCAGGGTCAGTGTGTGGGACGTTTTCATTTGGCACCTCCGGTACGCAGGCCGGTCCAGGTGGCGGCGAGCGTCAACACCGTGACGATCACCGACAGCACCAGGCCGGCAGGCATGGCGGCGTATGCGTCCTTGGCATGCTGGAAGGCATTGATCAGGCCCAGTACCCAGGTGGCCAACAGCAGCAGCACATACACAACAGGTTGACCTGCTTTACGCTCGGCGCGCAGCAGATTGACCAGCGCAAACAAAAACGCGAAACCCGCGAACACCAAGGCACCGGCGATCAGCCACGAGGCGAAGTTGGCCCATTGAATCTGGTAGGTCTGGGTGTAGGCGATGTCGCTGAGCAGGGCGCCGAGAAACAGCGGCACCGTGCCTGCCAATAAGGTCGCATGCAGCGGCCCCGGCGTTGAGCTTCTATAGACGGGAAGGGTAGTCATGTTGATGGCGGCTCCTTGTTGTACAACGCCCCTGGGGTCGGGGCAGCGCATAGGAGAGGAGCGCAGCGTTTGTCAGAAAGTTCAGGGTATTTCGTGTCGAAATATTATGAACCCACTGGGTAGGCCTGGGCCTAACGCCGTATCATCCAACCCTTTGTCCCCGCCAGGCAGTGTTATGACCCACCCGCGCATCGGCTTCGTCTGCCAATACAAGCATTCCGACCGTCAACTCTCGGCCAGCGCCTTGAAGTTGATTGAAGGCCCGTTCAACCCGCGCACCACGACGTTGCGTTGGCTCGAAGGCGTGGCGCCGTCTGTGGCCCGCGACAAGCTGGTGGAAATCGTCACGCATAATCTGGCGGCGCAATTGCGCTTGCTGGCCTACGTCGCCGAGCTGCCGCCGACCTTGCGCATGCTGCGCTTGAGCAGTGACTTGCTGCCGTTCTACAGCCACCCGAAAGTCGCGGACGTGTACAAAGACCCGGCAATCGAACGCCAGTTGATCGAGGGCTTTGCGGCCATCGGCGACTTTGCGCGCGCCTCGGACATTCGCCTGTCATTCCACCCAGGCCAATACTGCGTACTGGGCTCGGAAAACCCCGGCGTGGTGGAAAACAGTGTGGCCGAGTTCGAATACCACGCCGACATGATTCGCATGATGGGCTACGGTCGACGCTTCCAGGACCTCAAGTGCAACGTGCATATTGCTGGCCGCCTGGGCGTTGAAGGCACGCGCGCGGTGTGGTCGCGCTTGTCCGAAGTGGCGCGCAATTGCATCACCTTCGAAAACGACGAAAAAACCTACGGCCTCGACCACTGCCTGCAAGTCGCCGACCTGGCGCCGGTGGTGCTGGACATCCACCATTGCTGGATCCACGAAGACCAGTACATCGACCCCGATTCGCCACGGGTCGCCCGCGTGATTGACAGCTGGCGCGGCGTGCGCCCCACGATGCATTACTCCCAGCCCCAGGAAAGCCTGCAAGCGCTGGGTTTCGACGCCGAGCACAAACTGGAGATGGACGCGCTGTTGAAGGTGGTCTCCAAACGCGACCTGTACGCCCACAGCGCGCAGATGTGGAACCGCTGGACCAACGATTACGCCCTGCAGTTTCTCGACCGTTTCGACATCATGCTCGAAGCCAAGGACAAGAACGTCGCGGCGCTGGCGTTTTATGAGTATTGGCAACATCGTTCGGCGTAAAAAAATGGCATGCTTGACGGCCCGATATAAGGACCCGTGCCATGCCAACCCTGCACCTGCTGTGCGGCAAGATCGCCTCCGGCAAATCCACCCTGGCTAAGACCCTGGCCGCCGAGCACGCCGCCGTCGTGCTCAGCGAAGACCACTGGCTCGCACAGTTGTATCCCGCCGAGATCCAGTCGATTGCCGATTACCTGCGCTGCGCCCAGCGTGTTCGCGGGGTGTTGGGGCCGCTGGTGATCAACCTGCTGCAATCGGGCGTCAATGTGGTGCTGGACGTTCCCGCCAACACACGGGCCAATCGCGAATGGCTGCTCGGCCTGGCGCACGCCGCGCAGGTGCCGCACTGCCTGCATTACCTCGAACTGGACGATGCCACCTGCCGCGCGCGCCTGCATGCGCGCAATGCCCAGGGCGAACATGATTTCGCCGCCACCGATGCCGAGTTCGAGCTGATCACCCGGCACTTCAGTGTGCCGAGTGAGGCCGAGGGCCTGGTGATTGAGGTGCATCGCCCATGAGCACCGATCAAGGTCTGGATGCAAACGGCTGTGTGTTGACGGTTGGCGATGCGCCCCTGCAGCCTGAGTTTCATCCGCTGCTGACCGACGTGTGTACCACGCTTGCGCAGGCCGGTTTGGGGCTGCACAGCCTTTATCTGTATGGCAGCGTCGCCAGGGGCGACGCGATCCCGCGCGAGTCGGACCTGGATGTCACGCTGGTACTCAATGAACCGCCAGATTCGCTCGTGTTCGAGCGATTGGAGCAGCTTCGCCAGGCATTGGAACAACGGCATTCTACGGTGACCAAAATCGACTTCGATATCGGCCACAGCGCCGAGGTGCTCGCGCCCGAACACCACAATCGCTGGGGCTTCTGGCTCAAGCATCATTGCCGGTGCGTGTGGGGCGAGGACCTTTCACTGCGCCTGGAACCGTTTCGGCCGTCGCGTGAGATCGCCTTGGCGCTCAATGGCGACTTCGAACCCGTGCTCACGGCCTATCTCACACGTATCGCGCAAGCCGGCACCGAACAGCAACGCCATCGCCTGCAACGCGAAGCGGCACGCAAGCTGATTCGGGCGACGCATACTTTGCGCGCAGCAGACGCCGCAGGCTGGCCCCACAGCCTTGAAGAGCACGTTGCGTTGTTCGTGCAGCAGTACCCGACGATGCGCATCCAGATTGCCTACCTCCTGTTTGAAGCGCGCAACCCGAGTGCCGAGCGCGAGGCCTTTTGCACGCGGCTGCAGGCCTTTGTCAGCTGGATGGTTTCACAGCAGGCATAGTTTGGATCGACCAAAGAGGACTATGCGCCACAAGGTGCGCGCCGGCGCGGTGCGCGGGATTTTCCAGTCGATGGTCGAGCTGATGGGCAAGTTCCCCAGCCTGCCGTGCCCGAAATTGCCGCGTGCGGGCACTTCCCGTGGCAACAGATCGCGAATTTCCACGGCCGTGCGCGTCAGGACTTGAAGCGCCCCACCAAACCGTTCAATTCATCCGACAAATTGGCCAACCGCCCCGAGTCATCCTGCGCAGAGTTGGCCAGGCTTTCCAC
Organism: Pseudomonas sp. R76; assembly: GCF_009834565.1. Classification (GTDB taxonomy): domain Bacteria; phylum Pseudomonadota; class Gammaproteobacteria; order Pseudomonadales; family Pseudomonadaceae; genus Aquipseudomonas. Next base: position 3,104,048 of record NZ_CP019428.1, read on the forward strand.
CAGCCGCGCCTCGTCATAGATCTGCTGGATATGCCGGTTGATCTCTTCGGCGACGCTGTGTTGTTCCTCGGCGGCGGCTGAAATTTGCAGGTTCTGGTCACGGATTTCATTCACCGACAACTGGATGCCTTCGAAGCTGTCCCGCGCGTTTTCGATGGAGGAAACGCTCGCGCGGGACAGGTCCAGGCAACTGCTCATCTTCTGCGTGACTTCCTCGGTTTTGCTGCCGAGGGTGCCGAGCAGTTGCTCGATCTCGCCGGTGGAGTCGGAGGTGCGCTTGGCCAACGCCCGCACTTCATCCGCGACCACCGCGAAACCACGGCCTTGATCGCCGGCGCGGGCGGCTTCAATCGCCGCGTTGAGCGCGAGCAGGTTGGTCTGTTCGGCAATCGCGCGAATGGTGCCGAGGATCTGGTTGATGCTGCGGCTGCCGGCTTCCAGCTCGACCATGGCCTGGGACGACTCGGTCAACCGCCGGCCGAGGCGATTGACGTTGTCGGTGGTGACTTCGATCTGCTGCTTGCCCTCGGCCACGCGGCGATGGCCGTTCTCCGCCGATTCCGCCGCGCCGCTGCACGAACGCGCGACTTCGTTGGCGGTGGCGACCATCTCGTTGAACGCGGTCGACACCAACTCCACCGCCTCACGCTGGCGCCCGGCGGCTTCGTTCATGTTGTGCGCCACTTCACTGTTGACCCGTGAGGCGTCCTGCAAGTTGGTCGAGGCGGCGCCGATGTGCTGGATCAATTGGCGGATCGCGGCGAGAAACTTGTTGAACCAGCCCGCCAGCTCAGCGGTTTCATCCTTGCCCTGCACCTGCAATTCGTGGCGCAAGTCGCCTTCGCCTTGGGCGATGGACTGCAAGCCGGTGCTGACCTGACCGATCGGCTTGACGATGACTTTGGAGAACGCCGCCGCAATCAACCCGAAGATCAGCACCAGCACCGCCACGATCGCAGTGGTCAGGTAGGTCATGCGCGTGGCGGCGGCCATCACTTCGTTGTATTCGATCAGCCCGACATAGCGCCAACCCAGGCCCGGCGAGGTCCACACGTTGGCCATGTAACGCACACCGTCGATGACCACTTCGGTCGAGCCTTGCGGCGTTTGCGCCAAGTGCGCATAGGGCGCGCCGAGGTCCTTGAGCGGCTTGAAGTTGTGCGCGGCATCGCGCGGGTCAACCAGCACCACGCCGTCTTCGATCAGCATCACGTAGCCGCTTTCACCCAGCTTGATGCTCTTGAGTAATTCGGTGAGGTTCTTCAGCGATACGCTGACCACGAACACGCCTTTGGCCTTGCCGTTGGTGTCCAGCAGCGCGCGGGCGGTGCCGACCAGGGCGACGTCATCTTTGTCGTAATAGTAAGCCGGCGTGCGCACGGTTTTATTCGGGCTGGCCATGGCGGCCTTGTACCAAGGGCGGGTGCGCGGGTCGTACTTGGCCAGTTGCGGGTCATCGGGCCATTTGGCGTAGGTGCCGTCTTCGAGGCCGATGGACAGGATCGCCGCCGAAGGATGGCTGGCGCCGAACCGGGCGAACTGGTCGATCACCTGCTTAGCCTGCGCCGGCAGCGGTTGGCTGGCGGCGTTGGCGGGCTGGTAATCCTTGAGAGTGTTCACGGAAGTGTATACAGGATCGGCGGACATTTGATCGACGTTCTGCAGCGTGCCATCGAAAAACTGCCGGATATTGCCGTCGATCTGGCGTATTTCGCGGGTGCTGCCGTCAATGAACTGCTCGACCGCCTGGGTCCGAGTGTTCATCACGGAAATCACCGCAACCAGGCTGACCGGAATAAACGCCACGGAGACGAACGCGAGCACCAGCTTGTTTTTTATTTTCATCGATACGACCATCAGCAGGGAGGGCGATTTGCTATCACTGCTGCTTCGGCTCGGGCACGCTAAATCTTTAGCGATATTTTGTGTACAACAAAAATAGTTTTTGTCCTGGAATTTTACCGGGTGCAAAACTGCTCGTTTCGGCGTGACGTTAGCGTGGTAATCCCGAGCTGCGGCGGGTCAGCGTATATCTTTGGTTGCCAGTATCGAATCGTCCTTGATGTCCGCGGCGAACTTGCGCATCAGGCGCACCAGGTTTTCGAAATCGCCTTCGTCCCAGGTCGAGAAGATCGACACGCCCATGCGCTCGCGGGCGTCATCCACACGGTCGGTCATGGCCTTGCCTTTTTCGGTGATGACCGACTCACGCACGCGGCGGTCCACGGCGCTTTCCTGGCGCAGGATCAGGCCCAGGCTTTCGAGTTTCGCCACCTGGCGGCTGACGGTGGTGTAGTCACGGCCCACGCGGTCGGCCAGTTCAACCACGCCAATCGGGCCGAGCCGCTCGACCAGCACCAGCAGTGGAAACAGCGCGCGGTCCAGGGAAATCCCGGCCTCGCGCACCATCGCCTCGTCACGCTGGGGGCGGTTCATCACCCCGACAATTTCCACCAGCGAGTCATGCAGGTCTCGCAGTTGTGCGCTGATATGTGCGTTTTGCACGCTTTTTCTTGACACCGTGTTTCTCCATCTTAATATGTGCGTATTGCACATATAGGTGATCCGTATGAACGAGCAATGCGCTGTTGATGTACTGATTTGCGGTGCCGGTGCGGCCGGTTTAACCCTGGCGATTGACCTGGCACGCCGCGGTATCAGCTTTCGCCTGATCGAGAAAAACGCCGAGCCTTTTCACGGTTCGCGGGGCAAGGGCATTCAGCCGCGCTCTCAGGAACTGTTCGAAGACCTGGGGATTCTGGATCGCCTGTTCGCTGTGGGTGGAGTCTATCCGACTGAGCGGCGCTACCGCGACGATGGCAGCTACAGCGAGGCCAATTCCATTGAACACAACGCGCCGACGTCGGCCGAGCCGTATCAACAGCCGTTGATGGTGGCGCAATTTCTCACCGAACGCGTGCTGCGCGAACGCCTGCTGGAGCTGGGCCACGCGCCGGAATTTGCCTGCGAGTTGGTGGCGTTCGAGCAGGACGCCGAGGGTGTCAGCGCACAGTTGGCCGACAATACCAGCACACACTCTGTGCGTGTGCGCTGGCTGGTGGGCGCCGATGGCGGCCGCAGTTTTGTGCGCCACGCCCTGGATATCGGCTTCCCCGGCAAAACGCTGGGCGTGCGTGCGCTGGTTGCCGATGTGCGCTTGTCCGGCCTCTCAGCCGATTGCTGGCACCGTTTCGGCGAAGGCGACATGCTCCGGCAGATCGCCGTGTGCCCGCTGGCCGGCACCGAGTTGTTCCAGATTCAGGCGCCGATCCCGCTGGAGGCTGACATCGACCTCAGCGCCGAAGGGCTGACGGCGATCCTGGCCGAGCGCACCGGGCGCGATGGTATTCAAGTGCATTCGGTGTCCTGGGCCTCGGCCTACAACATGAATGCGCGGTTGGCTGATCATTACCGTGTCGGCCAGGTGTTTCTGGTTGGGGACGCTGCGCATATCCATCCGCCAACCGGTGGCCAAGGCCTCAACACCAGCGTGCAGGACGCCTACAACCTGGGCTGGAAACTGGCGGCGGTGGCCCACGGTGCACCGCAAACGCTGCTCGACAGTTACGAAGAAGAGCGGCGCCCGATAGCCGCTTCGGTACTGGGCTTGTCGACCAAACTGCTCGATGGCATGCAGCGTGGCGACATGCGCCGGGGCAGGGAAGTGCATCAACTGGATCTCGGCTACGCGCAAACATCACTCGCGCTGCAGCATGCCGAGCGCACCGGCAACCTGCTGGCGGGTGACCGCGCGCCGGATGCGCAACTGCGCGGCGCCAGCGGCCAAGCGCTGCGCCTGTTCGACCTGTACAAAGGCACGCATTGGACGCTGCTGGGCTATGGCGTTACACCCGGTGCCGTGTCGCCTCGGCCGGGGCTGCATATCCACCACATCGGCCCGCAGTGTGAGCTGGTGGATGAGCATGGGCAGTTGCAACGTGCGTATGCGCTGGCCGTTGGCGACTGGGTGCTGGTGCGCCCTGACGGTTATATCGGCGCAGTCGTACCCTCGGCTGCGCTCGAAAGGCTCGAAGGCTACCTGCTGCAAGTCGGCCTGGGGCCCGTTATGCCGGGATGAGCCCCGTGTCCTGGTAACTCTGGACCAGTTCGTCATACAGACCGATGTCGGCGCGCGTACGCGCAATCAGCTGCGCGCCGGCAATCGCCGAATAGATCGCGCGGGCGCGTCGCTCACAGACCTCGGGGCTGCCTGCACCGAGGTCGGTGAGGCGCGCCATCAACCACGCCACATTGATGTCTGCGAACGCCAGTACTTCGCTGCGCACGGCGTCGGGCAGGTCCACGTATTCGGCGGCCATGAAGCTGGAAAGGCACAGCCGGTTGCCGTCTTCCAGGGATTTGCGAAACAGGCTCGGGTAGGCCTGCAAGCTGCGCAGCGGCTCGGGGTTTTCCTCGCGTAACACCTCCAGAGCCTTCACGGCGTCTTGCCAATAGCGCTTGGCGACCGCCGCACCGAGGTCGGCCTTGCTCGGGAAGTGGTAATAGATACTCGCGTTCTTGATCCCGACCGTCTCGCCGATACTGCGAAAGTTGATGCCGCCGTAGCCGTAGTGCTGGGCTGCGATTCTTGCAGCTTCCAGGATCGCTTCCCGGGCGTTCTCGCTCACGTTTTATGCCTCAGATCGAATGGGTGGATGGCGCGATTCTACGCCCACACGGCTTTACCTGCCAACTGGTAGGTAGTGCTTGACAGTGCCGGATAAACCTTCCAATCTTTACCTACCATCTGACAGGTAGGCGATTAACCCATGACATTCCAACAGCCTCATTCCGACACTTCCACATCCCCTTCGATGAAAATCTACGACTGGTACAACGGCCCGTACCCGGCACGTGTGCGCATCGCACTGGCAGAGAAAGGCTTGCTCTCGCAGGTCGAGTTCGTGCCCGTCAACTTATGGGAAGGCAAGCACAAAAAGCCCGCATTCCTGGCGCTCAACTATTCCGGAACCTTGCCTGTGCTGGCGTTGCACGACGGCACGCTGATCGCCGAGTGCACCGCTATCACGCAGTACCTGGATGCCCTCGATGGCCAACCGACGCTCACCGGCAAAACGGCGACCGAGCAAGGCCTTATCCATATGATGACCCGCCGCGCCGAGATCGAGCTGATGGACGCGATCAGCGTGTATTTCCACCACGCAACGCCTGGTTTGGGACCTGAGGTCGAGCTGTATCAAAACGCCGAGTGGGGCGGGCGCATGCGCGACAAGGCGGTCAGGGGCATGCACTATTTCGACAAGCTGCTGGCGACTCAGCCCTATGTGGCGGGCAACGCATTTTCAATGGCCGACATTGCGCTGCTGGGCGGGTTGATCTTCGCCGCGCTGGTGAGCCTGCCGATACCCGAAGAATGCGCGGCGCTGCACGCATGGCATGCCAGGATGAATGAGCGGCCCAGCGTTCAGGCATGGCGTGCGATGGTTGCACAAGGTCAGCCGAACAGCTGAAGTCTCGATCATGCTCCGCATGTCTTGCGCGATGTGCCGCGCCAGGGTGAGTCCACCAGCCGTTGGTGGCTTTTGAGCGCCTGGCTCCAATCGATTAGCGCGCGATAGCCCTTCAGTTGAGGACGGTGAGCACGGCGGCGCTCAGGCCCGCGGTTGCGCTGGTGAGGGGCGGCGGGCCTGCGGTGACTCGTGCGGCGGCGCCGCTCATGGAGGCCTGGGCCAGGACCACGACATTCGCACCGTCCACATAGGCGCGGTCTGCCGCGCTGGCGATGGCGCTCAGGTAGCCGTCAAGGTCGCCCGCCTTGAACAGCGCCCAGGCACCTGACACCAGTTGCACATTCACCGACGCAGCGTGTTCGAACAGGCGGGCGGTGGGCGCCAAGGTAGTTTCCACCGCACACAGGACGGCGATGTTGCCGCCGGCCTGGACTGCTGCGGCGGCCAGCGCTTCATCGGTGCGTAGAATGGGTACCTTCAGGCTTGTCGAAAGCCCTTCAACTGCTGGCCCCAAGGTTGAGCAGGTGAGCACCACCGCATCTGCCTCAACAGCCAGCAGGCGCAGTGCCGAAATTGTCGCGTTGGTAATCTGCATGGTCAGGCCACCGGCCTGCTCTGCGGCGGCGAGCAGGTCGGGCCGCACTGCATGGCGCAGTACATCAGGCCCGATGCCGAGTGCTTGGGCAGCAGCGTCAAACACGGCGACGTTGCTGTGCGCGGTGTGCAGGCAGGTGATTCGCATCGGTCAATGTCCTGTGGTGGAACGCTTGCGGTCAGTAAACATGGCGAAGCCTGCCAAAACAACGTTATGTTCGCTCGCCTGAGTTGAACGTCATCATTAAGGACAATGCATGTCACTGATTTCGCAACGTGTAGCACTGGCCCGCAACGGCGCCAACGACAAGGTTATCTGCCGCATGCCCTCGGGCTGGGCGGTGATGGGCGACGTGCAGTTTTTGCCGGGCTATTGCCTGCTGCTGCCCGACCCGGTGGTGGCCAGCTTGAATGACCTGGATGCCGACGCCCGCGCGACCTATCTGCTCGATATGGCCCGCCTTGGCGACGCCGTGCTGGCGGCGACCGGCGCGTTGCGCATGAACTACGAGATCCTCGGCAACTCCGAGCCGGAGCTGCACTGCCATCTCTTTCCTCGCTACGCCACGGAGCCGGACGACAAGCGCAAGATGCCGGTCTGGTTCTACGACTGGAAAACCGCCACGCCTTACGCAGAAGCCAAGCACGGCGAGCTGCGCACGAAGATCGCGCAATTGCTCACAGCTACAAGGAAAGCAGGATGATGCACAGAAATAAGCTGGTCCCGGAATTGATGGTGAGCAACCTGAGTGACAGCCTCGAATTCTGGGTGGCGTTGGTAGGCTTCAAGATCGCGTATCAACGCCTGGAAGACGGCTTTGCCTACCTCGATCTGGACGGCGCCCAGGTGATGCTTGAGCAAGTCGACCCGCTCGCCAACCAATGGCTGACCGCCGCGCTGGAGCGGCCATTCGGGCGCGGGATGAATCTGCAGATTGACGTGGCGGCGGTACTGCCAGTGATTCAACGGCTGGACGCGGCGGCGTATCCCTTGTTCAAGGCAAGTAAGGATGTGTGGTACAGGGCCGGCGAGGTCGAGGTCGGGCAGCGTGAGTTTCTGCTGCAGGACCCGGATGGTTATTTGGTCAGGCTTGTAGAAAGGCTCGGTGAACGGGCACGCCCGGTTGAAGCCGAGGTGCCCGACTAGCGCCGGTTTCAGCCCGCGATGGCATTCAACTCAGCGAAGGTCTCAGCGGATAACGCCAGTTCGCCGACCGCCAGGTTTTCATGCAGGTGCGCCACCGATGAGGTGCCGGGAATCAGCAGGATATTTGGCGAGCGTCGCAGCAACCAGGCCAGTGCCAGTTGCTTGGGTGTCACGCCCAGCCGCTGGGCAACACGTGTCAGCGTCGATGACTGAACCGGGGTAAAACCGCCCAGCGGGAAGAACGGCACGTAGGCAATGCCGTCGCGGGCCAGTTCGTCGATCAGCGCGTTATCGTGCTGATGGGCGATGTTGTAGAGGTTCTGCACGCACACGAACTTGACGATTTTGCGCGCCTCGGCCACCTGTGTCGGGGTGACGTTGCTGATGCCGATATGGCGCACCAAGCCTTGCTGTTGCAGCTCGGCCAGCACGGTCAGTGGCGCCTCATTGGAACCTTCGCCGGGGCCCATCAGGTTATGGGACGCGCGGAAGTTGACCACGTCGAGTACATCCAGCCCGAGGTTGCGCAGGTTGTCATGCACGGCTTGTGTCAGTTCTTGCTTGGACGGCGCGGCATGCCAGCCGCCTTCGTTGTCACGGCGCGCGCCGATCTTGGTGACGAGGGTGAGGTCATCGCGGTACGGGTGCAGCGCCTCGCGGATCAGTTGATTGGTGATATGCGGCCCGTAGAAGTCACTGGTGTCGATATGGTTGACGCCGGCGGCGACGGCCGCGCGCAGCACCGCCAACGCGCCGGCACGATCCTTGGGCGGGCCGAATACGCCGGGGCCGGCCAGTTGCATCGCGCCGTAGCCTATGCGGTTGACCTGGCGGTCGCCCAAGGTAAATGTGCCGCTGTTTGCCAAGCCCGTCATTGCTGTCACCCTTGCGTCATCGGAGTAAGGCTCTAATATGAAGGATCCTTCAGATATTGGAATTCGCATTCCATGAGCACCGTCAAAGCCACGCTAAAGCCAAGAAAATCAGCGGTTCAGGCGCGTTCCGTCGCCACCGTCGAGGCGCTGCACACGGCAACCCTTCAGGTTTTGACCCAGCAGGGCCTGATCCGCTGCACCACTACCCGCGTGGCTGAGCGCGCCGGTATGTCGGTGGGCAGCCTCTATCAGTACTACCCGAACCGCGATGCGCTGCTGGCCGCCGTGCTGCAAAAACATTTGGAGTGGGTGGCCGAGGCGGTCGAGTTGGCCTGCAGCCGCCATCAACAGCTGCCGGTGGCCGAGATGGCGTCCGGGCTGGTGACGGCGCTGCTCAACGCCAAGCTGCGCGACCAGGGCGTGTCCAAGGCGCTGTATGCGATTGCAGGCGAGCGGGGCGGTGCTGAATTGGTCGCGCGTATCAATGCGCGGATGGTGGCGGTGATTGCTGCGATGTTGCGCACGGCAACGGATGCTCAGTTTGACGACCCGGTCCTGACGGCGAGCATTGCCCTGAGCGCTATTGTCGGCCCGGTGCGGACCTTGCTCGAGGGCAACGCGTCGCCTGCATTCGAAGCGGGGCTTGAGCAACAGACCACACTGTTGCTGAAGGCCTATTTGCAAACCCATATAAACAAGGAGTAGCGCCGATGCGCGAGCGCAAAGCGTCACGATTACTGGTTATAAACCCCGCCGGGGAAGTCCTGCTGTTCCGGTTTGTGCACAAAGACGGCGCGCTGGCCGGCAGGAATTACTGGGCCACGCCAGGCGGCGGTGTCGAGGCGGGCGAAAGCTTCCACGCGGCGGCGATCCGGGAGCTGCGCGAAGAAACCGGGATTGTGGTCGGCGGCGTGGACGCATCTGTGGCCGAGCGCAGCTTCGAGCTGATGCTGCCCAGCGGCGAGACGGTGTTGGCGATCGAGCATTACTTTATCGTTCACGCCGCCAGCGCGGCGCTGTCCAGGGCCGAGTGGACGCAGGAAGAGACCCAGGTGATGGCGGACCATCGCTGGTGGTCCGCCCAGGCGCTGCGCTTGACCGAGGAAACGGTATGGCCCGAGGGGCTGGTTGAAATGCTGGTGGAGGCGGGCGTCTTTACCGCTTAAGTACCGGCGAGAATCTCGGCCGTTTCGATCACCCTGGCGTAGTCCATCGCCAGGTTACTCAGCGACAGCGCATGCACATCCTCGGCAGGCCACAGCCGCCCGGACAAATCGGTTTGGTCAAACGTGTAGCAGGCATCCCCGGCCACGATCACTTCAAAACCCAGGTTGCCGGCGGAGCGTGCCGTGGATTCCACGGAGTTGTTGGTGATCACGCCGACGATCACCAACTGCCGGATCGCGCGCATGTGCAGCCAGCGCTCCAGGCCCGTGGCCGCAAACGCATCCGGCACGTTCTTCTCCAGCACATGTTCATGTTTGAGCGGCGCCAGTTCAGCCTGGAACTCGCAGCCTGGCTGGCCTGGCCAAAATACCGAGCCGGGCGTGCGCGACAGGTGCCGCACATGGACGACCGCGCGCTGCGACTGCCGCCAGGCGCCCAACAGTTGCTGCATATGCAATTCGGCGTCGGGATTGTTGCGACGCCCAAGCGTTGGGTTGTTCATGCCCTGTTGCATGTCGATGATCACCAATGCTGCGTTTGGCGCTAACGGTTCCATGGCACATCCTTTCCTGATCGAGCGCGAAACATAGCAGCGAATGCGTAGGCGCAAATAGGGGTTTGCTCGAAAGCGCACACCGTTTGCTTTTACACTGCGCGGCCGGATATCAGCAAGAATGCTTGAGTTGTCCTCTCAGGGTGAGTCGTACGTTGATGAACATCGATCTATTGAGCGAGTCCATGCTTGGCCATTGGCGCGTACGAACGGGTGTCGCACAGTGTGAGTTCCAATTTGGAACTCGGCTGATCTACGTTCAACACCCTGAGTGTGAGTCGCCCCGTATCCGGCTCGCGACGGTGCAGAACCTGATTCAGGCGGCTTGGGATGACTTGCCTGCGGTAGTTCGGTTCGCCGAGCGGCATTGTGAGACGCACATGGCCGAGTTGATGCAACTGTGTCGGACACATTCGCCGTCTGGCGCTCCGTTGTTCGTGTTCTCGATTCACCTTGAACTCGACAACCCTAACCCCAGTTATACCCTTGGCAAAAACCCGGACTTCGATTGGGATCTCATCTGCAACGACGAAGTTGAGGATTTTTGGCTGTCTGTCGCACGGTTGGGGTTTCAGCAATTCGAGCTTGAGCATTAATCTTCGCCTGCGACCACCCGAGTTCGTCATTCATGCACATCCACATTCGTCTTGCCCTATCCGAAGACGCGCCGCTGCTGCCGCGCGTTGAGTTGAGCGCCGCCCAGGTATTCCGCCGTATCGATGGCCTGAGCTGGCTGGCGGACACCACCACGATGAGCGTCGAACGTCACCGTCAACTGATTGCGTTATCCACCTGTTGGGTGGTGGTCGACGCTGATGCCCAGCCACATGGCTTTCTCAGCGCCGAACGTCAGGCTGATGCGCTACACATCCATGAACTGTCGGTGGCGCAATCCATACAAGGCCAGGGCTGGGGGCGTAAGTTGGTGGAAACTGCGATGGACTGTGCGCGCGCGAACCTGCTGCGTTCAGTCACGTTGACCACGTTCAGGCACGTGCCGTGGAATGCTCCGTTTTACACGCGTCTAGGCTTTCAGCCGACAGGCGAAAAGCGCCTGGCGGACATCCTGGCCGACGAGTACGCCCACGGCTTCGAGCCCGGTAGCCGCTGCGCGATGACGTGGTGGGTGTCACCCAACAAAGGCACTTGAAACGACGCTTCTTTAACGTTTGCTTAAACCCAGTGTCTACGGCGCACTGAGCGCATACACTATCGCCCCCCAATCTCAGCAAGGAAGCGCTGGATGCGTTCGCTCTTCAACGGTGTGCTCATCTCCCTGGCCCTGACGGCGACTGCCATCGCCGAACCACGCTCGGTGTCGGTCAATGACCCCAGCGGCCAGTACCTGGTCGACGTGTTGTTCCCGGAGGTGCCCGAGGACCCCGGCGAATTGGTCCCCGCGCTGATTACCGTGCGCGATAAAAACACCCTTGAAACCCTCCAGCAGCTGCACTCGCCGGCCGCCAATGTGCCGGTGGACCAAAACGGCAAGATCGACAATTGGCTGCTGGGGCCGTTCAGCCTGCTGTACTTCGCTGACTTCGACCTGGACGGGCGCCAGGACCTGGCGATTCGCAATGGCAACGACCCGACGCAGCGCTACAAACCGATGTTCGATGTTTACCTGCAAGAGCCGCACACCCAGCGTTGGGTACTTAACGCGCCCTTGACCAAACTGGCTTGGGAAACCAGCAGCGGCATGTTCTCCCTCAGCCCGTTCGAAGGCACTTTGCTCTCGCAGGTTGACCGTGGTTGCTGCTGGACACGCTCGACCCAATGGCAAATGCGCAACGGCGAGCTCAAGCGGCTCAGCGCGTACACCCAGGAAGAAGTCCCGGCCACCGAGTTCGGCGAAAATTCCAGCATGCCGCGTGGCTATTTGCTGCGCACCACCGGCGGATGGAAGGACGGCCAGTGGCATGAGCAGCCGAGCCTCGAAGGCCCGGTCAATCAGGAGGTGCAGTCACTCTCCGGCACCCTGGACGGCACGCTACCGGTGCAACTCTGGTATCAGGAGCAAGGCGCGGTGATTATTGGCGAACTGCGCTACACCAGAAGCGGCAGCGGGCAGCCGATCCAACTGGTGGGGGAAAAAGAGGAGAGTGACGGTGACAACTTCCTCTACCTGTTCGAATCCGCCGACGACGGCCACCAGACGGGCATCTGGCGGATCACGCGCAGTGACCGTGAGCCCTACGAGTACGGCGGCACCTGGGTGCGTGAAGCCAAAGTCGCCAAACCTGAACGGGTGATCCAGCTACAGCCTGAAGAGCGCGAACCCGACTACGAGAAAGCCACTGATGTGGCCCGCGATCAGCGCAGCGGGCATTACCAGATGCGCGATGATTTCCTCGGGCGTGATGGCGACCTCGATGTGCACATCCTGCCTGAACGCGACGCCCAGGGCAGGGAAGTGGCGGAGTTCACTATCCGCCTGAAAACCACCGCAACCGGCCAGGAGATCGTGACTGCACACCACACCGTGCCAATGGAAACCGAGAACCTGATCATCGTGCCTGAGCCGCTGGCGCCGCGTTCAAACGGCCCGTATCACATTCAACTGGTGAGAAACTTCGCGGTGATCAACCACAACGCGGCGCCGGACAATGACCACTTTTTCACCGGCATGTACCGCAAGCAGCCCACTCAACCCTGAGCCGTTCAGCGCAGCTTCTCAAGCATCTGGTAGTACCACATGCCCACCGCCAGCATCGGGTTGCCGAACACATCGCCCAGCGGCACCTTGATGTGTTTGCAGCCGGCAAAGGTGTCGAATTTTTCCAGTGTGCCGGTCAGCGCTTCAGCCATGATTTCACCCATGATGTGGCTGGTGGCGATGCCATGCCCCGAGTAGCCCTGGCAGTACCAGACATTGTCCGAGAGCTTGCCCAGCTGCGGGATGCGGTTCATCACGATGCCCATCGCGCAGCTCCACTGGAACTCGATGTCGACGCCCTTGAGTGCCGGGAACGTGCGCTCGATACACGGGCGCAGCTCCGCGGCGATGTCGCGTGAATCGCGCCCGGAATAGTTGGCGCCGCCACCGAACAGCAAGCGGCCATCGCCGGTCAGGCGGTAGTAATCGAGCACAAACCGGCAGTCGTACACCGCCAGGTCGTTTGGGTTGATCTGCTGCGCCAGTTCGCCCAACGGCGCGGTGGTGACGATGCCGCCCATGGCCGGGAAGATCTTGCCCTTGAGCTGTTGGGGTTCGAGTTTGTGGTACACGTCGCCGGCCAGCAGTACGTGGCGCGCGTCGATGCGGCCAAGGGCGGTGACCACCGCAGGCCGCTCGCCGTGTACGATCTGCAGCACTTCGGTGTTCTCGTAAATCAACGCGCCGAGGCTGTGTGCCGCGCGCGCCTCGCCCAGACAAAGGTTGAGCGGGTGCAGGTGCAGGTTGCGCGTGTTTTTCAGCGCGCCCAGGTACAGCTCGCTGCCCAGATGCCGACGCACACCGGCTTGATCGAGCAGGCTGACCTGATCGCCCATGCCGCGCCGTTGCGCTTCATCGTGAAAGGCGCGCAGTTCGGTCAGGTGCGAGGGCTTCATCGCGGCATGCAAGTGGCCGTGCTTGAGGTCGCAGGCAATCGCGTACTTATTGACGCGTTGCTCGATGATTTGATGCCCGCGCCAGCGCAGGTGCCAGATAAAATCGTCGACCTCAGCGCCCAGGCGGCTGCGCATTTGCGCGCGCATGGCCTCGTCGCCCGACAGGCTGCCGGTGACTTGCCCGCCATTGCGCCCGCTGGCGCCCCAGCCGATGCGATTGCTCTCGACAATCGCGACCTTGAGCCCGCGTTCGGCCAGCTCGACCGCGCTGGCGACGCCGGTAAAGCCGCCGCCGATAATCACCACGTCGACACTGACCTGGCCGTGCAAGGTCGGGTAGTGGGTGGCGTCGTTGAGGCTGGCGGTGTAATACGAGGCGCTGCGCTGGGCAGCACCGGTGACAGGGCGCATGGCTGCGGTCATGGCATGTTCCTTCTGATAAATGAATGCCGGCGAGGCCGGTTCGGATTAATCAGAGGTGTGCATCGGGCGGGCGCGCATGGCGGCAATGCCACAGTGCCCAGAAGGCCAGGATGATATTGAACAGCGGATTTTCGCAGGGACGCGCCTGCACCTTCGGGAAGGAAGGCTGCAGCTGGCGACGGAACACACACAAGCGCGAAATCATGGCTGCCGATGCTCCCATCGCACGCGGATGCGTTCAATCGCCGTTTGTGTACCTTCAGTTATGCCTTTGTTAAACAATCAGGGGTGATTGAGCGCGTTCGCGTAGGCGCTAAACATGTCCGCCATACCCTCGGCGTACGCCTCAATCTCGCTGGTTGTACGCGGGCTGCCGGAAAAATCCTTGCCCACCGAACTGAGCGTGGTCAGGATCAAATCGCATGCCAGTGCGCGCGTCTGTTCAGGCACGTCCGGCAGCAATTCGAGCATGAACGCCTCAAATGCGCGCTGGCCTGCCGCACGTACTTCGACGGCTTCGGGCGCATCGCGGTACAACGGCGCGGCGTCGTTGAGCGCCACGCGCATCTGCGCTTCTTCGCATTCGGAATGGATAAACGCATGCACCAGGGTGCGCAGGCGCTGCAGCGGCGGCAGGTCGGTTTGCTCGAGGATGCTGCGCAGCAACTGCGTGGTTTGCTGCCACTCATCGCTCTGCAGCCGAAACAGAATCGCCGCCTTGTTAGGGAAGTATTGATACACCGAGCCCACACTCACGCCGGCTTTTTCCGCCACCCGCGCGGTGGTGAAACGCGTGGCGCCTTCCTTGGCCAAAACCTGAATAGCCGCCTCCAGGATCGCCGCCACCAGTTCGGTGGAGCGTGCCTGTTGTGGCTGCTTGCGTGAGGAAATACGGGCGGTCTGGCGGGTTGTCATCTGGGGCTCCAGCGGCGGGGCTAACGCGAATAGCGAATGCGACGAATCACTCGCATACTTTAAATGCGACGGATTAGTCGCATCTTAGTCCCAACCTGACGGAAATCAATCATGACGACCCTGACCACCGCGCCATTGGCGCCCCTGATCGAACGCCTCTACGCACAAGCCAACGCAAGCACCAGCCCGATCTTCAACGATATATCCGGCGAAGAGCGCGACCGCCTGATGCACAGCAAAACCGATTACCTTGAGCTCTACACGCTACTCAAGGACCTGTGGCTACCGGTCTCCCGCGACACCGGCAACTTGCTCTACATGCTGGCGCGCAGCAGCAACGCGCGGGCTATCGTTGAATTCGGCACTTCGTTTGGCCTGTCCACCTTGTTCCTGGCCGCCGCACTGCGCGACAACGGCGGCGGTGTGCTGATTGGCAGCGAGTTCGAGCCCGCAAAAATCGCCCTGGCGCGCGAGCATTTCATCCAGGGCGGCGTGAGTGACCTGATCGAAATCCGTGAAGGCGATGCCCTCGTGACGCTGGCCAGCGACTTGCCTGAAGCCGTCGACCTGTTGCTGCTGGACGGCGCCAAGGCCTTGTATGGCGACGTGCTGAACCTGGTTGAAAAACACCTGCGCCCCGGCGCATGGGTGGTGGCCGACAACACCAACTACTGCCCGGAATACCTGGCACATGTGCGCGAGCCTGCGAACGGCTATCTGTCGGTGCCATTTGCCGATGACATAGAACTGTCCATTCGCCTGGGCTGACAGGAGCGACCTTTATGCCTGTATTTGTCACGGGAGCCACCGGGTGCTGTTGAGGGAAACGTTAGCACCGATCGGCAGGCAATTCGGAAAACCCTGAGACTTCCCGGCGAAAATCTTCATAATGGCGGCCAATTTGTTTAGCCCGTTATTCTGGTGTGCCCGCATGGAAATTAAGGTCAACTTTCTCGACAACCTTCGGCTTGAAGCCAAGTTCGATGACTTCACGGTAATTGCCGACCAACCGATTCGCTACAAAGGCGATGGTTCGGCACCGGGTCCGTTCGATTACTTCCTGGCTTCGTCGGCGTTGTGTGCGGCGTACTTTGTGAAGCTGTACTGCGAAACGCGCAATATCCCCACGGAGAATATTCGCCTGTCGCAGAACAACATCGTCGACCCGGAAAACCGCTACAACCAGATCTTCAAGATCCAGGTCGAGTTGCCTGCCGACATCTCCGACAAGGACCGCCAGGGCATCCTGCGTTCCATCGACCGCTGCACCGTGAAGAAAGTCGTGCAGGCCGGGCCCGAGTTCGTGATTGAAGAGGTGGAAAACCTCGACGCCGATGCCCAGGCGCTGTTGATGCCGAATACGACTGGCGAGGCGGGCACCTACATCGCCGGCAAAGACCTGCCGCTGGAGCAGACCATTGCCAATATGTCCGGCATTCTCGCGGGCCTGGGCATGAAGATCGAAATCGCCTCGTGGCGCAATATCGTGCCCAACGTCTGGTCGCTGCATATCCGCGATGCCCACTCGCCGATGTGCTTCACCAACGGCAAGGGCGCGACCAAGGAAGGCGCGCTGGCGTCGGCGTTGGGCGAGTTTATCGAGCGGCTCAACTGCAACTTCTTCTACAACGATCAGTTCTGGGGCGAGGAACTGGCCAACGCGCCGTTCGTGCATTACCCGGATGAGCGCTGGTTCCAGCCGGGCCGCAAAGACGAACTGCCGGCTGAAATCCTCGATGCCTACTGCCTGAAGATCTACAACCGCGACGGCGAGCTGCGTGGCTCGCACCTGTACGACACCAACTCGGGCAATGAAGAACGCGGCATTGTTTCGCTGCCGTTCGTGCGCCAGTCCGACGGCGAAGTGGTGTACTTCCCCTCCAACCTGATCGAAAACCTCTACCTCAGCAACGGCATGAGCGCGGGCAACACTTTGGCGGAAGCCCAGGTGCAGTGCCTGTCGGAGATTTTTGAGCGTGCGGTGAAACGCGAAATCATCGAAGGCGAATTCGCGCTGCCGGACGTGCCGGCTGAAGTGATCGCAAAATACCCCGGCATTCTCGCCGGTATCCAGGGCCTGGAAGCCCAGGGCTTCCCGGTGCTGGTCAAGGACGCGTCCCTGGGCGGTGAATTCCCGGTGATGTGCGTGACCCTGATGAACCCGCGCACCGGCGGCGTATTTGCCTCGTTCGGCGCCCACCCAAGCCTGGAAGTGGCGCTGGAACGCAGCCTCACCGAACTGCTTCAGGGCCGCAGCTTCGAAGGCTTGAACGATTTGCCACAGCCGACCTTCGAAGGCCATGCGGTGACCGAGCCGAACAACTTCGTCGAGCACTTTATCGACTCCAGCGGTGTGGTCTCGTGGCGCTTCTTCAGTGCCCAGTCGGATTACGAATTCGTCGAGTGGGATTTCTCCGGCCACGGCGAAGACTCCAACGCCCAGGAAGCCGCGACCTTGTTCGGCATTCTCGAAGGCATGGGCAAAGAGTCCTACATGGCAGTGTACGAACACCTCGGCGCAACCGCCTGCCGTATCCTGGTGCCGGACTACTCGGAAATCTACCCGGTGGACGACCTGATCTGGGACAACACCAACAAGGCGCTGTTTTTCCGCGCCGATATCCTCAACCTGCACAGTCTCAGCGACGACGAGCTTAAAGCGCTGGCTGAGCGCCTGGTGGAAAGCGAGCTGGACGACTACACCGACATCACCACCTTGATCGGCATCGAATTCGACGACAACACGGCGTGGGGTCAGTTGACCATCCTGGAGTTGAAGCTGCTGATCTACCTCGCCTTGCAGCAATACGAAGAGGCGAAAGAGTGCGTGGAGATGTTCCTGCAGTACAACGACAACACCGCTGAGCGCGGCCTGTTTTATCAGGCGGTGAATGCGGTGTTGGAGATGCACTTGGACGAGGATCTGGAACTCGAGGATTACGAGACCAACTTCCGCCGCATGTTCGGCAACGAGCGGATGGACGCGGTGATTGGTTCGGTGAACGGCACGGTGCGTTTCTATGGCTTGACGCCGACCAGCATGAAGCTGGAAGGCCTGGATCGGCATTTGCGCTTGATCGACAGCTATAAAAAGCTGCACAGCGCACGCGCCAACATCACCTCAGCCTGATACCGATCGTTCCCACGCTCTGCGTGGGAATGTATCCCGTGACGCTCTGCGTCATCCTTTCCAGGCGGGACGCGGAGCGTCCCAGGCGGCGTTCCCACGCGGAGCGTGGGAACGATCAGCTGCACTCGGCGCGTGCCAACATCACTCAGCCTGACATCGATCGTTCCCACGCTCTGCGTGGGAATGTATCCCGTGACGCTCTGCGTCATCCTTTCCAGGCGGGACGCGGAGCGTCCCAGGCGGCGTTCCCACGCGGAGCGTGGGAACGATCAGCTGCACTCGGCGCGTGCCAACATCACCTCAGCCTGACATCGATCGTTCCCACGCTCTGCGTGGGAATGTATCCCGTGACGCTCTGCGTCAGCCTTTCCAGGCGGGACGCGGAGCGTCCCAGGCGGCGTTCCCACGCGGAGCGTGGGAACGATCAGCTGCACTCGGCGCGCGCCAACATCACCTCAGCCTGACATCGATCGTTCCCACGCTCTGCGTGGGAATGTATCCCGTGACGCTCTGCGTCATCCTTTCCAGGCGGGACGCGGAGCGTCCCAGGCGGCATTCCCACGCGGAGCGTGGGAACGATCAGAAAAGCTGCACAGCGCGCGCCAACATCACCTCAGCCTGACATCGATCGTTCCCACGCTCTGCGTGGGAATGTATCCCGTGACGCTCTGCGTCACCCTTTCCAGGCGGGACGCGGAGCGTCCCAGGCGGCATTCCCACGCGGAGCGTGGGAACGATCAGCTGTCAGGGTTAGATCAGCGCCAACGCCTGTGCCAGGTCGGCGCGCAGGTCTTCCACATCCTCAACCCCCACCGACAACCGCACCAACCCATCACCAATGCCCAGCTGCGCCCGCGTTGCCGCTCGAATACTGGCATGGGTCATGATCGCCGGGTGTTCGATCAGGCTTTCCACGCCGCCCAGGCTTTCGGCCAGGGCGAAGATTTTGACGTTTTCCAGGAAGCGCGTGGCGCCGGCCAGATCGCTGTTGAGGTCGACCGAAATCATCCCGCCGAACCCCCGCATCTGTTTGCGCGCCAGCTCATGCTGCGGGTGCGACGGCAGGCCTGGGTAGTAAACCCGCGACACTTGCGGTTGCTGTTCCAGCCAGGTGGCCAGGTCGAGGGCGTTGCTGCAATGGCGCTCCATGCGCAGCGCCAGGGTTTTCACGCCGCGCAGGGTCAGGAACGCATCGAACGGGCCGGCAATCGCACCCACGGAGTTTTGCAGGAAGCCCAGGCGCTCGGCCAGCTCAGGGTTATGGCCGACGATGGCGATGCCGCCGATCACGTCGGAGTGGCCATTGAGGTATTTGGTGGTGGAGTGCACCACGATGTCGAAACCCAGCTCCAGCGGGCGCTGGATCCACGGGCTGGCGAAGGTGTTGTCGGCCACGCAGATAATGCCGCGAGCACGACAGATGCGCGCGATGGCGCTCAGGTCCGTCAGGCTCAGCAGCGGGTTGCTTGGGGTTTCGACCCAGACCATGCGCGTGTCGTCTTGCAACGACGCTTCAAACGCCGACAGATCGCTCAGGTCGACAAAGCTGAAACGGTGCCCGGCGCTGCGTTGGCGCACCTTGTCGAACAGGCGGAAGGTGCCTCCGTACAGGTCATTGCCGGAGACGATGTGCGCACCGGCGTCGAGCAGTTCCAGCACGGTGGAAATCGCCGCCAGCCCCGAGGCAAAGGCAAACGCCTGGCTGCCGCCTTCAAGGTCGGCGACGCAACGCTCCAGGGCGAAACGCGTGGGGTTGTGGGAACGACCATAATCAAAGCCCTTGTGCACGCCGGGGCTGTCTTGCAAATAGGTGGAGTTGGCATAGATCGGCGGCATCAGCGCTCCCGTGGTCGGGTCGGGTGATTGCCCGGCGTGGATCACGCGGGTGGCGAAGGCGCTTTTATCAGGCTGACTCATGCAAGGGTTCTCCGAAGGTGATTAAGCAGGTCGACGCGGGTGATCAGGCCGTGGAAGCCTGAGGCGTCGGCGATGATGGCGACGAGGCCGCGATCCAGTTCCGCCTGCAGTTCTGCCAGGCTGGCACTCGGGGCCAGGGTTTGCAAGGTGTCGGACATGGCACTGGCGACGGTCATGGAAAAGTCTGCGGCGTCGTGATGCAGGCCCAGCAGAATGTCGGATTCATCGATCACACCGACCAGTTGCTGGCCGTCCACCAGCACCGGCAGTTGCGACACGTCGGCCAGGCGCATGCGCTGGAAGGCGGTGAGCAGGGTGTCGTCGGGGCCGACGCTAATCACGCGGCCATCCTCGAAGCGGCGCGAGATCAAGTCACGCAGGTCGCCGTAGTGTTTGTATTGCAGCAGGCCCGCGTCGTTCATCCACTGGTCGTTGTAGACCTTGGACAGGTAGCGCGTGCCGGTGTCGCAGACGAAGGTGACCACACGTTTCGGTACGGTTTGCTCGCGGCAATAGCGCAGGGCGGCAGCGAGCAGGGTACCGGTGGACGAGCCGCCGAGAATGCCTTCGGCCTTGAGCAACTGGCGGGCGTGGTCGAAGCTTTCTTCATCGCTGATGGAATAGGCGTGGCGCACGCTGGAGAGGTCGGCGATCGAGGGGATGAAGTCTTCGCCAATGCCTTCCACAGCCCATGAGCCTGGGGTTTGCATCTTGCCGCTGCGGCTGTATTCAGCCATCACCGAGCCCACCGGGTCAGCCAGCACCATGGCCAGCTCCGGTTGTACGCGTTTGAAGAAGCGGGTCAGGCCGGTAAGGGTGCCCGCCGAGCCGACGCCCACCACAATTGCGTCTACATCGTGCTGTGTTTGCGCCCAGATTTCCGGGGCGGTGCTGGTTTCGTGGGCCAGCGGGTTGGCCGGGTTGTTGAACTGGTCGGCGAAAAACGAATCGGGAATGTCCTTGGCCAGGCGCGCGGCTACATCCTGGTAATACTCGGGGTGGCCCTTGCCGACGTCGGAGCGGGTGATATGCACCTCGGCGCCCATGGCCTTCAAGTGCAGCACCTTTTCGGTGGACATCTTGTCGGGCACGACCAGCACCACGCGATAGCCTTTGGCCCGGCCGACCAGCGCGAGGCCCAGGCCGGTGTTGCCGGCGGTGGCTTCGATGATGGTGCCGCCAGGGCGCAGGCGGCCGTCGCGTTCGGCGGCGTCGATCATCGCCAGGCCGATGCGGTCCTTGATCGAACCGCCGGGGTTTTGCGATTCCAGCTTGAGGAACAGCGTGCACAGCCCGGTATCAAAGCGGCTGACCTTTACCAGCGGCGTATTGCCGATCAGTTCGAGTACGGCGGGGCGGGAAAGCGTGGGCATGTCGTCACCTGGTACGAGAGAGCGTAGAGAGGGGGGACTGCTGAAAATCCAAAGCATGGCTTGGAACATAGGCCGGGATCGCGCCGGTCGCAACCGGGCGGTCCGTTGGATGTCTTTTTTTGGCGCATGAGGCGGGTTTTGACGCTTAAACGCCGCGCACTAAAACCTGCTGCAACCGCTCTACCACGGCAGTGCTGGCCACTTGCATCGGCGCGCGCAACTCACTGCCGAACAAGCCTTCCAGGGCCAACGCAGCCTTCACCGGCGCGGGGTTAGGCTCCATAAACAGTGTGTTGATCAGCGGTATCAACTTGAAAAAAATTGACCGGGCTTCAGTCAGCTGGTTATCCCGCACGAGCTGGCACAGCGCCACAAAGTCGTCGGTGCGTACATGCGCCGAGGCCGCAATCGCGCCACTTGCGCCCAGGCACAGCGCGTTGAACATCTGCAGGTCCTCGCCACACAGCACATCAACATCGCCACTGGCGAGCAGCGCCAAGGTGGTCGCCAGGTTGCCGCCGCAGTCCTTGATCGCGACGATGCGCGGGTGCTTGACGATGTTCAGCAGCGTGGCCTGTTCAAAGGTCACGCCGGTGCGGTAGGGGATGTCATACAGAATAATCGGCACGCTGGAGGCATCGGCCACCGTGCGGAAGAATGCTTCAAGGCCGGCCTGGGAAGGGCGGATATAGCTCGGTGCCGGCACCAGCAAACCGGCCAGCGGGCGTTTGAGGATTTCGCGTTGGAACTGCAGCAGTTCTATCTGGTTGTAGCCTGCCAGGCCCATCACCACGCGGTGCGCGGGCACCAGCTGCAATACCGCATCCAGCACCGCCAACTGTTCCTGACGGCTGAGCGAGGCTGCTTCGCCAGTGGTGGTGCACACCATGATCCCGGCCACGTGCTTTTCCAGCAGGTGGCTGACCAAGCGGCGCAGGCCAAAAAAGTCGATGGCGCCGTCATGAAACGGCGTGACCACGGGAACCCAGATACCTTGAAACGATGACATGCACTTTCTCCTGATGGTTGACCGCTGAAGTCACCGTCAGAAGGGCAGAGGGATTGTGCAAAGGGAGGGAGGTCCGTCGCGCTCAATGTCCTGTCAGCTCATCTGACGGGACAGCGCGCCCCGGTCACATGAGCGACTGTTTCTTCGATTTGAGGGCGTGCGCCACGCAACCTTGCGCCTTGGCAATCAAGCCAATAACGCAATGGTTAACGAAAGACGATGCAGGCATGCGCTGACACACCCCGAAGAAGGCCTCCATCTTCAGCGGATGTGACGGAATGTGTCAACCCCGCTTCAGCTGCTCGCGCACAAATGCCGCGACCTCGGCGGCCAGCTCCGCATCTTCCGGTGCGCCCATGAAACCGCCATGGGGCATGGCTTCGAACACGTGCAGCTGCGCACTGACCCGCGCCTGGCGCAAGGCGCGGTGCAGGCGCACGGTGTTGGACAGGAACAGGTCGCGGGTGCCGCTTTGCAGAAAAGTCGGCGGAAAACCCCGGGTGAAATCGCCGAACAGCGGCGACAGGTACGGGTGGGCCAAGTCCGCGCCGTTGGCATACAGCAGGTTGACGTTCATCAGCGGGTTGGGCAGCACCACGTCGACGGTGCGGTTGACCTGGAAGCTGTCGCCGGACTCGGTGAGATCGGCTTCCGGCGACAGCAGCACCAGCGCGGCCGGTAACGGCAAACCTTCGTCACGCGCACGCAACACCATGGCCGCCGCGAGGTTGCCGCCCGCCGAACGGCCACCGATCACGACCTGTTCCGGCGCGTGATGCTTGAGCACGTGACGGTAGGTGGCGAGGCAGTCATACAGCGCTGCCGGGTAGGGATGCTCGGGCGGCATGCGGTAGTCCACGCCGTAGCAGATTACGTCGTGCAGGTCGGCGTGCTTGCCGGCCGCGAGGCGGCAGTTTTCGCCACCACCGAACACCAGCGCGCCGCCGTGCAGGTCGATGTAGGCGAAGGGTGTAGCCGTTGCGGGTGTGGCGACGTGCACAGTGGCGTTTTCGACATTGAGGGTGTGCAGGCTGGCGCGCAGTGCCGCCGCTTGCCCGGCATTGGCGCTGGCGTAGTTCTGGGCGACGGCGGCCTGCAGATGGCGCCAGCCGTCATGGTCCTCGGGCGTGGGCATGGCGTGCAACGCGTTGAGGGGCACGCCGTCGGCGCCGACCAGGCGTTGCAGAGCTGCCTGGGCTTGGGGGCTGATCGATTGCGGCACGGGGATCGTGCGGGGTTCAAGTTTGACGCCGTGGTTCATGGGCTTGCTGCTCGCATTCGACGACTTTGGGAGTGTCAGGATGCCAGAACGCGGCGCTGTGTGGGAGTTGAGCCTGTTGTGGCGAGCGGGCTTGCCCCGCGTTGGGCTGCGCAGCAGCCCCAGAACCTGCCAATGAGATCTGTCAGCAGTACCTAGGCAGCTGAATTGGGAGCGCTTCGCACTCCAACGCGGGGCAAGCCCGCTCGCCGATCTTGTGCCGGGCGCTGCTGTTACAGGATGCTGTAGTCCCTGACCACGCCGTTGTTGAGGTGGATGTTCAGGCGGCGGCTTTGTTGCTGCGGTGCAATGTTATCGATGGCGGTGCGCCGGGTGTCGAGGGCGTTGTCGTAGGTATTGCCGGGGATACGGTTGGACACCAGCCCCAGCAAGTGGCGCATGGACGCATTCTGGGTGGTGGAGGGCGCGTAGTTCCAGGTTTCGGTGCCGTCGGAGGAAATCGACTGGTCCTGCGGCTCGCCATACAGGGCTTTAAGCTGTTGGGCGGTGGTCTTGCCGGAAATGATATGCGTGCGGACATACGTGGTGTCGAACAGCGAAATATCCGGCCCGGCCTTGCCCTGAATGCCCGGCAATGACAGGTTGTTCAAGCTGTTGAGGCCGTTGACGCCATTGGCGCAACCGGTCAGCAGGAGGGCGGTGGCAAGCGTTGCGATAACGGTACGACGGGCCATGATTTTCTCCGTTTAGTCAGGGCTTTAAAACATCGGCCAATCATAAAACGGTGAAAAAAACGCGGAAAAAAACTTCCTGTCTCCGCGTCTCAATGACTTGTCTGGGTGTCTCAACCCGGTTTCATCTGCCCCAGGATGTTGCGTAACGAGAACCCGGTGTGCCGGCTCTCGCGCCCCGGCGCCTGGGCAGCAGTGTGCAACTCGCGCGCCTCGCGCGGTGAATAACCGAAGGCTTGCTTGAAGGTGCGACTGAAGTGCGCATCACTCTTGAACCCGAACTGAAACGCCAACCCCGACACCCGCTGCCGTGCGCCGGATTCACTCTGGATAATCATCCGCGCGCGGTTCAACCGGCGTTGCTGGATATACGCCGCCACGCCGGATTCGTGGCTGAACAGACGGTAGAGTTGCGCCCGCGAAATGCCCAAGTGTTTGCACAGGAAACCCGGTGACAACTCGGGGCTGCGCAGGTGCTGTTCGATCACGCGCCGGGCGCGGTTGAACAGGGTGTGGTCGATGGCCTGCTCGGCGGTCTGCAGGTTGGCCACCGACGGCGCAAGGGCCGCCGAGACCATGGCCAGAGTCGCCTGTTGGGCGTGGGGGATTTCATCCGGCGTCAGGCGCGGCAGGCGCTGTTGCAACGCGCGCATATGGTCGGCGAGCAGTTCGCTCAAGCCGCCTTGCAGCACCTGGCCATGCACGTCTTTGTAATTGAGGCTGGGCGCCAGCAAGTCACGGGGGATGGTGAGGATTACCGTATCGCCGGCTGTGATCAGGCAATCCAGCTCACGGGCCAGGTCCAGGATGTAGATTTGCGAGTTACTCGCCGCCAGCGTGGTGCGGCCAGCCGTGCCATTGATCGTGTGGGACAGGCCAAGGCAGAGGTAGTAGTGGTCGAGGCTGTCACGGCGAATCATCTGCGTGGAGCGCTTGACCCGATACGGCACCGGCGCGCCGTCACCGTCCCAGGCACCGCAGCCCATCAATAACGAACCGAGATAACCGGTGGCCAGGCGGTAATTGAACGCCGAGGATTCCGGTTCGCTGATGTTGATGTCGAAGATTGCATTCACTTCTTCACGCCACACCTCAAAGCGCTGGCGGGGCGGGTAAGGCTGAGTGGTGAAGGTGAAAAGCGGGTTCTCCACAAGCGGCTCCATCCGTTAAAGCTGTTGTTCGATCGCCGCCTTATCGATCACGGACCAGACGTGCGCGATTTTCCCATCGACGAATTCGTAGAATACGTTCTCATCGAAGGTCACCGTCTTGCCGTTGATCGGCAAGCCGAAAAATTCACCTTTGGGCGTTACGCGGAAATTCAAACGGCTGGCGACCGTGGGCGGGTCGGCGACCAGCAACTGAATGCGAAACACCAGGTCGGGGATCTCGCGAAAGTCCCGCTCCAGCATCGCGCGGAAACCGGCAAGGCCCACGGTGGTGGCGTTGTAGGTCACCTGCGGGTGCACGAAAGTGCCGAGGTGTTCCCAGTCCTGGCGGTTGAGGCAGTCGATGTAGCCTCGGTAAGCGTCAGCCAGTTCATCACGCGTCATAAAACGGTCTCCTTGGTTCGGGCGCAGACCGCGCCGATCTTCTGGAACGGTTTATTGATCGGCGGTTATATCACCCACGAGCAGCTCAAGTCCCTTTGGGACTGAATAGATCTTTTCCAGCACGTCGACTACGCGCAACTCTTCGGGCAAAAGCTCTTTTTCCTTGTGCTCAAGCTGGCTGCGCATTTCGTCTTCGTTTAAGGGCAGTTTTTGTTTCAGCGCGATACGCAGGAGCCCGCAGGCTTTTAACTTGTCACGTTCAAAACCTTTGCCAGCATCCATGTGCACCGCCAGGGTTACGGTTGCGAAGGCGTGCCCCTGTGCTGCCGCCTTGAGCAACCATCGGTTCGCCAGTGGATAGTCGACCGATACTTGGCCGCTGCTGCTGTAGAGATAGCCGAGAATATACTGCGCATTGGGGCGATCTTGTTCGGCCGCACGGGTGTACCACTGCACGGCGGCGGGTACATCTTTGGGCGTGCCGGTGCCGTTCAACGTCGCGGCGCCCATCCTTTCGTAGGCCTTGGCGTTGCCAGCGGCGGCGGCCTGGGCGGCCAGCTTAACCGAGTGCTCAACATCGACCGGCGTGCCTTTACCCTGAAAATAAAGGCTCGACAGCAGAAGCAACGACTCGCTGTCACCTTGAGCACTGCCCGCGCTCGCCCATTTGAACGCCTGCTGAGCATTCGCCTCAACCCCATCGCGTCTGTCATAGAGCCGCGCAATGTCGCCTTGCGCTTTGGGATGACCTTGCTCGGCAGCCTTGAGAAACCACCTCGCGGCTTGAGCAAAATCCGTCGGTTGGTCCGCGCCTGCAAGATAGGCAATGCCCAGAAAATACTGGGCATCCGCATCGCCGTGCTCGGCCGAGCGGGTGATCCACTCCAACCCCTTTTGGTGATCGACCGCTACACCGCGCCCGTAATAGGTGAAGAAGCCAGTTTTGAACTCGGCGAAAGGTTCGCCTTTTTCCGCTGCACGCAAATACCACTGCGCGGCCTTCACCGGGTCTTTATCGACGCCCACGCCCTCGTCGTAGAGCGCGCCGATCAGCAGCGGAATACTCTGAGGGCTGCGCCATACGGTGGAGGCGAACGTGAATAGAAAATAGCTGAGACAGCCTAGCAATAGAGCAACTAAGGGCAGTGTGTACCGGCGCAAGATCGAATCCATTCGTGGGGTGAAAGTAGCCAGTGTATAGAGGCTGGCGCGCAATGGCATAACGGGCCATTGCGCATTTCCCTCATGCCCTACGCGCCATCAACAACACCGTCGCTGCCGCCGACAACAGCCCCGCGCAGCAGCGATTGAATATCCGCTTGCCACTCGGCTCGGCAAACCAGCGGCGCATGTGCAGGCCCATATAGGCGTAGGCGCTGATGGCGATCCATTCCAGCGCCAGGAACATCGCGCCCAACAGCGCAAATTGGGGCGTGATCGGTTGGCCGGGCACTACGAATTGCGGCAGGAACGCGGTGAAAATCAGGATGGCTTTCGGGTTGCCCGCCGCCACCAGAAACTCCTGTCGCGCCAACGCCCACAAACCCACCTTCGACGCGGCTGATTCAGCCTCTGCTTGCGGGTTGGCCCGCCACAATTGAAACGCCAGATAGAACAGATACGCCGCGCCCAGAATCTTGATCCCGTAAAACAGCAGCTCCGAGGTTTGCAGCACCACCGCCAGCCCGGCGGAGGCGAGGGCGATCATGCCGGCGAAGGCCAGCAAGCGGCCGATGCCCGCCAGGCATGAAGTGCGGTAGCCGTAGCGTGTGGAGTTGCTCACAGACAGCAGGTTGTTCGGCCCAGGCGCCATGTTCAGGGCGAAGCAGGCGGGCAGGAAGAGGGCGAGCGTGGCGAGGCCCATGGCGGCTCCGGTGTGGGCTGGGCGGGGAGCGTTGAGGATAAGGGCAGTTGAGGCGGTTGGACAATCCGCGCGCAGGCGTCGTGCAGCTCTATAGGCAGGCTCGTATAAACGTAGGTTCCGATGGTGATCCATCCTAAACTCGAGCATTGTGTTTTTCTGTCGCCAAGGATGTTGACCATGACTGCTCCACCCATCTCGCAACCCATCATGACCCCGCGAACCACTAAAAATATGGATCAAGCGTGCGCTATCGTTCGCGCCCGAGGTTGGGTGCCTATTGGGCCGCGCTTCACCAATCGTCGCTGGGAGTTCGAATATCAGGATCAATGGGGTATTACGCACACCCATACGCTGACCAGACTGCGGGATCTATCGTGCAGCAGCCACATACTGCATATCGGCGAGAAGCTGTGCCGGCTGATCTTGCGCGATCTTTTTCCTGGCAATGACTGGCTGTACAACCGTCGTTATGATTGGTTGAAGGAGGCCCCGGACGGCCCTGCGTTGGAATTGGATATCTATTGCCCGACGTTGCAACTTGCCTGCGAGCATAACGGCCGCCAGCATCTCACCGACCCGCTTGTGATCGCCAGAGACAAGCATAAAGTCAAAGCCTGTCAGAGCCGCCCTCAAGGTAAAGTCATACTGCTGGTGGTCGACCAGCCTAAATACATCACCGTTCCGGCCTATTGCGATTTGATTGGCAAAGCGCTCGATGCAGCGGGCGTCAGTTACGATACTGCACGGCTGGGGGCGCTGAAGTTGCTTGATGGCTCCTCGCCTACTATCAATGCGTTTATCAAACAGTGCTATTCGGAGTTCACCGACGAAGTATTGAATTATGTCGATGTGCTCGGGGGCACGCTTCTGAAGGTCAATGGCCTGCCATGGAAGCAAGGCGGCACGCTGTCCAAGCGTAGCCAACTGCAGATCCGGTTAGCATGTGGCCACACCGACATTACCCCTGAAGCAGGGGCAATGTTAATCGCCGAGTCGTGGTGCAAAGGCTGTGCCCTCGCCGAGCACAAACGCCAGAAGTTCCAACAGCGCCTGGCAGAGCTCGAACTCAGGCGTGCGGAGTATCTCCACATCGGCGTAGATCTAAGCAACATACAGCGCACGGCGGATGGGCGCGTAAACATTGCCTGTGAGCGCTGCAATCAACAATTGCAGCACCGTAGCTGGGAGTACCTTGAAACCTTGGCAGCCGGCTGGTGCGCCTGTTGCGAACGGCAAGCTCAATGGACCAAACGCCTGAGTGACTTGGGTTGGCGGGAGCAGGCCAATAGTGGTAGCAGCGGATCGTTCGAATGTCTCGCATCGAACTGTAAGGCTCTGTTCAGTGCCACAAACAGGCAAGTCTGGGAGTTCGATAGCCGTAACGAGTGCTGTCCGATTGGGCGCACGGGGTCTGCTGCGTACACCACACCGGTAAAAATCACCCTCACACGCTTGGGCTCATTGTTAAAGGCGATCCATCCGCAGGGCTACTTGAGCAATACAGCATTGACCTTGGACGATCATTACGACTGCCAATGCGGTAATCCCGGGCACCTGTCCTTCCGATTCAAGCAGAACGCACTGACCAAAGTGGTGGCACGTAAAGTAGTCGACGAGCTCAAGCATCATGGCTTGCTCGAGCCGGCAGCGCCCAAAGACATCACCCCTGCGATGACTGCACTGGTGAGCGACAGCGGGCTGGTGTGGGATGAAAAAAGTAACTATGCGAGCAATGCACTCACATTTCTGCAGCAATGGAAAACGTCACAACTCACTGCATTATTGGAGCAGGGTACTGGAACAGTATTGGTGGGCGTCTCGCAGTACCAATATATGCATCGCAAGGATTATGGTTGCACAGCTTGCAACCCGACCGCTGTCAGGAAGAAAAAGTCACTGAGTGACTATCTACAAGCGATCCAGACAATCGACCTGGCATACAGCAATGGTCGCTCAAGCATTCGTGAGCCGAAGGTGCGATTGCCAATCGACGGGAAGACTATTGAAATTGAATGCGGTAATGCCACCCATCCATCGTTTACTCGATCGCTGAGCAATTGGAGCAGCATCGCAACGCGGTATTGCCGTCAGTGCAAGCGCTGAGGGATCCCTCAAGGGCTGACCTTTTTTTAAGGAGTTTTATCGCGCGGGATGACAGTGGGGAGGGGGCTCGGCGCTCGGCCTCAGCATAAAAAGCGCCCCAGCCAGTCATAGGTAAAGCTCATCGTGCGTAAAAAGTTGTAATTTGCGATGTAGGAAATACCTGGGCAGGATGGTGGCTGATTGTTAGCCGTCGAAATCATTTAAAAGGCATCTGACCAAGGAGAAAATGTTTGGCGACCACCCCGATTGCTCACACCCTGCGCGCACCGTCTGAACTGGATTACTACGACTGCCGCTCAACCCTGCTGCCGTCAGAAGTCACCGCGCTTGAAGCCTGGAACATCATGACCGCCAATCCGGGGCCATTCTTGCAGTTGGCGTTCCGAATTCGAGACGCGATTTCCGCTGTGTTTGGCGTAAAGCGCATCGGCGCGTTTTCCGGTACCCGCCGAGACAGCGTGAAAGTGGGCGAGCACCTGGACTTCTTTCTGGTAGAACACAGCGCCCCCGACATGCTGGTGCTGACCGAGCGCGACCGGCACCTGGATGTGATGATTTGCTTGTCGATCAGCGAGCGTGTGTTCACCATCACTTCATCGGTGGTCACCCATAACGCGTTTGGCCGCGCCTACATGGTGCCGGTCGGCCAGGTGCACAAGTTGATCGTCAACAGTGATTTGAAGCGGCTGAAACGCACGCTTGAAAGGCAACAAAAAGCCTACTGATGAAACCGCCTCCCCAACGCATCCAACCGCACCGCAATCGGCGGTAGCCGCTCACTGCTGCGCGCCAGTGTCTCCACATCATCGGCAGTGCTTTGCGCAATGCTCTGCACCGACTGCAACCGCCCGACAATCTCCAGGTTCGCCGTGGATTGCTCGCGGGTGGTCGTTACGATCCGCCCGTTCAGTTCGTCGATGTGCGCAATGTCGGCGCCCACCGCTTGCAGCATTTCCACCGCCACTTGGCTGTCTTGCACGCAACGCTCCACGCCTTGCTGGCTGTCGTGCATGGCCTCGACGGCTTGACGGCTGCCGTGTTGCAAACCTTCGATGATCTGTTTGATTTCCTGGGTGGACACTGCGGTGCGCTGCGCCAGGCTGCGCACCTCGTCGGCGACCACGGCAAAGCCTCGGCCTTGTTCGCCGGCGCGGGCGGCTTCGATGGCGGCGTTGAGGGCGAGCAGGTTGGTCTGGTTGGCGATGCTGCTGATCACTTCGAGTACCGAGCCGATTTGTTCTGCCTGCACCGCCAGGCCTTGCACGGTCTCGTTGGTGCCGTTAATGCGTGAGGCCAATTGGCTGATTTCGTGCTGGGCGCGGCCGACGCTTTCCTGGCCGCGCACGATTTGTTTGCTGGCCTGGCCTGCGTGTTCGACGGCTTGTTCAACGTGCACGGTGATGTGGCCCATGGCGTCTTCCATGCGCTGCATGGAGCCGGTCATTTGAGTGATTTCGGCCAACTGATGGCGTGCGCCTTTTTCCAGGGTGCCGCTGGCGCTGGCCAGTTCCTGGCCGAGTTGGCCAAGGCCGTGGGAGTCGCGGGCGACGCCGTCGATAAGGTGGGTGATTTGCTGCAGGAAGTGGTCGAATCGCTTGGCCAGTGACACATGCACCTTGCCTTCACCTTGGGCGGTTTCGACGGTGAGTTGGGTGGTTACGGCGAGCATTTTTTCAAGCATTTCCTGGCTTTCGACCGCTTCGCGCTGGCTGTGAATGGCGAGGTAGAGCAGGGCGACGGTCTCCATGACCACGTAGAAAGCGTGGACGAACACCATGCTCCAGCCGCCATGGTGTTCCATCACGAACACCGGAAAGCCTTGATGCTGCAACGCATGAAAGACCACGTGGTGCACGGCGATCGTTGCCGCCGCCACCAGGATCGGCAACCAGTCACGGTAGAAGGTAAGCACGGCCAGCAGCGCGAAAATACCGAAGTGTGATTCGATCACGCCTTGCGCCTGGTTGATGTGCAGGGCGGCCATCACCATCAAGCCGGCGCCCAATAGGCAGCGCATCAGGCGGGTGCCACCGATGGCGCGATAGACTGCTGTCAGCACCACGCTGGTGCCGCCGCCGACGATCACGGCCTGCAGCAGTGTGTCGTGCCAGAACGCCAGGCCTACGGAGAACAGGAACATCAGCCACACCAACGCCAGCATGATGCGGTCAGCCTTGCGGTAGTGCTCGAAAAAACGCGTGCGGGTTGGCATTCACTCTTACTCCATGTGGTCGAGCCGGAAACAGCTAAGCATGCGGCGTGCCACTTGGGCCGCCGGTGGAGTGAAGCAGGTGTTCGGTTGTTTTCAGATTCAGGGATGCCATGGTGTTATCGGCATCCCTGAGCGGGACTTTAAGAGCGGCTATCCAAATGGATAGCCGAAGGGGCGGGGCAGGTCAGAAGCTGTACTTGGCGGTGAGCATCATGTTGCGTGGGTTGCCGTAGGCATCACCGCCGTAGCTCACGTCGTTGGCGATGGTTGAGTAGTAGCGGCGGTCGAAGATGTTGTTGGCGTTGAGCTGCAGGTCCAGGTGCTGGCTGACCTCGTAGCCGGCCATCAGGTCAGTAACCGCGTAGCTACCCTGTTGCAGGCGGTAGGTGCTGCCGTCAGCCACTTTGAGGTCGTTGTACAAGCGGCTCTGCCAGGAGACGTTGCCGCCAACGCGCAGCTTTTCCAGCGGGCCTTGGAAGTTGTAGCGGGTGGTGAGCTTGAACAGGTGCTCGGGCGTGTCGGTGTCGAACTGCTTGTTGACCAGTTGCGGGTTGGCGTCATCCTTGATGGTGTGGGTGCGCGCGTAAGTGTAGCCACCGCCGACCTGCCAGTTCGGGGTCAGCGCGCCTTGCAGTTCGAGGTCGATACCCTGGCTGCGGATCTCGCCGGAGGCTTCACTGCACGCGGCCTGCGGGCAGTTCGGCACCACCACTGGCACGGCGCGGTTTTCCTGGTCGACGCGGAACAGCGCCACACTCGCGTTCAGCGCGCCGCCGAGGTATTCGCCCTTGATGCCCACCTCGTAGTTTTTGCCGACAATCGGCTTGAGCGGGTTGCCGGACGTGTCCTTGTCCCTTTGCGGCGTAAAGATATCGCTGTAGCTGAGGTACACCGAGTGATGGTCGTCCAGCTCGTAGATCAAGCCGGCGTAGCGGGTGAGGTTACGGGTGACATGAAAGTCGCCGTCGCCATCGCGGTTGTCGTAGTCGTACCAGTCCAGGCGCCCGCCGAGGATCAGCTTCAGCGGGTCGGCCAGGCTCAGGCGCGTGGTCACGTAGACGCCTTCCTGGGTGGTGACTTCGCGCTGGTTGTTGGTGTGGACGAAATCCGGTTTGCCCGCAGACAGCGGCCAGTTCATGTCGTACGGGCTGTAGTTGTGGGTGGTCATGTCGTAGATGCGCTTGCTGGCGCCCACCACCAGTTCGTGGGTACGCCCGAACGCCTGGAACGGGCCGCTGGCGAACGCGTCGATGCCGGCCTGATTTTCATCGTAGGCGGCCTGGTAAACCGTGCGCGCCGGTGTGTTGTTGACCCAGCGCGACTGGTAGGAACCGGAGAACAGCGCGTCCTGTGCGGCGTAGTTGGCGTTGACCTGCAGGCTCCAGTCGTTGGCCAGGCGCTGGCGCAGTTCGGCGAATACGGTGTTGATCTCCTGGTCCTTGTTCTCCCAACGGGTGCCGGGGTTGTAGGAACGCGGCAGGTCGAGGTGATGGCCATCCTGGCCGACCATCGAAGAGCCCCAGAAGTAATTGGTCTTGTCCTTCTGGTTGGAAAAGCCGAGGGTCAGGGTGGTGTCTTCGCTCAGGTCGGCTTCGGTGACGGCGTAGAACAGGCCGTGGTCTTCCTCGACCTTGTCGATGAAGCTGTTGGCGTCACGGTAAGAGGTGACGACCCGGCCGCGCCACGTGCCACTGTCGTTGAGTGGGCTGGAGGCGTCCAGTTCGCCACGGTAGTCGTCCCAACTGCCGGCGGCGCCGGTGAGGGTGACTTTCTGCTCGTCCAGTGGCCGCTTGCGGATCAGGTTGATGGCGGCCGACGGGTTGCCTGCGCCGGTGACCAGGCCGGTGGCGCCGCGCACGATCTCGACGCGGTCGAACATTGCCAGGTTTGGCTGGGCGCCTACGTCAACGCCGTTGTAGCCGGTCGGGATGCCGTCATACATCAGGTTGTCGATGTCGAAACCGCGCGCCTTGTAGGACTGCCGCCCAGGGCCGTTGGAGTAGTTGAGGAACAATCCGGGCGTGGCCCTGACCACGTCGTTGATGCTGGTCATCGCCTGGTCGTCCATGCGCTGGCGGGTGATGACGGTGACGGCCTGCGGGGTCTCACGCAAGGTCAGCGGCAGCTTGGTGGCGGTGGCCATTGAGCCGGTGGTGTAGGACTGGCTGCCTTCGGTGGTGGCGCCGAGTGGTTGCTCGGTGTTGATTTGCGTCGCGCCCAGTTCCACCACGGCTGACAGTTGTTCCGCATCGGCGGCGAAGGCCGCTTGTGAGCTGGCGATACAGACCGCCATCGCGATTAAATTAGGTGAAAAACGCTTGCCGATTGGTTGTTGCACAGACATCGAACAGACTCTCCCCGAAGCGCCGTCCCTGGCGAATAATAATGATGATAAGAATTATTCGCATCAGTTTGTCAGATTGAGGTCGTAGGAAAAAGCCTTGGGGGAGAATTAGTTAACGAATTTTTCACATTTCGGCGGGGGCGTTTTACCGCTTCACAGCGGGGAGCGGGCGTGAACACCCAGTGTTACGCCCGCTCCGAAGAATGCCTGGGATCAGCCGTAAAGCCCGGCCCACGTCCAGGTCCAGTCGAAGCCCGACCCGACCACTTCCGCCAGCATGTGCAGCAAGATAGGCACCAGCAAGCCGCCGCTGGCAATCCTCGCCCAGGCAAACAGGCAACCCACCACGAAGATCATCACCAACGTGTTCCAGCTGCCGTATTGGGTATGCACGCTGGCGAACAGCGCGGACGTGACAATCACCGCCGTCCACTTCCAGGCCACACTACGTTCGTAGGGAAACAGGCGCAGCAGGTAGTGCCGCATCATCAGTTCTTCGGCGATCGGTGGCAGGATAATCAGCGACGCCAATTTGATCAGGGTTTGCCACTGGGTCAGGCCGCTGTACAGCTCAGCCATGAACGCTTCACGCGGTAACCCCAGTGCGGTGACCAGCAACCCGAACAGGGCATACGCGGCGATCAGGGCAATTACGCCCAGGCGCAAAGTCTTACGGATGTGGTGGCCGTAAAACCTAGCGGCCAGGTTATGCCGGTGTTGCACCACGAACAGACCGCACAACAGCAACCCGATGGCGCCATGGCTGATCACGAACATCAAGTAGCTTTGCATCGCCGGTGGCACCAGCAACAGGCCGGGAACGGGCGCCAGCAGCATAATCAACGCCGCGAGGACGAACATCCCGAGGCGTCTGAAGAAGCGGAATTTCGAAGGCGAGGCGGGTGGTAGGGTGGATTCCGAGGGGGCAAAGACGTGCGTCACAGTCGCTCCATGAGTGTGGGGAAAAAGGCATTTTGCCACTAACCAAGGTAATTAACGTCCAAAGCCTTCGGTTATTTACGCTGACCGCTTTCCTGCCCAGGAATCGCCACCCGACTCGTCGCCTTCACCTCACGCAGCGCCAGGCTCGATTGGATCGACGCAATCCCCAACTGACGGCGCAACACGCTCTCGACAAACTCACTGTAACTGTCCAGGTCTTGCGCCAGCACCTGCAGCAGATAGTCCGCATCGCCGGTGATTTTGTGACAGGCCAGCACCTGGGGCAGTTGCTTGACCACCGCCTCGAACGCGTCCGGCGCGTGGTCGGTGTGGATGGCAAAGCGAACATGCACGAAGGCCATGATGTCCAGCCCAAGCAGCTTGCGATCCAGGTTGGCCTGGTAGTCCTTGATCACGCCTTCTTCTTCCAGGCGTTTACGTCGACGCCAGCACGGCGTCAGGCTCAGGGAGAGGCGCTCGCTCAGTTGGGCGTTGGAAATACTTGCGTCTTCCTGCAGCAACGCGAGGATGGCGAGATCAGTGTCGTCAAGCGCGACCTGTTTGGTTTTATTTTTCATAATGTGCTGCCGCAAGGGTAAATATTCCCGATAAACCTAACAGTGCGCGAACTAAAAGCAAAGAAAGCCCAGCCTCGACCGAACAAAATAGAGCCTGTCTTTTACTCGGGGATGTTGAGAAATGTTGACTGTTTTTAGTGATGCCCACCGTTTGCACCATGGCACCGAATTGAAAGACGGTGTGCTTAAGCCCTCATTCGAACAACCCAGCCGTGCCGACACCGTGCGCGACCGCGTCCGGCAGGTCGGGCTGGGCGATATCATCGTGCCGCGCACCTTCGACCGGGCGTGTTACGTCAATGCCCACAGCGAACGCTACGTGTCCTTCCTCGAAACCGCCTGGGCGCAATGGACCGCGATTGGCCGCAGCCATGACGCACTGCCGCTGGTGTGGCCGGTGCGCGACCTGGCCAACCAACAGGTGCCGGATTTCATCGACGGCAAGCTGGGTTTCTTCGCCATGGACGCCGGCTCGCCGATCACCCGCACCACCTGGGACGCGGTGAAGACCAGCGCCGACATCGCGCTCACCGGCCTGGCCCTGATCGATGAAGGCCATCACAGCGCCTTTGCCCTGTGCCGGCCACCTGGGCACCATGCCGCCCGCGAATACATGGGCGGTTATTGCTACCTCAACAACGCGGCGATTGCGGCGCAACAGGCGATTACCCAAGGCGCCCGGCGTGTGGCGGTGCTGGACGTGGATTTCCACCATGGCAACGGCACCCAGAATATTTTCTATGACCGCGCCGACGTCATGTTCATCTCCCTGCATGGCGAACCGGCGGTGTCCTACCCGTATTTTTCCGGCTTCAGCAGCGAGCGCGGCGCGGGTGCCGGGGAGGGCTTCAACCTGAATTACCCGCTGCCGAAAAACACCGCCTGGGCCGATTACACCATCGCGCTGCACGACGCCTGCCGGCAACTAGGCCACTTCGCCCCCGAGGTGCTGGTGATTTCCCTCGGCGTCGACACCTTCAAGGATGACCCCATTAGCCACTTCCTCCTCGACAGCCAGGACTTCATCGGCATGGGCGAAATCATCGCCAGCGTCGGCGTGCCCACGCTGTTTGTGATGGAAGGCGGCTACATGGTCGATGAGATCGGCATCAATGCCGTCAACGTGCTGCACGGTTTCGAAAGCAAGACCGCCTGAACCCAAGAACAAAAAACTGCTGATTCTTTTTTCTGCCAAAACTCAAAAACATAACAAGAGGTTTTGTGATGAAAACAACCACGCCCGGGCTGACAGAAAAGCCTGCGTTGCAACGCACCCTGAGTAACCGCCACATCCAGTTGATGGCCATGGGCGGCGCGATCGGCACCGGCCTGTTCATGGGCTCGGGCAAGATCATCGCGCTGTCGGGCACCTCGATCATCCTGATCTACATGATCATCGGGCTCTTCGTGTACTTCGTGATGCGCGCCATGGGCGAGCTGCTGTTATCCAACCTGAACTTCAAAAGCTTCGCCGACTTTGCCGGTGCCTACCTGGGGCCGCGCGCGGCGTTTTTTCTCGGCTGGTCGTACTGGCTGAGCTGGAGCGTGGCAGTGGTGGGCGATGCGGTGGTGGTGGGCGGGTTTTTCCAGTACTGGTTTCCCGGTGTGCCGGCGTGGATGCCGGCCGGGGGCATGTTGCTCACGCTGTTCGCGTTGAACGTGCTCACGGTCAGGCTGTTCGGCGAGGTGGAGTTCTGGTTTGCGATCATCAAGATCATCGCCGTGGTGACGCTGATCAGCGTTAGCCTGGTGCTGATTGCCAGTGCGTTTGTGTCGCCCACCGGCGTCACCGCCTCGTTGAGTCACTTGCTGGATCAACAGGCGGCGTTCCCGAATGGTCTGTTCGGCTTTTTCGCCGGCTTCCAGATGGCGATTTTCTCCTTCGCCGGCACCGAGCTGATCGGCACGGCCGCCGCTGAAACCCGCGCGCCGGAGAAGACTTTGCCCAAGGCGATCAACTCGATCCCGCTGCGCATCATCCTGTTCTACGTGCTGGCCCTGGCGTGCATCATCGCGGTGACGTCGTGGCAGCAAGTGTCGCCGAGCAAAAGCCCGTTTGTGGAGCTGTTCCTGGTGGCGGGCTTTCCCGCGGCGGCGGGCATTGTGAATTTCGTGGTGCTGACCTCGGCGGCTTCATCGGCCAACAGCGGGGTGTTTTCTGCCAGCCGCATGCTCTTCGGTTTGGCCGACCTGGGCGACGCGCCGGGCATTTTTCGGCGGCTGTCCACCCACAGCGTGCCGTTTTTCAGCCTGGCGTTCACCACGTTGTTGATGCTGCTGGGCCTGGTGTTGTTGTTTGTGGTGCCGGAGGTGATGACGGCCTTCACCATCGTGTCGACGGTGTCGGCGATCCTGGTGATTTTTACCTGGTCGACTATCCTCGCGTCCTACATTGCCTACCGCAAAAAACGCCCGGACTTGCACGCTCAATCGATCTACAAAATGCCCGGCGGTGTGCCGATGGCGTGGTTTACCCTGGCGTTTCTCGGCTTTGTGCTGTGCCTGCTCGCCTTGCGACCGGACACGCGATTGGCGCTGTGTGTGATGCCCGCCTGGTTTATCTGGCTGGGGATTGCCTATCAGTTGTCGCACGTGCGTAAACGTTTCACTGCGCAGGCCGCCATGAAGTGAAGAGGGGAGCGAAAAACCTTACAGGTGATCCACATCGACGATGGCCTGGGCAAACGCTGCCGGCGCTTCCTGCGGCAGGTTGTGGCCAATGCCGCCGCTGATCAGGCGGAACGCATACTTACCCGTGAAGCGCTTGGCGTAGTCCTCGGGTTGCGGGTGCGGGGCGCCGTTGGCGTCGCCTTCCAGGGTGATGGTGGGAACGCCAATGCTCGGTGACTGAGCGAGCTGTTGTTCCAGCGCGTCGTAGTGGGCTTCGCCCTGCACCAGGCCCAGGCGCCAGCGATAGTTAAAGACCGTAATGGCGACGTGGTCGGGGTTGTCCAGGCCTTTGGCGCTACGCTCGAAGGTGGAATCGTCAAAGGCCCATTTCGGCGAGGCGGTCTGCCAGATCAGCTTGGCAAAATCGCGGGTGTTTTTCTGGTAACCGGCAGCGCCGCGCTCGGTGGCAAAGTAGAACTGATACCACCACTGCAATTCGGCCTTGGGCGGCAGAGGGTTGTGGCCCGCAGCTTGATTGCCGATCAGGTAGCCACTCACAGACACCAGCGCCTTGACCCGCTCGGGCCACAGCGCCGAGACGATATCCGCCGAGCGCGCGCCCCAGTCGTAGCCGCCCAGCACGGCTTGCTTGATCTTCAGCGCGTCCATGAAGTCGATCACGTCCTGCGCCAATGCCGCAGGCTCGCCGTTGCGCAGGGTTTTATCCGACAGAAAACGCGTGTCGCCGTAGCCTCGGGCGTAGGGGATCAGCACGCGATAACCCTTGGCCGCCAGCAGCGGGGCGACGTTGGCATAACTGTCAATGTCGTAGGGCCAGCCGTGCAGCAGGATCACCACTTGGCCATTCGCCGGGCCGACCTCGGCATAGGCCACATCGAGCACGCCGGCCTTGATGTGTTTAAGCGCGCCAAACGCGGTTTGGCTATGGCTGACGGGCGATGGCGGCTCGGGCATCTCGGCGTGGGCCAGGCCCACGGCGCCGAACTGCAACAGTGCAAATGCCAGGAACAGCGGGCGGAGTTTGGAGCGGTGAGTCAACTGAGCGTGCATGGCGAGCCTCCTGCGGCGGGTGTGTGCCTGGCGCTCAGTTGACCGCTGTGCTGTATCGGGCATGTTTCAGGAAGTGCCCCGGGTTAAACGCTGTGTATCCTCGGCTGCGCGGTACACACTGTGATACATACGCCTCGCGCCCTAGGCGAACACGATCTCATAGGGCTCGCGCATCCGCTCCAGCAGCTCCTGGGCGAGCATTGGTGCCAGGCCGATTGACGGGTCGCCGACCAACTGGCTTGCATACGCATGGGCGGCGTGGAGCTTGCGCGCAACGCACCAAGTGTCTAGGCGCACCTTGTGCGCACGCTGCCACGGGATCACCGCACCTTCGCGCACCGGCCAATGCCAGGCCCAAATGGGCAATTCATACAGGCGCGCGCCAATCAGGCTACAGGCCTTGGCGCTGGCACGGCCGACGGCGTCGTGGTCGTCATTGCCGTCGTTGCGCCAGGTGGTGAACACCACATCGCCGGGTTGCAGGTAGCGTGCGATAAATTGGCTCATCGGCTGCTCGCGGGCCGCCAGGGCGTCGTCGCAAAACCCACCACGAATCCACTTCAAACTGTGCAATGGCATGCCCAGGCGACGCAGCGCTTCGGCACTTTCCTGGGGGCGAATCACACTTAAGCGGCTCGCCGGCCAGGCGTTGGAGCCGGGGTGGCTGGCACTGCCATCGGTGATTGAAATCAGCAGCAGTGGGTGTTCGCGGGTGCTGAGCAGTTGCAGCAACCCGCCGCAGGCCAACACCTCGTCGCCGGGGTGCGGGGCGATCACCACCACACGCGCGCCGGGCGGCACGAGGGTTGATGGTGCGACGATGGGGATTTGCGCCAACTGCGGGGCGCTGTTCCAGATTTGCGCGGGGCCGCGGCGGCCCTCGCCTAAGGAGGCAGGCTTCATGGGTGTCACATCCTTGTCAAATGGTGCTGGGTCGTACCCCGTTGACGGGACGACGCTCTTTTAGTCAGCGCAGAC
The DNA here is from genome assembly GCF_009834565.1 of Pseudomonas sp. R76. Classification (GTDB taxonomy): domain Bacteria; phylum Pseudomonadota; class Gammaproteobacteria; order Pseudomonadales; family Pseudomonadaceae; genus Aquipseudomonas. The sequence continues at coordinate 3,144,379 of NZ_CP019428.1, forward strand.
TCCGCTGCGCGGGTGCGACACTCCAACCCTGGAGTGCCAGCGAGGCAATGTCAGCATAGTCAAGGATTGGTCGCTTTTACATCTTGTAATGTCGATTTTTTTCAGGAGGCCTGCATCAGGCTTTTCAGGTAGTCGCCAAACCCGCCTTGGGCACGGCAATCCAGGCGAGCACTGGTGATGACCTGCGGGGTGTGGCTCCAGGCGATAGAGGCGCCGCAGCGTTCCAGGTTACGCACCAGTTGCACATCTTCGTGGCACGCCAGCGGCTCAAAACCACCGGCTTGCACATAGGCGCCGGCACTCACGCCCAGGTTGGCGCCGTGCACATGCCGATGGCCTTCGCGTGCCTCATACGCCTGGTTGTAGCGAATTTGCGCGGCCGGGTCGAAATCTTCGCTCCAGGCATCGACGGTGACCGTGCCGCACACCGCGTCCGCACCCAGCGCCAATTGCGCCACCAGCCAGTCGGGCGCTACGCGGCTGTCGGCGTCGGTGCAGGAGATCCAGCGCGCGCCCAGATTCAGCAGATGGCGCGCGCCCACCCCGCGCACATGGCCCACATTGCGGGCCTGTACGTGCAGGCTCTGCACCGGATAGGCCTGGGCGATGGCGGCACTGCCGTCGTCGCAGCTGTCGAGTACCGCGAGAATCTCTACCGCTTCGCCCTGCAGTCCGGGATGGTTCGCAGCAATCAGGGCGGCGTTCAGGCACTCGGCCAACAGGGCTTCTTCGTTATGCACCGGGATCAGAATGCCGATCATCGCAAGCCCTCGTGGGACGCGACCGAGGTGCCGTCGCGGCTCCACAGATCGAGTAGGAAATCGCTCTCGTGATGCTGCGCAACAGGCGGCATGCCCAGGCGTTGTTGCAGCAATGCGTGCACCTGTTCGGCGGTTTGCGGGCAGCCGTCGATGGCCGGGCGCCAGTGGCAGGCCAGCAGTTGGCCGTTGTCGGTCAACGAGGCGAGGGCGCGATCGATCAAACGGTGCAAATCTTCGGCATCGAGGTAGTAGCACAGCTCGCTCAACACGATCAGTTCGAACGGCTCCGTCGGCCATTGTTCGGGCAAGCGGCTTTGGTGCACCTGCGCATGGGCAAACCCCAGCAAGCGGTTTTTCGCCAGCGCCACGGCAGCGGCAGCCGTGTCACAACACACCAGGCGCTCACAGCGCGGCGCCAGTTCTGCGCTCAGCTCGCCATTGGCGCAGCCGGGTTCGAATATCGAGGTGTAGCGTGGTCGGGTCAGCAGCGCCAAGGTCAGGGCGCGCTTGCGCCGTTCGTACCAGCGTTGGCGAAATGCCCACGGGTCGTCATTACCGGCGAACAGTTGATCGAAATAGGGTGTGGCAACGCTCATACAAACACCACTTCAAAAGGTTGCAGCAGGCGCTCCACCACGTAGGGCGCGAGCACCGGTGGCAGGCCGATCTGCGGGTCGCCTTCCAGCTGGCTGGCGAAGGCGTGAATGGCGTGGCGTTTGCGCGCGACCGCCTCGGGTGTCAGCAGGATTTTGCGCGCGCGATGCCACGGCACCTGGCTGTCTTCGGGGGTTGCCCAGTGCCAGGTCCACACGGGCAGTTCGTAGAGTGTGGCGCCCACCGCCTGGGCGGCCTTGGCACTGGCGCGGCCGACGGCTTCATGGTCGCAATGCCCGTCTTCGCGCCAGGTGGTGAACACCACATCGGTGGGCTTGAGGTAGCGTTGTATAAAGGCGCACAAGTGCTCTTCACCGGCCGCCACCTGGCTGTCGGCAAAACCTGCGCGCAGCCATTTCAGGCTGTGCAGCGGCAAGCCCAGACGGTGCAGAGCCTGGGCCGACTCTTGCGGGCGCACCACGCTCAAGCGTTCCACCGGCCAACGCCGGGAGCCTGGATGACTGGCGCTGCCGTCGGTCACGGAAATCAGCTGAATCGGCCGCCCGAGCGAGGCCAGGCCTTGCAACAGGCCGCCACAGCCGAGCACTTCATCGTCCGGGTGCGGGGCGATGACCACCGCGCGGTGACCTTCGGGCACCAGTTGCTCGACGCTGATCTGCGGCAGCTCAGCCATATGGGACGACGCTTGCCACTGATGCAGCGGCGTGCCCTGGCCGACAATCGGATTAGCCTTCATAGATGCCACCTCCGTGTGGAATCGCCGACGACCAATTCACCCAAGGCCGCCAGGTCACGTTCGGCGTGACTTTGCCGCACGTACACCGGCAAATCCGCCATCAACTGCGCGAAGTGCGGGTCTTTGCAATAAGGCCCGGCGCCGACCGCGCGGCCGACATGCTGAATGACTTGCTCGACGGTATCCTCAATGCAGGCGCGCGCCTGCTGAGCCAGCAGGCGCGCATCGGCCCGCGGTTCGCGGTCGATCTGTTCGGCACTGTCACGCAGTACGCACGCGGCGCTGTTCAGCACACTGTCCACCGCGCCCAGGTGGGCGAGGGCGTGAGGTTCAGGGCGTTTGGTGCATTGCTCGCGCAACACTTCGGCCAGGCGTTGCGCGCCGCCATACCAACACGCCGCGATGCCGACGCCGCCGTGCCAAAAACCGGGCCGGGAGAGGTAATCCCCCGGCCCGCCGACCGCGATGCCCTTGGCCTCTTCAAACACAATTTCGACGCTGCCCGTGGCCGCCATGCCCACGGCGTTCCAGCCTTCATTGGTGACGGTGATGCCGGGCTGGTCCATGTCCACGGCAACCAATTGCTGGCGGTCCTCTTCGTCCCAGGCGGTCAACAACCCATGGCTGACCACGGCCGCCCCGGAACACCAGGCCTTGCGCCCCTCGACGAGCAACCGATGGCCGTCGCGACGCACACGTACCTTGGCCGTTGGCGGCTCGGCAGCCCACATGCCCCAAATGCTGCCCAGTGGCGGCAAGGGGCTGTCGAGTTCGGCGATGATCGCCAAGGCATCGGTATGGCCTTCGAACAGCTTGCACAGGCGCAAGTCATGCCCCGCCACTTGGGCGAGGCCGCTGAAGCGCGCCAAGGTCTCGCCGCTGCCGGGCAATGGCAGTTGGTCCAGGCCTTCTTGCTGAAGCGCCTTCAGTGCATTACCCAAGGCCTGCGTGTCCGCATAGCTCCGGTAGCCTTGAAGGAATCCATGCAGGGCCATCTCACACCTCGTCGTGCTGCAGTTCAAACAGTAACAACGAGCGGCCGGTCACGGCGTACTCGTGCTCGAAATCAAAGCGTTCCTGGCCACGCACCGCAGGGTCATTGGTGTCGAGCATACAGGTCCAGAATTCACCCTCCGGCACCGGCGGCAGGCGGAAGTTGACCATGTCGTGGTGGGCGTTGACCACCAGCAGCAGGGTGGCATCGCCACCTGGCCGACGAATCCCGGTTTCCTGGGCGCGCCCGTCCATCAGCATGCCCAGGCAGCGGCCCTGGCTGTCCTGCCACTGCTCAATGCTCATCTCGCTGCCGTCCGGCGCCAGCCAAGTCACATCCTTCACGCCGATGTCTTCATTGTAATCGCCGACCAGGAAGCGCCCACGGCGCAGGATCGGGTACGCCAGGCGCAGCTTGATCAGGCGTTTCACAAACTTGAGCAGCGCTTTGCCGTCGTCGTCCAGGTCCCAGTTGACCCAGCCGATTTCACTGTCCTGGCAATAGGCATTGTTGTTGCCATGCTGGGTTCGCGCGAATTCGTCACCGGCCACCAACATAGGCGTGCCTTGGGCGAGCAGCAAGGTGGCGAAGAAGTTGCGCATCTGGCGCAGGCGCAGCGCGTTGATTTCCGGGTCGTCGGTGGGGCCTTCGACGCCATGGTTCCAGGACAGGTTGTTGTTGCTGCCGTCCTGGTTGTTCTCGTCGTTGGCTTCGTTGTGCTTGTCGTTGTACGACACCAGGTCGTGCAACGTGAACCCGTCGTGGGCGGTGATGAAGTTCACCGAGCTGTAGGGGCGTCGACCGCGCTGGTTGAACATCTCGCCCGAAGCGGTCATGCGTGCGGCGAAATCGGCCAGCTGGCCGTCGTCGCCTTTCCAGAACGCGCGCACGGTGTCGCGGAAACGGTCGTTCCACTCGACCCAGCCGGGCGGGAATTTACCCACTTGATAGCCGCCGGGGCCGCAGTCCCAGGGTTCGGCGATCATTTTCAGCTGGCGCAGCACCGGGTCCTGGCGGCAGGCCACGAGGAAGCTGTGGCGCTCGTCGAAACCATCGCGGTAACGGCCCAGAATGGTTGCCAGGTCAAAGCGGAAACCGTCCACGTGCATCTCGGTGGCCCAGTAGCGCAGGGAGTCGGTGACCATTTGCAGCACGCACGGGTGGCTCAGGTCCAGGGTGTTACCGGTGCCGGAGTCGTTGATGTAGAAACGCTTGTCGTCGGGCATCAAGCGGTAGTACGAGGCGTTGTCGATACCGCGCATGGACAGGGTCGGGCCGCGCTCGTTGCCTTCGGCGGTGTGGTTGTAGACCACGTCGAGGATCACTTCCAGCTTGGCTTCGTGCAGGTGCGCGACCATTTCCTTGAACTCGGCGATCTTGCCGCTGGCCAGGTAACGCGGGTCCGGGGCAAAAAAGGCGATGCTGTTATAGCCCCAATAGTTGGTCATGCCTTTTTGCAGCAGGTGCTGGTCGTTGACGAAGGCATGCACCGGCAGCAGTTCGACCGACGACACGCCCAGTTGGCGAATGTGCTTGAGCACATCGTCTTCCATCAACCCGGCGCAGGTGCCGCGCACCGACTCGCCCACCGAAGGGTGGCGCATGCTGATGCCGCGCAAGTGGGTTTCGTAGATGATCGTACGGTCCCACGGCACGCGCACCGGTTGGTCGTTGCCCCAGGTGTGCGCGGGGTCGATGACCTTGCACTTGGGCACGAAGGGCGCGCTGTCGCGCTCGTCGAAACTGAGGTCGTCATCCGGGTGGCCGATGGTGTAGCCGAACAGCGCCTCGGACCATTTGAGTTCGCCCACCAGCTGTTTGGCATAGGGGTCGATCAGCAATTTGTTGTGGTTGAAACGGTGGCCGTTGGCCGGGTCATACGCACCGTAAACGCGGTAGCCGTAAATCAGCCCAGGGTGGGCGTCGGGCAGGTAACCGTGGAAGGTTTCATCGGTGTATTCGGGCAGTTCGATGCGCTCCAGCTCGATTTCGCCGGTGTCATCGAACAGGCACAGTTCGACCTTTGTGGCGTTGGCCGAGAACAGCGCGAAGTTGACGCCCAGGCCGTCCCAGGTGGCGCCGAGGGGGAAGGGCAAACCTTCACGAATCCGCGACGGCTCGTTTTCCGACGTCGGTTGGGTTTTATCGGGCTTGCTCATTGAGTTGCTCCTGCAAAGGTCTTTTTTCGGGCCGAGCGCGACCGTGCCGACGATCGTTCAGCTGACGCTTGAAAAGTGAAGTGACCGCCTGACGACAGTGTCGGCAGGCGGCCCGTGAGGTCGAAAGCGTTAAGGCTTGGGTTTTTTCGGCGCTGCCGGTTTTTTCGCTGCCGGTGGTGCCGGCTTGCTCGCGGCGGGCGCCGGGGGCTTGGCTTTTGGCGCAGGCTTGGGCGCGGTCTTGGGTTTGGCAGCTGGCTTGGGCTTGCTCGGTGTCAGCGCTTCCGCTTCGGCCAGCTTGCGTGCCATCTCCCAGTGGCGCGCGTCCTCCCCGTGGGGTTTACCTTCGGACTCCCAGATCTGATGCGCCAACTCGCGAATGCGTTTGTCTTCAGTACTCATCACAAAACTCCTCACAGAAAATTTTCAGCTTTCTTGATCATCAGGATTGATAAAGACATTGACCGGGAAATCCCCCAGGGCAGCGCTGATCAACAGCTCCTTGTTTGGTGTGACTGCGCCTGTATGAAAAAGTCCCTTCCAGTTTTGTGTTGTCGCGGCGAACGGTAATTTCACCCGCGTATCGCCCCAAACCTGCGCATTGATGTGAGGCTGTTCACCGTTTTCCAGCAGGCGATGAGGCCAGCGTGGCACCACCACCAGCAGGTGTTTACCGTGATGCTCGCGGCAGAATGCGACGACGTGATCGGCCTGTTTGCCGATGACTTCCAGCGGTGTATAGCTGCCGCTGCGGGAGAGCGCGGGATCAGCCTTGCGCAAGGCTAACACCTCAGCAATCAGCGCCTGTTTGATACGCCCGTCGCGCCAGTGGGACAACAGCTCGCCGACGTCCGGTGGTGCATCCAGCGCGCGTTGCCGTGCGTTGAAATCCACCGGGCGACGGTTATCCGGGTCCACCAGGCTGAAGTCCCAGAACTCAGCGCCCTGGTACAGGTCCGGCACACCCGGCACGGTGATACGAAGCAAGGATTGCGCCAGGCTGTTGACTGCGCCGGCCGCCGCGATGGCGTGGGCGGCGTTGCCCAGGGCACTGCGCAAAGCGTTGCCTTCTTCACTGGTCAGCAGGCGCGTGAGGAAAGCCTCGACGCTTTGCTCATAGGCCTCGTTCGGCGCGCTCCAGCTGCTTTGCAGCTTGGCTTCGCGCAGGGCTTTTTGTTGCCACTGCCACAGGCGCTGTTGATAGTCCTGCAAGTCCGGGTTGGCATCCAACGGCCAACTGCCCAGCAGCACTTGATAAAGGATCAGCTCGTCACCGGCGGACGGGCTGCTGGCGTCGTCGCGCAACGGTGCCGCGAGGGTGCGCCAGTGTTCGACCTGCTCGGCGTACCACGGCGCGCATTCGCTGAGTACCGCCAGGCGCGCGCGGCTGTCTTCGCCGCGTTTGTGGTCGTGGGTGGCGGTGGCCAGCAGGTTGTCGGGAAAGGTTTGCAAGCGCTGTTGATTGACCGCGTGAAATTCTCCGACAGGTGCACTGAACTGCTCGGTGCTGAAGCCCACATCGTTACGCGACAGCAGCACCGCCGAGCGATAGAACGCAGTGTCTTCAACGGCCTTGGCGGCGGCGGGCGAGGTCAGTTGCTGGAAGCGCACGCAGGCATGCTTGAGCATCTTGCGTTCACGGCCCACCGGGCGATTGCGCCAGGGTTGGCCGCCGAGCCATTTTTCCAGGTGATCGAGCACCGGCCAGTCGCCTTCGCTCAAGGTGCTGCGGGCACCGGCCAAGGCCTGCAGGAAAAACACATCATCGCGTTCGCTGCGCCCGCGCGCACTGATGTAGGTGCGGTACACCGGGAAGTGCACGATCAGTTCCTGCAAGGCGCGGCGAATAGCGCCCAGGGTCAGGTCGCGGGTCATTACATCATCGCGGGCCACTTGCAGCAGGGCTTGGGCCACGCTTTCAAAGTCACCGGCCAGGGAGCCGTTGAGGATTTGCTGGCGTGCCAGCCAGGCTTCTTCGATAAACGCTGAAGGCCGTTCGCTGTGGCGGGTCCACAGTTCGGCAAGTGGTTCAAAGCCTTGAGGATCATGTTGCAGCAGTGACAGCTGGTTCATGAACTCGTAGCCGGTGGTGCCGTCGACTTTCCAGTCTTCGCGCAGGGTTTCGCCTTCGCCGAGGATTTTCTCCACGAAGATCGGCAGGTGCCGCTCGGGCGCCAGCGAATCCACGCGACGGCGCAGCTTGCGGCAGTAACCGCGCGGGTCGGCCAGCCCGTCGATATGGTCGATGCGCAGGCCATCCACCAGGCCTTCGCTGATCAATTCGAAGATCTTGCCGTGGGTGGCTTCGAATACGGCCGTGCGTTCCACACGCAGGCCGCCCAACTCGTTGACGTCGAAGAAGCGCCGCCAGTTGATGTCGTCCGCGGCGGTGCGCCAGCTGGCGAGGCGGTAAGTTTGCTGTTCGAGCAAGTGATGCAGGCGGGCAAACCCTTCCGGTTGGCGCCCGTCGAACTCGCTAAGGCACTGCTCAATAGCGTGCAGCACGTCGCTTTCGGTAGCACGTTCGGCCAGTGCCTGCTTGAGCCACGCCGCTTCGTGGTACGCGTCGTCCTGATAGGCGAGAGCGTTGAAACGATCGGCCAACGGCTTGAGCAGGTCGTCGTCTCCGAAGATCAGCGCGTAATCGCGCGGGCAGATCGGGAAGCGGTGTTCGTAATGCTCGACGTAAAACGCGCCGTGTTCGGCATCGAACTGCAGCACCAGCGTGCCGGTTTGCAGGGCTTCGCCGTAGTCGCTGCCGAGAAACGGCATCAGCAACTGGCCCTTGAGCAACGGGTCGGGCGAGTGCCATTGAATGTCGAAAAACTCGCTGTAGGCGCTCAAGCGGCCCCACTCCAGCAGGTCCAGCCACCAGGGGTTATCGGCGCCGCCGACGGCCATGTGGTTGCTGACGATATCCAGGATCAGGCCCATACCGTGTTCACGCAGCGCCGCGACCAGGCGGCGCAACGCCGCTTCGCCGCCCAGCTCGGGGTTAACCGTGGTCGGGTCGACCACGTCGTAACCGTGCATGGAGCCGGCTCGGGCGCTGAGCAGCGGCGAGGCGTACAGGTGGCTGATGCCCAACCGGGCAAAGTACGGCACCAGCGGCACCGCGTCATCTAGGGTGAAGCCTTTATGAAATTGCAGGCGCTGGGTCGCGCGCAGGGGCAGGTCTTTCATCGGTCACGCTCATGGGCTTGGTTGCGCGCGACGGCCAGCAGTTCGAGGCGGCGGGCGGCGCCGGCGTTGTCGAGCAGGCTGGCGGCCTCGCCCGGCAGGCGGCGACGCCAGTTGGGATGGGTGTCGGTGGTGCCGGGCAGGTTGGCTTGTTCCTCGATGCCCAGCGCGTCTTCCAGCGGCAGCAGCACCAGCGGCGCACGGGTGTGGCCCAGGTAGCGCACGCTGGCGTCGATCATATGGTCGGTGTCGTTGCGGATCTCATCGACGAAGTTTTGCGGGTCCTGGCTCAAGGCCTGGCGCAGCGCCTGGCGTTCACGCAGGCGGTGCTCGCTCCATTGCTCCACGGTCGGCGCGTCAATCAGGCCGAGTTGAATGTTCCACTCGATGTCGCGGCTGTGCCACCAGCCATTGAGCGTCGGCAAATCGTGGGTGCTGGTGGTCGCCAGGGCATTGTCCGGCCAGTCGAGGATCGGCTTGAACTGGCCATCGTGGCCTTGTTCGAACAGCAGCACACGCATGCCCAGGATCGAGCGGCCGCTGAGTTTTTCGCGCAGGCCGTCGGGCACGGTACCGAGGTCTTCACCCAGCACAATCGCCTGGTGGCGGTGGGATTCCAACGCCAGCAGCCGCAGCATGTCGTCGACCGGGTAATACAGGTAGGCGCCTTCGCGCGGCGAGGCGTCCATGGGCATCACCCACAGGCGCTGCAGGCCCATCACGTGGTCGATGCGCAAGCCGCCGGCGTGGGCGAAGTTAGCGCGCAGCATCTCGATGAAGGCGCGGAAACCATGGCGTTTGAGACCTTCCGGGGAAAACGCCGAGATGCCCCAGCCTTGACCGGCGCGGTTGAGAATATCGGGTGGCGCGCCGACGGTGAGGTTGGCGAGCAATTCATCCTGGCGGCTCCAGGCCTGGCTGCCGCCGCCGTCGGCGCCAACGGCGAGGTCGGCGATCAGGCCGACGCCCATGCCGCTGCCCCGCGCGGCTTGTTGCGCACGTTCCAGGCAGCGCGCGATCAGCCACTGGCTGAAGGCGTAAAAGCCGATTTCTTCAGTGTGTTCTGCGGCAAATTCCACCAGCGCCGGGCTCTGCGGGCTGCGCCAGGCTTCGGGCCAGTGACGCCAGTCGAGGTCTTCCCCGGCAGCGGCGCGCACGGCTTGTACGGCTTCGAAGCGGCAGTGGTTTTCCAGGGCTTCGCCGCCGGCCTGGCGGAAGCTCAGGAAGTCGGCATGCTGAGGGTGCTGGCCGTGGCGGAAGTCTTCATACAAGGCGCGCAACAGGCGCTGCTTGGCCTTGGCCGCGGCCGGCCAGTCGATCAGCGTGTGTTGCTCCAGTGCGTGCAATTCATCCGCCAGCCCGAGGGCGTCTATAGCGTTGCGCACTTCGCGCTCGCCGAGGATGCAGGCGGGCGAGGCGTACAGGCTATTCAGAAACAAACGGCTGGAGGGCGAGTAGGGGCTGTAACGCTCGGTGTCGGCACTGAACATCGCGTGCATCGGGCTGATGGCCAAGGCATCGGCGCCGCGCTCGGCGGCGGAGCGTGCCAGGTGTTCCAGGGCTTGGGTGTCGCCAAAACCGCCGTCACCGAGGCGGCGCAGCGCATACAACTGGGCACTCATGCCCCAGGCGCGCGCCGGTTGGCTGTCCACGGCTTCGGCCACGCTGTAGCAGTGCGTGGGCGCTACGGCGAGGGTGAAGGTCTGGTCGTCGATGTGCACCTGGTGGTAGCCCAGCGCAATAATGCCGGGCAGCACGCCGTCGCCGTCGAGGCGCAACTCCAGGGTTTCGCCGTCTTCCAGGCTGACCCGGCACGGCGTATCTGCGGCGAAGTAGCGCGCGAGGTCGAGGCCTTCGCCGGTGTCAACGGTCATCAACGGTGGCAAGTGTTTGTCTTGTTGCACCTGCTCCAGTTCGCGCAGGCTGGCATCGATTTCGGCGTCGGTATCGGCCGGGTGGCCCAGGCCTTTGAGAACGGCACGCAGGGCGTCGGGTTTCACATGTTGCGGGCGGCCGTTTGCGTCGATCCAATCGACGGCCAGGCCCGCGCGGCTGGCGAGTATTTCCAGGTTCGCTTCGCTCAAAGGTGCTCTCCAACAGGGAATAGGGCGACGCGTGCGCTGAACGGCGCCAAATGCGCCTCGTCCATGGCAGGCGTCTCGAATAGCAGGTGCGTCGGCGCGGGGTGATCCAGCGGCGTGTCGCCAAGGTTCAGGTCAATCTGCAACACGCTGCCGTTACCCAGGCGCCAGCGCGCGGTGACGGCGCCGTCAGCCAGTACCTGTGCGCCCAGGGCCACGCTGCCGGGCAGATGCGGCACGATATGCAGGTGACGCAAGCTCAGCAGATGCCGGTAAAACTGGCTGTGGGCATTCTCGGCAAAGCCGGGCGCCGATTGCAGAAAGGTCGGCAGGGCATTCGGGTCGGGGATATGTTCGCGCCGCTCCGGGTCTTTGAACGCCGCAAAGTCAGCGAACTCGTTGCGCCGGCCTTCGCGCACGGCTTCGGCCAGTTCGCCGTGGTGGTCGGTAAAGAACAGAAACGGCTCTGCGGCGTTGACCTCGTCGCCCATAAACATCAGCGGGATCATCGGCGACATCAGCAATAACGTGGTGGCCGCTTTGAGCGCCTGGGGCGAGCACAATTGATGCAGGCGCTCGCCCAGGGCGCGGTTGCCGATCTGGTCGTGGTTCTGCAAAAACGCCACAAAGGCGCTGGGTGGCAAGTCGCCGCTGGGTTCGCCGCGCTCATGGCCGTGGCGAGTGGTGTGGCCCTGGTAGATGAAACCTTCGCCCAGGCAGCGTGCGAGCTTGTCTGTCGGGTTTTCGGCGAAGTCGCTGTAATAGGCGTCGGTCTCGCCGGTCAGCAGCACATGCAAGACGTTATGGAAGTCGTCGTTCCACTGCGCATCGAAATCATGCGTCAGCAGGCTGGCCTGGTTGAGTTCGTTTTCCAGCATCAGCCACACGTGACGACCGGTGTCCACCTGTTGGCGTACCCGGTGTGCCAGCTCTTTGAGGAACCCCGGATTGTCGATGGCGTGCACCGCGTCCAGGCGTAGGCCGTCGAAGCGGTATTCCAGCAGCCACATGAGTGCGTTATCGAGGAAGAAATCCCGCACTTCACGCCGATCAAAATCAATCCCGGCGCCCCACGGCGTGTGCACGTCTTCCTGAAAGAAGCCCTTGGCGTATTGGCCGAGGTAATTGCCGTCGGGGCCGAAGTGGTTGTAGACCACGTCGAGGATCACCGCCAAACCGTGCTCGTGGGCGCTGTCGATCAGCTGTTTGAGTTGTTCGGGCGTGCCGTAGGAGGATTGCGGCGCGTAGGGCAGTACGCCGTCGTAACCCCAATTGCGCTCGCCGGGAAACTGCGCCAATGGCATCAGTTCAATCGCGGTGACGCCCAGTTCGGCCAGGCGTGGCAGTTGTTGTTCAACCGCAGCGTAGCCACCCAGTACGCCGACATGCAGCTCGTAGATGACGGCTTCATGCCAGGGGCGGCCTTGCCAGGTGCAGTGTCGCCATTGATAGGCGAGTGGGTCGACGACCACGCTCCAACCATGCACGTCCAGGGCCTGGGCCCTGGACGCCGGGTCGGGTACATCCATTTCGCCGTCGATGTTGTAGCGGTAGCGAGTGCCCGCCGGGCACTTTATTTCTATCTCAAACCAGCCTTCTGCCTGGGGCAGCATGGCGATGGATTTGCCGTCTTCCAATTCAACGCTGACATAAAACGCGTCTGGCGCCCACAAGGCAAAACGCGTGTGTTGCGCGTCCAGCATGATTGCGCCGTGGGGCCAGGTTTCCAGAGTCCGTGACGGCATCTATGAAGCCCTCCCTTGATTATTTAGCGGATTTCCCCAGTGCTTTAGCGACCAGTTGTTCGTACAGTTCGGCGTAGGGTTCCACCGCCTGGCACCAGTTGAAGGGTTGGGTCATGGAGCGGCTGCGCATGGCGTTGAGCAAGCCTTTATTGGCAAACACGCGGAACGCGCGGCTCAGTGCCTCTTTGTAGCTTTCGACCGTGGATTCATTGAACAGGAACCCGGTGACGCCATTTTCGATGGTGTCGGCCAGCCCGCCGGTATTACGCGCCACCGGCAACGAACCGAAGCGCTGGGCATACATCTGGCTCAGGCCGCAGGGTTCGTAACGTGAAGGCATCAGCAGGAAGTCACTGCCAGCGAACATGCGGCGTGCGTCGGTTTCATTGAAGCCAATGCGCACGCCGACCTGGCCGGGGAAGCGCAGGGCGAGTTCACGCATGGCGTTTTCTTCTTCTGGCTCACCGCGGCCGATAATCGCAATCTGGCCGCCGTTTTCGACGATAAAGCTGCTGACCGCTTCGGTCAGGTCCAGGCCTTTTTGATAGACCAGGCGCGACACCACGGCGAACAGCGGGCCGGTGGAGTCATGCAGGCCGAACAGCTCGCGGACATGGGCGGCGTTGACGGCTTTGCCTTCCCAGTCGCCGATATTGAAGTTGTGGGTCAGGTGCGTGTCGGTGGAGGTTTCCCAGCTTTCGTCGATACCGTTGGGAATGCCACTGAGCAGGCCTTGCTGGGTCTTGCTGGCCAGGAAGCCATCCAGGCCGCAGCCGAATTCCGGCGTGGTGATTTCCTGGGCGTAGGTAGCGCTCACCGTGGTGATATGGCTGGAATACGCCATGCCGGCCTTGAGGAACGACATCTTGCCGTAGAACTCCATGCCTTCCTGTTGCAAGGCATGTGGCGGAATGCCCAGCTCCGGCGTGGAGGCCAGGCTGACCACGCCTTGATAGGCCAGGTTATGAATGGTGAACAGGGTGGGCGTGCGTGAACCACGCCAGTGCATGTACGCCGGGGCCAGGCCAGCGGGCCAGTCGTGGGCGTGCACCAGGTCCGGGCACCAGTGGATCTGCGCGAGGTTGGCGGCCATGTCGGCGGCTGCCAGGCCCAGGCGGGCGAAACGAATATGGTTGTCGGGCCAGTCGCGGCCGTTGTTGGCGCCGTAAGGCGTGCCTTCGCGCTCGTAGAGCTCGGGGCAGATCAGTACATAGATGACCAGGCCGTCCTTGAGGTCCATGCGCCCGATCTTGCACGGCGGCAGCGCCGCGTGGCCACCCAGTTCGCCGATGATGTGGATCGGGTTATCGCTCTCCATCACCTGCGGGTAGCCGGGGATCAGTACGCGCACATCATGCAAATGCGCCATGGCGCGGGGCAGGGCAGCGGACACGTCGCCCAGGCCACCGGTCTTCACCAGATCGGCGAATTCGGAGGTCACAAACAAGACTTTCTTTCGATTAGGGTTCTGACTCACGATCGGCCGCACAGTGTTGGGCAGGTCGACCAACGATGTCGGTCCCCCTGCCGGCTGACTAAAACGCTCTCCCTGAGTATCTACTGCGGCACTGATCATAGTTCTCTCCCACATATCTGGTCGGCTAACGGCCCGCTGCCATTAGCTCCGATGACCGCATCCTGCGGCCAGGCGCACAAGCACTGTACAAACTGGCAAGGCGTATGCCAGTTGCACCCATTGCTAAAAAAGATTGGATGGACGGGCATTTGGTGTGAACCGCGTGCGCTCGCCTCCCTTAAAAACTGGACCTATGGCAGAGTTGGAAAGTTTAGATTTTTTGCGGGGTTTTTGTTTTGGAACGGACCCATCGGTCATGAGTCTAGGACAGATTCCAGAGCCTGTAGGGTTTACAAGGCATTTTTGTAGGACAAAAAACTTGTAACGATATGCAAGGTTGAAACTTGCAGTGATTTGCGGGGATTGGCGGGCTTGTTGTGGCGAGCGGGCTTGCTGTGGCGAGCGGGCTTGCCCTGCGCTGGGGCGCGAAGCGGCCCTAAAATCGGCAGCCTCGGTATGGCAGGTGTACCGAGGGTGCCTTATTGGGAGCGCTTCGCACTCCAACGCAGGGCAAGCCTGCTCGCCACAGCAAGCCTGCTCGCCACAACAAGCCCGCTCGCCACAACAAGCCTGCTTCCCAAAACAAGTCTGCTTCCCACAGCAGGCCTGCTTGCCACAAAATGGTGCGACGCAGGATCAGCCCAGCACGCGAACGGGCGCGCCGCTGGCCCAGGCCTGAACATCTTCAATCATCTGCTGATAAAACTGCCGGTGATTCTGCTCGCTCACATACCCCACATGCGGGGTGGCCAACACATTCGGCAACCGCCGGAACGGGTGATCAACCGGCAGTGGCTCTTCGCTATAAACGTCCAGCGCCGCCCCCGCCAGTCGCCCTTCGGACAGTGCCGAGACCAGCGCCTGTTCATCCACAATCGGCCCGCGTGCCGTGTTCACCAAGCGTGCCGTCGGCTTCATCCAGCCCAACGCCTCGGCATCCACCAAGCCGCGGCTGCGGTCGCTGAGCACCAGGTGCACGGTGAGAATATCGGCCTGTTCGAACAGCTCACGCTTGCTGACCCAGGTCACGCCCGCTTCGGCTGCGCGTTGCGGCGTGAGGTTTTCACTCCAGGCAATCACGCGCATGCCGAACACCTGGGCAAACTGCGCGACTTTCTGGCCAATGCTGCCCAGCCCGAGAATGCCCAGGGTCTTGCCATACAGATCGCCGCCCAGCCCGACCTGCCATCCGCCGTCCCGCAGGGCGTTGGCTTCGACCAGCAAGTTGCGGGTGGAGGCCATGATCAACGCCCAGGTCAGCTCCGGCGCCGCCTGTTTATAGCTGTCGGTGCCGCACACCTGAATGCCTAGGGCCTTGGCGGCAGGAATGTCGATGGCCGCATTGCGCATGCCGCCGGTTACCAGCAGCTTGAGGTTGGGCAGGCCCTGCAGCAGGGCTTTGTCGAAGGTGGAGCGCTCGCGCATCACGCAAATCACCTCGAAGCCGCGCAAACGCTCGATCATCGTCGCGGTGTCCGCCGGGTAATCGTGCAGGAAGTGCACCTGGCCCACTGCGTTCAACACCGACCAATCCACTACGCCACTGGCCACATTCTGCCAATCATCAATGACTGCAATCTGTACCGACATTCACGAGTGCCTCGAAAAAGGTGGGATTAAAGGGCATTCAAACCCTGCAACAGCGTTTTATTGAACCGGGCCGGCTCTTCCATTTGCGGCGCATGCCCAAGGCCGGGGAATTCCACCAGGGTTGCGTGGGGAATCAACTTGGCCGCTTGCTTGCCCAGCACATCGTAATGGCCCAGTTTGGCCTTGACCGCTGGCGGCGCGATATCGCTGCCGATGGCGGTGGTGTCGGACGTGCCGATCAGCAGCAAGGTGGGCATCTGCAAATCCTTGAACTCGTAGTACACCGGCTGGGTGAAGATCATGTCGTAAATCAACGCCGAGTTCCATGCGACCTGGGTATGCCCCGGGCCTTTATTCAAGCCCGCGAGCATGTCGACCCAACGGTCGTACTCGGGTTTCCAGCGCCCGACGTAATACGTGTTGAGTTCGTATTGGCGAATGCCTTCGGCGCTGAGTTTCAGCTCGCGCTCATACCACTGGTCGACGCTGCGATACGGCACGCCCAGCGCCTTCCAATCTTCCAGGCCAATCGGGTTGACCAGTGCCAGTTGCTCGGTCTGTGCCGGGTAAAGCAGGGCATAACGGGTGGCGAGCATGCCGCCGGTGGAATGGCCGACAATCGTGGCTTTTTGAATGCCGAGTTTATCCAGCAGTTGGTGGGTGTTGAGCGCCAGTTGCTGGAAGCTGTACTGGTAGTGGTCCGGCTTGCTGGAGGTGCAGAAGCCGATCTGGTCCGGCGCGATCACGCGGTAGCCGGCACTGCTCAGGGCTTTGATCGAGTCATCCCAGGTGGCGCCGCAGAAGTTCTTGCCGTGCATCAGCACCACGCTGCGCCCGTTGGCCTTGCCCTGGGCGGGCACGTCCATATAGCCCATTTGCAGGGTTTTGCCCTGGGACTGAAAGTTGAAATGTTCGACCGGGTAGGGGTACTGGAAGCCTTGCAGCTCGGGGCCGTAGGCGGGGCCTTCAGTGGCGGCGAAGGCGGGAAGGGCACAGCTGGCCAGCAGGCTGGCGGCGCACAGTGATCGGATCAGTGGCATGGGCAGTCTCCGCAAACAGTGCCCGGATGCTGTGGCGCAAGGATTAAGCGGGGATTAACGGGGCGCCGCGAGATCGCTGGCGCCCCGCTGGGTTACAGGGCTTTCAGACCTTTCAGCAACGCCGCGTGAAACTGGTCAGGGTCTTCGATCTGCGGCGAATGGCCCCGGTCGGCGAATTCCACCAGCGTTGCGCGCGGAATCAACTTGGCGACCTGCTTGCCCAGTACATGATAGTTGCCGATTTTCGCCCCGACTTCCGCTGACGCCAGGTCGCGGTTGAGGGCTGTGGTGTCGGAGGTGCCGATGATCAGCAGGGTCGGCATCTTCAGGTCCTTGAACTCGTAGTACACCGGCTGGGTGAAGATCATGTCCCAGATCAATGCGGAGTTCCACACCACTTCCTGCTTGCCGGACCCGTTGTGCAGGCCCACCACCATGTCTACCCAACGGTCGTACGCAGGTTCCCAGCGCCCCAGGTAGTAGTTGGCCTGTTGATAGCGACGTACGCTTTCGTAGGTCAATTGACTGTCGGCTTGCGCCCATTGGTCGATCGTGCGGTAGGGCACGCCGATGGCTTTCCAGTCTTCCAGGCCGATGGGGTTGACCATCGCCAGCTGTTCGGTTTGGGTTGGGTACATCAAGGCGTAGCGGGTGGCGAGCATGCCGCCGGTGGAATGCCCCAGGAGCGTGGCCTTTTTAATCCCGAGTTTTTCCAGCAGTTGGTGGGTGTTGAGTGCCAGTTGCTGGAAGCTGTACTGGTAGTGGTCCGGCTTGCTGGAGGT
This sequence comes from Pseudomonas sp. R76, assembly GCF_009834565.1. Classification (GTDB taxonomy): domain Bacteria; phylum Pseudomonadota; class Gammaproteobacteria; order Pseudomonadales; family Pseudomonadaceae; genus Aquipseudomonas. Next base: position 3,161,635 of record NZ_CP019428.1, read on the forward strand.
GCAGAAGCCAATCTGGTCTGGCACTACCACGCGGTAACCGGCGTTGCTCAGCGCTTTGATCGAGCCTTCCCAGGTGGCAGCGCAGAAGTTCTTGCCGTGCATCAGCACAATGCTGCGGCCATTCGGCGTGCCCTTGGGTTTCACGTCCATGTAACCCATTTGCAACGATTGGCCCTGGGACGAGAATTTGAACCGCTCGACCGGATAGGGGTATTTGAAACCCTGCAGCTCGGGGCCGTAGGTGTCTTTCTGTTGGTTGGCACAGCCGGTGAGGGTGGCCGCAAGTAACAAGAGAGTGAGATAGAGCGCGCGCTTGGGTTGCATGAAGTGTCTCCGCAGTGAAACATCGGATGCTGTTGGCGAACGATTAATCGAGGATTAACCATTGGGGGAGGCCGATAGGCACAGCTCAAAGACGTATCAAAACGGAAAGTTCCTACTCGAAAACGTCCATGTCGCCCTGCTTACCAGTAGGAAATTAAGCGGCGGGCGGGAGGCGCGTATAGCTGTCAAAACTGACAGTAGCGACCAACGGTACTGAGTTATGCGCCTGCGAACTGGCTCACCGTCACCATCGCCAACACGGCATACCGAGCCCCTTTGGCCAAGGTGACGATCAGCAGAAAGCGCCAGAACGGCTCGCGCATGACGCCCGCCACCAACGTCAATGGGTCGCCGATAATCGGCACCCAACTGAGCCACAACGACCAATGCCCCCAGCGCTGGTAGTGCGTGCGGGCTTTTTCCAGGTGTCGGGGGCTGACCGGAAACCAGCGCCGGTCCTTGAAGCGATCAACCGAGCGCCCCAGCCACCAATTGACCACCGAGCCCAGCACATTGCCCACGGTGGCAATCGTCAGCAGTGCCCACAGGCTGTAATGCCCGCTGATCAGCAAGCCCACCAGCACTGCCTCCGATTGCATCGGCAACAGCGTGGCGGCCCCGAAGGCGGCGAAAAATAACCCCAGGTAACCGGCGAGCATTAATTAACGTGCCGGGTAGTCGGCCACCACCACGTCGTTACCTTCACGGGTCAGGCCGATGACCTGATAGGCATCGCTGTTTCCGTCCATTTCCATGCCCGGCGAGCCCACTGGCATGCCCGGTGCCGCGATGCCGAGCAAGTCGTCGCGCTTGCGCAGGGCCATCACCTGTTCGGCGGGTACGTGGCCCTCGACGAACTTGCCGTCGATCACGCCGGTGTGGCACGAGGCCAGGCGCGGTGCCACGCCCAGACGCTGCTTGACGGCGCTCATGTCGGCTTCCACATGGTCGTTGACCTTGAAGCCGTTGCTTTCCAAGTGGCTGATCCACTTTTTGCAGCAGCCGCAGTTAGCGTCGCGGTGCACGTCGATAGGGATCAGGTCGGCAGCCTGGGCCAGGCTGGAGGTGAGCAGGGCTGAGAGCAGGGCCAGTCGCACGGTGGTTTTCATAGGGGGGCTCGCGTGTAGGAGGTAGCCGATAGATGGCGGCGATCATGACGATGTCATCGCAGGCAAGCCAGCTCCCACAGGTGAGTCACAGTTTCGGTAATGTTTCTAAATTATACGAAGGCGCCGTTTTCGAGGCGGTGTTTGAGCTGATCCAGCGCGATGGCCGACAGCTCGACCATGCGCCCATGCAAGGTGGCGAGTTGCAGTTCGGTTTCGTAGGTCAATACGCGTTTGAACAGCGTGCCGCCGCGATGGGCCTGTAAGAAGTAGTGAATGGAGCCGTCTACGGCCAGGGAGGTGAACACGGTTTTGAACTCAGTCGCGGGGCGGGCAACCTGCACGCGATAACTCATCGGCACGCGCACGCCCAGCAGGTCGATGACTTCGGTAAACCGGGTGCCGGCCGGGAGTGAGCCGGTGGTGCCGGTGTCGGCACTGAGGGAGGTGGGGTGCCACTCGTGCCAGCGGTCGGGCTGGGTCACGTAGTCGTAGACGACCTCGATAGGGGCGTTGATAAAGCGTTCCTGGCTGATCCGCTCCAAGCGGCTCGAATGCTCGATAGCGTGCATGACACACCTCCTGTGTGGCGAGACTTTGCACTAGGAGCTGTCAGAATAGTCCCACTCCCGCGTTTTGCACGGGAGTGTTTCACGCATTTATCAGCGCACCTTGAAGCGGCTCATTAACGCAATCACCCGGCCATTGGCATCCAACAGGCTTTGCGTATTGGTTTCAGTGGCATGCCCACTTTCCACCAGTTCTTCGACCATATGTCGGATCTGCACCATGCTGCGGTTGATTTCCTCGGTCACCGCGCTTTGCTGTTCGGCGGCCGTGGCGATCTGGGTGCTGAGGTTGTTGATATGGCTGACCGAACCGGCCATTTCGTCCAGGCCGGTGTTGACCCGTGCCGTGGCATCCGCTGCCGACTGGCAACTGGCCTGGGTGTTTTCCATGGCCGCCACCGACGAACTCACCCCCGTGGTCAGGCGCGCGAGCATCTCATTGATCTGCGAGGTACTGGCCTGGGTGCGTGCCGCCAGCGCCCGGACTTCATCGGCCACCACCGCAAAACCACGGCCTTGCTCGCCGGCCCGTGCCGCTTCAATCGCGGCGTTGAGTGCCAGCAGGTTGGTCTGGCCGGCAATGGCGCCGATCACGCCGAGGGTTTCGGTGATGCGCGCAGCGTCCTGGCGCATGTTTTCCACGGTGTGGGTGGCGCTGGCCACTTCGCCGATCAACGCGCTGACGCTGTTGGAGGCTTCACCGACGACGACGCGGGAGCGGTCGGCGTGTTCGTTGGCGCGCTGGGTGAACGAGGCGGTTTCAGCCGCGTTTTGCGCAACGGTGTCGGCGGTCGAGCTCATTTCGGTGATGGCGGTGACCGTCTGGTCCGTCTCCGAGGCATGCCGCACCAGAATCCGGTTGGTCTGCGCCGAGGTCTGCTGCAACTGCTCAAGCCCCGACGACATGGCGCCGGTGGCCTGGGTCACTTCACCGATCATGTTTTGCAGGTAGATGATAAAGCGGTTGACCGAATGGCCGATAGCGCCCATTTCGTCTTCGGCACGGATGGTGATACGCCGCGTCAGGTCGGCATCGCCGGCCGACAATGCGTCGATGTTGGTTCTCAGCGACTTCATGCGCTGCACCAACTGGCGAATCGCGTAGAACGCCAACAGCACCAGCAGCAACACCATGGGGATTTGCAGCATGGCCAGGGTGCCGAGTACGTCATCGCGCTGGGCGGTGATCAGCGAGGTGGGCAGGGCGGTGGCGAGGAACCACGGCGTGCCCTCGATCGGGCGCATGTAGAAGGTGCTGGCCACGCCCTGGTTGTCGAACTCACTGCGCTGCAGCGCCTGGTCGCGATGGGCGAGGGCTTTGCTGACCTGGGCGGCGAAGGCCGAGGTGCCGGCCAGTTCGCTGATGTTCTTCAACACCACCGGGCCGCTGATGCGCGTGCTGTTGCTGATGATCTTGCCGTCGCCTTCCACGATCAGCATCTCCCCGCCGATGTCTTTTTCCTTGCTGGCGACCAGGTCATTGAAAAACCCCAGGGTTACGTCGATGGTGGCGACGCCGTAGGCCGCACCGTCACGCTGGATGGCCATGGCGCAGTTGGTGCGCGGCTCCTGGCTGGCGTCGTCCTTGTAGGCGGCTGCCCAGGCGCACTGGCCGCGTGGCGAGGCGAGGCCGCCTTTGTACCAGCTCTGGTCGTAATAATTGGGCGCGGCGTCACTGTTCCAGAAGGTGTTGACCGCCAGCTTGCCCGAGGCATCGCGGTGCCAGAAGGTGCTGTGCTTGTTGCGTCCTGGCGTGCGCTGGTTGGGCAGCGGCCAGATCCCGCCGCCGAAGACTTTCAGTTCGCCATACTGGTCCACCAGGCCGGGCAGCACCTTGTCGATGGCATCGCTGTCGAGCAGCGGGATGGTCTGGGTGATGCTGCGTTGCTGGGCTTGAACCTTGTTGAGTTCGCCCTTGATCTGTTCGGCCACTTCGGCGATGCGGTTGAGCACCACCTGTTCTTCGGTGTGTTTGAGCGTGGGGGCGACCAACTGGCCAATGCCCACGACGGTCAACACAAATAGCACCAGGACGAACAGCACCAGAAACACGGTGTAGCGGGTTTGAATGGAGCGCAATGGGGGCATGGGGGTCGTCCTTACGAAGCGTTTATTATCGACGCGGCTTTGTTAGAGCTTCGTCGGACTATCGGCTTGGTAAGGCGGAGCTTTAGGTACGATGGTGCAAAAATGAAAGGCGGCGGCGTCCAGCGTTGAAGAACCTGCCTGGCCTTTCAATATTCAGGTGGTTATTCACCGATACCCTGCTCACTGAACTCCATGTTTTTGCTTTTCCTTAGCGGTTTGCCCATTTCTTGATTGAGCGCGTTCTCCGTGAACGGTTTCGGATTGATCGTAGTCGGGGGCGTCAAGGGGTTGTTGTCCAAGTCAAACGGTTCAGCATCGCTGGGTAGCCCGATGGCTTGATACTCCTCATTGGGGACCGCTTCCACGTCGCCGGATGCCAGCCGTTCTTCGGTCGTACCCGCCAGGAACGTGCCGGTGGCGCCGTTGTAACCATGCGCCATTTCGTGAAAGAAGGTGGTGACGGGGATGATCGTATTGGTGCGGTCAGCCGTTTCAATTATAGAGTGGCGGTCAAAGAACAGCTTCGCACGGTCAGCACGCGCACCGGGAATACCATCAATGATGGTGCCATGGGCCGGGTTGTCTTCCGGTCCTTCTTCCGCTTCCACGTCCACTTGATCGCCCTCGTCCGCAGGTGGCAAGTCACCCAGTGCGGTGCTGCCGAATTGGTAGCCCTGAGCGCCGGCGGACTTCGGCAGGATGGCTATCTTGCCGCCATTCAATAAGGCCAGTTCATCCAGGGTAGCGAGGGCCTGCTGGCCAATAGGCGAGCTGCGCAGAAATTCCAAGTCATCGCTGACCCGTTGGCGAAAGTCCCGGTCACCCAGCACCGTGAAAGCCTGCTCCCCGGCGCTGCTGGGTTTTACCTCGGTGACCGTCGAACCCCGTTTGCGGTTGAACTTGTCATTGGCGCCGGCGTAAATAAGGTCGCCGGGCTTATTGTTCAGGATACGGTTAATGCCTTTACCGGTGTAGAAGGTCGTGCGATCGCCGCCCACTAATCGGTCGTTATCGTTGCCGCCATGCAAAACGCTGTGCCCGCTACCGCCTTTAAGCAGGTCTTTACCGTTGCCGCCGTCCAGGTAACTCTGCTTGGTCGCGGGGCCAGAACCGGCATCGAGTTCGTCCCTGCCATTATTGCCGTACATGCCCTCGGCGTAACCCAGGCCGCTGCCCAGCTTCAGGGTGTCCGCGCCGCGCCCGCCATAGAGCCTGGTCCTGCCTGCGCCTGCCTGGATGAAGTCCTTGCCATCGCCGCCTTCCACGTCCAGCGCCAGTTTGATTTCATCGTCGACGATGACCTTGTCGTCACCGCCGTTGGTTTTGATCCAGAGGGTTTGTTCGAAGTCTGGATGATCGGCGGTGTCGAAATAGTAGGGCTTGCCGTTGACCGAGATTTGCATCCTCCCGTCCGGCAAACTGCGCACATGAACATAGTCTGCGTTGTCACCGGTCTCCACCAGAAGCCGGTTTTGCGCAACCCTGGGTGAGAGTGGGTCCGTTGCATCCCAATCAATGAGTCGGCTGATCTTGATGTCGCCGTCGACATGCAGCGTGTGTTTTCTACGGTTAAGCCTGCCTGGGCTCAGATCGGACGGCGGATCATAGGGGGACGGCGTGGGGGTATCGCGCGCTGCAGTTTGGCTGGGGTGGTTGGCGGTGACGGTTGAATGGCCGAGTGCTGGCAGCATGTTGGCGTCCTTTACGTGACTGGCTGGGGTAACCCCTAAGTTGAGGTCTGCCCTCAAAGCGTTCCCGTGCGCCCGCGCTGGATTCAATGCGCTATATGTCGAAGCACGTATATCAGTGATCGCCTTGTCAGCTGTGGATCAGTTTTCCGTTTTCTGTCGGCTTCGGGTATTTCGTGCGGCGTGGCACCGGCGACTGATCCAGCCGCCGGTAAATCCACCTGGGTTACCTGTTGATCAGGCCCATTGCGGCTTCAGGGTAGCGTGAACCGGCCGTGGCGCCCGCCGGGAAAATGGACGCCAGTGCCGTCAATTCGGCAGGGCTCAATGTGACGTCTACGGCCGCCACGTTCTGTTCCAGGTACTTGCGCTGCTTGGTCCCCGGAATCGGGATCAGGTAATCGCCTTGTGCGAGCACCCAGGCCAGTGCCAGTTGCCCGGCGCTAATGCCTTTTTCAGCCGCCAGCGCTTGCACCTGATCCACCAGCAGCAGGTTTTTTGCAAAGTTCTCACCCTGAAAACGTGGGCTGGAGCGGCGGTAGTCATCGGCGGCGAAGTCATCCGGGCTCTTCAGCGCGCCGGTGAGGAAACCACGCCCCAATGGGCTGTAAGGCACAAAGGCGATGCCAAGGCGCTGGCAGGCAGCCAGGCAGCCGTTGTCTTCCTGGTCGCGACTCCACAGCGAGTATTCGCTTTGCAGGGCACTGATCGGATGCACCTTGTGCGCGCGCTCCAGGCTGGCGGCGGACGCTTCGCTCAAGCCCAGATAACGCACCTTGCCTTGCTTGACCAGCTCGGCCATCGCACCGACGCTTTCTTCGATGGCCACCTCGGGGTCGACCCGGTGCTGGTAGTAGAGGTCCAGGGTTTCGACGCCCAGGCGTTTCAAGGTGCCGTCTATGGCCTGGCGGATGTATTCAGGGCGGCCATTCACGCCGCGAGCAGCCGGGTTCGATGGGTCGCGTACAAAGCCGAACTTACTGGCCAGGAACACCTGGTCACGCTTGCCAGCGATGGCCTTGCCGATCAGTGTTTCATTGGTGTGAGGGCCGTACATGTCGGCAGTGTCAAGCAGGGTTACGCCCAGTTCCAGCGCGCAGTGCAGGGTCGCGATGGCTTCCTGTGTATCGGTGCCGGTGGTGTAGAAGTCGGTCATGCCCATGCAGCCGAGGCCGATGGCGGAGACCTTAGGGCCGTTCTTGCCGAGTTGACGTGTGTGCATCGGAGCAGCTCCTGTGGTGGGAAAGGCCTTATTGTTCTCCTCGACAAACCGGGGATAAAGCGGCTAAAACCGCTATCACTATTATGATTTTCTAAACAATCCAACAAGGTAGCCCGGCTTTGGATCGATTTAACGCCATGCGCGTGTTCACTCGAATCGTCGAATTGGGCGGTTTCGCCAAGGCGGCCGACAGCCTGCAATTGCCCCGGGCATCGGTGACCATTCTGATCAAGCAGCTGGAAGCACACCTGGGCGTGCAGCTGTTGCAGCGTACAACGCGCCAGGTCAGCCCGACCCTGGACGGCGCCGCGTATTACCAGCGTTGTGTGCAGTTATTGATGGACCTGGAAGAAACCGAGGCGGTGTTTTCGGTGAGTCGCCAGAACCCACGCGGCACCCTGAGCATCGACATGCCCTCAGGCATTGGCCGGTTGATCGTGATTCCCGCATTGCCGGATTTTACCGCACGCTACCCGCTGATCGAACTGGAAATCGGCCTCAACGACCGCCCCGTGGACTTGATCCGCGAGGGCGTCGACTGTGTGCTGCGCGGTGGCCTGGCACTGGACGAATCGCTGGTGGCGCGGCCGCTGGCCGTGATGGATCAACTGACGTTGGCCAGCCCCGCGTACCTTGAGCGCATGGGCGTGCCCGCGAGCCTGGACGATCTGGCCGGGCACCAGATGGTCGAGTACCTCTCCAGCGCCAGCGGTAAACGGTTTGGTTTGGAGTTCCAGATTGGCACCGAGCTACGCCCGGTCAACTTGCCGAAGGTTGTCTCGGTGAATAGCTCCGATGCGTATTTCGCCGCATGCGAGGCCGGTTATGGGCTGATCCAGGCGCCGCACTATCACGCTATGCAACAACTGGCCAAGGGCACGCTGGTGCACGTGCTGCCACAGCTGCCGGTGCCTACCATGGCGCTGACCGCGCTGTACCCGCCGCACCGCCAGTTGTCGCAGCGGGTACGGGTGTTTGTGGATTGGTTGGTTGAGCTGTGCGCGCGACCCGGCACCGGGCTGCAGCGTCAGGCCTGAGCCTTGCGGTAGGCGCCGGGCTGCTGCCCGGTGACCTTGTGGAACGCCCGGGTAAACGCCGCCACCGATTGGTAACCCACCGCCAGCGCTACCTCCGCCACCGTCTGGTCTTCCTTGAACAACTGGCACGCGTGGCGCATGCGCATCAGCAGCAGCACTTGCCCCGGCGATTGGCCGCACAGTTCGTTAAACCGTTTGAAAAACGCCGAGCGCGACAGCCCGGTGCAGGCCGCCATGCTTTCCAGCGTCCAGGCATCGGCAGGGTGGGCGATCAGTTGTTCCAACAGGTTGGCGAACGCCGGCTGCCGGCCCAGTGCGGCCAGGCCACCAAGTTCGGTGTTGTCGAGGACTTGCTGGCGCAGCACGTACAGAAACAGCAAGTGGCAAAGGCGTTCGAGCAGCGCGGAAGAGGGCGCCGGGGTGCGTTCGCATTCCTGCAGGATCAGTTCGAACAGGTTGCGTGCGGCGGTCAGTGAAGGGTCGCCGGCGCGCAGGATGATCCAGGAGGGCAGGGTGTCGACGATCAGCGCCGACAAGCCGGAATGGAAGTGGAAGAAACCGCAGACCAGGCCCACGCCATCGTTGGCGGTGCTGTCCAGCGGCAGCATCGGGCGGCGCGGGCATTCCTGCGCGGCCGCCGCCGTCGCTTCGCCAGACAGCTGATAAACCAAGTCGCGCAGTAGAAACACCGCGTCACCATTGTTCAGGTGTTGCGGGCTCGGTTCACCGTCGATATGCAGCCAGCACTGGCCTTGCACGACCAGGTGGAAACTCGCGCTGGCCAGCCCATGGGTACTCGCATGCCAATCGCCGCAGTAGCGGCCCACATGGAACAAGCTGGTGTTGAGTTCAAGGCTGTCTAATAACCAATCGACAAGTGCACTGGACGAATTCATCTAACGGAAAGACTCTAGAGCAAGTAATCGCTACTTTAGCCTATTGAGTCGATTTTTTATAACCAACAGACTGGGTACACGAACCCACCAGGAGACCACTCCATGTCCCGTGTACCGTTGTTGACCCCGGAAACCGCGCCGGAAGCCGCCAAACCCTTGCTGGAAAACGCCCTGAAAGCCTCGGGTTTCATTCCGAACCTGCTCGCCGTACTGGCTAACGCACCGGCCGCCCTGGAAACCTACATCACCGTCTCCGGCCTCAACGCCAAGGCCGAACTGAGCCTGGCCGACCGTGAGGTGGTGCAACTGGTGGCGGCCACTACCCACGGTTGTGATTTCTGCGTCGCCGGCCACACCGCCGTGGCGCGCAACAAAGCCAAGCTGCCGGAGGAGGTGATTGATGCACTGCGCCAACGCGGCGAATTGCCCAATGCCCGCTATGAGACACTCGCCGCCTTCACCCGTGAGGTGATCGCCACGCGAGGTGATGTCAGCGACGCAGGTTTCGAGGCGTTTCGTGCTGCCGGTTACTCCGAAGGCCAGGCCCTGGAAGTTATTTTGGGCGTGAGCCTGGCAACCCTGTGCAACTTCGCTAACGTGTTTGCCCGTACCCCGCTGAACCCGGAGCTGGCGCAATAGCGTTGGGAAAAACCGGCAAGCTGATAAGGCGATGGTCTACCTGCTGTAATAAGGAGAAACGAATGCTTGACCCAATCTTGAGCCGTTGGCTCGATGTTCAAGCGCAGGCCCTGGACGTGGGCAGTTGCGATCCACAGGAAGTGCTGCCACGGCTGGCAGAAGCCAATGTATTGCGTATCGGCGTGCCAAAAAACCTCGGTGGCTCGGGCGGCGATGTGACCGCGGCGGTGGACGCCATCGCCAATGTCGCCAGCCATTCCCTGGCGGCGGCGTTTGTGTGCTGGGGCCAGCGCTCCTTTATCGAATATTTGCTGCAGAGCCCGAATGAGCGGCTGCGTGAGCAACTGTTGCCGGACTTGCTCAGTGGCAAGTTGGCCGGGGCCACGGGGCTGTCGAATGCGATGAAGTTTTTGTCGGGCATCGAGACGCTGCAAATCAGCGCCGAGCCAACGAAAGACGGCTGGACCCTCAACGGGCGCCTGCACTGGGTGACCAACCTGCGCAAGAACGGCTTTGTAGCCGCGGCAGCTATCGAACATGCCGGGGGTGGCGCGCCGTTTATCCTGGCGATTCCGGATTCGGTGGCGGGCTTGCAACGCTCGCGCGACCTGGAGCTGCTGGGGTTGCAGTCGAGCAACACCGCAGCCCTGGGCCTGGAAGGCGTTGAGCTGAGCCGTGAGTGGTTGTTGCATGAGGATGCGCGCAAATTTCTACCGGCCGTACGCCCGGCGTTTCTGGGCTTGCAGTGCGGCATGTCGATTGGCCTGGCGCGGCGCTCGCTGGCGGAAGTGGCCAACCACTTGGGATCAAGCCGCACCGTGTTGCGCGATGAGTTGGAAGCGCTGCGCGTGACCCTCGACCACTTGGTCAATGACCTGAAAAAAGGCCTGCTGGCCGGGCGTTTTGCTGCCGAGCCGGTGCCCTTGTTCAAGCTGCGTATCGCCCTCGCCGAAACCGCCGCCAGTGCCGTGCAGCTTGAGCTGCAAGCCAGCGGCGGCAAGGCTTACCTCACCGCTCACGGCAGCGGGTTTGCCCGGCGTTGGCGCGAGTCGGCCTTCGTGCCGATCGTCACGCCAAGCCTGGTGCAATTGCGCACTGAGTTGCAACGCCAGGCCGCGCTGTGAGCCAGGCGGTATTAAGCGCCCAGGGGATTTGCCTGGGGTATGCCAGTGGCCCGGTGCTGCAAGGGTTCGACTTGCACTTGCAGCCGGGCGAAGTGGTGTCGATCCTTGGCCCCAGCGGCGTCGGCAAGTCCAGCCTGTTGCGGGTGCTCGCCGGTTTGCAGGCGCCTCAGGGCGGTGGCGTGCAGGTGCTCGGCGAGCCACTGGACGGCCCGCATCCGCGCGTGGCGGTGGCCTTTCAAGACCCTGGCCTGTTGCCGTGGCTGAACCTGGAAAAGAACGTCGCTTTCGGCCTGGATTTCGCTCGCCAACCGCACTTGAGCCCTGAAGAACGGCGCCTGCGCGTTGATCGCGCCATCGCGGCGGTCGGGCTGGAACATGCGCGCCAGCAGTTCCCGGCGCAATTGTCCGGCGGGATGGCGCAGCGCACGGCGTTGGCCCGCTGCCTGGCGCGGCAACCGCAAGTGTTGCTGCTGGATGAGCCGTTCGGCGCGCTGGATGAAGTCACCCGTGCCGACATGCAGCACCTGCTGCTCAAGGTCAACCGCGAGCAAGGCTCGGCGGCGGTATTGATTACTCACGATATTGATGAGGCGCTGTTGCTGTCCGACCGTATCCTGCTGCTGGGCAATCGCCCGGCGCGCACGCTGGGCGAGTGGCACATCGACCTGCCTCAACCGCGTGAAGAGCAAGTCGAGGCCATCGGCGCGCTGCGTATCGACATCTTAAAAACCTTACGGCAGGCGAGCCGCCCTCAACCCAACCCTCTTGAATTGCTGGAGCCTGGCCATGTGCTTGGATGACCTGACCCACTCGCGCCGTGACTTTCTCAAACTCTCGGCAGTGCTCAGCGCCGCCGGTGCCTTACCGCTGCTGAGCAGCTTGCAGGCCCGCGCCGCCAATGAGCCGGACGCGCCGGTGCGCATCGGCTACTTGCCGATCACCGACGCCACGCCGCTATTGGTTGCGCACAACAACGGCCTGTTCGAAGCCGAAGGCATCAAGGCCGAGCGCCCAGTGCTGTTGCGCAGTTGGGCGCAGGTGATCGAGGCGTTTATTTCCGGGCAGGTCAACGTGATTCACCTGTTGTCGCCGATGACGGTGTGGGCGCGCTACGGCAGCAAGGTGCCGGCCAAAGTGGTGGCCTGGAACCACGTCGGCGGTTCGGGCCTGACGGTGTCGCCCGGCATTACCGAGGTGAAACAACTGGGCGGCAAGTCGGTGGCGATTCCGTTCTGGTACTCGATCCATAACGTGGTGGTGCAGCAACTGTTCCGTGACAACGGCCTGACGCCGGTGGCCCGTGCAGCGGGTACGGCGATTGCCGCCAATGAAGTCAACCTGATCGTGTTGCCGCCCTCCGACATGCCTCCGGCCCTGGCCAGCAAGCGCATCGACGGCTACATCGTTGCCGAGCCGTTCAACGCCCTGGCGGAAAACCTCAAGGTCGGTCGCGTGCAACGCTTTACCGGCGACGTGTGGCGCAACCACGCCTGCTGCGTGGTGTTCATGCACGAGCACGACCTGACCAATCGCCCGGAATGGTCGCAGAAGGTGGTGAATGCCATCGTCAAGGCGCAGGTATGGACACGCGACAACCGCGAAGAGGCTGTGAAGCTGCTGTCCAAGGACGGCCCGAACCGCTACACGCAGCATGCTGAGCCGGTGTTGAGCAAAGTATTGGCCCCGGCTGCCGGCGACCGCGCCGCTTACCTGGCCGATGGCGCGATCCAGCACGCCAACTGGGACGAGCACCGCATCGACTTCCAGCCTTACCCATTCCCCAGCTACACCGAGGAATTGGTGCGGCGCCTGAAGGACACCTTGATCGAAGGCGACAAGAAATTCCTTGCCGACCTTGACCCGGCCTTCGTCGCCAAAGACCTGGTGGATGACCGCTTTGTGCGCCGTGCCATTGAGTCGGTGGGCGGCATGCAGACCTTCGGCTTGCCGGATGGCTATGAACGACACGAGGAGATTGGCGTTTGAACAACGGCAGAATCCCGGGCTGGTTGCTGGGGCTGAGTGGCTTGGCAGGCTTGCTGTTTTTATGGTGGCTGGGGGTGAAGGTGTTTGGCGATGCCGACGGGTTGTCGGCGCGCTTCTCACTGGCGGCGACCTTCAGCAGCCTGTGGGAACTGCTCGGGCGCGGCGAGCTGTATGTGCATATCGCGGTGAGCCTGAAACGCATCTTCGTCGGGTTATTCCTGGCGTTGCTGGTGGGCGTGCCGCTGGGGTTGCTGGTGGGCAGTTCGCGCAACCTGGAGGCGGCAACCACGCCGGCTTTCCAGTTTCTGCGGATGATTTCACCGCTGTCGTGGATGCCCATCGTGGTGATGTTGATGGGCGTCGGCGACCAGCCTATCTACTTCCTGCTGGCCTTTGCTGCGGTGTGGCCGATCATGCTCAATACCGCTGCGGGCGTGCGTCAGCTGGACCCGCGTTGGTTGCAATTGAGCAAGAGCTTGAGTGCAACACGCTGGGAAACCCTGCGTCGGGTGATTATTCCCGGCGTTGTGGGGCATGTGCTGACCGGCGTGCGCCTGGCCATCGGCATTTTGTGGATTGTGCTGGTGCCGTGCGAAATGCTCGGGGTCAGTGCGGGGCTGGGGTATTACATCCTCGACACGCGTGACCGTCTGGCGTATTCAGAGTTGATGGCGATGGTGCTGTTGATCGGGCTGCTGGGCTTTGCTCTTGACGCATTTGCACGGTGGTTGCACCAGCGCTGGGTGCACGCGGGCTGAGCGTCTCGCTTTCCAGCCCGGAAAGCGAGACGCCGGCACGATCAGCGGTGCTCGTAGCCTCGGCCGTCGTCATAGCGATGGTCGTGCCAGCCGCCACCGCCGCCGTGTGGGAAAAAGAAGCAGCCGCTCATGCTCAGCATGATCAGCAATGGAATCAGCAGTGTGATTCGACGAAGCATTTCAACATCCTCTAGGGTACTGACAGGGTCAATCAGGCGTGGGACGAGCCAAAGCTTTTCATCGCCTGTAACATATGACCCTGTCGACCCGCATCCATCCCCGTAACCGGGTATGTGCTTGGCATGCTCGACGATACAAAGTGGATACATTTATCAGGTTCAGGAAACCCGTCATGACCCAAAAGCAACGTTTGAAATATTCGATTCTGATTTCCCTTGTGGTGCTGGGGACGATGTTTGGCCTGTCCTACCTGCAGAACACCGGGGTTATCAGCGAGAAGACGTTCCAGTACATCGCCATTGCCGTGGCGGTGACCGTGGTGGTGATCAACGGCATCATGCGCCGCAAGGTCAAGCCTAACTTCTGAGGGTGACTCAGGCGCGGCTGTCGAGCACTTTGGCAGCCTCTTCGTGGAGGCTGTAGCTTTTATCCGCATTGAGGGTGATCACGCCCTCGCTGCACAGGCGCTTGAGCACCTCACGCACGCTGAGAAACGACAACGGAATGCCCAGCTCCAGCAAATGGCTGTGCACGCCGCGTACGCCCAGGGTGCGCTGGTTGTCGGCAGCGGTGAGCAGGGCGTCGATGACCTTCAGCCGAATCAGGCTGGTGCGCAAACCGAAACACTTGAGCAAATGGCGAATACGCTGGTTGCCTTGCTGTTCGGGTGCTTTGCCGAACGCTTGTGCGCCGCCGCCGAAATTGGCCTCGGCGGCAGGTGTGTGTCCGTCCGTGGGCAGTTGCGAGTTGTACATGCAAAAAACTCCTTATCAGAGCCTGATCAGGAAAATGATGGCGCTCTTATCTAATAAGACGAACGAGCGAGCAAAATCATGAAGTGCCGGATGTAGAAATTTTGTCGGTATCAGAATTGTCACAGCGCCGACGACGCAAATAGATACCGCTCGCGACTAAATCACTCCCGATATTTTGCGTCCTTACGGTGGGGTAGTTGCCCCCAGTGAGGGCGTTCAATATAACTGTGGAGTCGATGTGATTATTTTCAACAGGGTAACCAGGGCGTGTGTTACGGGGGTATTGCTGGGCCTGAGCCTGGCAGCCTGTGTGGGTCAGCCTGTGTCACAGACCTCGGCGGATATCCGTCGCACCACCTACGGCGTACCGCATATTCGCGCCCATGACGAACGTAGCCTGGGCTACGGCATCGGCTACGCGTATGCCCAGGACAACCTGTGCCTGCTGGCCAATGAAGTGGTCACCGTGAATGGCGAGCGCGCCAGGTTTTTTGGCCCTGAACAGGCCACCCTGGAAGAGCGCAACAACCTCGCCAGCGATGTGTTTTTCACCTGGTTGAATACACCGGATGCAGTCGCTGCGTTCTGGAACGCCCAGACACCGCAGATCCAGCAGCGCATTGAAGGCTACGTCGCGGGCTACAACCGTTATCTGAAAGAGCAGGGCGCTCCTGCACAGTGCCAGGCCGCGTGGGTGCGCCCGTTCGTGGCGCAAGACGTGGTCAAGCTGACCCGCAGGTTGCTGGTGGAAGGCGGGGTCGGCCAATTCGCCGAAGCGTTGGTGGGCGCCACACCGCCTCAAACCACGGCCAGTGCGCAGCCCGGCGTAAAAGCCTTTGAGTTGGCCGCGGCCAATCAACAGCGCTTCAGCTTCGACCGTGGCAGCAACGCCGTCGCCGTAGGCCGTGATCGCTCGTTTAATGGCCGTGGCATGTTGCTGGCCAACCCGCATTTCCCGTGGATGGGCGGCATGCGTTTTTACCAAATGCACCTGACCATTCCCGGCCAACTCGACGTGATGGGCGCCGCATTGCCAGGCTTGCCGGTGATCAATATCGGCTTCAACAGGCATGTGGCCTGGACCCACACCGTCGACACCTCTAAGCATTTCACCCTGTACCGCTTGACCCTGGATCCCAAGGATTCGACGCGCTACCTGCTCGACGGCAACTCCATTCCCCTGGAGAAAACCACGCTGACGGTGCAGGTCAAGCAAGCCGACGGCAGCCTCAAGGCCCAGCCGCATACCGTGTACAGCTCGAAGTTCGGCCCGGTGGTGCAATGGCCCGGCAAGCTCGATTGGGACAACCACTACGCCTTTAGCCTGCGCGACGCCAACCTGGGCAACGACCGCGTGTTGCAGCAGTGGTACGCCATGAACCAAGCCACTAGCCTCAAAGCACTGCAAACCTCGGTGCACACGCTGCAAGGCATCCCGTGGGTCAACACGGTGGCCGCCGACGACCAGGGCCAGAGCCTGTACATGAACCTGTCGGTGGTGCCCAACGTCAGCGCCGCCAAACTCGCGCAATGCAGCGACCCACGGGCCGGGCTGCAGCTGATCATGCTTGACGGCGCCCACAGTGCCTGCGCCTGGGATGTCGACCCGCGTGCCGCGCAGCCTGGCATCTTCGCCGCCGACCAACTGCCGCAACTGCAGCGCACCGACTACGTGCAGCACGCCAACGACTCGGCGTGGCTGGCCAACCCGAAGGCGCCGCTCACCGGCTTCTCGCCGGTGATCAGCCAGGACCACATCGGGCTTGGCCCACGTGCCCGTTTCGCCGTGCAACGCCTGCAATCCCTGGAGAAGCAACCGATCAGCGTGGCCGACCTGCAAAACATGGTCATGGACAACGAGGTCTACCTCGCCGGCCAAGTCATGCCCGATTTGCTGGCGTTCTGCGCCAAACACCTCGGCGCCGACACAGTGGCCTTGCAGCCACTGTGTGCCAGCCTGAAAGCCTGGGACCAGCGCGCCAACCTCGACAGTGGCGTGGGCCTGGTGCATTTCATCAACCTGTTTGAGCACCTGCAGCAACTCCCCGACGCCTGGCGCGTCGCCTTCGACCCGGCCCAACCCCTGACCACACCGCGCGGCCTGGCCATCGAGCGCGAACCGGTCGCCAAGGCCCTGCGCGAAGCCATGCTGGCTTCTACCGCAGACGTCAGCAAACTCGGCCTGACCCGCTGGGGCGATATTCAGGTCTCCGGCCAAACCCCAATCCACGGCGGCCCGCAGGAACTGGGCATCTACAACGCCATGCAAACCGTGCCCCGCGCCGACGGCAAACGCGAAGTGGTCAGCGGCAGCAGCTACCTGCAAATCGTCACCTTCGACGACAACGGCCCTCAAGCCCTTGGCGTGCTGGCATTCTCCGAATCCAGTAACCCTGAATCGAAATACTCGAAGGACCAGACCCAAGCGTTTTCAGCGAAAAAACTGCGCCCGCTGCCCTTCACCGACGCCCAGATCAAGGCCGACCCGCAGTATCAGCAACTGCTCATCAAGGAGTAGGGCAGGCGTGCAACCACTTGATGCCAATACGAAATATTTTTGAAATCAAGGGGTTGCAGGCAAAAGCAAATGAGTACATAATGGCGCCCATCGAACGCAACGAAGCATTAAAA
The DNA here is from genome assembly GCF_009834565.1 of Pseudomonas sp. R76. GTDB lineage: Bacteria > Pseudomonadota > Gammaproteobacteria > Pseudomonadales > Pseudomonadaceae > Aquipseudomonas. The sequence continues at coordinate 3,178,638 of NZ_CP019428.1, forward strand.
ACTTCAATGTATTCAATGAGTTAGAGTAGAGGCAGGGTTTTATAGCCCACTCAAGTTTTTATGCGGTGAATGTCGGTAGTCAGGGCATTGATCGTTTGAGGCCGAGTAGCAAAATGGTTATGCAGCGGATTGCAAATCCGCCTACGCCGGTTCGATTCCGACCTCGGCCTCCACTATTGAAAACCCCGTAGATTAACGTCTACGGGGTTTTTTATTGCCTGCAATTTAATATGTATTCCCAGCTTTTGGGATGTGTTGCTCAACCTCTGAGCCGATAATCAGGGATTTATCGGGCTCGTTTTCTCCAGCGCGTCATTCACTAGAAGCTGCGCACTTTCAATCAAGTGGGCCAATCCGAATGTTTGGAAACGCTGCGAACCACTCGCGGTGATCGCTTGTTCATTAGCCATTACCGACGCCGATATCAGAAGCTCACAAGCATTCACTAATGCTTCTTCTGAACTCAAGTCCGGCCTCACTTTGAATACACTGGTGGGAAGGTCTTCATCAGCTGTGCGTGTTTTCATGAGTGAGACTCCAATGTGCGATTAATTGAGTGTGCATTCACAGCCGAATGCCACTGCGCAGCACTGATTTTTGCTTCAATAACTCGGTAGTTTCGATGTGTAGAAAACATCCTCTTTATCCTCAGAAAATTAAGAGGCCACCACCGCCGTTGCGACACGGGTGGGTGGTGGACCGTGCGAGGGTCGCAAACCAGTCTCTGAGGAAACCGGCCGGGCAATAGCCCGCCTCACACGATCCACCATAGATGCGGTGAGCAGGCACAAAAAAAACGCCTGCTACAGAGCTATGGCGCTACCGCGCCTCAGATTACTTCAGGTTGCGACACCCGGCCACAGGATTTACTGCGACGGCGAATCCTAGCCAAATAGCTTCCTATGGCTCAACCTCGTCAGACTGTGGGAAATGTCCGAAGCCAGGCTGGGCGGTGCCACAACATTCAAAACTCTGCCTATGGCGCTAATACTGCACTGATTTTGTAAGATGCTTCGTGGGCGACATTAATTTCTTTTTGTACGTGATAATGAAGACGGACTTATGTTTGACCACATAAATCCGTCCTTTTTTAGGCTGGAAGTTGCTGGCTTACAGGGCTTGCATGTCCGCTCGGCTGCGCCACAATCGGTTTTAAATAGCGCGTGCGCAGCGACAGGAACGGTTTCTCAATCAAGTAATACGTTCCCGCGGACATAACGATCAGGATAGGCAGCACCGTCGCCATGCCCAGGATTAATGCCGTCCAGAAATCCGTCATGTCGACGTTAAATCGCTTAAGGATTTTCATGGCTACCTCGATCGCCCACGGGTGGTTGAGGTACAGTGAGTAACTGAGCATCCCCAGCCACGCGATGGCTTTGTCCAGCACCCTGGGGAGCAATTGCACCGTGCCCAGGTAGGCGGCGGTTATCAGGCCGTAAAACAAGCCTTCCAGGGTTGGAAGGTAAACCCAGACAGAGGCCTGCGAGGGAAAGCCATGATTGTCGAAGTAGCCTCCCAGCACATCAAAGCGATGGTAGAGGAATGACCATAGCGCCACGAGTGCTAATAAAACCAACGGTGATTTGAAATAAGCGGGGAACTTGCGAAGTGCCGCACACGCGAGCATGCCGAATAAAAACTGGTCGATACGGCCGAATATCGTGGAGTAGGCGAGGTCTTGCACGGTGCCGAGCGTAAACCAGATGCACCAACGGATAGCGACGGCCAGGAGGATCAACCCAACTAAGTAACGAAGCCCCATTTTTCGTGAAAATATAAGCAGGAAAGGAAACAGCAGGTAAAACTGGAATTCGACAATGACTGTCCAGCCCACCCCGGGCACGGTTTTATGATCAAGCAATGCACCGACGGCAACAATGAGTTTGGCGGGGTCGATATTGCCAATGTAGAAGTACAGAAGCGTCCAGAGTATGAACAGCGGTGCAATGCGCAGTATTCTGTTTCTGATGAAGGCGAAGTAGTCTATTTCTCGGTCATGGCACAGTGTCATGAATATATAGCCACTTAACACCATAAACAGCGCCACGCCGGTATGCCCTTCTGCAAAAAGGCTCATCGGCCAAAAACTCGGAATAAACGTGGTGGGGACTTGAAGTTGATGCCGCATGATATGCCATGCCAGTACTAACAGCGCTGCGAGAAAACGCAGGTGATCCAGTTTTGAAAGGTACAGCGAGTCGCTTGATTTCATTATTAGAAAACTCGAGGTAGGACCGCTAACTGTCGCACTTGTTTTTTTTCGCGAAATTACCGCGATTATAAATTTATGCCGTCATGCAATGTTCGTCTAAGCCGAATACCTTGATGTTATCCAAGTAGGCGAGCCGTTCGCGCATGTCAAAGTCATCTGTTATCAGCCCAGGCCGCATTCTGCCCTGTTAATGCGTTGTTCCTTAACTTCCCCGGCATACACGCCGATCTTTGCCTGCTGAGCGGTCAGCAACGCGCCTATCTTCATCAGTGCTACTGCCTCGGCCGGGGTTTTAGCGTTGGCCGCCATGGCTGTCAGCTCAACCACCGACCACCCGATAACCGCCGCCGCATCCTCAAGGTCATAAAACAGCTCCTGCTGAGCCGTTCTAGGCCCGTCGAGCCCTTGTATCAAGTCTTCCATTTATTTTCCCGCCTGAGGTTGCTTCAACTGCAAGCTCATCACAATCATGCCGATCTCAGCCAGATCTGTGGTGAACGGAATCTCACCGATTTTTTTAAATCCAAACGCCTCATAAAAACCCCGCGCATTCGAATTGGTTTTGAGCACATCCAGCCAAAGTAAAGCTTGCCCGCGCTGCAACGCCTGGTCATGAATGAACTGCAAAAGTTGCTTCCCATAACCATGCCCAGCAGCAGATTTGAGGAAGTAGATTTTTTGCAGCTCTGCGCCTAAGCCCCCAGTAACAGGCGCGGGTGTTGACCAGTTAACCTTGGCAAACCCGACCGTCTTACCGCCACTGTCTGATGCTATAAGCCACAAGTGCCGGTGGGATGCTTCAATGGATTGGCTCAGCGCGCCAACTGAAAAGTCTTGATCAAGAAAATCCTGCATACCGGCAGGCGACCAGATCGTCGAAAAATGCTCCCGGTAAGTCTCGCAGCCAATCCCACGCAGCACATCGATGTCGGCTTTTGTCGCTTGATGGATCTTGATCATCGGCATCCTTTCCTCTCACTTGCCCCCAGTGACATCAAGAAACGTCCCGGTAATAAACGAAGCTTCATCGCTCGCCAGCCACAATATGGCCCGCGCCACTTCTTCGGGTTGTCCGCCGCGGCCCATGGGGATCGTGTCCCGCACTCGATCCACTCGGCCAGGCTCGCCGCCGCTGGCATGCATGTCGGTGTAGATGTGCCCGGGGCGGACGCAGTTTACGCGGATGCCGTCCCGTGCGACTTCTTTGGCGAAGCTGATCGCCACATCGTAGCCGCGCTCGGCGGCAAGCCGCGCAGTGGCTGCGCCTACGCCGCGACTTCCGCCGGTGATCAGGATGACTGGGGCATTCATGGTTGAACCTTTGCAGGGGACGAAAATGGGCAGCCTCAGCCGACAAAATCAAGGCTCATGGTAGATCATTTCCTGGCAATCGCCTGCTCACAGTGTCCACCCAAGCCCCAACGCCTTATGCAGCGAGGCAAAATCCTTGAGCAACTCTGCATCGCCGGATATCCGACTCTCCTGCGCCTGATACCGCGTGCGTTCAGCATCCAGCCAATCCAGCGTACTTGCGGTGCCTGCGCGATAGCGCTGGCGCGTCAGGTCCGCCGCACGCACGGCGGAAGATTCAACATTGCGCAGCAGCACCACGTTCTGGCGCTGATGGCCGTAGCGCGCCAACGCTACGTCCGCATCCCGCAACGCACTCAATACCACGCTCTTGTACTGCGCAAGCGCCTCATCACGCCCGGCCTCGGCACCTTTGACGCTGGCGGCAACGCGGCCGAAATCCAGTGCGTTCCAGGTGATCCGCGGCAGGATCAGCCACGTGCCGTTGTCCTTACGCGCCAGGTGCCCAGGGTCGCCGGCCGAGAACGACAGGTCACCCATGAGGCTTAGTTTGGGAAACCAATCAGCGGTTTTTTCGCCGATCTGCGCATTGCTCGAGGCTAATTGACGCTCGGCCCTGCGGATGTCGGGCCGGGCCTTCAACAGCGCGGCTGGGTCGGCAACCGGCACGGCTGCGGGAATGGCGGGCAGGGCACGCACGGTGGCGAGCTGGCCATCCAGTTCGCCAGGTTCCAGGCCGCAGAGCAACCCGAGTTGGTCGAGGGATTCGACGATGGCGGCTTGCAGCGGCAGGCGTTGGGCCTGGGTGTTTTCGGCCTGGGTGAGTACTTGTTCGAGTTGCAGCTGCGAGGCCACGCCACGCTCGCGGCGTTGCTGGGTCAGGTCCAGGGCCTGGTTTTCAACCTCGACGCTGGCGTCTACCAGCGCCAGGCGCGCTTGCTGGTCGCGCAGGTCGGTGTAGGCCTGGACGATTTCGGCCGCCAGTTGCACCTGGGCATCCGCCAGTTGGGCTTGCGAGGCGTCGGCTTCTGCCTGTGCGGCTTCGACTGCGCGGCGGGTGCCGCCGAACAGGTCGGCTTCCCAGCTGGCATCGAAGCCTGCAAGGTAGAGGTTTAACGGGCCACGGCCGCCGCCACTGTTGCCGCCCAGCGCGGAGGTGTCCGGTGAGCGCAATTTAAGCATCGCCGCGTCGCCGGTAACCTTGGGCATCGCGTTGGCCTGCGCGCCGCCGAGGCTGGCGCGGGACTGCCGCAAGCGCGCCTGTGCCGTCGCGATGTCCGGGCTGTTTTGCAGGGCTTGTTCGACCAGCGCGTTGAGTTGCGTGTCGCCCAAGGTTCGCCACCACTGCGCGACAGCGGGCGCGTTTGGCGCGGCGCTTTGGGCATGCGGCAAACGTCCGGCTGCGAGGGTTTTTGGCGCGACATCGGGCGCACCGTGATAGTCCGGGCCGACTGTGCAGGCGGACAGCAGGCCGACGGTCAGGAGCAGGGGAAGGGTGCGAGGAGTCATCGTTGTACCGTGCGCTTTTTCAGGATGAAGATCAGGGGCAGGCACGCCAGCATCGCGAGTCCCAGTACATAAAACGAGTCGTTGTAGGCCATCACCGAGGCCTGCCGCGCTATGTCGTTGGCGAGTTGGGCAAACGCCTGCAACTGCGACGTGGACGCATCGCCGGTTTGCGCGAGGTAGCTGGCGGCGCTGCTGGCCATGTGGTCCTGGGCCAATTGGCTGTTGGCCTGGATACCTTCGCGCAGCATGTCGTCATGAAAGTGGCTGCGCCGGTCCATCAGCACGCCGAGCAAGGCTAGGCCGATAGTGCCGCCGAGGTTGCGCGACATGTTGTAGAGCCCGGCGGCGTCGCCTGCGTCGCGGGTGTCGACCGAACGCATGGACAATTGGCTCAGGGGCATCATCACCAGGATCTGCCCGAAACCGCGCAGCAGTTGCGACCAGACAAAATCATGCCCGACGCTGTCGGCCGTCAATTGGGTGTCGACAAAGCAGCTGGCCCAATACAGCAACAGCCCGGCACCGACCATCCAGCGCAGGTCGTAGCGGCCCAGCATGCGCGGCAGAATCGGCATCAGCAGGAAGGCTGGAATCCCCGACAGCAACATGATCGAGCCCGACTGCTGGGCGTTATAGCCGGAAAGGATGCCCAGGAACTGCGGCACCAGATACGCCGTACCGTAAATCCCGGCGCCGACGGCGGTGCCGATCAACAGCACGCTGCCAAAACGTTTGTTGAGCACCAATTGCAGGCGCAGGATCGGCGTGCTCGACCTGAATTGCCCAACCGCAATCAGGAAGAAACCGGTCACCGTGGCGATGCTCAGCCAGCAGATCAGCAGGGAATCGAACCAGTGCTCGCGCTGGCCTTCTTCAAGCACCACCGTGAGCGAGCTCAGGCCCATGGCCAGGCCGAGGATGCCCAGCCAGTCGGCGCTGATAAAGCGTTGCAGGTTCATGCGTTCGCTTGGCAGACCGGTGATCAGCAAGGTGATCAGGGCGATGCTGATGGGCAGGTTGAGAAAGAAGCACCAGCGCCAGTTGATGTTTTCCGTGAGCCAACCGCCGATGACCGGGCCGAGCAAGGGGCCGAGGATCACCGTCATGCCGAACATTGTCGTGCCGATCGCCAACTGGTGTGGCGGCAGGCGCGTACGCACGATGGTCTGCGCGGTGGGGATCATCGCGCCGCCGGCAAAGCCCTGGCCTATACGCCCTGCGATCATCGCACCGAGGCTGGTGGAGAGGCCGCAGAACATCGAAAAGGCGGTGAACATCAAGGCGGTGCCGATCAGGAATCGGCGCAAACCGAACACACGCGTCAGCCAGGCGGCGAGGGGGATCATGACGATCTCCGACATCAAATAGCCGGTGGCGATCCACGTGCCCTCAGTGCCGGTGGCGCCGATTTGCCCCTGGATCTGCGGGAGTGCCGAGTTGGTGATCGACACGTCCAGCGTCGCCAGCAAGGCGCCGAGTGCGCCGGCAGCGACGGCGATCCAGTCGGTCAGCGAGGCGTTGCGCGGTTTTTCTGCGACCACCTCGGCCGTGAGTGCCTCAGCCATGATTGGCGTCCGCGGCGTGGGTGCGGGTGTCGACTTCAACGGTCGCCGACAAGCCCGGCATCAACGCCGCTCGTACGTCATCCGGCACGTCCAGGGCAATACGCACCGGCACGCGCTGCACGATTTTGGTGAAGTTGCCGGTGGCATTCGACGGCGGCAGCAGCGCAAATTGCGCGCCGGTGCCGGGTGAGAGGCTATCGATATGGCCCTGCAGGTCGCGACCGGGCAGGGCGTCCACGTGCACGGTGACGGATTGGCCGGGGCGCATCGCACCGATCTGGGTTTCCTTGTAGTTGGCGGTGAGATAAATCGCGCTGATCGGCACCACCGTCAGCAAGCGCGTGCCGGGCTGTACGTACTGGCCGACACGCACGCCACGATCGGCCACGCGACCGTCGAGCGGGCTGCGGATCACGGCGTCATCCACGTCCAATTGGCTCTGCGCTTCGCTGGCCTTGGCCACGCCGAGTTGCGCCTGGGCCTGTTTGAGTTGCGCCTCAAGCGTGCCGTAGCGGGTCTGGCTGGAGCGCAAGGCCGCCTGCTTGGCCGCCACGGTGCTGCGCGCTTGAGCCAGTTGGTTGTTCAGTTGCGCCAGGCGCTCTTCCGGTTCGGCGCCGGAGCGTGCCAACGGGGCGTAGCGGGCGACCTCGGTTTGCGCGTGTTTCGCATCGGCTTCGGCGCCTTGCAGCTGGGCGCGGGCTTCGGCAATGGTCGAGTCCTGTTGCACCAGGTCGGCCTGGGCCTTGGCGTAGTCGGCGTTGCGCGCGGCAATCGTCGCCGAGGCTTCGTCGCTCACGGCCTGGTATTTGCGTGCGTCCAGGCGTACCAGCACGTCACCGCGTTTGACGTTCTGGTTATCGCTCACCAGCACGTCGGCGACATAGCCATTGATCTTGGGCGCCACGCTGATGCTGTCGGCTTGCAGATAGGCATCGTCGGTGGTCTCGATAAAGCGCCCGGTGAGCCACCACCAGGCGGCCCAGCCCAGGCCGATCAACAGCGCGACGGTGGCAATCGTGAGCAGTATGCGTCGAGCCTTGCCGCGTTGGCCGTTGACGGTGTCTTCAGGAATGACCTGAGGGGAGGGAGGTGCAGCGGACATCGGGTCACTCCAGATTTATAACAGTTGGAATAAATTCCATTTTTCGCGAATTTTTGTCAACTGGTATATTTTGGTCCGGTATTCGAAAGGAGCTGCACATGGCACGACATAAACCTGCCGCCGAAGGTGGTTATCAGCGCGGCGAAGAAACCCGTGCGCGTATTGTCGAGGCGGCGGTCGTGGTGTTCGGCGAGCGCGGCTACGACCGCGCCTCCACGCGCGACATCGCCACGGCGGCCGGGGTCAACGCACCGGCGATTCAGTACTACTTTGATGGCAAGGAAGGCGTGTACCTGGCGTGTGTCGAGCATTTGATCACGTTGCTTTGGCGCAAGATGGGCCCTTGCGTGGAAGCTGCAGAGAGTGCGCTGGCCGACCTTGAGGCCGAGGATAAAACCTTGATCGACGTGTCGTTGGGCATCCTCGGCACGGTCGTGTCGACTATCCAGGACAGCCCGCAGACCACGGCGTGGCGTGCATTTCTTGATCGCCACCAAGCCGGTCTGTGCCCGGAAAGCGCCACGAGCGCATTTGAAGACCGCTTCAAGGCGCGCATCGGCCGGGTTATCCGCCAACTGATCGCGCATTTGTCGGGTTTTGCCGTAGAGGACGAGCGCACGGTGATTCACTCAATGGCGCTATTCACCCAAGGTCTGGCGTTCCGGGTGCAGAAACCCAAATTGCTCGAAGCGCTGAAGTGGGCAGAGGTGAGCCAGAAGGAGATGGAAATCGTGCAGGAGGTTGTGCTGACACAGGCACGCTTTACGCTTGAAGGGCTGGTGAGCCTGCGAGATAGGCACGCTACCTCAGACGACAGTCTTAGACCTTAAATATCTGCGTGATGCCGTAAACGTCAATTCAGGCAAGCGCCGAAACGTGCGACCGACCAGGGCGCCGACACCACCACCGCCGCCGAAGTACGACTGACACCGGCCGGGAAGGCAGCGGAAAATGCTGCGAAAATCAGCCTGCCGTTGTGAAATGTTGTGAAGCATGGGGAATGGCCCTTTGCCCATGCTAAAGTCCGCGTCGGGGTATCGTCAGCACGACGATTTCATTCGTTCCATTGAGGGAGCAGCGCCGATGTCTACTACCGTAACGCCCGCGTCTGGCGGGTCGAACACGCCAAAGTCCTCGCCGTCCACGTTCGACGACAAGTTGAACATTGCCAAGTCCAGTAAGGTAATCGCCGATTACATGCGCCAGACGGGCAAGTCGGCCATTACCAAGCAGGAGCTGACGCAGTTGGCCAACAATGCTTCAGGCAAGGTGCCCACAGACGTTTCCGATGCGGCCAAGTACATGGAAAAACACCCGGATGTGTTCACTGCCATCGAAACCCACGACGTTGCCGGCGCCGACAACTTGTCCGGCGTGTGGAACTTCGATTGGGCGGCCAACGGCGGGCTCAAGGGCACGGCGACCGACGCCATCGCAAAAATGCAGGACACGTTCGACCTGGCCATCGCCAAGTCTGCGCAGATCACCGAAATTTCAACGGCCAAAAAAGCCGAACTGGACTCGACCAAGCAACGCCCGCAAAACTGAGTGACGCACGTTGTCAGCCAAGATAAACGGTTCCCGGCGCGTTATCGGGAACTGTTTTAAACCGGTGAGGCGGGGTTATTTGTTGTAGATATCGTGCAGGATCAGCAATTCAAGCGTCGCCACCATCACACAGAGCCCTACAAAACCGCGTGTGAATACCCTACGTGGCTTTTCATACGTGAAGCCCAAGTCGCTGCCAAAGGGCACCAGCAGCACAATCAGTAGAAACCTGATGACCTTCATTCCCTGTCCTTTTGTGATGCGTTCAGCACGGATTCAAGCGCAGTGAGCAAGTATACCGGCCAGTGAAAGCAATCCCATCGCCATTGTCGGAGAAACCTTGATGCTTGTGATCGTCAGCGTGCTTGCCATCGTTGCGTTGTGGGTGTGGTGGACCTACCCACGCGTTGGCAATGTGCTGTTTGAGCTGATCGCCTGGGTAGAAGCACGGCGGTCTGGTTTGAAGGCCGTTACCCTGCCGATCAAGGGCATGACGCTCGCAACTTACCAAGGCGGCCGCGGCCATGCGCCAGCCCTGTTGCTGTTGCACGGTTTCAGCGCGGACAAGGGCGTCTGGCTCGGGTTTGCCCGGCATTTTGTAGATGACTACCGGGTAATCATCCCGGACCTTGCCGGCCACGGTAAAAATACCTTTGTGCCGGGTGGCGACTACAGCATTGCGGCGCAAGCGCGGCGGATGGTCGCGTTGCTGGATGCGTGCCATATCGACAAAGTGCACGTGATTGGCAGTTCCATGGGCGCCTATGTCGCCAGCTGGTTGGCCACCCATTACCCGGAGCGGGTGTTGTCCCTGGGCTTGATTGGGGCCGCGGGGGTGAACCTGCCGCAACCCAATGAAGTGGAAGAATTGGTCAACAGGGGGGATAACCCATTCCTGATTTACACGCGTGCGCAGTTCGACCGTTTTTTTGCCATGACCATGGCCGCGCCACCGTCCATACCCGAGGTAATGCTGGCGGCTGAGGCGCAAAGCTATATCAAGCGACGTGAGGAGCTGGCGGAGATTTTTGCGAATTTTTCCGACAGCCCGCGTATTGAACCCTGGCTGCCTGAGGTGCGCGTGCCGAGCCTGATTCTATGGGGCCGCGAGGACCGCATGGTGCCCGTCGCCAGTGCGCACACCTGGCTCGCGGGCATTCCCCATGCTCGGCTGGTGATTCTTGACGGCATAGGGCACCTGCCGATGGTGGAGTCTACGCAGCAAACCGTCGACCACTGCCGTGAACTGCTCGACAAGGCCAAAGTGTATTCCTCGATCCGCCCATAGCTGTACGGGGCGGGTGTCGCCAGAACCCACTACTGTCGCAGGCATACCACTGCCGTTCGGATGCTGCGCCATGTTTATGTCCACCAGCCTGCTGTCAGCCTTTGTGCTGTTCGCCTTTGTGTCCTCGATCACCCCAGGGCCCAACAACACCATGTTGCTGGCGTCGGGGGTGAACTTCGGGTTTCGCCGTTCGATGCCTCACGCGCTGGGGATCAGCATTGGCTTCATGCTGTTGGTGATTTCGGTAGGCTTGGGCCTTGGCGAAGTATTCAAGGTGTTCCCGTGGGCCTACACGGTGCTGCGTTATGTCGGCGCGGCCTACTTGTTGTATCTGGCGTGGAAAATCGCCACCGCTGGCGGCATGTCCGACAGCAGTGATGCGCACGCCAAGCCCATGACTTTCCTCGGCGCGGCGGCGTTCCAGTGGGTCAACCCCAAAGCATGGATCATGGCGTTGGGCGCGATCACCACCTATACGCCGGCTGAGGGTTATGTGACCAATGTGCTGGTGATTGCCTTGGTGTTCGCAGTGGTCAATTTGCCCAGCGTGTGTGTCTGGGTGGGCTGTGGCACCGGCCTGCGCAATGTGCTGCGCGAACCGCGCTGGGTCAGGGTGTTCAACGGCTCGATGGCGGCATTGTTGGTACTGTCGCTGTACCCAATGCTCTTCGGTTGAAGCGGTAGCCGGTTGCCGCCATTGACGGGTTTTGACGGGCTATTGCATGCTCGGCGCCGTATGCCTGGCCGGCAACCCGATCACGCAGCCGATCGGCACTCACCTCAATCAAACTTCATCTCGACCCGGCCAAGGGCTCGCTGCCGACCCATAAAGTCATGGAACTGTTGGCCGGCCAATATGGCGACCACCAGCGCCTGGCCGATGCACACAGCTCACCCCAGGACATCACGCGTTTTCTGCTTAGTCATGCCAGTGCCCTGCGCACCATCGCGATCAGCGAATTGGCGGCGCAGGCGGCGGGCACCTCGGCGGATTTCGAAATGGTGACGTTGCGCTGAACTGGATCAGACCGGCGAGATAGTCGCCAGCAAGCCAATGCCGATGGTCAGCACCAAAAAGCCGAACAGGAAAATTGCCATCTTGGTCATAAGGCCTCCGAAGGGAAGGGGCGACAGGAACCTTCCTGCCGCACTCGACAAGGGTGTCGGGAATGCGCCCATTGTCCGCCCCAGGCCGTTTTCGATACAGGCGCAGATGGCAAAGAAAAAACCGTATCAGATGGGGGCGTGACGGCTTGACTACGGGCTTGGGAAGCGCGCGGGTTTATGAAGATCAGCGCTTAACGCCCGCGCGTAGAGGTGTATGGGCAAGCCTTAATGTAATCTTCATCGGCAAGCGTGAATGTTTCAAAAAATGACCTTGGCCAGCGTAGAGCCTGCTCTGCGCCGCCTTTGCAGTGCGAGGATGTATGCGAAGTCTGTTGGGCAAATACCGTTACGTCATCCTTTTCTGGCTGTGTTTTGGCGTGTTCCGCACCTCCTTGGCCGACTGGAACCCGATCCCCTCCGGCTCCATGCGCCCGACCCTGGTGGAAGGCGATGTGGTGCTGGTGAACCGCGTCGCGTATGACCTCAAGGTGCCGCTCACGGATATTTCACTGCTCAAGCTGGATAACCCGCAGCGCGGTGACGTGGTGACCTTTTCCTCGCCCAAAGACGGTGTGCGCTTGATCAAACGTATCGTCGGCATCCCTGGCGACACGCTGCAAATGAAGAACGAGGTGCTGTGGATCAACGGCGTGCCGGCCACCTACTCGGATGAGCAGGCCATCAACGAGCCCCTTGTGCCCGGCCAGTCTGTGCCGGGTATCCAGCTGACTGAGCAGGCGAATACCAGCCGGCGCACCGTGCAATTCATGCCGGTGGTACGTGCGCTGCGGGATTTCGGCCCCGTCGTAGTACCCGCCGACAGCTACTTCATGTTGGGCGATAACCGCGACAACAGCGCAGATTCGCGCTACATCGGCTTTGTGCCACGCCGCCTGCTGATCGGGCGCGCGCACCATGTGCTGGCTTCGGCGCAGATCCTGGATAACTGGATGCCACGATTTCGCCGATTTGGTGCCGCAATCCTCTAAGATGGCGCCCATTGCATCAATAATAAGAGTGGGCTAAGCCTCGATGGAAAGACGCCAGTTCAGCGGTGGCATGCAAGGCAAGAACCTGCGCTACCTCAATGAAACCCCACAGCAGCCGGCCGCCGCCACGCGTGTCGGCTTTTTGCTGCTTGAGCACTTCTCCCTGCCCGCGTTCACCCAGACCCTCGACACCCTCATCACCGCCAACCTGCTGCGCCCCGAACTGTTTGCCACGCGTACCTTCGGCTGCGGCGATGGCGAGGTCATCAGCGACCTGGGCCTGGTGATCCGCCCCGACGCGCGCCTGGAACTCTCAGCGCTGTGTGAGCTGGAGTTGTTGGTTGTGTGCGGCGGTTTTCGCACCGAACTCAAAGCCGGCGATGAACTCATCCAGCTGTTGCACGCCGGCGCTGAACAGGGTGTCAGCCTCGCCGGCCTGTGGAATGGCGCGTGGTTCCTGGGCCGCGCCGGGCTGTTGCAGGGCTACCGCTGCGCGATCCATCCGGAACATCGCCCGGCGCTGGCGGAAGTCGCCAAGGCCGCCCAGGTCACCAGCGAAGCCTTTGTGATCGACCGTGACCGCCTCACGGCCTCCAGCCCCTCGGGCTCCTTCCACATGGCCCTGGACTGGATCAAGGGCCTGCACGGCAAAGCCCTGGTCGAAGGCATCGAAGACATTCTGTCGTTCGAAGAGTCGCGTTACCGGCGTATCAAACCCACGGAAAACGTCTGCGTCAGCGCGCCGCTGCGTGAAGTAGTCAAGCTGATGGACGCCAACCTTGAAGAGCCCCTGGAGCTGGACCAGCTCGCGGTTTACGCCGGCCGCTCCCGACGCCAGCTGGAGCGGCTGTTCAAGGAACAACTGGGCACCACGCCGCAACGCTACTACATGGAGTTGCGCGTCACCGAGGCGCGGCGTTTGCTGCAGCACACCGAGCTGTCGCAAGTGGATGTGCTGGTGGCGTGCGGGTTTGTCTCGCCGAGTCATTTCAGCAAGTGCTATAGCGCGTATTTCGGATATCGCCCCTCCAAGGAGAAGCGGCTGGTCAAGTAGCATGGGCACGGATGGCTTTTTACGGGCCGAATACTTACCAAGGAGTGCCGATGTCTATAACGCTTTCAGATCGCTACCGCGGCAGTTTGCTGGGTTTGGCATGTGGTGACGCCGTTGGCACCACGGTTGAGTTTATGCCACGCGGTTCGTTTACGCCGTTGACGGATATTGTCGGCGGCGGGCCGTTTAACCTTAAGCCCGGCCAGTGGACGGACGACACATCGATGGCGCTGTGCCTGGCTGAAAGCCTGTTGCGCAAGGGTGGTTTTGACGCGAAAGATCAGATGGGCCGGTATCTGAACTGGTGGAAATGGGGCTACTTGAGTTCTACCGGAGACTGCTTTGATATCGGCATGACCGTGCGTGAGGCATTGGCACGTTTCGAGGGCAGCGGCGACGCATTTTCGGGCTCTACCGATCCGTATTCTGCCGGCAATGGTTCGCTGATGCGCCTTGCTCCGGTGGTGCTGTTGTTCTTTCCCAACCCGGAAACCGTGCGCAAGTTCGCCATCGAAAGCTCCCGCACGACTCACGCGGCCCAAGAGGCGATCGAGTGTTGCGTGGTGCTGGCGCAAGCCATCAGCAATGCCTTGAGCGGCGCCTCGAAGAATGCAGTCTTGCAGGTCTCTGGATCAGGCTTGACGGCGCCTAAAGTGCTGGCGATCGCAGCCGGCGAGTATCAGCACAAATCCCGTGATGACGTTGTCGGTTCCGGGTATTCGGTGGCCTCTCTGGAGGCTGCGTTCTGGTGTTTCCAGCACACCGACAGTTTTGCCGAGGCTGTGCTCGCTGCGGCGAACCTCGGTGATGACGCAGATACCACGGCGGCTATCGTGGGGCAGTTGGCGGGGGCCTACTACGGCGTTCAAGGCATTCCGGCAGGATGGCTGGAGACGCTCTGGATGCGCGAGGAGATTCAGCAGATGGCGGATGACTTATTGGCTGCATCCCAGGCCCGCTGCTGAATACTCGCAACTCACAGTTTTTTCAGAATCGATCCAAGCGATACGACGCAAACGCAGGTAGCCCGGAAAACACCGGAGTTTCAGCGGCCAACTGCGCGACCATTTCCGCCGTCACCGCCGCCTGGGTCAACCCCAGATGCTGGTGCCCGAAGGCGAGTAACACCTTGCCGTCGCACACCCGGTCGATGATCGGCAGCGAGTCAGGCAGGGAAGGCCTAAACCCCATCCACGGCGTGGCGCCTTGCGTGCTGAGGTCGAGGCGAAACAGCCCCTGGCTCAGCCGGTGCAGTTGCCAGGCACGTCTCATGTTCGCCGGGCGTTCGAGCCCGGCGAATTCCACCGTGCCGGCCAGGCGCAGGCCGCCGGCCATGGGCGTCATGATGAATTTGCGCTCGAATGAGGTGACGGCAAACGGCAGGCGCTGTGGCTCCTGGGGCAGCATCAAGTGATAGCCGCGTTCGGTGTCCAGCGGCACTGTTTTACCGGTGAGTGCCGCGGTGAGTTTGGCCGAATGTGCGCCGCAGGCGATCAGCACCTGGCGTGCAGTGAGGGTGCCTTGATCGGTCAACAGCGACACGCCATCGGGCGTGAGGCGCGCGTCCACGACGCGCTGCTTGAGAAACTGCACACCTTCGGCCTTGGCGGCCTCAACCAGTTCGCAGACCACGTGGTACGGGTCGAGAAAATGCCCGGTGCCGGGGAAAAACAGCCCACCTTGTAGCGCGTCGCTCAACTGCGGCGCTGCGTTGCGCACATCACTACTTGACCAGAAGGCCACCGGCACGTTTTGTTGCCGCATACGCTGTTGCAAGGCCTCAATGGCCACGCGTGATTCGGCGCGCTCAAACACCAACAACGAACCGTCTTCGCGCAATAACTGCGCGCGGTCAATGGAGTGCAGCAAGCGTTGCCAGGCGCCCAGGCTGCTTTCATTCAGCGCCCGAATACCGGCGACCGTGCGCCGGTAGTTCGCCGGGCGCAGGTTCAGCAACAGGCGGACAAACCAGGGCAGGGCGCGGGGCAGGTATTTCCAGTCCAGGCGCAGCGGGCCCATTGGGTCCATCAGCATCGCGGGCAGGCGCTTTAGAATCGACACATCGGCGATGGGAAACACCTGCTCGGTCGCCAGGTGCCCGGCATTGCCGTAGGAGGCACCCATGCCGGGTTCCTGCGCGTCGATCACCACCACGCGCCGGCCCTGTCGCGCCAATTGCAGGGCGCAGGCCACGCCGATAATGCCGGCGCCGACCACGACGATATCGCCAGTGTTGGATTCGGACATGGCCTAGGCCTCTCTCTGGCCGTCGAGCAAGCGCCGTAACCGCAATGGGTTGCCGTGTTGCAGGGCGTCGGGGAGCAGGCTGTCGGGGAAATCCTGATAACACACCGGGCGCAAGAACCGCAGGATCGCCGCCGTGCCGACCGAGGTGCTGCGCGAATCCGAGGTGGCCGGGAAAGGGCCGCCATGGACCATGGCGTCACAGACTTCCACACCGGTCGGCCAGCCGTTGACCAGTAGGCGGCCCGCTTTGCGTTCGAGCACCGGGAGCAAGGCTTTGGCGTGTGCCAGGTCATCTTCATCCAGGTGCAGCGTGGCGGTCAGTTGGCCTTCCAGGTGTTCCGAGACCTGGCGTACTTCTTCGTTATTGGCGCACACAACCACCAGCGAAGCGGCGCCGAACACTTCCCCTTGCAGGTGCTCATCGGCCAAAAACGCCTTGGCCTGGGTCACGAACAGGTGCGCCTGGCCTTGATTTGGGCCAAC
Source organism: Pseudomonas sp. R76 (assembly GCF_009834565.1). Taxonomy (GTDB): domain Bacteria; phylum Pseudomonadota; class Gammaproteobacteria; order Pseudomonadales; family Pseudomonadaceae; genus Aquipseudomonas. Next base: position 3,195,056 of record NZ_CP019428.1, read on the forward strand.
GGACGCCGCGCCGGTGGCGACAACCTGGGCATGCTCTGTCAATGCACCGACACCGGTTTGGTAAGCGCTGAAAATACCTGGCGTCAGCATGGTCTGCGCCGCACACCCTGGCAGCAGCTGGCTTGCCGTGGCGATAAAGCGCTCAAGTGCGTTGCCTGCGACGGCAATCACCAGACCCGGGTTGGTACAGAACTGCCCAGCGCCTTGGGTCAACGACGCCACAAACCCCTGCGCCAAGTCTTCGGCCCGTGCCTGCAACGCCGCAGGGAACAGATACACCGGGTTGATCGAACTCATCTCGGCGTACACCGGAATCGGCTCCGGCCGCGCCTGTGCTGCCTGGGTCAACGCCACGCCGCCGCTGCGCGAGCCGGTAAAACCGACGGCCTTGATGCGCGGGTCGGTGACCAGCGCGATACCCACCTCGCGACCGGAGCCGTACAACAACGAAAACACGCCTTCCGGCAAACCACAGGCTTTGACGGCCTTGGCCACCGCACGCCCGACCAGCTCGCTGGTGCCCGGATGCGCACCGTGAGCCTTGACGATCACCGGGCAACCGGCCGCGAGTGCCGAAGCGGTGTCGCCGCCCGCCACCGAGAACGCCAGCGGGAAATTGCTTGCGCCAAACACCGCCACCGGCCCGAGTGGCACGTGGCGTTGACGCAGGTCCGCACGCGGCAGCGGTTGGCGCTCAGGCTGCGCCATGTCGACGCGCACATCCAGCCATTCACCGGCACGCACGGTGCGCGCGAAGGTGCGCAATTGCCCGCAAGTGCGGCCGCGCTCACCTTGAATACGCGCGCGCGGCAGGCCGGTTTCGGCCACGGCGCGGTCGATCAACGCATCGCCGAGGGCTTCTATGGCGTCGGCAATGGATTCAAGGAACGTGGCGCGTTCGGCCAGCGAGGTTTCGCGATACGTGTCGAATGTCGCCCACGCCAAGGCGCATGCCTGTTCGACAGGCGCGCCATGACCACCGCCGTAGGCAGGCTCCAATGGCGTGTCGGTGGCGGGATTGATCGCCCGGATCGCTTCGCGATCGCCGGAAATTGCTTGCTGACCGATCAGCATCTTGCCCGTCAGAGTCATGGGGTCGTCCTGCAAAAAAGAGGGTTGGCCGCTGTGACCACCACAGCGGCGCGCACGGGTCAGGCCAGGTTCTGCTCGGCCGACCAGTTGGCGTACCACTGGCGGAACAGTGCGTACTGGTTTTGCGCGTAACGGCGTTGCGCATCGCTGAGCACGTCAGTTTCATTGAAGTGCAGGGCGTAACCCTGGTCGCCGTTGAGCACCATCAGGTGCTTGTAATACAGCACCAGGTCGCAGCCTTCGTCGAAGGACGACAGCACGCCCAGCGCGGCTTCCAGCTCGCGCGCCAGGCGCCGTGCCTTGGCGTCACCTTTGGCGGCTTGTTTGCTCAGGGCCACCAGTTGCAGCACTTCGCGGGGCAGGGCGTTGCCGATGCCGGTGATCGCGCCGGTGGCGTTGCAGTTGACGAAACCGTGCACCACTTGGGTGTCGACACCGACCATCAGCGTGACGTCATCGTCCTGGGAGGTGATGTTTTCCGCCGCGTAACGCAAGTCGGCGCCGCCGCCGAACTCCTTGAAGCCAATCAGGTTCGGGTGTTCGCGGCGCAGTTCGAAGAACAAGTCGGCGCGGGTGGCAAAGCCGTAGTACGGGCTGTTGTAGATCACCGCCGGCAGGTTCGGCGCGGCCTTGAGGATCGCCGCGAAGTGCGCCTTTTGTGCGGTGGCCGAAGCGCCACGGGAGAGCACGCGCGGGATCACCATCAGGCCATGGGCACCGACCTTGGCCGCATGCGCCGCGTGGGCCACCGCCTCCCGGCTGTTGACGGCGCCGGTGCCGACGATGGTCGGCACACCGGCTGCCACCAGGCGTGCCACGCCTTCCTGGCGTTCGGCTTCGGTGAGCAACGGCCAGTCGCCCATGGAGCCGCAGTACACCACGGCGCTCATGCCGATATCGATCAGCTCGCGGCCCTTGGCGACCAAGGCGTCGAAGTCCGGCTTGCGCTGCGGTGTGCACGGGGTCATCAGTGCGGGGATGCAACCGGTGAAGATGTTGTCGCTCATTGTTCTAACTCCAGCGTTCAGTTAAATACGGCCCGGGCTCAGATGCCCCAGGCGAAAGGGTCCTGTTCGTCGATCAGCAAGGTGCTGTCGGCGGTCATGTAGGCGCGGCCGGTGATGAACGGGCGCACGCGTTCGCCGTCCCATTCATAACGGCCTTGGAATTGGCTGCCGGTGATGCTGGCTTGCACCCAGGTTGCGCCGGGGGCGAGTTTGCCGTCGGCGGCCAGGCACGCGAGCTTGGCGCTGGTGCCGGTGCCGCAGGGCGAGCGGTCATAGGCTTTGCCGGGGCACATCACGAAGTTGCGGCTGTTTGCGTGCGGGTCGTCTGCGAACAGCTCGACATGGTCGATCAACGCGCCATCGGCACCGTGAATACCTTGCTGCTCCAGGGCCTTGAGCATCGCCCAGGTGTAATCAGTCAGGGCCTCGACGTTGTCCATCTCAAGGGTTTGCCCGTGCTGCGAGACCAGGAAAAACCAGTTGCCGCCCCAGGCGATGTCGCCGTGGACCACGCCATGGCCGGGCACGTCTACCGCCACCTGCTGGCGGTGGCGGTAGGCGGGCACGTTGCGCAGGGTCACGGCGCCGTCTTCATGTAACGTCGCCGCGACTGGGCCGACCGGCGTGTCGATGCTGTGCACGCCGGGCTGGATGCGCCCCAGGTGGTGCAACGAGGCGACCAGCCCGATGGTGCCGTGGCCGCACATGCCGAGGTAACCGGCGTTGTTGAAGAAGATCACCCCACAGGTGGCGCCGGGCGTGACCGGCTCGCAGTACAGCGCGCCGACCATTACATCATTGCCACGCGGCTCCAGCAGGCAGGCGCGGCGCCATGGGTCGTGCTCGGTGCGCAGGTTCTCCAATTGCTCGGCGATGGTGTTGCCTGAAAGCGTGGGGAAACCATCCAGCACCAGGCGCGTAGGTTCGCCGCCGGTGTGGGAGTCGATAACGTGCAGGCGCTTCATAAAACGCTCCATTCAATGAGTAACCGGGGACAAGGGCGCGTTGTGCTGGGGCTCGCTGACGACCTCGCTTTCGTCATCTTCGTGTTCCAGGCGCACAAGGTGTGCAGGCACGCCGGTGGCGGCGCCCCAGTAGTAGATGCCCAAGGCGCAGACCGCGACCACCAGCGTGTCAAACGGGTGGCTGAGCACGCCGATGCCGCCGAAGCTGCCGAGCTTGGAGAGCAGGATGGTCATCGCGTAGAAGCCGATCAGCCACGCCGACGAGCGCACTTGCTGTTTGATAGTCAGGTGCGCGGTCGGCACCCAGCGCGCGCAGAGCAGGTAAATCACAAACATCAGGATTTGCAGGCCGAGCAGCGACGACACGGTGCTCCAGCCCGACCAGTACACGATCAGCGCGGCGATGATGAACGACAGCGGGCCGAGTACCGCCATGCCCTTGACCCGGAATGGCCGCGCCATTTGCGGTGCATTGCGGCGCAGCGCGGCGACGGTCACCGGGGCCACGGCGTAGCTCAGGATCAACGCGGCCGACACCACATTGATCAGCGCTTCCCAGGACGGGAACGGCAGGGTCCAGAACACCGACAGGCCAAAGGTCAGCCACAGCGCCGGGCGCGGGATGCCGGATTTTTCATCGATACGCGTGAAAATCTTGAAGAACGTGCCGGTCTGCGCCCAGCCATACACCACGCGCGGGGTGGCGTTCATGTAGATATTGCCGCAGCCGCTGGGCGAGATCACGGCGTCGGCCACCACCAGATACGCCAGCCAGCCCACGCCCAGCGCCAGCGCGATATCACGATAAGGCAGCGCGAGTTCCTTGCTGATCCCGGCCCAACCGTTGGCGAGCATCTCGGTCGGCACGCCGCCAAGGAACGCGGTTTGCAGCAGCACATAGATGGCGGTCGACAGCAGTACGGAGAGGATCAACGCAATTGGAATCGTGCGTTGCGGGTTTTTCACTTCACTGGCCACCGAGATGATCGGCGTGAGGCCCAAGTAAGCGAAGATCACCCCACCGGCCGACACCGCCATTTCAATGCCCGATAGCCCGAACGGCGCAAAACCCTGCACCTGGAAGTTCGCCGGTTTGAAGAAGGTGAACAGCACGCCAATCACCAACAGCGGCACGATGAACTTGAATACGCTCACCAGGTTATTGGCGATGGCGAAGGTTTTCACACTGCGGTAATTAAGGATAAAGAACAGGCACAGCAGCGCGAATTGCACCAGCCAGCCGAGGGTGGTCGGGTCGCTGGAACCGGCTTTCGTCAGCTCGGGAAACCATGCCGCTGCGTATTGGCGCGAGGCGACCACTTCAATCGCCACCAGGCTTGAAAATGCAATCAGCGTGATAAAACCCATCAAGTAACCCAGCAGCGGGCCGTGGGAATACACCGGGTAACGCACCACGCCACCGGCGCGGGGCAGGGCGGCGCCAAGTTCGCAGTAGACGATGCCGAGCAACAGCACGGCGAAACCGCCGATCAGCCAGGAAATAATCCCGGCCGGCCCGGCGATGGCGGAAACGTGACTGGCCGCGAACAGCCAGCCCGAACCGAAGATGGCGCCCAGCCCGATAAAGGTGAGGTCCATCAGTGAAAGTTGTTTCTTGAACTTGCCTTGAGCAGACATGGCGGCGCCTTCTTGTGAGTTATTGGATAGGCAGGTAATGGCGCTATCCTGAACCCATCAACGGCGTGGGGATTGATGTTTTGCGCGTGTGGAGATGACGAATTCGGCACAGTTTGCCGCGCTCGACAGTCACTTCGGCATGGGGCAATCTGCTCAAAAAAACCGGGAGTCACGTCATGTTGCCCAGCGCATTTGCACGCCTATTCGAGGCGCGTCGCCCCCACAACATGCAGCAGCTATTGGACGGCGTGGCGCAGTTGTTGCCGCTGTTGGACGTGATCCCGAATGCCGCGATCTTTATCAAGGACATCGACGCACGCTACGTGCTCGCCAACCACACGCTGGTGCAACGCTGCGGCCTCAAGCAACTGCAACCGCTGCTGGGCAAGACCAGCGCCGAAGTGTTCCCAGCGCAGTTGGGGCCGGGCTATACCGAGCAGGACCGGCGAGTGCTGGAGCAAGGGTTTGTGCTTGAGGACCAGCTGGAACTGCACCTGTACGGCACGCGCGAACCCGGCTGGTGCCTGACGCACAAATGGCCGCTGTACAGTGATGACGGCCAGATCATCGGCCTGGCGGGTATTTCGGTCGACCTGCAATCGGCCAGCGAAACCCACCCGGCGTACCAGCGCCTGGCTGCCGTGGACGCGCACATCCGCACGCATTTCAACCGGCGCGTGAGCCTTGGCGAACTGACGCGCATCGCCGGGATCTCCGTGGCGCAGCTGGAGCGCTACTGCAAGCGCGTGTTCCACCTGACGCCCCGGCAGATGATCCAGAAAGTGCGCCTGGAACATGCGCACCGGTTGCTGCACAGCGAATTACCGATCACTGAGGTTGCGCTGCAGTGCGGCTACACCGACCACAGCGCGTTTACTCGCCAGTTCAAGGCGTTGACGGGGTTTACGCCGAGGCAATATCGGCAGTTGACGTAGTTGCGCGCATTGCAATGCAACGAATCGCTCCCGCCGTCGCTCCTATGCTTACGAATGACCTTTTCACGCACACAGGTAACGGGCTTATGACGGCGGCGGACAACAATCATGTGAACTGGCTGGTTGAGCAATCGATGCTGCACGCGGCGCGCCAGCGCGCCAAGCTCTATTCGGGCCAAGGCCGGTTGTGGCAGCAGCCGTATGCGCAGACCCGGCCGCGTGATGCTACGGCGTTGTCGTCGGTGTGGTTTACCGCGTACCCGGCTTCGATTGTGACCCGCGAAAACGGCACGGTGCTGGAGGCGTTGGGGGATGAGAGCCTGTGGCATGCGCTGTCGAAGATCGGCATCCAGGGCATTCACAATGGCCCGCTGAAAAAGTCCGGCGGGCTCTCCGGCACGCGGCATACGCCGACCATCGACGGAAATTTTGACCGCATCAGTTTTGAAATCGACCCGCAACTGGGCACCGAGGCGCAGCTGCAAGCCCTGACGCGGATGGCCGCCGCGCACAACGCGGTGATCATCGACGACGTGATCCCATCGCACACCGGCAAGGGTGCGGATTTTCGCCTGGCCGAGATGGCGTATGAGGACTATCCCGGTCTCTACCACATGGTGGAAATTCGCGAAGAAGACTGGCCGATGTTGCCCGATGTCGCCGAAGGCCGTGACGCGCAGAACCTCAGCCCCTTGCAGGTGGATGCGCTGCGCGACAAGCATTACATCGTCGGCCAGTTGCAGCGGGTGATCTTCTTTGAGCCTGGTGTGAAGGAAACCGACTGGAGCGCAACCCCGGTAGTGGTGGGCGTGGACGGCAAGCCACGGCGCTGGGTGTACCTGCATTACTTCAAGGAAGGCCAGCCGTCGCTGAACTGGCTGGACCCTTCGTTTGCCGCGCAGCAGATGATCATTGGTGATGCCTTGCATGCGATTGACGTGATGGGCGCGAAGATCCTGCGCCTGGACGCCAACGGCTTCCTCGGTGTGGAGCGCAAGCTGGAAGGCGGCGCGTGGTCGGAAAGCCACCCGCTGTCGATCACTGGCAATCAGCTGCTCGGCGGCGCGATTCGCAAGGCCGGTGGGTTCAGCTTTCAGGAGCTTAACCTGACGGTCGACGATATCGCCGCCATGTCCCACGGCGGCGCGGACCTTTCCTATGACTTCATCACGCGCCCGGCCTACCAGCATGCGTTGCTGATGGGCGATACCGAGTTCCTGCGCCTGATGCTGCGCGAGATGCACAGCCTGGGCATCGACCCAGGTTCGTTGATTCATGCCTTGCAGAACCACGACGAGCTGACCCTGGAACTGGTGCACTTCTGGACCTTGCACGCCCACGATAATTACCTCTATCAGGGCCAGACGTTCCCCGGCAACATCCTGCGCGAGCATATTCGCGAGCAGATGTATGAGCGCCTGGCCGGCGAGCATGCGCCGTATAACCTCAAATTCGTCACCAATGGCGTGTCCTGCACCACCGCCAGCATCATCACGGCGGCCCTGGGGATTCGTGACCTGGAGGCGATTACGCCGGCAGATATCGAGCAGATCCGGCAGATCCATTTGTTGTTGGTGATGTACAACGCCATGCAGCCTGGGGTGTTTGCCTTGTCGGGTTGGGACCTGGTCGGTGCGCTGCCGTTGGCGGCCGATGACGTGGCGCATTTGATGGCCGATGGCGATACCCGTTGGGTGCATCGCGGCGCCTATGACCTGGTGGACTTGAACCCGGCGGCCGAACTCTCGGCCGGGCAGATGCCGCGTTCGAAAACCTTGTACGGCAGCCTCAATCACCAGTTGCAGGACCCGCAGTCATTCGCCTCACAGCTGCAAAAAATCCTCGCGGCGCGCAGTGCCTATGGCATCGCCGCCAGCCGGCAGATTCTGGTGCCGGACGTCGAGCATCCCGGCTTGCTGATCATGGTTCACGAGTTGCCGGCCGGGAAGGGCACGCAGATCACCGCGCTTAACTTCGGCGCCACGGCGATTACCGAAACCCTGCACCTGCCCAATATTGCGCCGGGGCCGGTGGTGGACATCATCAATGAACGGGTCGAGGGTGATCTCACCGCCGAGGGTGAGTTCACCATCACGCTGGATGCCTACGAGGGCCTGGCGCTGCGGGTGGTCAGCCATTCGCCGATGGTTTAATCGCCAATAATTCAATATCGATAGAGGCATAACCTGGCGCCGTGCGATTGGCACGGCGTGTGCCCCCCCAACGCATCGCCGAGCGCGCATTAACAGTGCGTCACGGTCGACAGTACCCCTCTGCTTTCAGATTGTTCTGACGTTCAAAACTATAGAGCCTTTCTTAGACTCCACCGGTGTTTTGCCGGGTCGTCAGACCTATAAAATCAGAAAGAGATAGTCCTATGAGCTCTATTCAGACGGGTGTTCCAGAGGGCTCGCGCCCGCTTAAAAGTGAGGACTATAAAACCTTGTCATTGTCCGCCTTGGGCGGTGCTTTGGAGTTTTACGACTTCATTATTTTTGTGTTCTTCGCCGCCGTCGTGGGGCAATTGTTTTTCCCTCCCGAGATGCCGGAATGGATGCGATTGATGCAAACATTCGGCATCTTTGCTGCCGGCTACTTTGCGCGTCCATTAGGTGGTGTGGTGATCGCCCACTTCGGCGACCTTCTGGGGCGCAAGAAAATGTTCACGCTCAGTATCTTAATGATGGCTGTTCCCACACTCATCATGGGCTTGATGCCTACTTATGCCGAGATTGGGCTGTGGGCGCCAGTGCTGTTATTACTCTTGCGCGTTATTCAAGGGGCTGCCATTGGTGGGGAAGTCCCGGGCGCCTGGGTGTTTGTTTCCGAGCATGTGCCTTCGCGCCATATTGGTTTAGCCTGCGGCGTACTCACGGCAGGGTTGATGGCCGGGATTTTGTTGGGCTCTTTTGTCGCCACCCTCATCAACAGTTTTTACACCGCGCAAGAAATACTGGATTTTGCCTGGCGCGTACCTTTCCTGCTCGGCGGAGGCTTCGGGCTGATGGCGGTGTATCTGCGTCGATGGCTGCATGAGACGCCGGTTTTCGCAGAGATGCAGCAGCGCAAGGAAGTGGCCGCAGAGCTGCCTTTACGCACTGTGCTGCGGGCTCATCGAAAAGCCGTCGGTGTGTCTATGCTGTTGACCTGGTTTATGTCGGCGGGGGTGGTGGTGATTATCTTGATGACGCCGACGCTGCTGCAAACCCACTATGGCTTTACTGCAGCGCAAGCCTTGCAGGCCAACAGTCTCGCTATTGTGTGTTTGAGTGTTGGCTGCGTGATCGCCGGGAAACTGGCCGATCATTTCAGTGCGGGTCGGGTACTGATGATCGGCAGCATCATGCTTCTGTTCAGCGCACTGCTCTTGTTCAAGACGCTTGAAACGCACCCGCAATGGCTGGTTCCACTCTATTCACTTACCGGTTTTTTTGTCGGCGCGATAGGCGCAGCCCCTGCCGTGATGGTGCGTGCCTTTCCACCGGTGGTGCGGTTTTCCGGCTTGTCATTTTCCTACAACGTGTCGTACGCCGTATTCGGTGGCCTGACGCCGATGGTCGTCACCCTGTTGCTTCAATACAGTCAGATGGGCGCCGCTTACTACATCGCCGGTGTTTGTTTGATTGGTCTGTGCACGGCAATCTATGTTCAGGTCAATAAGCACTGACATCCGGTCAGCCGTTCACCGATGCTTCAAAGGCCGAAGTTTCGCGGCGCACTAGCGCAAACCGTCGGCAATGCCAAGACCGGGCTGCGCAAGGAAGATGTGTGGATCAGCCTGGTGGACGTGAAGCGCGAAGACTGGTCGTTTGGTAACGGCGAAATGCAGTACGCGCCAACCGAATGACCCAAGCACTAAAAAAGGGGCGACTCGTTAGGAGTCGCCGCTTTTTTTATCCGGCGTTCAGTGCTTGCAGAAACGCGGTGTGTTGCAGGGTTCGCGAAAACATCGGCAACGTAAACTGCTCGGCTGCGCGCTGTTGTTCATCACTGAACGTCGCCGTGCAGTCGGTCAACGTCACCACCTCATAACCCTTCTCGTAACCGGAGCGAACCGTGCCTTCGACGCAGCAGTTGGTCAGGAAACCTGCGACAACCAGGTTCTGGATGCCATTGTTGCGCAGCACCAGGTCCAGGCCCGTGGTGGCGAAAGCATCCAGCCCGCGTTTGCCTTCGATCACAATATCGGTGGGTTCGCGTTTCAGCGCGTCGGTGATCTCGGCGCCCCAGCTGCCGGCACGAAACGCGCTGCCGTCGGCGACGCCTTTGAGGATGCCGTAGGCGCGCAGGGTCAGCTCTGGGTAGCCGTCGGCAAAGCGGATGGGTAAGTGGATGATCTTCACGCCCAGCTTGCGTGCCTGCTCAATCGTGGTGGCGGTATTCGCCAGCATGTTGGACGTTTGCATGACGTCTTTCACCGCGTCATGGAACACGCCGCCGGGGGTGGTGAAGTCGTTCTGGTATTCAATCAAAACAATCGCGGTTTTATGCGGGTGCATGGTCGCTCTCCGATCAATAGGGTTTATTCGTTGCTGCCTTCAACCAGGGCGACGCTGTAGATCGCACCCTTTAAACGGTGTGCGGCGACGGCCGAGTAGTCGCTGAGCATTTTGTTTGGGTTGCCCAGACTGAACGGGCCGGAGCCCAGCCGCCCGATATCTTGTCTTTTAAACTGATCTGAGCGAATAAAAAAGGGCCAGGCCTCCGTTTACAGAGGTGGCCTGGCCCTTTTTTCCAGCGACAGATCAGCTCCCGAACGGGCCACTCTTGATCTGTTCACCTTTCTTCGCACACGAAGGCGGGTTGGACATACCGAAGGTCAGGATATTGCCCCCGTTGATAATGCAGTTGAATTGCTTGTTGTCGTTGGTTTTAAGCAGTACGTAGGTGTTGGTGCCTTCGGTTCGACGGTTGACGATGCTCAGGTCTGTCGGTGCATAGCCCAATGCGCCGGCGCTTTGGGATTTCACGTCGTCATCACTGAGCATGTTGGTTTTGCCCGCGAGCGCATTACACCCACTTAACAGCGCCAGTGTGGTGACCAGTAAAGATAAATTACGCAATGACATAGCCCGCATCCTTTTGTTTGTCCCAATCGAATTGTTCGCTGAACTCGAATCATTTTTCGCTGCGGATTCAAGGGCGTGATAAACACACGCCACCCAATCCCTGCGGCGATTCGAGCAAGCGTCAATCATAGGACGTTACAAAATGTATCTGCGAAAATAGGCTTGTCTGTGCGTCTCGATTACTGGCCTGTGTGTCTCATTCGAGGCAGCCATCTGGAGGTGATTTGAAGCCTGTTGGGAAGACCTCAATCATCCACCGTAAACGTCACCCAACCCGGGCCATCGGTCGACTTTTCAATTTCGGCAATCACACCACCCACCGATGAACCGTCCGGCAGGTTGATCAGCACAAAGTTGGGGTGGCCGGGCCATTGAAGCGGGGTGTCGAAACTCAACCGCGCAATCGTTGGTTTGCCGCTGCAGGTCAATTGAATCTTTACCGTCTCATTAAGGCGTTCATCCGAGTCTGTACCCATGTGGCGAGACGCCGTGATGACACTGGCGATACCTTGATAATCGTTAGACATGATGGCTGACCTGTTTGTAGGAATGGCGGGTTCATCCGTGCATCAAACACGTAAACCATCTGAGCCTGTGGCGCCTTCGACGTTCCGTTTAATCACCGCGACCTGCCTGACGTCATTGTTTGGCGGCGCCTTCAGATTGTTTAAACCTTCTGCCTCAGGGCCCGGTCGATAGCTGTAGACACTTTGCCTGGTAGAGGGAACGTCAATGATAGGGATAGTGATACCTGCCCATAACGAAGAACGGCACATCAGTGTCTGCCTCGCCTCCATCCAGCGCTCCATTGCTCATCCGGCTCTGGCACACCAACAGGTCCAATTGCTGGTGGTGCTGGATGCGTGTTCGGACGAGACCGCCACGCGCGTGTCGGCCATGGGTGTTGCAACGCTTGAGGTGAGCGTTCGAAATGTGGGCAAGGCCAGGGCCATGGGCGCGGAGCAATTGCTTGAAGTGGGCGCCCAGTGGCTGGCATTCACCGACGCTGACACGGTTGTGCCCGCCGACTGGCTGGTGCGCCAGATCGGCTTTGGCGCCGATGCGGTGTGCGGGACCGTCGAGGTGGACAGCTGGAGTGAGTACGGTGAATCGGTTCGTTCGCGCTACCTTGAGTTGTATCAGTTCACCGAGAACCACCGCCATATCCACGGTGCCAACCTGGGCTTGAGTGCGGATGCCTATCGAAACGCGGGTGGGTTCCAGCATTTGGTTGCCCATGAAGATGTGCAGTTGGTGGCCGACCTCGAGAGGATTGGCGCGCGGATCGTGTGGACGGCCACCAACCCCGTGGTCACCAGCGCGCGTCGGGACTACAAGTGTCGCGGCGGGTTTGGCGAATACCTGGCGTCCCTTGTTGCAGAGGGCGCGCGGGAGCACGCGCCGGCTCATGCGCCTATTGCTTGAACGCAGGCGCCTACGTTCAAGCACTCGCTGACACAAGATTGATCCTGATCAGGTGGCCTGCCTGGAACGCCAACTATCCTTGTGCTTCCATCAAAGGCCAGGGAAGGCTCAAGGAGCACCTCTGGCCGCGCATTCTCAAGGATGAGTCAGCCATGCGGTCATTGAAGATCATGTTGTTAGCGTCGGCGTTCAACGGTTTGACCCAGCGGGCCTGGCTGGATTTACGCCAGTCGGGGCACGCGCCCAGCGTTGTCCTGTTCACCGATGCAGCCTCGGTGTGCCAGCAGATCGAGGATTCAGACGCCGATCTGGTGATCTGCCCCTTTCTGAAAGACCGTGTGCCACAGCAACTTTGGAGCAACCCTGAGCGCCCTGTGGTGATTATCCATCCGGGCATCGTCGGCGACCGTGGCGCCAGCGCGTTGGACTGGGCCATCAGCCAGCAGGTCAGCCGCTGGGGCGTCACGGCCTTGCAGGCGGTGGAGGAAATGGACGCGGGGCCGATCTGGTCGACCTGCGAATTCGACATGCCTGCCCAGGTGCGCAAATCCGAGCTGTACAACGGCGCCGTAAGTGACGCCGCCCTCTATTGCATCCGCGACGTGGTGGAAAAGTTCGCCCGGGGTTTCGTCCCGGTGCCCCTCGATTACACCCAAGCCCACGTCATCGGGCGTTTGCAGCCGAACATGACACAGGCTGACCGCACCTTCAGTTGGTACGATTGCGCACGCTTCATCAAACGCTGCATCGACGCCGCCGATGGCCAGCCCGGTGTGCTGGCCAGTATCCAGGGCGGGCAGTATTACCTGTACGACGCGCACTTGGATGCACGCCACGGCACACCCGGTGAGATCCTCGCGGTGCAGGACGACGCGGTGCTGGTGGCGGCCGGTGATCAGAGCCTGTGGATCGGCTCGCTCAAACGCAAAGCCCGGCCCGGGGAGGAGACCTTCAAGCTGCCGGCCCGCCACGTGCTGGCGGAAGCACTGGCGGATATTCCCGTGCTGGACAGCTCGATCGCCAATCAAATGTTCGATGAGCAAGCCTATCAACCGATTCGCTATCGCGAAGCCGGCCATGTCGGTGAACTCACCTTTGAGTTCTACAACGGCGCCATGAGCACTGAGCAGTGCCAGCGGCTGGTGGCGGCGTTGCGCTGGGCCAAGGCGCGGGACACGCAAGTGCTGGTGATCAAGGGCGGGCGCGGCAGCTTCTCCAATGGTGTGCACCTCAACGTCATCCAGGCCGCCCCAGTGCCGGGGCTGGAAGCCTGGGCCAACATTCAGGCCATCGACGATGTGTGCCACGAACTGCTCACGGCCCGGCAACTGGTGATCAGCGGCCTGACCGGCAGCGCCGGCGCCGGTGGTGTAATGCTGGCGCTGGCCGCCGACATCGTATTGGCCCGCGAGGGCGTGGTACTCAACCCGCATTACAAAACCATGGGCCTGTACGGCTCCGAATACTGGACCTACAGCCTGCCGCGCGCCGTGGGCAGTGAAGTCGCCCATCAACTCACCGAAGCCTGCCTGCCGATCAGTGCCTTGCAAGCCGAACAATACGGAATGGTTCAGGGCATCGGCCCCCGTAGCCCACACGAATTCAGCCGCTGGCTGATGCAGCAGGCCGGCAGCGCGTTAACCGATGAAAAATACGCCGTGGCTCGCGCCCGTAAAGCCACGCTGGAGATTGAACAGGTTGAGCGCTGCCGCGAAGCCGAGTTGGCGCAGATGCAGTTGGACATGGTGCACAACCGCCAACAGTTCGCCGAGAAGTGCCGTAACTTCGTGCTCAAGCGCAAAACCTGCCAGACTCCGCAGCGGTTGATGGCGCCGTGGGCGGTGGCGCGTGAGGCAGCGTTGGTTGGTTGATAGACTCGATGCGATGAGCAAGGTGGGAGAGGTCTTTAGATATACTTGTGTCACCCGCGAATTGACGAGACTTTGACGATTTATGAAGCCCTATGTGCAAATTACAATCAGGACGAAGTCTGAAACTATCGGCTGGGGGGTTGGAGAGGCGTTCATTTCGTCATTAGGTCGGGAGGGGGAGTTACTGGTTCCAGAGCAGGTGTCGCACAATGCGGATAAATTCGGAGAGCCTTTCATGGGCGTGGCCGCGAGTGAGGCGCGCTGGGCATCAAAGGCGTCCATACGGTTTGACGGCGCATTATCGGACTTCTATCTGGACTTTGCCTGGCGCAGAAAAAAGGCGGTTAAAGGCTGTGGGAGCGTCATCCACACGGCGCGCAATGTCCGGGGGCAGGTGGTGCCTGGCGCAATCACATACCGCTCGGCCAGTAGCAAGAGCGTCGATTGGTATTCGCTCTTCAAGGCATGGTGTGAAATTTTTCCTCCTCAACTCGGAATGCTGCACCTGTTCAGTGAACCCGAACTTGGCCCGCATGAGAAATATAATAGTTTTCAGATCGGCTCATTCAATTCGGCTTTGAAACCGGACGTGCCCAATATCGGTTGGGCTATGTTCTATGGCGATGAGTTTGCTGAAGAGGTCGATGTTGAGCGGATTGCTGCGTCAGGCTTTCCCATTGAAAAGCTGAATACTGGGTATCTTGTGAGGGTCACAGAGAATATTCAGGATGTGGCGAGTGACCTTTCACTGTTCTCAACGCGCCGGGCGGAGCTTAAGAGTTTGTTTCGAGAGAATTTTTTTCTTGATGAACAATGAGCCATCGATCGATTCTCGCTCAAACAAAAAATCGCCAGAAGGCATCAGTGCAGGAACAGTGCTATGAAAATAATCAGGACAACAGACCCTGTCAGGTCTCCCAAATACGAGCGCTGGAAGTCCCAATGGAAGGATCAATCCGAGTTGGTTGAGTCTTGTTTTATTAGTGATGTTGTACATCCTGAAGATGTCCTGGTGTTTTCCACCGTGTTGTTTCCAGACTTTGTTGTTTACGAGTCGGGCGTGTTTCTGGAAAGCGGATTCACTGTTGAAGCATTCTCTAGTTGGATGCAGTCTTGTAATAGTGATGTGGTGGCGGTAGAGAAGGTTTTGAATCATGTGCACCTGTATGATGTTTTTGCAGGCTGCAGCGATAGAGTGGATGAAGCTGTTTATGAACAACTATGCAACCTTATTGCTCAGTCATGGAGGATGGTGTTGCTGAGTAAGTTTCCAGAGAAGAAATTTTGTGTGCAGGCGATAGTGTCTGATCAGGAATACGGCCCGGTGGTTACTTTTTCTCAGGTGAGAGAGTAGGTCTTAAAGCGATCTTCCCATCTGTCATTTTTGTACCCTGGGAGGGATCGCAGATCGCAGTAAAAAGTACACGAACTTGAAGTGGTTTTTCGCTGTTCTGATAAAACGCTGATCGAGGATTTCCTGAAAGGGTAGAGGCAAATTGTGGCCGGCTGATTTTTCAAAGGCAAATGTTTACGCCCATGCAGAGCGTGGCAACGATCGCGTAAGTGAGGTAGGTAATGAGCAGTGATCGGGATGCGTTGGAGAAAATCCTAGGCGGCACCATCGAGCAGCGCGGGCAGCGTGCCGTACCCGGCTTGAACCCTGTTGAGGGCGTAGAGTTTGTTTACTACCAAGATGATGGAATGAGTAAGGCAAAGAAGCAGTTCAACGCCCTCCTGGACTCGGCAGGTGAGATAAGGGCCACCCGCGGTGGGGTTGTTTCTGACAGCTGTAAAATTCATCTGCCGGAGGGGCTTCAGTTCCATGCCCTCTCTTACCATGGTGATATAGAGGGGTGGCGGGAGGCAGTTGAGGCTGGAGCAAAAGCCCGTGGATTGCTCCTTGCCCGAATTGACGGTGATCAGTTTGTTGTGTCCGACGGGCGCTCGATTGCTCTTTCAGGTTGCAAGGTGGAATTCCCTTGAGCCTGATTATGTGTTGAGGCGCGGTGCTTGGGGTGGGCGCGTTGCAGCGGGCGCTCTGCGTCGGCTTCTTGAGGCGCAGAGCTCGATGGGCTGCGTTCCCACGCTGGAGGGTTGGCAATGACGACTAAAGACTGTCCGGATCCCCAAAAAACATTTTGACTTGGCTCTAGAACAGTAGATTCAGCTTGAAAAAATCGAATTATGCCCCCAGTTATGCCCCCAATTGCGCCGAGTGTATAAGCAATCGCGAATGGCGATTTCTGACGCGGATCTGGATGGTAGTGGCTGGTATTCAGTGCGCCTCGGTATACTGATTGAGTGACCCGAATGTGGCAAATCCGTGGTCGTATGGAAGAGGATATGGGGAATAAGTCGATAGCCTTGATCGGAGTTGTCAGGTCTGGCTATCAGCACCCATCCTGAAATTGATTCGCGAGATGCTTGTGTTCTGTGTGATGTTGCAAGGGCACTGGTTGGTAGATCATGAACCGGCTCCACAGGCCCTGCGCTCTCTGATTGCGAAAGACGAGAGTCAGCATAATGGATTGACGCCCATCGCATAGCAGGTGCTCCAGCTCACCATGAAGCTGCCCTGCTAATGCAGAGGGCCCCCGCAGATGGCGTATTGGACTCCGAGAAGGTCTCAGGTGTGTTCTTTGGTGGCCCGGGTCTTGAGTTGATTGCACGAGAGGTCATCCAGCCGACTTTACTGGCGCGCCCTAGCCAATAACCTTCGACCTTCGACCATAGGTCATGGGCCGTTGGATTCGCTATCACCGTTTCCAATCCTGGTGCGGATGGGTCATTCCAATGACCAAGCCGGAGCATCTATTATCGGGTAATCGCCAATCACTCGGTCGAGGATTAACCAGGGCAATGTTGGTCCATACTGGCAGGTTCCGTCTAGTTCAACCTCGCAGCCGTGGCGAATGCCAAGCCAAGAAACATATCTTGATTAAATCGGCGAGCGGCTGACCAGCCCCCAAAGCCGTCATACACCCGCATTTTCACCCGAGTGGCGCTGCGGTTAGCCAACAGATAAGCAAAGTGCGGCTGCGCCGCATCGCGCACCGCAATCACTCGGGCCAATGCTGTTTCAGTGATGCACGCATGTCCATGGGCTCGGTGGTTAGTTTGCATTCCGCAGGGGCACCGTTGTGATGTTCCTTGGATCGATGAGCAATTTCAGACCGGAGGCGTTCGCTTGGTCGAGCCCATATTCTTCCAAGTCATCGACCTTCGGTCGAACATCAAGGGCCTCGAAGCGGGTGGATCGATATTGCCAGTCAGGATCTTCGGTCTTTACAAAGAACACCTTCGCGCTGAAAGCGATGCTGGTATCGGCAAATGACGCGATGTTGAAATACAACCCTTCTGCAGGGGGAAATGCCTCTTCAATTTCTATAGCTTGGAATTCAAAGCGCGCGTCGGGCTGCGGGTTTAGCAGGATGTCCACGGCCATCCGTGCTTTATTCGCCTCCCAGAAAGCATCGAGCGTCAAACTAGCAGTGGAGCGCATGCCAGCGTTTGTTAGAAGACGCAACCACCCCTCCGCGAATGTGGAAATGAGCGGCAGTTCTTCGATGTACGGCCCTGTGACCGGTTGATCGACATGCAACGTGATCGCGGGAATCTTTGGGTTTCCGGTAATCGTCAAGGTCGCGCGACCAGATGACATGAGCGTGAGCGCGCGAAGTAGCTCTGCCCATTTCTCCAAGGTTTGCTGCATATCATCGATCGAGCCGATGCTTTCAAGTTTCACTCCCGTTGGAGTCAGACGGATGATCATTTCTGCGGAGCGGATCAGAAGCTCCGGTCCATGAAGTTCTGAAAGCGGCGGTCCGATAAACATTTCAGCGTCGAACCGTGCAGCTTGTCCGAAGCCTAGGCCACGTATCGAAATCTCGCAGAAACCCAGGGCAGGAGGCGTAAGATAAAGCGACTCGATGTCGTCAAAAAGTGTGCCTTGATAGGGAAGGCGTATGCCAAAACGGCTATCGAACACTTGGAGATGGCGCGGTTTTAACGGCGCAAGGCCGAGTAGGATATTGCTGAAATGCTCCGGACCTTCGATTTGTATAATGGCTTCTGCCTCGTACCGGCCATTCTCATAACCGAGTTTGACAAGCTGCCGCTGCTTCCCGATTGTGTAGGCGCTAGGATTTTGCCCACACGCGTCACTCAGCGCGGCCAACAAGCCCCCGGGTGTCGGTTTGAAACGTAATCCAATTTTTTCGTAGTCGTAGCTGATATCGGTGTGGTTGATGTCATGCGCCTTACGAGCCTCCGCGAGCCTCAACCGTTTAAGAATGCGTGCGAGCTCTTTCCCTATAAGATGGACGAGATACGCGGTGTGGACTTCGCCGTCACTGCTCAGGCAAAACACGATGATGAGGGCGGGCCGAGGATCCTTGGCCAAGCGTTCAATGGCCGAAAGGCTTAGACGGATACGGTTCCCGGTGCGGCCGAGCGTTGATTTCAACTGAACCCGAGCAGCATTGGTTAGACGTTGATCGAGAGGCAACGACGGTTGCCCGGCCAGCGCCATCGGGAATTCGACGATAAAGTCCCAACCCATGACGTCGATGGCGCTCTTATTGCAGCAGAGAGCAGCGCGTTCGCAGAGCAATTCGAACTGTCGCTCCCCAATGCGGCCGATGCGATCGGATTCTAGTTCGTTTGCCATTAGCTCTCGATACCTCTAATGATCATGCGCGTGATAGCACTTGCGCCATGTCTAAGCGTCGATGAATCAGAGAAACGATCGACATCAGGTCTTGTGCGTCTTCTTTGGTCATCGCCCAATGTATTCGGGCCTCATGCGCGGTCGGATTGCGAAACATGCCGAATGTACCGCGGACAAGATTGGCAAACCCACTCTGCTCGCTACGTTCGCTAGCCGTCGACAGCGCGTTGATAGCCATGAGAGGGGGATTGCCAGAGAGAGCACGATCCACCAGAGCAGATCCGTCATCGGCTATTCCGGTGCGGTTACGCATCTTGTCAGCAACACTTTTGACAGCTTCTTGCGCCGCATGAAAGTAGTTGTCAACGAGAAGTTCGGCGCGGCAGAATTTCAAGACATCTGGGTGAACCCCTCGCCCTTCAAGGTCCGCGCGCAAGTCGCGAGCCCTCTGCAGAGCTTCTGGCAAGGTCTTGGCTACATCCGCCGACTTCAGCTCGCCGGCCTCATCGACCACAAGCCCGGCGAACACAAGCGCCTGGTTCAGGCGAGCCCTCATTGGCTCGTAGCGGTTAGGCTCGTGAATGTAGCGAGCGGGCTTCATGGCGCGCCGAATGAACTCGAGGATGTTGGTACGGTTTCGTTTGGTGTTCTGGCATTCTGCAAAAGCGTTGTAGATACGTACGCGCTTCGTCATAGGTCCGGGATCGGCAATCTTGCACGAGGCCAGCAGGTGCTCGATCTCAGGTCCGCTCAGACCCTCTGTGGTATCGCCAAGCGCGCGGGCGATCGCATCTAACTGATCTTGCGAGAAAAAAGCCATGGGCATCACCGGCCGTTTGATAGGCGGCGCAAGAAAGTCCTCGCCGTAATGAGCACTACATGTAATCGGAAGGTGCTGTGATCCTCGTCGGAAAGGCCCGGATGGGAGCCTTCCGAGTGGAGCATCTTGAAGAGACCGTTGATGTAGTTCTTTCCATCCTGCGTCCATTCGTTACGGTCCACAGCAAGAAAGCCGATCTCCGCAAGGAGTGCGCGCCGGTTCTCAGAGCTTGGGCGCTGGGCCGCCTCTAGCGGCCGGATATTACGGGCTATCTCGTCCAACAGGCTTTCGAAGAACGTCCGAAGCTGGCTATTGCAAGCCGCCCAGTCGCCGCGTGTGTGGGCTTCAATCGCCTGGTCAATATGACCGAGAGGAATAACGAACCCGAAAAATTTCAGGAGGCGGTGGACCTCGTCGTCGGTTTCAGGAAGTAGGACCTCGCCGGGCAGAGCGGCGCGAATGGAGGCGTTGAGCCCATTGTCATCAAAGACGAGCACATAGCCGTCCCGCGTCAAGCTCCGCGCGAAAGCTGCATGCAAGGATTGAGTTTGATCCTGTTGCTCCAGCTGCGCGGCCTGTCGAATTACGGCCTCACCCAAGCTCATGGTGCCATCAAGCGTCTGAACTACGGTCCCGGCGCGTTGCACCACGATGCGGCCGAGGAGATCGCATTTCTTGGCCACGCTAAGGCTAGTGCTTGACGTGATTTCATCCTCGAGGCCAAGCCGCAGCACAACCTGATTAAAGCGTGCCTGCGTGTTCTGCTCTAGCAATTCGACTGCAGCAATGAGTGTAGGTCGAGTAAAAGGCATGGATCGCATAGGGTATGCTCACATTCGCATCAGTACTTCTAATCGGGTACCAAAGATGGGCAGGGCACAGGCATCGCATCGTTAGCGTCCAGCCCGTAGATCGAGGTGATCAAGTTCTTCTAAGGTGTGAACTACTGACTCCACAAGCTCTGCATCAAAATCATCGCGGTCAGCTTCTTCGTGCGTTCCTTTGTTAAGGTAGGTCCACACTAGGTTAGTGGCTGGGATTCCCAAAATGCGATCATAGGCGGTCAACAGGGGGCCTTTGTTGGCATGGTTGAATGTTTGTGCATCCCGTAACTTCTGTAACCGTCCGGCCAGCACCCTCTCCTGACAGCCCTCCAAATTAGCCAAAATAGTGGACACCATTTTTTAGTGGACACTATCTTGGATAACGTTGCCCCCGCTCGTCGAACCGGCCGCCGCCCCAACTTCTCGCTGGCGTTCAAACGCCAAGTCGTCGAGGCGACCCTCCAGCCTGGCGCCTCCGTGTCGTTGATCGCTCGTGAACATGACGTCAATGCCAACCTAGTGTTTCGCTGGCGGCATCAATATCAGGAGGGGTTATTCGGCACCGTCAGCCAGAGCGCAACGCTTTTGCCCGTCCGGGTGATTGAGGCGCCAATCGATCTGCCACACGTCGTCCAGCCACAGGCGGAGTGTCATTCCGAGATCGCAGTTGAGGTTGGAAAAGCCAGGCTGCGTATCACGGGCGCACCCGATCCGCAGACGCTGCAATTCGTCTTGCAGCAGTTGCTGCGATGATTGCTCCGCCCGCTGGAACCCGTATCTGGATCGCCGCCGGCGTCACGGATATGCGCCGTGGCTTCGATGGTTTAGCGGCACAGGTGCAGACACAGTTGGAAGCCGACCCGTTTTCCGGTCAGATCTTTGCCTTTCGCGGACGGCGCGGTGACCGGATCAAGCTGTTGTGGTGGGATGGCGACGGCTTGTGTCTGTTTTGCAAACGGTTGGAACAAGGGCGCTTCGTCTGGCCGCAAGCAACCAGCGGCAGCGTGTCGCTGACGGCTGCGCAGTTATCGATGCTGTTGGAAGGTATTGATTGGCGCAGGCCAATTCGTACAGCACCCGTCCTCGCGGTCTGACTTGCCGCGCTGAAAAAATCCCCAGTAACATGCGGTCATGACTCTCGTGACCGACTCCCTGCCGAACGATCTTCAAGCCTTGAAGACTCTGGTCTCTGCCCAGCGGGCAGAGATTGAGCGCTTGAGAATGATGATCGCCAAGCTGCGTCGTACGCAGTTCGGTCGCAGCTCCGAGCAACTGGACGCGATGATCGATCAACTTCAGTTGAGCCTTGAAGAGCTGCAAGTCAGCCAAGCCGAAATGACACCGCCAGTCGAACCGGCACCTCGCGCAGTTTTGCGCCGCAAACCATTGCCCGAACACCTGCCTCGCGAAACTCACGTGCATCAGCCTGAGTCGCAATGCACGGGCTGCGGTGGGAAGCTTCGCTATTTGGGTGAGGATGTTTCCGAAGTGCTGGAGTACGTTCCGGCACGTTTCAAAGTCATTCGCCATGTCCGTCCGAAGATGGTTTGCAGTTGCTGCGAGCACATCGCCCAGGTGCCGGCGCCGAGTCGTCCAATAGCCAGAGGCCTTGCAGGCCCGGGGTTGTTGGCCCATGTGCTGGTCTCCAAGTTTGTCGATCATCTGCCGCTGTACCGGCAGTCCGAGATCTACGCCCGTGAGGGCGTGGAGCTGGAGCGCTCAACCCTGGCCGACTGGGTGGGCCAGAGCAGCCAATTGCTCAGGCCACTGGTCAACGCGCTTGAGCACCACGTCATGAGCGGTCACAAAGTCCATGCCGACGACACGCCGATTGGCGTGCTCGCGCCGGGCAACGGCAAGATCAAAACGGCTCGCCTGTGGACATACGTGCGCGACGACCGACCTGCGGGTGACTCGACACCGGCGGCGGTCTGGTTTGCCTATTCGCCGGATCGCAAGGGGCAACATCCGCGCGCTCATCTCAAGAGTTTCAGCGGGATCTTGCAGGCTGACGGCTACGCCGGTTTTGCTCAACTGTATGCGACAGGCACTATTGAGGAAGCCGCCTGCTGGGCTCATGCCCGACGCAAGTTTTACGATGTCTACAAAGACCAGGCTTCACCCCTTGCCGCCGAGGCGCTGCAACGGATTGCGGCCCTGTATGCCATCGAGAGCGAAATTCGAGGGCAACCGCCCGACCAACGCAAAGCGATTCGGCAAAGCCGGGCCAGTCCGCTGCTGGTACACCTGCACGCATGGCTTAATCAGACGCTGACTCAACTGTCGAAAAAGTCGGCATTGGGCGGTGCAATCCTCTATGCCCTCAACCGGTGGCAGGCCTTAATGCGCTACTGCGATGACGGCCGAATCGAAATCGACAACAACGCTGCCGAACGGGCGCTACGCGCCGTCGCGCTGGGCCGCAAAAACTACCTGTTTGCCGGTTCCGATGCCGGCGGAGAACGAGCCGCAGCGATTTACAGCCTGGTGGGTACTGCCAAGCTAAACGGGTTAAACCCACAGGGCTATCTGACCTACGTGCTTGAACACATTGCCGAACACCCGATCAATCGGGTGAGCGAGTTGCTGCCCTGGAACATATCCTTGAACCACACTGAACACTGTGAGGCCGCCTGATTCATGGTTAAAACTGTCCGTTTACCCAAACCCGCCCCCGACCTGTTGCTGCTGCACATCGAGCTGAAGTGGATCACTCCGAAGATTTGGCGTCGGTTCGCGGTGCCTGAAAACATCACCTTGGGAAAATTGCACCATGTCATCCAGATCGTGATGGGCTGGAGTGATAGCCATCTGCATGAGTTTGAAATTGCCGGTGAGAATTACGGCATGCCCGACCCTGATGGCTGGGGGCCGACGGTAAACCCGGAAGCCCGTAAAACGCTGATCAAGGCGCTGAACGGAAGGCGGACATTTAATTATCTCTACGACTTTGGTGACAGTTGGCATCACAGTATCAAGGTCGAAAAAACGCTACCCGCTATTGCCTGTCCTCAGGTGCCGTACTGCATCGACGGCGCCAATGCTTGCCCACCGGAAGACGTGGGTGGCGGGCCTGGTTACGAGGAGTTTCTGGAGGCGATGGCCAACCCCAATCATCCAGAGCATGACGCCATGGTTGAATGGCATGGCGATGTTTTTGATCCAGCGGCATTTGAGTGCGAGCGCGTGAACCAGTGGTTTAAACGGATTAAGGTTTGAGTTGCAAGGCGGTGTAGCTCGGACGCTTACACTGATACCACCATTCCCCTGACAACTGTATCCCCATGCTGCTTGGCAAGCGCCTGGAGGTCGGGGGCATAAGGACTGGATAAACCGAACATCTCTTGAAATAGCGCGCCGGCAACCATTGGGCCCAGCACTGAAAAAGCGTACAGGGCCGGGTCGCCAGGCCGAACCTCACCGCGCTGCTGCGCTTCGGCGATGATTCTGGTCATCAACCGCAGCATTTGTGCAACCACGTTGTCGTGCCAAATCGTCGCCAGATCAGGAAAGGTTCGACTTTCGCCGATGACGAGTCGGGCTAGAGCTGGAACTCGATTATCCCCCATCCGACCGGCTGCACCGTTGAGGATCAAAGGTACCAGTTCACGAAGCGTCCCCCGAAACCCGGTAGAAATCAGTTCGATATTTTTCAGGTTGATTGAAACGGCGTGCTGGACGACTGCGCGAAACAGGTCTTCTTTCGTGTCAAAATAGCGGTACAGCGTACCTTTGACCACGCCCGCTCTCTTCGCCACATCGCCCAATTTGGCAGCAGCGAAACCACTTTCCGCAAATATATCCAGGGCCGCCTCGATTATCTCAGCAGGCCGCGCGTCCTTGCGCCGGTTCCATTTGGGTTTGGTATCTGTAGAGTCCATCGACTAGCCTGATCTCTTAAATTGGAAGTATAAAGCCTTGCTCCCTGAAGTAGAGGCTCAAAGTAGCTGATTGTCCCTTGGGATCAGCCAGTGCCACGTAGGTATCGGGGCGAAGCAGATAGGCGGCATCCTTAACGAGTCCTGCTTCCTGATGCTCATGCTGCCAAGCGAAAGCATGAAGAGGCATGTCGTACTTTTTGCACCAATCCATGAGGTCTGCCTTGGGCTCACCGTAGACATGAACCTGCCAATGGATTGCACGGAGTGGCTCGTAGTTATCTGCGTCGGGCACAGGTACCCATGGCAAACGGTCTCCGCCCTGAACCTCACCTGCCTTGCCTTGGCTCAAATGGCTCTCGTGGTAGTTCAGAGTCGTCTGAGAAACCATTCGGAACATGTATTCGCGCACGTTTTCGCTTTTGTACGCAACACTCGCGAAGATAGGAGCGATGCGGGTTCGTACAAAGTCCGCAAAGCCGCCTTGGGAGGTCGCAAATGTGAACAGTTTGTCTGTAGTCTCCACTAGCTTGCGAGCGAAGGCTTGGCGCTCGACTTGATAGCTATCGAGCAAGGAATCGGAAGCCTTCCCTTTCAGCACCGCTGCCAATTTCCACGCCAAGTTGATGGCGTCCAGGATGCCTGTATTCATACCTTGGCCGCCTGCCGGGCTATGAACATGGGCAGCATCTCCAAGCAGAAACGCTCGACCACGTCTGAATTGATCCGTGACCCGGTGGTGAACCCGATAAGTGGAGAACCAGTTTACGTTGGTGATCTTGATACCTAGACCATTGATAGCCTCATGGCCGACATCCGCAAAAGTGAGTGTTTCTCGATGCTCGGCGCGCTTGTCTTGGACGATGCCAATCAGGCGATATTGGTTAGCCTCACCGTATGACATGACCATCACAAACTCGGACTTATCAAAAGCGATGTGCGCTTCACCAGCAGGTTCTACGCCCGTTGCGGTGACATCAGCCACATAGAAAAGCTGCTTGTAAGTTCCGCCCTCGAAGCCGCTGCCGATCTGATGACGAACGAGAGAACGAGCACCGTCGCACCCTGCAAGATAGGCCGATGTGAAGGCTACCTCCTGCCCGTCAGCCTGTTTCAAAATGGCAGTAACCTCGCTCCCATCATCTTTGAAAGACAACAGTTCGGTCTGGCGTTCGACCTCGACGCCAAGCGTCTTGAGCTGCTTCACCAACAAGCGTTCGTGGCGGTCTTGGGGATACACCAATACGAACGGATAAGGAGAAATTTCTCCGCCTGCATCAGTCAATGGGATG
Organism: Pseudomonas sp. R76; assembly: GCF_009834565.1. Lineage (GTDB taxonomy): Bacteria > Pseudomonadota > Gammaproteobacteria > Pseudomonadales > Pseudomonadaceae > Aquipseudomonas. The sequence continues at coordinate 3,220,541 of NZ_CP019428.1, forward strand.
TGTGCCTTTCGGCTACCTCGTGCCCATATATTCATGGCAGGAGTTTTATAGCCGGTCTCTACGACCGCATCGGCCATGCCGAGTTGGCGATAGAACTCCAGCGTTCGCGCCTGAAGAGCCATCGCGCGCGAGGTTTCACCCGGGCCGCTGCTCTTATCTACGATCCTTACGGCAACCCCTTGCTTAGTGAGCCAGAGAGCTAGAGCGAGCCCGGTAGGGCCGGCTCCTACTATGAGAACATCGGTTTGCTAGGCTCTAGAAAGTCAATGATCCATCAACGCTGATGTGCCGTTGGGCTTAGGAAATCGACAGGGGCAGGTGAGCCAGGGATTGAGAGGTAGACATCCCATGACATGTCTAAGCCGTCTTGAATGGCACGGTCTATCGCTGTTCGCTTCGGCTTCAGTAACAGCATCAGGGTACTGCGCGACGGTTCCGGCAGCGAGTATTCTAGCCTGAGTGCACCTCCCATGCACAAGTCAGGCAGGCGTCCATTGATGAGGCAGCAACTGCTCGATGTGAAGGGCTCGCTGAGTCGGCAGCCGCATGAGCACATCCTTGAGATAAGCGTACGGGTCATGCCCATTGATGCGCGCAGACTGAATCAAGCTCATGATCGCCGCAGCCCTTTTGCCGCTGCGCAGTGACCCAGCAAACAACCAGTTGGACCTCCCAAGCGCCCAAGGACGGATCAAGTTCTCGATCTGATTGTTGTCGATGGGCACAGCACTATCTTCTAGGTAGCGCGTCAGCGCTACCCAGCGTTTCAGGTTGTAATCTAGGGCCTTGGCCGTGGCCGAACCCTCGGGCACAAGTGCACGCTGAGCCAACATCCACTCATGCAGTTTTTCAGCGATGGGTACCGCCGTTTTCTGGCGTAATCGCCAACGGTCTTCGTCGCTCATTTCCTTGGCGTGTCTTTCGACTTCGTACAGCCCGCCAATCGAGTGAAGCGCCTGCTCCGCCAACTGGCTTTTATTGGCTACATGCAGGTCGAAGAACTTGCGGCGCGCATGGGCCATGCAGCCGATTTCGGTGATGCCCAGCTCGAAACTGGCCTTGTAACCAGCGAAGTCATCGCAGACCAGATTGCCGTTCCAGGTGCCCAGGAAGTTACGCGCATGTTCACCGGCACGGTTGGGACTAAAATCGTAGACCACTGTCTTAAGTGACGAGAATGGCGTGCTGCTGTAGGCCCAGACGTAAGCGCGGTGGGTTTTCTTCTCGCCGGGCGCCAGCATCTGTACCGGTGTTTCATCGGCGTGGACGACGCGTTGGGCCAGCACTGTTTCTCGCAGCGCGTCCACCAGCGGCTGAAGCTGCACGCCGGTTTGGCCCACCCACTGCGCCAGCGTCGAGCGCGGGATGGCTAGGCCGGCACGGCTAAAGATTTTTTTCTGCCGGTACAGCGGTAGGTGGTCGGCGAACTTGGCCACCATCACGTGGGCCAGCAAGCCTGCGGTGGGGATACCCTTGTCGATTACCTGCGCCGGCACCGGTGCCTGGATCAGTGTTTCGCACTGCTCGCACGCCCATTTACCACGGATATGACGCTCGACGGTGAACACGCCGGGCGTGTAGTCGAGTTTTTCATTGGCATCTTCGCCGATGCGCTTGAGAGCACAGCCGCACTGGCAATGGCTGTTGTCCGGTTCGTGATAGATCAGCGTGCGAGGAAATTGCGGCGGCAGCGCTGCGCGCTTAGGTTGCTGGTGCATTTTGGCTTCGACTGGTGTCAGTTGCAGCGCCTCAAGCTCGGCTTCGATAGCGGCAATATCAGTATCGATCACGTCATCGAGTAAGCTGGCCTGATCTGGACTTAGTTGCTCGCTGCGTTTGGCGAACTTGAAGCGCTTGAGCAGCGCGATCTCGTGGGCCAGCTTCTCATTGACCGAGTTGTGATGGGTGATTTGCTTGTCCATTGTCTCGACGCGCTGGATCAACTGCACCGCCAGGGCACGCAGTTGTTCAGGGTTAAATTGATCGAGATTTGGATGCAAAGTCATGCCGCCGATTTTGCCAGAGAGGGCCGATGGCGGCGATAGAGTGATGGGCCAATTGCGCTGGCAAGCACGCCATGGCAGGTGTTAAAGCATCGAGATGATTCCGCCTGCACCAACGCGCTGCCAAGGCAAACCGAGCACTAGGGCCTGAGGTTGCTCGGCATCCAACTCAACTTCGGAGCCGTGTCGCACACCCGGCCAGAAGAAGCGTCCTTGATTCAAACGCCGGGCGGCAAGCCAAATCCCCACGCCGTCATGCACCAGCACTTTCATTCGATTGGCGCGGCGGTTGGCGAACAGATAGGCACAGTGCGGCTTCGCCGCACCTAACACCGGCGCGACCCGCGCGAGCGCGGTTTCAGTGCCGGCGCGCATGTCCATGGGCTCGGTGGCGAGCCAGATGGAATCTACGCGGATCATCGCAGCAGGTCTCGTAGGAAAACAGGACACGCCGCTGCATTTTCTGCTGGCCAACTCACCACGACTACACCTTTTGGATGCGGCACTTCGATTCGGATCGTGGCAGGAAGGGCCTGATGCATCGGCACCGGCGGCCCTGCCTTGACCGGAATAAAGGCAGTTTGCAGTGCCAGGTTTTTCTGCCCATGCACCCGAATCCATTTATGGACGAGGTTGGCATTGAGGTTGTGGGTCAAGGCGACATTGGCAATTGAGGTGTCAGCCTGCGCACACTCGGCGATGACCTGGGCCTTAAATGACTTGGAATAGGAACGGCGTTCTTGTGGCATGGGCGTCCGCTTAAAAAGGCTAAAAATGGTGTCCACTTAAATTTAGGTGGACACCATCGCCTTAAGCGATGACATCAGGAAGGTGTGTTCCCCGGACGGTTACGAAGCTTTGACTGGGATGAAGGCAGTTTGCAGTGCCAGGTTTTTCTGCGCATGCACCCGAATCCATTTATGGACGAGGTTTGCATTGAGGTTGTGGGTCAAAGCGACATTGGCAATTGAAGTGTCAGGTTGGGTGCACTCAGCAATGACCTGGGCCTTGAAGGACTTGGAATAGGAACGGCGTTCTTGTGGCATGGGCGTCCGCTTAATAAGGCTAAAAATGGTGTCCACTTATTCGTGGACACCATCGCCTCAAGCGACGGTGTCAGGAAGGTGTGTTACCCGGACGGTTACGTCGCCAGCTTACCTTTCGCCGTTGAACATGCTGACCAAGCTATGGGGGGATTCGCCACCAAACATCAACTCGTGCAGTTCATTACCTTCAGCGGCTGCTTGTGTGCCGCGCTGGAACATGGCTTGTTCGTATTCGTGCAGGGCGGTTTCGATGTTATCAGGGTGTGAAACGATGGCTTTGCCGAGTTCGGCCCCGTCGTATAATGCAAGGTTGGCACCTTCTCCATTCGGGGCGGCAAGGTGTGCGGCATCACCAATCAGCGTTACTCCAGGTACTCGGTTCCATCTGTGCTCAACCGGTAGAGCAAAAATCGGGCGCCATACCAACTCGGTGTCACTTTCTGTAATCAGTGCAGTGAGGGCAGGGGACCAGTCTACAAATTCCTGTGCGACCCTTGCGGTCGCCGCTGCCTTATCGTTGAAGTCGATCGCGGCAAACCAGCTTTCGGGTTTGGTGAGCGCTACGTAGGTGTGAAGCGTGGCGTCAGCCTCACGATGTGCCTGAATTCCTTTTCCTGGCTGAAGTGCGAATAGCGCACCTGCACCTACCGCTTTGGCCGTTGCGGGATGCCGGGTGTCGCTGTTATATAGGTAGCTTTCAACTAGCGACCGTCCCATGTACTCGGGAGCAGCGTCGCTGAGCAGAGGCCTGACCCTTGACCATGCACCGTCCGCTCCTACTAATAGGTCGGTGACAATATTACTGCCATCGGCGAATGTGACCTCGTGCCGGCCTTCGCCAAGGGAGCGCACTCTATTAACTTTGTGCCCCCAACGCACGGTACCGGCAGGAAGAGAGCGGAGAAGCATCTTTCGGAGCTCGCCGCGCATGACCTCTGGACGACCACCGCTGCCCTCGTCGGCTTTGTCGAATAGAATTTTTCCTTTGTAATCAAGTACGCGAGTCGCCTCGTGCCCCTCCATAATCAGGTCTCGGAAATCCTCAAACAAGCCTGCTGCTTGCAAAGCCAGTTGGCCGTTGTAGTCGTGAATATCGAGCATCCCGCCTTGCGTGCGAGAGTTTGCCGATGGCTCTGCTTCAAAGACTGTGACTGCGATACCATGGATGCATAGGACGCGGGCCAAAGTGAGACCGCCTAGTCCTGCGCCGATAATTGTGACGGAGAGGTTCATAGCATACCTATCAGATATAAGTGAAGGGCCTGCGACGCTCGCTTTATGATTGATGGCGTCGCCACTGGTTCTCTAGCACCTCGCAAGCTCGTTGCTTAACGCTTTTCAAGCTCTACTGGTGACAGCTAATTTGACAGTCTCGCGGAGCTTATTCTCCTCTTCAATGTACAGTTTGTTTATGGCGCGGTCGCTGGAACGGCTCGGTATACGGCGACCTGGTCTGAACCTATGGTTTCTTTCAACACGTAGGTCGCCCCGTCTTTGATTTTGACCTTCCAGTGTTTTTTCGCCTTTGATGCTTTTGCGTTAAAGTCCGACTCAGGCACGTTGTCGAAGCTGTCATATCGGTACAGGTTGTACTCCACGTCTGGCTTGAGCCCAGATACAGTGACAGTCAAGTTGATCTTCGCGGAAGCAGGACGAGTATTGGAGCCTTCGCCCATGGCCGGTTTTTCTTCATTCACGTCGGTTTTCAGACGAACCGGCAGCGTCTTGCCGTCTCCGTCTATAATCCCGGTAATGGCCACGCCATAGTTTTTTACGCCGCTAGGCAAAGAATACACCGGTCGAGACTCGTCGTTAGCCTCTTCGCGGTTCGCCTGAAAGGCCCCAAACTTGAAGCGGTAAAGGTATTTCGGTTTTCCATCGGGCGACCACAGACCGTTATCGCTGAACGCAATGACGTCATCAGCGTAATAGGTAGCAGGCTCGGTGACCGGTTGTGTGGACGAAACGCCAATGACGGGAACGATATGGTCGTATTCATCATCACCAGCGCCTCCATCTTCATTTTCGAATTGGGAAAAGTTTTCATAAACGCTGATGATGACCGGATAGCCCGACACCACATTACCTTTTACCCATGCCAGGAACTTATTGGCGTTCGGCGTGGTAACGCTGTCCCACTCAACAGCTTTCAAGCGCATTTGAGCCGCGGCAGCGCCATCGTTCACGCCCAGTAGTAATTGGCTGCCACGTTTGGATTGTTTGGTGTTAGGGCTGGCAATTGCACGGGCATCGAACTGTGAGACGTATTGGCCATAGTAGAGTCCAGCACTGATGAGCGCCGTTTCACCGCAATAGCCATAGTTCGCTTCCCATTGAAGACGTGGGGGAATGTCGTTCATTTGGGTACCGTTTTTTGTTGCGGTTATAGTTGCTGGTTTGGACTGGGTGTCTGCTGCATAGGCTATTGAGAAAGGCGTACACAGGGCCAAAGCCATTAACAGACACAGAGGTCTTGGAGGCGTGAAGTGGCTTTTCATGGGCATGCTGAAGTCAAACATTCTTATCACCTTTACTGAGTGGGTTGAGAAGTGGGGTATTGATCCATGTCGAAAAGTCAGCGTGCTGACAGGTCATGCGTTGTCTCCAAGTCACGCACCAGCCGATCCAGCAGACGTACGCCCCAACCCGTGGCCCAGCCTACGCTACGTGAGGATTTAGCGACTTCGTGAGCGGGCCCGGAAATGTCCAGATGCGCCCACGGCACGTCATTGACGAAGCGTTGAATGAAGTTTGCCGCTGTGCTCGCACCGCCAGAGGGCGCGTCGGCATTGCGCATATCGGCTATTTCTGAATTCATCTCCACATCGAAGTTCGGCCCCATTGGCAGACGCCACACCAGTTCGCCAGTTGCACTGGCTGCGTGTTCAAGTTGTTTGGCAATTCCGTCATCATTGGAAAAAAGCCCAGCGCGGTCGTGACCAACAGCGGTGACAACGTCATAGGTCAACGTGGCCAGGTCGATCATAAAGCTGGGCCGAAACTTGGCTTGCACATGCCATAGCAGATCTGCAAGGACGAGGCGGCCCTCATAATCAGTGTCGATGACCTCAATGGTCTGGCCGGACAGCGAACGTACGATGTCCCCTGGACGTTGGGCCTTCCCGCCTGGCATGTTTTCCACCAATCCAATCGCCCCGATGGCATTGATCTGCGCTTTGCGACGCGCCAATGCCAGCATCAGGCCTGTTACACAAGCAGCGCCGGCCATGTCGCCCTTCATCTCAGCCATCCCTTCAGCCGATTTGATGGAGAGACCACCCGCGTCGAAACACACGCCTTTACCAATGAATGCACAGGGCGCCATGTTCTGATCGATCGCACCGTTCCAGCGAAGGATTGCAACATGAGTCTCTTCTGCCGACCCCTTGCCAACCGCCAACAACGCCCGAAATCCAAGACGCTCCAAATCTTTCTCGCGCAGAATCTGAACCTCAATACCGGCCTCGCCAAGTGCACCTGCGCGCCGTGCAAACTCCGAAGGAGTCAGCACGTTCGCTGGTTCATTGACGAGAGAGCGAGCCAGCTCTACGCCTTCGGCGACGGCCGATTCGCGGGAGTATGCAACCTGGTCAGCATCAACTGATCGTGTCAACAGGGTCACCCAGCGTTGCTCAGGTCGCTGGGGCTCCGGCTTGTGTGTTCGGTAGATATCGAAGCTATAGCTGCCGAGGCGGAAGCCCAATGCCAGTTCTGCAGCTGCATTGGTTGGGTAGTGACTGCTTTGTGGGAACTCTACAACGATCAGGAACCGCGCGGCATAACCGGCCACTGCCGCTGCCCGACCGCCCAGTTCGACTGGATCGAGCGTGCCGTCACCAACGCCTATAAAAATCACACGGCGGCTGTTGATTATGAGCCTCATGCTCTCGTCGGCCTTGCCGCGAAACCCTTCTTCAGCAGCGGCTCGTATCAGCAACGTCGAGTCTAGGTCGCGGAGTAATTGAGTGCTGACCGGCCCAAAAGTCAGCGCAGCCCCCACAAACACGATTAGCGTCGCCTCAGGCTCAGCATTCCAGCCGGCCGGGCTGAGATCGGTGAAAGAAATGGTCAGTGATCCAGACATGGTGATGCCTACAGAATAGGAATATTAGGTATGACAGTCTTGGGGCTGTTCATCGTCAGAGGGGGAAGTGACACGCCACCTGTCGACCTTCGTCAAGACTGCTCAACAACGGACGCTCGACTCGGCAGCGATCGCGTACGGCGGGACAGCGTGGATGGAAATGACACCCTGCGGGCGGATTGGCCGGGCTGGGAATTTCACCCTTCAGCACGATGCGTCCGGCGGCCTCGGTATTTCTGAACCGGGGCAAGGGAATCGCAGATAGCAACGCGCGGGTATAAGGATGTGCAGGGCGCTGAAACAGCCTATCCGTTGGGCCAATCTCCACAATCGCTCCGAGGTACATAACAGCGGTGCGTTCCGAGACGTGCCGTACCACGCTCAAGTCATGGGCAATAAATAGGGTGGTCAATTCGAGCTGCTGGCGCAGGTCGTCGAACAGGTTGACGATTTGCGCCTGTACCGACACATCCAACGCAGAGACAGGTTCGTCAGCAATGATCAATTTGGGCCGCAGGGCGAGCGCGCGGGCAATCCCTATGCGTTGTCGCTGCCCACCGGAAAACTCATGGGGGTATCGATCAAGAAAAGACATCGGCAAGCTGACGAGGTCCATCAACTCTTGCAAGCGACGGGCAATCCCGGCTTTATCCGCAACCTTATGTACCCGTAGCGGCTCGGCCAACAGGTCGCCAACACGGCGCCGAGGGTTGAGTGAGGCTGCCGGGTCCTGAAAAATCATTTGCATATGCTTTCGCAACGGTCGTAATTGACGCTGTGAAAGCGGCGCAACGTCGATGCCGTTCAGCATGATGCGCCCGCAGGTCGGTTCGTACAGACGCATCAGGCAGCGCCCCAGCGTGGATTTTCCACAACCGGACTCACCCACAACTCCAAGGGTTTCTCCAGGGAATACTTCAAAGGAAACGTTGTTCACGGCTTGCACAATCTGCCGCTTGGCCATGGCAAAGGTCTTGCTCAGATGCTCGACGCGAAGCAGCGGCTCGACGTTATTCATGGAAGACGAGGCATGTGGTGCTTTCATAAAGAGGCATCCAGGTTGACCAGCGGTTGAGGGCGCAAAGCGCCTCGTTCGTTGCTTCTTAGCCAACACAAGGCTTCGTGCGAGTGCTCAGCCTGGCGAGGAGGCGGCTCTGCGCAGGATGGGCGGCATGCATGACAGCGTGGTCCGAAGACGCAACCTGAAGGACGGTTGTCCGGTTGTGGGGGAGAGCCGGGGATCGTGATAAGCCGATCCGGACGCGGACCTGTCAATGGGGGTATTGAGTCCAGCAGGCCCCAGGTGTAGGGGTGCCAGGCATCATCAAAAATAGACTGGCACGACGCCTGCTCTACAATGCTGCCCGCATACATGACCAGCACGCGGTCCGCTATTTCAGCGACAACGCCCATATCGTGGGTGATCAGCACGATGGAGGAGCCGAAATCGCGCCTCAGTCGTCGCAAAAGATCCAGCACTTGAGCCTGGACGGTCACATCCAGAGCGGTAGTGGGCTCATCTGCAATCAGCAAGGCCGGGTTGCACGAAAGCGCCATGGCTATGACCGCACGCTGGCGCATGCCGCCTGAGAGTTGATGGGGATACTGCTCGGCTATTGCGCGAGGATTGGCAATGCCCACCTCACCCAGCAGTTCAACAGCGCGGTTCCAGGCAACGCGCCTCGACACACTGGTGTGGTTTTGAATCTGTTCGATTATTTGTTGGCCAATGGTGTGTACCGGTGTCAGTGCCGTCATCGGGTCCTGAGATACCAGAGCAATCTGGCGTCCTCTGATCTGATGGAGCGATTGTCTGGAGGCGCGGAGAATATCTTGACCTTTGAACAGCGCGGTTCCTTCAACGGTGGACGAGCGTGGGTCGAGCAGCCCCAGCATGCTCAGCAGCGCCACCGTCTTGCCGGAACCGGACTCCCCTACGATGCACAGCGTTTCCTGCTCATTCACTTGGAACGAAATTTTGTTGATGATCTCCACCGGACCTTTACGGCTGGCAAAGGACACGCACAGATCACGCACATCCAACAACACAGAGGTCATTTCAATGGTTCCTTACGCGAGGGTCGAGCCACGCATAGGTCATATCGACCAACGCATTGGCCAGCACTACGAAGAATGAGGCGTACATGACGCTTGCCATGATCACAGGCAGGTCCAGGTTCTGCAGGGAGTCGTAGGTAAGTTTCCCAACACCATTGAGGCCAAAGATCACCTCAGTCATGAGTGCGCCGCCACCCACCAGCGCGCCGAAGTCCAGGCCAAACATGGTGACGAAGGGGACAAGCGACATTCGCAAGGCGTGATGGAGTAATACGCGGGTTTCCGACAGGCCTTTTGCCCTCGCGGTGCGTATGTAGTCTTCTTGATAGATTTCGACGATATTCGCCCGCAGCACTCGCCCATATAGGCCGATAAACCCCAACGCCAACGTGAGCCAGGGCAATAGCAGAACCTTGAACCAGCCGATCGGATCCTCCAATAGCGGCACATAACCAAGGGCCGGTACCCAGGAAAAAAGCCATGTCTCGTGCAGCCGATTCTGCGAAAGCAAATTGGTCATTTCGCCGAGCCAGAACACCGGAATGGCCACTCCGGTAAGCGAAAAAATCATCAGCAGACGGTCGACGGGGCCGTGGCGAAAAGCAGCGGCGACGATGCCCACAATGAGCCCCCCGATCACCCAAAAAAACGCTGCACCGAATACCAGAGAAAGCGTTACTGGCGTGGCTTCAGTGATTGCGGGCACTACCTTAAGGCCGCGATTGACGAATGACACCAGATCCTGGGTGACGAAGAGTTTTTTCATCATCACCACGTATTGCACCGGCAGAGGTTGATCCAGGCCGAAGTCAACGCGTACTGCGGCGAGCGTTTCCGGGGTGGCATTTTTGCCCGCTATGCGCGCCGCCGGATCGGAGCCCGGCGTGGCGAAGAAAATTGCAAATACCAGGATACTGATGCCCAGCATCACAAACAGCATCTGGAGAAGGCGTTGGAATAGGATGGCTGGCATGCTGGCCTCAAGGTCTCAATTTAGCGCGTGGATCAAATGCGTCACGTACGCCATCGCCCAGAATGTTGAGTGCCACAATGGTGACGATTATCGCCAGCCCTGGGGCGGTGGATACCCATGGACGGCTGTAGAGCAGGCTTTGGCCGTCACGGATGATCGTGCCCCAGCTCGCACCGGGGGATTGAACGCCAAGGGACAGGAAAGACAATGAGGTTTCCGTGGCGATGCTCAGCGCCATGATCAGGGGCACAAACACAATTAATGTGGTGATCACGTTGGGCAGGATGTCCCGCAGCAGGATGCGCCAAGGGGGCACACCGAGGCCAATGGCTGCGAGCACGAATTCGCTTTTTCGGAGGGCGAGCACCTGTCCCCGAATGGGCCGGGCCACGTACGGCACATAGATGATTCCAATGATCATGATCGGAATGACCAGGCTGCCGGAACTGATAACAAAAGGCCCAAGTTGGATGTGCGTTGTCAGCAGCACGATGGAGAGGCAGATCGCAAGCAGATAGATCGGAAACGCCCATAGCACATCCAGTGTGCGGGACAGTATCTGGTCAACCCAGCCTCCAAAAAAGCCTGCGCATATACCCAAGACTGCAGCCAGTACCAGCGTGATCAGGGTCGAGACGCCCCCAATGAGCAGCGTCGCTTGCCCGCCATACAACAAACGTGACATCACATCACGACCTTGCTCGTCGGATCCCAAAAAGTACGCATTGAAATGCCAGGTCGGACCGATTGGAATTACGCCAATGCCCAACCCCTCCATATTGGGTGCGAGTACAGAAATGCGTTCGCCATCGAGTGTGATCGCTCCATCCAGGTTGGAACTGAATGCGTCCACTCCCACAACCCGTTCGGCATATATCGGCGCCAATAGTGAAGCGCCGATTACCATCAGTAACACGGTTGCAGCGACTATCGCCAAGCGGTCGCGCCAGAGCTTCTGCATGGCCTGGATCCAGGGGCCAGGTGCAGGTGGGCTCGTCAACTCCGTCAGGACGGGCAGCGCGGACAAGATGCCAGGTTGGGCTGCGGCATGGTGTTCCTGTGCTGGACACGTGCGCGCCTGCTCGGGTGGCCTGCTCATTTTATTGCACCCACGCCAGCGTGTAAGCCCAGGCGTTCGTCGCCGTATAGAACTGGAAATTACCCAAGCGCTTGGAGACTAGTGTCACTTGTTTCGGGTTGAAGAGGGGGATCAAGGGGGCTTGCTGCATCGCCTCCCGATCAATCGCGGACCAAAGCTCGCCGGCCGCTGCTGGGTCAGTGCTGCCAAGCAGCAATGCCTTATCAATACTGGCCTGCAAGGCTTTATCGCAGAAACCGGACATATTGGGCGACGAATCAGACCCCGGACGGAAGGACTTGCACCCAAGCAGTACATTCAGGAAGTCGCTGGCAGCGGGATAGTCGCCATACCACTGAGTGACAGACATCTGGACTTTATTGGAAGAGTTCTGAATGTAACCGTATTGGATATTTGCCGATAAAGATTTGACGCTGGCGTTGTAGCCGATGGCGTTGAGAGTGCTCTGCAGATAGGCACCGACGTTGCGAGAGATATCGCCGTCATCAATCACCAGCGTGACTGCCTGACCTTTGGTTCCCGACTCTTCAACCAGCTGTTTTGCCCGTTCCAGGTCTGGTGCGGACCATTGGCTGCCAGGGGTTTTGCCGTAGAGACAAAAGAGCTTATGCCCTTGCACGCCTGGTGGAAGCACTTGGCAAGTAGGGCTGGCGAGGTTACGTCCCCCGAAAAAATTGATCAGCGCTTTGCGATCGATGGCATACGCCAGGGCCTGACGTGCCTTGGGCGAATCAAACGGTGCCAGGTTGACGTTAAGTGGCAGGTACCACAACGCCAACTGCGGATCGAGGTGAACCTGGCTTGAGAACTTCGTACCGATTTCCGCCAGGCGAGTTACTGGCGGCTGGTCAAACATTACATCGGCCTGGTCATTGGTGACGGCGTTGATCTGGGCATCAGCCGTCATGCCAAAGTGTAGTTCAAAGCGGTCAGCGTAGCCGTCCGGCTGAGCCTCTGCGCTCCACTCTTTGAAATGGGGATTACGAACCCATACAAGCGACTGGTTCGGGTCGTAGCTCTGGAACGTATAAGGACCTGTTCCGGGTATTGGCTCAATCCCTGCATCGCGTGGAGCGGTCTGCGCCGGCAGGATCGAAGCGTGGGGCATCGAAAGCTTGTGAAGGAATTCGGCATCTGGCGCGGTGAGGTTGATCGTAATGATGCGGTTCGCTTTGTCCGCTACGACTCCGCCATCAAGGGTGCAACCGGCGGCGTTTGCAAGACAGGCGTCAGCGCCGACGATCCCGTTGAACCATGTGCCAGAGGTTGGGCTCGACACTTTGAAAATGCGTCGCAACGATGCCACGACGTCATCAGTGGTGAGCGGCTGCCCATTGGAGAACGTTATTCCGTCACGCAATTTGAGCGTATAGGTTTTGCCTTCATTCGTTACAGTGGGCATTTGCTCGGCGAGGTCGGGGACCACGTTCAAACTCTCGACACCGCCTGCCTTTTTGAAGGTCACAAGACCATCGTAAACACCCGAATAGTAATTGTTGTAGAGCGGGGCATAGTTGATTTGAGGGTCGAGCGTGCCGCCCGCCGACTTGGCGATTAGTCGTACCGTTCCGCCGCGGTGCGCTTTCATCAGGGCGTCCCGACTTTGATCCGCCTGCGAGAGGCTTGGCAGGAGACCGAGCGCCATGAGTGCGACGGTCAAGGAATATAGAACTTTGGTGTTTCGCGCCATCTATCTCGTCCTCATGCCAACACTTGCGAGGCGGCTATTGCTGATTTCACTATAGGTAATCAGTAGCCAGTCGTTTCACGGAACATAGGGCGATACCGTGTAGATGTGAAATTTCTTTTGTTGTAGATCAAAATAAAAATTGCTTATGATGAAGAATGCTCAAATATGCCCATAGTTTCTGTGTCCTTGCTCAAGAGCTGCACTTCAGCAGGGCCGCTTCACGTCTGCACCTCACGCAACCGGCGTTATCCCACCAGATTAAGAAGCTGGAGGAGGAAATTGGCTGCACGCTTTTAATCAGATCGCCGCAAAAAGTGATGCTCACTGAGGCTGGCCTCATTCTGGCCAGGGAGCTGAGCGTCGCGCTGAACCAGATGAACAATGCTGTCCAGCAAGCTCAGGATGCAGAGCGTGGCGATGCAGGCGCTTTGGCAATTGGTTATTGCGAACTGCCGGAAGCCGGGCGTATGTCACTGATCATCCGGCGCTATACGACGATGTATCCGGGTGTCGACGTGACGCTACGCAAACTTTCCACCAACGATCAGGTTTCCGCGCTTACCACGGGTTCCATTGATATCGCGTTTCTTCACCCCCCCGTGAACGCTGTGCAATTGGTGATGCGGCCCGCTGGCGATGAGTGGATGGTGGCGGTGCTGCATGCCAATCATGTATTGGCTGACCGTCCGACGTTGCGATTGGCACACCTTAAAACTGAACGTTTGATTGTGTGTGCCGAAGAAACCGGAGCTTTTATGTACAATTCCATATTGGCTGCCTGCGGCAGTGCGGGATTTCAGCCGAGGCTGCGTGAAGAAAAAACCAGTTGGCATACAATGCTTGACATGGCGGCCTCAGCCTTAGGAGTCGCTTTTGTTCCCCACTCTATGAAAGGTTTGGGCAATGCGAATTTAGTATTTCGCGTAGTAGATGACCTGAATGTAAAACTGGAAACAGCGATCGCTACGGGAGCGGAACCAATTCGCCCAGCAGTAAGTCGGTTCCTCGAGGTCGCGCGCGAGTGTCTGGCTAAATGAAAAGCGGGTGTGTCATAAACGGATGCTACGGTGCTTGAACTGCAGACTCACAATTAAGACGCCTGATTGCCTAGCCGTTTTTGCCGTCTAATCGCTTGATAGTCGTGGCAAGCGTCTCCGAAGGCTTTAAACAATGCGGTCGATATACCGTCATCAAGCACTGCCTCCGGGTGCCACTGGATTCCTACAGCGAATGGGTGGCCTTTTACACTTGCGGCTTCCACAAGACCGTCAGGCGCTACTGCCTCGATGGTCAGTCTATCAGCGATCCTATTGACTCCTTGGTTGTGTAGAGAGTTGACTCTGACGTGAGTCTTGCCTGTCAAGCGATGAAGAATAACTGCTTCGGTCAATTCGACGTCGTGCTTATAGCGATAACGAGAAACCAGGTCCTCTTTGGGGTTTTCGCGGTGATACTCCTGTCGTCCCGCGGCATATATATCAGCATTGAGCGTTCCACCAAGAGATACATTCATCTCTTGGAAGCCGCGACATATGGCCAGAACTGGTATGCCGCGAGCGGCAGCTGTAGGCAATAAATTCAAAGCTACGTGATCACGTGCGTGATCCGATAACATGGGTAAAGCGGTATGTTCTCCGTAGCGGAGCGGATCAACATTTGATGCTCCTCCAGGGAAAAGCAAACCATCGAACGCATTGAGATAGGAATTATCTTCTTCCGTGAGCATTGCGGGAATGAGCACCGGATAAACTCCTGCAATTAAGACGAGCGCCCGTAAATAACTGTGTTTGACCGTGTGCGAGTCGTGATCCTCGATCAGTAATCGATCGCACATGACACCTACAATCGGACGGTTACATTCGTAGGCGTGCTGAGTGATTTTGTTCATGAGGCTTGTTCTTGAGTAGCGCACGTTGAGGCAAAGATTTTGAGTGTGAAGTGCTTTTTTTGAACCTGATGAAGTGTGGGTGTCGACCCATTGGTAAGCAGTCGACGTGCCAACATGTGATCCTGCGGGCTGTTTACGCTGTCAACAGCGATTAGGCCGCCCTCTCTGAAGTAGTAGATTGAAAACTTACGATCTTCGACTGAGCCAGTTAAGACCTGATCCGTTGAACCGTTATGGAGGCCAGCAATCTGCAACTTTAGATCGTATTGGTCCGACCAAAACCATGGTAGTGATTTATGAGGTGCAAGGGCGCCAGTCAAGGTCTCAGCTGCGACTTTTGCCATATCGATTGCATTCTGAACTGACTCAATGCGGGACAATCCATATCCTTCCGCCAGCCAATGGCAATCGAACGCCGCGCAATCCCCGGCCGCCACGATCAGCGGATCGCTGGTACGTGCAAAAGCATCCACAACAATACCGCCGTGCACCTCCAATCCACATTGCAGGGCGAGTTCCACATTAGGAATTACTCCAATACCCACCACGACGATATCGCACTCAAGCAGCGTACCGTCGCTAAGTTCAACGGCATCACATGTCAATATTGCTCAGATGAACCTCAGTTATGCATTGGAGCGGCCTGAGGCCTTTATTAAGCTAGTGCCCTCTTTTCGCCTCGTTACCGAGGGAGGGATGTAGTTCTTCTTCAGTTCCTTAGTTATGTTGCTCGGCGGCAACCGCTGATCTTCATCACTGCCGGCGCCGACATTGACTTGCTTTCTATGATAAATGCCGCGAGGTGATCGAGGGCGCCGTGCTTTGAGAGAAACTGTTCGGTTGGATTTGGACGCGGGGTTTTGGGTGTTCATACCATCATTATCAGCCCATGCCGAGCCGAGTCTAAGCGTTTCCATTTGTTGACCGGGCGGAGCGTTCATTCTATAAAACTATTAAGCTTAAGCCGGTTATGCTAAATACTGATGGGGTGTTGATGAAATTATGTTCTTTGGATTGGCACGATTTAAGCTCACTCCGACCGGGTTCTGCCCTAGCGTAGTCCGCCACGGTGATGATAAAGCTATTTCCTACCCCCCCCCCCTTACTGTTGAGATAGAGTTACTAGCTGATTGCGAAGCCATATATGCCCCGGATCATTTGCTTTTTGAGCATGCCAAACGGCTTCCAACACCGACGTTTGCCCTGGATAGGGTAACGGTCGATAGTGAAGACCAAATCTTTCCTGAAATGCTTGAGCCAATGGCTCAGGTACAATTCCCACAAGGTCGCTGTCAGCTAGCACTTCAGGCAACGCCAACGAATGAGGTAGTGTAAGTGCATAACGGGGTGTCTGCCCAATTGATGCAAGCGCATGCTCCAGACTTTGCCGATCGAACATATCTGACTGGCGCGCTAGACCGCGCTCTGATATGAAACCGTTGACCGCGCCTTCCTCCTGTCCACCTACCGATATAACTGCCCACAGTTGCCCCGCAAGATGATCAAGAATGATCTGCTTATTTGACAGGAGCGGGTGATCTCTACGCATTACCAATACATCCCGCTGCTGCCAGAGCGAAACACTCTGTACCCTTTTTGGGAGATCAGCGAATGTTCCAAGAACCAGGTCAATTCGTCCCACATCGATTTGATCTGTTAGATCCAGGCGCGTAGATGGGCGCACCACCAACTTAATTCCAGGGGCGGCAGTGGAGAGATGCTTAATAACGCGTGAGAGTAGTACTGACGTGACGTAATCAGTGGCAGCTAGTGTGAACGTTCTCGACGTAGTTGCAGGATCGAAAGTCTCAACCCCTACCGCGCTATAGATTAGGTTCAACGCGTCCTTGATCGGTCCCGAGATTGCCTGAGCACGAACTGATGGTTCCATCCCATTGGCGGTACGGATGAATAGCTCATCCGACAGAGACTCACGCAACCGACTGAGTGCGTGGCTTACTGCTGATTGACTCAAATTGAGTTGCTTGCTAGCCAGCAGAATACTTCGATTTTGATAAATAGCGTTAAACACTCTTAGTAAATTCAAATCGAGTCGGATTGTGCTAGGCATTACATCGTCTGAAATCATAGTGCATATCCTGCATTTTGCTAATGTAAATTCTTCTCTTGCTTTGAATCACCCAAACAGTTTTTCTTAAGCGAAGGCGTTGACACGTCAGCACGCTATCATACGCGCTTGCAGAATTTAGTGTCTAGAAATTGAACCTTTCTGTGCGTGGACTGGATAAGGTTTAGGTCTTATGGGTGCAAGCATTAGAGCTAAGAGTACGGCTACGTTGAAAAATGATATGGATTTGAATGATATTCACCACAATGACTTTGTGTCTATGTATTTGCCATTATCTTGGCAGCCTTATGCGAGACTAATGCGTGTCGATCGGCCGATAGGCATCTGGTTGACTTTATTTCCTGCTTTGGCTTCATTGTTTTTGAGTGGTGGGAAAATACCCGAATTCAAACAGATTTTAGTATTTTCAATTGGGGCGTTTTTGATGCGCAGCGCTGGTTGCGTGATTAACGATATATTTGATAGGCGCTTTGATGCTTATGTCAGTCGCACTCGCTCTCGTCCTCTTGCTAATGGATCATTGAGGTTAAATAATGCACTTGTCTTTTTAGCAATACTTCTGGTAATGGCAGCTAGTCTGCTTATATTTCTCAGCTATGCTGCTGCACTCTTAGCGCTTTGCTGTATACCTTTGATGTTTTTCTATCCATTGTGCAAACGTTTTACTCACTGGCCACAAGCGTTCCTAGGTGCTACATTTAATTGGGGTGTACTTATGGCTAGTGTCGAAACGGCGGGTAGCATCACTCAGTGTGCTTTGTATCTGTGGGTTGGTTGTATCTTCTGGCAGCTTGGTTACGACACCCTATATGCTTACAGTGATCGCTTGGACGACTTGCGTTTAGGGTTGCGTTCTACAGCCGTTCTTTTCGCGGATAACGGAAAAAAATGGGTTGCAGGCTTTTATATAATGGCGATGTGTTTTTGGCTGATAGCAGGGCTAACCTCAAGTGGGTCATGTTCATTTTTTATTTTTCTTATTCCAATGTCGATGATGCTGCTCTTTCAGGTTTCACAGTTTAATGTTGGTAGGCCGGATAACTGTAATTATCTGTTTAGGTCAAATTTCCATATTGGGACTCTACTTTTAATAGGCGCGTTCTCGGCAGTTATATGTTAGCTTGTTCTTCTGTGTTGATAAAAGTTTGATGGGTTATACTTCCTGCCTGTTCTATGCGGCAGAGTCAAGTTGAAGGGTTAATATTCATAGCTTTGTGTTTTTCTGTAAGTTTTGTTTCGGTTAATTTGCAGGTGAATCTGGTTGTGGACTCGAAGGTGAGTACTGCAGACACATGACTGGGTGACTGCTTTCATCGAGGTCGATCTCCTATGGATTGCACCTCGCTCGAAAAGTATGAGCTGTTCCAGCTGGCATATCTAAGCATGTCAAATAATTGCATAAGCATAGCTCTGCTTATTTGTTCCAGCTATTTATGTAAATAAAGGAGTGGTTTGAAATGAAAAAATTTACACTTTTCGTGGCGACTGTATTGACAGCCTTTCCGCTATTATCCGCCTTAGCTTCAGATGGATCTGAGGCACTAAGGCGCTGGAAGGAAGCATTCGATAATGAGCAGCATCGACTAAGGCAGGTGTCTCGACAAGATGAAACTTTCACATGCGTTCACTCGTCTATCCAGCATACCGAAAAGCCTTCAGGTCCTTAGGCGCTGGTCGCTGCTAGCCAGCAGACAAGGAACCCGCGAACATTGTCGGTCTACGCACAGCTCTTGGAACTCAATTGAGACTGCTGATTCAGGGGGGGGGAGGGCAAGGTATTTTTCGATTGATTTTCTTAATCGTTTGGGGAGATTCAATGTTTGATTTGTACTTACTCAGGTTTTGCGCTTGGTGGAAATTGACGAGGTGCTGAAATAAGCTCCTCGGCATGGCTTCGGGTGTCGCCGCTGCAACCCCGTCGCGGATGTGATACAGCCTTAACCATTCCAATCCTGCGCTCCGAACCTTCCAAGGGTGCATCATTGGGCGTATCCTATTGTAGGACTGTGGACATCTACAAGAAAAAATAGGGATGTAAACGTGACCCACCTTTTCGCCAGTTAGAGGACGGCGTCTGTCTATTCTTTTTTTTTGCTATGATCAAAGATACAGGAAGTTTTATCCAGTTGTGTCGTTGCATTTGGCTATTACCCATTGATCTTGTCATGTGAATTTAACTCTAAATTGATTAGGATGTTATTCATGCTGGTAATTGAAGGGAGTCTGGCAGATTGCAACCAAAAATGCTCGTTTTGCTCTGAGCAAAAAGCAACAGCGTTGTGGATGGGAGATATTGATGTTTTTGTATGCTCTATTTGTGCTGTTGAGCTCTTACCTCAACTTATGGCAGATGCTATTGTGGGGGCAATCAATATTCAAAATTTACAAAATTTGATGCAGGCTTCACACTCAATACAGAAGGAAAGGCTAATTTTGGAGCGTTTTCACAAGGCTTTTAGTAGCGCACTGATTCGTAAAATTCGCATTGAATCCGGTAGTCTTGATGATCCCGATAAATAGATGGGTTTTAGGATTGGGTTGATTGCTGGTACCCTTTCTGAAGCTAGTTTCCTAGAGTTTTTCTTGTTTCGGCACTTTGGTTGTTAAGGGCCATATAACTGTCCTCAGATTTGACGGGTTCAGGGTGAGGGCCCTGTTTGTGTACCATTCTTCAATTTATAACGTGCCCGTCGTTCCAGTATTAATAGTTAGGCGGTAATCGAATAGCCGGTTTACTCAGCTATTTGAGATAGAACATCATGAAAATGCTTTTACCGCCGCATCACTGGCAAATATTGTTAGCTCAGTCTCGCTGACTTTGTCTAATGTCTTGAACGTGTGCCACATTGTTTCTTCGCCCCGGTCTTGTTCTCCTGGGGGGCATCGGGTTTAAGACTGCGGAGGCTTGGTATCCAAGTCACGAGCTAACTGGCATCCCGTTAGGCTCAGCTTTTGCACTTTCGTCGGTTGTACTTGTTGATTCTCTACGTTTGCCGTGTCGTATGCCTATGCCTTGGCGGTTTTCTTCTGCTCTCTGAAACTATCTGATTATCGATAACCGCATGGGTCTAGTTGCGCCTTATGTATGTCCGTCAGGGAATTGCGCGTCCAAGCCTCGCAGGAAAACTCTTTGTTTTGATCGCGCCCGCGATAACGATGTAAAAGCTGTCTGCTGTCTCGTAATGGACTGAGCGCACAGTTGGCAATAGAGCTCTAGCAAAATAATTACCAATAACAAGTGATGATATTCAAGCCCGAAGTTTGAGATCTCGCCGTACTGCGTCATGATCTCGCGGCTACGGTAATGCAAGGAATCCACCGGCGACTCCAGCAGCTTCTGAAGCATCCCTATGGTTGCGGGAGCCTCGACGTAAATTTGGAATATCACTCAGCCGAGTTTGAACGTGTGACGTCAAACTGGCTAACAACCGCCCGACTGTAGTCTAGAAGAGCTGTTTCTAACGATGCCTCCAACTCGATTTACTCAGAACTCTGCAGGGGGGGGAGGCGACAATCGTGACCGCAATTTCACCAGCGCCACCTCTTGTGGCGAATGGGAGAAATTGAATCGAGTATCAACCATTACGTGAAGGCACTCGATTCTGCTGATCGACACTGGCAAATTCCGACGTGGGGTTAGAGGAGAAAATCGCCAAGCTCAAAACTTGTACGAAAGAGCTTAAGTCGATCGAAGTCCCGCTCAACGGCTCACCGAATAAAACAGGTCTCACTAACCTTTCCGGAGAGCCATTCCATGATGATATGCAGCACCGGATGCGCTGATTATAACTTGGAGACAGCAGTCGATAAACACTCAAAATGCTGATATGTCAGCGCTTTACCCTGTTTCGTCACGAACGCTTTATTATGACATACAAGTTTTTTCAGAAAAATCTATCATCGCAGCTTGCTGGCAAGGCCCTCTACGAAAATAGACATTCCCGCATTAAATATATGTGAAAACTCATCGGCTGAGAAATTTCCTCCGTAGTCAGCCTGCTCCTCAAGCACACTGCCAACTGTGTAACGGCTCGCAGCAAGCATTCCTGTTCGTGCATCAGCATATGAAAGGCCCGCCGCCCGACACAAGAAAGCCAGTTTCAACTCGAGTCGCTCAAGATCTGTCCCATGCGGACGTGTTCCCGCGTGCAATCGCGCACCGTCCCGATGCGCGAGGAGAGCGATTCGAAAATTTTTCATATTAGCTGTAAACCATTGGCGCCAATCGTCATCAAGCTCAGGTAGTAGATTGCTTCGGTGCTGGGCCATGGCAGCCTCAGCCATGGCAGACATCAAATCAGCCTTGCTTTTGAAGTGCCAATAAAGCGCTGGCTGCTCGACGTTCAGCCGCCTGGCCAGGTGACGTGTGCTGAACTGATCGATGCCGACCTCATTCAACAACTCAAATGCTGCGCCAAGCACAACCTCACGATTCAGACGAGCCACACTTGCTTCCTTATCAGTGATAAAGTATATCGGTGATAAAGATATACCCAATGCTGGAGTCTGCCCATGAAAAATTGCGAAACAGCTCAAAATCAAACGGTGTTGATTGTCGGAGGCGGGATCGTTGGACTGTCCGCTGCACTCTTCCTCCAGCACCACGGTGTACCGTTCACCTTGGTCGAGCAGGGGGCGGAACTTTCGGCCTTACCGCGTGCTCGCGGATTTTCGGCCAGGACGCTTGAGCTCTATCGATCCATCGGATTACAGGGCCCGATCGAGCGAGTAGCGGCTACGGCCTGGAAACAAGGGGCTTTCGGAGGCGCCCGTCGAGGTCGGTCGCTGTTGGAGTCGGAACCGCTGCCGCTTGCCGACATAGGCAAGCTCCATACCTATGCGGACCCATCACCATGCCAACTGACCGCGTGTCCCCAGACACTAGTAGAGCCCGTGCTCCTGGCGGCCCTTCGGGAGCGCGGAGGCGACATGCGGTTCAGTGCAAGGTTGGTGCGCTTTGAACAAGATGATCAATGTGTCCGCGCAGTCATACGTAATTCTGATGCCTCGGAAACAAGGATTGATGCTGGCTATCTTTTCGCCGCTGACGGCGCAAGAAGTGAGATTCGTCGCTCACTTGGAATCGCACGGCAAGGGATTGAGCCCAATCGCCATTATCTCAATGTCTACTTCGAAGCTGATCTGACTACCGACGTCGCCGGAAGAACCTTCAGCCAGTGTGAGGTCGCTAACGGTATAGTGTCAGGTGTTTTCCTGGCCATGAACAATACGACACGCTGGTCCTTTCACATTTCTTATGACCCCTCCTCTGAAGATCCGGAACGCTGGTCCGAAAGTCAGATCATCTCAATGATCCAGGCTGCTATTGGCTATGACCTTCCAGTGCGACTTCTGCAGCGGTCCGCCTGGAATACGCGCGTGAGAACGGCAGACAGCTATCGGGTTGGTCGGTGCTTTCTAATGGGTGACGCAGCGCATACGATGCCCCCTTGGGGCGGATTCAACGCGAATACCGGCATAGCCGATGCGTATGACCTTGCCTGGAGAATAGCGTACGTTCTGAAGGGACAGGAGTCCCCTTCGATTCTTAATTTTTACGAGAAAGAACGCCGCCCGGTAGCGATACGCAACGGAGAGCAGGCTTGGCTGCGTACAGATTTCGAGGCGCGCTTTCAGATTCAAACGGCTGCAAATGCGCAAACGCACGCACGATTGATCGATTATGGAGCTCTGCAGATGCGCTATCGTTACGGCGCTAATGATACCGTCGACGCGTTGCGCGCCCAGCCAGGCACACGCTTCCCTCACACTTGGATTGAATGGAAGGGCGAGCGTCACTCGACCCTTGACCTGTTTGGGCGTTCATACGTGGCGGTTTGTGGACCTTCTGCCGAAAAGCTAGCTGATGTGGTCTCCTATCGAGTAGGAGACGACTTCCGTTTTCTGGAAGAAGGTTTTGATTGGCGGCAACTTACGGGCTTGGAAAATGATGGTGTGGTCATGGTGAGGCCCGACGGTATCGTCAGTGCTGTGAATTTGGATTCGTAACTACCGCGAACAGGGACTTCGGAACTCTTCGTTTGTCATTTAAGCAAATGAGTTCTGTCATTTTGTATGCATCGGCTTGAGAACTGGGTGGCGTTGTAGTCTATAGGCACCGTGCCGATAGACAACAACCATATCCAGCAGCAAGTTCGACCTTGGGCTCTTGGAAGAAAAACTGGCTATTTGCCGGTTCCCTACGCAGCGTGTGAGTGAAATTTTGGAGTTGTTGCCGCATTGAGGGCAGCCGGCTTAGCTGAGCAAGATGGCATGCCCGGACGCTTAGTTCGCCAGTTAAAGCTGGCAGAGAATAGCCGATGAAAGTTCGATACTGGTAAGAAATGGTGAATCAACCAGACTCCGAGTCATGCACGTTGCACCTCGAGGTGCAGGGTGAAGCGTTGACAGGGGAAACCGATGGGCTAGCCATTGAGCCGGGTACTCAGGAATTCGGGATGCCGATGCTGTTAAGCGAAGCAGAAGGCAATACGGAGCATGACGTTATACGCCAGTCATGCTCTGATCCCGTGCGGTCGGAGACCCTGTGCACGTCGGGAAGTCCTTTGCACAGAAACTGGTAGATCTCATGGGTGCCCGATACGCAAGCACCGGGCGGAGCAGGAAAGGCCAAAAGCCGTAACCCTGCTGCCCACGCTGATGAGAAGTCGGATACGTCTGTAGTACCTGAGAAACCATCGAACAAAGGGCCTTGCCCTGCGCCGCGATGCTGCGGTGGGCGTGGACGGCATGTCGTGGCGAGACTATGAGGAAGGTCTTTTCCAGCGCGTGACCGAGTTGCACGGAAGACTTCACAAAGGAGCCTTCCGGGCAACGCCATCGCGGCGGGTCTATATTCCCAAAGCTGATGGTAGGCAACGCCCGTTGGGTATTGCTTCTTTGGAGGACAAGATCGTACAGCAGGCAGTTGTCACTGTTCTGAATTCGATCTATGAGGAAGACTTTCTTGGGTTCTCGTATCGGTTTCGACCGCGCCGCAGTCAGCACGATGTGGGTAATTGCACAGACTTGCCCACCTATTTGCATTCGATCTGACCAGTCATTTGCATCGGATTTAACCAGCATGCTTCGTGGCCCCTTCCGGCAAAAGCAGGCATCCGCACATGCCGTTTCGGCCAGGTGCTTCTAAACGCCGCTCTGTAGATCACGGTTTACAGACTTTGATAGCGCCGTTCGAAATCACTGGCCAGCTGTTCAAGGGTGACGCTCCCCAAGCGATCTATAAGCAATGCCTGCGCCGCATCAAACGCTTCGGTTAGCGCAGCGTTCACCGCTTGTTCGACCAGGCATTCTGGATGGTCAGTCGACAAACCGATGGCGAAAAGCGAGGACGAGCCCAAGGCCTGATGGATGTTCAACAGTGTCATCTCTGCTAGTGGTTTCGCCAGCGTCCACCCTCCACGGTGTCCCTTTTCTGAGCGCACATAACCTTCTTCCTTGAGCAGCGCCATGGTCCGCCGAACCACCACTGGGTTGGTACCGAGCATCTGCGCGATGGTATCGGACGTGGCGGGCTGTTCATGGCGAGCCATGTGGATCAGGACGTGCAACATGCGGGACAAGCGAGTGTTATTTCTCATGAATAGCGGATTCCTGAATTACTGGCAGTGAGTATCGCTCGATACAACATAAGTTACGAGACTGTTGACACGCCGGGATCATGTAACTTACGTTGTTTCTAGAGTTCTTCGAGCAGGTCGAAGAACCAGGGAGACTGACCTATGGTTTATGACGTGATCATCGTTGGCGGCAGCTATTCCGGCATTTCCGCAGGTTTGCAACTGGCACGGGCGCGCCGGAAGGTGTTGGTGATCGATGCAGGTCAACGCCGCAACCGATTTGCTCACAGCTCACATGGATTTCTTGGGCAGGACGGTCGTAATCCCGGCACGATTGCCAGCGAGGCACGTGCTCAGTTGCAGGCATACCCCACAGTAGAGTGGCTTTCACAACCCGCCATCCAGGCAAGGTCGGACGATGGTGGATATGTGATAACAGTCGCGAATGGGGAACAATTCGCGGCGCGGCATTTGATCCTGGCCACAGGGGTGGTGGATGAGTTGCCTGAGGTTCCCGGATTGTCAGAGAGCTGGGGTCAGCGGGTGTTTCATTGTCCGTATTGCCACGGTTATGAATTGGACGGCGGACCGATTGGAGTATTGGCGGCTTCGCCAATAGCCATCCACCAAGCGCTAATGTTGCCCGACTGGGGACCCACAACCCTATTCCTCAACGAGATACTCGAACCTGATGCCGACCAGTTGGCAAAGCTGGCCAGGCGCGGGGTGGCGGTGGAGCGCGAACCTGTTCTGTCGGTTGGAGGGGAACAAGCCGATGTGACGCTCGCCAGCGGTCGTGTGATCAAACTTGCAGGGCTGTTCACTCAGCCTCGGACACGCATGGGCAGCCCACTGGCGGCGCAACTGGGGTGCGAGTTTGAAGCCGGCCCGACGGGTGAGTTCATCAAGGTCGATGCGATGCGCCAAACAAGTGTCTCCGGCGTATTTGCCTGCGGGGATGCGGCAATAGCCGCAGGTAATGTGGCAATCGCTGTGGGTGATGGTGCACGCACGGGCGGCGCGGTACACCAGTCACTGATCTTTCGCTGAATAGGTTTAGTAAGCGGACTCAGCGATGATGCATCCACCACCGTGACCGCTTTGGGTAGTTCTCTGACGGTCTTCACTACGGCCTGTGCTGGTCAGGTCGAATGCAAACGGTTGGTCAGCACGGATGCAATTCACTGGTCAGTGGCAATGCAAATGGGGGTTCAAGTGGGGTGCAATTTCGCAACGATGCGCTGGATGCGTTAAGGGTCGCGCTGAAAAGCCAAAAGATGAACTGGATATTGGATGCGGATATCACGTCGTTCTTTGATGAGATCGACGATGAATGGGTGCTGATGTTTCTGGGGCACAGGATTGCAGACCGGCGCTTGCTCGGGCTTATCTGCAAATGGCTTCAAGCGGGTGTTTTGGGGGATGGCCGTAGGGTGGCTGCGACCAAGGGGGCGCCCCAAGGCGCCCCCAAGGCGCAGTGATATCAACGCTCCTGGCGAATATCTATCTTCACTACGGGCTGGATCGATGAGCAAGGCAGTGGCGCGAGCGCCACGCGCGTGGCGATATGATTGTCGTGCGCTACGCGGATGACAGTGTGGTGGGGTTCAGGACGAAAGTGCAGGCTCAGCAGTTTCTGATGCAGCAGCAGGAACGGTTGGCCAGGTTCGGCCTATCGCTCAATGCCTCGAAAACACGACTGATTGAGTTTGGTCGTCTTGCTGCGAGAAGTCGTAGAAAGCGAGGTTTAGGTAAACCGGAGACATTTGACTTTCTGGACTTCACGCACTGTGGTAGTACCAACAGAAGCGGTGGGTTTCAAATACTGCAACTGACGGTCAAGAAGCGAATGCTTGCAACGCTACTGGCTATCCGGGGTGAGCTGAAACGCCGACGTCATGAGCCTGTTCGGGTCGTGGGTCAGTGGCTTAACCGGGTTGCCAGTGGGTACTTCAATTACCACGTGGTGCCGGGAAACCTAATACGTCTTGACGGTTTTCGGTTGGCGGTATGCTGTCTCTGGCGGCAAGCCCTCAAACGTCGCAGCCACCGTCATCGGCTTCAATGGTCACGCTACGGACGCCTTGCCGACCTCTATATACCAAGACCGAGAAATGCACATCCTTATCCAGAGAATCGCTTTGCGTCACGTACCCAAGGCAGGAGCCGTATGCGGTAGTTCCGAACGTACGGATCTGTGCGGGGGCGGCAGGTAACTGCCGTTCCTACCGCGGCCGTTTCATGATCGGTCAAATCCACTTCAACGAGTCTGGGCCACGTTAGTACTTTAGTCACGATTAATTCGGTTCGTGAAACGTCAATCCCAACTACGCTCTCTAAATTCAAGGATCCGTCATGCCTGAGGTGAAAGCTATCACGGTGTTTCGACGGGTAGTTGAGTCGCTCCAGTATTGGTGTCGTCGCCTGCCGTCACCAACGCAACCGATGTGCCTAAGCACCTAGCGCCCGATACTGCGAGGGCAATCATCGAGACCGCACCCTACGCTCACCAACGGGCATGCGGTGCGCTATTTATTCAGATTTGAGCCTTTTATTCGGACGAGGATCGACAAGGCTTCCTGTGCCTCCCGAAAAAAAAATCCTACTTCGCACGAAAACTCTTGAGATTTTGTGTCGCGCGGCGTAGAAACTAGTTGTGATTTTATAGAAACCAATACTAATTAAATAGCAATTTGAAGGGTCAAGATGTCACTAATTGATGGAAAATTGCGCGGAATTGTCGTCGCCACAACGACCCCATTTTCGGCGGACGGGAGAGTTTGCAAGCAGTCTTTGCAGAATCATGTGGATTATTTAATAGGGCAAGGGGCCGCTGGATTAGCTCCTTTGGGAGGGACGGGGGAGTACCCCGCACTATCAAGCCAGGAACGTATTCAAGTGGTTGAGTGGACGTGTGAGGCTGCGCGTTCCCGCGTACCAGTCATCGCAGGTGTTTTGGCGACTGGATATAACGATGCGATCTATGCAGGTCAGCAGGCCAAAAAAGCCGGCGCAGACGCAGTAATGCTAGTGACGCCTTTTTACACGATCGGTGAAGATGAAGGCGTCTACGAATATTTTGCAAACTTCCAGAAAGCTATCGGTATTCCTATCATTTTGTATGAAATACCACGTAGAACCAATGTTGAGTTAAGTGCTGAAATAATTGCAAAAATGGCAAATGACGGTGTCATTGTTGGCATGAAGTATTGCGGTCTGAAAATCGACAAGTTGATTCGGATTGTCCAGTTGGCTGGAGACAAATTATCCATTTTATCTGGTGAAGAATCGCTATTTCTTGCACATCTTGCTATCGGTGCAAAAGGCGGCGTACTTGCGGTGGCCAATCTCGATCCGGGTGTTTGGATCAATATGCAGAGTTTGGTAGAGCAGGGACAGATGGCAGAAGCAATAGAACTGCAAGCTAAATACTCAGCTTTGATTTCAGCAATATATTCAGAAATGAACCCGATCGGATTGAAGGTTGCAATGCGAGCTATTGGCCTGGAACACACTGGTTCTGTTAGATTGCCACTTACGCCTGCGAAAAATACAACCGTTAATAATGTAATGAAAGCGCTAGCCGACTCTGGCATGGCAAAAAACATTAAAACAATAACTGAGCATTAAAAAATGGAAAACTCTCTCATCACCGGTGTGCGAATATCCAGCAGAATGAAAGAAGTTAAAACCTCTAAAATCTATGAGTTAATTTCAAAAGTGATCGATTTGAATGCAAGGGGCATAGTTGTTCATGCTCTTACTGCAGGGGAGCCTGATTTTGATACGCCTGAACACATAATTGCCGCAGCAAAAGAAGCAATGAGGGCCGGTGTTACACATTACACACCTGTACGTGGTTCGTTAGAGGTGCGGGAAGCAGTTCTAAATAAATTTTCACGTGAAAACGGGCTAAATTTCGAAGATTGCAACATAATGGTTGCTACGGGATCAAAGCAAATCATCGCCAACGCGTTCGCTGTTACATTAGAGCCAGGTCAAGAGGTTTTACTTCCGACGCCTTACTGGGCTGCGTATACGGGAATGATTTATGCTGCCGGCGGTGTTCCTGCCTATGCAATTACAAGCCGGAAGAATGGCTACAAGCTAACCCCAGAGCTACTCAGAAACAGTATCACGCCAAAAACGCGATGGCTGGTTTTGAATACTCCAAGCAATCCATGTGGAATTATTTATTCCACGCAAGAGTTAGTTCAGTTAGGAAAGGTACTCGAAGAGTTTCCAAACGTTTATATTTTATCGGATGAAATTTATGAGAAAATCAACTATTCAGATGATCATCACGCATCGATTGCTAAAACCTGTCCTGCGCTCACCAACAGAATTATAATTGCTAATGGTGTATCTAAAGCGTATGCAATGACTGGCTGGCGATTAGGTTATGGGGCCGGGCCTTCTGATATTATTAATGCGATGGCTGATTATCAGTCACAAACGACACTAGGCCCATCCTCGATAAGTCAAGCAGCAGCCGCCGCAGCGCTCAACGGACCAACAGACTCCCTCGAAAGAATGGTGGATTCTTACAGGAGTAGGAGAGATCTGGTAGCAGAAATTATTTCAACCACAAATAAAATTCATATGCACAGTCCGCAGGGGGCTTTTTATGCACTACTTGATGTGAGTGACTCATTAAACAACAGTATGATTTTTAGAAATTCCCAACGCAAAGATGAGGACTTCGCAGCATGGCTGCTGGATACTCACCGTGTTGCAGTTGTTCCCGGCTCCCCATTCGGAGCGCCTGGCACTGTCAGAGTGTCCTTCGCAACGGACCGTGAAACAATTGAAAAGGGACTCTGCAAATTGATCAAGGCCGTTGAACAGATTTAGCGAAAAAACTGCAAGATATTTTACAGCCTCGGTAATGCTCAATAATCCTGAGTGTGCAATGTCAACTCAAAATAACAAAAAGGTAAAATGACATGAAACTTAATATGAAAACTAAGCATTTCAGCGCAGGTGTCTTTTTTACGCTGCTGGCTAATACCGTTTATGCAGATCAACTCCAAGATATCAAAAGCAGTGGAGAATTGATTTGCGGTGTTTTGGGTACGGATCAACCTTTTAGCTATATGAAAAATCCCCTTGATCGAAAAATTGTCGGTTATGACGTTGATTTATGTGATGCTATTGCAAAAAACATTGGAGTCAAGCCAGTTTTAAAACAACTTGCAACAGCCGCACGCATTCCTGAGTTACAGCAAGGGAGAGTCGATATCCTCGCAGCATCCTTAACTCACAATAAAGAGCGCGAATCGCAAATCAGTTTCTCTTTTTCTACATTTGTAGTTCACCAAAAAGCCATGGTTCGTAAAGGCTCTAATATAAATAGTCTTGTACAATTGGAAGGAAAAAAAGTCATTACAACAAAGGGTTCCACCACTGAAACAACCATTCCTAGAATGATTAAAAACACAACCGTCATATCCTTTGATACAAATCCTCAGGGAGTACTAGCACTTCAACAGGGGAAAGGCGCTGCTTATGTGGATGATGATACGACTTTGACTGGTAATATGCTAAAGCTTGGAGCCGACGCCAATAATTATCTAATTATTGATGAACCAATCAGCATGGAGTACTTAGCTCTGGGCATCAGAAAGGGTGAACCTCAATTTCTGAACGAAGTGAACTTGACCCTTACTCAATTAGAGGCATCAGGTGAGGGTCGAAATCTATATGACAAATGGTTCGGCCCTACATCGGGCATGAATTTTCCGCCGCGCACATTCAAATTTAACTCCGATAAAATCGATTAAATATTAGCCAGGCTGTTCTTGCGCAACGGCTAGCGGGGGAGGCAAATGTCTAGTTTCAATCTATCTATTCTGTTAAACGGTCCGTATCATGACTGGCTTATCAGCGGGCTACTAATGTCAATCGAACTGACGTTAATCTCACTTTTGCTGACGATCCCGCTTTCAATCTTCATCGCCCTATTAAGAATGGCGCCTATATCGGTGCTGCGCTTAATTGGTCAAGTATACGTAGAGGGTGCTCGTAACATACCATTGCTGGTACACATGTTATTTTGGTACTTTGCGGCCCCGCAACTATTTCCCTTGGAGTTGCGGACTTGGTTTTACGCACAGAACTATGAAATGATTAGCGCAATTATTGCCCTGGTTTTATATACTGCCTCCTACATGTCAGAGGATATTCGTAGCGGCATGCGCTCTATCCCAAAAGAGCAGCATGAAGCGGGACGGTCACTTGGGTTCGGCTTTTTTTCAATAATGAAACTTGTAATTCTGCCTCAATCCCTACGTATAACTATTCCCCCACTCATCAATCAGACTTTAAACCTATGGCAAAACTCCAGCATTGCAATGGTAATTGGCGTGGCTGAATTAATGTACCAAGCCGGTCAAGTCGAAAGTGCTACGTTCCAGACGTTCGAATCGTTTGCATTTGCGACGGCTGCCTATTTGACTGTTTCTGCTGCCATTTCGTTACTTTCCCACTGGTATCAACAGAATTCTTTGGTGCGGAGAGGATAATATGAATGACTTAATTCAAGATTACGGAATTTATTTTCTATTGGGACAATATCCAGAGGGCCCTCTGGGAGGAGTAGCGTTAACGCTGTTGCTCGCTACATTAGCATTGTTGCTCGCTCTGCCACTTGGAATTGTTTTTGGATTATGCAGAGTTAGTCCCGTACGCTCATTAAGAAAAACTTCAAGCATTTTATTAGCCGTCATTCGCGGGGTGCCTCTGCTCCTAATTATCTTTTGGGCCTATTTTCTTTTGCCTGCATTAACAGGCCAAAGAACAGGCCAGTTTTCTACGCTGCTGACAGCGCTAATTATTTTTGATGCCGCATACATTGCTGAAATTGTCAGAGCAGGAATTCAATCTTTGCCAAAAGGGCAGCTAGAGTGTGCGAGATCTTTAGGGTTCGGATATATGCAGAGCATGCGCCTTGTTATTCTTCCGCA
Source organism: Pseudomonas sp. R76 (assembly GCF_009834565.1). GTDB lineage: Bacteria > Pseudomonadota > Gammaproteobacteria > Pseudomonadales > Pseudomonadaceae > Aquipseudomonas. Next base: position 3,252,016 of record NZ_CP019428.1, read on the forward strand.
ATCTTTGAAAAACATGCTCCCCTCCTTGATCAATCAACTAGTTTCAACTATAAAGGAGACATCTCTTGGCTTCATAGTGAGTCTTCCAGAAGTTTCATTCATAGCTAACAGAATTAGCGCGCAAGTGCTTTCGAAGCCCCTTGAGGTATATTCGTTGCTCGCCGTGAGTTACTTCGCAATGTGCTTCGGTTTATCTAGATTCGCTTTTTATCTCGAGCGTCGTCTCGCTAAAAATAATATCCAATAGGTATCGCACATGATTGCTATCGAAAATATTCAAAAGTGGTATGGGAATTACCACGCGTTGGTTGATGTAAGTGAGTTTATCCACAAAGGCGAAGTGGTCGTCATTTGCGGCCCCTCAGGTTCGGGCAAGTCAACGTTAATCAGAACATTGAATAGACTTGAGCCTATTCAATCCGGCAAGATTTTAATAAATGGTCAAGACATACACTCAGTAAAAACCGATGTCAATAAAACAAGAGGAAGCATCGGTTTTGTTTTTCAACAGTTTAACTTGTTTCCACATTTAACCATCTTGGAAAACTGCACGCTAGCACCAATAAATCTACAAAAAATACCGGTGAAAGAAGCTAATGAATTTGCAATGGCGCTTTTGGAACGGGTCGGCTTACCAAATAAAGCAAATATGTACCCGTCTTCGCTTTCTGGTGGACAACAGCAACGCGTAGCTATTGCTCGTGCATTGGCAGTAAAGCCTCCGGTAATATTATTTGATGAGCCTACTTCGGCGCTTGATCCTGAAATGGTCAATGAAGTTCTTATGGTTATGAAGAGCTTGGCTTCGGATGGCATGACAATGGTGTGTGTTACCCACAAGATGGGGTTTGCGCGAGAGGTAGCTGATCGTGTCATCTTCATGGATAATGGTTCTGTCCTTGAAAGAGCGAAACCCGAAGACTTTTTCAAGGCGCCTCAACACCCTAGGGCGCAGCGGTTTCTTTCGGATATCCGATCACCTTGGGCGTGAATGCTTTAAATAGTCATGTTTAGAGCGAATTTTAATTGCACGATTTGAATGAAGTATTATCATGTCATCCGATTTAAATAATTATACTGTTGAAGCGCTTGGTGACTCCAAAACAGACAATCTGTTCGTTGGAAGCGTTGCTAAAGCGTTTCGTGTGTTAGAGGCATTCAGCCGGGCGAAGCCTATGATGGGGTTTTCGCAAATCGCAAGAGAAACGGACTTGGAGAAGAGTGCTGCGCAACGCTCCGCACATACGCTCTACAAGCTCGGCTATCTTGAAAAAATTGGGCGCGACGGAGAGTATCGTCTTTCGAAAAAGTGTTTGCTTCTGAGTCAATCATTTTTAGAGTCGCACCGAATTGTCGCCGCTGCCAAACCCTACCTAAAATTTTTAAGAAAAAAGACAAACGCGTCTATTAATTTGACCCTTCTGGATGGGGCTGACACGTTTTTTGCCGTGAGATACACTCATCCCGAAATGTTATCCAACGAATTATTTGGCGGATTAAAAGTACCAGCATATTGTAGCGCCACAGGTATTGCAATGTACTCTGCACTGCCTGAGGATGTGGTGTTGAATACTTTAAAAACTACTAAGCTTAAACCGGTTATGCCAAATACTGTTTGGGATATTGATAAAATTATCAATAGGGTAAACGAGAGTAGAGTGTCTGGATTTGTAGTGGGTATAGAAGAGGATTTTGCTAGCGATATTACTATCGCATGTCCTATATTTGATTCTATGACGAATGAGGTTGGCGCCATAGGTGCCTCCTATTCTAGTGAATACATTAATGCCGAAGCCGCCATATTAGAATGCAAACAATTGTTATTGTCAGCAGCAAATGAGATTACTAACCGACTAAAAGCCACATAAATATTAATCTTAGATCCGAAATGTACCGTGTTGAGCGCGACCTCAAACTGTTAATATATTTTGTCGGCTACGAATGTATGGACATCGCTCTAGACTGCGGGATTTACGCCATCGCCTTGGATTGTACTCTTTCCAGCGGTTAGCACTCATTCGGTAAGCAATGGTAGGGCGTTAAGTATCGCAAGCACGCTCATCACGATGCATCTTTCTTGAAACACTTCGTGTGACTTAACGGGAGATCAACCATGAATGTTCTTTTCATTGGCTACGGGCGCATCGGTAGCGCCATCGGAGAAGCCTGGCTGGCAACTGGCCTTGTCGACACCATCAGCGCAATTGATCCGTTTCAGCTTCCCGATCTTCGGGCAACTCGGTACGTAGATCTGCAAGCGCTTGCACAACAGCCCTTCGACCTTATTGTCATTGCGGTCAAACCTAACAAGGTGTGTAGCGTCGCAGCCTCTCTGCCCGACGCAATCTGCAAGGGTGCGGTGGTCATCTCGGTCGCCGCCGGTATCACCACCCAGACTTTGGACCATGCTCTTGCTCGGCGTTGTCCAGTGGTTCGTGCCATGCCCAATACCCCTGTCCTGGTTAACGCCGGATGCACAGGGCTCTACGCTGATGCGAGACTGGATGACGCACGTCGCGCGCAAGTCAGCCAATTATTCGACAGCGTGGGCCGGAGCTACTGGCTTGGGCAGGAAAGCTTACTCGATGCAGTCACTGCAATATCCGGAAGTGGCCCGGCCTACTATCACTTATTCACCGAAGCCCTAGCCCGGGCTGGCGTGCTTTTGGGGCTGAACCCCCAACTAGCGCAAGATCTGGCCAGCCAGACCGCACTGGGCGCCGCTCGCCAGCAGACTCAGGAACACACGAACATTGTCGATCTGCGCAGTGCCGTCACTTCCCCCAATGGCACGACTGCTGCGGCCATTGCCACCTTCGAACAGGATCGGGCGCTTAGGCGCCTTATTGAAGCGGCGACCCTGGCGGCCTACCTACGTTCGCAGGAGCTATCCGCCGTCAATTTAGATATCTGATTTAGGGGCACATTATTTTCCGCAAGATTTTTGTAATCGCTGTGGAGGATTCAATTTTTGACTTGTACTTGCTCAAGTTTTTGCGCTTGGCGGGAATTGACGAGGCGGTGGAAATTAAGCCAGTCGGTGTGGCGTCGTGTGTTCCCCTCTGCAGTCCATAACAGTTCTAATGTCGCGCTGGAAGAACTGGACATCGACGAGGCAAAACTTTGCTGAGGGCCTGGAACTGCTCCCCATTCACCCAGATGGCCCATGGTCAGTGATACTTGCCGGGGCAACTGGATGAATCGCCCCGGGTTTCGTAGACACCTCCATGCCTTACCCCGCAGACGCCCGTGATGCCTTGTGATGCTTGACCAGCGCGTTTTTGAGCCTCTCCCCCTTAGGATTTGCTCTGCCTTGGCGCTGACGCCAAGCGTAAAAGCTGCTGCGGTCGACGCCGAACGCCCGGCAACACCTGATCACACCGTACTGCTCGTCCAGCTCGTCGATCAGCGTGAATGTTTGGCGTCCAAGAGCAGTAGAGCACTGGCCTTTTTTTAGGATTTCGATGTCCAGGTCTTTCTCCCTAAGCAAAGCTTTGAGCCTTTGAATCTGCCGCTGATCGGCGGTGATCGCCTTGGCACCTATCGGCGTCGCGCTCAAACGCTCTTTGCGCATTTTATCGACCCAACGGCGCAAGGCTGAAGGGCCGGCGAATGGCGCGGAGGCTGATCGTCGCTGATACCGGATGGGCTCGAACAGTAACGACCCGTGTCTCTGCTTGGGCAACCATGGATACGAATAGCTGGGGCAGTGAGAGAAGCCTGTGGAGCATTCGACTGAAGTGGGTGTGGAAGTCGGTAATGGCACTTTACCTAAAGTGAATTCAGTTTTAGGAAAGCGGATGATGACGATGGGCGCAGCAGAAAATAGGATTTAAGGCGAAGTGGTATTTCAGTCTTCCGATATGGAAAGGGTTTCTTGCAAATATCCAATATCTACGGGCCCTACGGTCAGTTTCACAAGGTGTTTACGAATTATTCACAGCTCTTCACAAGATATTTATTCAGTTGCTGTTACGGTGCTTTAAGTATTTTTTATCACAGGCGGCGACTGCGCAATGATCGATACTAAAATCTCCCCAGCTCTTGCTAACGCCCACGCCACCGACTTACGTGACGTAGGTTCTTTGTGGAATAGCGCAGTGGTCGTTGCCAAGCGAAAGAGCGAGGACAGTTCGAGTAAGTCTGCAGACGCCGCGCGTGAGCAGGCGAAGGAATTGGGCATCGTTTGGGAGCGTCCGGACGGTGACAACCGCTCGGTCAAGGCCATCATGGAAGACTCAAAGTTACTTCGAAATTTGGGCAACCAAGAGGGCATGCGCGATGCACTGAAGGCGAGGGTCGGTGACTTCGACAGCGATCCTGATGCCGCTTTTCGTGCAGTGCAGGTGCTGGATCATATCGAGCGGTTCGATGAAGACGGCCGGTTGGTCTCCGGCACTACGCTCGGTAACGAGAGCATCGATGGTGTGAGCTCCAGTGGACAGGTTTACCATGGCACCGAAGCTGGGCGCTTGAAAGACTTTGGCAAGTTCGGCTTCGAGTCCCTCAAGGGTGACCTGGGTAATCGCACCGCCGCCTTCAAAGACCCCAAGACTCGTGACGCCGCTGAAGCCAAGGGTATTAAGTGGGAGCGGCCCGACAAAGATCGACGTTCTGCCCAGGACATCCTTAACAACACTCCGGCGCTTAAGGATATCGACGGTAAGAAGGATGTCGAGCGCCTGCTGATGGATCAGGTCGGTGACTACAAGCACGATGCCGATGCCGCCTATCGCGCATCCCAAGTATTAGAGCATGTCCAGCGCCTGGATGGCGACGGCAAAGCTATCGTCGGCGAGGACGCAGGCAACGGTAAGATCGATGGTTTTACCAGCAGCAACGAGGCCAAGCACGGCACCGAAGCCGGGCGCTTGCAAGACTTCGGTAAGGATGGCTTCGACAGTCTCAAGGGACATCTTGTCGATCGTAGCAAAGTGGGCGAGGACAAAAGCGCCCGTGCTGAGGCCGAAAAGCTCGGTATACACTGGGAGCGTCCGCAGGGAGACGACTCCAGTCCCCAAGCGATTATCGACAGCAGCCCCTTGCTCAGTCGTTTGGGCAACCAGAGCAGTGTCAAGGACATGCTCAAGGACCGCGTCGGCGACTATGAGCACGACGCCGATGCTGCTTACCGTGCCGTCCAGGTGCTGGAGCACATCGAACGCTTCGATGGTGAAGGCAAGAGCCTCGTCGGCAAGGACGTCGGCAATGGCAGCATCGACGGTTTCAAAGGCGAGGAAGCTTCACACGGCAGCGAAGCTGGGCGCTTACAGGATTTCGGCAAGGACGGTTTCGAGAGTCTCAAAGGTACGCTGCCTGACACCCAGTCTGTAAAAACCGACGAGCAGTCCCGCAATAAGGCCAAGGTCAAAGGCATAGTGTGGGAGCGCCCCGACGGTGATACGCGATCAGCCCAAGATATTCTGAAGAATCATCCGCTACTCAAGAGTCTCGAAAACCATAGCGGTGTCAAGGACATGCTCAAGGATCAAGTGGGTGATTATGAGAAGGACGCCGATGCTGCCTACCGCGCTGTGCAGGTGCTCAATCACATTGAGCGCTTCGACGGCGCGGGCAACTTGATCGCCAGCAACAGCGTGGCTAACGACAAGCTCGATGGTTTCACCAGCAGCAACGAGGCCGAGCCAGGTACTGAAGCCGGGCGCCTGCAAGACTTCGGCAAGCATGGCTTCGACAGCTTGAACGGTATCTTGGTTGATCGCAGTGCAGTCGGCAAGGATACCGAGGCGCGCGATAAGGCCCAGGCATTGGGCATCACTTGGAGCCGCCTCGACGGGGACAAACGCAGTGCCCATGAGATCGTCCAGGATACCCCTATACTGCGTGACTTGGGCAACCAGAGCGGGGTCAAAGACCTGCTCAAGGATCGTGTCGGTGACTACGAAACCGATCCTGACGCTGCTTGGCGTGCCGCCCAGGTGCTAGAGCATATCGAAACCTTCGACAGCCTTGGCAAGCAGCAGAGTGGTGCTAAGGTCGGAAATGGCAAAATCGACGACTTTACTCCTGACAACGAGGCCAGCCCCAACAGTGAGGCAGGTCGCCTGCAAGACTTTGGCAAGCATGGCTTCGACAGCCTAAAAGGCAAAATGGATTCGCGCGAAGGCGATAAGGGCGAGCCGCTCGCAGATGAGAATAGCGCTCGTGAGAATGCCGAGAAACTCGGTATCCGCTGGACAAGGCCGAAGGGCGATACGCGCCGAGCCGATGACATTCTCCGCGAAAACCCAATGCTTAAGCATCTAACCGACGACGAAGATGTCAAGCGCATGCTTAAGGCGCGTGTTGGCGATTATGAGAAAAATGCCGACGCCGCCTATCGCGCAGTTCAGGTGCTCGAGCATATCGAGCGCCTCGACGGCGAGGGCAAGCAGATCGTCGGAAAAGAGGTCGGTAACGGCGAAGTGGATGGCTTCAGCAGCGGCCAAGCGCGCCACGGCACTGAGGCTGGGCGCCTAAAGGACTTCGGCAAATACGGCTTCGAGTCTCTCAAAGGCAGCTTGAAGGACCGTGCACAAGTCGGTGATGACAGACAGGCACGCGAGAAGGCCGAGGTCAAGGGTATCGTTTGGCAGCGTCCCGAGGGTGATGGACGAAGTGCCAGTGAGATCGTAAATCAGACGCCAGCGCTCAAGAGCTTGCCGAACGACAGCGGTGCGCGCGACCTGCTGAAGGATCGGGTCGGTGATTTCGAGCACGACGCCGATGCGGCTTTCCGCGCGGCCCAGGTGATCGAGCACATACAGCGCTTCGACGATGAGGGCAAAGCCCTGGTCGGCAAGGACACGGGTAATGGCCAGATCGACGGCTTCACCAGTAGTGGCGAGGCCAAGCATGGTACCGAGGCCGGCCGTTTGCAGGACTTTGGCAAGAACGGTTTCGACAGCCTGAATGGCGTGATTCCTAATCGCACCAAAGCTGGCAGCGACGCTACTGCCCGCGAGCAAGCCAAGAAACTGGGCATTGATTGGACGCGCCCCAGCGATGACAAGCGTTCGGCAGCTGAAATCCAACGCGACTCGTCGCTTTTGCGTGGTTTGGAGAACCAGAGCGGTACCCGCGACATGCTCAAGGATCAGGTCGGTGATTTCGAACACGACGCTGACGCCGCCTACCGTGCCGTGCAAGTGCTCGAGTACATTGAAAGCTATTCCAATGATGGCGCCTTCAACACCGGCGGCGATAAGGGCAATGGCAAGATCGACGGTTTCACCAGCAGTGGTGAAGCCGAGCACGGCACCGAGGCTGGTCGCTTGCAAGATTTCGGTAAGTACGGCTTCTCGGCCCTGGAGCATCACGCCGGTAAGTATCAGGATTTCAAGAAAAACCATTTAGATTCTGACGCTTCGTCGCTGAAGATCGCTGAGTACGCCTCAATCCTGCATGAGAACTTCGACGCGATTCGCGAGGCCACCGGTGCCCGTGAGTTTCTGCGCGTGGGCGACTTGCAAAAATTCAAGAGCGAGCATGCCAATCTGCCCGATAACCTCAAGGAGGCGATCGATTTCTGGAGCAACCCAGGTACGTTCAAGCTGCTGGAAACCAGCGTCGACAAGATGCGCTATGGCTCGGACGGTTTGCTGACCAAGGAGGACATCAGCAATTGGATCGATAAGGAGGCGCCCAAGGACGCGGCCTCGGCCTCGCAGTTCCTGGCCCGCGCTAGCCAAGGTGGCGCTGTCGATGGCGTAGACACCTCGAAGATTGGCCCAGAGATTTTCAAAAAAACCAACCGTTATTCGGCCAAGGAAAAAGCCGCAGTAGTGCAAGACCTTCAGCAGGCCTACGGTTTGGTAATGATGGGTGAGAGTTCAGGTATGTGGAAAAAAAGCCATATCGTCAAGAAGCTTGGGGATCGCGCCGGCGTGGGCGACGATCCCAAGGCTCTGATGAAAGACATACAGGCACACATCGACCAACTGACCGCCGACAAGGAAGTGGTCAAGTACCTCGAACAGGCCGGCGCGACATCGATGGAGAAACTGGTCGGTAAAATCCCCGGTATGAAGGCCAGTGTGCAGAAGACCTACCAGGACGAAATCCTCAGCGGTAAGGCATTGGATGCGCTTTGGGAAAAAAGCTCCAAGCAAGAAGGTGCCAGCAAAACCGAGGCGCTTATCGCGTTCAATAACCTCGCGACCTCTACCCAAGCGGCGTTGGGCATTCACGATACGAAGGCAATCCAAAATGCGGTGGCCAAGAGCTCGATCGGTAAGGACCTGCAACGTTACTACGAGCAGGACATCAGCACAGGCAAGCGTCTCGACGCGCTGATGGAAAAGGGGACTCCGGAGCAGGGCCTGAGTGCGTTCAGTATGGAAGTGGCGTTGTTCAACGCGACATTACCGGCTGACGTTACTGCCCCTTACGATGAAAAACTGGGGAAGCTGGTAAGCAAAAAAACTGCCCAAATCTTCCAGAAGGAGCTTACGTTCGACGATCTGAAAGCCGCCTATGGAGTGAACGGCGGCGAGCAGCTCGACGAGAAGAAAATCGAGTCGATTTTCGACTCGATTAAAGAACAGGCGCCCGAGTTGTTGGTGACCGACGCTGGCAAGACAATGAGCCGTGATCAACTCCTAAGCGCCATGCGCGGTTCGTGGGACATGATGCGTCAGGCCACCAAGGTGGGCATCAAGGCTGAATGGCTTACCGGAGGCGGCCTCAAGGACCTTAGTGACAAAGGTATCATGCACACCGTCAGCGGTCTGTTCCTTGCCGGGCTGAGCATTTCTAAAGGCGTCGCGGCCGGTGCTGACATGACGCCCAAAGCTGCCGCCAACGTGGCGATCAGCTCGATCCAAACCGCCGCAATAATCACTGAAGGCGGCACCAAAGCGTACACACAGTACATCAAGGACCTAGAGAGTGCCGTAGCGGCCAATGGAACGCAGCTTAGGGTCAGCCCTAACATCAAAGACAACCTAAGCCGGATAGGAAACTCTGCGTCGCTCGTGGGAAGCGCTGCGGGCATTGCCGGTGGGGTGCTAGGCATCATCGATGGCGTCCAAGCCATCCGTTCAGGTGACAAGCTTAACGGCGGGTTGAGCGTTACCAGCAGTGGCCTGGGTGTGATTTCCGGACTTGCCGTTGGCATTGAGGCCATCGCCGGCCTTTCCGGTATCTCGGTTACCGCTATTCCGATCATCGCCGGCAGCCTGAGCTTCGCCTCGGCCGCGAGCAACGTGCTCGCTGCCGCCGTGACCTTCGTCATGGTCGCGATCCAACAGAGCGAGCAGTCGTCTCGTGAGAACGACTACGCTGACCTTCTCGGCGATTATGTCGGTAAGTATGGGATTACTGGCAAGGCGTGATCGCAGTGAGCGGCTGGTGCGTGCTGGCCGCTTGCGGCACTGGGTGGTACAACACGACCTCAGGGGAGGCGAACATGTCAGTCATGCTATAGGTTGTGCAAGATTGTCATCAGCCCATGGCATCAATGCTCGCGTCATCAGAAAATGGATGCGGCTCTTTCGAGAACAGTCCGCAGCAACTTGATATCCGGCTTGCCGTGGCAGCGCTCGGCTCGGGCAGTGTGATCAGAATGCTGTAACCAAAGGCTACTTGAGTGAACATTTGTTAATTCGGCTGCGCAGGCTGAGTTGCTCCACGTTTGGCGTTCGCCCCCTGAGACGATGTACCTAGTACCCTGAGCGAACGATATCAAACGCTGCGCGCAAGCAGTCGCAATTTTCAAGGGTAGTCTCTAACCACTGGATATATCTTTATCATCGATGTACTTTATCACTGATAAGAAAGCAAGTATGGCTCGTCTAAATCTTGACGCTTTGCTTGGCGCAGCATTTGATTAGAGACTCGCCAACTCGCCTTGTGTGATTTAACGGTAACGAATTTCTATAGTGATTTTCCGTTCCTTCTCGCCAGATGCATCGCCAGTTGTATTAGTTTTTTTTGCGGCGGCCCTTACGGGTCATGTAAATTTAAACGTGGCAACATGCCAACAAATCCCGTCCTTGGGCTGAGTTGACGCGTAGCTTTAAGCTTTCTTAGGCAGGGCTTGGGGCAACCCTAGCCGCTGTGAGGCCAGTTCGCATACGCGCAGGGCCTCACCGTCCATCCACACCCGACGCTTGCGCTCCTCTATCATTCTCGCCGGGCCGACTTCCTCCGGTGTGCCAGCCTGGAATGGCGGCTCCGGCGCGTATTCGATGATCAGTTGGGCATGTTTGGCCATATCTTCTCCGCACAAAATGGCGGCAAGCGTCAAACCAAAATCAATGCCTGCCGTCACACCGCCACCGGTCATGCGATTTCGGTCATGCACGACGCGGCTGCGATCGAGCGTTGCGCCTAGCAGTGGCAGCAAATCAGCCACCCCCCAGTGGGTATTGGCACGGTACCCCTTGAGCAAACCAGCAGCGCCGATGACGAGTGCGCCGGTACACACGCTGGTGACGTACTGTGCGGTTTGCCCGCGGTCGGCCAGAAACTGTAAGGTCGCTTCATCCTGCATGGCCGCCAGCGAACCCATCAGACCGCCCGGTACGAACAGCACATCAAGGTCGTGGGGGCAGTCGTCAAACACCCTGTCGGGCGCAATATCGATGCCGACATCGGTTGAAACGGGCGCCAGGGTCTTGGCCACGAGGTAAATGTCGCTGCCGATGATATTGAACACGGTTTGCGGCCCAACCAGGTCCAGCAGGACCATGCGCGGGTACACCAGCATGGCAATTTTGAGTTTGGGACCGGCCGGTTTTGCGTTGGGCATGGGCATGCCTGGATCTTTCTGGCCGGCCAGCGCTTTATCACCCAGCGCGAGCCCGCTGGCGACAATGAGGGAGGTTGAAAGAAAGTCGCGACGGCCGATGCCATTGGAAAATGAGTCGTTCATGGTGTGTTTTCCTGTGGGTCAGAATGAAAAAGTGCTGGAAAGCAACAAGGTTCGAGGGGGGGCGCGTGAGATGCCGGATACCTGCCCGGTGGAGGCGGAGGCCCAGTAGCGCGTGTTCGCGACGTTTTCCACCGCCACCCGCAGCACCACTGGCTTGTCCATCACGCCCTTGAGCGAATAGCGCGCGCCCAGGTCGTAACGGGTCCAGGCATCAATCGATTGGGTGTTGGAGGCATCGACGTATTGTTTGTCGGTGCGGATGACCCGAGTGGACAGGGTGAGGTCAGGCACCGGGGTATCCCATTCAAGGCCGAGATTGGCTTGATAGTTCGGTACGCCAATCGCCTTTTTGTCGTCATACACGCCGCCTGCGGTCTTGGTCTGGCGACCGTCGATCAACGTTGCACCACCCAGGATGCGGACCTGCTCAAGCAATGCGCCGGAGATATTCCACTCCAGCCCACGGTTGCGCTGTTCGCCATCCAGGGCATAGATATTGGTGCGCAGGTCTGTGTTGCCGTTGGGTTGGGTGATCTGGAACGCGGCCAGGCTGGTGAACCAGGTACCGATGTCTGCCTTGATCCCGGTTTCGACCTGACGCGAGATCACTGGAGCAAGAGTGTCACCGTAGTTAAGCGCCGTGTTAGGGACCGACGGGCCTTGCTGCAGGGCTTCAACATAATTGCCATACAGGCTCAGATGATCACTCAGCTTGAACACCACCCCCAGCGCCGGTGAAAACGCGGAACGATCATAGGATGAGGTTTTGGCGCCACTTTGTGCAGCGTAGTTGTCGCTCTGAATAGTCTGCTGGCGGCCGCCCAGCGTCAGCTGTACACGCTCGTTCAACACTGACAGCGTGTCGGCCAGAGCAACACTGCTGAAGTTGACTTGGGATGTGTGATGGATGTCGTCCAAGTCCACCACGGCGGATGTGTTGGGCTTGGGCTGCGAGATCGTGTTGTAGGCATTCGCCGCATAACTGCCAAGCACTGTGCTGACTGCTTTGAGATCCTGGTGCCAATACGCCGTAGCCAGTGTGAGGTGGTGGCCTACAGGCCCGGTATCAAAGGTTCCGCGCAGCCCGGACTGGGTCGACACAGACGTACCGTTGGACGGAAACGACCGGATAGCCGCCAGGAAATCACCGTTGGTCTTGAGGTTGGTGGGCTGCACGTAAAGGCCGGTTGTCTCGGTGGTGCTGATGCCCAGGCTGGTGAAGGCCGTCCATTGATCGGTCAAATCATATTCGCCGCGCACTGCGGCGTAGCTGTCCTTGCTGGTGACGGACGCCCAGGGTTGGCCAAGGTCGGTATGGCCGTCAATTATTGGCGGTTTCTTCACCCCGGGTGCCAAGGTGGCGACCCAATCCACTGCGTCGACTTTCTGTCGTTGCGTGCCAAAGTCGCCATATAAACGCAGGCGATCACCTTGATAGTCGAGGCTCAATGCCGTGGCGCCAAGTGTGGAAGACTGGTCATCGAGCGTCAGGTCACCGTGGCTGACCAGGCCGTTGAAACGAATGCCGAACTGTTTGGCCTCACCAAAGCGACGCCCGACATCGACATGAGTCCCTAGCTCACTGTTGGACTCAAAACGGGTCGTCAGCGTCGTGACGTCGTCATTCGTGGCGCGCTTTGGCACGATATTGATCGCGCCCCCCACCGAGCCGCCAAGGGACACCCCGTTGACGAAGGTGTCCGGGCCCTTGAGGATTTCAATCCGTTCGGCAAATTCGGCGGGGTAGCGTTGTTTGGGGGCGATACCGTACAGACCGTCCAGGCCCATGTTGTAGGAGAACAGGCTGAAGCCGCGTATGTAATAAACGTCCCGATAGCTCGCCCGTGGAAAAACCACGCGCACCGAAGGATCCGCAGCCACTACATCGGCAATGCTGCGCGCCTGGCTGTCGGCAATGTAGGTCGAGGTGTAGCCCGTCACGTTGAACGGGGTGTCAAGGCGGTCGCGGTTGCCAAGCAGGCCTAGCCGGCTGCCGCTTGCCACTTGCCCGCCCGTGGCTTCGGGCAGCAAGGCCGTTGCTAGGCTGGCTGAGGGCAGCCCGACCGGGGGGGCGGTGATGCTGATGGGCGCCAGTTCAACTGGGCTGTCGACATCGTTTTGAGCCTGTGAAGCGGTAGCGAAGCACAGGGCGCAGAAGGTCGTCGCCCACGTTGGAACGTTTGAAAAGTGTTGTGTCATAACGTGGTTTCCCAGGTTTCGCTGAAACACCGGCCAGTACTTCAACATGCATCTGACGTGTAGCCGTGAATGTCCGACCCGCCTCACAGGCAGGGGTGGACACTCAGGATTTCAACGAGCAATTAAGGCGCGGCACTTGCTGAAAAGCAGCAAGGCCACGTGAGGGTTTCACCCGGCAGGGAACTTGGCGGAGCGCGAGTGCGCGCGCCAGGGAAGATCGTCTCACGCCCATACCCGCCGCTGACATAAGGCATCAGTCGTGTTGAACAGCCTCTATAAACGCCGATCAGGATCTTGGGTAACGAGGCCAGGGCTGGCGAAGAAAACAACAGACTGCAATAGCCGCACTTCTCCCAAAGAGGATGCAGCGCGCTCGCGGCTTTTGTGGATTGGTTCGCAATGCAGTGCTGCGGGGGCACACCGCCGCCCATATCCATCGACGTACCCGGCGGCATGACGTGGGTATGATTCATCGGCATTGTCTGCGAAATCAGAGGACCGACAAAAATCATCAACATCGCAAAAAAGCACAGCCAGGCGAAGCGTACTTGTGGAATGCTGCGACAGTGGTGCTTAGCGCTTGAGTGTTTCAACTAATGGGCTTTTGACCGCTCTAGAATAGGGGGCGTCGGTGCTTGTTTATAGGCATGAACGCACAATTTGCAGATAGGACGTTTGGTTCAAAGATGTACTCCATAATAAACAGGTGAATCGTTGTTTAAAATACGTCGGTACGAAGAGGTCGTCTATTCTGTTAGCCCACAATTGCTTTGACCGGAGTAAATGCAATTTGAGGTGCCATTGATTAAGCCGATTCCGAGCTATCGAGCTCGCTGTCCGCTTCGATGAGCTCATGATGGCTCTCATGGAGCCGCAGCTCGAGCTTGTAAGGTATCTAGAGAATCAGGGGCCGTTTAGGGACCGTTTTGAAAAGCAGAGCATTCAACGTCTGGAGCGGCTGCGTCCCGCTGGGTTTGATGGCCTCGGCCAGATTCGACTTAGTGATACGCCCGTCCTCGGACAGGATCCGCAGGATGTTCTTGTCATAACGATCAATCTTGTGCATCGTTTACGGACTCCGCAAGCGTAGGGGGGAGGTGAGTAGCAGGCCATTCGTCGAGTGTGACTGCAACGTCTGTGCAACGGATGCTCCAACCAGCAAAACCCCGATTATCGGGGGGTTGCTGTTCGTCAAAACGCAGAGCCTTGAGTGAACTCAGCCCAGCACTTCACTGCTCACCTGATCAATCGCACTGCGGGTTATATCGACTATCAGATCCGCATCCTCTTGGGTCAGGATGAGTGGGGGTGCGAAGCCAAGGATATCGCCATGGGGCATGGCCCGGGCAATCATGCCACGCTCTAGGCACGCCGCCGAAACCCGCGGGCCGACTTTCAACGCTGCATCAAACGGGGTGCGCTGTTCTCGGTCGGCCATAAACTCCACGGCGGCGAGCATGCCGTCGCCGCGTACTTCACCCACCAGCGGGTGGCCTTCCAGGGTTTCGCGCAACCGCCGGTTCAGGTAGCCGCCGACCGTCTCTGCGTTGGCAGTCAGGTTTTCCCGCTCGAGTATGTCGAGGTTGGCCAGAGCCGCCGCCGCGCAAATTGGATGCCCGGAGTAAGTCCAGCCATGACCCATGGCACCTTGAGATTCGGAAGCCTTTTCGATCACATCCCAGACCTTTTCGCCGACGATCACCGCTGACAACGGCGCGTAGGCGCTGGTCAGCCCCTTTGCGATGGTGATCAGGTCGGGGCGCATGCCGTAGCGCTGACTGCCCATCTTCGAACCTAGTCGACCGAAGGCACAGACCACTTCATCGGCGATCAGTAACACGTCGTATTTGTTCAGTACCGCTTGAATCGCCGACCAGTAACCGGCAGGAGGGACCACGATGCCGCCGGTGCCCATGACAGGTTCGCCAATGAACGCGGCGACGGTATCGGGGCCTTCGGCGAGAATCATTTTCTCCAGCTCGTCGGCGCAATAACGGACAAAGGCGGCCTCGTCCATACCGGCAGGGGCTTTGCGGTACCAGTGCGGGCATACAGTGTGTTTAACGCCTTGCTCCGGCAGGTCGAAATGCTGGTGAAACGTCGGCAGCCCGGTGAGGCTGCCGGTCATTATCCCCGACCCGTGGTAACCACGGTCGCGGGAGATGATTTTCTTCTTCTGTGGACGGCCCAGCACGTTGTTGTAGTAACGCACCAGTTTGATCTGGGTTTCATTGGCGTCGGACCCGGACAGGCCGTAATAGACCTTTTTCATGCCCTCGGGCGCCCAGTCCATGATGCGGCTGGACAGCCCGATGATCGCCTCGGTCGAGTGGCCGACATAGGTGTGGTAGTAGGCCAGTTCCTTGGCCTGTTTATAGATCGCGTCGGCCACTTCGGTACGGCCGTAGCCAATGTTCACGCAGTACAGTCCGGCAAAGGCGTCAATGAATTCGCGGCCTTCATGGTCACGGATACGAATACCCGAGGCGCTCTTGATGATGCGTCCCTTGAGCGCGCCTCTGGCGTGATCGTGGGCGTGGGTCGAGGGGTGCATGAAGTGTGCGCGGTCTTGCTCGAACAGCGTGTCGAACTCTTGGTTCATGGTACGTCTCCTTAGGACTGCCCTTGATGGTGTAGGCAGAAATATTTGGTTTCGACAAAGGCTTCGAAGCCCTCGGTGCCGCCTTCGCGGCCCAGCCCCGAGGCTTTCATGCCACCGAACGGGATCGGGTGGCCGGTGAACTTGACGCCGTTGACGGCGACCATCGCATGGTCTAGACGGCGAATCAGAGGGTAGATCAGGTCCAGGCGATTGGAACAAATGTAGGCGGCCAGACCGTATTCGGTGTCGTTGGCCATTTCGATGGCTTGCTCAAGGGTATCGAACGGCATCACCCCGGCAATCGGAGCGAAATTCTCTTCACGGTAAATGCGCATTTGCGGCGTGACATCCGCAAGCACGGTCGGCTGGTAAAACAAGCCACCCAAGGCGTGAGCCTCGCCGCCCACCAGGCGTTGCGCGCCCAGCTTTAGTGCATCGGCCACACGTTCGGCGGTCACGTCAAAAGCGGCCTGGTGCATCAGCGGGCCGATGTCGACCGGTTGCTCCTGCTCGCCGATCAGCGCCGGGCCGACCCGCAGCTCACGCACGGCGGCGGCAAAGCGACTGAGAAACGCCGGGTAAATCGAGCGCTCGACTATGATCCGGTTGGCCGCGCAGCAATCCTGGCCGGAAGTCTGGAATTTGGCTTCCACTGCGATCTTCACCGCCAGTTCCAGGTCTGCATCGGCGCAGACAATGAACGGCGCATTGCCGCCCAATTCCAACGCGACCTTCTTCACGTCCTGGGCAATTGCTTGCAGTACCAACTTGCCGACCCGGGTCGAGCCGGTGAAGCTGACGGAGCGCACGCGGCTGTCCTGAACCAGAGTCTGCATGGCCATCTGCGGTTCGCCCAACACCACGTTGAACACTCCGGCGGGGAAGCCGGCCTCTTCGGCCAACTGGGCCAAAGCGAATGCCGAATAGGGTGTTTCGTGGGCCGGTTTGATCACCACCGTGCAACCGGCAGCGAGTGCGGCAGCTGCTTTGCGGGTGATCATCGCCGAAGGGAAATTCCAAGGGGTCAGCAGCGCACACACGCCGACCGGTTCCTTGACGGTGCCGAGGTGCGCGCCCGGGATATGGCTGGGAATGTTCTGCCCATACAGCCGCCGGGCCTCTTCGGCGAACCACGGAATGAAACTGGCGGCGTAGGCGATTTCGCCACGGGATTCGGCCAGAGGCTTACCTTGTTCCTGACTGAGAATGCGCGCGAGGTCCTCCTCATGCTCAAGGATCAATGCGGCCCAGCGCCGCAGAATCGTGGCGCGCGCTTCCACGCTAAATTCGCGCCAGCCAGCAAAGGCCCGATGCGCCGCATCGACTGCCGCGACAATCTGCGGCTGATCGAGCAGCGGCACATGGCCAATCAATTCAAGGTTCGCCGGGTTGTGCACGGCGATGCTGCGACCACTGTCACTGTGGACCCAATGCCCATTGACGTAGCATAGGGCTTTGAACAGCAGCGGGTTTCTGTAGCTCATTGCGTTCACTCCAACTTGATTAACGCTAGGGCAGTGCGGGAACGGTAACCGGAGGTTTGGCGGGGTGCGGCAGTGGTTTTTTCTGCTTGTGTGCCGTCAAACAGCAGTTTTTACGGTGAGCGGGCCAACCCGCTCAGCGCAAAGACTGCGGCGTTACTGAGCGGCTTTGGCCTTGGCCACCCAGCCATCCATCGTCACCTTGTTTTCACTCATCCAGTCATCCGCCAGCTTGCGGATGTTGCGTTCGCTGGAGCCGTCCTGGCTGATGGTTTTTTCCCAATAGCTCCACGTGTTCTGGGGGAACGTCATTTGCTCCACCAGGGCCTTGATGGCCGGATTGGCCGCGACAAATTGCTTGTTACCGATCGCGTACCAGTTCCACGCAGCCATGGCCATGCGGCAAGGGTCGGCGCCGCCAGCGCAACCGGTCACCCCTGGAGTTAATGCCGAAACGGTGCTCGGAACATTGCCAGGCAAGGCATCGAATGGTGTCGGCAGCCAGACCACGTCTTTACCCGGCACCATGGTGTTGGTCATCCACGACGGCGCCCAGGCATAGAAAAACACCGGCTCGCCACGTTTCAAGCGCGCGACGTTTTCGAACATCAGCGCCTCATATTTGCCGCGCACGGGGTTGACGGTGGCCTTGAGACCGAACTTGTCGAGTTGATAATCGACCACGTCGCCGCAACCCCAGCCCGGATCGCAACTGATCAGGTCAGCCTTGCCGTTCTTGCCGAACAGCCCGGCGATCTTCGGGTCTTTGAGTTGTTCCAGGCTGGTGATGTGGTAAGCGTCGGCGGTTTTCTTGTCGATCATGTAGCCGTTGTAGCCGGCGCCGGTGATAGAGCCGCCGCCCACCACTTCGGTGCGATCCTTGACCTTGTCGAAGCTGGGTTGCAGCTGGGGTAGGGTCACGTCCATCGATAGGTCCAGGTCACCCTGGGCCGCTGCGGGGAAAAATAGCGTGGTGTTGACGGTGCTCAACTTGGTCGCATAACCCAGGCGCTTGCTAGCCTCAATGGCGATTTTAGTGATGACATAGTTACCGCCGGTACTTTCCGACTGCACGAAGCGAATGGTCTTGCCTTTGCCTGGCAAGTCGTCGGCCATCACTTGAGTGCACGCCAGACCAACCAGGGACAACGTTGCTGCAAATCCAAGCAAGGCTTTGAGTGGACGCATGATAATTTCCTCTTTTTTTCTCGTTATGTTTAAGGCGACGCAGTCAAAAACGGGCATTAGGAATTCTTTCTTTTTATGCGTTTACCGGTCGGGGATTGATCAGGCGCTTGAACAGCGACTGGCGTTTACGCACGGACGGTTGCGCCAATTTCTGGGTGATCCGGTCGAGCATCATCGCCAGCAACACAATTGCGATCCCGCCCACAGCGGCGCGGCCAACATCCATCCGCCCAAGCCCTTGCAACACTACCAAGCCCAGGCCTTCGGCGCCGATCATCGCCACCACCACCGACATCACCATGGCCGTGAGCACTGTCTGGTTGAGGCCGCCGAGGATTGTGGGGATTGCCAGGGGCAATTGGATTTCCCAGAGCAATTGCCGGCGATCGGCGCCAAAGGCGTGGCCAGCTTCCACCAGTTCGGTGTCCACCATGCGAATGCCCAGGTAGGTGAAGCGAATCAACGGCGGGCAGGCGGAAATCACTACAGCAACCTCACCCGACACCGTGCCAACTCCGAATAGCATCACCACCGGCACCAGGTACACGAAGGTCGGGGTGGTCTGCATGATGTCGAGGATCGGGCGCATCACCTGCCAGACCCGTTCGCTGCGGGCGCACCAGATGCCCATGGGAATCCCGATGACCATGCAGATCACGATCGCCGTGGTGATCAGCGACAAGGTGGTCATGGCCTCGTCCCACACCCCCAGCACGGCAATCGCCACCAGCGCCGCTGCACTGAACAGCGCCACCCCCAGGCTCGCGGCGCGGTAGGCCACGAGGAACATCAGCAGCACCATGATTGGGAAGGGAATGGCGTGGATCAGCGAGTCGCTCAACGCCAGCAAGTGCTCCACCGGCCAACGAATCGCCAGGAACATCGGCCGCAAATGAATGCCCATCCACTCGACGCCTTGGCTGATCCATTGGTCTACGGGGAAAACCGCGATGTCTTCTGAACTAAGCATGATGTGCAACCTCCGCAGCGCTTGGGCAATGGGACGCGACGCTGGCAATACAATCGAGAATGTGGGCGCTGCTCAGGGTGCCGATAAACAGCCCCTCGCCATCGACCACCGCCACCGGCAGGCCCGGCTTGAGCAGGCGCGCCACTTCCACCAATTTGGCGTTGCCCGGCACGCTGACAAACTGCGGCGACAGGCGTTGCAGCGCGTCGGCGCCTCCACCGACCGCCAACAACGCGGCGGAATCGAGCACGCCGACCGCTTTGCCTCTGATGTTCAGGACGAAAGCGCTGGAGCTTTCATTGCCGACGATGCGGGTGTCGCCCTGGACCAGCAATGTGCCTGCGGCATCCATGATCGAAAGGGCATCGAACAGTCGTGAGCGGTCCACATCCCGAGTGAACGCTGCGACATAATCGCTGCCCGGATCCATGACGATTTCCTGGGGCGTGCCCTCGCGCACCACTTGACCGTCGGCCATGATCGCGATGCGTGTACCCAGCTTCAGCGCCTCCTGAAAATCGTGGGTTATGAACAGAATTGTTTTCTTGAGGGTGCGCTGCAGACGCAGCAGTTCGTCCTGCATTTCCGTACGAATCAGTGGATCAAGCGCGCTGAAGGCTTCGTCCATGATCAGCACATCGGCATCCGTGGTCAGTGCACGGGCTAGGCCAACCCGCTGACGCATGCCGCCGGAGAGTTCGTGGGGATGGTGATCGGCCCACTTGGCCAGGCCAACAACCGCCAGCACTTCTTCAGCGCGCTTGCGGCGCTGGGCCAACGGCACGCCCCTCAACTTGAGGCCAAATTCGGTGTTCTCGATCACGGTTTTGTTCGGCAGCAGGGCGAAGTGCTGAAACACCATCGAGATGCGGGTTCGTCGTACTTCTCGCAGCTGGCTTTCGTTAAGCGTTACTAGGTCTTCACCGTCGAGCAGGATTTTGCCTGCCGTCGGTTCGTTCAAGCGATTGATGCACCGCGCAAGGGTGGATTTGCCCGAGCCGGACAAGCCCATGATCATGTAGATCGCGCCGCTGGGAATCGACAGCGATACGTTGTTGAGGCCGACCACCGTGGCGGTCTCCGCCAGGATCCGGTCTTTGCTGGCGCCAGCGGTCAAGAGCTGCATGGCTCGATCGGGCGCCGAAGAGAACACCTTATACAGGTTCTCGATCTTTAGTCGTTCGCTCACCAATTGCCTCCAATTGTTGTTTTGCTATCTGCGGAAATTTCATCAAGAGAAATTTTTGGGCTACTGGCAGTCAAAGGTCCGTCGGTGGTGCAGTCGCAATGGGCAACGCAAAAATTTCTTGTTGTTCGACAAAGCAGTTACAGCATGAGCGTGGGGCGGGTGCAAGGGGTGGGCGTCAGCCGGTAGGTGATTCCATCGAGGCCATGCCTTCCCGGGCCTTGCGGGCTACGCGGAAGGCTTCGACGCCCGCCGGAATGCCGCAATACACCGCGATTTGCACCAGGGCCGCGCGCAATTCCTCATCGGTCAAACCGTTGCGCAGGGCGCCGCAAAAGTGCACGCCAAACTCCTCCATGCGCCCCAGCGCCGCGAGCATGCCCAGGTTGAGCAGGCTGCGTTGCTTGAGGTCCAGGGCGTCGTCGGTCCAGACCATGCCCCAGCAATATTCATTCAACACGTCCTGGAACGGCCGCGAGAAATCGTCGGCCCGGCCCAGGGACTGGTCGACGTAGGCGTCTCCCAGCACTTGGCGGCGTACGCGCTCGCCACTGGCCTGCAATGACTTATCCATGGTGGGTCTCCGAATCGGTTAAAAAATCGAGCATCAGCGCCGCCACTTGCTGTGGTGCCTCTATCAGGATGCAGTGGCGCAGTCCCGGCAGAATTCGCAGGGTCGAGCCTTGGATTTGCTTGTGCATGAACGCCGCCATGCGCTGGTTGGAGCCGAGGTCATCGGAGCCGGTGGCAATGAGTGTCGGGCAGTGGATCTGCCCCAGTTGCTCGCCGAAATCCGATTCGGCCAGCACCCGGTACGCCGCGGCGTAACACACTGGGTCATTGGCAGCATTCCGTTGCCGCAAGCGCAGCACGGCATCCGGGTTCTGTGCCTGAAATTGCTCGGTCAACCAACGCGCCAACGAGGCTTCGTAATGCGCCACCGGCTCGCCGGCTTGCAGGGCAACCAGGCGCGCTTTAACTCGCTCACGTTCTTCGGCATTACGCCCGGCGACGGTCGACAACAGCACCAGCCGCCGCACCCGCTCAGGGTGCGTCAGAACCAGGCGCTGGGCGATCAAACCACCCAACGAAAACCCCGCCAGGTCGAATCGCCCAAAACCCACGTGTTCGGCCAGCGCCAGGGCTTCACTGACCAGATGGTCGATTTCATAGCGCCCCGGTGTACGGGACGACTGCCCATGGCCGCGCAAATCGAAGGTCAGTACCGTGAAACCCTCCTTCAAGTCCTGCACCACTTCGGCCCAGGCTTCCAGGCTGGAACCCACGCCGTGTATGCACACCAGTGGTCGCGGCCCGTGCCCATCGAGGCGGTAGTTGAGCGTGACATTCGCCACGCTGAGTTGTTGTGCGTCGCCCATGGCTTACCCCGCCACCGTTTCGCGACGTTTGACGCGCTCGCGCTCGGCGAACACCGGCATTACCTCGTCGATGAACAGGCGAAGGGTTTGCTTCTGCAATTCGAACGGCAGGTTGAAGGTCAGGCCCAGGCAATATTGATCGACGCCGGCCGCTTCATAGTCGAGCAACTTGGCGATGATTTCGTCCGGGGTGCCGAACATCAGGTTGCGGCGGATGTTGTCCGGGTTGTAGTTCTCCTTGCCGCGCACCGCTTCAAACGGCACCGGCTCAGGGAAACCGTTGTGCACGGTGCCGACGTTCTGCATCAGGTTTTCGAACGCACGGCCAAAGTCCATGCTGTGTTGCACCGGCACTTGCCAGTCTTCCGGGTTGGCGTAGACGCAGGTGCGCCGCTGCATCATGAAGCGTGGGCGCGGCACGTGGGGGTTGTCGGCCACGGCCTTGTTGAATTTCTCGCCCAGCACGGCGATCTCGGCGGCCGGTAGGGAGAGCGGGGTAGAGAGAATGTTGGCGCCGATGCCCACCGCCCAGTCGAAGGTGCCCGGGTCACGTGCGGCCACCCAGATGCGCGGGTGGTCTTTTTGCAAGGGTTTGGGCACCGCAGCGGTCAGCGGGAATTTCCAGTAATGGCCGTCGTGGGCGTAGTCACCGGTCCAGAGTTTCTGCACCGCCGGCACCAGTTCCTTCATGTAGCCGACGCCTTCCTGCTGTTGTAGGCCAGGGGTCATGCGGTCGAATTCGTACTGGTAGGAACCCCGGGCGATGCCGAATTCCAGGCGGCCTTTGGTCAAGTGATCGCACAGCGCTGCTTCCCCGGCCAGGCGGATCGGGTGCCAGTAGGCGGCCGCGATGGTCGCGGTGCCCAGGCGGATGCGCTCGGTGTGCTGGCCTAGCCAGGTCAGGGTCTGGAACGGGTTGGGCGCGATGGTGCATTCCAGGGTGTGGTGCTCGGACGTCCACAGGGTTTCGAAACCGCCTTCGTCGGCGATCTTCGCCAGCTCCAGCAGGTTGGCCATGACGGTCTGCATCGGCACGTCCGGGGAGAAACGTTCCATGCTCAGGGATACGGCAAATTTCATGTGAGGCTCCTTAAATAATCAGCGCAGGCGAATCACGAACGGGTCCTGCATCTCGCCGGAGTAGTCGATGATCACGTTCTTGGCGCGGGAGAACTCGCGCATCACATCAAAGCCGCCGCGTCGCCCGTAGCCGCTCTGTTTGAAGCCGCCGTTGGCCGACATGTAGGCCGAACTGCGGTAGGTGTTGATCCACACCGTGCCGGCGTCAATGCGGTTGGCAAAGCGCAGGGCGCGGTCGATGTTCTGGGTCCAGATGCCCGAGGCCAGGCCGTAGGCGGTGTCGTTGGCCAGGCTGATCATCTGTTCTTCGGAACTGAACGGCATCACGCCCACCACCGGCCCGAACAGCTCGTCGCGCATGAACGGCATGTCGTTGCGGGCGTTAGCCATTACTGTCGGTTCGAAGTACCAGCCTTCGCTCAGGTGCGCAGCGCTTGGGCGCTTGCCACCGATGGCAGCCTGGGCGCCTTGTTGCAGGCCGCTGGCGATGTAGCCTTCGATTTTTTGCAGCTGGGCTTGCAACGCCAAGGGGCCGATATCGGTATTGGCTTCCATGGGGTGGCCCACGGTGATTTTTTGCGTGCGCGCCACCAGCGCTTCCACAAATTGGTCATAGATCGAGGCTTCGACAAAGCAGCGCGATCCGGCCACGCAGCTTTGCCCGGCGGCGGCGAAAATCCCCGAGACCACGCCGTTGACGGCTTTCTCGATGTCGACGTCGGCGAACACCACGTGAGGTGATTTGCCGCCCAATTCCATCTGGCACGGCACCAGGTTGTTCGCGGCGTTGCCGGCAATGCGGCGGCCGGTGTCGGTGCTGCCGGTAAACACGTACTTGGCGATGTCCGGGTGGCGCGTCAAGGCATCGCCGGTGATCGCGCCGTTGCCGGTGACCACGTTGACCACGCCGGCCGGGAAGCCCGCCTGGATGATCAATTCGGCCAGGGCCAGGGTGGAGGCGCTGGCATGTTCCGATGGCTTGATCACCACGGTATTGCCGATCGCCAGGCACGGCGCCAGGGTGCCGGTGAGCAGCATCAGCGGCGAGTTCCACGGGGTGATCATGCCAACCACGCCCAGGGGCTCGCGGCTGCTGTAGTTGAGCTGGTTGAGCTTGTTGACCGGGATCACCTCGCCTTGCAGCTTGTCGGCCATGCCGGCGAAGTAGGTGTAGGCGTCGGGCAGGGCGCTCATTTGCGCGCTCATCTCGCGCAGCAGCTTGCCGTTGTCACGGGTTTCCAGCAGGGCCAGTTCCTCGGCGTGCTCGGCCACCAGTTGCGCCAGGCGATAGAGCAGCTTGCCCCGTGCGGTGGGCGTGATGTCGCGCCACTGCGGGTCGTGGAAGGCGCGCTTGGCCGATGCCACCGCGCGGGCGACATCGCTGGCGTCGCTCTGGGCGAACTCGTACCAGGCCTGGCCGGTGGTGGGGTCGAAGCTGTCGACATAGGTGCCGCTGGCCGGTTCGACGAAGCGGCCGTCGATAAACAGGTTGAGACGATTGCCCTCAAGGGCGCTGACCGTGGTTTTCATGCAAGTGTCCTGTGTGTGCGGATCAAAGCGGGGCGTTTTCGAGCATCGCGATGCGCCCGCTGGCGGCGGAGCCGGTGTAGATGCCGAATTGCTGGTTCTCGCGTTCGCGGGCATAGCGACGCACCACCGAGCGCAGTTCGTTGACCGGCATCAGGTCGATGGGCAGGTCGTCCAGCGGGAAGAAGCGCAGGGTGTCGGGCAGTTCGGCCTCCAGCGCGCCAAGTTGGGCGCGATAGATCAGGAAGCCCGGGTCGGTGTCATCCACATCGAACACCGAATACAAGAAGGTCGACTCCAGTTCCACCGGCAGGGCGCTGCTGCCGGCATCGATAAAGCCCTTGCGTTTGCCCGCCACCGGCAGGGTCCAGCCGCCCTGGCCGTCGGCGCGGAACAGAATCGCGCCGTCGGTTTCGATCAGGTAGCCGATGATCATTTTGTGCGAGTCCAGCCAGCTGGCCGGCAGCGGGTCCTGGATATTCGCGTAACGCCCACGGCAGAAGCACAGGGGTAACTTGGGGCTGGTGCCGAAAGCGCGCACCTGGCCGATCAGCACCAGGTGGTCGCCGGCGTCGATGCGCTGGTGCACGCTGCAGTCGAACCAGGTCAGGCTGTCGGTGAGGATGGGCGCACCGGTGTGCACGGTGTCGTGGTTGACGGTGTGGAATTTGTCCGGCGACTTGGAGGCGAAGGTGCCGGAGACATCCACTTGCCCTTCATGCAGCAGGTTGACGGCAAAGTGTTCGCTGGCCGCAAACGCGCCATGACTGGCGGCGGATTTCCCGACGCACACCAGCAACAGCGGCGGGTCGAGGGAAACCGAAGTAAACGAATTGGCGGTCATGCCCCGAGGGTTACCGTCGGCGTCATGGGTGGTGATCACGGTCACGCCGGTCACAAAGGTGCCGAAGGCCTGGCGCAAGGCGCCCGGGTCGACGGCTGCAACGTTGTCGGTACTCGGCATCGGAGTGCTCCTGTTGTTGGGGTGTCAAGCAAGCCTACGGGCGGTTTCAACCCCAGGCTTGCGACGATCACGGGTAAAACCCTGGAAAGTTTTGCGCGGTTTCAGCGCAGGGCTCAGTCCTTGGGCTGCTCGGCTTCCATTTCCGCCATGTCCTGATAACGGTCGGCAATGCGCGGGTGAGCACGGGAGCCGTCCGAGGCACCAATGGCGATCAGCACCTCATCCGGCCCCGGGGCATCGGCCACCTGGAAGTTGGCGGTGAGGAAGTGCGAGCGCTTGCCGGTTTCGCTCTTGTGCACCATTGGCAAGGCGAGCAGGGCGCCCGGGGCGTTGCGGGTGTTGGTGAAGCTCAGATAGGCGGTGCCTTCCACGGCTTCGCGGAACAGGTTGCCAAAGCGCAGGGTGTGGATCAGGCCCGAGGCGTGTTCGATCTCACCGTTGACGCCCACGGCGGCCGCCTTGCCAAAGGCCTCGACTTTGCCACCCGGCATTAGCGCAATCAGGCGGCGGGTCATTTCGTGGCCCAGGCCGGGGGCCAGGCGCAGGATCTCGGGGCGCAGGTTTTCGACGAAGCCTTGGCCAGCCCAGGGGTTTTTCAAGATGGCGGCCACCACGACCAGCGTGATGGGTTTGCCGGCGTCCTTGCCCCCTTCGATAAAGGTTTCTTCGATGAAGGTGCAGTATTTCCTGACGCCCAGATTGTCCAGATTCATGATGAGGTGTCGCCCTTGTG
Source organism: Pseudomonas sp. R76 (assembly GCF_009834565.1). Classification (GTDB taxonomy): domain Bacteria; phylum Pseudomonadota; class Gammaproteobacteria; order Pseudomonadales; family Pseudomonadaceae; genus Aquipseudomonas. Next base: position 3,278,201 of record NZ_CP019428.1, read on the forward strand.
GCTGTTGGTTTGATCCAAGGCTATGGGCAAAGGCAAAATCCGTCTTCCTCCTTTTCGGCGCATAAAAGCAGTGGACATTGCTCTGAAGTGGAGCAAGTATCAGGCGGGCCGGGCAGGCACTTTGGGTGCCATGTTCCACACGTTCAGGTGAGCGCCTTGAATCGAGAAATGCAGATACTGTCGCTGCGCGACGTGGCCAGCCAGATCAACTCCGGCGGCGACTTGCAGTCGATGCTGCACCAACTGGTGTACGCCAGCTGCCGCCATACCCACTGGACCATGAGTTCGATCATGGCCATCGACATGGAGGCGGGGTTTGGCCATGTGATCGCCCGTCACGACCCCACCCTGGTACAGCGCCCGCTGGTGGACAGTTGGGAGCTGTCCTCCAGCCCGGTGATGACCGCGTTGCAGCGCAACGAACCGGTGTTTATCCGCGACGTGCGTGATTGCGAGTACCCGGGCTATCGCCGCGAATCGGTGGAGCGCGACTACCGCACGGTGATGGTGATGCCGATGAACTGCACCGACTTTGACGGCCGGCCCATGGTGCTCAGCGTGATTTCCCGCACCTTGATGGACGTGTCCGAAGAAGACCGGGTGTTCCTCGGCATGATCATCCACCTGGGCGTCATCGCCGTGGAACGCCAGCGCCAGCTGGAAGCCGAACGCCGCGCCGCCGAACGCATGCAGCAGGCGCTGCATGTGCACACCTCGATGCTGGAACACGTGCTGGGTGGCGGTTCGGTGGGGTCGCTGTCGCTGATGGTCGGCAACCAGTTGCCCAACCCGGTGATAGCGGTGGACTTCACTGCCAACCAGGTGGTGGCGGGGCGCTCACCGGACACCGCGCTGTTCGACGACAGCAGCTGGCAGGCCGCTGCGGCCGGCGTGCTCAGTGTGCAGATCACCAAGACCGCCCAGGACAGCCTGCGCAGTGCCCTGCGGAACACCGTCAACCTGTTTCTCGATGACGGCCAGCGCCAGTTCACCCTGCGTGCGCAGATCGAACCGCTGATGGTCGACCATGAGCTGGTGGGTGCGCTGGTGTTGTTCCCGGTGGCGGCGCCGGTCAATGAACTGGATTTGCTGATGCTCGAAAGTGCCAAGTTCGCCCTCAGCGTGCAGATGATGCGCAGCTTTATCCGCTTCCGGTTCGAGACCCGCACCCAGACCGAACTGCTGTTCGAAGTACTCGAAGGCCGCTGGCGCGATGCCGATGACATCCAGCAACGGGCCCAGCGCCTGGGCATCCAGTTCAACCAGGCGCAGCAGATGATCATCATCGACTACGGCGCCAAGGCACGCGAAGCCAAGAACCTGCACCACAACGTCGCGCGCATCCTGGCCCGCGCAGCGATCCCGGCCACCGTCATCAGTGTCGATAACGGCCTGGTGTGCCTGGTGCCCGCCGAAGGCGAGAAGGGCCGCGAGCGCCGGGCCAAGGTCAAGCGCCAGATCGCCGAAGACCTGGCCCACTACCTGGGCGGCGAGCCGCTCCTGCTGGCCAGCGGCGTCTGCCACGCCCTGACCGATTACCCCGGCGCCTGGGAACGTTGCCGCCGCCTGATCGACATCGCCCGCTCGTTTGGCCGCAGCGGGCCGATCTCCGACCAGGACTTCGGGCCCATCCCGATCTTCGTGGCTGCGGTGGGCGGCGAAGACATCCGCACCTTCGTCAACGAGAGCGTCGGCGCCATGCTCGAGCACGACCGCAAGCACCAGACGCCCTACCTGGAAACCCTCACCGCCTACCTGCGCGAAAGCTGCCACAGCCAGGCCTGCGCCGACGCGATGGGCGTGCACGTGACCACGCTGCGGTATCGCCTGGCGCGTATCCAAGAGCTGTTCGGTATCGATGTGGAGACGCCGGAGCGCCGGTTCGCCATAGAGCTGGCTATCAACTTGCAGCGAGTGATCCAAAACTGATTACTGCCAGCCGATTCAGCTGCGCTCTGAAATTCAAGTTTTGGACTATGACATTGTTGCGAGCATTTTTTTGTGTGTGGCGTTGGTTCTTTGTAGGGAAGAGTGGGATTGTTTCTGGTGACCGAAAGCGGCCCTATCTTCTCACTAGCTCTGGTCTAGTTTCTGACTGGAGAGCAAGGGGGATTTTGTATGGATATGTTGAGGTAAGTCCGGGGGACGCACTTCCCCAACAAGAGTTCGCTGCATCACATCGCCAAGTGTACTGGGTTGTCCAGAAATACCTTCTGAATATGAGTGATAGCACTCCAAGCCAATCGACCGGTGCGAAACCCGCAAAAAACTCAGCCCCTTCCACGGCTCGCTAGAGTGCCGAATCGTTCCGGTCAAATCAAAACCGCTGCACAAAGGCGCTTTTCGAGCGGATCATACTTGAGGGTGACGACGTTAGCCGCAGCCAGCTTGAGTCCTTCGGGATCTCTAGAAAACCAGGATGACCACTACAGGCTCTCGCATCCACTCGCGCTTTCCGGCTCCAGACCGGAAAGCGCGAGACAGCATTGAACTTTCGGGTATTTCAATGAGCTGTTTGGCAGTGGCTAAATACCTACCAGATTCGAACGAGCGCTCATTGGATACGCTTCCCATGCCCAAACAAGTAGTCCATAATTTTGTCTATCGAAAGCGCTGATAATCCAAAAATATGAATGCTTTCAGAGGGTTAGATGAATTGTAAATGACCCGTTTCCTACTCCATCTCCTAATTCCTTGCGCTATACCCTCAATTTGAGGTCACGCGCGCAGCGTTTTGCCGCAACTTGTCTAAGTAGTTCACCCATTGTTGAGCCGCCTCCCGGCGTTGCACTAGTAATTGCGCGCGGGCATACACAGCCCCCAACGCACCTGGCATCCGGTGGGACAAGGACAGTTCGAGCACTATTGGATCGATACCTAAGTGCTCATGGGCAATGGTTCTGTAGGTCGCGCGAAAGCCGTGAGCAGTGATGTCGTACTCTGGCCAAATACGCTGAAAGGACTTGAGCATGGAGGTCGGGTTTATGGGGCGTCCCGGATAGACCGGCGAGACGAACACCCAGCCTTTGCCTTCTTCATCTACCACGCGGGTTTTATGTAGCTCGCGTAACAGAACCAAGGCTTGTTCAGGCAATGGCACGATGTGTTTGCTCTTGTCCAGATGCTTGGTCTTGCTCACCACATAACGCCAATCGGCGCCCACCAAGTCGACATCTTCCCAACGCATCTGCACGAGTTCGCCAGGGCGGACCGGCAACATCACCAGTAGACGCATCGCGGTGGCAACGCTGCCGTCGTTGCAGTCATCCAGGCGTAGAAGAAACCTACCCAGGTCCGCGGGCCTTTCGATCGCTGGGTTGCTGGTCACAACATGGCGGATTTTCAACTCTTCAATGTTACTAAGCGCCACATTGCGTTCCACCCATCCGCGCCCCTCGGCAAAGCCCAGGACGGCACGGATGATGGTACGCACGCGCCGGGCCATGGCCATGGTGCGCTGGCGGCGCAACTCCGTAATGATTGTGGTGATGTGCTCCAGTTTGATCTCGCTAACCGGTTTTTTACCAATCGCGGGCAAGATGTGGTTGTTCAGCGCTCCGTTAAACCCCGAGATGGATTTCGTCACCAGTTCGGCCGACTTGAATGACAACCATTGCTCGGCCACGTACGCGAAGGTGCGCTCTTCATTGAGCAACTGTGCCTCGATTTTTGCGGTCTTGGCCTTGAGCGGGGCGGTGTGATTAGCCACGTCGCGCCGTGCGCCGCGAGCAATGTCGCGCGCCTCCTTCAGGCCGATGTCGGGGTAAGCGCCGATAGAGAAGCGGTTTTCCTTGCCATGCAGTCGATACTTCAAGCGCCAGAACTTGGAGGGCGCTCTGCCGACCTTGCTCGACGCCCTCACCTCCAAGTAGAGACCAGGGACTTCGCCATCAGCGTGTTTGCCGGGTTCGGTTAGCGAGCGAATCAAGGCATCGCTGAGTTTTCGTTTGAAAACAGCCGTGTTATCTGAGGGCATCGGTGGGGGCATCCTTTTTAAGGAACCGAAATTTGCCCCCAATTATGCCCCCATAAGCTCTGGAATCCATTGGATTTAGACAGACGGCAGAAGACTGTAATTGCAAATAAGCTATTGTTATATAAAAACTTTATGGAGTTTAGTGGAATTCCATTACAGGCTATCGGGGTCCCCAAAAAACATCTGAATCCGCGACCGCAACCACCGTTCCCCCGGATCATTATCCTGCGACCCACGCCACGCCATGTGCAATTCAAACGAACGCACCGGCAACGGCGGGTCTTCCGCCCGCAATCCACCTGCAGACGTCAGCGCCTCAGCCGCATAATCCGGCACGGTCGCCAGAATATCCGTGCCCGCCAGTAACGTGCCCAGACCGTTGAATTGCGGTACGGCCAAGACCACGTGGCGTTTGCGATCGAGCTTCTCCAGCTCTTCATCGATAAACCCACTCAAGTCGCCGGCGAATGACACCAGCGCGTGGGGGCGTGAGCAGAAGTCGTCCAGGCTCAGGGAGCCGGGCACGCTGTCGGCGCGCAGCAGTTTCGGCAGGCTGCGGCGCAGCACCTTGCGTTTGGCGTTGGCTGGCAGGTCGGCGGTGTAGCTGACGCCGATGGAGATTTCACCGGAGGCCAGCAGGCCCGGCATCAGGATGTAGTTGACGCGGCGCACTACCAGCACAATGCCTGGGGCTTCGGCGCGCAGGCGTTTGAGCAGTTGGGGCAGCAGGGCGAATTCGACGTCGTCGGACAGGCCGATACGGAACACGGCCGTGCTGGTGGCCGGGTCGAATTCGGCGGCGCGGCTGACGGCGGTGGAAATCGAGTCCAGGGCCGGAGAGAGCAGGGCGAAGATTTCCACCGCGCGTGCCGAGGGCTCCATGCTGCGGCCGGTGCGCACAAACAGCGGGTCATCGAACAGACCACGCAGGCGCGACAGGGCCGCGCTGATGGCCGGCTGGCCGAGAAACAGCTTCTCGGCGGCGCGGGTCACGCTGCGCTCATGCATCAAGGTTTCGAATACGATCAAGAGGTTCAGGTCGACACGACGCAGGTCGTTACGGTTCATCTTGTGTCCTGGAAGAGTCAGCGTGCTTGACGAGAGCGGTCATATAAGAGCCCTAAGGTTCCATTTAGAAGCATGACCGGCATGAATCTTACGGGCAAAGGCTGGTACTCTGCACCGGCTAATTGAGTTTTCCTACGGCCCAATTGAGTTTTTCTACACGCGCTGGGGTCAATTGCTCAGTTGCGGAATCAATGGCAGGCATGTCGACTATTAACGGCGACCGGTGGTCTTACCTGGAAAGCCCAGATAGAGTTCATGGCATTAGAGGTTACTTTGACGAGGTTTGCGATGTCCCGCACGATCCGTTTTCACAAGTTTGGTCCGGCCGAGGTGCTCAAGTGCGAAGAGCATGTAGCCGCGCAGCCCGCACCGGGCGAAGTGCAGGTGCGTGTCGACGCGATTGGCATCAGCTGGTATGACATTTTGTGGCGCCAGAACCTGGCGTCTTCCCATGCACGTCTGCCGTCCGGCCTTGGCCATGAGATGGCCGGGGTAGTGGTTGCCCTTGGCGACGGCGTGGATGACCTGGCAGTGGGCGATAAGGTGGCCAGTTTTCCGGCCGAAAGTCCCAATGATTACCCGGTGTATGGCGAACAGATCGTCCTGCCCCGTTCGGCCTTGACCCGCTACCCGGATGTCTTGAGCCCGATTGAAGCCAGCGTGCACTACACGCCGCTGCTGATTGCCTACTTTGCCTATGTGGACCTGGCACGGGTCAAGCCTGGGCAATTTGCCTTGGTCACCGACGCCAGCCACTGCGCCGGCCCCTCGTTTGTACAACTGGGCAAGGCCCTGGGTGTGCGGGTGATTGCTGCCACCAAGGACAGTGCCGAGCGTGAGTACCTGCTGTCCCTCGGGGCGGAAAAGGTGATTGTCACCGAAGAGCAGGACCTGCTCATGCAGGTCAACAAGTTCACCGACAACCGCGGCGTAGATGTGGTGTTCGATGGCTTGGGTGGCCCGCAGATGTCGTTGCTCGGCGATGTGCTGGCGCCGCGTGGCAGCCTGGTACTTTACGGCTTGCAAGGTGGCAACCAGACGCCATTCCCGGCCTGCGCGGCGTTCCAGAAGAACATTCAGTTCTTTGTGCACTGCATCGGCAACTTCACCGGTAAGCCGGAGCTGGGCATCATTCAGGATCAGGTGGCGTTGCAGCGTGCCTTGCGTGATATCAACCAACTGACGGCCGATCGCGTGCTGGTGCCGCTGAAAACGACGGTGTTTCCGTTCAACCAGTTCGTGGAAGCGCACCGTTACATGGACGAATGCCCGTGCCGCGAGCGCGTTGCATTGCAGGTTGAAGCTGTTTGATATGTAGGAATATTCGCAAAGGAGTATTCCAAACCCCTGGCGCATGGGGCAAATGCGCCATTTGACAGGGCTTAACCTGCGCCTTGCCCGACGCGATAACGGGCCGCTCGGTCCTGTAAACGATACCTTTCTCCCCGGCGCCGCCCTGAAACTCAGTGCGGCGTTGTTGTGTCTGCGTTATCCGCCTTTCGCCGGATGATCATCTGAACTGGTTTTTCAACAAGTTCTGTATCTGTTAATCATAATTCCAGCCCTGATAATTGAGTCTTCACTTTGAACTCAAGGACTGAGTAATGAATGATTTATTGACGCTGCTGCAAGCACTTTCTGCAACTAATAGTGCAGCCTCTGCCCCTGCCCGAGGATGCGGGTATTTTCAGGGCAGCTTTCAAACAGCGCGCAAGCGAGGATCAACATTTGGCAAATTATATTTGTCAGGCAAATCTTTTAATTCCGGGTTAAAGCGCTGTAGGAAGCTGTCGGAATCTTCCTAGGGTTGTCGCGAAAGGCGCCATAACCCTCGGCGTAGAGGCATTAGCCCGTCGGAACACTCCACGGACGGCCGGGTGCGCCGCTTATGTCGATTTGTTGCAAGGTGCTAGTGTTCGTGCTTCGCGAGCACGGCAGGCGGGCAACATTCTTACAGATGCAATAGATCGAGCAACTACGCTCGGTAGTTGTTTGAAACTGATATTTCAACTCAGGTAGTAGAACTATGAGCGCTATTCACGAACAGGCGATGAATTATGTTTATCAACAAGTTCAGCAACGGTTGATTGGGTATTTCACGCGCGCGGAACGCACCGCACTTCAATTGTTGATCCAGCGTATTGTCGTGGCGGCGGGTGGCATGGAACAGATAGGCGATTACAAGGTGCTGGTGGCCCACGGCGGCGGGGAAGTCAGCACCTATACCCTGGCGCTGTTGCGTGCCGCCCAATTAAGCATCGCCGGGCGAGCGCCCAGAACATTCCAGTTGCGGGTCGCTACGCTGCGCCACGTGGGCATGACACAGGAAACCCTCGACACCATCCATCGTGGTTACAGCCGATTGTTTTTCCACGACGACGACCGGGTTGAGCTGCTGATGGTGGAAAATGAACAGGTGCTGCCCTTTAACTACCAGCGCCCGGTATCGACGCCAGGGCGTGAATCCAGCCAGCGCCAGCGGGTGATGATCGGTCACCTGACCTCCGGCGATGTGCGCGCAACGCTGTGCAATGACACCTACCTGGCATTGGGTGATTTCTACCAGCGTGTCACTGCCTGGGATGGCGGGGTGCATGCGTTGGTCAGCGGCGATTCCGCGCGCAAGCAGGGGCAGTTGCTCGCCTGGTTGAAAAAATCCGCGCAAGCCAAGGAAGACAAGGCGCCCACGGGCAAGCCTGCATCGCTCACCGGGTTGTTCCGCCGTATGGACGAATGGAGCGACGACTTCTACCGGGATCTGTTTGGCGAGCACTATGTACCAAAGGCCGACGCCAGCGCCGGTGGGCACCGCCACTTGGCGTATATCGGCGTTGCCGACCTGCTCGAGGGCACCGACCGTGGCTGTGCGCCTGTGCTCAGTGAGTTCATGGCCTATACGCCGGACCCGCTGGGCTTTCATTTCAGTCACCCAACCTTCGCCAATCCATTGTTGATGGCGCACCTGCGCGGCCTGCAGGCCGAGTGCCTGCGAGAGTTGGATTACCAGGAAGGTGTGGAAGGTTTCTTGCGGCAGGCGGCGGAGTACCTGCGTCGCCGGCAGATTCCCGACGCGCTGATAGCCCAGGCCGTCAGCCGCGAAGGGCGTGACTTGTCGAGCAACCTTGCCGAACAGTTCTTTGGCCTGGATGAAGGCCAACTGATCTGCCTGTTGTTTTCACCGTTCATTCATCACGGTGAACGCCTGGAAGGTTACCTGCGCCAGTGCCACCCCGGCATGCTGGTGGCTCTGCCTGAACTGCACAAGGTGCTGCAGGGCAAGCCGGCCGCCGAGATGTTGCAACAATGGGTCGCCGACACCAGCGGGGTGCCGCTGCCATTGCTCCAGCACCTGTACCGCAAACGGCCGATGACGCTCGTGCCGGGCGGCCGTGCCGATTACGGGCGTCACGAGCAGTCTATGGCCGACGGCGACCTGGCCTTCCAGCTGTCCGGGCGATGACGCTGCGTGGTGAGCGGCAGGCGGATTTCGCCTATCAGGCGGTCTACCGCTACATGATTAACCTGATCAACGAGGTCAGTACCGATACGCGGGTGAAACTGCCGTCTTTGCGCCAGCTATCCCAGCGCCTGAATGTATCGATCTCCACCATCCAGTACGCCTACTCACTGTTGGAAAAAGAAGGCCGGGTGTATTCGGTGGCCAAGTCCGGCTATTACGCCTGGCCACTCTCCGGCAGCCCTTCGACGGTGCCCAGCGGGGATCTGCTCGAGCGCCTTTACGTCGCCGCCCGCCGCCCTGGCATGGTGGTGCTCAGCGCCGATGAGCCCGCGCTGCTGGCCTCGCTGGACGCAACGTTGCTGCGCCTCGAGCGCGAGCTGGTGCGCCAGCATCCGCGCCATTTGCAATCGTGGTCCCAGCCCTGCGGGGTTTGGGAGCTGCGCGCGGCGTTGGCGGCGCGGTACACCTCTTCGCCCAGCCGCTGCTGGCACGCCGACGACGTGTACATCGGCGCCGACCTGCGAGGCGTGCTCGACATTCTGATTGAGGTGCTGGGTTTGCGCGGTTCCAGGGTGATTGTCGAGTCTCCCTGCGACTGGCTGATCCTGCGCCTGCTGCAGGACGCGGGGGTGCGCATCATCGAGTTGCCATGGGCGCCCGATGGCCGCCTGGACCTGCCGGCGCTCGAAGGCACGCTGATCGACGAAACCGTGCAACTGGTGTTGCTCTCATCAGCGGTCAGCCTGCCCTCGGGGGTTGCCATGCAGCCTTTCGAACGCCTGGAAGTCGCGCGGTTGCTTGAACAATACGGGTGTTGGTTGCTGGAAAACGACACCTACAGCGAGCTGGGTTTCCAGCCGCAACAGGCCGCGCTGCGCGACCTGGTCAACCCCGACCGGTTGGTGGTGTTTTCCTGTTTCGAGAAGATACTCGGGCCAGAGGCGCCGTATGGCTACCTCCTGTCCCGGCACATGAGCGGCGAGTTGCAGCGTCAATTCCTGTTGCGCTCTTTTCGGTTGTCCTCGATTCGCCAGCGCGCCATTGCGCGGCTCTATCACAGCGGGCAAATCAACCAGCACCTGAACACCTTGCGCCAGCTATTGCGCGAGCAAGCAGGCGAGATGAGCCAGCGCCTGGATCACCACCTGGGCGAGCAAGTGACCTATCGCATGCCCAGCGGCGGCGCCACGTTCTGGCTGGGCTCTGTGCATGCGGTGGACATGCGCCAAGTGTTCCAGCATCTGCTGGCCCGCCAAGTGGTGGTGGCGCCGGGTGAACTCTTCAGCCTCGGTGGCCTGCACAGCCAGCATGTGCGTTTGAGCCACACCTTTCACGGGCAGCCGAACCTGGAAATCGCCCTGGCTGCGCTGGGTGAGGCGCTACGGCAGGCGCAACTCGGCTGAATGCATGAAATTTCTCTTGCCTGCGTAGGATCGATACCGTCGCGCAGTAGTCCAACTCTCAGTAAACTGTCGTTTTTTCTCCAAACCCTTCTTTCGAGGTTTATGCATGACAATCAGTCCTTTTGCGGGCAAGCCGGCGCCAGCTCAGTTGCTGGTGGATATCCCGCGACTGGTCACGGCCTATTACACCGGCCAGCCTGATGCAGCGATCTCCACCCAGCGCGTGGCTTTTGGCACGTCCGGGCACCGTGGCAGCTCGTTCGAGCTGAGCTTCAACGAATGGCATGTGCTCGCGATCAGCCAGGCCATTTGCCTGTACCGTGAAGCCCAAGGCATCAATGGCCCGTTGTTTGTCGGCCTGGATACCCATGCGCTGTCGACGCCAGCCGGTGCCAGTGCCCTGGAAGTGCTGGCTGCCAACGGCGTGCACGTGATGCTGGCCGAAGGCGATGAATACACGCCGACCCCGGCGATTTCCCACGCGATCATTTGCTACAACCGTGGCCGCACCAGCGGTTTGGCCGACGGCATCGTTATCACGCCGTCGCATAACCCGCCTCAAAGCGGCGGCTACAAGTACAACCCGCCTAACGGCGGCCCGGCTGACACTCACGTCACCAAGTGGATCGAAGCCAAGGCCAACGAACTGCTGGCCAATAAGCTCGCCGGCGTCAAGCGCATCACCCACGCCCAGGCGCTCAAGGCCGATACCACTCACCGCCATGACTACCTCAACAGCTATGTCGCCGACCTGGTCAATGTGATCGACATGGACGCCATCCGCAGCGCCGACCTGCGCCTGGGCGTAGATCCGTTGGGCGGAGCAGGGGTGCGCTACTGGTCGGCGATTGCCGAGCACTACCGCTTGAACCTGGACGTGGTTAACACCGAAGTCGACTCCACCTTCCGCTTTATGAGCGTCGACTGGGATGGCCAGATTCGTATGGACCCGTCCTCCAGCTACGCGATGCAAGGCCTGATTGGCCTGAAGGAGCGTTTCGACGTGGCCTTCGCCTGCGACCCGGACCACGACCGCCACGGCATCGTCACGCCGTCCGGTGGCCTGCTGGCGCCGAACAATTACCTGGCGGTGTCCATCGACTACCTGTTCCAGAACCGTCCGCAGTGGCGCGCCGATGCGGCCGTGGGCAAGACCGTGGTCAGCAGTGGCCTGATTGACCGAGTCGCCGCGCGTATTGGCCGTCGCCTGTATGAAGTGCCGGTGGGCTTCAAGTGGTTTGCCGATGGCTTGTTCGAAGGCTCGCTGGGCTTTGGCGGTGAAGAAAGCGCCGGTGCATCGTTCCTGCGCAAGGACGGCACGGTATGGAGCACCGACAAGGACGGCCTGATCCCGGCCTTGCTGGCGGCAGAAATGACCTCGCGCAAAGGCCAGGACCCGAGCCAGATCTACCGTGGCCTGACCGACGCCCTGGGCGAGCCGTTTGCGATTCGTGTCGACGCCAAAGCCACCCCGGCGCAGAAAGCCCTGCTGGGCAAATTGGCGCCGGAGCAGGTGACTTCCACGCAACTGGCCGGGGAAAGCATCCAGCAAATCCTCAGCCACGCGCCGGGCAACAACCAGGCAATCGGCGGCCTGAAGGTGATGACTGAAAACGGCTGGTTTGCCGCGCGGCCATCGGGCACTGAAGACATCTACAAGATCTACGCCGAGAGCTTTATTGGCGAAGACCACCTCAAGCAACTGGTGGAAGAGGCGCAGGTGTTGGTAGACGGCGCCATTGCCCAATAACTGACACGCTGCAGTAAAGGTGGGAGCAGGCTAGCCTGCTCCCACAGTCATTTTGGGCTGGGGGGGTTAGATCAGGCCAGGTCGACCAGCACGATCTCGCTGTCCTCAATCGCGGTGACTCGCAACACCTGCTCATCCTCAACCGCGACACCGTCTCGAGCTTGCGCACGCAAGCCATTGACTTCAATCACGCCCGTCGCCGGCACCAGGTAGGCGCGGCGTCCGCTGTCCAGCGGGTATTCAGCGGTTTCCCCAGCTTTCAGATTAGCCGCCACCAGGCGTGCGTCGGCGCGAATGCGCAGGCTTTCGCTGTCGCCGGCCTTGCCGCTGGCCAAGGTCACGAACCCCTCACGGTCGCCCTTTGGAAACGGCTTGGCACCCCACGACGGCGGCAGGCCGGCTTCATTCGGAATGATCCAAATCTGAAAGATCTTGGTCGGCGTCGCTTCCAGGTTGTATTCACTGTGGGCAATGCCGGTGCCGGCGCTCATCACCTGCACATCGCCAGCCTCGGTGCGGCCCTTGTTGCCGAGGTTGTCGGCATGGCTGATGGCGCCTTCGCGCACATAGGTGATGATTTCCATGTCGCGGTGCGGGTGCTGCGGGAAACCGGTGCCCGGCGCGATAATGTCGTCGTTCCACACCCGCAGGTTGCCCCAGTGCATGCGCTTGGGGTCGTGGTACTCGGCAAATGAAAAGTGGTGATGGGCGTCAAGCCAACCATGGTGGGCGCCACCCAGGGTGTTGAAAGGTCGAAGTTCGAGCATGAGAGTCTCCTGTTGATGCTGCCATCATCCAGCAGTGCATGATCGATAAAAAGCGTAAAAAATGCCTGATTCCGATCTAACAATTCGATTGGTTGCTGGCGTTTTGACTTTCACTTCATCGCCTAACTGCATGACCGCAAAGCAATTGGCTGGATCTGCGCGCCGATTCCGGCGACCATGGCGCCTTCGCCAAAACCAACCTCATCGCTGGAGTCCGCGTGCCGCAACAAACGCCTGATTTGCCCCCTGAGCTTCGCCCTCTGGCAGAAATGCCGCTGCTCAAACGCCTGGCCGCGCGTTTATTTGGCCATGGCCTCACGCGCCTGCGTGCGCAGCATCGGTTCTCCTGGCTGCATGGCCAGGCCGACGGTTTTCGCAGTGGGCACGAGGCCGGTGTGGAGTATGGCTACCGCGAGGGCAAGGCTGACGGCATTGAAGAGGGTCGGCAGGTCTTGCTGATTCGCGACTTCCGCCCGGATGAACACCGCGCACCGGGCGTGGACGACAGCCTGTTCGACGACTGGCGTCTGCCGCTAACCGCCGATATGAAGAAGCGCATGAAGGCCGACGTGGCGCGCTTGCTGCCGGCCCACGCACAGCCGAGCGCCGCACAATGGAAAATGATTTTCAGCGACACGCCCTCGACGTCAGTCATTGCCGGGGCGGGCGCGGGTAAGTCGACTTCGCTGGTGCTGCGCATCCTGCTGCTCACCCATTACCTGGGCTTTGAGCTCAGCTCGATGACCGTGGTGACGTTCACCCGCGAGTCGCGCAAAGACTTCATCAACAAGCTCATGGAAATTCTCAGCCTGTGGGGTCAACCCCTTGGCAGCAAAGAAGCCCAAGCCGTGGTGCGCACCTTCCACTCGCGCATTCTGCCGATGGTGCGCAGCTTGCCGGGCTTTGAACGGCTGCAGGCGTTTGAAAACCTCAGCAACGGTTTCGAGGATGCCGACAGCAACCCGTTCGACCTGCGCATCAGTGACGCCCAGCGCCAACAGATGAATGCCTGCTACCACCAATTGCACAGCCGACACGCGCGCTTCCGTGAATTGATGGCGCCATTGGCGCGCCATGGCCTGCAACTCAAAGAGCTGGAACGTGACCACCCGGATGTGCAAAAGCGCATCGCTGTGACTGAGTTGGCCGCCAAACGCGATGAAGAACTCTGCGATGTGATCGAAGACTTGTGGTTTCGCGCCGGTGCCTGGCCGATCAAGGGTATCGAGCCCAGCCGCCAGACCTTCGAAATCAATGGCGCGCAGTTCCATTGCCACGGCTACATTCCTGAGCTGGACGCCTGGGTGGTGCTGGGTTTCGATTCGCGGGAAAACGCCCAGATCAGTCGGCCCAACGCAAAGCTTTCCGTGCGCGCAGAGTGGGCGGTTAAACGCACCTTGTTTCAAGCATTCTGTCGTAAGCCTTTGATATGGTTGGATAGTTATGAGTCTTCGAAGCGCCTGTTGAGCAGCCTGGCCGGTGATGCCACCGCCGGGCCGGGTTTTGACTACAAGGTAAAGGGCGAGCTGGCCTCGGCGCCGCTGCTGGACAGTTTTGTCATGGCTGCCGGGTTTATCGAGAACCTCGGGTTGGACGTGCCGACCGCCGTCGGCCAGATGAGCTTCGCCAAAGACGATCCAGACCGGTGCTTCTTTGAAGCCCTGAGCATTTTCTGGAAAGCCCTGGAAGACCATCTGCTCGACCAATCGCCGCCAATCATGACCTACAACCGCATGTTCTCGCTGTTCGGCGAAAACACCCCGGAAAACCTCAAGCTGCTCAGTGATCCGCTGTTGCGGCCAATGTCGCATCTGATGATCGATGAGTTCCAGGACGTATCGCCGCAGATCGTCTCGTGGATTCGCGCCAGCCTGCGTGAAATACGCAGCCGTGGCCCGGCGATGCACATGGGCCGTGGCGCGCAGCGTTCGTCTTTGCTGTGCGTGGGCGACGACTGGCAGTCGATCTACGGCTGGCGCGGCAGTTCGCCCAAGTACTTCATGGAATTCAACAACGAATTCCCGTCACCGACCACCACCCGCGTGATGCTGAGCGAGAACTACCGCAGCCACCAGCACATCATCGACGCTGCCGAGCATATTGTGCGGGCAGCGCCGGCGATCCCAGGCAAGAAGGCCAAGGCCAGTGGTGAGCCCAAGGCTTTGGTGCCGGTGACGGTGCTTGAGCGGGATGACGCCGCGCTGGGTCGGCGGCTGTTGGAGCACTATCAAAAGGGCGATTCGGTATTAATGCTTTATCGAAAAAGTAGCGATAAGTTACTGATTCAAGAGCATATTCAGTCTGTAGTTAATGTGGATTCCAGCTTGCCGCCAGCGGCGCGTCGGTTGAAACAACTGACGTATCACAGTGCCAAAGGCCTGCAGGCGGATGCCGTATTCCTGCTTGGGGATTGCCAGCATGTGACCAGCTCGCCTTACAAGAACCAGGTCTACCGCATGGCCGGCCTGGGCAAGGACGGTGACAGCGAGCCCTATGATTCTGCGCAAAAAGACGAGGTGCTGCGCCTGGCCTACGTGGGCATTACCCGAGCCGTGAGCCATTGCTATTGGTATGTGGAAAAACCCGAAGGCCAGTGCGTGAATGTGCCCAGGGCATCGGAGCGTGTAGAGGGGAAAAAGGCGTTTTTTGACGATCAGCGCAGCTAGCGCATAGACACAAGTTAAATGTGGGAGCGGGCTTTTGTGGGAGCTGGCTCGCCTGCGATTGCATCACCCAGGTATCACTGACACACCGAGGTGATGCCATCGCAGGCAAGCCAGCTCCCACATGGTTCGTCACGTCCGCAACGACAGCGGCGGCACAAAACACTCCAGCTCATCCTCCACTGCCTCGATAATGCGCTCCACATCGGCCGCATTCATCACCGTCGCGCAGGGAATGCCAGCAATGGCTATCAACGTCTCACCGCTCTCTCGGTCAAACAATCGAGCGACCATGCTGCCAGGGGCGTCCATGCTCCCCTCGAAACCCATCGGATGAAAATGCCAGCGCATCAGCTGGCAGGCGTTGGGGAACGTCACTTTATTCATGTTGCCCACCTTGTTCATTGAGCGCTTCCTTTAGCTCGCGGCAGGGGGCCATGACCTTCACTGGTCGTGGCGTCGAAGAGCTTCAAAAATAGCACTCGTTCGCGCCTCCAAGGAGACTTTTTTGCGCCCGTTCAGCAGTTGTTTGCGATTAATTTGATGTGCGTCATGTCCTACCCCAAACTAGGCAAAACGCCACTATTTAGCTGTGCCCATTGACCATTGAACGCGCCGGTAAACTTCGGCACTCTCAACCGTTTATCCGCCGTCGAGCCCTACATGACCCACATCGCCCCAGCGGATGATTGCCAGAACACCCAAGCCACCGGCGAGCTGGTCTTGCGTCACCACTTGTGTTGGCGCCATCGTGACCTGGATGGCGTGATGTCCTACTACCACCCTGAAATCCAGTACCACGATTTCTTCCAGAACCGCGTCATCGGCTACGCCGAACTGCGTGAGTACCTGCAAGCCAGCATGCCGCGTGGCGCCGATGAGGCGATCGAGCACACCGACCGTATCCGCGCCGATGGCGACACTGCGTTCATCCAGTACCGCATCACCTTGCGCGGCGGTCAGGGCCTGGTGTCGTTTCGCACCAGCGAAGCCATCACCGTGCGCGACGGGCTGATCTGGCGAGTCAACGAATACGCCTCGCTGGTGCACGAGCAGTCAACCCAGGCCATGCGGCCCACGGTCAGCCGCCTGGGCCTGTCGCCCCAGCAATTGGGGCATATGGCCAATGACTTGCAGCAATACTTCCAACTTAAACAACCGTACCTGGACCCAGAACTGGACCTACAGAGGGTGGCCAAGGAATGTGGCTACAGCCGTAATCAGATTTCCTACCTGCTGAACCAGGTGCTGGGGCAGAGCTTCTACCGTTACGTCAACCAGGCCAGGCTCCAGCATTTGCTCGCCGCACTGGACAGCGCCCAGCCGCCAATCAAGGTCGACGACCTGGCGTTCGCCGCCGGTTTCAATTCGCTGTCGGCGTTCTACAGCGCGTTTCGCCAGCACACAGGCCAATCGCCCAAGGCCTACGTCAAACAAATTTCCCTGCGTGCACGCGCGCAAGACAGCCCATAACGCCGCGCTCTAGGATCCAGCCTATCGAAATGAGGGTGGGGAGCTTGGCATGCCGGCATGGCGCAATATCAGTTTATGGATGGACCAGCTGAATGACCCGCTGGTGGCGCGGCCGTCTCTGGAGCATGACCTGGACGTCAACGTGGCCATCATCGGCGCCGGTTACACCGGCCTGTGGACCGCCTACTACCTGAAGCGCCAGGCGCCCGAGCTGAAAATTGCGATTATCGAGGCGCAGACCGCAGGTTTCGGCGCCTCCGGCCGCAACGGCGGTTGGCTGATGGGCAACCTGCTGGGCGAGGACCGCTTGCTGGCCGGTCTTTCGCCGCAGCAACGCCGCGCCTCCTTTGACCTGCTGCACGGTATTCCCGATGAAGTCGCTCAGGTGCTGGCGCGCGAAGGCATTGACTGCGACTACCGCAAGGGCGGCGCGCTGTACTGCGCCGCGCGCTACCCCGAGCAGGAAGGCAGCCTGCGTCGCTACCTCGACAAACTCCACGCCCAGGGCCTGACCGAGGACGACTACCGCTGGCTCAGCCCACAACAGCTGGCCGAGCAAATCCGCATTGCCAGGCCTTACGGCGGCATTTATGCACCGCATGTGGCGACCATCAACCCGGCCAAGCTGGTGCGCGGCCTGGCGCGGGTGGTGGAGAGCATGGGCGTCACGATCTATGAGAACAGCCCCGTCACCCATTGGCAGTCCGGCAGCCTGCGCACCGCCAAAGCCTGTGTGCGCGCGGCTTGGGTGGTACCGGCGGTGGAAGGCTACGCGACCACGTTGCCGCCGTTGGGCCGCTATCAGTTGCCGGTACAAAGCCTGATTGTGGCCACCGAGCCGCTGCCCGCCAGCACCTGGGCTGAAATCGGCCTGGAGCATGGCCAGGCGTTCGGCGAAAGCAGCCGCCAAGTCACTTACGGCCAGCGCTCCGCCGACAATCGCCTGGTGTTCGGTGCCCGTGGCGGCTACCAGTTCGCCGGGAAGCTGCGCCACAACTTCGACCTGACCAGCAGCGAAGTCGAACTGCGTCGCTACCTGTTCGGCGAACTCTTCCCACAGCTCAAAAACGCGCGGATTACCCACTCCTGGGGCGGCAACCTCGGCATGTCGCGCAATTTCCGCCCGCACATGCTCTGCGACCACAAAACCGGCATCGCGCTGTCCGGCGGTTATGGCGGGGAGGGCGTAGGCGCCACCAACCTGGGCGGCCGCACCCTGGCCGACCTGATCCTGGGCCTCGACACGCCGCTCACCACCCAGCCCTGGGTGATCCGTGAGCGCGGCCTGGACGCGCTCAAAGCCTGGGAGCCCGAGCCGTGCCGCTGGCTGGGCTACAACGCGATCATTCGCAGTTTTGTCCATGAAGACCAGGTGTTGGCCAACCCCAACACCGCCCCTTGGCGCCGCAAGCTGGCGACCAGCGTGGCCGGGTTCATGGAAGGTTTCATGCACTAAGCCGTTTCACTCACACGGGAAAACCCATGAGCATCACTCACTTCAAAGACACGCTGAATGCCCACTTGCCGGACTCCTCGCCGGTGGCCGTGCCCTTGGGCGAACCCATCGCCGTGGCCTCCACCTTGAGTGTGGAACGCAGCGATGGCGTCGAAACCGGCATCTGGGCATGCACCCCGGGGCGCTGGCGTCGGCAGATCAAATCCCAGGAGTTTTGCCACTTTATCCAGGGCCGCTGCACCTTCACCCCCGACAACGGTGAAGTGGTTCACCTACAAGCCGGCGATGCACTGATGTTGCCGGCCAACAGCACCGGTATCTGGGATATCCAGGAAACCGTGCGCAAGACCTACGTATTGATTCTGTAACGCTTTGATCCTTGATCGCCTGCCATAAAAACAGCCCTAAAACCGCCAGGAAATCGAACCATGAAAGCCATTGCCCTGTTGCCCTTGATGTTGGTGGCCTCTATCAGCCAGGCCGCCGAGACGGTGAAGATCTACAACTGGTCGGACTACATTGCGCCGGACACCACCAAGAATTTCCAGAAAGAAACCGGCATCGGTTTCACCTACGACGTGTACGACAGCAACGAAACCCTCGACGGTAAGCTGATGACCGGAAAATCCGGCTACGACGTGGTGTTCCCGTCCAACCACTTCATGGCCCGGCAGATCCAGGGCGGCGCCCTGAAGAAGCTCGACAAGAGCCAGCTGCCGAACTGGAAAAACCTCAACCCGGTGCTGCTCAAGGCCCTGGAAAACAACGACCCGGGCAATGCACACGGCTTCCCGTATCTGTGGGGCAGCACCGGCATCGGCTACAACATCGACAAGGTCAAGGCGGTGCTGGGCGACAACGCGCCGGTGGATTCCTGGGACCTGATCTTCAAGCCGGAAAACATGGCCAAGTTGCAGAAATGCGGCGTGGCAATCCTCGACAACGGCCCGGAACTGCTGCCCGCAGCGCTTAACTACTTGGGCTTGCCGCACTACAGCAAAAAGGCCGAGGACTACAAAAAGGCTGAAGACCTGCTGATGAAAGTGCGGCCGTACGTGGCGTACTTCCACTCCTCGAAATACACCGCCGACCTCGCCAATGGCGACATCTGCGTGGCCGTGGGCTTCTCCGGCGACATCCTGCAGGCCGAAAGCCGCGCCAAGGAAGCCAAGAACGGCGTGAACATCGGCTACAACATTCCCAAGGAAGGCGCCGCCATCTGGTTCGACATGGTCGCCATGCCCGCCGATGCACCTGACGAAAAAGCCGGCTACGCGTTCATGAACTACCTGCTGCGCCCGGAAGTGATGGCCAGCATCACCAACTACGTGCACTACGCCAACGGCAACAGCGCGGCCGACAGCCTGGTGGACCCGGCAATCAAGGCCGACACCAAGGTGTACCCGAGCCCGGAAATGATGGGCAAGTTGTTTGCACTGGAGGCCATGCCGCTGAATATCGACCGGATTCGTACAAGGGTTTGGAACACCATTCGTACCGGGCGATAGCCCTTGCTTAGAGCCCCTGTGGGAGCTGGTTTGTGTGGGAGGGGGCTTGCTCCCGAATGCAGTCTTTCATTCAACATTTTCGTTGACTGATACACCGCTTTCGCGAGCAAGCCCGCTCCCACAATTAGAGTGCGCAAGTCCGAGTTTCAGGGGTTTTCCAGATCATGCCCCAGCGACTGGATAAACAACGAAAACAGCTCCGGCTGTGAGGCAATATCCAGCTTTGCGTACAGGTGTCGCCGGTGCACCTTCACGGTGTCCGGCGAGATCTTCAAGCGCTCGGCCATGGCCTTGGACGAGAACCCGCGCAGCACCAGGCGCGCCACTTCCAGTTCGCGCTCCGAGAGCACGCCGCTGCCGAAATGGCTCAACGCATCGCGGATCTGGCTGTCCATCGCCGGTGCACGTTGGGTGCTTTGCTGCCAATGCTGCTGCATCAACGGCAACACCCAGGCTGCCAGCATCGTCATCAACCCGGTCTCCTCAACGCTGAATCGCCGCTGCATGCCCAGCG
Source organism: Pseudomonas sp. R76 (assembly GCF_009834565.1). Taxonomy (GTDB): domain Bacteria; phylum Pseudomonadota; class Gammaproteobacteria; order Pseudomonadales; family Pseudomonadaceae; genus Aquipseudomonas. Next base: position 3,298,239 of record NZ_CP019428.1, read on the forward strand.
ATAACGACAAAGTCCCCATAGCCGGCACTTGCAGGATGAACTGCACCTCGTCCTCAAGCACGTTGTCGTGGAAGTAGTTGAGAAAGTATTCACTCTGACGAAAATGGTCCGGCGCGACTTCCTCCAGTCGATACACGCCGCTGGCATAGCCCTCGCGACAGGCCTGGTAAAACGGGTCGAGCAAATACAGGCCATTGAGGTACACCAGCATCGACGCCGGTTTACTGCTCGGCTGGGCGTCGTATTCTTCCAGGGCCTGGGGCGGGCCGTCGGCAGGGTAGAAAATAGCCAGCGCGTTATCGAACGGCAGGCATTGGTGCAGCAACAGCACCAGTTGTTTCCAGAACCGCTCGGTGCCGATGTGCGCGACGGTGCGGCCCAGGCCCGCGTGCATGCCGACCTCTCTGAACAGGCTCATATCACAGGCTCCCACCCTCAAAATATCGGCCAAGGGTTCGGCTTTTGGCGCGTACCGTCAAGGGGAGTACGCCAATAGGGGAATTGGCCGGGCTACACGCAGCGTTTACTTTCTCGACCATCCAGTGGGAAACATATCCCGCAACCGTCAGACCTTTCGTTTCTGCCTCACACCAAAAACAACGACAGAGGATAACGATATGAGTGCTTCCCCCGCGCCAGATGGCGCGCTCAAACCCACGCTGAGCGTGTTCGATGTGGTCGCCATCACCGTTTCCGCGGTAACGCCGGCCAGCTCCGTGTTTGTGATTGCCCCGTTTGCCATCCAGCAAGCGGGCAGTGGTGTGTTCCTGGCGTTTGTGATGGCCGGCTTGCTCGCCTTGATGTTCGCCTTTTGTTACGCGGAGCTGGGGCGTGCGCACAACAGCGCCGGTGGCGAGTACGTGTACGCCAAGCGGGTGTTTGGTGGCATGGCCGGGTATGCCACGTTCCTGACCGTTTTGGTGATGTTGCTGTTTATCCCACCGGTGTTGGCCACCGGCGCGGCGACGTACCTGAACAATGCCCTGGGCACCCAGTTCGATTCGCAAACCGTGGCCCTGGTCATTGTGGTGTGCAGCTACGCGCTGGGCATCCTCAATATCAAGCTCAACGCGTGGATCACCGGCACGTGTTTGTTGCTGGAAATCGCCGCGCTGCTGGTGATTGTGTGCATCGGCTTCGGTAATCCGGTGCAGCCGGCCAGCGTGCTGTTTCAACCGCAGATCGTAGAAAACGGCGTGCTGCACCTGGCGCCGTGGGGCTTGGTGATCGGCGCGGTCGGTATCGGCTTGTTCTCGTACAACGGTTACGGGCCCGCCGTGTTGTTGGCCGAAGACATGAAGTGCGGTGGCAAAGGCGTGCACAAGGCGGTGTTGTGGTCGTTGGGGCTGGTGGTGGTGATCGAACTGGTGCCCATCACCGCGCTATTGATCGGTGCGCCGTCGTTGAGTGCGATGATCAGCAGTCCCGACCCGATCGGCTACCTGCTCACCAGCCACGGCAATGAAACGCTGTCGCGGCTGGTCAGCGCGGGGATCTTCCTCTCGGTGTTCAACGCGATTGTCGCCATCGTCATCCAGATTGGCCGTGTGGTGTTCAGCAGCGGACGCGATGCGCTGTGGACGCCGCGCATCAACACGTTGTTCACGCGTATTCATCCGCGTTGGGATTCGCCGTGGCTGGCGACCTTGTTCCTGGCCATTCCCTCGGCGCTGCTGAGTTTCAGCTCCAACCTGGCGGACCTCACATCCTTCAGCGTGTTGCTGATCATGCTGGTGTACCTGGCGGTGGCCTTGTGCGAGCTGATGAGCCGGGTGCTGCTGCGGGACCGCGAGCATCCCTATCGCATGCCGTTGTGGCCGCTGCCGGCGCTATTGGCCGTGCTGGGCGCCGGTTACCTGCTGGTCACCTTGATCTACGCTGCGTCAGTGCGCGACATCATGATCATCATCGGCTTGCTCGCGCTGTCGGTGATTTTGTATTGCATCAGTGGCCGGTTGAGTCCGGCGTATCAAAAATTGTAAGGAGTGGGTATGCGTGCACGTCAATTGGGCATTACGTTGGGGCTGGGCACGCCCGGCGAATTGAATGCCATCACCGATGTTCCGGGCGTTCGGGTCGGCCACAGTACGCTCAACACGCGTATCGACGGCAAACAGGTGCGCACCGGCGTCACTGTGGTGCAGCCGCGCGCGGGCGAGGCGCGCCATCAGCCGTGCTTTGCCGGCTATCACGTACTCAACGGCAATGGCGATGCCACCGGCCTTGAGTGGATCAGTGAAGCCGGGTTGCTGACCACGCCCGTGGCCATCACCAACACCCACAGCCTCGGCATTGTGCGTGACACCTTGATCGCCCTGGAGCGCGAGCGCCTGGCGGACCCTGCGGTGTACTGGTGCATGCCGGTGGTGATGGAAACCTATGATGGCCTGCTTAACGATATCTGGGGCCAGCACGTCAAGCCTGAGCATGTACGCCAAGCGCTGGATAACGCCGAGAGTGGCCCGGTGCAGGAAGGCGCAGTGGGCGGCGGCACCGGGATGATCTGCCATGAGTTCAAGGGCGGCATCGGCACCGCGTCACGGCGCTTGCCGGCTGAGGAGGGCGGCTGGACCGTCGGCGTGCTGGTGCAGGCCAACCACGGCAAGCGTCAGGAGCTGCGGGTCGACGGTTACCCGGTGGGCCGCCACTTGATGGGCATTGCTTCGCCGTTCGACGCGCGTGGCACGCCGGGCATGGGCTCGATTGTGGTGATCATCGCCACCGACGCGCCCTTGCTGCCGCATCAATGCCAGCGCCTGGCGCAACGCGCCTCCATTGGCATTGCTCGCACCGGCGGCGGCACCGAGGATTCCAGTGGCGACCTGTTCCTGGCATTCGCCACCGGCAACCGCGAGCTGCCACCGGCCGATTACGGGCGCAAGAACCTGCCGCTGAGCAGCGCGTTGCAGATGCTCAATAACGACCATATTTCGCCATTGTTCAGCGCAGCGGCAGAGGCGGTGGAGGAGGCGATCATCAACGCCATGCTGGCCGGCGAGGACATGACCACCGAGGACGGCGTCAAGGTCCCCGGCTTGGCGGACGAGACTTTATTGACCGCACTAAACAAGTGCGGCTGGAGCGTGTCCCCGTAATAGGGGACAACTCTAATTAATTATCTAAGTAGTGGCTCTTTAATGTCGCCAATGACACCGTGACAATATATTGGATCCATTATCCAAGTACGCCGCTCAAGTTGAGCGGCTTTACTGCTATTTAATATTTAAATACCACTCGGGCTGGCGCTTTTGCGCAAACGCAGTTGTCCCCAATAAACACTGCCTGCGACTTCCTCAAGTTGAATCCACGTCACATTTTCATGCCGGAAATATTTGTAGACGAAAGATTTCAAGTTGTGTCAGTTTCGATACGCCTTCAAAAGAGGCGAGTGATAGGACGATCCTCGCCCGCGAGGTTCCTATCGAACAAAGACTGATGCACTTGCAAACAAGGAAGTACGTTTATGTCAAAAGTAAAAGACAAAGCTATTGTATCTGCCGCGCAAGCCAGCACTGCTTACTCGCAAATCGATAGCTTCAGCCATCTGTATGACCGTGGCGGCAACCTCACGGTCAATGGCAAACCGTCCTTTTCCGTGGACCAGGCAGCGGACCACCTGCTGCGCGATGGCGCCTCGTACAAGGATGTGAATCACAACGGCAAGATCGATCTGACTTACACCTTCCTCACCTCGGCTTCCTCGGCGACCATGAACAAACATGGCATCTCCGGGTTCAGCCAGTTCAACGCCCAGCAGAAAGCACAGGCCGTACTGGCCATGCAATCCTGGGCGGATGTCGCCAACGTGAGCTTTACCGAAAGCGCCTCGGGCGGCGACACGCACATGACCTTCGGCAACTACAGCGGCGGCCAGGACGGCGCAGCAGCCTTCGCCTACCTGCCCGGCACCGGCGCAGGCTACGACGGCACGTCGTGGTACCTGACCAACAGCAGCTACACGCCGAACAAGACCCCGGACGTGAACAACTACGGCCGGCAGACCCTGACCCACGAAATCGGCCACACCTTGGGCCTGGCGCACCCTGGCGACTACAACGCCGGGACCGGCAACCCTTCGTACAAAGACGCGGACTATGGACAGGACACGCGTGGCTACAGCGTCATGAGTTACTGGAGCGAGAGCAACACCAACCAGAACTTCACCAAAGGCGGCGTCGAGGCCTACGCTTCCGGCCCGCTGATCGACGACATTGCCGCGATCCAGAAGCTCTACGGTGCCAACTACAGCACCCGCGCCGGTGACACCACCTACGGTTTCAACTCCAACACCGGGCGCGATTTCTACAGCGCCACCTCCAATGCCGACAAGCTAGTGTTCTCGGTATGGGACGGCGGTGGCAATGACACCCTGGACTTCTCCGGCTTTACCCAAAACCAGAAGATCAACCTCAATGAAGGCTCGTTCTCCGACGTTGGCGGCCTGGTGGGCAACGTGTCCATCGCCAAGGGCGTGACCGTCGAGAACGCGTTCGGTGGCGCGGGCAACGATCTGATCATTGGTAACAACGCCGCCAATATCATCAAAGGCGGTGCCGGCAACGACATCATCTACGGTGGTGGCGGTGCTGACCAACTGTGGGGCGGCGCCGGCAACGACACGTTTGTGTTCGGTGCCAGCTCCGATTCCAAGCCAGGTGCAGCCGACAAGATCTTTGACTTCACCTCGGGTTCGGACAAGATCGACCTGTCCGGCATCACCAAAGGTGCAGGCCTGACCTTCGTCAACGCGTTCACCGGCCATGCCGGCGACGCGGTGCTGAGCTATGCCTCGGGTACCAACCTGGGCACCTTGGCGGTGGACTTCTCCGGGCACGGCGTGGCGGATTTCCTCGTCACCACCGTTGGCCAGGCGGTTGCCAGCGACATCGTAGCGTGATGTAAAGCGCGCGGCGCTCCGGCGCCGCGCTCTAGGATGGAGCAGAAGATGGCGCGTTTTTCTCATTTGATCGCCTGTGCTTCACAGGTGGTGTTCATGTCGGCAGGAGCCCACGCAATGGCTAGCAGTCTTGTTTTACCCACCACCGCCCAGTTGGCAGGCCACTGGCAGTTGCACCAGCAGGATCAGGTGTGCGCGTTGGACTTGCTGGAACAGGCGAACGCGCTGGCCGGTGATGTCGCCTGCGCAGAACAATGGCTGGGCCAGAAACCCCTGAGCTGGACACCAACCCCGGACGGAATCTGGCTGATGAACGCCGAAGGCACCGGCATTATCCATTTGAACCGTGAAAAAGACGGCGAATATAAAGGGCAGACGCCTTCGATCCCCGAAGTTGTCCTGCAACGAACACCCTAATTAAAAGTTATAAACATATAACTCGATTTTAATAGTTGGCCGCCCTTATTTGGGGCGCGGGTAACTATTGCGCGTAATTTGTTTCAGGGAAGATCAGACGATATGGCGAAGTCCCATGCGGTTGCGCCCTTATTCCGGGCGTTGGGTGAATACAAGAGTATTTTGATCAGCATTGGCTGTTTCACCGCATTGATTAACCTGTTGATGCTGGTGCCGTCGATTTACATGCTGCAAGTGTATGACCGCGTGTTGTCCTCCCAGAATGAAACCACCCTGGTGATGTTGACGCTGATGGTCGTGGGCTTCTTTGCCTTTATCGGCACACTGGAAGTGCTGCGCAGTTTTATCGTGATCCGCATCGGCAGCCAATTGGAGCGGCGTTTCAACTTGCGCGTGTACAAAGCCGCGTTTGAACGCAACCTGCAACGTGGCCAGGGGCATGCCGGGCAATCGCTGGGCGACCTCACCGTGATCCGCCAATTCATCACCGGGCCGGCGCTGTTCGCGTTTTTCGATGCGCCGTGGTTTCCCATCTACCTCTTCGTGATTTTCCTCTTCAACGTGTGGCTCGGCGTGCTGGCCACGGCAGGCGCCGTGTTGCTGATCGCGCTGGCCTGCCTGAATGAATACCTGACCAAAAAGCCCTTGGGCGAGGCGGGCGCGTTTTCCCAGCAGTCCACTCAGTTGGCCACCAGCCATTTGCACAACGCCGAAACGATCCAGGCCATGGGCATGCTCGGCGCGTTGCGCAAACGCTGGTTCGCGGTGCACTCGCAATTCCTCGGTTACCAGAACAAGGCCAGCGACACCGGCTCGGTGATCACGTCGCTGAGTAAATCCCTGCGCCTGTGCCTGCAATCGTTGGTGCTGGGCCTGGGCGCCTTTCTGGTGATCAAGGGCGATATGACCGCCGGGATGATGATCGCCGGTTCCATCCTGATGGGCCGCGTGCTCAGCCCCATCGACCAGTTGATTGCGGTGTGGAAGCAGTGGAGTTCGGCCAAGTTGGCCTATCAGCGGCTCGATGATTTGCTGCGTGAATTCCCGCCGGAAGTTGAACCCATGGCCTTGCCGGCGCCCAACGGCCAGGTGAGTTTCGAGCAGGTCAGCGCAGGCCCGCCCGGGCGGCGCATGGCGACCTTGCAGCAGGTCAGCTTCAACCTCGGCGCCGGCGAAGTGCTTGGCGTGCTGGGTGCGTCGGGTTCGGGTAAATCCACCCTGGCCCGCGTGCTGGTTGGTGTGTGGCCCACCCTGGCCGGCACCGTGCGCCTGGACGGCGCCGACATTCACCGCTGGGACCGCGACGACCTCGGCCCGCATATCGGCTACTTGCCCCAGGACATCGAACTGTTCAGCGGCAGCATCGCCGACAACATCGCGCGTTTTCGCGACGCCGACCCGGAACTCGTGGTGAAAGCCGCGCAGCAAGCCGGTGTGCACGAGCTGATCCTGCGTTTGCCACAGGGTTACGACACGGTGCTGGGCGACAACGGCGGCGGCCTGTCCGGTGGCCAGAAACAACGCGTGGCCCTGGCCCGCGCGCTATACGGCGGGCCGCGTTTGATTGTGCTGGATGAGCCCAACTCCAACCTCGACACCGTCGGCGAAGCGGCACTGGCCAGTGCCATTGTGCAGATGAAGGCCCAGGGCAGCAGCGTTGTGCTGGTCACGCACCGGTCCTCGGCGCTGGCCCAGGCCGACAAGTTGCTGGTGCTCAACGACGGCCGTTTGCAGGCGTTCGGGCCGAGCCAGGAAGTGCTACGCGCGTTGTCAGGCCAGCAGGAAGCGCCCAAGGAAAAGCCTGGGGTGAGTTTCAGTCGTCAGTACCAAGCCGGAAGGAATCCAGGCGCATGAGCAGCCTTACCGTTGAGCCACGCTTTAAAGAACGCGACGCCGGTTTTTTCGTAAAAATGAGTTGGCTGCTGACCATCGTCGGTGCCGGCGGCTTTTTCCTTTGGGCCAGCCTCGCCCCACTCGACCAAGGCATCCCGGTGCAAGGCACGGTGGTGGTGTCGGGCAAGCGCAAGGCCGTGCAAACCTTCAGCCCCGGCGTGGTCAGCCGGATCCTGGTGAAGGAGGGCGAGTTGGTCAAACAGGGCCAGCCGCTGTTTCGCCTCGACCAGACCCAGAATCAGGCCGACGTGCAATCGCTGCAAGCCCAGTACCGCATGGCCTGGGCCAGTGCGGCGCGTTGGCAGAGCGAGCGCGACAATCGTTCCAGCATCGTCTTTCCGGCGGAGCTGAGCGCCAACCCCGACCCGGCCCTGGCGCTGGTGCTGGAAGGCCAGCGCCAATTGTTCAGCAGCCGCCGCGAAGCGTTTGCCCGTGAACAAGCGGGGATTCGCGCCAATATCGACGGCGCCAGCTCGCAACTGAATGGCATGCGCCGCGCGCGCAGTGACTTGTCGGCCCAGGCCCAATCCCTGCGCGATCAACTGGCCAACCTGCAGCCTTTGGCCGACAACGGCTATATCCCGCGCAACCGCCTGCTCGATTACCAGCGCCAACTGTCCCAGGTGCAGCAGGACCTGGCACAGAACACCGGCGAAAGCGGCCGCGTGGAGCAGGGCATCCTTGAGTCACGCCTGAAGTTGCAGCAGCACAGCGAGGAATATCAAAAGGAAGTGCGCAGCCAATTGGCCGACGCGCAACTGCGCAGCTTGACCCTTGAGCAGCAACTCACTTCCGCCGGGTTCGACCTGCAGCACAGCGAAATCAACGCGCCGGCCGATGGCATTGCGGTCAACCTCAGCGTGCACACCGAAGGCGCCGTGGTGCGTGCCGGTGAAACCCTGTTGGAAATCGTGCCCCAGGGCACCCGCCTGGAAGTGGAAGGGCGTTTGCCGGTGAACCTGGTGGATAAGGTCGGCACGCACTTGCCGGTGGACATTCTCTTCACCGCCTTCAACCAGAGCCGCACCCCGCGTGTGCCCGGCGAAGTCAGCCTGATTTCCGCCGACCAGATGCTCGATGAAAAAACCGGCCAGCCGTATTACGTGCTGCGCACCACCGTCAGCGAAGCTGCGCTGGAGAAACTGCATGGCCTGGTGATCAAGCCGGGCATGCCCGCCGAGATGTTTGTGCGCACTGGCGAGCGCTCGTTGCTCAATTACCTGTTCAAGCCGCTGCTGGATCGCGCCGGCTCTGCGTTGACCGAGGAATGAGCATGAAGTCGGTGTGCCTTTCTCTGTGTTTGCTGTGCGGGTCGGCCCAGGCGGCCATGGGCCCGTTTGATGTCTACGAGCAAGCGTTGCGTAACGACCCGGTGTTTCTTGGCGCGATCAAGGAGCGCGATGCCGGCCTGGAAAACCGCACCATCGGCCGCGCCGGGCTGCTGCCGAAGCTGTCGTACAACTACAACAAGGGCCGCAACAACTCCGAGGCGCACCTGCCGGACGGACGCGGCGGCACCTATCGCGATGACCGCAACTACAACAGTTATGGCTCGACTTTCAGCCTGCAACAGCCGTTGTTCGACTACGAAGCCTATGCCAACTACCGCAAGGGCGTGGCCCAGTCGCTGTTTGCCGATGAAAGTTTTCGCGACAAGAGCCAGGCCCTGCTGGTGCGGGTGCTGAGCTATTACACCCAGGCGTTGTTCGCCCAGGACCAGATCGACATCGCCCGCGCCAAGAAGAAGGCCTTCGAGCAACAGTTCCAGCAAAACCAGCACTTGTTCCAGCAAGGCGAGGGCACGCGCACCGACATTCTCGAAGCCGAATCGCGTTACGAGCTGGCCACCGCCGAAGAGATTCAGGCGCTGGATGAGCAAGATGCGTCGTTGCGCGAACTGGGCGCGTTGATCGGTGTGCAGAGCGTCAACATCAACGACCTGGCGCCGCTGAACCAAAGCTTTGCCGCCTTCACCCTGACCCCGGCCAACTACGACACCTGGCATGAACTGGCGATCAGCAATAACCCCACGCTCGCGTCCCAGCGCCAGGCCGTGGAAGTGGCGCGTTATGAAGTGGAACGCAACCGCGCCGGGCATTTACCCAAGGTCACTGCGTTTGCCAGCTCGCGCAAGCAGGAGTCCGACAGCGGCAACACCTACAACCAGCGCTACGACACCAACACCATCGGCATTGAAATCAGCGTGCCGTTGTATGCCGGTGGCGGCGTTTCGGCGTCCACCCGCCAGGCCAGCCGCGGCATGGAACAGGCCGAGTACGAGCTGGAAGGCAAGACCCGCGAAACCCTGATCGAGCTGCGTCGCCAGTTCAGTGCGTGCCTGTCGGGCGTGAGCAAATTGCGCGCGTACCAAAAGGCCCTGACCTCGGCCGAAGCGCTGGTGGTGTCGACCAAGCAAAGCATCCTCGGCGGCGAGCGGGTCAACCTCGACGCGCTGAATGCCGAGCAGCAGCTGTACACCACCCGCCGCGACCTGGCCCAGGCGCGTTACGACTATTTGATGGCCTGGACCAAATTGCACTACTACGCGGGCAACTTGCGCGACACCGACCTGGCGAAAGTCGACGAGGCCTTCGGCCCGGTGAAATGAGCACTTATAAAAACAATAAGGATGGTTTAGATGATCACCGATTCACCGCGCTTCAAACCGTTTACCGCGGGCTCCTTGCTGCTGTTGTCCGTTGCGGCACAGGCGCAATACACCGAGACCGGCCAACCGGGTAACCCCGCCAGCTGGCGCTCCGCCGAATACCAGAGCGACTGGGGCCTGGACCGCATGAAGGCGAACGAAGCCTACGCCGCCGGCATCAGCGGCAGCGGGGTGAAGATCGGCGCGTTGGACTCCGGGTTCGATGCCGATCACCCGGAAGCCTCCAAGGACCGTTTTCACCCGGTGACCGCCACCGGCACCTATGTGGATGGCAGCCCCTTCAGCACCACCGGTGCGCTCAACCCCAACAACGATTCCCACGGCACCCATGTCACCGGCACCATGGGCGCGGCCCGCGACGGCGTGGGCATGCACGGCGTGGCCTACAACGCGCAAGTCTATGTGGGCAATACCAACGCCAACGACAGCTTCCTGTTCGGCCCGACGCCGGACCCCAAATACTTCAAGGCGGTGTACAGCGCGTTGGTGGATTCCGGTGTGCGCGCCATCAACAACAGTTGGGGCAGCCAGCCGCCGAATGTCAGCTACCAGACCCTCGGCGACCTGCACGCGGCCTACGCCCAGCATTACAACCAGGGCACGTGGCTGGATGCGGCAGCGGATGTGGCCAAGGCCGGTGTGATCAATGTGTTCAGCGCCGGCAACAGCGGCTACGCGAATGCCAGCGTGCGTTCGGCGTTGCCGTATTTCCAGCCGGAACTGGAGGGCCATTGGCTGGCCGTGTCGGGCCTGGACAAGGCGAACAACCAGAAATACAACAAGTGCGGCATCGCCAAGTACTGGTGTATTTCCACCCCCGGCGCGTTGATCAACAGCACCGTGCCCGGCGGCGGTTATGGGGTGAAATCCGGCACCTCGATGTCGGCGCCGCATGCCACGGGCGCGTTGGCGCTGGTGATGGAACGCTACCCGTACATGAACAACGCGCAGGCGTTGCAAGTGCTGTTGACCACCGCCACGCAGCTCGACGGCTCGATCACCCAGGCACCCAATGCCATCGTCGGCTGGGGCGTGCCGGACCTCGGCCGGGCGATGCACGGGCCGGGGCAATTGCTCGGGGCGATGGACGTGAACCTGGCGGCCGGGCAGGGCGATGTGTGGAGCAATGGCATCTCCGACCAAGCGTTGTTGCAGCGCCAGGCCGAAGACCGCGCCGAGCACACAGCCTGGCAGCAGACGCTGATCGACAAAGGCTGGCAAAACGGCGTGGCCGCCAACGCCAGCCAGCAGGACCAGACCGACTACGCGGTCGGCACCGCGCGCGACCAAGCCGCGGCGAGCCGCGTATACGAAGGCAGCCTGATCAAATCCGGCGCCGGCAGCTTGCTGCTCAGCGGCGACAGCACCTATCGCGGCCCGACCACCGTCAACGGCGGCCTGTTGGCGGTAAACGGTTCGTTGACCTCGGCAGTAACCGTAAATGACAGCGGCACCCTCGGCGGTTCCGGGCGGATTGCGGCGTTGTCGGTGAACAGCGGCGGCCGCGTCGCGCCGGGCAATTCCGTCGGCACGTTGAACGTGGCAGGCGATGTGAACCTCGGCGCGGGCTCAACCTATGCGGTAGAACTCACGCCCACCAGCAGCGACCGCATTGTCGCCGGTGGCAAGGCCGTGCTCGGCGGCGGCACCGTGACCCTGGCGCTGGAAAACAGCCCCACGCTGCTCAGCCAAAGCCAGGCGCAAAGCCTGATTGGCCGCCAGTACAGCATCCTGCAGGCCGCCGGTGGCATTCAGGGCCAGTTTGGTCAGGTGTTGCCGAACTACCTGTTCGTGGGCGGCACCCTCGACTATGCGGCCAACGGCGTGCAGTTGGCCGTGGTGCGCAACGACGCCACGTTCGCCAGCGTCGCCGCCACGCGCAACCAGCGCAACGTGGCCGCCGCCGCCGAGCAACTGGGCGCGGGCAACCCGGTGTACGAAAGCCTGTTGCAGTCGGATACACGCGCCGCAGCCCAGCAAGGCTTGCAGCAGCTGTCCGGCGAAATCTACCCGGCGATTGGCGCGATGTTGATCAACGACAGCCTGCAACTGCGCGATGCGGTGGGCGAGCGCCTGCGCCATGTGCCGGTCAACGGCGAGAGCAACCTGTGGCTCAAGGCGCTGGGTGCCTGGGGCAAGACCGACAGCCGCAGCGAAACGGCGGGCTCGACGACTTCGATTGGCGGTCTGCTGGCCGGGGTCGACGGCGCACTGGACGAGCAGACCCGCGTGGGTGTGGTGGCCGGTTACAGCGATAGCTCGTTGAGCATGGGCAGTGGCACACATTCCTCGGCGTCCATCGACAGTTACCACTTTGGTGCGTATGCCGGGCGCGAGCTGGGCGACTGGCGCGTCAGCGTCGGCGGCGCCTACAGCTGGCATCGCGGCGATGTGAAGCGTGACCTGCAATACGGCGAGGTCAGCGGCAAACAAAAGGCCAAGCTCGACGCGCGCACGGCCCAGCTGTTTACCGAGGCGGCTTACCGCATTCGCTTGCAGCCGCTGGCGCTGGAACCGTTCGCCAACCTGGCTTATGTGCATCTGGACAGTGATTCATTCCACGAAAAAGGCGATGCGGCGGCGCTGGAACGTGGCAGTGATCGACGTGATGCGGTGCTGAGCACGCTCGGTGTGCGGGCGTTGAAAACCTTGCCGCTCAATGACCACCAGCAGTTGGAGCTGTCCGGCTCGTTGGGCTGGCAGCACAGCCTGACGGCGGTCGAATCCGAAGAGCATTTGGCGTTTGAAGCAGGCGGGCCGTCATTTGCCGTGCGCAGTTCGCCGTTGCTGCGCGATGCGGGGTTGGTGGGCGTGCAGGCGAGTTTGGCGTTGAGCCCGAGCACGCGGGTCAACCTGGATTACACCGGGCAGTTGGGTGGGCGGGAGAACACCCAGGGCGTGGGGTTGAGCCTGAACTGGCAGTTCTAGAGAACACCGAAGGTCAACATGTGGGAGCGGGCTTGCTCGCGAAGACGGTGGGTCAGTGATGAATGTGGCGACTGATACACCGCTTTCGCGAGCAAGCCCGCTCCCACACGGGAACTGCGGCGCTGAAAAAAGTTATTCACATACCGGCAATAAGAAAACTAAGGAAGGTCACCGTGAACAAACGCAAGTCAGGGTTAATTACCGCCACTCACACAGGCCCGGGCTACCCGCTCAAGGCTTTGAGCTGCGTGCCATACGGCGCGTTGCTGTGCTGCCTGGCAAGCCTGGGGACCGCCCAGGCCGCGCCCTATGTGGAAACCGGCAAGTTGGGCGACGCTGCCAGTTGGCGCAGCGATGAGTTCAAGGCCGATTGGGGCCTGGGCGCTGTGCATGCCGACGCGGCCTATGCCGCCGGCTACACCGGCAAGGGTGTCAAGCTGGGCATTTTCGACCAGCCGGTGTACGCCCAGCACCCGGAATTCGCCAGCCCCGGCAAAGTGGTGACGATCGTCACCGAGGGCATTCGCCAGTACACCGACCCGTATATTCCGGTGAAGGCCGGCGATGCGTTTCGCTATGACGGCACGCCGTCCCTGGGCTCCAACGGCAAGCTGGGTAACCACGGCACCCACGTCGGCGGTATTGCCGCAGGCAACCGCGACGGCGGGCCGATGCACGGCGTGGCGTTCAACGCGCAGATCATCAGCGCCGAAAACGGTGACCCAGGCCCGGAAGACGGGATCATCCTCGGCAACGACGGCGCGGTGTACAAGGCCGGTTGGGATGCCCTGGTCGCCAGCGGTGCGCGGATCATCAACAACAGTTGGGGCATCGGCATCGGCGACCAGTACGCCAAGGGCGGCCGCGATCCGGCGTTCCCGAATTTCACCGTCAATGAAGCGCAGGCGCAGTTCAATAACATCCGGCCGATCCTCGGCACGATTGCCGGTGGCGCGTATCAAGGAGCAATCGACGCGGCTCGCAGTGGCGTGCTGACGATCTTTGCCGCGGGTAACGACTACAACCGCAACAACCCGGATGCGATTTCGGGCCTGGCGTACTTTGTGCCGGAGATTGCCCCGAACTGGCTGTCGGTGGCGGCGTTGCAGCAAAACCCCAACACCGCGAGCCCCGATCCGTATGTGATCAGCACCTTCTCTTCGCGCTGCGGTTATGCGGCGAGTTTTTGCGTGTCGGCCCCCGGCACCAAGATCTACAGCTCGATCATCAACGGCACCAGCCTGGAAAACCTCACCACCGACTACGCCAACTTCAACGGCACCTCGATGGCTGCGCCACACGTGGCCGGCAGTGCGGCGGTGCTGATGGAGCGCTTCCCGTACATGAACGGCGAGCAGGTCTCGACGCTGCTGAAAACCACCGCCACTGACCTCGGCGCGCCGGGCATCGACTCGTTGTACGGCTGGGGCATGATCAACCTGGGCAAGGCCGTCAACGGCCCGGGCATGTTTATCACCGCCGAGGATATTCCGGCTGAGTTCCGAATCGACGGCGCGTATGGCAGCGGCCAATTCGTTGCGGACCTGCCCGGCATCGGCGCCGTGGTCGACGCCGGCAAACCCACCCAACGGATTTGCACCGACGTGCACTGCGGGCGGGACGTGTGGAGCAATGACATCGCCGGCCACGGCGGCCTGACCAAGCAAGGCATTGGCACGCTGGTGCTGACCGGCACGAACACCTACAGCGGCCCGACCTTGGTCAACCAGGGCTTGTTGGCGATCAATGGCTCGGTGACTTCCGACGTCACCGTCAGCCAGAGCGGCAAAGTGGGGGGCTCGGGGCAGATCGGCTCGCTGACCGCCAAAAGCGGCGGCACCGTGGCGCCGGGCAACTCCATCGGCACCTTGAACGTGGCCGGCAATGTGACGTTCGACGCCGGTTCGACCTACGCCGTGGAGCTGTCGCCGACCAGCAGCGACCGTATTGTCGCAGGCGGCACGGCGACGCTGAATGGCGGCACCGTGACCCTGGCGCTGGAAAACAGCCCGACCCTGCTGACCAGCGCACAAGCGCAGAGCTTGATCGGGCGCCAGTACAACATCCTTCAAGCCGCCGGTGGCATTACCGGCAGCTTCGGTTCGGTGCTGCCGGATTACCTGTTCATCGGTGGCACGCTGAACTACGCGGCCAACGGCGTGCAGTTGGATGTTGTGCGCAGCGCCAACAGCTTCGCCAGTGCGGCGGCTACGCCTAACCAGCGTGCGGTGGCGGCGGCGACCGAGCAATTGGGCGCGGGCAATGCGGTGTATGAGAGCGTGCTGCTGGCGCCAAACGCGGCGTCGGCCCAGGGCGCGTTCCAGCAACTGAGCGGCGAAATCTACCCGGCGCTGGAGACTGCGCTGGTCAATGACAGCCGCTACGTGCGTGAAGCAGTGGGCGAGCGCCTGCGCAATGGCGAGATGGGCGCGAGCAGCCAGACCGTCGACAGCCGTGGCAACGTGTGGATCAAGGCGCTGGGCGCGTGGGGCAAGACCGACAGCCGCAGCGACACGGCGGGCTACACCACGTCTGTCGGCGGCATGCTCGCCGGTGTGGATGGCGCGCTGGACGATGCCACCCGCATCGGTGTGGTCGCCGGTTACAGCGACACCTCGTTGAATATGGGCGATGGCACCCACAGCCGTGCCTCAGTGGACAGCTACCATTTCGGCGCGTACGCCGGTCATGAGATCGGCGCCTGGCGCCTGAGTGGCGGCGCGACCTATAGCTGGCACCGTGCAGATGTGAAGCGCGACCTGCAATACGGCGATGTGGCCGGCAAGCAGAAAGTCAAAGTGGATGCCAACAGCACGCAGGTGTTCGGTGAGGCGGCATACCGCGTCAATCTGCAGCCGCTGGCCCTGGAGCCGTTCGCCAACCTGGCGTACGTGCACCTGGACACCGATGGGTTTACCGAGAAGGGCGATGCGGCTGCGTTGAAAGGTCATGACGACACTCGCGATGTGGTGCTGAGCACCTTGGGCGTGCGCGCGTTGAAGACCTTTAACGTGAATGATCACCAGCAGTTGGAGGTGTCTGGCACCTTGGGCTGGCAGCACAATTTGAGCAGCACGGATTCCGAGCAGCACCTGGCGTTTGCCTCGGGCGGCCCTTCGTTCGCGGTGGAAAGTGCGCCGATGGTGCGCGATGCGGCGCTGGTTGGGGCGCGGGTCAGCTTGGCGTTGAGCAAGGATGCGCGGGTGAATTTTGACTACAACGGCCTGTTGGCCAGCAAGGAGAAAGTGCACGGGGTGGGGTTGAGCCTTGACTGGGCGTTCTAAGGGGTAAATGTGGGAGCAGGGCTTTATTTGAGAGCAGGGTGTGTGGGAGCCGGGCTTGCCCGCGATGCAGGCACCCTGGTGTGTCAGTGAGACTGAGGTGATGCCATCGCAGGCAAGCCAGCTCCCACATAAGCCAGCTCTCAGATAGTTCCAGCTCCCACATAAGCCAGCTCTCAGGTAAATCCAGCTCCCACATAAATCAGCCCTCACATAGGGCTGTGGATACAGGTGTTTTCGCTTTCTCGACAAATTCAACAACAGAGAGGCAGTGCCATGGGTATCTTTGACTATAAAAACCTCGGTTCCGAGGGCTCCAAAGCGTTGTTCGCCGATGCCATGGCGATCACGTTGTATTCCTATCACAACCTGGATAACGGCTTTGCCGTGGGTTATCAGCACAACGGGCTGGGCTTGGGTTTGCCGGCGACGTTGGTGGGGGCGTTGCTCGGCAGCACGGATTCACAAGGGGTGATTCCGGGCATTGCGTGGAACCCCGACTCGGAAAAAGCCGCCCTTGACGCGGTGCAAAAAGCCGGGTGGACGCCCATCAGCGCCAGCGCCCTGGGCTACGGCGGCAAGGTTGACGCACGCGGCACGTTCTTTGGCGAAAAAGCCGGCTACACCTCGGCGCAGGTCGAGGTGCTGGGCAAGTACGATGACGCGGGCAAATTGCTTGAAATCGGCATCGGTTTTCGGGGCACCTCGGGGCCACGGGAAACCTTGATCAGCGACGCCATCGGCGACCTGATCAGCGACTTGCTCGCGGCTTTTGGCCCCAAGGATTACGCAAAAAATTACACCGGCGAAGCCTTCGGCAGCTTGCTCAAGAATGTGGCTGACTTTGCCGGCGCCCATGGCCTGACCGGCAAGGACGTGGTGGTCAGCGGCCACAGCCTGGGCGGCCTGGCGGTCAACAGCATGGCGGACTTGAGTACCAACAAGTGGGCGGGGTTTTATAAGGATTCCAACTACGTGGCGTACGCCTCGCCGACCCAGAGTGCCGGCGACAAGGTGCTCAATATCGGTTATGAAAACGACCCGGTGTTCCGCGCGCTGGACGGTTCATCCTTCAACCTGTCGTCGTTGGGCGTGCATGACAAACCCCACGAATCGACCACCGACAATATCGTCAACTTCAACGACCACTACGCCTCGACGTTGTGGAATGTGCTGCCGTTTTCCATCGTCAACCTGCCGACCTGGGTCTCGCACCTGCCCACGGCGTATGGCGATGGCATGACGCGTATCCTCGAGTCCGGCTTCTACGACCAGATGTCCCGCGACTCCACGGTGATCGTCGCCAACCTGTCCGACCCGGCGCGGGCCAACACCTGGGTGCAGGACCTGAACCGCAATGCCGAACCCCACAAGGGCAACACGTTCATTATCGGCAGTGACGGCAATGATTTGATCCAGGGCGGCAAGGGCGCCGACTTTATCGAAGGCGGCAAGGGCAATGACACGATCCGCGACAACAGCGGGCACAACACCTTTCTGTTCAGCGGCCACTTTGGCAATGACCGCGTGATTGGCTACCAGCCCACCGACAAGCTGGTGTTCAAGGACGTGGCGGGGAGCACCGACCTGCGTGACCACGCGAAGGTGGTCGGCGCCGATACGGTGCTCACCTTTGGTGCCGACTCGGTAACGTTGGTCGGCGTCGGGCATGGCGGCCTGTGGGCCGATGGCGTCAGCATCGGCTGATCAATGCCAGTGCTGCCCCCGCCAGCCACCGCCCCAATACGGCCGGTGGGGGTAGCCATACCCGTAACCGTAGACGTGGTGCGGGTAGTAATAAGGCCGCGGGCCGTAACCCCAATGCCCGTAATACACCGGTGGTGGCGGCTGTTGCACCACGATCACCCGTGGCGGCTGGCGAATGATAATGGTGTCGGCAAAGGCCGGCGCACTGGCCAATGCCGCCAGGGCCAGGGGGATGAGTGCAAGCGCGCGAATTGTCCGGGACATGAGTGCCATGGCCGTCTTTCTCCGTTCTACCGCCTTCGAAGATGAAGGCGGCTTATCGGTTAAACGCCACAGCTCTGGAAAACCTTCGGTAAATAAATCTTCATCGATCAGCGGCAGAGCACAGCGACGGATTGTGCGGGCCTCCTGCGTTTAATCACGGCCTGCGAGATGTTTCGCGCGTCATGTGAGGAGCTGACATGTCCCGACTTCGATTGCTGCTGTGCGCCTTGGTGCTGCTGGGGTTGGGCGGGTGTGCGGTGTATCCGGCCTATCCGGGCCCATGCTGCTACCGTCCGTACTACCACTCGTACTATTACCATCCCTACTATCACCCGTATTACCACCCGTACTATCGGTACTGAAACCACCAACAAAAAGCCCCGCATCTGCGGGGCTTTTTGTTATCACTTTTCGTTGCGTACCGTCGCGACGTCGGCGGCCTTCACGCGAATGTGCTTGCCGGCAATGTCCGTGAACTCATAGAAGCCGTCGGCTGTTTTGGTGTTCGGGGTGTCCTTGGTCAAATACTGTGTGCCATTTTGCAGTGTCACCACGGTTTGCGTCGCGCAACCGGTCAATAGCAGAAAAGTGAGTGCAACCAGCGGCAGACCCAAATTCTTCATGTTCATAACCCTTACTTTTAACCCTGAAAAATCCCGCGCCAGGCGCTGCGGGCCATAAATGTTACGCCACCCACAGAGCTATCTGATCACTTTTATAAGAAAAGTTGCGTGCGCCATTTATCTATTACCGATTGCAACAAGCGCTTTGCGGCGGCACTCTGTATGCATAACCAGTATTTGATCAGCGCGCGACATGGCCAATCCCCTCGACGATCCCTTGTATTACCTGCATAACTTCCGCCAAGTGCTGCACTGGCTGGGGCAGCGCTATGCCGATTTGCTCGATGCGGACGAACAGCATTTCATTCAGCAATTTGACAGGTTGCCGCAAGCGTCCCAGGCACTTTTGGTGCGCATGGTCATGCGCAAGGGCGTGCACTTTCGTGCGAGCAAACTCAATTACCTCGAGATCGGTTGCACCCGTACGGCGGCGTTGGCACTGGTCGAGCAGGGTTGGGTCGATGACCAGGGCCTGCTGGAGTTCGAGGCGCTGTTTGCGTTGCTGCAAAAAGGCGAAATCCTCGCCGCCTTCAAGCCCTGGATTGACCAGCCCAAAGGCAACAAGGCTGACTGGCTTGAGCCGCTGGCGGCGCAGTTCACGCAGGCGCGCAGCTTTGCCCAATGGTGCCCGGACCTCGGCGATACGCTCTACAGCCTCAGCGTGATGGACCTGTGTGATCGCCTGCGGCTGATGTTCTTCGGCAATCTGCATCAGGATTGGTCGGAGTTCGTGCTGGCTGACCTGGGCATCTACACCTATGAAAAAGTCGCGTTCTGCGCCGAGTCCCGCGGCTTGCGCACGCGCGACGATGTGCACGGGTTTCTGTTCCTGCACCAGTGCCAGCAAGCCTTTGAAGCCGCAGAGGCGCTGGACGAAGTGCTGGCACAGGTCGCGACGCTGACCACGGACAACCCCTGGCTGGAAAAACGTCGCGCCAAGCTGTTGTTCCAGATCGGCCAATATTGCGAGCGCAGCGCCGAATTGGCGTTGGCCGCGCAGATCTACCGCGACTGCGCCTATCCCGGCGCGCGTTCACGGCTGATTCGCGTGCTGGAGCGTCAGGAAGATTACCCGCAAGCCATGGCCCTGGCGTGCGCCGCGCAACGTGCCCCGGAAAGCGCCGCCGAACAGCAGCATATGCTGCGTGTGCTGCCACGCCTGCGGCGCAAGCTCGGCGAACCGGCGCTGCCTAAAACCAAGCCGCGTCCCGTCACGCGGCTGGACTTGGCACTGGCGATTCCTGAGCCGCTGATGTCAGTGGAATATTGCGTGCAGGCCCACCTGAGCGAGCCCGATGCGCCGGTGCATTACGTCGAGAATGGCCTGATCAATTCGCTGTTCGGGTTGTTGTGCTGGGAAGCGATTTTCGCGCCATTGCCCGGGTCGTTTTTCCACCCGTTCCAGCGCGGGCCGGTGGATTTGCACAGCGAGGATTTCCAGCAGCGCCGCGCGCCGTTGTTCGCGGCCTGTTTCGAACAGCTGGCAGATGAGCGCTACAAAGCCACCATCCGCCAACGCTACGTGGAGAAATGGGGCATTCAGTCGCCGTTCGTTTTCTGGAACCTGCTCAGCGAAGAGCTGCTTGAGCAAGCCCTGGCCTGCCTGCCCGCCGAACACCTGCGCTACTGGTTTGAACGGTTGTTGCTGGACATCCGCGCCAACCGCACGGGCATGCCCGACCTGATCCAGTTCTGGCCCGCGCAAAAAACCTACCGCATGATCGAGGTCAAAGGCCCCGGCGATCGCCTGCAAGACAACCAGCTGCGTTGGCTGGAGTTCTGTGGCGAGTACCAGATGCCGGTCACCGTGTGTTATGTGCGCTGGGCAGAAACCGCTTGAGCTACAGCGTCGCGGTGCGGGCGCTGTGCGAGTTCACCGCCAAGGTCGGCGACCTCGACCTGCGATTCACGCCGTCGCCCAGCGCCCAGGAAGGCATCGTCGGGCATCGCACGGTCGCTTCACGGCGCAGCGCGCATTACCAGAATGAAGTCGCCCTGGAAGGTGAATACCAGCAGCTCAAGGTGCGGGGCAGGGCAGACGGCTACGACCCGGACAGCAACCGCCTGGAAGAAGTGAAAACCTATCGCGGCGACCTCGACGCCCAGCCCGCCAACCACCGGCAACTGCATTGGGCACAGGTCAAGGTGTATGGCTGGTTGATGTGCCAGAAGCTCGGCCTCAGCGAGATCGACCTGGCGCTGGTGTACTTCGACATCGTCGGCGAAGGCGAAACCCTGCTCAACCAGCGCTTCCAAGCGCCCGACCTGGAACTGTTCTTCAACCAGCAATGCGCGCTATTCCTCGGCTGGGCCCGCGAGGAAATGCAGCATCGCGATGCACGCAATAGTGCCGCGCAGACGCTGGCGTTTCCCCATGCCGACTTTCGCCCCGGCCAGCGCTCGCTGGCCGAATCGGTCTACAAAGCGGTCAGCACTGGCCGTTGTCTGATGGCTCAAGCGCCCACCGGCATTGGCAAGACCATCGGCACGATTTTCCCGCTGCTCAAGGCCCTGGCGCCGCAGCAACTGGACAAGGTGTTTTTCCTCACCGCCAAGACACCTGGCCGCAAGTTGGCCCTGGACGCCGCCCAAGTCCTCTACGACAGCAGCCCCGACTTGCCGCTGCGGGTGCTCGAACTGGTCGCGCGCGACAAGGCCTGCGAACACCTGGACAAAGCCTGCCACGGTGATTCCTGCCCGTTGGCCAAGGGCTTTTACGACCGCCTGCCGGCCGCACGTACGGCCGCTTCCAAGGTGCGCCTGCTGGACCAGCGCAACCTGCGCGACGTGGCCTTGGCCCATGACGTTTGCCCGTATTACCTGAGCCAGGAAATGGCGCGCTGGACTGACCTGGTGGTCGCTGACTACAACTACTATTTCGACTTTGGCGCCATGCTCTTCGGCCTGGCCCAATTGAACCAGTGGCGCGCCGCCGTGCTGGTGGACGAAGCCCATAACCTGGTGGAACGCGCCCGTTCGATGTACAGCGCGAGCCTCGACCAATACAGCCTCAAGACTGTACGCGACACTGCGCCCGAGCCGCTGAAAAAACCCTTGCAGCGCCTCAACCGCGAATGGAACGCCCTGCACAAGGACCAGCTCGCGCCGTACCAGGCCTATGCAACCAAGCCCGACAAACTGCTGCAGGCCTTGAGCCTGTGCACCAGTGCCATGGGCGACTACTTCAACGATCACCCCGAAGCCCTGAGCGGCGACCTGCAAGCCTTGTATTTCGAGGCGCTGCAATTTGCCAAGGTCGCCGAGCTGTTCAACGAGCACTTCATCTTTGATATCAGCAAGCCCCAGTTCGGCGGCAAGCGCAGCGCTTCCACCCTGTGCCTGCGCAATGTGGTGCCCGCCGAATTTATCCGGCCCCGCCTGACCGCCGCGCGCAGCAGCGTGCTGTTCTCCGCGACCTTGAGCCCACGGCACTATTACGCCGACTTGCTCGGCCTGCCGGCGGATACCGCGTGGATCGATGTGGAGTCGCCGTTCAAGGCTGAGCAACTGCAAGTGCGTATCGTCGATGAAATTTCCACGCGTTTTGTACATCGCCAGGCTTCGCTGGCGCCGATAGTCGACTTGATCGCCCGACAATTTGCGCAGAAACCCGGCAACTACCTGGCGTTTTTCTCGAGCTTTGATTACCTGCAACAAGTGGCGCAGTTGATGGCCGAGCGGCACCCGCAGATTGCGCTGTGGCTGCAGTCGCGCGGCATGGCCGAGGCCGAGCGGCAAGGCTTTCTCGACCAGTTCACCCAGCACAGTCAGGGCATCGGCTTTGCCGTGCTGGGCGGCGCGTTTGGGGAAGGCATTGATTTGCCAGGGGCGCGCTTGATCGGGGCGTTTATCGCCACCCTCGGGTTGCCGCAACTGAACCCGATCAATGAGCAGATGAAAGCGCGGATGGGCTCGATTTTTGGGTCTGGGTATGACTACACCTACTTGTATCCGGGTATTCAGAAAGTGGTGCAGGCGGCGGGCCGGGTGATCCGCAGCCAGCAGGATGAAGGCGTGGTGATGCTGATTGACGACAGGTTTGGCGAGGCGCGGGTGCGGCAATTGCTGCCGCGATGGTGGGTGCCGGTTAATTGAGTTTCATGTTTTTTGGGGGGGGCTGGCATACAGTTTTTTGGGACTGCTGCGCAGTCCAGCGCGAGCAAGCTCGCTCGCCACGGGGTTGGTGGTGTTGCTTTTGGCCATATTCTTTTTCGGATGCCGGACGCGAGGGGCACTAAAGTCGGTATTTCTATCGCGATCGTCCGGTGATTTTTATTATGGATACCCTATCCGAAGTGGTGGCTCGTCTGAGCAGCCAGCGCGCGTCATTTTCGGGGCTGAAGGCTGGTGGCAACTGGGCGGTGAATTTTCCGACACCGGGGGGCATCAGGTTCGGTGCGGTGGTGGAAGGCAACGGTTGGCTGGAAGTGCAGGGCGAACCGGTGCCAATTGCCTTGAGCGAGGGCGACTGTTTTTTGCTGACACACAATCGCCCGTGGAGATTGTCCAGCAACCTGGCACTTGGGGGCACCGACGCTTGCGAGGTCTATCAAGACGCCGTAGGCGGAATCGCCAGTTTGGGCGACACGGTGGATCTGTTTCTGATTGGCGGGCTGTTTACTTACGGTGACGATGCCCGTTTATTGCTCGATGGGCAGCCGCCGGTGGTGCGCATCAGCACCCGGTCCGAGCAGGCCGGTGTATTGCGCTGGTGCCTGGAGCGTCTCGCCCTCGAATATGCCGGCCCTAAGCTCGGTGCGGCATTGATGACCGAACATTTGGCGCAAATGATGCTGGTGCAAATCCTGCGGCTCTATCAATCTTCCTTGGGCGCCAGCCCTCGAAGCTGGCTGGCCGCGTTGACGGACGCACGGTTGGTACCTGTATTTACGCAGGTGCACGCGGCACCGGCGCGGCCTTGGGCCTTGAGCGAGATGGCCGAGTTGGCCAGGCAGTCGCGCTCCACGTTTGCTTTGCACTTCAAACAACGCGTTGGGATGGCGCCCCTGGAGTATCTGACCCGTTGGCGCATGGACCTGGCGATAAAGGCCTTGAAGACCTCCGACAGCAGTGTGTCGAGTATCGGCCAGGCGTTGGGCTATCAGTCGGACAGCGCCTTTGGCAGCACATTCAAACGTCAGATGAACTGCTCGCCACGTGAATACCGCGAGCGCGTCTTGCACACCACCAGTCACAAGGAACCCAGTGATGAGCGATATCCAGCACAACAGGATCCAGGTCAACGGCATTGAATTGAGCGTTTACATCGCCGGCCCCGAACAGGGCCGGCCGATCTGGCTGCTGCACGGTTTTCCTGAATGTTGGCACTCATGGCGTGCGCAAATACCGGTCTTGGCTGCTGCTGGGTATCGGGTGTTCGTGCCGGAAATGCGCGGCTACGGAGCGTCGAGTGCGCCCGCCGAGATCGCCGATTACGACCTGCTGACCTTGTGCGCCGATATCCAGCAAGCCATGGACCATTTCGGCCACGAACAGGTGGCGATGGTCGGGCATGACTGGGGCGCTGTCGTGGCTTGGCACCTTGCATTGCTGGAGCCTGCGCGTATTACGCGTTTGATCACGATGTCCGTGCCGTTCGCCGGGCGTGCGCGGCGGCCAGTGATCGACATCATGCGCGAGCTGTACGCCGAGCGTTTCAACTACATCCTGTATTTCCAGGCACCTGGCGTCGCCGAGCAGGAGTTGAACGCCGATATTGAGCGCACGCTGCGGCTGTTCATGCAGGATCAGGATGTGTTCCTGCAGAAGAAACCGGCCACTGCGACCTTGCTCGAGGGTGTCTCGGCGCCCGGTGCATTGCCGCACTGGTGTTCCCAGGCAGACTTGGATGTTTACGTGCAAACCTTCAGCGAGCACGGTTTTCGTGGCCCGCTGAACTGGTATCGCAATTTCGAACGTAATTGGCAGCGCACCGAATTCCTGGCGGGCCAGCAGGTGAGCCAACCCACGCTGTTCTTGATCGGCGACCGCGACCCGGTCGGCGTGTTTGAAGCACATACCCTCAAGCGCATGCCGGACTCAGTGCCCGACCTGCAACAGCAGGTATTGGCCAACTGCGGTCACTGGATCCAGAACGAGCAAGCCCAGCGGGTCAACGCGCTGATGCTCGCGTTTCTAGAGAGAACGTAAACGTCGCGCCATGCCCGGGGCGGTCCACCAACTGAATGCTGCGCCCGTGTAATTGCAGGATACGGTGCACGATGCGCAGGCCCAGGCCGCCATCGCGGCGTGCGCCGCCGATGGTGAAGACGCGCAGGAACAGGCCTTCACGCAGCTCGGCATCGATGCCCGGGCCGCTGTCGCTGACGGTGACGGCCACGCCATTGGTTTCTGGCGCCAGGATCACTTCGACTTCACCGTTTACCGGCGTGTGACGCAGGGCGTTGTCGAGCAGGTTGGTCAGCACCCGTTCGATCAGGCCCAGGTCGGCCAGCACCGTCGGCACCTGTGGCGGCAACGTGGCGGTGAGGGTGATGTGGCGGGCTTCGGCGGTGAGTTCGAACTTCTGGAAGATGTCTTGCACCAGGTCCGGCAGTGAGAAACCTTCGATCACCGGTTGCACAAAACCATGTTCCAGCTGCACCAGTTCCAGCAGCGACTGGGCCAGCCCGCCGACTTTGCGGCTTTGGTCCAGGGCGATGCCCAGGTAGCGGCGGCGCTCCTCAGGGCTGAGGCTGGCATCCTTGAGTGACAGCGTTTCCAGGTAACCATGCAGCGACGCCAGCGGCGTGCGCAGGTCGTGGGAAATATTCGCGACCATTTCCCGGCGTTCCTGGTCCTGGTGGGTGAGGGCGCGCCATTGCTCGCCGAGGCGGTTTTCCATTTGCACAAAAGCATGGTCGAGCACGGCGATTTCATCGCTGCTGTCGAGTTCGGCGGCATTGATTTGCGCCGGTTTGGGCGCGCCGTTGATATCGAACTGGCCAACCTTGTCGGTGAGCTGGCGCAGCGGTCGGGTAATCCAGGCGAAGGCGATCAAGCCGGCCATCAGGCAAAGCAGGGCGACCAGGCCGATGGACCACAAGGCGATCTTGAGCGCCATGCCCGTTGCGTCTTTGGCGTCGTATACATCGTGAGCTTCGCCCAGCAGCACGACGTAGAGGAAGCCGGTTTGCTGGCCGTTGGCTTTGAGCGGCGCTGCGCTGAATACTTTGCGCCCATCGACGCTGCGCGGGTCGTCGCCGAGGATCGGCAGCATCGCACCGCTGAGGAAGCGCCGAACGGGCGTGAGGTCGACGTGATCGCGCAGCAAATGCCCGCTGGGGGCGGCATTCCCGACCACGCGGCCGTCGATATCGAGCAAGTACACTTCGACGCTGGGGTTGACCAGCATCAACTGGCTGAAGAGGTTGCGCACGGCCTCGGGCTTGAGGCCATCGGCGTCCATCAGTTGGGTGTCGCGGGCGATATGCGCGGCCAGGTCGCGGGACAAGCCTTGCACCACTTCCAGCTCATGCATGCGGTTGGAACGCACCTGCAGCCAGGCCGACGTGCCGCTGCAGATCACCAGCAGCACGGCGAACACCACCGACAGGCGCTGGGTCAGGGTCAGTTTCATCGCGAAGTCTCGGCGAACTTGTAGCCCCGGCCCCACACCGTAAGGATCAGCACCGGGTTGGCCGGGTCAGCCTCGACCTTGGCGCGCAGGCGGTTGATATGCGTGTTGACGGTGTGTTCATAACCCTCGTGGCTGTAGCCCCACACGGCGTTGAGCAGGTCCATGCGCGAGAAGACTTTGCCGGGCTGGCGGGCGAAGAAATACAGCAGGTCGAACTCCCGTGGCGTGAGATCCAGGCGCTGGCCTTGCAGGGTGGCGTCGCGGGTCAGCGGGTTGATGAACAGCTGGCCGAGGTCGAGGCTGCCGGCGTCCATCTTCAGGTTGCGCGCCATGGCATCGACCCGGCGCAGCAGCGCCTTGACCCGCGCCACCAGCTCCGGCATCGAGAACGGTTTGGCCAGGTAGTCATCGGCGCCCAGTTCCAGGCCGAGGATGCGGTGCAGCTCACTGGAGCGCGCGCTGGTGATGATGATCGGCGTATAGCGCGTCATGGCGCGGGCACGGCGGCAGATTTCCAGACCATCAACGCC
The DNA here is from genome assembly GCF_009834565.1 of Pseudomonas sp. R76. Classification (GTDB taxonomy): domain Bacteria; phylum Pseudomonadota; class Gammaproteobacteria; order Pseudomonadales; family Pseudomonadaceae; genus Aquipseudomonas. The sequence continues at coordinate 3,325,026 of NZ_CP019428.1, forward strand.
GGGCAGCATCAGGTCGAGGATCAGCGCGTCCCAGCCGCCTTGTTCGAGCAGGCGCAGGCCTTCGTTGCCATCGGCGCTGTGCACCACTTCAAACTGCTCATCGCGCAGGTGCAGGCAGATCAAGTCGGCAATGTGCGCATCGTCCTCGACCACCAGGACACGTTTGGGCTGTTCCATTCAATAAACCTTCACTTGTAGTTCGCGCATTGTGCGGGTTTTGCAACCCTGTAGTTATCACGAATTGTTTAACTCTGCGTGAGGATTTCGCGACCGCCAAAGCCTCAGGATTATCCCAACACCGACGAACGCAATGCTTAAGGCAGCGATGATCAAATGTGGGAGCGGGCTTGCCCGCGAAGGCGTCGGCCCAGCCTATATCTATGTTGACCTATGTTGACTAACCCACCGCTCCCACAGGCCCCACGTCAGCCACAAATGCTCACAGGTTGAGGAAAACCACATGTACTCACGCCGACAAATACTGCTAGCCACTGGCGGCCTGGGTCTCGCCGTCCTGGCCGGCGGCCTGCTCAAACAGCTCAACATGATGACCGAAGCCGAGGCCGCCGAAACCTTCGAGGTCAACCACACCGAGGCTCAATGGCGCAGCCTGCTCAGCGCCGAACAGTTCGAGGTGCTGCGCGAGGAGGGCACCGAACGCCCCTACACCAGCCCGCTCAACGATGAACACCGCACCGGCACCTTTGCCTGCGCCGGTTGTGCGCTGCCATTGTTCTCCTCGGCCACCAAGTTCGACAGCCACACCGGTTGGCCAAGCTTCTGGCAGCCGCTGGACAACGCCGTCGCCAGCCATGTCGACACTTCCTACGGCGTGGTGCGCAAGGAAATTCACTGCCGCCGTTGCGGCGGCCACCAAGGGCACGTGTTTGACGACGGCCCGGCACCTACCGGCCTGCGCTATTGCATGAATGGTGCGGCCATGACGTTCACGGCGGCTTAAGCCGATGTCTTTTCACACTAATAAGGGTCAATCCCATGTGGCTTCTGGTTCTCGCATATCTGGGCGGCGTGCTGACAATTGTCAGCCCGTGCATCCTGCCTGTTCTGCCTTTTGTCTTCGCTCGCACCGGGCAGCCGTTTATGCGCAGTGGCTTGCCGCTGTTAGCGGGGATGGCGGTGACATTCGCCCTGGTGGCCTCACTGGCTGCGGTGGGCGGCGGCTGGGTGGTGCAAGTCAATCAATACGGGCGTTGGCTCGCGTTGCTGTGCGTTGCCCTGTTCGGCCTCACGCTGTTGTTGCCGCAACTCTCGGAGCGCCTGACGCGCCCGTTGGTAGCCGCCGGCAGTCGTTTGTCCGAAGCCGCTGGGGCCGATGCCAAACCGCGTCCGGGCGCTTCGTTCCTGATCGGCGTGGCCACCGGTTTGCTCTGGGCGCCGTGCGCCGGGCCGATTCTAGGGCTGGTGCTGACCGGCGCGGCGCTGCAGGGCGCGAGCATCGGGACGACCTTGCTGTTGCTGGCCTACGCCGCTGGTGCTGCGACGTCCCTGGCGTTGGCGCTGCTGGTCGGCGGTAAAGTTTTTGGCTTGATGAAAAAGTCCCTCGGTGCCGGTGAATGGCTGCGCCGAGGCTTGGGCGCGCTGATGCTGGCCGGTGTGGCCGCCATCGCCCTGGGGCTGGACACCGGCGTGCTGTCGCGGGTGTCGACAGCCTCCACCGGCGGCCTGGAACAAAGCCTGGTGGACACGCTGAGCGCCAAGCCTGAACAAAAAGGCGGGGCGATGATGGCGGGCGGGGCAATGATGGCCGCTGCCAACCACAGCGACGCACTGCCGATCGAAGGCGCGTTACCGCCGCTGGAGGGTGCGGTGCAGTGGCTCAACAGCCCACCGCTGATGGCCGAAGGCTTGAAAGGCAAGGTTGTGCTTGTGGATTTCTGGACCTACTCCTGCATCAACTGCCTGCGCAGCTTGCCTTACGTCAAAGCCTGGGCCGAGAAATACCACGACCAGGGCCTGGTGGTGATTGGCGTGCACGCCCCGGAATTCGCGTTTGAGCGCGACGTGAGCAACGTCACCAAGGCAATGAAAGACCTGGGCATTACCTACCCGGTGGCCATCGACAACAACTACAAAATCTGGCGCGCGTTCAACAACCAGTACTGGCCGGCGCATTACTTTGCCGATGCCAAGGGCCAGATTCGCTATCACCACTTTGGCGAAGGCGATTACGCCGAGTCGGAGCGGGTGATTCAGCAACTGCTGCGTGAAGCCGGCGCCACCCATGTCGCCGGTGGCCTGATCGAGGCGGACGCCAAGGGCGTTGAGCAAGCGCCGGACATGAACGAAGTGCAATCGCCGGAAACCTACCTGGGCTTCCAGCGTGCGGAAAACTTCGTCACCACTGGCACCCTGGGCACGGACAACGTGGTGAATTACCCGGCAGCCGGCAACCTGGCGCTGAACAACTGGACCCTGGAAGGGCAGTGGAACGTCGGCGGCCAGCAAGCCAGCCTCGACCAGGCCGGCGGGCGCATCGTCTACCGCTTCCACGCCCGTGACCTGCACCTGGTGCTGGGCCCTGGCGCGGATGGCAAGCCGGTGCGTTTCAAGGTGACGATTGACGGCCAGGCCCCCGGCGATGCCCACGGCACCGACGTGGCACCGGACGGCAGCGGCACCGTCACCGAGCAGCGCTTGTACCAATTGGTGCGCCAACCCAGCGGCGTGAAAGACCGCACCTTCAGCATCGAATTCCTCGACTCGCACGTGTCGGCTTATGCCTTCACCTTCGGTTAACCGACCTCTTAACCTGAACAATCACAATTAATGTGGGAGCTGGCTTGCCTGCGATGACGGCAAGTCGGCCAACTCATCTGGCACAGTCAAACCGCCATCGCAGGCAAGCCAGCTCCCACACTTGACCGCGCACTGGAGTGAGTTTTATGAAATTGCTCAAATTGCTACCCGCCCTGGCGTTCGCCGCCTTCGTCGGCCAAAGCTCTGCATTCTCTTTCGGCGCCTCCGACGACGCCGTCATGATCGCTCCACCCGCGCTGGACCTGCCCGCCGAGTCCGGCAACCTGCAAACCGCCGTCTTCGCCGGTGGCTGCTTCTGGGGCGTGCAAGGCGTGTTCCAGCATGTACAAGGCGTGAAAAATGCCGTGTCCGGCTATGACGGTGGCGCCGCCAACACGGCTCAGTATGAGTCGGTCAGCAACGGCGATACCGGCCACGCCGAGTCCGTATCGGTCACATACGACCCAACCAGGGTCAGCTACGGCAAGCTGTTGCAGATCTATTTTTCGGTGGCCCACAACCCCACCGAACTCAACCGCCAAGGGCCGGACAGCGGCACCCAATATCGCTCGGAGATTTTCGCGCAGACCGCCGAACAACAAAAAGTTGCCCAGGCCTATATCGCGCAACTCGACACCGCCAAAGCCTTCGATAAACCCATCGTGACCAAAGTAGAGATGGGCAAGACGTTTTACCCGGCCGAGTCCTATCACCAGGACTTCCTCACCGAGAACCCGTCGTACCCGTACATCGTGATCAATGACCTGCCAAAGGTGGCGCAACTGAAAAAACTGTTCCCGGACCAATACCGCGCCGAGCCGGTTTTAGTCAAAAACCAATAACCCCACCCGCCATAGGCGATAGAGCGATAGGCGATAGTTCCCACGCTCCGCGTGGGAATTCCTCCCTGGACGCTCCGCGTCCGCTGTTGAAGGCGTGACGCGGAGCGTCACAGGATGTATTCCCACGCAAAGCGTGGGAACAATCATCCCTTGGCTTTCGCCAGGTAAGGCGCCAACCGCCGCCCCATCTCCTCGCCCAACGCCTGCAGCCCGCTCAACGGCCGCACCATCACTTCAAACTCAACGATCTGCCCCAACTCATTAAAGCGAATCAGGTCAATCCCCTTGAGCTGCTTGTCACCGACCCGCGCACTGAACTCCAACACCACACTGAGCCCGTCGCCCGTGGCCAGTTCGCGATGGTATTCAAAGTCTTCGAACACCTTGATCACCGTGTTGAGAATCATCGACACCACCGGCGCGCCAGGGTAGGGCGTGTGCGCCATGGGCGAGCGGAACACCGCGTCGGGTGCCAGCAATTCGGGCAGGGAAGACAGATCGCGCCCCGCCAGCATGTTGTGCCAGCGTTGCAGCGTCTGTGCGGCGGCGGGTGTGAGTGTCAGTTCGGACATGCTCTGTACCTGTTCTTATAGTGGGAAGGCATTTCACCTGCCCAACATAAGAGCGGCACCCGAGCAGGGTCAATCACCCGAACTGACAGTTAAGTGGCTGCAACTTACACCACTTCCAGATACGAACTATGAATCGCGCGTGCCAGTTCGCGCACGGTATCAATAAAGTCCGTGAGCCGGCTGTGCAGGCCGTCTTCGAGGATTTCATCAATCCCGGTATAACGCAGCCGCGCCTCGAATTCCGCCGCCAGGCGCTGCGCCGTGCGCCCATAACTGCCGGGCAAGTCCGCAAGGATGTGGCTCAACTCCTCAATGCACGCATGCAGCGAACGCGGCACATCACTGCGCAACAGCAGCAATTCCGAGACCGAGCGGGCATTTAATGCATTCGGGTACAGCTCGGTGTACGCCTCGAATGAGGACAGCGCGCGGAGCAGGGCGCTCCACTGGTAATAACCACGTGCCGACAAGTCGCTGACTTCTTCCGACTCTTCGCCAAACATCTCGTAGCGCGCATCCAGCAGGCGCAAGGTGTTGTCCGCGCGCTCGACAAAGGTGCCCAGGCGGATAAACCGGTAGGCGTCATTGCGCATGATGGTGCCGGAGGTCGCCCCACGGAACAGGTGCGAACGCTGCTTGACCCAGTCACAAAAGTGGCTGATGCCGTGGCGCGCCAGGCCGCCGGCGGCGATGCTGCGCATTTCCAGCCAGGTAGCGTTGAGGTTTTCCCACATGTCGGCGGTGATCCGCCCGCGTACCGCGTGGGCATTGCCACGGGCGGCGCGCAGGCAGTTGTAGATGCTGGCCGGGTTTTCTTCGTCGAGCGCGAAGAAGTGCAGCATGCGCTCGGCGTCGAGTTGTTTGTGGCGTTCCAGGTAACTCTAGAGGGTGCCGCTGCTGAGCAACGACATTGCCAGTTCATCCAGGCCATCGCTGCGCCCGGCCTGGGGCATCAACGACAGCGAATAACTGACTTCAAGCATGCGCGCCAGGTTCTCGGCACGCTCCAGGTAACGCGACATCCAGTACAGATCTGCGGCGGTTCTACTCAACATACTCAGCCCTCCACCACCCAGGTGTCCTTGGTTCCGCCGCCTTGCGACGAGTTGACGATCAACGAGCCTTCCTTCAATGCCACGCGGGTCAGGCCACCGGGCACCAGCCGGGTTTCCTTGCCCGAGAGCACGAAGGGGCGCAGGTCGATATGCCGTGGCGCGATGCCGTTTTCGACGAAGGTGGGGCAGGTGGACAGGCTCAGGGTCGGTTGGGCGATGTACGCGTGGGGGCGCGCCTTGATGCGTTGGCGGAAGTCTTCGATCTCGGCAGCCGTGGAGGCCGGGCCGACCAGCATGCCGTAGCCGCCGGAGCCCTGGGTTTCCTTGACCACCAGTTCCGGCAGGTGCGCCAGCACATGGGACAGCTCATCCGGTTTACGGCATTGGAAGGTCGGCACGTTTTGCAGGATCGGTTCTTCATCCAGGTAGAAGCGGATCATCTCCGGCACATACGGGTAGATGGATTTGTCGTCCGCCACGCCGGTGCCGATGGCGTTGGCGAGCACCACGTTGCCGGCGCAGTAGGCGGCCACCAGGCCGGGCACGCCGAGCATCGAGTCGGGGTTGAAGGCCTTGGGGTCGAGGAAGGCGTCGTCGATGCGTCGGTAGATCACGTCCACCGGCTTGGGGCCGTCGGTGGTGCGCATGAACACCTTGAGGTCGTGCACAAACAAATCGGCGCCTTCGACCAGCTCCACGCCCATTTCACGGGCAAGGAACGCATGTTCAAAAAATGCACTGTTGAAGCGGCCGGGCGTCAGCACCACCACATTGGGGTTGTCCAGGCGGCTGGAGCTTTTCAGGGTCTTGAGCAGCAGGTTGGGGTAGTGGTCCACCGGCGCGATGCGCTGCTTGGCGAACACTTCCGGGAACAGGCGCATCATCATCTTGCGGTCTTCGAGCATGTAGCTCACGCCGCTGGGGGTGCGCAGGTTGTCTTCGAGCACGTAGTAGGTGCCGTCGCCGTCGCGCACCAGGTCCACGCCCGAAATGTGCGAGTAGATGTCGCGGTGCAGGTCCAGGCCGACCATCGCCTTCTGGTAACCCTCGTTGCCCAGCACCTGGTCTGCCGGAATGATCCCGGCTTTGATAATGCGCTGGTCATGGTAGATGTCGGCGAGGAACATGTTCAGCGCATTGACCCGCTGGATACAGCCGCGTTCGATCACGCTCCATTCACTGGCGGGGATGCTGCGCGGGATGATGTCGAAGGGGATCAGGCGCTCGGTGTCCTGCTCGTCGCCGTAGAGAGTGAAGGTGATCCCGGCGCGGTGGAACAGCAAATCGGCTTCGCGGCGCCGTTGGGCCAGCAGTTCCGGCGGCGTATTGGCCAGCCAGCGGGAGAAATCCTGATAATGCGCACGGCACACGCCATCTGCGTCATTCATTTCATCAAAGAAAGATCGAGCCATTCCAGTACCTTGTCAGTGCCTGCATTGCTTGGTTGGCAAGTTGCTTGGGTGGCACTGCCGCAAAAAACGCATTTTTTTATGAGCCCGTGGCGCAGGGTGCCAACAGGCCTGGTCCTTACTTTCTTATGGGGTCGGCTCTGGGTCGGGGGGTAACGAATGCTCCTGTATCCGGGCAGATGAATGGATAAAGCAATGCCTGTGCCGGAACTGCTCAACGCAGCGAAGATAAAATGTGGGAGCGGGCTTGCCCGCGAAGGCGGCGGGTTAGTCAATATCAATGTTTGCTGGGCCGACCTCTTCGCGGGCAAGCCCGCTCCCACATGGGTTTCGGGCTTAAGCCTGCCCGCTCGCCACAAAGGTGCAGGGCATGTTCCAAAATGGTGCATGAACAAACTTGAACTTCACGCAGCCCCGATTCTTCTAACCAGATTCGAACTCGTGTGGAGCACCGCTGTGCCCAGAATCATCTCCCCCGACACCCCCGAAGCGTCGTTGACCGATCACAGTGAACACAACGCCAAGATCTTCGGTTCCCCCAAAGACCGACTCGACTTCTACCGCCGCGAGATCCAGTACGAAACCACCATCCTGGCCAACCGCACCGACGCCTACCTCACCGCGCAGTCATTCCTGGTCATCGCCTTCGTTTCCGGCATGGGCAACCTGAACCCGGAGTGGGGCAAGTTCTTCACCCTCATCGTGCCGGTGTTCCTGGCCTCCCTCGGCGTGCTCAGCTCCCTTAACGCCTGGCCGGGTATCCGCGCTGCGTACGAAATCATCGACCACTGGCACTACAAGCAGAGTGAATTGCTGCGCAGCGAACCGGTGATGGGCCTGGCCTACGACGATTCGCCGCTGTTCTGCGAGACCGAGTCGTCCCACAAGGGCTACCGCAAGTCGCTGTTGTTTTCGATGCGTGCGCCGTGGCTGTTCATGGTGTTCTGGGTATTGCTGGGCGCGTATGCGTTTTATATCCAGGTTGATAACCCGGTGTCATAAGACAGTTGGAACTTCATCCCCCCACGCAGGACCTTACCTTTACGCAGCCTGTGTTTTCCAAAAACTGCGAAGAGGTGACCATGACCACAAGTAACGATCCGCAAGTCAGCAACCGCAACGACCCGGCCATCGATGGCGGCGAACCGGCCCCCGGTACTGCCGCCGATGCGCCCAAAGACCCAACGCCGGCGAAAGACCCCAAAGCCAAGGACAACGACTACAGCCCGGATTTCAAGCCAACGCCTGAGGCCAAGCCTGAAACCGATGCTGATATCGACACCCAAGGCGGTTAGAGGAGACAGTCATGTCAGAAGAAGACGACGACGAACTCAATGACCCGGGCAACGAAGACCCAGGCTCATTGATGGATGATGCAGAAGTGCCGCTGAACGACTTGGATGACGCGGCAGATGTTGGCCATACCGAAAATCAGGACTGAGCGTTCACCTTGGCACGTCGTTCATACCACACCAGCATCGGCTGGGTGCTGAGGCCATGAACGACGATGCTCAAGGCGATCACTGACACAGTCAGGTCGACCGCGACCGCGCTGCTGGTGCCGATCAGCCCGTGGTTGAGCGCGTAGAACAGGTAGTAGATGCTGCCGATGCCGCGAATGCCGAACCAGCCGATCAAGCCGCGCTGGCGGTAGTCGATCAGGCGGCCCCACGGCATTGCAAGGACGCTGAAGGGGCGAATCACGCAAAACAGCAGCGCCGCCACGGGCACGGCTCGCCAATCCCAATGGCTGGCCTGCACAATGCCCAGCACGGTGACCAGAAAGACCTCCATCGAACGCTCCACCAAACTGCCGAATGAGAGCATGTCGCCCATCATCACCCCGGCGGCGATTTGCGTATCGGCCAGCTCGCTCACATCACCTTGCAGGGCGCGCGCAGGCTCCACTTCCAGATGGCCGACCACTGGCAGCGCCAAGTGCTCCGACGGTGTCTTCGAATTGCCGGTGGATTTGAATTCGGCCTGGCGCAGGCCCAGCCCGGCGGCGAATACCGACAGAAAGCCATAACCGCCCAGCGCTTCCGCCACCACGTAGGCCAGGGCAATCAAGGCCAGGGTGAGGTAGTCATTGGGCGACAAGGTGCTGTCTTCGTTGGTGATACGCATCCACAGCGTCACACGGCCAATGCCGCGGGCCATCCAGTAGCCGGTCAACAGCCCGACCGGCACCGCCCACAGCAGGTTTTTCAACACCCAGCCACCGAACCAGTCGCCGTCGAACCCGCCGTGTTGCATGAACAGCAGGGCAAAAATCACAAAGGGAAACGCAGTGCCATCGTTCAAACCGGCTTCGCCGGACAAGCCAAAGCGCAGCGCGTCATAGTCCTGTGCATTGTTGACCTGCACCAGCCCGGCCAGCACCGGGTCGGTCGGCGCAAGAATGGCGCCGACCAACAGCGACACACCCCACGACAACGAAAACAGGTAATGCAATGCCAGGCAGACGCCAAGGATGGTCAGCAGCATCACCGGTCCCGCCATGCCATAGGCAATGCGCCAGGTGCGATGACGCAGCGGCAAGCGCAATTTCAAACCGCTGACGAACAGCGAAAACAGCACCGCGACTTCAGTCAGGTGCTCCATCCAGCGCGCGGAGCCTTTGATATCCAGGTGCAACAGGTCCACGCCCAGCGGGCCAATGGCCACGCCCAGCAACAGGCACACCGCCGAAGTGGTCACCGGCATCCAGCGCAGGTAGGAAGAGGTGAGGGCGAGCGTGAGCAGTACAGCGCCCAAGACCGCCAACCATAGAATAAATGTCATCGTACTTGCACTCGGCCGTGGTCTATCCAGGTTGGAGGACGACGGCCGAGTGGTGGTTCAATGTACTTCGATCAGGTAAAGCGCCAGGAATTCTCGGAGCCCACCTTGATGTCGAACCGGTACTTGAGCGGCCAGTAATGCTCTTTCATCTGCTGTATTCGGTTAGCCAGGCGATCGGGAGGCGTAATGCCATTTCTTCTGTACCCCTCAAGTATCTCTGGTGCTATGTCGGCAACCGGGCCTACTCCCACGACTTCTTTTCCTACGTACTTGACTTTCTTGTAACCCCCATCAAAACCCGCCTCGTACATGTCGGGTCTTTTCGACTTGAGAACGTCGTTAAACACATTGGGCCCCACGGTATCGAATATTTTCGTCTCATAAACCCTGAATGCTGCAGAAGTGGTAACTTCACCATCAGCCCCTACAGTTGCATACTCTCGATTGGCCTCGAAGTACTTCTTATTTGCCTCAAACCGTTTCTTTTGCCCTTCGATGATGTCGAGCAGCACAGGATTACCCGGTCGTGTTGCAAAATGGCTGGTGTTATAAAAGGTATTATTGTCAGTGGCCCAATGTGTAGTCGGCCTACCAAGCAGTATATCGTTCGCGCCTGCCAACATCGGATCGGCAGTGATGGTGTTTTGAATGACATCATCGGTGTCGAGATACGTACCGCCATCTTTATACATGATCGGATAACGTGCCACGTCCGAAGCAGCCGACAGGTTTTTTCCTTGCCCTTGCCGGTAATACTGGTACAGCTCGCTATTCAATACCGGTTCGAAAGCCTTGTCCTCGCGCAGATTCACGAGGGTGATGCCAGGCACCTCGCTTTGCAGTTTGGCCTTGATCTGTTGAAAAATAATCGGGCTGTCGGCGTCAACATGCAGAATTGAGGTGTAACCCGGTGTTTGGCGGGCGTTGTGGGCCATCGTGTCGATCAAGTTCTGAGGGATTTCCTTGCCCGCCCAGAAATAGTGCAGTTTGGTTGGCACAGGTTTTAAGTCTTTCGGAATACCTAAAACCAGTGGCGTCGAAATATTAACCAGCTTGTAGAGTTTCGATTCCAGTTTCTTGGCGTTTGAAAACTCATCAAACGTTCCGCGTTGCCACTGGCCTTTCCCCGTTCTCCAATAATAAAAGTGAGTCTGTACCTTATCGGTACCGTAGACAAATTGGGTTTCCGTCCACGCGCCGGCTGTGCTGTCGAAGGTGACCTTATGATTGAGGCCCTCATACGTAAGCGAAAAGGGCGTCGCTGAATTTTTCGTTTCGTGAATATCATCTATCGGCACCGCAAACCTGCCATGCCCCAAATCCCAGCGTCCCGGCGCGCTGCCCGCGCCCCCCAGCAACCGGTCGGCTCTTGCCGCCGGCACCCACCCGGATACGCCCAGATCCTTGACAGGTATATCGGGGCCCGCGCCTTTGGGGTGGAGGATGACGCGCTGGCCGTCTTTCAACCTGGATTCATACAGCAGCCCATCGACCTTTACATATTCCTTTTTACTCGCTCCCACGTACACGTTGCCCTGTGTGCCCTGAGTCGATAACGCGTCCGAGGCGATGTATTTGGCTTCATAGCCTGTTAGATGGGGGTCCAGGGTAATGACTTCGCCATTGACCGCAACGCGGGTTGGGGTGAAATCGAGCAACGGTGGGCCAAAGGCGCGGTTCTTCAAGGGATCGTATTGATGCCAATTACCTTGATACATCACGGCAGGCCCCTCGACAGTTTCCTGCCCGACCTTGAACCTGCCCGTTGCCGCCAGGCCGTATCGCTGGCTGGCAGTTTTCACGACATCATCACTGGCGATGGCGTGCAAACTGTTGGCGTTTGTAGTCACGGGCGCATCGGGGACGAAGTTCGTCATCGGGTTGCCGGTGGATCTTTTGGTGCGTGGATTAAAGTCGTACCACTGACCGGTCGCCTCGTCGCGTTGGGCCAGGACTTTACGGCTGCCCGTACCATTGGCCGCTTTGATTGTTCCCTGCGCCACGTCGCCTTTTTTTGCCAACTCAAGCAGATTGACCCCCGAATAGGCGGCGCGTAGTTGTTTGACACCCTTATAGGCTTTATTGACCACATAGCCCCCGGCCTGGAAAACACCCCGCGCCAAATCATCAATACCGCCAACGGGGTTAAGTGCGCCCACCGCCGCCCGGCCGATGATCTTGACCGCCTGGGCGGCCCTGGAGAGCGCGGACGCACCGGCAGACAGGGCTTTTGCGGCCTTGGCGGCGGCGCCGAGCCCGACCACAAAGCCGAAGACATCAAAGGCCAGGTCGACAATGCCTTCGGTAATCTTGCCTTCTTTGAAGTTGATAATGGCTGACCTGAGCGGGATCAGGTTCAGCGCAATTTCGCCTACGATCTTGTAGGTCGGGACTTCAGTCTCGAAGGTTGTTGCACCCTTGGCGTATTGGCGTACCGCAGGCAGGTCCATGTCCTCGATGACGGCATCGATAAGGTATTGGGTTCGGTCACTGGAGAAGCTATTGGGCGCACCCTGAGCACCTGGGCGTTCGTCGGTGATCCCGGGTGGGTGTTGGCCTGCGGGAGTTATCAGGTCGTATTTTTTACCTTTGGCCGGGTACCAACCCTCGCTTGGCACTCTTTCCTCATACGTTTTGTCCGGCCGCCGCGTGAAGGTGCCCCTCAGTCGATCGTAGGCATACGTCATGACGCTCAACTTGCCGTTGATGTAGCGTTTGGTCTCGAACAGCAGCACGCCGTTTTCAGTACGCTGAGGCAAGTCAGGCCTGTCGTAGTCGATTTCCCTGCGCACGGTTATTTTGCCGTACTGCAGATTCTGCTGGTCTTCCAGCGGCAGTTTGGAAATCCCGTATTTGAACGCCGCTGACGTGGTCTTTTTGATGGCGTCTTCGTATTTCGCAAAGTCCGCATCAAATTGCTCCTCCGGTCTGGGCAGGTCTTTGAGTTTGGGCAGCATCTCGTTGACTTTGACATCAGCCGATGATGAGACCCACACCGCCGGTGTCCCGTCAGCCGCAATGCTGATACCGCCTCCCGTAAAGAATTTGAAAAAACCACGGCCTATGCCCCAATCAGTGTTCGAGTCGGGTGGCGACCCCACCAGTGCCCGGCCATCGCGAAACAGATCCTTTAGCGAATAAGGTCCGGGAAAGTGGCGGTTGGAGGGCTTTGACCTGATGCACTTTTTATCGAACAGCTTGGGGTCCACGCCCGGTAAGGCTTGTTTCATGAATTCGGTGGCGATGGCGTCGGTCATCGGCATCTTGATGTCCGGCGTCGCGGCGGCGGCGCTCAGCACACGCAGCTGCGCATCGAATTCCTTGCGCACCTCGGCCAGGGCGGTATCGGTGGTCGGATAAGCCATGCCATTTGGCGCCGCCCATTCCTTGATCGCCTGGTTCTGGGCGGCATACTCAACCTGGCGTTCGTCCTCTGAGATCGGTGCAGTGCTGGCGGCGAGCATGATTTGCGCGTAGCTCATTGCGGCGGTCGCACCCGGCGCTTTCGCCTCTATGCGAGCGACCGCCGTGGTGAAGCTGACCCAGCTGTGGGTGCCCACCCCCACTTCCTTGGGAATGTCCTTGACCAGGAATTGCGGGGCGCGGCTGGCGAGCATGAGGTGGGCGTGTACCCGCGCGGTGTCCACGGAACGGGCTGTGCCGTTGGACACCAGATGAGCCGCCAGCTCCTCGACGACCGCCGACGGGTGCTTGTTGTGGTTGGCAACCGAAACCAGTTGATAGCCCTCAATCGCCGTTGCTTCGCCGGTGCGGCCGGTGCTGCCCACGTTCAAGGCGGCCAGCAGCCAGTCGGTGGCGCTGCCTTTAACCGAGCGCGCCGCGAAGGTGGCCTCAAGGGCTTTACCCAGTTCAATGCCCCGGGGCGAACTGAGCAGGGTGTCGATCAACAGGCGTGGATTACTGTGTTCCTGCGTGGTGATTGGCCTGCCATTGAGCAGGTAGTCCAGCACGTTGTTAAACGGCGTCAACGGGATGCCGCCGAGTTCACCCGCGCGTATAGCCTCTCTCAGTTGTTCCTGGCTTTTCTGGTCGAGCGGCACGGGCCAGCTCAGCGCGCCGCCCAGGTCGCCATGGGTGGCAGCCTTGGGCGGCGCGGTGGTCAGGGCATCTGCCAGGTTCACCACCTGTTCGTAGGTGGTGGGGATGTCCCAGCCATGATCCTCCAACAATTGCGTGAGGCTGACTTCGTTTGATTCGCCGGCGCCCGTTGGGAAGTAGGTGCCGTCGGCGGACAGCGGTACGGTTTTTTGCAGTTCGGCCTGGATTTGCCCCACGTCCTTGCTGCCATTGCTCAAGGCTGTCGCCAGGCGCTGCAGCGCTTCGCCTGCCCGGTATCGGTTGCGAATGTCGCCCAGAACGGCTTGCTGGTCCTGGAGGGCATCTTCACTGCGCGACTTGATCAAATCCGCAAAGCGGGTTGGGTCGAGGGGTTTGAAGTTTTGCTGCGAGCTGATCTCGTCGGCCCGCCGGTGCATTCCGGCCAGGGTCAGGTTTTGTGGCTCCTGATAAAAATGCCCAACGATCCACCAGGGCACGGGAACGTTCGTGCTGTTGACCGGAGGTGCAAACCGGAACTCCGTGCCGATGACGCGCGCAGCCTGCAGGATCGGCCCGCTGATGGCGGCCCACTGGCTGTCGTCCTGGCCAACCGTGTGCAACGTGCGCTGGGGGTCAAGCGTGCGCTCAAGGGAGTAGGAGAGCTGACCTGATTTCGGATCGAGTTTTATCGTGGAGGTGTCGATACCCGTGGCACGAATCCACTGCTGAACCTCGGGTGATTGGAAGGCATCATGCAACTGCTTCCACCATTGGCCGAATGTGGAGTGGGGCGGAATGTAGTCGAAATCGTCGACTTTCATGCGATTGCCGGCCAGGCTCAAGGCGATCACGTATTGCATTGCCAATTCATTGTCCCCGCCTGCACGCGTCGTGACCTCGGGCTGCGGGGCGGAGGCATCATCACGCTTTTGCCTGGACAGCAGCGGAGGGGGAGGTGGCGGTGGAGCGAATTGAGGGCGCGCGGCAATCGGATTGGAAACACGGCTCATAAGGACTGTCCCTTGGCGTTTGGGGATACTGACTCGCCGGGTCGGCGAGCAGCGTTTTTTCCTTACTTCGCAACAGCGTCGGATTAATTCCAGCAACCGTCGGATTAAGTCGTTAATCCATGTGTCACCCCGGCCAGGACAGCCTTCGGGCTACGGTTTAATGTGTTTCGATTAACTGCGAACCGATGGTTTTCATCCGAATCATGTCCATCAACTGACGCAGCCCCGGCTGTGACTGGCGCCGACTCGGGTAGTACATGCACAGTGGCTCGCCGATGCAGGCCCAGTCGGCCAGCACTTCCACCAGGCGGCCATCCGCCAGTTCCTGCTGCACGCGGTTGGACAGGCAGTAAGCAATGCCCACGCCTTGCAGCGCGGCATGGACGATGGTCTCGGTGTCGGCCGCGCTGAAGTTGCCGGGCACGTCGATGCGTTGCTGGCGCGGGCCGTTGCCCAGTTCCCATTTGTAGGTGGTCTTGTCGCCCAGGTACATGCGGATGCACGCGTGTTGCAGCAGGTCCTTGGGTGCCTGCGGCGTGCCGCGCCGGGCGAGGTAGGTGGGGGACGCGACCATGATCCAGCGCAACGCGCCAGTCAGCGGCACCGCGACCATGTCCTGGGGCACGGTCGCGCCATAGCGGATGCCGGCGTCGTAGCCCTCGGCAATGATGTCGATCAGGTGGTCTTCGACGATCAAGTCCAGGCGCAATTGCGGGTAAGCGTTGGCGAAATCACCGAGGATCGGTGCCAACAGCAGCACCGCGGCATCCCGTGGCACGTTCAGGCGCAAGCGGCCGATTGGCGCTTCGCGGTACAGCTCAAGCGTGTCGAGGCCGTCCTGGATCGTCGCAAAGCCCAGGCTGAGTTTTTCTGCGAGCAGCGTGCCCGCGTCGGTGGGCTCGACGGCGCGGCTGGTGCGGTACAGCAGCTTCACGCCGAGACGGGTTTCCAGGTTGCGCATGGTGTGGCTCAACGCCGAGGTGGTCACCCCCAATTCGTGAGCAGCATGGCGAAAATTGCGGCGGCGAATGATCGCCATGAACACATTCAGATCGGCCAATTCGGAACGATTTAACGCAGCCATTTCAAGCCTCTTTTATAGGAGTTCGGTTGCACGGGGCGTTGAGCCCTATTCAACCTCGGATGATCTAGAGTAATTGCTTTTCTACGTATTGTTGCGCGCACAAGGAATTTTTCATGAGTATCGAGACCCTCCGCATAGCCGGGATTGATAAGCCGATCTCGCGGATTGCCCTCGGCACTTGGTCCATGGGCGGGCACCTGTGGGGTGGCGCGGATAACGAGCAATCGACCCGGACCCTCCGCCAAGCGTTGTTAAGCGGTATCAACCTGATCGACACCGCGCCAGTGTATGGCTTTGGCCTGTCCGAAGAGTTGATCGGCAAGGCGCTGCGCGGCGTGCGCCATAGCGCGGTGATCGCGACCAAAGCCGGCCTGCAATGGGACGACGGCACCCCTCGGCGCAATGCCACGGCCCAGCGTATTCGCAAAGAGGTCGAAGATTCATTACAGCGTCTGGAAACCGACTACATCGACTTGTACCAAGTGCACTGGCCCGACCCGTTGGTGGCCCAGGAGGAAACCGCCGACACGCTTGAGCGCCTGCGCCGCGAGGGCAAAATCCTCGCCGTGGGCGTGAGCAATTATTCCTGCGCGCAAATGGATGACTTCAGCCGTCACACCGCCTTGGCCACGGTGCAGCCGCCGTACAACCTGTTTGAGCGCGCCATCGACAGCAACATCCTGCCGTATGCCAAGCAGCATTCCCTGGTGGTGTTGGCCTACGGCCCGCTGTGCCGTGGGTTGCTGACCGGCAGCATGCATTCGGCCACGCGCTTTGCCGGTGATGACGTGCGCGGGCTCGACCCGAAATTCAAAGCGCCGCGATTTGAGCAATACCTCGCCGCCGTCGCGGCACTGGATATCTATGCCCGCGAATGCCACGGCAAGTCGGTGCTGGCGTTGGCGCTGCGCTGGGTGCTCGATCAAGGCCCGACGATTGCGCTGTGGGGCGCACGTCGGCCGGAGCAATTGCGCGGTTATGAAGAGGCGTTCGGCTGGAAGTTGAGTGCCGATGACCTGACCCATATCGACCGTATTCTGGCCAGCACGATAAAAGATCCAATCGGCCCGGAATTTATGGCCCCACCCAAACGTTAGCCCTAGCGACATGGATGTTAGCGACAACAATAAATGACATCCCCGTACGTTGAGGTTTTGCATGAAACGCGGTTCCGTATTCAAGATCGCTGGTGGTTTGCTCTGTGTGATTGCGCTAATCGGCGCCTGGCAATGGCGCGGTAACCCCGATGCGCTGTGGCACATTGTCAGCCAGCAATGTGTGCCCCATCAGCAACAGCGGCAAAGCCCCAGCCCGTGCCTGGCGGTGGACCTGGACCGTGGCTACACGCTGTTCAAAGACCGCAACGGCCCGTTGCATGACCTGCTGATTCCGGTCGACAAAATCACCGACATTGAAGACCCCGCCCTTGGCCGCCAGTTGCTGCCGCATTACGTTGCCCAGGCCTGGCGCCATCGCAATGTGTTATCCGATGGCCTGGCAAAGCCGATTCCCGATCAGTTCGTCTCGGTGGCGATCAACTCGCGTTTCGGCCGCTCTCAGAACCAGCTGCATGTGCATATTGCCTGCCTGCGCCCGGATGTCTTCTCAGTGCTCAACCAAGCCAGCAACCTCGACGCACAGTGGCGTGCCTTGCCGACTCGCCTGATGGGCCACACCTACAGTGCCCGCACGCTGTCGGCGGCGGACGCCGATGTACTCGACCCATTGGCGGTGTTGCGTGAATACGTGGATGCCCAAGGCGATGCCATGAGCCATTACAGCTTGCTGATGACGCCCCGCGCCGATGGCAGCCTGGTGCTGCTGGTCACGCACCTGGCCGTCACTGAGCTGAACCGGGGCTCGGCCGGTGAGCTGCAAGACTATCGCTGTGAATTGATGAACTCGCTCTAACCTTTTCGGACCTTTCTCCATGCGCTTGACTGTGTTGGCTTCCCTGTTCCTGCTCGCCGGTGCAGACCTCTGTGGGAGCTGGCTTGCCTGCGATTACGGTCTGCCAGCTCGCTCATCAGCTTCTGACCCACCGCTATCGCAGGCAAGCCAGCTCCCACTGTAGGATCGAGCTGACACAGCCAACGGTTATTCACGACCTATTTGGACGATAAACGACACCACCCAAACCTACCCATTGAACGACTGTTCAGTTTGCACTATGTTGACCGCATCCACCCATGTGCACGCACATCGGTTCGCGCTTTTTCTTCTTGAACGAGAGGCTCTGGCATGCGGTTTTCCCCCTTCGTTGAACGAATTGCAGGGCAGGGCGTAGCCGCCTGGGACATCCACCACGCGGCGTTCCAGGCCGCAAGCCAGGGCGAAGACATCATCATCCTCAGCGTCGGTGACCCGGATTTCGCCACGCCGTCCTTTATCACCGATGCCGCCGTCAGTGCACTGCGCGACGGTGACACCCACTACACCGAAATCCCCGGCCGCCCGACATTGCGCGATGCTGTCGCCGCGCGCTACAGCAACACCCTGTCGCGGCCGTTGAGCGCCGACAACGTGATCATCGTGCCCGGTGCGCAGAACGCCTTGTTCATCAGTTCCCTGTGCCTGCTGCAAGCCGGTGATGAAGTGCTGGTGCTCGACCCGATGTACGTCACTTATGAAGCCACGCTCAAGGCCAGTGGCGCGACGCTGGTACGCGTGCCGTGTTCGCCGCAGTCGGGCTTTCGCCTCGACGCGCAACTGCTCGCTGCCGCGATCACACCCCGGACCCGGGCGATTTTCTTCTCCAACCCGAACAACCCCACCGGCGTCGTCCTCAACCCGCAAGAGCTGCAAGCCATTGCCGACCTGGCCATCGCCCATGACCTGTGGGTGGTGGTCGATGAGGTGTACGAAAGCCTGGTGTTCGACGGCCAGTATTACAGCCTCGCCGCGCTGCCGGGCATGGCCGAGCGCTGCATCGTGATCGGCAGCTTGTCCAAATCCCATGCCATGACCGGCTGGCGCATCGGCTGGATTATTGCCGCGCCGCAGATGGTCGCGCACGCCGAAACGCTGGTGCTGAGCATGCTCTATGGCTTGCCCGGTTTTGTCATGGAAGCCGCTACGGCGGCAGTGCTGGCCCATGACCAAGTGACGGTGGGCATGCGCGACATCTATCGCCGCCGCCGCGACCTGGTGGTGGCGGGTCTCAGCGCCTGCCCGGGGATCAAGGTGCAGGCGCCGCAAGCGGGCATGTTTGTGCTGGTGGATGTGCGCGGCACCGGTTTGGGTTCGTTGGACTTCGCCTGGCGACTGTTCCGCGAGGCCGGCGTGTCGGTGCTAGACGCCGCCGCGTTTGGTGAACCGGCGCAAGGTTTTGTGCGCTTGTCCTTCACTCTGGGCGAAGACCGCCTGGCCGAGGCCTGTCAACGCATCAGCCGGTTCGTCGCCAAGCTGGCCGGTGAACCGCGTGTAGCGGTGGCGGCAAAGGTCGAGGTGCTGCAGCCGGTCGAAGCCAGGAAGATGATTGAAGTCGTCGACCTGCATAAGCGTTTCGGCAATATCGAGGTGCTCAAGGGCATTTCGCTGACCGCCCACGAAGGCGAGGTAATCTCGCTGATCGGCGCCAGCGGCTCGGGCAAAAGCACCTTGCTGCGCTGCATCAACATGCTCGAAGTGCCCGACCAGGGCAGCATTCATGTCGATGGGGAAAGCATCAAACTGAACTACGCCATCCCCGGCGCGCCGCTGGTGGCCGATGCCAAGCAACTGGTGCGCATCCGCTCGACCCTGGGCATGGTGTTCCAGAACTTCAACCTGTGGCCGCACCGCACCGTGCTGGAAAACCTCATCGAAGCGCCCACCCAGGTACTCGGTGAAAGCCGCGCCGAGGCCATCGAGCGCGCCGAAGCCTTGCTCGACCGCGTGGGTCTTGCCGCCAAGCGCAACGAATACCCGGCGTTTCTCTCCGGAGGCCAGCAACAACGCGTGGCAATTGCCCGCGCCTTGGCCATGCGCCCCAAAGTCATGCTGTTCGACGAACCCACCTCAGCCCTCGACCCGGAACTGGTCGGCGAGGTGCTGCGCGTTATCCGCTCGCTGGCCGAAGAAGGCCGCACCATGATCCTGGTCACCCATGAAATGGCCTTCGCCCGGGATGTGTCTTCCAAAGTGGCTTTTCTGCACCAAGGCATGATCGAGGAAACCGGCACGCCGGACTCGGTGTTTATCGACCCACGCAGTGAGCGTTGCCGACAATTCGTCAACGCCCATCAAACGCGCTAACACCAAAAAAAGACGGGGCAAATCATGAAATGCAGACGCATGGCAACGTGGTTGGGCAGTGCAGTGTTGATGGTGGCCGCAGGTATTACTCAGGCGGCAGAAAAACCCATCGTGTTTGCAGTGGCGGCGGAACCCTATCCACCGTTTACCGTGAAGGGCGGCAACGGCCAGTGGTCCGGCTTTGAAGTGGACCTGATTCACAAGCTGTGTGAAGGCATGAAAGCTGAATGTCAGATCAAGGAAGTGGCGTGGGACGGCATTATTCCGTCGCTGCTGGCGAAGAAGATCGACGTGATTTTCTCCTCGATGTCAGTCACCGATGAACGTGAAAAACAGATCGCCTTCAGCCGTGCCTACTACGATTCGCTGCTGGGCGTGGCAGGCCCCAAGGGCGCGACGGTGGATATCACGCCTGAAGGCCTCAAGGGCAAGTTGATCGGCGTGCAGATCTCCACGGTCAGCGCCAATTACCTGAAGAAGTACTACGAAAACATCGCCGACCTTAAGTACTACGACACCCAGGAATCGGCCAATGCCGACCTGATTGCCGGGCGTATCGACTACATGATGGCCGACGACACCGCTATCGCCATGATGGTCAAGACCCCGGAAGCCAGCGGCCTGGCGCATATCGCCAGCGTACCCTACGACCCGATCATCGGCCGTGGTGTCGGCGCCGGCCTGCGCAAGGAAGACACCGCGCTCAAGGCGCGTCTCGACAAGGCCATCGGCGAACTGCTGGTGAGCAAGGATTTTGACGATTTGTCCCAGCACTACTTCGGCCTGTCGGTGAGCCCGTGCAAACGCGCTGACACCCCGGCGTATGTGAGCAAAATCTGCGACAGCCCGTACCCGCCAATCGCGCAGAAGACCGAATAACATGCTCGACCTTCTCAGCTTCGGCGACCAAGGATGGGGCAACGCGCTGCTCAAAGGGTTATGGATGACCCTGCAAATTTCCGCGGGCTCGTTCGCGGTGGGTTTGCTGATCGGCCTGGTGGTGGCCTGCGCCAAGCTCAGCGCGCCGCGCCCGATTGCACTGCTGATGCGCGGCTACACCACGGTGTTTCGCGCGGTGCCGGAACTGCTGTTGATCCTGCTGCTGTACTACGCAGGCTCCATGGGCCTCAATGTGCTGATGCTGTGGCTGGGGTTCGAGCAGGTGAACATCAGCGGTCCGCTGGTGGCGATCCTGGTGTTGGGGCTGGTGCAGGGCGCCTATGCGTCGGAGATCTTCCGCGCGGCGATCCTGGCGATTCCCCACGGTCAAATCGAAGCGGCGCGCGCATTTGGCTTGAGCGGGTTTGGCCTGTTTCGCCGGGTGACCTTGCCGATCATGGCGCCCTATGCTTTGGCCGGCATGTCCAACCTGTGGATCAACCTGATCAAGGACAGCGCCTTGATCAGCGTGGTCGGCACCAATGAACTGCTGTACACCGCCAAGCAGGCGGCGGGTTCTACCCGCCAATACCTGCTGTTCTACCTCACGGCCGCTGCCTTGTATTACCTGGTGACGCTGGCTTCCAACTACCTGTCCGGGCGCCTGGAGCGACGTATTCGTCGCTGGATGCCGGTTGTCGAGTGAGCCGCCATGCCTGAGTGGATAAGCTATTACGCAGGGTTGATCGCCAAGGGCCTGCAAACCACCTTGTCGCTGCTGGCGATCTCGGCGGTGCTGGGCTTTGCCTTGGCGGTGCTGGTGGCCTTGGCGCGGTTGTCGCGGCGCAAATGGCTGGCGCGCAGTGCGCTGGCCTACACCAGCGTGCTGCGCGGCACGCCGCTGCTGATCCAGATCTACATTTTCTACTACGGGCTGGGCAGTTTATTTGCCCAGTTCCCGATGCTGCGCGGCAGCTTCCTCTGGCCGTTTTTGCGCGACGGTTACTGGTACATCGTGTTTGCCCTGGTGCTGTCGGTGGGCGCCTATGTGGGCGAAGTGATTCGCGGTGGCCTGCTGGCGGTGCCCAAGGGCGAAATGGAAGCCGCGTCCGCGTTCGGCATGACCGCGCGCCAGGCGTTGCTGCGCGTGCGCCTGCCCCGGGCGATGCGCCTGCTGTTGCCGACGTTGGCGGGGGAGACGGTGATGCTGCTCAAATCCACCGCGCTGGCCTCGACAATCGCCGTGGTCGACCTGCTGGGCGCGGCCAACGTGGTACGCGCGCAGACCTTGCAGATCTATCAACCCTTGCTGCTGGTGGCCGGTGTCTACCTGTGCCTGACCTTCCTGATCGAAGGCGTCTACGCCATCGCCGAACGGCGTGGCACGCCGCTGCGCAGGTCAGTGGGATGAACCAGAACCGCGCGTTGCAAGGGATTGCCCTGTGCTCGCTGGCCTATGCGTTCCTGGCGTTGCAAGACGCTGTGATCAAGTGGCTGGTGGCCGATTATTCGGTGTTCAGCATTCTGTTCTGGCGCAGCCTGGTGGTGGTCGGCGCGTGTGTGATCGCCGGGCGCATGGGCCTGCTGCGCCGGGCCTGGACCTCGGTCAGCCGCAAGCTGCTGATCATTCGCGGGTTGCTGTCGTTGCTGGCGTGGTTGCTGTATTACACCGCCGCCAAGGACCTGACCCTGGCAGAAATGACCACGCTGTATTTCTCCGCGCCGATCATGGTCACGCTGCTGGCGGCGCTGATTCTCAAGGAGCGCGCCAGCCGGGGCCAATGGGTTTCGTTGATCATCGGCTTTGTCGGCGTGGTGATCGCCTGTCGCCCCAGCAATATGGTCGACCCGCTGCCCATCGCCCTGACCCTGGCCGCCGCATTGTGCTGGGCGTTCACCTACATCCAGTTGCGCCAGGTCGACCCGACCACCTCGGTGCTGGAACAGATGCTGATCACCAATGTTGTGTTTGTGATCTGCATGGCCGTGACGTTGCCCTGGACTCACACCCCGGCGCCGACACCCGCGTGGCTGGGCATGTTGGCCGCCGGGTTGGTGGGCGGTATCGGGCAATTCCTGTTGTTTGCCAGTTTCCGTCGGGCCACGGCGACCTTGCTTGCGCCGTTCGAATACACCGGTTTGATCTGGGCGTTTCTGTTGTCGAGCCTGATCTGGGGCACCTCGATGGATGTGTCGCTGATCATCGGCGCGGTGCTGATCGCCGTCAGCGGCACCTTGGCGATGCTCAGCGCGCGCCACCCCGAGTCACAAGACGTGGTCGGCGCCGAATGCGCCGTGACGCAACCCTTGTACCCAGCAGCGGCAGATGTGCAAGCCGTTGGCCGGGCTGAAGGTGCCGGGGTTGAGGCACCCCTCGAGCCAGAGCCCGTCAAGCATCGCCGATAGGCCGATGGCCGCCAGGTGGCTGTCGTGGATCACCAGTTTTTCGCTGCGAGCGAGGTCGTCGAGCAGTTGCTGGATCAGCGCCAGGTAGGCGCGGTAGCTGTTTTCGTGGGACTGGTTTACGTGGGGCGAATGGCGGATCAGGCTCCAGAACACCACCCACACCCCGAGCAGGTCGGGGTCCATGACGCGCGGCGAAAACGAGGCGCTGAGAAACGCATCCAGGCGTGCGGCGGCGCCTTCGGCCAACTCGACTTGCGCCCATAGCGCGCGGGTCAATTCACTGGCCAGCTTGTGGTAGGTCTCGGCGATCAGTGCATCGATGCTGCCGAAGTGGTGGTTGAGCAAGCCCACGGAAACACCGGCTTCAGCCGCGATCTTGCGCACGGAAATCCCGGCATGGCCGTCGCGGGAAAGGCAGGTGAGGGTGGCGGCAACCAGCAGGTCCCGGCGTTCATCGGGGTCGGCACGGCGCAGTTTGGGAGGGTCGATGCTCATGGGAATGCCTTTGATGAAAGACCAGAGCGCCAAGGTTAGTTGAACGTGTGTTCAATCTCTAGCAATTAAATGGTGAGAGGAGGGCAAGGCATGGCAAAAGACCTTTCGTGGCAGGTAGCAGGCGACGCCGGCAACCGGCTGCACATCGGCGCCTGGCGCTTCGAAGGCGACGGCAGCGGGCCAACGGTTCACCTGCAAGCGGGCGTGCACGCCGATGAAATCGCCGGGATGCTGGTGCTG
Source organism: Pseudomonas sp. R76 (assembly GCF_009834565.1). Classification (GTDB taxonomy): domain Bacteria; phylum Pseudomonadota; class Gammaproteobacteria; order Pseudomonadales; family Pseudomonadaceae; genus Aquipseudomonas. Next base: position 3,348,854 of record NZ_CP019428.1, read on the forward strand.
CACCAGTTGCTGCCGCGCTTGCAGGCTTGTCAGGATCAGGGCCTTCTCAAGGGCACCGTGACCGTCGTGCCCCAGGCGAATCCCTTCGGTATCGGCCAATTTCGCCAGGGCAAGTTGTTGGGGCGTTTCCACGAAGCCACCGGGCAGAACTTCAACCGTGCCTTCGATCATTCCCTGGCGATGGAACGCCCGGCAAGCAACCTGGCGCAGTGGCAAAAAAGCCTGGTGCAACTGGCGGCCGACGCCGACCTGGTGCTCGACCTGCACACCGACGACGAGGCCCTGCCTTACCTCTATATCCACCGCAGCTTCTGGCCGGAACCAGGCCTGGCCCTGGCGGCGGCGTTGCAGGTGGAGGTGGTGATCGTCTGGGATGACGGCGGTGACGGTTCTTTTGAAGAAACCATCATCAACCACGGCGCACCACAGCTGGCGGCGACGATCGAATTGCGCGGCCAGGCGGATGTCAGCGACGCGCTGGCGCAGCAGGACGCCGATGGTTTATGGGCCTGGCTGTGCATCAACGGCGTGATTGATGAAGTGGCGGCCATCAACGAATGGCAGGGCGACGTGGTGGACATGGGCTGCATGGAAACCATCCTCGCACCCTGCGCGGGTGTGCTGGTGTTTGAACAAGGCCTGGGCGATCAGGTGGAGGAGGGCCAGCGTTTTGCCCGGATTATCGCAAGGCCTGGTGACCCCACCTCAGAAGTGATTTTGCACGCTGCACAAACCGGCCGCATGGTCACCCGCCACCGCGAACGCCTGGTGGCCCAGGGTTCGGTGGTGGCCAAGTTTACCGGCACGCGCCTGTCCGACAGCTACAGCGGCGGGGTGTTGGACCCATAACATTGTCTATGTACCCCCCATCCAACTGTGGGAGCAGGCAAGCCAGCTCCCACCTTCGACCGCATTTATTCAGGCTGTAACCCATTCAACTGTGGGAGCGGGCTTGCCCGCGAAGGCGGCGCATCAGGCCATACATGAGTCAGCTGACCCACCGCTATCGCAGGCAAGCCAGCTCCCACCTTCGACCGCATTTTTCCAGGCTGTAACCCAGTCAACTGTGGGAGCGGGCTTGCCCGCGAAGGCGGTGTATCAGGCCATACATGAGTCAGCTGACCCACCGCTATCGCAGGCAAGCCAGCTCCCACATTCAACCGCATTTATTCAGGCTGTAACCCAGTCAACTGTGGGAGCGGGCTTGCCCGCGAAGGCGGCGTATCAGGCCATACATGAGTCAGCTGACCCACCGCTATCGCAGGCAAGCCAGCTCCCACCTTCGACCGCATTTTTCCAGGCTGTAACCCAGTCAACTGTGGGAGCGGGCTTGCCCGCGAAGGCGGAGTATCAGGCCATACATGAGTCAGCTGACCCACCGCTATCACAGGTCAGCCAGCTCCCACCTTCGACCGCATTTTTCCAGTCTGTAACCCAGTCAACTGTGGGAGCGGGCTTGCCCGCGAAGGCGGTGTGTCAGGCCATACATGAGTCAGCTGACCCACCGCTATCGCAGGCCAGCCACCGAATCTGCACCCAGCTGCCGCCAGTGCCGCCGTCGGAACTCGCCCTGATCAGCGGCGTCGAGCGCTTGAGTGCTACCCACCACGGGCTGATCGACTGTTTGCGCGAGGCCGTTTCACAGCCTGGGCAGGCGTTCCAGTAACAGGCGCTCAAGGGTGGCTGCCGGCAGCGGCCGGCTGAACAAATACCCCTGAATCTGATCGCAGCCGGCGTCCTTCAAAAACGCCAGCTGCGCCTGGGTTTCCACGCCTTCGGCAACCACTTGCAGGCTCAGGCTATGGGCCAGTTCAATGATGGTGCGGGTGATTGCCGCGTCTTGCGGGTTGGTGGTGACTTCGCGGATAAACGCGATGTCGATCTTCAGCGTATCGATGGGGAACCGGCGCAGGTACGCCAGGCTTGAATAGCCAGTGCCGAAGTCATCAATGGAGATCTTCACGCCCAGGTTGCGCAAGCGTTGCAGGCTGGCGATGGTGTGCTGGGTGTTTTCCATCAGCGAGCCTTCCGTCAGCTCGACCTCCAGCCAATGCGGTGCGACGCCGGTTTCTATCAGGATGCGTTCGATGTCGGCAATCAGGTCGCCCTCGATCAATTGATGGCCGGAAACGTTGACGGACACCTCGACGGCGCCAATCAGGCCGCGTTGCCACTCGGCAATCTGCTGGCAAACGGTGTCGATCACCCAGCGCCCGACCGGCACGATCAACCCCAGGCTTTCCAGCACCGGTACGAACACCGCCGGCGACACCGCGCCGTAGCCGGGGCGCTCCCAGCGCAGCAGGGCTTCAAGGGCGCATATCTGCCCGCCGGCAAGTTCGACCTTGGGTTGGTAATGCACCGTGAATTCATTGAGTTCCACTGCTTGGCGCAAGGCATTTTCCAGGTCCTGGCGCGCCAGGTCATGCACGCTCATGCCGGCCGGCGCGCCCGTTTCCCGTCGCAGTTGCTGCTCCAGCACCAGGTTGTGGGTTTTCAACTGATCGCCACGCGCCTTGAGACGCAGCAGGTTGCGCACGCGCAACCACAACTCGGCACGCTCCACCGGTTTGCTGATGAACTCCTCGGCGCCGGTTTCCAGCCCGCTGACCCGCGCGCTCGGCTCACTGAGGGCCGAGAGCATGATGATCGGGATGCTGGCGGTGGTTTCGTCGCCCTTCAGCTGGCTGGCGACTTCATAGCCGTCCATGCCCGGCATCATGATGTCCAGCAGGATCAGGTCAGGTGGCTGTTGCGCCACGAGCTGCAGCGCTTCTTCACCGCTGCTCGCACTCAGGGTCTGGTAGCCCTGGTGTTGCAGCAGGGTTTCCAATAGCTTGCGAACCTGGGGTTCGTCATCAACGATCAACAGCGTTGCGGGTTGGCTGGCCATGGAGAGGACTCATAGAAGAGGGTTGGTGTGTGGTTGCAGCAAGGTGTCGATGACCTGGTACAGCTCCTTGTAACGCAGCGGCTTGATGATGTAGGCGTCGCAACCGGCCAGCCGGGTCTTCTCGCGGTCTTCCTTCATGGCCATGGCGGTCAGGGCGATCACCGGAATGTGCGCGGTATTTGGGTCTTGCTTGAGCAGCGACGTGGCGGCGAGGCCGTCCATGCCCGGTAGCTGAATGTCCATCAGGATCAGTGCCGGTTGTTTTTCCCGCGCCAGGGTCAGGCCAGTTTCCGCATCCGCCGCCCATAACACGGTGTGACCGGCATTGAGCAGCAACAAGCGCGCCAGGCGCATGTTTGCCTCGTTGTCTTCGACGATCAGGATTTCGGCCATACAGCCTCCGGCGCACGGTGCAGGGGCAGCCACACCACAAAACGCGTGCCCAGGCCTGCGCGGCTGGCCACGGCGACGCTGCCGCCATGCAGGTCGGTCAGTTGCTTGACCATCGCCAGGCCCAGGCCTGTGCCTTCGAATTTACGCGCCAGGCTGCTGTCGATCTGGCTGAAGGCCTTGAACAGCTTGCTCATGTCCTCCTCGGCGATGCCAATGCCGGTGTCGCTGACACTCAATTCCAGGAACTGCGCGTGGGTGCCGGGCTGCAGGGCGAAGCCGTGGGTCGCCCAATCGCCGGGGATCTGCCCGACCTGCGCGCGGCTCACTTCGCGCACTGCCAGGGTCACGCTGCTGCCGTGTTCGCTGAACTTCACCGCATTGGCCAGCAGGTTGTAGACGATCTGCTTGGTCTTGCGCAGGTCCAGTTCCAGGGTGCCGAAATCGGCCTCGCATTCCAGCTTCAACTGGATGCGTTGCAGGGCGGCTTTTTCGCGCACGATCAATAAACTGTTGGCGAGCAAGCCCGCCAGTTCCACGGGCTCCAACTCCAGGTCCATCATCCCGGCCTCGACCTTGGACAGGTCAAGAATGTCGTTGATCAGTGACAGCAGGTGCTGGCCGCTGGTGAAGATGTCGCCGATGTATTCGCGCTGCACCTCGCTCATGTCGCCGACCAAGCCATCCTTCAAGGCCTCGGAAAAGCCAATCACCGCGTTCAGCGGCGTGCGCAGTTCGTGGGACATGGTGGCGAGGAACTCGGACTTCATGTGGTTGGCGTGTTCCAGCTCCAGGTTCTTTTCTTCCAGCGCGCGTTCGAAGCCTTTGCGCTCGGCTTCTTCCTGTTTGCGCGCAGTGTTGTCGGTGCCGATCAGCAGGTAGCCGATGATCGTGTCGTGGCGGTTGCGCAAGGCCGTGACCGAGACCATCGCTGACAGGCGACTGCCGTCCTTGCGGATATAGGTCAGCTCGTAAATATCTTCGATGCCGCGCGAGGCCTTGAACACCAGGGCTTCGAAGCCTGGGTTGATCGGCGTGTCCAGCTCCAGGCTAAGGGCGGCGGCGCGGGTAATCAGCTCGGCGGGGTCGGAAATGTCGGCGGGGGTAATGCGGTTCAGCACGTCGTCGGCGGCGTAGCCGAGCATGCGTTCGGCGCCGACATTGAAGATTTGGATCACGCCTTTTTCGTCGGTGGCGATGCTGGAAAAATACGCGCTGTTGAAGATCGCGTCTTGCAGGGCGCCGGTCTTGAGCAGGGTTTTCTGACGTTTGAATTCGACGATTTTTTCGGCCCGCGATTGCGGTTCGAGTGGTCGGTCGGTGGGGCTTTTATCCATCGCGGTGGCGTTCCGGGAACTTCAGGCCCGCCATCATCGAAAGCCGATGGCGCAGAGCATGCTCACAGAAGATCGCGCAAAGGCGATGAGGAGGAGATGAGGTCTTTGGACAATAGCAGATGCTGCGCTCAGCGCTGTACGAATACACTCAAACGAGTGACGCTATCGTAATGCTCAGAGCGCCACGCTACGGATGATCTGGTTTTGTCGAGGGCCAGCTATGGGTCAAGTGACCCCGGGATCTGCAGCGCGGCCCTCAACCCGCCGCCAGCCAGGTTGTCCAGGCTGACATGCCCACCAAGCCGTTCGGCGATGGTCTGTACGATCGTCAGCCCCAAGCCTGCCCCTTCGGCGTTGCCCCTGCTGTAGAACAGCTCGAACAGGCGCTCACGCTCGCTCTCGTCAATACCGGGGCCCTGGTCATCGACTGTCAGCTCGAAACCCAGGGCGTTTTTGCGCAACCCCACGGTAATCACCCCATGTTCGGGGGAGAAGTTCGCTGCGTTGGTCACCAGGTTGGTCAGGGCGATATTGATCGCTGCCGCATCGGTGTTCACGTCGTAGGGACCATCGTCCACGTCGAATACCAGCTCCAGGCCCTTGCTCAGCAGCCAAGGGGTCAACTGAATCAGTGTTTCACGCACGGTCGTCGCCAGGTCGATGGCCTGCGCCGGGGGTTGTGCGCCGCTGGGCTCCAGGCGCGCCATGGTCAGCAATTGGTTGACCAGGCGGCTGGTGCGGTCGACACCCGTGATCAGAAAGGCCAGGGACTCGCGCCGTTCGGTTTCCGTGCCGGCTTCCAACAGGTTTTGCGCGTGCACGCGCAAGACCGCCAGGGGCGTGCGCATTTCGTGGGCGGCGTCGGCGATAAACCGGCGTTCGCGGCCGAGCATTTCCTGGATGTGCGCCAACATGCGGTTCAGCGCGGCTTGCATCGGCTCCAGTTCTATCGGCAGCGGCGTCAGTTGCATAGGTTCCAGGGAGCCGGAATGCCTTGCGCGTAAGGTGGCCGCCATATTGGCCAGCGGCTTGAGTCCCCAGCCGATCGCCAGCCACACCATGGCCGCCAGGATCAGGCTACCGAGCACATTGGGCCACAAGGTGTGGCGCACGATGCGGCTGACCAGGTCGGAACGCACGTCGTCGCGCTCGCCTACCCAGATCCGCAGCCCGTTGTCTTTGTCCTTGAGCACAAAGCCGCGCCACTGCCGGCCATTCAGGTCATCGACATTGCTGTACCCCGGTTGGGCGGGCGGTGTGGCAAATGCTGGGGCGCTGGTGGTAAACACCAACAGTTCACCCTTGGGGCCCCACACCTGGAAGGCGATTTTACTTTCGTAGGGGTGCCCGTCCACCTTGGGGTTGGCTTCGCCCAAGGCTTTGTTGAACGCGCGGTACAGGTCCGTGCGGTCTTGGCCGGCCAGTGGCATGCTCATGACGCCTTGCAGCAGTCGCGCGTTCTGCGCCAGTTGGGCGTCGTAGACTTCGGCAATTTCATGGTTGCTGTCGTGCAGGTTAAGCACGCTGATCACCAATAACCCGGTAAGCAGCAGGCCAATGATCAACCTCAGGGTGCGCCGCCGAATCGATGTCATCGGCGCTCCTCCACCAAGTAGCCGACGCCGCGAACGGTGCGGATCAGCTCACTGGAGAACTTCTTGCGCAGGTGATGGATGTGCACCTCCAGGGTGTTGCTTTCCGCTTCTTCGTTCCAACCGTAGAGCAACTGCATCAACTGGTCGCGGGTCATGACGCGCCCGGGCGGCGAAAGCAGTTCGTGCAGCAGTTGATATTCCTTGGGCGTGAGCAGCACGGTGTCGCCGTGGTAGCTGACCTGTTGCGTGCTGGGGTTCAGGCAAATGCCCGCATGTTCGATCAATACCTGCGCGCGCCCGGCGCTGCGGCGCAGCAGCGCACGCAGGCGGGCCTTGAGCTCGGCCAGGTCGAAGGGTTTGATCAGGTAATCATCGGCACCGGCGTCAAGCCCGGCGATGCGGTCTTCGGTGGCATCCCGCGCCGTGAGGATCAGCACCGGCACGCTGGCGCCGCTGTCACGCAGGCGGCGCAATACTTCCAGGCCATCCATGCGTGGCAGGCCCAGGTCCAGCACGACCACATCAAAGGTTTCGCTGAGCAACGCATGCAAGGCACTGCTGCCATCTTGCAGCCAGTCAACGGTGTAGCCCTCACGCACCAGCGCCTGGTGAATACCTTCGCCCAGGGCTACGTCATCTTCGATCAGTAATAGCCGCACATGGACTCCTGTCAGTTGAGTTTTTTATCGATCTCGACCAGTAAGTCTTCGATCTCTTTACGGCGCCCTGTATCAGCGCTTTCCCGACCGGGCCGTGGCGCGGCCAGCAGGGCTTTGCGCAAGGCATCACGGGCTTCGCCATAACGTTTTTGCCGGTACAGGTGGTCGCCCCAGAAATACAGACTATCAATGCCCGCCGGGTTCAGTTGCAAGGCCTGTTTGAGCAGCTGTTCAGCCTTGTCGGCATCGCCAAAGCCGATCGGCCAGCCGGGGACGCGGTCATACAGCGCCGCCAGGCTGGTGTAGGCCGAGCCTTGCAAGGCCTTGGGGTCTAGCGCGAGTGCGGTCTCCAGGTCGACCTTGGCCGCCTTGACCTTGCTCAATGCGCCGAGCCCGCCTTGGGCACCGGCCCAACTGCTGCTGACAATTGCAGCCCAGATCCACGCTTCGGCGGCCTGGGGGCGGGCTTGGGTGAAAGCGTTTGCCTGGCTGGCGAGCTGTTCGAAGGCCTGGGTACGCTGGGCGTGCGGCAGGGTGTATTGAATGTGGGCCCAACGTGTCTGGATGTCGTTCAACCGTTGTTGGTCGGTGGCGTCGAGCGCCCAGGTGAGTGGGCTCAGGGCGGTAAGCAGCAGCACAACCAGGGCGCGTTTCATGGGTTGAGGTCCTTGTTCACGGGTTTATCGCTCAAGCGCCGTACCAGCGGCAGTTGCTTGCGCAAGCCACGGTCAACCAGGTTCGGCAGCAAGCTGTTGAGGCGCACAAAGAAGCGCTCCGGCCAGCCCAGGTACAGGTCGCGGCGATCCTTGGCGATTGCCTGGATCACCGCCGACGCCACGGTGTGCGGGTCGTCGACGTTGGACTTGAGGGCCGTGTTCAAGGCCTGCGCCGCCGGGCTGTTCATGCGTGTATGGGTGGCACGCGGGGCCACATACAACACACCCACCCGCGTATCGGCCAACTCCCGGCGCAACGCTTCGGAAAACCCGCGCAAGGCAAACTTGGTGGCGCAGTAAGTGGCGTAGCCTGGGTAGCCGATGGAGCCGTAGGTGGAGCCGACATTCACCACCATGGCGTTCTCGGCTTGCTTGAGCAGGGGTAACAGCAGCTTGGTCAGGCAGATCGGCGCGTTGATGTTTAACGCCAGCATGCTGTTGATTTCGTTGTCGTCCAGCTGTTCAAGCATGGCGAAGTGATTGATGCCGGCGGCGTTGATCAGCAGGTTCACACCGCCGATGGCCTCGGCGGCGGCCAGCACTTTGCGCCGGTCGGCGAGGAAGGTCAGGTCGGCGCTCACCCAACACAGTTGCTGCGGGTATTGCTCGAGCAAAGCCTCCAGCGGTCCGCGATGGCGTGACACGGCCAGCACCCGCGCCCCGCTGGCACACAAGGCGCCGGCAATCGCCAGGCCGATGCCGCCGCTGGCGCCGGTCAGTACCACGCGGGCGTCAGGCAGGCGCATGGGCTGCCTCCCCGATACGCGGCAGGCTGCGGAACATGTCGGTATACAGGGCGTACACCACTTTTGAGGCGTGGATCACGGCGGCCTGGTCGTCCGGGTCGTGCAGGCTGTTCATCAACTGGCGGTAGGTTTCCATGTGCCCGATGTCCAGGGAACCATGGGAACTGAGGTAACTGAACGCCGTGGCGGGCAGCTCCAAGCGTTCGCGAATATTGCCGGCGGCGTGAGTGGCCAGGGCGATGCTGGTGCCTTCGAGCACATTGACCATGCCGAACAGCCCCACCGGATTGCCACGGGCGATCAGGTCATAGAGGTAGCTGACCATCAGCTCGATGGGCAAACCCGGCCGCCCATCACGTACCGCATCCTTGTCGCCGCCACAGGCCTGGATGTCGTTGAGCACCCATTGCTCATGGCCGTATTCATCCTCGATGTACTCGCAGACGGCCTTGCGCAGCCATTCCAAGTGCGAGGGCAGGCGTGCGCCACAGGCCATCATCAATGGCACGGTATGCCGAACGTGGTAGTAAGCCTGGGCAAGGAATGCGCGATAGCTCTCCAGGCTCACATGGCCTTCCAGCGCATCCCGAATGATTGGCAGGCTGAACAGCGCCTGGCGTTCCTGTTGGGTGGCCTCTTGCAGCGTGTCGAAAAAGTTCACGATGGGGTTTCCTCGTTGTGTGCGGTAAACAGGTGTGCTTGATAACGCGCGACGATCGCGTCACGCCGTGGCCGGCCGTTGGCAGTGAGCAAGCCGTTGGCGGCGCTGAAGGGTTCATCCAGGCGCGTCCATCGATGCACTTGGGCGTAGTCGGGCAAGGTGCTGTTGGCCATGGCCACGGTGGCAGCCAGTTGGGCATCGGTGCAGGCGGGGCTATGGGGCCAGAGCAGCGCGTGATTCTCGGGCAGGGCTTCGCCATACACGAACGCCTGGGCGATGACGCCGTCTTGGGTCAGTTCGGCCTCGACCCAGTCCGGGTTGACGTTGCGGCCAAAGCTGGTGACGAACTGATGTTTCTTGCGGCCCTTGAGGTAGAGAAAACCGTCTGCATCGAAGGCGCCCAGATCGCCGCTGGGCCACCACTGTTCGGGTTGTGCGCTGTCGTCCAGGTAGCCCAGCAAGGTCGAGCCTTTGATCAGCACTTCATCGTCTTCGGCCAGGCGTATGTCCACGTGGGGCAGGGGCCGGCCGACGCTGCCCGGGCGCTGTGCATCGGGGTGATTCAGGCATACCACCGAGGCGCATTCCGACAGCCCGTAACCTTCAAACACCGGCATGCCCAACCGTTGTGCCCGTTGCAGCAAGGCTTTGGAGACGCGCGCGCCTCCCACCGCGGCAAAGCGCAGCCCTTGTGGGCTGAACGCCTTCTGTTCGGCGGCGATGACCAACATCAGCAGCAATTGCGGGACCAGGATCAGACTGTGGGGCTGGCGTACCGCCAGGCAACCGAGCAATTGCGCGGCGTCCACCGCACTGGCGCCCTGGATACCCAGGCTTCTCTGGCTGGGCACACTCAAGGTGGCGCCGGCACACAGCGCGGCATAGCAACCGAGGTTCTCGAGCAAAATCGCGATGGGCAACAGCGCCAAGTGGTGGCGTGGGTCAGTGGCGTGGCTGGCCTGGTGCAACTCGCGAGCCACACGCAGCACGCTGTCGGCGCTCAGGCATACGCCCTTGGGCGCCCCGGTGGTGCCGGAAGTGAATGTCACCTTGGCAGTGCCCGCAGGCATCGGAGGGCGGCCTGCAAAGGTTTTGCACCAGAAGTCGCCGCTTGGGCGGTAACCGGCGGCCAATAGCTCAGGCTCCAGGTACGGCTCGGCGATCACCCGTTCGGCGTGGCTTTGTTCAAGGCAGTGGGCGCGCTGAGCGGGGCTGAAAAACGGCGGCAGGGTCAGGCAGGTCAAGCCTTCGAACAGTATCGCCAAGTCCCAGAGCATGGCGTCGACGCCGTTGTCCAGGGCCAGGGCCACCACCTTCACGCCTTCATCGCGCAGGCGTTGCTGGCGGTAGGCAACCTCGGCAAACAGTGAGGTGTAATCCATTTTCAACGTGTCGCCCCACAGGGCGATGGCGCCGTCGTTACGCTCGGCATGGCCGCGTAGCACAGCGTGAAAGCGCCGGGTTTCAGGCGACATGGCAGGTGTCCTCAAGTGCAGTGGGCAACCCCAGGCGTGAGAACAGGCCCATGTTGCGCAAATGGATGAACCCGGCGCGGATATTGCCGACATGCACCCAGGGTTGGCTTTCGTAGTAACTGCCCCAGTGATGGCGGTCCTCGCCCAGGCGCTGCGGGTCGGCCGCGCACAGGGTGACCGGCTTCAATCCCAGGCGGTGGAAGCTGTTGACCAAGCCGATATTGCCGGTGAACGCCACCCATTCCAGGCCACCCATGGCCAGCAGCCAGGTCACCGCGATAATGCTCAGGCGCGCACTGCCGGTGTCGCTGGCGGCCAGGTTGCCGACTTCGGCGATGGCGTGGCGCGCTACCGTTTGCTCGGCGGCTGCGCTGATCAAAGGGTCGATCTGATGGTCCAGGTATCGCTCCAGAAACAGCGGTTCGGCACCCGCCAGCCGGACCCCGGCGACCGCACACAGCGCTCCTTCCGCCTGGGTGATGCCAAACAGCTGGGGCATGAAGTGACGGATATCGGCACCGTGGGCGATGCGAAAACGTTGTTGGATAAATGCCTCAAAGGCGGGGCGCTGAGGGTCGTGGGGCAGGGCAACGGCGAGGCGCATTTGTGCACTGTCGGCCTGGCCGAACAGCAGGGGCAAGGAAATCTTGCAATCGATATCGGGCATTGGCGTTAGGCCTCCCACGTGATGTTGGGAGGAGTATCAAAGGCATTTCTTAACGAAGTCTGAAGGTGGTGAAAATGATCGATTTGCCGATCTTCAGACTGCCTTAAGACTGGGCTGGCAGGTTAGCGCCACCCCTCCTGCACAAGGTCTTTATCCGATGATCCACAACCCACTGACGCAGCGCTATGCAAGACTCTCGATGACCCTGCACTGGCTGATGCTGGCGCTGTTTGTCGGCGTGTATGCCTGCATTGAAATCAAAGGCCTGCTGCCGCGAGGCAATCCACTCAAGGCACTGTTGCTGGGGGCTCACTCGCTGTTCGGAATCTCGATTTTCGTACTGGTGTGGCTGCGGTTGCTGGGGCGTCTGGCGCCGCGCCCGGCGATCCTGCCACGTCCGCCCCTGTGGCAGACGGCCGCGTCGCACCTGATGCACGCCGCGCTGTATGGCTTGATGATTGTGACGCCTTTGCTGGCCTGGCTGATGCTCAACGCCGGGGGCAAGCCAGTGGCGTATTTCGAGTTTTCACTCCCGACACTGGTGGCGCCGGACCCGGACCTCGCCCGGCAGTTCAAACACTGGCACGAGTGGCTGGGCAGCAGCGGCTATTGGTTGATCGGCCTGCATGCAGCCGCTGGGTTGTTCCACCACTACTGGGTACGCGATAACACCCTGGTGCGCATGCTGCCCAAGCGTAGCGGGCGCTGAAAGCGCGGTTGGCTGAACGCTTGCTTGCAAACGTTCAGCCAACACAGATTGATCACTTTTGCGCTTGATGAAACGTTTAACCAAACGATAAACGGCGTACGCAAGCGCTTGCGTAAGCAAATGTATCTGGCATAAAGTCGTCGGCACTCGCCTACAAAAATAATAATGCCAGGAGCTCATCCATGAGCCTTGAACCCTTGCTTGAGATGCAGGGCATCAGCAAAACCTTCAACGGTTTGCGCGTGCTCAAAAATGTTGGCCTGAAGGTCTACCCCGGTGAAATTCACGCACTGATGGGGGAGAACGGCGCCGGCAAATCGACCCTGATGAAAATCCTCTCCGGCGCTTACCAGGCCGACCCCGGCGGTGAAATCCGCATCGACGGCCAGCCCGTCGCCACCTTCGACCCTGCCACCGCCAAAACCCTCGGCATCGCCGTGATTTATCAGGAATTGAGCCTGTGCCCGAACCTGAGCGTGGCCGAGAACATCTACCTGGGCCGCGAACTGCGGCGCGGCTGGACCATCGATCGCAAGGGCATGCAAGAAGGCTGCGTCGAAGTGCTGCAACGCCTGGGCGCCGAGTTCAAACCCGCCACGCCGGTGAGCAGCCTGTCGATTGCCGAGCGCCAGTTGGTGGAAATCGCCCGCGCCCTGCATGCCCATGCCAGGATTCTGGTGATGGACGAACCAACCACGCCACTCTCATCGCGTGAGACCGACCGCCTGTTTGCGCTGATCAAGCAGCTGCGCAGCCAGGGCCTGGCGATCATCTACATCAGCCACCGCATGGCCGAAATCTACGAGTTGTCGGACCGGGTCTCGGTGCTGCGCGACGGCCAGTACATCGGCGAGCTGACCCGCGATGCGTTGTCGGCCGAAGTGTTGGTGAAAATGATGGTTGGCCGCGATCTGTCCGGTTTCTACAAGAAGGAGCACGCCGCCTATAACCCCGGCAACGTGGTGATGCGCGTGCGTGACATGGCCGATGGCAAGCGTGTGCGCCAGTGCAGTTTCGACCTGCACGCCGGTGAGGTGCTGGGCATCGCCGGGCTGGTTGGGGCAGGGCGCACCGAGCTGGCGCGGCTGATCTTCGCCGCCGACCCGCGCACCTCCGGCACGCTGGAAGTGGTCGGCAAAACCGTCACTCAGCTGCGCAACCCGGCGGATGCGATTCGTGCGGGCGTGGTGTACCTCACCGAAGACCGCAAGGCCCAGGGCCTGTTCCTGGACATGAGCGTGGCCGACAACATCAACGTCTGCGCTTGTGTGCCGGACGCGCATGCCGGTGGTGTGCTGGATCGCGGCCATGCTGCGCAGCGTTCAAATGACGCGATCAAGTCGCTGTCGATTCGCGTGGCGTCGGGCAAGGTCAATGTCGGCGCGTTGAGCGGCGGCAATCAACAAAAAGTCCTGTTGGCGCGGTTGCTGGAGGTCAAGCCGCACGTGCTGATCCTCGACGAACCGACGCGGGGCGTGGACATCGGCTCCAAGTCCGAGATCTACCGCATCATCAATCAACTGGCGCTGGCGGGGGTTGGCATCGTGGTGATTTCCAGCGAGCTGCCGGAAATCATCGGCACCTGCGACCGCGTGCTGATCATGCGCGAAGGCCAATTGGTGGCCGAAGTCGGCGGGGCTTCGGGCCACGCCATTTCCCAGGAACGCATTATTGACCTCGCCACCGGTGGCGATCAGGTGGCTGCCCATGGCTGATTCAAACAACAACGCACTGACCCTCGCACCCGTCGGCAAAGCGGAGCGCATTCGTGAACTGATGCGCACCGTCGGCATGCTGCCGGTGCTGGTATTGCTGCTGGTGGGCTTTGCCCTGGCCAGCGAAAACTTCCTCACCGTGCAGAACCTGTCGATCATCACCCAGCAGGCTTCGGTGAATGTGGTGCTGGCGGCGGGCATGACCTTTGTGATTCTCACGGCGGGCATCGATTTGTCGGTGGGTGCGATTCTGGCCGCGTCCGCCGTGGTCGCGTTGCAGGCGTCGATGTCGCCGCAGTTCGGCATGTTCGGGATTGCCGCCGGCGTTGGTTTTGGCCTGTTGCTGGGCTTGGTCAACGGAGGCTTGATTGCCTTCATGCGCCTGCCGCCGTTTATCGTCACCCTCGGCGCGCTGACCGCCATGCGTGGCCTGGCGCGGTTGCTGGCGGATGACAAAACCGTGTTCAACCCCGACCTGCCGTTTGCGTTTATCGGTAACGACTCAGTGCTGGGCGTGCCGTGGCTGGTGATCATCGCGGTGGCGGTGGTGGCGCTGTCGTGGTTCATCCTGCGCCGCACGGTGATGGGCGTGCAGATCTACTCGGTGGGCGGCAACCCTGAAGCCGCGCGGCTGTCGGGCATCAAGGTGTGGAAGGTGCTGCTGTTCGTCTACGCCATGTCCGGTGCATTGGCCGGGCTGGGTGCGGTGATGAGCGCCTCGCGCCTGTTCGCCGCCAACGGCCTGCAACTCGGGCAATCCTATGAGCTGGATGCGATTGCCGCCGTGATCCTCGGCGGCACCAGTTTTACCGGCGGCGTCGGCACCATCGGCGGCACGCTGATCGGCGCGCTGATTATCGCGGTACTCACCAACGGCCTGGTGCTGCTGGGGGTCTCGGATATCTGGCAGTACATCATCAAAGGCATTGTGATCATCGGCGCGGTGGCGCTGGATCGTTATCGCCAATCCGGCGCACGCACCTGATTTCACTCCCATAACAATCACAAGAGAGACCCGCATGAACTTCAAACGCCTGTTTCCCGTTATTGCCTTGGCTGCCGTGATGTCCAACGTTGTCGAAGCCCGAGAGCTCAAGGCCCTCGGCATCAGCATGGGCTCGCTCGGCAACCCGTATTTCGTGACCCTGGCCGACGGCGCCACGGCGCGGGCCAAGGAACTGAACCCCAACGTCAAGGTGACCTCGGTGTCGGCCGACTATGACCTGAGCAAGCAGTTTTCGCAGATTGATAACTTCATCTCGTCCAAGGTCGACCTGATCCTGCTCAACGCTGTAGACCCGTCCGCCATGGCCTCGGCGATCAAGAAAGCCCGCGATGCCGGGATCGTCGTGGTGGCGGTGGATGTGGACGCCAAGGGCGTGAACGCCACCGTGCAAACCGACAACGTCGAAGCCGGCAAGCTGGCCTGCCAGTTCCTGGTGGACAAGCTCGCGGGCAAAGGCAATGTGATTATCCAGAATGGCCCGCAAGTCACCGCCGTGACCGACCGCGTCAAAGGCTGCAAAGCCGCATTGGCCGGCGCGCCGGACATCAAGGTGCTGTCCGATGACCAGGACGGCAAAGGCTCGCGCGAAGGCGGCTTGAACGTGATGCAGGGCTATCTCACGCGCTTCCCGAAAATCGACGGCCTGTTTGCGATTAACGACCCGCAAGCGATTGGCAGTGACTTGGCGGCCAAGCAACTGAAACGCAGCGGCATCCTCATCACGTCCGTGGACGGCGCGCCGGACATCGAAAATGCGCTGAAGACCGACACGCAAATCCAGGCCTCGGCCAGCCAGGACCCGTGGGCCATGGCGCAGACCGCTGTGAATGTCGGCAATGACATTCTCAACGACAAAGCCCCGGCCGAAGCGGTTACCCTGCTCACGCCAAAACTGATCACCCGTGACAACGTCGGGACGTACAGCGGGTGGTCGAGCAAACATTGATTCATTGAAGGGGAAAGCGTCGTGGTCACCATGGATGACGTGGCAAGCAGGGCGGGTGTGTCGACGTCGACCGTGTCTCACGTGTTGAACGGCACACGCAAGGTCAGCGCGGCCACGCTGCAGGCGGTAGAGCGCGCGATTCAGGAGTTGGGTTACATCCCCAACACCCTGGCGCGCTCGCTGGCCCGTTCGAGCACCAGCACGATTGGCGTGGCGATCTCGGCGCTGTCCAACCACTACTTCAGCGAAACCGTACACGCGATAGAAACCGAGTGCGCCAAACACGGCTACATGATGCTGTTTGTCGACCCCCACGACGACCCGGAGCAGGAGCTGCGGGTGGTCACCGCGCTGCATCATCGGCGCGTCGACGGGATTTTACTGGCCCCGTCCACCGGTTCAAAAGCCCTGGAATACCTGCAGACCAATGAGATGCCGACGGTGCTGGTGGACCGCATGATGAGTGAGCAATTTGACCAGATCGGGGTGGAGAATACCCAGTCCACCGAGGCCCTGGTCGCCCATCTGATTGAACACGGGCACCGCCGCATCGGCTTTATCGCCGGGCGTGCGGGCCTGGGTACGACCGATGAGCGCGCGGCCGGTTACCGTACGGCCTTGCAGGCAGCGGGGTTGGTGTTTGATCCGCAACTGTTGGTCAACGGCGGTTCCAACAGTGAGCCTGCCCGGCAAGCGACGGCGCAGTTACTGGCATTGCCGCAGCCGCCGACCGCGATCATGGCGGGCAATAACCTGATGACTTTGGGCGCCATGCACGCCCTGCGTGACGCGCAGATTGAAGTGCCGGGGCAGATCGCCCTGGTAGGTTTCGATGATTTTGACTGGGCGGATTTTTTCGTGCCGCGCCTGACCTTGATTGCCCAGCCCGTCAAGGAACTCGGCGCCCGCGCGGTACAGATGCTGCTACAACGCATGGCCTCGCCCGGCGCGCCGGTGCAAAGCGTACGCCTGGCGCCGCGCCTGCAATACCGTAATTCATGTGGCTGTATTTGATTGGAATGACCCCCGTATGAGCAGTCCTGTTTCCCTCGGTATTGATCTGGGCACCTCCGAACTCAAGGCGATCCTCATGGACGTCGACGGCGCCGTACTTGCGCATGCGGGTGTGCGCCTGAGTGTGTCGCGGCGCCATAGCGGCTGGTCCGAACAGGCGCCGGACGACTGGTGGCAGGCGTGTTTGCAGGCGCTTGAGCAGTTGCGCGCCCATGCGGCGTTCAGTCAGGTGGCGTGTATCGGGTTGTCCGGGCAGATGCACGGCGCGGTGCTGCTCGGTGCTGACGACCGCGTGTTGTACCCGGCGATCCTGTGGGACGACTCGCGCGCTGTCGCCGAAGCGGAGCAGCTTGGGCCTGGCTTTGCCGAGGTCACCGGCAGCCTGCCCATGGCCGGGCTCACCGCGCCGAAGCTGCTGTGGCTGCAAGCGCAGGAACCCGAGGTGTTCAAGGCGATTGACTGCGTGCTGTCGCCCAAGGATTACCTGCGCTTGCGCCTGAGTGGTGAGCGCATCAGCGAGATGTCCGATGCTGCCGGCACCTTGTGGCTCGACGTGGCGCACCGCGAATGGTTTGCGCCGATGGTGCGCGCCACCGGCCTTGCGCCTGCGCAGATGCCTCGGTTGGTTGAAGGCGGTGCGGCGAGTGCGTGTTTGACGCCGAGTGTTGCTGCAAGGCTGGGCTTGTCTGCCGAGGTGGTGATTGCCGGGGGCGGCGGCGATAACCCGGTGGCTGCCGTTGGCATCGGCGCAATCAATGCCGGGGATGGATTTATCACCCTGGGCACCAGCGCGGCCATCGTCGCCATCACCGATCACGCCGCCGGCAACCCGGCCAGCGCGGTGCACAGCTTCTGCCACGCGCTGCCCAATCGCTGGTACACCATGGGCGCCATGCTGGCCGGCGCCAGTTGCCTGCGTTGGGTCACGCGGCTGACCGGCAGCCAGAACGAACAAACCCTGCTGGATCAAGTGCAGGCGCAGTTGCCGATTGGGCAGCCCGTGCCGTTGGACACACCACTGTTTTTACCCTACCTCGCGGGTGAGCGTACGCCGCATAACGACCCGTTGCTGCGCGGCGGCTTTATGAACCTGGGCCACGATTGCACCCCGGCAATGCTCGGTTATGCGGTGATGGAAGGTGTGGGGTTTGGCTTGCTCGACGCCTTGCACGCTGTGCAGTCAGCCGGCGCCAGCGTCGGTGCCTGCGCCCTGGTGGGCGGCGGCGCGCGCAGCGAATACTGGGCGCAGTTGTTGGCGAATATCCTGCAACGGCAGATTTTTACCTTGCAGGGCAGCGAATTAAGCGCCTGCATTGGCGCGGCGAAGCTGGGGTTATTGTCGATCGGGCAGGGCGCTGACTTGTTGCAGGCGGGCATGCCGGTCAAGGCGCGGTATTGGCCTGATGTGAAGCAACAGCCGGTGCTTGAGGTGCGCTATCGCAAATTCCGGGGGTTGCTGGCGGCGGCGAAGGGGCTGCACGACTGATCAGGCGTCTTGTGGTCAGCGGGCGTTTTGTAGCCACAGGGCTTAATGTGGATAGTGGGTTTCCTGTGGTGAGCGGGTTTGTTGTGGCAAACGGGCTTGTTGTGGCGAGCGGGCCTATTGTGGTGAGCGGGGCTTGTTGTGGTGAGCGGGCTTGCCCCGCGTTGGGCTGCGCAGCAGCCCAAACCAGCCACTGCGGTTTCCCAGAGGAATTGAGTCGCCAGTTTTTGGGGCCGCTTCGCGCCCCAACGCGGGGCAAGCCCGCTCGCCACAACAAGCCAGCTCGCCACGACAAGCCCCGTTCGCCACAACCGCTGTAAGCTCCGGACTCACAGCCAGGCAGCATCCCACAACGGATAATCCCCAATCTGCTCGACCAGCCCCGCCCGCAGAGGGTTGGCGATCACGTAGCGCGCCATTTTTCGCAAGTCTTCATCGGCCCGCACCGCACGGTCGTGATAGCCGCGCTGCCAGAATCGCTCCCGGCTGCCTCGGGCTCGATTGATGCTTAGCGTACTGCGCGACTTGGTCCGTCGCATCACATCGGGCAGGGTCGAGTTATGCAGATCGAACAGCCAATGGAAATGATCCGGCATGATGACCCACGCCAGTGAATTGACTTGACCCGCGTCGTGGGTGCGTTTGAATTCGGCTACCAATAACCGCC
This sequence comes from Pseudomonas sp. R76, assembly GCF_009834565.1. GTDB lineage: Bacteria > Pseudomonadota > Gammaproteobacteria > Pseudomonadales > Pseudomonadaceae > Aquipseudomonas. Next base: position 3,367,533 of record NZ_CP019428.1, read on the forward strand.
CCAGTTCAAAACGGTTGAACAAGGGTTGACGCTGATGCACCACGGCGGTAACCAGATAAGCACGCCCTGGTTCTGAGTAGCGACCACGGCGTAACCGGTGAGAGTTTGGCTGACGAGACAATCCGTTGCTCCTTGCATGGATAAGAAGCTATGACGCTAGCAGCGCCGGTGGATTGGCCGTGTTGAGTTCGGTGTCTCCATATTTCCAGGGGGCCTATTGTGGTGAGTGGGCTTCCCGTCGCGAGCGGGCTTGTTGTGGCGAGCGGGCTTGCCCCGCGTTGGGCTGCGCAGCAGCCCCAAACCAGCCACCGCGTTTTCCCAGATGAATTGAGTCGTCAGGTTTCGGGGCCGCTTCGCGCCCCAACGCGGGGCAAGCCCGCTCGCCACGACAGCCCCGCTCGCCACAGGAAGCCCGCTCGCCACATCAGGCCTGCTCCCGCGAGTTACCCGACCAGGGTGCGCAGCACGGTTTCCAGCGAGGTGGTTCCCTTCAGCACTTGATCATGCTCGAAACAGATCCAGCCTTCGTTGAATCCATCGACCATGCGCATGCGCGGCAATGGGTTTTGTGCGCCCTGGCCGCGCAGCAATGCTTCCCAGGTATCGCGCTCAACCACTTCGGCGTGTACCTCGCGGCCAAGCAGGTGTGTCAGGGTTTGGGCGATGTCGTTCGGGCTGACCCACTGGCTTTCCAACTCGACCACGCGGTGGCCGGCCCAGTCTTGTTGCAGCAACTGCGCGGCGAGTGTGCCGATGTCGGCGGTGGCAACCATTGGCACGCGCTTGTCGAGCGGTTGCAGGAAGCTATGGATCACGCCGGTGTCGCGCGCGGTGGTGACATCGTACGCAGCGTTTTCCATAAACCAGCCGGGGCGCAGGAAGGTCACGGGGATGTCCAGGGCGCTCAACGCCTGTTCCATCAATGTGCGCTGGGTCAGCAGATTCAGTTCTGTGGCTTGCGCGCCGATGGTCGACAGGCACAAGACTTTTTCCGGCGCGGCAGCCTTGAGGGCCTGGCTGACGGCTGCAATTACGTTGCGCGCTTCCGGAAAACCAGGCAGTGGGTCGAAGCCCGGCGGCGGCAGGATAAAGACGCCGGTTGCGCCCTTGAATGCCTCCGTCAGCGCTTGGGCATCTTCCATCGCGGCAAACGCGATTTCGCACCCCTGGTCCGCCCAATAAGCCGCTTTGCCGGCGTCGCGAATCACCGCGCGAACGGGAAGACCTGCGTTAAGGAGATTGCGCGCCAAGGCGCCGCCGACTTTGCCTGTGATGCCAGTAATAACGTACATGCGCTTTACACCTGTGGGTTCCAATGAGTGGAGCCCAGCATAAAGACCGGCCAGCGATGACAGAATAGCGATTGCGTCACTGCGTTAGTGACGCAAAATCACGAATCAGCCAGCGGCGGCAAACGCCGTTTGACCGGGGTTTTCTTGACGATGGCGGTGTTGGTTTCGGCGCAGGCCGTGATCCGGTCGAGCAGGGCGTCGAGGTGGTCCATGGTGCGCACATGCAGGCGCGCGATAAAGCAGTCTTCGCCGGTGACCTTGTCGCATTCGGTGAACTCGGGAATCGCCTGGATCAGGCGCTCTACCTCCTGCAACTTGCCCGGCAACGGGCGGATGCGCACGATGGCTTGCAGCAGGTAGCCGAAGTGTTTGGGGTCGATGTCGACGGTGTAGTGGGTCAGCACGCCGCGTTCTTCCAGGCGGCGCAGGCGTTCGCCGACGCTGGGCGACGAGAGCCCGGTAATGCCCGCCAGGGCCTTGAGCGACAGGCGCGAATCGTCCATCAAGGCCGCGATCAGTTGCTGGTCGATAGTGTCAATCATGCTGCCCGCCTAATAAGAAAAGGTGAATGAGGGTTTTTGCCTATTTTAGTCGCTGGAGCCGCTGACCTGCAGATTGCCATAATTGAGCCTCACTTGAGGAGCTTGCATCGTGGACACATCTATCCGTCGCGGGTCGTGGGAAATGGTCGCCGCCATGTTGATTTCGGGCACCATCGGCTGGTTTGTGCTGGTGTCGGGCGTGTCGGTGATCGAAGTGGTGTTCTGGCGCTGCGTGATCGGCGCGCTGACGCTGTTGCTGGTGTGCGCGTTGCTGGGTTACCTGCGGCTGGAACTGCTGACCTGGGCCACGCTCGGCCTGGCGATGCTCAGCGGCGTGGCCATCGTCGGTAACTGGTTGCTGTTGTTCGAATCCTATTCACGCGCGTCCATCGCCATCAGTACGGCGGTGTACAACGTGCAGCCGTTCATGTTGGTGCTGCTGGCGGCGCTGTTTCTCGGTGAGAAGATCACCGTGCAGAAACTCGCGTGGTTGAGTGTGGCGTTTCTCGGCATGTTGGCGATTGTGACTGCCCATGGCGAACAGCAAAGCGGTGGGGGTGATTACCTGGCGGGTATCGCGCTGGCCTTGGGCGCGGCGTTTTTGTATGCGATTGCGGCGTTGATCATCAAGCGTCTGAAGGAAGTGCCGCCGCACTTGATGGCGCTGATCCAGGTGACTACCGGCGCACTGTTGCTGGCGCCGTTAGTGCCTTGGAGCGGCCTCCCCACTGCAACCAATGCCTGGGCGGCGTTGGTCACGTTGGGCGTGGTGCACACCGGCCTGATGTACGTGTTGTTGTACGGGGCGATCCAGAAACTGCCGACTGCCATAACCGGCGCGCTGTCGTTTATCTACCCGATTGCGGCGATTTTTGTCGACTGGATTGCCTTTGGGCATCGCCTGGGCTGGCTGCAATGGCTGGGGGTTGCGGCGATTTTGTTGGCGGCTGCCGGGTTGCAGCGGGGCTGGTGGTGGCCCCGCTCCCCAAGGGCTAGTGCGTGCCCTGAAAGATGATACTTTCCGGGTCGAAATGACCCACGCCGCTGCCCGATTGCGGCAAGCCCAGGATGTGCCCCTTGATCTTGCCCACCACATGCATCTCGCACGGCTTGCAGTCGAACTTCAGCGTGAGTACTTCATCGCCGTGGATCAGTTGCATTGGCGCTACCTTGGTCTTGACGCCCGTCACACCCTTGGCCTGTTTAGGGCACAGGTTGAACGAGAACCGCAGGCAGTGCTTGGTGATCATCACCGGCACTTCGCCGGTTTCTTCGTGGGCTTCGAAGGCCGCGTCGATCAACTTCACGCCGTGACGGTAGTAAAAATCACGGGCTTTCTGGTTGTAGACGTTGGCCAGGAACGACAAATGCGCTTCCGGGTAAACCGGTGGCGGCGACGTCTCGGCCTTGCGCCCGCCACGCGGGTGAGCCGCGACGCGCGCGGCGGTCAGCGCCTCGATCACTTCGCGGCGCAGGGCCTTGAGCTGCGAGTTGGGGATGAAAAACGCCTGCGGCGCGTCCAGCTCGATATTCGTCGCGTGGTACTCGGTGGTGCCGAGTTGACCAAGCAGGTCGCGCAGGGTGTCGAGCGCCTGTTCCGGCTTGTTGGCCACGCCAAACGGGCCGGGCAGGGTGATGCTGGCGCTGATGCCTTCTTCGCTGGTCGCGGTGACTTGCAACTGGTCTTCACGCAAGCGTGCGACCCATGCCAAGCCAATACGGCGCTCGGCCGAGGTCTTGAGCAGGGCTTGTTGCCAGTTATGGTCGAGGTTGCGGTTCAGCGGATGGTTCGGGCGCAGCTGGTGGAGGCCGGCCGGCATTTCATTCGGCTCGACGCGGAAGCGGTAGCGCTTCTCGCCGTCTTCTTCGAACTCGCCTTTGGGTTCGGCGATATTCGCGCGGAAACCCACGACTTCGCGCTTGACCAGCACATTCAGGCCGTCGCCGTTGGACAGCGGCTCGTGAGTGACCACCTGCAAGTCGCGCTTGCCGGCTTTTTCCACCCTGCCCACCGGCAGGCCGGTGAAGGTGGGCGTGTCGAACGCGCCGATGTCGATCTTGCGGTCAGTGACGAAGTAGTCAGTGCTGCCACGGTGGAAGGTTTTTTCCGGGTCGGGCAGGAAGAAATGCGCGGTACGGCCGCTGGACGCGCGGGCCAGGTCGGGGCGGTCTTCGAGGACGTCGTCGAGGCGTTGGCGGTAATAGGCGGTGATGTTCTTCACATAGCCCATGTCCTTGTAGCGGCCTTCGATCTTGAACGAGCGCACACCGGCCTCGACCAGGGCGCGGATGTTGGCGCTCTGGTTGTTGTCTTTCATCGACAGCAGGTGTTTTTCAAAGGCCACGACGCGGCCCTGGTCATCTTTCAAGGTGTACGGCAGGCGGCAGGCCTGGGAGCAGTCGCCACGGTTGGCGCTGCGGCCATTTTGCGCGTGGGAAATATTGCACTGCCCGGAGAACGCCACGCACAGGGCGCCGTGGATAAAGAACTCGATGGCGGCATCGGTTTCGTCGGCGATGGCACGGATTTCCTGCAGGTTCAGCTCACGGGCCAAGACCAATTGCGAGAAACCGGCCTGGTCGAGAAACTTGGCGCGGCCCAGGGTGCGAATGTCGGTCTGGGTGCTGGCGTGCAGCTCGATGGGCGGAATATCCAGCTCCATCACGCCCAGGTCTTGCACGATCAGCGCATCGACACCGGCGTCGTACAGCTGATGGATCAGCTTGCGCGCAGGTTCCAGCTCGTTGTCGTGCAGGATGGTGTTGATGGTGGTGAACACGCGGGCGTGGTAACGGTGGGCGAATTCGACCAGTTGAGCGATATCGCTCACCTCGTTGCACGCATTGTGGCGGGCGCCGAAGCTCGGGCCACCGATGTAGATGGCGTCGGCGCCATGCAAGATAGCCTCGCGCGCAATGGCGACATCGCGGGCAGGGCTGAGCAATTCAAGGTGATGCTTGGGCAAGGACATAGTTTTTTTAGTCAGGCTTGTCACGGTCGAGGCGCGCATTGTAGCCGTGAAATGCCCGAGCGGCATCTACCACAGGGCTGTCAAACCTAGGGAGAAGGATTCAATGATATCCAATGTGGGAGCGGGCTTGCTCGCGAATGCGTAGTGACAGTCACTGATTGGGTGACTGACACACTGCATTCGCGAGCAAGCCCGCTCCCACATTTTGAGGTGTGTTGCCAGTGCGAACTCAGGCCTTGGCGGCCATCGCGGTGACTTCCACGCGCATGCCTTCCACGGCCAATGCAGCCACGCCAACAGCAGCACGAACCGGCCACGGTTTGGCGAAAAACCGCTTATAGACTTCATTGAATGCCGCGCGATCAGCCATGTCAGTGAGGTAGATGGTCAGGTGCATCACCCGGTCCATGGAACTGCCGGCTTTTTCCAGCGCGACTTTCAGCGCTTGCAGGGTGCATTCGCTTTGCAGGGTGATGTCGCCCAGTTCCAGGCTGCCGTCGGCGCGTGTGGGGATTTGCGTGGAGACCAGGATACCGTTGAAGCCGATCACGTCGGAGGAAATCGAATCGGCATCCGGGTCGGGGGTGTAGGACAGGTCGTGGTTGGCCATGGGCGCCTCTTGTTGGCTTAAACAGAAGGCGCACATGGTCCCCGAAAATCACGGCAGGGGCAAACCGAGGGTTACGCCCAGCGGCGGAACAGCACGCTGGCATTCACGCCGCCAAAGCCGAAGCCGTTGGACAGCGCGTATTCAATCGGCATGTGCCGCGCCGCGCCGCGCAGCATGTCCAGGCCGTCGGCGAGGGCGTCCGGGTTTTCCAGGTTCAGCGTGACGGGGGCGACCTGGTCGCGCAGGGCGAGCACGGTGAAAATTGCTTCGATGCCGCCTGCCGCGCCGAGCAAATGGCCGGTGGCGGATTTGGTCGAGCTGATGGCTGGGTGGCCACTCGCGCCGAATACCGTCTTGATGGCGGCCAGTTCGCCTTTGTCGCCCACGGGGGTCGACGTCGCATGCGCATTCAAATACTGCACCTGGGACGCCTCGATGCCCGCCTGGCGCAACGCCTGGGTCATGGCCCGACGCGCGCCATCACCGTCTTCCGGCCCGGCCGTCATGTGGTAGGCATCGGCACTGGTGCCATAACCGACCAGTTCGGCGATGGGCTGAGCGCCGCGTGCCAGCGCGTGTTCGAGTTCTTCGATGACTAGAATGCCGGCACCTTCGCCCATCACGAAGCCGTCACGTGCTTGATCGAAGGGCCGCGAGGCACGCTCAGGCGTGTCATTGAAGTCACTGGACAACGCGCGCGCCGCCGCAAAACCCGCCAGGCTGACCCGATGAATCGCCGCTTCCGCACCGCCACACACGGCCACGTCGACCTCACCGGCACGGATCATCCGCGCCGCGTCGCCAATCGCTTGCACGCCCGCCGCGCAGGCCGTTACCGGTGCGCCCAGCGGGCCTTTCAAACCGTAATTGATCGACACATGCCCGGCGGCCATGTTGCTCAGGAACGAAGGAATAGTGAACGGCGACAGGCGCCGTGGGCCTTTGCTGTCGGTGGTGCGCACGGCATCGGCAATCGCCGGGAAACCGCCGACGCCGGAGGCAATGATGGTCGCGGTGCGTTCCTGTTCTTCCGGTGTTTTCGGCGCCCAGCCCGCTTGCTTCAAGGCTTCATCCGCCGCCGCCAGGGCGAACAGAATGAAGCGGTCCATTTTGCGCTGTTCCTTGGCGGCCAACAGGCGATCAGGGTCAAACCCGGCTTCAGGGTCTTGCAGCAGGCTTTGCACCTGGCCGCCGATGCTTACCGCCAGGTCACCAATCAACTCTTCCGGCAGGCGGCGGATCCCCGACTGCCCGTTCAACAGGCGTTGCCAGGTGGATTCCACACTGGCACCCAGCGGCGTCAGCGCGCCCATGCCTGTCACGACGATACGTTTACTCATGATCAATCGACTCCGGTTGCTTGAGGGATACACAGCTGTGGACGTCACTATCATGATGAAAGTAACATGGCGTCACACAACTTTGTACTGCCACACAGGAACCGCCATGCAACGTAAGTCCCTTGTCAGCGACGAATGCCCCATCGCCCGTAGCCTTGAGCGCGTAGGCGAGTGGTGGAGCATGTTGATCATGCGCGACGCCTTGCATGGCCTGCGCCGCTTCGATGAGTTCTCGCGCAGCCTGGGCATTGCGCCGAACATGTTGACGCGTCGTTTGAATGGCCTGGTCGAGGCCGGGATGCTTGAGCGCCGCGCCTACAGCGAGCGGCCGCCACGCTACGAATACGTGCCGACGCCCAAGGGCGAGGACTTTCGCATGGTGCTGATGGCGTTGGTGGCGTGGGGCAATCGGCATTACGCCGAAGAGGGCACCAGTGTCGAGGTGGTGGAGCGCGAGACGGGGCTGCCGGTGCAGCCGATGATGGCCACCGCCGCAGGCGCCTTGGTGGCGTTGGACGAGTGCGTGGTGCAGGCCGGTCCAGCCGCCAGCGCAGGCATGCGCCAACGGCTGAACCCGGCGTGATTACAGCAGGGTGAACGGGTAGTCGACGATCAGCCGCAGCTCGTTCAACTTGCCATCGCGCTGGTCGGCGTTCGACGACACCATCGCGTCACGCACGCGCAGCGACAGGTTTTTCGCCGGGCCGCTTTGCAACACGTATTTGGCTTCCACATCGGTCTCGTGGTGGTCGCCATCGGCACCGTAGTCGCCGACATAGGCGCTGTTGGCCGGGGTGTGGGTGCCGTTGATGTCCGAGCCGTTGACGTAGCGGGTCATGAAGCTCAAGCCCGGCACGCCATAGCTGGCCATGTTCAGGTCATAGCGAATGCCCCAGGACTGTTCGCCCGGGCCGTTGAAGTCGCCCCACTGAATCGAGTTGGCCAGCAACACCGAGTCGCCGCCTTCGCCCGCGCCGTTGTTGCCGGTGCCGATGTAGTCGAACGGCGTATCGCCATGCACTTTCTGGAACGACAGCGTCAAGGTGTGGGCCGCCAGGAACGAGTAGGCCGCCGCCACCGAATAGGTGGTGTTGTTGATCGCCCCGGCCTTGGCGCTGCCGGTGTCAAGGGTGCGGTACAGGTTGCCGTCCAGCGCCAGTGACTGGTCATGGCCCAGCGGCAACACGTAGTTGAGGTTGGTGTAGTACTGGCGCCAGATATCTTCCAGTTCACCGGCGTACAGGGTCGCGCTCAATGACGGCGTGAAGGTGTATTTGCCGCCGATGAAACTCGCGCTGTTGGCCGCGACGTTGGCGTAGGTGGCGTAGATATCGTGGTCATGGTTGCTGGTCATGCCGCTGTTGGTGCTGGTGAAGTGCCCGGCTTCCAGGTCCAGGCCGGCGATTTCGCTGCTGGTCAGGTCAAAGCCGGTGGCGGTCTGCGGCAAAATACGCGTGCCGCCGGTGGCGAAGACCGGGGCGGTTGGCTGCATGTCCCCGAATTTCAGCTCGGTCTTGGAGACCTTGATTTTCACCGCCGCGCCCACTGAGCCGTAGCCGTTTTCCGGGTCGCCATGGCGGTCGGTCGGCAGGTCGCCGGTGCCGGCATCGGCGTGGGTAGCGTCCAGTTTCATCGCGCCATAGGCGTAGGCGTCCACGCCAAAACCAATGGTGCCCTGGGTAAAGCCCGAGGCGTAATTGAGCATCGCGCCTTGGGTCCAGTCGCGATTGTCAGCCTTGCCGCTTTGACGGTCGCGGTCGAAGTAATAGTTGCGCAACAGTCCGGTCACGCTGCTGCCCTCGATAAAGCCTTTGGAATCGGCCTGGTCGGTGACGGACTCGGCCAACGCCATTTGGCTGACGCTGGCGCACACCGCCAGTGTTAACAGGCTCCACTGTTTGATCATGTTGTTACTTCCCCGGAATAATTAACGCGTGCACGGAAACACCGCAATTGTTGAAATGGCGCAGCAGTTTTGTTGGCAGGGTTTTCAGTGAGCGTAATGCCGTTTTTATTGTGCTCGACGAGCTTGTCGAGGCTGATTTTTAGCATATTTTTCGCGGGCTGCAGCGCAGTTGCGGATTAAACTCGATTAATTAAACTTCACCTCTTTTAATGTTTCGCAGGTGTAGCGTGGGCAGGGTCTTAGCCGCTCTGCTTCGACAAAAACCTTTGGTTTGCCGCCGCAGGCTCTGCGGCGGATTTTTTAGATTTAGTTAAATAAACGTATATAAATAGGTAAGCCTTTAAATTGCCATTAAGTAATGGCGATATGCTTCTGCTTGTCGCAATTATTTGTTTGTAACAAGACTGTTGCACTTGCCCGCCAATAATCCCGTCTCCCATGCCACATCAAGGAGACAGGTCATGCAGGTCAACCCGGTCGACAGCACACCCAAAGCGGGCGAAAACGCCAACTGGAACAAGGCGGTGTCCAGGGCGGTAGACAATCAGCCCGGCGACAACCGCCTCGGGCCTGATACAAAACGGCCCCAAGGCGACTTTCGCAGCGCGCAGCAAATCATCGACGACAACCCCCTGCTGAAAAACCTGGGCAACCAGAGTGGCGTGAAAGACACATTGCGTGAGCGCGTGGGCGATTTCGAGCATGACCCCGACGCGGCCTACCGCGCCAGCAGGGTGCTGGAGCACATCGAAAAGCTCGACGAAAACGGCAAACCCACGGTTAAACGCGCAGAGCTGAACGACGCCGGCAACGGCAAGGTCGGCGGGTTTACCAAAGGCGGTGATGCGCGCCACGGCACGGAAGCCGGGCGCCTGCAGGATTTTGGCAAATACGGCTGGGACACCCTCAAAGGCGAGCTACCCGTCACCCCACCCAAGGCCGCGCCCAAGGGCGACGCACCGTCCAATCATTTGCCACTGCCCGGCGAAGGGCGCCCGTTGGGCGATACCCGCAGCGCGCAACAGATCATCGATGACAACCCCTTGCTGAAAAACCTCGGCAACCAGAGCGGGGTCAAGGACAAGCTGCGCGAGCGCGTCGGCGATTTCGAGCACGACCCCGATGCCGCCTGGCGTGCGGCGCAGGTGCTCAACTATGTCGAAAACTACGACGAGACCGGCAAGCACATTGACGGTGGCAACGTCGGCAATGGTCGCATCGACGGTTTCACCAAAGACGGCGAAGCCCGCCACGGCACAGAAGCGGGGCGCCTGCAGGACTTCGGCAAATATGGCTACGACAACCTCAAGGGCCTGGATGGCAAAAGCGCCGACGACCAGATCAAAGACTTGAACGCCAAGGCCACCGAGGACGCGGTCAAGGCGGCCGGCGGTGACGCTTCCAAGGTCGGTGCCGACTATTTTGCCGGCGGCCACAGCAGCGCCAGCGGCGCGGACAAAACCGCGGCGATCATCCAACTATCCACGGGCCTGGCCAACTACAAGGCCGGTGCGGATGCGTTCGCGCACCAGGGGCCGGATGCCGCCAATGAGTGGTCGGGTGACGGCAAGTCGCCGGGCCAGCAGCGCGAAGATTTCATCAAGGACGTGCAGAGCCGCATCGACACGCTCAGCAAAGACCCGGATGTGCAGCAGTTCCTCAACACCCAGGGCACCGAACAACTGCAGAAAACCGTCGCCGCCGACCCGGCCCTGAAAGCCGAGATGGAGCGCCGCCTGCAGGCGTCATCGAGCACCGATGCGCTGGAAAGTGCCTTTGCGGTCAAGGGCGCCAGCACCACTGATGCGTTGTCGAGCTTTATCAAGTACCCGGACTTCTACGCCCAGGCGCTCGGCAAGCAACCCGACTACAAGAAAGCCCTGGAAAACGCCCCGCAGGCGATCAAGGACAAGGTCAAGGCCGAGTACGCCGACATCACCTCCGGCAAGCAAATCAACGACCTCATTGCCAGCGGCGTACCGGCAGACAAGGCGGTGATTCAATCCGGGGTAAACAAAGCCATCTTCGACGCGGTGCTCGACGACAAAACCGTGCAGGCGGGCAGCTCGAGCTTCAACGACGTCGCCGCCAAGCTCGGGCGCGAGGACCTGCTTAAAGGCCAGTCCATCGACGACTTCTACCGTGGCCTCGGCGTGACCGGCGCCAATGACCCGCGCCTTGAGCAAGTGATCAACGACAACATCGCCGCGTTCACCGCGCCCGGCGAAGCACCGCCGAAAACCGCCGACATCATCAGCGGCATTCGTGCGGTGGAAGACGCCATGCGCGGCGGCGCCAAGTTCGATGACGCGATCAAGAAAGTCCAAAGCAGTTGGGGCGGCAAGCTGCCCGCTGGAGTCAGCGCCACGTACAAAGCCGGGGTGATGCATGGCGTGTCTGGCGTGTTGCTGGCAGGCGCCATCGGCACGCGCATTGCCGGCGGCAAGGGCGGCAGCACCGCGCAAACGGTGGGGCAGTCGTTCCAGGCGGCCGGGCTGTTTATGGAAGGCGGCGCCAAGTTTGTCCAGGACCAGTTCGACCGCACCCAACAAGGCACCTACAAGTTTGATGCACCCAAGTATGTGAAAGACGTGGAGAACGTCGGCAAGAGCCTGGGCGGCGTAGCGGGCAACGTGTTGGGGCTGGTCACCGGGGCAATTTCGGCGAAGAACTCGGCGCAAAGTGGCGACAAGGTCGGGGCCGGCTTCCAGGGCACCTTTGCCGGGCTCAATGGCTTGTCAGCCGTGGCCGGTATGGTGGAAGTCGCGACCTACGTGGTGCCGCGCATTACCACCGTGGCCGCAGGCGTTGCGGAGGCGGCGGGCGTCATTGGTGGCGCGGCGGGTGCCTTGGCCGGTGCGGTGGGCGGAATCGCGGCCGTCGGCGGCTTGATCTACGCGATCATTGCCGACATCAAGGCCGACAATGCGCGCAAGAAACAGCAGGAGGATTGGTACAAAGGGCTCACCGATCAACTCAATGGCTTCGGCGTCACGCCGCCGCCACTGGAGGTGATTATTGCGCCGAAAAATGGCTATGTGGACGTGGGTAATCCCAGCGCCAATTACTGACTGAGGTCGGCGGCCAGTCGGAACTGGCCGCCGATTGGCCGACGCTTACTCTTTCACGTCCATGAACTCTTCAGCCCAGGCCACGTAGCTTTCCGGCAGCGTGTAGGTATGCGTCAGTTCAGTCGCGCTCAGATTCGTGGTGCTGCTGGTCAGTTTGCGCTGGGCGCGCAGGCTGTCGTAAGTCGCTTTGATCGAGGCAAAGTAAGCGCCATGCCCGGCTACCACAATGCGCACACCGAGGCTGGCCAGGCGTTCGCTGTCATTGAGCTGTGGGTTGCCGTAGGTCACCAGCATCAGCGGCACCGTAAGGTTTTCGGCGATCTGTTCAAGGTGGTCGAAGTCTTTGACACCGACCATGCAGATGCCATCGGCGCCGGCTTTTTCGTAGGCCTTGGTGCGCGCGATCACGTCTGCGGTCGGCAATACACCGGCGTTGGTGCGGGCGATGATCGACAGCTCAGGGTCGACCCGCGCTTCAAGGGCTGCCTTCACTTTGCCGATGCCTTCCTCGACGGAAATCAGGTCGGTGGACTTACGCCCAAACTGGGCCGGCAGCAGCGTGTCTTCAATCGTCAGTGCCGCAACGCCAGCGCGCTCGAGCTCTTCAACGGTGCGCATCACGTTCAGCGCATTGCCGTAACCGTGGTCGGCGTCGGCAATAAACGGCAGCTGGGCGACCCGGCCGATGCGGGTGGCCTGTTCAACGAACTCACTCAGCGTGATCAAGGCAAAATCGGGTGCCGCCAGGACCTGCAACGATGCGACCGAGCCACCCAGGATGCCGACTTCGAAGCCCAGGTCAGCGGCGATACGCGCGGACATGGGGTCGAAGACGGAGGCGGTTTCAACGCAGATTTGTTTGGCAAGCAGTTCACGGAAGTTGCGGCGTAGCGCTGAGTGAGAAATCTTTGGCATGTTCTTTCCTGGCTCTGGTCATCGTCAAGTGACGATCAATGTCTATTCGTGGTGGCGCCAGATTACCACGCAGGCGAACGGGGGATTATGACGTTTGAGCATGAGGCAGGCCCCTAACTCATGGATCTTCCGTTCACGGTTTGGGGATGGACGCGCGCAAGTGCCGTTCTATGAGCGCCAGCAACCGGCCGTTGTCCACGGTTTGTAGCACGTTAATCGGGCCGCCGGCAGGCGCCTCGATGCCCACATCCAGGCGCAGAGGTTGCTTGTAACGCCAGGTTTTACCGCGTGTACGACCTGCGCGCAGTTCAATATCGGCAAAATAGGCACTGGCGGTGGCGATGTCGGGGTCAAGCAGCCATGCGATGACCAGAGCGTCGTGGATCCAGCAACCGGACAGGCCACGGGAGGTCATCGAGTAATCGATCCAAGGGCGGAAGGTTTCGCAGACAAATGCAGCGAGTGGCGTGTCGATCTGTGCGATTCGGTCGAGGTCAGAGTGGGTCATCAGGGTCTGGGTGGTGACATCCAGCGGCACCAGGGTGATGTTTGCACCGCTGTTGAGGACTTGGTGGGCGGCTTCGGGATCGAAGCCGAAGTTGGTGTCCTTGATGTAGTCGTCCAAGCCAAACACGCCGCCCATGATCACAATTTGCCTGACGGCGGCGGTCATCTGCGGGTAGCGTTGCAGCGCTTGTGCAACGTTGGTCAAGGGGCCGATTGCGACCAGGGTGATTTCCCCAGGGTTGGCACAAATCAACTGACCCATCGCGTCAGCCGCCTGCAACGCGGGGGCCTGGAATGCCGCGGGGGCGCGTACGCCTTGCCATAAATGCGCGAGCTGGCGCTTTTGTACGCCATTGTCCAAGGCCTCGCGCCAGGGGGCGTCGGGTTCTTCCAAGGCCTGTGTGCTGCCCTGTACCACCTGTATCGGTCGACCGACCCGGACCATCAAATCCTGGGCCACGTTGTAGCCTATGGCGCTGGGCGTGTTGCCCGCGACGGTGGTGACCAGTTCAAGGTTGAGCCCGGGGGCCGCCAATGCCAGCGCCAACGCCAGGCCGTCGTCAACGTTTGCGCCTGCAATCCCGTTGCCGGGGTCGCAATCAATAATTAAACGCTTCATTTCACCTTCTTGTTTTCTTGTTTCAGGCGCACGGGGTGTTTGCCGCCGTGCATCCGCAGGATTCACCCAGCACCAGGCGATGGGAAAACTCTTGCAATTTCACCTCGCCGTCCCAGGTCAGCAGCATCGAAATGGCTGCCTTGGCCATTTCCTTGACTGGCTGGCACACGGTGGTCAGGGACGGGGTACAAAACGCCGAGGCCTCGGTGCCGTTGAAGCACACCAGCGCGACATGCTCCGGCACCTTAAGGCCATGTTCCGACAGCGCCCGTACGCAACCGATGGCTTGCGCCTCGTTGGAACAGAACAGCGCGCGGGGAGGGCTGCCGTTCGCCAGCATGCGTTGAGTGGCGTCATAACCTCCCTGGCGGGTGTAGCTGGCAGGAAAAATCCTGTGCGGGTGCGCTTCAACCCCGGCGTCATTCAGTGCGTCGCGCCAGCCGTTGAGACGGTCCTGGGCGTTGAGCATTTGTGCATGGCCGCAGAGGATGCCAACGTCGCGGTAACCATGGCTGAGCAGGTGCGCGGTGACTTGTCGGGCCGCGGCGCGTTCGTCGACTCGCAACATGTTGACGCGCAGCTCGGGGTCGACACGGTCGAGCATGACAAACGGCGTGCCGCTGGACTGGATCAGTTCGATGTGAGGGTGACGGTCGACGCTGGTGTAGAACAGGCCGTCGACGCGCTGGCTGAGCAGGCTGTTGATCAGGCTCAATTCGCGTGTACGGCAATCGCCGGAATCCCCCAGCAGGATCACGAGCCCGTTATCCAGCGCCTCTTGTTGCAGCGCATGGGCAAAGGAGGCAATGAAGGTGTTGGAGATGTTCGGGACGATCAACCCGTAGGTCCTGGTCTTGCCCGATGCCAGGGCCTGGGCCACGCCGTTGGGGCGGTAGCCGGTGGCCTTGATGGCGTCCAGTACGCGTTGCCGGGTGGCTTTGGCCACTGGCCTGGGGCCGTTGTTGATCACATAGCTGACGACAGCCACCGAGGTACCCGCTTCACGGGCGACGTCATCACGCGTGGCGCGGCTTGTGTGTTGTCTGGTCAAGGAACCTTCCCCAGCAGAGGGCTTGGCAAAGGGTCTACCCGCGTAGACCCTGGGGTTAAAAAAATAGAAAAGGGGTGGCAGACACGGGGCAGCACCGACTTTTCATAAACGACATTATCCCTTCGGTTTTGTTGCAGTTTGATGACCCGCGGCGTCTGCACCCGCGCACTTTTTAGAACAGGGCGTAGGTGTAGCTGAAGATAACGCGAGCCTGATCGACCGCGCCGACATTTGGAACACCGCTGCGAAAACTGCCTTCGCGCAGGCTCGCGCCCAAGCCTTTGAGGGCCCCGCTTTGCACCACGTAGTCGATACGCGCATCACGTTCCCACTCCGAATAGCGCTCGCCGCCGGCTGATCGAATGTTATCGCCATGCAGGTACAGTACTGACGTAGTCAGGCCGGGTATGCCCAGGGCCGCAAAGTCATAGGCGTACTGACCGAAAGAGGTGTTTTCGCCGGCACGGATAAAGGAGTTGTCCATCACGTCGGTGATCAGGTACACGCTCGCGCCGCCATTGCCTTCGTTGTTGCCGTTGCCGTCCAGCACGTTGCCCTGGTTGAGGTACACCACGCCGCCGGAGTCGGACACTTGCTGGCGGCCGAGCATGACGGCGTGGCCGCCCAGGGTGTAGGTGAACGCGGCGCTCCAGGTGGTGTTATCGACTTTGCCGGGGTTGCTAGCGTAGCCCCCGTTGTTGTTGAACACATACCCTGGCTGGCCATTTTTGCCTTGGGAGGTGCTGTTGAAGTAGCGCAAGTCGGTTTTGAAGCGTGAATTGTCATTAAGCTGGGTGGTGTTCAACAGACCCAGGAAGGTCTGGTTGTAATAGTCGCTGAGGTTGGCACGGTAGAGTTGTACGGTGGTGTCTTTGTTGGGTTTCCAATCGGCGCCGGCGTAGGTGAACGTGCTGCCCTCGGTGCCGCCCGCAACGGCTAGCGCGGTGGCGTTGGATGACGCGCGACCGGTAGAACGGTCCAGGTGCCCGGCATTGATCGTCAGGTTGTCGATTTCCCTGGAGGTCATCGTTACACCTTCAAGGGTTTGCGGCAGCAGCCGGCCATCATTGGCGACGAGAATCGGCAGGTTGGGGGAGAGTGCGCCGCCTGCGTGAAACTCGGTCTTGGACAGCCGGACCTTGGCATTCCCGGCCAGGCGGCTCCAGTCGTCGACCGGGCTGCCGTCAGCGCTTACCGGGGAAAGCGAGTTCTGTGTCGTGGCACTCGGATGCTGGGTGCCGCCGGACAGATTGAATGCCTGCAGTGCTTGCAGATCAACACCAAAGCCCACGGTGCCTTGGGTAAAACCCGACAGATAATCGAGTTTGAAACCCTGGGTGAGTTGGTTCTGGTCGACGCCGGGCGTATTGGGGTTATCACTGCGCAAGTAGAATGTGCGTGCGCCGAGGGTAGCGCTGCTGTCATCGACGAAACCTGCGGCCAGGGCCTGCTGGGCCAGGAATGTTGCCGTTATCGCGAGTGCCAGGGTGGATCTTTTCATGACGACGCTCCTATCAATGTGCCGTTTTTCAGGCATGGCTTCGCCCGGCTGTTGATTCACAGTCGTGCGGGTTGGCGCCTTCTACGAGGCGTCAGGGGGTGCTGGTGTTTACGGGTGAAGGGCCTGCGTTAGATGGCATCTTCCAGCGCGTTGAGGTCGCGACCACGGGTTTCCGGAGCGACAAACGTGGTGAAGAAACCAATGCCGGCCATGGCGGCAAAGTAGGTTGCGATCGGCCACCAATGGCCGGTCCAGGACAACAGCGCCGCCGCAATCAATGGTGCAGTGCCGCCCGAGAGGATCGAGCCGAGCTCCTTGGCCAACGCCAATTGGGTGTAGCGGTTTTTCACGCCGAACATCTCGACGCTCCACGCCGCTTGCACACCGAAGATGCCCAGTGATGCCAGGCCCATGCCGACCACCATGGTGGCGATGACGGTCAGCGGGTCGCGTGAATCGAGCAGCATGAATGCCGGAAATGCATAGACCATCAATAACAGGCAAAACCCGCGGTACACCACGCGGCGGCCGAAACGGTCGGACAGCCAGCCGGCCAGCGGGATGATCAAGAAACCCAGGATTGAAGCAATCAACACCGCCTGGGTTGCGACCGACTTGTTCACAGTCAGCACTTTCACCACATAGCCGACGATAAACCCCTGAGCCAGGTAGGACGGGCCGTTTTCGCCGATGCGCAAACCCACCATGGTCAGGAACGCGCGGCGGTTTTTCCAGACACCGACTGATGGCGTGTGCAAGGGCAGGGCGGCCCTTCGTGTGTCGCGCTGTGCTTGAAGTTCGGCCTTTCTTTGTTCGAACACCGGGGTTTCCTGCAGGTTGCGTCGTAGCCACAACGCAGCCAGCGCGATCAGCGAACTGCACAGGAACGGGATGCGCCAGCCCCAGTCCTGCAGTTGCTGTTGATCCATCTGTATCACCGCCAACCACACCAACGAGGCCACTAACGTACCGCTGTTGGAGCCCAAGGCGATCACCGAAGACACTAGGCCCCGGCGCCTGGCCGGTGCGAACTCGCCGAGCATCACAGTGCCCGCCGCGAGCTCGGCGCCGGCGCCAAAGCCTTGGGTGAACCGCAGCAGCACCAGGCAGATCGGAGCCCAGATGCCGATGGATGCGTAACTGGGGATCAGGCCGATCATCGTAGTAGAAGCGCCCATCAGCACAACGGTGGACACCATCACCACCTTGCGGCCCTGGCGGTCGCCCAGCCAGCCGAAGAACAATGCGCCGATGGGGCGCGCCACGAAACCGACCGACCAGGTCGCGAAGGTCGACAACAAGGCCATGGCCGGTGTGACATTGGGAAAAAACACGTCGCCGAAGATCAGACCGGCCGCCAACCCATACAGGGCAAAGTCGGCATATTCCATTGCCGTGCCCAACCAGCAGGCAAGAGTGGCGCGGTACATCTCCCGGCGCCCACGCGGGGTGGACAGACTTTCATCCGCTGCGCCACGGCCTGCCGACGAGGCGGGATAGGCGGTTTGTTCAAGCATGGACATCAAAAAACTCCCGATCTGAGGATGTGCCAAGCACCACTCGATCCCTTGTTCCACAGCTATCTACGCGCGTAGATTCCAGCCCTTGAAAAACGGCCCGAAGATGAACCTCAAAGGCCGATGCTGACAATCGATGGAGCGGTGTTGGGCAATGACTAGCGTATTGGGTCAGGAAGACGGGTGTGACCTGCCTCCGGGCCGGATTCTAGGCAGGGATATGTTGCGGGCCGATGACAGACAGTCGCGCCTTTTCCAAGGCAATCGGTGGCGTGCGGGGCAGGCGCTGAGGTTCGAGGTGCTGCTGTTCAACTAGCGTTGCTCACGCCGGCTTATGGATCCTCGGTTCACAGTCAGGCGATGGACAACCCAAAAACCATTCGCGCCCCATAAACCAATGCCGTTGTTTTAGCCAGAATACAAACATGAAACATTCTGTAAAGATTTCATGTTTGACAAATTGACGCCAAAAAAATGCTTCCATAGTATCGCCGCCCAGTGATGGCACTAAGCCATTTAGTCAAGGGAATGGCCATGCGAGTTTCAATCCTCACAGTGAGTTGCCACGCGCTGGCACTGGCAGGTCTCGCGGTGGCCATGACGCTGCAGGCGGCGCCCAACCCGGGTGATACCGACCTGATTCGCGACCGCCAGGACCGCCTGCTCGAAGAACAACGCCGCCGCCTGGATGGCCTCAAGGACCTGCCCGGTAGCGCCACACCGGCAACCGCGCCCAACGCGGCTGCGGATAATCGCTGTTTCCCCATCAAGACCGTCCAACTCACTGGTGCAGACGCGCTTGGCGCCAACGAACGCACGCAGATACTGGCGCCTTATACCGGGCAATGCCTGGGCGTGGCGCAGCTCAATGCGCTGCTTAAAACCATCACCGAGCGCTACATCGACAAAGGCCTGGTGACCAGCCGCGCCTACTTGCCGCAACAGGATCTGTCCAGTGGCAACCTGAACGTGCAGGTGGTGGAGGGCCGCCTCGAAGGCTTGAAGGGCGCCGAGGGCAGTGGCTTTTCCGAGCGCCAGCTGGCCCAGGTGTTTCCCGGCAAGCCCGGTGATGTGCTCAACCTGCGGGAAATCGAGCAGATGGTTGACCAGCTCAATCGCTTGCCGTCGAACCAGGCACAAATGGAGCTGGCGCCGGGCAAGGCGGTGGGCGGCAGCGACGTGCTGGTCAAGAACAGCGCGCAAAAGCCCTGGCGCGCCGGTGTGTCCTACGGCAACGACGGTCAGCGCAGCACCGGTCGCCAGCAGGCTGGCACCAGCTTCGATTGGGACAACCCGCTGGGGCTGTCCGACCAACTCTCGCTGCGCGCCGGGCACGATGTGGTCAGTGATACCCGCAAGAATTCGCGCAACGCGATGCTCAATTACAACCTGCCGTTCGGCTGGTGGAACCTCAACTACAGCTACAGCGAAAGCGAGTACCGCTCCCAGGCCCAGGCCAACGGTTTCAGCTTCAAGCAAAGCGGCGACAGCCAGAACCATCAATTGCGCCTTGAGCGGGTGATCTACCGCGACGCGCTGAGCAAAACCTCGCTGAGCACCGGCGTGTCCTACCTCAGCACCCACAACTACATCGAAGACAGCAAGCTGGCCCTGAGCAGCAACCGCATCAGCGAAGCCCAATTCGGCATCAACCATGGCCGGCGCATTGGCGGTGCTTTTCTCAACATCGACCTGGGCATGCAGGACGGCATCGGCGCCTTCGATGCGCAAAGCAATCGCGACGTCAAAGCCGGACAGCCCGACGCGCGCTACCGTAAATACACCGCCACCCTCAGCTATTTGCAGCCGTTCAAGCTGTGGGACGAGTCATTCAGTTTCACCAGCCTGATGACCGGGCAACACAGTGAAGACGTGCTGTTCAGCCCACAGCGCACCAGCCTGGGCGGGCAGTCGTCGATTCGTGGGTATCAGGACCAGTCCCTCACCGGCGACAGCGGCGGTTACTGGCGCAACGACCTGCGCTGGACCCGCCCGGTGACCTGGAGCTGGATGCACACCGTGTTTGCCGAGTACGGCAGCAGCCTCGGCTATGACCAGGGCGTGATCAGCCACGGGCGCTACAACCCGGACCAGCACGGGCGCATGACCAGTGACGCGCTGGAGTTGTTTGCCCGCGGCCCCAACGTCGCCGCCACCGTGACCTTTGCGCATTCGCTGGAGCGACCGGACGCCATCACCGAGCGTGAAGCCCCGATCTATTTCCGTCTGGATTTCTTCCTCTAACTTTTTTGCCTTCGTGCATCGAGACTTCACATGGACGTCCGCCAGTTCGCCTTTCTTGCGCGCCAGCCTTCTGCAGCGCTGAAAAACCGCACGTCGTTTCTGGGCCTGCCCAAACGCGGGCTGGCGCTGATTCTGGCGAACGCGCTGTTCTGGCAGCCGTTGCTGGCGCAGGCGGACGGCATTGTCGTGAATGCGCCCGGCACCACCCTGGCGCAAGCCGGCAATGGCGTGCCGATTGTCAACATCGCGGCGCCGAATGCGGCGGGCCTGTCCCATAACCAGTTCCATGACTACAACGTCGGCACGCAAGGCCTGATCCTCAATAACGCCACCGACCGCACCCAAAGCACACAGCTGGGCGGGATCATTGTCGGCAACCCCAACTTCAACGGGCAGGCCGCCAGCACCATCCTCAACGAAGTCAACGGCGGCAGCCCGAGCCAGTTGCGCGGCTACACCGAAGTGGCGGGGCAGTCAGCGCATGTGATTGTCGCCAACCCCTACGGCGTGAGCTGCAACGGCTGCGGTTTTATCAACACGCCGCAAGTGACGCTGACCACCGGCCAGGCCGTGATTGAAAACGGCAAGGTCAGCCGCTACCAGGTGGACCAGGGCAGTGTGTCGGTTGATGGCGACGGCCTGAACGCGAGCAACGTCGGCCAGTTCGAAATCATCACCCGCGCCGCGCACATCAACGCGCAGATTCAGGCGCAAAAGCTGGCCATTGTCGCCGGGCGCAATGACGTCGACGCCGGCACCTTGAATGCCACCGCACGCGCCGCCGACGGCAGCGCCGCCCCGACGCTGGCGATCGACTCATCGGCGTTGGGCGGGATGTACGCCGGCACGATCAGGCTGGTGGGCACCGAGGCGGGCGTCGGGGTACGGCTTGCCGGCAACATGGTTGCCGGGGGCGATATCCGCATCGATGCCAACGGCCACCTGAACCTGGGGCAAACCTCGGCCGGCAGTGCCTTGAATGTGACCGCCCAAAGTGTGGAAACCCAAGGCGCGGTGTATGCCGGTACAGATCTGGCGATCAAGGCCCAGGGCGACCTCAGCAACGCCAACAACCTCGCAGCCCGCAACAGCATCACCCTCGACAGCGGCGCTCACCTGAGCAACAGCGGCATTATCGAAGCGGGCGTAAATGCCGATAACAGCCGCAATACCAATGGCGATGTGCGCCTGACTGCGCAAACCCTGGACAACACCGGCAACACCGTGATCGCCAGCCGTGACCTGACGGTAAATGCCGCTGCGCTGGTCAACCGGCACGGCACCCTCAGCGCCCAGCGCCAGGGCCAGATCAACGCCGATCAGTTGGACAACCAGAGCCAGGGCCGGATTATCAGCAACGGCCAGCTCACCGCACAAATCGCCGGGCAACTGCTCAACCAGACCGGCCTGTTCGCCGCCACCGGTGACCTGCAACTGAGCGCCGCCAGCCTCGACAATAGCCTCAAGGGCACCCTCAGCGGCCAACACACGGTCAGCCTCAACGCAGGCAGCCTGGACAACAGTGGCCAAGGCAGCGTGTATGCCAAAGACGACCTGTCGTTGGTGCTGCGCAATCAGCTCAATAACACCCAGGGTGTGGTGCACAGCGACAACAGTTTTGGCGCGCAGGTAGGCAACCTGATCAACGACGGCGGGGCCATCAGCAGTGCCGGGCCATGGGCGCTCACCAGCCAGGGCGCGATCAGCAACCGGGGCGGCCAGTTGTACAGCGCCCGCAGCCTGACCCTGGACCTGAACCACGCGCAATTGGACAACACCGGTGGCCTGATCAACACCCCGGGCGCGCTGCTGCTCAACCATCTCGCCACGGTGGGCAATAGTGGCGGTGAAATTTCCAGCGCGCAGGCCTTTACGCTTGCCGCGCAGAACCTCGATAACAGCGGCGGCAAGGTGATCAGCGACCAGGCGCTGAACCTGCAGGTCGACCAGTTGCTGGCGAACCTCAACGGTGAAATTTCGGCAGCCGGGCTCACGGCGCACGTGGGCACGCTGGACAACACCCACGGCTTGCTCAGCAGCTCGACCGATTTGGCGCTGAGCGTGGGCGGCAGCCTGGTCAACGACGGCGGCGAGGTGTCGAGCGCCGGTGCCAGCGTGGTCAAAGCCGCGGCGCTGAGCAACAAGGGCGGGCACGTACTGGGCGATAACAGCCTCGACCTGAGCGTCCTCGGCGCACTCGGCAATCAGGGCGGCACCCTCGGCGCCGGCCAGCGCTTGCAGGTGAACGCTGCCAGCCTGGACAACAGCCAGTCCGGCAGCCTCGTCAGCGATGGCAGCCTGAACGCAAGCGTAGACGGCCTGCTCGACAACCACGCTCAAGGCAGCGTGCTGGCCAAGGGCGCGGTGGGCATCCAGTCCGCCAGCCTGGACAACCGCACCGGTTTGATTCGAGCCAACCAGAACCTGAACCTGCACACCGGCCAGGTGGACAACCGCCAGGGCGTGATCAACAGCCAGCAGGCGCTGGGCTTTGTTGGCCAGTCGCTGAATAACAGTAATGGCTTGATCAGCGCCACCGGCCCGCTGCACCTGGCCTTCGATAGCGCCAGCAACGCCAAGGGCCGTATCGCCAGCCAAGGCGACCTCGACGCAACCCTGGGGACACTGACTCAACAAGGCGGGGAGCTGACGGCCCAGGGCACGCTGACGCTGAATGCCAACACCCTCGACAACAGCAACGGCGGGCTGGTAGCGGCGACAAAAGCGCTGAAACTGGCGGTTGATAGCACCGACAACCGCGCCGGGGAGATTTCCAGCCAGCAAGATGTCGCGCTGACCGGCCAGCAACTGGACAACAGCGGCGGCAAGCTGCTCGCCGCGACGGCACTGGAGCTGGCCGTGGCCCAGGTGATCAACCAGGCCAAAGGGCTGGTGTTCGCACAGGATGCGCACCTTGTCGGCACGCGCCTGGACAACACCCAAGGCAGCGTCGCCGCCCAGCACTCGCTGGCGATTCAACTGGCGCCGGCCGCATTGGCGGGTGCCAGCCTGATCAACGCCGGTGGCACCCTCAGCAGCGAAGGCAACCTGACGCTGCTCGGCCAACGCCTCGACAACAGCAGTGGCAAGGTCACCAGCGCCGGTATGCTCAGCGTGACCAGCAGCTCCGAGCTGTTGAACCTGGGCGGCACCTTCGATTCGGCACACGGCCTGACACTCACCAGCGCCAGCCTCGACAACAGCGGGCAAGGCCTGATCAAAAGTGACGGCGCCGCCAGCGTCACCACCGGCCAGTTCAATAACGCCACCGGCGGTGCCCTCACCAGCACCGGCAAGCTCGACCTGACCGCGACCCAGGTCACCAACGGCGGGCGTATTGCCAGCGCCGATGTACTCACCGCCAGCGTCAGCGGCCTGACCCAACAGGGCGGCCAACTGTTCAGCAACACCCAACTGAACCTGAACCTCAACGGCGGCGACCTGAGCAACGGCGGCTTGATCAATGCGCCAATCCTGCTGCTGAGCAACCTGGGAAACCTGAGTAACCAGGGCGGTGAAATCTCCAGCCAGACCGCGTTCTCGCTGGCGGCGCACAGCCTGGACAACAGCAACGGCAAACTCATCAGCAATCAGGCCCTGAGCCTCACTGCAGACCAGCAACTGGGCAACGTCAACGGCCACATCAGCGCCCTGGGTTTTACTTCCAGCAGCGCGCAACTGGATAACACCGACGGCGTCATCAGCAGCCATGGCGGCGTCGACATCACTGCCCGTGACCAACTCACCAACCTACGCGGCAGCCTGATCGGCGATGGCGCGCTGCTGCTCACCACCGCCAGCCTCGACAACCGCAGTGGTCAAGTGGCCGGCAAGGCCGACACCACGCTCAACGCCAGCGCCATCAACAACCAGCACGGCCAGTTGGTCAGCACCGACACCTTGCACATCCGCGCTGCCAGCCTGGATAACCGCACGGGCCTGGTCGGCGCCACCCACGCATTGACACTGGACGTGGCCAGCCTCGACAACCGCGCGGGCGAGTTGACCGGCAGCGCCGATGTCAGCGTGAATGCCCAGCGCCTGGACAACAGCGACGGCGGCAAACTGCTCGCGGCGAACGCCCTGAGCCTGACCGTTGACCAATTGCTTAACCGAACGCTGGGCCAGCTCAACGGCCAGCGCGTGACACTCAGCGGCTCGACGCTGGACAACAGCGGCGGCAAGGTTTTCAGCCAGCAGCCGCTGATGCTGACCCTGACCGGTGATGTCGACAACACTCAAGGCGTGTTGAGCAGTGAAAGCCAACTGAGCCTCAGTGCCGCCAATCTCAACAATGCCCAAGGCAGCATTTCCAGCGCACAAGACCTGACGCTGGGCCTGCGCGGCCAGGTCAACAACCTTGGCGGCGAACTGCTGACCGACGGCGCCCTGGGCCTGAATAGCCTCGGGCTGAGTAACGCCCAAGGCAGCCTCAGCGCTAAAGGCGCGATGGCGCTGGTCACCGGTGACCTGAGCAACCAGAACGGCAGCATCAGCGGCGGCGACAGCCTGAACCTCACTGCCGGCCAACTGAGCAACGGCGGCAGCATTGGCAGCAGCAACGCGCTGACCGCCAGCGTGAGCGGCCTGGACCAGCAGGGCGGCAAGCTGTTCAGCAACGGCGCGCTGACGCTCGACGTGAACAACGGCGTGTTGAACAACAGCGGCGGCTTGATCAATTCGGCCGGGGCGCTGCAACTCAACCACCTCACCGACGTCACCAATAGCAACGGTGAAATCTCCAGCGGCCAGGCCTTCACGCTGGCCGCGCGCACCCTCGACAACAGCAACGGTAAGCTGCTGAGTAACCAAGCGCTGACCCTGCGCATCAACCAGGCGCTGACAAACATCAAGGGTTTGATCGGCGCCGCCGGCCTCGACGCCCACGCCGCCTCGGTGGACAACAACAATGGCACCCTGAACAGCCGGGGCGACCTGCAACTGGCCAGCGATGGCCTGCTGAACAACACCGGCCTTGGCCTGATCCACAGCCAGGGCAACCTGAACCTCTCCGCAGCCAGCCTGAACACCGGCAACGGCGGTGAAGTGTCGGCTGTCGGCACGCTCGACCTGAGCACCGGCACCTTGACCTCGGCAAACGGCCGGGTGACTGGCGAGCAACGCGTGACCGTAGACCTGAGCTACGGCAACCTGGATAACGGCGACCTCGATAACCATGGCGGCCTGATCCTCGGCAAAGGCCCGCTGACGATCAACCACCTGCGTGACCTCAACAACATAGGCGGTGAAATCTCCAGCCAGCAGAACCTGACGCTGGCCGCGCGTACGCTGGACAACAGCGCCGGCAAGCTGATCAGCAGCCAGGCATTGACCCTCGGCGCGGCCAACTTGATCAACGCCAATGGCCTGGTGTCGGGCTGGCAGAGCCTCGGCTTCAGCGGCGGCAGCCTCGACAACCGCAACAACGGCACGTTTTCCAGCCGCAGCGGCGCGATGGCAGTCAACCTCACGGGCGCACTGCTCAACAGCGGCGCCGGTGCGCTGGTCAGCCAGGGCCGGCTGGACATCCACGCGGCCAGCCTCGACAACAGCAGTGGCGGGATTCTGTCCAGCGCCGCCGGGCAGGGCCTGACGGTCAGCGGGCTGCTGAACAACAGTGGCGGCGGTTTGATCGACAGCGGCGCGACCCTCGACGTGCAGGCAGCGACCCTGGGCAACGACGCCGGCAAGATCAATGCGCAGCAGGCGCTGGCGGTGAATGCCACCGACCTGAGTAACAACGCCGGCACCCTGGCAGGCAACGCCGCAGTAACCCTCAACCTGCTCGGCAACCTGATCAACACCCACGGCACACTGGCCAGCGCCGGGCCCTTGCTGTTGCAGCGCGCCACCCAGGTCAACAACCAGGGCGGGCAAATAGTCAGCCAGAACCTGCTGAGCCTGTTTGCCGGGGCGATCGACAACAGCCAGCACGGCACCCTCGCGGGCACCGGCAACGTCGCGATCAACACCCGTGGCCTGCTGCAAAACAACGCCGACGGTTTGATTTACAGCCAAGGCGCCGGCGTGCAGTTGCAGGCCGCCGCAATTGCCAACGGCCTCGGCGTGGTGCAGGGCCAGAACGGCCTGACCCTCAACACCAGCGGCGACGTGGATAACCAGAGCGGCAAACTGTTTGCGCAAACCGGTGACCTGACGCTCAACGCCAACAGCCTCGACAACCGTGGCGGCACACTCGCCAGCCTCAACGGCGCAGTGCAGGCGCAACTGGTGGGCGTGCTGCGCAACGGCTACGACCTGAACAACAACCGCCAGGGCGGCACGGTGCAGGGCCAGCACCTCAACCTGCTGGCGGCGATGATTGATAACTATGGCGGACGCGTCTCTGCCCAGGGCGGCGATGCGCTCATCACCACCGGCAATATCGACAACCGCAACGGCGGCATCTATGCCACCGGCCTGGTGAGCGTCAGCGCGAACGACGTCGACAACAGTGGCGATAACGACGGCCAGATCGCCGGCCAACAGATCGACCTGAGCCTGCGCGGCGCATTGAATAACCGCCTGGGGATCGTCGAAAGCCAAACCACCCTCAAGGTCAGCGCCGCCAGCCTCGACAACGGCAACGGCCGCTTGCGCGCCCTGGGCAGCGCGGGCACCACCGAGTTCGCCATCGGCGGCCTGCTGGATAACACCAACGGTGTGCTTGAAACCGCCAACAGCAACCTGGTACTCGGTGCCGGTAGCTTGCAGAACGTCGGCGGCAGCGTGCTGCACGTCGGCAATGGCAACTTCACCATTGCGCCGAGCAACCTCAACAGCGTCGGCGGCAGCCTGGTAACGCGCGGCGGCCTGACCGTCGCCCAGGACACCTGGACCAACAACAGCGTGATCCAGGCCGGGCGGCTGACGGTCAACGTCAACACCCTCAACCAAACCACCGACGGCCAATTGCTGGCCAGCAGCGCGTTCAGCGGTACAGGCGGCAACTGGTCCACCAACGGTCTGATCGCCAGTGACGGCAGCCTCGACCTGCATGTCGGCGGCACGCTCAATGGCGCTGGGCGCATCACCAGCCAGGGCGGCCTGAGCCTTAGCGCCGCGCAACTGAACCTGAGCAGCACCGCCAGCGTGGCCGGCGGCGGCCTCACCAGCGCCACTATCACCGGCACCCTGAACAACGCCGGGCGGCTGACCTCGGCCAATGACCTGGTCATCAATGCCGGCGCGATAAACAACACCGCAACCCTCGGCAGCGCTCAGAAGCTCACCGCCACCACCGGCGCGTTGCTCAATGACCATGGCCTGATCTTCAGCGGTGGCGACATGAGCCTGCGCGTCGACACGCTGACCAACAGCTACGCCGACGTCTACAGCCTGGGCAACCTGAGCATCGACCGCGACGGCCGGGGCGGCCTTGCGACGGCGATCGTCAACAGTTCGTCGAGCCTGCAAAGCGACGGCAATATGAGCCTGGCCGCCAGCACCATTCAAAACGTGCGCGCGGTACTCACCACCAGCGCGGGCGGCATCTACACCGCCTCGATCACCGAATTCCCCTGCATCGAAGGCCCGAACTACGCCGGTGATTGCAGCGGCAAACAGAACCACCTGTGGCAAATCGATCAGCGCGAAAAGCTCGAAGTGACGGCTTCCAGCGCCGC
The DNA here is from genome assembly GCF_009834565.1 of Pseudomonas sp. R76. Lineage (GTDB taxonomy): Bacteria > Pseudomonadota > Gammaproteobacteria > Pseudomonadales > Pseudomonadaceae > Aquipseudomonas. The sequence goes on from NZ_CP019428.1 coordinate 3,395,245, forward strand.
CTCCAGCATCACCGCCGGGCAAAACCTCAACATTGCCGGCGGCGATGTCGTCAATGCCAGCAGCACTATCGGCGCGGGCGGCAACCTCAGCGTTGCCGTCAACAACCTGACCAACAGTGGCGTAGAAACCGGCGAAACCGACACCTCGCGCCTGTTCGTGTCCGAGCGTACCCGCCATCCGGAGATGTGGTACGACGCAGCCGCCGCGTTCAACAGCCGTTACTCCATCGGCGGCGCCAGCTACAACCCCAATGACCTGAGTGGCCTGCAGGGCGCCATGGCCTCGTTCATCGGTATCACCGAGGCTGAGCGTACGGTGTTGCGCACCGTCACCCAGATCGGCGGCGGCGACCAAAGCTACGCCGGGGTGATTCAGGCGGGCGGCGCGGTCAACGTCAAGGCACAGGCCAATCTCGACAACAGTGTGGTGCGCCCAGGCTTTACCTATGTCGGTGCGGGTGCCAAAACCGGCACTGGCGCGGGCGGCGCGAGTGGTGCGAGTGCGTTCTCCACCCGCATCACCGTCAACGGGCAACTGCCGCCCGACCTGGCCCAGCGGCAGATCAACCCACTGACCTTGCCGGGGTTCAGCCTGCCGACCGGGCAAAACGGCCTGTTCCGCCTGAGCGGGCAGGGCAGCAGCGCCACGGCTTCCAATAACAACGCACCGGGCTGGTCCGTGAGTGGCGCCAGTCTTCAATTGGACGCGCATCCAATCACCGCGCCCTCGACCGCAGGCCGGTTGATACAGGTGAATGCGCCGGCCCCCGACACGGCCAACAGCCTGCAACTGGACCTGGCCAGCCGCCAAGCCAGCGGCATTGGTGCCAGCGGCAGCGGCGTTGGCGCGATCAGCGATGGCGGCGCCGCCAGCATCCAACCCCCGGACCGCAGCAGTGCAGCGCCGGCGATCGGTGCGTCCCTCCCGAACACACCGCAGAAACCCGCTGGGCCCGATAACCCGTCCCTGACAGCCAGCCAAAGCATCGCCCGTGTACAGGGCCTGCCAAACACCCAACCGGTGTCGCAGCCACAGAAATACCTGATCGAAACCAACCCGGTGCTCACCGACCTCAAGCAGTTCATGAGCTCCGACTACCTGCTTTCCGGCCTCGGCTACAACCCCGACGACAGCGCCAAGCGCCTCGGCGACGGCCTTTACGAGCAACGCCTGGTCGAACAAGCGGTGGTGGCCCGCACCGGCCAACGCTTTATCGACGGCCAGAACTCCGATTCGGGCATGCTCAAGTACCTGATGGACAACGCCATCAGCAGCAAACAGCAGCTTGGCCTGAGCGTGGGTGTGAGCCTCACCTCGGCCCAGGTCGCGGCGCTGACCCACGACATCGTGTGGCTCGAAAACGAGCAAGTGAACGGCGAAAACGTGCTGGTGCCCGTGGTGTATCTGGCCCAGGCCAACAACCGGCTGGCCCCGGACGGCGCGTTGATCGCCGGTAACGACGTCAACCTGATCGCCGGCCAGAACCTGGACAACGTCGGCACCTTGCGGGCCAGCAATAACCTGTCGGCCCAGGCCGGCAACGACCTCAGCAACAGCGGCCTGATCCAGGCCGGTAACCGCCTGGACCTGCTGGCCGGCAACAACATCGTCAACACCGCCGGCGGCATCATCGCCGGGCGCGACGTGAACCTGACCGCCACCAATGGCGACATCCTCAACGAGCGCAGCGTCACCAGCCACGACAGCAGCAGCGGCTACCGCACCGAACACACCGACTCCGTGGACAGCGCCGCACGCATCGAAGCCGCCAACAACCTCAGCCTGCAGGCCGGCCGCGACGTCGACAGCGTGGGCGGGGTAACCAGCAGCGGCGCCGACACCACGATCAAGGCCGGGCGCGACGTCAACCTCGTCGCGGCCGAAGGCACCAACAGCAATACGGTCAGCGGGCTGTTCAAGGGCAGCAGCGTGAGCCAGTACGGCAGCCGCGTGGATGCCGGCGGAGATTTGAAGGTACAGGCGGGGCGGGACATCAGCGCGGTGGCGAGTGAAATCGATGCCAAGCGCGATGTGACGATGTCGGCAGTGGGCGATCTGTCGCTGTCGTCGGCGGCGGACGAATCCCATGCCTCGTTTACCTCGAAAAAGGTCAAGAGTGAAGACGACCATGTGAGCCAGGTGTCGACCACGGTCAAGGCCGGTGGCGACGTGGCGCTGAGCGCTGGGCAAGACCTGGCGTTGACGGCGAGCCGGGTGACGGCGGGGGATGAGGCGTATTTGTATGCCGGTAAAGACCTGAACCTGGCGGCGGCTGAAGACAGCGATTACTCGTATTACTCGAAAACGAAGAAGGGGTCGTGGGGCAAGAAAAGCTCGAAGATGAGCGAGAGCGAAAATGATGTGGCTGTTGGCTCGTCCGTTGACGCGGGGAAAAAAGTCTCACTTTCCGCAGGCCAGGACTTCAATGCCGAGGGTGCCAAGGTTAGCAGCGGCGATGCATTGCTGGTCAGTGCTGGGCATGACGTTAATTTGGACACGGCGGATAACTACACCAGCCAGGCGAATGCTTCGTCCAAGAAAGGCTTGTTCTCCAGCAAAAGCAGTAGCTCGTCGTCCAGCCAGTCAACGGTGACCAGCACTGAGTTGCAAGGCAACAGCATCACCGTGCAGGCCGACAATGACGTCACCATGAACGCCGCCGCGCTGAATGCGCAGCAGGCGGTAAAGCTGATTGCTGGCCGAGATATCGAGATTGGTACGGCTGAGCAACAGCAAACGGCGAGTCAAGCCAGCCAGTCCAGCAAGTTCGGGTTCAACATCGTCGCCGCGCCGTCGTTGACCCAAAAAGCCCAGTCGGGGCAACAGAGCGGCAGCCAAAGCATCGGCACCAGCATCAGTGCCGGCAGTCTGGATATTCAGAGCGGTCGCGATACCGCCGTACGTGGCAGTACGCTGGTGACTGACAACGGCCTGCGAATTGATGCTGGACGTAATCTAGACATCGTCAGTGCCGAAGACCAGAACGCCTCCAGTAGTAAGTCCAGCAGCAAGAAGGCCGGTGAGATCGGTTCCTGGTGGCAGGACGCGCTGGGTGTCGCCAAGCTCAAGAACGGTGATCAGAACGCCAGCACACGACAAGCTGGAAGCCAGGTCGCCTCCCTGGGTGGGGACGTAAGCCTGACCGCCGGCGAGCATTACAATCAGGTTGCCAGCCAGGTCATCGCCCCTAAAGGCGATATCTCGATTACCGCCAAGGATGTTGATATCCAGGCTGGCTTCGACGTGTTGAATGCCAATCACACGGCAAGTGCCAGCCGTACCGCGATTGGCGGCAGTATCGATATCCCGCTGCTCGACGCCGCGCGCGGCGTTCAAGGGGCCGTCGAATCTGCGGGGAAAACATCCGATCCACGGATGCAAGGATTGGCAGCCGCCAACGCGGCAATGAGTGGCAAGCAAACGTACGATGCCGCGCAAGACGTGCTGAAAAACGGTGTCGGCTTCAAGGTCAGCATCAGCCTGAGTAACAGCGAAAGTCATAGCGACAGCAGCCAGTCTGGTCAGAACGTAGTGTCCAGCAGCCTGGCGGCGGGAGGTGACATCAACGTCACCGCCAAAGGTGCAGGTAAAGACAGCGTACTCAACGTAGTGGGCAGCCGCATTGATGCCGGGCACGACGTAAACCTGAAATCCGATGGCGACATCAACCTGCTGGCCGCCCAGAACACCGCTGTGCAAAAGAGCACCAACGGCAACAGCGGTGGCAGTGTCGGCATTGGCTTTACCGTAGGCGGCGCACAGAACGGCTTCACTCTGGACCTTGCCGCGAACAAAGGCATGGGCATGTCCGACGGGCATGACGTCACGCAGACCAATACCTCAATCAAGGCCGGCAACAAAGCCAGTCTCGACAGTGGCAACGATACCAACCTCAAGGGCGCAGTGCTGACTGCCAAGCAGGTGCAGGCCGATGTCGGTGGCGACCTGAACCTGTCCAGTCTTCAGGACACCAGCAAGTTCAGCTCTAAACAAGTGGATGCAAGCGTTGGCGTCAGCATCTGCATTCCACCGTTCTGCTACGGCGTCAGCGGCACCGCGTCGTTCAACCAGCAGAAAATGAAAAGCGACTACGCCAGTGTCAGCGAGCAAACCGGTATCAAGGCGGGTGATGGCGGCTTCCAGGTCGATGTAAAGGGCAATACCGACCTTAATGGCGCCATCATTGCCAGCTCGGATCAGGCGGTGAAAGACGGGAAAAATACGCTTTCCACCGGCACGCTCACCAGTACCGATATCAAGAACAAAGCCGCCTACGACGCCAGCAGTATTGGCCTGAGTGGGGGTATGGGCGAACACATCGGACGTGCTGCTGACGGCTCGCAAAAAGCCGGTGCACCGGGCACTCCGGTACCGGACAACGGCAAGGTCAGCGCCAACGCCCCGATTGCTTTGCTGGCCAGCGGCGATGAGAGCAGCGTCACTCAAAGCGGTATCAGCGGCGCGGCTGTCAAGATCAATGATGACGCCAAGCAACAGGCGCTGACGGGGCAGACGGCTGCTGAAACAGTGGCTGCGATCAACACCGACGTGTCCAGCGACAGGGATGGCAGCAACAAGCTTAAGACGATTTTCAACCCTCAAGAAATTCAGGCTGGGTTTGATATTACGGCGAAGTTTGTGCAGAACGTTGGCGTTTACTTGGAGGATCGGGCCAAGGAGATAGATCAGAAAAAAGCTGAAGCGCAGGACGATCTGGAAAAGGCGCGAGCCGCCACTACCCCAGACGACTATCAGCGTTACGTCGACAAAGCCGTTCAGGCCAATCAAGACGCCAAAGACCTTGCCAATGATTGGGGCGCTGGCGGTACTTACCGTCAGATCGCCACCGCTCTTGTGGCGGGCGTAAGCGGCAATGTGACGGGCAGCACCAGCCAGTTTGCGCAAAACATGGTGGTCAACTATGTCCAGCAGCAAGGAGCTGACTACATAGGCAAGCTGGTCCTCAAAGGCGACATCAAGGAAGGTGACCCTATCCACGCAGCGTTGCACGCCATTCTTGGTTGTGCGGGTGCTGCCGCGAGTAACCAAGGGTGTTCTTCCGGGGCGCTAGGCGGCGCGGCAGGCAGTGTGTTGACCAACCTGTTCAACGACACTGACCCGAACGAAACCCAAGCCGAACGCGAGGCCAAACGGAACATCATCACCAGCCTGGTGACAGGCATTGCGGCAGCAACTGATCCTTCGGGCGCAGCAACGGCGAATAACGCCGCAACGGCGAATGTTGATAACAACTGGTTGGCCACCCAGCAATGGATTCAGGCCGACAAGGAGATCAGCGAAGCCAAGGGGGCGATAGCTAAGCTAGCGGCGACTGCCAAGTGGGCGGGTATTTCGGTCAAGCAAGACGTACTGACAACCAGCGGCATTGGCCAGGGCTTGGTGGAAGCGGGTGTTCAGGACGTTGAAGGCTTGACCCAGTTCATGACTCATCCGATTGAGGGACTGAAGGGGATGGCGGAAGCCGTCAGCAACCCGGATGTCAGAAATGCACTCGGAGAAACGGCCTATAAAAGCTTGTTGGACAGCATTGGTCGGATGGAGACCGCCCTTGAGACAGGTGGTGACGATCAGGCTGTTCAACTGGGTCGCGACCTTGGCAACCTGATTTATACGGTGGGCAGCGTCGTCAGCGGAGTGGGTGGCGCAGCGAAAGCTGGACTGACCTTGGCCAAAGTAGGGGTCGAAGTATCCAGCAAGGTACTGGGTAAAATGGCGCTGAAGGACGGTGCCGAGCTTGGTGAGCAGATCGCAGAGCTGGATGCGAAGACGGCGAAGAACTGGAGTACCGACGGCGGTCAGGGTGATTGGGAGGCGACGCAGCTTCCAGATCGGCCGGTGGTACCGAAGCGTGATCCGATTGTTTCGGGGATTCCTGCTATTGCGGAGCTCTCTGGGGTCGAACCCACGGCAGGGGGATTTGTCAGCTCAGCCAAGCTAAACGCCGGAGGGTATGCTATTACCGATTTGACGCCGACTGAACGGGCATTAGCGGAGCAAGTGGCTTTAGGTGCCGACCGTTCCGGAGCGCTGACCGAGCAACTGGTGGAGTCTGTTTCGCAAAGGCAGGGCCTTCAGCCTTTGGAGGGTGGTAAGTACGGAAGTAATAATGGCTTCGATCATGTGTATATGAGTGCTGATGGTAAGTCGGTGATTATTTTGGATTCGAAACAGATAAATGGAGGGGTGGCATTTTCTAGTGATGCCAACGATGTTGTTCAAATGTCTGATGCGTGGATAGATAAGGTTCTCGGAAAGCTCGATAAAACCTCCTCTGCCTTTGAGGCTGTATTTCAAGCTCGCAAAAATGGAACGTTGGTAAAGGGTGTCGCAGGCGTAGATAGAAGCTCAGGCGAACTGATTATTGCTAAATTGAAGTGAGAGTAAATAAGTGAATAATTGGGATCGATACGGGAAATTAAAAGCTCACGCGCTGTCAAGGATTGGGCATGTAAAAAGTCATTTGGACGGTGGCTTTGACGTGGCAGGATGTGTCGCCAACATAGAGACCAGCAAAGGAGATCCCGCTGCCTGCGCTGACCTCTTGTCGGCGCATGCGTATGCTCAAGCTATAGATGAGTGGTTTAGCAATTCGTCACTGGAAAAGATGAAAGCCTGGTTTTTTATAGCGGACAGTCTGCGCCGCCACCGGTATTCACTGAAAACCGACAAAATGAACTTCATGTTGAAGACATTTGATTTTTTGGCTGGGTTGGTTTCTGATAATGAATCCCTGATTAGTTGGTTCTGTAATAACGACGATATCGTTGATGCTAAAAGAGTTCAGGCCACTACTACCGCAGATTTTGTAGCCTATCAAATTAGATTGGCTGTTAAAGGAGACTTTGCTCAGTTGCGCGACCGTTGTGCCAGGATGATTGCGCACCCACCTTCAGGACCGAAGAAGAGATTCATGCTGGACAATGAGTTCTTCATTGCGCTGGCAGAGGGCGATATATCAAAAATGGAATCTGTTTTGCGCGAGCTGACAACACCAGCCTCAATAAAGAGAAGGTTTGATAGTGAGAACGGTTATTCTGAAGGTCTGATTTCAACTTTTGGTGTCATCTACGCAAAAATTGCCTGGAGACATGGTTATGAAATCGTCGTCGATACACCATACATCCCATCAGAGTGGTTACCTGTTAAACCTCTAGCTCATTATGATGCTCATTATGAGTTTTTAAAGAGAGAAGTTTGATGGGATATGAATGGATAAAGGGGGACAGAGTCTGAGGAATCCCCACAAACTTACTCCGGTCTCTGAGATTGCCGGTGCATTTCTTCGCGCAGCAATAGCTCCATATCCGCCAATTTCGAGCAGGACAAACTGGGGGGAAAATAGGGGGCAGACCCTGAGAGATCCCCGAATTTTCTTACTAAAAATCAATAAGTTGGAATATTGAAGAGGCCTGCATGAGTCGGCAACTTGGTTTGCACCACACAAAACTAAGAACCCGAACCCATGCAGGCCATCCGATTTTTACATAGAGCGCTCGCTCAAACACTGTCTACGATCCATTCTCGCCGCCTAACGACGCTGATGAGTTGTGTCAGTTCGTTACTGCAAGGCCGTCGCCTGACGCTGACAGCGCTGGGACGTTTTATGCCAGGTCAGGCTTACCTCAAGCATGCGATCAAACGAGTGGACCGATTGCTGGGTAACCAACACCTCAGAGCAGAGCGCCCGCTGTTCTACTGGGTGATGCTGCGGGCATTGTTAGGCTCCCTGAAGAATCCTTTAATCTTGGTGGACTGGTCTCGAATTGATGCTCCTGGCGATGCGTTTTTGCTGAGAGCCGCGGTCCCGTTTGCGGGACGCTCGTTTCCTATTTATGAAAGCGTTCATGAGCGTGAGAGCTGTCCCAAATATCAAAGCGGCCTGCTCGAAATGTAACACCGTTGCCGACTTTGCATCGGTGAACCGGAGATGGAAATGAGATTCAGAGACATACTTGTACGTAAAGAGGAGCGGTATTCCATTGGCGTCGAAGAATTGACAGGCAGATATTACCTGTCAATTCCGGTTGCGAATAATCTTGTCGATTACGAGGAATACTACGAAATCAATAAAGAAGAATTTGATGCATTCAACGTCAGCGTGGTCGCGGCGGCGGAATTTGTTCAGCAGTGCCGCAACCGAAAACAAGATGACCGACTGATGATGAAACCGGGAAAAGACCGGGGAGTAGCCGTATAGGCTTGACTGGCGACGCTTCGCGAGTCAACTGTTGGTGCAAAAAGTACAGCAAGCGATGGCGTTTATCTCTCTCTAACCTACAAATCAGGATGGACGGACGCGCAACGCGCAGCGGCAGATGCAAAAGTTAATATTTTAAACGATGCAGATACCGTCCTAACAACGCCAGTACGTTCTGGAACATCGGCTGCGAGTCGTTATAGGCAGGCCGGCAACACAGTGCCGCTGGGCTCCGATGTCGATCACATGGTTGACTTACAGTTCGGCGGTACTGACACTAATGCTAACATGAGTCCGTTAGATAGGAGTGTTAATCGTAGCCTTGGCGCTCAAATTTATCAGCAAACAAAGGGTTTGCAGCCTGGAACAAAAATCAACAATGTGAAAATTGGAGATAGATGAATGTATGATATTTTTCGCAGTTGTTTCCTTATCGATTACCGTGTTAACAGTGAAAATATGCCTGTTTTCGATGCTAAAGGTGATTATTATGGACTGGTTGAATTAATATCGGAGTTTGGAGGGTGTTCATTTGAGAACGCATTATATCGAGTGATGAAGCCTAGTTCGATTAATGAGTGGAACAAAACAATCAAGTATGCGTTCCCCGATTTTTATGGGCGCGTGCAATGTTTTGGATTTGATTGGCTAGGACGTATTTTTGCACTTGACTCAGGCAGATTGGAAGAAGGGTATTCTGGAGTCGTTATGTTTGAGCCGGGAACTGGACAGGTTCTCGAAATTCCTTGCAATATCGTGACTTTCCATAATCAAGAATTGGTTGAGTACAGTGAAGAGGCTTTAGCCGTTAGCTTCCGACTCCAGTGGCTAATTCGAGGCGCTGCACCTAGCTACGAAGAGTGTGTCGGATACAAAATACCATTATTTCTCGGCGGTAGAGATGTTACGAATAACTTGGGAATTTTAAATCTTGATGTCTACTGGACATTAACAGCTCAACTGATTAGGAAAGCTAGGGGGCTTCCTCCAGGTACAGTTCTTGGAAAAATCACTTCTGTTGATGGAACCTTGCCAGAGTAACTCGTGCAAAAGAAATAGTGTCATTTGACGCGCAGACAGCGTTGACGCAGCAGGTTGTTGACTTGCGTGCCACGTAAACAGGCAGCGCTTAGACCCGTAGCACCGTGGGTGTTGCACAGATCGACATCCCCGGAATTCCCTGCTTTTCCATTTTTGTTGTTTTTACTCAGGTCGCTCTCTATAGGTGATGGAGGTAATTAAAATGATTAAGATGACCTGTTTTTCCGACTTGACCGCCTACACTCACCAAATAGAGCCTTTCACTTTGTCGGGTGTGAAAAATGTCGGTTGGATTGATGTAGCGTCATTATTTCCGCTGGGCGATGTGCCAGAGAAAAGTCTCCTAAAACTGACCAGCTTAGCCAGTGGTAACGTTGTGTTTAGGCCGCTTGTTGAGCCGGTTAGAGAATTGCATGCCTGCCAGATATGTGGTGCATTGCAATTGCGTGATTCAGTTGGAAATGCGTTGCCTAACGCTGAACTCTGGATTCCTGCGAATGGCGTTATATATACCGCGCCCGTTATGATTCTGCACTTTATAGCAGTTCATAATTATCTTCCTCCCGAAGAATTCATCGCTGCTATAGATGCAGTGGATGAAAATGTTCCGTATAGTGCGGATGAACTATATAAAGAGCAGTTGAGGCTAAGTGATTGGGGACGGCTCTCAGGAGAAGAAAAAATGGATTTGGCTGCCGCTTACATTAAACGAGCGTCTGCCGCAGATCCCAGAGGAAGCTGAAAAAATAGTGCCAGTGAAGTCGGTCTCCAAGCTTCTACTGTCTTATAGATTCAACAGACATTTTTTCTGCCGGGATGAGTTGTGTTGATCACATAATCAGCAACGTCAGGAGATAAGTAAAACAGGGCAAACCAGCGTTAAAGTTTGCCCTCGTGCGTCGGGGCAATCGACAAAAAACACCCAACCACCCCATCCTGCACAACTGCTATGCCAAACGAGTGCTTAATACCAGTAGTCGCAATGCCTATAGTCGGTCCAAACCAGCCAAAGCCTGAGGTGGATGATGAACAGCGAATTCAAGCTCAACCTGACCGATACATTGCCGAGCGAGCAACTGGACGCCGAGTACTTTGAGTACAGCAAAGCGGCCAACCCCATCAGTGCCAATCTGATTACCCGGATTCCCTACCACGGCTTCCCGGCCTCGCTGTATGACAGCGGCCCTTCGCGTGTCGTCGCGCTTGACCTCAGTGATGCGTTGGGTTGCGAGGGGCCGGCGACGGGGCCAGGGCTGTGTGCCAACTTTATTCGCCTGAACGCCGGCGAAGCCCTGGACCTGCACCCCAATGCGACTTCACAGGTGTTTTATGTGATTGCCGGGGAGGGCAGTGTTGTTCAGGGCGAGCATGTAATTGAATGGTCTGCCGGTTGTTTTATCGCGTTGCCTGGGATGCTGTCGGCTCACTTCAGCGTCACACAGGATGCGCGCCTGTACTACGTGCATGACGAACCGCTGTTGCGCTACCTGGGCGTGACGCGCAGCGCCGACCGTTTCGCGCCGACCTTGTATCCCGCAGCACTGGCCAGCCTGAAGCTGCGTGAAGCGGCTGACGACCCGCGTGCCCAGGACCGCAGCCGTATCAGCATCTTGCTGGGGAATCGCAATTTCCCACAGACCCGCACCGTCACGCATGTGCTGTGGGCCATGTACGGCATCCTGCCGCCCGGTTCGATTCAAAAGCCGCACCGGCATCAGTCGATTGCACTCGACTTCATTATCGACTGCCCCAAGGGATGCTACTCGCTGGTCGGTACTGAGCTGGACGCCGACGGCCAGATCCGCAACCCGGTACGGGTGGACTGGTCGCCCGGCTTGGCGTTCGTGACGCCACCGGGCTACTGGCATGCGCACTTCAATGAGTCGGATACGGAGGCTTTCCTGATCCCGATCCAGGACGCCGGGCTGCAGACCTATTTACGCGCGCTGGATATCCGCTTCAGCTGACGGATGCTTTCAGCGTTTCCAATACGGTGTTTCGCCTAGCTGCTCGACGACAAAGTCGATGAAGCACCTGACCTTGGACGACACGATGCGCTTGGGCGGGTAAACAAACCACACGGCAAACGCCTGCTCTGCGCCACGGATGGTCCAGTGCGGCATCCAAACCCGCAGTTCGCCGGTTTCAATCGACTTGGCCACCAACCAGTCAGGCAGCAGCGCAAAACCCAGGCCTTGGCGCGCAGCGATCAACTGCGCGTCAAGGTCGCTGATGCGAATGCAGTCGCCATGCACCAATGGCAGCACCTCATCTGCGCAAGCGAAGGCAAAATGGTCCGCGGCGTGCCTACCCAGGATCGCCGGCAGGCTGGCCAGCTCTGTCGGTGTGGACGGGGCAGGGTGTTGCGCCGCAAACGCCGGGCTTGCCACCAGCAGGTACTTGCCCGCGCAGATCTTGCGAGCCTTGAGGGTGGAGTCGGCAAGTGCGCCAATCCGAATCGCCAGGTCGACGCCTGCATGAATCAAGTTGACCTGCGCTTCCTCCAGCACCAGCTCCAGCTTGATCTGCGGATAACGCGCCAAAAACGTGTTGAGGACGGGAAGGATATGGTGACGGGCAAAAGCCGGTGGCACATTAAGCTTGAGCACCCCGCGCGGTTGCTGGTTCAGCGCCGATGTCGCCGCCTTGGCTTGTTCCAGTTCATCCAGCACCCGACGCGCGTGCAGCAGAAACGTCTGGCCGCCTTCGGTCAGGTGCAGCGTGCGTGTCGAGCGGTTGAACAGCGCAATGCCGAGGTCCTGTTCCAGGTCTTTAACGTAGCGCGAAACCGTTGACGCCTTGATGCCGAGCCGCTCGGCCGCGCGCGAGAAGTTGTTGCCTTCAGCGGCTTCGACGAAGGCGGTCAGTGCAGTGAAGTAATCCAAAATCGGCGATGCTCATAGGTGACAGTCAAGTGGCCCTCAGGTCTGATCCAGGCATCGACTGCTCAGCTTCCTGATGATGCGTTTCACCAATAAACATATACATCGCCGGCACCATAAACAAAGTCAGCAGCGTACCAATCGACAACCCGGCAAAGATCACCAGCCCCATATCATGCCGCCCCGCAGCCCCTGCGCCGGATGCCCACACCAGTGGCACCACGCCGAGCACCATGGCGGCGGTGGTCATCAGGATCGGGCGCAAGCGCACGCCGGCGGCTTCTTCGATGGCTTCGCGCTTGCTGTGCCCGGCGCGCTGCAATTGGTTGGCGAACTGCACGATCAGGATGCCGTGCTTGGTGATCAACCCCAGCAGCGTTACCAGGCCCACCTGGGTGTACACGTTGATCGAGGCGTAACCCATGGTGATGAAGGCGAGGGCGCCGAACAGTGCCGGCGGCACCGAGAACAGGATGACGACCGGGTCGCGGAAGCTCTCGAACTGGAAAGCCAGCGCCAGGTAGACGATCAGAATCGAGAACATCAGCAAGCCAAAAAAGCCACCGGATTCCTGGATGAACTGGCGCGATTCGCCGGCAAAGTCCGAGGTGTAACCCGAAGGCGCCACGTTGGTGAGGATGGTGTTGAGCTTGGCCAGCAGCTCGCCCTGGGCCACGCCACTGACGCCGGACAGGGTCGCCGAGTTGAGTTGCTGGAAGTGGTTGATCGATTCCGGCTGGGTCGAGGTCTCGATATGCGCCACGGTGCGCGCCGGGATCATCGCGCCTGCGGGCGTGCGAATGTAGTAATCCAGCACTTGCTCCGGGTTGAGGCGGTTAACCTGCAGCACTTGGGGAATAACCTTGTAGGAGCGCCCGGCCGTGGAGAAGTAGTTCACGTAGTTACCGCCCAACGCCGCGGACAGCGCGGCGCCGACGTCGGCCTGGGTCATGCCGAGTGCGGCGATCTTCTCCCGGTCAACCACCAATTTGGCTTGTGGCTTGTCCAGTTTCAAATCCATGTCGGCGAACCAGAACAGCTGTTGTTTCTGCGCCTCGGCCATGACCGCCTGGGCCACTTCATTGAGGTTTTCCACCGAGTCGGTGGTGGTGATCACAAACTGCACCGGCAAGCCCTGGGCGCCGGGCAGCGACGGCAGTGGGAAGGCGGCGATGGTCGCGCCGGGCACCTGGTTCCATTTTTGCTGCAGGTCGAGAATCAGCTGGGCTTGCGAGCGTGTGCGGTCACCCCAGGTTTTGAGCAGCACGCCGCCCAGGCCCTGGTTGAGAATAGGCAGGCCGGTGAGTTGGAACATCTGCGCGTATTCAGTTTCTTTGCTGGCGATCTGAAAAGCCTGGTCGGCAATGCGCTCCATCTGTTGCGGCGAAGCCGTCGGCGGGCCTTTGATCTGCATGAACACCAGACCTTGGTCTTCGGTCGGCGACAGTTCGCTTTTGGCGGTCATGCCACTGGCGGCGACCAGCAGGAACAGCACAAACCCAAAGGTCACCAGCACCGGCCAGATGTTCAGCCCGCCGGACAGCACGCGGTGGTAACGCCCGCGCAGCCAGTCAAAGTACTGGTCGAGCTTGCGTGCAAAACGGCCTTCCTCCTGCCCGGACTTGAACAGCTTGGAGGTCATCATCGGCGACAGGGTCAACGCGACCACGGCCGACACGGTCACGGCGCCCGCCAGCGAGAAACAGAACTCCTTGAACAACGCGCCGGTAAGGCCGCTGCGCAAGCCGATGGGCACGTACGCGGCCACCAGCACCACGGTCATCGCGATGATCGGGCCGCCGAGTTCCCGCGCCGCGATCAGCGAGGCCTCGAGCACGCTTTTGCCTTCTTCCTTGATATGCCGGTCGACGTTTTCCACCACGATAATCGCGTCGTCCACCACCAGGCCGATCGCCAATACCAGCGCGAGCAGGGTCAGCAGGTTAATCGAGTAACCCAGCAGGTACATGATGAAGAAGGTCCCGACCAGCGACAGCGGGATCGCCACCAGCGGCACAATCACCGCGCGGAAGGAGCCGAGGAACAGGTAAATCACCACCGAAACAATGATCATCGCCTCGACCAGGGTCTTCACCACTTCGTAAATCGAGGTGTTGATGAACTCGGTGGAGTCATACACGATCTCGCCGCGCACGCCGGACGGCAGTTGCGATTGCAGCTCGGGGAACGCTTCGCGCACGCTGTCGGCGACAGTCAGGATATTTGCGGTGGGCGCCGCCTTGATGCCGATAAACACCGAACGCTTGCCGGAAAACGCCACGCTGCTGTCGTAGCTTTCGGCGCCGAGGGTCACGGTGGCCACGTCTTCCAAATAAACCAGTGCGTCGCCTTTCTGCTTGATCACCAGGCGCTTGAATTCATCCACGGTGTGCAGGTCGGTGCCGGCCGTAAGGTCGACGGTGACGGTTTGCCCACGGGTCGAGCCCACAGCCGACAGGTAGTTGTTATTGGCCAGGGCCGTGGACACGTCCTGCGCCGTGACGTTGTGCGCCGCCAACTTGTCCGGGTCCAGCCAGGCGCGCAGGGCAAACTGGCGCCCGCCGAGAATCTCCGCGGTCTGCACGCCCTGGATCGAATCGAGCTTGGGCTTGACCACCCGCACCAGGTAGTCAGTGATGTTGTTGGTGGGCAGCGTGTCGCTGTAGAAGCCCAGGTACATGGCGTCGGTGGTCTGCCCGACGGCAATCGTGAGCACCGGTTCCTGGGACTGGGCCGGCAGTTGGTTCTTGACCGAGTTGACCTGGGTATTGATCTCGGTGAGCGCCTTGCTGGCGTCGTAGTTCAAGCGCAGCGTGGCGGTAATCGTCGAGACACCGGTGATGCTGGTCGAGGATAGATAGTCGATGCCCTGGGCCTGGGCAATGGCCGACTCCAGCGGCTGGGTAATAAACCCGGCGACCGTGGACGCGTCCGCGCCGTAGTAGGCGGTGGTGATGGTGACCACGGTATTTTCGGTGCGCGGCCATTGGTTCACCGGCAATTCGAAGATCGAACGCAGCCCCAGGATCAGGATGAACAGCGAAACCACCACGGCCCACACCGGCCGCTGGATAAAGGTATCGGTAAGCTTCATGGGACACCTTTAGTGTTCTTGGGGAGTCGGCGCCGGGTCGTTCAGCGGTGCGGCGCTGTTATCGACCTTCACCGGCGAGCCGTTCTTGAGCTTCATCTGGCCGCTGGTGATCAACAGGTCGCCTTCTTTCACGCCCGACAGCACCGCGACCTGATCGCCACGGGTCGGCCCGGTCTTGATGAAGGTTTGTTGCGCGGTGAGCACCTCTTCGCCTTTGTCGTTTTTGCTCGAGGTGGCGATAAACACCGTGGTGCCGTAAGGGTTGTAGGTGACCGAGGTTTGCGGAACGGTGAGGTAGCGTTGGGTGGTGCCGGAGTTGACCACCGCGCGCGCGAACATGCCGGGCACCAGGCTTTGCTTGGGGTTCTCAACGGTGGCTTCGACGGTGACGTTGCGTGTGGTTGCGTCGAACTGCGTGTCGATGGTGCTGATCTTCCCGGTGAAGGTTTTATTCGACAGGCCATCGGCCGTCACCGCCACGCTTTGGCCGATGGCGATGGCTTCCAGCTGGGTCTGCGGCACCGAGAAGTCGATGTAGATGGGATCAAAGGTCTGCAGCGTGGCGATTTTGTCGCCGGGGTTGAGGTATTGCCCTGGGTTGACACTGGTAATGCCGATGCGCCCGGCAAACGGCGCGCGAATGGTTTTTTTCGCCACCAGTGCCCGCTGTTGTTCGGCGGCGGCGAGCTTGGCTTTGAGGTCGGCGGTGTCGGTGTCGACTTGGGCCTGGGAGATGGCGTTGACCGCCAGCTGCGCCTTGTCGCGCTTGAGCACAATGCCGGCGAGGTCGGCGGTGGCCTCCAGGGAATGCAGTTGCGCGATATCCGCGTCGGCATTCAACTGCACCAGCAGCGCCTGGGCCGCGACTTCCTGCCCCGGCGTAAAGCCGAGGGTGCGCACGATGCCGCCGACTTCCGTGGTCACATCCACGCCGCGCACCGCCTTCATCGAGCCCACGGCGGAGACGCTCGGTTGCCAGTCGCTAAATGGCACCTGCATGGCCGTCACCACGGCGGCCGGCAACGGCGCTTTGGATTGGGCGATCAGTGCCGAAATCTGCACGAATTTCACCCCGGCGATGATCGCGACGATCACCAGCACCACCACGATCATGATGAGCATCGGCCGCCACAGACGACGCTTGCGCGGTTGTCCGGGCTCGGGGGGCAGGGCAGAGGCAGTCTGAACGTCAGCCATGGGGTCTCTCACTGTTTCAATGATTCGATTCAGGTGCAGCCTTATTGCTGGCTGGCATGATCTCTTGCCACGACGGCAGGCCGAAGCGATCCGGTTTGCCCTGGGTGGCGGGGTCGACGTCGGTGCGGTTCCACCAGCCACCGCCCAATGCCTGGAACAAAGCGGTGGTGTCGCTGTACCGAGCGGCCTGCGCCTTGACGCGCGATAGCGCGGTGTTCTGGTAGGTTTGCTGGGCGTTGAGCAAGTTGATATACGCCACGGCGCCGAGGCGGAACTGGGCCTGTACCAAGTCGAGGTTGGCTTGGGCAGCGCGTTCGGCCACGACTTGCTGGTTGAGCGCATCGGCATCCGCCTCCAGCGCCCGCAGCGCATTGGCCACGTCCTGGAACGCGGTAATCACGGTGCCGCGGTAGCGCGCTGCCGACTCATCATAGGCAGCCACGGCCGCGCGTTTGCGGTGTTCGAGTGCGCCGGCATCAAAGATCGGCTGGGTGATTGAACCGGCCAGGCTCCAGACGCCGCTGCCCGCCGAAAACAGCTTGGTGCCACTGGCCACCGTGGAGCCTAACGACCCGGTAATGCTGAACTGCGGCAATTGATTGGCGACGGCCACGCCGATATTGGCGCTTGCTTGATGCAGTTGTGCCTGCGCCGAGCGCACATCCGGCCGCTGGCCGACAATGGCCGAGGGCAGGCTGACCGGCAGTTCTTCCGGCAGGTGCAAGGAGGCCAGGTTGAAACGCTCGCCCTGATCCTGATTCGGAAAGCGCCCGAGGTACGCCATCAACTGGTTGCGGGTCTGCGCCAATTGCTTTTGCAGCGGCGGCAAGGTCGCACGGGTTTGTGCCAGCGCGGTTTGCTGTGTGAGCACATCGCTATCGCCGATGGCGCCCAGTCGTCGCTGGGCTTGCAGCAAGTCGAGCTGGCCGCCCTGCAGTTTGATGATTTCTTCGGTGGCGGCGACTTGATCGCGCAACGACGCCAGGCTGACCGCCGTGTTGACCACATTCGAAGTCAAGGTCAGGTAAGTCGCCTCCAGCTGGAAGCGCTCGTACTCAGCCTGCGCCGTGGTCGATTCGATTTGCCGGCGCGTGCCGCCGAACACGTCCGGGGCATAGGACACGCTGAGCGATGCCGAACTCACCGTAAGAATCGGCGATTCCGGAATGCCCGAGGTCACGCCCGAGACTTTCTCGCGGGCTTTCTGCACATTGGCGCTCACCGAGGGAAACAGTGACGCCTGATCGGCATACACCAGTTCGTTAGCCTGGCGTAATGCCGCCTGCGCAGCGCTGACATCCGGGTTGGCACGCAGGGCCTCTTCGACCAGGGCATTGAGTGACGGCGAGCGGAACAGCGTCCACCACTGCCCAGGGATATCCATGCCGGCGATCAGCCGCTGCGCCGCGCCACCGGTGTCGATATCGGCCCCGGCGGTGGCGGTGAGTTTTTCTCTTGAATAGTCGGCATTTGTCGGCACATCGGGGCGCGTGAAATCAGGCCCAACGGTACAGGCGGCGAGGGCAATGCACAGCAGGCTTAGGGTCGCCAGCCGATGGGGTGGTTTAAACGGGGCGCGGATGGGCGCTACTCCTGATGCACGCTGGCGACGCTGCTCTTTCATATTTACTCTAGGTAATCAGGTGGTTAACTGCTTTTTATTGTTGAGTCATGCGTGCATTTCCATCCGCCTCGGCCGCTGAAAAAAGGCGCGGGTTACCAAGGTTTCAATCAGTGTAGGTGGCGCCGGGCAGTCCGCAATGTACTGGCGCAGTGTCGGCAAGATGAAAATGCGGATGCTGCATTATTTATGCATTACGTTATGCGTTATGGGTACTTTACAAGCGGTGGTTATAACCGCATCGTATGAGTCCCTACGAACACTCCGAGACCGCGCGCGCGGATCGACTTGCATGCCTGACAAGGCATCTGGAGACGAACGTGCGTTACCTTTCAAAACTGGCGGCCGGGTTGGCTGCCACCCTGTTGTGCCTGACCGCGAACGCGCAAACGCTGGTGGTCGGTGACCAAAGCTACAACGCCCAAGCCGTGATGGAAGCGGCGGGTGTGCTGGAAAATCTGCCCTACACGCTGGAATGGAAGCAATTCACCGCAGGCTCGCCGGTTGCCGAAGCGCTGAATGCCAACAGCCTGGATATCGGCTTGCTGGGGGACGCGCCGGTGCTGTTCCTGGGTGCGCTGGGCGCGCCGATCAAGGTGATTGCAGTCAGTCGGCAAAATCTCGAAGGCGTGGCGATTCTGGTCCGCAAGGACTCCTCGATCCACAGCCTGGCGGACCTTGCCGGCAAGCGTGCGGCAATCTGGAAAGGCTCCTGGAGCCAGCAATTGCTGCTGACTGCGCTGGATAAAGCCGGCGTCCCACGCGACTCGCTGGAGCTGCGCTATCTCAGCGCCCTCGATGCCTCCCATGCGCTGGAAGGCGGCTCGGTTGACGTCATCGCCACGTGGGAGCCCTACGTCACCCAACAGGAACGCCAAGGTGCCCGCGTACTCGCCACCGCTGAGGGCTTGATTCCGGCCCAGAGCTTCATCGCCGCCAACGCCAAGGCCGTGGATGCCAAGCGCGCACAGATCAGCGACTTTCTTCAACGCCTGAAAAAAGCCCGTGACTGGGCGCGCCAAAATCCGGCCAATGCTGACGCTTACGCCGATGTCTGGGCCAAACGCACCCGCGCCGACACCGACATCGCCCGTGCCTGGTTCGCCCGCGCCCGCACCACGGTCGAGCCACTGACCGCGCAATCGCCGGTAGACGCGCAAAAGACCGTGGACTTTTTCGCAAGCCAAGGCCTGGTCAAGTCGTACTCGGCGGCCAGCCTGTTCGACGACTCCTTCTCGGCCGCCCTGCAACCCGCCGTCGCCACCACCCAGCCCTGAACGCTTCAAGGAATTCATCTGACATGACCAACAGACAGCTCAAACTGGGTGCCTTGACCATGGGTTGCGGCGGGCCAGGTCGCCATAACCTGTGGCTTGACCCGCAACTGCCGGCTGATGCCAGCGTCAATGTCGACTGGTACATCGACATCGCGCGCCAGGCCGAAGCGGCGCTGTTCGACTTGATGTTTATCGTCGACAGCCAGTTCATCACCGAAGGCTCGCCATCCCACTACCTGAACCGCCTGGAACCGCTGACATTGTTATCGGCGTTGGCTGTCAGCACGCGGCACCTGGGCTTGGTCGGAACGCTGACCACTTCTTACAACTCGCCCTACAACGTCGCACGGCGCCTGGCCTCCCTCGACCTGATCAGCAAAGGCCGCACCGGCTGGAACGTGGTCACCAGCGGCGATGCCGGCACTGCTGGCAACTACAGCCGCGACGAACATTACGACTACGACACCCGCTACAGCCGCGCCGCCGAGCACGTCCAAGTGGTGCAAGGCCTGTGGAACTCCTACGAGGACGATGCGTTTGTGCGCGACCGCGCGACCGGCCAGTTTCTCGACCCGCGCAAACTGCACAGCCTGAACCACAAGGGCGAGCATTTTTCCGTGGTCGGCCCGCTGAACATCCAGCGCTCACCCCAAGGCCAGCCGGTGATCTTCCAGGCCGGCGACTCAGAGCAAGGCCGCGACCTGGGTGCGGCCACCGCCGATGTGATCTTCACCCACGCGGCCAGCATCGAACAGGGCCAGGCGTTCTACCGGGATATAAAGGGCAGGGCGGCGCAACACGGTCGCGACCCGGAGCAGTTATTGGTGATGCCCGGCGCCGAGATTTATGTGGGCGACACCGATGCGCAGGCGCGTGAAATCGAGCAGCACTACCATCACGCGGATCACAGCTTTGAACTGGCGCTGAAGGAGTTCGGACGTAATTTCGGCTGGCATGATTTCAGTCAGTACGACCTCGATGCGCCGTTCCCGCAAGAGAGTCTGGAAGCCGCGCGCAGCAGCTTTTTCACCAACGCCAAACGCATTGCTGACCAGGCGCGGGAGAAAGGCTTCACGTTGCGCCAGGCGGTGGAGTTCGGACGGCAACTGCGACCGGGGGCGTTTGTGGGCACGGCGGACACCGTTGCGCGCAAAATGGCGGAATGGTTTGAAGCGCGGGCGGTGGATGGGTTCAATATCTACATTGGGCATCCGCAGCAGTTCGCGCGGTTTACGCAGGAAGTCATAACGTTGCTGCAAGAGCGGGGTGTCTATCGCAAAGCGTATGAAGGGACGACCTTGCGTGAAAGCTTGGGGCTGGAAATTCCTCGGTTCATGCACATAGATTAAGAGTGCGACTGTCTGCTTCGTAATGTGGGAGCTGGCTTGCCTGCGAAAGCGGTGGGTCAGTCAGGATCGATGTTTGCTGGGCCGTCGCCTTCGCGGGCAAGCCCGCTCCCACATTTTGATCTGCATTTTTTGCAGCTGACTGGGTTCCAGCCTCGGCATGCGGTCGAATGTGGGAGCTGGCTTGCCTGCGAAAGCGGTGTGTCAGACAGCATTAATGTTTGCTGGGCTGACGCTATCGCGGGCAAGCCCGCTCCCACATTTTGATCTGCATTTTTTACAGCTGACCGGGTTCCAGCCTCGGAATGCGGTCGAATGTGGGAGCTGGCTTGCCTGCGAAAGCGGTGGGTCAGTCAGCATTAATGTTTGCTGGGCTGACGCCTTCGCGAGCAAGCCCGCTCCCACATTTTGATCTGCATTTTTTACAGCTGACCGGGTTCCAGCCTCGGCATGCGGTCGAATGTGGGAGCTGGCTTGCCTGCGAAAGCGGTGGGTCAGTCGGCATCAATGCTTGCTGGGCCGTCGCCATCGCGGGCAAGCCCGCTCCCACCTAGATAGGGATAATGGCGGGTGTTTATAAACAGCTGCAACCCTGGGTTTTGAGAACCCTCTGGCATAAATTCAGATAGAGTCCGTCGACGCCTCTATCAATCATTAGTTGAAGAATGAATCGTTCGCTGTTTGTTTCCCTGGATGGGCCCAAGGGCACCGGCAAAACCACGCTGTTGGAAGCCGTTACGAAAGCCCTGAGGGCAGGCAATAACAAGGTGATCCGGCTTTGCGAGAGAAAAAGCGATCCCTATCGGGGTGAAACAATGGCCCTCGTTAACCAATTCGTCAGAAACCCCACCCGGGATCTGGAACTTCAGGTTTGCGAGCGCTTTGCTGATAGCCGTGCCTGGATGTCCGAGCATGTGCTCGATAAACAGCCACCGGGCAGCATCGTGCTGATTGATCGCTGGTACCCCTCGGATGCCGCGTTTCGCCGGATAGTCCCCTTTGCAGAAATTCTACAGCTCAACATTGATCGGAACGTGCGCGTGCCTGACTTGCATGTCGGGGTTGTCACCGCCCCGGATATTTCGTGGGCGAGGGCCGCAGCACGACGGCGTGGGCTGAGCAGTACGGTGATCCATACGCTGGAGGAACAGGTCGCGTGTACGCAGGCGTTCGAGCGAGCGGTTGCTGAGCAAGGCTGGGTTTTATGCCGTAATGAAGGCACGATCGACGACGCAACACTGCAGGTGGTTGCTGAGATTTATAGCCTGCTTTAAAGCTGCGGGTCCTGGCCGGAGCGGTGCAACGCCGCTGCCGTGACCCGTGCCGGTAAGGCGCTCCAAGCCCAATCCCAAACCCTTCACACCACCCCTGCATTCATTTCCTGTATTCGCACTCAGAAAAAGGTTGAGAAATCACATCAAATGTTATTTAAATAACAGGATAATAGCGTCACGCCCGCCCTGGACGTGCTCGCAACAAAATGGGATGACCCTGTGAATGACAATTGAAGAGCGTTTGATGGAACAGGCAAAGCGTGCCGCCCAGAGCACGTACTCGCCTTACTCCCACTTTCCGGTTGGCGCGGCGTTGCTGACCGCCGACGGTGAAGTGGTACAGGGTTGCAACGTGGAGAACATCTCTTACGGGCTGACCAACTGTGCCGAGCGCAGCGCCTTGTTCAGCGCCATCAGCCAGGGCCATGCGCCCGGCAGTTTCACGGCGATGGCGGTTTATGCACCCAACGTTTCACTGATAAGCCCTTGCGGTGCCTGCCGCCAGGTGATGCTGGAGTTGATGGCCAAGGATGCAGTGGTGATTTGCCAGGGCAGTGACCCGGCCGCCACGCGTACCTGGACCCTGGCGCAATTGCTGCCGGGCGCCTTCGACGCTTTCTAATCCTGGGCAGGCCTTCGGGTCTGCGTCCGCTCGGTCCATTGTTGAGACGTCTGCATGATCAGTCTTGTCGGAATAGCGACCCTTATTGTCATTGCCATTGCTTTATCCCATCAGCGTCGCTCGATCAATTGGCGCACCGTTTCGGTGGCGTTTGTGATCCAGGTGTTGATCGGTGCTTTTGCGCTTTACGTGCCTTGGGGCCAGACGGTGCTGGCTTCGCTGTCGGGGGCGGTGGCCTCGCTGCAGCTGTACGCGAACAAAGGCATCGAGTTTCTGTTCGGCGGCCTGAGTTCGCCGCACATGTTTGAAGTGTTCGGCAGTGGCGGGTTTGTATTCGCCATTCGAGTGTTGCCGATGATCGTGTTCTTCGGCAGCTTTATCTCGGTGCTGTATTACATCGGCGTGATGGGCTGGATCATCCGGCTGGTGGGCGGCGCCTTGCGCCTGTTGCTGGGTACCAGCCGTATCGAGTCGATGGTGGTGACGTCGGCGATTTTCATCGGCCAGTCGGAGGTGCCGCTGGTGGTGCGGCCGTTCATTGCCAAGCTGACACGCTCTGAGTTGTTCGCGGTGATGGTCGGCGGTTTCGCGGCGGTGGCAGGCTCGGTGCTGTTGGGCTATGCCGGGCTTGGGGTGGAACTAAAGTACCTGATCGCCGCGTGTTTCATGTCGGCGCCGGGAGCCTTGTTGATGGCCAAGCTGATGGAACCGGAAACCGAACCAGCCCGCACCGAACAGGTGATCGAGGAGCTGGGGCAGGCTGAGAACCGCCCAACCAATATCATCGACGCCGCCGCCGAGGGCGCCCAGGTCGGCTTGCGCCTGGCCTTGTCCGTCGGTGCCATGTTGCTGGCGTTTATCGCATTGATCGCGCTGTTCAACGGGCTATTGGGCTGGGCCGGCAATTGGTTTGGCTACCCGCAATTGACCTTGCAACTGGTCCTCGGGCACGTGCTGGCGCCCATCGCTTTTCTGCTCGGGGTGCCGTGGCATGAGGCGGTGCTGGCCGGCGGTTTTATCGGTGAAAAACTGGTGCTCAACGAGTTTGTCGCCTATGCCGACCTGGCTAATTACTTGACCCCGGCCAAGGCCGCCGAAGCCGGTGTGCCGCTGTTGTCGGTGCACACCCAGGTGATCGTGACCTTTGCCCTGTGTGGCTTTGCCAACCTTTCTTCGATTGCCATCCAGCTGGGCGGTTTGACCGGTATCGCCCCGCAACGGCGCCAGGAGCTGGCGCGGCTGGGCTTGCGCGCCATGATCGGTGGCACGCTTTCCAACCTGATGAGTGCGGCGATTGTCGGCTTTTTCATTTCGCTGTAAGGAGTACGGTATGTGGTTGCCACAAGAAGTGATTCGGCGTAAACGCGACGGGCACGCCCTGGCCGCAATTGACATTCAACGCTTTGTCGCCGGCATTGCCGACGGCAGCCTCAGCGATGGCCAGGTGGCCGCGTTCGCCATGGCGGTGTTCATCAAGGGCATGGATGTGAGTGAGCGTCTGGCCTTGACCGAGGCCATGCGCGATTCCGGCCAGGTGCTGAAGTGGGATCTGCCAGGGCCGGTCGTCGACAAGCATTCCACCGGTGGCGTCGGCGATATGATCAGCTTGCTGCTCGCGCCATTGCTGGCGGCCTGTGGCTGTTACGTGCCGATGATTTCCGGGCGCGGCCTCGGGCATACCGGCGGCACCCTGGACAAGCTCGAAAGCATCCCCGGCTACGACTGCCAACCCAGCCCTGAACGCCTGCACGCGGTGGTGGCCGAAGTCGGTTGCGCCATCATCGGCCAGACCGCCAACCTGGCACCTGCGGACAAGCGCTTGTATGTGATCCGCGATGTGACCGGGTCGGTGGAGTCGATTGATCTGATCACCGCGTCGATCCTCGGCAAGAAACTCGCCGCCGGCCTCGACGTCTTGATCATGGACGTGAAGACCGGCAACGGCGCCTTCATGGCCGAGCCGGAACAGGCGCGTGCGCTGGCCGCCAGCATCGTCGCGGTAGCCAACGGTGCCGGGGTCAACACCCGTGCGCTGATCACCGACATGAACCAGCCGCTGGCGCGCAGTGCCGGCAATGCCCTGGAGGTGGCCGAAGCAGTCGCGCTGCTCAAGGGCGAGGTGCGCAGTGAACGCCTGTGGGCGGTGACGTTGGCGCTGGCGAGCGAGGTGCTGAGGATGGCCGGTTTGGCGAACGATGACGCTCAGGCGCGCGACCAATTGCTGCAGGCCTGGCAGAGCGGGGCGGCTTTGCAGCGCTTCGAGCAAATGGTCGGTGCACTGGGCGGCCCGCAGGATTTTACCCGCGACCCCGAAGCGCATTTACCCAAGGCCGCCGTGTCGGTGCCGGTGTGGGCCGAGGAAGAAGGCTGCGTCAGCGAGATCGACACCCGTGCGGTGGGCTTGGCGGTAGTGGCATTGGGCGGCGGGCGCAGTCACCCGGACGATGTGCTGGACCTGTCCGTGGGTTTCAGCGATTTGGCCTTCGTCGGTGAACAGGTCAACGCGCAACGGCCGCTGGGGTGGGTGCACGCGCGCAACCTGGAGCAGGCCGGGCAGGGCGCAGCCGCCTTGCGCGCAGCCTATCGGTTAGGCGGAGCTGGCCTGGCCGCACGTGATTTGATTCAGGAAAAACTATGAGCAAGGCCATTGTGTTAGTCCTCGACTCGTTGGGCATCGGCGCCAGTGCCGACGCCGCTCTTTTTGGCGACACCGGCGCCGACACCCTGCGCCATATTGCCGAGGCGTGCGCCCGTGGCGAAGCCGATGGGCCGTTTCGAAAGGGAGCTTTGTCGTTACCAAACCTGGGCCGTTTGGGCTTGGGGGCTGCCGCGGCGGCCAGTGGTGACGGCCCGTTACCGGGCCACTGGGGCGACGCTGCACCGGTCGGTGCCTACGGCCACGCGCGGGAGCAATCCTCCGGCAAAGACACGCCGTCCGGGCATTGGGAAATGATGGGCGTGCCGGTGTTGTTCGACTGGGGGTATTTCGAGCAGCCGGTCGATTCATTCCCGCCACAATTGCTCGCCGACCTGATCGAGCGGGCAGAGTTGCCCGGCATCCTGGGCAACTGCCACGTCTCGGGCACCACGGTGCTGGACGACTTGGGTGAGGCGCACATCCGCAGCCGACAGCCGATTTGCTACACCTCAGCCGACAGCGTGATGCAGATCGCCGCCCATGAAAGCCACTTCGGGCTCGATGCGCTGTATCGAGTGTGTGAAATCGCGCGTGAGTTATGTGATGCATACACCGTCGGCAGGGTCATTGCCCGACCGTTTACCGGCGAGCACGCGGGCGCGTTCCGCCGCACCGGCAATCGTCGCGACTACACCGTGCCACCGCCGTCGGCGACGCTGCTTGATCGTCTCTGCGAAGCCGGCGGCAGCGTGCATGCGGTCGGCAAAATCGGCGATATCTTCGCTCACCGAGGTATCAGTCGGCTGTATAAGGCCGACGGCAACGACGCGCTGTTCGATGCCACGCTCAAGGCCTACCAGGAAGCGCCGGACAACAGTCTGGTGTTCGCCAACTTCGTCGACTTCGACATGCTCTACGGCCACCGCCGCGACCTGGCTGGCTACGCCGCCGCGTTGGAGGCTTTCGACCGCAGGCTGCCGGAATTACTCGCGTTGATGGACCCGCACACGTTGCTGATCATCAGCGCAGACCACGGTTGCGACCCGTCGCGGCCGGGCAGCGATCACACCCGTGAGCATGTGCCTGTGTTGGCTTATGGTGCTGGTATGGCCGCAGGTTGGCTGGGCGAGCGGGGCAGCTTTGCTGATATTGGCCAGACGTTGGCGGCGCATTTGGGGTTGGGGCCGTTGGTGTGGGGCGAGTCGTTTTTGTTGAGGGAGCATCGCTAGAAACACAGATCCACCGTATAGGCAGCATTCCCCTCCGGAATAAATCTTAGTCCCGGATGCCGCCTACAGGTGATTCATTACGGCCTTTAATCTGCCTGCTTCGGCGCCAACCTGGCGCCCGCCGAGTCGCTGCGACATGGGCTTTCGGCGCGATGCAGGGCAGATTGAAGGTACGTCACGTGGAATGAGCGTGTGACGAAGCTGCCGCTGAGGCAGTGGAGCGTGTCTTGCGAACTGGCTTTAAGTGCGAGCTTTACTTCGCTTGTGTAGCCGCGAGAGATTTATGCCATTGCGAATAGGGCGTGTTTTTGACCTGGCACTGATTAAAGTCGGGGGAACCATCATCCCACCATACCGGCCCGCGCTCACCCAGCTCGACCTTGGCCTTCTGAACCCGCGCCCTCGCACCGTTCAGCTGCGTCTCATCACCTGACGCTTTAGCGCTCTTTACTTCACGACGCGCTTCCATAAGTGAATTAACCCACTTCTGGCGTGCGTCTGCGGGCAGCGACGGATTGCTGCAGCGCCAGAGTTTGCCGTTAACTAAAAAATAACGGCCATCGGGTGTTGTCGGATACATCCAGGGGCTCCAAAGGGCTCGTTGTCGTCTTCTATTCTCCTTATAGGTGACCATGCCCCTCGGTGTGGAATTCAATCACGGTTGAGCCTTGGCTGACGAAGTCATCTTCGCCCGAGCACAAAAGGGCTTAAACAGCGCTTTCTTATTCAGGTTTTGAGTGACTTGCTGCGTCTGCAGCGCTCCGAGCAATAGCGTACTTCGTCCCAGCAACGGGCCCATTTCTTTCGCCATGTGAAAGGAAGCCCACAGGTTGCACAGGTTTTGACTGGAAGCTCTGACTTTTTCAATAGACGTCCTTGATATCAAGTTCGTATGCCCATACTTGGTCAAACCGCGAAACGGGGCGCATCTTAAATAAGTCCTCCAAGACAAGAGGAGAGAGGTCGTGTCTAAGCTTCATCCAGAAAACCGTGAGAGTAACTCGACATTTAAAAATTTTAAAATCCAATGGGCTTTGATGAGCGCCTATGAGCGCTTCGAGCAACTGGTGGTACTGACGCTGAGCCTGATCATAGCGCTGGTGATCGTTATCGCCGTGATGCAACTCTGCCGGAATGTAGTGCCCCTTCTGATAGGCGGAGCCATTGATCCGCTGGATCACAACGCATTCCAAGCGCTATTTGGCTCCATTTTCACGGTATTGATTGCCTTGGAATTCAAGCATTCGATAGTGCGACCCGCCCTCAGGCGCAACAGCGTCGTGCAGGTAAGAACCGTACTGATGATTGCATTGCTGGCCCTGAGCCGAAAATTTGTCATCCTGGATTCGGCCGTCACTCCGGCTTCGACCATCGCGGCGCTAGGTTTCGCGACGTTGGTACTCGGCCTGCTTTGCTGGCTTTTGCGGCACCGCGACCTGTCTGATTAGCGAGCTGCGCTCCAGCAACTGACGAATTCGCTCGCTGCAGGCGCGTTGCCTGTGCGGCACGGTGTGCCCATGGTTTTAAGCCGAGAAATTGGGTTGGAAAATTTTTTTCGAGGTGCCCTTGAAAATGTTTTGGAAGTACCTATTTTCGGTTTTACGCGATGCCGAAAACGGGTCGCGTCTTAAATCACTTGGAGAAAACTCAGGAGATTTTGCTATGGCTACTACTCTTTCTTTGGCCCCTCTGTTTCGTCAGTCCGTGGGTTTTGATCGCTTCAACGACTTGTTTGAATCGGCGCTTCGTAGTGAGGCTGGTAATAGCTACCCACCTCATAACGTCGAGAAACATGGTGATGATCAATACCGCATCGTGATTGCAGTGGCGGGTCTCACAGAGGAGGACATAGACATTCAGGTAGAGAATGGCGTACTGAACGTTTCTGGTGGAAAACGCGAAAACGATGAGAAGGTGACTTACCTTCACCAAGGCATAGCTCAGCGGGCCTTCCGCTTGTCTTTCCGGCTGGCTGACCACATCGAGGTGCAAGGTGCATCACTCACCCATGGGCTGTTGGCAATCGAGTTGCTTCGAGTTATTCCCGAAGAAGCCAAGCCAAAACGCATCCAGATCGGTACTGCTGGCAAGCCAGACCAGCGTCAGGTAAGCCTGCAATAATTTTGTTCAAGGCGCTCTCCGGAGCGCCTTTTTTCTTCTGCTTTAATCGATCTCAGCGGCATGCAAGTACAGTTTGCCTATACAACAGGATCCGAGAGCCATTCTATCGCTTAGCTTTGATCGCCCAATAGTGACACGCCATTCTCCAAAACATGACAGAGCTTGTCACAAATAGAAAAACTATCAAAATATCCGCGCTAAGCGTTATCTCGGGCCTAGGATAAATATGTGTGAGGGTGATGTTGTACATCGACCAACCCAGCCCCATAAGCAAACCCACCATAAGCTTGAGCTGAGGTTTTAGTCTATGGCGTCGCTTGCACAGATCAAAACCAATGCGGGCTACACTCAAGACGCCACAGATTCCACAGGAAACTTGAATTAGCACGCAGTAGATATTAAATATTTTCCTCACAGACCATTCTGTATAACGCAGCGCTGAGACCTGCACTGCACCCTGGCAAAGTAGCGTGACCCCTAATGGGAGGAGGACGATCACAGCTAGGAAACCGAAATAGCTCCTGCGCAAAAGGAGGCTTTTCAGAGGGGATACTGGGGGCGTGGGACTCAAGGCCATGGATTTTTTATCTTCGTGGGTTATCAATATGCGACCGTCACGACGTTGACAGCCAGCACCATTCATTTAAAAGGCGGGCCCATACTATCCATGGGCTAAAATCTCCCAGTCTGGCTAGTTCATGCGCTAGATTATCGTCGAGGCCTCTGCATAGAAAGAGGTACGGCTTATTCTTCATATATCGAATCGGTACCCGTTGGCGTTGCGGGATTCAGCTCCAGCGAAAACGCACAAGGTTCATTGCCTGGACACTTATGGCTCACCGCCCTTACCCGCGTTTGAGATCAACATCAATTTGAACTAATCATTACGCTCGTCCCCCTAACGCTGTGCAGATTGCATCAAGCCCAGGTTTTTTCTGGGGTACTCACTCCCACACGAACATTTGGTGAATCATGAAGAGCGAACAGGTAGAAGGGGTTGTAGACAAGGTTGCTGGCAAAGCGCAGAGCGCAGTCGGTAAATTGTTTGGTGATTCGAAGCTCGAGGCCGAAGGAAATGGTCGCCAAGTTGCTGGTCAGTTGACCCAAACCTATGGCGATGCGCTGGACAGCGTATCTACATTTGTTAAAGAAAAACCAGTTGCTGCAATCGCGATCGGTGCAGTTGCTTTGCTCGTTCTAGATCGTCTCTTTCGCCGCTGAGCCACAAAGGTAGAACGCTCCGTCAGGGGCGTTCCCTTTTTGCGTTTATCGCCCCGCGCGTCTGGACCTGTAGATCAGTGGGCGAGGGCGGTCCACTCAATGGCCCGCATAAATCTCTTCCCATGTCGTAGTCCTTCGGCGTGCATACGGTCTGGATCGCGAGTGTCTTGGTAGGTTGTGCATGGGACGCCCTGATCTACGCCTATTCGAGATACCTCTGACTTCCCCGGACGCTTACAGGGCAATGAGAGTCTGGGGCGATTAACTGCCCTAAGGAGTATTAGAGATGGCCATCCAATCGCGCCTCAGCCCACTGTCTGAAGAGCAGATGAATGAATCACAGAGAGCCGTCCTTAGAGACATTCTCAGTGGCCCACGAGGCAACCTTGACGGCCCGTTTTTAGCGTGGATTCAAAGTCCCGAGCTTGCCAGCCATGCCCAAAAGCTTGGTGCGTTTTGCAGATACGGTACGCGCTTGGAGCTTCGATTGACCGAGCTGGCTATTCTCGTCACTGCTTCCTGGTGGCAGTCCCAGGCTGAGTGGCAAATTCACGAGCCCATTGCCCGCAGCACGGGTCTGTCAGACAGTATCATCGAGTCTCTCAAGCAGCAGGTTTTGCCGGAGTTCCAGCGTGATGACGAACGTATTGTTTATCGTCTTGGGAGGGCACTTTATGAGTATCGTCGCGTTGACGATGCTCTGTACGCCGACGCCGTCAGTACGCTTGGCGAGCCTGCTGTGGTTGAGCTGATAGGTGTCTATGGCTACTACGCGTTTGTGGCGATGACACTCAATGTTTTTGCTGTGCGACGCGATGGAGATGCACCACTGCCATTCCCTGAGCCCTAGGGGCTGCTGAGGTGAATCAAGTATTTATTCAGGCCGCCATTAAGGCGTTATCAGCGATCGCGCGATTGACATGGCTATCGAGCCAGTTGAGCTTTCAAGCTGGCGACTTCCGCTTCGAGTTCACGCACGCGTTCTTGGGCCTCGAACTCGACGCTGACGTCCTTCTGGATGCCGATGTAATAGGTGAGCTGATCAGCCTCGTTAAAAACCGGAGTAATCGACAGCTCATTCCAGAAGGCGCTACCGTCCTTACGATAGTTGCGAATGATTTGCCGGCAGGGCTGATGCAGCTTTATCGCCTCTCGGATAACAGCCAGGCCCGCTTGGTCTCGGTCATCACCCTGAAGGAAGCGGCAGTCCTGATACAGCGTTTCGTCAACGCTGTATCCCGTCAGGCGCTGAAAGGCGGGGTTAGCGTAGATCAGGATGTTCTCATCGCCTTCCTGCTCGGCAATTACAATGCCATCATTCGACGTTTCAACCATCAATTTCAGCAATTCTGCGTCGATCATTTTCAGAGTCCGGTGAATTTCACATCAGTCTAGGACAACTTGGGGGTTATGAGCGTTTTCGAGATCATTGGAAAGTATCTCTATATCGCCAACGACTCTATGTGTCCTTCACGTGCGACACAAATCTCATCATGGAGGCTCTGCTGTACAAGAGCGCAGGAAAACGGTTTCAATCTTCACTCCCTACCTACCAGGGAAGGCGTTCTCCGTTATAAGCGAAGAAATTGCCACTGTCGGCAGGCTCTATTCGGTCGATCAGCGATAGTAATTCACAGGCGGCCACGTTTGCCGGCCTGGCGGCAGAGGCACTCCGAAAGGGTTGCGACAGTGCTGATACAACTGTACCCGGGTGAAGGCTCAGCAGTCGGCTCTGAGGTCGGGTTCTTGCCAGTTCGATGGCTGCCGTTTTGATCAGCATGTTCAGTGCTGCCTTGGAGGCGCGATAGGCGTACCAGCCGCCCAAGCGGTTATCGCCGATGCTCCCCACCTTGGCAGAGAGCATCGCCATCGCGCCGCGAGGATCAAGCAAGGGCAGAAAGTGACGCAAAACCAGCGCAGGCCCGATTGTGTTGACTTGAAATACCGACTGCAACGCATCTGCATCAATCGCAGAGTAACTTTTTTCAGGCTTTATTTTGTCGCGATGGAGCAGGCCGGCGGCATGCAAGATCAACTGATACGGTGCTTCCTCCGTCAATTCGGCCGCTGCTCTGGCGATACTGTCGGCATTCTCCAGATCGAGGAATGGAACACTGTTGCGCCCCAACTCACGAACATGCGCGCACCGTGGATCCTGATTGAGCAACTCACAAAAAGCCGAGCCGAGCGCCCCACTGGCGCCTATTACGAGGGCACGATAGCCCTCACCGAGGGAATTCATCGTGAAGGGAGTGTTCATCCAGGCTCTCCTGCGGTCTGATGCGATTTTTTGGTGTTAACCCAGTCGGCCTATCAGTTGCAGGAACTCGTGACGTGTAGCAGAGGACTCGCGAAAGGCGCCAAGCATCACGGATGAGGTCATCACCGAATTTTGTTTCTCCACACCCCGCATCATCATGCACATGTGCTTCGCCTCAATGACCACGGCCACGCCGGCGGCATCGGTGATGTGCTGAATGGCGTCGGCAATTTGTTTGGTAAGGTTTTCCTGGATCTGCAGGCGCCGGGCGAACATATCCACCACCCGGGCGACCTTCGACAGGCCCAGTACCCTTCCGGTGGGGATGTACGCTACATGCGCCTTGCCGATGAAGGGCAGCATGTGATGCTCACATAATGAATACAGCTCGATGTCTCGCACTATGACCATTTCATCGTTTTGCGATTCGAACAATGCGCCATTGATCACTTCCTCCAGACTCATTGTGTAGCCATTGCACAGGTACTGCATCGCTTTTGCTGCGCGCTTGGGGGTATCCAGCAGTCCTTCACGCTCAGGGTTCTCGCCTACGCCGACGAGAATTTCACGGTAATGCTCGGCTAATGATGGGTTCATCTTTATTCCTCGCAGCCTTGCTGCGCTTGATGTGTCGGCAATCCTTGGCAGTGGGAGAGTATCTGCTGCGCACGATCTGACGCAGATGACACAGGGTTCGCCAGATCAGCCATGACCCAGGCTCTTCGTCGGGGCCATGACAAGGCGAGGCTTTCTAGGGCTGCTTTTTTTTCAACGTGGGCTGCCCGTCTGATGCGGGTTTGGGCGCCGGCACCGCGCAACGGTTATCGACACAGCGACGGCCACTATCTGGGTGAGGTAACCACGCCAAATGGGGACGTAAGCGGCAGAAGAGGCGATAACCGAACTCAAACAACGGGCGCAATGCACGCCACGTCAGTGGCGTTGCCCAGAAACCCAAACCGGCAGCTCGCCAGCTCCAAAGGGTGGCGTCCAGACCGGTTACCCAGCGTCCATCAGCAAAACGGGCGTGCAGCGAGGACTGCATGTGCTCGAACGTGAACCCCAGTGCCTTGGCGTCGAATGCACCGCTGCTGATGTCCACAAACAGCAGTCGATCCTTTACGGCATGGCCGCGCAGGAGCTTGATTTCGCGCGCACACAGAGGGCATTCACCGTCGAAATACAGGGTCAGCGGCCAATTCACTTTATTGTACATCGACCATGCTCTTGTATAAGTTTTTTACACGATATGCTGAAAGAACCAGACTGACAATGGGCACTATTTTTTTTGAAGTGCTACGGGCGGTCAGCCTGCTTTCGTGAACGGATCGCCTGTAGCTTGCGAGAACAGGTCCAGCGGTGCGATGCAGGTCATCGACATAACGTTGGTCAAATAATCAAGCAGAAAGGCCGCCCATGAGATCAGGGGCGGCCTTGTTTTTTTAGTCGACGCTCAATTCCCTCTGTAGGTAGAGAAACCGTAGGGGCTGAGCAGTAATGGGATGTGGTAGTGCGCAACGGCACCGTCTACCTCAAAAATGACGGGTACCTCTGGAAAGAAACTTGAGACGTTGTGCGCTTTGAACCACTCACCGGTTTTAAAGGTGACACGGTAGATGCCTTTCTCCAGGGCCTGGCCATCGGGGTACAGCCCGGGAATACGGCCTTGCTCGTTTGTCGCGGCGCTGTTGAGCATGTTCCAGTTCTTGCCGTCCTGTTTTTCCAGCGTGACATTGACGCCAGGGGAGGGCAGACCATCTTGTAAGTTGAGTACATGCACGCTGAGCGGGTTTCCTGCCGCTAACGCCAGTGACGATACGACACTCAATACAAGGCCCGCGAAGAACGTTTTTAATCCAGTCATGATGATGTCCTTAGTTTTTGACAGTCGGTAAAATTTTGTTGATAGCGGCCAGTGCGCAACCTTCATCGTTTGCTGCACCGCCGGCACCGGCCACTCCGATCGCGCCAATGACTTGCCCTTCAAACAGCAACGGCACGCCGCCGCCCAGCAGTAACAGCTCATGCAGGGTGTTGAGGTTTTCCGCATCGGGTGTGCTGCGGGCACGCTCTGCCAATAGTCGTGTTGGCGTTTTGGTCGACAGGGCGGTATAGGCTTTGCGTTGGGCGGCTAATGTGTTGTGTGGCCCCACGTTATCGTCGCGCTGCAAGGCGACTAAATTGCCCCCACGGTCGACAATGGCAGCAACGCCTGTACGGCCATCGGCATGACAGGCTGTCAGCGCGGCATTCAGCAAATCGTTGGCCATTGCCAGTGACACGTCGTTGCGCTGCAGCACTTGATCCGGGGCTGCAACGGCGAGCGCTGAGTTCATTGCGAGTGACAGCAGCAATGAGGTCGATAGGCTTATACGCATGCTTTGTCCTTTGTGTGGTCTGGCTGAGTCATAGCCAGGCATGATGCCCCGTGCACTCCGTCAGAATGATTGCCTGATGATTACCAAGATGTAATGTGCCAAAACGCTCGGGCGCGCTAGCCTATGCTCCAGTTCCGGAGGAAAAGATGCGTATCCTGGTCGTAGAAGATGAAGCGAAAACAGCGGATTACCTGCACAAAGCCCTGACTGAATCGGGCTACGTGGTGGAGGTCGCCCTGGATGGCCTGGAGGGCCAGTATCTGGCGCAGGAAAGCGAGTTCGACCTGATCATCCTGGACGTCATGCTGCCGGGCCTTGACGGCTGGCAATTGCTGCAGATTATCCGGCGCAAGTGGCAAACCCCGGTGCTTTTTCTTACCGCCAGAGACTCTGTGGAGGATCGGGTCAAAGGGCTCGAGTCAGGGGCCGACGATTACCTGGTCAAACCCTTTTCCTATGCCGAGTTGTTGGCTCGCGTACGTACGCTGCTGCGCAGGGGCCCGCCCCGTGAGGTCGAGCAGTTTCTGGTTGCAGACCTCAGCCTGGATCTGTTGCGACGCAAGGTCACGCGCCAGGGTGAACGCCTGACCCTGACCAACAAGGAGTTTGCCCTGTTGCACCTGCTGGTCAGCCGTGAAGGAGAGGTGCTATCGCGCTCGTTGATTGCTTCGCAGATCTGGCAGATGAACTTTGACAGTGATACCAATGTGGTCGACGTCGCCATCCGGCGACTGCGCGCCAAGGTTGACGATCCTTACCCGCTCAAGTTGATACAGACAGTGCGTGGCATCGGCTACATGCTTGAGGTGCAATCCTGAAACTGTTTCCGCGCGCCCTGAGCTTGCGCCTGGCGGTCATGTTCGCGTTAGTCAGCGCGTTGCTGCTGGGCTCCATTGGTTTTTATCTTTATCAGTCGTTACAGCGAGAAATCGCGTGGCGCGATGACCAGGCCCTGCTCGGGCGCCTGGTGCGCATGCAGGCGTTGATCAACGACAGTGTCAGCGTCGAGCAACTCAGAAATCGGCCCAAGCTATACGAAAATATGCTGGGTAATCGCGACAACCTGCTGTGGATTATCGATGACACCGGCCAGGTGCTGATCGAAATCAACCCCGTCAGTATGAGCTTGCCCACGTTACCGGCCGCAGCCCAGGCTCAGTTGGGTGATGGTGACACTTCGGTGTCGGTGCGGCTTGCCTGGCAGCATGTCATGCAGGGTGATCGCGGCTTGACCCTGATTGCTGGCAAGTTGTTGAGCGAGCGCGAGCAGATGCTGGGGGCCTACCGACTCAAGCTCTGGCTCGCGATGTCGGTCGGCGCGTTGCTGGCTTTTGTGCTCGGCGGGTGGGTCAGCCAGCGAGGCTTACGACCTGTGCGCCTGCTGGCGAAGCGTGCTGCCGCCATTGATGCACACCACCTGCATCTGCGGTTGGATGAGTTCAGCGAATTCAGTGAGCTGCAAGTGCTCAGCCAGGCGCTTAATCAAATGCTCGCACGCCTCGAAGAGGGCTTCGCCCAGCTCTCACGATTCTCAGAGGATCTCGCCCATGAGATGCGTACCCCGCTCACTAACCTGATGGGGCATACCCAACAATCGCTCAGGCATGGTCGTTCAATTGAGGACTACCAGAACCTGCTGGTTTCCAATCAGGAAGAATATGAGCGTCTGGCGCGAATGATCGACAGCATGCTGTTTCT
This sequence comes from Pseudomonas sp. R76, assembly GCF_009834565.1. Taxonomy (GTDB): domain Bacteria; phylum Pseudomonadota; class Gammaproteobacteria; order Pseudomonadales; family Pseudomonadaceae; genus Aquipseudomonas. Next base: position 3,431,363 of record NZ_CP019428.1, read on the forward strand.
CGCTCGTAACGAGCAGTCGCATGCATCGGTAAGTCTTGAGCTCATCAACCTGCACGATCTGGTCGAGCAACTGTGTGAGTATTTTGAAGGCGTGGCGCAAGAGCATGATGTCACGCTGATCAATCAGGCCCATGACCACTTGCGTGCTGATCCGGCCTTGATCCGTCGAGCATTGGCTAACTTGCTGTCCAACGCGCTACGTTATGGCGCGACTGGTACCGCGGTGACTATTAGCAGTGTGGTATGGGAGGACAGGATCGAAGTCACAGTGCACAACCAAGGCCCGCCGATTTCAGCGCAACATCTACCTCGACTGTTTGAGCGCTTCTACCGGTGCGACCCGTCACGCAACCAGCCGGACGACTCGGGTGGTTTGGGGTTAGCAATCGTCCGCTCAATCATGCAATTGCATGGCGGTCGGGTAACCGTTGAGAGCACTGGAGCCGGTACGCGCTTTTGCTTGGTGTTTGTGCTGCAGAATGCTTGAGCGAATGCCATGGGGCTTATGTTTTGAGGTTTTTTCTTGGTTTGTTTCAATGGTCTTCACCTCATTAAAACCTCAGGTTGCGTCTTGATGCCATCGCACCTGCGAGCGCTATCGAGAAAACCCGCCGAGGCGGGTTTTCCAGACACAGCACAATTTTGCTGTAATGCACCGCTTTACTGAGACATGTCATTCTTTTTCATGTCGTCTTTTTTCATGCCGTCATTGGACATGGAATCTTTCTTCATCGTGTCTTTGCCCATGGTGTCTTTTTTCATCGTGTCCTTACCCATGGTGTCTTTGTGCATTTCATCCTTTTTCATCGTGTCCTTTTTCATCGTATCGTGGGACATCGTGTCTTTCTTCATCGTGTCATTGCTCATCGTATCGTCGGCGTGTACAACCGCGACGCCCACTGCCAGGCACATACCTAGGATTGCAGTCGTTAACCTTTTCATCGTGAAGCTCCTTGAGACTCAGGTTGCGAATAAGCGCAGCCCGGGCCGCGCAATGGGGTTGCCACGGGCGTCAGCTGCCACCGAACCAGTTGTAGCCCTGGTCTTCCCAGTAACCACCCGGGTAGGTATTAGTGACGAAAATCGCTTGAATGTGCTTTGGGTTCTTATAACCAAGCTTGGTGGGCATGCGCAGCTTCATTGGAAAGCCATATTCACGGGGCAGTACGGCACCGTCGTAGGTCAGCGTCAGTAGCGTTTGCGCATGCAGCGCCGTGGCCATGTCGATACTGGTGTAGTAATCGTCGGCACATTTGAAGCCGACGTACTTTGCGTCGGTATCTGCGCCAACGCGCTTGAGGAAATCACTGAAGCGGATGCCTCCCCATCGGCCAATGGCGCTCCAGCCCTCGAAACAGATGTGCCGGGTGATCTGATCGCTCTGTGCCATGGCACGCAGTTCCTCAAGCTTCCAGCTGCGCTTGTCGGCGACCATGCCGGTTACTTCCAATCGGTAGGTGTCCTCATCGACGGCAGGCGCTTCGTCGATGCCGTAGAAGGCATTGAAGGGGAATGGCCGCGTAATCATCGATTCTGCGTAGGTAGGGGCCATGGCGTTCGGGTTGAACAGCCAGCCCTGCACCCTGTCATTGAAGCGCGACATGGAGGACAGCGCCGTTTCAACGTGATCGTTATCGGTGATATTGCAGCCGGACAGCATGGCGACACCGCCCAGGGTCAGGCTACGCAGCAGGAAGGCGCGCCGTGAGCGATCTTCGACCTGGAGCGAAATAATTTTCCGTGCTTCCTTCAAAATGGACGACTCATCCAGCACTGGGCGTTGTTCACGCTTCCTCATACGCGCTCCTTATGGCCGACAATCATGGCCAATAACGTCTTTGGAACCAGTGCGACCATCACCAAATGCACGGCGATAAAAGCCACCAACAGAGACATTGCAATGAAGTGCAGATGACGAGCGCTGTCGTAGCCGCCCAGCAGTTCACGTAGTAGCGGGAACTGGACTGATTTCCACAGAACCAACCCGGAAATCACTAGAGCAATAATGTCGAGCATCACAAACAGATACGCCACACGCTGCACGTGGTTGTAATGGCCAATATCGTCATGCCCCAATCGCCCATGGAGTGCAGACCACAGGTCATGAAAAAAGCCTTTGGGTGATACAGGAAAAAAACGTCGCGACAGACGGCCGCTAAAAAGATTGAAAAGCAGGTAGAAAAGGCTGACGACGACCAACATCCACATTGCTGCGAAATGCCATTGCAACGCGCCCCCCAGCCAGCCCCCCAGGGTGATCGACGTGGGGAAATTAAAATCGTAAAGGGGAGAGGCGTTATAGATACGCCATCCGCTGGTGATCATTACCAGCACCGCTAAAGCGTTCAACCAATGGGTCAATCTCAACCAGGCGGGATGGCTGCTTTGTGGGTTCACAGAAGCAGCACGGGTTGTTTCAGGTGCGGCTTGCATTGGAGGAGACTCCAAACAGGAATAACGTCATAACCTTTTGATCGAGTGTAGACGCTCACTCAAAACACGATGCTCCTTTGAGGTGGGCGAAGCGTTCCGTACGTCCAATATGCCTATCAGGCAGATAGAAAGGCCTTCGGCCAGCTAGGCTTGTAACGTCAGGAGGGCGGTATCAGTGAGGGTACGTCTATGCCAACCGTAAAAACTGCTCTTGTACTTGCTGGTGGTGGGAGCCTTGGTGCGGTTCAGGTCGGAATGCTACAGGCGCTCGTTGAGGCTGAGGTCTCAGTTGACTTGGTGGTTGGAGCGTCGGTCGGCGCCATCAACGGTGCCTACTTCGCAGCCAGACCGAATGCCAAAGGCGTGAGCGAACTTGCGGACTTCTGGCGCAGCTTACGTAAGTCGGATGTGTTTCCGTTCTCGGCGCTCGATACCCTCAAGGGCATTATTAATCGACGTGGGCACTTGCTGAGCGCATCCGCATTGCATCGTTTAGTGAGCCGATCACTGCCGGTCAAATTGATCGAAGACACCGTGTTACCGCTTTATATCGTCACCACCAATTTGCTCAGCGGTGCCGAAGAGCTTCTGTCCAGTGGCAGTGCTGAACAGGCTTTGCTCGCCAGTGCTGCGATTCCGCTGGTGTTTCCCAGCGTGCGAGTCGCAGACAAGTTCCTGGTCGATGGCGGAGTCAGCAGCAATACGCCGATTGCCAGTGCGGTGGCATTGGGGGCAACACGGGTTGTGGTGCTTCCTACCGGATTCGGTTGCGCTTGCCCATGTCCGCCCAGTGGACTCGTTGCGCTGGCCTTGCACACGCTCAATTTGATGAGCATGCGTCAACTGGTGCGTGACATCGAGTTGTACCGCGCACGCGCAGCTATCCATGTAGTGCCGCCGCTATGCCCACTGGACGCTTCTGTGTTCGATTTCAACCAGACAGACAAACTGCTGCAACGTGCTTATCTGTCAACCCAGGCCTGGATAGAAGAGGGCGGATTGATTCGCGACGGGATACCCGATTCGTTACTGGCCCATACTCATCATTTTGGTGAAGGGTGATCTTCGCCTCTCAAAAGGCAGGTCTACCGATTGATGTGAAGCTGGCGGCGCATCATTTGCTCAGTGTATTGCTGGGCATTCGAGTTTTGGCACGGATTAATCCCGATCCTGCGTGTATAACAGACGCCATTGGTATTGCCATCAAAAGCCTTGGTCTTCCTCCCTTGGCTTTTGCGATGTTCACTGAAAACCACTGAACGGAGTCAATATGATCAAACTCTACTATCACCCGTCTCCTAACCCCGCCAAAGTTGCGCTTTTCCTGGAGGAGTCAGGCCTTGAGTACGAACTCATCCCTGTGGATACCCGCAAGGGTGAACAGCACGATCCGGCGTTTCTTAAAATCAATCCGAATGCCAAGACACCGGCTCTGGTTGATGGTGACAACGTGGTATTCGACAGCAACGCCATACTGCTCTATCTAGCCGAAAAGACCGGGATGTTCCTGCCTGCTGATAATCTCAAGGCGCGAGGTGAGATGTATTCCTGGCTCATGTTCGTCGCGACGGGCATCGGCCCGTACTCTGGACAGGCTGTCCACTTTAAGCACTTCGCCCCCGAGCCAAAAGACTACGCCGTTACCCGCTACACCTTCGAAGCCTGGCGTCACTGGACGATCATCAACGAGCATCTGGCCAAACAGCCTTACATGCTCGGAAGTGAGTACACACTGGTGGACATGGCCGTATGGGGTTGGGCGCGCGCGGTACCGTTCATCCTGGGCAATGACGCTTGGGTAAAACTGCCAAACGTAAAACGGCTCCTTGATGACATCAATGCTCGACCGGCAGCACAGCGAACCGAAGAACTGAAGAACCAGCACAGTTACAAGACTGAGATGGATGCTGACGCGCGTAAGGCAATGTTCCCTCAAATTACTCAGTAGACGCGCCGCTTGCGCACGGCATTGCTCCAGTGAGCATGGGTAAAAGAGGAGCAATTTGCTCGTTTCAAGACTGCGGGCCCTATAAGGGGCCCGCACCTTGCGGTCTTTACCTATTCTCAGTGCTTTGTCCGTTGCAGCACGAGCTGGGGATCAAGCGCATCTCGCGTAGTTTGTCGAACACATCGAAAAATGCTTGATCGCTTGCTTGGTAGGCGGTGAAGCCCATTGCACGGCTTTTCGACATATCAGTGACGACTTCGATGGGGCGACCAAGGTCTGCATCGGTATGCCATGGAGATATCAGGCGACCAATATCGGCTTCTTTCAAACCGTGCTCCGCGACTATCTGCTTCCATACGGCTTGGTCGTCAGCCATTTGCTTCTCAAGCGGTGAGAGTGAGGCGGGGTAATCGGCAGCAGGCAAGTCGAAGTATTCGGCAATTCGGCTCCACATCCATTTCCAGCGGAAAACATCGCCATTAGTGACATTGAATGCCTGGTTGGCCGCAGCCGGCGTGGTGGCCGCCCATAGTTGTTGTTTCGCCAATTGCCGTGCATCCGTCATATCGGTGAGGCTGTCCCACTGCACTCTTGATCCCGGAAATACAAAAGGGCGATGGGTTTGTTTGCAAATCGAGGCGTAGACGGCGAGGGTGGTTGCCATATTCATCGCGTTGCCTACGGCAACCCCGGTGACGGTATGCGGACGATGAACACTCCAGGTGAAGCCGTCCTTTTCAGCAGCGGCAAAGAGCTCGTCTTCTTGGGCGTAGTAGAAATTTTCGACATCCAGACGCCCTTGCTCTTCTCGGAACGGCGTTTGCGGAAGGCTGCCTTTACCATAGGCTTCGAAAGGGCCGAGGTAGTGTTTCAGGCCAGTAACCAGCGCTACGTGCTTAACGCTCCTGGCGGGTCGAATGGCGGCGAGCACATTGCGAACCATGGCGGCATTAACGCGAATGTTTTCGGCCTCCGTGGCTTGCCGTGACCATGTTGTGATGAACACATGAGTAGGTTTCAGATCCGCAAGCGCATGTTCCAGCGAAGCGGGATCTTGCAGGTCTGCCGCGACGGGGATCACGCCTTGCGATTGCGACGGTTGCCTCGATAGCGCGGCAACCTGCCACTTGTTGTCGATGAGTAACTGAGTGATGGCGCTGCCGACGATGCCGCTGGCGCCTACGACCAAAGCTGTCTGGGTCATACGTTTCTCCTGGATTTAGACTTGGGAGTCCACCTGAGTAACAGAGGTTCAACCTAAACCGGATCCGTATGGCGGGCTGTCAAATGCAGGTACAAGCGATCTATCGCGTTCAGCTTAATCGTCAGTCACCTCATTCAAGGACTCGCCGTGAACACGAAGGACATGGCGCGTTGAGAGAATGGATGCCAGAAGCGGGTTCGTCGAATCAGTGCCTTACGAGCCTCATGAACATCCTTCACCAGACACATCATTTAACATAATATACATTATGCGTAATATCATGTTACGTAATCAGGGGCTGTGCCCATCAGATTTCAACGGGCAAAACCCCTTTCAGCCTCACACCTGAGCAAACCCGCCATCCACAAACATTTCACTGCCGGTCATGAAGCTGCTCTCATCCGACGCCAGGAACAACGCTGCTGCCGCAACTTCTTCTGCCTGGCCAATTCGGCCCAGTGGGATCTGTCCCGTAATGTCGTCGATGATCGCATCTTTCTGGCCAGTACCTGACAACGCCAGGTCAAGGCCCGGTGTCGAGATTGGTCCAGGTGAAAGTACGTTGACGCGAATGCCGGTGCCTTTCAGGTCCAGCGCCCAGCTTCTGGCGAAATTACGCAGTGCGGCCTTTGTCGCGCTGTAGACGCTGAACGCTGGTGTGCCCATGGTGCCTGTGGTTGAGCCGGTCAGGATCACCGAACCGCCCGTACTCATCAGCGCCAAGGCTTTTTGTACGGTGAACAACGTGCCTTTGACGTTGATGCCGAATGTGCGATCAAAGGATTCTTCAGTGATTGAGCCGATTGGCTGGAAGTCACCCAAGCCTGCATTGGCGAACAGCACGTCAATTCGGCCTTTATCCGCTTTGATTTGCGTGAAGATGCGTTCCAGGTCGCCCAGGTTTGAAATGTCGCCCTGAATGGCAATGGCTCCAGGGCCGATTAGCCGTAGCGCCTTATCCAGTTCTTCCTGGCGGCGCCCCACAATCACCACCTGTGCGCCTTCGGCTGCGAAACGAATGGCGGTGGCCAGGCCAATGCCGCTGTTTCAGCGAGCGAATCCATGTCGAATAACACGTTCAACTGCGGTCTGGGCGCCGTGCTGGCGGTGATTGGCGGTAAATGGAAACCGTTGGTCCTTTATCATCTGGCGCAGGATGTACACCGATATGGCGAACTGCGCCGCGCAATAGGTGGCGTGACCGACAAGGTGCTGATCCAGCAACTCAAAGAGCTGGAGCGCGATGAAATCATTGCGCGCATCGACTATCAGGAAATGCCGCCGAAGGTGGAATACTCACTCACGCCGTTCGGTCATTCCTTGGCCATGGCGCTTGGTTCGTTGTGCACTTGGGGCACGGAGCACATGCAAACCGTCGAACGCATCAGCGCACGTCGAACAGCCGCCCTCACCTCGTCTTGAGGCTTATTTATATGCATAAAAACTATAACTCAACTAAATTTCTATTTAGTTGAGTTATATTAAACCGATCAATAACCGCTCGCAGCCGTCATCGCTCCGCCCACAATCGCAATACCCGAACTGCTGCCCAAACGCGTAGCGCCGGCCTCGATCATCTTCACCGCCGTCGGATAATCACGCACGCCCCCGGACGCCTTGACCCCAACGCCTGTGCCCACGGTTTTGCGCATCAGTGCAACGTCCTCGACTGTCGCGCCACTTTTACTGAACCCCGTTGAGGTTTTCACGAAGGCCACACCCAAGTCCCGGCAGATCTCACACGCCTGGACTTTCTGTGCGTCGGTGAGCAGGCAGGTCTCCAGGATCACTTTCAACGGCACGGCACCACAGGCTTTGTGGACCAAGGCGATGTCTTCGCGTACTTCGTCCAGCAACCCTTCTTTCAGCCAGCCGATGTTGAGCACCATGTCGATCTCCCCTGCCCCGGCGGCAATCGCCCGCTCAGCTTCAAACGCCTTGGTGTCGCTCAAGCCGGCGCCCAGTGGAAAGCCCACCACCGCACAAATCACCACGCCAGCGTCGACCAGGCACGACGCGGCGTAAGGCACTTGCCCGGAGTTCAGGCACACCGAATAGAAGCCATGCTCCCGGGCTTCCTCGCACAAAATGCGAATCTGTTCACGGGAGGCGTCGGGCGCCAGTAAGGTGTGATCGATGTACCTGGCCAATGCTGCGGGTTGAAGCGTATTCATTTAACGTGCCCTTGCCTGTATGTTGCCAATGATCGCGGGCCAATTGTCATGCTGCCCACATTGGTGCGTTACAATATTATCACTTAATGTTACTTATCTAACATAAACAATCAAGCCCTGGAATACGCGTGGACAGTAAAAAAGCCGAGCGACTCAAGCTTATCCAACAAGCCTTGCAGGATCAGAACGCCATTCACCTGCGGGAAATGGCGGCGCTGCTGGACGTTTCCGAGATGACCCTGCGCCGTGATCTCAACCACTTCACCGAGCACTTGCGTCTGCTCGGCGGCTACATCACCCGGGTTGGCAATGAGGCCAGCGATTACCGCGTCGCCGACCAGGACACGCGCCACGTCGAGGAAAAACGCCGCATTGGCAAACTCGCTGCGCGCTTGATACAGCCCGGTGACACGGTGTTTTTCGACTGCGGCACCACCTCGCCCTTTGTGATTGATTTCATCCCTGATGAGCTGGAGTTCACCGCGGTGTGCAGCTCGTTGAACGTACTGCTCAAGCTGCAGAACAAACCCAACTGCCACATCGTGTTGTGCGGCGGCACCTTTCACCGCAAGAACCAGGTGTTTGAAAGCAGCGCCGAAAGCAGCATCCTCGACAGCGTGCGCCTGACCTGGGCCTTTGTGACCGCCGCCGGTGTCAGCCAGGAATTCGGCGTGACGTGCTTCAACTTCAATGAAGTCGAGGTCAAGCAAAAGGTTCTACGCCAGGCCCAGCAGCGTGTGTTGCTGGCCGATTTCAGCAAGTTCGACACGGTGCGCACCGCTCACTTCGCCGCACTGGAAGACTTTCACTACGTGGTCAGCGACAAGAAAATACCCCGCGTCTACAAAGACGCCATCCAGGCCAGCGGCGCGCAATTGCTGGTTTAACCCAGCAACTTCCGGCGTTCCTGCGCGTTCAAGTAGCCGGTGGTCACACTGAACGAAGCACTGGCCCCAGCCGCCAGCGAGCGCACGTGGCCTTTGGCTTTTTCGGCGTTATAGCCTTCGGGCTCACAGGTCGACGGCAACACGAACGCCGCCACTTGCTGGTCCGGCGTGTGCAGGATCCAGCGCGCAGCGTGCTCGAACTGCTCCGGCTGATAACGCGTGTAGAACGCCGCACCATCAGGGTGATCGAGCAAAAAGTGCGCGTGGCCCGTAGCATCTGTGCCCACGCCATCGAAGAAAAATACGATTTCAGGGTCATACAACGCCGGCGCGTCGAGGCTCGCCAGTTGGGCGGGATGCTCGGCCAGGCGCGCCATGTAGGCGCTCCAGTCCGGTGTCGGCCTGACGTGGTCCGGCACGCTGGTGCGCAAGCGCAAGCGCTGCATGCCCAGCGGCTCGACGAACCGCGCACCGTCCACATAGGCGTAGTTCATGTGCGCCATATACATCAGCTCCATGGGTTTGCCGGCCAGGTTCGTCACGTCCATGTCGATATCGAACAGCGCCGAATCGGCGCGCAATGTCACACTCGGGCTCGCCCGGTAGCGATCACCAAAGCCCTTGGCATATTCATATGAGCCGCCCAGCCGCACAAAACCCTCGCCGATTTCCAGCCAGGCCGTGTCCATCGGCGCGCAGGGCATTTCGCCGTGCAACGCATGTGTGTCATCCGGCGCCGGGCAGCCGTTGCGCAGCAGGCCGCTGTGAAACATGAAGCAGCCATAGGTATCGATAATCGTCGGGCTGGGCCTGGGCTGCTTGAACAAGTGGGTCATGGTCAGGTCGCAACCTTCGAACACTGCCGACCAGATCATCTGGCCCTGGTAAGGCAACACCACCAGGCGCCCACGGATGTTTTCCAGGCTTACGGCCAGCACGCCGGACGGGTAAGTCCAGGCGCTGACCTTGAAATCCTCAGACTGTAAAAGGATCTTTTCTGGCTCGGCAAACACCGCCCGATACAGTGGGATACACGTATTCATGAGGCCACCACTGCTGCGCCCGAGGGCACAGCGTCCGATTGGCGCAGGCACTTGAGCGCGTACATCACAATCACGATAAAGCACAGTAACGGCACGCTGTAGGCCAGCTGCATGTTGCCGCCGCTGGCGTCGGACAACAGGCCCTGGAAGATCGGAATCACGCCGCCCCCGACGATACTCATCACCAGCAATGAACCGCCGACGCCGGTGTCTTCACCCAACCCATCGATGGTCAGGCCGTAGATAGCCGGCCAGCACGGGCCGAGAAAAATACTCACGCCGACCGCTGCGTACACCGCCGAAATGTTCGGCACCAGAATGGTGTAGGCCAGCAGCACAATGCACAGCACGCCGTAGATCGCCAACACCTTGGCAGGGTGCAGACGCCGCATCAACAGGTTGGCGATCAACTTGCCGACAAAGTAAGCGGCGAAGGTCGTCATTAAAAACCACGAGGCGCTGCGCTCATTCATGCCGCCCATTTGCATGGCCAGTCGAATGGTAAAACTCCACACACCCACCTGCGCGCCCACATACAGGAACTGCGTCAGCACGCCGAAGGTGAAACGCGGGTTACGCCACAACCGTCCCAGACTTTGACGAATGCTGCCCGGCTTGCTGCCGACAGCTTTGTTGCCTTTACAGGCAGGGAAGCGAGTAATGGCGATCAGAATAAACATCAGCACCAGCACGGCGATCATCCACTTATACGGCAGCAGCGTGGACTGGATCATTTGCAGTTGCTGCACCGCCGCCTCAGTGGCGCTCATCTGCTGCAGCTGTGCCGTGGTGGCGTCGGTGTCCTTGAACATCACAAAGCTGCCTACGTACACCCCGGCCATCGCGCCGAACGGGTGAAAGGTCTGCGAGATGTTCAAGCGCCGGGTGCCGGTTTCCCGAGGGCCCATCAGCGTCGAGTAGGTGTTGCAAGCGGTTTCCAGAAACGACAAGCCAGCTGCAATCACAAACAGCGCCAGCAGGAACATCCCGTACTTGGCTGAGGACGCCGCAGGGAAAAACAGCAGGCAGCCCAGCATGTACAACAACAAGCCGATCAGGATCGTGCTTTTGTAGCTCAAGCGACGCACCACCATCGCGGCCGGAATCGCCACAAAAAAGTAGCCCAGGTAAAACGCCGATTGCACAAAGGCAGTCTGGAAATCACTGAGCAAAAACGCCTTCTTGAAGTGTGCGATCAGCACGTCGTTCATGCTCGCCGCCGCCGCCCACAACGCAAAGATGCTGCACAGCAGGATAAAGGCGAACCACGGCGTGCGGTTCAGGTAAAAACCATCGGGTGTCTGTTGCAGCGCAGGTTTGTTCATTATTGTTCTCCGGGCTGAATGGAAGGCCTTAGCGTTGTTGCTGGAAGCGTGCGAACGCTGCACTGTCGGGGTAGGAAGTCTGCGTACCCAGCGCCATCACCGAGCACGCGGAATAAGCCACCGCCTGCTCCATGGCCTGGCGAATATTGCGGTGGTGATTCCAGTGTTGAATGAAGCAACCGATAAACGCGTCACCGGCGCCGGTGGTGTCACGGGCGACAACCCGCTGGCCCGGCACCTGAAACTCGCCCTCCTCCCCCACGTACAGCGCGCCCTGCTCGCCGAGGGTGACGATCACGTGGCGAATGCCGCTGGCGACCAGGGTGCTTGCGGCGCTGCGGGCTGAGTCCGGCGAGTCCACGACCAGCCCGGTGATCAACGCCAGTTCCGACTCGTTGGGGATCAGGAAATCCAGCTGTGATAGATGCTCGGCACTCAGCCCGGCCAGGGCCGGTGCCGGGTTGAGCAGCACCGCGATGCCATGGCGGTGCGCGAATTCGATGGCGTAGTAAACCGTCTCCAGGTTGATCTCCAGCTGCAGCACAATCAGCGTGCACTCACGCAGGTCGGCGGCCGCCGCGTCGATATCCGCCGGCAACAAGTGCGCATTGGCGCCTTTGACGATCAAGATGCTGTTGTGGGAGTCGGCCTGTACAAAAATCGGCGCCACGCCGCTGGAGACGCCGGGCACCCGCTGCACATAGCGGGTGTCGATGCCAAAGCGCTGGAAGTTGGCCAGGGTGTTGTCGGCGAACATGTCGTCGCCGACCTTGCTCAACATCACTACCTCGGCGCCCAGCTTGGCGGCCGCCACGGCCTGGTTCGCGCCTTTGCCACCGCAACCCAGGGCAAAGCCCGGCGCTTCCAGGGTTTCGCCCTGGGCCGGCATGCGGTCGATGTAGGTAATCAGATCCACCATATTGCTGCCGATGACTGCGATCTTGCTCATTGCTATTCCACCTTGTTGCGGCACGACCAGGCAGGTCGAGGCGCTCTTTTTTGGTATTTAAATAACATTAGGTGTGAATATTCAATCTATTTTTCACGGTGGGCGATCAACGTCGCATTCGCTGCGGGAGAAAAACTGCGAAGGCAGGAAAATGTAGCGTCTGTGTAATCACCACCTTGTGCACCCAAGGGGCGCTCTCTAAGCTGGCCGATCTTTGCTGTGACCCGGAAAACCCCATGCCACGAAGTATTGCCCACCTCGCCTTGCTGCTGGGGTTGATCACCGCCATTGGCCCATTCGCCATCGACAGCTACTTGCCTGCGCTGCCGACCCTGGGTGCCAGCCTGCAGGCGTCGCCGGCGGCGGTGCAGATGAGCCTCACGGTGTTCTTCATGATCATCGGTGTGTGCCAGTTGTTTTACGGGCCAATCAGCGATGTGTTCGGTCGCAAGCCACCGATCTATGCCGGTTTGGTGATTTTCGCCGTGGCCAGCGTCGGTTGCGCGTTGGCCCCGACCATCGAAGTACTCATTGGTTTTCGTGCACTGCAAGCGTTTGGCGCATGCGCCGGTATGGTTATTCCACGCGCGATTGTTCGCGATCTGTATACCGGCCATGAAGCGGCGCGTTTGATGGCGTTGCTGATGCTGGTGATGAGTGTTTCACCGATCCTGGCGCCGCTGGCCGGCAGCGTGGTGATTTCGCTGTGGAGTTGGCGTGAAGTGTTCGCGGTGCTCGCGGTAGTGGCCGTGCTGTGCCTGATCATGACCATCGTGCAATTGCCCGAAACCCATCCCGCCGAGCGCCGCCTGGGCAAGACCCTGGGCAGTGCAATCGGCAGCTACGGCGCATTGCTGCGCGATCCGGTATTCACCGGCCTGTCCGTGGTCTGCGGTTTTGGCCTGGCGACCTTCTTTGTGTTTATCGGCAGTGCGCCGTTCGTATACATCGAATACTTCGGCCTCACGCCCACGCAGTTCAGCCTGTGTTTCGCGCTGAACGCCGCGTCGTTCTTCGCGATGAGCCAGCTGACCGCACGCCTGAGCGCACGCTTTGGCCTGGCACCGCTGATTCGCTGGTCGGTGGTGGGCGTGGCCGTGGTCATGACGTTGCTGGCCGCCACCACCGTGTGGAGCGACAACCTGGCCTTGATGATGGCGTTGCTGTTTATCGGCTTTGGTTTCCTCGGCCTCTTATTACCGGCGGCCGGTGTGTTGTCCATGGAGGATCACGGCGCCGTGGCTGGTTCGGCGTCGGCGCTGCTGGGGGCGATCCAGATGATCACCGCGGCGGTGTCCATGACCCTGGTGGGCGTGTTCGCTGACCACACGCCGGCGCCGATGTTGATTGGCATTGCCCTGTGTGCGGTTGCCGCAATGTGGGTCACCTTGTGGACGCTGCGTCGTTTACCCACCCACTTGGCGCACACGCCGCCCATCCGCTGAACCCTACGCCGGCGGGATCAGCCCCAGCTGAATCCCGCTGCGTGTCAGGTAAACCATTCGTCGGGCGTGCCCCACATCCACCACAACTATCGCCGCCGGTAAAACTACTAACGCCATAGCACCCTTCAAGTTCTATGGAGACACAAATGACTGACTACCCTCGCCCACCCTTCGCCCCGCAAGCCCAATCCGTGCCCGGCTCCCAGAAAAAAATGGACCCCTACCCTGATTGCGGTGAGCAGAGCTACACAGGCTCCGGTCGGCTGGCCAACAAGATTGCCTTGATCACCGGTGCCGACAGCGGCATCGGTCGTGCGGTGGCCATCGCGTTCGCACGAGAAGGCGCCGATGTGGCCATTTCCTATCTGGACGAGCATGAAGACGCCCAGGAAACCGCACGCTGGGTCGAAGAAGCTGGGCGCCAGTGCCTGCTGCTGCCGGGTGATATCGCGCAAAAGGCCAACTGCCAGGCACTGGTCGACCAAACCGTCGAACAGTTCGGCCTTATCGACGTGCTGGTCAACAACGCGGCGTTCCAGATGACCCACGAAACCCTCGAAGAGATCGAGGATGAGGAATGGGTCAAGACCTTCGATATCAACATCACCGCGATGTTTCGGATCTGCAAGGCTGCCTTGCCCCACATGAAAGCCGGCAGCTCGATCATCAATACCAGCTCGGTCAATTCGGACATGCCCAAGCCGACGCTGTTGGCCTATGCCGCGACCAAGGGCGCCATCGCCAACTTCACCGGTGGCCTGGCGCAGTTGCTGGGCAGCAAGGGCATTCGCGTCAACAGCGTAGCGCCAGGCCCGATCTGGACACCGCTGATCGTCTCGACCATGACCGATGAAGACGTCAAGAGCTTCGGCAGCGAAACCCCACTGGGCCGCCCCGGCCAGCCGGTGGAAGTGGCGCCGATCTATGTGTTGCTGGCCTCGGATGAAGCCAGTTACATCTCCGGTTCGCGCTACGCGGTGACCGGCGGCAAGCCCATTCTATAAGCTCTACCTGTTGGAGCTGGCTTCTGTGGCGAGGGAGCTTGCTCCCGTTCGAGTGCGCAGCGCTCGCCGCTTTCAGGGGCGCTTCGCACCCCAGCGCAAGCAAGCGTTCTCGCCACAAAAGCCGCCTCCCAAATAGCTAATCGAAGCTACAAATCAAACCGATCCACCGCCCGCCGCCGCTCATTGTCGTCGCGTACGTCATAGCTGGCGGTGGTCTGGATATTGGTGTGGTGCGCCAGTTTCTGCGCGATCGACAGGTCATGCTCTTCAATCACCCGGGTGATGAACGAACGCCGGAAGTCATGCGGCATGATCTTCACGCCCACCTGTTCGCCGCGCTGACGGGCGATGTAGTAAATCGCGTGTTTGGTGATGCGTTCGCGGGTGATATGGCTGCCCCGGCGGATGCGATTGAACAGGAAGGCGTCGTCCTGCTCGCCCTCCTTGAGCTGTTCGCGGCGAAATTCCAGCCACGCCGTCAGCTTGTCAAAGGCCCAGGCCGGCGCGTACTTGATCAACTCCTTATTGCCCTTGCCGGTCACACGCAAACTGCGCTCAGCGAAGTTGATCTGCGCCAGGTCCAGGTTGACCGACTCGGACTTGCGCATGCCCGAACCATACAGAATGCCGATGACCGCCGCGTCCCGCAGGCCCTGGGGCCGTGGGTCGGCGGCGCACACGTCCATCATCTCGCGGATCAGCGTACGCCGCAGGTTGCGCCCCTGCCCCAGGCGTGTGCCGGGGGCGGCTTTGACCGAGCGCATCTTCAGCAGGTGATCCTGGCTGATCAGACTCGTGCGCCAGGCTTCGTTCATGACCCCGCGCACCGCATTCACATACAGCGATGAGGTGTTCGGCGCATAGCCGTCTTCGCGCAGCGCGGCGACCAGGGCAATCACGTGTTCGGGTTGCAGCAGGTGCCAGTCGATGTCTTCAAGGTTGATGTCTTCGAAGCCCAGGCGGTCGGCGGCATCCTGCAGCACATAGCGCATGTTCAGTTGGCTGGAGGGGGCCAGGCGGGTGAGGTAGAGGGTCAGCGGGTTGCGAATAGACTCAGTCAAGGTAGATCAGCCTTTGGATTAAATACCTCAAGCAAGCCATTGTTTAATCGAGGTATTTAGTGAATTGGCGAGGGCCGAGTCTAACGCAGGACCGGCCCTCGAACAAAATCACGGGGCCGATTCGTCATCCTCGGTCGGGTCTTCGGGTTGCGGCTGGGTCTGGGATTGGCTCCACTCGGTGTCTTGCTTTTGCATCAAGGCGAACCAGTGCTGGCGCATGAATGCCAGGTAGCTGTCCGGGGCCTTGGCGAAGTCTTTTTCATCGCCATAACAGCCCGGTAAGGGCAATTCGGTGCCCTGTTCCTTGTACTGGCTGACCAGGGCCTGCTGCGCCACCACGCTGCAATCCTTGGGCAATGGCATGCCACGCAAGGCCCCGGCTTCTTCATCCCACCAGCTTGCGCCGACGCGGTCGACGCCGCGCAGGCGGTACTTCTGGGACTTGCCGACATGCATGATCAATTTGAATTCGTTGGGGCTGACATCACTGGTGCACGTACGCGAATAGCCCACGGTGGCCTGGGTGATGCCATCCCCCGCCAGGTCGGTGACCTTGGTCGCCGCCATGTCGAAGCGCAGCGCCGCGTCAAATTGGCAATGCTGCACATCGTCGTAGAGCATCCACACGCGCTTGGGATGGTCGCCGCTCAGCAAATACTGGGCTGCGTAGACAAATGCCGACTGGGTCCCGTCGTCGTCACGCTCGCTGACCTGCTCGGCGAGCACCAGCAGGTTCTTGCCTTGGCGGTCGTCCCAGGTGTA
This sequence comes from Pseudomonas sp. R76, assembly GCF_009834565.1. Classification (GTDB taxonomy): domain Bacteria; phylum Pseudomonadota; class Gammaproteobacteria; order Pseudomonadales; family Pseudomonadaceae; genus Aquipseudomonas. Next base: position 3,447,598 of record NZ_CP019428.1, read on the forward strand.
GGCCGCGACCTGTTTACCGCGCACTTCAACGCCTTCGGGCACTTGGTCGACAGTGGTGAGCGCAACCCCGTCATCGGCCCGTACGGTCGTGACACAGGCCACAGCCATCAACAATCCCATCAACGCGGGCCGCAACTGGCCGCGTAAAAGCTGCACGCTATTCATCCGAGTACCCTGGCAAGAGATGGCTTACTTTACCGGCACTTGAGGGCCAATGCAGAGAAGTTTGTTGAATAAAACCGGCGGTACACAGTACTGTCGAAAAAACGCCCTGGTTTTACCCATCAAAGGAGACCGTCGGCGGCTCTATTACTTAGCTGAACCCTAGCTGTCTACCTGTCAAATAAACGAGTTTTTCATCCGCCTTTCATATTCGTTCAACAATTTTCCGCTTAATCTTGGCCGCAGGACTTGAGAACGAACCGTGTGTTCTCCGACTAACCTGTTGATTAGGCTTTACCTTTCACGATTTTCGTCTTTACTCTGCTAGCCCATGGAAGAAAACATTGCCTGTCCTCAGGAAAGTCGAATGAATGCCGCAACCCCACGCTATGTTTAATCAGTTTTCTGACTATCCAGCCACTGATTACTGCTGTTTTCACGCTCCAATCGCTCTAGCCCCGAGGTCATGAATCTTTGAAACCCTACCCTATTCATTGCGTGTCGATCGTTATCCCGGTCTACAACGAACAAGAGAGCCTGCCTGAATTGCTGCGTCGCACGACGGCAGCCTGCAAGCAACTGGCCTACGAATACGAAATCATCCTGGTGGATGATGGTAGTCGCGACAATTCCGCCCAATTACTGGAAGACGCCGCCGCAGAAGACGGCAGCAACGTAGTGGCGGTGATCCTCAACCGTAACTACGGCCAGCATGCGGCGATCATGGCCGGCTTCGAGCAGTGCCGGGGCGAGGTGGTGATCACGCTTGACGCCGACCTGCAAAACCCACCGGAAGAAATCCCGCGCCTGGTCGAACAAGCCGCCTTGGGCTACGACGTGGTCGCCACCGTACGCAACAACCGCCAGGACTCGGCCTTTCGCCGCTGGCCTTCGCGCCTGATCAACCTGGCCGTGCAACGCTCCACCGGCGTGGCCATGACCGACTACGGCTGCATGCTGCGCGCCTACCGCCGCACCATCGTCGACGCCATGCTCGCCTGCCGCGAGCGCAGCACCTTTATCCCGATCCTGGCCAACGGCTTTGCCCGCCACACCACGGAAATCCTGGTGCACCACGCCGAGCGTGAACATGGCGAGTCCAAATACAGCGCCATGCGTTTGATCAGCCTGATGTTCGACCTGCTGACCTGCATGACCACCACGCCATTGCGCCTGCTGAGCATTGTCGGCTTCAGCCTGGCCGCGTTGGGCATGTTGTTCGCCTTTGCCTTGATCGTCATGCGCCTCGCCTTCGGTGCAACCTGGGCCGGCGACGGTACGTTCGTGCTGTTTGCGGTATTGTTCGTGTTCACCGGTGGCCAGTTCATCGGCATGGGCCTCCTGGGTGAATACCTGGGGCGCATGTACAGCGATGTGCGCGCCCGTCCGCGTTTCTTCATTGAAAAAGTGCTGCGCAACCAACCGGCAGCACCGGCTCCAGTGGTCGTCGTTGACGGCCTGGTGTCCTCCCATACCACTTCTACTTCTCCTTCCGATCAGGTTTCGTCATGAATTCAAAAGCTGTTGTCTTCGCTTACCACGATATTGGCTGTGCTGGTATTGAAGCCCTGCTCAATGCGGGTTACGAAATTGCTGCCGTGTTCACCCATGCCGACGACCCAAAGGAAAACAATTTCTACGGCTCCGTCGCGCAACTGTGCGCCCGCAACGGCATCCCGGTGCATGCACCGGAAGACGCCAACCACCCACTGTGGATCGAGCGCATTGCCAAGCTGAACCCGGATTACATCTTCTCGTTCTACTACCGCAACCTGCTGAGCGAGGCCCTGCTGGCCACCGCCAAAAAAGGCGCGTTCAACCTGCACGGCTCGCTGCTGCCCAAATACCGTGGCCGCGCACCGGCCAACTGGGTGCTGGTCAACGGCGAAACCGAAACCGGCGTGACCCTGCACCGCATGGTCAAGCGTGCCGATGCCGGCGCGATCCTGGCCCAGCAGAAAGTCGTGATCGACCGCACTGACACCGGCCTGACCCTGCACGCCAAACTGCGTGACGCCGCCACCAACCTGCTGCGTGACGCCCTGCCGCAACTGGCTCAAGGCAAACTGGCAGAAACCGCCCAGGACGAAAGCCAAGCCACCTACTTCGGCCGCCGCACCGCCGCCGATGGCAAGCTGGACTGGAAAAAGCCGGCTGAAGAACTGTTCAACCTGGTTCGCGCCGTGACCCAACCGTACCCGGGCGCCTTCTGCGCCGTCGGCGAGCACAAGCTGATCGTTTGGCAAGCCGAAGTTGTGAAGGGCAACGAAGGCCTGGCGCCTGGCCGTGTGATCAGCGTCAACCCGCTGCGCATCGCCTGCGGTGAAGATTCCCTGGTGGTCAAGTTCGGCCAGCGTAACGCCAACGGCCTGTACCTGGCCGGTCCTTCCCTGGCCGACGAACTGGGCCTGGTCGACGGCTCCGTACTGCGCGGCGCCGAGTCCGGCCGCAAGCCACGTCGTACCCGCGTACTGATCCTGGGCGTGAACGGCTTTATCGGTAACCACTTGTCCGAGCGCCTGCTGCGTGACGACCGTTACGAAATCTACGGCCTGGACATCGGCTCCGACGCCATCGAGCGCCTGCGCAGCCACCCCAACTTCCACTACGTGGAAGGCGATATCAGCATTCACTCCGAGTGGATCGAGTACCACATCAAGAAGTGCGACGTGGTCCTGCCGCTGGTGGCCATCGCCACGCCGATCGAATACACCCGTAACCCGCTGCGCGTGTTCGAGCTGGACTTCGAAGAGAACCTGAAACTGGTTCGCTACTGCGTCAAGTACAACAAGCGCGTGATCTTCCCGTCGACCTCCGAAGTGTATGGCATGTGCCAGGACCAGTACTTCGACGAAGACACCTCCAACCTGGTGGTCGGCCCGGTCAACAAGCAGCGCTGGATCTACTCGGTTTCCAAGCAACTGCTGGACCGCGTGATCTGGGCTTACGGCGACAAAGGCCTGAACTTCACGCTGTTCCGTCCATTCAACTGGATGGGCCCGCGCCTCGATCGTCTGGACTCGGCCCGTATCGGCAGCTCCCGCGCCATCACCCAGTTGATCCTGAACCTGGTGGAAGGCACGCCGATCCGTTTGTTCGACGGTGGCGAGCAGAAGCGTTGCTTCACTGACATCGCCGACGGCATCGAAGCCCTGGCACTCATCATTGATAACGACAACGATGTCTGCAACGGCCAGATCATCAACATCGGCAACCCGGAAAACGAAGCCAGCATTCGTCAGCTCGGCGAAGAACTGCTGCGTCAGTTCGAAGCGCACCCGCTGCGCAGCAACTTCCCGCCGTTCGCCGGTTTCCGCGACGTAGAAAGCAAGGCGTTCTACGGCACCGGTTACCAGGACGTGGCACACCGCAAACCGAGCATCGAAAACGCCAAGCGCCTGCTGAACTGGGAGCCGACCGTAGAGATGAGCGAAACCATCGGCAACACCCTGGATTTCTTCCTGCGTGAAGCCATGCTCGAAATCGCGGACAAGAAGTAATGCAGGCTGGCCTTCGCATCGACGTCGACACCTACCGTGGCACCCGTGAAGGTGTGCCGCGGTTGCTCGAATCCCTGGATGAAGCAGGGGTAAAAGCGACGTTCTTCTTCAGCGTTGGGCCGGACAACATGGGGCGCCACTTGTGGCGCCTCATCCGCCCGCAATTTCTGTGGAAGATGCTGCGTTCCAATGCCGCCGGGCTGTATGGCTGGGACATCTTGCTGGCCGGCACCGCCTGGCCTGGCAAGCCGATTGGCCGCGACCTGGGGCACTTGATGCGCCAGGCCAAGGCCGCCGGCCATGAAGTCGGCCTGCACGCGTGGGATCACCACGGCTGGCAGGCCAACACCGGGCGCTGGAGCGATGCACAGCTGGTCGAACAGATCCGCCGTGGCGTCGACACCTTGAGCGACATCCTCGGTGAGCGCATCGATTGTTCAGCGGCTGCCGGTTGGCGCGCCGATGAACGCGTGGTGCAAGCCAAGCAAGGCTTCAATTTCCGCTACAACAGCGATTGCCGGGGCACCAGCCTGTTTCGTCCAACCTTGGCCGATGGCAGCGCGGGCACCCCACAAATTCCGGTAGACCTGCCGACCTTCGACGAAGTCGTCGGGCCGGTGGTGGCTGCCAAAGACTTCAACAGCTTCATTCTTGACCGGTTTACCGAGTCGAAGCTGAACGTCTATACGATCCACGCAGAAGTAGAAGGGATTCTGATGGCTGAAGATTTTCGCCAGTTGCTGGCCCAGGCCGGGCAGCGCGGCATCGACTTCAAACCCCTGGGCGAGCTGTTGCCCGCGGACGTGACCACCCTGCCCCAGCAACACCTGGTGCGCGGCGCCCTGAGCGGCCGCGAGGGTTGGCTCGGAGTGCAGCAGGCATGATCCGGCGCTGGGCATTGCCCCTGCTCCTGTTGGCGTTCGGCGTGTTTTACCTGTTACCGCTGGCCACGCACGGCCTGTGGATTCCGGATGAAACCCGTTACGCACAGATCAGCCAGGAAATGCTGCTGACCGGCAAGTGGGCGTCGCCGCACTTCATGGGCATTCGCTACTTCGAGAAGCCCGCCGCCGGCTACTGGATGATTGCGCTGGGCCAGGCGATCTTCGGGCAGAACCTGTTCGGCGTGCGCTTTGCCTCGGCCTTGAGCACCGGGCTGAGCATTGTGCTGGTTTACCTGGTGTCGCGCCGCTTGTGGAATGACCCACAAAAAAGCCTGGTCAGCACTGTGCTGTACATGAGCTTTGTCAGCGTGGCGTTGCTCGGCGGTTATGCCAACCTCGATCCGCAGTTCACCTTTTGGGTCAACCTGACCGGCGTTGCACTGTGGTTTTGCTTCGACAGCACCACGCGCCGTGGCCGTTTGTGGTCCTGGGCTTTGCTCGGCTTTGCCTGCGGCATGGGCTTCATGACCAAGGGTTTTCTTGCCTGGTTGCTGCCGGTGCTGATCGCCCTGCCCTATGCGATCTGGCAAAAGCGCTTTCGTGAACTGCTCGGTTACGGTGTGGTGGCGGTTGTCGTCGCCATTGTCGTCAGCCTGCCATGGGCGCTGGCGGTGCACCTGCAAGAGCCGGACTACTGGAACTTCTTCTTCTGGCATGAGCACATCCAACGCTTTGCCGGCGAGGACGCCCAGCATGCCGAGCCATTCTGGTATTACCTGCCGTTGATGGTCGCGTTCTCGTTGCCATGGATTGCCCTGCTGCCGTCCACGATTAAACACGCATGGCTGGAAAAACGCCTGCCCAAGACGGCGTTCCTGCTGTTGTGGCTGTTGATGCCCCTGGCTTTCTTCAGCCTGGCCAAGGGCAAGCTGCCGTCGTACATCATGCCGTGCCTGCTGCCCTTGGCCTTGCTGATGGGCTCGACCCTGAGTAACAAGCTTGCACTGGGCCATGGCCGCGCATTGCGCATCAACGGCTGGCTGAACCTGGCGTTCGGCGTGCTGGCCTTGCTGGCGCTCAGCTGGTTCCAGATGAAAAAGCCGGTGTATGAACACGGCGTGGAAACCTTCAGCCTGGTGCTGGTGTTCGTCTGCCTGTTCGGCTGGATCCTCGTCAACCTGCTGCACGCCGCGCGCCCGTTAAAACTGTGGGCCGCACCGCTGATCGGCAGCGGCTTGCTGGTGCTGCTGGTGCCGGCCGCGCTGCCCCACTCGGTGGTTTACAACAAGATTCCGGATCAATTCATCATCGACCACCAGCAAGAGCTGCAAACGACCACCGCCTTGCTCAGCAATGACCTGGGCGCGGCGTCGGCCTTGTCCTGGCGCCTGGGCCGCCCGGATGTCGCGCTCTACAACACCGTCGGTGAAGTGAAATATGGCATCGCCTACGCGGACACCGCCCACCGCAGAATCGACACCAGCCAGGTCCAGCAATGGATGGCTGATGCGCGCAAACAAGGGCCGGTCGGCGTGGTCATGCGGGTCAAGGGCGACGATGAAGTGGCTGAAGTGAACCTGCTGCCCCAGGACGGCAAGCGCTACGAGCGCGGCAACCTGGTGATCCTGATCTTCCCGCAGGCCGCGCAATGATCACCCTCCTGCTGTTATTGGGTGCGTGCCTGCTCACGTGCATGGGCCAGGTCTCGCAGAAGTTTGCTGTGGAAAGCTGGCGCGACCAGCCCGACGGCTGGGCGCCCAAACTGCGTTCGCCCTGGCTGTGGGCGGCGTTGGTGTGCCTGGGCCTGGGCTTGCTGGTGTGGCTGCTGGTGTTGCAGCGCCTGGAAGTGGGCATCGCCTACCCCATGCTCAGCCTGAATTTCGTACTGGTCACGCTGATGGCGCGTTTCGTCTTTCATGAACACATCGATGGCCGTCACTGGCTGGGTGTCGCGCTGGTGATCGGCGGTGTGGTGTTGCTGGGGCGTCACGTATGAGCCGGGCTCAAGGCTTTGCCCTGGCCCTGGGCAGTGTCGGCCTGGTCAGCGCCGCCCAATTGGGCATGCGCTGGAGCATGACGCGCCTGCCGCTGCCTGCCGACTGGCTGACCGCGCTCAACAGCAACAGCATCGACCTGGGCGCCTTGGGCGTAGTGATACTGGCGATCATCGCCTACGCGCTGTCGATGCTCTGCTGGCTCGGCGCACTCAAGCATTTGCCCCTGGGTCGCGCCTATTCGCTGCTCAGCATCAGCTACGCGCTGGTGTACTTGCTGGCCGCCAGCCTGCCGGTGTTCAACGAACATTTTTCGCTTTCAAAAACCCTGGGGGTGGCCTTGGTCATCCTTGGAGTACTGGTTATTAACTCTCGTCGTGCTAGCGTTGCAAGCCCCAGGAATGCCCCATGAAAATCAGTGTATTTGGTAGTGGTTACGTCGGTCTGGTGCAGGCCACCGTATTGGCCGAAGTCGGTCACGATGTCATCTGCATGGACGTTGACAAGAGCAAGGTCGAGTCGCTGCAAAAAGGCCACGTGACCATTTTCGAGCCGGGGCTGGCGGCCATGGTCAAGGAAAACCTGGAAAGCGGACGCCTGCACTTCACCTTCGATGAAAAACTCGCGGTCGAGCACGGTGAAGTGCTGTTTATCGCCGTGGGCACGCCGTCGGATGAAGACGGCTCAGCCGACCTCAAATATGTACTGTCGGTGGGTGATGCGGTGTCCCGCCATCGCATCGAGCCGGTCATTCTGGTGGAAAAATCCACCGTTCCCGTCGGCACCGGCGACACCTTGCGCGCCCATATCGAAAAGAACCTGCGCGTGGCCGGCCGCCACCTGGAGTTCGATATCGTCTCCAACCCGGAATTCCTCAAAGAAGGCTCGGCCGTTGCCGACTGCCGCCGCCCGGACCGCATCATCATCGGTTGCGAGCGTGAAGAAGTGCGTGAAGTGATGCGCGACCTTTACGCGCCGTTCAACCGCAACCACGACCGCATCATCTTCATGGACCTGCGCAGCGCCGAACTGACCAAGTACGCCGCCAACTGCATGCTGGCCACCAAGATCAGCTTTATCAACCAGATCGCCGAGCTGGCCGAGCACCTGGGCGCGGATATCGAAGCCGTGCGCCTGGGCATCGGCGCCGACTCGCGCATCGGCTACCACTTCATTTACCCCGGTTGCGGCTACGGCGGCTCGTGTTTCCCCAAGGACATGCGCGCCTTGATCCACAGCGCCAAAGAGGCCAATTGCTCCAGCGACCTGCTGGAAGCCGTGGAAGCCATCAACCAGCGCCAGAAGAGCAAGCTGTTCGAACGCGTCAACGCGTACTTTAAGGGCAACCTGCAGGGCAAAACCTTCGCCTTGTGGGGCCTGGCCTTCAAGCCCAACACCGATGACATGCGCGATGCGCCCAGCCGTGTGCTGATGGAAGCGCTGTGGGCAGCGGGCGCCAATGTGCGTGCGTTTGACCCCGAGGCCATGCAGGAAACCCAGCGCATCTACGGTGACGAGTCGCGCCTGACCCTTTTGGGCACGCCGGAATCGGCATTGAGCGGCGCCGATGCGCTGATCGTCTGCACCGAATGGCAGCAGTTCAAGGCCCCGGATTTCGACCTGATCCACGATCGCCTGAAAAACCCGGTGATCTTCGACGGCCGTAACCTGTACGACGGTGAGCGCCTGGCACGCAAAGGCTTCAAGTATTTCCCCATGGGCCGAGGTGACTCCTGCGAACTGCCGATCCCTCAGCAAACTTGGGTGCAGCAGGTCAAGGAAGCCTGATACGTGAACATAGCTCATCCGCCCTTGCTCACCGCAACGGTCCGTCACCAGTCGCTGGGGCTTGGGCTCTTGGCACTGGTGCTGTTTATTCTGGGTAACTGGCACCAGGCGATTATCGGGTTCGACTCGCGCTTCGTGGTGTTTGCCCAGGAAATGCTGCGCCACGGGCCGAGTTTCTTCCCCACCACCTACGGCCAGCCCTACGCCGATTACCTGGCAACCTCGACACTGTTGACGTGGGTGTTGTCGTTGCCGTTTGGCCAGGTCACCAGCTTTACCGCGTGGTTGCCCACATCCATTGCGTCGGCGCTGATCGTCACCCTGGTGTATCGCCTGACGGCGCCCTACTCCACGCGCTGGGGCCTGCTGAGCATCGCGATGTTGCTGCTCAGCAGCACCTTTATCAACGAAACCCGCGCGGTGTCTTTGGACCAGATGCTCGCCTTGGTTGCCCTGGCAGTGTTCTACCTGGGTTATGCGCACGATCACTTCGGCGCGGCCAAACGCTTGCATTGGTTGTTCCTGCTGCTGATTGTCGGCTTTGCCATCCGTGGGCCGATCGGCCTGGTGATTCCAACGGGTGTGCTGTGCAGCTACTACGCGCTTAACCGGCAATGGCGGCAGCTGTTCACCTTCGGCTTGATCGCCCTGGCGTTGCTGGCGGCGTGTGTCGGCCTGCTGTTATTGCTGGCCAAGCTCAGTGGTGGCGAGGAGTTCATGCAGGACGTGATCCGCATGCAGTTCCTGGGGCGTATGGACGGCACCGAAGGCTCCGGCGGCGTGCTGTATTACTTCACCAGTTCCATGGGCAATTACGCCCTGGCCTATCCGCTGGCGCTGTTGGCGCTGCTGGCCGTGGCGGCGGGCGGGCGTCGCGCGCCGGACCCGGCATTGCAGCTGGTGTTGTACTGCGCGGCGGCCGGTTTGCTGGTGATGCTGGGTTTGTCGGTACCGCAGGCGAAAAAAGCCCGCTACATTCTCCCGATGCTGCCGATGGCGGCGATCATCGCAGCGTACCCCTTCCAGGTTACCCAAGGTCGACTGTTTGCGTGGTTGCGCGGCTTGATGCTGGGCGTCTGGACGCTGTTGCCGGCGCTGCTGGTGATTGGCCTGGTGGTGGCGCGGCGGCGTTATCCGGAACAGCTCAGCAGCCTTGGGCTGATCTTCACGGTATTGGGCGTTTTGCAGGTACTGGCGTTGCTGGCGGTACTGAAACCTCGGTGGCGGCCACTGGCGCCGGCATTCGCGGCGGTGCTTGCGCTGTGGTCGACCTATATTGTGGTGGTCGAACCTTTGGAGCGCTCGCTCTACGACACCCGCTCTTTCAGCCTCGCGGTCAAAGCCCAGATCATGCAGCAACCGGCACCGGTGGTTCTGCATGGCTTGGGTAAAGACGCCAAGGCCATCAAGTTCATGGTCAACTTCGACTGCGATAAGGTGCCGCTGTTTACCCAGTCATCCGCTGACCTGGCGCCGCTGCAAGCGCCTGCCTGGCTAGTGATGAGTGCACAGGACTTCAATCGTTTGCAGGACCCGCGCTTGCGGTCGCTCACGCCGACGCTGACCGGCGAGTTCGATAAAGACCCTTATGTGTTGCTGCATCTGGCCAAGCCCTCCTCGCCCTGATCGCGTTTACAGCAGCCGTTTAATAAACAACGCCCACTCTGTGAAGAGTGGGCGTTTTTCGTCATAACCACCAAGAAAACACCTACATAGCTATGCGTAACGGCTGGCGCGCTTTGTCTTCCTGCGCCTGGAACCCAAATGTAGACTCGTTGCCCAGCGCATTAACTATCTACCACCACGGTCTCAACCGTCTGGGGTAAGTGCATGCTGCATAACGACAAGGATGCTGTGGGCCACGCACATACCGTGGCCTACTTCTTATGAGGGCAATGCCGTGCAGGAAGATCTGTTGTTTATTCCTCCGCCGAGGCTGGATCGGTTGATGGCACTGCGTGACGCCCTGGTGGCGTTGAAAGGGCCGCTATCCAACGACCCTGCGCTGCAGGAAAGCCTGCAAAGGCAACTATTCAGCGAAGAAGCGGATACACGTGTACTGGGTCATTTGAGCACCGCGCCGGCACACTAGCACCGCCCTGCGCGTTTCAGTGCGGCGAATTAACTGCACTATTCCTGCATTCAACCCTCATTAATATGCACTGGCGCTTAAGCGCCAAGGTCGGCAGACTGCGCGGGTTCCTTCCCCCAAATGTTGGAACTTTCAAAGGGCTTATCCGGGCAACCAGGCGAGCCTTTTTTTTTGCCGCTTTGTTATGGATCCGCTCGATGCTCGCTCGCTGGTTACCCTCCGCCATCAATACCCGCCCCGCCGAATGGAGCCGCGCCGCCATCGGCATAGCCTTGGGCACGCTGCTCAGCGTGTGGGTGTGTGCCCAAGTGTTTGGCATGGAGGTGGCCTTGCACCTGCTCGGCCCGCTCGGTGCTTCGGCCGTGCTGCTGTTTGCGGTGTCGTCCGGAGCGCTGGCCCAGCCTTGGTCGATTATCGGCAGTTACCTGTGCGCAGGCGTTGTAGCGCTATTGGTCGCCCGGGTATTGGGGCGCACGTTGGGCAGCGCCTGCCTGGCGGCCGGCATGACGGTTATCCTGATCTGCTGGCTACGTTGCCTGCACCCGCCAGCAGGCGGCCTGGCCATGACCCTGGTGCTCGCCGACCCGGCCTCGATTGCCCTCGGTTGGCAGGAACTCGCGCCGGTCATGCTCGGCGCAGGGGCATTGCTGGCGTGCGCGCTGGCCTATAACAACGCCACCCGCACGCGTTACCCCAAGGGCACGCTTGAGGCGCAGAGCGTCGTCATGGGTCAGGCTGCGCCGCTTACGGACCCGTCGATCACCGCGGCCGACTTGAAGCAGGCGCTGGCTGAAATGGAGCAGTTCTACGACGTGGCGCCGACGGAGCTTGAACAACTGATCCAAGCGGCTGAAGGCCATGCGCGACGGCGCAGCATCGGCGAAGTACTGGCCAGCCGCCCTGCTGCATAAATGCAAAAACGACCTGCATGATTCCGGGTTGTACGGGGCAAATTTGCACTGGTACGATCGCGAGAGGGTTCGTCCGCGAACATCTTGATAAAGAACAATAAAAGCAGGGAGTTACAGATGACTGCTCAGGTTTCATCCGAAACAAGCCGCGCCGAGTTTCTTCAGGGAGAAGTGTTGGCCGACGTCCGCAACCACATCGGCCACCTCACCCTCAATCGCCCCGCCGGCTTGAACGCCATTACCCTGGACATGGTCCGCAGCCTGACCGCGCAATTGCAGGCCTGGGCGGACGATCCGCAGGTCTATGCCGTGGTATTGCGCGGCGCGGGCGAAAAAGCCTTCTGCGCCGGTGGCGACATTCGCTCCCTCTACGACAGCTTCAAGAGCGGCGATCGCCTGCACGAAGACTTCTTCGTCGAGGAGTACGCCCTTGACCTGGCCATCCATCATTACAGCAAGCCCGTACTGGCGCTGATGGACGGGTTCGTTCTGGGCGGCGGCATGGGCCTGGTACAAGGCGCCGACCTGCGCGTAGTCACCGAGCGCAGCCGCCTGGCCATGCCGGAAGTGGCGATTGGTTATTTTCCGGATGTGGGCGGCAGCTACTTCCTGCCGCGCATTCCTGGTGAGCTGGGAATCTACCTCGGCGTGACCGGCGTGCAGATTCGCGCCGCCGACGCGCTGTACTGCGGGCTGGCGGACTGGTGCATCGACAGCGCCAAACTCATCGACCTGGACCACAAGCTCGACCGCCTGCAATGGCAGTACTCGCCGCTCAAGGACCTGCAAGGTGTACTGGCCAAATTGGCCGTGCAGCAATTGCCCGACCCGCCGCTGGCGGCTTTGCGCCCAGCCATTGACCATTTCTTCGCCCTGCCCGACGTGCCGAGCATCGTTGAGCAGTTGCAGCAAGTCACCGTGGCCGACACCCATGAGTGGGCCTTGACGACCGCGAACCTGATGCAGACCCGCTCGCCGCTGGCGATGGCCGTCACCCTCGAAATGCTGCGTCGTGGTCGCCGCCTGCCGTTGGAGCAGTGCTTCGCGCTGGAACTGCACCTGGACCGCCAATGGTTCGAGCGCGGCGATCTGATCGAAGGCGTGCGCGCGTTGATCATCGACAAGGACAAAACCCCGCGTTGGAACCCGCCCGCAATCCACGGGCTCGACGCCAGCCATGTCGAAAGTTTCTTCCACAACTTCAAGCAGGTTGGGAGATAAGCCATGCAAGATATTGAATACACTGAAGAACAAGTGATGATTCGCGACATGGCGCGTGACTTCGCCCGTGGCGAAATCGCCCCTCACGCCCAAGCCTGGGAAAAAGCCGGCTGGATCGATGATGCCCTAGTCGCCAAGATGGGTGAACTGGGCCTGCTGGGCATGGTAGTGCCCGAGGAATGGGGCGGCACCTATGTCGATTACGTCGCCTATGCCCTGGCGGTCGAAGAGATTTCCGCCGGCGATGGCGCCACCGGCGCACTGATGAGTATCCATAATTCAGTCGGTTGCGGGCCCATCCTCAACTACGGCACACACGAACAGAAGCAAACCTGGCTGCCTGACCTCGCCAGTGGCCAGGCCATCGGCTGTTTCTGCCTGACCGAACCCCAGGCCGGTTCCGAGGCGCACAACCTGCGTACGCGCGCCGAGCTGCGCGATGGCCAGTGGGTGATTAACGGTGCCAAGCAGTTCGTGAGCAACGGCAAGCGCGCCAAGCTGGCGATTGTGTTTGCGGTGACCGACCCGGACTTGGGCAAGAAAGGTATTTCCGCGTTTCTGGTGCCCACCGCCACGCCGGGGTTTGTGGTCGATCGCACGGAACACAAGATGGGCATTCGCGCCTCGGACACCTGCGCGGTCACCCTCAACGGGTGCTCGGTGCCCGAAGCCAACCTGCTGGGTGAGCGCGGCAAAGGCCTGGCCATTGCGCTGTCCAACCTCGAAGGCGGGCGCATCGGCATTGCCGCCCAGGCCCTGGGCATCGCCCGCGCGGCGTTTGAAGCGGCGCTGGTGTATGCCCGCGACCGAGTGCAGTTCAAACAGGCGATTATCGAGCACCAGAGCGTTGCCAACCTGCTGGCCGACATGCAAACCCGCTTGAACGCGGCACGCTTGCTGATCCTGCACGCCGCGCGCCTGCGCAGCGCCGGCAAGCCATGCCTGTCGGAAGCGTCCCAGGCCAAGCTGTTCGCCTCGGAAATGGCCGAAAAGGTCTGCTCTTCAGCGATGCAGATTCATGGCGGGTATGGGTATCTGGAGGATTACCCGGTAGAGCGTTACTACCGGGATGCGCGGATCACGCAGATTTACGAGGGTACCAGCGAGATTCAGCGGATGGTGATTGCGCGGGAATTGAAGAACTATCAACTCTAAAACCCACAAGGGTTCCCTGTAGGAGCTGGCTTGCCGGCGATGCAGACACCTCGGTTAATCTGACAGACCGAGGTGATGCTATCGCAGGCAAGCCCGCTCCCACAGTTTGATCTCCAGGGTTCTTGAGACCGGGTTACTTGTCCTTGAACTCAGGTGCACGCTTGGCCACGAATGCGGCCATGCCTTCTTTCTGATCCTGTGTCGCAAACGCGGCATGGAACACTCGGCGTTCAAAGCGCACGCCTTCGGACAGGCTCACTTCAAACGCGCGGTTCACGCTTTCCTTGACCATCATGCTGATCGGCACCGATTTGCCAGCGATCAGCGTCGCGACTTTCAACGCTTCTTCCAGCAGCTCATCTGCCGGCACGATGCGCGCCACAATCCCGCAGCGTTCAGCTTCCACCGCATCGATAAAGCGCCCGGTCAGGCACATTTCCATGGCTTTGGCTTTGCCCACTGCACGCGTAAGGCGTTGGGTGCCGCCCATGCCCGGCAGCACGCCGAGGTTGATTTCCGGCTGGCCGAACTTGGCGCCATCGCCCGCCAGGATGAAGTCGCACATCAACGCCAGTTCGCAGCCGCCACCCAGGGCGAAGCCGTTGACGGCGGCAATGATCGGCTTGCGGCGGTTGGCCACGCGGTCGCTGTCGCTGAACAGGTCGTCGAGGTAGATCTGCGGGTAGGTCAGTTCGGCCATTTCCTTGATGTCGGCACCGGCGGCAAAGGCTTTTTTCGAGCCGGTCAGCACGATGCAGCCGATTTCCGGGTTGGCTTCCAGGCCGTCCAGCGCCTGGTTCAACTCGCTGACCAGCTGCGCATTCAAGGCGTTCAGGGCTTGCGGGCGATTAAGGGTAATCAGCCCGACGCGGCCCTGCACTTCAAGCAAAATGGTTTCGTAACTCATGTATCGGCTCCTTAAAGATTGCGTGAGATGACCATGCGCTGGATATCGCTGGTGCCTTCGTAAATCTGGCAGACCCGCACATCGCGGTAGATCCGCTCCAAGGGGAAGTCGCTCAGGTAACCGTAACCGCCCAAGGTTTGCAAGGCGGCCGAGCAGACTTTTTCGGCCATTTCCGAGGCGAACAGCTTGGCCATCGAGGCTTCGACCAAGGCCGGCTTGCCGCTGTCGCGCAGGGCGGCGGCGTAGTGCACCATCTGCCGGGCGACCGCGATTTGCGTGGCCATGTCGGCCAGGCGGAACGCCACGGCCTGGTGTTCGATCAAGGCTTTGCCAAAACTTTCGCGCTCACGCGCATAGTCGCGGGCGGCTTCAAACGCGGCGCGGGCCATGCCCACCGACTGCGAGGCGATGCCCACGCGCCCACCTTCGAGGTTGGCCAGGGCGATCTTGTAGCCTTCACCCTCCTCCCCAAGCCGGTTCGCCACCGGCACCTTCACGTCTTCAAACAAAATCTGGCAGGTGTCGGACGCATGCTGACCAAGTTTGTCTTCGACTCGCGCGACGGTATAGCCCGGTGAGTCGGTGGGCACGATAAACGCGCTGATCCCACGCTTGCCGGCAGCCGGGTCGGTGACTGCGAACACAATCACGATCCCGGCGTTCTGCCCGGAGGTGATGAACTGTTTGCAGCCGTTCAATACATAGTGATCGCCGTCCAGGCGTGCGCGGGTTTTCAGGCTGCTGGCGTCGGAACCAGCCTGCGGTTCGGTCAGTGCAAAGGCGCCGAGCATGGCACCGCTGGCCAGGGGCTTGAGGAACTGTTCTTTCTGCTGATCGTTGCCGAATTTAAGAATCGGCACGCAGCCCACCGAGTTGTGCACGCTCATGATGGTCGAGCAGGCGCCGTCACCGGCGGCGATCTCCTCCAGGGCCATCGCATAGGCGAGGTAGCCGGTGTCGCAACCGCCCCACTGTTCCGGCACCAGCATGCCGAAAAAGCCCAGCTCGGCCATTTCGCCGATGGCTTCCTTGGGAAAGCGATGCTCGCGGTCCCATTCGGCGGCGAAGGGCTTCAAGCGCTCCTGGGCGAATTGCCGGGCCGCGTCGCTGATTTGCAGTTGTTCGTCATTGGGCAGCATAAACGGTCCTTAATACACGCATTCAACGGCCATGGCCGTGGCTTCACCACCGCCGATACAGATAGCAGCAACGCCGCGCTTGAGGCCTTTCTGGCGCAGGGCCGAGAGCAACGTCACCAGAATTCGCGCGCCCGATGCGCCGATCGGATGGCCCAGGGCGCAGGCGCCACCGTGGACATTGACCTTGCTGTGAGGGATTTCCAGCTTGCTCATGGTCACGAGGCTGACCACCGCAAAGGCTTCGTTGATCTCGAACAGGTCGACGTCGCCGAGGTGCCAGCCGGTCTTGCTCATCAGCTTGCGAATCGCGCCCACCGGCGCCACCGGGAACAGCCCTGGCTCATCGGCAAACGCTGCGTGGCCATGGATCACCGCCAGCGGTTTGAGGCCGCGCTTGTCCGCTTCGGACTGGCGCATCAGCAGCAATGCCGCCGCGCCGTCGGAAATCGAACTGGAGTTGGCCGCCGTCACCGTGCCGCCTTCGCGGAACGCCGGTTTCAGGCTGGCGATCTTGTCGAGCTTGGCCTTGGGAGGTTGCTCGTCATGCAGGATGGTTTTTTGCTCTTTGCCCACGGTGACCTGCACCGGCACGATCTCGGCGGCGAAGCTGCCGTGGGTGATGGCCTCTTGGGCACGGGTCAGCGAGGCGATGGCGAAGGCGTCCTGGGCCTCACGGCTAAAGCCGTTGTGCTCGGCGCAGTCTTCGGCAAAGGTGCCCATCAGGCGGCCCTTGTCGTAGGCGTCTTCGAGGCCGTCGAGGAACATGTGGTCGAGCACCTTGCCGTGGCCCATGCGGTAGCCGCTGCGCGCGCGGTCAAGCAAATACGGCGCGTTGGACATGCTTTCCATGCCACCGGCGACCACCACGTCGACACTGCCGGCCAGCAGCGAGTCGTGGGCAAGAATCGTGGCTTCCATGCCCGAGCCGCACATCTTGTTGAGCGTGGTGCAGCGGGTGCCCTTGTCCAACCCGGCGCCCAAGGCCGCCTGACGCGCCGGCGCCTGGCCGAGGCCTGCGGGCAACACGCAGCCGAACAGCACTTCATCCACGGCATCGCTGGCAATACCGGCGCGTTCGACGGCAGCGCGGATCGCGGCAGCGCCCAGTTGCGGCGCGGTCAGCCCTTTGAGGTCGCCCTGGAAACCGCCCATGGGCGTACGCACGGCACTGACGATTACGATGGGGTCGTTCATAAAAAATCCTCCTTACTTGGCGGCCATGCGCAAGGCACCGTCGAGACGGATCACCTCGCCGTTGAGCATGCTGTTTTCAATGATGTGGCGTACCAGCGCGGCGTACTCGGCGGGCTTGCCCAGGCGCGGCGGGAATGGCACGCCGGCGGCCAGGGAGTCGCGCACTTCGGGTGTCATGCCGGCCATCATTGGCGTTTCGAAAATGCCCGGGGCGATGGTCATGACCCGAATGCCGAAGCGCGCCAGTTCGCGGGCGGCCGGCAGCGTCAGGCTGGCGATGGCGCCCTTGGACGCCGCATACGCCGCCTGGCCGATCTGCCCGTCAAAGGCGGCCACCGAGGCGGTGTTGATGATCACGCCGCGCTCGCCATCGGCATTCGCTTCGGTTTCGGCGATGGCCGCAGCGGCCAGGCGCAGCAGGTTGAAGCTGCCGATCAGGTTGACGTTGATCACCTGGGCAAAGCTGGCGAGGGCGTGCGGGCCGTTTTTGCCGAGGATCTTCTCGCCGCGCACCACGCCGGCGCCGTTCACCAGCCCATGCAGCGCGCCAAAGGCATCAACGGCAGCGTGCACCGCCGCTTCGGCAGCGGCTTCCTGGCTGATATCCGCGACGGCGCTGCGGGCGTTAGCGCCGAGCTGCCTGGCCTTGGCCTCGACAGCCTCGGCATTCAGGTCCACCAGCATCACCTTGGCGCCGGCGGCTACCAGCATTTCAGCGGTGGCCGCGCCGAGGCCCGACGCGCCGCCGCTGACCAGGAATACCTTGTTTTCAATCTGCATCATGATTTCCTTTGAAGGGGATCACGCCGTTGTCGCTTGAGTTTTGGCGATTTCCTGATTACGCAAAATAAAACGCTGCAACTTGCCGCTTGGGGTCTTGGGCAAGTCGCTGACAAATTCGATTTCTCGCGGGTAAGCATGCGCGGCGAGACGCTTGCGCACGTGCAGGCGCAACTCCTCGGCGAGTTCCGGGGTGGCGCGGTATTGCGCGTTGATCACCACGAAGGCCTTGACCTGTTCGGTGCGCTCCGGGTCGGGCTTGCCGACCACGGCGGCCTCGATCACGGCCGGGTGTTCGACCAGCGCGCTCTCCACGTCGAACGGGCCGACGCGGTAGCCGGAGGTGGTGATCACATCGTCACTGCGCCCGACAAAGCTGATGCTGCCGTCCGGGTTCAACTCCACGGTGTCACCGCTGAGGTAGTACTTGCCGACAAACGCCTTGGTCTTCACGCCGTCGTAGCCGGCGAACCAGCACATCGGCGACTGTTCACGGTCGATGGCGAGGATGCCCGGCTGCCCGGCAGGCAGCTCCTGATAATCGTCATCCAGCACCACAATGCGGTGCCCCGGCGAGGCAAAGCCGGCCGAGCCGACATGCACCGGATGCTCAAGGCCGTGGTGGTTGCACAGCACCATGCCCAACTCGGTCTGGCCGTAGTGGTCGTGGATGGTCACGCCGAGGTTGTCGGCAAACCAGCGGATAACCTCGGGGTTCAATGGCTCGCCGGCGCTGCTGACAATGCGCAGCTTGCCCTTGATCGACCGCGCGAACTGCTCGCCACCGGCAATCAGCAGGCGGTAGGCGGTCGGCGAACCGGTGAGATTGGTAATTGCATACTTGTTGATCACCCGGCAGGTGCTTTCCAGGGTGAACGGTCCATCGTAGAAGGTGATCGGGTGGCCCATGGACAACGGCCCGGTGACGCCGAAATAAATGCCGTAGGCCCAGCCCGGATCGGCCACGTTCCAGAACGCGTCTTCGGGGCGCAGGTCCACGGCGTCGCGGGTGTAGCTCTGGAACGCGACAATCGCCTTGAGCGGCACCGACAGCGCTTTCGACGGGCCGGTGGTGCCCGAGGTGAACATCAACAGGAATGGGTCGTCTGCGCCCAGCAACACCGGCTCGCAGGCATTTGAATAGTTGGGCAACTCGGCCCAGAAGCTGTAATCGCCGCGCACGATGCCTTCGCCCTTGGCGCCGGCGACCGTGACGATGGTCGGGCAGCCCTCGACTTCGGCCAGCTTGGGCCGGTTCACCGCATCGGTGACCACCAGCGCCGCGCCGGAACTGCTCAGCCGGTGCTCGATGGCTTTGGGGCCAAACGCAGTGAACAGCGGCTGGTAAACCGCACCAATGCGCCAGGTGGCGAACACCACCACCAGCAGTTCCGCCGTGCGTGGCAGCAGGCCCGCGACCTTGTCACCGCGCTTGACGCCCTGGGCCAAGAGGAAATTGGCGAAGCGGGCCGCCTGGTCCTGCAATTGAGTAAAGGTTGACGTCGCGCTTTGCCCGTCCTTGCCCTCCCAAAACAGCGCGATGCGCCCCGGCAACGCGTGCCGGTCGCAGCATTCCACGCAGGCATTCAGCGCCTGCAGGTTACCGGCCAGTGCGGTATCGACGGTGTGCTGGTAATCAAACTCGGTGGTGGCAGCCAAATACTCACGCATCGCTTCAAATCCTTGTGGTTTTTATTTTCAGGACGTTTTTCAGCATGTAAATCGTGGAAATAGTCGCTCTAGAGCGCTGCAGCGGCAATGGTCAAAGCCTTCAACTTGGCTGACTGGTTTGGCCAATCATTGATCGCGCTGATCAGTTGGTCAGCCCAAGTGATTGGACGCTTTGGGCCCGGCCTTCTAACCTGATGGCCTGCGCCAGCGAAGAAGTCTCCCCGCGATGATCGTCCGTCCCAAACCCAACCTCCTGGGTATCCTGTTTTCCCTCAAGGGTTCGATTGCCAAGCGCATTGCCTTGCGCAGCCTGCTGGTGACCTTGCTGGCCTCGGTGATCGTGCTGGTCGAAACCCTGCACCCGGCCTACTTTTCCAAGGTCAACGCCACGCCCTTCACCTTGCTGGGGTTGTCGCTGTCGATCTTCATGAGCTTTCGCAACAACGCCTGCTACGACCGCTGGTGGGAAGGCCGCAAGCAACTGGGGCAAATGATCATTGAGGTGCGCTCGCTGATTCGCGAAACCCAGGTGCTGGGTGACCCGGTTGAGCGTGCGGGGTTGCTGCGTGGCCTTTGCGGCTTTGCCCACGGTTTGATTGCGCGACTGCGCCATGAGGATGAGGCGGGGGCGATAACACCCTGGATCGGAGTTAATCAAGCGCACCCCAACCTCCCCGACCAGGTATTGCAGCAGTTGGGCGCGCGGTTTTCGCAGTTGGCCGAACAGGGCGTGATCAGTGAATGGCGCTACACCCAGTTGGAAACCCGACTGGTCAGCCTGAGCCAGGTGCAGGCCTCGTGTGAGCGGATCAAGCACACGCCATTGCCCTTCCCTTACACATTGCTGCTGCACCGCACCATCTACCTGTTCTGCATTCTGTTGCCGTTCGCCATGGCCGAGCCGTTGGGCTGGCTGACGCCGGTGTTCACCGCAATTGTCAGCTACACCTTCTTTGGCCTGGATGAAATTGGCGACGACCTTGAAGACCCGTTTGGTTTCGATGAAAACGACCTGCCGTGCAATGCCCTCGTGCGCAGCCTGGAGCGCGAGATTCTTGCGGCGCTCGGCGAAGTCGACTTGCCGCCTGCGTTGGAGCCGATTGAATACGTGTTGACCTGATGCGGGTTTGACACTCGCCGTGGTCTGACCGAAGCTGATGGCTTTGCAATAGCTGCCCCAGCTTTTGGACGCCTGCATGTCAAAGTCACGCCGTTACTCCATCATCGGCCTGTGCGCCCTGTTGTTAATCGTGTTGCTCACTTGGTTTTTCTCACGCTCTACCCCGGTGAATGTGCCGCCGGCGATTGCCCATGGTTACGCCAAAGCCTTGAAGCAGGCGCATAACGGTGAGCCCGGTGCGGCCCGTGTGCTGTATCAACAGCTCGGGCGCCCGGACCTCTCGCCTGAACGGCGCGCTGCTTTGCACGCCGAATTGCCCAACTACCCAAGCCCTCAGGCGCTGAAACTCGCCGATAAAGACTTGGCCAATGATTCGCCACTGGTGCGCGAGGCGGCGATTCACAGCATTGTCGGCCTGGTGCCCAACGGCCAACGCGTGCTGTTGCTGGGGCCGGTGCTGGATGATCCCGAACAAGAAGTGCGCTTTGCCGCCGCCAACGCCTTGCTCGGCCTGTCGCCGGACACCCTCGGCTTGTACTTCGGGCCGTTGCAGCAAGTGCTCGATGAATTCGTGAAACAGCTCAAGGGTCAGCCCGAAACCGCTGAAAGCTGGATTCAACTGGCGCGCCTTTACATCCACAGCGCCCTGCTGCCGGACGCGCAAAATGCGTTGGAACAGGCCATGCGTTTGCAGCCGGACAACCTGCAAGCGGTCGTCGCGCAGATCGAGCTGCTGGATAAGCAGGGCAAGACCGATGAATCCCGCCAACTGCTGGCGCGGCAACTGGCGGCGCACCCGGAGTCCGCCTACTTGCAACACGCGCTGGGCATGTGGCTGCTGCACCATGGCGAACGCCCTTACGCCTTGCTCGGCCTGTCCAAGGCGGTGGAGCTGGAGCCGGACAATCAAGACTACCGTTACGACCTGGCCACTACCCTGCACGCCCAGGAAGAATTGGAAGCGGCCCAGCGCCAGTTGGAAGACATCATTCAGCGCCATCCCGCCAACCGCAAAGCCCGCGTGTTGCTCGTGAACTACTGGAAAGAAACCGGCCAATTGCAGAATGTGCAAGTCTTGCTGGCCCAGCTTGAGCAGCAGAACCCCGATGACCCGGCCCTGCAGCAAGGCCTGTAATCGCGCTAGAAAATCTGTAAAACCCATGCGGCCTTGTACATATGTCACCAAATGTTGAACCGCCACGGGCCACTACGGTCAAGTAAATATGGCGCGCCCCGGGCGGCGCGCTCCTCTACTTGTACGTGACCCGAGGGCACTTCTTGTCTACATCCAAAGAGCTGTTCAGTGAAAAGGCGGCCACCGGCATCGAAGGTCTTGATGACATTCTTGCCGGAGGGCTATCACGCAGCCACCTGTTCTTGCTGGAAGGCGAACCTGGCACCGGCAAAACCACCGTAGCGCTGCACTTTCTGCAGGCCGGCGCGAAAAACGGTGAGCGATCCCTGTACATCACCTTGTCCGAGACCGAGCGCGAACTGCGCCAGGGTGCCAAATCCCACGGCTGGGACCTGGATGACAATATCCATATCTTCGAACTCACCCCGCCAGAGAGCTTGCTCAACGCCGACCACCAGCAGAGCCTGCTCTACTCCTCCGACCTGGAACTGGGCGAAGCCACCCGCCAGATCTTTGAAGTGGTCGAACGGGTCAAGCCGACCCGCGTGGTCATCGACAGCCTTTCGGAAATCCGCCTGCTGGCGCAAAGCTCGCTGCGTTATCGCCGCCAGATTCTGGCGATCAAACACTACTTCGTGCGCTACGACGCCACGGTGCTGCTGCTCGACGACCTGACCACCGAATCCCTGGATAAAACCGTGCACAGCGTGGCCCACGGCGTGATTCGCCTGGAAGAGCTGACCCCCAACTACGGCGCCGAACGCCGCCGCGTGCGGGTGGTGAAATACCGGGGGCAGAAATACCGCGGGGGTTTCCACGACTTCACCATTATGGGCGACGGTATCCATGTGTTCCCGCGCCTGGTCGCCGCCGAGCATCGCGGCGGCTACGTGCGCCAGACCCTGAGCAGCGGCATCGCCGAGCTGGACGCCCTGATGGGTGGCGGCGTCGAGACCGGTTCCAGCAGCTTGATTCTCGGCCCGGCCGGTACGGGCAAATCGCTGATCTCGATGATCTTTGCCGCCGCTGCGGTCGCCCGTGGCGAAAAAGCTGCGCTGTTTATCTTCGACGAAGAACTCGGCTTGCTGTTCGAGCGCATGGGCAACATGGGCATCGACCTCGCCGCGCTGCAAGCCACCGGCAACCTGTTGATCGAACAGGTCGACGCCGCCGAGCTGTCCCCCGGCGAGTTTTCGCACCGGGTACGCCGTTGCGTCGACGAAGGCGGGATCAAAACCGTGGTTATCGACAGCATCAACGGCTACCAGGCCGCGATGCCGGAAGAAAACGCGCTGATCCTGCACATGCATGAATTGCTGCTGTACCTGAACCGTCGCGGCGCCGCGACCTTCATGACCGTCGCCCAGCACGGGCTGGTCGGTGACATGCAGGCGCCGGTCGACATCACTTACCTGGCTGACACCGTGATTCTGCTGCGTTATTTCGAAGCCTTGGGCAAGGTACGCCGGGCCATTTCGATCATCAAGAAACGCACCGGTGCCCACGAGTCGACGATTCGCGAATACCGCATCGGCAACCGTGGCATGACCGTCGGCGAACCCCTCGACAACTTCCAGGGTGTATTGCGCGGCATTCCGACCTACATGGGCGCCGGCTCGCCCCTGCTCAAGGATGAGGGCTAGTGGCGCGCATTTCTCCCGAATCCGAGCGTGCAATCATCCTGGCGCCGATGGGCCGTGACGGCTCTCTGGCGCTGATGATGCTCAACGAAGCCGGTTACAGCGGTATCGTTGCCACCAGTTTGGCGAATTTATGCGAAGCCCTGGAGCAAGGGGCCGGCTTGCTGGTGATTGCCGCCGAAGCACTGCGCGGCGTGGATATCGAGCCGCTGCTGGAGTACCTGCATCAACAGCCGGCGTGGTCGGATCTGCCGATCGTGCTGATGACCCACCATGGCGGCAGCGACCATAACGGTTCTTCGCATTTGAGCGGTCTGCTGGGCAACGTGACGTTTCTTGAGCGCCCTTTCCATCCGGTGACGCTGATCAGCCTGGTCAGCGCCGCCCTGCGCGGTCGACGCCGGCAATATGAGGCCCGCGACCGCTTGATCGACTTGAGCGAAAGCGAGCTGCGCCTGCAACGCACGCTGGAGACCCTCGAGCAGCAAGTCGAAGAGCGCACGGCGCAACTGCGCAGCAATGAGGAGGCGCTGCGCCAGTCACAGAAAATGGAAGCCGTGGGCCAATTGACCGGCGGCATCGCCCATGACTTCAACAACATGCTCACCGGCATTATCGGCAGCCTTGAGCTATTGCGCCGACGCGTGTCACGCGGAAAACTCGACGATCTCGACAGCCTGATCGACCTCGGCGTGACGTCGGCGAACCGCGCCGCAGGCCTGACCCACCGGTTGCTGGCGTTTTCGCGGCGCCAGTCGCTGGACTCAAAACCGGTGGAAATCAACCAGCTGGTGACGTCCATGGGCGAGCTGCTGCAACGCAGCATCAACGAAAGCATCGCCCTCGACATGCGCCTGACCGAGCAACTGTGGACCGCCGAAGCCGACCCCAACCAGCTGGAAAGCGCCCTGCTCAACCTGGTGATCAACGCGCGCGACGCCATGCCTGGCGGCGGCAAACTGGTGGTTGAGACCACCAATCGCCACCTGGACAGCGTGTTCACCGCCGCCTACGGCACGTTGAAGCCCGGCGATTACGTCGAGCTGAGCGTCAGTGACACCGGTTGCGGAATCCCGGAACACTTGATGGGCCGCGTGTTTGATCCGTTTTTCACCACCAAACCCATCGGCCAGGGCACCGGCCTTGGCTTGTCGATGATTTATGGTTTTGCCCGCCAGTCCCACGGCCATGTGACGATCCACAGCGAAGTCGGCACCGGCACCACCGTTAGCCTGTTCCTGCCGCGTTTCATGGGCGAAATGCAGACGCAGGCGCCCATTAACCCGACCTTGCTGCCATTCGCCAATGCCGGTGAAACCGTGTTGATCGTCGAGGATGACCCGGCGGTGCGGGTGTTGGTGTGTGCAGTGCTCAAAGAGCTGGGGTATGCCTCCGTCGAGGCGGGTGATGCCAATACGGCACTGCCCATTATCGAGTCCGGACAGCGTATCGACCTGCTGATCAGCGACGTGGGCCTGCCCGGCATGAATGGCCGGCAAATGGCGGAAATCGGCCGGCAGCTGCGGCCGGACCTCAAGGTGTTGTTTATCACCGGTTACGCCGAACACGCGGCAGTGCGCGGTGGTTTTCTCGACCCGGGGATGCAACTGATCACCAAGCCGTTCACGTTTGATCTGTTGACGGCAAAAGTGCGTGAGATGATTAAAAAATAGGGCTGCAGGGACGCAGCCCCCTTGCGCTTCAGGCCAGCAAGCGCTGGATATGCTCTTGCAGCGTATCCAGGTCAAACGGCTTGGCCAGGATCGGCGCGTTGCGCGTGATCGGGCTGTTGCAGTCGAGAATTTCCTGCGGGTAACCGCTGATAAAGATTACTTTCAATTCCGGACGCAGCTTGATCGCAGGCTCAGCAATCTGCACCCCGGAAATCCCGCCCGGCAGGCGATAGTCGGTGACCATCAGGTCCAGATGCGGCTTGGTCGCGAGGATCTCGAAAGCCTGCTCCCCATCAATAGCCTTCAAGACCCGGTAGCCCAAGCCTGCCAGGTATTCACCCAACACAAACATAATGGATTCGTCGTCCTCGACGATCAGAACGACATCTTGTGCATCTTCACTCATGGGAAGCCTTTGTCCGGTCAATAGCTGGAATTACGACCATGGGGTCACGCAGAGGTTGCGTCGAAGTGACGATTGATTTCATGTCGACGCCTCAAGCGGCAGGCACACCCGGAACAGCGCGCCCTCGCCTATCTGGCTTTGCACTTCGATCGTGCCGCCGTGGGCTGCCACGATCTGCTCGGAGATGAACAATCCCAGGCCCAGGCCCGCCGCCACATGGCTGGCGGACACTCGTTCGAACTGTTGGAAAATACGTTTCTGGTTGTCCTCGCTGATGCCGATGCCATGGTCACGTACTTCCACGCGCGCTTCGCCATGCTCGGTGTACACCCGCACTTCCACCGGGCTCTTGGCCCCGTAGCGCAAGGCGTTGGTCAGCAGGTTGGACACCACTTGTTCGATGCGAAACTCGTCCCAATTGCCCTCCACCGGGCCTTGGGTCTCCAAGTGCATCGATGACTCGGCAGCGGCCACTTGCGGCGCAAAGTTTTCCACCAGGTTGTGCACCAACTGGCTGAGGTCAAAGCGCGCCGGGCGAATCGACAGTTTTCCGGTGCGGATGCGCGACACGTCGAGCATGTCTTCGATCAGGCGAATCAGGCTTTTGATCTGGCGCTCATCGCGGTCGACCATGGCGTGCATCTTGTCCAGGGTAAACGCTGCAGCGTTATCCCGGGCCAGGTGCATCTTGCGCAGCTGGGTTTCGAGGATCAGGCCGTTCAGCGGCGTACGCACTTCGTGGGCGACGATCGACATGAAGTCATCACGCATGCGCACCGCTTGCTCCAGCTCGGCCTGGGTGGCTTGCAGGCGCGTCAGCAGCAGCTCCTGCTCGCGACGGCTGCGCTCCAGGGCTTCCACTTGCAGCTTCATGGCCTTGCTCTGGCGGTACAGGTCGACGAACACATTGACCTTGCTCTTCACCGCGTGGATATCCAGCGGCTTGTGCAGGAAGTCGACGGCGCCGCTTTCATAGCCCTTGAAGGCGTAGTTGAGTTCGCGGCCGGCGGCGCTGACGAACACAATCGGGATGTTCTTGGTTTTTTCGGTGCCGCGCATCAGTTCGGCCAGCTCGAAGCCGTTCATGCCGGGCATCTGCACGTCGAGAATCGCCATGGCGAACTCGTGCTCCAGCAACAGCGACAAGGCCTCGTCGGCGCTCAAGGCCTTGTAGACCTGGCGATCCTCGCGCTTGATCAGCGCTTCGAGGGCCAACAGGTTTTCCGGCAGATCGTCGACGATCAGCAGTTTGGCCTGGATATTACTTAACATGGGGAGGATTCCAGGGAAGCCAGCAATGAGGCAATGCGGCTCAAGGTCAGAATATGGTCGGGTGTATGCAACGCCAGGGCCGCCAGCGGCATCACGGCAATCCGTGCTTCCGTGGGGTCTTGTACGATGGTAGTGCCGCCCGATTGTTGGACGTGGACCAGGCCACGGGCGCCATCCTGGTTGGCGCCGGTCAGAAGAATGGCGAGCAGCCCTTTGCCGTAGGCATCGGCGGCGGACGCAAACAGGTAATCAATGGCTGGCCGGGAATGATGCACGCGGTCTTCCTGGCTCAGGGACAGGCTGCGGTCATGCTCGACCGACAGGTGATAACCGGGCCCGGCGAAGTACACCGTGCCCGCTTCGATCACTTGCTTGTCCTGCGCTTCCTTCACCGGAACCCGCAGACGCCGTGCAAACACTTCCGCCAACTGGCTGCGACGCTCATCCGGCAGGTGCAGCACGGCAATGATCGGCAGGCCGAAGCCTTCCGGCAACTCGCCGAAAATCTTCAGCAACGCCTCCACGCCGCCGGCGGACGCGCCGACGACGATGGCCTCAATCCCGCGGATAGGTTGCGCTTGCGCCTCGCTCATGATTTTCGGTAGATCCGTTCCTGCTTGACCAAGGGCTCGAATTGCTTGCTGTAGGCAGAGAAATCCAGGGTTTCCTTACTGCCCAGCACCAGGAAGCCGCGATGACACAGCGACTCATGAAACAATCCGAACGCTCGATCCTGCAATTTTTTATTGAAGTAAATCAATACATTACGACATGAAATTAATTGAGTTTCTGAGAATACGCTGTCGGTCGCCAGGCTGTGGTCGGCGAAGGTAACGTTTTCGCGCAGGCTTTTGTCGAAGATCGCGTAATCGTAGGCCGCCGTGTAGTAGTCGGCAAATGAACGTTGGCCGCCGGCCTGCTGATAGTTGGCCGTGTAGGCGCGCACATTCTCCAGGGAAAAAATCCCCTGCTTGGCTTTGTCCAGGGACGCGGGGTTGATGTCCGTCGCGTAAATGATCGTGCGCTCCAGCAAGCCCTCTTCACGCAGCAGGATGGCCATGGAGTACACCTCCTCGCCCGTGCTGCAGCCGGCGATCCAGATCTTGATCGACGGGTAGGTCTTGAGCAACGGCACCACTTCCTGGCGGATCGCCAGGAAGTGCGAGGGGTCGCGAAACATCTCACTGACCGGGATCGTTAGAAACTGCAGTAACTGCATGAACGCGGCAGGGTCGTGCAACACCCGCTCCTGCAACGCAGAAATGGTCGCGCAGTCAAACTGGCGCAGCGCATGGGCCACGCGGCGTTTGACCGACGCACCGGAATAGTCGCGAAAGTCATAGCTGTACTTGAGGTAAATCGCCTCGATCAGCAGGCGCAGCTCAATGTCGCTGCTTTTATCCAAGAAACTTCGCTCCACTTAAATGCGTTCCATCTTCGGCAGCCATACGCGAATCAACGAGAACAGGCGGTCCAGGTCAATCGGCTTGGCCAGGTAATCGTTGGAGCCCGCCGCAAGGCAGCGTTCCTGGTCGTCCTTCATGGCCTTGGCCGTCACCGCAATAATCGGCAGCTTCTTCCAGCGCGGGTCCTGGCGAATCAAGGCGGTGGCCTCGTAACCGTCCATCTCCGGCATCATCACGTCCATCAGCACCAGATCGATATCGTCGACTTCGTTGAGTTTGTCGATGGCTTCACGGCCATTACGGCCGATCACCACCACCGCCCCTTTGTGCTCCAGGGCGCTGGTCAGGGCGAAGATGTTACGCACATCGTCGTCCACCAGCAGGATTTTGCGCCCCTCGAAGACCTTGTCGCGGCTGCGCGCAGTCTTGAGCATCTTCTGGCGGTCATGGGACAGCTGCGATTCGACTTTGTGCAGAAAGAGTGTCACTTCGTCCAGCAAGCGTTCAGGTGAGCGCGCGCCCTTGATGATGATCGAACGCGAATACTTGCGCAGTTCGGCCTCTTCATCACGGGTCAGGTTGCGCCCGGTGTAGACGATGACCGGCGGGAACGAGCAGATGTCCTCGGTGGCCATGCGCTTGAGCAGCTCATTGCCGAGCATGTCCGGCAGCTTGAGGTCGATGATCATGCAGTCATAGATATTGGTGCGCAGCAGGTCCAGGGCAGCCTGGGCGTAGCCGACATCGGTGATTTCAATGTCATCGTCGCCGATCAGGCGGGCAATGCTGTCGCGCTGCAGGTCATCGTCTTCCACCAGCAGTACGCGCTTGACCTTCTGGGTCAGCTTGGCTTCCAGGCGCGCAAACACGTCCTTGAGCTCTTCGCGGGTGGTCGGTTTCACGGCATACCCGATGGCGCCCATGTGCATGGCGGCTTCGACGCGGTCTTCCACGGAAATCACGTGCACGGGAATGTGGCGGGTGCTGGCGTGTTCTTTCAGGCGTTGCAGTACGGTCAGCCCGGAATGGTCCGGCAGGCGCATGTCCAGCAGGATCGCGTCCGGGACGAATTCCTCCGCCAGGCTGTAGCCTTCGTCCGCGCCATGGGCGACCAGGCAGTTGTAGCCCAACTCATGGGCCAGATCGAAGAGGATACGCGCAAAGTTCGGCTCGTCTTCCACCACCAGGATGCAACGGGTGGTGAACGGGGCCTTGTCGCGATCATCGGCAAAGCGCGGGATCTGCTGCACATCCACCACTGGCAGCGGCGAGATCGCAGCAGGCTTGGGTGCCGGCGCGGTCACCACTTGGCGTGGCGGCTCAACCGGTGCGGCGCCCTCCTCGCGCTCGACGTACTGCTCGGGCAAGACCAAGGTAAACACACTGCCTTTACCCGGTTCGCTGGTCACGCTGATAGAGCCGCCGAGCAACGTCGCCAGGTCGCGCGAAATCGACAGGCCCAGGCCGGTGCCGCCGTAACGGCGGTTGGTGGTGCCGTCGGCCTGACGGAAGGCCTCAAAGATACTTTCCTGCTGGTCCGGGGCGATACCGATGCCGGAGTCACGCACGGTGAAAGCGATGCCCTCGCCCGGCGCGCGGGACACCGACAGGCTGACCTCACCCTGCTCAGTGAACTTGATGGCGTTGGACAGCAGGTTCTTGAGGATCTGCTCCAGGCGCTGGCGATCGGTAAACAGCAAGGTCGGCGCACCTTCCTGCACCTCGACCTGGAAGCCCAGCTTGCGGTCGGCGGCCAGCGGTTCGAACATGCCGCGCAGGCCGTCCACCAGGCGCACGACACTGGAGTTCTCCGGCCGCACTTCAAGCTTGCCGGCTTCCACCTTGGAAATATCCAGGATGTCGTTGATCAGGTTGAGCAAGTCATTGCCGGCCGAGTAAATCGACTCGGCAAACTTGACCTGCTCGGCGCTGAGATTTTCCTGGGGGTTTTCCGCCAGCAACTTGGCCAGGATCAACGAGCTGTTCAGCGGCGTGCGCAGTTCGTGGGACATGTTGGCGAGGAATTCGGACTTGTATTTGCTGGAGCGCTGCAATTCGTCGGCGCGATCTTCCAGCGCGAGTTGGGCCTGGTTGAGTTCGACGTTTTTGCGGTCCATGGCGTCGCGCTGCTCGGCCAGGGTTTGCGTCTGCTCGGCCAACTGCTCGTTGGTCTGCTCAAGTTCGGCCTGCTGGGTTTCCAGATGGGCCTGGGATTCCTTGAGGATGCGCGACTGCTCTTCGAGCTCTTCGTTGGCGGTCTTGAGCTCTTCCTGCTGCACTTGCAGTTCTTCGTTGAGCTGCTGGGTCTCGGCCAGCACTTCCTGCAGGCGCTGGCGATAACGCGCGGCCTCGATGGAGGTGCCGATATTGCCGGCAATCAGCTCCAACAGTTCGACGTCGCGGTCTTCCAGCGGGCGCAGGAGGCCCAGTTCAATCACCCCGTTGACACGGTCGTCATCGCTGGTGGGCATCACCAGCACGCTGCGGGTCGAGCCCTCGCCCAGGCCCGAACTGACCTTGAAGTAATCCACCGGCACATCGTCCAGGCGAATCAGGCGATCAAGCTGGGCGGCCTGCCCGACGATGCCTTCGTCGCTGTAGATCGACTGTTCCTGCTGCTCCTGATCGCGGGAGAAACCATAGGTGGCGACGCGCTTCAGACCGCCATGTTCTTCTCGCACATACAGCGCCGCAACCACGGAGCCCATGTACTGGGCAAAGAACTGCAGGATGTTGCGGCCCAGCATGTTCAAGCTGAGTTGCCCCAGCACTTGTTCGGCCAGCTCGGTCTGGCCATTACGCAGCCAGGCTTGCTGCTCAAGGCGCCGCGCAATCTTCTGTTGGGACGCGAGGTTTGCGCTGTAACTGTCTGATAAAGAAACTAAATTCCTTCTTCCGCTGTACGCCAGGAAGCCGCTCAAACCGAGTACAAAGGCCAGGTACAGGGTGACGCTGATCACCGTGGTGCGAGTGACATCCGCGTTACGGGTTACCCGGAACTGCTGCTCCATATCGACCGCGTTCACATATTCCTGGCGAATCGCGTCGGTCAGGCTCTTGCCCCGGCCCGCCTTCACCGCTGCACGGTAGTCACCGCTGCTGCGCTGCAGGTCGATCATCGATTGCGCGTATTTGTTCCACTCGGCCTGCATCGCTTCCAGGCGTTTAAGACGGTCCACCTGTTGCGGGTTATCCGCCACCAGCTCCTGCAAATTATGCAAATCGCCAATGATCCGGGGCTTTGCGACTTCATACGGGTCGAGGAAATGCTCGTCGCCGGTGATCAGGAAGCCACGCAGCCCGGTTTCCAGGTCCACCGTCAGCTTGGACGACTCGTTGAGGTTATTGATGACCCGATCGGTGTGCTCGACCCACTGGATCACCGACAACAGGTACGTGATCAGCACGACGAAAAATGCTGCGCTGAGCACACCTACGCCTAACGGCAGGGCCACGTTACGGCTCAGGAGTTTACGAAAGCTCTGTTCATCGACAGTCGACGCGGGAGTCATGGGCATGCCTTGGCCAGGTACGGAAAAACAGGGAGTTTGCCCGAATAACACGCCCCAAGGCTATGTTTGTGCGTCAATTCAGGGCGTATGCCTACGCGCTGCGCGGGTATCTCGCGCCGATTCAGGCCGGCTTCCTCACGGGTTAACACACCTGAATACAGATGCCTGGGCGTGGGCCGGAACGCGCCCGCAGAATTGTGGCACTCAGAATTGCGCCTCGGGAACACGGAAGATCTTTTGGGAAGGCGTCTTTTCTGACCCATCAAAAGGTACATTAGATGAGCATTACCACCGCAGTACAGCCCACCGTCAGCGTCCGCCCCCGTCATACCCTCCAAGCCCATGAACCCGCTGTGCCAAGTGCCCAAGGCAGCCCAGGCACAGTCACAACTCCACTCGCGCCAAACAGTGTCGGTACGCCTCAGACCACGCCGACCCTGCCCCTGCGGCAACTGTTGGCAGACCAGAACAATCTGCGCGATCTGGCCGCAACGCTTAGAAACATCGCCACCGAAGTGAATGGCAAGCCCGTCACCCCGGACCAGGTGTCTGCCCAGCTGAGCACCGCCACCCTGGCGCCTCGTCCGAATTCATCCTACGCCTCAACGCGATCCACACCGCAGGCCTTGGCCACCGTCATCACTGACCTGGGCTTTGAACTGCCGCGTACGGCCGTTGAAGTCACGGCCCTGGCACACAAGTTGGAGCAAAAAGGCGCAGTGTCTCCCCTGGGAAATATGGGCGGCGGGCTTTCCTGGCCCATTCCGATGTCACAGACCGATCAG
This sequence comes from Pseudomonas sp. R76, assembly GCF_009834565.1. GTDB lineage: Bacteria > Pseudomonadota > Gammaproteobacteria > Pseudomonadales > Pseudomonadaceae > Aquipseudomonas. The sequence goes on from NZ_CP019428.1 coordinate 3,479,945, forward strand.
CAGGGCATTCTCGAATTTCTGTTCAAAACCCCCAACGCTCTGCCTGGCTTACCGTTGCCGAAATATGAAAATGGCGTACTCAATTACTTGTTGAGTGGCAGTTCGGTGACGCCTGCCGACCTGCAAGACCCCGCCCTGGCACTGCAAAAACTGCTCGACTCACCCAAGGCTCAGGCGTTGGGGCAAGCCCTGCAAGCGCACCTCAATGGCGTGTCCTCAAGTACCAGCGTTTACGATTATGTATTGAGCGCCCTTCAGCTAGGGCTGGATCGGGAATCGGCTTGGTTTCCTCAACGCGACCACATTGCAGGCTGGCCGCTGAACGATCCTACGCATGCAAAGCAATCCCCCTCCACAGTTGCCAAGTGCCTCAGCGGTTACCTTGTCGAAACCGGCCGAGCCACAGCAGACACTGCTAAACTGGCCACTCACCTCCTCCTGAGCAGGGTAGCCCCGCAGTACCTGATCAAAGACATTCCCAAAAGTGTGACGATTGGCAGCGTGGCATGGGTGAATCTGTCGATTGCAGCAGCGGCTGTAGAGGCTGAGCGGCCAGGGGCAGTCGCCAGCATGACGTTCGCCGAAGTCATGGCCCATGCAAGCACCCTTGAGGGCCGGTCACAGGCCACCGAATACGCACAAATCAACGCGCTGGTGGAGTGGGGGGTGATCAACGGCGAAATCGTAAAAAGTGCCAGTGACACCTACACCCCCGAGCAGCTCGATAAAGTCAGAACCGCCTTCAACGAACAACTTAGCGAGCGGCTCACTGCCTCCAAAGCCCTGGACAAGGAGATACCGACGCGAGAGGGCGTCGCACGGGGCAAAATTGCCGAAAAGGGGGCAATCTTCGGCAACTTTCTCGAAGAAAAAGTGCTGGGGACTGATCAATACCGGGGGACGGCGGAACAACTAGGGCTGGGTGGCCTGCATTCGCTGCTGGATGTAGCCATGATGGATTTGCCGAATCCCAGACCCTTTAAGTCGACCGACCCGAACTTCCCGTTAGAGGCATTGAACGCCAACCCCAGGTTTGGCGTGACGGAGGCGTTCGACCAACAGTTTAAAAGCGCCATGGACGAGAAAAAGGCCGCCGTGAACACAACGGTCCGGCACATGCTTTCGCAGCTTTCACCCGAGGACCAACAAATATTCGAGTACGGCAAAATCAGCGTATTGCAAGAAGGCTCATACGAACTGACAGGGTTTTTTCACAATACCTATGACGCGAACAAGCCGTGGCTGTTGTTCAGCATTGAACTGAATGGCGAGTCCCATGCTTACAAAATGGACATCAACAAAGAAACAATTGAACCGATGTCTCCCTACAGCGTGGAAGCCAAGAAGACCCGGGCCGGCAAATATGTTTCAACGATCACCCCGTTCAAGCCCAGTAACGCAGCCGAACTGGCGCGTGAACGGCCGGTGAATGACGCCCCCTTCAATAGTTTCACCAGCGACCGCTCCCGGGCGATTGCCGATGCATTTGTTCAGCACCTTGACCTTGATGACCCGAGTATCAAGGAGCAAGCACGCGGGCAGACCACCCTGGACAAATTACAAGGCGGGCCTAAACCACTGAGCGACTTCCTGCTCAATCTGGTTCCGTTCAGATCGGCCATTGTCAATTTTCAGAAGGGCAACTACGGCGAGGCCGCATTTGATCTCACCCTGGATATATTCGGTTTTCTCACCGCTGGCGCCGCCACCGCAGGAAAGCTGATCAAGATCGGCAGTTCTGCGCTTTCGAGCAGTGCCAAAGCACTCAAGGCGGCAAAAGTTATCGGTGCCGCCACGATCGGCGCACTCAACCCTGTGAGCGGTTTGGGCGACTTGGCCACAGGCGGCATCAGGCTTTTAGGCAGCGGCGGCCGGTTTCTATTGTCCAAAGGTACCGACGCCGTCAATGCGCTCAAGGGTCTCAACGCTAGCTACGACGGCTTGAAGGCAGCCAGTAAAACCCATGAGGTTGTAGCCGTAGGTACCTTCAAAGTCGGCGAGCAGACCGTTCAAGGCAGTGCCGTGTTCCACGAAGGCAAATGGTGTGGCTATGACCCGATCAGGCAAGAGCGCTTTGGCGCCGTGGGGGCAGATTTCAAGCCGGACGTTGTTGCCGCCAATGGGCAAATAAACAGTAATCTTCTTGACTGGTTGGGCAAGTATGTTGCGCCAAGCCCCAAGGCCTCCGCCGATGCGTTTAGAGACGCCTTGGACGCTGCAAAGAAAAGCGATATTGATGCTTACAACCAAGGGGTTAAATTGGGGGATGTCGAGGATATCCCTGGCTACCACCCGACAATGAAGGTGTCGGAAATAAAAGATTTGGCCGTCACCAAGGTTGGCAATCCCGAAGCGGTGGGCACCTTGGCCAGGGAAATTGAAAAACGCATGGTGAGGAACAGTCTTGAGAGTTTCAAAGTTTTCCAGGCAGAAGTCGTTGCCGCGGGGGGGAAAGCCACGCCCATGCCGCAAAATTTCTACCTTAGCCAAACCGACCTTGCTTCAAATGGCGAATGTGCCGCGTTGGTGAACACGATGGCGCTGGCGATTCAACATAGCCGCAGGGATGAGTTCATCAGTAACTTCATCAAGGCGGCCTCGGATGTTGAGACCCCTCCCATCAAGGCATTTCGTAAAGAACTGAATAGCATGCATCAGGTTCTTCGCGATGAGTTTCACGGCATTCAACGCACTTCCCTGGAACCCTATACCGGCGTTATCAACCGCCTGGAGAATGCAACGAACACCACAATGATAAAGATCAGCACCCAAAATCATGGGCTGCTCGCGGGGGTCGACTTCCACAAAAATCCCAGGGAGTTTTTTTTCTTTGATCCAAACTTTGGGTTCGCGACCTTTCCGGACGCCGCTTCAATGCGCCGAGGCTTGGAGGCCACTCTGAACAGTGGAAAGTCCGCCGGTACACTTGACCCGATTTCCCTCACCGGCGGGGTCCCCAACTATAAAGTCAGCACCTTCAGCGACGGCGATTTTATAATGACGGTGCCTTATAACAATCCATACGCCCTCTTCAACACCACGCTCTAGCCCTCGTTCGAGTCGCGTGCGTCAATGGCTGTCAGAGATCGTCAGCCATTGACGCGCCGGCGCGCCGACGCTACGCATTTTCTTGCACGCGACTTTTGCGGCCAATCGCTTCACAATGCCTCATCCAACGGAACTTGCCGAGATTGACACGACTCATTAGAGAACAGTCTTTCAACCGCTAAAGACCTGCCCCTCCATTTCTCGGGAATTTTCATTATGCCTGCCACTCCCTCCACCATCCTTGTAGTCGAAGACGACGCCATCGTGCGCATGCTGATCGTCGATGTACTCGAAGAACTGGAGTTCACGGTGGTTGAAGCTGCAGATGCTGAAGAGGCGCTGAAGATCGTCGAAAATACCGACTTGGTCATCGACCTGATGATGACCGACGTGGGCCTGCCCGATATGGACGGTAAACAGCTGGCAGCCAAGGTGCGTGAGTTGCGCCCTGCCCTGCCGATCCTGTTCGCCAGCGGCTATGCTGAAAACATCGATGTGCCGTCCGGCATGCAGGTGATCGCCAAACCCTTCTCCATCGATCAATTGCGCGACAAAGTCAAAGCCATGCTTGCAGCCTGATCGTCTCCCAGCCTTTGCTGCCGCTCCGTTGGAGCGGTGTGTCAGCCCCTCGCACTTGGTGCAGAGTGAGTTGTTACTCCCGCAGCTGAACGCTCTTCAGTCGAATGGCTGGCGCGGATGAATATAGCTGCTAGTTTCAAACGGCATACCCCATAACCTTTGTGAAACCGCCCCGCCCCCATTACATCCCCATCCGCTTGCCTCGAACCGCAGTGGACGGTGGCGGTCTGGCGCAGTTCACGTTGTTTGCAGGGATTAACGTGACGTTCGGCAAATAAAACTGGAAACTCGGCGCTTTGATCTCCCCGCCCTCTAAAAGAACTCTGGAAGGACGCAACAACATGATTGGAAAACCGACGCGCCTGCTGTTGGCGAGCCTCTCGATATTCATGAGTACCGGCGCCTTGGCCGACTTCACGGCAACCCCTGCCGAAGCCCGGGCCATTGCCAAGGAGGCCTACCTGTATGGCTACCCGGTTGTGGCGATGTACAAGACGCTCTACACCCAGGCCGTCGACAAGGGCGGTGCCAACTTCAAGGCTCCGTTTAACCATATCGGCAATACCGCCCAGGTGTTCACCCCCAAGGACACGGCGTTCGTCACCCCGAACTCGGACACGCCCTACTCCTTCGTGTGGATGGACCTGCGCAAAGAGCCGCTGGTGCTGACCCTGCCCAAAATCGAAGACAACCGTTACTACTCGGTGCAGTTGATCGACCTCTACACGCAGAACATGGCGTATTTGGGCACGCGCAGCACCGGCAACAACGGCGGCCATTACATGATCGCCGGCCCCGACTGGAAAGGTCAGCAGCCGGTCGACATCGACCGCGTGGTCTACAGCGAAAGCAATATCGCCTACGCCCTGTACCGCACGCAGCTGTTTGATGAAAAGGATCTGAACAAGGTCAAGCAGATCCAGGCCGGTTACAAAGTCCAGCCGCTGAGCAGCTATGTAAAACAGCCCGCTCCGGCCCCGGTGCCGAAAATCGTCTGGCCCAAGCCGATGGCCACCATGACTGAAGGCCCGCAGCTGTTCCGTTACTTGAACTTCATGCTGTCCTTCGCCGCGCCGCAAGACAGCGAAAAAGACCTGCTCGCGCGCTTTGCCAAGATCGGCATCGCCCCGGGAGCGCCATTCAAGCTCAAAGCGTTGACCGCCGAACAACGCAAAGCCCTGGAAGACGGGATTGCCGACGCCAGGGCTGAGTTTGCCACCTTCAAGAAAGACAAGATCGACACTCACCAAGTGTCCAGCGGAGATCTGTTTGGCAGCCGTGACCGCCTCAAAAACAACTACCTTTACCGCTACGCGGGTGCTGACCTGGGCATTTTCGGCGACTCCCCCGATGAAGCCGTCTACCTGAGCTACCGCGTCGACAGTGAAGGCAAACCCGCCAATGGTGCGCGCCACAGCTATACGGTGCACTTTGCCAAGGACCAGTTGCCGCCTGCCGAGGCGTTTTGGTCGCTGACCATGTACGACGCCAAGACCAAACTTCTGGCACCCAACCTCAAAAAACGCTACCAGATCAATTCGCAGATGCTGCCCAATCTCAAGCTGGACGCCGACGGCGGCCTGACGCTGGCATTGCAGCACCATGAGCCGCCGAAAGCCGAACAGAGCAACTGGCTGCCAGCACCGCCCGGTCCGTTTTACGCCGTACTGCGGATCTACCTGCCCAAACCTGAAGTGGGTCAATGGAAACTGCCGCCGTTGACGCCTCTCAAGTAATACCAGGCGCCCGGCCGCAACAGGATTCGGTCGGGCACTGCCTTCGCTGACTTATGCTGGTTTATCGGCCAATAAAACGAGTAAGGTGCGCGCGGTGATTTAATGGAGTTGTACCGCACATGACTTGCTGGGATGTCCTCGGCCTGCCCTCGGATGCCGATGGCCGTACGATCAAGCGCCAATACGCGACGTTGTTGAAGAAAACCCGACCGGATGATGACCCCGAGGGGTTTCAGCGGCTGCGTGAAGCCTACGAAGAAGCGTTGAATTGGCAGCAATGGGCGCAAGAGCAGGACACCGTCACCGTGGCCGAGGTTGTGGCGTCAACGGTCGTGGCGCCAGTCGCCGATACCTTGCAGGCGCACTACCAGCAGGCGATGGCCGCAGGGCTTGGGCTGGAATTCGAAGTGGCGCTGCTCAAGCGCTGTATCGCTGACGACGAGGTCAGCGAACACGATCGCCGCTGGGCGTTCGAGACGTTCCAGTGGCTCAGCGCCTGGCAACGCCTGGAATTGCCGCAAGACTTGATCGACGCCCTGGCCAACCGCTGCAAGGACGCACTCCAATATTCATTGGCGCTAGCCATGGCCCAGCGTGACGAAGCGGGGTTTCTCGCGGCCTATGCGGCGCGCTTTGATCAACCGTGGCTCAAGCAGCCGGCACATACCCAGTGGTTTAACCAGATGTTGGCGACGATGCTGACCGAAAGCCATTTCTGGTCGCCTGCGGTGTTTGAAGCCGTGCGCGCCGGCCAGGGCTGGCATGGCAGCGAGCACGGGTGCCCTGAAGACGAATGGCAGCATTTGTTACGGCGCCAGCAAGGCCCGGTGTTCATGGCCCATCAGCGTGCGTTGGCGGCCACGGCGCCGCACACCCCACAACAGCGCGCCGCGCGGTTATTACTGGCGCCGATGTCCCTGGGCCAACGCCGCGCCTTTGCCCAGCGCTTGAGTGAGCAAGACTGGGACGCGTGCCGAACCTTGGCCGCAACCCTGAAGGCTGACCATCCCGAGGTGGCATTCGCCATGCCGGGTGGCACGCCGTATTTTTGGCAAGACTGGGAAACCGCCTTCGACACCCTGCCGCTGCTGTTGGCGATTGTAGTGGGCTGCCTGGCCGGTGCACTGTTTCAGGCGCCCTGGCAGGCAGGCGTACTGGTGAGCACCGCCGCTGACGCATTCGCGTGGTCAATTGCCTATATGGCCGGTGGCGCGCTGGCCTGGCAGGTGTGGCGCCCGCTGGCACATCGGCTGCGCGTGCTGGATGAACGCCTGGCGGCAAAACTGCCGCGTTGGTTCAGCCCTACTCGTCTGCCGTTGTTGCCGGTGCACGACCTGATCCCGGGTGCCGCCATGAGCATCGCCATCAGCCTGCAGTTCGGCCCCGTCGCCGGCCTGACGCTGGTGGCGGTATTGGCGGCCGTCGGTGCGGGCAAACGCCGTGCACGCCTGAGCGTGAAGGAATGGGCGGCGATTTTTCCACGCAAGGCCATGGGTGCCATCGGCCTGGGCGCGATTGCCTTTGCGCTGGTGTTCGGCGCGTTCAAATACCTCGACAGCCGTCATCAGGTCAGTCGCAACCTGGGCTTGCAGCAATGGACCGAGCGCGTGTGCAGCCGCATGCCGCGAAACGCCGAGGCCTGCCAGGCCCCGGCCACACACGCGCAATGGTACGGCCAGGAGGCCACACAATGAACCCGGGACTGTTATTGCCGATTGGCGTAGTTTTTATGTTGATGCTGTTCGGCCTGACTGGCGCCGGCAAACACATCCAGCTGATCGAGTTATGGGTGGATCAGCTCGACAGCCCGCAAACGGCTACCGCCAGTGCGTTGGCGCCGATCATCGATTGCATGAACCGCGTCGACCGTGACACACGGCTGACCTACCAGCGGGCCGCTCACCCGCCACAGGCCGATGCAGAACCTGAAGTGCAAACGTCGTTGCCGGTGGGCCGCTACGCGCGCTCACGCGAAGAGTTTGGCGACAATAACGAGCCGCAGGCACGGCAGATCCAGAAAGACGTATGTGCGCCAACCATCACCGCCAAACTTGAGCATCAACAACCTGACAGCCCCTTGATCGGCATGACCGCCGAGTACCTGTCGAGCCTGAAAAAAATCACCTCGACGTTGGGCGCTTCGTCTCGACTACAGGTGTTCGGCGAGGTAATGCGGCAACGCTACGAGGAAGACCTGAGCAGAAATGGCGCAGCCTACATCGCCCTCTCCAGCCAATTGCGCAACGCACTGGCGCTCGAAGAGCAACGCCTGCGCCCTGCACAGCGGGACTTGCTGGAGGCGCGCCTGGGTCAGGACCTGCACTGGCAGTTGCTCGATTACATGATTACCGCGCGCCGGGCAGTCGAGCAGATTGACAGCGGCGTACGCGACGCCAGCCTCACACCCAAGGCCCTGGCGGCATTGACCGCTGCGGTCCAGCGCGCCAATGAGCGCAGTGCCGCATTCGTGGAACGCATCCCGGATAAAAATCTCAACGACGAAACCCTGCACCTCTGGTACACCCTCAGGGCTCCCGCGGATGACTACCTCAAGGCCTTGCAAAGCATGCTTCAAGACTGGCTCGAGCACGCGCCGCCGCAACAGCTGAGTGACGACTACTACCTCGTCACCCGCCGCTACGACGCCCTGCTCAGCTACTACAACCGGCCAGCAAGGAATGCGTTTTAGCCGTTAATGTTTTTTCAGCATCACGTAGGACTGATGCAGGTCCGAGGCCCAGCCATCGATGACGCCTTTGACGTCATCGGCCTTCATCACCTGCGAGTCGTTGGACAGCGGCTTGCCGGTGCCTTTGCGCACCACTTGAGCAATCACCTTGCCACTGGCACCGTCGAGGAACTGCGCTTCGGTGCCCAAGGTAGTTTCCTGGTCACGAATGCCGGTGCCGGTACTGACTGCCGCCGCCACCAGTGCCACAGGAATGTATTCGTAGGGCTTGAGGCTCTCGGTCTTACTGCTGACCGCCGTGATGGCTGCGCGCACCACGATCACACCCGGCCCGGGCGCGTTGGCAATCGGCAGCGACTTGGCCAGTTCACGCTTGAGCGCCTGGTTGTAGTAACTGTTGATGCTGTTCAGGGTGCTGTCGGGGATTTTCGCGATGGCCTGGGGCTAGGGATAGAACTGCGTGGGTTCGATAAACGCCGCGGTGTAGCGGCTCAGGTCCAAGTCGGGATCGACCCAACGCATCACCTCGGCCCCAGAAGGTGACTTGGTTTGCTTGAGTTGGCTGTAGTCCGACAGAAAGCCGGAATACTCATCCGGCTGGGTGACCTTACTGGCACAGCCTGACAGTGTGATTGACGCGACGCATAGCGCGCTGACCATTAGCCTTGGTTTCATTATTGACCTCCCTGAGGGGCATCATCGAACCATCGAGCCTTAGGTATAGCCAACGCCGCGTTAATTTGCTCAACCGCGTTCGCGCGGGATCAGGCTCTGTAACTGCATGGCCAGGAAGTTGGCGTCGAAGGCGTAGGTGTCCGGGTCTTTCAGGCCGTTGGTTTTCTTCCACAGCCAGTCGTTTTTATCCGCCGGCAGCACCAGCGACACACTGCCGTGCCGCGCGGCGGTCAGGCCCATCACCGACACGGCAATCGCGCCGCCGACGCCCATGACTTCCGGTACGAACTCCACGGTCTTGCCGGTGATCTGCACCGTCAGTTTCTCGGTCTTGAAGCTCGACGCCTCAACCGGCAGGCTCGGGCCGCTGGCCACATAGGCTTCACGCTGGACTTCCAGCAGCCCTACGGTCTTCACCGGTTCCAGCCACTGCTCGATCTGCCCGAACAGCTCACCGAGCTTTTGCGCCCAGCGCGCCGACTGCAGGTCGAATTGCTGTTTTTTGTGCGCTTCGCTGTCGGCGTAATGACGAAGCATCTCGCCCAGTTGCTGTACATCGTCCATTGCAAAATTCCTTGGGTGAGCCAGGTTGCGAACAGTGATCATGGCAGATGCGGCGGTTGGCCGTATGATAAACGCTGGTTAAGTTCGCGTAAGGCTCGCGTTGAGCGGTGCATATTTAGCGCCGATACAGCCTTGCCAGAACAGTTGAACAAAGTCCTCGGGCAGGCTTTGCACGAGCGGGTTATTCATGATGTGCCAACGCCTGCGACGCGTTTTTGACCCGCGAGATGCCCGATTCGGTCAGGGCATACACATCGCAATTGCCATCCGGCAACAACTGCGCGTCATGGGTGATCACCAGGACAAGGCTGTGCGCCGCTACCTGGGCGATCAGGTCTTTGATCGTACTGACATTTTCAGCGTCCAGGCTCGAAGTAGGTTCGTCGAAAATGATCACCGCAGAGCGTTTGAGCAGCGCTTTGGCGACACTGACTCTCTGCTTCTGCCCGCCGGACAAGCGCTGCCCACGCTCGCCCACCACGCCATCGAGGTTGAGTGGAAACCCCGGCAAGTCTTCGCGCAGGCCGACCGATGCGCAAACGGCCCTGAGTTCTTCATCCGTGGCCGATGGCGCGGCCATTCTCAGGTTGTTTCTCAAGGTGTCATTGAACAGGATGGTGTCCTGAGTCGCGATAGAGATGCAGCCACGCAATGACGCTTCGGTGATGTGCTCGACCGACAGTCCGTTGAGCAATACTTGGCCCTCAGTGGGCCGGGCCAACCCCGACACCAGCCGCACCAGGCTGGTCTTGCCGATCCCGCTCCTGCCCACCAGGTAAGTCGGCCGACGAATATTCATCACGTGATTGAGCCCGGAAAATATCGAAACACCTTCACGCGTCTGCAGGCCTACATTGTCGAATGCTATGTTCAGGCCCGCGTCCTTTTGTACCACCAGCGTCTCGCGCCGTTGTGCGGGAGCCGAGGAAATAGCCAGCAGCGCCATCAACTTGCCCAGTTCGTATTGCCCTCTGGCAATTTGCCGAAAGGAAAGCCCCAGGGCGTTCAGTGGCATGAAGATCTGAAACAGAAACGTCGTGAGCATCAGGTAGCCCCCCACCCTCATGCCATGCCCCGCCACCTGGCTGCTGGCCAATGACAAGATAGCCAGGCAGGCCAACGCCGCAATGACGGACGTCACCAGCGTGATCACGTACAGGGAATGACGACTCTGCGCCTGGTTTTCATTGAAGGTTTTCAGCAGTTGGGCATGCCGATTACTTTCAAGCTCCAGGCCGCCAAACAACTTTAAACTTTCGATATTTAACAGGCTTTCATGATTAAAGGAGGCCAGCTTCTGTTCCGCATCCGAAAACAACTTCAGCGTTTTCATGCGTCGCCGGGTCATCGCTATGACACTGCCGGCATACACCAGCACCATCACTAACATGCACACGCAAAACACCCAGCCAAAAAAATAAACGATCACCCCAAGAATAAACAGCACGTCCACCAGTACCGGCACGACTGTCAGGAAGTACGCCCTGACCAGTGTCTTGAAAGAGGCAATACCGGTGTTCACCAACTTTAATAGTTCACCGGTATTTTTTGCCGCGTGAAACTCATAATCCAGCGAATGGATATGATCAAACACTTGGGTTCTTATCGATATTTCCGAGCCATCCGAAATGCGCGCGCAGATCAATTCTTTTGCACCGTGCATCAACGGCGTCAATAAGCGCAGCCCGACAAACACCGCGGAAAACGTCAACATCGTCGCCAGCGGCGGGTACGCGGTGGTGGTTAATGTATCGATCGCCCACTTCAACACGCCGCCGAAGGCGACATTGCACAGGGAGGCCGCCAGCACCGCGACGATCAATAACGCCGTATCCAGGCGGGCACGAACCAGCAACTTCAGAAAATCAAACATAGTCATCCTTGATAGAGATGCCCCTCGTCAGGAGGGGCGTCGGACTTCAGTGTTCCGACAGTTTCTTGATCATGTTTTTCAGGAGGTTTTTAGAGAACGGCTGGTATCGCAGGGTTATGGCGATCCTATTGAAAGCACATGACAATGAGATGGCTGCAACTACAAAGTCGTCCGCCCAGCTCGATAAATGTGAAACTGCACCGGTGATTCTGCAGGCAACTGCGTATGACTAAACGGCGGCCGATGGGTAAGGTGAGGCGACATTCCTTGTCAGGAGCATCGCATGCGCACCATCGGCCTTATCGGCGGCATGAGCTGGGAGTCCAGCGCCGAGTATTACCGCATCATCAACCAGCGCGTGCGCGACCAGTTAGGCCCACTGCGCTCGGCGCAGCTGTTGATGTACAGCGTGGATTTCGGCCCGGTGGAACAGGCCCAACATGCCGGGCGCTGGGATGACGCCGCGCTGATTCTCGAGGATGCCGCACGCCGCTTGCAGGCTGGCGGGGCCGACTGTGTGGTGCTGTGTACCAACACCATGCATTTGGTGGCACCGCGTGTCGAGGCGGCGGTGTCGATACCCTTTCTGCATATCGCCGATGCGGCGGGTGCTGCTGCCGTAAAAGCCGGCACGCTGACGGTTGGTTTGCTGGGCACGGCATTTACCATGGAGCAGGACTTTCTCAAGTCACGCCTGGCCGCGCAGGGCTTGAACGTGCTGGTGCCCGACGCAGACGAGCGCCAGGCTGTGCACCGGATTATCTATGAGGAGTTGTGTGTCGGTGTGATCAGCGATGCGTCACGCGAGGTTTATCAGCGGGTGATCGCGTCACTGGCTGCGCGTGGCGCCGAGGCCATCATTTTGGGCTGCACGGAAATTGGTCTGCTGATCAAGCCGGAGCACAGCGACTTGCCGTTGCTGGACACCACCGAGCTGCATGCGCAGGCTGCGGTGGCGTTTGCGCTGGGGGCTTAAGCCGACTGGCGCAGGCGGGCCATGCTCAGGGTGTCGACGAATACGCCGTCACGCAGGGCGTAATCGCGCATCCGGCCTTCGACTTCGAAGCCGAACTTGCGGTAGAGGTTGTGCGCGGCTTCATTGTCGGCGTACACCGTGAGTTCGACGCGGCGCAGGTTCATCCAGTTGTCGGCCACGTCCAGCGCGGCGGTCAACAGTTTGGAACCCACGCCTTTGCCTTGCCAGGCGGTGGCCACGCCCATGCCGAACGAGCCGACATGGCTGCGGCGTACACGCAGGGTTTGTTCCAGGCCAAGCTGGCCGATTACTTCACCGGCGTACACGGCCACCAGCTGTAGCCGGCGCTCGTTATCCAGCTCCAGCTTGTTGCGCCAGGCCTGCACGGACTGGAAAGGCATTTGCAGCACCTGACGGCATACTGCCGGTTCGTTATAGAGCGCAGCGACGCCTTCAAGATGGGCCTCGGTGAAGCGCTGGATGACGATTTGGGGTTCAGGTGTGTGCATTGTGTTTCATCCTTTGAAAAACACGTGGCGGGTCAGTGTAGAGGGGGTGTTGGCGTGGTGGCTAGGGGCTTTGTGCTGGCGGGGGCATATCCATTATTTGGGGGATGGCTGCTATGGGTTCCGCCCTTACGGCGGGTCACTTTGGAAAAGCCCCAAAGTAACCAAAGGGCTCTTGCCCCACCACTCGGCACCTCGCCTAGGCTCGGTGTGCCCGAACGAAGGCTTTGGAGCGGGGGCCGCCGCGATGGGCCATCCCTGGCCCAGCGCGGCTAAACCGGCGTCCTGCCGGTTTACCCCCGCTCCAAAGCCTGCGTTCGGCCAGCGTGGTTTAACGGGGCGCCTAAGATCAAGATCAAAAGCAGAGCACGGCGGCCTGGTAGCCGACCTGAGTGGTTGGATCAAAAGCACAGCAGAGGCGGCCTGACAGCCGACCTGAGCTTTGAAGCTGAACTCAATCACATGTGGGAGCTGGCTTGCCTGCGATGGCATCGACTCGGTGTACCTGCTCGACCGAGGTGTCTGCATCGCAGGCAAGCCAGCTCCCACAGAAAAGCAGAGCACAGTGGTCTGGCGGCCAAACTCGGTCTAATTTGTGGGAGCGGGCTTGCTCGCTCCCACATTTTGGATCTCAGTAAATCAGGTAGATGGGCTTTTGCCCTGCTCTTGCTGTGCTTTTGCTTCTACCACTCAGGTCGGCTACTAGGCCGCCGTGCTCTTGCTTTTGATTTTGATCTTAGGCGCCCCATCAACCACGCTGGCCGAACGCAGGCTTGAATCCGTGGGTAACCCGGCAGGACGCCGGGTTAGCCGCACTGGGCCAGGGATGGCCCATTGCGGCGGCCCACGGATTCAAGCCGGAGTGAGGGCACACCGAAGCGTGAGCGAGGTGCCGAGTGGTGGGGCGAGGACTTTTTGGTTACCTTTTTGGTCCCTCAAAAAGTGACCCGCTGTAAGAGCGGAACCCTAAGCCGCCGTTACCGCAGGAATGGATATGTACTCAGTCTGATCCAGCCCCCTGGTCGGCTATCAGGCCGCCACCGTAGGCAGCCAGCTCCCACAGAAAAGCAGATCAGCGCCCAACAGCAGTGCGCCACACCCGCGCAATATCCGCCGCGCGTTCGCGCAATAGACGTGGCGCTTCGTTGCAGGCCTGTTCCAGACTCATCGGCCCCGAGGGCAAGGCAAAGGCCGCGCTCACGCCGTGGGCGTACATGTGCTCGTAGCCGTCGCCCAAAGTGCCGGCGATCACGATGACGGGAACACCGTGCTGCCGGGCAATGCGCGCCACGCCAAATGGGGTTTTGCCGCGCAACGTCTGGGCGTCGAAACGCCCTTCGCCAGTGATCACCAAGTCGGCGCCCTGCACCGCTTCGTCAAGCCCGACCAGTTCAGCGACCACCTCAACCCCCGCGCGAAACTGCGCGCCGAGGAAGGCCTTGGCAGCAAAGCCCAAGCCGCCGGCTGCGCCGCTACCGGGTTCGTCGCGTACGTCTTTGGGCAACACCTTGGCGCAGTGATCGGCAAAGTGCCCGAGCGCTGCGTCCAGCTGCTCGACCTGCTGCGGGTTGGCGCCTTTTTGCGGGCCGAAGATCGCCGAGGCGCCGTGCGGGCCGCACAACGGGTTGTTCACGTCGGCGGCGATTTCAAAACGTACCTGGGACAGGCGCGGGTCCAGGTGCTCCAGGCTGATGCGGGCCAGGCGTGCCAAGGCCAGGCCGCCGGGTGCGAGTACGTGGTCCTGGGCATCAAACAATTGCACGCCAAGCGCCTGCATCGCACCTGCGCCTCCGTCATTAGTGGCGCTGCCGCCAATGGCCAGGATGATGCGCTGCGCGCCCGCATCCAGGGCGGCGCGAATCAGTTCGCCGGTGCCGTAGGTGCTGCTGGAGCAAGCGTCGCGCTGCCCCGGCGGCACCAATTGCAAACCACTGGCCTCGGCCATTTCGATAAGGGCGGTATGGCTGTCGGCCAACCACCCCCAGCGCGCCTCGACGGCGCCGCCCAAGGGGCTTTGCACGGTTTGGCGGCGCAGTTCGCCATTGCACGCAGCGAGTACCGCATCCACCGTCCCTTCACCGCCATCCGCCATCGGGCACTGGACCAATTGCGCGTCCGGCCACACATGGCCCAACCCGTCGGCAATCGCCTGGGCGACGCCTTCGGCACTCAGGCTGTCCTTGAACGAGTCGGGGGCGATGATGATTTTCATGGGCTTTCTCCGGTTTTTATAACGCCCATGCTGCCAGTTGGCCGCGGCAATGACGCCGGTCCGATGCACAAGTGTGGGTGAGGTTTGTTGTTCATTCCGACAAAGCCTGGGGCAGCAGCTGTACGCCGAGGTACAGGGCGAGCATGCCATCCAGGGTCAGCGGGTCGACACCGCTGAGTTCGGCAATGCGCTCCATGCGATAGCGCAGGCTGTTGCGGTGGATGCCCAATGCGTCTGCGCAGGCCTGGCTTTGGCCGTCGTGCTCGCACCAACTGCGCAAAGTGGCCAGGAGTTGGCCGTTGGTGTCCTTGGCCAGTACTTTGCGCAGCGGGTTGAGCAACTCATCGAGCGCATCGTCGTTGCGATGGCGCCAGAGCATCACCGGCAGTCGATAGCGGTTGAGGGTCAACAGCCGTGAGTGGGGCAAAATATCCCGACCATAGGCCAACAAATCGCCGACCCGTCGGTAGCAACGGCGTAAACCGGCCAAACCCTCGGCCTGCCCGCCCACGGCAACGCGCAGCACGTTCCAACCCAGGCTTTGGAGTTTTTCCAGCAGCCGTGGGTTGTCCACCTGCACCGCTGCCGGCCGGCACCACAACAGCGAAAACTGCGCGGAGCTGACGCACCAACTGTCCGGGTAACGGCTGGTCAGCCAGGCACTTAATGCCTCCGCCGATTGGCCCACGCCCAGTTCAAACAGATACGGCGTGCGCGCCATCTGCGGCTTGAGCCCCAGTTGCTGGGCCTCATCGACCAGGCGCGGCGAGTCGCCACTTTCAGCCAGCAACAAGGCCAGCAAGTCATCGCAACGCTGGCGCCGCCATTGCTGCTCGGCCTGCTGATGGCGATGACTGACCAGCATCTCGGCGGTCATGCGCACCAGTTCGGCATAGGTGCGCAACAATTCAGGTTCGCCGGTGATGCCGAGTACGCCGATCAAGCGTTGGTCGTGCATCAAGGGCAGGTTGATGCCGGGCTGCACGCCCTTGAGGTGCTTGGCGGTCTGGCCGTCGATTTCCACCACCCGGCCGTTGGCCAGCACCAGTTGCGCGCCCTCATGCCGGGTATTGATTCGCTCCGGTTCGCCGCTGCCGAGTATCAGGCCCTGGCTGTCCATGACATTGACGTTATAGGGCAAGATCGCCATGGTGCGATTGACGATATCCTGCGCCAGGTCATGATCCAGCTCGAACATGGGGCTAAATTCCTAAAAAAAGCGACTTGGTCATCGGCACAGCGCAAAGCCTGCTTGACTGTGCGCGAGCACAAAGACAGCAGCCCGCCAGGTGGCCGAGACTCATTGGGCGATCAACGTTACCTTCGCATCGCGAAAAATCATAATAAAGAGAGACTGCCATGTCACAGAGCGCCGCTGCCACACTGGCCACCGATGACGATAAAAACGCCATCTACAAGCGCATTACCCTGCGCCTGATCCCCTTCATTTTCATCTGCTACCTGTTCAACTACCTTGACCGGGTAAACGTTGGCTTTGCCAAGTTGCAGATGCTCGATGCCTTGAAATTCAGTGAAACCGTATACGGCCTGGGTGCCGGGATTTTCTTTATCGGCTACGTGCTGTGTGGCGTGCCGAGCAACCTGGCGTTGACCAAATTCGGCCCACGGCGCTGGATTGCGGTGATGATGATCGTGTGGGGCACGCTCTCAACGTGCTTGCTGTTCGTGACGACACCGACGCATTTCTATGGCTTGCGCTTGCTGACCGGCGCCGCCGAAGCTGGCTTCTTTCCGGGCGTGGTGCTGTACCTCTCGCAGTGGTTCCCGACCTTTCGCCGTGGGCGAATCATGGCGCTGTTCATGTCGGCGATCCCGGTGTCCGGCTTGCTCGGCAGCCCGTTTTCCGGCTGGATTCTCAACCACTTCGCCGCTGGCCAAGGTGGCCTGGCGGGCTGGCAGTGGATGTTCCTGCTGCAAGGCATTCCCACCGTAATCCTCGGCGCCCTCGCCTACTTCCTGCTCAGCGACAGCTTTGCCAACGCCAAATGGCTCACGCCCCATGAACGCGCGGTGCTGGAAGCCGACCAGGCAACGGACTTGGCGAACAAGCCGAAAACCACCACGGATTCGTTGGGCGAAGTGTTCAAGAACCCGGCGATCTGGGCGTTCGGCCTGATCTACTTCTGCATCCAGAGCGGCGTCTACGCCATCAACTTCTGGCTGCCGTCGATCATCAAGAGCCTGGGCTTCAGCGATAACCTGGTGATTGGCTGGCTCAGCGCGATTCCGTACTTGCTGGCCGCTGTGTTCATGTTGCTGGTGGGCCGCTCTGCCGACTTGCGCAAGGAACGACGCTGGCACCTAGTGGTGCCGATGTTGATGGGCGCTATCGGCTTGGTGATTGCCGTGAATTTCGCCACGACGCCGGCAATCGCCATTCTCGGCCTGACCATCGCCACCATGGGCGCCCTCACCGGCCTGCCGATGTTCTGGCCGGTGCCGACCGCCATGCTCAGTGCGGGCGCAGCGGCAGGCGGCCTGGCGCTGATCAACTCCATGGGCCAGATGGCCGGCTTCCTCAGCCCTTACATCGTCGGGTTTGTGAAGGATGCCACCGGGTCGACGGATGTGGCGTTGTACTTGCTGGCGGCGGTGATTGTGGCGGGTAGTGTGTTGGCGCTGCGTATGACGCGGACGTTGAAGGCTTAACCTTTTCTCAGCTGCAATTTGGTCAATGTGGGAGCCGGGCTTGCCCGCGATAGCGGTGGTTCAGTCAATCAATAAGTGACTGAGCCACCGCTATCGCAGGCAAGCCAGCTCCCACATTTTTGTCCTGTGTTTACAAAAGGCCGCCGCCGTCGATGTCGATGACGGCGCCGGTCATAAAGCCATTTTCCATGGCCAGCACATACCCTGCCGCCACTTCTTCAGCCTGCCCTACTCGCCCCACCGGCAGCGCTCCACCGGCCTTGGCGAACATCGCCACGCGCTGCTCCTCCCCCAACCCGGCATAGGCTGGCGTATCAATCACCCCTGGGCTGATCACATTGACCCGGCGCGGTGCCAGTTCTTTCGCCAACTGCTTGCCGAGTGCCTCGGTCGCGGCGTTGATGCCGGTCTTGATGAACTGGCCTGGCGCCAATTTGCGGCCCAGTTGGCCCGAGGTCAGGCTGATGCTGCCGTGTGCGTCGAGAAAAGGCAGCGCCAGTTGAATCGCGCGCAACGAGCCCCACAGCTTCACATTGAAATTGTCCTGGGCTTCGGCCAGATCGGTTTCGATCAAGGGCTTGGCGCGCACCGACGGCCCCGAGGTATAGACCAGATGGTCAAAGCGCCCGACCGTTTCGAACAAGCGCTGCAAGGACGCGCTGTCAGTGACGTCGACCGGCTCGCTGCGCACACCGTTGTCGACACTGGAGGTCAACCGGCGCCCGGCCAGCACCACCTGTGCGCCACGTGCCACGGCGGCCTTGGCCACGGCGGCGCCGATACCGCTGCTGCCGCCAATCACGATGATGGTTTTACCGCTGAGAGAAGATGCCATGGGGTGACTACCTGACTGAGAAAGTGAGCGTTCATCTTCCCAGCTTGGCAATCACGGAAAAATCCCGGTAAAACGACAAGATCTTTAAAGGATTTTTACAAATGAGCTCAACCCTGGACCTGGAAGTGTTCGTGCGCACCGCTGATACGGGAAGCCTGTCGGCGGCGGCGCGCAGCCTCAACCTGACGCCGGCGGCGGCGAGTATTGCGCTCAAGCGCCTGGAAACCCGGCTGGGCATCCGCCTGCTCGCCCGCTCCACGCGCAGCATGCGCCTGACCGAGGAAGGTCGGCGCTACCTGGACAGCGTGCGGGTCGCCCTGGAGGCCTTGGCGGAAGGCGAGCAGGCGATCAAGCAACAGGGCCAGAGCCTCAGCGGTTTATTGCAGTTGGCGGCGCCTTCGGATTTTGGCCGCAATGTGCTGCTGGGCTGGCTGGATGAATTCAAGCTCGAACACCCGAACATCCGCCTGCAGTTATTGCTCAACGACAGCAATGCCGATTTGTTCCGCGACACCGTCGACATCGCCCTGCGCTTTGGTGTGCCACGGGATTCAAGCCTGGTGGCGCTGCCGGTGGTGCCCGGCCACCATCGCATTCCCTGCGCCAGCCCCGACTACCTGGCGCGTCACGGCACACCGCGCACGCCGGCGGATTTAGCGCAGCACAGTACGCTGCGCTACATGCGCCGAGGGCAAGCCAACAACACCTGGTATTTCCGCCAGGGCGCCGTGTTGCAGGAGGTCGAGGTGAGCGGCGATTACCTGAGTGACGACGGTGAAATTGTGCGGCGCTGGGCCTTGGCCGGTCATGGCATTGCCTATAAAGCCAACCTGGACATTGCCAGCGATATTCGCGCCGGGCGCCTGGTGCCGCTGTTGCCCGACTGGCAAGGCGAACCCACACCGTTCAACCTGATGTGCCCGCACCGCCTGCAAGTGTCGGAGCGGGTGAAAGTGCTGCACCGATTTTTACAGGCGCGCTGTGAGGCCTTGCTGAGTGCATGAAGAAACGCGCACAGGGCTTGTTCCAGAGCCCTCGAGTCTGGTATTGCATGGGGCACGTTTCCCTGCCATGAGGAGCTTTGCATGATTTACCGCACATTGGGCCAGTCCGGGTTGAAGGTCAGCGCACTGACCCTGGGCACCATGATGTTTGGCGAGCAGACCAACACCGAGGACTCGCTGCGCATCATCGACAAGGCCTGGGACCAGGGCATCAACTTTATCGACACCGCCGACGTCTACACCGGCGGGCGCTCCGAGGAAATCGTCGGCGAGGCCATCGCCCGCCACCGTTCGGATTGGGTGCTGGCCTCCAAGGTCGGCATCGGCCCGGCGGACGGTTTGCCCAACCGCAGCGGCTTGAGCCGCAAGCGCATTTTTAATGCCCTGGAGGCCAGCCTCACACGCCTGGACACGGACTACCTGGACATCTACTACCTGCACCGGGAAGACCACGACACCCCGCTGGAAGTAACCGTGTCGGCAATCGGCGACCTGATCCGCCAAGGCAAGATCCGCTATTGGGGGCTGTCCAACTACCGCGGCTGGCGCATTGCTGAAGTGATACGTGTGGCCGAGCGTCTGGGCGTGGACCGGCCGATCATCAGCCAGCCGCTGTACAACATCGTCAATCGCCAGGCCGAGGTCGAGCAGATCACCGCCGCAGCCGCCTACGGTTTGGGCGTGGTGCCTTACAGCCCGCTGGCCCGTGGTGTGCTCAGCGGCAAATACGCACCGGACGTCACACCTGAAGCCGGCAGCCGCGCGGCACGCCAGGACAAACGCATTCTGGAAACCGAATGGCGGGTGGAATCGCTGCGCATCGCCCAGCAGATTCAGCAGTACACCCAAGGGCGTGGCGTGGGCATTGTCGAGTTTGCGATTGCCTGGGTGCTGAACAATTCGGCGGTCAGCTCGGCGATTGTCGGGCCGCGTACCGAGGCGCAGTGGGATGCGTATACCGGGGCACTGGATGTGACAATCACGGCGCAAGATGAAGCGTTTATTGATTCACTGGTGACGCCAGGGCATTCGTCTACGCCAGGGTTTAATGATGTGGGCCATTTTGTGTCGGGCCGTGTGACTCGGTAAAAAACCCGCCCAACTTTCCAGTATGGGCGGGCTTGCTCGCCCTGTGCTTACAGTCGGTCTTGGAACAGCTCTTCGAGCTCTTTTACGGTCCTATCGGTTGGCTGCCTATTTTTTATCGCATCGCCTGCCGCCTCACCAATCACCCTGCCCCAGCCGTATTTAGGCACGAGCCCTTGGATATAATCGCCAGCCGTTGCAAGCAAGTCGTCCATTTCAGCCTTGGATACTCCGAACTGCTTGCCGATGTCATTGTACTTATTCAGGAACTTCAGTAACGCGGTCACTGGATTATCCAGCGTGACCTCGACAGACGCTGCTGTCTCTCGGCTGACCCCGAGTAACTCGAGAAACTCCGATGTCCAGAAGAACGGGTTCTTTAAAAAATCCCCGAACCCGTTGACTAACAAATCAAAGGCACCGCTGATGCGCCCCCCCAGACTATTCTCGGATTGCAATGCGACAATGGGCTTGTTACTGGTCAACGCATCTTTCAAATAATACAAATTACCTTTATTACCCAACCCCGTGAGGCTGCCGCTGGCATCGTATTTATAGGTGACCACCTCACCATCAGGGCGCACGCCGGAGTAAATGGCAAACCCCAGATGACTGACCCCAATGCGCTTTAAGTCCGAAAGGCCGTTGACATCAATTGGCGTTTTCGGTTCTTGACTGAACCGGTGCAGTTGTTCGAACACATTGCCTAGAATGTTGCCCGCCTCTCCCAATGTTCCTTCGGGCACGCTATCGTCCGGGGAGGACGCCCACGCCAGCATTAATTGCTTCACTTTTTTGACGGTATCGGAGTTGGGATCACTGTCGAAATGTTTGAGAAATGCCTCCAGTGCAACAGGGCTCTGTGCGACCTCCTTCAAATACTGTTGCACCTCCTGTGTGGTTTTAAACTCGCGGAGAGAGTCGGTATGTTTCTCCGGTATATAAAGTACAAAATTAGTTTTTCCCGGAACGACAGGTTCACGCCTGATCATAAATATATCGTTGGCTCGCACATCGCCGACGCCAAAATACTGCGCCTGTACTTTGGTGTCGTGTGACGCGTCCGGATAAACAAGCGGACGAATCAATTCTTTGCCTTGCGGACTCAACGCGTGATGCGCGGAATCTCGCCTCAATGCCTTGGAGAAGGTCTTGTAGGTGCTCGATGTTTTCCAGGCAGGGACAGTTTCGGGTGGCGGCGTAGAACTATCGTTGGATGTGTTGAGCGCATGAGGTTCACTGGCAGGTACCAGTGCAGTCTGCGAGGCAAGATTGTCTAGTTGAGTTCGCATTGAGTTATCCTCTTGTCTTCTGTCTGAGTCAGCAAATAGGGGTGAACTGCCCATTGCGTTGGGGCCGTTACCACACGGCGATGCCGTCCATTAACCGGTCTTAAATCTGTTCGCTCGTTAGTTGAAGCTCGCAGGTGACACTTATCAGTCATGCAGAACTTTGCGTCTAAATAACGCAGGGCATGTGAGCAAGCGTCGTCATCCTTATGTGACGTCGACGTGGGAAACTGTTCCATTAAAATGACTTAATCAGCGTGACAAAGAATGTCGCGAACCCTATATTCCCCGCCTAAGTTCCCCTTCTTATGAGTCAATGGCTTTCGCGAGGACAGTGTGTCTAAAGGTGTTGTGTTATCGGTATTGGCCTCGGTGTTGTTTGCCGTGATGTATTACTTCACGTCGCTGCTCACGCCATTGAGTGGCCTGGAAATTTTCGGTTGGCGCATGTTGCTGACCGTGCCGTGCATGACCGTGTTCATGATCGTCAGCGGCGAATGGCGGCGGGTCTGGGAGCTGCTGCGCATGCTGGCGAGCAAACCGCGACTGATCGGCGGCGTGCTGCTGTCGTCGGCCTTGCTCGGTGTGCAGCTCTGGCTGTTTATGTGGGCACCGCTGAATGGGCGCAGCCTGGATGTGTCGGTGGGCTATTTTCTGTTGCCGCTGACCATGGTGCTGACCGGGCGCCTGGTGTACGGCGAACGCTTGTCGCGCCTGCAGCAGATCGCGGTGTTTTTTGCCGCCCTCGGCGTGCTGAACGAGCTGTATCAGGCCGGCGGTTTTTCCTGGGCGACGCTGGTGGTGATCATCGGCTACCCGATCTACTTCGTGGTGCGCAAATACCTGACCACCGACCACTTGGGCGGCCTGTGGCTGGACATGGCATTGATGCTGCCGGTGGCCTGGTGGTTTGTGCAGCACGGCGAACAGGGCTTTGCCGTGATGGATATTCACCCGAAGCTGTATGCGTTGATTCCGATGCTGGGCGTCATCAGTGCCTCGGCACTGGTGAGCTATATCGTTGCCAGCCGCTTGCTGCCCTTCAGCCTGTTCGGGCTGCTCAGCTATGTGGAGCCGGTGCTGCTGCTGGCGGTGGCGTTGATATTGGGTGAAGGCATCAAGGGCGGCCAGTGGCTGACCTATATCCCGATCTGGCTGGCGGTGATGGTGCTGGTGTACGAAGGCTTCAAGCACTTGGTGCGCCAGCGCAAAGCGTGATTCGCAGCCAATAAAAAGCCCGGCCGAGGTTAACTCGGCCGGGCTTTTTTACCCTTAGTCGGCGGTCAAAACACCACGACGCACCTGGTCACGTTCGATCGACTCGAACAGCGCCTTGAAGTTGCCCTCGCCGAAGCCATCATCGCCCTTGCGCTGTATGAATTCGAAGAACACCGGGCCCATCAGGGTTTCCGAGAAGATCTGCAGCAGCAGGCGCTTGTCGCCGGCAATCGACGAGCCGTCGAGCAGAATGCCGCGTGCTTGCAGTTGGTCCACCGGCTCGCCGTGGTTCGGCAGGCGGCCTTCGAGCATTTCGTAGTAGGTGTCTGGCGGCGGGGTCATGAAGCGCATGCCGATCTTCTTCAGCGCGTCCCAGGTCTTGACCAGGTCGTCGGTGAGGAATGCCACGTGCTGGATGCCCTCGCCGTTGAACTGCATCAGGAACTCTTCGATCTGGCCGGCGCCCTTGGACGATTCTTCGTTCAGCGGGATGCGGATCATGCCGTCCGGCGCGCTCATGGCCTTGGAGGTCAGGCCGGTGTATTCGCCCTTGATGTCGAAGTAGCGCGCTTCACGGAAGTTGAACAACTTCTCGTAGAAGTTGGCCCAGTAGACCATGCGCCCGCGATACACGTTGTGAGTCAGGTGGTCGATGACCTTGAGGCCGGCACCCACCGGGTTGCGGTCCACGCCTTCGAGGAACACGAAGTCGATATCGTAGATCGAGCTGCCTTCGCCGAAACGGTCGATCAGGTACAGCGGCGCGCCGCCGATGCCCTTGATCGCCGGCAGATTGAGTTCCATCGGGCCGGTTTGGATATGGATCGGCTGGGCGCCGAGTTCCAGAGCGCGGTTGTAAGCCTGTTGCGAGTCTTTGACGCGGAACGCCATGCCGCACACCGACGGGCCATGTTCGGCGGCGAAGTACGAGGCGAGGCTGTCAGGCTCATTGTTGAGGATCAGGTTGATCTCGCCCTGGCGATACAGGTGCACGTTCTTGGAACGGTGGGTCGCGACTTTGGTGAAGCCCATGATCTCGAAGATCGGCTCAAGGGTGCCCGGGGTTGGCGATGCGAATTCGATGAATTCAAAGCCCATCAGGCCCATTGGGTTTTCGTATTGGTCTGCCATGGAGGCACCTCATCATTCTTGTAATTAACAAATAGTTATTTGCGAGCAAGGATGAGGTTGGCGGGTGGCGCGCAGGAGAGGCCTCGCACGCTGCGGGCGAGGAAGTCACCAAAGATGAGGGGGGAGCCGAGTAGCTTCATGGTTACATCAGTCTCTGACGGCCGAGGCTTGCGTGAGCGCAAGTCCATATTCTTGTATGCGTAAATCGATTCTACACAGCGTAACGGGGTTTGTCCGCACTCTTATCAAATCCCCAATGGCCGGGCCGGTGCAAGGGGTTTGTTGCACAGATAGATGCCCAGCAGGATGACTGCCCCACCCAACAGCATCGGCGCGGTCAATTGCTCACCCAACAGCACGGCGCCGCAGATGACGGCTGTCAGCGGGTTAAGCGCAATGAACACACCAGCGCGGGTCGCGCCGATCTGGCGGATTCCGTCATACCAGGCGATGTAGGCCAGCGCGGAGCCGAGTATGCCCAGGTAGAGCAGGCTGAGCAGTTGCGGCAGATGGATGGCGCTCAGGGCTGACAATGTCAGCTTGCCGCCGACCAACGCGGTGAGCGTCAACATCGCCGTGCCCAGCAGGATGGACCAGGTCACGGTTTGCAGTGGCCCCAGACTTTTGTTGAGGCCACGGGAAAACAACGAGTACACGCCCCACCCCACCACGCAGCCGAAAATCAGCAGGTCGCCGCGCCAGGCATTGTCGGCGCCCTGCAACAGTTGCGGGTTGCGGCTGACAATGACCACACCCGCTCCACCCAGGCAAAAGGCGATGCCCAGGCATTTGGCCGCGCCCAGGCGCTCCTTGTGCAAAAGCCACGCAGCCAGGCCGATCACCGCCGGGTTGAGTGCGACGATCAAGGACGCTCGCGACGCGTTGATGTAGTGCAGGCCGTAAAAGAAACACAGGTTGTAGAAATAAATCCCGAAGAATCCCAGCATCGCCAACTGCATTAACTGGGTGCCGCTGGGCCGCGCCAGGCGCACGCGCACAAGGGCCATGAACCCCAGCAGCGCTGCGCTTGCCAGCACAAAGCGCAAGGTTGCAGCCAGCAGCGGGTCGACGTCAGCCGCCAAGTAGCGGCCAGCCACAAAGGTCGCGCCCCAGATCATGGTGACAGCGGCAAGTTTGAGGTAAGTCAGGCGGTCAGGCGAAAACGTCATCGTGGTGCTCTTTGCGTGTCAGGGTTGGGGTATGCTGCGACTAATGACTGATCATCGTAAAATGAGTAAATACTCATGACACTCACGCAACTGGAAATCTTCTCGCGTGTAGCCGAGCTGCACAGTTTCACCCTCGCCGCGCACCGACTGGGTATCGGCCAGTCGGCCGTTTCCCATGCGATCAAAGCCCTTGAACAGGAACTGGGTGTCGAACTGTTTCGACGCCATCAATCTCACGTCGAACTCAGTGACATCGGCCGGCAACTGCTGATGCGCGCCCGCACGCTGCTCGGCGTGGCCGACACTCTGCAACAGGAAGCCTCGGATGCCCGGGGCATGAAGCGCGGCACGCTGCGCATCGGTTCGTTCGGTCCCACCTCCTCCAATCGCCTGTTGCCGCGCATTCTTGAGCGGTTCAGGCGTGAGCATCCGGGCATTGAAGTGCATGTGGATGAAGGCCCGGACCGGCAAGTGATCCAGTGGCTGGATGAGCGCCGTATCGACGTCGGATTTGTGGTGCTGGAACAGGAGCGTTTCGATACGTTTGCGCTGTTCCAGGACCAGATGGTCGCCCTGCTGCCCGCAGCGCATCCGCTGGCCGTGCAGCCATGCGTGGAATTGAAGGCGCTGTGCGACGATCCGTTCATTCTCACCGAGGCGGGTTCCCAGGAGCTGGTCTCGCGGTTGTTCACGGCTGCGCGGCTAACGCCGAATGTGCGGTACCGCTGCTCGCAACTGCTCAGTACCCTGGAGGCAGTCAGCCGCGGCGACGGCGTGAGTGTGGTGGCGCAGGCATCATTGCCCGAGAGGCCTGACGCGCGTTACCACGTGCGGCCGCTGACGCCACGCGTCAGCCGTGACATCGGCCTGGCGGTGCTGGACCAACGCCAGTCGACGCCGGCGACCCTCGCGTTTATTCATCTGGCGCAAGGCCTGGATTTCTAGCGCTGCCCCTGGCCGAACGGCCAGGTACGGCGAGCTTATTTGGCCTGCGCCATCTATCATGGGGTTAATCTGATCAGCGCCTCTGGTGCTTTTCCCATCCTGCGACAGGCCGTTCCCTTCATGCCCCTGACCGTCAACGGCCCGCGAAAACGCGCCACCCGGTATTTGATCACAGCACTCAGCGGCCTGCTGCCGATCGCCTTGGGCGTCGTCATCCTCTACTGGCAAGCCGAACGGACGCTGCAACAAAGCACCGCACAAACTGCTCGCGAAGCGGTGCGCCAGTTTGACTTGATGCTCAGCAACACCGAGCTCGCCGCCCAGGCGTTGCTGCCGCTGGCTGGCCAACCTTGCGACAACGGTGCGCAACTGGCGCTACGCGAACAAGTCACGCGGCGGCCCTTTGTGCGGGCCACCACGTTGTCCTGGCAGAAGAACATCTATTGCAGCTCCCTGTTCGGCGGCAATTACCAGTCGCCGGTCAACCCGGACGATTATGTCGATGGCAAACTGTGGTTAATGAACGGCAACCCGGTGACGCCGGACACGGCGCTGCTGGTGTACCGCTTGGTCGACGGTGACAAGGCGGCCTTTGCCTCGATTGATGGCTACCACCTGACCAACGCACTGCGCCTGATCAGCCGCTACACAGACCTGGTGCTGCAAGTGGGGCCCAACTGGCTGGACGCCGACGGCAAGGTGCACAACACCGCAGTGCCGGCCTTCGCCGTGGCCCACCAGCATCTGGCTTCAGAGCGCTATCACTACAGCGTCGAGGCGGGCATGCCGTCCGGCGAAGTGTGGCGTTATATGGAAGCACGCTACCCGGCGCTGTTCAGCCTGCTGGTGTTCTTTGGGGTACTGGCCGGCGTGCTTGCGCACTGGCTGCAAAAACGCTCCTCTGCACCCACCCATGAGTTGCAGCGCGCCTTGGGCGCCAACGAGTTCATCCCGTATTTCCAGCCCGTAGTGCGCGGTGATACGCATGAATGGGCGGGTTGCGAAGTGCTGATGCGCTGGCAACATCCGAAGGAAGGCTTGGTGCGCCCTGACTTGTTTATCCCGCTGGCGGAGCACTCCGGCTTGATCGTGCCGATGACCCGCGCATTGCTGCGCCAGACGGCTGAACAACTTGCCCCGCATGCCGGGCGTTTCAGTCCGGGCTTTCATATTGGCGTGAATATCACCGCACGCCACTGCCTGGATCTGGACCTGGTGGAGGACTGCCGGAGATTTCTCGCCGCCTTCACGCCTGGCCAGGTCACGCTGGTACTGGAGTTGACCGAACGCGAACTGATCAAGCCAACGGATATCACCCGTCGACTGTTCGATGCCCTGCATCAACTGGGCGTGATGATTGCGATTGATGACTTTGGCACCGGCCATTCCAGCTTGGGTTACTTGCGCAACTTCAATGTCGACTACTTGAAGATCGATCAAAGCTTCGTCGCCATGATAGGTGCGGACGCCCTCTCGCGGCATATTCTCGACAGTATCATTGAACTGTCCGGCAAGCTGGATTTGGGCATCGTTGCTGAAGGCGTGGAAACAGCCGAGCAGCGTGACTATCTTGCTGCACACGGTGTGGATTTCCTGCAGGGTTACCTGTTTGGTCGGCCATTACCCTGTGAAGAGTTCATTAAGTCGCTGACCAGCCATTGAATAGCCATACACCGCGCTTGATGAAATTATCTTATTTAGTGAACAGACGTGATTTACTCCCGACGCATTAACTACTACAATTTTTCCTGCCTGTGCTGAACTCGCAGAAAGGCCTCTTTCTTTGAGTTATTTTAAAGCTCTTGGCCTACAGCTTTATCTGCAGTTGATGTCAGCAAACACCATTATTGGAGTACAGATTTTGTCCAGACTCGCCGAATTTCGCGCAGCAGAAAAAGCCCTTCAAGAGCAGCTTGCCCAGCTCGAATCCTTGAAGAACGACGCCGGCCTGAAGAAAGAAATCGAATTCGAAGAAAAGCTGCAAGGCTTGATGAAGCAGTATGGCAAAGGCCTACGCGACATCATCTCGATCCTTGATCCAAACCCTGGCAAGGCCAGCGCCACGCTCGCCGCACCAAAACAGCGCCGCGCACGCGTGGTCAAGGTGTATAGCAACCCGCACACCGGTGAGCTGATCGAGACCAAAGGCGGCAACCACCGCGGCCTGAAAGCCTGGAAAGAACAGTATGGCGCCGCCACTGTTGATTCCTGGCTTCGCGGCTGATCGCAACGCATTAACAAAAAGCCCCGCATAAGCGGGGCTTTTTGTTTAAGGGTTCGGAAACGAACTTAACTACTAGTCCATTGGGTTCAAAATCGATCAACCTAGTGCATTCAAAGTTTCAGACTGTCGCGCACCGAACCGACTTCTGCCTTACTGGCCTCATAAGCCTCAGCTTGGCCGGCGTATGAAAAAACATAGGCTTTATCGGTATCGACCGCGCCCACCAATGTTTGCGACAACACGTGTCGACCGTTCTCGGTAATCACGCAAGTAGTTTCCAGTGCTTCAAGACGGCTCAATGTGCTGGGGTGCATCTTGCTGCACACGCTTTGATAACCACCCTGGGCAAAATCTTTCTGGATGGATTTACGCATTTCCAGCAAAACACCTTGAAGATTAACTTTATGCCCCGCCTCTATGGGTGTGCCGGTTAACTCCATGACCATCAAGGTGTTGCCATTTTCATCGTTTTTGATCGCGCGTTGCAGAGACGCGGCCTGGGGTTTACCCGGCGCCTCGCCATCCGGTACAACTTCCTCGACTTGCCAGCCGCTGGGCCAGTGAATTTCCGGGTCGGCCGCCTGCACGAATGGGCTGACCAACAGGAAACACATGGAGCTCAACAGCGATTTACGGAATTCAATCATTACGAAAAACACCCAAGGTTCAAGCGACAAAGTTTGAGCCTCGGCACCCGCTGGTCGCAAGCGCTGCGTGACCTTTTTCATTTGGCGCAGTAGCCAGCCCTTGCGTATCATGGCTGCGCTGCAGGGATGCTTGCCGCAAGCCAACGGACCGCGCCTATTCTTTCAAGTCGCGTTTGCCCCATTTTTTTCTGGAGGGCCCATGAGCCTGCACGATCTGAACACTTTCCCGGGCGTCACCGCCCAACCTGACACCGCCACCACGAACTTCGTGTTCAACCACACCATGCTGCGGGTCAAGGACATTACCAAGTCGCTGGATTTCTACACCCGCGTCCTGGGTTTTTCCCTGGTCGAAAAGCGCGACTTCCCGGAAGCTGAATTCAGCCTGTACTTCCTGGCCCTGGTCGACAAGGCCCAAATCCCGGCCGACGCCGCTGAGCGCACCCAGTGGATGAAGTCGATCCCAGGCATTCTGGAACTGACCCACAACCACGGCACTGAAAACGATGCCGACTTTGCCTATCACAACGGCAACACCGACCCGCGTGGCTTTGGCCACATCTGCATCTCGGTGCCGGATATCGTCGCTGCGTGTGAGCGTTTC
The DNA here is from genome assembly GCF_009834565.1 of Pseudomonas sp. R76. Taxonomy (GTDB): domain Bacteria; phylum Pseudomonadota; class Gammaproteobacteria; order Pseudomonadales; family Pseudomonadaceae; genus Aquipseudomonas. Next base: position 3,509,625 of record NZ_CP019428.1, read on the forward strand.
GAAGCGCTGGGCTGTGACTTCCAGAAACGTTTGAGCGATGGCCGCATGAAAAGCCTGGCCTTTATCAAGGACCCGGATGCGTACTGGGTTGAAATTATTCAGCCGGCGCCGATGTAAGCGGACGGGGTGACGCGGAGCGTCACCGGAGGCATTCCCACGCGGAACGTGGGAACGATCAAGCAAAAACCCCATGATCAGTCATGGGGTTTTTTATTTGCGGGGCTGGATTTACGCGGGTGCGGAAGTGCGGATCAGGTGATCGAAAGCACTCAGCGATGCTTTGGCGCCCTCGCCTACTGCGATCACGATTTGCTTGTACGGCACGGTTGTCACGTCACCGGCAGCGAATACGCCTGGCAGTGAAGTCTCGCCACGCGCATCGACAATGATCTCGCCACGCGGGGTCAGTTCCACAGTGCCTTTGAGCCAGTCGGTGTTGGGCAGCAAGCCGATCTGTACAAAGATGCCTTCCAGGTCGATGGTCTTGAATTCACCACTGTCGCGGTCCTTGTAAGCAAGACCGGTGACTTTCTGGCCATCACCTTTGACTTCGCTGGTCAGCGCGCTGGTGATCACGTCAACGTTTGGCAGGCTGTAGAGCTTGCGCTGCAACACGGCGTCGGCGCGCAGTTTGCTGTCGAACTCCAGCAAGGTCACGTGACTGACGATACCCGCCAGGTCGATGGCCGCTTCAACGCCGGAGTTGCCGCCGCCGATCACCGCCACGCGCTTGCCTTTGAACAGCGGGCCATCGCAGTGCGGGCAGAAGCACACGCCTTTGGCTTTGTATTCCTGCTCGCCTGGCACACCCATTTCGCGCCAGCGGGCACCGGTGGCCAAAATCACGGTCTTGGACTTGAGGGTCGCACCGCTTTCAAAACGAATCTCGTGCAGGTCACCGGCGTTTTTCGCCGGGATCAAGCTGCTGGCGCGCTGCAGGTTCATGATATCCACGTCGTACTGACGCACGTGGGCTTCAAGGGCACTGGCGAGTTTCGGGCCTTCGGTTTCTTGCACCGAGATAAAGTTTTCGATGGACATGGTGTCCAGCACTTGCCCGCCGAAGCGCTCAGCCGCCACACCGGTGCGAATGCCTTTACGTGCGGCGTAGATGGCGGCTGCCGAACCGGCTGGGCCACCGCCGACGACCAGTACATCAAAGGCGTCTTTGGCGCTGATTTTCTCGGCGGCTTTTTCAATGCCGCTGGAGTCGAGCTTGGCGAGGATTTCTTCCAGGCCCATGCGGCCCTGGCCGAAGTTCACGCCGTTGAGGTAGACGCTGGGCACCGCCATGATCTGACGCTCATCGACTTCAGCCTGGAACAATGCGCCGTCGATAGCGACGTGGCGGATGTTCGGGTTGAGCACGGCCATCAGGTTCAACGCCTGGACCACGTCCGGGCAGTTCTGGCAGGACAGCGAGAAGTACGTCTCGAAGCTGAACTCGCCTTTGAGGGCGCGGATCTGTTCAATCACTTCGACACTTGCCTTCGAGGGGTGGCCGCCGACTTGCAGCAATGCCAACACCAGGGAGGTGAATTCATGGCCCATGGGGATGCCGGCGAAACGCAGGCTGATATCGGCACCCGGGCGGTTGATGGAGAACGAGGGCTTGCGCGCATCATCGCCATCGGTTTTCAGGGTGATCAGCGTGGTGAGGCTGACAACATCCTGCAAAAGGGCAAGCATTTCCTGGGATTTCGCACCGTCGTCGAGGGAGGCGACGATCTCGATCGGCTGGGTGACCCGTTCCAGGTATGACTTCAACTGAGCTTTAAGATTGGCGTCCAACATACGGGCGATTTCCTATTAATTCGGTTTATTGCAGACAAAAAAACGCCCGAGCGAAACTCGCCCGGGCGTTTTGGGGGCGGATGCAGCTTACTTAAGTGCGGAGTTCCGCCCTTGATACTTCACAGACTTAGATCTTGCCGACCAGGTCCAGGGACGGAGCCAGAGTGGCCTCGCCTTCTTTCCACTTGGCTGGGCACACTTCGCCTGGGTGAGCAGCAACGTACTGAGCAGCCTTGATTTTACGCAGCAGCTCGGAAGCGTCACGGCCAACGCCGCCGTCGTTCAGTTCAACGATCTTGATCTTGCCTTCCGGGTCGATCACGAAGGTGCCACGGTCTGCCAGGCCAGCTTCTTCGATCAGTACGTCGAAGTTGCGCGAGATGGTCAGGGTTGGGTCGCCGATCATGGTGTACTGGATTTTGCCGATGGCTGGCGAAGTGTTGTGCCAGGCAGCGTGGGCAAAGTGGGTGTCAGTGGAAACGCTGTAGATTTCGACGCCCAGTTTCTGGAATTCGGCGTAGTTGTCAGCCAGGTCTTCCAGCTCGGTTGGGCAAACGAAGGTGAAGTCGGCCGGGTAGAAGAACACGACGGACCATTTGCCTTTCAGGTCAGCGTCCGACACGTCTACGAAGTTGCCGTTTTTGTACGCGGTAGCTTTGAACGGTTTTACTTGGCTGTTGATGATAGGCATCGTTGACTCTCCGTCAGGGTTAAGAAGTTGATGAGATGAATCCTACCGACTCTTTCCGTCGATGGCTCATTGGCAAACCTGATGCTGACGATTGGTTTTCCCTATCAGATGACAGTATTAATAGAAGAAATCTCAAATCAGCGGCTGGGTCGCCAAGGTCATCCCGAGAAAGGGCGTCGCTTCAACATAGCGCATAGCCGATTTCATGTCGTTCCAGCCGACGTAACTCATCAGTGACTTAAGGTCCCAGCCGCTGCGATGAGCCCAGGTGGCAAAGCCCCGGCGCAATGAGTGACTGGTGTACAGGTCGGCCGGGATGCCCGCACGCTCCAGGGCTTGACGCAAAAGCGGGATCACGCTGTTAGCGTGCAAGCCCTCCTCGCCCAGGTTGCCCCAGCGATCAATCCCACGGAACACCGGGCCGCGCACCAGCCCCGAGACGCTCAGCCAGTCGCTGTACGCCTGCACCGGGCACAGGCGCAGCAAGGCTGGCGTCTGGTAGGTCTTGCCGAGGTTGTCGCGGTCACTTTTGCTGCGCGGCAGGTACAGGCTGATGCCGGCGCCGGGCACCGCCTGCACGTGCTCGATGTTCAGGCGGCACAACTCATCACTGCGAAAACCGCGCCAGAAGCCCAGCAGGATTAATGCAGTGTCGCGTTTGGCACGCAGCAAGCGTGGCAAGTCCTGGTCGCTGTTCGCCGGCTGGGCCTCGGCGGCCAGTGAAGCCACCACTTGCTCCAGGTGCTTGAGCTGCAGCGGTTCGGCCTGCTTCTCCTGCGCCGGGTGCACGGCGCGAATGCCCTTGAGCACCTTGCGCACCACCGGTGCCTTGGTCGGGTCGGGGAAACCCTGGCTGGTGTGCCATTGCGCCAGCGCCGAGAGCCGCAGCTTCAGGGTGTTGACTGCCAATACGCCGGCGTGCGCCACCAGGTAGCGCGCCACGCTGTCACTGGTGGCAGGCAGGAACCCGCCCCAACTCACTTCGAAGTGCTCGATGGCCGCCCGGTAACTGCGGCGGGTGTTATCGCGGGTGGCGGCGTTGAGATACCGATCCAGATCGCTCATGAAGGGCCTATTCGTACTGCTACAGGGTGAATCCGCGCCTAAAACGGCTATGACACGGGATAATACGCCAATATCCCATCTGTTAAATCATGAATTTAAACGTCTTTTTATCCGTGTTACAGTATGTATCTACATACCACGTACCACAGTACTAAATCGACGGAGACCCCATGGCTCGTGGCGGCATTAACAAAGCAGTAGTTCAAACGGCTCGCTTGGCGATTCTGGCCCGCGGCGAAAACCCGAGCATCGATGCAGTGCGCATCGAGATGGGCAATACCGGCTCGAAAACCACGATTCATCGCTATTTGAAGGAGCTGGACGACAGCGAAAGCCGGGTGACCATCACCGAAGCGCCGATTGACGACGAGCTGGGCGAACTGGTTGCGCGCCTGGCTCAACGCCTGAAAGACAAAGCCCAGGAGCCCATCGACCTGGCGCTGGCGCACTTCGAACAACAGAAAGCCGCCCTGCTCGCCCAGATAGAAACGCTGGAGGCCGCTCACGCCGACCTTAAGCAGCAATTTGAAATCCAGTCTTCAGCACTGGCAGAAGAAAGCGCCGCCCTGCAAACCGCCAGCACCAGCCTGCAAACCGAGCAGACCCGCAACGCCGGGCTCAGCCAGGCGTGCAGCGATTACGAGCTGAGGATTACGGATAAGGACGAACAGATTCGTTCGCTGGAAGAAAAACACCTGCACGCCCGGGATGCCCTGGAGCATTACCGCAATGCGATCAAGGAGCAGCGTGAGCAGGAACAGCGACGCCACGAAGGCCAGTTGCAGCAGGTGCAGGCGGAACTGCGCCAGGCCCAGCAAAGCGCCATGGTGCGTCAGGACGAGATCACGCAATTGCATCGCGACAACGAGCGGTTGCTGATCGAGCACCGCGTGACCGCGAAGGAATTGGCCGCGCTGCAGGAGCAGACCCGCAAAGACCAGGCCGCGCAGCAAAAACTCAGCGAGCAGGTCAACCTGATAGAAAGCGAACGCACCCTGCTTCAGGAACGCCTGCGAGTTGCTGTACTGGAGAGTCAGTCACGCCAGGAGGCACTGACCGAACACCAGCAGAGCAACAAAAGCCTGGAGCTGGACCTTATCAAGGCCCAGGCCAGTATCGAGGCGTTGCGCCTGGCGGCTGCCGTTGCAGCAGCGCCAGAGGCAACCCCGCAAGGCTGATCAGTTCGCTACAGGCGTGCGCATGGTGACGAACTCTTCCGCCGCCGTAGGATGCACGCCGATGGTTTCGTCGAAATGCTGCTTGGTCGCGCCCGCCTTGAGCGCGATCGCCAGGCCTTGCACGATTTCACCGGCGTCCGGCCCGACCATGTGGCAACCCAGCACCTTGTCGGTGTCGGCGTCGACCACCAGCTTCATCAAGGTTTTTTCCTGACAGTCGGTCAGCGTCAGCTTCATTGGCCGGAAGCGGCTTTCGAAAACCTGCACCTTGTGGCCGTTCTTCTTCGCCTCTTCTTCAGTGAGGCCGACGGTGCCGATATTCGGCAAGCTGAATACCGCCGTCGGGATCATCGCGTAATCCACCGGGCGGTATTGCTCAGGCTTGAACAGGCGACGCGCTACTGCCATGCCTTCGGCCAGGGCCACCGGCGTCAATTGCACACGACCAATCACGTCACCGATTGCCAGGATCGACGACTCGGCGGTCTGGTACAGGTCATCCACCGCGACGAAACCGCGCTCATCCAGTTTGACGCCGGTATTTTCCAGGCCCAGGTTGTCCAGCATCGGGCGGCGGCCGGTGGCGTAGAACACGCAGTCCGCTTCGAGCACGCGACCGTCTTTCAAAGTGGCCTTGAGGCTGCCATCGGCTTGCTTGTCGATGCGCTCGATATCGGCATTGAATTGCAGGTCCAGACCGCGCTTGGTCAGCTCTTCCTTCAGATGCGTGCGCACCGAACTATCAAAGCCGCGCAGGAACAGGTCGCCGCGATACAGCAGCGAGGTCTGTGCGCCCAAGCCATGGAAAATGCCCGCAAACTCAACGGCAATGTAACCGCCGCCGACTACAAGCACACGCTTGGGCAACTCTTTAAGGAAGAACGCCTCATTGGAGCCGATCGCGTGTTCGCGCCCTGGAATCTCTGGAATCTGCGGCCAGCCGCCCGTCGCGATCAGGATGTGCTTGGCGGTAAAGCGCTCACCGTTGATCTCTACCTGGTGCGGATCCACCAGGCGCGCATGGCCTTCATGCAAGGTCACGCCGCTGTTGACCAGCAAGTTGCGGTAGATGCCGTTGAGGCGGTTAATCTCGCGGTCCTTGTTGGCGATCAGTGTGGCCCAATCGAAATTCGCCTCGCCCAACGACCAACCAAAGCCGCTGGCCTGTTCGAAGTCCTCGGCGAAATGCGCCCCGTACACCAACAGTTTTTTCGGCACGCAGCCGACGTTAACGCAGGTGCCGCCCAGGTAGCGGCTTTCCGCCACGGCCACCTTGGCACCAAAACCGGCAGCAAACCGCGCTGCGCGAACACCGCCGGAACCGGCGCCAATTACATACAGGTCAAAATCGTAGGCCATTTCACTCTCCTCGGCAGGACATCAGCATACCGATTTAGATGGGGCTGAAAAACGAAAAAGCCACCCTAAGGTGGCTTTCTCTTAAAACACTGAGCAAGCGTGAATCAGTAAGCCTTGCCAGTTTTGTAGAAGTGCTCGTAGCAGAAGTTGGTCGCCTCGATGTAGCCTTCGGCGCCACCGCAGTCGAAACGCTGACCTTTGAACTTGTAGGCAATCACGCAGCCGTCTTTAGCCTGCTTCAACAGGGCGTCGGTGATCTGGATCTCGCCACCCTTGCCTGGCTCGGTTTCTTCGATCAGCTTGAAGATGTCCGGCGTCAGGATGTAACGGCCGATGATCGCCAGGTTCGACGGTGCATCTTCCGGTGCCGGTTTCTCGACCATGTCACGTACGCGGATCAGGCCATCACCAATGTCGTCACCGGCGATCACGCCGTACTTGTTGGTTTCGGTCGGGTTCACTTCCATGACCGCAACGATGGTGCAGCGGTATTTCTGGTACAGCTTGACCATCTGGGTCAGCACGCCGTCGCCTTCCAGGTTGACGCACAGGTCGTCCGCCAGTACCACGGCGAACGGTTCGTCACCGATCAGCGGGCGGCCGGTCAGGATCGCGTGGCCAAGGCCTTTCATCTGGGTTTGACGGGTGTAGGAGAACGAGCACTCGTCGAGCAGTTTACGGATGCCGACCAGGTATTTTTCCTTGTCGGTGCCCTTGATCTGGTTTTCCAGCTCGTAGCTGATATCGAAGTGGTCTTCCAGCGCGCGCTTACCACGGCCGGTGACGATGGAAATTTCGTTCAGGCCGGCATCCAGTGCCTCTTCGACGCCGTACTGAATCAGTGGCTTGTTCACCACCGGCAGCATCTCTTTGGGCATGGCTTTGGTCGCTGGCAAGAAGCGAGTGCCGTAACCGGCTGCTGGGAACAAGCATTTCTTGATCATATGAGTCCTTACAAAGGGCTGTGCGTACGGAATTCGGCGCAGTCTAATCAGGCCGCAGTCACCTTACAATGGGTCCTGCTGGCGTTGCGATGTCAACATAGAGAAAAAATGTCGGCGTAAGTTCCACTTATCTTCCGACAAGTACCTTCACCCTCGACAGGCAAACAACCTACAAGCCAGTGTTTCTGAGGGCTACATCCTTTTTAGCATGCTTTCAGGCCGAGGGTACTGATGTGGAATAACTTCGGCGGGCACAGGCTATTTGGCGCTATCATTACGCCCTTGAACCAGACCACGAGATTGTTAATAGATGTCAGAACCAAAAGGTGTAAACGGCTACTTGGTCACGAAGCGCGCAGACGGCTGGCACTTGATCAACTTCCACGGTGACAGCGTCGCCGGGGTATTCGAGACCGAAGCCATGGCGATTGCCGTCGCCGAAGTGTTTGTGGATGAAGCCGGTCACGCATCGAGCAAGCGACCGAAGGGCAAGTAAGCACATTCGCCCCGCGCACAAAGCCCCGTTAAGCGGGGCTTTTTTGTGTTTGTCTGTACCTTGATGGCCGTTCGCTATAATCTGCTGCCAACGCCCCACGACAGTGTCAGCGCCCCTTCAACACCCTCGACGACGACCCACACATGAACAAGATTCTGGCACTGACCGCGGCCCTCGCGCTGATGACCGGCTGCACCACCACCTCCGACACTTACCTCAAAAACGGCGAGCAAGGCCTGACCATTGACTGTTCAGGCGAGGCCAACTCGTGGGCCAGTTGCTACGAAAAAGCCGACGCTTCCTGCGCTGGCACCGGCTATCGCATTGTCGGCACCGACGGCACACCCTCGCTGAAAGAAAGCGACAAAACCCTGGGCAAGGACGTTGGCAACTACAAGAGCCGCAGCGTAGTTGTGGTCTGCAAGTAAGTCGCCGGTCTACAGGTGAATTTCAGCGAACTTGATCCCCAGTTCGCGCAACAGCGCTATCAAGTCATCCAGGCGCGGGAACGACTCGACCTCATCCTGTTCATCCACCAGGAAGTAACTGCGCCCGCCGCTTTTCTTGAAAAACACGATCCACTCACCCAGGTCGGCAGGGTTCTGAATGACATGGGTGGCCGATATCTGGCCCTCGGCATAGCGGGCTTTGACGTGTTCACGTTTCATGGCGGTTTCCCGAAAAAGACACATGCCGCGCAACCTCAAGGCTTGCGCGGCATGTTTGGCATTGAATAGCCGACAGTTTAACGGATGCCCTGGCCAATCAACACGCCATCAACGGTTTGCCCGTACAGATTGACGCCATCGTTGGCGTGAAACTTCACGCGGGTTTTCTCCACCGAGCCCTCCACCAGGCGCGGGTCCTGCGGCCGCTCATGGCTGTTGACGTAAGCGGCGACGTCCCAGGCCTGCTGATCGCTCAAGCTGCCGCCCTTGCCCAATGGCATGTTGTGCTTGATGAAAGAGGCCGCCGTGTTGATTCGGTGCATGCCGGCGCCCCAGTTGTAGGAGTCTTTACCCCAAAGTGGCGGCATGACAAAGCTGTCACCGACCTTCTGCCCCTGCCCTTCGCCGCCATGGCATACCGCACATTGCCCCTTGTAGACCTCGGCGCCCTGAGCCAGGTTGTAGCCATTGGCCGGTTGCGCAACATCGGGATAACCACGCCCCGGCAGCTCCACACCCAAAGGCGCCTTGCTGGCCAGCCAGTAGGCATACACCGACAGCGCGGTAATCTCCGGGCTGTCGGCCGCCGGGGGTGTGCCGCCGTTCATGCTGAATTGGAAGCAACCCTGTAAACGCTCGGCGAAGGTGTTGACCTTGTCATTCTTCTTCCGATAGGCCGGGTACATCGGGTACGCGCCCCACAGCGGTGCCGAGTTGGCGAGGCGGCCCTGGTCCAGATGGCAGTTGCTGCAGTTGAGCCCGTTGCCGACAAATTGCGGCGCCAGGCGCTGGGTGTCGACGAACAACGCGTAACCCTGCCGGACCAATTTGCCGTAGGCGTTGTCAGGCAATTCGCTTTCTTGAGGCGGCTGGAATTGACTGGCCACCGGGTGCGCGGCAGCGGGCGGCAATTGCGACTGGTCTTCCATGGCGATCGTGGCGGCATGGGCCGGCAGTGCCAGCAGCAGGCTCAGCGCGGGTGCAAACAGGCAGGGCTTCATGGCTTGGCCTCCACGGGCAGCGACGCGAAGTAGTGGGCGACGCCCTGCACTTCCTCGGGAGTCAGGGATTTGGCGATGTGGCCCATCAAGTCATTGGGGTCATTACGTCGAGTGCCGTTCTGCCAGGCTGTCAATTGCGCGGCGAGGTAGGCGGCAGGCTGGCCGGCCAACGCTGGGAACGCGTCGCCAACGCCCACCCCCGCAGGCCCATGGCAGCTGACGCAGGCGGGAATCTGCCGCTCCCAGGCGCCTTGCAAGGCGAGTTTCTGCGCTGCGTTGCCGGGCATTTCGCTGCGCGGCACCGTGGCAGGCGCCGCAAATGGCATCGCCGCCACGGCCTGGCTGACTGCCGCAATTTCGGCTTCAGTCAACGCCTTGGCCAGCGGCTGCATCACCGGGTTGCTGCGTGCGCCGCTGCTGAAGTCCGTCAGTTGTTTACGCACATACGCTGCCGGCAAACCCGCCAAGCGCGGGAAGCCCGCTGCGGCAAGTCCCAACCCATCGGCGCCGTGGCAGGCCACGCAGGGCATGGCACCCGGCTGTGAACCGCCTTCGGTGAATATCTTTTTCCCATCCAGCGCGTAGGCGTTGCCTAGCAACAGCAACAACGCGCCGCCCATTAACACTCGTTCCAGAGACATCATCACGGCTCCATTTTTATAGTTATATGCTTAGCCCACAATCGCATAAGCCTACAAATGGTAGGGTAATGACCTGCTCCCCACAACACCCAAAATCAGCACAAAAAAAAGCCCGGTGCTGCAGCTGCAGCGCCAGGCTTTTTTATCGGATTGAGTGCGCGGGATGAACCGGCAAGACTCAGCCGGAGATACATTCCTCTGCGGCTTTCTTCACGTCGCCGGGGCGGATGGGTACATTGGACATGCTTTCATACAGCTTGATGCTGCTGCCACTGGAGCGCTCCTCGATTTCGAAGATTGCCGAAGGGTCAGCCGAGAATTTCTGCGGCACAATCACCTGCACACCGTCCTTATGCGGTTCGATCTGCGGCGGACGACGGGTTTCCGCCAATTTGTGTACAACGCACGCCGCATATTCCTGCGGCTTCTTCCCTGAAATGACCACCAATGTTGGCGGGGTCTGCTTGATATCTGCAACCGAAGCACATCCACCTAACGCCAAGGCCAGAACCAACACACTCCACTTCATACTAAAACCTCCGATAAAGACCCTACGACAGCGCAGAGAGGTATTTTCTCCCGCCAATGTAGGATTTATCTCTGAAAACACGGTGAATAACTGTTTTAAATTGTCGAAGTCGTCGACGACGACCCGATAATAAACTCGCTGGGGCTGATAAACTCCATCTTAACCTACGTATCATTCTGATTTTTCAGAAAAAGCCCTTCTGGAGACACCCGCATGAAATTCATCCACCAGCGCGAGCACCTCAACGAGGGCGACATCGTTGTCATCGAATGCTCGCAGACCTGCAACATTCGCCTGATGAGCGATGCCAACTTTCGCAGCTTCAAGAACGGTGGCCGCCACACCTACCATGGCGGCGCATTCGATAAATTCCCGGCGAAGATCACCGCACCCAGCACCGGTTTCTGGAACATTACCCTGGACGTGGTGACGCGCCGCGCCATCAGCGTTACGCGCAAACCGGCGTTGTCCCATAAAATTCGCATCGTTCGGCGCACCAGCACCAAGCTGAGCTGACCCGCACACTCGACAGGAAAACCGCTGTGACTACCACGACCAAATACGTCATCAAGTACAAGCTCAACGGCGAGCGTCGCTTCGAATTCGCGCAATTGCACAACAACGACGTCGAAGAAGCCAAGCAAGCCCTGGCGAAAATTCACGACGCCGAAGACAAAATCACCGACATCAACGTGAGCAAGGCGCTGTAAGCCATGCCAGGCCCTACTGGCGATCTGTTCGGCGATGAAGCCCTGCAACAACCCGCAGGGCGCGAACAGATCGGCGAAGAGTCCTACGTATTACGGGGCTATGCCCTGCCCTGGATCGAGCGCCTCTTACCTGAATTGCGGCGGATACTGGCCCAGTCACCGTTTCGGCAGATGGTCACACCCGGTGGCTTTACCATGTCGGCGGCGCTGAGCAGCTGCGGCGAGTTGGGCTGGACCACCGACAGTAGCGGCTACCGTTACAGCCCGCTGGACCCGCGCAGCCAGCAACCCTGGCCGGCGATGCCCGACACCCTGCGCCAACTGGCCGCGCAGGCCGCACACGAGGCCGGCTTCAGCGACTTCGACCCGGACGCCTGCCTGATCAACCGCTACGTGCCGGGTGCCAAAATGTCCCTGCACCAGGACAAGAATGAACGTCGCTACAATGCCCCGGTGGTCTCCGTGTCCCTGGGCCTGCCGGCGATTTTCCTGTTCGGCGGCCATGAACGCGGCGACCGCACGCAAAAGATCTCGCTGTTTCACGGCGATGTGGTGGTCTGGGGCGGCGTTGATCGCTTGCGTTTTCATGGGGTGATGCCAATCAAGGACGGCGTGCACCCGATCATGGGCCCGCAACGCATCAACCTGACCTTTCGCACCGCCGGTTAATTTGACCGCAAGCTTCAGAGTGTCGAGAGGTCCCCGCGCGGTTAATCTGCCCGTGACCCGTCAAGAGTGCAGGCCATGAACAACCAACAAGACCCCCGCTGGGCCGCCATCGTCGCCCGCGACGCCAAGGCGGACACGCTGTTCGTCTACGGCGTTAAAACGACCGGCGTGTATTGCCGCCCCAGTAGCGCCTCGCGTTTGCCACGCCCGGAAAACATCGAATTCTTCGACACGCCGCAGCAAGCCGAAGCCGCAGGGTATCGTCCCAGCAAGCGCGCCTCCGGTGACCAGACGCAATTGGCTGCGCACCACGCGCAACTGGTGGCCGATGCCTGCCGGCAAATCGAACAGGCTGAAACCCCGCCCAGCCTGGATTCACTCGCACGCCGCGCCGTATTGAGCCCGTTCCATTTCCATCGCGTGTTCAAAGCCATCACTGGCCTGACCCCAAAGGCTTACGCCAGCGCCCTGCGTTCGCGCAAAGTACGCGATGGCCTGAAGGGCCAGCATTCAGTGACCGATGCGCTGTATGACGCGGGCTTCAATTCCAACAGCCGCTTTTATGAGTCCGCTGACCAGCTACTCGGCATGAAGCCCAGCGACTACAAGGCCGGCGGCACCAACAGTGAAATTCGTTTTGCCGTGGGCCAGTGCTCGCTGGGGGCAATTCTGGTGGCCCAGAGCCAACGCGGTGTGTGCGCGATTTTGCTCGGAGATGACCCGGACAAACTGGTGCGCGACCTGCAAGACCAATTCCCCAAGGCCGAACTGGTCGGCGCGGACCGCGACTTCGAACAGTTGATCGCCCAGGTCGTGGGCTTTATAGAGGCGCCCGCACTAGGTCTGGATTTGCCCCTGGATTTACGCGGCACCGCGTTTCAGGAACGGGTGTGGCAGGCACTGCGCGAAATCCCGGTGGGCAGCACCGCCAGCTACGCGCAGATTGCCCAGCGCATCGGCGCACCGAAGTCCTTTCGCGCCGTGGCCCAAGCCTGTGGCGCTAACCACTTGGCCGTGGCGATCCCCTGCCATCGCGTGGTGCGCAGCAATGGCGAGCTGTCGGGCTACCGCTGGGGCGTTGAGCGCAAGCGCCAGTTGCTGGAGCGCGAAACCCGCTGAACCGCTGGCGGATGCCGATGCAGATCAGCGCCACGTCATCCGCCTAATACACCTCGAAGTCGGTGACACGCCGTGTTGGGGCCTGCCATCAACTCACGAGGGCTCACGAAACTGCGCCTTCGTCCAGTGAATAAAACAGACTGGCCCGGTGCCAATGACCCTGCTAAAACAGCGAAAAGCCCTACTAACGCTGGAGACGCATCCCATGAGCACCTGGCCAGACACGCGAATTCTCGACCTGCTTGGCATTGAAGTGCCGATCATCCAGGCCCCCATGGCCGGGGCAACCACAACGGCCATGGTGATTGCCGCCAATGAAGCCGGCGCGCTGGGCTCGATGCCCGCCGCCGCGCTGACGATCGAGCAATTGCGCGAGGCCTTGGCTACGATTCGCCAGGCCAGCTCGCGCCCTATCAACGTGAATTTCTTCTGCCATCAACCGCCCGCAGCCGATGCTGCACGCGACCGCCGCTGGAAGGACTTGCTGGAGCCCTACTACCGCGAACTCGGTGCCGATTTTGACGCACCAACCCCCGTGTCCAACCGCGCACCGTTCAATGACGCCGCCTGCCAAGTGGTCGAGGAATTTCGCCCCGAAGTGGTGAGCTTTCACTTTGGTCTGCCGGAAAAAGCCTTGCTTGACCGCGTAAAAGCCACCGGCGCCAAGGTGCTGTCATCGGCCACCACCGTGGAAGAAGCGATCTGGCTGGAACAGCATGGCTGCGACGCCATCATTGCGATGGGGATTGAAGCAGGCGGGCATCGGGGTTTGTTCCTCAGCGACGACCTGAATACCCAGATCGGCCTGATGGCGCTGGTGCCGCAAATCGTCGATGCGGTCAGCGTGCCGGTGATTGCCGCTGGCGGTATTGCGGATGCGCGCGGCCTTGTCGCGGCATTCGCCCTGGGCGCCAGCGCGGTGCAAATCGGCACGGCTTACCTGTTTACCCCCGAAGCCAACGTCAGCGCGTCCCACCACTCTGCGTTGCGCCACGCCCAGGCCAGCGAAACCGCGCTGACCAACCTGTTCACCGGCCGCCCGGCGCGTGGCATCGTCAATCGTGTGATGCGTGAACTCGGTGCGATCAACCCGGCCGCTCCCGCGTTTCCCACGTCCGGTGGTGCGTTGATGCCACTTAAAGCCAAGGATGAAGCCGGTTTCAGCAACCTGTGGTCCGGCCAGGCGTTACGCCTGGGCAGAGACATCTCCACTTATGCGCTGACCCGCGAATTGGCCGCGCAGGCACTGGCCAGGTTCAAATAGAACTAACGCCTGGGGCAACTTTGCACTGTACCGGCAATGGCCAACCGCTATATATTCCCATACATAGCGGTTACGCCTTCTAACTATAACGCGCCGTACACCTTCAAAGGAGCTGCTTCATGATGATCCGCGCCTCACGCCTCGCCCCTGCCCTGATTGCCGCCTTTGCCCTGGGCTCGGCCCACGCCGATGAAGTGCAAGTCGCCGTCGCCGCCAACTTCACTGCGCCGATCAAGGCGATTGCCGCCGACTTCGAAAAAGACACCGGCCACACACTCGTCGCGGCCTACGGCGCCACCGGCCAGTTCTACACACAGATCAAAAACGGCGCGCCGTTCGAAGTGTTCCTCAGCGCGGATGACACCACGCCGAAAAAGCTCGATGACGAAGGCGCCACCGTCAAAGGTTCGCGCTTTACCTACGCGGTCGGCACCCTGGCGCTTTGGTCGGCCAAGGAAGGTTACGTCGACGCCAAAGGCGAGGTGCTGAAGAACAACGCATACCAGCACCTGTCCATCGCCGATCCAAAAACCGCACCTTACGGCCTCGCCGCCACCCAAGTGCTGGCCAAGGAAGGGCTGACCGAAAAGGTCGCGCCTAAACTGGTCACCGGGCAGAACATCACCCAAGCCTTCCAGTTCGTCTCCACCGGTAACGCGGAGCTGGGCTTCGTCGCTCTGTCGCAGATTTATAAAGACGGCAAAGTCACCAGCGGTTCGGCGTGGATCGTGCCGGCTGCCCTGCATGACCCGATCAAGCAGGACGCGGTGATCCTCACCAAGGGTAAAGACAGCGCCGCTGTCAAAGCCCTGGTCGAGTACCTCAAAGGCCCGAAAGCCGCTGCGGTGATCAAGTCCTACGGTTACGAGTTGGCCCAGTAAATGCCGCTGTCGAGTGCCGATTTTTCTGCGATTTGGCTGACCATTAAACTGGCGTCACTGACCACTGTGATCCTGTTGGTCATCGGCACTCCGATTGCCCTGTGGTTGTCGCGCACCCGTTCCTGGTGGCGCGGCCCCATCGGGGCGATTGTCGCGCTGCCGTTGGTGTTGCCCCCCACGGTGATCGGTTTCTACCTGCTGCTGACCATGGGCCCGAACGGCTATTTCGGCCAGTTCACGCAATGGCTGGGCCTGGGCACCCTGACGTTCAGCTTTGCCGGGCTGGTGATTGGCTCGGTGATCTATTCCATGCCGTTTGTGGTGCAGCCGTTGCAAAACGCCTTCTCCGCCATCGGGACGCGCCCGCTGGAAGTGGCCGCTACGCTGCGCGCCAATCCTTGGGACACGTTTTTCACGGTGATCCTGCCCCTGGCTCGCCCAGGCTTTATCACCGCGTCGATTCTGGGCTTTGCCCACACTGTCGGTGAATTTGGCGTGGTGCTGATGATCGGCGGCAATATCCCCAACAAGACCCGCGTGGTCTCGGTGCAGATCTACGACCACGTCGAAGCCATGGAATATGCCCAGGCCCATTGGCTGGCAGGCTCCATGGTGGTGTTCGCCTTCCTCGTATTGCTGGCGCTCTACTCCAGCCGTAAAACCAAGATGGGCTGGAGCTGATCGCCATGATTGATGTACGCCTGCAAATGCAATACTCGGGCTTTGCGCTGGATGTGGACTTGAAGTTGCCCGGCCGTGGCGTAACCGCGTTGTACGGGCATTCCGGCTCGGGCAAAACCACCTGCTTGCGCTGCATCGCCGGGCTGGAGCGGGCCGAGGACGGCTTTGTGCAGATCAACGATGACGTCTGGCAAGACAGCCGCAACGGCGTGTTCGTGCCGCCGCACAAGCGTGCGTTGGGTTATGTGTTCCAGGAAGCGAGCCTGTTTCCCCATCTGTCAGTGCGGGCCAACCTGGAGTTCGGCCTCAAGCGCATTCCACGCACGCTTCGCCGCGTGGACATGGCTCACGCCACTGAACTGCTGGGCATCGGCCACTTGCTTGAGCGCCATCCGCAGCACTTGTCCGGCGGTGAGCGCCAGCGCATCGGCATCGCCCGCGCGTTGCTCACCAGCCCGCAACTATTACTCATGGATGAACCGCTGGCGGCCCTCGACAGTAAACGCAAAAGCGAGATCCTGCCGTACCTCGAACGTCTGCACGATGAGCTGGATATTCCGCTGCTGTACGTCAGCCATGCCCAGGACGAAGTGGCGCGGCTGGCCGATCACATCGTTTTGCTCAGCGACGGCAAGGCCCTGGCCAGCGGCCCGATTGGCGAAACCCTGGCGCGGCTGGATTTGCCCCTCGCCTTGGGCGACGACGCCGGCGTGGTGATCAATGGCAGCGTCAGCGCCTACGACGAACACTACCAATTGCTCACGTTGCAGTTGCCCGACAGCGCCTTATCGATACGCGTTGCCCATGCGCCGCTGGCGTTGGGCAAACAGCTGCGCATCAAGGTGCAGGCGCGCGATGTGAGCCTGAGCTTGCAGGCGCAGGAAGCCAGCAGCATCCTCAACCGCTTGCCGGTGACGGTGGCCGAGGAGATTTCGGCGGACAACAACGCCCATGTGCTGGTGCGCCTGGATGCCGGCGGCACGCCGTTGCTGGCGCGGATTACGCGCTTCTCCCGCGACCAGTTGCAGCTGCATCCCGGCCAGGCGTTGTGGGCGCAAATCAAGGCGGTTGCGGTGCTCGCGTAAGTATTTGGCACCCGCGCAAAACCCTGCGGTCAATCAGACATACCGGCCTGATTACCGATAAGGAATTTGCACCATGCCCGACGCCGCGCTGCCTGCCGACCTGCCCCGCGACTTGCATTACGTTGACGACACCCAACCCGGGATCCGCCGCAAGAAGGTGCGCGGCAAGTTCCAGTATGTCGACGCCAAAGGCCAGACCATCACCGATGCCGATGAAATCAAACGCCTGAATGCTCTGGCCGTGCCGCCGGCCTACACCGATGTATGGATCTGCGCCGACCCGCGTGGCCATCTGCAAGCCACCGGCCGCGATGCGCGCGGGCGCAAGCAGTACCGCTATCACGCGCGCTGGCGTGAAGTGCGCGATACCGACAAGTATTCGCGCCTGCAAGAGTTCGGCAACGCCTTGCCGAAACTGCGTAAACAATTGGAGGCGCAAATCGCCGAGCCCGGCTTCACCCGGGAAAAAGTCCTGGCCACGGTGGTGATGCTGCTGGACGCGACACTGATCCGCGTCGGCAATACGCAATACGCCCGCGATAACAAATCCTACGGGCTGACCACCTTGCGCACCCGCCATGTGGACATCAAGGGCAGCGAGATCAAGTTTCAGTTTCGCGGCAAGAGCGGCGTCGAGCATCAGATCAGCGTCAAGGACCGGCGCCTGGCCTCGGTGGTCAAGCGTTGCCTCGAATTGCCCGGGCAAAACCTGTTTCAGTACTTGGATGAGGACGGCGAACGCCATACCGTCAGCTCCCACGACGTTAACGCTTACCTGCACAGCCTCACCGGCGCAGACTTCACCGCCAAGGACTATCGCACCTGGGCCGGCACCGCCATGGCGCTGGCGGTGTTGCGCGAATTGCAGTGGCAGCCCGAGTCGGATGCCAAGCGCCATGTGGTGGCAATGGTCAAGGACGTCGCCAAACAGCTGGGCAACACCCCGGCGGTGTGCCGCAAGTGCTATATCCACCCGGCCGTGCTGGAGCATTTCAGCCTTGGCGAGCTGTCCAAACTGCCCAAGCCACGGGTGCGCAAGGGCTTGAAAGCCGAAGAAGTCGCACTGGCGATGTTCCTCGAGCAACTGGCTGCGGACTTGCCGAAGAAAGCCAAGGTGGGTTAGCCTCTGAATCCCGTCTGACTCCCGGGATGACCGCCGACGTGAACAACTAAGCCTTCCAAAATGTACCTGCAACGAGCCGCCTGGCGCGCTTGTTGGCCTGTTCGACATTTTTTGGAGGTGCTGATGACTGACGTCAACCGGCTGCCCGTACTCGTTTCCCTGCAACACCTGACATTCCAGTTCGCCGATGGCGCGACCTTGCTGGAAGACCTCACCCTGTCGATCGATCACACGCCCACCGGGATTGTCGGCCGTAATGGCCGTGGCAAAAGCATCCTCGCCAAACTGATCGCCGGGCTGCTGGCGCCCTCCTCCGGCACGCTGAAAGGCTCGGCCAGCGTGGCCTACGTCGCGCAGACACTCGCTGTTCAACCCGGTGCAACCCTCGCCGATGTGACGGGCACCGCCGAGGTATTGGCCGCCCTTGAACGCATGGCCCGGGGCGAACCCCAGGCGCACGACCTGGCGCTGATCGACGACCGCTGGGACCTCGCCCAGCAGCTGCGCACTGCGCTGGACGCCGCAGGCTTGCCCCACCTCGATGCGCACACGCCAGCCGAGCAACTCAGCGGCGGCCAACTGGCCAGAATCGCAGTGATCGGTGCGCTGTTGGCAACGCCGCAACTGCTGATTCTTGATGAGCCCACCAACCACCTCGACAGCGTCGGCCGTGACTGGCTGCTGAGCGTCCTCGGCGCGTGGCGCGGCGGCCTGGTGGTGGTCAGTCATGATCGGCAGTTGCTCAACGCCATGGGCCGCATCATTGAACTCTCGCCACTGGGTGTTCAGGTGTACGGCGGCAACTATGATGCCTACCGCTTGCAGCGCGACGCGCAGCAACACGCCGCCCTCGCCGCCCTGGAACACGCACGCCTGGCGCGTAGCCGCGAGCGCCGTCGCCTGCAAAAAGATCATGACAGCCTGCAGCGCAATGCCGCCCGCGCGCGTAAGCACGCAGAAACCGCCAACGTCACCGGGTTTACCAAGGCACGCTGGAAAGGCGCCGCGAAGGAGATTGTCAGCACTGTGCGCAGTGAACATCGCGCGTATAAACATGAACTGGATGGGCAGGTGCGCCAGGCCTATGAACGCGTCGTCGATGAACCGCCGACGCTGTTGGCCCTGCCCGGCTCGGCAGTGCCCAACGGCCGTCACGTACTGACGCTGCATAACGCCCAACTGCCGTGGCTGGCCCCGCAAGCGCCTTCAACTTACCTCACGCTCAACCTCATGGGCCCGCTACGCATTGCCGTGTGCGGGCCGAATGGTTGCGGTAAATCCACGCTGCTCAAGCTGCTGGCGGATCACTGGCAGGCAGTCAGCGGCGAATGCAGTGTGTACGTGCCCAGCGCGTATATCGATCAGCACCTGGCATTGCTGGACGACCATCGCTCCATCGTCGAACAGCTCAACCTGCTCGATACGCCCTTGGCCGAAGCCGAACTGCGCACGCGCCTGGCGTTGCTGCATCTGGACGCACTGCAGGTGACGCAGCCGGCAGGCCGATTGAGTGGCGGTGAGCGCCTGAAAGCCGCCATGGCGATTGCCTTGTGGCGCGAGGTGCCGGCGCAGTTGCTGTTGTTGGATGAGCCGACCAACCACTTGGACCTGCAGTCGGTACTCGCCTTTGAACAGGCGTTGCAGGGTTTTAACGGGGCGATGATGGTGGTGTCCCATGACGAGGCGTTTGTGCAAGCTATCCGGCCGACGCACCATTTGAACTGGCAAGCTGAAGGCTGGCGACTGCAAGGTGTGTGAGGTCATTGCATGCGCGCTCAAAGCGTCCTACGGTAGTGGCCGAATAATCTCACCCGGGAGTCCAGCACCATGCTGCCTGCAGCGCGTACACCCTACGCCAATGCCGCCCTCGCCCATCGTCAGCGTTGGCGAGGGCGGGTCGGTTTAATGTTGGTGGCGAGCCTTTCCGTGCTGGCCGGCATGACCGATGCCATCGGCTTTATGGCCAGCGGCGATTTTGTCTCGTTCATGAGCGGCAATACCACGCGGCTGGCGGTGGCGATTGGCGCGGGTGATGTGGGCCTGTCGGGACGCTTGCTGTTGCTGGTCGCGATGTTCGTGGTCGGCAACGCCCTGGGCGTGGTGGTCAGCCGCCTGGCCAAACGGCATGCGCTGCCTTTGCTGTTGTGCATTGCGGCGTTGTTGTGCGGCGCGGCCTTGTGGCCTTTAGTCGATACCTTGCCGGCGTTGCTCGCAGCGATTATCGCCATGGGCATGCTCAATGCGGCCGTGGAAGAGGTCAACGGGTTGCCGGTGGGCCTGACGTATGTGACGGGCGCGCTGTCACGCTTTGGTCGCGGGCTGGGGCGCTGGATGCTGGGGGAGCGGCGCAATGGTTGGCGGGTGCAGTTGATCCCGTGGGCCGGAATGTTTGTCGGCGCGGTGATCGGCGCACTGCTGGAGCAGCAACTGGGCCTCAAGGCGCTGCTGGTCAGTGGCGCATTGGCGGCGGTGCTGGGGGTGGTGTCGCTGAAGATTCCCCGGCGCTGGCACTTGGGTTACATGCCGCGATAAGGATAAAAAGAGGCCCGCCCGACGTTTCGGCCTCGACATCCGTGTACCGGTAAAGAGCCATCACGTCGAGCGAGCGGGTGGAATGATAAGCGAATGTCCGGCGGCTGTCCCGCCGGGCATTTCCGAAAACCACTAAGGCAACGGCCTACAGGCAAGTCGCGAGTGCGGCGAGGCGGCGTTTAGCCGGCATCGTGTCGTCGCCCGCGAAGTAGTTCACGCTGGAACCGGCGCCTGCGCTGCGCACGTCGACAAAATAGTCGCCGCCGGTGGTGTACACCGTGAAGCCGCCGGTTTCGAGCGGTTCCTTGAAGCCACCGGCGTCAACGCCGAATACCGCTTCGTCCTGCCAGCCGAACTGGATGCATTGGGCAACCACCAGTGGGGCCTTTTCCGACGCCAGGGTTTTGTAAGGCGTACCGGTGCGCGCCTCCTTCATCTTCGAGCCCGCGCAACCGGACAGTGCTGCCACTATCAGTGCGCCAATTACCACCTTCCGCATGCCATCGCCTCCTTGGAAAAACCGCGACTCTATCATTTGCAGGCGGCATTCAAGGATTATTACGTCAAGGCGGAAGCCAGGAAGAAGGCGTTACCGGCCGCCGAATGAATTTTGTTTCACTGTGAAGGGAGGCGGCGCTGCCTATAGTTGCCAGGCTCATTTTTAAGAAGTCTCCCTTCTGCCCGCCCTCCCGCGGGCTTTTTTTTGCCTGCGCGGTGCGCAATGTGGGAGCTGGCTTGCCTGCGATGCGGGCGCCGCGGTGTACCAGTGGCCACCCGTGGATGCCATCGCAGGCAAGCCAGCTCCCACAGAAGAACAGATCTGCTGTGTTCGCGACTCAGAGCCACCAGCGAAACAGATAGAACAACCCCATGCTCAGCAGCACCGTGATCAACACACTGCGCGTCCAGAACATCAATGCCACCGCGCAGATACCCGCCAGCAAGTAAGGATTGGCCGGGCTCAGGTTGAGCGTGTGGTCGGCGAGAAAAATAATCGGCCCACAAATCGCCGTCAGCATCCCCGGCACCGCGAACCCGAGAAACTCCCGCGCGCCGCGATTGAGCCGCACCGGCAACCGCGGCTCAATGAACACGTAGCGGTTGAAAAACACCACCAGGCCCATGGCCACAATCATCACGTAAATCATCGCTGCCCCACTCCCAGCCGCTTGCAGGCAAACCCCGCGCTCATCCCCAACACACCCGACACCACCACCGCCGACTCCCAGTGCAAGTAACTCAACCACACCGAGCACAACAGCGACACCGCCACACACACCACCGTGGGCACGTCGCGTACCACCGGGGTGATCAAGGCGATAAAGGTCGCGGCAATCGAAAACTCCAGCCCCAACTGGTCCAGGCCGGGAATGCTTTTGCCCAGCACGATGCCGGCCAGGGTAAACAGGTTCCAGATGATATAGAACGTCAGGCCGACGCCCAGGGCGTACCAGCGGTTGAACGTCTCACGGTCATAGTGATTGACCAGCGCAAAGAATTCGTCGGTCAGCAAAAACCCCAGGCTCATGCGCCACCGCGCGTTGAGCGACGACAATGTCGGGCGCATGTGCATGCCATAGAGCAGATGCTGGGAAGTCAGCAGCAAGGTGGTCAGCACGATTGAAATCAGGCTGGCGCCACTTTTGACCATGCCGATTGCGACTAACTGCGCGGCACCGGCAAACACGATGGCGGACAAACCTTGGGCCTGCAGCGGGGTAAATTGCGCATCGATGGCCATGGAACCGGCCAGCAGCCCCCAAGGCGCACAAGCAAGAGATAACGGAATGACGGCAATCGCGCCGCGCCCGAAGGCGTAATGAGGTAAGGCTGTAGGCATGGAGACGGCTCATCGACAGACAGTCGACAAGCATGCCAGCGCGATAAGGGTATTGTCTTGAACGATCGTGCTCAGGCGAGCTTGACCGAGACCTGCTCCACCGAGTCACGCGCTTCGCGCAGCTCATAAGCATCTTGGTTGAGCCGGTGAATCGTATTAAGCAGGCGTTGGCGCAGCACTTCGTCGCCGAGTTTTTCCACGGCGCGCATCAGGTCAAACGCCGCAGTTTCGTTATTGTCCGCGACGGAATCGAGGGTCTTGCGCAGGTTGCGAGTGGCACGGGTCACGCGGGTTCTTCCTTCATCAGCAATGGGCAGGCACTTTAGGACATTCGTGTTTCATTTTAATTTCAGTCACTTGTGGCTGATTTGGTGGCATTTGATCCACGTCAATCGAATTCAGGATTTGACCTACATATATGGCTATACGTATATTCGGCCAGCCATATATGCGAAGACCTCGACATGCCGGACCTTATCTCCCCGCCCACCCTGTTCAAATGCCTGGCCGATGCCACCCGCGCGCGATTGACGTTATTGATCCTGCGTGAAGGCGAACTTTGCGTGTGCGAACTGATCCATGCTCTGGACGACAGCCAGCCAAAAATCTCCCGTCACCTGGCGCAACTGCGCAGTTGCGGGCTTTTGCTGGACCGTCGTCAGGGCCAATGGGTCTATTACCGCATCAACCCGGCACTGCCCACTTGGGTGACACACGTGCTGGAAACTACCTTGCAAGCCAACCAGCCATGGTTGCAAAACGACGCGCAGCGTCTTGATGCAATGGGCGACAGACCACAACGGGCCAGCACCTGCTGCTGAGCCATCGGAGCGTTTATTCATGCTTGTCGCAATTGCGATTTTTATCTTCACCATCGTTTTGGTCATCTGGCAGCCCAAAGGCTTGGGCGTTGGCTGGAGTGCAACCATGGGCGCGATCCTGGCCCTAGCGTGCGGGGTGATCAGCCTGGCGGATATCCCGGTGGTGTGGCACATCATCTGGAACGCCACCGGCACCTTTGTTGCGCTGATCATCATCAGCCTGCTGCTCGATGAGGCCGGGTTCTTCGCCTGGACCGCGTTGCATGTGGCGCGTTGGGGCCGAGGGCGTGGCCGGCGCCTGTTCGCCTATATGGTGCTGCTCGGTGCGTTGGTGTCGGCACTGTTTGCCAACGACGGCGCGGCGTTGATCCTCACGCCCATCGTGATGTCGATGCTGCTGGCCCTGCGCTTTTCCCCGGCGGCGACCCTGGCCTTCGTGATGGGCGCGGGGTTTATCGCCGACACGGCGAGCTTGCCGCTGGTGGTGTCGAACCTGGTGAACATCGTCTCGGCGGATTATTTCAAGATCGGCTTCAACGAGTACGCGGCGGTGATGGTGCCGGTGAACGTCGTCAGCGTTGCAGCAACCCTGGCAGTGTTGCTGTGGTTCTTCCGCCGCGACATTCCACAGGCCTATGACCCGGCAGACCTGGATGACCCGACCAGCGCCATCCATGACCGTGCGACCTTTCGCGCCGGTTGGTGGGTGCTTGGTATTTTGTTGATCGGCTGTTTCGCCCTGGAACCGCTGGGCATTCCCATCAGTGCGATTTCCGCCGTGTGCGCTGTGCTCCTGCTGGTGATCGCCGCCAAGGGCCACAAAATCTCCACGCGCAAAGTGCTGAAAGACGCCCCGTGGCAAATCGTGATCTTTTCCCTGGGCATGTACCTGGTGGTCTACGGCCTGCGTAACGCCGGCTTGACCACCTACCTGGCGACCTGGCTCGACACCTTCGCCACCTACGGCGTGTGGGGCGCAGCCATGGGCACCGGCGTGCTGACCGCGCTGCTGTCGTCGGCGATGAACAACTTGCCGACGGTGCTGATCGGCGCGCTGTCCATCGAATCCAGCCATGCCGTGGGCGTGGTCAAGGACGCGATGATCTACGCCAACGTCATCGGCAGCGACCTGGGCCCGAAAATCACCCCGATCGGCAGCCTGGCCACCTTGTTGTGGCTGCATATCCTCGCGCGCAAAGGCATCACCATCACCTGGGGTTACTACTTCAAGGTCGGGATTGTGCTGACCTTGCCCGTGCTGTTGATCACCCTGGCCGCACTCGCTTTGCGCCTGAGCATTTGAAGGAAATAGCCATGAAAGTCCTGTTTATGTGTACCGCCAATAGCTGCCGCAGCTTCTTGTCCGAGGCGGTGTTCAACCATTTGGCGCCGCAGGGCTTCGAAGCGATCAGCTCCGGCAGCTTCCCCAAGGGCCAGGTGCTGCCGCGCAGCCTGAGCACGCTGCAGGCGGCGGGTATCAGCACCGAAGGGCTGTACAGCAAGGGCAATGATGCCTTTGAAGGCAGCCCGCCGGACGTGGTCATCACCGTGTGTGACAAGGCGGCCGGGGAAGCCTGCCCGGTATATTTCGGCCCGGCGGTTAAAGCGCACTGGGGGTTGGAAGACCCGTCGGAACTGCACGCTGACGACGCCCGCGTCGACGCCGCGTTTAACGCCACACTCGACATCATCGCCACACGTTGCCAGGCGTTTTTCGCCCTGCCCTTTGCTCAACTCAGCCCGCCTGAATTGAAAGCTGAACTCGACCGCATCGCGCAGTTGTAGCCGGAGACGCTCATGACCACCCTGCCCAATCTCGACACAACGCTCGTCAACCCGATGCCTGCCGAACCGCCGCACCCGCCGCGCATTCTGTTGCTTTACGGCTCCACGCGCGCGCGCTCATTCAGCCGCTTGCTGGTCGAGGAAGCCGCGCGCCTGTTGCGTCACTTCGGTGCCGATACGCGAGTTTTCAACCCGTCCGGTCTGCCGCTGCCGGACGATGCGCCCAACGATCACCCCAAGGTTCAGGAGCTGCTGGACCTGATGCAATGGTCTGAAGGCCAGGTGTGGTGCTCGCCGGAACGTCACGGCTCGATGTCGGCGGTATTCAAGGCACAACTCGACTGGGTACCACTGGCCCTCGGCGCCGTGCGGCCCACGCAGGGCAAAACCTTGGCGGTAATGCAAGTGTCCGGCGGTTCGCAATCGTTCAACACCGTTAACCAACTGCGCGTACTGGGGCGTTGGATGCGCATGTTCACCATCCCCAATCAATCCTCGGTGCCCAAGGCGTTCATGGAGTTCGATGACCAGGACCGCATGAAGCCTTCCGCGCTCTATGATCGTGTCGTCGATGTGATGGAGGAATTGGTGAAGTTCACCCTGTTGCTGCGCGATCGCCCTGATCTGGTCGACCGCTACTCGGAACGCAAGGAAAGCGCCGCTGAACTGTCACAGCGCGTCAATCAGCGGTCGATCTGAGCCACACTGGCGGCGTATGCTCATGCCCACCCTCTAACCGAGTGATAGCGATGAGCGCCGTGCAACACGCCTGGCTGGGCAATTACGAAGTCAGCAGCACCACCTGCACCGGCCTGACCTTTGCCCGCCACAGCCATGATGAATGCGTGATCGGCGTAAACCTCGTGGGCGAGGAAAAAGTCTGGCTCGACCGCCGCGAATTCGACGCCGGCCCCGGCAGTATTACCTTGTACAACCCAGGGCAGATTCAGGGTGGCGGCGCGGCGGACTGCGCGCCTTGGCAGTTCGTCAGCCTGTACATCACGGCTGCTCAGTTAGCGGCGGATCTAGGCCTGGCGCATGTGGAATTTGAACGCTCGCTGTGCTTTCAACCCGAGCTGGCGCAGCGCCTGGCGGCGGCGGTAAAAGGCGCCTTGAGCGGCGATGTATTGGTGCGCGAACTGAATGAAGACGCTTTGGTTTTGCTGCTGGGTGAAGTGGTCGGCGTGAGCGGTGTGCGCCTGCCCGGCGCGGCGAAAACCGGCACCAGCCTGATCAGCCGCGCGCAGGAATTGCTCGCCGCACAGTTGCACCAGTCGACGCCTCTGGAGCAATTGGGCGATGAACTGGGCCTGTCCAAATTCCACCTGTTGCGTACCTTTCAGAAAGAAACAGGGTTAAGCCCCAGGCAATGGGCCATGCAACTGCGCACCTGCCGTGCCAAAGGCCTGTTGCGCAACGGCGCCTCGGCCAGCGCCGTCGCCCATGACCTGGGCTTTGCCGACCAGAGCCACCTCAATCGACATTTCCGTGCCGCGTATGGCATCACGCCAGGCCGCTATCAAAGCGTGTTGAAGCGCTAAAAGCGCAATCTGGTTCAAGACGCCTGCACGCCGCACCAGCACACTGTTCGCCTGATTTGAAGGAAAGCGAGCATGTTGACGATCTTCGTTTACGCATTGGTATTCGGTTTTGTGTTTTGCCTCTCCCCGGGCGCGGTGCTGGCCGAGACGTTGCGCCGAGGCCTGCTCCACGGCTTTACCCCGGCCTTGCTGGTACAGGTCGGCTCGCTGGTGGGCGACGCCGTGTGGGCAGTCATTGGCCTCACCGGTATCGCCCTGCTGATTCAGCATGACGCGGTGCGTGTGCCGCTGACTGTCGTATGCGCGCTGTACCTGGCCTGGCTGGGCGTGCGCAGTTTGCTCGATGCCTGGCACTTGCCCGCAACGGACACCGCACCGGCCAGCTCCGGGCAGAACGCGCTGGCGGTGGGTGCGGCGATTTCCCTGGCTAACCCGAAGAACATCGTCTACTGGGGCGCGCTGGGCAGCGCCTTGTCCGGCATCGTCGGCGCCACGCCGAGCCATGGGCAAACCCTGATGTTTTTTGCCGGGTTCATGTTGGCGTCGGTGCTCTCATGTTTTCTGATCGCAGCGTTGGTCAATCTGTTACGCAATAACGCATCGCCGCTGTGGCAGCGCATCAGTTACGGTGCGTGTGGCGTAGTGTTGATCTATCTGGCTGTTCTGGCGGCACAGGGTATATGAAGTTATATACCTCGCAAGTTGCTGCGCGCTTATCTGAATGAACTCTGAACACGGGTTAATTTAATTAATCATGCGTTGACATTTTGTAACCGTCTGAGTAGATTGCCCGTGCCCGCAACTGGGGCCTTTTTTAAACCTCACAAAAGAAGCCAATGGACACAGTATCTAGTCGCTGTCCGAGCACCGCATTAGCGGGCATCGGGCGCCAAACCCAGAATATGACAGGACTCGCCTTCCAGGTCCGGTAAGCTGCGCTAGAGCTTGATGCTCCACCGTAACTGCCTCACCGGTCGCCCGTCCGGTCCCGAGGTGTGTTATGACCTTCCAACTCCTTGTTTTGCCCGATGTACGTACGCTAGCCGCAGCCCTGCGTGCCAAGCTGTGCCGCGAGCCTGTGGGCTTTTCGCCTACTCGCACTGCCTTTGCTGCACCCTCTTCCCAACTGCGTCCGGCGCCCCCGCTGGCGCGCTGGCGTGTCTGCCCTGACAGCGGTCAACTGCTGCAGCACTGGGACCACGCCGACCCCCAAGACCCGCAGAGACCTCAGGTTTCCACCCTGGCTCAAGCCAGCGTGCTGCTCGGTGTTTACCTGAGCCTGCGCGCCGCTTAAACCGGCTGGAAACAGCAACTTTCTGATTAACAGTCTGGAGTTCTTTATGAACACGTCCAGTAGTAGCCCGCTGCGCGTTAGTTAACTAACGCGCGTCTGGCGGGCGCTGTAGAAGTTATGTGAACACCTTATTTAAACCGATCGCGAAGTCCGCGGCTCGGCATGCTTTCGCTCGCCTGTATTCAGGTAAGTACCGGGTATGTTTCGTCGAGAATTGGCGACAGGAGTACAGACAATGAGCGCCGTAAAAAACACGCCTCTGCACAAGAAAAATGGCACCACCACCGACACCAAACTGTCGATGCGTGCCGCCCGTGAAGCCCAGAACGGCCTGCAAGCCACCCTTGCCAATGTGCGAGCGACCCAGGACGGCCTGACCGAACTGGACGCCTCGGCGCGCCTGCAACGTGAAGGCTACAACGAAGTGGCTCATGACAAGCCGCCTCACGCCATCGTCCAGTTCCTGCAGGCGCTGAACAACCCCTTCATCTACGTATTGCTGACCCTGGGCGGCATCAGCTTTGTCACCGACTATTGGCTGCCGTTGCAGGCCGGTGAAGAAGTTGACCTGACCAAAGTCATCATCATCATGACCATGGTCCTGCTCAGCAGCTTGCTGCGCTTCTGGCAGGAACACCGTTCGGCCAAATCCGCCGAAGCCCTCAAGGCCATGGTGCGCACCACCGCCACTGTGCTGCGCCGCGAACAGGTCGGCGCCCGGCCGACGCTGCGCGAAGTGCCGATGCGCGACCTGGTGGCCGGCGATATCGTGCAGTTGTCGGCCGGCGATATGATCCCGGCCGATATCCGCCTGATCGAATCCCGCGACCTGTTTATCAGCCAGGCCGTGCTGACCGGCGAAGCCTTGCCGGTGGAAAAGTACGACACGCTGGGTGACGTCACGCAGAAATCCGCGTCCTCGCTGGCCGCCGACCAAGGCAACCTGCTGGACCTGCCAAACATCTGCTTCATGGGCACCAACGTGGTCAGCGGCCGCGCCAAAGCGGTGGTGGTCGCCACCGGGCCACGCACCTACTTTGGCTCGCTGGCCAAGGCGATTGTCGGTTCGCGGGTGCAGACCGCGTTCGACCGTGGGGTGAACAGCGTCAGCTGGCTGTTGATTCGCTTCATGTTGGTGATGGTGCCCATCGTGTTCCTGCTCAATGGCTTCTCCAAAGGCGATTGGGGCGATGCGTTCCTGTTTGCCCTGGCGGTGGCCGTGGGCCTGACCCCGGAAATGCTGCCAATGATCGTCAGCGCCAACCTGGCCAAGGGCGCAACTGCCATGGCCAAGCGCAAGGTAGTGGTCAAGCGCCTGAACGCGATCCAGAACTTTGGTTCAATGGACGTGCTGTGCACCGACAAGACCGGCACCCTGACCCAGGACAAGATCATCCTCGAGCACCACGTCAACGCCTTCGGCCAACGTGATGATGCGGTGCTGTCCCTGGCCTGGCTCAACAGCTACCACCAGAGCGGCATGAAAAACCTGATGGACCAGGCCGTGGTGCAGTTCTCGGAACACAACCCCAAGTTCCAGCTGCCATTTGCCTACAGCAAGGTCGATGAGTTGCCGTTCGACTTCGTGCGCCGTCGCCTGTCGATCGTGGTCAAGGACGCCGCCGGCGACCAATTGCTGGTGTGCAAGGGCGCGGTGGAAGAGATGCTGAGCATTTCCACCCATGTGATGGAAGATGGCGCAGCGGTGCCACTGGATGATCGTCGCCGTGATGAGTTGCTGGCGCTGGCCAACGACTACAACGAGGACGGTTTCCGTGTGCTGGTGGTCGCCACCCGCAACATTCCTAAAGCACTGGCACGCCAGCAATACACCACCGCCGATGAGCGCAACCTGGTGATCCAGGGCTTCCTGACCTTCCTGGATCCGCCGAAGGAAACCGCAGGCCCGGCGATTGCTGCGCTGCAACAAATCGGCGTGGCCGTGAAAGTGCTGACCGGCGACAACGCCGTGGTCACCAGCAAAATCTGCCGCCAGGTTGGCCTCGAACCCGGCCAGCCGCTGCTCGGCGTAGAAATCGAAGCCATGGACGACGCGACCCTGCTGCGCCGCGTGGAAGAGCGCACAGTGTTTGCCAAGCTGACGCCGCTGCAGAAATCCCGCGTGCTCAAGGCACTGCAAGCCAACGGTCACACAGTCGGCTTCCTCGGCGACGGCATCAACGATGCGCCGGCGCTGCGCGATGCCGACGTGGGTATCTCGGTGGACAGCGGCACCGATATCGCCAAGGAGTCGGCCGACATCATCCTGCTGGAAAAGAGCCTGATGGTGCTGGAAGAAGGCGTGCTCAAGGGCCGCGAAACCTTCGGCAATATCATGAAGTACCTGAACATGACCGCCAGTTCCAACTTCGGCAACGTGTTCTCGGTGCTGGTGGCCAGTGCGTTCATCCCGTTCATGCCGATGCTGGCGATCCACCTGCTGCTGCAAAACCTGATGTACGACATCTCCCAGCTGGCCTTGCCGTGGGACAAGATGGACAAGGAATACCTGGCCAAGCCGCGTAAGTGGGATGCGAAAAACATCGGCCGCTTCATGATCTGGATCGGGCCGACCTCGTCGATCTTCGACATCACCACCTTTGCGCTGATGTGGTACGTGTTCTCCGCCAACAGTGTGGAAATGCAGACCCTGTTCCAGTCCGGCTGGTTTATCGAAGGGCTGCTCTCGCAAACCCTGGTGGTGCACATGTTGCGCACCCGCAAGATCCCGTTCTTCCAGAGCACGGCCGCCTGGCCGGTGTTGATGATGACCGCCATCGTCATCGGGCTGGGGATCTACGTACCGTTCTCGCCGCTGGGCACCCTGGTGGGCCTGGAGCCGCTGCCGCTGGCGTACTTCCCATGGCTGGTCGGCACCCTGCTCGCCTACTGCTGCGTGGCTCAACTGATGAAAACGATCTACATCCGCCGCTTCAAGCAGTGGTACTGATCACCCGCCTCTGAAAACGGTGGTCGTCGCCCGGCGGCCACCGCGCAACACAAGGACTCTGACTATGCGCGTGTTGATCTGTGCAGGTCGTCATTACGCCGACACCAAAAAGTCCCGCCAAGTGCTGGACGCTTACCACCGCCTGCGCCCGATGCAGGTATTGATTCACGGCGGCAACCAGTTCCTCGGCAGTGACATTGAGGAATGGGCGCGGGAAATCGGCATCGACGTGGTGCGCTACCCGCCCAATTGGCAACGCCACGGCAAGCAGGCGGAACGCCAGCGCAACCATTTCATGCTGTCTGACAGCCGCCCCGACGTGGTCATCGCCCTGCCGGGCGGTGACGACACCTCGGAGTTGGTCTGCCAGGCCAAAGCCAGCGGCATTTCGGTGCTGACCGTAGAAAGCTGAATTCAAGCGAGGTGCATCATGCACAAAAAACACACTCCTCTGCGTCAGGACGGGTTTGCCAAATACCGTGCCCGTCACTATCGCGGCGCTCGCCATACCCTGTTGCTCCTGCCACCGGCCAAGCGCCGCGCACTGCAACGTAACCTGACGTTTATCGGCGTGACCCTGGGCCTTATCTTGTTCATCGCGCTGTTATCCAAGGCCCACGCGGCCGGTGGCGCTTATGTAGTCGACGACGGCGCCGTCAACGCCCCCGGCGAATGCAATGTGGACGCCTGGTACACAGCCGAGCGGCATCAGGGCAACGTCCATAACGAGACATTGAACCCGGCCTGCACCTTCAGCGCATTGCCGTCGGTGCAGTGGAGCGCCGCGCTGTCGCGTGCCAGCCAGGCAGGCGACGCTGAAACCCAGGTCAGCCCGCAGGTCAAGGCCCAGGTATGGTCGCGGGATGACCTGGGGCTGCAAATGGCGGTGTCGGCCACGTCGCATTTTGCGTTGGACCGCCAACATGCGTTCGACGGCGCGGATCTGAATGTGCCGTTAACCTGGCAACCCGTCGAAGCGTTGCGCCTGAACGTGAATGGTGGCTGGACACATGCCTATAACGGCGGTGAGCAGAATCATCGGCTGACGTGGGGGACCGGGTTCGAGTATCAACTGGCGGACGCGTTGACGCTGATCGCTGAGCGCTACGGCCAGGAAGGCGGCGACCAGGCCTGGCAGGCCGGGCCGCGCTTTCATGTGGGCAAACTGGTCGATGTGGATGTGGTGGTTGGGCAAAGCCTGAGCGGCGACCGGAACCAGTGGCTGACCACCGGTGCTACGCTGCGTTTTTAGTTTGAATGTCGTAGATCAAAAGCAACGCCTCGGACAACCTGTGGGAGCGGGCTTGCTCGCGAATGCGTTGGGTCAGTCAGCTCATTTGTCACTGTCCCACTGCATTCGCGAGCAAGCCCGCTCCCACATTTGGATCTCATTACATCAGGTCGCTGTTGTGGTGCTTCGCCACTCTAGGCTTTAGCCTGCTGCTCCAGGTTCAGTTGCAACTGCGGGTCAAGTTGCAACTGTTCTGCCAGTTCATCCAGGTATTTGCGCTCCGCATCCTGTTGGTCGTTCACCAGTAGCACGCTGGCCAGGTAGATCTCCGACGCCAGCGCCGGGTCACTTGCATACTCGGCAAAATCCGCCGCATTCAGAGGCTTGACGGCCTCGGCAGCGATCCACTGCAGCAACTGCGGGTCATCGGTGTGGCGAGCCATCTCGGCGGAAATCATCTGTTGCTCCTGCGCATCGATGTTGCCATCCGCCTTGGCCGCTGCGATCAGCGCGCGTAGCAACGCATGGCTATGGGCTTGCGCTTCGGCGCCGTCCAACTGATCCACCGTCTGGATGGCTTGCTGCGGCGCAGTTGCCTGCTGGCGTTGCCAGGCCTGATACGCCTGAAACGCCGCCATCCCCAACGAGGCCAGCGCCGCGTAGTTCATCCCACCGGAGCGCGCCTGCGTCGTACCACCGCTGGGTGCGCCGCCCAACAAACCGCCGAGGCCGCCCAGTAACCCACCCAAACCGCCGCCCGCCGAGGCGTTGCCGCTGCTGGCGCCTTTCAATAAGCCGCCGAGCAGCCCGCCCAGGCCACCGCCTGAGGCCGCGCCGCCTTGCTGCCCGGCGCGCAACAGCTGTTCGAGTAGATCGCTGGTATTCATGGTTTCACCCTCCCAGGGCGCAATAATGGCGTTCAACAACCATAGCCCGCTGCCGTGGGAACACCATGACCGCCGGGCGGGCACGCTTTATCATGGCGACATCGCGCCATTGAGAGAGAAACCACGTGAACCGCATCGAACACATCGCGTTGATGGCCAACTACAACCAGTGGATGAACCGCAAGGTCTATGCCGCCGCCGGCAAACTGACAGACGCCGAACTGGCGGCGGACCGCCAGGCGTTCTTCGGCTCGATTCTCGGCACACTCAATCACCTGGCGCTCGGTGATACCGTCTGGCTCA
Organism: Pseudomonas sp. R76; assembly: GCF_009834565.1. GTDB lineage: Bacteria > Pseudomonadota > Gammaproteobacteria > Pseudomonadales > Pseudomonadaceae > Aquipseudomonas. The sequence goes on from NZ_CP019428.1 coordinate 3,542,707, forward strand.
AGCGCTTTGCCCAGCACCCGGCAGGCTTTTCGGCGCTGGCACCCTTAAGCGCTATCGTCACACCCGTAGACCTCAAGCAACTGGCGTTTGCCGACATCCGCGAGCTGTCGGCCCATCGCGCTTGCCTGGATCAACTCATCATCGACTGGGCCCAGAGCCTGCGCGAGCCCGACCTGGATCATCACCTCAGCTACCAGAACATGCGCGGTGTCGCGAACAACAAGCCGTTCTTCGGCCTGCTGGTGCATTTCTTCAACCACCAGACCCACCACCGGGGCCAGGCAACCACGTTGCTGACCCAGGCGGGCGTGGATGTGGGCGATACCGACCTGCTGGCGCTGATCGACTGAGTTCAGCGCGCGTTGAACGCGGCGTAGGCCTGCATCAAGCGCGGGAAGTCTTGCGGCTCGGGTAATTGCGCGAAACGTTCGACGGCGGGCGTGGAGGCCCACGGCAGCTTTTCGCTGGTCCAGGTTTCCATGAACGGCACGTAGTCGTGGGCGTTATCCAGCAAGGTTGCGCGCACATTGACGAACTCGTCGATGCCATGGGGGCGCGTAAACAGCCAGCTCATGCAGTGCGGGCAGCAATAATGACGGTCCACGCCATGCAAACCGCCAATCACCGGGCAGCCCTGGGTGACGGTGAAGCCACTGGCGGGAATCAGGACGCTGAGGGAGAACGCGCTGGAGGTCATTTTCTGGCAGCCGTTGCAATGGCACGCCATGGTGATCACCGGCGGCAGGCTGACACTGAAGCGCACCCGGTTACAGCGGCAACTGCCTTCCAGCGGCAGGGTTTCGAGGCTCATCATTGATTCCTTTTTTATGCTTGTAGTCGCACAGGGTAGCGTGAACCCGCGTGGGGGCAAAACCGAACGCTGCGCCGCGCCTGGGGTCTTAACCATAAGGCGCCGGGGTTAATTGCCCCGCCCTGCTCGCGCGCCACCGCTGCTGTTGGAGGCGCGTACCCCCATAAGAAGGAGACGCTTACATGGTCACTCACTTCAAGGTCGCCGGCCATTTGGCCTGCGGCCACCACGGCACCAACCTCACCTCCAGCACCGAGCTGAACCGAGTCAAATGCCGTACCTGCCGCAATACCGAAGCCTATAAAGAAGCGCGCCGCACCCAGCGCAATGCCGCTCGCCGCTCTGCGCGCAAAACCAAGACCCACACCGCCATCGACTGGCGCAGTGCGTGGACACAACGCCTCACCGACCTGCCTGGGTTGCAGCGTTTGCCACGCGGGTTCAGCGGGCAGGCGTTTGTCTGAGCTATTCGGCTTTTGAAAAGATATTCACCAGGTTCTCATCGGGATCCTGGAGCAGCGCGGACGTATTACCCCACGGCATCTTCGTCGCGGGCATCACCACGTTCGTGCTGCTGACCCGGCTCGCAACAGCCGCCACCTCCAACACTTGAAACGCCAGGACGGACAGAGGCAAATTTCATAACGGCGCCTGGCTTGAAAGTGAAACCGCACTCTATTTCAAACCGGGTCAGTTCCTGGCAGGAGCGTTTCACCCCGTATCAAAAACCTCGCCACGGCGGCAGGTTCCCCATGTAGATCACTGATCCTGCAAGATTTTTCGGATTTTAATGAATGCGACAAACTCATGCTTTCACCTTGCATCCAAGCGCCTGGGTCTATATATTCCCAACCCTGCTGCACCGCGCTGCCGCCCGAATGGCGAAACTGGTAGACGCATGGGACTTAAAATCCCCCGCTCGTAAGGGCGTGCCGGTTCGATTCCGGCTTCGGGCACCATAGATATCAAGGGCTTGCATGATTAACGTCATGCAGGCCCTTATCTTTTTGCGCGCCGCAATTCTCCATTTGCCCGGTTGTTCCGGCGCTCGCCAAGCGATAGCACATCCCCGGATCATTCAAACGCGCCGAGTCGCGCCACCAACGCCTCAAGCACCACGCGTAGCTTGGGCAACGCCTGGCGACTTTTAACCCAGGCCAAGGTGATCTCAAACCCTTCAGTCGCCAGGTGCGGCAGCACTTCCACCAATGTCCCTTGTTGCAGTTGCTGCTCGATCAGCCACGAGGGCAATTGGACGATTCCGCAGTCTGCCAGCGCGGCCATCACCAACCCTTCACCATTGCCCACCACCAGCTGCGGCGCGACTGGCCTGCGCAGCGCCTCGCCCTGCTCACCGGTGTAGCGCCAGGGGCTGATGCGCCCATCAACCCAGCCATAGGCAATGCACTGATGCTGTTCAAGGTCGCCCTCCGACAACGGCGTGCCATGGCGAGCCAGGTATGCTGGCGATGTGCAAAACACATGCCGCTCGCGCCTGAGCAGCCTGTGCCCAACCGTCTCCGGCCAGGCATCCGCACGGCCGATACGCACCACGATGTCAACGCCAGCCTGGAACGGCTCGATGAGGCCGTCAGAGAACGTGATGTGCGGTATCACCAATGGATAGTCCTTCATCCATGCCAGCAGGATCGGCAATACCTGCGCGCGTCCGAATGCGCCCGGCAAATCAATGCGCACTCGCCCACGGGGCTCAGTGCTTTCGCTGTGCAGTGACAACTCGGCTTCTTCAAGGTCGGCCAACACCCCGCTGCAGGTGCGCAGGAACGCCGTGCCCGCGTCGGTCAGCGCCAATCTGCGCGTCGTACGTTGAAACAGTCGCGCGCCCAGGCGTTTTTCCAGCCTGGCGATGCTTTTACTGATGGCAGAGGCCGTCAGGTGCATCTTCTCGGCCGCCGCCGCGAAGCTGCCGCTCTCCGCGACGCAAACAAACACATCGATACCCTTCAAGCGTTCGGAGGCAAACATTGACGCTCCTTATTCATGAACTCAGTTCCTTTCATTCGATAGAAAGCATCCTAAATCAGAATTCACCTCACCAGTAAGCTGTGTGACTTGCACCTTATGAATGGACGATGAGGCCCGAATGCTCGCCACGCTGAAAACCTATCCCGCCACCCTTAACCTGCTGCTGTCTGCGTCACTGGTATTAACCCTCGCGCGCGCAATCACCCTGCCCTATTTGGTGATTTACTTGTCCGGCAACTTTGGCTTGAGCATTGCCGATATCGGCCTAGTGATCGGAAGCACGCTGATCATCGGCTCGCTGTTGAGCCTGTATGGCGGCTTTCTGGTCGACCGAATCTCCAGTTACCGGCTGATCCTCACCTGCTGCGGTGTGTTCTCGCTGGGGTTTCTCGGCGCGTATGGCGCCGCCACGCTGTGGCTGTTCTACCTGTGCCTGGTGTCGATCAACCTGGCGTATGCGGTCATCGATATCACCGTGAAGGCCGGGTTTGGCAGCCTGCTGCCTGTGGACCAGCGCAGCGAAGTGTTTTCGATCAAATACACGCTGACCAATATCGGCTATGCCGTCGGCCCGTTTCTCGGCGCAGGCGTGGCCGCCCTCGACATCAGCCTGCCGTTTTTGCTCTCGGCGGGGCTGGGTGCCGGGTTCTTTTTTGTCTACTTCGTGTGGGGCAACAGGGGCCTGGCGGCTGGCGACACACAGGATAAACCCGCGCCATTCCTCGCCGTCGGCACACTGCTGCTGCGCGATTACCGCCTGGTGTGCTTTACCCTCGGCGGGGTCTTGAGTGCGGTGGTATTCGGCCAATTCACGGCTTACCTCTCGCAGTACCTGATTGTGACCACCACGCCCCACGCGGCCTATCGAATTATCAGCAGCGTGGTGGCGACCAATGCCCTGATGGTGATCAGCCTGCAATACAGCATTGGCAAACGCATTTCCCGTCGACACCTGAACCTGTGGCTGGCCGGCGGGCTCAGCCTGTTTATCGTCGGGCTCGGCGGCTTCGCCCTGTCGACCACGTTGATGGTCTGGATGGTGTCCATGGCGATTTTTACCCTGGGCGAAATCATCGTCTTCCCGGCCGAATACATGTTCATCGACAACATTGCACCGAGTCATCTGAGAGGGATGTATTACGCGGCGCAGAACTTGAGCAATGTCGGCGCTGCGTTAGGTCCGGTGCTGTGTGGAATCGTGCTGGCGACGCAGCCGGCTCACTACATTTTCTACATGTTGGGGCTGTTTATCATCGCCGGTGGGTTGTTTTACGGGTTGGGGGTTGCCCTTTCAGGTCAACGCCATCCTGAAGAACTGAAATAAGCCCATAAGTGAGCGCCTGGACTGCTCGCCAAAGCGCCCGAGAAACCCTGTACCGCCGCACTCGCTGGCCATGAATTGGCAGTCAGTGAGGCGACGTTGCGCCGTCGACTGGCGGATGAAGGGGTCAATTTCAGCACGTTGCTGACTGAGATCCGCATGCACCACGCGATGATGCTGTTGCAGACCACGCACCTGGGGGGCGCAGATTGCGGATGTGTGCGGGTATCGGGCGTTGTTGCGGTTTTCCAAACGGGAGCAGAATAGCGCGAATCCTCACGCATAATCCGCAACACCTCAGACCCGTTCAAGAGGATCTCCGCCATGTGGTTCTGCGGCACTGACTTACCACGTTCGCTGCGTAAATGCCTCCATTGACTGACGACTGCAAGAGTAAAAAATAAAAACACGTTTTACTCTCATCATCTGAAACTATAAAGCTCTGAATTTGATTATCCAGTGCCTCATATATCTTGCTCCGGCAAAAAGCGCTTGCGTAAGAATCTTTTACAACCTTCTGGCGCCACACTTATCAGCACTTCCGCACTACAGCCCTGTAGCAACCCATGATCAACTATTGACTCTATAAAATAATACATACATTCAACATTCCGACCCAAAGCCACCTCGCTGCCTTTCACAACTTCAAGTAAATCATCAGGCGTCACTTCCTGCACAACAACAGCGCCTAATGACTCGTATGCCGAAATGTAGTACCCATTGCGTATAACTCCTGACACGCCACCCAGGTCACCTAATGCATCTTCTAGTTTCGTCCTTGAGATTGAAAATTGCGATGCGAGCCACAGAAGACTTTTTTTAAAGTACTCATCGTCCGAGAGCATTTTCGAGATCCTTTACAAGCTCCTTAGCAAAATTTATATCCCTTTGAGGGTAAGGATAACTCCCCGCGGGCTGGTTCTCGGCATTCCGAATCAGATCACCAAGCCGTTTGCTTACTTCGATGGCTTTTGCTCGCGTCCTGCCGGGGATAACAATTCACCCGTAGATTTCTCATAACGAACAGCGTCAGCTAAACCGTCACTTCCGACTCTGTTACCCGTCTTAACCGCACCATAATAAGAGTCCAATATCTTTTCAAGCCTTTCGCTATCGGCCGGCCGATAAGATGGCCCTAGTCCATTTTTGGGAGCCTCTACAGTAGTTTTCGTTCCGCCCGTTTCAATTGCTTCGCCAACTGAACCTGACGCTCTTCCTGCCCCAACACTTGCATCGGTTGCTCCTGTAGCTCCCGCACGTTCGCCCCTCCTGCTATGCCCTCGCCAATTTGATTTAGCGTTCAATACGGGCCAGCCTACGATTTAAATTACGGTGATCTGGCACCATTTACGTAAGCCTTCTTTTTCAAAGCTGCCTTCTATCAATCTATTGAGGACCCGTCTACCGATATATATCTCAGGGGCACCCTTCCTCTCTGCCTAAGATATACGTCGCTATCATTACAACGGAAAATCCTTTAGGTACATATCGAGATCCCCACTGGAAACTCCAGGTGCACCGATTTGAAGCCACCGATCAAACTCCTGGGGAAACGCAGTTAAATACTTTCCGTCTTTCATTATTCCTGACGAGTGAGCGCCATACTTCGAAACGAACCGCAAATGGTGAACAACTAGAATCCACAAGCGTCGATACTCCAACTCCTGGGGTGCGCCAACGCTCTCACTGGTTACATATGAAGAGTCGCCCTCGACAAAAGCCAAGACATCTCTAGCCCGCCCGACGTTTACGAGTTGCCGGATCGCCTCGACTTTTTCCAAAATAGCTCTCCACGTTAAGGTAGAAATCTCACACCGCTACCAGCTCCAGACATTTCAGCTTTAGTAAACCCTAAAGCATTCATTGTTTTTCCAAGCGGTGTTAACCATATAGCTTGTTCTTTAGTCAATCCCGAAGCCGTTGCCGCTCTAAAAGCTTCTAGATTTGTATGACCTAACTGCGCTGCAACAGATTTAACATTGCCTGGACCAACAGTTTCTATGGCCCTTGATACCATTTCACTACCGACCCCGCGACCCGTCACTGTAGTACCATACCAATCGATATATAACTCTCCATCAGGAGAATATCTAGCAACCAGGTCAGATTGAGCATAGTTACTGCTGACGGCTTTCCCTGAACTGTCAAATTTTTGCCTTGTTGAAAGCTCAACGCTTATATGTCCCTCCGCACCAGAAACAGACTTTATCTCAAACTCCAAGCCCGTCCGTTCCGCCGGTACAAAACCTTTAGCTATAGTTGGGATGTTTTTTGCTTCCCGCACTCCAGCCCAATAAGCATACGCCTTTTCAATCCCACTCGCTTCCGCTGCCGTGCTACTACCTCGAACCGAGCCGCCCACCGCCCCAATCGGCCCGAGCAGTATCCCACCTATGATTCCAGGACCTTCAGCGTATACTTTTTGCAGCTCGGCTCTTGCCGTTAAAGCTCTGTCGATCAATGTAAACTTGTACGTATCACAGACAGGTGATGTGCATTGCAACTCACCTAAGGCAGCAAGACCACCATGAATTTCGCCTAGCAGGGCATTAGCCCTGGCAGGCCCAACAGTGCCCAAGGCATCTTTGAGGTTATCCTGACTCAGCTGGCTATAGTTTGTATTACCGTACTGCGCTGTCCAAGTGTTCCGATAGCAAATGTCGCTCCCTGCGCAGGCATTCATGTCCCCAACGAAGTCCACCATTTCATAGTGGTTCAGAAAGTTATATTGGGTGGCATTTTTAGCAATCCATGCACCTGTCTCCAGCGCTTTGGCGTCGCCACCCGCCAGGGCAGCCGACAACAAACCCACCAGTTGAGAGGCGGAGGTCAACAGCAGATCTCGTTGTTGCGGATCCAACTGCGTCACCGTGCGTCGCAATTGAGTGGCGAGGGCTTCGTTCGCACCTGCGGCCACTGCCCCCGCCAGAAAACTGCTCCCCGACGCCTGCGCCAGTAAACCACCGATCAGTGCATGGACCGCTATCTTGTCGGCGCTGCCGTCGACCATCCGCTGCCCTCCGACCGCATCGAAACTTGCGGCTGCCACTGTATTGAGCAACGACGTGGTCAGCGCTCCGCCAAAACTTGCATCCATCCCCAGCATCTTACTCAGCGCTGTTGACGTACCGTTTTGCAATATCTGAGTGGCAGCGAATCGACCGATGCCATTTATGGTCGTTAGGTCAATCTTGATTTTCCCGGTCAACGGGTCTACTTGCGTACCCGTCAGATCGCCGAAAACACCTACTGCGAGTCCTGATGTTAGCCCATTGACCACGTAGCCTTTTAGAGCATCGCTAGAGGTCGTATCCTTTATTACAGCACCGAGATCGCCGCGATTATTGACAAAGCTAACCGTCGCGTTGGTTGCCGCGCTGGTAGCAACCGCAGCACCACCTGCAGCAACTGCCGTGCTGGCACCCGCGGCAGTCAGTGCATCCATTGCCATGGGCCCTACGAAATAGGCCATGACGATGGCTATGACCAGTTGGGCTCCGACTCCGAGCCCTGAGTTGCTGTATTTGAAACTGTCGTGAATCTCCTTAACCTGCCGCCAATCCACATCCCCACGTTTCTCAGCGTCCTTGAGCCATGCCAGTTGCGGGTCTGCCTGCACCATTGCATCGATAGTCTGGCTAACGGTCTTCTGATCAATGTGTTTGATGTCGATTTTCAAGCCATCAACAGCTTTGATGGTCATATCGCCTTTGGCAATCAACACACTCTGGCGCAGGGTCTCATCGGTATTGCCCTGGCCCTTGGCGCTGGTCCAGGCAAAACTGCTTTTGCTCTTCTCATGACTCTCCTGATGAAGGTCCTTCATCCCCTCGAAAGTCACCGCCCCCCCACTGACAATCGTCAGGTCTTCGCCACTTTCCAACTTGGCAACCTGGTACTTCTGGTCCCCCAGGCTCTGAATGGTGAGATCACCACCAGTCTTGATTTCGCTGCCGATGTTTTTGACTTTAGTCACTTCATCGCGCTGGGTTTTGCCTGAACCGAAGCCGCCTCCGCGTTTCATGTCGTACAGCGAATAGTCGCTGTCTTCGGCAGAAAGCAGCCCGAGGTTATTGCCTGCGACCAGATAGGCTTCATCCCCAGCACTGATGCGGCTGGCGATCAACGCCAGGTCTTTGCCCGCACTCAAGGTCACATCACGCCCGGCTGCCACGGTGGTGGCGACCTGGCTGACGTGATCCTCCTGGCGCTTGGTGCTCGAGGTCTTGGAGTAGGAGTGCTGCTCGTCAGCGCCTGAGGCAAAGTACATATCGCCGCCTGCGCTCATCGCGATGTCGCGCTTGGCGTCGATTTCGCTGGCGATTGCGGTGAAGTCTCGCCCTGCGCTGACTTTCAGGTCGCGCCCGGCCTCGACACTGGATCCGTTCTGGGTCACGTCCTCGGCACGATTACGCTTGCCGCCGTTCAGGGTGTCGTGCTGCTGCGCGGAAACCAGGTTTACATCGCGCCCTGCAACGATGGTGGTGTCATTGCCGCTCTGAAGCACACCGCCGGCGCTGGTGACGTCGCGACCGGCGCGGATGCTGAGGTCGTTGGCCGCCTCGATACGGGCGGCGCTGTCGATGTAATCGGTGTTCTTCGAGAAGCTGGTTTTTTTCGAGTAGTCAACGTTGTAACCCGCGCTGGTAATGCTGCGTTCGTTGATCACGTCGCCATTGACCGCCGTCATCGACACATCGCGCCCAGCAATAATGCCGCCGGCTTTGTTGACGATGTTATTGCCCGCCAGCAGGTCCACGCGTTTGCCTGCTTCGATCAAACCACTGTTGACCAAGTCGTTGCCCGCCACCGCCGACAGGTTGTTGCTGGCGCGCAATGTGCCGGCGTTTTCCAGGTTTTTACCGGCGATCAAGCTCACATCCTGGCCCGCGATCAGCGCGCCATTCGGTGCCAGGCGGTTGTCGGCCTGGGCCAGGTACACCACCGGCACCAGGACTTTTTCACCATTGACCTCATGCTCTTCCAGCCAGACGATGTCGTGGGTCAGCGCCGCGACTTGCTGCCCCGTCAGCGCCACACCCACCGACAAGTCGAGGGTCTGCTTGCTGCGGATGGCGTTATCCATCAAGTAACGGAACACCGCCTCGTCCGAGGTCTGGCCGTCGATAAAGCGTTGCCCGGTGCGCTCGACAATCGCTTGCTGGATCAGCTGTTGTTCGTAGAGGCCATCGCCCAAGCGCTTGGCGCTTTCATCCGGGTTGTAGCCCAGGCCTGCGAGCAGGTAGTCCGAGCTCATGAATTGCTTGAGGTCAGTGAGTACCGGGTTGGTTTCGATCAAGTATTTGTGCGGCTGCGACACCGCCTTGCTGCCCGGCAAGCCTTGCACCCGGTTGAGGGTTTGGCCGCTTGCCCCTGAAGAAACCGGCGCGGTGGAGGCCAGCGGAGTCAGGCCAGGCAGGTTCAGACCACCGCCCTGATTGGCGCCCACGCGGGTATCGCGGTCAGCGCTGGACACGCCTGGCACGTTCAGGCCTGGCACACTCCCTGGCGCTGTTAACAGGTTTCGCGGGTCCCTGTCCGCGGGGTTCAGGCCGCTACCGATGACGGTTGGCGTCCCCGTTGAGTTTCCAGCATTAATGCCATCAACGCGTGTGCTATCGGTGCGGCCCGGCAATACGATGCCGGTGTCTGCATTACCGACACCGGATGCATCGACGGTGCGGGCCTGGACGTTGATGCCGTTGGCTTCACGGGCGGCGACCACGACTTGGTGGGTATCTGCCGCAACCTGAGCCGCGCCGCCCAACTGAAGGGTTCGGCCCTGGCTTTCCGGCAGTGGTTTTTCACGTTGGGCCAACTCGATATCCGCCACGCCCATCGTCCAACTTTGCGAGCCGGAATGCCCTTGGCCCGCAGGCTGGGCACTGGCGCCATCCTGACTCAGACGAAACAGTCCGTTTTGGCCGCTAGGCAAGCTGAAGCCGCGTAACGTCACGGGATTGACCTGCTGCTGAGCCAGGTCCGGAGGCAGTTGACGGTTGAGGTTGATGACAGTGGTGTTACCCGTTCCTGCAACCTGGGTATTGGTATTGCGCGACGCGCCGGCAGCGGTTGTGGTGAAGGAGCGCTCGACGCCGTTGGTGATTTTGTTCGCGGCATTGATCGCAACGTTACCGCCAGCTTGAATAGTCGAAGCTATAAAAGTACTTCCAGGCGAGGCGATAATTTTTTCCGCAAACGGAGTGGCATTCAGGATTTCTGCCGGTGCCTGCACGGTCACACCGGGTATGAAGTAAGCTTTAGGAACAGTAGCCCCAAAACCGCCCTTTGGCCCAAAATTCAATTTATAGGTCGCGATCGTTTGGTTGCGATCAGTGGGTTGTTTAAGCCCGACAATGGTTTCTTGTTCAGCCGCATTCCAGAAATGGATATTTCTGTCATAGGTCGGATCGTTGGTGGCGTTGTAATTGAATATCCGGCTCCACAGGCCGACGCTGGGACGCATCGTTATATATTTGAGACTTTGATAACCGCCCAGTGCACTGGCGGTATTCTTAAAATCATTAACGGCAATGTTGATATCGCTGACGGCAGAAACACTGGAGTTAAAGTTCTCAAACTGATCACCCTGCACATTCAGCTTTTTGCCCGATACGAGCGAGGCCGCCACCTGCTCGCCCGTGGCTTCGACATTAAAGTTTTGCTGCCAGACCAGATGGGACGTGAAAACGCCATTCTGTCCCGCATAGCTGCAGTCAAGGCACCTCACCCCAATCGAGGCAGACACCACATTGGTCGCCTTAACACTAAAACTCTCCATCTTGTTGTTCACAACCGCCGCCTTCAGCGACATATCCCCCGTCGACTCAATCCGCCCCGACAGGTTATCCACCCGCGCCGCACGCTCAGCGCCGTTGTACCCACCCACCTCGACCCCGCCGAGGCTGTAAATATCGCTGTAGCTATTGGTCAGCGTACCCACCTGCAGCTTCATGTCGCCGCCGCTGATCAGCGCTGAACCTGCACCCACGCTCACGCGATCATTGGTCAGGGTTTGCGCATTGATCAGCAGGTTCTGCCCACTGGCCAAGGTGCCGAAGTTGCTCACAGCGCCTGCGTTGATGTTCAACGCGCTGTTGGAGGTTAACCGTCCACGGTTGGTCAACTGCCCACCAACGGTGACGTTGGTGACACCACCGGCAGCGATGCTGGCCGCTTCAGTGAGGCTCAATTGCGCCGCCGACATGTCCAAGGCGCCGACGCTGCTGACCTTGCCGTTGCCCTGATACGCGCCGGTCAATTGCAGGGCCATGCTGCCGTCGCTGGCGATCAGCCCGTTGTTGGTCCAATTGCCGCCCTTGCCTTCCAGGCGCGTCGACGCCAGCAGTTGCCCGGTCTCTGACTGGGTAAAGTTATTGACGTTAACGTTCAGCCGGCCGGCCTGGATCACGCTGCTGTTGTTCCAGGTGTCGGCGTTGAGGGTCAAGCCGCCACGGGTGACGATGCTGCCACCGGCGCCGGTGACGTTCGGCAGGGAAATATCGAAGTTGCCGTCGCCCAAGTGCAGCAAGCGGCCGTCGCTGTTCTGGAAGCTGTTGGCGGCCAGGGTCAGGTCGGTATTGGCGGTTTCCACCACGCCGCTGCGGTTATCGAACACACTGCCGATCTGGAACTGCGTCTTGCCGTCACGGCCCAGTGCACGCAGTTTGCCGCCGCCGTTATCGAGGCTGCTGGCCGTGATGCTCAGCGTGCTGTCGCTCTCGATCACGCCATTGCGATTGGTCAGCGCAGCGTTGCTACTCAAGTCAATTGCGCCACCGGCCATCTGCCCGGCCGTGTTATCCAGGCTCTGCGCGCCTACTTTCAACACGCCCTTGGCGTACACGGCAACGTTGGTGTTGCTGAAATTATTGGCGTTGACCCATAGGTCGCCCGTCTGCGCAGCCACGCGGCCGCTTTGGTTATTGAGGCTGCCGGCGAGCAGGTTCAGGCGCTGGCCTTGGGTGGTGCCACCCAGGTTATTCAAAGCACCTGCCAGTTGCGCATCCAACAACCCCTTGAGGCTGGCGAGCGTGCCGCCACGGTTGTCCAGGTTGCCGGCCTTGACGTTGAGGTCACCGGTTTGCGCGACGAGTTTGCCGCCGCTGTTGTCGATGTCGCCGTTAACGCTCAAGCCCAGGCCGGTCTGGCCCTGCACCGAGCCATTGGCGTTATTGAGGCTGGCCGCGCTCAGTTGCACGTCAGCGTCCTGGCTGTAGATCAAGCCGTCGGTTTGGTTTTGCACCGCGCCGGTGCTGGTGATTGCTACGCGTTCCTTGCCGGCGATGGTGCCGCGCCCGCTGTTATTCAGGCCGCCAGTGAACAGGGTCAATAAGCCTTGGCTGACGATCTGGCCATCCGCGTCGTTGTAGACCTGGTTGGCCCGTTGCAGCAGCAACGGTCCGGCGCTGGCGAGTTTGCCGCCGCTGTTGTTGAGGTTGCCGAGCAGGTCCAGGGTCAAGCGACCGTTGCTTGCCAGGGTGCCGCCGTTGTTGCTCAGGTCGGTACCGGTGAAGGTCAGTGCCTGCTGCGCGGTGATGCTGGACTGGTTGGCCAGGGTCGCCGCTTGCAGGTCCAGCGTGGTACCGCTGTCGATCAAACCGCCGTCGCCGTTCACCAGCGCCCCGCTGACTGTCAGGTTCTGCGCGCCACCGCTGGAAATCACGCCCTTGCCACGGTTATCCAGGCTGGCCGCACGGATATCCAGCCGCCCCTGGCTGACGAGCGCGCCGTCGGTGTTGTTTTGCAGCGCGCCGGTCAGGCGTACATCAATCGCGCCATTGCGGCTGGACAGCGTACCGTGGTCGCGGTTGTCGAGGTTGCCACCGTTGATGTTCAAGCCTTGCCAGCCGGAGATCAGGCCGTTTGCGCTGTTAACCAGGCTGGCGGCGTTGAGGGTCAACGCCTGGCTGCTGATCAGCTTGCCGGCGCTGTTGTCCAGAGTGCGCGCCGCCAGCGAAAAGCCTTGCTGGCTGGAGATTTCGCCACCCTGATTGTTGAGGTCGCGCAGGTTGTTCAGGGTCAGTGGGCCGTTGGCGAGAATCAGGCCATTACGGTTATCCAGGTCGCTGTTGTTGAGGTCGAGGGCCACGCCCTGCTCACCGACAATCCGCCCGCCCGCGACTGCCAGGCCGTTCACGCCGATGCTCAACGCACCTTTGGCCGAGACTTCGCCCGCGCTGCCGGTATTAAGGCTGGCGGCGGTCAGGTTCAAGCTGCTCTGGCTATTGATCAGGCCGCCGGCGCTGTTGTCCAGGGCCATGGCGTTGACCGTGACGGCCCCGCCAAGCACGCTGCCTTTCTGGTTATTCAGGTCAGCGCTGTGCACCGTCAACGCTTGGGTTGCACTGATCAAGCCTTGGTCAGCGTTGTTCAGCACGCCGTCGCTGGTCAGTTGCAGGCCGCTGCGGCTGGTCAAGGTGCCGCCACGGTTGTCCACGCTCGCCGCGCGTGCCTCCAGGCTGGCAGCGCCGATCAGGCCTTTGAGATTGGTCAGGGCCTGGTTGATGCGCAGCGTCAGGCCTTGGTTGCTGAGCAGTTTGCCGTTGCTGTTATCCAGGGTTTGCGCGGCCAGGGTAAACGCCTCGCCGCTGGAAATTTCGCCGTTCTGGTTGTTGACGGTTGTGAGGTTATTGAGCAGCAACGGGCCTTTGGCGTTGATCAAACCACCCGCGTTGTTCAAGCCGCCGTTGTTCAGGTCCAGGCTCAAGCCGGCGTTGCTGAACAGCTTGCCACCTTGTTGATCCAGCCCAGTGACGCTGGCGATCACGCCCTTCTCGCCGCCGATGCTGCCGCCGTTGTTCAACTGCCCGGTGGTCAACGCCAGGGTGTCGCCGCTGTTAAGGCGCCCGCCCAGGTTATTCAGTGCGCCCGTGGTCACCGAGACCGCACCTTTACCGCTGAGCGTGCCCTGCTGGTTACCGAGGCTCGCGCTGCGTACGACCAGGTTGCCGTCGGTGAGCAACGTGCCGTCCTGGTTGTTCACGCTGTCGGTGACGACGACGCTCAAGCCTTGGGCACTGGAAACGCTGCCCTTGCTGTTGTTGAGGCTGCGCGCTTTGACGCTCAGCGTGTCTTCGCTGCTGAGCACGCCCTGGCTGTTGTCCAGATCGCCCGCCAGTTCCAGCACCAGCGGTTGTTGGCTGAGCAGCTTGCCGCCGCTGTTATCCAGCGAGGTGCCGGTGAGGGTCAGGCGCTGGCCGTTCAATTCGCCGAGGGTGCGGTTGATGAGTTGATCAACCGCCAGGTTCAAGGCGCCGCCGGCAAACAAGCTGCCTTTGTCGCTGTTGTTCAACTGCTGGCCGGTGATGCTCACGTCGGCGTTGCCGGTCAGCTCGCCGGCGCGGTTGTCGACCGAACCCACGTCGAGTGTCAGCGCTTTTGTCGCACCCACCAGACCGTTGCGGTTGTCCAGCGTGGCAGCACTCAGCTGCAGGCCGTCGGTGCTGATCAGCTTGCCGTTCTGGTTATCCACGCTGGCTGCGTTAACCGTGACGTGGGCCTTGCCGGCAATCTCACCGCCACGGTTATTCAGTGCCGCACTGGTTAACAGCAAGGCGCCGTCGGCAATCAAACTGCCGCGCTGGTTATCCATCGATTCAGTCGCGCTGATGTCCACACCACCGCGACCGCTGAGCAAGCCATCGGCGTTGTTCAGTTGAGCGCTGCGCGCATTGAGACTGGCGGCGCTGACCTGGCCTTTGACGTTGGCCAGCACCTGTTCAACGCGCAAGGTCAGCGCCTGGTGGCTGATCAGCTTGCCATTGCTGTTGTCGAGGTTTTTAGCCGCCAGGGTGAAGGCGTTCTGGCTGGAGATTTCGCCGTGCTGATTGTCGATGCTGGCGAGGTTGTTCAAGGCCAGGATTGGCGCGTTGATCACACCGGCGTTGACCAGCTCGCCGTTGTGCAAGTCGAGGGTCAGTTGCGTGGTGCTCAACAGCTCGGCGCCGCCCAGTTGGGTGAGCCCGGTGAGGTTGGCATTCAGTACACCGACGCTGCCGATATGCCCGCTGTTGGTGACTTGGGTGGCCGTAAGATCAAGGCTGTCGCCACTGGTGACACGCCCGTCGACAGCGTTTTTAAGCACACCGGTAGTGAGGGTTGCGGCGCCCTGGCTTTTGATCAGGCCGTTGGCGTTATCGAGGCTGGCGCTGACCAGCTTGAGGCTTTGTGCACTCTCGACGGTGCCGCCTGTATTGAGCACATCCGTAGCGCTGGTGATGGCCAGCGGACCGGCACTGGAGAGGCTGCCACCGGTGTTATCGATACGCTGGGCAGCCAGGTCCAGCAGGCCTTCGCTGGTGAGCTTGCCGCGCGTGTTGTCCAGCCCCGCCGACAGTTGCAGCACCAGCGAGCGCTGGGCACCGACGGTACCATCCGTATTGTCCAGGCTGGCGCCGATAAGGTGCGTGCTCTGGGCAAAGACCAAGCCTTTGGCCTGGTTGATCACCTGCGCCATCGCCAGTTCCAGCGCGGTCCCGGCCAACAGCTTGCCGCCCGTGTTATCGAGACGCTGGCCACTGAGGTCGAGGTTCTGCTGGCTGGAGATTTCACCTGCGCGGTTGTCGAGGGTGCCGACCTTGAGTTTCAGCGCTTTTGTCGCGGCGATCAGGCCTTTGTCGCGGTTATCGACAGCATCGGCGTTGAGGGTCAGGTTGCCCTGGGCAACCAGCTCACCGCCCTGCTGGTTCAGCACGCCGACACTGGCGTCAAGATCGTCCTGGCTGGCAATCCGGCCCTTGGTGTTATCGATACTGTCCAGACTCAAACGTACCGGCCCGATAGCGCTGGCCAGGCCACCCTGGTTGGTCAGGGTTTGGCCGGTGATTGCCAGCGCCTGCTTGCTGTTGAGCACGCCGTTGCGGTTGTCCAGCTGGCCGATTTGCAGGTCCAGGTTCTGATTGGCACGCACGGCGCCGCCACGGTTATCCAGGCTGGCACTGCGCAGGGTCAGCAGGTTTTGCCCGGACAGGCGGCCTGCGCGGTTGTCCACGCTGCCGGCCTGGATATCCATAACGCCTTTGGACAACAGGCTGCCGTTGGCTTGGTTATCCAGTAAGCCGTCGACCTTGACCGCGAGACTGCCATCGCTCACCAGGCTGCCGGATTGGCTGTTGTCGAGGCTGGCCGCCGTCACCGTCACACGCTGGCCACTGCCCAAGGTTCCGCCGTTGTTGAACACTGCGCCTGAAGTGCTCAGATCAAGGCTGTTGTCGCCCATGACCTGGCCGTTGAGGTTATTCAACCGAGCCGCTTCAACGTTGAGCGCGGCGGCCGTAATCAGGCCTTTGACGTTGGTCAGTGCCTGGTCGATCTTGAGGGTCAATGCCTGATCGCTGAGCACCTGGCCATTGCTGTTATCCAGGCTGGTTGCAGCCAGCGTGAAGGCGTTTTCGCTGGAGATTTCACCCTTCTGGTTGGCAACGTCGGCGAGGTTCTTGAGCAGCAACTGACCGGGCGCATGAATCAGGCCGCCAGCGTTATTGAGCTGGCCATGGTGCATGTCCAACGTCAGGTCGCTGAGGCTGTAAAGCTCGCCGCCATTGCGCTGATCAAGCCCGGTGACATTGGCAGTCAGCGCCTGGTTGCTGGCGATATGGCCGTCAAAACCGTTATCCACCTGCCCCGCTGTCAGCTCGAGGCGCTCAGCACTGGTGAGGCGCCCGCTGTATTGGTTGTTCAAGGTGCCGGTGGTGACGCGCACGGCGCCGTCGCCCATCAGTTTGCCGCCACGGTTGTCGAGGCTGGCGCTATTGAGGGTCAGCGCCATCGCGCTGAGCAATTCGCCGTTGCGGTTGCTGACGGCCCCCGTGAGGGCCAACAGCTGCGCCGCGCCACTGCTGATGCGGCCACCATCGTTATTCACCGTGGCGCCTTGCACGCTCAAAGTGCCATCGGCGCGTACGATGCCGTTTTGGTTGTTCAGGCTATCGAGGGTCAGTTGCACCGCGCCATTGGCCAGCAAACGACCGCCGTTGCTGTTATCGAGCTGGCTGGCGATGAAGGTCAAGTCGCTGACGCTGGACACTTCGCCAGCCTGGTTATCAAACTGGCCGATGTTCAGATTCAGGCGCTGGCCGCTGATGAAGCGCCCGCCCCGGTTGATCGCAATTCCCGCATTGGTGATGGTCAGCAGACTGTCGCCCTGGAGCAGGCCTTTGCTGTTGTCCAGGGTCAAACTGTTCACGCGGGTGGTCGCGCCGACAATTTTGCCTTGGCGATTATCCAGCGCGGTGTCGACCAACACCTTCACGTCATCGCGGACTTTAAGTTCGCCCTCGGCGTTGACAAGCCTGTTGGCCTGCAGGTCGAGGCCGGTGGCCGCGATCAAGCCCTTGGTGTTATCCAGCGCCTGATCGATTCGCACCAACAGCCCTTGCTCGCTGAGCAATTTGCCGCCGCTGTTATCGAGGCTTGCAGCGCTGAAATCCAGCGCCTGGGCACTGGAGATTTCCCCACCGCTGTTATCAACGCTGTTGAGGTTGCTCAGCAGCAACGCACCCGGCGCGTGGATCAAGCCGCCCTGGTTATTCAGGTGGCCGTGGTTCAGGTCGAGGCTCACGCCCGCCTGGCTGTAGAGGTTGCCCTTGGCGCTGTTATCGAGGCTGGCGGCGCTGATTTGCAGCTGGCCCACCGCACTTAACAGGCCGGTTTGGTTGAGCAATTGCGCACTGATCAGCGCGGTCAGGCGGCCGTCGCTGGTCAGCTTGCCGCCGCTGTTGTCCAGGCTGCCGGCGGTCAGATCAAACGTTTGGCCGGCGAACAGCGTGCCCTGGCGGTTGTCGATCAGGCCCAGGCTATTGAGGGTGAGCGTGGTGTCGCCTTGCAGCAGGCCTTGGCGATTGTCCAAGGACGCGCTGTTGACCGATGCGGTGCGGGCCAACACTTTGCCGTTGCGGTTATCCAGCGCGGCGTCGATTTGCGCGAGCAGGCCGTCACCGGCGCTGAGTGTGCCGCCATTGTTGTTCAGGCTGCCGGCATGCATATCCAGGGCTTTGGACGAGACCAGGCCTTGGGTATTGTCGAGCGCCTGGGCGATGCGCACGGTCAGTGTCTGTTCGCTCAACAGCTTGGCGTTACCGTTATTCAGAGTGTCGGCGGCCAGGGTAAAGGCTTGGCTGCTGGAGATTTCGCCGCCCTGGTTATCGACGCTGTTGAGGTTGCTCAACAGCAATTGGCCCGGCGCATTGATCACGCCACCGCGGTTGTTGAGGTGCCCGCCATTGAGGTCGAGGCTGACATCGCCTTGGCCAAAGAGCCGGCCATCCTCGTGCTGATCAAGGCTTGCGACGTTGGCATTCAGCGTTGTGCCGGCGCTGATGCGCCCGCCCGTGCTGTTATCGACCTGGCCGGCCGTCAAATCCAGCCGGGCTTCACCGCGCAGGGTGCCGTGGCTGTTGTTGAGCGGCCCATTCACTTGCAGGTTGAGGGTGTTGGCGGCGAGATTGCCCTGGCGGTTATCAAGGCTGCCGAGGGTGAGGCGTGCATCGCCCTTGGCGGCAAACAGGCCGGTCTGGTTGAGCAACTGCCCGGCGACAATCGCGGTCAACGTGCCGTCGCTGGTCAACTTGCCGTCGGTGTTATCCAAACTGGCTGTGGTGGCGTCCAACCGGATGCCGGCAGCCAACGTACCGCCCCTGTTGCTCAGTGCGCCGCTGGAGATCGCCAGCGTACGATCGCCTTGCAGCCTGCCGCCGCCATTGTCCAGCGTGCCGGTTACCAAGCCGATATCGGTAGCCACAAGTTCGCCACTGCGATTATCCAGGCTGTCGGAAACCACCTGCAGCGCCTGACGCGCGGCAATCCGGCCGCTCTGGTTATTCACTAGCCCCGTGGCATTCAGGCTCAACGACTGCCCCGCCGACACCAGCCCCGCCACGTTATCCAGCGCCGCCAGTTGCAACGTGACCTGCGCCTGGCTCGACAGCTCGCCATTGCGGTTGATCAGTTGCCCGATGCCTGCCGTGAGGTTGCCGGTGCTGGTGACCAGGCCGCCTTGGCTGTTGAGCAGTTGGTCGGCGTTGATGCCGAGGCTACCGGCGCTGAGGATGCGGCCTTGGTTTTGGTTGTCGATCTGAGTGGCGGTCAGTTGTGCAGCGCGTTGAGCGCTCAACGTACCGCCTTGGTTGGCGAGTTCGCCGGTGGTGACGCTGAGGTCGCGGCTGGCGATGACGGTCTTGCCGGTGTTGTCGAGAGCCTGGGCAGTCAGGCGCACGTCGCCTTGGGTGTTGCGGCTGTTATCGGCGTTGACGCCGGCTTCGATGATGCCGTTGTTGGTCAAACGGCCACCGGCGTCCAGCGTGATGCTGTCCTTGGCGGCGAGGGTTTGTTGGTTAGTCAGTGCGCCTTGGGTTTTGATCGCCAAATCAGTGCCCGCGTAGACTGCGCCTTTAGCCTCGACACTCTGCGCCTTGACGTTAACGGCCGTACCGGCCGAGGTCTGGCCCATCACCACATTGCCAGCGGCATCAATCTGAATATCGCCGCCAGCCACCATGTCACCCGACAGCCGCACACCCACTCCCGCTTCGGTGCCCACCAGCTTCACCGCGCCCACATACATGCCGCCGAGCGCCGACGAGTCAATCGCCAGATCCGGCGCCTGGCTGCCATCCGCCGCGCGCGCCGTGGCGTTCAGGGTGCGTGCGTCGACGTCGTTTCGACCGGCGACGATGGTGAGTTTTTTTGCCTGGATCTGCGCGTTGATGGTGGTCGCGCGGGTGATGATTTCGAACTGGTCGACGTTGCTCGCATTCAGGCCGGCGCCTTCAATGGCGACGTTGCCTCGGTCGACTTGGTAGCGATTGATCTGGCCGTTTTCGATCACCGCTTTACCGGTGGTGAGCGTGGCCTGCGGAGTGTTGATAAAGCCACAACCGTTACAGCTGATGCCATACGGGTTGGCCACAATTACATGCGCCGACTGCCCCGCCACTTCCGTATAACCGCGCAATTGGCTCGGGCTGCCGCCATTGACTTCATTGAGGATGATGTTCGCGGCGGTGCCTTGGAAATTCGGGTTGCCGACGATGATCCCGCCCAACTGAGTCGACTGAGTACGCCCGGTGGCGTTGTTGAGAATGACGCCGTTGGCACCGACGTTGTAGTCATGGAATTGGTTGTGCGACAGCCCGCTGGCGTTCGGCGCGGCGATGTTGACGATGGGCACGCCATTGCCCGCTTGCGCCAGGCCCGTGCCCGGTGCGCTCACCACGATGCCGTCGGCCTGGGCCAGCAATGGCTGCCAGAACATGGCGTTGGCCAGAATCAACGCTAACCCACGTTTAGGCAGCCCCAGGAAGTGGGAGCGGCTTTTTACGGCAGCAGAAGGCTGGCGCGCGAGGAAGGCGAACTGACGAACATCCATGTCGTGTCTCGATGCCCAAGGGCGGTCAAAAATTTAAAGAAAGAAAGCCAGGCGGAATTTGAGCGGCGCTTCACATTCCGTAAGGGCGCCCAGTCGTTCCAAAGGAGGTGCAAGGCGCATCGCCGGGGATGCCGCGTGCGCAAGCCCGGCAGGGCTCAGGCAAAGAAAAGCGGAGAGCAGGCCCAGACTGGCCCGACAAAAAAAACGCCACATTTCAGATCCCTCTACATGGCTTTGTGCCATTAGTTTTTGGGCGATCTTAGGGTGGCGTTTTGATGGCGTCAATTAAATGTACGGCTTTGTATCGAACCCAATACACACGGTTTTCAGGCAGGGTGCACTATCTCCATATATATCAATTAGTTAATAAAATTCAGCTCGCCAGGCTTTCTGCCGTCCTCTGCCGCGACAGGTTAAACGCCACCCACAACGCCAACGTCGCCATGACGATCCCGGCCAAAAACCCACCGCTATACCCCGCCTGTGCCGTCAACCCAACCAGCAAAGTCGAAGACAGCATCTCGCCCAGATCACGCGTGCTCTGCACCGCAGTCATGTCCGTACCGGCCTGATCACTTCTGGCGGCGAACGCCATGGACGCCGTCATGATCACCACCGAGGTGGCGCCGGTGGCAAACGAGCCCAGGCCCACCGCCAGCCAGATCAGCGCGGTGTGCGTGGCCAGCAGGCCGCTGGCTTGCATCAACCAGGTCATTGCGGCCACGCCGGCCATGCCGACCGCCAGCATGAAGGTCGGCCACAGGCCCTGCACACGGATCAACCACGCGCCGCCGCCGCAGCCGAGCACGATAGTGACCACGCCGCCGCTCATACCCAACTGCCCAATCGCTTGCAGGGACCAGCCGGCGTCATTGAGGAAGAGTTTGGACAAGCCGAACCCCGAGACTGAGGTCATCGCCGACAGCAACGCCAGCAGCACCAGCGACAGCGCCTTCGGCCGTTTGATAAACCGCCACAACGAGGCATGCGCCACATCCGGCTGTTTAGGTTTGGTCGGTGCCACGTGCAACCAACCCACGCACACCAGGCTCAGCAACGGCACCAGTGCCAGCAGCGTGAATGCTGTGGTTTGCCCCAGGTAGCCGCTAAGCAGCAAGGTGCCGGCGCCGCCGACAAAAAAGCCGACCATGGTGCCACCCACCTGAATCGCATTGATCCGCGCGAGCATGCTGTCGGCGAAGTACTCGGCGGCCATGCCGTCGGTGGCGATGTCCTGCGTGGCACTCGCCAGCGACGCCACAATCAGGAGGCCGACAGCCACGCCGGCGGTGTCCACGCTCAGGCCGATGGTTGCCAGGGTGGCGATGCACAGCAGCACCAGCATCTGCATCGGAATGATCCAACTGCGCCGCCGTCCCAGCCGTGGGCTCCAATGGTTATCGACCTGCGGCGCCCAAATGAATTTGATCACCCACGGCAGCCCCACCAAGGGCAGGAACGCCAGTGCGTGAAGCGCGGCGCCGTCATGGCGCAGCAGGGTCGGCAAGGCGTCCATGGCGATGCCGAAGCAAATGCCCTGGGACAGGTACAACAGCGCGAAGGTCAGCACCATGCGCCAATGTTTCAGCAGCTCCAACATACGAATATCCCCTCAGGCAACATTGGCGGCGGCAGCCCGTGCCGCACGCGTAAAAGAAATCAATTGGCGCAGCGCCCACAAGGCACTGGCGCCGCACAGCAGCAACACAAGATCGACAGGCCATAGCGCTAAGCTGCCGTGCCTGAAGCTCCCCGCCAGGTGCAGCACAGCCGCCGCGACGAAGGCCAGGCCGGCCACGGCCAACAACAGGTGCAACGGTTGACGGCGCGGCGGCATGGCACACACAAGCAGCAGGCTGGCGAGCCAACTGCCCCAGAACCACCACGCCAGGTTGCCGCCCGCCAGCGCCCCGGCGCACAGCAACACAGCAGTGGCCGCCAGCAAGCCGCCGCCTCCACCCACCACCAGGCGCAACAACACCTGCCAACCGGCGCCAGCCTTGAGGCGGCGGCGCTCCAGCCACAGGTACAAACCGCTGAGCACCAACACCGCCGCCGCCAAGGCCATGGCAAAATGCACCGCGCGCAACAGCGGCCCGGCATAAGGCACCCAGCGGTAGTCGGCAAAGTGCAGCGGCTGCACCGCAATAAATGCCTGCAACCACACGCCGCGCCCACTGGCGCTGCGGGTGCCCACGGCTTCGCCGTCACTAGCGCGATAAGCGTGGCGTTCGAATACGGCGGTGCTGGGCAAGCCTTGCTGGATACCGCTGACTTCAACCCAGGCGCCCGGCTCGCCCCAGTGGTGCAAGGCGACGTTTTGCGCAGAGAAACCCGGGTGAGCAATGGCGTCCCGGTGTAGCAACTGATCGAGATCAACCTGCGTCGTACCTGCCTGTGGGCTGATGGGCGGCGGCGCACCCAGCAACTGCATAAAGGCCTGTTGCGGCGCACCGGGAAACGCTTGCCCAGCCAGGCCCAGCGTGCCCAACGCACCGAGGCCAGACAACGCGCCGGTCACGCCGAACAACAGCAGCCACGGCCCGCACCAGCGGCCGATCAAGGTGTGCAAGTCGTGGGCAAACACTCGCGCGCCACGGTCTCGACGCAGGCGCTTGAGGTCTTGCAGGCGCCCGCTGTGCAGCGCGCTACCGGCCCAAATCATCAGCAACAGCACCACGCCGAGCAGGCTGATCAGCACCCGTCCGGGGAAGCCGATAAACAGGCTTTTGTGCAGGTTGAAGAGGATGTCGGCCGCATCGCCCGACGCCAGTTCACGACCATTGGCAGGGTCCAGTGCGCCGCTGCAGTCGGTGGGCGACCCGCACAGCTCAACCACCGAGTGGCCGCTATCCGCCAGGCGGATACGCAATTCACCCAGGGCCAAGCCCCGTTCACGGGCGATTCCCAGCCACTGCGACAGCGGCAATGCCGGCCCTTGCGCCAGCGCCGACGGGCCGCGAAACCAGGCGCGCAAATCTTCATGGGCCATGCTCCACGCGCCGCTCAGCAGGATCACAAACAGCACCACGCCAAACACGCCGCCGACCCCGGCATGCACGCGCTGCACCAGCGCCCTCGGTGCGCCCATCATGACCACTGCCCATCCCATAACAACCACGGTGTAAACAGCAGCAGCCAGGCGCTGGAGCGGTACACCACGCGCTTGCGGTCCGGCGCCAGCAACGACCACAGCAGCACCGTCACCAGAAACCCAAGGCCAAGGAACACCCCGGCATACAGCCGCTCCAGCCCGCCGCCCCACGGATAATGCCGCGCGAGCAGCACCGCCAGTTGCAGGCTGCTGAGCAGGCTGCCCGCCAGCGCCAGGCCGATGCGCAGCGGCCAGGGGCCGAGGGCCGGCGTGGCCATCAGAACGTGCCTCGCAAGGTCATGTTGAGGCTGCGCGGCTCGCCGTAGCGGTTGTTCCAATTGACGTTGGACAGGCTCTGGTAGTACTTGCGGTCCGCCAGGTTGTTGCCGTTGACCGAGGCCGTCCAATGGTCGTCGATGCGGTAGGCGACACGCGCATTGAGCAAGGCATAGCCGCCCTGCTCCAGGGTCACCGCGCCGGATTGCGTAGAGTAATCACTTTGCGCCTGAACACCGGCGCCGACGCTCCAGCGATGCTCCTGCCACGGCAGTTCGTACTGGGTCCAGACCCGCGCCATGTGGCGTGGAGTGAATTCGGCATAACGCTCGCCGGAGGCGTTGTTGGTGTCCTTGAGGTATTCGGTGGTGGTGTAGGTGTAGCCCGCAGAGACGTTCCACTGCGGCGTGATGTAGCCGGTGCTTTCCAGCTCGAAACCCTGGCTGCGCACCTTGCCGCCGCTGATGTAATAAGTATTTGGCCCCGCGCTCGGGTGTTCGGGGTCGACCTGCGGGTTGTTTTCCAGGTCAATGCGGAACACCGCCAACGACACACTCAAGCGGCCATCAACCAACTCGCCCTTGATCCCGGTTTCGTAGGTTTTGCCCTCAACCGGCTTGAGCGGGTCACCACTCCAGGTTTGCCCGGTTTGCGGCTGATACACCTCGGCGTAGCTGGCGTACCACGACCAGTTCTGCGCGAAGTCCCAGATCAGGCCGCCATACGGCGTAATTTCCCGGCCGGGCGTGAAGTGGCTAGTCGGTGCGTCCTGGTCCCACCAACTGGCGCGGCCGCCGATCACCAGGGTCAACGGGTCGAGCAGTTTGTAGCGGGTCAGCGCGTAGACGCCCTTGGACGTGGTGGTGGTCGAGCCCGGCGAGGTGTAGGCGCCGATGCCGGGCTTGGGCACGCTGCTCGGGTCCCAGCGGTACACATTCACCGGCACATTCAGCGGCGTTGTGAATTGCGCCGTGCGTTGCTCGGTTTCGCCCTGGCTGTAGTTGGTGCCCAGGAGTAATTCATGGCTGCGCCCGAACAGCGAATACGGCCCATGGACCGACGCATCCACGCTCTTCTGGGTGCTGTTGAATTTATACGCTGCGCCCATCAAATGCCCACCGTCACCGGTCAGCGGGTCGATGGCGCCGTAGGCCCCGGCATAGCGCAGGCTGGAGTCGGCGTCTTGATACTCGGCGGCAACCTTGGCTTTCCAGTCGTGATCGAGTTGCTGCTCCAGGGAGCCGAACACCCGGCGTGTGGTCCACTTGAAGCGGTCCCAATCCACATCCAGGTAGGTGGAGCGCGGCAGGTTCAGGCTCGAACCGTCCTTGGCCATCGGCACGCCGGCCATGTTGGTGATTTGGTCGATGGTCTGGTACTGCGCGCCCAAGGTCAGCAGCGTGTCGGGGCTGAGGTCGAACTCGGTGACGCCATAAAGCAACTGCGTGTCTTGCTTGCCGACGTCAAAGAAATAGTCGCGGTCTTCATACGCCGCCACCATTCGCCCGCGCACATTGCCGGTGGGCGTCAGCGGCCCGCCCACATCGACTTCGCCCCGGTAGCGGTCCCAGCTGCCGCCGCTGAGGGTGGTGCTGGCGGTAAATTCCTTTTGCGGGCGCTTGCGCACCAGGTTGACCGTGGCCGCCGGGTTGCCACTGCCGTGCAACAAACCGTTGGAACCGCGCAGGATCTCGACGCGCTCGTACACCGCCATGTCCTGCGGCGAGCC
The DNA here is from genome assembly GCF_009834565.1 of Pseudomonas sp. R76. Classification (GTDB taxonomy): domain Bacteria; phylum Pseudomonadota; class Gammaproteobacteria; order Pseudomonadales; family Pseudomonadaceae; genus Aquipseudomonas. The sequence goes on from NZ_CP019428.1 coordinate 3,568,290, forward strand.
GGCCGTCTCACCGAGCATCGCCGGCACGCCGTCGAGTTCAAAAGAGTTGATCTTGAAGCCGCGCACGTAATACGCGGTGGTCAGCAGTTGGAAAGGTTGCACCGTCACGCCGGTGGCCTGCTGCATGACTTCATCGAGGCTGAACAGGTTTTGCTGCTCGATACGCTCGTGATCGATCACGCTCACCGACTGCGGGGTTTCCCGCAGCTTGAGCGGCAGCTTGCCGAGGGTGGTCACGCCCGGCGACGTCACATCGCCGGAAGTGTCCTCGCCGGCAATCTCGACATTGCCCAACTGCACGGCGGCCAGCGCCTGTGCCAATGGGCTCAAGCCCAATACCAGCACAATCCCCCACTGTGCGCCGTTACGTTTGAACCCCCGCCCCGCCTGTGTTGCTCCCCGGTGTGACATTGCCCCGCCCCATTTATCGATAATAATTCGCATTAGTATCGTTTAAACGAAGCAGCCGACTTTTCGATTTAGGGACTTTTTCAATTGATGCCCGGCACTCCATCACCCGTGTTGTTGCTCAGCAAACCGCGCATACCACGGATGTGTCGCCAGCAAATGCTCATGACTGCCGCAGCCGCTCACGCTGCCGTCTTCCAGCACCAGAATCTGGTCGGCGTCGCGCACCAGCGTCGGGTTGTGCGACACCAATACCAACGTGCGCTTGCCGTGCAGTGCCTGCAGGCTGCGATTGACCCGTGCTTCACTGTGCGCATCAAGGCTGGCGGTGGGTTCGTCGAGCAGCAGGATCGGTGCCGGCGACAACAGCGCACGCGCCAGGCCGACGCGCTGGCGCTGGCCGCCGGAGAGCAAGGTGCCGCCCGGCCCCACTTCACTGTGCCAGCCGTCCGGCAGGCTGGTGAGCACATCATCCAGTGCCGCTTCCCGCGCCGCGTGCTGCAATTGCGCGGGCGTGGCGTGTGGCCGCGCCATGCTCACGTTCCACAACAGGCTGCCGGCAAACAAGCCGCTGTCCTGGAACACCTGGGTAATGTGCTGGGCCAGGGTGTGTTCGCTTAACTGGCGAATGTCGACATGGCCGAGGCGTACTTCGCCGGTCTGCGGGTCCATGCCCCGGCCGAGCAGCGCCAGCAAGGTGCTTTTGCCCGCGCCCGAGGGGCCGACGATCGCGGTAAACGTGCCGGGCGCGCATTGCACGTCCAGGTCCTTGAGCAGGTGTTCGCCACCCTCGCCGAAGCTGTTCAAGCCGTGCCCATGCAGGCTCGCATCCTGCGGCTGTTCTCCGGGCTGCGGGCTGTGCAAGGTCGGCGCCGCCAACACCGCCAGCACTTGCGACAGCGCCTGCCACGCCATGCGCAAGGCCTGATCCAGGTAAGCCAGTTGCGACAGCGGCTCGATAAAGCGCACCAGCAACACCAGCACCGCCACCAGCAGCGCACCGGGCAAATGCCCCGCCGCCACTGCGAACACGCCACCGGCCAGCACCAGCGAAAACACCATCTGCACCGCCGTGGCAAACCCCAGGCCTGCGGGCAAGGCACGGCGATTGAGGCGGCGCGTGGCCTGGTGTTGCTCATGCAAGGCATCCCGCAGTGCCAACTGGCCCTGGCTGGCGTCGCCGGCGCTGCGAATCAAGGCCTGCTGTTGCGCGAAGGTTTGCAACAACTGCGCGGCGTGGCGATCCACGGCCTGGCGCTGTTGCTCCAGGCCCAGGCTGCGCCGCCCGGCCCAACGCAACAGGCCGAACAGCGGCAGATACGCCAACGCCAACACCAGCGCCAGGCGCGGTTCAATGAAGATCAGCCCGAGCACCACCACCGTCGGCGTCACCAACGCCGTCATCAGCGGCGCCAGCAAATGCGCGGGAATGCCCATGCTGTTAAACACCGGCCCGCGCACCAGCCCTTCAAGCTGGCCACGGCGGGTCAACGGCAAGCGCGGCAGGTGCTGCACCAACTGCGCGACCAGGCCCGCCGCCAACCCCGCACCGGCCAGGTAACCGCGCCGCTGCGCAACGTAACTGACCACCACTTGCAACAGCGTCAGCCCCAGCAACAGCAGCACGCTCGGCTGCAATGGCGAGCCTTCGAACCAGGCCAGAATCAACGGCACCAGGGCCAGGCCCGCCAAACCATCGAGTACGGCGGCCAGCAGCATCCACACCAACGCCCCGCGCAGTGCGCGCCGGGCCAACTCGGGCAAATGCCGTAACGGCGAAAAAAAACTCATGACACAGGCTCCAGTTGTTCAGCGTTCGAGGTTTGCTCGTTCCACAGTTGCCGGTACACGCCGTCCACGGCCAACAACTCGGCATGCCGCCCGCGCTGCACGATGCGCCCTTCGCAGAGCACCAGGATTTGCTCGGCATGGCGGATGCTGTGCAGACGATGGGCGACGATTAGCCGCGTGCGTCCGGCCGCGTCGTCCTGCAAGGCGGCACGCAGTGCGCGTTCGGTTTGCGGGTCGGTGGCGGACGTCGGTTCGTCGAGCAGCATGATCGGCGCACGCGACAGCAGCGCGCGGGCAATCGCCAGGCGCTGCACTTCACCGCCGGACAGCCGCACATCCTCGTCGACCACGCTGGCGTAGCCCTTGGGCAAGCCCATGATCCAGCTGTCCAGGCAGGCCGCTTTGGCAGCGGCGCGGATCTGCGCTTCACTGGCCTCGGGTTGATACAGCGCGATGTTCTGCGCCAACGACAGACGCAACGCACCGGCCTGCTGGAACACCAGTGCCAACTGCTGCTGCAACTCACGGCTGGCGATCTGGCGCACATCCACCCCGCCCACGCGGACTTGCCCGCTGTCCACGTCCATAAAGCGCGCAATCAACCCGGCCAGGGTGCTTTTGCCCGCACCCGACGGCCCTACCAGCGCAGTCGTGGTGCCGGGCTCCAGGCGCAGGTTGATTGACCTGAGTATCGGCACGTCAGCGTGGGAGAAATTCACCTTGAGCATTTCCACGCTGGCGTCTCGAGGTACGTGCGGCGCGTCGGGTTCGGCCAGCGGCGGCGTGTTCAGTACCGCCTGCAAACGCCGGGCACTTTCACGCGCGTTGTTCAACGCATCGAAGCCGTGCCCCATGGCCAGAACAGGCGCCGCCATGGCGCGCACCAGCAGCAAAAACGCGCAGATCTGCGCAGCACCGACGTCACCGACCCACAACGCGCCGACAACCACCCAGGCCAACAGCCACGGGGCACTCAGCAGCACCTGGATCAAAGCCGCGAGGTGCCCGGCGCGGCTCACCCAATGGCTGAAGCGCTGATCAAACTGCTGCACCGCCTCCTGCACGTTGCGATGAATACCCGCGTCCGGGAATTGCCGCACCAGGCCAAGGTTGCCGGCGAATTCGCTGTAGTCGCTGAACAGGCGCTGGATCGCACCGTTGCGCTGCTCGACAGCGTCGCGATAATGCGCCGAGCCCAAACGCCAATAGCCGAGCACTCCCAAGGCCAATGGCAACAGGCACCACAGCGCCAGGCCGCTGTGGCTCCACAGCAGGTACGCGAAGGTGGCCAGGGGAATCAGCAGCAGGTTGACCAGATCCGTCGGCGCATGCCCGACCAACTGGTGCAGCGCCCGTACATCCTGCTCGGCATAACGGGTCACGCCGTCGGGCCCCAACCGTGTAAACCAACCCAACGGCAGGCGTTGCAGATGCTCGGCCAGGCGCACGCGCAAGCGGTCGCACAGGTCGGCATCCACCTGATGGGTGAGGTGCAGCGCCAAGGTTTGGCCACACAACCACAGCGCCGACGCGCCCACCGCCAGCGCCACCCAGGCCATGGCCGAAGGCGCCAGCGGCGGTGCCTGGCGCAGGCTGTCGGCCAATTGCGCGAGGGCAATCAGCGGCAGCAACGAACAGATCCCGGCAACCGCCTGCAACCCAATCGCCAACCCCAGGCGCCGACGAAACGGGCGCAGCATTTCACTCAGCTGGCTCATCGAGCGGCCTCCAAAGCCTGGGCCAGGCTGGCCGCAGGCAACGTCACGGGTGGCTGCTGCGGAAACCCGAGCGCGGCCGTGACCTGTTGCCACAGCCCGACGACCTCCACGCTGCGCTGCTTCAAGCGCGCCAGCCCCACACCGGTAATCAACGGTTGCAAGGCATTCGCCGCTGCAGTCGGCCAGACCTTGCGGTACACCTGGGCCCAATCCGACGCGGCAGCTTCCAGCACTTCGGCGCACGGCAAGGGCTCACTCGCCAGCGGCCCGAACAGGTCAAACACGCCGTCGGCATCCTCCACCGGCGCGCGCACAGCGGGCAGCCACAACAGCGGGCCGTGGGGCGATGCCAACAGCAGTGTGCCGCTGTCGGTGGCGATGCTGATGCGCAGCAGCATCTGCATGCGCCCGTCATCATTGGCCGCCAGCTCGTTGAGCACACGCAGCGACACCGGCACCTGCGCCATCACCAGGCTGATATCGCGCCAGGCCGACAGCGCCGGCGCCACACAGTCCAGCGACCACGGCCCCACCGCTTCCAACAGCGCCGCCAGCACGTCCAGCGTTGCGTAGCTGACTTGCACCGCGCACTGGGCGTCGATATGGCGAATGCCCTGTTGGCGATGCAGTTGCCGCGCCAGCGCGATAAACCGCGCCACGCAGGGCAGTTGCGGGTAGAAGCTGTTGAGCAGGCAACGCCGTTGCAGGCGGTTCGCGGTGCGCAGCAGTTCATGCAGCTCCTGGGGCAGCAGCGGGTGTTCGATCAGCACGTCCATGCCGCGTTCCATCAACGCCTGCGCCAAGGCCGGGCCTTGCTCGCCGCGTGCCGCACCGCCCACCGCGACGCACGCCAGGCGCGTATCGGCAGGCACCTGTTCCAGCGCTTGCAAACTCGGCACTTCCAGGTAGCGCGCCAAGGCCTGGGAACGACGACTGCCCTGCCCCAGCACGCCGACCAATTCCAGCTGCTCGGCGGCGGCAACACCGGCCGCATAGAACTGGCCAAAGCGCGAGCCGACCACCAAGGTTTTCAATGGCAATGTCATGGGCGTTTCTCCAGCAAATAATCACTCAGCCCGGCGTTCAAGCAGTCGAAGTGATTGCCACGCAGGGTGTGCACAGTCAGTGGCGCCAGCGAAGCGGCCTGCCACCACGCCTGCAAACTGGCCTGGTGGTCGGGGATCAGCGGGTTGGCGACACTCGGTACAAACAGGCGGATAGCCCCCACATACGGCGCGCCATCGCTGTAGTGACTGGCGTGCACGGAATGGGCGAACACCCGATACAGCTGTTCATCGGCAATGCCCTGGGCCGCCGCCAGTACACGGGATTTGAGTAACGCCACATCCAGGTTGAGGGCCGCTGACGCTTGCAGCTGCTCAGCCGTCGGCAGACCGAGCGCTTCACCGTCGAGCCCCAAGGTGGCGGCAAAGCTGTAGAGCATCAGCACTTCATCGTCGACGACATACGGAATGCGGTAGCTGGAGACGATGTCCAGCTGACGCACCTCGGCGCCCAATTGCAGCAGGGCCTTGGCCAATTCCAGGGCCACCAGCCCGCCGGAGCAGTAACCCAGCAAGTCGAAGCTGCGTCGGCCGCTGTCCCACAGGGCTTGCGCGTAGCGTTTGCCGAGGGTTGCGTTGACATGCTCCGCGGGCACGCTCAGGTAGTCGTCGCTGTTGTGCACCGCCAGCCCCAGCAACGGAGCCCGCTCCAGCAACGGACCATTGCCGGCCAATTCAGCGATCAGCCCGCGATACGGCAACAGCGTGCCGAGCCCTTCGTGCACCAGCACGCGCGCGGTGCCCTCGCCGCCGATCAGTTGCGTCAACGCATCCACGCGCCCGCGCCCGCCCAGTGGCGCGCGGCGCGTATCCAGCGCGGGCGCCGCCACCGGTGTTGCATGGCTGGGCTCGCTGCTCGACTCGCTGCGCAAGCGCTGGGCCAGGCCATGGGGCGTCGGTTGGCTGAGGGCCCAGCGCAGCAAGCGGTCGAAAGGTTGCGCCTGGGCCAAGGGTTCGTGCTCGCGCAGGCCGGCGATTAACTGCGCGATCAACAGCGAGTCGCCACCGGCGGCAAAGAAGTCCTGATCCGCCGACAACCCGCTGCAGTCCAGTACGCGCTCCCACTGCGCGATCAAGCGCTGCACCAGTTCATCCGCCACCTCGGTGTTTGTGCGGTTTACCGGTTGCAGTGGGCGTTGCTCCGCCTGCGTGGTGAGCGTGCGACGGTCGATCTTGCCATTCGCCGTGACCGGCAAACGGTCAAGTACCCGCACCTGCGCCGGCACCATATAACGCGGCACCCGCTCGGCAATAAAGCCCAGCAAGGCCTCTGCACTCAGCAATGGCCGATCGGTTTTCAGGCGTGCGACCAACACGTCATAACCCAGCAAGTTCAACACGCTGTCGGCACCCGCCAACGATTCAGCCTGATCGCCCGCCTCACTGTTGAGCCACGCCAGCCATTGATCGGTGTGCACAAACAGCTGGTGGTTGCTGGCGCGCACATCCTCGGGCGTTTCCATCATCAGGCTTTGGCTGATACTGATTTCGCGGTGTTCACGCGTCAGTTCCTGCACCACCAGCCAGGCATCCGCCTGCAGCAATTGGCGCAGACCGGCGAGCAGGCGCGGCGTATCCAACGCATTGTTCAAGGCACCGGAGCTCAGCAGCAGGTCCAGTGAAGCGGCCGGCAAGCCTTGTTCGCAGGCCGGTTTGTTCATGTCGAACGGCATGAAGCGTACCCACGGGTACGCCGCAAAACGCTCGCGCGCCGCGTTGAGGAAGTAACTCGACACGTCGGAAAACACATAGTCGATCTGCACCCCGGCGGCCACCAATGGCGCCAGCGCCGGGATGATCAACGCACTCGCCGCGCCAGTGCCGGCGCCCACTTCGAGGATGCGCCAGCGGCGTTGGCCCTGGCGCGACACAATCGCGCTCACAGCCTCAGCCATCGCCCGGTGCAGCACCTGGGCGTGCAGGCCACGGCTGTACATGGCTTCGGCGATATGCGCCGAACCTTGCGGGAACATCAGGCTCGCCGGGCTCAGGCGCCCGTCGAGTTGCTCGGGCAAGCGGGTCGCACTGTCGCGCAGGTAATCCACCAGTTCCACCGGCCACAGGCCTGGCGGCGCCAGCCGGGCAAACTGTGACCATGCATGATCTTGATCGAAGTCTGTTGCCAGGCAGCGCCAGCCGTCACCGTCGACTTGCAGGTGGCCACTGTCGACCAGCAACGCCAGCCAGTGTCGCAGCAGGCGATGCTGGCCGGGTGCGAGGTTCAACGCGGCGCACAGCGGCGCGAATGCGATGGCTTGCCCTGGGTTCAGCAAACCGCTACCCGCCAGCCAGTGCAGCAGCGACGCATCTGCCGCATGGTCCAATGCGGCCAGTGCCGCTTCGATGTCGGCACGCGCGCCAAAATCCGCCTGCTCAAGGCTGTGGCGCGCCTGGGCCGTCACCTCACGTAGTTCGTCGCGCACACGCTGCGGGTCCGGCGCGTGGGTTTGCAACGTCACGAAGCTGCACAGCGAGCGCTCGTGACGCTCGCCGAGCAATACCGTGGTGCTCGCGGCCAGCTGCGGATGGGCCAGCCACGCGGCGTCGATTTCCGCCAGTTCGATACGGTGGCCGCGAATCTTCACCTGATCATCCTGGCGCCCCAGAAACTCGATCAAACCGTCTTCGCTCAGGTAGCGTCCCTGGTCGCCGGTGCGGTACAGGCGGCGCCCGCTGGCGTGGGTGATAAACCGCTCGGCGCTGCGTTGCGGGTCTTCGGCGTAGCCCAGGGCCAGGCCGAGGCCGCCGATATGAATCTCGCCGCGCACGCCCACCGGGCATTGGCGGCCTAGGCTGTCGAGCACTTCCAGGGTCTGGTGCTTGAGGGCGCGGCCATAGGGAATGCTCGGCAACGCGGTATCCGGCGGGCGAATCGGATGCTCCACCGACCAGATCGCCGCTTCAGTGGCGCCGCCCAGGCTGAACAACTGGCTGTCGGGCCAGCGTTGCCACCAGCGCGTGGGCAACGTGGTGGGAATCCAGTCTCCCGACCACATCACGCAACGCGGCCCCGGAATCGCCGCCGGTTCGGTCTCCAGGTAATCCACCAGCATCTGCCCTTGGGCCGGCACCGAGTTCCACAGCGTGATGCTGTGTTCCAGCATCAATTGCGCCCAGTGCGAAGGGTCGGCGCCGCGCTCCGGATCAGGCAGCACCACCTGCGCGCCGACGGCGGTGGCGCCGAAGAAGTCGTACACCGACAGGTCGAAACTCAATTCCGCCAGGCCCAGCACACAGTCAGCGGCGTTGACTGCGTAACGCTGGTTGATGTCGTCGAGGGTGTTGACCACCGCGCCGTGGCTGAGCATTACGCCCTTGGGCGTGCCGGTGGAACCGGAGGTGTAGATGATGTAGGCCAGTTCCTCGGCGGCCACCGCCAGCGGCTCGCGGGTTGGCCAATGCGGGTCGGCGTAGAGGCTGTCGATGGCAACGCGCGGCAGCTCAAGCGTATCCGGCAATGCCTGCGCTTGCAGGGTGATTACCGCTGCAATCCCGGCGTCACGCAGGATCGCTTCCCGGCGCAGGGCCGGCTGGCGAATGTCCACCGGCACATAGGCCGCGCCCATTTGGGTAATACCCAGCACCGCCATCAGTTGCCAGGCGCTCTTGGGCAGCATCACCGCCACCCGTGCACCGCGTTCAACCCCAAGAGTTTCAAGGGCTGCGCGCAGGGCGGCGGCGTGTTGGGCGACCTGGCGATAACTGTAGCGGCCATCGCGGTCGCTGATCACCACGGCGTCGGGCGTGCGCAGTGCCTGTTGAGCGAAACCGGCGGCGATATTGCGCGACGGGGCAACCGCCTCGACCTGTGGATTGGCCCGTTGCGCCGGCAACACGATATCGCCACGCGCCTGCCACACCTGCGGGTCGGCGGCCAGGCGTTGCAGCAGGTCGACGTAGGCATCGAACATCTGCGCGGCCATGCCGTCGGGCAGCACGCCGACGCGCACGTCCCAGCCAATCTGCAAACCGCCGTACTGGTCGCTGACCTGGCAGTCGATCCATACCTGCGGCGTCTGGCTGATCATGTAGCTGGGCGGTTGCAACAAGCGCCCGGCATCGCCGAGCAAGCGTTCGACGCTGCCGATGCCACTGGTGAACACCACCGGCATCAGGTCGGCGCCACGCCCTTGCAGGCGGGCCAGTTCACGCAACACCTCAACGCCGGTAAAGCGGCTGTGGTCGAGGTCATCGAACAGCTGCGCACCGATACGCCGCGCGCGCTGGACGAAACTCGCACCGTCGGCGCCGTGCACGGCAAGCAGGCTCAAGGCGGTGAAGTCACCGATCACCTGGCCCAGCTGCGGGTGCAGGTTCGGCCGGTTGAGCACGGTGAGATTCAGGCAAAAGTCCGGGCTTTGGCTCCAACGCCCGATGACTTCGGCAAAGGCGGCCAGGGTCACGCCCGCTGCGCTCAGGCCCTGGGCGCTGGCGAGGGAACACAGCGCGTTCCATTGCGCACTGCTCAACACGCCATGGTGGTGCTGGAAACGCGTGGAGCCCAAACCGGCGTGCTCACTCAGCGGCAGGTCCGGGCGCCCCGGCAGGCTGTCCAGGCGGGCCAGCCACCAGGCTTTGTCGCTGTGCCAGGCGGCGCTGTTGCGCGCGCTGCGTTCGTGCTCAAGGTAGTCGCGGAAGGTCGCTTCAAGCGCGGGCCAATGGCGCGTCGGTTCGAGGTAACGCTGGGTCAGTTCGACCAGCAACAGTTGCAGGCTGGCGTAGTCGAGCAAGGTGAAATCCACCGAGCAATGCAAAATCGCCTGCTCGCGGCCCAGGCTCACTTCGGGCAGCAGGATCGGCCATTGATCAAGGGCATGGCAGGCATGGTCCAGGCGTGTGCGCAACGCCTGCAGGTGAGCGTCGAATGCCTCGGGCGTGGCCTCGCGCAGGTCATGCACCGGCAGCGATTCCCAGGGCACCTGGGCTTGCACGCATTGGCGGCTGTTGTCCTGCACCACCGCGCGCAGCATCGGGTGGCGTTGCACCAAGGCGTTCCAGGCCTGGGTCAGTTGCGCGGTGTCGACATTCGCCGGCCACGGGTACTCGACATACAAGTGACAGGCGTTGCCGCCGTAGTCGAACGCCGGGTTACGCCCCAGCACGTAGGCGCCCTGCACCGCGCTGAGGGCGAAGGGCTGCAGCGCCTGTTCCGGCTGCGCGCGCCAATCCTGGGGCGAGAGGTGCACCATCAGTGCCTCGCGCTGGGCACGAATGCGTTCGGCCAGGGCTGAGTCCAACGCGCCTTCGGGGGCACGAAAATGCAGCTTGCCCTCGGTGGCCCAGAGTTCAATCTGGCGTTCACGGCAGATGTGCAGCAAATCATCCAGGCTCATAACACGCCCTCCTCGATCGCCACATCGGTGTTACGCACCAGCAGCGCGGCCATGCCGGCGAGGGTCGGTTGCAGGTAGAAGTCGCCCATGCGCAGGCTCACGCCCAGCTATTCACGTACAGTGGCCAGCAAGCGCGTGGCCAATAGGCTGTCGCCGCCGAGGCTGAAGAAACTCGCTTGGGCGCTGTTCACCGAGCGGCCCAGCACGGTTTCCCAACAGGTCGCCAGCGCCTGCAGTTCGGGGCTCAGTTCCGCGTCTTCGTCGCAGCAGGGTTGGCTGCGTTGCAACGCGTCGCCGAGGTTGGCTTGCAGGCGCGTGCGGTCGATCTTGCCGTTGGCGTTCAAGGCAAAGCGCGGCACGCACCACGGATGTTCGGGGCGCATCGCCTGCGGCAGGCGTTGTTGCAGCCAGTGGTTGAGGCGTTCACTGCTCAAGGCTTCGTCGGCAGCCTGGGCACTCACCAACAGCATCGCAGGGTTTTGCCACAGGCATTCCAGGTGGCTGAAGCCGCTTTCACCGAGCAAGCGCACGACTGCGTCGGCACTTGGCAGCAGCGGTGTGCGTCCGTCCAGCAGCGCCGCACTGACCAGCCGCAACGGCGAGTCACGCAGCACGTCAGCCAGTATCAAACGGCCTTGGGGTTTGAGCAGCGCCTGGGCCAGGCTCAGGCCGTCGGACGGCTGCGCATAGCTGTGCAGGGCCGCGAAGCTGATCACCACGTCGTACCGGGACCAATGCTCAGCGGGCAGCACGCCGTCCACCAGCAGTTGGCCCGCCACGCGCTGGCGCTTGCCCACGCTGGCGGCGAGCAGGCCGGGGCTGGTCTCGAACAGGGTCAGCTGCAGGTCGCGTGAACTCACGTGGTTCAGCCGCTGGTCGAGCAACTGCCCGCCGCGCACATCCAGCACGGCGACGTTCAGCGCTGTCCCGCTGTGTTGCAGCGCGCGGTTCATGGCGTCCAGCACTTGGCGGCCTGCGGGCAGGTTGAGCGCCATGGCCTGTGGCGCCAGCAACGGGTCAAACAACACTTGCGAGGTGCCGCCCTCCGTGCGCAGCAGCACCTGCAAGGCACCGACCATGCTGTGCAGATCGGCTTCGCGCCAGCCCAATTGCGCCAATGCAGCATGAAGGCTGATGGACTCGACATAACTGCCCAACCACTCGCGCCAGGTGCTAAGCAACGGCGTGGGCGGCGGGTCTTGCAGCAGGCGTTGCAGCAGCTCGGCGGTGACGCGGCTTTCGGCAGCCAGGCTGTCATCGAGCATCGACGCGGCTGGCACAACCGGCACCGGAGCCTCCAACGACTTGAACACCACGGCCGCGCCCAGGCTGCCATTCAGTACGGCTGCACAGGCGTTGTCGATCAGCGGATGCGCCGTCAGCGCTGCCTCGATTTCGCCGAGTTCGATACGCTGCCCGCGCACCTTGACCTGCTGGTCCATGCGCCCGAGGAACTCCAGCGTGCCGTCCTGCCAGAAGCGCCCGCGATCGCCGGTGTGATACCAGCGCCCGCGCTCATCACTGCGAAAACGCTGGGCGGTGAGCACGGGATCGTTGCGATAACCGCGGGCCAGGCTCGCGCCGCCGATCAGCAATTGGCCGATTACCTGGTCCGGTACATCCCGCCCGCAGGCGTCGACTACTCGATAGGCCTGGCCGGCCAACGGCTTGCCATAGGGAATCGACGGCCAATGCTCGGGCACCGCATCGATAGGTTGCAGGTTCGACCAGATACCCGCCTCGGTCGCGCCGCCCAGGCCATACACCCGGCAGGCTGACGTGGCGTGGCGACGCAGGCGCGCGGCGAGGTCCAGGGCGATCCAGTCGCCCGACAGCAACACCGCCCGCAGGCTCTGGTACTGACACTGTTCAGCGCCGATGCCCAAGGCCATTTCCAGCAATGCCGGGGCCGAATTCCACAGGCTCACGCGGTGCTGGCGGATCAGTTGCGCCCAGCGCATGGCGTCGCGGGTTTCTTCAGGCTGCAACAACACCAGGCGCCCGCCCTGCCCCAGCACGCCGAACAGGTCATAGACCGACAGGTCGAAATCCAGCGCCGAGACCGCCAGCAGGCAATCATCCGGCGTGACGTGCAGCTCGGCTTGCAGCGCGTCGATGGTATTGATCGCCGCCGCGTGGCTGACCTCAACGCCTTTGGGAATGCCCGTGGAGCCGGAGGTGTAGATCACGTACGCACTGGCGTGTGGCGAGCTTTTTTTCGCTGCCGCCAATGGCGCGCAGTGTTCCAGTTGAGTCGGATCAAGCCATTGCAATGCAGGATCCGCCGGCGGCTGCTCGGCGATCACGCGGCTGATGCCCGCCGCCGACTCGATCAGGCTGCGCCGTGCGGGCGGTTGAGCGGTGTCCACCGGCACGTAGCAGCCACCGGCCGCGAGCACGCCGAACACCGCGGCAACCTGCCCAGGCCCGCGCGGCAGGCAGACTTCCACGGCTTCGCCGGGGCGCATTCCGGCCTCCAGCAAGCCAGCAGCCACGCGCAGGGCTCGGTTTGCGAGTGCCGCATACGTCCACTGTTGGGTGCCACAGATCAACGCCACCGCGTCGGGCTGTTGGGTGCTTTGGCGGAAAAAGTCGTCGAGCAAACCACGCCCCGCAGCCAGCGACGGCACGCTGTTCTGGCGGTCGCGCTGCGCTTGCTGGGCCAGCGGCAGCAACACCGGCTGTGGCTGGTTCCAGTCACTGTCGGCGAGGCGTTGCACCAGTTCGATATAGGCGCTGAACATGGCCTCCAGCACGCCCTGCGGGAACAGCTCGGCGATGCTGTCCCAGGCCAGCAGCACGCCGTCTTCGACCCGGTACAGCTGGTGATCGAGCCACACTTGCGGGGTTTGCGAGAGCATGTCGTGCAGGTCGCCGAACACCTCGCGAAAACTCGCGGGTACAAAACTTGCGTCACTCAGGTTGCAGGAAAACACCACCGGCGCCGAGCGCGGATGGCCCTGGCGACGGGCCTCGCGCAGCACCTCCAACGCGGGAAATGCGGCGTGGTCGATGGTCGCGTGCAGGTCGCGCTGGAAGCGCCGGGCGCCTTCGGCAAAGGGCAAATGCGGCGCGTCTTCGCAGGCCACCAGCAGCAAGGTGGTGAAGTCGGCGATCACCTGGTCAATGGCCTGCTGGTCATCGTGGCGGTCGAACAACGGTACGTTGAGGAGGAAATTCGGCTGCTCGCTCCAACGCGCCAAGACTGCGTTGAAAGCCGTGGCGAACACGCTGGGCAAGGTCAGCCCATGGGCGGTCGCCTGGCGTTGCAGGCGTTCGGCTTCCGCCGTGCTGAGCACGAAGGCCTGGCGGCTGAAGCGTGGCGTGCGAATCGACTCAGGCGCGCGAGCTAGAGGCAGCGCCGGGCCGTCCGGTAACTGCGCCAGGCGCTGGCACCAGTGCTGACGGTCACGCTCATACGCATCGGCGCGGCGCTGGCGACGGCGACTCAGGTAGTCGGCAAAATGCACAGCAGGTGGCGGCGCAAGCGTGGCCGGTGCCTGATACGCCTGGCCGAGTTGCGCCATCAACAGGCGCAGGCTTTCCACATCAACCGCCAGCAGGTCGACACTCAGCCACACGCGGTCACGGCCACCGGGCAATTGCACCAGGCCGACCAGCATGACTTGCCCGGCTTCGACCGCCAGGCATTCATGCGAGCGCCAGTCCCGCAATGCGCGCCAGGCCTCTTGCGCGGCGGCTTGCGAGTGCTGGCGCCAATCCTGATGATCGAACACCGGCAGGTCGGTGGCCGCAAGAATCCGCTGGCGGCCTTCATTGAAACTGGCGCGCAACATCGGGTGGCGCGCCTGCACACACTTCACCGCCGCTTCCAGGCGTTGCGGGTCGATGCCCTGGCAGTCAAATTCCAGCCACGCATGGCAACTGATATTGCCCAGCACTTCGTCCGGCCCGCGCCCCAGCCAGTACGCCTGCTGCACGGCGCTGAGTTCGAAGCTGTCATCCGGCGCAACCATCGGCGCTGCGTCGGTCACCACGCTCTGCGGGACCTGGCCGTGCAGTAAGCCAAGCCAGGCTGCCAGGCACGGCTGCGCACTGAGTTGAGCAAAGTCGAGGTGCAAGCCGTGGCTGCGCAAACGCTCCTGCAGGTACATCAGGCGGATGGAATCCAACCCGCAACCGAGGAGGTTTTCCTCATCGCCCAGGCTGTCGATTTCCGCCACGGTGGCGCCCAGCAACTGGGCGAGGTGTTCGATCAGCCATGTGCGCAATAAGGAGGTGTCTGCTGTTGTCAGCTCGCTCATGAAAAGCTTCCTGTGACCCGTCTAGATAAAGTCCCTGGCTCACCAAGATGGAAGCCATTCTCAATTGGAACTCTATCGCAAGCAGGTTTTCAGAAAGCGCTCAGGGCTTTAGATGCACGGGCCTTTTCATTCGATTCAGAGACACACCCCTGCCCTCAGCGGATTTCGCTGGGCGATACGCCGTAGCGTTTACGGAAGGCGATGGAGAAATGCGCCGGGCTGAAGCCCACGCCATAAGCGACAGTGGAGACGTTGCTTTCCTCGTCGCTGAGCATGCGGTGGGCTTCGTTAAGGCGATGCTCGTGCAAATAGCCGAACACGCTGGTGCCGAACACCTTGCGAAACCCCGCCGTGAGTTTGCGCGGGCTCATGCCGACGTGGCTGGCCAGCGCATTCAGGCTTGGCGGCTCCAGCAGCGAACGCACCAGGCGGTCGCGCGCGGCGTGTACACGCTCCACATCCGAAGAGGTGATGCGCAGCTTCTGCTCCGGCTGCCCGCGCTCACCGAGCAGGAACTGCGCGCTCAACGCGGTCAATTCCAACGCCTTGCCGCCCAAATACAACGAGCGGCTCGGGCCCTGCATCGGGCAGGTCGCAATCTGTGTGGCCAGCGCCTGCATCGCGCGCGGCGCCGGGCGCACCATCATGTACGGGTCGCCGCCGCTGCTGGCCAACAGTTTGCGCGGGGCCATGCCCAGGTGGCGGTCGAGGGATTCGAGGTCCAATTGCACGATGGTGTAACGCAGCGGCGTGGAGGTGCCGTAGATCTGCGACGAGGTGAACTCGCCGTCATTGACGATGGTGCACAGGCTGGGGCCCTTGATCGATTGCTCGCTGTGCCCGGGGATGCGGCACGAAAGCTCGCCACTCTGCACCAGGATCAGCTTGAGGCCGCGCTCCAGCGGGTCTTCGACCCAATTCTCACTCTCTGACCACAGCGTGCCGGTGACCAGCGTCATGTGCGGTTCCAGGTAAACCGTGCCGGGTTGATTGCCCTTGGGTTCGGCCTGCGTCTCTTGGTGGCTGGGGGCGATGATCGTAATAGTCATTGGGTTTTCCCTTGATCCTTAAGGCCATTACGCGGGGCCTGACCTGAATGAGGAGGAGGCTTTTAAACCGTAAACCTCCCTGTTTAAAGCCGCTGTGTATTTCATCTAATGAAAAAGTCACAGGTCCGAAAGCCTTGGCGTTGAGAAGCGCTCGGCGAAGGACAATGATAATAGATCTCATTTGGGCATTTGTAGCCAATTATTTCTACAAATAGGGGATTCCATGTCATTGCACACCTGCGCACGCGATTCAGACACCTGTGGCGACGAGCCCGACTGGCCCGCCGCGTTCGCCGAACGCTACCGCCAGGCCGGTTACTGGCAAGACCAGACGTTCGCCCAGGCGCTGGATGCGGTTGCCGCACGCAGCCCATCGGCGATCGCCATCACCGACGGCCCGTTGCACCTCAACTACCGCAACCTGGTGCAGCGTTGCCGGCGCCTCGCCGGTGGCTTGCGTGCCCTGGGTGTTGCGGCGGGCGATAACGTGGTGGTGCATTTGCCCAACGGCAGCGCGTTTATCGAAGTGTGCTTTGCGTTGTTCCGGCTCGGTGCGCGGCCGATCCTCGCCCTGCCCGCTCACCGTCAACACGAGATCGGCGGCTTTTGCAGCTTTGCCCAGGCCTCGACCTACATCGGCTGCGACCAGCTCGACGGTTTCGATTGCCGCCAGATGGCGCGCCAGTTGGCCGAAGCCAATTCACACCTGCGCCAGGTGGTGATCGACGGCGATGCCGAGG
The DNA here is from genome assembly GCF_009834565.1 of Pseudomonas sp. R76. GTDB lineage: Bacteria > Pseudomonadota > Gammaproteobacteria > Pseudomonadales > Pseudomonadaceae > Aquipseudomonas. The sequence continues at coordinate 3,584,658 of NZ_CP019428.1, forward strand.
AATTCACCGCGCTGAAGGCGTTGTACAACAGTGAGCCATTGGAGCAGGACGCCGGTCACGCTGACGCAGTGGCGTGTTTCCAACTGTCGGGCGGCACCACTGGCACGCCCAAGCTGATCCCGCGTCGCCATGCCGAATACCTCTATAACGTGCGCGCCAGCAGCGCGGTGTGCGGCCTGGATGCACACACGGTGTACCTCACCGCGCTGCCGATGGCGCATAACTTCACGCTGTGCTGCCCAGGTGTTATCGGCACCTTGTTGGCCGGTGGGCGCGTGGTGTGTACGCGCCGCTCTGACCCTGAAACCTGCTTTGCACTGATCAGCGAACAACGCGTCACCGTTACCGCGCTGGTGCCGCCGCTGGCGATGCTGTGGCTGGACGCCCAGGCCCAGCGCCAGGCCGACCTGTCGAGCCTGCGCCTGCTGCAGGTGGGCGGCGCAAAACTGCTCAGCACCGCAGCCGCGCGTGTCACACCGACACTGGGCTGCACCTTGCAACAAGTGCTGGGCATGGCCGAGGGCTTGCTGTGTTTTACCCGCCTGGATGACCACGCGGATGTGCTGCTGCATACCCAGGGCCGACCGCTGAGTGCCGACGATGAGGTTCGCATTGTCGATGAACACGGCCAGCCGGTGCCTGACGGCGAAGTCGGCGAGCTGCAAGTGCGTGGGCCGTACACCATTCGCGGCTACTACCGCCTGCCCGAACACAATGCCAAGGCGTTCACTGCCGACGGCTTTTATTGCAGCGGTGACCGGGTGCGACGTAGCAGCGACGGTTACCTGGTGGTTGAAGGCCGCGACAAGGACCAGATCAACCGGGGTGGTGAAAAGGTCGCCGCTGAAGAAGTGGAAAATCTGCTGATCAGCCATCCCCAAGTGCACGACGCGGCGCTGGTGGCGATGCCGGACGCGGTGCTTGGCGAATCCACCTGCGCGTTTATCGTCGCCCGTGACCCGGCGCCGTCGGCGTTTGCGCTCAAGCAGCATTTGCGCGGCCAGGGTTTGGCGGCGTTCAAGGTGCCGGACCGCATCGAGTTTGTTGCGCACTTCCCGCACACCGGGGTGGGCAAAGTCAGCCGCAAGGACTTGCGCGAACGCTTGCGCCAGGCCTGGCTGCAGCGGGCCGCCTCGTGAACCGTTGGGTACGCGCTTACCGGCTGACGCCCATGCCGCGCTGGCGCCTGGTGTGTTTCGCGCATGCCGGCGGCAGTGCGAGTTTCTTTCGCGACTGGGTCAATGCCCTGCCCGCCGATATCGATCTTTTGGCCATCCAGTACCCGGGCCGCGAAGACCGCTTCAGCGAGCCGTGCCTGACCGACATGCAGCGCCTCGCCGACGGCGCCGCCCACGCGCTGGCGGATTACGCCGACCGGCCGCTGGCATTGTTCGGCCATAGCCTCGGCGCGGTGGTGGCCTATGAAGTGGCCGCGCGCCTGGAGCAGCGCGCAATCGCCGTCGACCATCTGTTCGTGTCCGCCCACCCGGCGCCGCATCGCCAGCGCGGCGGGCAGTTGCATCTGGGGCCGGACACGGCCTTGCTCGACGACGTGCGACGCTTGTCCGACCGGCCCAACCCGCTGCTGGACGACCCGGCGCTGTGCGAACTGTTTCTGCCTGGCCTGCGCAATGACTACCGCATCGTTGAAACCTACGCCTGCCCACAACCGCGGCCCCTGAACAGCCGCATCGAGGTGTTCTACCCCGAACACGACCCGGAAATCGAACTGGATGAAGCCCTGGCCTGGCAAGCCGCCAGCCACCAGCCACTGCACCTGCAGCGCTGGCCCGGCGAACACTTTTACCTGATCGAGCAGCGCCAGGCGCTGCTCGACGCCATCGCCACCACGCTGCTGACCCTTACGCCTGCCCCCAAGGAAACCTGTTGATGAAAACACCCGACGCCTGTGATGGCCTGCCGGACATCCGTCACGCCATCGATTCACTGGACCACCAGATCATCGAACTCATGCGTCAACGCATGGCTTACGTCAAAGCCGCTGCGCGCTTCAAACCGACCGAAAGCAGCATCGCCGCGCCCGAGCGCGTGGCGCAGATGCTGCCGCAACGCCGCGAATGGGCCGAACACGCCGGCCTGGACCCGCACTTTATGGAAACCCTGTTCGCCCAGATCATCCATTGGTACATCGGCCAGCAAGTGCTGCATTGGCGCGCAACGAGAACGCCAGCATGAGGGCCTTTCCTTCGTTGGAGGCCCATGCCCAAGGCCTGGCGGCGGTGTTTGAACAAGCGCGCGAGCGGGCCGTCGAACACGGCGAAGCGGTGCTGGCCAGCTATTCGATCGAACTCGCCCCGCTGGACCTGCTGGAGCTGTTTTGCAGCGTCGACCAACCGGGCGCCGAGTGCCTGTTCTGGCGCGCGCCGGAAGACCACAAAAGCCTGTTCGGCTGGGGCGTGGCCGCCGAACTCAGCGGCGTTGGCGCGCAGCGTTTTGCCGCGGTGGACGCGCAATGGCAGCGTTGGCTGGAACACGCGGTCAGCCACGGCCCATTGGCGCCGACGGTCTGCGGCGGCTTCCGGTTTGATCCTGAGGTCAAGGCCAGCGGCGCCTGGCAAGGTTTTGGCGATGCGTCACTGCTGTTGATGACGCTGCTGCTGGTGCGCGATGCCGAGAGTTGCTGGCTGCTGTGCCAGCAACGGATCGCGCCCGGCGATAAGGCGCAACAATGCTGCGAGCACGTGTTGAATCAATGGAACGCGCTGATGGACCGCTACGTGTCCGGCCCGCGCCCGAGCGTGGCGCTGCAACACACCCGTGACCAAGGCCTGCCGCGTGCCTGCTGGGAAAGCAAAATCGCCCACGCCCTGGACGTGCTGCGCGACACCCCGTTGAAAAAAGTGGTGCTGGCGCGCGAAGTGCTCAGCGAATACACCCAGCCCGTAAGTGCCGGGCGCACGTTGAGCGCGCTGGCGAGCAACGACCCCAGCGCCTACCTGTTTGCTTTCCGGCGTGATCAGGCGTGCTTTATCGGTGCCTCGCCGGAACGCCTGGCCAAGCTGCACAACGGCCGCCTGCAAACCCTGGCGCTGGCCGGCACTGCGCGTCGCGACCCCAACCCTGAACAGGATGCGCAACTGGCGCAGGCGCTGCTCGACTGCGAAAAGAATCGGCACGAACACGCGGTGGTGGTGCAGATCATTCAACGCGACCTCGCGCCCTGGGTGCAGGCGTTGCACATGCCGCCCACGCCGCATATCAAGCGCCTGAGCCGCGTGCAGCACCTGGCGACGCTGATCGAAGGCCCGCTGCAGCCAGGCTGCAGTTTGCTCAAAATGGTCTCGATTCTGCACCCCACGCCCGCCGTGGGCGGCCACGAACGCCAGCAGGCGTTGGCGCATATTCGCCAGTTTGAAGGCTTTGATCGTGGCTGGTACGCGGCGCCGCTGGGTTGGCTGGACGCCCACGGCAATGGCGAATTTATCGTCGGCCTGCGCAGTGCGCTGTTAAACGCTAACCAGGCCCGGCTGTTCGCCGGCTGCGGCATCGTCGAACACTCCGACCCTGCCAGCGAATACGACGAAACCTGCATCAAGCTGGCGGGGATGCGCGCGGCGCTACAGCGGTAACGGCACGCCCGGTGCTTGAATCCAGACCTGTGCAGGCCTACCCTGCACACGCAACACTCACCCTCTGAGTCAGGAAGACCTTACATGTGGGACGGCAGCGTTACCTTTGGTGATTCATGGGCGGGCTACATTGGCCGCGCGGATCAAAATACTGCCCACTCCCATGTCGCCATTCAGCTGTGCATCGGCGTGCACCAACCCGTGAAGCTGGAATTGCCCGGCCAGCTGATCCGCGCGGCCGGGGTGATCATCGGTCCCAACGTCGAGCACCGCGCGGTGGCCGACATTCACCCGGTGGCCTTTGTCTACATCAACCCCGACACGCCACTGGGCCGCGACCTCAAAGCCTTGCTTCATCACAATGGCATCGCCCTGGCCAGTGAGGAAATGCTTGAGTGTTTCCGCCGCACCACCTCCCTGGCGCAGTTTGTCGAGGCGCTCGCGCGGTTGCTGGCAATTACGCCGCCTATCGATCAGCGCCTGTACAAGGCCTTGAACCTCCTGCGCCAGGACCGCGACGGTCCTGGTTCCGTCAGCCGCGCCGCCAACGCGGTCGGCCTGTCGAGCCCGCGCTTGCGCTGCGTGGCCACGCACCAGATGGGCGTTTCGCTGTCGCAATGGATCATCTGGAACAAACTCGAGCGCGCCTCCAAGTCCCTGGCGGCTGGCGCCAGCTTGTCGGACGCCGCTGCCGATGGCGGCTTCTCCGACCAGGCCCACCTGGCGCGCATGATGCGCATGATGCGCCGCATGTTTGGCATGACGCCCCGCACCGCTGCCAAGGTTTTGCGCAAGACAAGCGTTTCGTTCAAGACGCAGTGATGTCAAAACGCCAATATCGATCGAATCTTATTCGCTGAAACGTTAAGCGCTGATTGCCTCCCCCACAGCACTTCAACGCCACCGCACGTGAATACAGAGTGTTCGCCAGGGGCATCCGTGCCTGGGATTTGGCGAAACGCAACGTTAATTCTTTCGATGAGTCCGCAGGAAGCGTCCTACATGTCAGAACCGCAAAAATTAACCGTCCTTCTCACGGGAGGATCAGGTGTGCTCGGTGAGTCCCTGATCGAGTGCCTGGCGCAGGACTTTCACCTGGTCTGCCTGGCGCGTAAAAGTCGCATTCGCCACCCGCAGGTCGAAGTCCTCAAAGGCGATATCTGCCGCCCTCGGCTAGGCTTGGACGCCGCCGATTATGAAGCGCTGCTCAAGCGCGTCGACTGGGTGATTCACGCTGCGGCCGTCACCCGTATGGATGGCGATGTCGATCAGATTTTCTCGGTGAATTACCTCGGCACCGAGAACGTCGTGAGCTTTGTCCAGCAGGCCAAAGTGCCGCTTTACCACGTCAGCACCGCCTTCACTCACCCCTGCGACTACTACGAAGGCGTGCAGGCACAAATCCCGTACGAAGTGGCCAAGCGCCAGGCCGAAACCCTGGTGCGCTCGGCCGGGATCGACGTGTCGATCTTTCGCCCCTCGATCATCATTGGCGATTCGGGCAGCGGGCATATGCCCAACTTCCAGGGTTTTCACATGACCATGGGCCTGATGATGTCCGGCGTGCTGCCGATCGTGCCCTGCCCGCCTGCCGGCTATATCGACCTGATCGCTCGCGACGTCGCCGCACGGGCGATTGCCAATGCCTTGCGCCAGCGTTTGATCGGCAAGGACTACTTCCTCACCAGCGGCCCGCAGGCCCTGGACCTGACCGGCTTGCTGGACCTGATGTGCCACTCCATGGAAGCCCAGGGCAAAGCGTTCACGCGGCCACGCTGCATGGCGCCGGATATTTATGAACGCCTGATCCGCCCGGTGTTTCTGCCGGCGCTGACCGGCAATATCCAGGCCGCCCTGGGCCGCGCCAATCAACTGTGCCGCTATGCGTGCCTACGCACACCGCTGCCTACCTCGTTGCCCGAGTTGCTCGGCGAAGCGGCGTTCAACGCACGGGATGTCAGCCGCGAATTGCTGCTGTCACTCAATCACCTGGCGCCCAAGCTGGGGGCCCTGACGCGGATGCTCAAACAGCCGGCGCCGCCCTTCGCTGAGGCCTCCGTGGCATGAACCCGCTACTTATCGAACCCGCAAGCGACGCCGAACAGATTGACCAGTATTTCCGCCAGCATGTGAATTCGGGCTACGCCCGCCTGGCCTCGCTGATGAACCTGCCCATCGAGCAGTCCAGCCAGGGCGTCTACATCTATGACAACAGAGGGCGCCAGTACCTGGATGCCGGCGGCTATGGGGTGTTCTTCCTCGGCCACGGCCACCCGGTCGTGGTGGAAGCCGTGACCCGGCAGCTGCAGCAGAACGCACTGGCCAGCAAATTGTTGCTCAACCCGCAACAGGCCTTGGCCGCTCAGGCCCTGGCCGCCCGCTGCCCCGGCAACCTGGACTATGTGTTCTTTTGCAACTCGGGCGCCGAAGCCACTGAAGCCGGGTTGAAACTGGCGCGCCTTAACGGCTGCCGTCGCACGCTGTCGACGCTTGGCGGTTTCCACGGCAAGACCCTCGGCGCCTTGGCCGTGACCGGCCGCGAAAGCTACCGCGAGCCGTTCAGTGGCCTGCTCAGTGAAAGCGCGTTCGTGCCCTTCGGCGACAGTGATGCGTTGGAACAGCAACTGCTGGCGTCGCCGGAAAAAGCCTGCGTGATTCTCGAGCCGATCCAGGCCGAAGCCGGCGTGATCCTGCCACCGCACGGTTATCTGACGCGTGTCCGCGAGCTGTGCGACCAATACGGCGCGCTGCTGATCATCGATGAAATTCAGTCCGGCCTGGGCCGCACCGGCCATTGGTGGGCCTGCGACCAAGAGCAGGTGGTGCCCGACATCATGCTGGTGGGCAAAAGCCTGTCCGGTGGCTGCGTACCGGTGAGTGCCATGGTTGCCAGCGCCACGGTCTATGCGCCGTTCAACCGCAACCCCACGGTGCACACCTCGACCTTTGGCGCCAACCCGCTGGCCATGGCGGCGGTGCAGGCCACGTTGCAAGTGATGGTGCAGGAAGACCTGGTGCAGCGCGCCCGGCTGATGGGCCAGGACCTGCATGCGCGTTTCAGCGCGTTGCTGCAACAGATGGGCCTGGCCGAGTGCGTGAAGCTGCGCAGCGCGGGCTTGCTGCTGGGCTTCGAGTTCAGCGACGCCTCGATTGCCGCAAACATGGTCATGGCGCTGATCGAGCAGCAAATCATCGTTTGCCACTCGCTCAATGATCACCGGGTCGTGCGGCTGACGCCGTCGCCGCTGCTGAACGCCCAGGACTGCAACTGGTTGATCGAGGGGTTCGCCCAGGCGCTCACCACTTCAGTTTCCACCCTTTGATTTTTGGAGTTACCCCATGCAGGAAGTCAATATCCAGGCGCACATTCCACACGCCTGCGCTGATGAAGTCTTTGCCGTGATCAGCGACTTCAGCCACTACGTCGAGCTGTGCGAGTCGGTGCGCAATATCACCATCAATAAGGTCAGCGACCAGGTGTCGTTCACCTCCTGGGAAGTCAACTTCCACAGCGGCATTCTCAAGTGGCAAGAGCGCGATACGTTCAACGCCGAGACCCGAGAGATCCACTTCGAACAACTGGCCGGCGATGTCGACCATTTCTCGGGCACCTGGCAAGTGCTGCCGGACGGCAAGGACGCGATCATCACCTTCAAGTCACGCTTTGACCTGGGCCTGCCGATGCTCGCCGACATGCTCGACCCCGTGGCCAAGACCGCCATTCGCGACAACATTAACTCGATCATCACCGGATTGTTTCCCACAAGCTATGTGAGGCCCCAGCCATGACCCTGTCTCTGTTGAACCGCTCACGCGCGGTGCTGCACAACTACGCCCCAGGTTTTGACGCGCGCCTGGCGGACATTGCCTTTGCCGAACGTGAAGCATCGCACAGCGACGTCGTCGCCCTGTTCAAGCAACACGGCCCGGTCGGGCTGTTGGTCAACCGCGCCGGCGGCGGCCTGGGCGCGGGCATCCTCGATGCGGTGCATGTGCAGATCGCCCTGGGCGCGCGCTCGCCGTCGCTGGCCGTGGCCAGCACCATGCACCAATTCTCCGTCGCCAGCCTGTTGGCGCTGACCCAAAACGGCGGCGGCGCCGAAGGCCTGTTGCTGGCCGCCGTGGCGCAGAACCGCTTGTTGCTGTCCTCGGGCTTTGCCGAGGGCAACACGGGCGCCGGCATCCTCGACTCGAACATGCAGGCAGTACAGACCCCGGAAGGCGTGCTGCTCAGCGGCAGCAAAAAGCCTTGCTGCCTCGGCCAGTCGATGGACTTGCTCACCGCCAGCTACACCCGCGAGGGCGTGGACGGCGAAGAGTTGATGGTGGCGCTGATTCCCGCGAACGCGCCGGGCATCAGCCGGGCACCGTTCTGGCAAAACAGCGCGCTGGCCGCCGCCGAAAGCATCGAAGTGCGCCTCAACGAAGTGTTCGTGCCGGAGCGCATGGTGTTTTCCGCCGGTTACAAGCACCTGCTGGGCGATGTGCAAACCGTGGGTTTCATCTGGTTCGAGCTGTTGATTTGCGCATCTTACGTGGGTACCTGTGCCGGTCTGATCGAAACCGTGACCGACGCCGCGCGCTGGACTGCCCATCACCGCGTCGACCTGGCCGCCCACCTGCAATTGGCGATCACCGCCCTGGAAGGCGCGGCGCTGGATGTGGAACGCAACCCGCACGACCTGCACACCGTGCTCGCCCGCCTGTTGCTGGTGCGTTATGGCATCGAACAACTGCTCAACCAGCTGTCGGACGAAGCCCACGCGATGCTCGGGGGCATGGCGTTTATTACCAGCAACCAGAGTTCGAATTGGTTGATGGCCTGCCGTGGCCTGCAATTTCACCCGCCGGCGAAGATCTCGATGGCGACCAACCTCGACTGCTACTTGTCCCAATCCACCTTCAGCATCGCCGGAGTGAAACCATGAACCTGCTCGGAAAAACCATTGTCATCAGCGGCTGTGCACGTGGCCTGGGCCATGCCGCCGCGCACAAGCTCAAGGGGCAAGGCGCCACGGTGATCGGCCTGGACATCCTGGAACCGCAGGAACTGGGGCTGCTCGACGGGTTTTATCAAGTCGACCTGTGTGACCGCAGGGCGTTGGCCCAGGTGATCACTGCCATCAGCACTGACTTCGGTGACATCGACATTCTGGTCAATAACGCCGGCACCCTGACCCTGGAGCGTGGCGAAACCGGCGTGACGGACGAAGTCACCCGCGCGGTGGACGTAAACCTGTTCGCGCCGTGGCAACTGGTCGCCGGCTTCTTGCCGGGGCTGCTGCGCAAACGCGGCAAAGTGGTGAATGTGTCGTCGCTGTTCGCCCTGGTCAATGCGCCGTATGTGGCCGCGTATGCCGCCAGCAAACGCGCGCTGAGTGCGTATTCCGACGTGCTGCGCATGCAGTATCGCGGGCAGCTCGATGTGGTCACGGTGTATCCGGGGTTCATCGACACCGCGATCCATTTGCCCGCCCAGCGCGTGGGCCTGTCGGTCAAGCGCCTGGTGACCTTCATGTGGGGCGACAAGACCTTGCTGTCCCTGGAAGAAAAGCTCGATGCCGCCGCCGACGGCCTGGTGCGCGCCTGCCGCAAAGACGGCCTGCGCAACCGTGGCCTGACGTTCATGGGCACCCTGGCCATGTACACCGCGCGCATTGCGCCGAGTGTGGTCGACGCCTTTATCGCCTTGCGCCTGCGCACGCTGACACGCGGTGGGCACCTGGCGCTCAAACCTGAACTGATCGAGTAACGCGCAACCAATGGCCAGACAACTGCACGCCAAGCCCCAGGTTCGCCTCGACCGCGCGTTGTTCAAAGCGCACACGGGCGAGTCCTTGTTGATCATCGGTTACGCCCTGTGCCTCTACCTGCTGCCACTCGCGCTGTTTGTGTGGGTGGCGAACACGACGTCCAGCCTGTGGGTGGTGCTGCTGTGCGCGCCACTCTGGGTGATGGCCGGATACGGAATGTTTCTGCAAGCGATCCTTGGGCATGAAGGCTTTCACTTCAACCTGAGCCGTAACCCGATGCACAGCTGTTACCTGGGCATCTTCACCAGTTCGATGCTGCCGGGGTTCTGCGTGACCGGTTACTTCGTCGACCACTGGCAGCACCACCGCTTCAGCAACAGCGCAAACGACCCGGATTACCGGCATTTCTCGCGCTATCGCACCTTGCTGAGCCGCATCGCGCTGTCACGTTTGCTCGCCACCTCGAACTACCTGCAAGCCACCTTGCGCCTGGCATTCGGCCCGCTGATCAGCCCCTCGCCGCTGCCCTTGAGCGCGGCGCAGGTTCAACACTTGGCGCGCTGCAATATCGCCTGCCAGCTGGGTTGGCTCGGTGTGTACGCGCTGGCCTTGTGGCAGGTCGACGGGTTGCTGCTGGGGTTTGGCCTGAGCCTGACGGTGGCGTTTCTGGTGTCGGCCTTTAATGCCTACCAGGAACATGCCTTCAGCGCAGACGATGAACAGCCGCCCGCGCGTTCGCGCACATCGCGCCTGTGCACCTTCATGCATGCCGGCGCTAACTTTCACCTGGAGCATCACTTTTACCCTGCCGTGCCGTGCTGGCGCCTGCCCAAGGTGCACCGGCAACTGCTCGACGCCGGCTGGTACGCCGACCGGCAGCACCTGCTGGAAAAAAACTTCGTTGCGTCCTTCAAATACGCCACCCGCCGCCACCCTTACCGTGGAGACACGGTGAACGACTGAACACACACCCTAAATTTCCCAATGGATTGACCGCCTGAACCCTCAGGCTGCAGGAGCATGTATGCCGTTTGAAATTGATAGCCACATTGAAGCCGAACGCGCGCAGTTATTCGGCCACCCGCTGTTTGCCAACATCCGCACTGTTGAAGACGTGCGCACCTTGATGGAATTCCACGTGTTCGCCGTGTGGGATTTCATGACCTTGCTCAAGCGCATCCAGCGCGACCTCACCTGCGTCGAGCTGCCGTGGGTGCCGCCGGTGCACATCACCGCTGCGCGCTTGATCAATGAAATCGTGGTGGGTGAAGAAACCGACGAACACCCGGGCGGCGGGTTTATCAGCCACCTGGACCTGTACCTCACCGCCATGGATGAAATCGGCGCCGACAGCTCGGTATTCCGCCGCTTCCTCGCCGCGATCCAGGCCAAGGTGCCGCTGGCCAAGGCGCTCAACGACCGCGACATTCCTTTGGCGGCCAAAGTGTTCATGTGCCAGACCCTCGATGTCGCCCAACACGGCTCTACCGAAGCGGTGCTGGCGTACTTCTTTTTTGGCCGCGAAGACATCATTCCCGACATGTTCGGGCGCCTGCTCTCGCAGTGGTCGGTGAGTGAGACCGAAGTGCCGATGCTCACCTATTACCTCAAGCGCCACATTGAAATGGACGGCGACGAGCATGGCCCGGCCGCCAAACGCATCATCGGCGAAATCGTCACCACGCCCGAGCAACACCAACACATGATCGACAGCGCCAAGACCGCGATCAACTCCCGCATCGACCTGTGGGACGGCGTGCACCATTTCCTCCAGGAGAAAGCCCAACACACCACGGAGCGCCCTGTGCGCCGGGTTGCACACAGTTTCTGAGCCGCGCATGAACACAGGGAGCAAGACATGACCAAAGGCAAGCTAATCAAACTCACACTGTGCACTGTCGTGGTCGGGGGTTTGCTGCTGCTCGGCTGGCAGCGCTGGCAGTATTCCAGCGCGTACGTCAGCACCGACAACGCGGAGCTGGATGGGGTGATTATTCCGGTGCGGGCCAAGCTGTCAGGCGTGGTGATGAGCGTGCCGGTGATGGACAACGTCACCGTGGAAAGCGGCGACTTGCTGTTTCAGATACGCGACAGCGAATACCAATACCAGGTGCAGCAGCGCGAAGCACAATGGCAAGCCCTGCTCGCCGCCGCCGGGCGCAGCGGCAGCCCGGGGGCGCTGGACAGCCAGATCCTCGGCGCGGTCGCCATACGCCAGGCCGCGCAGGCGGCCCTGGCACAATCAAGCGCCAACCTTGAGCAGGCGCGCAATGACTACCAACGCGCCCGTCGCCTCGGCGCCCAAGGTGTGTTGAGCACCCAGGACCTGGAACTGGCCAAGGCACGTTTCGACGCGCTGAGCCATGCCCAGGAAGCCGCGCGCAGTAACGCCCAGGCGGCGGCGCAAAGCACCTTGGCCAACAAGGCCGAACTCAAGGTGCAGGACTACCGCATCGCGGCGGCGCAAGCCGAGTTGGAGCAGGCTCGGATCAAGCTGCACGACGCCCGCCAGACCGCGCCGGTGCGCAGCATCGTGTCGAAAAAAGAGGTGGAGCCCGGCCAGTTCGTGGTCGCCGGCCAGAAGCTCTTGAGCCTGATCGCCACCGAGCCGCTGTGGATTACCGCCAACTTCAAGGAAACCCAAGTCGGCCGGGTTCGCGTCGGCCAGCACGCCAAGGTTACCGTGGACGCGTTCCCCGGCCAGGCCTTAGACGGCGTGGTCGAAAGCCTGGCACCGGCCACCGGGGCGAAGTTCTCGTTGCTGCCGCAGGAAAACGCCACGGGCAACTTCACCAAGGTGGTGCAACGCGTCCAGGTGCGGATCGCCCTCACCGACGTGCCGGCTGACTACAAGCCCTTGTTGAGCCCCGGCATGAGCGCCTTCGTCGAAGTCGCCACGCCACGCAACGGCAGCCAGACGTTATGAGGTCGCCGTACCTGATTGCGTTCACGGTGACGCTGGTGTCGATGATGGAGTTGCTCGACGTGACCATCGTCAACGTCGCCATTCCCAGCCTGATGGGCACCTATGGGGCGTCGGTGGATGAGATCTCGTGGGTCTCCACCGGTTACGTGGTGGCCAACGTGGTGATCCTGCCGGTCAGCGGCTGGTTGTCTGCCTGGTTTGGGCGGCGCCGCTACTACCTGGTCTCCACCGCCGTGTTTGTGCTGGCGTCGGTGGGCTGCGCGTTTTCCGCCGAGCTGTGGCAACTGGTGGCCTTCCGCGTGCTGCAAGGCCTGGCGGGCGGCGGGTTGCTGGGGATCTCCCAGGCGATCATCTACGACGTGTTCCCCAAGGAAAAGGTCAGCAGCGGCATGGCGCTGTACGGCGTCGGCGTGATGATGGGGCCGACCTTGGGGCCGACTGTCGGTGGCTACCTGATCGACACCTTGTCATGGCATTGGATCTTTTTGATCAACGTGCCCATCGGTGCCGTGGCGCTGTTGCTGTGCTGGTTGTGCATCGGCGATTCGGTCAATGAGCAAAAACCCAGCAGCGTCGACTACAGCGGCTTCTGCCTGTTGGCCCTGGGGGTTGGCAGCCTGCAGATCCTGCTGGAGCGCGGCGAGCACTGGGACTGGATGGAATCCAACTGGACGGTGGCCTGCCTGTTGCTCAGCAGCTTCAGCCTGGTGGGGTTTTTCTGGTGGGAACGGCGTGCCGCCAACCCAATCGTCAACGTTGCGCTGTTTCACAACCGCGAGTTCCTGATGGGCTGCATCTGCGCGTTTTGTGTGGGTTTCGGGCTGTACAGCACCTTATTCATGGTGCCGCTGTTCTTGCAGACGTTGTTGGCGCAAAGCGCCTACCAGAGCGGGCTGGTGATTTTCCCCGGCGCGGTGGCCAGCGCCATCAGCACCTTGGTGATCGGCAAGCTGTCCCAGGAAAACAAGATCGACGAGCGCGTGTTCGTGACCTTGGGCATCGTCATGTACTGCTACGCGATGTTCCTGCACACCCAGTTCACCCTCGACAGCAACCCGGACACGCTGTACTGGCCGCTGGTGATTCGCGGCCTGGGCCTGGGCATGATCTTCGTGCCGCTGACCAACCTGGCCATGCGTCGGCTGCCGCTGACGTTGATCTCCGGCGCCTCGGGCGTGCTCAACCTGATGCGCCAGCTGGGCGGCAGCGTCGGCATCGCCATCGCTGCCACCTTGCTCACGCGGTTCTCGTGGGAACGCTATCGCTTGCTCTCCGAGCACGTGACCGAATCGAGCCTGATCGCCAATGGCTGGGGCGGCGTGGAATCCAACCCGCTGTTCCTGTCCCTGGGCCTGGCCAGCCATCAACAAGCGTTGGCCTTGATGCCTTACCTGCAAGCGCGCGAACAGGCGCAAATGCTCGCCTTCAGCATGCTGTTCGGCACCTTGGGCGCGGTCATGGCCATCGGCATACCCATGGTGCTGATGATGCGCAGAAGCACCCTCAGCCGATAATTTTTTTGTGGAGACCTACCCTTGCGTATTCCAGGGCTGCATCTGACACACACCCCCTTGCTCACCTCACTGTGTGGGCTCGCCCTCGCCTGCTGCCCGGCCCTCGCGTCGGCAGAGGACTTGTACCAGCTGTACCAGAAAGCGCTGAGCCATGACATGAAGTTCGCCGCCGCCCAGGCCCAGCAGTTGGCCACGGCGGAGAAAGAACCGCAAAGCCGCGCCAACCTGTTGCCGGACCTGTCCGTCACCGGCGGCGCGGCCTGGGTCGATGCCGAGGATTCCAACGATTACCACCGCAACCGCAACAACACCAACGCCTACGCCGTGGTGCTCACTCAGCCGCTGTTGCGCTGGCAGAACGTGATCGCCCATGACCAGAGCAAACTGCTGATCAGTGCCAGCGAGGTGCAGACCGAACAAGCGCGCCAGGACTTGATGCTGCGCGTGGCCCGTGCCTACTTTGATGTGTTGCTCAACCAGGAACTGTTGAACACCCGCACCCAGCAACTGCAAACCCTGCGGGAAAGCCAGGACCGCAGCCAGCGCTTGCTCGCCGACGGCGCCACCACTGCCAACGCGCTCGAACAGGTACAGGCCAAGTACGACCAGGCGTTTGCCGAGCAGATTGCCGCACGCGGCGCGCTGGATATCGCCACCGAAGCCCTCACCCAATTGACCGCCGCCCAGGCGCGCCCGTGGTCGGGCAAGGAGCCGCAGTTCAGCGCCCCGGTGCCCGCCGCCATCGGCGATTGGGCCAATACCGCGCAACAAGGCAACCTCGCCGTGCAGCGCGCGCAGATCGCCCAGCGCCTGGCCGAAATGGACATCGACAAAGAACAGGCCGGCCACTTGCCGACCCTCGACTTGATCGCCGCCCACGGCCGCTTCGCCTCGGTGGGCGGCGATGTGTACGACGTCACGCTGCCGGAGAACCGCTATAACCAGACGGTGGTCGGGGTCAAACTCAGCGTGCCGCTGTATGGCGGTGGCCGCACCAGCAGCCGCGTGCGTGAAGCCCACGCGCTGCAGAGCAAGGCTCAGGATGAGGTCGAAGACGCACGCCGCAACGCCGGGCTGATGGCACGCCAGGCGTACCTGCAAGTCACCAGTGGCATGAGCCAGTACCAGGCGCTCAAGCAGGCGCTCAAATCCAGCCAGGTCAACCTGGCGTCGGTGACGCACGGCTTTGAAGCCGGCTCGCGGATTAATAATGATGTGCTGGATGCCCAGCAGAAAGTCACCGACACTCAGCAGCGTGTGGCGCAGCAGCGTTATGCGATCCTGATGGCGCAACTTAACCTGCTGGCCTCCACCGGCAATTTGAATGACGTGCGCTTACGTGAGGTCAGCCGCCTGCTGGACTGAAAAACCGCGCGGGCGTTCCTTGCAGCCCGCGCAACAGTCTTTTGTCATCACTCCTATTGATAGCTTCCTAACGAAACCCGCATGCTAGAGGGCTAATCCCGCGCTTATATCATTCCGAATGATAGTTACCTTTGTTTCATTCGATTCGTGACATAGCACCTCGCCGCGCATGATCCGCCCATCTCAAATACATTGGCGGATGCACCTCATGGAACAGTCACTCAAACATTTGCGCTTCCCCTTGCCGATTTTGGCCGTGGTGGTGATGAGCGCATGCGGCAAGACCCCGGAACAAGCGGCCGCCATGCCCCCTGCGAAAATCAGCGTGGCCAAGGTGCTTGAACAACCGGTCAACGAGTGGGATGAATTCACCGGCCGCCTGGAAGCCCCGGAAACCGTGCAGATTCGTCCGCGCGTGTCCGGCCAGATCGACCAGGTGGCCTTCACCGAAGGCGCCTTGGTGAAGAAAGGCGACGTGCTGTTCCAGATCGACCCCCGCCCGTTCCAGGCTGAAGTGCGCCGCCTCGAAGCCCAGCTGGCCCAAACCAAAGCCGCCGCCACCCGTAGCGATAACGAAGCGCAACGTGGCGACCGCCTGCGCCAGAGCAATGCGATCTCCGCCGAACTGGCCGACTCGCGCACCACCGCCGCCCAGGAAGCCCGCGCCGCTGTCGCCGGCATTCAAGCGCAGCTGGACCTGGCCAAGTTGAACCTGAGCTTTACCCGCGTGACCTCGCCGATCAGTGGCCGCGTCAGCCGTGCGGAAATCACCGCCGGCAACCTGGTCACCGCCGACGTCACCGCGCTGACCAGCGTGGTCTCCACCGACAAGGTCTACGCCTACTTCGACGCCGATGAGCGCGTGTACCTCAAGTACACCCAACTGGCGCGCGAAGGCCGTCGCGGTGCAACCACCCCGGTGTACCTGGGCCTGTCCAACGAAACCGGCAACCCGCACCTGGGCCAGATGAACTTTGTCGACAACCAGGTCAACCCGGCCACCGGCACCATCCGTGGTCGCGCCGTATTCGATAACAGCAAGGGCGAATACACGCCTGGCCTGTATGCGCGCTTGAAGCTGGTCGGCAGCGGCACCTACTCCGCCGTGCTGATCAACGACGAAGCCGTCGGCACTGACCTGGGCAAGAAGTTCGTGCTGGTGATGGACGGCGACAAGCCGGCGTATCGCTCAGTGGAGCTTGGGCCAAAGATCGAAGGCTTGCGCATTGTGCGCAGCGGTTTGAACAAGGACGACACCATCGTCGTGAAGGGCCTGCAGCGCATTCGTCCGGGGTCGCCGGTTGCACCGGAAACCATCCCGATGGCCAGCAAGGAAACCCTCGCCGCCTTGGCACAACAACGACAAGCGCTTGAAGCCAGCAACCTGGAGCAAGTGGCGCCGGATAAAGCCGCGCCCAAAGTTGCCAGCGTCGCGACTCCACGCGGTTAATGGATACAACTCAAGATGAATTTTTCCAAGTTCTTCATTTCACGGCCGATCTTCGCAGCGGTGCTGTCGCTGTTGATCCTGATCGCCGGCGCGATCTCGCTGTTCCAATTGCCGATCAGCGAATACCCGGAAGTCGTGCCGCCCACCGTGGTGGTACGCGCCAACTTCCCGGGCGCCAACCCTAAAGTCATCGGTGAAACCGTGGCCGCGCCGCTGGAGCAAGCGATCACCGGCGTCGAGAACATGCTGTACATGTCCTCGCAGTCGACCGCCGACGGCAAGCTGACCCTGACCATCACCTTCGCCCTGGGCACCGACCTGGACAACGCGCAGGTGCAAGTGCAAAACCGTGTGACCCGGACTCAGCCAAAACTGCCCGAGGAAGTGACGCGCATCGGTATCACCGTGGACAAGGCCTCCCCCGACCTGACCATGGTGGTGCACTTGACCTCCCCGGATCAGCGTTACGACATGCTCTACCTGTCCAACTACGCCTTGCTCAATGTGAAGGATGAGCTGGCACGTTTGGGCGGTGTGGGTGACGTGCAGCTGTTCGGCATGGGCGACTACTCCCTGCGTGTGTGGCTGGACCCGAACAAAACCGCTTCGCGCAACCTGACCGCCACCGATGTGGTCAACGCGATCCGTGAGCAGAACCGCCAAGTGGCCGCCGGTGCCTTGGGTGCGCAACCTGCACCGAATGCCACCAGCTTCCAGCTGTCGGTGAACACTCAGGGCCGTCTGGTCACTGAAGAAGAGTTCGAGAACATCATTATTCGCTCCGGCGAAAACGGTGAAATCACGCGCCTCAAAGACATCGCACGGGTTGAGCTGGGCTCCAGCCAATACGCCCTGCGCTCGTTGCTGAACAACCAGCCGGCCGTGGCGATCCCGATCTTCCAGCGCCCCGGCTCCAATGCCATCGAGATTTCCAACGAAGTGCGCGCCAAGATGGAAGAGCTGAAACAGAGCTTCCCGCAAGGCATGGACTACAGCATCGTCTATGACCCGACTATCTTCGTGCGTGGCTCCATCGAAGCGGTGGTTCACACCCTGTTCGAAGCGCTGATCCTCGTAGTGCTGGTGGTGATCCTCTTCCTGCAAACCTGGCGCGCCTCGATCATTCCGTTGGTGGCGGTGCCGGTATCGTTGATCGGTACGTTTGCGGTGATGCACCTGTTTGGCTTCTCGCTCAACGCCTTGTCGCTGTTCGGTTTGGTACTGGCCATCGGGATCGTGGTGGACGACGCCATCGTGGTGGTGGAGAACGTCGAGCGGAACATCGAGTTGGGGCTGGAACCGTTCCCGGCCACTGAAAAGGCCATGAGCGAAGTGACCGGCCCGATCATCGCCACCGCGTTGGTGCTGTGTGCGGTGTTCATCCCAGCGGCCTTTATCAGTGGCTTGACCGGGCAGTTCTATAAGCAGTTTGCGTTGACGATTGCGATTTCCACGGTGATCTCGGCCTTCAACTCGCTGACCTTGTCGCCTGCCCTGGCCGCCGTGTTGCTGCGCAGCCATGACGCGCCGAAGGATCGCTTCTCCAAGGTGCTCGACAAACTCTTGGGTGGCTGGTTGTTCCGTCCATTCAACCGCTTCTTTGAGAAAGCCAGCCATGGCTATGTCGGCACCGTACGCCGGGTGATTCGCGGCAGCGGTATCGCGCTGTTCCTGTACGCCGGCTTGATGGTCCTGACCTGGCTGGGCTTTGCCCACACGCCGACTGGTTTCGTACCGGCCCAGGACAAGCAATACCTGGTGGCCTTCGCGCAATTGCCCGACGCCGCAAGCCTGGACCGCACCGAAGACGTGATCAAACGCATGTCCGACATCGCGCTGAAACAACCAGGCGTGGAAAGCGCCGTAGCGTTCCCGGGCCTGTCGATCAACGGTTTCACCAACAGCCCGAACAGCGGCATCGTGTTCGTGACCTTGAAACCGTTCGACGAGCGTAAAGACCCAAGCATGTCCGCCGGTGCGATTGCCGGTGCACTGAACGGCAAGTACAGCAGCATCGAAGAAGCCTACATGGCGATCTTCCCACCGCCGCCGGTACAGGGCCTGGGCACGATTGGCGGGTTCCGCCTGCAGATCGAAGACCGTGGCAACCTGGGTTATGACGAGCTGTACAAAGAAGTGCAGAACATCATCACCAAGAGCCGCACCACGCCTGAGCTGTTTGGCCTGTTCACCAGCTACACGGTCAACGTGCCGCAGGTTGATGCTGCCATCGACCGCGAAAAAGCCAAGACCCACGGCGTGGCCGTCAGCGACATCTTCGACACCCTGCAGATCTACCTGGGTTCGTTGTATGCCAACGACTTCAACCGCTTCGGGCGTACTTATCAGGTTAACGTGCAGGCTGAGCAACAGTTCCGCCAGGATGAAGACCAGATCGGCCAGCTGAAAGTGCGTAACAACAAAGGCGAGATGATCCCGCTGGCGACCTTTATCAAGGTCAGCGACACCTCGGGCCCGGACCGCGTGATGCACTACAACGGCTTTATCACCGCTGAAATCAACGGCAACGCTGCACCGGGCTACAGCTCCGGCCAGGCGCAGGCGGCGATTGAAAAACTGTTGAAAGAAGAACTGCCCAACGGCATGACCTACGAGTGGACCGACCTGACCTATCAGCAAATCCTCTCGGGCAACACTGCGCTGTTCGTGTTCCCGCTCTGCGTACTGCTGGCGTTCCTGGTACTGGCCGCCCAATACGAAAGCTGGAGCCTGCCACTGGCGGTGATTCTGATCGTACCGATGACGCTGCTGTCGGCCATTACCGGGGTGATTATCTCGGGCGGCGACAACAACATCTTCACCCAGATTGGCTTGATCGTACTGGTGGGCCTGGCGTGCAAGAACGCGATTCTGATTGTCGAGTTCGCCAAGGACAAACAGCAGGAAGGCCTCGACCCGCTGGCTGCGGTACTGGAAGCCTGCCGTCTGCGTCTGCGGCCGATCCTGATGACCTCGTTCGCGTTCATCATGGGTGTGGTGCCACTGGTGTTGTCCAGCGGTGCCGGTGCCGAGATGCGCCATGCGATGGGCGTGGCGGTGTTCTCCGGGATGATCGGCGTGACCTTCTTCGGTCTGTTGCTGACGCCAGTGTTCTACGTACTGATCCGTCGCCATGTGGAGCGCGGCGAAGCGAGCAAAGCGGCCAAGGCCTTGAAGCTGGAGACACAGCAATGAGCGTGAAAGTATTCCTGCCGAGCTTGCTGGTACTGGCGCTGAGCGCCTGTGCCGTGGGCCCGGACTATAAAACCGAGAAGCTTGAGGCGGCCAATATCACGGCCGCCGCCGACACCAAAAGTTATGACCATGCCAAATACGAAGGCATCTGGTGGCAGCAGTTCGAGGACCCGACCCTCAACCAACTGGTGACCCAGTCGTTGAACGGTAACCGTGACTTGCGCGTCGCTTTTGCCCGTCTGCGCGCGGCGCGTGCGATTCGTGATGACGCCGCCAACGACATCATGCCGGTGGTGACCAGCCGGGCCAGCAGCGACGTGGGCAAAGGCCAGATTCCCGGCCAGACCACCAAGCGCGTCAACAGCGAACGCTACGACCTGGGCCTGGACATGGCCTGGGAAGTGGATTTGTTCGGGCGTATCCGCCGCAACCTGGAAGCCAGCGACGCTGACCAACAGGTCGCCGAAGCCGACCTGTACCAACTGCAAGTCACCATGATTGCCGAACTGGTGGACGCCTACGGTCAACTGCGCGGCGCGCAATTGCGTGAACGTATCGCCCTGGACAACCTGAAGAACCAGCAGGAATCGCGCACCATCACCGTCAGCCTGCGGGATGCCGGCGTCGGCGATCAGCTCGATGTGGAACGCGCCGATGCGCGCCTGGCCGCCGTTGAAGCCAGCGTGCCGCAACTGCAAGCCGAGCAAGTGCGCGAGCGCAACCGCATCGCCACCCTCCTCGGCCAGCGCCCCGACAAGCTGACTGTGGACCTGAGCCCCAAAGACCTGCCGGCGATTGCCAAGGCGTTGCCAATCGGCGACCCAGGGCAATTGCTGCAACGTCGCCCGGACATCCTCAGCGCCGAACGCAAGCTGGCCGCCGCCACCGCGCGTATCGGCGTGGCCAAGGCCGACCTGTTCCCGCGGGTCAGCCTCAGCGGCTTCCTCGGCTTTACCGCCGGGCGCGGTTCGCAAATCGGTTCAGCTGCAGCCAATGCCTGGTCCCTGGGCCCAAGCATTACCTGGGCTGCATTTGACCTGGGCAGTGTGCGTGCACGCTTGCGCGGGGCGAATGCCGAGGCCGATGGCGCCCTGGCAACCTACGAGCAGCAAGTGCTGCTGGCGCTGGAAGAATCGGAAAATGCTTTCAGTGATTACGGCAAACGCCAGCAGCGCCTGGTCTCGCTGATCCGTCAAAGTGAGTCCAGTCGCGCGGCTGCCGACCTGGCGGCGATCCGTTATCGCGAAGGCACGGTGGATTTCCTCGTGCTGCTCGACGCGCAACGTGAGCGTCTGGCCGCTGAAGACTCCCAGGCCCAGGCCGAAGTGGACTTGTATCGCGGGATTGTCGCGATCTACAAGGCCCTCGGTGGCGGCTGGCAGCCGGACACGGTCGTCGCCAGCAGCAAGTGATGTAAAGAGCTCCTTTGGTTGGTCGCATCCAGCCAATTTTTAGCCCCGCGCCCCATTCGGTCGCGGGGCTTTTTTTGTTTGGCGGCTGAGGAACGGCTTTTGCTGAGCAGTACTTCATTGACGTAGCCAGATAAAGGCGCCGCAAACGAAGAAAAACAGGCCGACGAAGAACATGCCTTGGAAAAGTCTTTTAAAAACGCGAGGAAATTCCTGAACTTGCTGCCAGTCAATGAGACCGCGCTTTAGAAACCGTTTCGGCAATAACACGACAACTGCAACCGCATTGAGCCGCATCATTCTTCCGCGCGGCGAGTTATCCCAAAACCGTGAGTGGAAGGCAATAAAACTGCATTTATTCAGAAGGTGCTCCATGTATTCCAGTCGGCGATAGGCCAAAAAAGCGTAGATCACCAGGACAACAGTGAGCGAAAAAAACAAAGCTAACCCCAACGATAAAATGAAATGTGGGCTTAGGAATTCTTCAATATTCATAGAGTGTTTCACCCACCATTTGTCCACCACGCCCTCCAAGTTCTCCTACTGCTAAGCCCCCCGCCGCGCCACCGATCAATAGACAAGCCAGTGAGCCCGGACCGGTAGTGGGCGCCAATATGGCAAGACACAAACCTGATCCAATCGCACCACCTCCTAGACCGCCTAAAACGCTTCCACCCAGCTTGCTCACTTCCACATATTTCGCCTTCGTGCATTGCTCTTCCCTCCCCGTCGAGCACGCTTCCTTGATCTCAAGCGCAGTGGACGTCGTGCTCAACGCAATCCCTAACGGCGTTCCCGCCTTAAGCACTTTTGCCGTCCTGGCAATATGCGAAATCCTCTCGGCATAGCGACTGATTTCCCCTGTATGCAGATAACTGCGAGTGGAAATACCCAGCATTTTCTTGATCGAACTTTCCTGGCGCAAACCCGTGCCATAACGGGCGAACCCGCGCATCTGCGCCTCCAACTTAGCGAACAGGGTTTGGCGGCGAGCCAGGAAGTCGTCCCGCACTACGCCGCCGCCATGTCGCAGGGATTGTTTGTGCAAGGCATCAATCTCTTCAAGCGTTTTACCAATGTCTTGCAGATGTCGGCTCCAGGCATCACCGGCTGAGCCGATCCCAAGTGACGCATAACCGAGTATTTTCTGTAGCAGGTCATAGTTGTGCAGTACAAAGGCATCCCCACCTTCGGCCATTAGCTCATGCCGTATTGTCCAGGCGGCTTGCATCAGGCGGGATTCTTCCAGCGTACAGGCGGCAGTGGAATCATCACCCATGATTACCAGTTGCCCTGGCAACACCACAACATTGCGTATATGGGAATTAAGGACATCGAACTTGGCTTCGGCGTGTTTACTCAAGCGCAAGCTGGCCTTGAGTTCTACCGAAGTCTGTTGCCGGTCGTTGATAAACGCATAAGGCTGAGGCATCAGAAGCCCCTCAGCAATTTAAACAACGTTGCGTAGCGATACCGTGCCATCCATGCATTCCTGATCGACAGAAGATGGCGTCGAAATATAGAGAGCTATCTTTTATATGTCCTGCTGCCGCCCAGTAGATTTGGCGGCTTTTCTTACTTTGGGAAACAGACTACTCAGTAGCAGCCTATTTCTTTCAATACTTACAGCTCAAAGCCTACTTGTGATGTAAAGAGCTCCCTGGGTTGGTCGCTTCCAGCCAATTTTTAGCCCCACGCCCCATTCGGTCGCGGGGCTTTTTTTATGCCGCGTGCGCCAAGCTTAATACCGTGGGTATGCTTCAATCATTCACAGTGATGACTTCACAAGGAGCCTCCGATGGATCGAATGACTGCTGCACCCTACGCATTACTGGTGATGTATGCCTGGGACATGTGCGACATCAACCCGCGTCAGATCCCGCCGCAGATCGACCCACGAATAAAGGAAACGGGATGGAATGTGGTTGGGTTTCTTTCGGGTTCAGATGACATTTGGGTGTCTGGCCTTGGATTGCGCTCGACGATGATCGGCGCCTCTGACGACCAGCGCAGTCGCGTCTGCTACGGCTATGTCGCCCAGCGTAACGTCCAGGGCCAGGACCAGTACGTGGTGGCGATACGCGGCACGGACGGTGCGCAGGAATGGGGCGACGACCTCGACTTCCTGATGATGAGCCACCCCAACCCGAAAGCAGGCCTGGTGGATCAGGGCTTTTGGGAAATCTACAGCACGATGCAGTTCCATGGCCTGGACGGTGCACCGCCGGTGCCGCTGGCGCTTGGCATCCGCCAGCTGACGGCGGCAAATCCGCCGATGGTGTTGGGGCATAGCCTGGGATCGGCGCTGGCAACCTACCTTACCCTCGACCTCAACCTGCAAGGCTGCAAGGCGAGCGCCTGCCTGTTCGCCTCACCCAAGACCGGCAACAAAACATTTGTGGAGTTCTTCGAAACGCAGGTCAGCAACTACGACCTCTTCAATTACGCACGCGACGTTGTACCGACCGTACCGAAGTGTGACGTGCTGCACTTCTCTGTCTACTACGCGCTGCAGCAGGCCAAGACAATCCCCGCCGATTGTTCAAGTTTTGCGGTTCAGGACAACCCGCTGTGTAATCACCATCTGATTTGCTACACCGCGCTGCTTGATCCGTCGGCTTACAAGCAAGCCATGGCCGACCCGGCTTGTACACCCGATGACCGGCACTGCGCATTGTGTGTGCTGCCCGCCACGGGTTGAACAAATGAGGAAGTTGCACTCGGTTAAAGGGTGGGAGCGGGCTTGCTCGCGAATGCGTTGGGGCCTGTACTGGTGAGTCGACTGACACACCGTCTTCGCGAGCAAGCCCTCTCCCACCTTTTGACCTCATTACATCAGGTAGACCTGTATCTCACCCTGCCTCGTTAAGGATCAAACTACGGTAATGCCCAGGATTGGACCCCGACCACTTGCGAAATGCCTTGTAGAACGAACTGGCATCGGCAAACCCCAGCCGCGCGGCAATTTCGGCAAAGCTGATATTCGCTTCGGCCAGCCAGACAATTGCCAGTTCCTTGCGCACGCTGTCCTTGAGCCCTTGATAGGTCTGCCCCTCATCTGCCAGGCGGCGGCGCAGGGTCGAGGCGGAAATACACAGGCTGGCCGCCAGGCCGTCGGTTTCCGGCCACAGGTCGGGCGACATCTGGCGCAGGTCGTGTTTGATGCGCGTTGCGAGGCTGTCAGGGTCGCGGTACTTGACCAGGATGTTGGCCGGCGCATGCGCGAGAAAGCGCTTGAGTTCTTCCGGGCTGCGCTTGATCGGCAGGTCCAGGCAGTCGGCGGAAAAAATCATGCGGGTGCGCGGCCGGTCAAAGCGCAGGTTGTCGGAAAACATCACCCGGTAATCGTCACAGAAGTCCGGTTCCGAACAACGTAGTTCGATGGCCAGGATCGGGATACGCCTGCCTGCCAACCAACAGGCGACGCCATGCACGATCATCCAATAGGTGAAATAGGTAAACGCGCGTTTAGGTTCGGGTTCGAGCAAGACGATTTCCGCCAGGCTCTGTTGACGCACCAGGTGTGCGGGCATCTGCTCCAGCATCAACGACAGAAAACCCAGGCCGGTTTCCAGGCTGGTGCCCAGGCTCGGTTGCGCCATCGCGGTGCGGCACAGAAAAGCCAGGCTGCCGGACTTGAGTGCGCGCGGGTCCATGCCAAAAAATTCGTCGTCCATGCGCCGCGCCAGCAGGCGCCACAGGCGTGCATAGGCCGTGGCGGGCACGCGGGCGTCGGGCTGGTCGAGCAACGCCGGGTCTATCCCGACCTTGCTCAACGCCTCCACCGTGGCCGCGCCGGGCGCGCAGCTTTGCAGCAAGGCTTCGCGCACAAGATGGATAGAGATGGTGTCTTTTTCCGCCATGGGAATCGGGCTATTCAATACTGCAAAAGATGGGGTGCATCATAAGGGCGGTTGCGATTCGCCACCACCGTTCAGCCGCAGTTCAGCAAAGGTCAATATTGCCTGTTTAGTAATGAGTATCATTATGTTACAAATTAGCATCCTATCCAGTCTTGATGCGGTGCCGAATGCTCGTTCCCTTTCTAATCATGCTGCGCGAAGGCATTGAAGCAGCATTGATCGTTGGCATCATCGCCAGTTACCTGCAACAGACCGGCCGCGGCCAGTGGATGCCCGCCGTTTGGATCGGTGTGTTCCTCGCCGCTGCCCTGGCCTTGCTGGTGGGCGGCGGCCTGGAGCTGGTCAGCGCCGAATTCCCGCAAAAACAACAGGAGCTGTTCGAAGGTGTGGTCGGCCTGGTGGCCGTCGGCATTCTCAGTTCCATGGTGTTCTGGATGCGCAAAGTCGCGCGTTCCATCAAGCATGCCCTGCACGAATCCCTCGACCACGCGTTGGCCGGCTCCAGGCACCAGGTGATCGCGCTGATCGCCATGGTGTTTTTCGCCGTCGCCCGCGAAGGCCTGGAGACCGTGTTCTTCCTGCTCGCGGTGTTCCAGCAGAGCGAAGGCCCCGGCGCGCCGATTGGCGCCCTGCTCGGCCTGATCCTGGCGATCATTGTCGGTTTCCTGATCTACACCGGCAGCATGCGCCTGAACCTGGGTGCGTTCTTCCGCTGGACCGGCCTGTTCATCCTGGTGGTGGCCGCCGGCATTCTCGCCAACTCGGTCCAAGCCCTGCACGAAGCCGGGGTGTGGAACCACCTGCAAACCGTGTTGTTCGATTTCAGCGCGACGCTGCCGATGGATGGCCCGTTGGGCTCGGTGCTGGCCGGGATGTTCGGCTATCAGGATGCGCCGACTGTCAGCACCCTGGGCGCTTACCTGATTTACCTGGTGGTGGCACTGGTGATGTTCTTCCTGCCGTCGGCCCCACCCAAGCCTGTCGCCAACACCTCTTCCGTTTCCAGCCAGTAAGGACCGTCTCTTGTCCAACCCAAACCCTCAACCGGCTCCGCCTTCCCGCGCCTTGCGCTGGGCGGTGGCGGGCTCGGTGGTCGTGATGATCGGCGCCGGTGCGCTGTTCTATTACGCCTCGCAATTGGCCGCCGCCAAGCGCCAGACCAACCACAATGAAATCGCCGTGACGATCCATGGTCACGCCTGTGAGCCCAACGAAATTACGGTACCTGCCGGGCGCGCGAGTTTTCGCATCATCAACCGCTCCGACCGCGCGGTGGAGTGGGAAATCCTCGACGGCGTGCTGGTGATCGAAGAACGCGAAAACATCGCGCCGGGTTTGAGCCAGGTGATCAACGCCAACCTGTTGCCCGGCGACTATGCAATCACCTGCGGGCTGCTGAGCAACCCGCGCGGCACGTTGCATGTCACGCCGACTGCTGAGTCCGACGCCCAGGCCAAGGCCAAGCCGTCGATGGTGGCGTTTATCGGCCCATTGTCGGAGTTTCGCGTGTACCTGAGCGGCCAAGGCAGCGCATTGGTCAAGGCCGTGACGGCCCTGCAGCAAGCCATTGAAGCGGGCGACCTGGCCCAGGCGCAGGCGCTCTATGTGCCGGCCCGTGAGGCCTACCAGCGTCTGGCGCCGGCGTCGCAACGCCTGGCCGAGCTGGATAACGCGATCAACGCCCGCGCCGATTACTTCGAAAAACGCGAGCAGGACCCAGCCTTCAGCGGCTTCCACCGCCTCGAATACAGCCTGTTCCAGCAACACAGCCTGGAGGGCCTGAACCCGATTGCCCAGCGCCTGGTCACCGATGTCACCACGCTCAAGCAACAGTTGCTCGCGCAGTCGCTGCCACCGGAGCAACTGGTGAGCATTGTGGTACGCAACCTCAACAGCCTGGCGGATGTACGCGCCGCCAGCGGTGAAGAAGAACGCTACAGCCATATCGACTTGAATGGCTTTGCCGCCAACCTGGAAGCCGCCCACAAAGTCGTCGAGCTGATGCGTCCGCTGCTGACCAAATCCGCAGCGGACCTGCTGCCGAAAATCGACAGCGCCCTCGCCGCCTTCGATACCCAGCTCAATGGTTTGAAAGTCGACGGCCAGTACAGCCGCTACGACAGCGTCACGGCCGATCAGCGCAAGCAGATCGCCGACAAGGCCAAGGCTCTGGCCGTTGCACTCGATGGAATCGACCCCGCCCTTGGCCTTTCCGGCCTGCAGTGAAGACGACCTACTACATGAGTGATTCAGAACAGTTTTCTGCAACCCGCCGCCGTGTCCTGCTGGGCATGGCGGCCACCGGCGCCGCGATTGCCGGCAGTACCCTGACCTGCCCGGCGATGGCCGCTGCGGCGGAGCAAGTCACCACCGCACCGCGCAGTGACAAGACCCAGGACCACCACGACTTTTTCGGCAAACACCAGACTGGCATCGTCACCCCGCGCCCGGCCTGCGGCATGGTCGTCGCATTTGACGTACTCGCCAGCGACCGTGAAGACCTGGAGCGCCTGTTCCGCACCCTGAACGAGCGCATCGCGTTCCTGATGACCGGCGGCACCGTGCCGCAAGTCGACCCGAAGCTGCCGCCCACCGATTCCGGGATTCTCGGCCCGGTGGTCACCCCGGATAACCTGACCATCACCGTCTCCGTCGGCGAGTCGCTGTTCGATGAGCGCTTCGGCCTCACCGCCGTCAAGCCCAAGCGCCTGAGCCGCATGGTCGGCTTCCCCAACGACGCGCTGGAGCCGGCGCAGTGCCACGGCGACCTGAGCCTGCAGTTCAGCTCGAACACCCCGGACACCAATATCCACGCCCTGCGCGACATCGTGAAAAACCTGCCGGACCTGCTGCTGGTGCGTTGGAAACAGGAAGGCAGCGTGCCGCCGCAAGCACCCGCCAAACCTGGCGAGCCGGCGCAGAGCGCGCGTAACTTCCTCGGTTTTCGTGACGGTTCGGCCAACCCGAACTCCAACGACGACAAGGCCATGGACCAGATTGTGTGGGTACAACCGGGCAGCGACGAACCGGCGTGGGCCGCCAATGGCAGCTACCAGGCCGTGCGCATCATCCGCAATTTCGTCGAGCGCTGGGACCGTACCCCGCTGCAAGAGCAGGAAAGCATCATCGGGCGCGTCAAACCCACTGGCGCACCGATGGATGGCGACAAAGAAACCCAGGTGCCCGATTACAGCAAGGACCCGGAAGGCAAGTTGACCAAGCTCGATGCGCACATCCGCCTGGCCAACCCGCGCACCCCGCAGACTCAGGCCAACCTGATCCTGCGTCGGCCGTTCAACTACTCCAACGGCGTCAACAAAAACGGTCAGCTGGACATGGGGCTGTTGTTCATCTGCTACCAGGCTGACCTGGAGAAAGGCTTTATCAGCGTGCAAACCCGGCTCAACGGCGAGCCCCTGGAGGAATACCTCAAGCCGGTCGGCGGCGGGTATTTCTTCACCTTGCCGGGGGTCACCGGGCCCAAGGATTTCATTGGGCGCACGCTGCTCGCTGCAACGCACCCTCAAACCACTGCCAACACTTAAAACAAACCAGAGCGGAAAACGTCCCATGAAGAAGTCGACTATCGCGTTGTCGTTGTTAATGACCCTTTCGCCGCTGGCAGCGTTCGCCGCTACCGCGCCGCTGGACCTGGTAGGCCCGGTGTCGGACTACAAGATCTACGTCACCGAAGAAATCGGTGAACTGGTCACCCAGACCCAGGCGTTCACCGATGCGATCAACAAAGGCGACCTGGCCACCGCCAAGAAGCTCTACGCGCCGACCCGCGTGCACTATGAGTCCATCGAGCCGATCGCCGAGCTGTTCAGCGACCTCGACGCCTCCATCGACTCGCGCGTCGACGACCACGAAAAAGGCGTGACCGCCGAAGACTTCACCGGCTTCCACCGCATCGAATACGTGCTGTTCTCGCAGAACACCACCAAAGGCCTGGAAACCCTGACCGCCAAGCTCAACACCGACGTCAACGACCTGAAAACCCGGGTTGACGGCCTGACCTTCCCGCCAGAGAAAGTCGTCGGCGGCGCCGCCGCGCTGCTGGAAGAAGTTGCCGCGACCAAAATCTCCGGTGAAGAAGACCGCTACAGCCACACTGACCTGTATGACTTCCAGGGCAACATCGACGGCGCGAAGAAAATCGTCGACCTGTTCCGTGGCCAGATCGAGAAACAAGACAAGGCCTTCCTGGCTAAAGTCGACAAGAACTTCGCCGCCGTGGAAAAAATCCTGGCCAAGTACAAGACCAAGGATGGCGGCTTTGAGACTTACGACAAAGTGAAGGAAAACGACCGTAAGGCCCTGGTAGGCCCGGTCAACACCTTGGCTGAAGACCTGTCGACCCTGCGTGGCAAGTTGGGCTTGAACTGATGCAACGCCCTGGCATTCGGCCGCACTAAGCGGCCGAGTGCCGGGGATCAAGCAGCCGGTTGGGGTTTGAAGTGCTCCAATGGCGTGCGATCCGGTTGCTGGCTTGCCGGGTTGATCGCGTACCACGAGCCATGTTTCTGCACCGCCACGACCTCCTTGGTCCCGCTGAAACCTTTGCGGGCGCCCGGGAACTGGTTAATTGCGCGTGCCCCTCCTGAAAACGATGTATCCCACGCGCCTGCAGTCCAGCGCCACTGCTCGAAGATTTTCGGCGGGACGTAAATATTTGAACCCAGGCGAACCCGAACGTTGTTGGCGACTTTACTCGCCCCCTTAAGGCCACGCGGCACCGTGCGCATCAAGTCAGGGATGTTTTCCAAGGGGTTGAACAGCCCGCGAATAAAGGATGCCCCACCTTTGAGCCCAGCCAGGGTGAATGGCTTGCTGCTGAAAGGCACCAGCATTGTCAGGCCCTTGGCAAACGTCTTTGCGCCAGCCAGCCCACCGGTGATGAGAAAAGATCCAATATCTATCAGCAAGCCCTTGACGCCCGCCAATGTATTGCCCTCCACCAAGTCGGCAATCGCCCCCACGAACGGGATAAGGTTGAGTAACATGCGGGCATTTTCGGCGGTAAAATATTTGCCCGGCTTAAAGGGATAAGTCCGTTTGTGCAGGTCTGACGGTTCGTTGGCGAATGCAATCCGACCCGCGCGATTGTCATCAAAACTATGCTCCAGCAACCGGTCCACTAACTGGGAAGTTATGGAAGACGTAAAGGTGTTTGGAATGCGATGGTGAGTATGCGCCGCAGGCCGCTTCAACGGCTCCCCAAGCTTTTCAACGATCACCTCCGACGATACGCCGGGGCGCGGGGCCACTCCCTTGTGAAAGGCCTCGAAATCAATGGGCAGTACGGTGCCTCGGTGGAATTGGGTAGCGACCTCATTAATGGTCAGGTTTACTACAGGAATTTTGACATGGGGTTTAGTGCCATCGCGTATCTCGCCACCCAGTTTCAAATCATCGGGCAAGCCTTTTATCTCGCCCATCGTCATTGAGTTGGGGTAAATCCCCCAGTAACCATATTTAGGCTTGGCCTGACCGGTTTCGTAACGTATCAGGACGCCATGCCTGCCTTCGTTTTTTGCAACGTTCGATTCGGGCCCGTTATCCTGCTTCAAATCGTCGCCAGTCGGCGCCCTTAAGGTAAAGCACTCGATTTGCGGCGATCGCTCCAACGCCATGCGCTGCTCGAGGGTCAATTGCGTGAACATCAGCTTCAATGCGGTGGCCTGGGCTGCTCGGGTGGCCGCGATGTACGTGTCGACCCCTGGCGCCACCAACGGCTCGATCCTGGGTAATTGCTTGATGCGCTCTCTGAACTCGGCAAGAGACACTTTGGGGTGTATAAACGCGCCGTCCGTCCATTTCTCAAGTGTGCCCAGCGCCGGCTTATTTTCGCTTTGATTCATCAGAATCACGTCGATCAACTTTTTCGATTTGAGGTTATATGACCTTTTCTCGAAAGCAGCCGCAGCAATGCTTGTCGGGGGGTAGCCATCCAGCGTGATGTTGCGAATTTCCTCCTGGGTCATTTCCGGGAACAGTATCGCCAGCTGTTCGACCAGCAGGCTTGCCTGGGTGGGCGGCTCGCTCAATAACGTGGCAAAGGCCTCACGCGTCTGGTTTTCGCGCGTGGTAAAGGCTGTCGCCGCGGCCTCGTAGTCACCCGGTGAGTATTTGCCATCTGAACTCGCGGGAAAAATCCCCGACATCACCCCCCAGTCCAACAGTGACTGCACGCCCAGCTCCTTGAGCAACGCTTCCTGTTCAGGCCCGGTAATGTCCTGGCGTGCCAGCGCCAGCGCTTGCGTGAAGTTCACGCGCGAATCGCCCGCGATTGCACACCCCAGGCGCAGGTTCATCCAGCCGGTGGAACCGACCTTGATGTTTTCCGGGTCCTGATTGAACGCCTGCGCAGCATCGGCGGCTAAGGCCGGGTCTCTCTTGACCAGCATCTCGGGTGCCGACTGAGCCATAAACAGGTGGGCCATCAGGGCCGAGACCTTGGCGTCGACGCCTTTGCTCTCCAAATGCTGCTCGACACTCTGTCGCACCTCTTTAAGCGTACGGCCCATATTGTCCGGCTGATACAGCGAGTAACCGGCCACGTTCCCTTGAAGGCCTGGCACAGGCGCATCCACATTGAGCTTGAGTGCTGTGGCTAACAGTTGATGGCGCTCGGCCCTTGGCAGCGCCTGACCATCGGCCACGGCAAACAGCTTGAGGGACTTGGAGATCTGTTCGGCGAGCGCGACGGCCTGTGGCGAATCAAAAAATTCAGCGAGCTGACGGTCCGGGTCCGGGTAGGACTGGAACCCTGAGGGCGCCCTGGAAAAGTCCTTGAAGGCAGTCATGACCTGCGCCGACTGACCTTTGAGCGCTTCAAGGGCTTGCTCCGACAGGCCTCCCTGATCTTCCCCGTAAGGCGTCATGCTGGCGTAGTCACCTGCCAGCGCAGGGGCTGGCAATTGATTGCCGAGCCATCCCAGGGTTGCGCGTAACTGGCCGACGGTTTTCGGCGTGTCAGGTGTATAAAACGCCAGGGTCTGACGCGCGTCATAAGTGCGCGTGTTGTACAGCGCATTGCCGGTTTTTTCGCTCATTTTCACTAACTGGTCGAAATCCGCATTCATCTTGCGGGCGGCATGCCCTTGGGGGTCGTCGACTCTGGACGCGCGCTCGACCTCATCGTCGAACTTGTTCTGCAGAGAAACCCATTCACCGGCGAGATTGCGCATCTGCAATTCGCCCTCCGACAGCCTGAATTCACTCATCCTGAATTCGCTGCCGGGAAGATCAAAACCGGCTTTCTTCAGGAAGGCCTGGAATGTGGGAGATGCCAGGAATTCGAGAAACAACTGGCGTGCTTTATGACTGCGCCGATCAAGGCTGGACCCAGGCTCAATGGCGACGGCGTGATTATCCAGCTCAATCACGTAGTCATTGGGTTCAGTCGTGAACTGCGATTGAAACTGTTCGACCAGACGCGTGCGTACGGCGCTGTCGTGACGATGCTGGAGCAGCGCGTTGAACTGGCCCTCCCAGCCGTCGCGTTGCGTTTGGGCAATCGTGGGCCAGCCCTCCTGTCTAAGATGCTTGGCCAATTTCGGCGCGGCCTTTTCATTCAGGGGTGGTTTTACGCCGTAAAAATCCAATAACACATCGCGCCCGATTGAAGCGAAATCCGGGGTGCCGGGAAGCCCCAGATCACTCGGCGACAGCACTTTTTGCAGCGCATTGATCGTGTGGCTGACCTGCCCCCAGCCTGAGCCATCGGTGGTAGAAAAACGCTGGATGATTGCCTTACCCTCGCGCATTACCGTGCCCACCACGCAATCGCTGAATACCCGTATGGTTGCGGGTATCAACCCTTGAGCGCTGAACCAGGCTTGTACAGAGGGCTCATTCAGCGCCTGGTTGTACATAGCGAGAAAAGGCGCAACGGATGACTTTTGAGGAATGACGTTTTCGTTCGGCTTGCCGGTTTTTAGCCACTGGACCAGGTTTTTCTGCAGCTTGGTATCGGCCTTTTCAGCGTCGGCCCTGGCGGGGTAGCGGCGCCTTTCTTTTTGACGGGTGGCGGGCACGTCTGTGCCTTGAGCGGCGGTATCACGTTTGGGCCGGCCGGCCTGCTCCTGGAGCCGCAACTGGCGCAGCGATGGGGAATTGAAAGGTTGGAAGCGATCGGGACGCGGGTTGACAGCAGGAGCCGTGGACGCGGCAGGTTCATCAGGGCGGTGCTGGGGCGGTTGCGGTACTCGGGGACTTAAAGGCTGACCAAAAAACGTGACATTACCGTTCGCAGGGATTGGCAACATTGCAAATGTCTCTCTACCGGTTGGAGTGATGAGAGTTTTTGTCCGTAAAAACAGTCAATTACGAAAATATTAAGAAACGCCAAGTTGAGGCGTAGGGGGTTTCTCAATGTATCGAGGGAAATTATCCAAGCTAAGGCAGCCGGCCCCCCCGCGCCCCAGGGGGCGCGCGGGGGTGTTCCTACGCTGCCTTTGCGTCCAGCGGTTGAACCCCGTCCAGGGGCGTACCGATGGGCAAGCCGTTGCGGGGGTTGGCCGCATACAACTTGTCATCGACCGGCACTGCGTCAACCGCTATCGAATGGTTGTTCACCGCCTGAGTCGGGGGCTGCCTGCTACCGCCATGAGCGGCCGGCGAACGGTTCAACAACCCGCTGTGCACGCCAAGGCACAGGCGCAACTTTTCCTCCACGGCTCCCAGCGTGCTCAACAACAAGGGCCTCGGTGCCTTGTTCAGCAGTTTGGGCACCGCGATGACGCCTTTGGCAGCGCCGTGCAGCAGGTCCGCCGCGCCATCCAGCGGATTCAAAAAGCCACTGACGACGACGATGCCCTTTTCCAGAACACGAAAAGCCTTGGCACCGAAAGGCGCAACGACTTTTGTGGATTTGATCAAAGCCCCTGTGGCTGACCCTGCGCCGCCTATAAAAGCGCCGACAGTATCGAGGATCAGCCCTCGCGTACCCTCAACGATGTTGCCCTTGGCCAGCTCCATGATTGCCCCGACAAAGGGGATCATGCCGAGCAATATGCGGTCGTTTTGCCGCAACATTTCGCGCTGTTGCTCCAGTTTCAACTCGCCCTTGGCGAGCTTTACTACCGTGTCACGATGATGGACGAAGTTGCCGTACATGATGCGTCTGACGATCGCCTGCGTTCGCTCCGAGGAAAAACTGTTGGGGACTGGAACAGCGCTGTCACCTTGCGCCACAGATGAATCGGCGGGCAGTGCGTCGCCCAATTGGTCGATAATGATGCCCCTGGATTTCACCCCCGGCGCAGGCTTGGCGTCGGAACTGTAGGCCTTGAAATCAAAAGGCTGTTCCCTGCCAATCAGTTTTTGTACGTCCGATGGCGCCCAAGGGCCATAGGTTTTCCTATGATCCTCAAGCGTGCCCCCCAGCGTTAACGGCGCGACCAAGTCGTCACGTTCAACGATCAGAAACTTGTCCGCAAACACTTCAAGAAAATGCGTCACGCCCTGGAATGTGCACTCTACCAACGTACCTTTGCGTCCGCGCCGCGCTTCGACGTGACCGGGCGTTTCGTCCAGTACGAGGACTTCATCGGTTTGCTCGCGCAGGGCGAACAGTTTGACCTCGCCATACTCCAGGGCCTGACGAACAGGCAATGACAGGTTCGCAATCATTCGTGCCGTGGTGCTGCTCAACCCCTGCATGAGATTGGCCAGGCATCGCTGCGCTCAATAGCCCGAGGGCTTGCAGCATTTGCGCGCGTTCGGCGTTGAAGGCTGCAGTGGCTTGCTGAAAGTGCTCGGGTGTGTAGCGGTCGTCCGCCGGCTTGGCGTAGAGCCCGCGCATCAGGCCCCAATCGAGCAAGACGTCGACCCCATAGTTATCCAGCACCGCCGCTTCTTCCGGGGTGCGCGGATCCAACCGACTGAGGGCGATGATTTCCTGATAACTCATGGAGCGCGAACAGCCCGCGCCGCCCTGGCGCTCGGCCAAGGTGACGGCAAGGCGCAAATCCGCCCACTCGGTGGAGCCTATCCGCAGGGTCGCTGGCGTGCCGGGCAGCAGAAACTCAGGCGCCGCGCTCGCCAGAAATAGATGGGCCACCAATGGCGCGGCCCTGGGATCGAGCAGTGGATTTTTTTGCTTGAGGTGGTTTTCGACATCCCTACGCACCTCGGCCAGGGTTCGCCCGCTGTTGCCAGGCTGATAGAGGTCATAGCCGGCGATAGAACCCTTGCGCCCAGGAGCGTCAGGATCAAACTGCAGTTTGATGGCGGCGATTATCCATTGCGCACGCTCAGCGTCCGACAAGTGTGACGTACCGTTCTCGCCAAGAAAATCCCGATCCTGGGCAAGAAGGTCGCCCCAAAACAACGCCTCAGGGTTTCGAAGTATCCGCTCGAGAAAATCATCCGCTTTACTGCGCAATGCTTCAGGGGTGTTTGCACCCAGGATGCCATCAACCTCGAGCAAACGCAGGAGGTTGAGCCCGCTCGACTCGCCTTCATCATTGTCATCGTCGTCATGGCTCAGGTGGGCCACAGCGGCCTTATCGGCGGGAGACAGTTTGCCGGGTGCCCAGGTGTACGCTAACAGATGGGAATAGTTGCCCTGGGCAGGCGGCGGCGGCAATGCGGCCGTGAGCCAACGGATGGCGTTACGCAACTCACCCGCGGTCTTGGGCAGCGGCTGCCCAAGGGACTGCAGGGCGGCGTCGAGCGCAACCTTGCCGTTGACGTTGCGCGCCAACGTCGAGGTACTGCTGACCTGCACTTCCAGGCCGTCGAGCGCCACCGGCTCGTCGTCTGGCTTGCCTGCGAGATGTTGTTTCAGGATATCAGCCAGGTGCGCACGCTCATCCAAAGCCCCTATGGCTCGCCGGGCCGTTTGCGCCCGGCCCTCGAGTTCAGCCTTTTTGAGGGGCGCCAGCGTGGACCAGTCGAGCGTCGATAACTCATGCTGGACCCGGCTTACGTCACCCGCGCCGGCTGGTGGTTTCACGCCATACCAGCGCAGGAGTGCGTCGCGCGAAAAACTATCGCTGTCATCGTTGACGTACGGCAAGCCCTGGTCGTCAGGGTCAAGCGCCTGCGCAGCGGCACGTATTCGTACGAAATCTGTGCTTTACAGAATTCGGTAAAGCAACCGCTCAATGCGCACCCGACTGACCCGTCGCAGGAACTTGCCGACTGCCGCCGGGTAATCCACCAATGTCTGCAATTGCTGGTAACGCTCGATGCGCGTGGTGTGCTCGAAAATCTGCGCCAGCTCGGTGCGCCGTGGTGCCAGCCACTGGCCTTGCGGGTCATCGATCAGCAAGGCGTTTTCCAGGTCGAGTCGGAACGCGCGCGGGTTGAGGTTGTTGCCGGTGAGCAAGGTGTAGCGCTGGTCGACCCACATGCCTTTGAGGTGATAGGTGTTGTCGCCGTCGCGCCACAGGTGCAGGTTCAGCTGGCCGCTTTCGATCATCGGCTGATGGCGCTTGGCGAAGCGGCGCAGGCTGATTTCATACAAATAGGGCAACGCCGCGATCACCTTGAACGGCTCGCTGGGCGGGATGTAGAAGTCGTTGGCGGTCTTGTCGCCGACGACGATGTCGACCTTCACGCCGCGTGCCAGGGCGCGGTTGATTTCCCGGGTCACCGGCAGCGGCAGGTTGAAGTACGGCGTGCAGATGGTCAGTTGATGCTGGGCGCTGGCAATCAGCTCCAGGATCACCCGGTTCAGCGGGTTGTTCTTGCCGACGCCGAGCAATGGGCTCACCGACATATGCCCATTGGGCAACAGCCCGGTGGTGGTGTCGTAGGCGGCGTGCTTGAGGCGACTGCGCAGGTCGCCGATGTCATTGCGCAAGCTGCGCGTGGTGGGCGGGTTCGGCAGGTCCAGGCGATGCACCGCCTTGGAGGTGATCAGGCCGTGCTCCACCAGGTGCTGCATTGAGTCCGCCAGCGCTTGGCTATGGATCAAGTGATAACGGTCGTAGCGGTACTTGTCGAACTTGTGCAGGTACACGTTGTTCAGGCTGGCGCCGCTGTAGAGCACGCTGTCGTCGATCACAAAGCCCTTGAGGTGCAGCACGCCGAACAGCTCGCGGGTTTGCACCGGTACGCCGTACACCGGCACTTCGCTGGCGTGGGCTTGGGTCATGGCTTGATACCAGGCGCTGTTACCCGGCTGCTTGCCGGCACCGATCAAGCCGCGCTGCGCGCGCAACGAATCAACCACCACCACGATATCCAGCTCGGGCCGCGCCGCCTTGGCGGCGTGCAAGGCGTCGTAGATCTCCTGGCCCGCTTCGTCCTCCTGCAGGTACAGCGCAACGATGTAGATACGCCGCGTGGCCTGGGGGATTTTCTCCAGCAGGCAACGACGAAACTCAGCGGCGCCGGACAGCACCTCGATGGCCTCGGGAGACAGTGGAAAACCGCGCAGTTTGGGTAACAGGGAGCGTTTGAAGAACGACGGCATAAGGCTCGCAATGGGTCTAATCCGAAGAGGCCCCGAGCTTACACCATGGGGCTGCTCAGGTCTCGTCGGCCTGGATGGAAAAAAGCTAATTGACCAAGGAGAACGATCATTCTACTGTAAGCAACATGAACGAAATTACCAGCAATGACACCCGCGATATTATCCTCGACGTCACCGAAAAGTTGATCTACCGCCATGGCATCGCCGCCACCGGCATGGACTTACTGGTGAAAACCGCCGGCGTGTCGCGCAAAAGTATTTACCGCTACTTCGCCAATAAAGATGAGTTGGTGATTGCTGCCCTGCAACGCCGCGACGCGAGATGGATGCAGTGGCTGCGCAGCGAAGTGGAACGCAGCAAAGGCAGTGGTGAGCGCCTGCTCGCACTGTTCAGCGCCCTCAAGGCCTGGTTTGGCTCGGCGGACTTTCGCGGCTGCGCGTTTATCAACACCAGCGGCGAAACCGGCGACCCGCACAACCCGGTGCGCCTGTTGGCCAAGGCGCATAAACAGAAACTGTTCGAGTACGCGCTCGAACTGTGTAAAGCACATGGCACCCCCGAACCCGAACAGCAGGCCGCGCACCTGCTGATCCTGATCGATGGCGCCATTACCGTTGCCCTGGTGATGGGCGATTCAACCGCTGCGGATAATGCGCAATGCATGGCGCGAACCTTATTGGCGCTTTGAACGCACAGGCCACGCAACCTTAGATAAGCCTTGATTCTTTCAGGAGTTGCTCCATGTCATCTAACGCAGAAGTACGCCCGCCCCTGCCACCGTTTACTCGCGAGTCGGCCATCGAGAAAGTTCGCCTGGCCGAAGACGGCTGGAACTCCCGCGACCCGCAACGCGTGTCCCTGGCGTATACGCTGGACACGCAGTGGCGCAACCGCGCCGAGTTTGCGCATAACCGGGAAGAGGCCAAGGGGTTTCTGACCCGTAAATGGGCCAAGGAGCTGGACTATCGGTTGATCAAGGAGTTGTGGGCGTTCACCGGTAACCGCATCGCCGTGCGTTATGCCTATGAATGGCATGACGACTCCGGCAACTGGTTTCGCTCCTACGGCAATGAGAACTGGGAGTTCGATGAGAATGGCTTGATGGCTAACCGTTTTGCCTGCATCAACGACCTGCCGATAAAGGAAAGCGAGCGCAAGTTCCACTGGCCGCTGGGGCGGCGCCCGGATGATCATCCGGGGCTTTCCGAGCTGGGTCTCTAAGACCTCTGTGGGAGCTGGCTTGCCTGCGATAGCATCGCCTCGGTGAACCTGCTGGACCGAGTCGTCTGCATCGCAGGCAAGCCAGCTCCCACACAAGCAAGTCATAGCGACCTTTAGTCCTGATTCAACCCCACCCGATACAACACGCCGTTATCCTCATCGGTCAGCACGTACAAAAAGCCATCCGGCCCCTGCCGCACATCGCGAATCCGCGCTTTCAAGCCTCCCAGCAAGCGCTCTTCATGAATCACCTTGTCGCCATCGAACTGCAGGCGAATCAACTCCTGGCTGGCCAGCGCGCCGATAAACAGGTTGTGCTGCCACGCCTTGAAGCGGTCGGCGTCATAAAATGCCATGCCGCTGATGCCCGGGGATTTCTCCCACACGTGATGCGGCGGTACGGTGCCTTCCACCGTCTTGCCCTTGGCCTCGGGAATCGGCGTCAGCGAATAATTGATGCCATGGGTCGCCAGCGGCCAGCCGTAGTTCTTGCCGCGCTCGATGATATTGATTTCATCGCCGCCACGCGGCCCATGTTCGTTCTCCCAAATCGTGCCGCTCCACGGGTTCAGCGCCAGCCCCTGCGGGTTGCGCTGGCCGTAGGACCAGATCTCGGGGCGTACGCCCTGCTGGCCGACGAAGGGGTTGTCATCCGGCACACGGCCGTCCGGGAAGATGCGCACCACTTTGCCTTGCAGCTTGTCCAGGTCCTGGGCCGTCGGGCGGTCGTTGTTTTCACCCAGGGTCACGAACAGGTAGCCATCACGGTCGAAGGCCAGGCGCGAGCCAAAGTGATTGCCGGAGGAGAGCTTGGGCTCCTGGCGCAGGATCACCTTGAAGTCCTTCAAACCACTCAAGTCATCGGCCAAACGCCCACGCCCGACGGCGGTGCCGGCTTTGCCACCCTCGCCGCCGCCTTCGGCGTACGACAGGTAGACCATGCGGTCCTCCTTGAAGTCTGGCGACAGCACCACATCGAGCAAACCGCCCTGCCCTTTGGCCCACACCTGCGGCACGCCGGTCAGTGGTGCGGAGAGCTTGCCGTCCGGGCTGACAAAACGCAGGTGGCCTGGGCGCTCGGTCACCAGGAAGCCTTGTTTGTCCGGCAGAAACGCCACCGCCCAAGGGTGATCCAGACCTTTGGCGATCGGGGTGGCGGTGATGCTGCCTTGTTCACTGGGGAATTGCTGGGCATCGGCGGCGTGCGCCGCAACGAGTGGCAGTAGCGTGGTTGCGCAAATAGCGGCTAGCAGGGTTTTGCGTAGAAACATAAGACAGAATCCTTACCGGCGATTGCCGTTGGCATCGTAAGTGGGGGCTTTGGTATCGGTCGCAGGGCGGCTCGGCGCGGCGTTGCGCGTGGGATAGCGATTGCCTATGCCGCCGTTTTCGACGGTCGGCGCGGGGCTGGTCGGCCCGGTTTGAATACCGCGGACAGCCGGTGCATTGGGCTGTGTGCCCTGCATGCTGTTGGGGTTGGCCCGATGAATAGGGCTGTTGTTGGTGTCGTAGGTGCCGGGCAGGTTCTGCGCCTGGGCCAATGGCGCAAGTGCCAGGCCCAACGCGAGTACGGTGAGGTAACGCACACAGCTGTTCATCACAAAGCCTCTCTGGGGCGAGTTGTACGAGCTTTCGATAACACGCTACGCCTTGGGTTCGGCTTTCGACACTAAATACTTTCTCATCAGGTGTAACACGATCTGTCCGCGCATCTGCCCATCGAAACTTTTGCGCACGCCTGCGAGTCACCAGCACACAGTCTCTTTTCAAGGAATCGCAGCTATGCCAAGGGCAATCTGGAAAGGCGCCATCAGTTTCGGCTTGGTCCATATCCCGGTATCGCTGGTGTCGGCCACGTCCTCTCAAGGCGTTGATTTCGACTGGCTGGACAAACGAAGCATGGACCCAGTGGGCTACAAGCGCATCAATAAGACCACCGGCAAGGAAGTCACCAAAGAGAACATCGTCAAGGGCGTGGCCTTCGAGAAAGGCCGCTACGTGGTGCTGAGCGAAGACGAAATTCGCTCTGCTCACCCCAAGTCGACCCAGACCATCGAAATCATCGCCTTTGTCGCCGCCGACCAGATCCCGCTGCAAAATATCGATACGCCCTACTTCCTGGCGCCGGACAAACGCGGCGGCAAGGTCTACGCGCTGCTGCGCGAAACCCTGAAAAAAACCGCCAAGGTCGCGCTGGCCAATGTGGTGCTGCACACCAAGCAGCACTTGGCCGCGTTAATGCCGCTTGATTCAGCCCTGGTGTTGGTGATGCTGCGCTGGCCCGCCGAAGTGCGCAGCCTCGACGAGCTTGAACTAGGCGCTGACGTGACCAAACCCAGCCTGGCCAAAGGCGAGCTGGACATGGCCAAGCGCCTGGTCGAAGACATGAGTGCCGACTGGCAGCCCGACGAGTACCGCGACAGCTTCCAGGAGAAGATCATGGCGCTGGTGGCGAAAAAGGCCAAGGCCGGCAAAATCGAAGATGTGGAAAGCCAGGAAGGCAGCGAGGAGCGCAAATCGGCGGACGTCATCGACCTCACCGAGCTGCTCAAACGCAGCCTGGCCGGCAAGCCCGCGACCAAAAGCACGACGAAAAAGCCTGCGGCGAAAAAGTCCACCAAGAAGGCCTCTTGAGCCTGCCATTTGCTGGAGATCGACATGGCAAAGCCCCTGAGCGAATACAACCGCAAACGCGACTTCGAGATCACCGCCGAGCCCGCCGGCAGCGCGCCTGCCGGCACACGTAAAGCCTCGGCATTGTCCTTCGTGATTCAAAAGCACGAATCGAAACGCCCGACCTGTTTGTGCTCGACCTCGACCCGGACCCGGCGCTGCCGTGGAAAGCCATGCTGGAGGCGGCGCAACTGACGTTGTCGGTGCTCGACGAGTTGGGCTTGGAGGCGTTCGTAAAAACCAGCGGCGGCAAAGGTCTGCACCTGGTCGTGCCATTGGGGCGCCGGGATGGCTGGGACACGGTGAAGGCGTTCGCCAAAGCCTTCGCGCAATTCATGGCCGTGCAGTTGCCCGAACGTTTTACCGCCACTTCCGGCCCCAAGAACCGCGTGGGCAAGATCTTTATCGACTACCTGCGTAACGCCCGAGGCGCGAGCACGGTGGCGGCCTACTCGGTACGGGCGCGGCCAGGCCTGCCGGTGTCTGTGCCGGTCAGTCGGGAGGAATTAAAAGGCTTGCGCGGCGCGCAGCAGTGGACAGTCGCCAACTTGCACGAGCGTTTGGACACGTTGAAAGGCGACCCGTGGGCCGGTTATGCCAACCGGCAGAAGATCAGCAAGAAGATGTGGGACAAGCTGGGCGCGACACCACCGCAGTAAGTCGCGCCCAAGAGGGCTTTAGATGAGGATGAAGATCAGCGCCAAACCTGCAAAAATCGCCCACTTTTCCAGGTAGTAACGTGCACGATTGCGCTTTTTCAGCTCCTTGCCACGCAGGCGGATCTTGTACAGGCGGGTAAACGCACGGTTCAGGCCCCCGGTCTTGTCGCCATCATCGTTCGGCGACCCCGCCGCGGCCATCACGTTACGGCTGAACCAGCGGTTGAACGCCGCCGCCCAGCGATACTTCATCGGCCGTTCGATATCGCAGAACAGGATGATGCGGTTCTGCTGCGTGGTGTTTTCCGCGTAGTGAATGTATGTCTCATCAAACATCACCGGCTCGCCGTCGCGCCAGTAGTAACTTTCGCCATCCACATTGATATAGCAGCCAGGATCGTTAGGCGTGTCCAGCCCCAAGTGATAACGGTAGGAACCCGCGTACGGATCGCGGTGGCGCACCAGCTTGGAGCCCGGTGGCAACTCGGCGAACATCGCCGCCTTGATCGAGCCGATGCTTTGCACCAGCTCGGTGGTACGCGGGCAGAGCTTCATCGCCGACGGGTGGCTGTCGCCGTACCACTTGAGGTAAAAGCGCTTCCAGCCTGACTTGAAGAACGAGTTGAAACCCACATCGTTGTACTGCTCCGAGCGCTTGATCTCGCCCATGCGCATCAGATTCTGGCCTTCCTGGCGGATTTCCTCCCAGTGCTCCTGCAATGGGCTCAGGTCCGGAAAGTCGGCAGGCGACAGGAACGGGCGGCTTGGCTGCCTGGAGAATAAATAGAGGAAGCAATTGATCGGCGCCAGGAACGTCGAGTGGTCGCTAAGCTGGCGACCCAGCTTGTGTCGCACCCGACCACGCAGGTGAACATACGCGATGGAGGCAACGTAGAGAGCAACAATGATGAGTTTCAAGGGATTCGTCACACGTCAGTAGAGAGAACAGGCTGCTCCTGCGTGCCCACAACGGCCGATAAGCAGCACCTGAAATCACAATTCACAAATACGCGGCACGACCGGCGATGGGAGCACCGGTTCATGACCATTGGCAGTTATTTAGCCACAGTTTGTAACCAAAGGTTAACTAAGAATTGTGAAAAGCTGTCCACTCATTGTGCTGGATCAACACCCGCACTTGTCTTGCCAGGCGCGCCATGCTGCACTAAAAGAACTTCCCTTCAGCAAAATGGATTTTGTATGTCATCCCTTTCAAACAGCGATTACCAGGCACTTCAAGGCAGTTGGGAGCAAACCGCACTCGAAGACAGCGGCGTACTCAACCCGGTTGATGCCCACAGCGCACCGGGCGCCCTGACCACCATCACCGGCGACTGCTTTGAAGTGCGCACGACAGACGACGAGTTGCTGCTGGCCGGCCGATTTACCCTCGACAGCACCACCACGCCCAAGAGCATTACCTGGGTTGACGCGATAGGCGAAGACGCCGGCAAGCCATTGCCCGCCAGCTACCGCCTTGAAGGCGATGATTTTGTGTTTATTGCCGCCGATGCGGGTATGCCCCGCCCGACGGTGTTCAGCACCGGGCCTGGGCAAACCATGCGCACGTTTGTACGCAGGGGTTGAGCCGCGCGCATCCGAATGTGCGACACGGTTTTCACACGGCCTTCACTTTCTGGCCTATAGGGTAAGGCCTACCTACTCCAGTGAATCATTTGGCCCGCCTCCCCTGGCGGGCTTTTTTTATACGACGATATCTTCGCGAGCAACTCTTCCTTGCACATCAATGTGCATGTCCATTTTGCCATTCCCCGTGGTATCCATCCTGAAGTGCGTTCGCTGAAAGGCTGCGTCGTAGGTCACCAACACATCACCCGGGCGGGTGATAAACGTCGGGCTGAGCGGATCTTGCGCTTTACTGTGGTCATGCGGCAGCGTGGACAC
This sequence comes from Pseudomonas sp. R76, assembly GCF_009834565.1. Taxonomy (GTDB): domain Bacteria; phylum Pseudomonadota; class Gammaproteobacteria; order Pseudomonadales; family Pseudomonadaceae; genus Aquipseudomonas. The sequence goes on from NZ_CP019428.1 coordinate 3,628,615, forward strand.
AAAGTTCAGAGGGCCCAACTGCTGGCGCAAGCCAGAGAAATCGAGCTTGTCTTTGCCGCTGGCAAAATCCATCACCCAGTTCGCTTTACCGCTGGAGCTGGTATCAAAGACAAAGGTGTTTGCACCCTTGCCGCCCCACATCTGTGCCCCGCCACTGCCGCCAAACAGGATATCGTTGCTCGGGCCGCCCCGCAGAACATTGAAGGCGTTATTGCCGATCAGAGTATTCTCACCTTTGCCGCCTTTGGCCTCTTCGATGGTCACACCCTTGGCGATGCTGACGTTTCCTATTAACCCCCCTACGTCAGAAGAGGAACCCGCATTAAGATTTATCGTCTGGTTTTGGCTGAATTCGGAAAAGTCGAGCGAGTCCCAACCACCGCCGTCCCACACCGCAAATAGCGGCTTGTCTTCGGCTGATTTCAGGCTGTATTGATCGCGCTCGGTATTGGAATTGAAACCATAGGTCGTATCGCCGGCGCGTGTGGCGGTGTTGGCACCATAGATTGATTGTATTGCCGATATATCGTCCAACATTAAACTGGCTGGCTCGACAGACTCTCCAGCCTCACTCAGCAAGGGTACGTTGTAGCTCATGACCGTGTAGTTTTTCGTATCTTCCGCATAATAATAAGGTTCAAGCTCTTCCTCGCCCTCTGCGTGCGGATGCCCCAGGCCTAGGCCATGCCCCACCTCATGAATCAGTGTCGAACGCCACTTCTCTTCACTGATCTGGCGTTTGTCATCATCCGCCCAGTTGCCGAACTTGGTCGTCTGATCCAGATGACGCATCCAAACCGTACCCTGCGCAGGATCCTTCGGGTCCGGCATGTGAGCAAACCCAGCGAACTCACTGACTTGGTCGCCGGTGCTGTAGCCTCTGTAGGTCAGATGCCCCTCACTGGCGCCAGCGGTTTTTTCAGTGAACGTAACATTGGCGACATCGGCATACTCCTGGTGCACCTTCCCGACAAACGCTTTCTGCCCCAGGGTTAAGGGTACGATTCGCTCGACCTTGTATTCGCCCATTTCTTCCTGGTTTTCGTCTGACGCCGCTGGCATCGAGGTGGAAAACTCAAAAGTCAGCTCTGTCTTGCCATTATGATTGCTGTCGGGCCAGTGTTTACCAAATCGGTTAAGCCGTTGAGCAACCTCTGCGCCGTTCAGAGAAGGATCACCGTATTCCGATGTTTTCCCACCGCCGCGCTGACTATCGTCGAGAACACGTTGGACCACCTCGTACCCCGTGGAAGGCAGTGCCGGTTTGATTTGCGCCATGACTGGATACTCCTGTGATTCCGCAGAGATTGTGGAAGGGAGGAACAGCCTTCCACGAATCAAGCCAGGAATTTATCAGCGTTATCAGCACGCAGTGTCGGACGGGTAGACCGCAGACGTAGGCCCAGACGCATGTGGCGTAGCAGCAGCGCCCTCAGGCGAGGCGCTTGGTAGCCGTCAGGGTAAAACACAGCGGCAGTAGCGCAGGTTGATGCTCATACTGCTCGTACAGTTCCTCACGGTTGCAATGCGGGTACTCCTGCAGATGTTCGATCTGCAAGTGCGCCGCAATCGCCCCACTCACCACACTGCCCAGGGTATGCACATACCAATAGGACGTAGGTCCGGGAATTTCATCCAGCCCCTCGTAGACAATTGACTCCTGCAACACCAAGGGGTCGCGCTGGAAGTACGACGTGGCGGGCAAAAGCGGGTTGGCGGCCAGCGGGTCGAACACCTCCAGGAACGGGTGGGTTTCGTAAATCACCAAGGTGCCACCGGGCTTGAGCGTGCTTGCCACATGTTGCATAAACGCCGCCACATCCGGCATCCAGCCCAATACGCCAATGGTCACCAAGGCAATATCAAAGCGCCCGTGCACACGCTCGGGCAGTTGATAAATGTCGGCCTCAATAAATTCGGGGTTGTGGGGCGAAACTTCAGCCAGTTCCTGTGCTTGCTGAAGGAAGGCGCGGGATTGATCCACACCCACCACGGAGCGCGCGCCCAGGCTGAACAGCGACAGGCTTTCACGCCCGTTGTTGCAGCCCAGTTGCACCACGTCCTTGCCGGCCACGCAGACCTCTTGCAGCAGTGCGGTAATGGTGGGGTCCAGGCATGAAAAGTCGGCAAGCGCCACCGATTCCAGCAGTGCTTTCCAGTTAGCGGTGTCTTTGTGCAGTTTGGCGGATGCATCCCAAGCATGTTTGTTGCTGGCGATGGCCTGTTGGGCTGAGGGCATGTCCATTGCGTCTCCAGAGAGTCAGTACAGCGGGCTATGGAAAATAATCCAAGTACCGCTCGGATGAAACCTTCCGGGGCGCGAAACTTCCAGCCAGGCCCGCAGGTCACTAAGCCAATGAGTGTTCAGCCCCTGAACACCCTTGCCGAAGATATCGCCGTGGCCAATCACTCCGACCTGCGCAATACCTTGTCCCTGGACAGCCTGAATTTCTTCCTGGCGGATGTGCGTGACGGCCTCGGCCCTTATTTGGCGATCTACCTGCTGGCCGTGCACAAATGGGACCCGGCCAGCATCGGCGTGGTCATGACCCTGGCCGGTATCGCCGCGTTGCTCACCCAAGGCCCGGCGGGCGCATTGATCGACCGCACGCGCAGCAAGCGTGCGGTGATCGCGGTGGCCGCCATCCTGGTGACCGTCAGTTGCCTGGTGCTGCCGTTTGTCAGCTCGTTCAGTTGGGTGGCAGTGACCCAGGCGGCCAGTGCTGTCGCCGCGTCGGTGTTTGCCCCGGCCATTTCGGCCATTTCCCTCGGGATAACCGGGCCGCGCGCCTTCACCCGCCGCACCGGGCGCAATGAAACCTTCAACCACGCCGGCAACGCCGTGGCCGCGCTGCTGGCGGGCGGCCTGGCCTACCTGTTCGGCCCGGTGGTGGTGTTTTACCTGATGGCGTTTATGGCGCTGGCCAGTATCGTCGCGGTCAGTTGTGTGTCGGCGTCGGCGATTGACCACGAAGTCGCGCGCGGCTTCGACCCGGCTCACAGCAGTGAGCATGAACAACCTTCCGGCGTGAAAGTGCTGCTGGCCAACCGCCCGCTACTGCTGTTCGCCATCTGCTGCGCGCTGTTCCACTTGGCGAATGCCGCGATGCTGCCGCTGGTCAGCCAGAAGCTGTCGCAGATCAACCTGCAAATGGCCACGCCGCTGACCTCGGCATGCATTGTCGCGGCGCAATTGGTGATGGTGCCGATGGCCTGGCTGGTGGGCAGCAAAGCCGACGTATGGGGGCGCAAACCACTGTTGCTGGCTGGCTTCATGATTTTGCCGCTGCGCGGCGTTTTGTACACCTTGTCCAGCGACCCTTATTGGCTGGTGGCCGTGCAGATGCTTGACGGCATCGGCGCAGGGATTTTCGGCGCGCTGTTCCCGGTGATCGTCAAGGACCTGACCCAAGGCACGGGCCGCTTCAACGTCAGCCTGGGCGCGCTGTCCACGGTGTTTGGCCTGGGCGCGGCGCTGAGCACCAGCCTGGCCGGATTCGTGGTGCAACAGGCCGGTTACAACGCGGCCTTCCTGACCCTGGCCGCCGTTGCGGCGCTGGCTTTGGCGCTGTTATGGCTGGCCATGCCGGAGACATTGGCAAAACCATCGTTCGCACGCATTACAACTGTCACCTGACATATGCGACAATGCGCGCCAAATTCCAACACACATCCAAAATTTTCTGCTCAGCGACCGGGTTTCGCGCCTTGATGTCGCTGTTGACGCATGCCTGAAGGCTCCTGCCGCCACGCTCGCAACCCATTGATAGGTAAAGTAATTGATCTCCACAGCTAACATCACCATGCAGTTCGGCGCCAAGCCGCTCTTCGAGAATGTCTCGGTCAAATTCGGCGCCGGCAACCGTTATGGTTTGATCGGTGCCAACGGTTGCGGCAAGTCGACCTTCATGAAAATCCTTGGCGGCGACCTCGATCCGTCCGGCGGCCAGGTCATGCTGGAGCCGAACGTACGTTTGGGTAAGCTGCGCCAGGACCAGTTCGCCTACGAAGAATTCACCGTGCTCGACACCGTGATCATGGGCCACGAAGAGCTGTGGAAGGTCAAGGCTGAACGCGACCGCATCTACTCGCTGCCGGAAATGAGCGAAGACGACGGCATGGCCGTGGCCGAGCTGGAAACCGAGTTCGCCGAAATGGACGGCTACACTGCCGAATCCCGCGCCGGTGAGCTGCTGCTGGGCCTGGGCATTCCCCTGGAACAGCACTTCGGCCCGATGAGCGAAGTCTCCCCAGGCTGGAAACTGCGAGTGTTGCTGGCCCAGGCGCTGTTCTCCGACCCTGAAGTGCTGTTGCTCGACGAACCGACCAACCACTTGGACATCAACACCATTCGCTGGCTGGAAAACATCCTGACCCAGCGTTCCAGCCTGATGATCATCATCTCTCACGACCGTCACTTCCTGAACAGCGTGTGCACCCACATGGCTGACCTGGACTACGGCGAGCTGCGCCTGTTCCCGGGCAACTACGACGAGTACATGACCGTGGCGACCCAGTCCCGCGAGCAACTGCTGTCGGACAACGCCAAGAAGAAGGCGCAGATCTCCGAATTGCAATCGTTCGTCAGCCGCTTCTCGGCCAACGCCTCGAAAGCCAAGCAGGCCACCTCCCGCGCCAAGGCGATCGACAAGATCCAGCTGGCCGAGGTCAAGCCTTCAAGCCGCGTGAGCCCGTTCATCCGTTTCGATCAGAACAAGAAGCTGCACCGCCAGGCAGTGATGGTCGAAAAAATGGCCAAGGGTTTCGACGGCAAGCCACTGTTCAAAGACTTCAGCTTCCAGGTTGAAGCCGGCGAGCGTGTTGCGATCATCGGCCCGAACGGTATCGGCAAGACCACCCTGCTGCGCACCCTGGTCAATGAATTGACCCCGGACGCCGGCAGCATCAAGTGGACCGACGCCGCCGAACTGGGCTACTACGCTCAGGACCACGCGCACGACTTCGAAGATGACGTCACGCTGTTCGACTGGATGGGTCAGTGGACTCAGGGCGAACAAATGATTCGCGGCACATTGGGCCGCATGCTGTTCTCCAACGACGAGATCCTCAAGTCGGTCAAGGTCATCTCCGGCGGTGAGCAAGGCCGCATGCTGTTCGGCAAGCTGATCCTGCAAAAGCCGAACGTGCTGATCATGGACGAACCGACCAACCACTTGGACATGGAATCCATCGAAGCGCTGAACCTGGCGCTGGAAAACTACCCGGGCACGCTGATCTTCGTCAGCCACGACCGCGAGTTCGTATCGTCCCTGGCCACCCGCATCATCGAGTTGAGCGCCAACGGCGTGATCGACTTCAGCGGCACCTATGACGACTACCTGCGCAGCCAAGGCGTGGTGTTCTAAGTAACGCCACTGTGGCGAGCTGGCTTGCTGTGGCGAGCAGGCTTGCCCTGCGTTGGGCTGCGAAGCGGCCCTAAAATCAGACACCGCGTTTTGCCTGGCAGAACGCGGTGTTTTTTTATTGGGGCTGCTGCGCAGCCCAACGCAGGGCAAGCCTGCTCGCCACAACAAACCCGCCTGCCACAACAAGCCTGCTCGCCACAATAAACCCAGCCATCAAACAAACTAGTTAGCCTGCTTCCTTTTCCCCCACGCCCTTGCCATCATGCCGTCACCGCCCGCCCGCGAACGAGTGACCATGCCTGCCGCCGCCCCCAGCTCCCTGTCGATCACCCTGCAGATCGTCTCTATCGTCTTCTACACCTTCATCGCTTTCATCTGCATCGGCCTGCCGATTGCGGTCATTCCAGGCTATGTGCATGAGCAGCTGGGCTTCAGCGCCGTGGTCGCCGGGGTCACCATCGGTTCGCAGTACCTGGCCACCCTGCTCAGCCGTCCGATGGCCGGGCGTATGTCCGACAACGTCGGCACCAAGCGCGCCATCGTGCTAGGCCTGGCCGGTATTCTGGTCAGTGGCGTGCTGACGTTTTTCGCCACCTTGTTCGAAAGCCTGCCCGCCTTGAGCCTGGGCATCCTGATCGTCGGCCGGCTGCTGCTGGGTGTGGCCCAAGGCTTGATCGGCGTGGGCACCATCAGCTGGTGCATGGGCGCGGTCGGCACCGAGCACACGGCGCGCTCGATTTCGTGGAACGGCATCGCCTCTTACGGCGCCATCGCCATCGGCGCGCCGCTGGGCGTGGTGATGGTCGCCGACTATGGCTACACCAGCCTCGGCATCGCCCTCACCGTGTTGGCGGCGTTGGGCCTGGTGCTGATCCGCAATAAGCCCTCGGTGCCGGTGGTACGCGGCGAGCGGCTGCCGTTTTGGGCGGTGTTCGGGCGTATCGCGCCGTTTGGCACCAGCCTGTGCCTGGCGTCGATTGGCTACGGCACGCTGACCACCTTCATCACCCTGTATTACCTCAATCGCGGCTGGGCCGGCGCGGCGTACTGCCTCACGGTGTTTGGCCTGTGTTTTATCCTGTCGCGCCTGGTGTTTATCTCCGCCATCAACCGTTTTGGCGGGTTCACTGCGGCGATTGCCTGCATGACCATCGAAACCCTGGGCCTGACGTTGCTGTGGCTGGCGCCCTCAACAGGCGTGGCCTTGATTGGCGCCGGGCTGACCGGGTTCGGCTTGTCGCTGGTGTACCCGGCGCTGGGCGTCGAGGCCATCAAACAGGTACCCAATAGCAGCCGTGGCGCCGGGTTGAGTGCGTATGCGGTGTTTTTTGATCTGGCCCTGGCGATCGCCGGGCCATTGATGGGCGCCGTAGCGCTGAACTTGGGCTACGGCTGGATCTTCTTTTGCGCCGCGCTGCTGTCGGTCACGGCGCTGGCCCTGACCGTGCTGCTCAAGCGCCGCGCTTACTGATCGGCGGTCTGTAAACCGGCACGGGTCGATTGGCCCAACGTGTGGGAGAAGAAGCGCCCCGCCTCTGAAATCAGGTCGCGGTGGATGCCTTCACGGTCAACACCGTCAGCGTCGGTGCAAATAGCGGGCATCGCCACCAATTGGTCGCTGTCACACGGCGCCATGAACACGAAGTGCCCTGCCCCCGCCAACAGTTTGAAGTCCGGTGGCTCTGGCAGTTTGCGCGCCAGGGCGGCGGCGTTCTTGTCCACGGCGACCAATTTGTCGCCATCGCCGCTGTACAGCAGCACCGGCACATGCACATCGGCCAGGGTGTGGCGGCCGAACATCAAGCTCAACGGCGCCATCAGCATCAACGAATGAATACGCGGGTCGGCCTGGGGTTGCAGGTCGTCACGGTCGACCACCAGCTCACCTTTGGTGGTGCAGGCATCGCGGTCCTCCGGACGCTCCTGGCAATAGCGACGTAACCGGTCGAAATCCGGCTTGGCGCCGGCCAGGATCAACGCGGTTTCGCCACCGGCCGAGTAACCGATCACGCCCACCTGATTAACGTTGACGAACGGTGACAGCATCGGGTCGCCGAGGGTGGCGGTGATGGCTTCGGAGATCTGGATCGGCCGCCCGTACAGGTTGCTCACGGTGCCCAGGCGGCTGTGATCCTTGTAGTTGTCGCCAGGGTGCAGCACCGCCACCACCACAAACCCCTTGCGCGCCAGGGACGTCGCCAAATCGTGCAGGGCCAGCGGTGTGCCGGTGTTGCCATGGGACAGCATCAGCATCGGAAAGCGGCCAATGGCGACTTTGGAATCTTCGCTGGCGGCGACGTGATAGGGGCCCAACTGGGTGCTGTGCTCATCGTCGGTCGACGGATAAAACGCGATGGCCTTCATCGGCTGCGAATCCAGCGGGTCGAGAAAGGTCATGCGATGGAAGCCCACACTCCAATGCGGGTGCGGCGCTGGGGCGGCGTGCACTGAAATCAGGCCGCCGAGCAGGGAGAGAACCAAAACAGCACAAAGACGCATCATGGGGATGTCCACCTTTGCTGCGCGGCTACATTCAACACCAGCGGCATGTCTATATGAAAAGTCCATGGTTCAAGGCGCTCGCACCGGTTGATAAACCCATACGTGCATAACCTGGGCCAAGGTAGTGACAGCGGGCAAACGAAAAAACTCCGTACTCCGGTCGTTTTCAGGCGACCACAATACAGAGTTTAGGCGCCCGGTTTCAGATTGGAACCGGGCAAAGGCGAAATTTACACAAGCCTTACGCGGCGGCGAACAATTGTTCGTTGATGACCACGTTGGCGTCGCTCAGGGCTTTGTTGCGTACTTCTTCACCGTAGGCCAGGCCTTGGGCGCGGACGAACTCGATGTCTGTGATGCCCAGGAAGCCAAACACCAGCTTCAAATAGTCTTCATGGCCGACGTTGCTTGCCTGGCCGGCGTGCAGGCCGCCGGCGGTGGACACGATGATCAGTTTCTTGCCACCGCACAGGCCTTCAGGGCCGGCTTCGGTGTAACGGAACGTCTGGCCGGCTACGGCGATGCGGTCGATCCAGGCCTTGAGCTGCGAAGGCACCGAGAAGTTGTACATCGGCGCGCCAATGACTACGGCGTCGGCCGCGATGAATTCAGCCAGCGACGAAGCGCTCAGTTCAGCCTCGTGCTGTTGCACGGCGTCGCGCAATTCGGCAGCGGTGCCCAGGGCGCCCAGGGTCAGGCCGGAAAAGTGGCTGATGCCTTCGCTTGCCAGGTCACGGTAAGTCACTTCCACACCCGGCTGCGCCGCTTGCCAGGCCTTGACCACACCAGCGCTGAGCTGACGCGAAGCCGAGTTGTCGCCGAGGATGCTGGAATCGATATGCAACAGTTTCATGCGGAATCTCCAAGTGAGGATCGCGATGAGGCGACCGAGTGAGGTTAATCCTACACATGAAGCCAATAGCCGATTAGACAGCTCAGATGTGATTGTTCGTCCTGCCAGCAGGACAATCTACAAATGGGCGAAAACCCGATCCAACACGCGTATTGCCCAATCCTCTGCCGCACTGGATTTCCCCCACGCTTCACTTCATTCTCGCCGGCAGTTCCTACAGCCAGCGGCCACGCCATGCACCCACACACGCCCGCCCTCACCAAGGGGCTGACCCTTATCCTCGCCATCTGCTGCGGGTTTTCGGTCGCCACGATTTACTACAACCAAGCCATGCTGCCGCTGATTGCCAACACCTTCGAGGTGTCCACCGCGCATGTCGGGCAAATCGCGATGCTCACGCAGTTGGGCTACGCCAGCGGCCTGCTGCTGTTCGTGCCGCTGGGCGACCGCATCAGCCGGCGCACGCTGATCCTGGCCGTGCTGTGCATCAACTTCTTTGCTCTGTTGGCCTCGGCCACGGCGCCTTCATATGCCTGGCTGCTGGTCGCGAGCGTGCTGCTGGGGCTGTCGGGTATCAGTGCGCAGGTGATCATCCCCGCCGCTTCGGACCTGAGTACCGTTGAACAGAAAGGCGCGGTGCTCGGCTTGATGGTCAGCGGCTTGTCGGCCGGTGGTTTGCTGGCCCGCACCGTCAGCGGCGTGGTCAGCGGCTGGCTGGGCTGGCGCGGCATGTTTGCCGTGGCGGCGGCGCTGGATGTGCTGCTGTTCATGGCGATCCTGACGCGCATGCCGGTGTCGATCTCGACCAGCAAACTGGCGTATGGCGCCTTGCTCAAATCCCTGTGGGGCCTGGCCCGCCAGTACCCGACCTTGCGCCAATCGGCCATCAAGGGTGCGTTGGTGTTCGGCGCGTTGAATGTGTTCTGGGGCTCGATGGCGGCCTTGTTGGCATTGCCGCCGTATGGGTTTTCCAGCGCCCAGGCGGGGCTGCTGGGCCTGTCGGCCATCGTCGGCATCCTCTGCGCATCGACCATCGGCCAACAAACCCGGCGCCATGGGCGTTTGCTGGAGCGCGCCGGCATCGCCACGGTGCTGGTGGCGTTTGTGCTGATCTACACCCTGGGCCTCAGCGGCTGGTGGTGGCCGATCCTGATCGCGGCGACCTTTCTCGACCTCGGCAACCGCACCAACCAGTTGGCCAACCAGACCCGCGTATTGGCGCTGGAACCGTCAGCCACCAGCCGCCTGAATACGGTGTTCATGGTGGTCTACTTTATCGGCGGCGCCGTGGGTTCGGCCGCCGGCGCGTTCGCTTCGGAGCATTACGGCTGGCAAGGCCAGGCGCTGACCGGTGCGGCGTTTGCCTGGTCGGCATTGCTGCTGACCCTGTTCAAAGCACGAGAGTAACCCTGTGGCAGCGGGCCTGTTGTGTCTAGCGGGCTCCTCGCAATCAATGCGACGACACATAAATCGACGCCGACGTAGGCGCCGGCAACGCGTACGTGCGTTTCATCCACTGGATCTCTTCCTGTGGTGTGCGCCCGAAAAAGCGTTTGAATTCCCGGCTGAACTGCGAGGCGCTTTCATAGCCGACCTGGGCACACGCCGTGGCGGCGGTGATGTCGTTGCGCAGCATCAACAAGCGCGCCTGGTGCAGGCGCGTGGACTTGAGGTATTGCATCGGTGAGGTGTCGGTAACCGTGCGAAAGTGCGCATGAAAACTCGGCACGCTCATCATCGCTTCCGCCGCCAGCGCCTCCACGTCCAGGTGCTGGTGGTAACACCCATGAATCTTGCGGATCGCCCGCGCTACCTTGCCGAACTGGCCCTGGCGGTTGAGCGCGGCGCGCATCGAACCGCCCTGCTCGCCCGTGATGATCCGGTAGTAAATCTCGCGCACCAGCGACGGGCCGAGGATGAGCGCCTCCATCGGCGTATTCATGGCCTCCAGAAAACGCAGCAGCGACTCACTAAGCTTGTCATCCATGGGCGATGAATACATGCCGCGAGGCCTGGCCTCGACAGACGCGGGGAAATCGTCCAATGCCAGCATCAATTCGGCCGCCAGGGTGAAATCCAGTCGCAGGTACACCGCCAGCATGGGTTCTTCTTCAGTGGCCTCGGTCTCCATAGTGAATGGCACCGGCACCGATACCACCAGGTAGTGCTGGGCGTCATACAGGTAAATCTCATCGCCCAGGTAACCGCGCTTGCGCCCCTGGCAGACAATCACAATGCCTGGGTCGTAGAGCACCGGCACCCGGTGCAAAGGCCGATTCGAACGCAGGAAGCGCACGTCGTCCAGCGCGGTCAGGTTATAGCCTTCGACAGGCGCCAAGCGGCCCATCAACTCGATGATTCGTTGCGTGCGTCCCATGCTGCAAGGCTCCTGGGGAAAACCGCACGTTACTGCGCAAACATCGCCGTGGCTACGCGCTCATAGGAATAGGCAATCAGCACATTGGAATGGATATTCGCTCGCAGCGCCCGTTTCCGTAGCCTGAATTAGCACATTCAGCCCCCGGAGATTGCCTCATGCTTATCGTCTACAACCCCGCCACCGGCGAAGAAATCGGCCGCGTTGCCAAGAACACCTCAGCCGAGGTCAAGGCGGCGGTCGACCGCACCTGCGCGGCCTTCCCTGCATGGTCCTCCAGGCTGGCCAAGGAGCGCAGCGAGATCCTGCGCCGCTGGCACGACGCGGTAAAAGCCGACAAGGAAGCCTTCGCCGAACTGCTGTGCCGCGAAAACGGCAAGTGCCTGACCGAAGCCCGCGGCGAAATCGACTACGGCCTGGGCTTTATCGAGTGGTACGCCGAAGAAGCCAAGCGCGTGTATGGCGACACCATTCCCACCCACGACCGCAACGCCAACGTGGTGGTGACCAAGGAAGCCGTCGGCCCGGTCGCGGCGATCACGCCGTGGAACTTCCCCTTCATGATGATCACGCGCAAAGTCGCCACGGCCCTGGCAGCCGGCTGCACCATGGTGATCAAGCCTGCCGAAGACACGCCGCTGACCGCCTTCAAGCTGCTGGAATACGCACGCAAGGCCGGTATCGAACCCGGTGTGCTGGAAGTGGTGGTCGGCGACCCCAAGGAGATCGGCCTGATCTTCACCGGTGACCCACGCATTCGCAAAATCACTTTTACCGGCTCCACCGGCGTCGGCAAATTGCTCGCGGCGCAATGCGCGGCCACCCTCAAGAAAATGACTCTGGAGCTGGGCGGCAACGCGCCGTTTATCGTGTTCCAGGACGCCAACCTCGATGAGGCGGTCAAGGGCTTGGTCAGCGCCAAGCTGCGTAATTCCGGCCAGGTGTGCATCTCGCCGAACCGCATCTTTGTGCAGCACAGCATCCTTGAAGATTTCATCAAACGCGTGAAGGCCGCCGTCGCCAAGATCGACGTGGATCAAGGCCTGCGCGAAGACTTTGTGGTCGGCCCGCTGGTCAATCAACTGGGCTTCGACAAAGTCGTGCGCCTGGTCGAAGACGCCAGGGCCGCGGGCGCCAAGGTGCTGATGGGCGGCAAGCCCCACGCCAGAGGTGGGCTGTTCTACGAGCCGACCGTATTGACCGGTTTGCAGGACGACTCACCGCTGGCCACCGGAGAAATTTTCGGCCCGGTATTCGCCATTTATTCGTTCAAGGATGAACAGGAAGTGATTGCCCGCGCCAACCAGACCGAGTTCGGCCTGGTTGCCTACGCCTACACCAGCGCACTGGGGCGTTCGTTGCGCCTGTCACGCCAGCTGGAAGCCGGCATGGTGATTCTCAACTCGGGTTCGGTGGGCACTGCGTCGATTCCGTTTGGCGGCATCAAGCAGTCCGGTTATGGCCGCGAAGGCAGCTATTACGGGATCGAAGAGTACGTGCATGTGAAGTATGTGCTGATGGCCGGCGCGCAGTTCTAAGTGCTTGACCACTGCCAAAGCGAGTGCCCACAAGGCACTCGCTTTTTTTGTAGTGGATTTGCCCTCGCCAGACGCGGATGATTCGTCCCACTGACAGGACAATAGGTTGCCCATGCAAGACCTCAATGACCTCTACTATTTCGCCAAAGTCGTCGAAGCCGGCGGCTTTGCGGCGGCGGGCCGGCTGCTGGGGATTCCCAAGTCGCGGCTGTCACGCCGTATTGCCGAGCTGGAAGAACGCCTCGGCGCACGCCTGTTGCAACGCACCACACGCCAATTGACCCTGACCGCCGTCGGCGAGCGCTATTTGCGCCATTGCCAGGCCATGCTGCTGGAAGCGGAAATGGCCGACGAGGCCGTGGCCAGCATGTCCAGCGAACCACGCGGGCGACTGCGGGTCAGCTGCCCGGTGGGCATGGCCCAGCACATGCTGCCGGACATGGTCGCGGGGTTTCTCGCCGCTCACCCACTGGTGCAGCTGGAGATGACCTTGGTCAACCGCCGTGTCGACCTGGTCGCCGAGGGCATCGACGTGGCCTTGCGCGTGCGCGAGTCGGGCGATGAAGACCCGCTGCTGGTGACCAAGCGCCTGCGCCAGGCGCAGACCCTCCTGGTGGCCAGCCCGGAATTCATCCGCGAGCGGCACATCAACACCCTCGACGACCTCAAGCAACTGCCGGTACTGGGCGCCCTGGAGGCCGACCGCCTGGTGCACCTGCGCCTGATCGACCCACAAGGCAAGAGCGAAGACCTGGCACTGGAAGCCCGCCTGGGCATCGACGACTTTATCGTGCGCAAGGCCTGCGCCATGAAAGGCCTGGGCTTTACCGTGCTGCCGATGATGTATTGCGAAGCAGAATTGGCCAGCGGCCAGTTGGTGCAACTGCTGCCGCAATGGTCATCGCCGGGAGGCTGGTTGCAGGCAGTCTACCCACACCGACGTGGCGTGCTGCCGGCCATTCGAGCCTGGATCGACTACCTGGAAGAAGCCTTCAAGGGCTGCGGAGACCGCTTGCTATGAACATGACTGAAGCCCAAGTCGCCGCCTTCTGCCTGAGTCTGCCCGGCGCGCGGGAAGACTATAAATGGGGCGGCGTGCGCGTCTTTTCGATTGCCGGCAACAAGATGTTCGCCCTGCAGAACCTGCGGGGCGAGTCGTTGGCGTTCAAGGTCGACAAGGCGTTGTTCCTCGGCCATGTGGACCGCCCCGGCATTCACCCGGCGCCGTACCTGGCGCGCGCGCAGTGGATCATCATGGAAACGCCCTACCCGCTGGGCGCTGAAGAACTGCGTGGCTTGTTGCAGCGTTCCCACCAGTTGGTGGTGAGCAAGCTGCCCAAGCGTACGCAGGTGGGGCTTAAGCTGGAGACATAACCTCTAACGGATGTTGAATCGACGATCCAGCGACAGCGTGCCCGCCCCCCGAGCGATGATGATCAGCAACAAGCCCGCGAGGACCAGATGGGTTGGCCACTCCCCCGGAAACAGGAAGACCTGGATCACCGCGGTCATTCCAAGCAATGCCAGCGCAGACAGCCGTGAGAACAATCCCACTAGCAGAAGCAGCGGAAACAGGTGCTCGGCGTAGGCTGCCATGTGCGCCGCCAGCCCAGGGGAAATGAACGGCAATGCATAGTCGGTGCGGAACAGTTCAAGGGTGGCTGGCGAGACGGTCAAGAAGCCTTCGACTTTCGAGCGTCCTGCAGTAAAGAAAAACCCTGCGATACCCAACCGGGCAACCATTACCAATAGTGACTCGCCCAGCAACGCGCTGGTGCGGTCCGCTAATTGATTCCACCTGCCGCGCAGGCTTTTATCGTGAGTAGAGACTGTGGTCTGTAGTGTGTCCAAAACGAACTCCATGGGTGATGAGGTTATTGGCAACCAACGGGGTCGAGTCAATGATCTGCATGAACCCGGCCAGTGATCGAAAGTCCGGCGTTTTTTCCAGTGAGGCGTGTACCGCTTGATGCCCGGCGGTCGGCATATCGGACAGCCCGATCCGGTAATCGCTGTAGACCAACGCGTGATGGACGTGGGCGTTGAATTGGCAAAAATGCGCGAGGTTCACGCCTTCATGGACCGCCATCAATGAATCAACGATCAACAAATCAAATCGATAAACCGGCGGCGCGGTCAGGGCGACCAACTCGTGGTAAGACCCCGCATGGGCGATGCAGAAGTAACCCAGGCGATTCAACATTTTTTCTATGACACACCGCTGCACCGGCTGTTTGTCTGCAATCAGTATTCGTAACGTTCTATTGACCATGGTCTGAGTTCCAGGACGATGCAGGCGGGGCCTGCACGTTTTCAGCTATGCAACGTTGGCGGCTATCGGGCCAGGACCGCCGTCGAGCCATTGGAGACGATCACTTCCACCCGGCGATTCAGCTGGCGGGCACTGGCGGTGTCGTTACCGGCAACCGGGTATTCCTCGCCATAGCCATGGGTAATGATTCGTGCAGGGTCCACGCCTTGCTGAATCAGGGCGAACGCCACCGCATCGGCACGTCGCTCAGACAGCTTCTGGTTCGAGGTTTCGCTGCCGACGGTGTCGGTGAACCCTTCGATGCGCACTTTGCGTTCGAGGTTGTTCTCCAGGAAACCCGCCAGCTGTTGCGCATCGCGCCGTGCCCCCGACTTGAGGTCAGACTTGCCGGTGTCGAACAACACATCGCCAAAGGTAATCACCTGGCCACGGTCGCTCGGCTTGGCATCCAGTGCCTGCAAGGCCTTGAGCTGTTGAGTGCGAACATCCAACTGCACCTGGGTGCGTTCAACGTCGATATTGGCCAGGCCTGCGCTGGCCTCACGCCCGGCAATGGTCTGTTGCGCCAGGGCAATTTTCTGCGTGGCCAGGTACGCCAGCTGATCGACACCCGCAGCCTTGCGGTCCGAGTTGGACAGCACGTCGGCCTTGCTCAGGGCGGCGAACGCTTCTTTGGTTTCGATCGATGCCAACGTGCTCGACTTGGGATTGTTTTGCAGGTCCGAGAACTGTTGGCGCGCGTCGAGCAACTGAGGGTTTTCCGGTGTTGCAGCACAGCCCGCCAACACCAGGGCAACAGCCGAGGCCAGGGGTAACAGCAAATAGGTACGCATGGTTAATCCTTAGCGGGTTGGAGTAGGAACTGACGCCGGTGCTTGCAGCATTTCCTGCTTGAGCACTTGAATGCCGCCTTGGGCGTCCGCCAGCGCTTTCTGCGTTTTAACCGTGGTCGCGGTGCGCTCGGCCAGGCTGGCATCCGCCTGAATCTGCTCAGCCAATGCCTTGACCTTCACATAGTTCTTTTCACCCAAGTCCCGCTCCATCACGAAGACTTTGTCTTGTGCGGTCTTCATCTGCAGCGGCGCGTATTCAGTTGCCCCGGCGGACACGGCACGGTTGACCGCGTCTTTGGCGAGGGAAATCTGGTCCGTGGGGATCGGGGCACTGGCACACGCACTCAAGGTCGCGGCGGTGATCAACAGCAACAAGGGCGCAGGTGCTCGGGTATAGATTTTTCGATAATTCATTCAATGCTCCAACCACTTGATGTTGAGTAACGTCCAGGGATGAACCCAGTGGCTGATGGTGCACTGCCCCCTCTCGAGAACAACGACGAACGGGCCTGCAACCCTGTAGGGAATTTCCCACTCATTAAACGCTGGGCAAAAAAAGACCCGGCATCAAGCCGGGCCAAAGGAGCGGGGTTCCTTACCAGAGATAGCGATAACCGAGCGTCACCCCCCAAGGCTGCTCGATGTCATCGCCTTTGGCGTATTCGGCGTCCAGGGAGATCTTGCTCTTGGCCGTGACTTGCACGACTGCGCCAAAACCCAGGTCGCCACGGTCACCGGCCAGTTCGGTCTTGAAGCGGTTACCGTTGACCTTTACGTGGCTGTTACCGGCGTGCTCATTGATGTACGAGGCTTTGACGTAAGGCTGTAGGTTCAGGCCGTTGTCCAGCGTCAGGTTGCGCCCCAGCAACGAGCCCACCCGGCTTTGCAGCGAGTCCACTCGCTGGGCATCCACCTGCAGCCCGTTACTGGCGGTGTATTGCGCGCCCTGAGTACGGGTAGCGGTGAGTTCCAGTTGCGGCTCGACAAACCAGCCGTCCTTAAGGGCAATATGCTTGCCGACCTCAACGTCCATGCCGATGCCATGGCTGCCGTAGGAAGACTTGACCGACGAGCCGAGGTTAGTGGGCGTCTTGATGTCGGTGTCGAAATGGCTGTACTTCAGGACGGTATCGACATAGATGCCGTTGTCATTCAGGTACGTCCCATAGGCACCGATCATTTGGCTGTCGATCGACCCCGTGGCGCCTTCGCCAAAGTTCAGGTCGGAGCGCGCCGTGCCGACCATGCCGCCCACGTACACCTTGCCGCTGGCCAGTGGAATTGCCTTGTCGGCACCCACTTCCACACCGGTGTTGTTCTGGGTGAATGCACGGCTGGCCTTTTCACCAACGTTAAACTGACTGCCAATCGCCCGCGTCCACACACCGCCCTCATCCTGGCCCATGCGTAGCTCGCCCAAGCGCTTGACCAGCACGCTCATCTGCGAATTCCACAACGTCGCGACAGCCGTCTGGGACGCGATCGCGGCGTTGCTGCCCTTGGACAGGTCATCAGGACTGCCCGGCACCGCCGAGCTGTTCACCAGGAACCAATCGTCGCCTTGCTGCTCAAGGGTGTAGCGAAACGCACCAGCGTCCACATGGTCACCATACAAACCGAACTGCCCTGCCCCGCCATTACCATCCACCAGGCGCAATTCGCCGCCTGCTGCGGCGGGTTCATTTCCGGTGTCTTGTACGATCAGGGTATGGTCGCCCTCAATCTGGCCGCCAACCCGCAGCAGATTGCCCTGGAGAGTGGCCAGGTCGGTATTCATCAGGAAGCCGCCGTTGCCACTCAGGTCGCCATCAATGGTGAGCGTGCTGAAGGGGCTGCCCGTGAAACTCACCTGCCCGCCCGCCATGTGCAATTGGCCGACCTGTGAGTCGCCCGTCATCTGCCAGATGCTTTGATCCAGGGTCAGGTTATCCAACCCGTGAACCGTGCCGGTCAGGCTGGAGCTGTCTCGCAGCGACAGCGCAGAGTTGAGTGCGTCGACCTGAATATCCCCAAACAGGTGCGAGCGCTGTGCGTTGATTTGCACATCCTGGGTGTCGACAAAGGAGCCGTCGGCGAGTGGGCGTTGCTCCACCACCAGCAGGTCTTTGGCACTGATCTGCGAATCCGCCAGGTCGATAGTTGCGCTGCCGCCCTGCACGCTGATGCCGCGACCGTTGGCGGCGCTGATGGTGCTGCCATTCAGCACGAAGGTGTTGGTTACGCCTGCGGTGGCCAGCGATTGCAGGCCGATACTGTTGTCTCGATCGGCATTCACGCCAACGTTATCCAACCGCACGGTCCCGCCATTGGAGGCTTGAACGCCTCGAGCGAACTCGCCCGTCAGGTTGACGGTAGAGTGGCTGATGTCGATGCTCGAACTGCCGGAAGCCACCAGCCCAATCCCATTCTGGCTGCCGCGTATGTCCATGCTGTCCAGGGTGATCTGCGAGTGCTCGCTGGCAAACGCACCCACGCTGTTGGCGCCGACTTGCAGCAGCATATTGCGCGCATCAATGGACGAGGTGTTACCCGCGTACAACGCGTAGGCATTGCTGCCGGCCGTTAGGATCTGGCCGCCGTCCAGGGTGGCCGTGCCGCCCAACTGGGTGAACACGCCAATCGCACCGTCGCCTTGGGTCTCGATGGACACGTCACGGGCGATCAGCTCGCTGTCGGCGTCCGGTACCCAAATGCCGAACGCATTGGCGCCGGTCGTAGTGACTTGTACGTTGTTGAGCGTGGCGGTGGCATTACGGTTAACGTTGATCCCGATCGCGTTGGCGCCAGAGGTGCTTACCGACACCGTGTCCAGTGTCGCCACTGTGCGGTCGGTGGTGTTATTACCACGCAGATACACACCATGGGCCGTGGCGCCAGAGGTCGCGATCGTCGTGTTTTTTGCATCGAACGTGCTGGCACCCAGCACGTTGACCGCCGACGAAAACTCGCCCTGGGTGGTCAGCGTCAGGCCGTCCACCTGGAGTTGGCCGCCCTGGGCCATATTCAACGCAAAGGCATTGTCACCCAGGGTACTAATCCGGGTATCGGTGACTACACCGCTGTTGCCTGTTCCGGAAAAGCTCAAGCCATGGCTGGCATCACCCAGCGTCGACAGCGTTGAACCACTGACCTGCACGGTATTGTCATTGCCGCGAATCACCACAGCATGGCTGGCCTGCCCGTCGGCGCTCACCAAGCTGTCGATGATTTGCAGGCTGAAGTTGCTGTCAGGGACGCTGATACCCGGCTGGTTGTCGCCGGTTTCGTCGATGGTCACACCGTCGTAAATCGGGTCGGCCAGCGTGGCGGCATGCGCCACGCAGAACGCTTGCAGATCGATGGTCATGATAACGGCGGCTGCAACCATGCTCAGGGCGAATTTCGGTAGGCGAGTCATAAGAATTCCTTGCTCTTTTTTCGGCATGTGCAAGCCCGCATCGCCATGAGTGCCATGGTGACGGTATTCAGGAATGAAACTGCGGGGAGTCAGCCCCAGTTGGCGTTTCGAACGTTTACACGCGGCGGGAAGTCAGCCGGCAGTCAGTAACTGCTGACCTGGAAAGAGAGGTTGGCTTCAAGGGTTTTCGCGTCACGGGTGCGCAGTTCCGAGGTGGGCACCATGGGGTGAATATCCACCTGTATCGACAACACCGAACCTTCAAGCGCCATCCCGCCGCTGACTGGAATCACTCGATCGCCAGGCATCGCTTCAATCGAAGCGCTGGAGGTGCCGGGCACACCACCCAGCGTACTGACTTGAGCCAGGTCCACACGGCGGCCATCGAGCAAGGCATCGCTCAAGGTGACACCCACCTGCCCCTGCCCGGCGAACCGGAACTGCTCGCCTTTGGCGGCACCGCGTACCTGGATCACCAGCTTGGCGGCGATTGGGCAACTGGCGTTCAGGCTGACTGCTCGCCGGCCTAGGGTTTGCAGGGCGTTAGGGCTTTGAGAGTCGTTGGAAGCCGGGCGATTGACTTGCCCGAAGTCCATGTTGGGGTTGCTCAAATTGATCTGGCAGTCCTGTGCGAAGCTCTGTTCGGCCAGGAACACGCCGTATACCGCAATCGCGACCAGCGCAAAAATCTTCAGATGACGCAATTCAAATTTCATGACAGTTCCTCGATGCCGGGCATCAACCTGCGGTGCAGGTGGATTTGGCGGTTTCGAAATAGACATTCAGGTCCGGCTCGTCCGGAAGTGAGAAATGCACAGCGCACGACTTGCCTTCACCAAGGCTGATACTCAGTGCGTCGGTCAGTTGTTCATTGGCAATAAACACCTTGCCGTCATCCACCACGGTGGTGATGAACTTGCCCTTGCCATCGAGCACCGCAGAGCCCTTGGTGACGGGCTTGCCGTCGGCGCCGTTGATTTGCAGCAAAGCGCGGCGGGACTTGATCACCGGGAAGTCGAGTTTGTTGACCGAGCCACGGCCGGCATTGACGGACTTGAAGCCGTTCTGGATATCGACGTTGCGCGGCAGGCTCTTGGTCTCGATATCAACTCGCGTATTTTGATAGGCGTTAAGCTGCGGGATCACGGCGTTACCCCACGGATCCGTCCACACCGGGCCGCTTGGTGTATTCAGCTTGACCCCGCCGACATCTCCGACCTTGGCCACCCCAAAGGTGTCGGATAATGGGTACGGCGACAGCGTCACACCGTCTTCGTGCACCGCCATACCACCACGCAACTGACCGCTGTAGCTGGTGCTATCGGAGCCGTTACGCGAATAACCGAGGTTGGCCTGGGCGTAACGTGGCAGAAGACTGACATTGCCCGAGAAATCCTGTTCGTTGCGCTGGATATCCCGCTCGGTATTCAAGCGGTACTTGGCAAAGTCGCCGCTGTTGTCGTCATACGTCGTGCCAAAGCGGGTATTGCCGTTACGCTTGCTGGCATACTCTCGCACGCTGCGATTGCCCCCCAAGGGAACACTGACGGTGAGGTACATCGCAGTACCGCCGTCATCGGTGCGACGCCCGCGAAAATCATCGTCAAAGGTCTCTCTGCGGCCTAAGTCACGCTCCACGTTGAAGCTCACCGTGGCGTACTTGAAGGGCTTGTTCCACGCCGCATTGACATAGCGTGTTTTGTGCCCATCAAAGGTGTTGCCCGCCGAGTAACCTGCGGTAACGCTGCCCAGCCACACGTTATTCCAGCCGACATTGAAGCCGTACTGATCCCGGTTGAGGGTTTCAAAGTAGCCTGGGGTGTTTACCCGGGTCGTATCAAACAGATCGCGAAAGCCGGAAGTCTGGCGCGTTACGTTAACGCCAGCATTGAAGTTTTTCGTCAAGAGGGTGTTGAGCGTTATGCTGGCCTGGGTGCCTTTAACCCCTTCCTCGCCAGCATTGGCCACGGTATTTCGCACGCTCATGTAGGTGGTAGGCGTCAGATTCGAATCCAGCGTCCAGGCAGCAGCCGTATAGCTATTGTTGCTGAACATCAAGCCGGTCGAGAGCGTGTTGGTTGAGTTCAGCAACCAGCCGCCCGTGCCGGTGACCACCATGGGGGATTGCTGTTCGTCATTCTCGAAGGTGCGTACCTTGCCCACCGCGACCGAATAACCCGGTGCGCTTAACGTCCCCTGTACCAATGAAGCCGCTGCGACAATAAAACTGCGTTGCTCGCCACTCGCTTCAATAACCCGTACGTCCAGGTCGGTAAAACTGTTGAGCAACTGCACATTCGGTAGCCTGAACGGCCCTGCGGCTACGAGCGAGGTGTGAATCAACGCACCCGCTTGTCGAACCTCAACCCTCGCCGAACTCTGGGCGATACCTTCTACGGTGGCGCCACCTACGTTTTTACCTTGCAGGCCGGCATCCGGGACCATCTGTGCGCCCGTGATGGCTGCACCCGGAAACACTGAGTTGCGAATGTTGATCTGGCCAACCTGTAACGTCGATTGCAACGGAACAAAGGTCTTCTGCCCGTAGGTGTAGAGAGACTGGAAGTTACGATTGTCGTTCTGAACGGTATAGCTCTGCCGGCTGCGTACAATCCAGTCACCGGCATTGAAGCCCACCTCGGTACTGGTCGAGTAATAACGACTTGCACCGCTGGAAAACTGGTTGTTCTGCCCTAACACATCATAGTTGAACAGCCCGGCAGTGCCGCCGGAGTCATACACACCCAACTCTTGAGTGAGCGGTCGCAGTGCATCGGTACTCACCAGCAGAGAAACCTCTTCGCGACTGGGCTTGAGCGTAACCTCCGTCAGCGGATAGGCCGCCAGAAAGTCGTAGCAAGCGTCATCCGGCAATTCGGCGTCAGGGTTCACCAGGTAATTTTTGTCCGGAATAACCAAGTTGGCTTGATCCAGGAAATGCCGGGTGAAACACAACTGACCTTCTTCGTCAAAACGCGCCTGGACATTACCCCGTGGGCGGCCATTAACAGAGAGCCCGACTTTGCGGTCGCCTGCGGAAAAACGCGGGGCCTTACTGAAGAATTCGCCAATGGCTGGGTCAAGCCCACGGCTCTTGAGTACACCAAGATCGAACGTCGCGTTCGACGGCGATGTTTTTAACTGTGCGTCCGCCACCGGGTTGTTCACAGTGGTTGAAGCTTTGGCATCGTGCACACCCAACCCAATCAGGGTTGCAATCATGGCCGTCAGTGATTTGAGGTTTGACGGTATGCCGATACTGGAACTGCGCGCAGCCGTTCGCACGGTGTACGCCACTGTGAAGGAGCTAGTCATGGATGTACTGCCTGGTAGGTCCGAACGAAATTACTGCTGGATCAATTCCGCATCGAACGGTTTGGCCGCAAAGCCATAGGTTGTTGCCGGGAAAATTTGCACTTTGGCATCAGCTGACAAGCGAGTACCGGCGGGAAGATCAAAACGGTCAGTCATGCCCGGCAAGATATAAGTACGCGGTAGGGTAAATGGGATGTTTGCAGGCATAATATTGATTTGTTGATTAAGCCGGACGACATAACGGCTGTCATTTTTCACTGTCAGCTTTCCACCAACGACTGACCACTTTAACAACACCCAGGGATCAGCTTTTATTGGCAAGTCGGCAGGCGTTATTAATACAGCGAGATTCTGACGCACCGATACACCAATAATGGCTGGAGCATCAGGGTCTTTCTGTGGAATACCTTCAAAATTAACCCGTTTCAAACGCTGCGTAGTAATCGGTGTTTCCGATTGCAGGATAAAACGAACCAACTGCTTCTCGCCTGGTTCAACCCGAGCCACAGGAGGGGTTGCGACTAAAATGTTTTCTTGATCTTCTGGCAAACTTTCTAGCGTCGTATATAAAAGCGCTACTTTACTGTCGGTATTGGTCACCGTCATCGTGCCCTCACCATCAGCCACGCTGACAAACACTACAGTAGACTCAGGGATCATACCGGCCGCCTGAACAGCACCTGAAAACACTGACAGCACTGCAACTGAAATAAGTAAACGAATCCGATCAAACGGAAATCCAGTTAATTTAAAGGCTGGAGTTAAACTCATAGCAACATCCCAAATACACAGGCATATTGACGCCCTCTCGCCAATCGCAGCGAGAGGGCGTCAATTCATGACCACTTTAAATGACTGATCATGAAAGCTGATCAATTAGTACGATTAGAGATAACGCACAGTCATCGTCGAAAGACCATCCAGTGTGACAGAGGTGGTCATGTCCAGTGTATTGGTAGGCGCGATGGAAGTTAATACCTGGATAGTACCGCCGAAATCAGTATAGGTGCCTGGCACTACTGTGCCGGTGGGAGCGTAAGACTGCATACGCACGCCGTTATTTAGTTGAACCGAGCTAGCATCAGCTTGGCTCCATGCGCCGGTGGTGCCGTCACGAAATACCAGGTTAACTGTTGTTCCGTCACCAGTAGCAGCAGCGGTCAATTGACGCAATGTATAGCCCCCGATTTTATTCACACCTTGCAGACCAAGACCGAAGTTGGAGTTATTCACAACTGAAGCAGTACCGGACCGGCCGTCAGTCCAAGAGGTACCCACGGAGATTGGGGCATCGCAATGGATGGTGTAGCTAATAGTCCGAGTGGCGAGAAGTGTCGCTACAGTAGCGCTAAGGGAAGAACTAGGAATCAAGCCATAGTCAACCTCGCCACCACCGGCAAAGGTCGGAGTGCAAGCAACAGGAGCAATCGTACCAATAACGGTCAAATCAGCAGTATCCACTGCAAACGCACTGCTCGCGCTCATCAACAACAGCGAACCCAGCAAGGCTTTTCTAGGAAAGTTCATCATCAGTTACCTGCAATTAATATAAGTCCAAAGAAAGGTTGTTGATGCCAAGTCCAGTGGACTCGTTGTATTGCATCCCTTCACCTGAAACAAATAGTAACTGCCGATTCAAAGGTTAACGACATGAACCCGCCCAAGGATTTGTAGGGAATTTCCCACGTGTTTTTTATTGGTTTCCAGGAAATCTTACGTAAACCGACTACTCAATAACGCCGGGATTTACCTCCCATTGATCAACTTAAATTGCGATACGTCCTCAGGCTCGTTGCAAGGCCCTTCATTTCCTCACTCAAACCCGCAACAGCCGACTCAAGCGCCTCCTCGTCCAGATTGGCTGCACACACCGCCTCAAGCTGCTCGCACGCGGCGATCAGCCCGTGCGCCTTGATGATCCGCGCTCCGCCTTTAACCTTATGGGCAAGGTCGCAAAGCCCCTGGACATCTTCTTCAAAGAAAATCACCGGCAATCTAGCGAGCTCCTGATCGTTGCTCTGGGTCAAGTCACCCAGCAACTCATCGAGTGCCACGGCATCACCCGCCACCAGCTGTCCAAGCTGACTGAAGTCGATAGCGGCATGTTCTGCCGGGGCCGCGTCCGACATTGCGACCGTAATTGCGGCCGACGGCACCAGGGCCAGGCAGCTCTCCAAGGTTTTCAGGTTGGTGGGTTTGAACAGGCAATCGTCCATGCCTGCGTTCAGGCAATTGGACTTCTCATCAGGCTGGGCGTTGGCCGTGAAGCCAATGATCAGGCAATGCTGCCCGTCACGTGCCCGCTCCTCGGTGCGTATTGCCCGCGTCAGGGCATAGCCATTCATGATCGGCATGTTGCAGTCCGTGATGACCACATCAAAAGCTTGCGTTCTCCAGGCCCGCAGGCCATGGGCACCGTCTTCGGCTTCAATGACTCTGTGGCCCAGGTAGCTCAACTGCTTGGAGAGCAGCAGGCGATTGGGTGGGTAATCATCTACCACCAAAATGCTCAATACCCGCTGTTCAGTTGGGGCGTCAGTCACCGGCAGCAATACCTCCACCAGCGGTTCCAGTCTCGGCAAATCAACTAACATCTCGATTTGCGTACCTTTGCCCAACACGCTGCTCAGACGCAATGTGCCGCCCATCATTTCACACAAGGTCCGGCTGATCGCCAAGCCCAGGCCGGAGCCAGTGCGTGAGGATTGGGTGTTGTTGCTGGCCTGGGTAAACGGGCTGAACAGTTGACGCTGATCCTCGATGGAAATACCAATACCTGAGTCTTCGACCTGCAAGCGAATAGACACATGCGCTTCGATTGTCGAAGGCAAAACATCGAGCTTGAGGTGAATGCCCCCCTCGCTGGTGAACTTGATGGCATTGCCCATCAGGTTGGAAACCACCTGCTTGAACCGCAGTGGATCAATCAGCACATCGCAATCTGCTCGCTCATCCAGATCAAGCGCCAGGTGCAAGTTTTTCTGCCGAGCCAGCCCCTCGAAAATCCGGATCTGGGACTCAACCAGTTCCCGTAAGTTAGCCCGCTCCGGGTTCAGCGAGAGCTTGCCTGACTCAATCCGCACGATGTCCAGAATGTCGCCAATCAGGTCTTGCAGACCAAGCGCTGCACCCGAAGCCACCTCGATCGCAAAACGGTCAAGTACGCCCTGATCCGCCTTTTTCAGCGCCAGCTCGAGCATGCCAATCACTGCATTCATTGGCGTGCGAATCTCATGACTCATGGTTGCCAGAAACGTCGTTTTCGCCCGGTTGGCATCATCAGCACTATCTTTCGCCTCGTCGGCCAAGGCCCGAGCCTCCTCGACCAAAGCAAGTAAACGCTGACGCTCGCTGATATCCATCCAACCCGCAATCAGGCCTATCACCACGCCCGCCACATTCCGATAGGGCAACATCCAGTGATAAATGTTAATGACCTTCCCGTCGGGCAAAGTCAGCGTGCGGTCTTCAAGGCGCGCATTGCCCTCAGACATGACCTGCAGGTATTCAGCATGGTAAGCCGACGCTTCATGAGGGTTAGCAAACGTGCTGTCGGTAATACGCTTACCCAGTGTGTCTTGACGCTCAAGGCCAAACGCTTCGAGGTACACGGTATTGCAGATCAGCATGCGGCCTTCGCGATCGCGCACGTAGATCGGATGGGGCGTGCCATCGATCAGTACCCGCATGAATTCCAACTGGTTGTTTAGGGCCGCTTCCGCCACCTCGCGCCGTCGAATCAACGTGCGCAAATAGACGATCCAGGCCGACGCGAACAGTAACAGCACAATGGCTGCGCAAAACCCTTGAATGATCGTCGTACGGTTACGCCGCCAAAAACTGTCATCAATCACCGTTTCGCCGTGCCAACGGTTGGACAGCTCGCCCATTTCTTCAGGCGAAATGCTCAACAGCGCCTTTTCCAGGATCGAGTACAACTCCACCGAACCGTGCCGGGTGGCCAACGAAACCCGGGCAGGTACTTCGCCAAGGGTGCTGGACACCTGGAGGCGGCCTCGGTACAGCCGGGAAATCATGTAACGCGCGGTCAACAACGAGTTGACAGCACCGTCCACCTTGCCCGCAGCCAACAGCTCCATCGCTTCTGCTGCATTGTCAGCATCCACAATCTGTACCAACGGGTAGTTGTTCGCCAGGTATCGGCGCAGCACGTTACCTTTGACCAGTTCCAGTTTCTTCCCGGCCATCTCATCAAGGATCGTGGGGCTGCCCTTCCTTATGCGACTGACCAATACATAGGGGGCCGTGAGGTACGGCCGGGTGAAACGCATGGTCTGTTCACGGTCGGCGCTGGGGGTGATGGCGGCAAGCACATCAGCGCTGCCGTCGCCGAGCTGCTGGATGATCCCGGACAAGGTGCTGCCCCGCGCAATATCGAACTGCAGCCCGGTGCGCAGGCTGATCTTGGCCAGCACGTCGGCGCTGATCCCGCGAAAATCACCCTCTTCGTCAAAGAACGACATCGGCAGAAAGTCTTCCACCACCGCGACGTGCACCCGCGGGTGTTCATCGATCCAGCGTTGTTCATTGGCAGTGAATTGCAACAGGTGCTGGCCGGGAATGCTGATTTCCAGGGCGCCCCAGCGGCGAAGAATGGTCAGGCGCTCGTTCAGCGGGATCGCCGCCAGGGCCGTATTGACCAAGCGCTGCAACGGGCTATGGTCACGCAGCATGGCAAACGCAAAACGACTGCCTTGCATGGCAGAGAACCCGGCCAGTTGCAGGTTGTTCAAGTAATTGCGGCTGATCAGGTAGTTGGCGCTGATGGCATCACCGAGGTAGACATCAGCGTTGCCGAACGCCACCGCACCCATCGCACTCAGGGTTGAGGAAAAAAGCTGGATTTGTGCGTCAGGATAGAAGGTGCGTACCTGCTCCGGCGGCAGGTAGTGGTAGAGCATGGCGACTTTTTTGCCGGCCAGGTTCAGGGCCGGTTGCGCGAGATCATTGCTGGCGGTGACCAGGGTCGGTTGGTCATCGGCGTATGTCATCGACATCAGTAAGGCGGGGTCGATTTCTTCAAAGCAGTTGGCGGTGCCCAGCAGGTCGATTTGACCGTGTTTAAGCGCCTGCACCACCTCGCTTCGGGAGTCGAAACGCAGCACTTGTATCGGCACCCGCAAGAGCTGCGACAGCAGCTGGGCGTAATCGGCCGTCATGCCTTCGTAGTCGCGGCCATTGCTGGTGATGTCGAAAGGCGGATAGTCCGGCGCCGAGATACCCAGGCGTAGCACGCCTTTTTGCTGCAACCACCGCCAATCCGCGTCAGCCAGAGAGACGTTGTAATGCTCGACGTTCGACCTGCCGAGCAGTTGCAGAGGCTCTGCGGGCGCAGCGGCAACCGGCGCGAGCCATACACACAAAAGGAGTAGTAAGGCCCTCGGGCAAGAGCGCATCAAATAACGTCGTTACGCTTGGCCAACGCGGCTAAATGGATAAGCGAGGTAATGTTCAGCTTTTCGATCAGCCGGGCTTTGTAGGTGCTGATGGTTTTGTTGCTCAGCAACATGGATTCTCCAATTTGCTTGTTGCTCAAACCCTGGGCCAACTGCTTGAAAATCGACAGTTCGCGGTCGGACAGGCTTTGAATCAGCACGGCTTCCGATGCCTGAACATCATCCCGGCGTACGGAGTTGACGGTAAGGTCGGGGAAAAACGTATAGCCCGATTTGATGGCGTTGATGGCCTTGATCAATTCGCACAAATCATCGGCTTTCGAAACATACCCGGCAGCACCTGCCTTCATGCAGCGCAATGAATAAAAGACTGGTGAGAGCGACGTCAGCACCAGGACTTTGGTCGCCAGCTTGAGGTTGCTGATGCGATTGAGGGCGTCGAGCCCGTCGACCCCGGGCATGGAGATATCCAGCAATATCAGGTCCGGTTCGTGTTCGCGCGCCAACTGGACAGCGTCGGCACCGTTGCCAGCCTGCGCAACCACCTCGTAGTTTTCCTGCTGGAGGATCATTTTGACCGAGGAGCGAATGAATGGATGATCGTCGACAATGATGGCTTTTAACATGTTTACCTCTGGGCACTATGCAAACGGTAAGGTCACAGTGCTTATACAACTCGTTTGAAGATCATAGGCCGATGCAACCTGCAGCGCCGGTTTAAATTCTGTTCGGCCGCATCCCACGGGTTTTACTCAGCCAACCAATCAGTTGATGCGATGTCATGGGTGACGCGTAGTGCGTGCCCTGCCCCAGCAAACAGCCCAAATCGACGAGCGTCTGGCATTGATCGGTATCGCTGATGCCGTCGATCACCAATTGCATATTCAACGAAGAGGCCAGCCCCAGGGTGCTGGCAATCATTGCGCGGCTTCGAGGCTGCTGAAGGCTCTGGGCAAACTCAGCGTCGAGCTTGATCTGTGTGAAGGGTAATTGGCAGAGCGACTTGAGCGACGAAAACCCCCGCCCAAAGTCGTCGATGGACAAATCACAGCCCATCATCCGCAAGTGAACCAGGCTCTCCTGAATGCCGTACCTGACGTCGAGCAAACTGCTTTCGGCCAGTTCGAAGGTCAAGCTTGACCCAGGCAAGTCATAACGCTTGAGTGAGCGGTGGATATGCTCGGTGATCGCGTTACCCTGCAATTGTGACGCGTACATATTGAACGCCAGCCCCAGTGTGTGATGGCTGCGGTTCAGCACGCTGAGCAAACTCAAGCCTTGCTCCAATAGCTGCTTGAACAGTTCGTCGACCAGGTCATACGCCAGCACTGCCGCCATGAAATCCTTGGGCAACAGCAGCCCTCGCACCGGGTGCTTCCAGCGTGCCAGTACTTCAGCCCCGGCATCGTCGCCACTGCCGAGCACGCACTTAGGCTGGTAGTAGGCACGAAACTCCCCGAGGTCGAGACCACGACGCACATCCTCTTCGCTGGGTAATGCACCGGTGGGCACGTTGATCGGTGATACGGTGAGGCTATGGGTGTTGTAGCGCGCCAGCACCTGTTGCAAGGCGCGGGTCTCTGCAGAGGGGCTCAACGCCCCCAGCAACTTTAAACCCGAGAAATGGGTCATTTGCCCCAGGGCACGATGAAGCGGTGGCGGTAAGTCACTCAACACCACCACGGCACGCACCAGGCCCAACTGCCTGGCGCAGTTGAGAAACTCAAGACAATCCAATCCTGGGTAACCCAAATCGCACAACACGATATCGACCGCACCGTCGTTGTTCAGCAACGTCATCGCCTGCTCACCGGAGCCAGCCTGCAAGACGCTGTAGACGCCCAGTCTTCTCAGTGCGACGACCATCGCGTTACGTTGAGGCCCGTGACTTTCTAGAACAAGAACGCGAGGAAAAGTCATCAATTGCCTGCCAGGTACTCATAGACCAAGGCAGGCAAGTGTACGGTTTGAGTCTTATTTTTGAGGAAGGCGGTTCCCGCAGGGCTGTAGGGATTTTCCCAAGACCTGTTCTAGAAAACCGATAAGAGCGTGCCACCGAGAAACAACTGGTCAATCCAGAACACCTCGTGCAGCAACACAATCACCCAGAACAGCACTTGGTACGATACTTTGCGCGTCTTGTGCCGGAACACTTGCTGGGCGATCAACGCCCCCGGCCAGCCGCCCGCCAGCTCGACGGCGTGGAGGATGTTTTCGCGCACGCGCGGGCCGTCTGATTGCGCCTTGCGCTTATCGCCCCAGTACAGCAAAAACGCCACCACGCTGACCACGCCATAGGCCGCCAGCGGAATCACCGTCTCACCGCGCTGCCACACCAGTGCCGCCCCCAGCAGCGGCGCGGCGCACAGCAATACAAAGATCAGCGCCTTCAGGCGCGGGTGCTGAATGTTCACGGCTTGACCGCCGACCAGTCGATCCAGCCGAACTGCCAGGTCGCCAGGATCACCAGGCCGAAGGCGATGCGATACCAGGCAAACGCCGCATAGCTGTGGCTGGCGATGAACTTGAGCAAGGCCTTGACCGCAATCATCGCGAAGATAAACGAGGTGACAAACCCGATGGCAAACACCGGCAGATCATCCGGCTGGAACAGGTGACGGTACTTGTAGCCCGAATACACCGCCGCGCCGACCATGGTGGGCATGGCCAGGAAGAACGAGAACTCGGTGGCGGTCTTGCGTGACAGGCCGAACAGCAGGCCGCCAATGATGGTAGCGCCGGAACGCGAGGTGCCTGGGATCATCGCCAGGCATTGGGCCAGGCCAACCTTCAGCGCATCCTTCCAGGTGATCTCGTCCACGCTTTGCGCGTGCACCGCATGTTGCCGGCGTTCGGCCCACAACATGATGACCCCGCCCACCACCAGCGCGGTGGCCACGGTGATCGGGTTGAACAGGTAATGTTTGATCAGGTCGGCAAAAATCACCCCCAGCACAATGGCCGGCAGCACCGCGATCATCAGGTTGACGGTGAAACGCTGGGCATTGCGCTGGGTCGGCAAGCCGATGACCACGTCGAGAATCTTGCGCCGAAACTCCCAGACCACGGCCAGGATCGCGCCCAATTGAATGATGATGTTAAACGCTTCAAAACGTTCGCCGCCGAAGCCGATCAAGTCGGCAACGATGATCTGGTGGCCGGTGCTGGAAATCGGCAGGAACTCGGTCAGCCCCTCCACAACGCCAAGAATCAATGCCTGTATGGCGGTCCAAAAATCCATGCTTCCCCCAAAGGTCATGCGCTGTGGCATGCCTTGACTGTCTTTTTAATGTTCACTGACGCAAGCGCACTCAATTTTGCGCGGCTGATTTTCAACATCGGCCTGCAAAAATTTCGTGAAAAATCAGGGAGTACTCAGGTTTTTCGATTACAGGCCGAAAGCCTATCAGACAAGCCGGAATTGTCGATGCGGCACACAATTATAAAAAGCAGGGAGTGACAGGACGATGAACAGTTTGCGCAACATGTCGATCAGCCGCCGTCTGTGGCTGATCCTGATAGTCGCCGTGTTGATGCTGCTGACCTTGGGGCTGTTGATGCTCAAGCAGATCCATGGCGACCTCTACCAGGCCAAGCGCCTGCAGACCCAACACGTGGTGCAGACCGCCAGTGGCGTGCTGGCCTATTACCAGAACCTCGAGAAAACCGGCGTGCTGACCCGAGAGGTCGCGCAAAAGCAGGCCCTCAGCGCCGTGCGTGGCTTGCGCTACGACCACGACGATTATTTCTGGATCAACGACCTGACGCCCGTGATGATCATGCACGCGGCCAACCCCAAGCTCGATGGCCAGAACCTCTCGGCGATTCGTGACCCGGACGGTTTTGCGGTATTCAACGAGTTCGTGATCCTGGCCAAGGCCAAGGGCGCCGGTATCGTCAACTATCGCTGGCCCAAGCCGGGTGCCGAAGCGCCGGTGGAGAAAACCTCCTACATCCAACTGTTCGAACCCTGGGGCTGGATCATCGGCTCCGGCGTGTACGTGGATGACGTGCAGGCCGAGTTCAAGGGCCAAGTCTGGAACGCCTCGCTGATCGGCCTGGGCATCGCGCTGGTGATGGCCGTGCTGGTCCTGTTGATCGCCCGCAGCATCGTGCACCCGTTGCAGGCGGCGGTGAACGCCATGGCCAATATCGCCAGCGGCGAAAGCGACCTGACGCGCAGCCTCGACACCCACGGGCGTGACGAAGTCACCCAGCTGTCCCAGCACTTCAACAGTTTTACCGCCAAGCTGCGTCAGGTGGTCGGCCAACTGCAAGTGTGCGCCAACGCCTTGGGCCAATCGTCGACGGAACTGGGCACCAACGCCAGCCAGGCCCATGACCGCAGCCAGCAACAGTCGCAGCAGATGGAGCTGGTGGCGACGGCGATCAATGAAGTGACCTACGGCGTGCAGGACGTGGCGAAAAACGCCGAACACGCCGCCAGCGAAATGCGCGATGCCCAGGCCCAGGCGCAGCAGGGCCAGGTGAATATCGACGGCAGCTTGCAGCAGATCGACCAACTCTCCAGCACCATCAGCCAGGCCGTGGAAGTGATCCGCACCCTGTCCAGCGAAAGCACGCAGATTGGTGGCGTACTGGAGGTGATTCGCTCGATTGCCGACCAGACTAACCTGCTGGCGCTTAACGCCGCGATTGAAGCTGCGCGCGCCGGGGAACAGGGGCGTGGTTTTGCTGTGGTTGCCGATGAGGTGCGATTGCTGGCTCAGCGTACGCAGAAATCCACGGCTGAGATCCAGGTGATGATTGAGCGTCTGCAAGGGCACTCGGAAGCGGCGGTCAAGGTGATCAGCGACAGCTATAGCGCCTCGCAGCTGACGATTGAACAGGCCGGCCAGGCCGGTGCGAGCCTCACCGCCATTGGGCAGGCGCTGCGTAATCTCAACGGGCTGAATGCGTCGATTGCCAGCGCGACGTTGCAACAGGCGCATGTGGTGGAGGACATCAACCAGAACGTCACCCAGGCGGCCGGGCTGTCTCACAGCACTGCGTTGGCGGCGGAGCAGTCGAGCGTGGCGAGTGAGCATTTGCGTGGGTTGAGTGAGCAGCTGGGTGGGTTGTTGCGCCAGTTTAAGGTTTAGCTGGGGGCTGGTTTTTTAGATGGGGTTGAGTACATATCCGTTGTTTGGGTAGAGGCTGAGATGGGTTCCGCCCTTACGGCGGGTCACTTTGGAAAAGCCCCAAAGTAACCAAAGGGCTCTTGCCCCACCACTCGGCACCTCGCCTAGGCTCGGTGTGCCCTCACTCCGGCTTTGGAGCGGGGGCCGCCGCGATGGGCCATCCCTGGCCCAGCGCGGCTAAACCGGCGTCCTGCCGGTTTACCCCCGCTCCAAAGCCTGCGTTCGGCCAGCGTGGTTTAACGGGGCGCCTAAGATCAAAAGCAAGATCAAAAGCAAGAGCACGGCGGCCTAGTAGCCGACCTGAGTGGTTAGATCAAAAGCAAGGCCGAGGCGGCCTGTTCATTGAAGCTGAACTCAATCAAATGTGGGAGCTGGCTTGCCTGCGATGGCATCAACTGGTTCTGCCTGATACACCGAGGTGCCTGCATCGCAGGCAAGCCAGCTCCCACAGAAAAGCAAAGCACAGTGGTCTGACGGCCGAACTCGGTTAAATTGTGGGAGCGGGCTTGCTCGCGAATGCGGTGAGTCAGTGACAGATGAATTGACTGACCCACCGCATTCGCGAGCAAGCCCGCTCCCACATTTTGGATCTCAGTACATCAGGTAGATGTGCTTTTGCCCTGCTTTTGCCCTGCTTTTGCCCTGCTTTTGCTTCTACCACTCAGGTCGGCTACTAGGCCGCCGTGCTCTGCTTTTGATCTTGATCTGGGATCGCCCCATCAACCACGCTGGCCGAACGCAGGCTTGAATCCGTGGGTAACCCGGCAGGACGCCGGGTTAGCCGCACTGGGCCATGGATGGCCCAGTGCGGCGGCCCACGGATTCAAGCCGGAGTGAGGGCACACCGAGCCTAAGCGAGGTGCCGAGTGGTGGGGCGTGTACGGGACAACCACATGGGTTACACAAAAGTGCATTCACATAGGTAACACTTTGAGTGAAATATAGCCGTCCTTGTCTGCATTCCTCGCATCCACTTGTCCGAGGATCACTGGGCCGAAAATAACAGCCCACACATCGTCGCTCAGCATCTCCATTCCAATAGTCTGGTATTTCAGTAAATGCCCCACATAAATCCGCAGACCTGACCGATAAATCATCCCGTTTGAGTCAGTCCGGTAACACTCAATATGACTTGCATAACCCATCTCCGGCAGTTTCTCCGGATAGGCTCGAGGTGAAGGTGAATAGCATGAAGCCGGTGTTTTCTGGCTCAGCGCTTCATGCCCTCGCTCGTAATTGTAGTGCCGTATGAAACGATCAAAGTGTTTCTGCTGAGACTCCCAAGCAACCGCAGGTGGATTGGGCAAAGTGCTTTTCAGTGTTCGGTGCATACGCTCGTGCCGGCCATTTTGGTCTGGCCGACCGGGCTCGATACGCTCAGGAATGATACCCAGCCGTAGCCACCAGATCGACAACTGTGACAGCCCTCCGCGCCCTGTGCTGGCAAACGGCACTCCGTTGTCAGTACGGATGCGCTCAGGCAAACCATACTCGCGAAACACCCGTTCGAACGTCTCTTGGGTCTCCTTGAAATTGGTGCTGGGCATGCTCTGACAGGCAAGTAAGAAGCGACTGGCATGATCCATGATTGTTAGCGGATAACACCATACGCCCGCGCCTGTCAGGTACTGGCCTTTGTAGTCAGCACTGAAAAGCTGATTAGGCACATCTGCCTTACGTAACGGTTTTGGATAGACAGCAACTCTTGGCCGCAAGGGGCGCGGCGTGATCAGATCAGCCGCTTTAAGGATGTTATAAATAGTCGTTTTCGAGGGCGGATCCTGGCCCGGAAAACGCTTTATCAAATCACTCTGGATTTTTTTCGGACCAGGGATTGTCTCGCCTATAGAACGAAGTTCGATAATTGCCTGCTTTACCGCCAAAGGCACCACATAAGTCTGGTGGTGCCGACGACGACTACGCTCATCAAGCCCACCGGGGCCTTCTGTTTTGTATCGCTCGACCCACTTATAGCCAGTCTTTCGGCTGATTTCATAGTCTCGACATAGCTGACTAAGGCTGTGTTTTCCAGTCAGGTATTCAGCGACAAACATCACTTTGAGGTCCATAGGTTTCAGCTCTTTCCAGGGCATGGTCAGATCCTCACGAAATCGACCCTGCCAGTTAAAAACTGTTACCTATGTGCGTGAACTGATTTGTAACCCATGTGGGTGAGTCATACCGGCGAGGACTTTTTGGTTACTTTTTGGTCCCTCAAAAACTGACTCGCTGTAAGAGCGAAACCATAAGCGGCCGTTACCGCAGCAACGGATATGTACTCAATCCACCTAACAACCCAACCCATCACCGATTGAAGATTCCCGACCGTTGGTTACAATCACCGCCCTCTCCCACTCTCCCAAGGAACCGCCATGTCCGGGCTTGAATTGTTCGCCGCCGCCCTGGGGGTGATCGCTGTCTGGCTGACGGTCAAACAAAACCCCTGGTGCTGGCCCATCGGCCTGGTCATGGTGTTGCTCTACACTTGGGTGTTCTTCGACGTAAAACTCTACTCCGACATGCTCCTGCAAGTGGTCTACGCCGCGCTGCAACTCTACGGCTGGTGGCAATGGACCCGCGCCGGTGCCGTCAAGCAAGGCCGTCAGGTCACCAGCCTCGGCTGGCCTGCGATCATGACCAGCCTGTTCGTCGGCGCCGTATTCAGCCTGCTGCTCGGCGCCGCCATGGCCCACTGGACCGACGCCGCCCAACCGTGGCTCGACGCCGCCCTCACCGGCTTCAGCCTGGTGGCGCAAATGTGGATGGCGCAAAAACGCGTGCAGTGCTGGCCGCTGTGGATCGCCGTGGATGTGATCTTCGTCGGGCTGTTCCTCTACAAAGGCCTGTACCTCACCGCCGCGCTCTACGCCCTGTTCACCGTGATCGCCGTGCAAGGCTGGCGTGAATGGCGCGCCGACCCGGCGTTGCACGCATGAAAGTCGTGGTACTGGCCGGCCCCGAGTCCAGCGGCAAAAGCTGGCTGGCGGCCGAACTGCACGCGCACTTCGGCGGGCTGATGGTCGGCGAATACGTGCGGTATTTCATCGACCATCACCAGCGCGACACCACCTTGGCGGATATCCCGGCAATCGCCCGTGGCCAATTGGCCTGGGAAGACGCCGCCCGCGCCGAGCAGCCCGACTTGCTCGTCCTCGACACCCATCTGCTGACCAACAAGCTGTGGAGCCAGACCCTGTTCGGCGACTACCCGGCGTGGCTGGACGATGAACTGCTGGCCCGGCATTACGACCTGCACCTGCTGTTGTCGCCGGAAGATGTGGAGTGGACCGCCGACGGCCAGCGTTGCCAACCCGAGTTGGCGGATCGCCGGGCGTTTTTCCAGGGCAGCCTGGACTGGCTCGAACAGCATCAACAGCCCGCCGTGGTGATTCGCGGTCATTGGCAGGAGCGCCGCGCCAAAGCCTTTGATGCGGTCACCCAATTACTGGGCAAGTAATACCGACCATCGGGTCAACGCAGTTCCTGTCCCTCAGCGCCAGTCAATCTTCTAAAGGAGATTGGCCTATGAACATGCGCATCGTTGCCCGCCTGATCAACTTGCCGGAAAACCGAGGTGTTCGCGTCACCACGGCAGAACGTGCGCTCTTGCTGGTGCGTGTCGGCGACCAGGTTCGCGCCTTCCAGGCGCAATGCCCGCATGCAGGTGCGCCGCTGGAGAAAGGCGTGATCTGCAACGGCCGGATTATTTGCCCGTGGCACAAAGCGGCATTTGCCGTGGACAGCGGCGCGGTGGTGGAGCCGCCCGCACTGCTCGGGCTCAAGCAGTACCCGGTGCAGGTTCACGATGGCGTGGTCAGTGTCGGCGACGAACCCATGCAAACGTCGACCCCGACAGCGCAGGCTGAAGATCGCTGTGTTGCTGTGATCGGCGCCGGCGCGGCAGGCACTGCTGCCGTGGCCGCGTTACGTCGGCAAGGCTTCAGTGGACGCTTGCTGTGGATCGACCGGGAACAGGCGCCCGCCTACGACCGCACCGCCCTGAGCAAATTCGTGATCGCCGGTGAAATGGCGCCCGCCGATACACCGCCATTGCTGGACGCTATGCCGAACAGCATCCATGGCGAAGTGCAGCGCCTGGACGCACACGCCAAACGCATCGAACTCGCCGACGGCCGCCACTTCGACTACGACGCGGCGCTGATTGCCACCGGTGGCGCAGCGCAGCCGCTGGACATCCCCGGCGCCGTCCTCAGTAACGTGTTTGTGCTGCGCAGCCGCGAAGATGCCGCGCGCATCGACGAAGCAGCCAAATCAGCCGCGTGCGCGGTCATCATCGGCGACAGTTTTATCGGCCTGGAAGCCGCATCCGCCCTGCGCCAGCGCGGCTTGGTGGTGCAAGTGGTCAGCCGTCATCAGGTGCCCCTCGCGGCGCAGTTGGGCAAGCGCATCGGTGCGGCGATCCGCCAACTGCACGAAGACAACGGTGTGATCTTCCACAGCAATACCGAACCCGTGCGCCTCGACGGCCACGGCACGGTGAGCACCGTGCTGCTGAAAAACGGCAAGCGCTTGGCGGCGGATCTGGTGATCATGGGCGTTGGCGTCAAGCCTGCCACCGGCTTTGTCCACGGCGTCGACAAGGCCGAGGACCAGTCGCTGAACGCGAACAGCCAACTGCAAGTGGCGCCTGGCCTATGGGCGGCCGGCGACAACGTGACGTTTGCCTGGCAACAGCAGCCCACGCGTATCGAACACTGGCGCGTGGCCCAGCAATTGGCCGTGCTGGCCGCGCGCAATATGCTCGGCGATACCCAGGTTTACGCCGACGTGCCGTTCTTCTGGACCTACCACTTCGACAAAACCTTTGAAGTGCTCGGACGCGCGCAACAGTGGAATCGCCTGCACATGGAAGGCGACCTTCAACGCCACGCTTTCATTGCGCTGCTCTGCCATGACGAGCAGGTCGAAGCCGTGGTTGCCTGCGAGCATCAGCAGGCCATGGCGCGCCTGTCGCAGCGCATGCAACAACCGCTGGGCAAGGCCGAAGCCTTGGCGATCATTCGCGCGTGCTGACGCTTTTTGCGTGTGCTCAGATTCAGGGTGCGGGGTTCTTCCAGGGCTCTAGGAGCGAGCCCTGGAAGGCGTGCGCAGGTTTAATCAGCGATTAGTAACCCAGCGACAACCCGGTATTGCGACGCGGGTCGTTAGCCCCGTAGAAACGGTTGTTGCCCACCGGCTTGCCACCCAAAGACGGTGCGCCCACCAGGATTGCGGCCAGGTGGTTGGCGTCCTGCGGACCGGCAAACTTGTGGCCCCAGCTTTCCAGAATTTTCTGGGTGTCGGGGCTGACCGCGAAGGTCTCGAGGTTGGTGGTTTCCGGCATCCACTGCTGGTGGAAACGCGGCGCGTCGAC
Source organism: Pseudomonas sp. R76 (assembly GCF_009834565.1). Taxonomy (GTDB): domain Bacteria; phylum Pseudomonadota; class Gammaproteobacteria; order Pseudomonadales; family Pseudomonadaceae; genus Aquipseudomonas. Next base: position 3,667,000 of record NZ_CP019428.1, read on the forward strand.
GGCTTCCTGGATGTTCATCTTGTAGTCGATGACATTCAGGATGGTCAGCAAGGTGGCGGTGATAATCCGGCTGCCACCTGGCGTGCCGACGACCATTACAGCCTTGCCGTCCTTGGTCACGATGGTCGGGCTCATCGACGACAGCGGCGCCTTGCCGGGTGCGATGGCGTTGGCTTCGCCCTGGACCAGGCCGTACATGTTCGGCACGCCGACCTTGACGGTGAAGTCGTCCATTTCATCGTTGAGGATCACCCCGGTCTTGCTCGCCATCACGCCGGCACCGAACCAGTCGTTGAGGGTGTAAGTGACCGATACCGCGTTGCCCCACTTGTCGACGATGGAGTAATGCGTGGTGTTGTTGCCTTCATGGGGCGACACACCCGGTTTGATCGCCTGGGAATCACCGGCCTTTTGCGGCTCGATGGCGGCGCGCAGCTTGGCCGCGTAGTCCTTGTCCAGCAGGTGGGCAATCGGGTTCTTCACAAAGTCCGGGTCGCCGAGGTAGCTGTTACGGTCCACGTAGGCGTGGCGCATCGCTTCGATCTGGTAGTGCAGGCCTTGGGCCGAGTGATAGCCGAGGTCGGCCATCGGGTAGCCTTCAAGGATGTTCATGATCTGGCAGATCACCACGCCGCCCGAGCTTGGCGGTGGTGCCGAGACCACGTGGTAGCCCCGGTAGTCGCACTCGATGGGCGCCAGTTCACGGGTCTTGTACTTGTCGAGGTCAGCCTGGGTGATGATGCCCTTGCCGGCCTGGCTGGAATCCACCAATGCCTTGGCGACCCAACCTTTATAGAAGCCGTCGGTGCCCTTGGCGGAGATTTCCTTGAGGGTCTTGGCCAGGTCTTTCTGCACCAGTTTTTGCCCGACCTGCAGCGGTTGGCCGTTGTGCAGGAAGATCCCGCGCAGGTCTTTGTCTTTTTCAAACTCGCCGGTGGCGGTGTGCAGCAGGTCGATATCGCCCTGCTCCAATTCGAAGCCGTTTTCCGCCAGCTTGATCGCCGGGGCAATCACTTGGGCGCGCTTGAGGGTGCCGTATTTGCTCAGCGCGGTTTCCATGCCGGACACCGTGCCGGGCACGCCGACCGCCAGGTGGCCCTTGGCGCTGAGGCCGTCGATGACCTTGCCGTCTTTGTCCAGGTACATGTCGGCGGTCGCCGCCAGTGGGGCTTTTTCGCGGAAATCGAGGAAAGTCTTGCGCCCGTCCGCCAACTGCACGGTCATGAAACCGCCGCCGCCCAGGTTGCCGGCTGCCGGGTACACCACGGCCAGCGCGTAGCCCACGGCCACGGCCGCATCCACCGCGTTACCACCGGCCTTGAGCACGTCGACACCCACATGAGTGGCCAAATGCTGGGCGGTGACGACCATACCGTTTTCACCGGCCACCGGGGCCTGGGACGCGGCGTGTACACCGCTGACCGTCAACACCAAGGCGGTCGCGATTAAGGTACGGCTGAAAGGTTGGTATTTCATCCATGGCTACTCTAGTTATTAAGACGCACCAAAATAGCCCGACTTGGGTCCAACCCCCAGCGCAATGGCGTTTTTGTTACAGAACTTGTCGGTCACAGAACGGCCGAGAAAATGCCCATGCTATATTTCGCGCCCAGACTGGCTGCAAGGCGCGTGGAAATGGTGATCAAGAAGACCGGCATTCGGGCTCAACAGGCCGACCAGACGCGTGCGCGCATCTTGCAGGCGGCGGTCAAAGTGTTCACCCGCGACGGCTATTCCGGTGGGCGCGTCGACAGCATCTCCAAGGAAGCCGACTCCAACGACCGCATGCTTTATTACTATTTCGGCAGCAAGGAACACCTGTTCATCTGCGTGCTGGAACACATCTACGAGCAGTTCAACAAAGCCGAAAGCAAACTCAAACTGAACCTGGAAGCGCCCGTGCAGGCGTTGCAGGATTTGGTCGCGTTTATCTGGAATTACTACGTCAAGCACCCGGAATTCGTGGCGATCCTGAGCATCGAGAACCTGCACCAAGGCAAACATGCCCAACAGTCCGGCGAGATGCGCCGATTGTCGGGCGAAGCGGTTGGCGTGTTGAAGCCGATCATTGAAGCCGGCCAGGCCCAGGGTGTGTTTCGCCAGGACATCGACCTCAAGCACGTGTACTTGATGATCGCTTCGCTGTGCTACTTCTATAACTCCAACCGGCATACGCTCAGTTCGTTTTTGGGTGAAGACCTGGCAGCTAAGGGGCAGCAGCAGGATTGGCTGGGGTTTATCACTGATTTGGTGCTGAGGGGTGTCTCCCCTAACTCATTATAGAAAACGGCTCTGATCCCTGTGGGAGCTGGCTTGCCTGCGATGGCGATGTGTCAGGTAGTATTTTCGGTGCAGACACACCGCTATCGCAGGCAAGCCAGCTCCCACATTTGATCTTCACCGGTTTTGGAATATCAGTGGGTACCCGGGTTGGCCCGCAAGTGCGCCACCTTCTGCTCCAAGCCCTTCCACTGCGGCGCATTCGGCGCAAATTGCCCGCGCAAGTACGCGACCAAATCCGCCACCTGCGTATTCGACAAACTGTCCTTGAACCCTGGCATATACCCCAGATCCTGGGTCGCCGGGTTGCTGATGCCTTGCAAAATCACCTTGATCAAATTATCCGGCTGATCGCTGTGCACATTGGTATTGGTCGCCAATGACGGGCTGACCCCAAACAGTTTCGGCCCCAGGCCATCGGCGTGACAGGCCTTGCACGAACCTTCGAATATGCGTCGACCATTCGGATTGGGCACCGTCGCTGCCGCCACGGTTTGCGCCTCAGCCGTCGCCTCGCCGTTGAGCGACGCCAGGTACACCGCCATCGCGCGGATATCTGCCTTGGGCAACTTCGCCAGTTCACTCACCACCGGCCCCATCGGGCCTGCCGCCACGCCATGGGCGTCGGAATAGCCGGTGCTCAAATAGGTGAACAGCTGGTCTTCAGTCCAGGGCGTCGGCGCCTTGGACAAACCCGTCAATGCCGGCGCTTCCCAACCATCAACACTGCCGCCGGCCAGGAAGGCCTTACCGCCCTTCTCCGCGCCCATCAGGTTGCGTGGCGAATGGCATGCCGCGCAGTGTCCCAGGCCATTGACCAGATAATTACCGCGATTCCACTGCTCACTGCGCTCGGGCTGCGGCGTGATTTCACCGCGCCTTAAATTCAGCGCATTCCACCCCGCCATCAACGGCCGGATATTAAACGGGAAGCGCATCGCATTCGGCGTCGGCGCCTGGCTCACCGGCGCCTGCGACATCAGGTAGGCATACAGCGCCTGCATGTCCGCCTCATTGATATTGCGAAACGCCGTATAGGGAAACGCCGGGTACAAATTACGCCCGTCACGCCCAATCCCGTCGCGCATCGCCCGCTCGAACGCCGGGTACGACCAGGCGCCGATGCCGGTCTGCACATCCGGGGTGATATTGCTGCTGTACAGCGTGCCGAACGGCGTTTGCATAGCCAAGCCACCGGCATTGGTGGCACCGCCCGGCGCCGTATGGCACACCGCGCAGTCGCCCACCGCCGCCAGCAAACGCCCGCGCTCCAGGGTGGCCTTGGACCAGGTGCCGGCGCTGGGTGGCGCAATCGGCGCGATTTCATTGTGGAACGGCCAGGCCGTGGCCAGCACGGCGCCCAACGTTGCGAACAGCGCGCCGAACCACCACTTTCTACGTTTCTGCGGCGACTTGGCCGGCTCGCCCAGCGTGCCGGCATTCAGCGCCGCCAACACCCGTTCAGGGGTGATCGGCAACTCGCGAAAGCGAATGCCGGTGGCGTCGTAGATCGCATTGGCAATCGCCGCCGCGCTCGGCACCGAGGCCGACTCACCGGCGCCCATCGGCGGCTGGTCCTGGCGCGGCATCATGAGCACGTCGATCTGCGGCACTTCGGGGAACGTCAGGATCGGATAACCGCCCCACTCCTTGCTCGCCACCGTGGACTCTTCAAAGGTCACGCGCTCCTTGAGCACGCGGCTGGTGGACTGGATCACATTGCCGTGAATCTGATGCTGCACGCCGGCCGGGTTAATCATCATCCCCGAGTCGTGGCCGATCACCACCCGCGTCACCGACACGTCACCGGTGTGTTTGTCGATGGCCACATCCGCCACCCACGCCGCCCACGCCGCGCCGAAGCCAGGGAACTTGCTGTGGATGTAGCGCGCGTAGGCGAAGCCGCGCCCACGCAGCAAATGATCTTCGTTAGCGGTTTGCATCGGCGCCGTGCGCGGTGACCATTTCGCCCGTTCGGCGGTGGATTTCACCAGGTCGATGGCGCGCTCGTCCTTGAGGTAGCGCAGGCGGTATTCCACCGGGTCGACACCCGCCGCGAAGGCCAGTTCGTCGATATAGGATTCATGCGCAAAGGTGTTGGGCAACGCCGACACCCCGCGCATCCACGAGGCGCGCACGATGGGCGCCATGTCGTTGATGGTCACGCGCATATTGTCGATGTCGTAGGGCGGGATCGAAGTGCGGTCGCCCATCTCGAACATCGCTGCCACCGGCTCGACGCGCCCGGTGAGCAACAGCGCCAGGGTCGGCGCGCCGTTGGACGGGTAGCTGGTTTCAAAATCGTAGGCGGCGATGCTGCCGTCGGCGTTGAGGCCGCCGTCCACCTCCATCAACTGCGCGGTGCCCTTGGGCTCCCACAGGTGTTCCTGTTCGCGGGTCAGTTGCACCCGCACCGGCTTGCCCACGGCGCGGGATAACAGCAAGGCATCCGCGCAGACGTCATCCGCGCAATTGCGCCCGTAACAGCCGGCGGCTTCCATGCGGATCACGTCGATCAGGGTTTCATCGCACTCCAGCAGCCACGCAAGATCAGCACGCAGCAGGTGCGGGTTCTGGCTGCCCGACCACACGCGGCTGCCGGCTGGAGAGTAATCCGCCACCGCGCAGGACGGGCCAATCGAACCATGCATTTGATACGGCCACAGGTAACTGCGCGGCATGCGCTGGGCGGCAGCCGCCAGTGCGCCGTCGACATCGCCCTGGTCCAGCACTGTGCGGCGCACGCGAGGGTTGTCGCGGATGGCCTGCTCGACGTCACTCATGTCCGGCAAGGCGTTGTTCCAGGGTTTCCAGTGCACCTGCAACTCATGGGCGGCCTTGATCGCCTGTTCTTCGCGCAGCGCGACCACGCCGACAAAATCCCGAATCACCACCACCGCGACAATCCCCGGGATATGCGCGATGGAAGCCTCGTCCACATTCAACAGGCTATTGCCGACAAAATCCCCGCAGTCCAAACCGGCATACGGCGGGCGCACCACGCGGCCGTGGAGCATGCCCGGCACACGCATGTCGTGCACGTAGGTCAGTTCACCGGTGGCCTTGCCGGGGATGTCCACGCGCGCGGCGCCCTTGCCGACCAGGCGGTAATCCTCGATGGCTTTTAACGGTGCGTCGCCGCTGATGCGCAGCTGATCATGTTGGCCGCTGACCAATTCACCGTAAGTGGTGGTGCGTCCGTCTGCCGCCTGGATAATGCCGGCCTCGACCTTGAGGCTGCCGGTGCTTACGCCCCAGCGCCCTGCCGCCCGCGCGAGCAAAAAGCGCCGCGCCTCGGCGGCCGCGTTACGCAGCGGGATCGCGGAAATCTGCAAGGTCGCGCTGGCAATGGTCGCGCCCTGGTTCGGCGCGCGCTCGGTGTCGCACAGGACCATCTTGACCTGATCCATGCTCAGGTCCAGTTCCTCGGCAACGATCTGCGCCAGCGAGGTGCGAATGCCGGTGCCCAAATCCACATGGCCGTTGAACGCGTAGACCAAGCCGTCATCGTTGACCGCGATAAACAGCCCCAACTCCTTGGGCTTCACGGTCGGCGTGCCGCCCTTGGCCACCGGGCCGGACGGCGGCAGTACGTCATCGACGATCAACAACACGCCGGCCTTGGCCAGCCATTGTTCGCGGGAAAGTGCAGTGTCGGTCATGGTTGGCCATCCACGGTCAGGAGGTGAGCGGCACGCAGCACGGCGCGCAGGATTTCGATATGGGTGCCGCAGCGGCAGAGGTTGCCCGAGAGCTCATTGCGGATCTCGGCTTCGCTGGGGTTGGGGTTGCGGTCGAGCAAGGCCTTGGCGGTCATGATCATGCCGTTGAGGCAGTAACCGCATTGCGCGGCCTGCTCATCAATAAACGCCTGCTGCACCGGGTGCGGTGCCTGACGGCTGCCGAGGCCTTCGAGGGTGACGATCTCACGGCCAACTGCACCCGCCAGCGGGAACACACAGGACCGCGCGGCCACGCCATCGATGATCACGGTGCACGCACCGCACTCGCCCAGGCCGCAGCCGTACTTGGGGCCGTTGAGCGCCAGGTCATTGCGCAGCACCAGTAACAGTGGTGTATCCGCCATGGCGCTGACTTCGCGGGTATGGCCGTTGACCTCAAGGGCTACCGTGATGGAGGGGCTGATCATTCGCTTCGCCTGTGTCAGTTGGTGAAGCAGCTACTACACGAAACAGTCAAAAAAAAGCATCGCGGACCTGGGGCCTCGCGACACACTTGAATGGTGAAATGGCTACTACATCAACACAGAGCAAAAACGATGCCAGCAGCTGTACGCAAAACCTGTGGCGAGGGAGCTTGCTCCCGCTGGGTTGCGAAGCGACCCCAAAAGATGGGCCTGCTGCGCAGTCCAGCGGGAGCAAGCTCCCTCGCCACAAGGAATCGATGGGTCAGTCTTGCGGATCGTCAATCATCTTGCGCAACAGAAACAACACCGCCACGCGCTCGGCCGGGTTGAGGTTGCTCATGGTCAGTTCGCTGATCTGCGCGGCACGCGGTGCGGTTTGCGCGACCAGTTCGGCACCTGCGGCAGACAGGTCCACCACCACCTTGCGCTTGTCTTGCGGGTCCGGCTCCAGGGTAATCAGTTCCTTGGCCTTGAGCCGCTCGACGATGCCGCGAATGGTTGCCTGATCGACGGCGGTGGCCTTGACCAGTTCGGTGAGGGAACTTGCACCGTGATCGCGCAGTGCACACAGGGTGACGAACTGCACGGCGGTGAGCTGGGAGTCGCCGACATTTTGCTGAAAGATCGCCAAGTGGCGCTGGTAGGCCTTGCGCAGCAGGTGGCCAACTTGTTCAGAGAAAACGTAGGAATCAGGCACGGCGGGCTCGGTGGGTGTGGAGATTGGGAAGGCATGATGGCGGGGATGGTGAATCGACTCAAGCCTCTCACTGCAGGAACACAAGCAAAATGTGGGAGCTGGCTTGCCTGCGATAGCGGCGGATCAGGCAGCCGGGATTTGACTGATAGACCGCTATCGCAGGCAAGCCAGCTCCCACATTGGGATTTTCAGCGGGCCAGGGAGGCTGCTGGGGCGACTACGTCACCGGCGATAACCACCGCCTCATCATCCAGATACACATCACAATTGCGCAGCGGAATATCCATATGGCACGGCGTCTTGCGCGTCCCGCCCACTTCGGTATTCGGCCCGGTGGAGAACAGGAAATTGCCATAAAACGCCCGCGCGTCCATGCACATGCCGTCGTTCTTGTCATGCAAGCCCATGGCCGTCCATTGCGCACGGGGCTGCAGGCCCCAGCCGATGTGGGAGATGCCGTACACCTCGGGGTCGTTGAAATACTTCATGTAGTCGCGCAGGTACTCCGCTTCAAAGCCCCCGTGGATCCTGGTGATAAAGCCCTTCTCGATCTCCAGGGTGATCTTCTCGCGGGTGTAGGTCTTGAACGGTAGCAGGATGTCGCCAATATCCAGCACCAGCACGCCATCGGCGGTTTCTTCGTTGGGCCACGAGAACAGGAAACCACTGGGCCAATGGTCCCAACGCCCAGGCTCATCGGCAAACCCGTATTCGGTCACCGACGGGTACTGCCCCAACGCCGCGCGAAAATCACTGCCGGCGCGGGATTTGACGTGGATCGAGCGGGCCTTTTTCAGTAACTGTTCGGCGGCCAGCACGCTCACCTTGTCTTCTTCAGTGGGCAGCATGCGCGCCAGCACTTCCGGCGGTTCCACGGCCAGCAGGATGCGCGTGCCGGTCTTGAGGATCTGCTCCTGTTCCGGCGAGTGCAGCAGCATCATCGTGTCGACGATCAAGTCGGCCGCTTCCAGCGCACGTTGCGCGGCGATATTGCCGGTCAGCGCGGTGTCGCCGCAGTAGGCGGTCATGTCATTGCCCATCGCCCGTGGATGGTTGAACGACGGCAATTCCACCGCATACACCTTGGCCCCCAGGCGCTGCGCCGCATCCATCGCCGCGCGCACGGTGCGCGGGTCAGAATAATGGCTCTTGAGCACGGCGACGCTCTGGGTCGGGTCGACCTTCGACAGCTTCAGCACGTGTTCAAACATCTGGGTCAGTTCGCAATCGCTTACCGGCATTTTCCTGTCTCCTGTGGGGCTGCACCAAGTTCATGCATCGCGCTTCACTCTAGTGCATTCTTATAGCGTATACGCCAATTAATAACGATAAGACCTGAATTGCAGGCGGACTGCAAGCGGCGCGCCAATTCGTTACCTATCGAAACAAACCCCGTATTTATTGGCTACTCAGCGTTACACGGGATAAATACGGCCAAAAAATATATTTTTCAAAGCAGGCTTCCCATTTCAAAAAATGAGCGTATACACTTTAAAAACCTTGCGGACAGACGCCGCCTGAAATCAAAAAGAGAGAGGATCACGCCCCATGGGAAGCACGCAAAAAATCGCCATTGTCGGTGCCGGCCTGGGCGGCGCCGCTGCGGCCACCCTGTTGCAGCAAGCCGGTTTTGACGTAGACATCTACGAACAGGCACCGGAGTTCTCCCGGCTGGGTGCGGGGATCCACATGGGCCCCAACATCATGAAAATCTTCCGCCGCATGGGCATCGAAAAGCAGCTGGACCTGATGGGCTCGCACCCCGAGCACTGGTTCAGCCGTTGCGGCGAAACCGGCGACTACCTCTCGCGCATCCCGCTCACCGGCTACGGCGCGTCCTACATCACCGTGCACCGCGGCGACCTGCACGCCTTGCAGATGTCGACCCTCAAGCCCGGCACCCTGCACTTCAACAAGCGCCTGGAAAGCCTCGAAGAGACCGACACCCAAGTACGCCTGACCTTTGCCGACGGCGAAGTGACCTACGCCGATATCGTGATCGGCGCCGACGGCATCAATTCGAAGATTCGCGAAGAACTGCTCGGCGTGGAAAAACCGCTGTACAGCGGTTGGGTCGCACACCGTGCGCTGATCCGTGGCGACCAGTTGGCCAAGTACGACTTGAAGTTCGAAGACTGCATCAAATGGTGGACCGAAGACCGCCACATGATGGTGTATTACACCACCGGCAAGCGCGACGAGTACTACTACGTGACCGGCGTGCCCCATGCCGAATGGGACTTCCAGGGCGCGTTCGTCGACAGCAGCCGCGAAGAGATGTTTGACGCCTTCAAGGGCTATCACCCCACCGTGCAGGCGCTGATCGAGTCCACCGAAAGCGTGACCAAATGGCCGCTGCGCAACCGCAACCCGTTGCCGCTGTGGAGCCGTGGCCGCCTGGTGCTGCTGGGCGACGCCTGCCACCCGATGAAGCCGCACATGGCCCAGGGCGCCGGCATGGCCATCGAAGACGCCGCGATGCTGACCCGCTGCCTGCAGGAAACCGGCATCAGCGACTACCGCACCGCGTTCCAACTCTACGAAGCCAACCGCAAGGAGCGCGCCTCGCGCGTGCAGGCGGTGTCCAACGCCAATACCTGGCTGCGCACCCAGGAAGACCCGGACTGGGTGTATGGCTACGACCTGTATGCCCAGCCGCTGAAATCGGGGGTGGCCGCGTGAGCACCTTTCTCTACGGCGGCAATGTGCAGGCCAACGGCATTCGCCAACATTACTTGCGCTACGGCGGTAAAGGCACGGCGCTGATTTTGATCCCGGGCATCACCAGCCCGGCGATCACCTGGGGATTCGTCGCTGAGCGCCTGGGCGCGCAGTTCGACACGTACGTGCTGGATGTGCGCGGGCGCGGCTTGTCGTCCACCGGCCCCGAGCTGGACTACAGCGCACACACTTGCAGCGATGATATTGGCGCGTTCGCCGATGCCCTCAATCTGCACAGCTACCACCTGGTCGGCCATTCGATGGGCGCGCGTTTTGCCGTGCGCAGTGCGGTGAAACATCCGCAGGGCGTCAACCGCGTGGTGCTGATCGACCCGCCGGTGTCCGGCCCCGGTCGCCGTGAATACCCAAGCAAACTGCCGTGGTATGTCGACTCGATCCGCCAATCCCTGATCGGCATGGACGCGGAGGCGATGCGCGCCTTCTGCGCCACCTGGACGCCAGAGCAACTGCAACTGCGCGCCGAATGGCTGCACACCTGTTTTGAGCCCGCCATCGTGCGCGCCTTCAATGACTTTCACACGGTGGATTTCCACCAGGACCTGCCCCACCTCAAGGCCCCTGCCCTGTTGATGGTGGCCGGGCGTGGCGGCGTGATCCTCGATGAAGACGTAGCGGAAATCCAGGACCTGCAACCGGGCATCCAGGTCGCCCGCGTGCCGAATGCCGGCCACATGATTCCGTGGGACGACTTCGACGGCTTCTTCCACGCCCTCGGCGACTTCCTCACCCAATAAGAACGGAGACCACCATGCACAAGCCTTACCGCATCGGCCAAATCGTGCCGAGCTCCAACACCACCATGGAAACCGAGATCCCGGCGATGCTCACCGCACGCCAGGCGATTCGCCCCGAGCGCTTCACCTTTCACTCCAGCCGCATGCGCATGAAGCAAGTGCGCAAAGAGGAACTGGCGGCAATGGACGGCGAGTCCGACCGTTGCGCCATCGAGCTGTCCGACGCCAAGGTCGATGTGTTGGGTTACGCCTGCCTGGTGGCGATCATGGCCATGGGGCTGGGTTATCACCGCAATTCCGAACAACGCTTGCGCAAGGCCACCGCCGATAACGACGCGAACGCACCGGTGATCACCAGCGCCGGCGCACTCATCGAAGGCTTGAAAGTGATGGGCGCCAAACGCATCGCCATCGTCGCGCCGTACATGAAGCCGCTGACCGAGTTGGTGGTGAACTACATCCGTGAAGAAGGCTTTGAGGTGGTGGACTGGCGCGCCCTGGAGATCCCCGACAACCTCGAAGTGGCGCGCCACGACCCGGCCAAGCTGCCGGCCATCGTCGCCGGCATGAACCTGGAAGGCGTCGACGTGATCGTGCTCTCGGCCTGCGTGCAGATGCAGTCGCTGCCGGTGGTGGCCAAGGTTGAAGCGCAAACCGGCAAACCGGTGCTCACCGCCGCCATCGCCACCACCTACGCGATGCTCAAGGCTCTGGACCTGGAGCCCATCGTGCCCGGCGCCGGCGCCCTGCTTTCCGGCGCTTATTGAGGATCTTAGCGATGAGCGAACAATCCGCCGACGCCAACTACCAAGGCGTCTGGGGCAACCGCATCGGCTTCGGTAAAAAAGCCGCGCTGCTGATGATCGACTTCATGCAGGGCTACACCACCGAAGGCGCGCCGCTGTTTGCGCCGGGCGTGGTCACAGCCGTGGCGGAAAGTGTCGAGCTGCTGGCCACTGCGCGCGAACACGGGATTGCGGTGGTGCACACCAATATCCGCTACCATCCCGGCCATTTCGCCGACGGTGGCATCTGGGTCAAGAAGGCCCCGGTAATGAAAGACATGGTCGAAGGCAACCCCCTCGCGGCGTTCTGCACCGAGGTGTTGCCCCAGGCCGATGAAGTGGTGATCACCAAGCAGTACGCCAGTGCGTTTTTCGGCAGCAGCCTGGCCCCGATGCTGCACGCGCAAGGCATCGACACCCTGGTGCTGGCCGGCTGCTCCACCAGTGGCTGCATCCGCGCCACCGCGGTAGATGCGGTGCAACACGGGTTTCGCACCATCGTCGTGCGCGAATGCGTCGGCGATCGACACCCGGCCCCCCATGAAGCCAACTTGTTCGATATCGACAGCAAGTATGGCGACGTGGTGAGCAAGCAGGAGGCGTTGAGCAAGTTCAGGGAGCAATAACGATTCACCGAGAACCACGACAAAGAGCGTGGTCCGGAAAAAACTGAGCGTCTCCCACTTTGGAATGCAATCGAATGTGGGAGCGGGCTTGCTCGCGAAAGCGGTGGATCAGTCAGTACAGGTTTAACTGACAGACCGCATTCGCGAGCAAGCCCGCTCCCACACTTGATCTCATCCAGCAGGGGAAATCTCAGTCTTCTGACACTGCCTTTGGACGTCGCTTCGACAGCACTCCGAAGTGCTGGAACAAAGCGGCTGTATAAAAACCATAAGTCACCGCCAGGAGACACCCAATGCCCATTGCGAATGCAGCACCCGCGACCAGCGTCGCCGACCCCGTCACCACGCTCTACCACAAGGTCACCTGGAAGCTGATTCCGTTCCTGTGTTTCTGCTACCTGGCCGCTTACCTCGACCGCATCAACATCGGCTTCGCCAAACTGCAGATGCTCGACCAGCTGCACTTCAGCGAAACCGCGTTCGGCCTCGGCGCCGGCTTGTTCTTCGTCGGCTACATCATCTTTGAAGTGCCGAGCAACCTGGTACTGGAGCGGGTCGGCGCAAAAATCTGGATCGCGCGCATCATGATCACCTGGGGCCTGCTCTCGGCCTGCACCATGCTGGTCACCTCAACCACGCAGTTCTACATCCTGCGCTTTCTGCTCGGCGCCGCCGAAGCCGGGTTTTTGCCGGGTGTGTTGTATTACCTGACCACCTGGTTTCCGACCCATCGGCGCGGGCGCATCATCGCGCTGTTCATGATCGGCCTGCCGCTGTCCAGCGTGATCGGCGGCCCGCTGTCCGGCTGGATCATGGGCCACTTCGACACCGTGGGCGGCCTGCGCGGTTGGCAGTGGCTGTTCCTGATCGAAGCGGTGCCCAGCGTGTTGCTCGGCGTGCTGACCTTCTGGGCGCTGCCCAACACCTTCCAGCAAGCCAAATGGTTGTCCCAGGACGAAAAAGCCCTGCTCGAAAGTGAACTGCGCAAGGACGAAGCCGATGCCACCGGCAGCAAGCACAGCTTCCGTGACGGCTTCTTCAACCTCAAAGTGTGGATGCTCGGCGGTATCGACTTCTCGATCCTGCTCAGCGCCTACGCCATGGGGTTCTGGATGCCGACGTTCATCCGTAACGCCGGGGTCACCGATACCTTCCATATCGGCGTGCTGACGGCGTTGCCCAGCGTCGCCGCCCTGCTGGGCATGCTGCTGATCGGCGCCAGCTCCGACAAACATCGTGAACGCCGTTGGCACATCATCGTGCCGTTTTTCATCGGTGCGGCGGCGATGGCCACCAGCACCTTCTTCACCCATAACGTGGCGGCCACCGTGGCCCTGTTCGCCATCGCTTCGGCCGCGATCATCGGCGCCGTGCCGGTGTTTTTCAGCCTTCCGGCGACCTTTCTCAAAGGCACCGCAGCCGCCACCGGGTTTGCCCTGGCATGCTCAGTGGCGAATATCGCCGGCCTGGTCAGCAACTCGTTGATGGGCGTGGCGATTGACGTCACCGGTAGCAGCGCGGGCGCCTTGTGGTTTTTCGCCGGCTGCCTGATCCTCAGCAGCTTCCTGGTCATCGCCTTGCCGGCGAAACTGGTGAACCGTTAACAACAACAATTTTTGCGGATGAATCACCATGCAAGGTTTTCTGAAAAGCTGTGCGCTGCTTGTCGCGATCGGCCTGTGTGCCGGCACCGTGCAAGCAGCTGAAAAAGTCATCTTCGACACCGACTTCAATGTGCTCAACGATGACGGCCAGGCCTTTATCATGCTCGCCCAGTTGCATGCGCAAAAACGCATCGACTTGCTCGGCATGACCCTGGTCAGCGGCAACGCCTGGGTCGACCAGGAGCAGGTCGACGCCCTCAAGGCCGTAGAACGCATGGGCGTGGAAAAAGAGGTCGGCGTCTACTCGGGCGCCGCCTACCCGCTGCTGCATGACTACGCCACTTATGAGGCAGAGAAAGCCCTGTTCGGCTCGGGCTGGCCGGGCGCGTTCAAAAACCCGCGACCTACTTCGCCCGCGCAATTGGTCGCGCCACCGGACGGCCTGGCTACCCACACCCAACTGCGCAGTGAGACCGCCGCGCAGTTCATCGTGCAAAGCGTACGCGCCAACCCGCACCAAGTGACGATTCTGGCGGTCGGCCCACTCACAAACATCGCCCTGGCGATTCGCTCGGCGCCGGACATCGTGCCGCTGATCAAGCGCATCGTGTACATGGGCGGTGCCCTGGAGATTCCGGGCAACACCACGCCGGCGGCGGAGTTCAACTGGTGGTTCGACCCGGAGGCGGCGAAGATCGTGTTGCGCTCACCCATCGAGCACGTGATTTTCCCGAACGATGTGTGCGAGAAAGTCACCTTCGACAAATCGGTGTACCAGCGCGTGATTGCACAGAAAGGCGCGATTGCCGACCTGTACAAGCATGAGTTCGGGCCGCTGTTCGACAAAGACCCGAGCTACCACAGCTTCACCTGGGACAGCCTGCCGGCGCTGTTCCTGGTCAGCCCGGAGATTGTCACCGAGTCGCGCGATTTATGGGTGGACGTGGACGCCACCTTCGGCGCCGACTACGGCCGCGCACTGGGCTACAAGAAAGGCGCACCGGTTGGCACACAGAAGGCCAAAGTGGTGTTTGGCGTGGATCAGAAGAAATTCTGGGACGGCTACGTCAACCTCGTGACCCTGCCGACGCCGGTCAAACACTGACCGGTGGATCGCTCCCACTTTGCGTGGGAGCGATCATCACTCAGCCTGCCAGGGCAAACCCGCGCTGCAGATCCTCGATCAGCGCCGCCACATCTTCCAAGCCGATGTGCAAGCGCACCACCGAATTCAACGCCCGATCCGCCGCACTCTCACGGTCCTGGGTGTCGGCGACGGTGACCAGGCTTTCATAGCCGCCCCACGACGCGCCCAAGCCAAACAGCTGCAAAGCATCGATAAAACGCTCAAGGTAAGCCGCGTCTGCATTCGCCAATTCAAACGACAACAAGCCATTGCTGCCGGTGAAATCCCGACGCCACAGCGCATGCCCCGGATGCCCAGGCAGTGCCGGGTGGAACACGCGCTTTACCTGCGGCTGCGCCTGTAGCCACTGCGCGATTTCGAGCGCCTGGCGCTCGTGGACATCCAGGCGTGACGCCAAGGTGCGTGCGCCACGCAGGATCAGGTAGGCATCGTCGGCGCTGACCGAATTGCCGAAGGTGTCGCTCATTTTGCCCAACGCCGGCCAGGCCGCTGCGGTGGTGCACACGCTGCCCATCATCACGTCGCTGTGGCCGCCGAGGTATTTGGTCAGGGCCATGATCGAGATGTCCGCACCCAATGCCAGTGGCCGGTACAGGTAGCCCGAGCCCCAGGTGTTGTCGACGGCCAGCAAGATGTTGCGTGGTTTGCACAACGCCGCGATCACAGGCAGATCGCACAGCTCATACAACAGCGAGCCCGGCACTTCGGCGTAGACCAGTTTGGTGTTGGCTTGCAGCTGTGCCTCCAACCCCGTCCCATCGGGCGAGAAGTAGCTGACTTCTATGCCGAACGGCTGCAGAAATTCACGCGCCAGCTTGCGCACCGGCGAATACACCGCATCGGTGATCAACACATGATCGCCGGGGCGCAGGTAGGCCAGGAACACCTGGGCTGCTGCCGCCAGGCCGGTGCCGTAGAGCCGCGTGCGATAGCCGCCTTCCAGCTCGGTGACCAGGTCTTCCAGTGCGTGGGACGTGGGATTGCCGCGCGCACCGTAGGTCAACACGCGCTCGCTGTCGCGTCGGGCGCGGGCGTCGCGCATTTGCGCGAGGTTATCGAACAGCACCGTGCTCATGCGCGTGATCGGCACATTCACTGCGCGGCCGCCGTGGCCCTTTTCGCTCCGCGCGGCGTGGATCAACCGCGTGCGCACGCGTGACGGCGGCGTGAGTGGCTTGAGGCTGGCGATTTCGGCTTCGCTCATTTGCGCCAACAGGCCGATTTCCCAGGCCAGATACTGGCGCGCGGCATCTTTGTTGCCGCTGTGGCGGTCGTGGGTAAAGAACAGGAAGTCGATGCACTGCGCGTCGGGCAGGGTTTGCGCGCCTTCGTTAACCGGCAGACCGGCCGCGGCCCAAGCCGCGAAGCCACCGTCCAGCAACCTTGCCGACACGCCTTCGGCAGCAAAGGCGGCCAACGCAGGGTCATCCGCCACCAGCACCAGCGACCGATGATCGGTTTTCAACAGTGATCGAATCGACCACTGCGAACCGGCGATATGCCCTTTGCGAAACAGCATGCTCGGGCGCAAATCGATCAGGTTGACGTCGTTCAATTCCAGCGCCAGTGCCTGGGCACTGATCAGCGGCAGCGGCTCGTATGCCACCGGCTGCAACACCGGCAAGGCCAGGCCGCTGGCGATACCGCCCTCCAACACATACGCCTCATGCCCCAATTGGCGCAGCCAACTGGCCACAATCGGCGCGCGTACGCCGTCGCTGTCCACCAGCACCACCCGCGCCTGACGCACGCCGATGTACAGGTCGGTGGACTGGATCAACTGCCCGCCCGGCGTGTGTTGCGAGCCCGGCAAGCTGCCAACGGCAAATTCTTCGGCGGTGCGCACGTCGCACAGGAACAGGCTGCGCTGCGTGTCACTCGCCCACTGCCGAACCTGCTCGGCCGAGACACTCACCACGCCTGCGCGCTCGGCCAATTGCCGCGCGGCCTGGCGCTGTTGAGTCAGGTCCGTGCTGACCTGCTCGTGGTAACGTCGGGTGCTGCCGTGCTCTAGCTGGAAGTCTTCCAGGTACCAGCCTTGCGTGCCGTTCTCCAAGGCATAGATCGGGTTTTTCAGGCCGAGGTTGATCAACGTCTGCGCGCCGATAATGCTGCGGGTGCGCCCGGCGCAATTGACCACAATCGGCGTGGTTTCATCCGGCACCAGGTCATGCACGCGATAACCCAACTCGCCATTCGGGCAGCAGATGGAACCGGGAATGGTCATCTTGCGGTATTCATCGAACGGCCGCCCGTCGAGCACCACCAGCGGCTCGCCACGCGCCTGCCACTCGGCCAATTGCCGCGCAGTGACGTGGGGCGTGTGGCTGGCCTCTTCGACCAACTCGCCAAAAGCCTTGGACGGTACATGCACACCGGCAAACAGTTGCAAACCGGCCGCTTGCCAACCGTCGGCGCCGCCCGCCAATACATGCACCTGACTGTAGCCCAGCGCCTGCAGGCGCGCGGCCGTGCGGGTCGCCACCTCACCGCCGTCCTGATCGTAAATCACCAGGCGCACCTGCGGGTTGGGCGCCAGGCGGCGTACTTCCAGCTCCAGGCGGCTATAGGGCAGGTTCACCCCGTGGAACAGGTGGGCTTCGCCGTATTGCCCGTGTTCGCGCACGTCGAATACGGCGATTTCCTGCCCGTCGAACAGCCATTGCTGCAGTTGACGTGGGGTGATGGTCTGGCTCATGGAAGTCCCAACAAAGTAAGAAAAGAGTTACTGCAACGCCAACGAGCGCTCGCCCGCTGCGACTTCGCGACCTTTGGCATAGGCACGCTGCACCGCCGGCCGCGCTTTGATGCGCAGGCGCCAGGCCTGGATATGCGGGTAGTCCGCCAGGTCCTGGCCTTGGCGCAGCGGCTGAATCCACGGGAATATCGCCATGTCGGCCACCGAGTATTCACCGGCCACAAATGGCACTTCAGCCAGGCGCTGCTCCAGCACGCGGTACAGGCGCGTCGCTTCGGCATTCAGCAGGTCGAGGGCGAACGGGATCGGCTCCGGCGCTTTCTCTTTGAACACCTGCAATTGGCTCAGGTACGGGGTGATATGCCCGACTTGCCAGAACAGCCACTCCTGCACGTTTTGCCGCTCGGCAGTGCCGGCTGGCGGCAGGAATTGCCCGGCGCTGTCGGCCAGGTAGTTGAGGATGGCGCCGGATTCGAACAGGCTCAGCGGTGTCTCGCGGCGATGGTCGACAATCGCCGGGATTCGCCCGTTGGCGCTGATGAGCTGGAAGCTGGCAGCCTTCTGCTCGCCTTCGCGGATGTTCACCGGCAGCAGGCGGTATTCAAGGCCCAGCTCTTCGAGCAGGATGCCGACTTTCAGGCCGTTGCCGGTTGGCCAGTAATACAGGTCAATCATAAAAACCTCGCCCTCAGTACGCGCGAATCGACGGCGCCATCTGCGAGGCGTTGTAGTTGAGGATGCGCCCGTCGGCTTCCACGCCGTAACGGCCATTCAGCGATTCCAGCGGCAAGCCGTAGAGGTGGAAGTGCAAGGTCGCCTGCTCGCCTTCGACCTTGATGCCATGCAGGTCTTCACCGAGGAACGAGATCGACGTACCCGGCTGCACGATTACTTGTTTTTCCAGGGTCAGGCTGGTGAAACCCGGCTCGCGGCCTTGATCATTGCGTGCGTAAACGTAGTTGATTTCCTGGCCTTCGATGGCGCTGATGATCGCCCAGGTTTCATGGTTGTGGGGGATCGTGCTTTTGCCCGGCAACAGCGAGTTGAGGTACAGCGTCGGGGTGTCGCCGTCGTCATTCAGGCGATAGCGGAACGCGGTACTGCCCTGCCTCGGCACCGGCGCGGGGAATGCGTCGAAGTTGAACAGGTCGCTGCGCTCGGCCAGGTTTTCCAGCAAGCCGACGATTTCCACCAGGGCCGCACGGTCTACGCCGCGCTGATTGATGACGCGGATTTGCTGCAAGAACGCTTCGATGACAGCAGCACGGTTTTCGCTACTCATGACGGTTTTCCTCTTATCAGACGGACAGGCTGTAACGGCTCAAATTGGTCAACAGGTACGGGTCGTGGGCGATGGGGCCACGGCGCCCCGAATCGCCCAAGGCATGGCGCAGAAACGTCTGGGTGCGTTCGCTGGCGGGGTTCTGGAAGATCTGTGCAGCGCTGCCGTGTTCGACAATCACGCCGTTTTCGGTGAAGTACACTAGGTCGCTGATCTCTTCGGCGAAGCGCATTTCGTGGGTGACCAGCACGCAGGTCATACCCTCTTCGGTGAGTTCGCGGATCACCGTCAGCACTTCGCCGACGGTTTCCGGGTCGAGTGCCGAGGTCACTTCGTCGAACAGGATCAGCTCCGGACGCATCGCCAGTGCGCGGGCAATCGCCACGCGCTGCTGCTGGCCGCCGGACAACTGGCCTGGATAAGCATCCGCCTTGTGCTCCATGCGCACCTTGGCCAGCAACGCTCGCGCGTCTTTCTCGGCGTCGGCGCGGTTGCGGCCCAGCACCTTGCGCGGGGCGATCACCAGGTTTTCCAGCACCGACAGGTGCGGGAACAGGTTGTACTGCTGGAACACAAAGCCGACGCGCTTGCGCAACTCGATACGCTGAGCTTCATGGGCCAGGGTGTCGACGCGGGTTTCACCCACGCGAATACTGCCGCGCTGGGGCTGCAACAACCCGGTGATGCAACGCAAAATCGTGGATTTGCCCGAGCCCGACGGGCCGATGATCGACACCGCCTGGCCGCGATGCACATCCAGGTCAATGCCTTTGAGCACCGGGCTGCTACCAAACGACAAGTGGATATCCCGCAGGCTCACCAGGGGTTCAATAGAAGGCATAACGGCGCTCCAGGTGTTGGGTCAGGCGGGAAATCGGGTAGCAGTAGGCGAAAAACAGCACCAGCAGGCTCAGGTAGATCACCACGGTAAAGCCGGTGAGGTTCACGGTGTTGCTGGCGATCTGCGCGGTATCGATCACGTCATGCACGCCGACCAGTGAGGCCAGCGCGGTGCCCATGGTGACCACGGCGTAAAGGTTCATCCACGGCGGCAACATGCGCTTGAAGCACTGCGGCAAAATGATCGAACGGAACAGCTGGCCACGGGTAAACGCCAGCGACCGCGCGGCTTCCCACTGGGTGCTGGGGATCGAACCGATGGCACCACGGAAGATCTCCGCCACGTTGGCACTCGCCGGCAAGGCCAGGCCGAGGGTGACCTTGACCCAGTCGGGGAACGACACATAGCTGCTGCCGATATGGATTTCGAACGGGAACACGTAGGTGGTGAAATAGATCAGCACCAGCCACGGCGCATTGCGAAATACCTGCACCCACAGCCGCGCGACAAACCCCAGCGGCGACAGCGCCAGCGCGCCGATCAACAAGCCCAGCAGCGAGCCGATGGCAATCGCCAACAGGCTGATCAGGATGTTCTGGCCAAAGCCTGCCACCAGCGCCGGCGACCACTGCCACAACGCCGACAGCACTGGAAATGAATCAATGGCCATAGCCGGGCATCCTCAGGCGCGCTTCCAGCCAGCGCCCCACACAATTGACGATAAAACTCAGCAGGCCGAAGAAACTCAGGATCAGGATCATCAGTTCCAGCACGTTGTCGCTTTGGGTCCAGATCATGATCGCGGCGTAGGTGATGTCACCCACGGCAATGGCCGAGGCCACGGCGGTCATCTTCACCAGGTCGATCAAGTTGTTGATCAGCGACGGCAAGGCAAAACGCAGCGCCAGCGGCAACTGCACGTTCCACAGCAGTTGGCGCCTGTTGAAGGCCAGAGAGCTGGCGGCTTCCAGGGTCACGGCGGGCACCGCTTCGATGCCCGCACGCAAGGCTTCGGCGTGGAACGCGCCCTTATGCAGGGATATTACGATCACCACCCAGGCAAACGGCGTCAGCGGGTTGGCCGCGCCCACCGCCTGGGTCAGCAGCATGTTCAACACCAGGAACGCGCAATACAGCTGCACCAGCGTCGGCGTATTGCGTGTGACCTCGACAAACACCCGCGCCGGCTTGGCCAGCCACGGGTTGCCCGAAGTCAGCATGGCGGCCAGGCTGATGCCCGCCAACAGGCTGCCAATGATGGTGAACAGGCACAGCCAGCCGGTGGTCAGCGCGCCCTGGACCAAGGTGCCGCGCTGGTAAGCGTCGAGCAGGAAGCTGTAGTTCAGGCCAAAGCCTGCGGCCCAATGAACAAACGCCTGCATCATTACAACTGTCCGCAGGCGGCTGCGATACGCCGCCCGGCCTCAGCCACGCTGTCGGTCGCGGTGGCGATGGACAAGCGAAACCACGGCGACAGGCCATAGGCGCTGCCCGCCACACCGGCGACGCCCTGCTCCAGCAGCCAGGCGACCAGATCTTCATCGCTGTCGATGCGCTGGCCGTCCGGGCGAGAGCGGCCTATTAGCCCTGCGCAGCGCACGAACACGAAAAAACCGCCCTGGGGTTCAAGCACTTCCAGGCCTTCCACGTTATTCAACGCTGCAACCAGAATATCCCGACGCAATTGATAGGCCGCGACCTGCTCGGCGAGGAAGTACAGCCCGCCGTTATAGGCCGCCAATGCCGCCGCCTGCCCCACCGATGACGCACCGGAGGTGGACTGCGATTGCACCACCGCCATCGCGTCGGTGAGGGTTTTCGGCCCGGCGCCAAAGCCGATGCGCCAGCCGGTCATGGCGTAGGTCTTGGACACGCCGCCCACCAGCAGGCAGCGGCCCTGCAAGTCGGGTGCGACGTTCAACAAACTCTGGGCCGGGCGACCATCGAAGCGGATGTGCTCGTACAGCTCATCCAGCAGGATCAACACCTGGGGATGGCGGCGCAGCACCTCGGCCAATGCCTGCAGTTCGGTTTCGCTGTACACCGCGCCGCTGGGGTTGCCCGGGCCATTGAGGATCAGCCAGCGCGTGCGCTCAGTGATGTGTTGCGCCAACTGCGCCGGCAGCAACTTGCAGCCCTGCTCCAGCCCACATTCGATGAAGACCGGTTCGCCGCCGTTAAAGCGCACGCTGTCCGGAAACGACGGCCAGTAAGGCGTCGGCACCAGCACTTGATCGCCTTCGTCGAGGGTGGCGGCGAAAGCATTGAAGATGATCTGCTTGGCGCCGTTGGCAATCACGATGGACGCCAGCGGGTAGTCCAAGTGATTTTCCGCGGCCAGTTTGCGCTGCACCGCCACGCGCAGCGCCTTGACGCCCGGCGTCGGCGTGTACTTGGTGGCACCGGCCGCGATGGCGGCGTAGGCGGCTTGCTTGATGTATTCCGGGGTGTCGAAATCCGGCTCGCCGGTGGTCAGGTCGAGGATATCGCGCCCGGCGTCACGCAGTTCGGTGGCGCGGGATTTGGCCGCAGCGTTGGCCGACAGCGACACGCGCTGCACGCGTTTGGACAAGCGTACGGTCATGGCTGCACCTCAAGGACTTTACCGGGGTTGAGCAGGTTGTGCGGGTCGAGCGCCTGCTTGATGCGGCGCATCAGGTCCAATTCCACCGGGCTTTTGTAGCGCCCGAGCATGCCGACTTTGCGCTGGCCGATGCCGTGTTCGGCACTGATCGAGCCGCCGTGGGCATGGGCGCTGTCATGCACCAACGCGCTCAACTCGGCGTAATGGGCCATGTGCGCGTCCACTGTCGAACCCAGCGGGTGTGCCACGTTGTAATGCAGGTTGCCGTCGCCCAGGTGCCCGAAGGTGAAATTGCGCACGCCGGGGAAGTGCTGCTGCAGCAATGCATCGGTGTGCGCGACGAACGCCACAACCTGAGAAATCGGCACTGAGATATCGTGCTTCATATTGCGCCCGGCGCGTTTCTGCGCCTCGCTCATGTTCTCGCGCAGCAGCCACAGGGCCTCGCTTTGTGCCAGGCTTTCGGCGATCAAGGCATCACTGATGAGTTGCTGTTCAAAAGCATCGCCGAGCACCTGTTCGAAGGCTTCGCGGGCATGCGCTTCGCCTTGATTATCGGAGAGTTCAATCAAGGCAAACCAAGGCTGGCGCGCGATTTTGAAAGGCTGCGGGCCGTCCGGGAACTGGTCGCGCAACAGCGCCAGGCAATCGGCGGTGAGCAGTTCGAAGGCCGTCAGGCTGGCGCCAAACCCGGCACGGGCATGGGACAGGAACGCCACCGCCTGGGCCAGCTCATCGAAAGCTAATAGCGCGGTGGCCTGGGCCTTGGGCAGCGGGAACAGCTTCAAGGTGGCGGCGGTGATTATCCCCAGCGTGCCTTCGCTGCCGATGTACAAATCGCGCAGGTCGTAGCCGGTGTTGTCCTTGCGCAAACCGCGCAAGCCATGCCAGATCTCGCCTTCGGCGGTGACCACTTCAAGGCCCAGGGTCAGCTCGCGGGTGTTGCCGTAACGCAATACCGCAGTGCCGCCAGCGTTGGTGCCCAGGTTGCCGCCGATGGTGCAACTGCCCTCGGCACCCAGGCTCAGGGGGAACAGGCGGCCGGCCTCACGGGCCACGTCCTGGATGTTCTGCAGGATGCAGCCGGCTTCCACCGTGAGTGTGTCGTTGTCGGTGTCGACCTGGCGCACGCGGTTCATGCGATCAAGCAACAGCAACACCGAACGCCCGCTGGCATCCGGCGTGGCGCCGGCCATCAGCCCGGTGTTGCCGCCCTGCACCACGATGGGCGTGCGCAAGGCTACGCAGGCGCGCACCACGGCGGCAACTTCGTCGGTGGTGGCCGGGTGCACCGCCGCGAACACCTGGCCGGTGTAGCGGCCCTGCTTGTCAGTCAGGTACTCGGCCGCTTCAGCACTGGTTTGCACATGGGCGGCGCCCAGCAGTTGTTGCAGGGTGGCGAACAGCGTGTCACTCATGGCTGTACTGCTCGTGCAGATCACGCAGGGCCTGGGACGGCGCCATGCCCGTGCGTTCGCCGAGGGCGATCAGGAAACCGCTTTTATGCCAGTCGCGCACAATGGCATCGAGCCTGGCCTGGGTATCGTGCTCGCCCTTGCGAATCCAGATCACCGATTTGGACGGAATCAGGTCGCCCGGCAGTGGAATTTCATAGCCGTCCCACTCGGCATCGCTGAGCAGCGCATGCATGGTCGGGCTGACGTGCACAGCCGCCACGCAACCGTTACCGCGCAACGACAGCAAGGATTCGGACTGGCTGCGGAACGCCTTGATCTGCGCGCCGTAGGTTTCCTGCAGCGGCTTGATGAAGTTGCTGCCCTGGGACACGCACACCGGCTTGTCCTTGAGGTCGGCCCATTGCTTGATACCCGCACCTTTGCGAATCAATGCCGCGCCGCCGACTTCTTCATAGGGCGTGGGCACGTAATCGAGGATCTCGGCGCGCTCTTCGGTGAATTGCATATTGGCGATCAGAATGTCGACCTTGCCCTGCTGCAGGAACTGCACGCGGTTGGGCGCCAGCACCGAGACCGTCTTGGTCTCGACGCCCAGCGCCTGGCCGATGCCTTTGGCCAGTTCGACGTTGTAGCCCAGGTGCTCGCCGGTTTTCGGGTCGATGGTGCCGAACGGCGGGCCGCTGAGGATAACGCCGACACTGATGGCATGGCGTTGCTGGATCTTGTCGAGGGTGGCATCGGCGTGGGCGAAACCGGCGCACAGGGCCAGGCCAAGTGCGGTGAGGGTTTTAAACGGCATGCTCAGGCACCCTTGAACTGTTGTTGCAATTCCACCAGCGCCGGCGAGGCCGGGCTGATGCGGTTGCGGGTCTGGGCGTCGATCAGCCAGCCGCTGCGGTGCAGTTCCTTGACGATCGGGTCGAGTTTGGCCTGGGTGTCGCCTTCGCCGCGACGGGTCCAGATCACCGACGGCGCCGGGTTGAGTTCCGGGCTGATGGCGCGGTAGTCCTTCCATTCGGCGCTGTCGTTGATCAACGGGTTGATCAGTGTGGAGTCATGCACTGCCGCCACGCAGTTGTTGCCGCGCAGGGCCAGCAGCGATTCGGACGAGCTCTTGAAGGCTTTGATCTGCGCGCCGAACTCGGTCAGCGGCTTGACGTAGCTGCTGCCTTGGGAGGTGCACACGGGTTGGCCCTTGAGGTCTTCCCAGCGGGTGATCTTGCTGTCCTTGAGTACCGCTGCGGTGCCGCCGATGCGGTAGAACGGGGTTGGCACAAAGCCGAGGATTTCACCGCGCTCGGCGGTCCATTCCATGTTGGCGATCAGCAGGTCAACCTTGCCTTGCTGCAGGAACTGCACGCGGTTGGCGGGCAGTACCGGCACCAGTTGCACTTCGGCGTGCAGCTGGCGCCCCACTTCGTTGGCCAGGTCGACGTTCAAGCCCTTGGGCTTCTGCGTGGCCGGATCAATGCTGCCGAACGGCCCGCCAGACAGCAGCACGCCAACCACCAGCACATGGCGTTGTTCGATTTTGTCCAGCGTCGCATCGGCCTGGGCCGCCACACTGCCGCCCAGGGCGATCATCGATCCCAGGGCCACCGGCAACCATTTCTTGAACATCATTGGACTTCCCCCTGGCGAATGATCGGCGTACCCCGACCTGATGGAGGGGCATGCTAGGGAGAGTGCGGTAGCAACGGAAATGCAAATATCTCATATCGTTATAACTTGCCGTATAAGGGTGACCTTTGATTCAGGCATAACCCTCTATTTGCTGGCCTTGATAAAAATCAGCTTCAACAACACATTAATATCTGTAATGTTTAACTTCACACCCTTGATATAAAACCGCCTTTGGAAATGGCCTATGTCGACCCTCGACCTTGAACTGCTGCGCACCTTTATTGCCGTGGTCGACCACCACAGCTTCGCCGGCGCCGGCATGCACCTGGCGCGTACGCAGTCGTCCGTGACTCAGCACATGCAGCGCCTGGAACAGCAAGTGGGCGTGAGCCTGTTTGAAAAGCGCGGGCGGCAGAAGCAGCTGACCGAGCCGGGTTTGCAGCTGCTGCGGCATGCGCGGCAGATGCTGTCGCTGAATGACGACGCGTTGAATTCGCTGCGTGAAAGCAGCCTGAGCGGTGTGTTGCGCATTGGTTCGCCGCATGACATTGCCGACACGATTCTGCCGCCGATCCTCAGCCACATCGCCCGCTCGGCACCGCGCTTGCGTTTGGAAATCGATGTGGGGCGCAGCCCGTTTTTGATGGATGACTTGCACCGGGGCAAGGTGGACATGGTGATATCTACGCGGTCCGATCCGAACCTGGAGGGGTTTGCCTTGCGTACTTCGCCGGTGTGGTGGATTTGTTCGGCGCAGTACATTCACCAGCCGGGTGAACCGCTGCCGTTGATTCTGGTGGATGAGCCGAGCATTTATCGGCGGTATGCGCTGGAGGCGCTGGAGCGGGCGAATATTCCTTGGCGGCAGGCGTACCTGGCGTCGAACCTGATCGGCATCAAGGCCGCGACCCGCGCGGGGTTGGGGGTGACACCGCGGAGCATGGAAATGCTCGGGCCGGATATGCGCGTGCTGGGGGAGACGGATGGGTTGCCGCGCATGCCTGAGGTCACTTACTACTTGTGGATTCGGCCGAATACGGCGAACCCGATTGCGCGTAAGGCTTATGATTTGATTCGGGGGAGTCAGGGGTTGTGATCGCGGGTACATATCCATTGAGGCTGTACTCAATCAAATGTGGGAGCGGGCTTGCTCGCGAATGCGGTGGGCCAGTAACACATGAGCTGACTGAACCACCGCATTCGCGAGCAAGCCCGCTCCCACATTTTGATCTCATTCCATTAGATAGATTTAGCCGTTACCCAAGGAGTGGATAGCGACTCGACAATAACTCGGCGTAAAACCAGCGCCACCTCCGCCGCCTGCTCAGCCGTCAGCACATTCGTAAACCCCATCAACACCCCCTGCTCACTGCCAGGTTCCAGCATCCATCCCGATAACGGCTGAACAGCCAAGCCCGCGTTGTTTGCAGCCTCAACCACAACACAATCCGGCACTGAAACCAGCAACCGCGCCAGCAAGTTAATTCCCCCCGCCTGCTCATCCACCCGCAAAAACTCCGCGCAGTGCACCCCAAGCGCCGCCACCAACAACCGCCTGCGTTGCGCATACAAAAGCCGCATCTGCTTCAGGTGCCGCGTAAAATGCCCCTGCTCCAGAAAATCCGCCGCCGTCAGTTGCAACAGCTGTGCACTGCGCTGCTGCAACGCCTCGGCACTGCGGCCAAACGCCTCGACTAACGAAGCGGGCACCACCAGATACCCCAATCGCAACCCCGGAAACAGCATCTTGCTGAAGCTCCCGGCATAGATCACCCGATCCCCCACGTCCTGGCTCTTGAGCGCCGCCAACGGCTGGCCCTGATAGCGAAACTCACTGTCGTAGTCATCCTCGACCACCCAACTCCCCTGCTCCCGCGCCCACGCCAGCAACGCCAGTCGTCGCGCCGGGCTCAATGCCACGCCCAAGGGGCTCTGATGCGCCGGCGTCACAATCGCCAAGCGCGCCTGCCGGTCGCGCTGCCTGCCGCGCTCAACGTCCAGCCCCTCAGCATCCACCGGCACCGGCACCAATTCCGCCCCCTGATGCAGCAACAACTGCCGTGCATGCAAATACCCTGGGTCTTCAAACCAGCAGCGCTGCCCCGCCATCTGCAGCGCATCGCACAACAGCGTCAGACACCCCGCATACCCTGCACACACAAACACCTGCTGCGGCGAACACTCCACGCCCCGGTACAACGCCAGGTAACTGGCAATCGCCGCGCGCAAGGCATGAGCGCCACGCACGTCGCCCATCGCCAGGCTGTCGGCATCGGTGCGGCGTACCTGCCGGGTAACCAACCGCGCCCACAGTTTGCGCGGGAATGCATCCAGCGCGGGCAGGCCCATTTGCAGCGGCCGGGGGCCGGAAGCGACCGGCGTAAAGGCCGGCTGCGGCTTCATCGGGGCGACTGGTATAGCCCCCGCAATCACAGTGCCCGCCTGCCCACGCGCCTCGAAAAAACCCTCACTGACCAGCAACTGATAAGCCGCCTCAACCGTGCCCCGCGCCACCTTGAGTTCCAGGGCCAGGCTGCGCACCGACGGCACCCGATCACCTGGGCCGAGTTGGCCCTGGTCGATGGCGAGGCGAAAGCGCCGGTAGATTTCCTGGTATTTGGGCAGTGATGACATCGCAGACAAGCTCGGCAGAAACACACAGCCAAGTCTGATCATGTCCCAACCCACTTGTCCAATCATGCCCCTGTTGACCGGCCATCCCGCCACCGAAAATGGCGCATCCCTTACCCCACAAGGAACGCCCATGAACCACCGTCTTGATTACGCCCAGGCCGCTCCCGTCGGCTACAAAGCCCTGGGCTCGGTGCACAGCTACATCCACGGCTGCGGCCTGGAGAAAGAGTTAATCGACCTGGTGTATTTGCGCGTTTCGCAACTCAACGGCTGCGCCTATTGCCTGGACTCCCACTCCCGCGACCTGCTCAAGAAAGGCGTAAGCCTGGAAAAAATCATGCTGCTGGCCGCCTGGCGCGAGTCGTTGCCGCTGTTCACGCCGCGTGAAAGCGCAGCCCTGGCGTGGGCCGAGGTGGTCACGCAGGTCGCACACACCCAGGTGCCGGACGCCGACTACGCCGAGGCAGCGGCGCTGTTCAGCGACAAGGAAATCGCCGACCTGACCCTGGCCATTGCGTTGATGAACGCCTTGAACCGCGTCGCCATCAGCTTTCGCAAAGTGCCGGCCGCGATCAAGGCCCACCTGGAAAACCTCAACGATGAATGATCACGTCGAATTCGTACAGATGGAAACCGAGGCCGAGTACCTCGAATGCTTCGCGGTGATGCGGCAATTGCGCCCGCACCTGACTGACGCGCCAGCGTTCGCCGCGCAAATCCAGCGCCAACAGCAGAACGGCTACCGTCTGTTGGCCGCGCGCGAACATGGCAAAGTGATCGGCCTGGCAGGTTACCGGCTCACGGAAAACACCCTGTACGGGCGGTTTATCTACGTCGATGACTTGGTGGTGGATGCCGCGCTGCAGCGTCGGCGCCTGGGCGAACAGTTGCTCGACCGGGTGCGTGAGGAAACCCGCGCACGGGGCTACCGCTTCCTGGTACTGGACACCGGCATGCACATGGCCCTGGCCCAACGCTTCTATTTCCGCCAAGGCTTGCTGCCCCTGGGCATGCACTTTTCCCAGGACGTGAGCCAATGACCCGCGCGCTGTTGCTCAGTTTCAGCCCCCACGGCAAGGCCGCGCAGACCTTCAAACTGGCGCGCGCCTTGCTCAGCGATCTGGTGCCCAACGCCGCTATCACCGAACGCGACTACGGCAGCCAGGCGCTGCCGCCGTTGACCCGCGAATACGCGAATGCCCTGACCACCCCAGGTGGGTTGAGCGGCAGCGCGACGGCCGTGTCGGAACAGTTGATCGTTGAGCTGGAAACCTGCGATCTGCTGATCCTGTGCACGCCGGTGCACAATTTCAGCGTGCCGGCGGCGCTCAAGGGCTGGATCGACCATGTGGTGCGCATTCAACGCAGCTTTACGGTCAACCCGCAGTTCGAAAAGGTCGGCCTGCTCAATGACCGGCGCACCTTTGTGCTGGTCAGTTCAGGCAATGCGCGCAAGGGCCATGAACCGGACTTTCTCACGCCGTATGTGACCGCCATCCTCGCAACGGTCGGCATCCGCACGGTGGATTTCGTCTACCTCGGTGCCATGGTGCGGGGTGAAGAAGCGGTCGCTCGATCCGTGGAGCAGGCGCACCGGCAGTTAGCCGCGGCAATCAGCGCTGGCCTATAAAAATAATGGCGCTAGAATCAGCGCCATTATTGCGCCCGCCTCCCTGATACGAGCCCCCCATGAGCTTTGATTTCGACACGATCCACCCCCGCCTCGGCACCGGCAGCACCAAGTGGAACCGTTACCCGCAAGACGTCTTGCCGATGTGGATCGCCGACATGGATATCGCCGCGCCACCCGCCATACTGCAAGCCTTGCACGCGCGCCTCGACCAGCAGATCCTCGGCTACAGCGTCGCCGGACCCGATGTGCGCGACGCCATCGTCGCCGACCTGTGGGCCAAATATGCCTGGCGCGTGCAGCCCGACGAGTTGCTGTTTCTGCCCGGCGTCGAGCCTGGCTTCAACATGGCCTTGCACGCCTTCGTGCAGCCGGGCCAGCCGGTGGTGCTGCAAACCCCCAACTATCGGCCGATTCGCCTGGCGCCGGGCCACTGGAACCTGCCGCGCATCGAAGTGCCGTTCGAGTTGAGCCACGGCGAATACCTCACGCCAATGCCTGCCATGCACCAGGCGCTCGCCGGCGCCGGCGCGCTGCTGCTGAGCAACCCGCATAACCCCATCGGCAAGGTCTTCCCACGCGAAGAGCTGCTCGCCGTCGCCAACGCTTGCCTTGCAAACGGCACGTTGATCATCAGCGACGAAATCCACGCCGAGCTGTGCTTTGACGGCCGCCGCCACATCCCCACTGCCAGCCTCAGCCCGGAGATCGCCCAGCGCACCATCACCTTGATGTCGGCGAGCAAGGCCTACAACGTCGCCGGTTTGAAGACGTGCTTTGCCGTGGTGCAGAACGCCGACGTGCGCGAGCGCTTCAATAATGCGCGCTGCGGCATGGTCGACAGCGTCAGCCCGCTGGGCCTGGAAGCCACCCGCGCCGCCTACAGCCAGTGCAGCGAATGGCTCGACGCGTTGGTGCAGTACCTGCAAGCCAACCGTGACTACCTGCTCAACGCGGTAAAAACCCGTTTGCCCGGCGTAGTGATGCATGCCCCGCAGGGCACCTTCCTGGCGTGGCTGGATTGCAGCGCGCTGGGCCTGGATGACCCACAGCAGTTCTTCCTGGAACAGGCCAAGGTCGGTTTGAGCGCGGGAATCGAATTCGGTGATGACAGCCAGCAGTGTGTACGCCTGAACTTTGGTTGCCCACGGGCGATGCTGGAAGAGGGTTTGCAACGCATGGAACGCAGCCTGCAAAACCGTTGACACTGACGGGCGCCTTGGCGGTGCCCATCAGCCTTCGTCACGGCTTATGCTTTAGGCTTCAGGCTTTAGGCGTCACCTCAACCTTCATGCTATGGACCTGCACAACGCGGTTGGATGAACCGGTCTGTCGCGGTGCACTGATCGTCATCATCACGCCGTCATTGGTGATGAATGTCGGCCGCGCTTTATCGTCTGGCGAGTCTTTGGAAAGCGCGTTGTTGATCACCAGAATCCGTGATTGATCAGGGGTATCACCCGTCAATGTCACGATCAGATTCCCCGAGGGTAACAGGGTCCAGTCCGAGACTTGTGCGGCGCTATAGTCGAGCCTGATGATGCTGTCGGCGGGGTCATCAATGTCCACGGTGCTATTGGCCTGATTGGCCTTGTTAAGCAGGTAGGTATTGGCCCCGCCCTCACCAACGACTACAGCGCCACCATTGATCACGACAAAGTTCGCGCCTTTGCCGGTGAAAACCCTGTCGACTTTGCCATTGAGTGTGAACAGATTGCTCTGATCATCCCCCTGGATAACGCTTTGCCCCTGCGCCACCGTCGTCACATCAGAGAATGCCTGGATATGGGCGATTTTTTTCAAGCCGTCCGTATCGACTTTATAGTCTCGGTCTTTCAACCGGGTTTGGGTTCTGATTGAGACTGTATTGGTTTGCAAGTTGATGTGATGCCCCAGGTATTTGGTGGTTGTGTCCTGGCCATTCTCTTTGAATGTGGTGGTTAAAGGCCCCGAAAAGATCAACGCATTACGACCCCGCCCGCCATCGAGTACGCTCGCGTGGGCATTGCTGTCCTGGTTTGGCGCTTGTTCCACCTCCCTGGCTTGCTCCCGTGTCTGAAGTGCATCGGCGTTGAAGACGAACTTATCGTCCGCATCGCCGCCCTTGATCCCTTTTTTGCCGCCGCCCATCACGAAATAGTTGGGTTTTTGCTTAATGCCCTCCACCCAGTCATTGCCATCGCCCAAGTCCCAGTAGGTGGCTTTGTTTTGCCCTTGCTCGCCTTCTACCGTGTTGACCGGCTTTTGGTTCCATGACGTGAGGTCGCTGGAAATATGATCCTTGCCACCTTTTGCGCTCACCTGCGGCACCAGGCCCGGCGCCGGAATAAGGTTCAGCAGCCACGTGATGGGCGAATACCAAAGTGACGGTGTCAGCGCAACGCTTCCCGGTACCCGCTTGACCTCTACGTCGGTAGAGCCGATCACCACCCGCTCAAAAAACGCTTTGCCTGGCCCTTTCAGAAAATTCTCGAAGGGGGTCCGGTTATTTTCGTCATTCGCCTTTGAATAGTTGGCTTCCAGGTAGGGTTTCATGACATCGAAGCCTGGTTCAATCCCCAGGAAGAACTTCAGGCCACTGCTGAATTTCTGCGGGCCGGTCAGCGGCGTCACGCCATCAATGTCCTCTACGCCACGCACCGCCGTGTAGATCGCTTGCGCCGACATTAACGTCGCCGCCACCGCCATGCCCACTCGGGATGAAGCCCCGCCGCGGGTCATAAACGAGGCGCTCAAGGCAATCGAAGTGACCGCACCCGCAACGGCCATCGTACCGTTCACATAGTGATCCTGAGCCTCTTTGCCCGTGGTTTTTGTGGCTTTGGTGAATGAATCGATGGCGGTGTAGATATCAAAAGGCACGCTCAACAGCGAGCCGACTCCACCACCGGCCTTGCCGATCATTTTGCCGAGGCTGCTGGTCTTGAAGCCGGCAATGGAGGGTGCTTGACTGCTGAGGATCTTTTGCGCCGCACGGTTCATGGCATATTCCGCGCCCTCACCGGCGAAATCCGCCACGACGGACCCCAAATTAATAACCCCTGCCGTGGTGTCTCCACTCTCCAGGTTCTGGATGCCACTGCGCAGTTGATGATAAGTCGAGAAGGCTCGCATCCCCAGGCCTGCGGCGGTCGTCGCGCCGACCTTGCCAGGTGCTTCTGAAGCGAAGAAATCCTCAGGCAGCGGCTTGCCGCTGCTCTCCAACGCGCGCAGCTCATCAGCGTGTTGAGTTATTTCACGGATAGGTTTTTGTAACGCCTCGGGCACCAGGCCGCCATCGGCACGGCTGATCAAGGGCGCCACTGCAGAGCTGCGATTAGCGGCCAACGCCTCAACAACATCGGTTATACGCCCAGTCACATCATCCGACGCAGTTCTGCGATAGGCCGCAAAGTGCACGTAGTCGATCTGCAGGGTATTGGCGAGCGTGCGCCCCTGCGGGTCATTGGCCAGCGCGCTTTCAATGGGCTTGCCATTGAGCGTGGCACCCATTTTGTAAAGCTCGACACGGCTGACTTCCACCTCACCGATTCGCAAGGCAGGCTGGGTATCATCAAGTAATTTCAGGCGCTTCACTTGATCCGGATCGAGGGTCACCCCACTGGCGGCCGGTGGTGTGACGGTCACGGGCACCTGGGCAACGTCGGGTAACGGAAGAATCGTGCGGATTGACGTTTCGATCTGGTTGTTCAGTGCACCATCGTAGAGACGGGCGGTAAACGCTTGCGCCATGAAGTCCGCTGAACTTCTGGAGGCGCGCGGGCTGAGGTGGCTGCCGACGCCACGAAACGGTTCCGCGTTGTTGAGCATCTCCAGGAACGCTTTGGAGTGGTTTTTGTAATAACTCACCATTCCCAGCTTGCCGGCGATTAGCGCCGCTTGTTTTTGCGTGGACGGGTCGCCGCCATCCGCTTGGGCCTCACGGCCAATACGATCGGCAACGGTGCTGTCGGCCATGGTGGGAGCGGCAAAGAAATCGTCACCGATGACCAGAACCGGCGGTTCGCCCAAGCGCAACTGTGTTTCCGCTTGATCGCCGGGGTTGGCAATGACCACTCTGATCTTCTCGCCCACCGCCTCTGCGGCAGCCGGATCACGCTGTAAGAGTTTCTTCAGTGCTGCGTCGACTGCATCGGTCACCGCCTTAGTCCGGCTGGGGTGGGTGCTGCTATTGTTTTTTATATCAACAGACTTGCCCTGAATATTCTCGGTCCTGAATTGCGTAGGTGAACCGATTGCCTGCTCTGCCAACTTGGCACGGTCTGCCTCCATCCGCTCAAAGATAAACGGAAAGTCGACGGGCGCCGCAGCCTCATTGATCACATTGACCAACTTTTGCGCAAGTGTCTTCATAACTGACATAAGCATGGAGTTTGGATGGTCAGCCATAAAGTACTTGACTGAGTCCAACACGGCCAATGTCTGGTGATACTGAGCCATGCCTTTACCCGCCTGCACGTCGTCGAGCCCTTGCAACACCTGATTATACTGTTTCAAGGCAGCACTATCGGGGGCCGGAGCCTGCTGGCGTAAATCTTCCGAGGTCGGCAGCCGTGAGGCATTGATTACCTTGACCTTATCGAGCCCGTACAAGGGCGCGTCGTACATAAACTTGATGTTATTGGTGTCGCCGGACACTTCTGGTATGTGGTTGCGGTTAAACACGCTGACCAAGTACTTAGGGCCGTCAGAGTAGCCTTTCAACGGCTGAGTCAAATGCTGCAGCCTTCTGTCGGTGAAGACTTTTTGCAGCCCCTCTTCAAAAAGTTCGGCGGACGCAAACTTGGTAGGACCGATATTCGGATCGGTATAGTAATACGTTCGGGTATTCCCCGGCCCCACGATCACGCCCGCCGTCAAACGATGGCCTTCGCTGCTGATCAGTAGTGTTTTGGTGGTGGGTGAATCTTTAAGCAGTGGAGCGATGCTGGTAAAGGGCGCCACTTTAACCGTGGCAGGATCATGCGCAATCCCACGGTTTTTCAGCTTGCCTTGAACCTTGGCAAGCGTTTGGAAAAACGCTTGGGACTCGGGTGTGTCCGGATCCACAGTCGCCTGGAAGATGTTCCCCAGGAAGATGTGTTCTTTACCCTCTGCCACCGCCAACGAATGCAAATGTGAGAACCCTGCGCATTCGCCACCGGCTAATTGGTTAACAATCGCCAAGTAGTAACTTTGGGGATTGCCTGTCGTGGTCACGCCTACCTTGGTCATGATCGAATTGTAGGCCGCTACGTTGTTGCCCGCCGCACGCATGACGCGATGTTCACTCCAGTACTGCAAGGCCCCCAGTTGGTCCGGATCGAGCTGGTTATCCAGCGCGAGCCTCATCAGCGGCAATTGTTTCATTGATGCAGAATAGTCGGGCAATTCCACAGACGTGGGTGACTTATAGCCCTTCAAGTAAAGGTCAGCGGCGGCGCCGTACTTGGCCTGTATGACTTTTGCTTGAAAAACCGCAGGCACTTCCTCATCCGGAATAACCTGGCGAGATGCCGTTGCAGTCGAGGTATCCCGGCGGGTGCGATGATGTCCAGAAGTATCGGGTTGCACCGAAGACGCTGATAAAGTGTCGCGAGCAGTTACAGCGGGAGGAAAAAACAGGGTTGTTATCGGAGAAGACAGGTTCATGATTATTTCCGAAATATGAACTTACTAGTTTGACCTCCCTGGCGAATCGAGTCCCACCTCGCAAACGTACAAGTAGAAAAACAGCAAAACGATCAGACTTATCCGCCAACGCTTCGTGAGGGTTTTACAAGGTGTTTTAGTTCGGACATTTAATGTTAATACGGGCGGTAAAACCTCGATTAAGTAACGACTTATTCTTAATCAATCCCCGGCCGTGACTCGCCCTATTTCACAACGTTTCGCAACGTGGGCCCAGCCTCGGCTGTTACTGTTTTTGCCTATCCGTCCCACCGGCAACAGCAGGAGTTCCATGGCATGGC
This sequence comes from Pseudomonas sp. R76, assembly GCF_009834565.1. Taxonomy (GTDB): domain Bacteria; phylum Pseudomonadota; class Gammaproteobacteria; order Pseudomonadales; family Pseudomonadaceae; genus Aquipseudomonas. The sequence continues at coordinate 3,702,423 of NZ_CP019428.1, forward strand.
CACCCAGCCTCTCGATCGCGCGTCCGACCCTAAAGCCCTTCCCAGCACGCCGTCCAAATCGAGCGCCGCTTTTCACGTGCTGCTCAAGAACAGCGCCAACAAAAAAGTCGAAGCCCAGGACAAGCCACCCTCGGGGCTCGATACCAGCAAGAAAGACGGCTACGAACTCGCCGCCAAGGACGCCACGCCACCACCGGCCCTGTCCGACTACAAGGCCATTGGCCCGCCCGATGAAGTCGGCCCGGGGTTGATCCGCTACGAGACCCAGGACGGCAAAAAAGTCATTGTCAGCGAACAGGACAGCCCGGATCTGTTCAAGCAAGTCAGCGCCGACTTCAAATCGCTGACGGGCGTGGTTGCCAGCCAGAACGCCGGTTACCAAAGCCTCGGCGCCGATGGCAAGGCCCCGGAAAAACTCGCCGACTACAAATCCCTCGGCCCGCCGGATGAGACCGGCCCTGGGGTGATCCGCTATGAAACCCAGGACGGCACCAAGGTCGTCATCAGCCAGCGCGACAACCCCGAAGCCTTCCAGAAAGCCAAGGACGACTATGCAAGTTTCAGCGGCCTCTCCAGCAGCGAAGACGCCGGCTACAAGCGTGCCGGCGACAACGAAGTGTGGCCGCCCTACGCCGGCACCACGGTCGGCCCTGAAGATGAAGTCGGCCCGGGCCTGATTCGCTTTGAAAGCAAAGGCCAGAAGATGGTCGTGGCGCGTGATGACAACCCCAAGCTGTTCGACTACCTGGCGGGCCTGCACGCGGTCTATACCGACCCGGGCAAGAAGGCCGTGGTCGAAGGCGAGTTGAACAACGGTGCAGCGCTGGCCGACGCCAATACGCCGGTGCCGGGCCTGAACGACTACAAGACCTTCAGTTGGAACAACGACCAGAAAGACAGCATCCTCACCTACGAACTGCACGATGGCACCAAGGTGGTGGTGTCATCCGACGTCAGCCCCGAGTTGTTCAAGAGCGTTGCCACCGCACACGACACCTGGGACAAGATCCACACCAGCGAAAGCGAAGGCTACAAGCTCGCCGGGCCGAATGACTTTCTGAAAAACACCGACATCACCTTCGGCTCACCGGACGAACTCGGTGACGGCCTGATCCGCTATGAAACCAGCGAAGGCAAGGTCATCGTCTCCAAGGAGCTCAGCCCGCAGCTCTACGATGACGTCAAGGCCAAGTGGGATGCCTTCAGTGCCGGCGCGGTCGACGACACCCGTGCCAAGCACAACCTGCCCAAGGCCGGCGACCTCGATGTACTGAACATGGACACCGGCGTGCACGCCGATGAAAAGGACGACAAATCGCCGACCCTCAGCGTCAGCGAACTGGCCACCACCCAGTTGATCGACACCTACCGCGCCGGCGTCAAGGACGGCTCGATTGCCAAGGACGACCCACGGGCCAAGCTGGTGCGCGCGCTGGAAGCACAAGCCGCCTACCAGAACGGGCACGGCATCACCGGCTATGAGGAGGCTCGCCGCCCGTTCAACACCACTTGGCGCGAATCCGACAGCAAGCAGACCGAGCTGACCTCGGCCGACATGCACGACATCATCGACGGCAAAGCTGTGCAAAAGCAGATCGGCGAGCTGTTCAACGACCCGACGGTACAGGCCGACTACAAGTCGAAGATGGACGATGCGATCAACAAACTGCCGAACAAGGACGAGATCAAGCAAAAGCTGCTCGACCTGACGTCCAACCCGGATTACGTGCTGTACCTCAAAGACCTGCAAGACCAGGGCAAGACCTCCGAAGCGCAAAAAGACCTCAGCGACACGCTCACTTCGCTGTCGCTGTTCGACCCCGAAGCGGCCAGCAAGGCGGCACAAAACATCCAGGCCGATGGCTTGACCACCGACCTCAATACGATTCTGTCGGACCCGAGCAAGATCTCCGACGAGAACAAAGAGCTGGCCACCAAAGACCTGTTCGGCCTGCTCAAAGGCGTGCTGAAGGGCACCTTGCTCGACCTGCCGCGACGTTCCCAGGAAACCCTGGAGAAATTCCTCAACGAAGGCCTGGAAGGCAAGGAAAAATCCGCCGCCGTCACCAAGGCCCTGGAAGAGTTGGGCGAGGTGTACAAGAACAACGGCTCCATCAGCGAAGCCGACCTGAAAACGGCGCTGAGCAAACCTTATATCCCGGTGGCCGACCGCGGCATGCTCGGCGAGGTGTTCCACACGCTGAACAGCAAGGGCATCCTCGGTTCCCTCGGCGCCGGCGTGACCATGTTCTCGGCGATTTACCAGTTGGTCGGCAAAGGCGGCAAGCTCGGTGAAACGCCGGCGCAGCGCATGTCGATCGCCAAGGATTTCTTGAGCTTTGCCGGTGGCTCCAGCCACTTTGTGCGCCTGGGCGACAAGATCGGTGAGACGCTGGGCAAAGGCGGCCTGGTGGATTTCCTAGGCCTGGACAAGACCTTGCCGGAGATCTGGGGCAAGACCGGCCTGCAGGAGCCGAACTTCGAGTTTCGCGTCAGCGAATTGCCTGCCGATGTTAAAACCAAGATCAGCACCGCACTCGACGCCGTGCCGGACAGCCAATACGACGGCATTTCGAAGATGTTCGGCGAGGGCGATAAAGCCGTTACCGAAGCCACCGAAGGCCTGGCGACCCACCTGGACGACGGCCTGGCCGCCGCAGGCGCGGCCAAGTTGGGCGCGTCCAAATCGGCGAAGATTGCCGGCTCAGTGATCAAGGTGCTCGGCCCGGCCACCGATATCGCCGGCGGCTTTGCCGATATCGTCTTGGGTGCGCTGGCGATCAAAAGTGGCGTGCAGAGCAAGGACCCGTTGGCGCAAGCCGCCGGCGGCCTGCAAGTGGCGGGTGGCGCTTTCGGCGCCTCGGCCGGGGTGTTGGGCGCGGCCGCACTGTTTGGTGCGGGCACGGCGGCAGCCTTGACCGGGCCTCTGTTTCTGGTGGGGGCGGTGTTGGCGGTGGTGGGCGGGATTATCGGTTTCTTTGTCGACCACAACAAAAAACAGAAGGCTACCAACGCTGAAAACGATTGGTATCGCGACCTGGCCGGTGATGGGTTATTGCAAGGCGACTGGGCGGAAAAAGTCGAATACGCCCACTACGAAATCCACCATTACCACGGCCGCGACACGCCAACCGATGACAGCCTGTTTCGCTTCCAGCAGTCGGAGTGGGAACACTTCGAGCAGACGCCCGGCAAAGGCGGCTCGTCGAGCAACCGCCTGGATGGTGATTTGCACAAGGACTACAAAGACCCCGACGCACCACCGCCAAACCTGCCGAGCGATGCCCCGCCGGACAAACCGCAACCGCATCAACCGGGTGGTGGTGGGCCGCGCATCAACTGACAACGATGGGAGGGAGCGTGCTCCCTCCCACATCTGGATAGGGTTTAGAGCTTGGCAATCGAGACTTCGGTCGACTTCACAAAGGCAATCACTTCGCTGCCCACTTTCAATTCCAGGTCGCGCACCGAACGCGTGGTGATCACCGACGTGACGATGCCGGACGCGGTTTGCACGTCAATTTCGGACACCACTTCGCCCAGCAGAATCTCCTTGATCACGCCCTTGAACTGGTTGCGCACGTTGATGGCTTTAATGGTCATGTCGGCTATCCTTTTGGCTGTTGGGTCAATCCGCACGAATGCGCAGGCCCTCAAAGTGCGCCATCTGAAAGGACATTAAAAGGAATATATAACTCTTTATTTATTCGATATAGATATATAAGCACTGTTTGCCTGGCAACAGCTGATCAACAAACTGCTCGTCCACGTCACAGCGTCATTGGCCTAAAGCCCCGCAAATACGCCTCCGTACTAGATGGCACAGAGACTGCATATTCCTACAAAGCATGATGGAACATGCCGATTCAATTTTCTGAATATAAGAAAAGCCTTCTCTCAACGCCTTGTCCGGAGCTGTTCCATGAAACCCTTTACCCAACGCTTACTGGGTGCCTGCGCCCTCGCCTTGTGCCTGCAACCGCTGGCCCAGGCTGCCGAAACCGACCCCGCGCAAGTCAATCTGGATTACGCCTACTACTCACCGGTCAGCCTGGTGCTCAAGCATTTCGGCTGGCTGGAACAAGCGCTGCCGCAGACCAAAGTCGGCTGGGTGCTCAGCCAGGGCAGCAACCGCTCGCTGGAATACCTCAACAGCGGCGGCGTGGATTTCGCCTCCTCCGCCAGCCTCTCGGCCGTGTTGAGTCGCGCCAATGGCAGCCCGATCAAATCGGTGTACGTCTACAGCCGCGCCGAGTGGACCGCATTGGTGGTGCGCAAAGACTCACCATTCAAGAACGTGACGGACCTGAAAGGCAAGAAAATCGCCGCCACCAAAGGCACCGACCCGTACCTGTTCACCCTGCGCAGCCTGCAACAAGCCGGGCTGAAAAAAGACGATGTTGAACTGGTGCACCTGCAACACCCGGACGGCCGCGTCGCCTTGGAGAAAGGTGACGTGGACGCGTGGGCCGGCCTCGACCCGCACATGGCCGCCAGTGAAATCCAGGCCGGTTCGCGCCTGCTGTACCGCAATAAAGACTTCAACAGCTATGGCGTGGTCAGCGTCACCGAGAAGTACGCCAAGGAGCATCCGCAGACCATCACCAAGGTGCTCGGTGCCTATGAAAAAGCCCGCGACTGGGCGGTAAAGCACCCGGATGAATTCGCCAAACTGCTCGCCGACGAATCCGGCCTGCCGCTGGAAGTGGCCAAGCTGCAACTGTCGCGCACCGACCTCAGCAGCCCGTTGTTGACGGGTAAGGATGTGGTCTCGTCCAAGGCCGCTGCGCCGATTCTGGTGTCCGAGGAATTGGTTCGCCGTGGCGTGAATGTGGATCAGGTCATCGACCAACTGATCGACACCTCGTTCGGCCAGGCGCTGCCTAAGCAGTAAGGGGCGCGTGATGACCAGCAAAACCCAAGCAGTGCCGCTGCCGGTGCCGGTGATGACTCACCGCAGCGCCTGGCCACGGCGGCTTAAAGGCCTGGTGTTGCCAGTGCTGATCCTGCTGGTGCTGGAGGGGGTGGTGCGTATCGGCTGGCTGCCGTCTTACCAGATGCCGGCGCCCAGCGAAATCGCCGTGACGCTCACCGACCTGGCTGAAGGCGCGTTGTGGAAACACATCAGCGCGAGCCTGTTGCGCGTGCTGGCCGGCTTCGCCATCGGCGCCAGCCTGGCCTTGGTGTTTGCCGCCTGGGTGGGGCTCAGCCGCGAAGCCGAGGCTTATCTTGAACCGACGTTTGCCGGGCTGCGCTCGATCCCGAGCCTGGCCTGGGTGCCGCTGTTGCTGCTGTGGCTGGGCATTGATGAAACCTCCAAGATCGTGCTGATTGCGATTGGTGCGTTCTTCCCGGTGTACCTCAATGGCGTCGCGGCGATTCGCGATATCGACCGCAAACTGGTAGAGGTCGGGCAAATGTACGGTTTCAGTCGGCGTCGGCTGGTACGACGCATCCTGTTGCCCGCCGCCCTGCCCGGCCTGTTTACCGGTTTGCGCAGTGGTCTGAGCTTGGCGTGGATGTTTCTGGTGGCGGCCGAGTTGATCGCGGCCACCAAGGGCTTGGGCTACTTGCTCAGCGACGGGCGCGAAACCTCGCGGCCGGACATCGTGTTGGCGGCCATCATCGTGTTGGCACTGCTTGGCAAAGTCAGTGATGGCTTGCTTGCAGCCCTGGAAAAACGCTGCCTGGCCTGGCGCGACACGTTCAATGGCCAAGGGGCGGAGCAATGAGCATGCAGCCATTACTGGACATTCGCGTCGAGCGTAAAAACTTCGCCAGCACCACCGTGCTGAGCCATGTGCACCTGGCCTTGCAGCCGCGCGAAGCGGTGAGCCTGCTGGGCCCCAGCGGCTGTGGCAAAAGTACCTTGCTGCGCATCGTCGCCGGCCTGGAAAAGGACTTTCAAGGCGAACTGCGCAGCCCCGAAGGTGAAGTGGCGTTCGTGTTCCAGGAGCCACGGCTGATGCCTTGGCTGACCGTGGAGCAGAACATCGGCTTCACGGATGACGACCGCTATGACAAAGCCTGGGTCGCGCAATTGATCGAGGAAGTCGGCCTCAAGGGGTTCGCCCAGGCGCTGCCCAAGGCATTGTCCGGCGGCATGGCGCAACGGGTGGCAATCGCCCGTGGCCTGTATTCGCGCCCGCAGGTGTTGCTGCTCGACGAGCCGTTCAGCGCGGTGGATGCCTTCACCCGCATGAAACTGCAGGACTTGCTGCTGCAACTGGCTGAGCACCATGCCATTGCGTTATTGCTGGTGACCCATGATGTGGACGAGGCGCTGTACCTGAGTGATCGGGTGCTGGTGATGGACAACCGCCCGAGCAGCATCCGCCAGGAACTCGCGGTGGATTTGCCGCACCCACGGGACCGGCGCGACCCGTTGCTGGCGCGGCTCAAAGCGCTGGCGTTGACCGAGCTGCAGCGGGCGCATGTGATCTAGGATTTGGGCTGCAGAGCGGCGTTATTGTGGCGAGCCCGCTTGATGTGGCAAGCCCGCTCGCCACAACAAGCCCGCTGGCCACAGGAAGACCGCTCGCCACAACAAAATGGGTTAAGCCAACGTGCGGCTCAACGTCACCCAATACCGCGTCCGCGCCCGTACTTCAAACCCCAGGGTCTGGGATAGCAAGGCAAGGATGCGGTCAGTGTCATCCAGGCGAAAGCTGCCGGTGACGCGCAGCGTTTCCAGGCTCGGGTCCCAGCGCAATACACCTGAGCGGTAACGCTCCAATTCACGCAGAAAATCCCCCAGCGCCTGGTCCTGTGCGGTCAATACGCCGTCACGCCAACCCAGCTGCAACACATCGAAGGGCACACAGGCGCCGAGCCCTTGCGGCGTCAATGGCGCTTGCTGGCCGCTGCTCAAGGTCGCGCGTCGCCCGCTCACATCGCGCACCTGCACCGCGCCCTTGAGCACCGACACCCGGCAACCGGAAGCCAGTTGGCGCACACACACCTCGGCCTGGCTGACGAGTACCTCGCCATGGCGGGTATGCACGGTCAGCGGCGCCGACCCTGGAACAGTCAGCGCCAGCTCACCCTCCACCAGCGTAATGCGCCGTTGTGCAAGGTCGACATCCACCGCCGTGGCCGTGTTGAGTTGCAGGCTGCTGCCATCGGCCAACGGCAGGCGCCTGCGCTCGCCGGTGGCCGTGTGCACGTCGGCCCGCCATGCTTCGATGGGCAACTGGCGGCTGATCAGCCAGGCGCTCGGCACTAACGCCGCGACACCCAGGGCGCGCTTGAGAATTGCCCGCCGCGTCGCTTGCGGGCGGTCGAGGCTGGCCATCGCCAAGGCTTGCGGCAAGTCGCTGAAACGCTGACGCAGGGATTGGGCTTTCTGCCAGGTCTGCTCGTGCTGGGGATGGCTGTCGCGCCACTGCTGCAAGGCAGCGTGATCGCGCTCGGTGGCGGCGCCGGACTCCAGCAACGCCAGCCACTGGGCGGCAGCGCGTGCAACATCGCGGCTCACAGGTCGACCAGCAAGCAGTGTTCGTAGGCGTGCGCCATGTAGCGCTTCACCGTGCGCTCGGACACCTCGAGCCGTTCGGCGATCTCGCGATACCCCAGGCCTTCGAGCTGGCTCCACAAAAACGCACGGCGCACCAGCACCGGTAAACCGTCGAGCAATTCATCCAGCGCTTGCAGGGTTTCCAGCACCAGCCAGCGTTGCTCCGGCGACGGCACACAGGTGTCCGGCAGGTTGGCCAGGGCATTCAAGTAAGCCTGCTCAAGGCTGCGCCGCTGATGAAAGTTGACCAGCAAGCGCTTGCCGACCGTTACCAGATATGCCCGAGGCTCCTGCAATTGCGCAATCGGCTGGGCGCTGGCCAGCACGCGCAGGAAAGTATCCTGGCTCAGGTCCGCAGCATCCCAGGCGTTGCCCAGGCGTCGGCGCAGCCAGTTTTCCAGCCAACTGCGGTGGTCGCGGTACAAACTCGACAGCGTGTGGTCGGCGGCGTGGGTCGGGACAACAGCATCATTCATGGCAAGCGACCTGCGCGGCGCGAGTGAGTCTTAAATGAGATTCATTCTATTTAATAACGTGCCGACACACCATGGTCTTTTCAACATTGCGTTTAGAGCATCGCTGCCTTCTGCCGCAGCAAATCGATAAATAGCCCCAGTTCACGGCTCACCGGTTCACCTTTGCGCACCAGCATGCCAAACGGTGCCAGGCGCACATCCAGAGCCACCGGCAGGGCCACGACCAGGCCCATTTTCAAATAGTCGCGCAAGGCGCTTTCCGATAGCACCATCACCGCATCGGTCAGTTGGATGAGTTGCTGCATCGAATACACCGAGCTGCATTCGATGATGTCCGCCGGGCTCGATAACGCCAGGTCTTGCAGGGCCTGATCAAAGCCAATACGCGCCGGGCTGGTTTGCGGTTGCAGGATCCACGGCCAGTCGCGCACCAACTCGGCCAGCTCCAGTTGATCGCGCCGGGCCAAGGGGTGGCCAGCGTGCACCACCACCAACAGTCGTTCGTTGCCCAAGGGCTCGAAGCTGTAGTGCTGGTTATCTGTGGCAGCGTTGCGCCGCGTAATGCCCAGGTCGATGCGGCCTTGTTCCAGCAGTTGGATAACCTGATCGCTGGTGTCGCCCATGATGCGAATACGCAGTTGCGGGTTAAGTGATTTGATCTGCGCAATCGAATCCATCACCAAGTCCGGCGCGGCCCCCATGATGGTGCCGATCGACAGGTAGCCATAGCCGCCCTGTTGGCGCGCCATCAAATCTTCGGCGCAACGGTCCAGGCCGCTCAGGGCTGATTCAGCGAAGCGGATCAGCTCCTGGCCCAGGGCTGTGGGGCGCATGCCACGCGGCAAACGCTCGAACAGATCGCAGCCGAACATGTCCTCGATCTCGCGCAACATACGCGTGGCCGCGGGTTGCGACATGTTCAGAGCCTGGGACGCGCGGTGCAGGTTCTGGCTGGAGCTCAGCGCCACCAGCATATGCAAATGCTTGTAACGCAGGCGGTTGAACAGGCTGGGAGAAATGGTCGGGCTACGCATTTTTGTCCTTATTATCGATACCCTTAGGTTATCGGTTGTAAGCGAGATTCGATTTGTAGCGCATTGCTCGCCCGCCGTACAGTCCGTTTCATAAGAACAAAACAGCGGACAAATCTATGAAAACCCTGCCTGCGCCCCTGCTCGCCAAGATTTCCTGGCGACTGCTGCCCTTCCTGTTATTGATGTACATCATGGCCTTTCTCGACCGCGCCAATGTCGGGTTCGCCAAGCAAGCCTTCCAGGCCGATACCGGCTTGAGTGATGCCGCATTCGCCTTCGGTGCCGGGGTGTTTTTTGTCGGCTACGCGTTACTGGAAGTGCCGAGCAACCTGATCCTGCACCGCGTCGGCGCCCGCCTGTGGATGTGCCGGATCATGGTCAGCTGGGGCCTGGTGTCGGCGGCAATGGTGTTCGCGCACAACGAAACCAGCTTCTACATTCTGCGCTTCCTGCTGGGCGTGGCCGAGGCAGGCTTTTTCCCCGGCGTGATCCTCTACCTCACTTACTGGTTCCCCCAGGCCGTGCGCGGCAAAGCCATGGGGTTCTTCTACTTCGGCGCGCCGCTGGCGTTTATCTTCGGCAGCCCGTTGTCGGGTTTGTTGTTGGAGCTGGACGGCTTCGGCGGTATTCACGGCTGGCAATGGCTGTTCGCGGTGGAAGGCTTGATGGCCACCGCTGTGGGTGTCTGGGCCTATTGGTACCTGGACAATCGCCCCGCCGATGCCAAGTGGCTGACCTTAGACGAGCGCGAGCACATCCAGGCCCTGCTGGATCAGGAAGACCAACACAAAACCTCCCACGGCCGCAGCCTGCTGAACGTGCTGTGCCAACCGTCGGTGCTGTACTTGTGCCTGGTGTATCTGCTGATCCAGGCCAGCGTCTACGGCGTGGTGTTTTACCTGCCGACCCAGGTCGGCGGGCTGCTGGGCACCAAGGTCGGGCTGATGGTCGGGCTGGTGTCCGCCATTCCCTGGATCTGCGCGCTGTTTGCCGCCTGGTGGATCCCCGCCTACTCCGATCGCACCGGCGACCGCCGCCGCACCGCCAGCCTCACGCTGCTGATGGCCGCCGCCGGCATCGCCTGCTCGGTGACCTTTGCCAACCCCCTGCTGGGCATGCTCGCACTTTGTTTTGCAGCCTCGGGTTTCATCGCCGTACAACCCGTGTTCTGGACCTTCCCTTCCAGCTACCTGGCCGGCAGCGCAGCCGCCGCCGGCATTGCGTTGATCAACTCGTTCGGCGCCCTCGGCGGGTTTATTGCGCCGGTGATCAAACACTGGGCCGAGAGCGCTTTGCACTCCCCGGCGGCAGGTCTCTACCTACTGTCCGCCACCACGGTACTGGCTGCATTGCTGGTACTGGGCATCCATTCACCCGGCCATAAAGCGTCGAACACGCCGGCCACTGTTTAATTCCAGGAGTCACACCATGGGTCATCTCACTATCAAACACGTGCGCGCCTTTGTACTGCGCGGCGGCGGCGCGGATTACCACGACCAGGCCGATGGTCATTGGATCGACGACCATATTTCGACGCCCATGAGCAAATACCCCGAATACCGCCAGAGCCGCCGCAGCTTTGGCATCAACGTGCTCGGCACGTTGGTCGTGGAGATTGAAGCCAGCGATGGCACCGCAGGTTTTGCCGTGACCAATGGCGGCGAGCCGGCGGCCTACATCGTCGAGAAACACCTGGCGCGTTTTCTGGAAGGCGCTCGTGTTACCGACATCGAAAAGATCTGGGACCAGATGTACCAGTCCACCCTCTACTACGGCCGCAAGGGCCTGGTGATCAATACGATTTCCGGGGTCGACCTGGCGCTGTGGGACCTGCTCGGCAAAATCCGCCAGGAACCGGTGCACCAGTTGCTCGGCGGCGCGGTGCGTGACGAATTGCAGTTCTACGCCACCGGCGCACGCCCGGACCTCGCGCAGAAGATGGGCTTCATCGGCGGCAAGATGCCCCTGCACCACGGCCCTAGCGAAGGTGAAGAAGGCCTGCGCAAAAACCTCGAATCATTAGCCACCATGCGCGAACGGGTCGGCCCGGACTTCTGGCTGATGCTCGACTGCTGGATGAGCCTGGACCTGAACTACGCGACCAAACTGGCCATCGGCGCCCATGAATACGGTTTGAAGTGGATCGAAGAAGCGCTGAGCCCGGACGATTACTGGGGCTACGCCGCACTGCGTAATAACGTGCCTAAAGGCATGTTGGTGACCACCGGTGAACACGAAGCCACCCGCTGGGGTTTCCGCATGCTGCTGGAAATGGGCTGCTGCGACATCATCCAGCCCGACGTCGGCTGGTGCGGCGGCCTGACCGAACTGGTGAAAATATCCGCGCTCGCCGACGCGCATAACGCCATGGTGGTGCCCCACGGCTCGTCGGTCTACAGCTACCACTTCGTCGCCACGCGCCACAACAGCCCGTTCGCCGAGTTCCTGATGATGGCGCCCAAGGCCGACGAAGTGGTGCCGATGTTCCACCCGCAACTGCTTGGCGAACCGGTGCCGGTGAATGGCCGCATGCGCCTGTCGGCGCTCGACAAGCCCGGTTTCGGTGTTGACCTGAACCCGGACTGCCAACTGCACCGCCCCTACAACCGCTGAGGAAGACTGCCATGAATATGCCCCGCAACGGCTTCAAGGCCGCCCTCGCCCAGGACGCCACGCAGTACGGCATCTGGGCCGGTTTCGCCACCGCCTACGCCGCCGAGCTCGTCGCCAGCATCGGTTATGACTGGATGCTCATTGATGGCGAACACGCCCCCAACACCGTGCCCAGCGTGCTCAACCAATTGCAGGCCGTGGCGCCCTACACCACCGCACCCGTGGTGCGTGCGGTAAGCGGCGACGCCAACCTGATCAAGCAATTGCTCGATGTCGGCGCTCAGACACTGATGATCCCCATGGTCGAAACCGCCGAACAGGCTCAGGCCCTGGTGCGCGCCATGCGTTATCCGCCCCACGGCATTCGTGGCGTCGGCGGCGGTTTGACCCGCGCCACACGCTGGGACGGCGTGACGGATTACCTGCAAACCGCGCATCAAGCGCTGTGCTTGATCGTGCAGGTGGAATCACGCCTTGGGGTTGAAAACGTCGAAGCGATTGCCGCCGTGGACGGTGTGGATGCGGTCTTTATCGGCCCCGCCGACCTGTCCATCGGCCTCGGTCATGCAGGCAACCCCGGCCACCCCGAGGTCCAGGAGCGCATCAAGCACGCGGTGGACGCAACCCTCGCCGCCGGCAAAGTCAGCGGCATCCTCGCGCCCAACGAAGACGACGCGCGCCGTTACCAGGCCTGGGGCTGCCGCTTCATCGCGGTCGCCATCGACATCAGCCTACTGCGCCAGAGTGCACTGACCACCCTCTCCCGTTATCGCCCCGCCGCCGACGCGAAAGCGCCATCGCGCACTTACTGAGGAACCTGCCCATGCCATCCGTTCCCGTTTACCAGAACTTTATCAATGGCCGCTTCGTTGCCAGCCAAGCGCATATAGACGTGCTGAACCCGGCCACCGGCGCGCTTCTGTCCAAGGTACCGGCGTCCACTGCCGACGACGTCGACCAAGCGCTCAGCGCCGCCCGCAACGCGCAAACAGACTGGGGGCGCAAACCCGCCATCGAACGCGCCGGCCACCTGCGGCGCATTGCTGCCAAGTTGCGCGAAAACGTCGCGCACCTGGCACGTACCATTACCCTTGAGCAGGGCAAGGTCAGTGGCCTGGCCGAAGTCGAAGTCAACTTCACCGCCGACTACCTCGACTACATGGCCGAGTGGGCGCGTCGTATCGAAGGCGAGATCATTACCAGCGACCGCCAGAATGAAAACATCTTCCTGTTCCGCAAGCCTCTGGGCGTAGTAGCCGGCATCCTGCCGTGGAATTTCCCGTTCTTTTTGATCGCACGCAAGATGGCGCCGGCGCTGCTGACCGGCAACACCATCGTGATCAAACCCAGCGAAGAAACCCCGAACAACTGCTTCGAGTTCGCCAAACTGGTGGCCGAGACCGACCTGCCGGCCGGCGTGTTCAACGTGGTATGCGGCGATGGCCAGGTCGGCGGCGCACTCACCGCGCACAAGGGTGTGGACATGATCAGCTTCACCGGCAGCATGGCCACCGGCTCACGGATCATGACCGCCGCCGCACCCAACATCACCAAGCTCAACCTGGAACTGGGCGGCAAGGCGCCGGCCATCGTGTTGGCCGATGCCGACCTCGACCTGGCGGTCAAAGCCATCCGTGATTCGCGCATCATCAATACCGGCCAAGTGTGCAACTGCGCCGAGCGCGTGTACGTGGAACGTAAAGTCGCCGACCAGTTTATCGAACGCATCAGCGCCGCGATGGCTGCCACCCGCTACGGCGACCCCATCGCTCAGGCCGATGTGGAGATGGGCCCGCTGATCAACCGCCAGGGCCTGGACAGCGTCAACCGCAAAGTGCGCACCGCGCTGAGCCAGGGCGCCACGCTGGTCAGCGGTGGGCAGATTGCCGACCTGGGCGCAGGTTTTCACTTCCAGCCCACGGTATTGGCCGGCTGCCGCGCCGACATGGAGATCATGCGCGAGGAGATCTTCGGCCCGGTGCTGCCGATCCAGATTGTCGACGACCTCGACGAAGCCATCGCCATGGCCAATGACTGCGACTACGGCCTGACGTCATCGATCTACACCCGCGACCTGGGCAAAGCCATGCACGCAGTACGCGAGATTGATTTTGGCGAGACCTACGTCAACCGCGAAAACTTCGAAGCCATGCAAGGTTTCCATGCCGGTGTGCGCAAATCCGGAATCGGCGGCGCTGACGGTAAGCACGGCTTGTACGAGTACACCCACACACACGTGGTGTACCTGCAGAGCTGAGGTGGTGAAATGCGGCCCGGCGCGTTAGCGTGCGGGCCTTTACCAGAATGCTAAAGATAAGGACTGCGCCATGCCCCTGCCCCTTTACAGCGGCCCGATCATCGACAGCCATCTGCACCTGTTCGACCCGCGTCGCCCCCAGGGCATCCCGTGGCCGGAGCCAGGCAACCGGTTGTATGCCGCACATTTGCCGGCGCACTACTGGGCCCTGGCCAGCCAGCACAATGTCATTGGCGCCATCGTTGTGGAAGCCAGCCCATGGCGTGACGACAACCGCTGGCTGCTCGACATCCTGCGCAACGAGCCGCGCATGCTCGGTTTTGTCGGCAACCTCGACCCGCGTGAGGCGAGTTTCGCCGCCGACCTCGACGCGCTGACGCCGGAGCCGCTGTTCCTCGGCCTGCGCTACGGCAACCTGTGGGACCGCGACCTGCTGGTGGACCAGACACGCCCAGGGTTTATCGACGGTATGCGCCAGTTGGCCGCCTGCGGGCGCAGCCTGGACAGCGCCAACCCGAACCCGCGCCTGATCAAGGGCCTGTTGCACCTGAGCGATGCCGTGCCGCAGCTGCGAATTGTCGTCGATCACCTGCCTAACGCCCAGGTGCCGGCCGGCGAAGAAGCGGCCTACCACGCCGACCTCTTGCGCCTGGCCCAACGGCCCAACGTGTTTGCCAAGCTGGCGGAAATTCCCCAGCTGGGGCCCGACGGGTTGATCACCGATACGGCTATTTATAACGACCGCCTCGCGGTTTTATGGGAAGCCTTTGGCGAAGACCGTTGCTTCTTCGGCAGCGACTGGCCCAACAGCGATCATCTGGCGGATTTCGCCACCACGCTGGGCCTGGTCAAACGCTGCATGGCGGACAAACCCGAGACGGTCCAGGCCAAATTTTTCGTGCACAACGCGGTGCGTATCTATACGCCCACTACCGCCCATGGAGACCTGTGATGCAGACCCGTGCCTTTCGCATGCACCTCAACCCGGGTCAGGCCGACGAATACCGTCGACGCCACGATGAGATCTGGCCGGAGCTGGCCGACGCGCTGCTGAATGCCGGCGTGGTGGACTACAAGATCTTCCTCGATGAACCCGCCAATACGCTCTTCGCCGTACTGGCCCACGATGACGTCCATGGCCTGGACGAACTGCCCGGCACGCCACTGATGCAACGCTGGTGGCGCTATATGCAGGACATCATGCCCAGCCACCCCGATGCCTCGCCGATCAGTCTCGACCTGCTGCCCATGTTCGAACTGACGCGCCCCTGAACCAACTGGCTTACAACAACAATAAAAAGGATTCAACCACGTGGAAATCATTCTCTTCGGTGTGATTCTGCACTTTATCGGCGGCTTTGCTTCCGGCAGTTTCTACATTCCCTACAAGAAGGTCCGCGGCTGGGCCTGGGAAAGTTATTGGATCACTGGCGGCCTGGTGTCGTGGCTGATCGTGCCCCTGATTGCCGCGCAACTGACCGTGCCGGGCTGGGTACAAATCCTGCGCACGGCCGACACCAGCACCCTGCTGTGGACCTATCTGTTTGGTGTGCTGTGGGGCATCGGCGGGCTGACCTTCGGCCTGACCATGCGCTACCTCGGCTTGTCGCTGGGCATGTCGCTGATCATGGGCCTGACCTCCGCCCTCGGCGCCTTGATGCCCGCGCTGTACCGCGACCTGTTCACCACTGAAACCGAGGGTACGCTGACCTCGATGCTGGCCTCTCAGGGCGGGCATTGGGTGCTGTGGGGCGTGGCTGTGTCGTTGATCGGTATCGCGGTGTGTGGCAAGGCCGGGCTGATCAAGGAGCGTGAAGTATCCCAGGCGGTGAAGTTCGCCAGTGTCAGCGAGTTTTCGCTCGGCAAGGGCATGCTGGTGGCGGTGATCTCGGGCGTGCTGAGCGCCTGCTTCAGCTACGGGATTTCCGCCGGTCGCCCACTGGCCGCTGCTGCGGTGGAACACGGTGCCAACAGCCTGTTCCAGAACAACGTGACCTTTATGGTGATCATGTGGGGCGGTTTGACCACCAACGGTATCTGGTGCCTGTGGCTGAATTGGCGCAACCGCACCTTCTCCAACTACACCGACCGCAGCACCCCGCTGCTGAGCAACTACCTGCTGGTAGCCGTCGCCGGCACCCTTTGGTTCCTGCAGTTTTTCTTCTACGGCATGGGCGAAAGCCGCCTGCAGAACGACGCCAGTTCGTGGGTGCTGCACATGTCGTTCATCATCATCGTATCCAACTGCTGGGGCCTGTATTTCCGTGAATGGCACGGCACCAGCGCGACAAACAAGGGCGTATTGGTGGCGGGTATCGCGGTGATCCTCGGCGCCATCGCCATGGTCGGTTACGGCAATTACCTCGGTTGAAACCGCTTATTCTTTCAGGAGTGTTTTTATGTTGCTTGCAGACAAAACCGTAATCATCACCGGCGCCTCCCGTGGTATCGGCCGCGCCGCCGCCCGTGAATGCGCGCGCCAGGGCGCCCGCGTGGTGATCGGCCACAGCGGCAGCGGCCAGGGCAGCGAAGCGGCGTATTCGTTGATTGAAGAAATCAAGGCGCTCGGCGGCCAGGCCATCGAAGTCGGTGGCGACGCCGCCGACCCGGACACCGGCGACAAGCTGGTGGCCGGCGCAGTGAACGCCTTCGGCAGTGTCGATGTGTTCGTCAACAATGCCGGGATCTGCCCGTTCCACTCCTTCCTCGACATGCCGCGCGAGGTCTACCTGAAAACCGTCAACACCAACCTCAACGGCGCCTACTTCGCCGTGCAGGCGGCGGCCAATCAAATGAAAAACCAGGGCCGTGGCGGCGCGATCATTGCCGTCAGTTCCATCAGCGCCCTGGTGGGCGGTGGCATGCAAACCCACTACACCCCAACCAAAGCCGGGCTGCATTCGTTGATGCAGTCCTGTGCGATTGCGCTCGGGCCGTATGGGATTCGCTGCAACTCGGTCCTGCCGGGCACCATCGCCACCGACATCAACAAGGAAGATTTGGCGGATGAGGAGAAGCTCGCCTACATGACCTCGCGTACGCCACTGGGTCGCCTGGGCGAGCCGGATGATGTGGCCGGGCCAATCGTGTTCCTGGCTTCCGACATGGCGCGCTATGTGACCGGCGCGTCATTACTGGTAGATGGCGGGTTATTCGTGAACCTGCAATAAGCACCACCCCCTAACAACCTACACAGTTCCAATGTGGGAGCGGGCTTGCTCGCGAACGCAGTGTGTCAGTCACCAGATTCATGCCTGAACCACCGCTTTCGCGAGCAAGCCCGCTCCCACAGGGGCCTCTGTGTGCCTGAAATTTGTGCTGTCCCCATAAAAACAACAATACCCAGGAGCATCCCATGCGCCCCACCCTCCCCCTGGCCCTGCTTTGCAGCGCCATGTCGACCTGCGCCCTCAGCGCCGGCCTGCTCGACCCCAATGCATCCGCCATGCTCGGCGACTGGAACGGCCTGCGCCCGCAACTGGCCGAACAGGGCTACGACTTCACTCTCAAATACGTCGGCGAAGTCGGCTCGAACCTGGGTGGTGGCTACAACTCCCACACCACCGCGCGCTGGAGCGATCAGTTGATCCTCAGCGTGAACATGGACCTGCAAAAACTCCTCGGCTGGCAAGACGCAACCTTGCGTATCGGCATCGGCGAGCGCCATGGCAAGGACATCACCAACGACCGCGTGCACCAGCCAAATGCCACCGGCTTGACCTCGACCATGGAAGTGTTCGGCGGCGGCAATGCCTGGCGACTCTCGCAGTTCTGGTACGAGCAGAAATTCTTCGATCGCGCGTTCGCCCTGAAACTCGGCCGCTTCGGCCACGGCGAAGACTTCGACCAGTTCCCCTGCGAATTCCAGAACGTCACCTTGTGCGGTTCCCAGGAAGGCAACTGGAACGGCGTGTGGAACAGCTTTCCCATCAGCCAGTGGGCGGTGCGCGCCAAGTACCAGTTCACTGATGAGTTCGCGGTGCAGATCGGCGCCTACGACAAGAACCCCGGTAACGCCGAAGCCAGCAATGGCTTCAAACCTTTTATCAGCGGCTCCCAAGGCACCAGTTTCCCTGTCGAAGCGATCTGGAAAGGCCAGATCGCTGGCCTGAGTTCCGAATACCACGCCGGTTACTACTACACCAACGCCGACAACAAAGATAACCTCAAGGATGCCGACGGTAACTACGCCGCCAGCACTGGCAAGCCCTACGAGATGTACTCCAGCAATGACGGCTGGTGGCTGTCCGGCCAGCAACAATTGACCACAGTCGATGGCAACGCCAAGCGTGGGCTCAACGTGTTCGCCAACCTGACGATGAATGACCCGGACAAGAGCGTGATCAAAAGCCTGATCCAGGTCGGCCTGATCTACCGTGGCCCGTTCGATTCACGCCCTGATGACACGCTTGGCATTGGCGCATCGAAGTTGCAGGTCAGCGACCGCTATACCCGCAACACGCAAATGCTCAACGCGGCCAACGGCATCACTGCGATTGACGACCCGCTGTACGTGCCCGAACAACACCGCGAATACAGCTACGAGCTCAACTACGGCGTGCAAGCGACAAAATGGCTGATGGTGCGCCCCAACCTGCAGTACGTGAAATACCCGGGCGGGCTCGCGCAAACCCCGGGCGCGGTGGTCGGCGGCGTGCAGTTCATTGCTGACTTTTAGTCGTTCTCGCCATCAAACACCTGCCCGCGTCCGACCACGCTGGCAGGCTTGAGCAAGGCTCCCGGCGCCAACACCGCGTTCGCGCCGACCCGGCACTGATCACCCAGCAAGG
This sequence comes from Pseudomonas sp. R76, assembly GCF_009834565.1. Lineage (GTDB taxonomy): Bacteria > Pseudomonadota > Gammaproteobacteria > Pseudomonadales > Pseudomonadaceae > Aquipseudomonas. The sequence continues at coordinate 3,721,109 of NZ_CP019428.1, forward strand.
CGCCAAACTTGTCGCTACCGGTACGCTGCAACTGCCCCTCGATGCGCACTAATACTTCCTTGTCCGCCCGTTCATTGCGGTAGTTGGCGACGATGCTGCCGGCTTCCAGGTTGACCCCATGGCCGAGCACCGAATCGCCGACAAAATTGAAGTGCGCCAGCTTGCTGCCGCTGAACACGAACGAGGTCTTCAGCTCGGCGCCGGGGCCGATGATGCACCCCGCGTCCAACCAGCAGCCACCGCGCAGCAGCGAGCCGCTGGCGACAAAACACTCGGCACCGATGATCAGCGGCCCCTTGAGCAAGGCGCCGGGTTCGACAATGGCCGTACGGTGCACGGCGACGTCGCCGTGAATGGCGTAATCGTCAGCCGGCAGTTCGGCCAGCAACCTGCGCACAATCACCGGCGCTTGTGTCACCAGCGCCCAGGGCGCGAGGTCAGCCCACGGCGCCAAAGGGCTTCGGGCAATGTCGGCGATGTAGTCAGTGAGTCGAATCAATGGCGAACCCTCGAGCGGTCAGAGAAGCTCGAAACGCTAGCATGTCCGCAAGCCCGAACGGAACTTTACTAATTATCTTTATATGGATATTTTATCCAGATAAAGCCTACGAGGTCCGTCCCATGCAATTGCCTAGCTACCAAGACGTCATCGCGGCCGCCCAACGCCTGGAAGGCGTCGCGCACACCACGCCGGTGCTCACGTCACGCACCCTCGACGCCGAAACCGGCGCCCAGGTGTTCATCAAGTGTGAAAACCTGCAACGCGCCGGCTCGTTCAAGTTTCGTGGCGCGTTCAATGCCCTGTCGCAGTTTGACGCGCAGCAGCGCAAGGCCGGCGTGGTGGCGTTTTCCTCCGGCAACCATGCCCAAGGCATTGCCCTGGCCGCGCGGTTGCTGGGCATGCCGGCAACGATAGTGATGCCCACCGATGCACCGGCGGCCAAAGTCGCCGCCACCCGTGACTATGGCGCCAGCGTGGTGCTTTACGACCGTTTCACTGAAGACCGCGAGCAAATCGGCCGCACGCTCGCCCACGAGCAAGGCATGACACTGATCCCGCCCTACGACCACCCGCACATCCTCGCCGGCCAAGGCACGGCCGCCAAGGAATTGCTGGAATTCACCGGCCCGCTGGACGCCTTGTTCGTTGGCCTCGGCGGCGGCGGCATGCTCTCGGGCACGGCGTTGTCGACCCGCGCGCTGGCGCCGGATTGCCAACTGTTCGGGGTCGAACCCGAAGCCGGCAATGACGGCCAGCGCTCGTTCCGCACCGGCAGCATCGTGCACATCGACACCCCGAAAACCATTGCCGACGGCGCGCAAACGCAACACCTGGGCAACTACACCTTCCCCATCATCCGCGATCAGGTGAACGACATTCTCACCGTCACCGATGCGCAATTGGTCGACAGCATGCGGTTCTTCATGCAGCGCATGAAGCTGGTCGTCGAGCCCACCGGCTGCCTGGGCCTGGCGGCCTTGCGCCAATTGGGCGAGCGCTTCAAGGGCCAACGCGTGGGCATTATCGTCACCGGCGGCAACGTCGATATCGAGCGCTACGCCGCCCTGCTCAGCGGGGCGCCATAAACCTCATCCACACCCCGGATGGCGCGCTACTTGGCGTAGGTGTAGACCGCCGCGCGTGACACGCCCAGGTGCGAGGCGACGGTTTCCATGGCGCGGCGGATGTCCATGCAGCCTGAGTCCTTCAGCTCTTGCATCAGCGCGCGCCGATCCGCCGTCTTGAGTGCGCGCGGAGTGGTCGCCAGGCGCGCGGCGAACTGGTCGATACGCGCGCGAATCACATCGGCGCCGGACGGGTCCAGGGACTCGTGGGGCTTGTCGCCACTGACCGAACCGAACTGCTCCAGCATGCCCTGCAAGCCACGGAACAACGACAAATCGACGTTCATGCACAACGCCGCGACGTACTTGCCGCGGGTGTCCTTGATGCCGATTGACGTGCTTTTGACCTGGCGGCCATCGGCGAACTGGTTCTGGTAGTTGGCAATGACCTGCGGGTAGTCCGGGTCGGCAATCCGCGCCAGCCCCAACTCGGTCGCCGGGTCACCGGGTTGACGCCCGGAAAGGTTGTTATGGATCGCCAGGATCGCGTGCTGCGGGTCGCGCAAATCGTGCAGCACCACTTCGCAGAACGGGCTGAAGGTTTTGCTCAAGCCTTCGGCAATCTGCTCAAGTTGGCTGATCAGGGTGGTGTCTTCGGGAGAGGTCTTTTTCATGCAAGACAACATATCCAATACTGGACATTACATCAATTGCCTGCATTCCCACACAGAGGCAATGCGCTTGTGATTGATCGTTCCCACGCTCCGCGTGGGCACGCATCCTGTGACGCTCCGCGTCACGACATCAAGAGCAGGACGCAGAGCGTCCGGGCCAGCATTCCCACGCAGAGCGTGGGAACGATCAACCAGCACCCACCTATCAGGCGTCTTCCAGGATCAGATCCGCGCCCTTCTCCGCCACCATCAACACCGCCGCATGGGTATTACCCGACGTCACGTTCGGGAAAATCGACGCATCGACGATGCGCAGCCCGTCCAGCCCGTGCACTTTCAAGCGCTTGTCCACCACCGACACCTGCGGGTCCGAACCCATGGCGCAGGAGCCGCACAGGTGGTAGATCGAGCCGCTGTTTTCGCGGAAATATTGCAGCATCTGCTCATCGGTTTGCACCGCCGCACCGGGCAGTACTTCGGCCACGGTGATGCCTTTGAGCGCCGGGGCCTGCATGATCTTGCGCATCAACCGGCTGCCCTGGATCACCTCGTCGATATCCTTTTCGGTGCTCAGGTAGTTGGGGTCGATCAGCGCCGCGTCCCGTGGGTTCTTCGAGGCAATACGGATGGTGCCGCGACTGGTGGGACGACACGGGTTGAAGCACAGCAAAAAGCCGGAATACGGTTCGGGCTTGAGGCTGGCCTTGTTGTTTTTCGGGATCTGATACGACAGCGGGTTGAAATACAGCTGCAGGTTCGGATCCTTCTGTTGATCGTTGCCGCGAAAGAAGCCACCGGCCTGGTTGACGCTCATGGCCAGCGCGCCCTTGCGGGTCAGCAGGTACTTGAGGACAAGTTTGAGTTGGCCGAACAGCGAGCTGAGTTCGTCATTCAAGGTCGGGATATTGGCCTTGTAGTAGTAGCTGGCGCACAGGTGGTCCTGCAGGTTTTCGCCCACGGCCGGCAGGTGCTTGACCAACGGGATAGCGTGTTCGGCAAGCAATTGCTGGTCGGCCACACCGGATAATTGCAGGATCTTCGGCGTGTCCACCGCACCGGCGCAAAGGATCACTTCCTTACGCGCGGTGAAGGTTCGCGCCACACCGTGCTGGGTGACGGCGATGCCGGTGGCGCGCTTCCGGTCGTCAAACAGCACGCGGTCGACCAGCGCATGCAGTTCCACGGTGAGGTTCGGACGGCCTAGCGCCGGGTGCAAATGCGCAAAACTGCTGGAGCAGCGTTCGCCATTACGCGTGTTGACGTCATACAGCCCAGCGCCTTCAAAGTGCGGGCCGTTGAAGTCATCACTGTGCGCGTAGCCCAGCTGTTCGCAGCCCTTGAGGAAAACGTCGCAGATCGGGTGGGTCTGGCCCTTCATCGGCGTAATGCTGATGGGGCCGCTGGCGCCGTGGTACTCGGTATCGCCCAAGGGATGGTTTTCCAGCTTGCGAAAGTACGGCAGCACGTCCGCAAAGCTCCAGCCGTCGTTGCCGTTGGCGGCCCAGTCATTGAAGTCATGGGCCTGGCCACGCACGTAGATCATCGCGTTGATCGAGCCCGAACCGCCCTGCACTTTGCCGCGCGGCGCGTAGATTTCACGGCCGGCCAGCTGTTTTTGCGGCTGGCTGTAATACATCCAGTTGAAGGTCGGGTTGTAATACATCTTGGCGAAACCGACGGGGATCTTGAACCACCAGGAACTGTCCTTGCCACCGGCTTCCAGCAGCAATACCGAATATTGCCCGGACGCGGACAGCCTGTTGGCGAGGATGCAACCCGCCGCGCCTGCGCCAGCGATGATGTAGTCGTATGTCATTCACGGTTACCGCGTAAGTCGTTTTTTTTAGCCCTTGGCGGGCGAAGTGTCTTTGACGTCAGCCGGTGTGGCAGCCATTTGCAGGTGCAGGCGCTCGCCGGTATACGGCGTGTGTCTGCGTACCACGTCCATGTTCAGCTCCACGCCCAGCCCCGGCTCGGTGGATGGGATGATGTAGCCGTCCTCCCATTGCAGCGGCTTGGTCAGGACTTCGGCATGGAAGCCGCCCCAGGTCATGATGCTTTCCTGGATCAGGAAGTTCGGCGTGCAGGTCGCCAGCTGGAAACTCGCCGCCGCGCCAATCGGCCCGTTGTACAAGTGCGGCGCGATCTGCGCGTAGTAGGCTTCGGCCATGCTCGCGATTTTCTTCGCCTCCAGCAGCCCGCCGCAGCGCGCCACGTTCATCTGCAAGATCGACGCGCCACCGGCTTGCAGCAGCTTGAAGAATTCGTACTTGGTGGTCAGTCGTTCGCCGGTAGCAATCGGGATGCTGGTCTTGGCGGCGACCTGGGCCATTGCTTCTTCCTGGCCCGGCGGCACCGGTTCTTCGAACCACAGCGGGTCATATTTCTCCAGGCGCTTGGCCAGGCGAATCGCCGACGATGGCACCATTTGCCCGTGGGTGCCGAACAGCAGGTCGCACTTGTCGCCCACCGCCTCGCGGATCTTGCGGCAGAAGGTCTCGCAGCGTTCCAGGACCTCCAGCGAAATCTGGTGGCCGGAGTACGCCGTGTAAGGGCCGGCCGGGTCGAACTTCACCGCGGTGAAGCCTTTGTTCATGTTCTCGATGGCGCACTCGGCGGCCAGGTCCGGGTCGTCGTAGTCGTACTCGCCCTTGCTGTTGACCGGGTACAGGTAGGTGTAGGAACGCAGGCGCTCGTTGACCTTGCCGCCGAGCAATTCGTAGACCGGCTTGTTGGCGGCCTTGCCGATGATGTCCCAGCAGGCCATTTCCAGGCCGCTGACCACGCCCATCATGGTCAGGTCCGGGCGCTGGGTGAAACCGCTCGAATAAGCCTGGCGGAAGAAACGCTCTATATGGTGCGGGTCATGGTTGAGCAGGTAGCGCTCAAACACATCCTCGATAATCGGCAGCATGGCCTTGGGGCCGAAGGTGGCGGCGTAGATCTCGCCGACGCCTTCGATGCCGCAGTCGGTCTTGAGTTTGACGAACAGCCAGTACATGCCACCGATATGCGGCGGTGGAACGGCAACGATATGGGTTTCAAGGGCGACGATTTTCATCTCAGGCACCTGTCTGGTTGATTTTTTTTCGGTTGATTCGGGCGCGCAACGTCAGGGCCGCCAGGGTCCCGAGCACGCCGACAAAGGCGATGTAGCCGAAATACAGGTTGTAGCCGGCCTTGCCTGGGTAGGTATCGGTCAGGTAGCCATTGATCAGCGGGATAAACGTGTCGGGCAAGTAACCCACCACCGAGACAATGCCAATGGCCAACCCGGTGATGCGCAGCGGAATGTCGCAGCTGTCGAGGATCGCCCAGTACAGGCCGCGAATCGCATAGGTCATCAGGCCAATAAAAATCACCGTACCGATCAGCAGGCCCAGGCTGTTAAAACCGGGGAACACAATCAACCCGAGCATGCCCAGGGTCACCAGCACCAGCGCGACGATCAGCACCGAGATATTCGAGAACTTGTCGCCCAGCCAGCCGCCACCGATGCCGCCGATGGGGCGCATCCACAGCTTGATGGTGGTGATGGTGCCCGCCATCACGGCGGTCATGCCGCTGCCTTGCAGGTAGTCGGAGAAGCTGTAAGTAGCCCAGAACATGTGATAACCACAGAACACAATGGCAGTCACCAGCCACAGCTCGGGGATTTTCACCAGGGTGGTCAGGTCGGCGATCAGGTTGAACTTGCCCTTCTCCACCGGCGACGTCTCGGCCATGGACTTGGGGTCCTTGAGCAGTACCAGCCCGCAGCCGATGGCGATACAGATAAACGAGTACAGGTAGACCACGTGTTTGAAACCTTCGGCGGCCGACTGGCTGCGGGTTTCGGTGGCATAGGCGAACAGCCCCAGGGCCACGGTCGCCAGCAAGGCTTCCACCAGCCCGCGCCCGCCATCCAGGATGCCGAAGAAACGCCCCTGCTCGCTGTGATGGGCGATCATCTTCACGCGCTTGAGCACCGAGGCCCAGAACGTCAGGCCGGTGGTCAGGCCCCAGCAGCCGAAGATGATCATCAGGCCGGTCATCGACGGCACGGTCGAATACCACAGGCCCAACGCGCCAGTGGCGACCAGTGAGAAGAAAATCAGGAAGCGCGGCGGCAGGCGATCCGCCAACCAACCACTGGGTAAGTAACTGAGCAAAAAGATCGTGCCGAGCATCGAGTACAGGTAACCCAGCTGGCTGTGGTTGATCTGGAACACTTCAAGCATGGTGGTCTGGTAGACCTGGCGCAGGTAGAGGATCGGGTAGATCGCCCCGGCGGCCAACACCAGCAACAGCAATTGGAAATAGCGACTGGCAGCGTCGCTTTTTGCCGCGGACACGGCATCGAAACCCTGGGCAACGGGTGCAGGCTTGGACATCTTGATGACCTCGGGCACCCACTGCGCAGGTGCCCTGATAATTGTTTTTATTGAAGGTACAACCGGTATTCGTTGGATCAGTACTTCATCACCACCAGGCGGGTCTGGGTGAACTCAAGCATCCCGTGCTTACCGTCATCGCCGCCCAGCCCTGAGCGTTTCCAGCCGGCGTGGAAACCCTGATACGGGTCTGCCGGGGTGCGATTGACATACAACTCACCGGCTTCGATGGCGTTCGCCACTTTCATCGCCGTGCGGTAGTTCTCGGTGTAGAGCACCGACGACAGGCCGAACTGATGGTCGTTGGCCATCGCCAGTGCTTCGTCGATGTCGCGGTATTTGAGTACCGGCAGCACCGGGCCGAAGATTTCTTCCTGGATGATTTCCATGTCCTGGCGGCAACCGCTGAGCAAGGTCGGCGGGTAGAAATGGCCCGGGCCGACCGGCAGCACACCGCCTGTTTCCAGTACAGCACCGGCAGCGACGGCGCGCTCGACCATGGCGTGGATATTCGTCTGGGAACTGGCGTTGACCAGCGGGCCCATCAGGTTTTCGTCGACGGCGCGGTCACCGTATTTCACGGCGCTGATTTTGCTTTTGAGCAACGCGAGGAACGGCTCGTACACGTTCTCGTGCACGTACACCCGCTCAACCGCCGTGCATAACTGGCCGCAGTGGGTGGTCTTGGAGGCAACAATCGCGCTGGCAGCTTTTTCCAGGTCGGCATCGGCCTCGATGATCGCCGGGGTCTTGCCGCCCAACTCCAGGGACGGCTTGGCGATATTGGCCTTGCAGTAATCGAGCACGATACGACCGGCGTTGACGCTGCCGGTGAGGGTGATCAGGCCAACGGCTTTATGGGTGCAAACGGCGGCGGCGGTGGCGTGGTCCATGGTCAGGATATTGATCACACCGGCCGGTAGCGCCGCCGTAAGCACGGCCTTGGCAATTTCAAATGCCGACAGCGGCGTGTTGTTGCTCGGGCGTACCACCACGGTGTTGCCGGCAATCAACGCCGGGGCGATTTTGCGCAACAGGGTATAGACCGGGTAGTTGAACGGGATCAGGCAGGCGACCACGCCAATCGGTTCGCGTTGCAGGAACAGGTTTTCATCCGGCGTGTCGCTGGGGATGATTTCGCCTTCGATACGGCGTGCCCATTCGGCGTGGTAGCGGGTGATTTGTGCGGCGTAGCGGGCTTCGTTACTGGCGTCACTGACACTTTTGCCGGATTCGCGGGCCAAGGCCGCGCCGATCGCTTCGGCGTGGGTGTCGAGGGCGTCGGCCAAGGCGCGAAGGTAGTCGGCGCGCTGAATACTGGTGAGCTTGCCCCAGGTTTTCTGGGCAGTGGCGGCGGCGTCGACGGCAGCGGTGGCCTCATCGGCCGTCGCGGCGCTGACATGGCCGACCAGGGTTTCATTGGCAGGGTTGTAGACGGCGATCAGGGCGTCGCTGGCGGGTTCGACGAACTGCCCGTTATAGAAATTGCGCTCGAATTGCATGTGGTTTGCCCAACGTTGTTGTTTTGCGAGTGACATGCAGTTTTGTATTTGCTTGGGGGGTGTGCAAACGACTTATTGGGTGGGGTAACGTGCGAAAAATGCAGGTTACTGGGGCTCGGCGTGCCCAAACGCAGGCAAATGTGGGAGCTGGCTTGCCTGCGATAGCATCGACTGTGTGTCACTGGCGCACCGAGGTGCCTGCATCGCAGGCAAGCCAGCTCCCACATTTGAATCTCACGCCCTCAAATTAACCGATATGTACGCAATCAAACCGCCGCCGTAGAAGGCTCAAGCTGGCGCTGAGCCAACCAGATCTCCTCCTGCAACCACCGCCCAAACACCTGCAACTGCGGCATATCCGTCTGCTCAGGCCGAGTCACCAGCCAATACGACTGATGCCCCTCCACGTGCACATTCAATACCTGCGTCAACTGCCCCGAGGCTAACTCGGCAGCCACCATGTGCCAGTCCGCAATGCTAATCCCCAACCCATCCGTCGCCGCCCGGATTGCCAGATCCAGCAGGTCAAACTCATACCCGCCCTGGGTATCCACCCCATGAATCCGCGCCGCGTCCAGCCAGTGCTTCCACGTCAGATAACGCTGATCCTCACTGGCCAACACATGCAGCAACGTCATGCGATTCAAATCCACTCCATCACTGCACTCGCGGGCATACAGCGACGGCGCGCACACCGCAATGTGCCGCTCCTGGATCAGCAACGAACTGTCCAGCCCATCCCACTCACCATTACCAAACCGAATGGCGCAATCGAGGGTGCTGGTCTGCGCCAGGCTGTCCTGCAAACACGTGGTGATGCTCAACTCCAACTCCGGATGCGCCTCACGCAAACGCCCCAGACGTGGCATCAACCAACGGCTGGTGAACGTTGGCGGCGCGTTGATGTGCAGTCGGTTGGAGTGGGTTTTCTGCTGGATGCTGCGCACCGTCAGCTCGATCTTGTCGAACGACTGGTGCAACGCCCGCAACAACACGCGCCCGGCGCTGGTGAGTTCAAGGTGGTGATGGCGCCGCTCCAGCAGGTTCTCACCCAATTGTTCTTCAAGCTGGCGCACTTGGCGACTGACCGCACTTTGGGTCACGTTCAACAGCTCCGCCGCCCGGGTAAAGCTGCCAGTGCTGCCGGCCACTTCGAAGGCTTTAAGGGCGTTGAGACCAGGCATTTTGCGTTTCATGGAGGGCACTCGACAGCAGCATTCAAGGAAGATCAAGCAAAGAAACTCTGCACACAACATACCTTTTTGTATTGGGCCAGGGGTAGCACCCTGTGCAGCGGAAAAATACGCGGATTAAAACAACGCTGTCGTTTTTCGATCAATGACGTCGTGGATGAACACAGAGCACGCGTATAACGCATGCACACTAAGACAATTAAGCATTGGTCGCGAAGTCGCGACAAAAGTTAGTCTGCCGAACAACTAACTCTTCCCACTTTGCGATCATTTAAACCGGGGCCTCGCCATGTCCGACCTACCTGTTTCATCGCGGCGAAGTATCGGGCTGCTGGCATTCGTCTTTACCGCGTGCAACGCCACGACCCATGGTTTCAGTGTGTTTCTGTATTCCGCTTTATTACCGCAGATTCGTCAGGCATTTGAACTGAGCTACAGCCAGGCCGCCCTGATTGCCGCGCTGTTGCAACTGTTCTACATGGGCGCTTCGATTGCCAGCGGCATCGCCGCCGCGTGGGTGAGCCCGCGCACGATGGTGCGCCTGACCATCGTGCTGAGCCCCGCGCTGCTGGCACTGGCCGTCGCCACCCCGTGGGTGCTGCCGTTTGCCCTGTGCCTGGCGCTGGTGTCGGCGTGTGCGGTGTCGAACTGGAATGCCATTGCAGCCCTGGCGCGCGAAGTCATCCCGGCCAGCCACCGCAGTCGCGTGCTGGGGCTGGCCTCGTCGGGCGCAGCGTTTGCGATCTGCTTGAACGGCGTGTTGATCGCGCTGTTGCAGGGGCTGACGTTGCGGCAGTTCTGGTTGATCTGTGCCGGCTTAACGCTGTTGGTCACGCTGCTGACCCTCTGGGCCTTGAGCCCGCACGCCGAGCAGGCGCCCCGCGCCGCCCAGCCGCCCGCCTTCACTCACGTACTGAGGCAGTGGTTGCGTGTGTGTCTGGAACAGCCCGTGGCGTTGCAGATTGTGTTGCTCAGCGGGTTTATCGGCGCGATCAGTGGGCCGTTTCTGAATTTCCTGTCGGTGTTTGTCAGCGATCGCCTGCACGCCGGCCCGGCAATCACCGGCTCGATGTGGACGTTGATCGGCATCGGCGGTGCCCTCGGCGGGCTGCTGCTGGGTGCGCTGGCGGATCGTTGGGGCGCGTTGCGGGTGCTGGCGCTGAGCATCGGTGCGTTCGGCCTGGCCATGCTGGGCCTGCTGGTGCACCCCAGCCTGCTCGTGAGCTGGTGGGCCGCCGGGTTATTTGCGCTGTTCTATTTCCCCTCATGGGGGTTGATGGCGGCCTACCTAAGCGCGCGTCTCAACCCGGTGCACAGCCTGCAAGTGGTGAGCCTGAGCATGGTCAGCTATGGCCTGGCCAGTGCCACCGCCAACGGGCTCTGTGGCTGGCTGTTGCAAGTCAGTGGTGAGTTTGCCGTGGTGCACGGCTGGATCGCCGGCTGGGTGATCGCCTGCCTGTTACTGCTCAAGCGCATGGCTCATCGACAAACCGCGCAGACGCTGCCTGTCCACGTGCCCTGAGCGCCCCAACTGGCGCTGCAGAATCTCCACCAATGCCGCCACCTCCGGCACCTGGCAGCCGCTTGAGCGCCAGAGCATCAGGCGGGCCGACGCAATCGGTGGAAAGCCTTGCTGCTCATCCAGAATCTGCCAGCCGGCCGGCACCAGGCGCCGCGCCATCACCCCGACCGACAAGCCCTGCTCAATCGCAACTGCGATCCCGCGCGGGCTCTGGCTGGTATACACCACCTGCCACGAGCGCCCAGCCTCGGCCAACGCTTGCACGGCATTGGCGCGGAAGGCGCAGCCCTCGGCGTAGACCGCAAGCGGCACCGATTGGCGCCCCACGCAACTCCAACTCGGCGCCGCCACCCACACTAACGGTTCGTCGCACAGGTATTCGCCGGGTTGCAGGCCGGCATGTTCAACGCCCAACACCAGGTCCAGCTCGCCACGATGCAAGCGGGCGACCAGCGCGGTCGACATCTCGCAACAGATGTCAGGGCGGACCTGGGCAAACTGTGCCTGGAAGTCCTTGAGCATCCCGCCCAGGCAATATTCGGCGTAATCCTCCGGCATGCCCAAGTGGATACACACCTGCTCATTGGGCAATTGTGCGGCGCTGACGGCCTCCAGGTGCAGCTTGAGGATTTGCCGCGCGTAGATCAGAAAGGTCTCGCCACTCGGGGTCAGGCCAATGGAGCGGCTGGTGCGGCGTATCAGCGGCGTGCCGACAATCTCTTCGAGCCGCTGCAAACTCTGGCTGACGGTGGATTGGGTTTTATGCAGGCGCTCGGCGGCGGCCGAAAACCCCTGGCACTCAATAATTGCCACGAACACTTTAAGTAAACCGCCATCCAGTTCGCCTGACATGACTATCGCCCCTGCCGATGGATTCGATCACAACTTGTAATTTCCACTTCCAAACGCTTTACGCAACTATCGACTCAACACAACAACCGACGTCAGGAGCCGTGTATGAGTCTTAAACTTGCCGATGCCGAAACCGGCGATATCAGCGACATCATTAATACCGAGCTGTACCCCATACATGATTCGGGCCATGTTCAATTACAGGCCTTAATTGAACATGCGCGGGCCGAGTTGGCCGAAGACGGTTGCTGCCTGCTGAAAAACTTCCTGCGCCCTGAAGTGCTGGAGCAGGCGCGCCTGGAAGGTCAGGCACTCTCGGGCAAAACATTTTATTCGGTGCGCAAGGTCAACGCCTATTTCACCGAGGACGCCGCCAGCCTGCCCCAGGATGATCCGCGCCGCACGTTCATGGAGCGCACCAGCGGCTTCGTGACCCGCGACATGATCGCCCCCGACGCGATCATCCATCGTCTGTACGTCTCACCGATGATGAAACGTTTTATCGGTGCCTGCCTCGACGAATCGGAGATTTTCGAATACGCCGACCCCTTCGCCGGGCTGGTGATCAACGTGATGCCCGAAGGCACCGAGCAGCCTTGGCACTTCGATACCAACGAATTCATCGTCAGCATGATGACCCAGAAACCCGAGGCCGGTGGCCTGTTCGAATACGCGCCGATGATCCGCTCGCGCAGCCAGGAAAATCTCGGCGCCGTCGGCAAAGTGGTGCGCGGCGAAGATCGCTCGCGGGTCCAGGAGCTGGCACTCAACCCGGGTGATCTGCAGATTTTCAAGGGGCGCTTCTCGGTGCACCGGGTCACCCGCGTAGAAGGTGCCACCGAACGCAACACAGCGATCTTCGCCTACTCGGAGAAGCCCGGAATCATCGGCCGCGCCCAGCGCACCAAACAGCTTTACGGACGCCTGTCCGAAGCCCATCTGCAAGCCGAACGCAACCTGGTGCGCAGCGACCAGTTGCTCGACTGATTCCCCCCTCAAAAAAAACCAAACCCGTATGTGCCCTGCGAGGAACACCCATGAGTCTGTCCGGCCCCAACCGCAACCCCGCTGACTGCGAACCCACCGATGACGAGATCCAGCAAATCCAGCTGGACCGCCTGCAACGGGTGCGCAATGAACTGAAAAAACGTGACTACGCCGCCTGTGTGCTGTTCGATCCGACCCACATGCGCTACGCCACTGGCTCGCGCAACATGCAGGTGTACTCGGCGCGCAACCCGGCGCGTTATGCGTTTATCCCCGCGGAAGGCCCGGTGGTGATCTTCGAGTTCGGCGGCTGCCTGCACCTGGCTGAAAGCCTGAACACCGTGGACGAAGTGCGCCCGGCCAAAGCCATCTCCTACTACTTCTGTGAAAGCTTTCTGGGCAACGTCACCGCCGACTGGGCAGCCGAGATTGATGAGCTGGTGCGCCAGTGCGGTGGCGGCAAACGTATCGCCATCGAGAGCGCCACCTCGGCGGCGGCCTTCGAATTGCAAAAGCTCGGTTACCAGGTGTTTGACGCCCAGGAACCGCTGGAACGGGCGCGCTGCATCAAAGTGCCCAACGAGCTCAAGATGATCCGCGCCAGTCTGCGGGCCACCGAGGCCGGGGTGCGCTTGATGGAAAGCAAGCTGGTGCCGGGCATCACCGAGAACCAGCTGTGGTCGCACCTGCACCAGCATGTGATCGCCACCGATGGCGACTATGTTGAGACGCGCCTGCTGTCTTCCGGGCCGCGCACCAACCCGTGGTTTCAGGAGTGCAGCACGCGGCCGATCGAGGCCGGCGACCTGGTGGCACTGGACACCGATGTGGTCGGGCGTTTCGGCTATTACGCCGACTTCTCACGCACCTTTCTCTGTGGCGATCAGGCCGCCACCGCCAAGCAGCAAGAGCTGTACAAACTCGCCTACGAGCAAGTGCAAACCAACGTGGAAATGCTCAAGGCCGGACGCAGCTTCAAGGAATACGCCGAGATGGCCTGGAAGATTCCCGAGCATTACAAAAACAACCGCTACTTCGCCCTGGTGCACGGGGTTGGCATGACCGGTGAATACCCTTACGTGGTGCACCGCGAAGACATCGACGCGCTGGGCTACGACGGTGTGTTCGAGGCCGGCATGACCATCTGCGTGGAAAGCTACATCGGCCACGACGACGGCGGCGAAGGCGTAAAGCTCGAAGAACAGATCTACATCCACGAACACGGCATCGAGTTGCTCTCCGACTACCCGTTCGACCCGCGCCTGCTGCGGTAATGATCGTTCCCACGCTCTGCGTGGGAACGTATCCCGTGACGCTCTGCGTCACCGTTGCGCAGAGGCGACGCAGAGCGTCTGGCCAGCATTCCCACGCAGAGCGTGGGAACGATCGGTCGACGCGGGGCAGCATGTAACATGCATTTATAGAAGGTTACTGCGCAGAATTTGTCGTTTGTCGATCTTTGCGCAAATGACAAAACTGCGGGCATCTCTAATAAAAACAACATGAGAGCTGCCCTATGTCCTGTCCCATTGCCCGCCTCCTCACTTCGTTGCGCCTTGTTCTTCTGCCGGCTTCACAGCGGTCCGTGCTGCGCCTTTACTGCGCCTGCCACTGACCCTTGCGGTTCAACAAAAACGCATATTCGCAAGTACCGGAGAGGCTTATGAAAGAGTTGACTACCCTGGACGGCGCCGAGGCGCATCCAGCCATCAATGACCTGTGTGCCCAAGCACAAAGCGGCGAGATCAACCGCCGCCAGTTCCTGCGCACCGCTGCCCTGCTGGGGATTACCGTGGCCAGCGCCAGCAGCTTTATCGGCTCGGCCCTGCTCGGCAACGACGCCCAGGCCGCCGACGCCACACCCGCCCGCCAGGGTGGCAGCCTGCGCTTTGCCTGTGCGATCCAGGAAATCCAGGACCCGATGCTGATCACCTGGATCGAAGCCTCGAACCTGTTGCGCAACTCGCTGGAATACCTGACCTGGGTCGACGCCGACAACATCACCCACCCGTACCTCGCTGAAAGCTGGAGCCCGTCCGACGACCTCACCACCTGGACCTTCAACCTGCGCCAGGATGTGAAGTGGAGCAATGGCGACCACTTCACTGTCGAGGACGTGCAACACAACATTGAACGATGGATCGCGGCGGACTCCAAGTCGGTTAACCGCACCGCATTCCAGGACATCAAAGCCTTCGAGAAAGTCAGCGACTACCAGTTCCGCCTGCTGCTCAAACGGCCGATGCTGGCGATCCCGGAAATGCTCAACGCGTTCACCTGCGCCATCGTCCACCGCAGCTTCAAGGCCGGTGACGACTGGGCGAAAAACCCGTTGGCCACAGGGCCGTTCAAGCTGGTTTCGTTCGCCGTGAACAAACAGGCGACGTTCGCCAAGCGCGCCGATTACTGGGGCAAGCCTGCCAACCTCGACGAGCTGCGTTACATCGACATGGGCACCGACGTGTCCACCCACCTCGCCGCCCTGCAGGCCGGCCAAGTCGACGTGTTGTACCGCGTCACCGTGGCCGAACTCGACTTGGCCAAACGCCTGCCCGGCGCGCAGTTGCTCACCTGCAAATCCGCGCAAACCGTGGTGATGCGCATGGCCTGCGATCAGAAGCCGTTCACCGACCTGCGCATCCGCAAAGCCGTGGTGCTGTGCGCCGATAACGCGCAGATGCTCAAGATCGCCTATCGCGGCATGGGCACCCTGGGCGAAGACCACCATGTGGCGCCCTCCCATCCCGAGTACTTCCCACTACCCAAGCGCAACCGCGATGTAGCGGCGGCGAAGAAGCTACTGGCCGAAGCCGGCTTTGCTGATGGCATCGACATTGATTTGATCGTCGGCAACACCCAGGGCCGCTATGAGCAGGACTGCGCGCAAATCCTGCAGCAAAACTGCCTGGAAGCCGGGATTCGCATCAACCTCAAAGTGGTGCCCGCCGCCCAATACTGGCCGATCTGGGACAAGGCCGCGTTCAGCCTCACTTACTGGGCCCATCGCCCGCTGGGCGTGATGTCCCTGGAGCTGGCCTACCGCGGCGGTGGCGCCTGGAACGAAAGCCACTACAGCGACCCGGCTTTTGACGCCGCGCTGGACAAGGCCATGGGCATCATCGACCCCAAACAACGCGCTATCGCGATGCAAAACGTCGAGCAGATCCTGCAAGACGCCTGCGTCATCGTGCAGCCGTTCTGGGGTGACAAGTTCACCGCCGTGAGCAAAAAGGTCCAGGGCTTCCAGGTGCACCCTTCCGACTTCTACCCCATGGGCAATGTGTGGCTGAGCGCCTGAGTTAAGGCGCGCCCTTCCTGCCCGACTGCGGGCAGGCCTCCCTTGAACAGTCGGAGCATGCACCCATGGCTCATTTTCTATTGCGCAAATTACTGGCGCTGGTGGCGACCCTGCTGTCGGTGTCACTGATCGTGTTCCTGGCCCTGGAACTGAATATCGAGGACGTGGCGATCAACGTCCTCGGCCCCTACTCCGCCGCCGACCAGCGTGCGGCGTGGCTGGTGGAGCACGGCTATAACCAACCTTTTGTTTGGCGTTACCTGCTGTGGCTCAAGGACTTTGTCAGCGGCGACTGGGGCACCTCGGTGTACTTTCGCGAGTCGGTGATCAAGCTGTTGCTGCCCAACCTGGCGCAAACCCTGACCCTGGCCGGCCTGGCCTTACTGGTGATGGTGCCGGTGGCGTTGACCCTGGGCATTCTGGCCGGTATCCGTCAAGGCTCGCTGCTCGACCGCCTGGTGTCGTTCGTGTCGATTGTCACCACTTCGATTCCCGACTTTGCCAGCGCGGTATTCGTCTCGGCGATCTTCGTGTTCTGGCTCAACTGGCTGCCCGGCGTCAGCAGCATGAGCGACGGCTTCAGCGCGGTGGAGCTGGTGCTGCCGTTGATGGTGCTGTGCCTGTTCGGCATCGGCTACCTGGCGCGGATTACGCGGGCGTCGATGGTCGAAGTGATGCAGTCACCGTACATCCGCACGGCGCGGCTCAAAGGCGCTTCCACTGCGCGCATCGTCGTACGGCATGCCCTGCGCAATGTGCTGATCGCCCCGATCACAGTGATCATGCTGTACATCCCGTGGCTGCTGTCCAACGTGATCGTGGTCGAGGTGTTCTTCGCCTACAAGGGCTTCGGCTCGCTGCTGTACACCGCCTCACTGAACCATGACGTGTACCTGATCGAAGCCTGCGCGATGGTCAGTGCCGTGGTGGTGGGCATCACCAAGATCTTTTCGGACCTGGCCTACACCTGGCTCAACCCGCGCATCACCCTGCGCAGTCTCGGCGGAGGTGCCCAATGAACCGTCTGCACGCCTTCAAACATCCCCTGGCGTTGCTCGGCCTGTTGCTGGTCGGCGGCTGGGTGTTGATCGCGCTGTTTGCACCCTGGCTGGCGCCGCATGATCCGCTGGAAAGCTTCACGCCCTTGCTGACGCCGATGACTACCGGCGACAACGGCCAGAGCTTCCTGCTGGGCACCGACATGATCGGTCGCGACATTCTCTCGCGGCTGATCTGGGGCACGCGCACCGTGCTGTTCTGGTCGATTCTGGCCACACTCACCGCGTTCGCGGTGGGCATCGCCATGGGCTTGTGCGCCGGTTACTTCAACGGTTGGGTGGATGCCGTGCTGTCGTATGTGGCCGACACCGTGCTGTCGTTCCCGGTGCTGGTGTTGTACATCGTGATCATCATCGCCCTGGGTGCTTCGGCGCTGAATATCCTGATTGCGGTGACCTTCACCAGTGCCCCGGCGATCTTTCGCATCATGCGTGCGCTGACGATCGACATCCGCTCGCGCGACTACGTACTCAGTGCGATCACCCAAGGTGAAGGCTCACTTCGCATCATGCTGGTAGAAATTTTGCCCAACTGCGGCGGCCCCTTGATCGTGGATTTCTGCCTGCGCATCGGCTACACCGCGATCATGATCGGCGCCCTGGGTTTTCTCGGCCTCGGCCTGCCGCCACCGACGCCGGACTGGGGCGGCATGATCAACGATGGCCGCGCCATGGCCATTGCCTTCCCACACCTGGTGATCTTCCCCTGCATTGCCATCTCCACCCTGATGCTGGGCCTGAGCCTGCTGGCGGACGGCCTGGATGAAAACGCCCAGCACGGCGCGAGGAATTGAACATGAACGCTGAAACCGTATTGCGGGTAAAAAACCTGTCGGTTGAACTGCCCGCCGGCGCCGACCGCAGCCATGCCGTGCACGGCATCAGCCTGGAGGTGCGCAAGGGTGAAATCCTCTGCGTGATCGGCGAGTCCGGCTCGGGCAAATCCGTGCTGTCGGCGGCGATCATGGGCGACTACGCCAAAGGCCTGCGGCATGCCGGTGGGGTGATTGACTTTCTCGGTGACGATATTTGCACGCTGGATGAAGCACGCTTGCGGCAATTGCGCGGTAACCGCATCGCCATGATTTTCCAGGAGCCCATGGCGGCACTGAACCCGGCGATTCGGATCGGCAAACAAGTCGAAGAAATCTTCGACATCCACGCCGCGCACATGCCCCAACGCGAGCGCCGCGAACGCATGCTCGCGCTGCTCGAATCCACCCAACTGCCAGACCCGCCGCGCATCGCCAACAGCTTTCCCCATCAACTTTCCGGCGGCCAGTGCCAGCGCGTGGTGATCGCCATGGCCCTGGCGATGAACCCGGACTTGTTGATCGCCGACGAACCCACCACGGCGCTGGACGTAACCACCCAGGCCCAAGTGCTGAAGCTGGTGCGCGACCTGCGCGGGCGTGGCCAGCACGGCATTGTGTTTATCACCCATGACTTCGGTGTGGTGGCACAGATTGCCGACCGCATTGCGGTGATGGAAGGTGGTCGCCTGGTGGAGATTGGCGACCGCGACCAAGTGCTGAACGCCCCGGCCCACGCCTACACGCGCAAACTCATCGCCGCAGTGCCGGCCCTGCACCCGGAACTGCACACGCCGAGTGCCGACGGTGAGTTGGCGTTGCGCATCGAACACCTGACCAAAACCTACAACGTCGGTGGCAGCGCCGTCGCGGCGCTGCGCAACGTGTCGCTGAACCTGCCACGCGGCAAGACGCTGGCGATTGTCGGCGAGTCCGGCTCGGGCAAAAGTACCTTGGTCAAGGCTGCAATCCGTCTGGTGGAGAGTGACAGCGGACATGTGTGGGTCGGCGATACTGACTTCCTCGCCTTGCGCGGCTCAGCCCTGGCGGCCAATCGGCGGCGCATCCAGATGATTTTCCAGGACCCGTACGGTTCGCTCAACCCACGCCATCGCGTCGGCGACATCATCGCCCGCGCCGCGCAATTGCGCGGGCTGTCGGCAAAGGACGCCTGGGCCGAGGCCGGTGACTTGCTCGAACAGGTCGGCCTCAAGCGCGACGCCCTCAAGCGCAAGCCCCGGCAGTTTTCCGGTGGCCAGCGCCAACGCATCGGCATCGCCCGCGCCCTGGCCATGCGCCCGGAAGTGTTGATCGCCGATGAGAGCGTCTCGGCGTTGGATGTGTCGGTGCAAAAACAGGTACTCGAACTGCTCGCCGAGCTGCAACAGCAACTGAACCTGAGCATCCTGTTTATCACCCACGACCTGCGCGTGGCGGCGCAGATCAGCGACCACATCGCGGTGATGCGCCAGGGCGAAGTCGTCGAGTACGGCACCGCTGAACAGGTGCTGCTGCGCCCACAAAACAGCTACACCCAGGCGCTGCTCGCGGCCGCGCCGGGCGCCACGCAATTACCGGCTGCCGGGCCGCCACTGAGGCTGATCCGCCCCGCCGCGCACTGAGTTGCAAAATTTTCCCCGCGTCGCAGCGTTCGCTGCGGCAACGGGCTGCTGTTGCCAAAAAATAACCAATAATGAGAGCGAAACCATGCGACCAACCCTACGTTACATCGCCCTGGTCCCAGTGCTCGGCGCCCTGGCGGCGCCGGCCATGGCCTACCAGGTCACCGACAACCTCGACCTCGGCGGCGCCGTGCGGGCGCGCTGGGACTATGACCCGGATCGCGGCATCCAGAAGTTCGGCCTCGACACCGCGTTCCTCAGCGCCAAGTACAACTCCGACACCTGGATCGGTGAGGCCCAGTACCGCTTTTACGGGCGTTCGTACCCGTACCAGTACACCAAGAACTACGGCGATATCCAGTTCGCCAAGTTTGCGTGGGTGGGCTACAAGTTCAACCCCGACCAGCAAGTGCAGGTGGGCCTCAACACCGTGCCGTTCGGCTTGCAGCCGTATTTTGGCAGCACCTTCTATGAAACCCTGGGCAACGTGATCGGCCTGGAAGACGTGCAGCAGGTCGGCGCCAAGTACGTCCAGCAAAGCGGCGACTGGAACATCCAGGCCGGCTACTACCTGCGCCCGGCGTGGCAAGGCAAAGGCACCAGCAAGGGCGTGACCTACTCCAGCGTGATTTCCGAAGCCGACAGTTACGTGGGCGACGGCAGCAACAACCAGGAACGCAACACCGTGGTGGTGCGGGTGGCCAAAGCCATGGACCTGGGCAACTGGAAGTCGGAAGTCGGGCTGTCCGGCTTGACCTCAACGCTTGAGAACAAAGACACCAACAACGACGGTCGGCGCAACGCCGTGGCGATCCATTACCTGGGCAAAAACGGCCCGTGGGGCGTGCAATTGCAGGCGGCGCGCCAACAAATGTCGCCACGTAACCCCGGCACCGACAGCGTGGTGACGCTGGGTGGCTATGACGGCACGTTCAACGTGGCCAGCCGGGGCAATTTGTATGTGGCGGATTTGAGTTACGACGTGGGCGGAAAATACCTGTTTGACCAAGTCAGCGGCGTGAAGCTGTATGCCAACTACAGTGCGTTTGATAAATCCGAGGACCAATTCAAGACCTCGCAACGGCTGATCCTCGGCACGTCGTTTTCGGTGAGCAAGTTGTGGGTGGCAACGGAGTGGTTGATCGGTAAAAACGACCCGTATATCGGGGGCAGCAGCTATACCGAAAGTTTGGGTGCGGGCGGGAGTAACCAGTGGGAGAATCAGCTGTACATGAACATCGGTTACTACTTCTAATAGGCCACTGACGCCATCGCGGGCAAGCCAGCTCCCACATTTGATCGGCGCCGTGGTCAAAATGTGGGAGCTGGCTTGCCTGCGATAGCGTCAGTACCAACACTATAAAAACAACCGGTGTGGAATCCCTTTCATGCGCCAACTGCCCGCCCTCAACATGCTGCGTATCTTCGAAGAAGTCGCCCGCCACCGCAGCTTCAGCCAGGCCGCCGTGGGCCTTAACGTGACCCAGGGCGCCGTCAGCCGCCAGATCAAACAACTGGAAGACTACCTCGGCATCGCCTTGTTCATCCGCACGCCCCAGGGCCTGTCCCTGACCGAAGCCGGCTTTGCGCTTTCCCCACACCTGAGCGACGCCTTCGACCATATCGAGCGCGCCCTGCAAGCCGTGCGTGTGCCCAACCTGCGCCAGCGCCTGCGCATCGTCGCGCCGCCGACCTGGGCCACTCGCTGGTTGTCCGCGCACCTGCGACGCTTCTGCGAGCGTTACCCGGATATCAACCTCAGCGTCACCCACCAGAACAGCCACGACAGCCTGACGGAAATCGACTGCAGGATTCGTTTCGGCCTGGAACCGGCGGCGCATTGCAGCAGCCAATTGCTGGTGATGGAACGGCACATCGCCGTCGCCAGCCCGGAGCTGTTCAGCAACGGCCAACCGCCCGACCTGCGGCGTTTTCCATTGCTGCATATCCTGCATGACGGCAAGCGCTTGAAGGTCTGGGAAAACTGGCTGGCGGCCATGGGCCGGAACGACATCGATGCGGGCCAGGGTCTGGAATTCAGCACCCTGGACCAGGTGATCCATACCGCCCTGGCAGGCGGTGGCTTAGCCGTGATCGACCGGCAGATGATCGAGCGCGAGTTGGCCAATGGCAGCCTGCTGCCGATCACGCCCGTGGAAGTGATCGGCCCTTATGGCTATTGGCTGGATGTGGCGAGTGACAAACAGGGTTTATCCAAGGTTCGTTTGTTTACGCAGTGGCTGGGCCAGGTCAGCAATCCCTGACACCGGTGGCGCCTGGGCCTTGCACGCCTGGCTCAAGGTCAGCGCCTTGGTTTCCGGGGCCCAGGCCCAGGAGATAATCGCGCCCACTACCAGTATCGCCGCCAGAATGCCCATGGTCGGGCTCAAACCAATCCCAGCCACACTCACCGGCAGCAGGAATGTACTGATCGCCGAGCCCAGGCGACTCACCGCCGTGGCCAGGCCAATGCCGCTGGCACGCACTTCGGTGGGGAAGCTTTCTGCCGGGAATACCCCGACCAGGTTGCTGACCGCCGACAACACCAAAGTAAACACACCGAAGGTCAACACCATCAGCCACGCCATGCTCCCCGGCAGCACCGCCAACAGGAACAGCGCCGCAGCAAGGATGATGAACGAATTGATCAGAAACCCACGGCGCGAGAACTTCACCGTGCACCAGATGCCGATCAAGGCGCCGACGATCAGCAGCACGTTGAGCATCAATTCTGTGCCAAAACCTTCGGCCAGGCCCATCTTCTGCAGGATCGAGGGCAAGAAGGTGTAGATCGCGAAATACGGCATCACGATGCATACGAAGAACAGGCAGTTGAACGCCGTGCGCTTGCGGTATTCGCGGCTGAACAACACGCCATAGCCGGAACGGGTTTGCGTCGACGGTTCCTCATCCAGCACCACATGCGCGCCCAGGTGCTTTTTGACGATGGCACGGGCTTCGGCGATGCGCCCCCGGTTGACCAGCCAGCGCGGTGATTCCGGGGTGCCGATGCGCGCGAGCAGAATCAGCCCGGCCGGGATCGCCGACGATGCGAGCATCCAGCGCCAGGCGTCGTCACCGAGGCTGAGCATCGCGGTGCCGACAAAGGTTGCGGCCACGTAGCCGACGGTCCAGACCACGCTGAAGGAGCCGAGCAGCACACCCCGATGTTTCTTCGGCGAAAACTCGGCCAGCATGGCATGACCGACGCTGAAGTCGCCGCCCAAGCCAATGCCGATCAGCACTCGGCATAGCAACAGCCCCATGGCGGTTTCAGCATAGAACTGCATGACCGACGCCACCGTAATCAGCACAAAGCTGACGAGAAAGATCTTCTGCCGACCGAGGGTGTCGGAGATCCAACCGAAAAACAGGCTGCCCAGGAACAAACCGATCAGCGCCGAAGCACCAATCAAGCCTTGCCAGAAGGCGCCGAGTTGCATCTGCGGGCTGAGCAGGGTGAAAGCGATACCGATCAAGCCGAGGATATAGCCGTCGGTGAAGTGCGCACCAAAGGTCAGACCGGCGATCTTCAGATGAAAGCGGCCGATCGGCAGGTCGTCGATTTTGACGGATTGAGCAGTCATGGTGTTCTCCATATTGTTGTTCTTGACGGAGTAACAGCGGGCAAGCCGATTGTGGTGTGTGAGCTTTTTTGTGGGAGCTGGCTTGCCTGCGATAGCGGTAGGTCAGTCGCCGAATGTGCCAGCTGGCATGCCCTCATCGCAGGCAAGCCAGCTCCCACACTGGATCGGTGTGTGTGTGTTTAAAGGCCGCCCATCAACAAGTACTTGATCTCCAGGTAGTCATCCAGCCCGTACTTGGAGCCTTCACGGCCCAGGCCCGATTCCTTGATGCCGCCAAACGGCGCGACCTCGGTGGAGATAATCCCTTCGTTGATGCCGACCATGCCCGCTTCCAGGCCTTCGGCCATGCGCCACACGCGGCCGATATCGCGGCTGTAGAAGTACGCGGACAAACCGAACGGCGTGTCATTGGCGCGCTGCAGTACTTCGGCTTCATCTTGGAAACGAAAGCATGCCGCCACCGGGCCGAAGGTTTCTTCCTGGGCAATCAGCATGTCGTCATGGGCTTCGGTGAGGATGGTCGGTTCGAAGAACGTCCCGCCCAGTGCATGACGACGGCCACCGCACAGCAGTTTGGCGCCCTTCTCCACGGCATCGCTTACGTGGGATTCAACTTTGGCCAGCGCCGCCGCATTGATCAGTGGGCCTTGTTCGGTGTCGCCGTCCAAAGCGCTGCCGACGCGCATCGCGCTGACCGCCTCAGCCAGTTTGCGGGTGAACGCGTCATACACGCCATCCTGGATAAAGAAGCGGTTGACGCACACGCAGGTTTGCCCGGTGTTGCGGAACTTGGACGCCATTGCGCCCTTGACGGCGGCGTCCAGGTCGGCGTCGTCGAACACGATAAAGGGTGCATTGCCGCCGAGTTCCAGGGAGACCTTTTTCAGCGTGTCGGCCGCCTGGCGCATCAACAGTTTGCCGGTGCGGGTGGAGCCGGTGAACGACAGCTTGCGCACCACACTGGAGGCTTGCAGCGCACCACCGATGGCCACCGCATCGCCAGAAACGATGTTGAACACACCGGCCGGAATACCCGCCTGCTCGGCCAGCACCGCCAGGGCGAAGGCAGACAGCGGGGTTTCTTCCGAAGGTTTGAGAACCATCGTGCAACCCGCCGCCAGCGCCGGGCCGACCTTGCGGGTGACCATCGCCAGAGGGAAGTTCCACGGCGTGATCGCCGCCACCACGCCGATGGCTTCCTTGACGACGATAATGCGGGCGTCGGCCTTGTGGCTGGGAATCACGTCGCCATACGCGCGTTTGGCCTCTTCGCCGAACCACTCCAGGAAGCTCGCGGCGTAAACCACTTCGCCCATGGCTTCGGCCAGGGGTTTGCCCTGCTCCAGGCTGAGCAGTTGCGCCAGGTCCTTCTGGTGGCTCAGCATCAGCTCGCTCCAACGCTTGAGGCGCTGGCTGCGCTCCTTCGCCGTGAGCTTGCGCCAGGCCGGCAAGGCGCGGTTGGCGGCGTCGATGGCCAGGTGGGTGGCTTCGCCCGCGGCGCGCTGCACGTCAACGATCAACGCGCCGTTGGCCGGGTTGAGCACCGGGTAAGTCGGGCCGCCGCTGGACCAGCGGCCATCGATGTAATTGCCAGTACGAATCAGCGGGTTCATGCCACGGCCTCAATCAGGTTGAAACGGTCCAGGCCCGGGCGGGCCTCGCGCAGGATGCGCCGGCCGGCGGTGTAGTCGTTGATCACATCGCACGGCGTGTAATTACGCTCCAGCTCGTGCAGTTCTTCGGCATCCAGTTGGGTGTCGAGGGCCGCCAGTGCACTGTCAAATTGGGCGGTGGTGTCGGCCCCCACCAGCATCACGTCGACGCCAGGGTGGTTGGCAACCCAGGCCTGGGCGATCTGCGCATTCGACACGCCACGGGCACGCGCCACGCGCTGCACCGAATGGGCGATATCGAACGAGGCCTGGTCGCTCTACATCTGCTGGGTGAAAAAGTCGGTCTGGTTGCGAGTCGACTGCACTTCGCCGGTGAGCAACCCGCGCGCCAGCGGGCTGAACACCGAGACACCCAGGCCTTGGTCGCGGCAGAACGGGATCATCTCGCGCTCTTCTTCACGGTACGCGCAGTTCAGTTGCAGCTGCATATTGATCGGCTTGACCCAGCCATTGCGCTCGCACGCCATGAGGATCTTGGCCAACTGGCCGGTGAGCATGGTCGACACGCCGATGTAGCGCGCCTTGCCGGAGCGCACGATGTCGTTCATCGCCGCCATGGTCTCTTCGACCGGGGTGTTCAGGTCGAAATAATGCAGCATGAACACATCAACGTAATCCATGCCCAGGCGGCTCAGCGAGGCGTCGATGCTGTCCATGATGTGCTTGCGCGAATGGCCGCTGGCATTAATGCCGCTGCGGGTGCCGTAACCGACTTTGGTGGTGACCACAATGTCTTCGCGCCGTGCGACACGCTTGAGGATACGCCCCACCACTTCTTCACCGACGCCTGCCGAGTAGAAGTCGGCCAGGTCGATGAAATTGACGCCGTTGTCCAGCGCGTGGGCGACGATGGGCTCACTTTGCTTTTCGTCGAAAATCCACGGTTTCCAGTCCGGGGTGCCCATGTTCATGGTGCCCAGGCACAGGCGGGAGACTTGCAGGCCGGAGTTGCCCAAACGGATGTATTGCATGGGGATGTCCTCAGGCCTTTGGCGTGTAGAAAGGGTTGCTGATGTGGTTGACCACATCGGCCAGTTGCGCGGTGTAGGGCGTGCCATTGAGGGCGGCGCGGATCGCGGTGCGGCAGGCGTTGTAGTTGTTCAGGTAGACGGCGTCCAAGTCATCGCAGGCCGGGTTGACCCAGTTGGCGGTGATGATGGCCCATTCGTCTTCGGCTTCCGGCGGCAAGGTGCCGTCGAGCAAGGCTTCCAGCACGGCCTTGGCGATACCGGCCTGGGACGCGCCCCAGGTGGCATTGCCGTGCAAGTCGCTGCCAATCGCGGCCTTGTTGACGTAGAGGGTCATGGGCTTGACCGGGATGTTTGGCTGGGCAATCACCATGAACGGGCAATGGCCCTGGCTTGGCGACGCAAGGCTGTTGGCAAACGCCTGGCCGGCCGGCCCGTTGCGTGGGCCGATGAGGATGTTGATGTGGGCAGCATTGACGCCTGGGCCTTCGAAGCCCTCGCCGATGTACAGATCAAGTGGTTTCATTTCGCAAACGCTCGTTGTTGTTATGAGGGGAGCTTGTTGGCGATTTTTTAGCACTGGAGCTGGCAGCGGCCGTAACCATTAAAAGTCATAGGGGTGTGAGTTTTGCTCATGGCCCCTGCGACGATCGATGCCGTTTTGTGTCGTTGACCTACTTTGTTACACACCATATAGTGTGCCCACAAACAGAACAGACCACTACATAGTGTGCAGTATCGGTATTTACCGACCACACTACGCGCAATATTTCAATGCCTAGTAGCCTGCAAACCGCATATTTTTGGACGGGTTCACACACCGTCAGAACAGACCAGGAAGGAGTATTTCAATGCTGAGTTGGGATGAAGTCGACAACGAAGACACCGGTGCAGCGGTGATCAAGGGCGCCAACGCCGGGCATGCCAGCGAAGCCAACATGGACCGCCTCGACGGTGCCGGCGCCGCTGCCGCGCTGGAAGCGCGCAACGTGACTGCCAATGACTCCGCCGCGATCATCCGCGCCAAGGCCGCCCTCGACAAACTCGACGTCGCCGAAGGCCTCGCCGAACTCGAAGGCTCCGCCGCCCGCGTCGCCGTTGACGAAAAACGCATGATCAACTGCCGCGCAGACCTCAACCAACTCGTGCCTTTCAAGTACGACTGGGCCTGGCAGAAATACCTCGACGGCTGCGCCAACCACTGGATGCCGCAAGAGGTCAACATGACCGCCGACATCGCCCTGTGGAAAAACCCCGAAGGCCTGACCGATGACGAACGCCGCATCGTCATGCGCAACCTCGGCTTCTTCTCCACCGCCGACTCCCTGGTTGCCAACAACCTCGTGCTGGCCGTGTACCGCCTGATCACCAACCCGGAATGCCGCCAGTACATCCTGCGCCAGGCCTTCGAAGAAGCGATCCACACCCACGCCTACCAGTACTGCATCGAATCGCTGGCCATGGATGAAGGCGAAATCTTCAACATGTACCACGAGATTCCATCGGTCGCCAAAAAGGCCGCCTGGGGCTTGAAGTACACCCGTTCGATCTCCGATCCGAAGTTCGAAACCGGCACCGTTGAGACTGATAAAGAGTTGCTGCGCAACCTGGTCGCCTACTACTGCGTCCTGGAAGGCATCTTCTTCTATTGCGGCTTCACCCAGATCCTGTCCATGGGCCGTCGCAACAAAATGACCGGCGTGGCGGAGCAGTTCCAGTACATCCTGCGCGATGAATCGATGCACCTGAACTTCGGTATCGATGTGATCAACCAGATCAAAATCGAAAACCCGCATTTGTGGGATGCCGAGATGAAGGAAGAAGCGACACAGATGATTCTGCAAGGGACTCAGCTGGAGATCGAGTACGCACGTGACACCATGCCTCGTGGGGTGTTGGGGATGAATGCGGCGATGATGGAGGACTATCTGAAGTTCATCGCTAACCGTCGTTTGTCGCAGATTGGGTTGAAGGAAGAGTATCCAGGGACAACGAATCCGTTCCCTTGGATGAGCGAGATTATGGACTTGAAGAAAGAGAAAAACTTCTTCGAGACCCGCGTGATCGAGTATCAAACCGGCGGCGCACTGAGCTGGGACTGATCAACAACACAAACCAAATGTGGGAGCGGGCTTGCTCGCGAATGAGCAGTGTCAGTCACAGATGCATTGACTGATTCACCGCATTCGCGAGCAAGCCCGCTCCCACATTGGTTATCGGTGTTCCATACATTTTGCAAACATACCTTTATGCCCAATCAAACCATCAAAACGCCCTGCGTCGGCCTGTGCTCCACCGTTTACGGCGACCTGGTCTGCCGGGGCTGCAAGCGTTATCACCATGAAGTGATTCAGTGGAATGGCTACAACGCTGACGAGAAACAGGCCGTGTGGCTGCGTCTGGAGCAGTTGCTGGTGCAGGTGATGGCCAGCAAGCTGGAAGTGTTCGACCCACAACGCCTGCGCCAGCAGTTGGAAGACCGCAAGATTCGCTTTATGCCGCACCAGTCGCCGTATTGCTGGGCGTACCAGCTGATTGCGCGGGGCGCGCGGGTGATTTCCAGGCTGGATGCGTATGGCCTGGCCTTGTTGCCGGAGTTTCGTGAGCGCAGCCTTGCGGATTTGCGTGATGCGATTGATCGGGAGTTTTTCCTGTTGTCCGAGGCGCACTACGAGCGCTACATCGCGCCGGGGTTTCTGAAAGAGGCCTTTGGGCCTGCCCTGATTGCCACGTTCTAACAGACACTACAAAACTGAAATGTGGGAGCGGGCTTGCTCGCGAAGGCGGCGTGTCAGTCAATACATTTGTAACTGATCCACCGCTTTCGCGAGCAAGCCCGCTCCCACATTTGGATTTGTGTCAGTCAGGAGGCCCAGGAAGCTTCCCGCTCCGCCTGCAAGCCATACCGCTCAATCGCCTGCTCACACACCTGCGGCGCCAAACTCCCCTGCTCCACCAACGCCGTCAGCGCCGCCAGCACAATGTGGTGCCTGTCCACCTCGAAGAAATCACGCAACGCCGCCCGTGTATCACTGCGACCAAAACCGTCAGTGCCGAGCACCGTGTAGCGGGAGTCCAGATACGACGCGATCATCTGCGGCACTGCGCGCACATAGTCGGACACGGCAATCACCGGCGCGCCTTTGGGCAAGCAGGTATTCACATGGCTGACGCGCTTGGCGCCCTGCGGGTGCAAGCGATTCCAGCGCTCCACCTCCCGCGCATCCCGCGCCAGCTCGCTGAAACTGGTGACGCTGAACACCTCGCTCGCCACGTGCCAATCCTCAGCCAGTAACTGTGCCGCCGCCTGGGCTTCGCGCAATAGCGTGCCGGAACCCAACAGGCGCACCTTGGCGTCAGCCGCGCCCTGCAGGCGGTACATGCCTTTGATGATCGCTGCTTCCACGCCTTGCGGCAGGCTCGGCTGCGGGTAGTTTTCGTTCATGAGGGTCACGTAGTAGAACTCGTCCACGTCGTGTTCGAGCATCTGGCGCATGCCGTGGTCGAGGATCACCGCAAACTCGCCGGCAAACGCCGGGTCGTAGGCGCGGCAATTGGGCACGGTGGCGGCGCTGAGGTGGCTGCTGCCGTCCTGGTGCTGCAAGCCTTCGCCGCCCAGGGTGGTGCGCCCGGCCGTGGCACCGAGCAGGAAACCACGGGCGCGTTGGTCAGCGGCAGCCCAGATCAGGTCGCCGACGCGCTGGAAGCCGAACATCGAGTAATAGATGTAGAACGGCAACATGCGCAGGCCATGCACCGAGTAGCTGGTCGCCGCCGCCACCCACGAGCTGATGGCGCTGGCTTCGCTGATGCCCTCTTCGAGAATCTGCCCGTCGGTGGCTTCGCGGTAGCTGAGGATCGAGCCGATGTCTTCCGGCTCGTAACGCTGGCCGACGCTGGAATAAATGCCGATCTGCTTGAACAGGTTGGCCATGCCGAAGGTACGCGCCTCATCCGCCACGATCGGCACGATGCGCGGGCCGAGGGCTTTGTCCTTGAGCAGGTGGGTGAGCATGCGCACGAAGGCCATGGTGGTCGACATTTCCTTGCCGGCGGCCGCCGTGGCGAAACCGGCGTAACCAGTCACCGGTGGCACAGCGACTGGCGCCGCGGCCTGGCTGCGGCTCGGCACATAGCCACCGAGCGCGTTGCGGCGTTGGTGCAGGTAGCGCAGTTCGAGGCTGTCATCGGCGGGTTTGAAGAAGCTCAGCGCTTCGGTCTGCTCATCCGACAGCGGCAACTGGAAGCGATTGCGGAAGGCGATCAGCGCGTCGCGATCCAGCTTCTTCTGCTGATGGGTGGTCATCTTGCCCTGCCCGGCTTCGCCCATGCCGAAACCCTTTTTGGTCTGGGCCAGGATCACCGTCGGCTGGCCTTTGACGCGGCGTGCGGCGTGGTAGGCGGCGTGGATCTTGACCATGTCATGGCCGCCGCGCTTGAGGCGGTCGATTTGTTCGTCACTCATGCCCTCGACCAGTTTGGCGAGTGACGCGCTTTGACCGAAGAAATGTTCGCGGTTATACGCGCCGTCCTTGGCGGCAAAGGTCTGGAATTGCCCGTCGACGGTCTGCGACAGGGTGTTCACCAGCGCGCCGTCAGCGTCTTTGGCGAGCAACCCATCCCAATCCGAGCCCCACACCAGTTTGATCACGTTCCAGCCGGCGCCGGCGAACAACGCCTCAAGTTCATCGATGATCCGCCCATTGCCGCGCACCGGGCCGTCGAGGCGTTGCAGGTTGCAGTTGACCACCCAGGTCAGGTTGTCCAGGCCCTCACGGGCGGCCAGGGTCAGGGCCGACATGCTTTCCGGTTCATCCATTTCGCCGTCGCCGAAGACGCCCCAGACATGGCGGTCGGTGGTATCGAGCAAGCCGCGATGTTGCAGGTAGCGCATGAAGCGCGCCTGGAATATCGAACTGATCGGGCCGATGCCCATGGAGCCGGTGGGGAACTGCCAGAAGTCCGGCATCAGCCACGGGTGCGGGTAGCTGGAGAGCCCACGGGCGCCGTTTTTTGGCCCGCCGATTTCCTGGCGGTAGTGCGCCAGGTCGTTTTCAGTCAGGCGGCCTTCCAGATAGGCGCGCGCATAAATACCCGGCGCGGAATGCGGCTGGTAGAACACCAGGTCACCGCCAAAGTTGTCATTTCGGGCGCGAAAAAAGTGGTTGAAGCCCACTTCGAACAAATCCGCCGCGCTGGCGTAGCTGGCGATATGGCCACCCAACTCGCCATACGCCTGATTGGCGCGCACCACCATGGCCAAGGCATTCCAGCGCACCAGCGAGGCCAGGCGTTCTTCGGTGGCGAGGTCGCCGGGAAAGGCAGGCTGCTGCTCGACGCTGATGCTGTTGATGTAAGGCGTGCCGTGGCGCGGTTTCCAGTCGATGTGCGCGGCGCTGCCTTCGCGGGCCAGCAGGTCGAGGATCTGCCGTGCGCGTTCGGGGCCGGCGTTGGCCACCAGCGAGGCCAGGGCGTCGCGCCACTCGTCCTGCTCTACTTGATCCAACGCGGTGTGATTGACTGCACTCGCGAAACCGTTCATGGGCACCTCCGGGCTTTTTTTCCAGTTTATGTCGGGGCTTGAGGATTTTTTGCCTGTTATCCGGCGCAGGCGCGTCGATTTTGAGCATGAATCACTGCCAATTAGCTTTTTCCCAGCACGTTGTGCTCAAGCCACACGAAACGTTGCAACTGTGTTTAAAATGCCGCCCGCTTAATGACTGACGCTGACCGATGACCCCAGACGTACTCGCCACCCTGCACGCCCACCTGCTCACCGCCCTGGCCACGCCGCCCACCGAGACCCGGCGCCTGTTTCACGGCCGTGGCCGCTGCTGGCCGGGCCTGGAGCAACTGACGGTGGACTGGTTGCAAGGTGTGATGCTGGTCTCGCTGTTCAAAGAGCCCGACGCCGAGCAGTTGGAGGCGTTGAAACAAATGCTCAAGCAGCAGTTCGGCGTTTATACCGTAGCCCTGCAACACCGCTACCTGCCGCAAAGCACCACCGAATGGCTGGTCGGTGAAGCCGTGGACGAGCTGACCATCACCGAGGGCGGCCTGCGTTACCTGATCGACCTGGGCAAAAAACAGAACAGCGGGCTGTTCCTCGACATGCGCTACGGCCGCAACTGGGTGCGCGAGCAGGCCCAGGGCCAGCGGGTGCTGAACTTGTTTGCCTACACCTGCGGCTTTTCGGTCGCCGCCATCGAAGGCGGCGCCGACCACGTCGTGAACCTCGACATGGCCCGTGGCGCCCTCAGCCGTGGCCGCGACAACCACCGCTTGAATGGCCATGACCTCGGCAAGGTCACCTTCCTCGGCCACGACCTGTTCAAGTCGTGGGCCAAGGTCACTCACAGCGGCCCTTATGACTTGGTGATCATCGACCCGCCATCCTTCCAGAAAGGCAGTTTCCTGCTGACCAAAGACTACCAGCGCGTGCTGCGCCGCCTGCCGGATTTGCTCACACCACAGGGCACCGTGCTGGCGTGCATGAACGACCCGGCGTTCGGTGAAGACTTCCTGATCGACGGCGTCACCCGCGAAGCACCGGGCCTGCGCTTTGTGGAACGGCTGCAAAACCCGCCTGAATTCCCGGATATCGACCCGCAAAGTGGCCTGAAGGCGCTGGTGTTCCGTCAGGGTTGATGCTGAAACGTCCTACGCTTGCTACGCTAAGTCATACACCGGGGCGGTGAACCTTATCCTCCCCTTCCCGGTCGATACCTGCATTCCCTGGCCAGACTCGACGGCGTTACGTCGTCGGCTGCCCTGTTTCACCTTTTGGAGAACCGCCCGTGATATCGACCCTGCATGTAGCCAGACTCAAAGCCTGGGGCGCCCACGGCTTTACCGCCACCGGTGTGGTATTGGCCTTCCTGGCCACCCTGGCCCTGCTGGAAAACTCTCCCAAGGCTTGCCTGCTGTGGCTGGGCCTGGCGCTGGTGGTCGATGGCGTTGACGGTTCGCTGGCGCGACGGGTGAATGTCAGCACGGTATTACCGAGCTTCGACGGCTCGGTGCTCGACCTGGTGATTGATTACCTGACCTATGTGTTTATCCCGGCGCTGTTTATCTACCGCTATATCGACCTGCCGGAATTTACCCACCTGTTCACCGTCTCGGTGATTCTGGTGTCGTCGCTGTTCTGCTTCTGCAATGTGAACATGAAGAGCAAGGACAACTACTTTGTCGGCTTCCCCGCCGCCTGGAACGTGGTTGCCCTGTGCGTGTACATCATCCAGCCGGAAGCCTGGGTCACCTTGCTGACCGTGATTGGCCTGGCGCTGCTGACCGTGACGCCGATGAAGTTTTTGCATCCGTTTCGGGTCAAGCGGTTTATGCCGATCAACATCGCCGTGACCACGATCTGGTTGCTGTGCAGCTTTTTGATGGTGGTGGATTATCCGAATACCAACCCGTGGACGTTCGGGTTGTGGTCGCTGATGTCGGCTTACTTCCTGGGGATTTGTGTGTGGCGTACGGCGCTGGAGTGGCTGGGCACCCATAAATAGGTGGGAGCTGGCTTGCCTGCGATGGCGCCGGGTCAGTGACAGACGTTGGGCCTGCCCTACCGCTATCGCAGCCTAATATTTTTTACGGGTTGAGTACTGCGGTTGGCGCGGGGCCGCTGGGTACATATCCGTTATTGGGGTTAGGGCTGATATGGGTTCCGCCCTTACGGCGGGTCACTTTGGAAAAGCCCCAAAGTAACCAAAGGGCTCTTGCCCCACCACTCGGCACCTCGCCTAGGCTCGGTGTGCCCGAACGAAGGCTTGAATCCGTGGGCCGCCGCGATGGGCCATCCTTGGCCCAGCGCGGCTAACCCGGCGTCCTGCCGGGTTACCCACGGATTCAAGCCTGCGTTCGGCCAGCGTGGTTTAACGGGGCGCCTAAGATCAAAATCAAAAGCAAGATCAAAAGCAGAGCACGGCGGCCTGGTAGCCGACCTGAGTGGTTGGATCAAAAGCAAGGCCGAGGCGGCCTGACAGCCGACCTGACTTTTGAAGCTGAACTCAATCAAATGTGGGAGCTGACTTGCCTGCGATGCAGACACCTCGGTGTGTCAGGTACACCGAGTTGATGCCATCGCAGGCAAGCCAGCTCCCACAGAAAAGCAGAGCACAGCACTCTGACGGCCGAACTCGGTAAAATTGTGGGAGCGGGCTTGCTCGCGAAGGCGGTGGGTCAGTGACACATGAGCCGGCTGACCCACCGCATTCGCGAGCAAGCCCGCTCCCACACTTGGATCGCAGTACATCAGGAAGATGTGCTTTTGCCCTGCTTTTGCTTCAACCACTCAGGTCGGCTACTAGGCCGCCGTGCTCTTGCTTTTGATCTTGATCTTGATCTTGATCTGGGATCGCCCCGTCAACCACGCTGGCCGAACGCAGGCTTTGGAGCGGGGGTAAACCGGCAGGACGCCGGTTTAGCCGCGCTGGGCCAGGGATGGCCCATCGCGGCGGCCCCCGCTCCAAAGCCGGAGTGAGGGCACACCGAGCCTAGGCGAGGTGCCGAGTGGTGGGGCGAGGACTTTTTGGTTACTTTTTGGTCCCTCAAAAAGTGACCCGCTGTAAGAGCGGAACCCTAAGTGGCCGTTACCGCAGGAATGGATATGTACTCGGTCTGACCCAGCACCCTGGTCGGCTGTCAGGCCGCCATCGGGGGCAACCCAGCTCCCACATTTGGATCTGGGTACATCCGGCAGGTAAGATGCAGGCCTTTGGCGCAGCCCCTTCGCTGCGCCCTGCCAAGAATAAGCCCTGCCCATGCCCTTCGAACTCAGCGTTGACCTGACCACCCTCGCCATTCTTGCCGTCGTTGCGTTTATAGCCGGCTTCATCGACGCCATCGCCGGCGGTGGAGGCCTGCTCACCACGCCGGCCCTGCTCACCGCCGGCATGCCGCCGCACCTGGTACTGGGCACCAACAAACTCAGCTCCACCTTCGGCTCCGCCACCGCCAGTTTCACCTTCTACCGACGCAAGCTGTTCCACCCGCGCCAATGGGTGCACGCCATCGTCGGCACCCTGATCGGCGCCCTCGCTGGCGCGGTGGTCGCCCACTACCTGCCCGCCGAAACCCTGAACAAAATGCTCCCGGTGATCGTCTTCGGCTGCGGTGTGTACCTGCTGTTCGGCGGCACGCCCAAGGCGCCGCTCGACTTTGACGCACCGATCAAGAAGAAATGGCAAGCCACCCAAGGCTTCGGCCTGGGCTTCTACGACGGCGTGGCCGGCCCCGGCACCGGCGCGTTCTGGACCGTGAGCACGATGCTGCTGCACCCCATTGACCTGGTCAAAGCCAGCGGCGTGGCGCGCAGCATGAACTTCGTCAGCAACGCGGCGGCGCTGTCAGTGTTTATCTTCAACGGCTCGGTGGATTGGATTGTCGGCCTGGCGATGGGCTTCTCGGTGATGTGTGGCGCGTTCTTTGGCGCACGCAGCGCGATCAGCGGCGGCGCCAAATTCATTCGCCCGGTGTTTATCACCGTGGTCCTCGGCCTGACGGTGCGCCTAGCCTGGCAGCACTGGTTCAGCGTGGCCTAAACGGCGCGCCAGGTAGAGGTCGATCAGGTAACGCGCAATCGAACGTGACGCCGGCAACGGCGGCAGGTCGTGGATGTTGAACCACTGCGCGTCTTCGATCTCATCGGCCTGGGGCACGATATCGCCACCGGCGTACTCGGCATGGAAGCCCAGCATCATCGAATGCGGGAACGGCCAGCACTGGCTGCCCATGTACTGGATGTTCTTGACCTCCACCTGCACTTCTTCGCGCACTTCGCGAATCAGGCAGTCTTCAGCCGACTCACCCGGCTCGGCAAACCCGGCCAGGGTGCTGTAGACGCCCGTGACGAAACGCGGCGAGCGTGCCAGCAGAATCTCGTCGCCGCGCGTCACCAGCACAATCATGCTCGGCGAAATACGCGGGTAACTGCGCAGGTCGCAGGCCTGGCAGAACATCGCACGCTCGCGCGGCACCTGGACCATGGCCTGGCCGCAACTGCCACAAAAGCGGTGCTCGCGCGCCCAGGTGCCGATTTGCGCGGCGTAGCCCAGCACTTTGTACAGCGTGTGGTCGCCTTGCAGCATAAAGCCGCGCAAGCCCTGCCAACTGCAACCGGGCACTTCACTGGCGGCGTTGAGTTCCAGCAGGTACACCGGCTCGCCGTCGAGGTGGCCGATGCCGTGTTCGGCGAACACTGAAAGGTCCTGGCGCTTGAGCCATTCACGCGGGAACAGCGGGCCGTTGGTGTCATGCAAAAAGCCTTCGCGGCTGCGGGCGACGGCCCAGCCGCCGGGGGCGTCGTTGTCCAGCAGCGTTGTGGTAATCCAGCCTGGGGTCATGTCGGTCAATCCACGAATTCGGGTTTCTGCTTACTCATATGGGCCGCGATGGCCACGCGCAAGTCGTTGGATTGCAACATAGCCGAGTTCCAGGTGGCAACGTATTCCAAACCATCATTGACCGAGTGGTCACGCATATAGCTGATCATGGCCTTGGTGCCGGTCACGGCAATCGGCGACTTGGCGGCGATCTGCCGGGCAATTTCCATCACCCCGGCCAGCAGGCTTTCGTAATCCGCGTACACGCGATTGACCAGGCCGATGCTACGCGCTTCCTCGGCACCAAACTGGCGGCCGGTGTAGGCCAACTCACGCAGCATACCGTCGCCGACGATGCGCGGCAGGCGCTGCAAGGTGCCGACGTCGGCGGCCATGCCGATGTCGATTTCCTTGATCGAAAATTGCGCGTCTTCAGCGGCGTAGCGCATGTCACAAGCGCTGATCAGGTCGATGGCGCCGCCGATGCAGTAACCGTGGATCGCCGCCAGCACGGGCTTGCGGCAGTTGTCGACGGCATTGAACGAGGCTTGCAGTTCGAGGATCTTGCGGCGCAGCAGGCGTGCGTTGCGGCCCACGTCCTTGCCGAATTCATTGGCCACCGAGGCGAGCATCATCAGGTCGATACCCGAAGAAAAATGCTTGCCGGCGCCGCTGAGCACCACGGCGCGCACAGCGTCGGTGTCTTCGACCCATTGGAAGATGTCGATGATTTCGGTCCAGAACGCCGCGTTCATCGCGTTGATCTTTTCCGGGCGGTTGATCTGCACATGGGCAACGTTGCCGGTGAGTTCGACGACGAAAGCGTGGTATTCGGACATGGCAGTGATCCCTGACTGGCGAGTGATAAGGCCCGAACTATAACAAGGGAGCGCGACGGCGCATCAGCCAAAAACGGGACTGGCAACGTAATGGAATGTTGTGGGCGCGCGGTTCATGCACCCGCGTTACATTTCATCCCGGAAGCGCGCGTTATCGGCTATACAATCAGGGCCCTTGCCTGGAGCCGTGTATGCCGTCCACGTTTCGTTCATCGTTGATTCTGGCCCTGGTGGTCGTGCTGACCGGTATTGGCGCCGGCCTGGGCGGCATGCTTCTGGCGTTGCTGCTGCATGGCATCCAGCACCTGGCTTACGGCTACAGCCTCGACAGCCTGGTCAGTCATGAAACCTTTTTATGGGGCGTAACGGCCGCCGCGCCGGAGCGCCGGTTTATCGTCCTGGTGATGTGCGGCCTGGTCGCCGGCGTGGGTTGGTGGACGATCTATCGCTATGGCCGCCCACTGGTGAGCATCAAGCAGGCGGTGTCGGAAAAGATGCCGAGCATGCCACCCAAAACCACCCTCGCCCACGCCCTGTTGCAGATCATCACTGTGGCCCTCGGCTCGCCGCTGGGGCGCGAAGTGGCGCCGCGTGAAGTCGGCGCGGTGGTGGCAAGCTGGTTGTCCCAGCGCGCACGCCTGGAACCCCGGATGCACCGATTAATCGTGGCCTGCGGCGCGGGTGCCGGGCTCGCGGCGGTGTACAACGTGCCGCTGGGCGGCGCGGTGTTTGTGCTGGAAGTGCTGGTAGCGGCATTCAGCTGGCCGGCGGCGGTGATTGCGCTGGCGACCTCGGCCCTTGGTGCGGCGGTGGCGTGGATCGGCCTGGGCGCAGAGTCGCAATATGTAGTGCCGCACTTTGTGCTGAGCCCGGCGCTGATTGCCTGGGCGGTGGTGTGCGGGCCGGTGTTTGGCCTGGCCGCCTACGGTTTTACCCGCTTTACCGGCGCTGCCAGGGCGAATGCCGCGCGTGGCTGGCGCCTGCCGGTGTTGGCGCTGCTCAACTTCACCATTATCGGCGGGCTGGCGATGCTGCTGCCGCAAATCCTCGGTAATGGCAAAGGCCCGGCGCAATTGGGCTTCGACAATGAACTGACGATCACCCTGGCCGCCATTCTGCTGGTGGTCAAGGTGCTGATCACCGCCAGCAGCCTGCGCGCCGGGGCCGAAGGCGGCCTGCTGACGCCGGGGCTGGCGAATGGTGCCTTATTGGCAATCATCCTCGGTGGCGCCTGGAGCCTGGCGTGGCCCGGTGTGCCATTGGGCGCCTTTGCAATCATCGGCGCGGCGGCATTCCTGGCGGCGAGCATGAGCATGCCGCTGACCGCGATTGTGCTGGTGGCGGAATTTACTCGCATCGATCACGACTTTCTGGTGCCGATCATCCTCGCAGTGGTGGGTTCGATGTGCGTGAGCAAGCTGTGCGCGCGCTGGGAAAACGCTGGAAAAAAGCCCGCCTAAGCGCCATCCTTTGCGCTTTAAGCCGCCCCACTCGCGGCGCTCGACGCTCAAAGGAAATGCCATGCTCACCCAACCTCTCAACGCCGCCGATTTCGAATTCATCGAAGACACCCTGCTCAAATACGGCGACGATCATTCGGTGCTGAACCTGGCCGAACTCGACGGCTACTTCACCGCGCTGGTTTCAAGCCCGGCGCAAGTGGACGTCGCGCAGTGGTTCCCGGCCATTTGGGGTGGGCAGAACCCGGACTGGGAGAACGCTGAAGAGGCCCAGCAGTTCCTGGAACTGTGCGTGCGCCATATGAATACCCTCGCCGCGCAACTGGCAACCGATGCCCAGGCATTCAAAGCTCGTTTTGATGACACCGAGCATCAGGGCCAAGTCGTGACGCTGGCTGAGGAATGGTGCTTTGGCTACATCCGTGGCGCCGCGATAGGCAATTGGCCTGAACTGCCCGTCGAGCAGGCCGCACTGCTGGAGAAAATTTCCTGGTGTGCCGAGCAGGACAACTTCGAGTTGCCGGCGGACCTGGATGTAGACGCCCATCAACAGCGAGTCAGCGCAATCGAACCGGCTGCGCGGGCACTGCATGATTACTGGTTGAGCAAACGCTGATCACTGTCCGCCAGCGGATTACGCGGCAATACACGCCGCACAACGATACCTGCTCGACAAGCGTGGCGTGTTTGGCTGATTATTCGGGTCCCGTCGCGCCACTGCGCACCACCTCGCCTTGATCAGGAGCCTTGCACCTTGAGCTCGCAGAAAACCGTGACCGTTACACCGCCCAATTTCGCCCTGAACGGCAAGGTCGCGCCCCCCGGCTCCAAGTCCATTACCAACCGCGCCCTGTTGCTGGCGGCCCTGGCCAAGGGCACCAGCCGCTTGAGCGGCGCGCTGAAAAGCGATGACACCCGCCACATGTCGGTGGCCCTGCGCCAGATGGGCGTGAGCATTGATGAGCCGGACGACACCACCTTCGTCGTCACCAGCTCCGGCAAGCTGCAATTGCCGGCGCAGCCGCTGTTCCTCGGCAACGCCGGCACCGCGATGCGCTTTCTGACGGCCGCCGTGGCCACCGTGCAAGGCACCGTGGTGCTGACCGGCGACGACTACATGCAAAAACGCCCGATTGGCCCGCTGCTGGCCACCCTCGGCCAGAACGGCATCCGCGTCGACAGCCCCACTGGCTGCCCGCCGGTGACCGTGCACGGCGTCGGCAAGGTGCAGGCCAAGCGCTTTGAAATCGATGGCGGTTTGTCCAGCCAGTACGTGTCGGCCTTGCTGATGCTTGCGGCCTGCGGCGAAGCTCCGATTGACGTGGCATTGACCGGCAAGGACATCGGCGCGCGGGGTTATGTGGACCTGACCCTGGACTGCATGCGGGCCTTTGGCGCGCAGGTCGACGTCGTCGACGACACCACCTGGCGCGTGGCCCCGACCGGCTACACCGCCCACGACTACCTGATCGAACCCGATGCTTCCGCTGCCACCTATTTGTGGGCCGCCGAAGTGTTGACTGGTGGGCGCATCGACATTGGCGTGGCGGCACAGGACTTCACCCAGCCGGACGCCAAGGCCCAAGCCGTGATCGCCCAGTTCCCGAACATGCAGGCCACCGTCGTCGGTTCGCAAATGCAGGACGCGATCCCGACCCTGGCGGTACTCGCGGCGTTCAACAACACCCCGGTACGCTTCACCGAATTGGCCAACCTGCGTGTAAAGGAATGCGACCGTGTGCAGGCGCTGCACGACGGCCTGAATGAAATTCGTCCGGGTTTGGCCAGCATCGAAGGTGACGACCTGCTGGTGGCCAGCGATCCAGCCTTGGCCGGTACATCGTGCACCGCGCTGATCGACACCCACGCCGACCACCGCATCGCCATGTGCTTTGCCCTCGCCGGGCTGAAAGTCTCGGGTATCCGCATTCAAGACCCCGATTGCGTGGCCAAGACCTACCCTGAGTACTGGAAGGCCCTGGGCAGTCTTGGGGTCGCACTGAGCTACTAAAGCAGCAGCATCGCCATTGGGGAGGGCTTGCATATGAACATTCGCCAACCCTGCCCACCCGGCGCCTGTGTCTGCGAACGCGAACAGCTGCTGCAGGCGCCCGGCGCCGATCTGCGCATTCTGAACCTGACACGTCAGGAAGAGAAAAAGCTGATCGAGCGCCTCGAAGACCTCAAGAGCCTGCAAGACCTGGAGCGCATGCAGCAGCTGATGTACCATCAATTGGGCATCCGCGTGCATGTCGCGCCGGGTTACACCGAGGTAAAGAGCATGCGCGGCATACAGATTGTTATCGACGACCTGCCCGGCCTGTGCCGCAAGACCCGGCAATCGATTCCGGCAGCCATTCGGCGCGGCATGGAAAAACGCCCGGAAATTGCCTACCGCTTGCTCGATGCCCACGATTTGTTTCGCGAAGGCTAAAATCCGAGCGCCTTGTCATGCCAGTCGTGCAGGCCGCTCTATCAGAACGAGATCTGCTGATCGTTTTCCGGCAGCATATTGGCGACCGGACGCAGGTTCACCATTTCGCTTTGCGACTTGGAGTTTGCGTCAGTCTGAATACGCTTTTCATCGTTTCTCTTAGCGTCGCAGGCTTGTTCATCGCCAGTGTTCTTGCTGTTCATCTGAGACATATCAACGTTGCTGAGTGCAGACCCAGCGCTTAATCCGCCAATGTTCATAGAGGGAACTCCAAATAAAGTAGTAGGAACGCTGAACCAACTGCGTTGATCAGCAGACAGTCTGTGGTGCCAATGCTTGATTGAGTTCCGGGCTTTTCGCACAGACTCGGTCCTGCTGTCGTCAAATGCGCCTGGGCGCCAGCGCTTTCAGGCTCCAGCAGCCACTCGGATGTCAATCGCGGGCGCAGTTAAATAATTAATTGTTCACGCGGGGGGAATAAAGCGGCGCGACGGGTGTTTACCTGAGTACGGCTTGTGAATACAGCACAAGGCCAGACCCCCAATTCGAAAACACCCTGGAGCTCGTCATGCTGAAAAAATTCTCCCTCGCTGTTGCCGTCCTGATTGCCTGCGCGTCGTCCATGGCGTTTGCCGCCCCGGCCAAAGTGGCCGACAGCGCCAAAGGCAAAGTGCTGGTGGACAGCAAAGGGATGACCCTTTACACCTTCGCCAAAGACAGCGCGGGTAAATCGGTGTGCAACGGCCAATGCCTGGCCAACTGGCCGGCGTTCACCGCCCAGGCGGCGGCAAAAGATGCCGACGGCTACACCGTGATCACCCGTGACGACGGCAGCAAACAATGGGCCTACAAAGGCCAGGCGCTGTACACCTGGGTCAAGGACAGCAAACCGGGCGACATCAGCGGTGACGGCGTTGGCGGCAACTGGAACCTGGCCAAGCCCTAATCACTTGTAGCAAACAGGCTTGCTGTGGTCAGTGAGCTTTTTGGCCAGTGAGCAATTGTGGCAAGCAGGCCTGTCGTGGCGAGCGGGCTTGTCGTGGCGAGCGGGCTTGCCCCGCGTTGGGCTGCGAAGCAGCCCCAATGGACCACCGCAGATTTCCTGTAAAAACGCGGTGACCGGATTAGGGCTGCTGCGCAACCCAACGCGGGGCAAGCCCGCTCGCCACAGCAACCACGGCGGGCACTTTATTGTTCAGCGATAAACCGCTGAACCTTGCGCACCAACTGGTCCAGGTGCCGATCGCGCTGTTTCTCCGCATCCACCATCGCGCGCTTGCCGTGCTTTTGCAGCAGGTACGTGTGAATCTGCCGCACTTCCAGCGAGCTATAAATCGCCGCCACGTCCAGCACGCCCATCAAACCGTCAGTGCCGTAGTCCCGGGTGTTCATCAGCACCTGCGTGCCGCGCGCGCCGCGTACTTGAAAACCCATGGCCGCAAAAGCCGGGACCTTTTCCACCGCACAGGCCAACTCGGCGTGGGGATAGCGCGCCAGCACGTCCTCAATCATCGCGCGGGCCACACCCTGGCGGCGCCTGCCGGCCTGCACCGCCATGAACGCGATGCCGCAGGCTTGCGGGTCATCTTTGACCGGCAGGTACAGGCAAAAGCCAACAAGCTGTTCCGCGTCCATCGCCACCACCAGTTCAACGGCAATGCCTTTCGAGCCGTTCAGTGCCTCCAGGTACAGGTGCACCTCAAAGCCAATGGCGTACTGGTAGATGTTGTAGAGCAAGTTACTCGGCGGCAGCGCCACGCTGCTGATGTCAGTGAGGTTATCCACCACCATCTGCAGGATCTGCGCGTTGATTGGCTCGGGGCACGGTGTGGTGTAGCGGGTAAGGCTGAACATGCAAATTCCTGGGGTTTCGCGTCAAGGCAGCGGCGATTGTACCTGTTGCAGCCGGGTCATGGCCCGCACACCTCGCGCAAACAACCGCGTAACCAGCGATGGGCCAGGTCGGCGTCCTGGCGTGGGTGCCAGAGCATGGCCACGGTAAACGTCGGTATCGATAACGGCAGCGCAAAGCTGTAGAGCCCCTCGCGTTGGTTGACGGTGTAGCGTTCGGGCACGCTGGCGATGAGGTTCGTGTCGCGGGCCAGGGCAATCGCGGTGGCAAACCCGGCGACGATAGTGCTGATGTCACGGTTCAGGCCTTGTGCTTGCAGGGCCTCGTCGACCTGGCCACGGTCGAGCCCGCGCCTGGAGACGTACACGTGCCGGCCTTCGGCGAAACGCTCGGCGCTGACGGCGCCCTGGCTCAGCGGATGGCCGCTGCGCACCACGCCGACCAGGCGATCACGAAACAGCGCCTGGGTCAGCACCTCAGGGCTGGCGCCGGGGTCGACCACACCGATCACCAAGTCGACGCTGCCCTCGCGCAGCAGCGCAGAGTCGTTGTCGGTTTTGTTGACGAAGTGCAAGCGCACGCCAGGTGCCTCCTGGGCGATACGCGCCAGCAACGCCGGGCCGAGGTTTTCGACAAATTCCTCGCTGGCGCGCAGCGTAAAAGTGCGCGTCACCTGCCCCATGTCCAAAGTTTGCGCGGGGCGCAGTACCGTCTGCGCCTCCTGCACCAGTCGGCTGACCTGCTCACGTAGCTCGAGCGCGCGCGGCGTGGGCACCAGGCCGCGCCCGGCGCGCACCAGCAAGGGGTCGCCGGTGGTTTCGCGCAAGCGTGCGAGTGCGCGGCTCATGGCCGATGGGCTCAGGCGCAGGCGCTGGGCCGCACGCGCGACACTGCCTTCGGTGAGC
This sequence comes from Pseudomonas sp. R76, assembly GCF_009834565.1. GTDB lineage: Bacteria > Pseudomonadota > Gammaproteobacteria > Pseudomonadales > Pseudomonadaceae > Aquipseudomonas. Next base: position 3,764,614 of record NZ_CP019428.1, read on the forward strand.
AACACATCCAGGGTGATCAGCAAGTTGAGATCGGGCATGGGCACTCCTTATAAGGCGTTTGATGCACGTATAGGCTGAAAACCGTGCGCCTTCCGCCATATTAGGCGACGACGTAGATTGGCGACAGCTACGTTCATTCAAGGAATCGCCCCATGCCCACGTCTCCAAGAGGCAGCCTCGTCGCGCTGTCGCTGTCCATGTTGCTGGCCTCGCTCGGCACCAGCATCGCCAATGTCGGCCTGCCGCACTTGGCGCAGGTGTTTGATGCATCGTTTCACGCCGTGCAATGGGTGGTGCTGGCCTACCTGTTGGCGATCACGGCGGTAATCGTCAACGCCGGCAGCCTCGGTGATCGCTTCGGGCGCCGTCGGCTGTTGGTCATGGGCTTGCTGCTGTTCAGCCTGGCCTGCGCGCTGTGCGGCGTCGCGCCCACACTTGAATGGCTGATTGGCGCGCGCATCCTGCAAGGCCTGGGTGCGGCGGTCATGATGGCGATGACCTTGGGCATGGTCGGCGACACCGTTACCAAAGAGCGCACCGGGCGCGTGATGGGCTTGCTCGGCACGATGTCAGCCGTGGGCACGGCCATGGGCCCGAGTGTCGGCGGCGTGCTGCTCGGTGTGTGGGGCTGGCGCGCGTTGTTTCTGGTGGGTGTGCCATTGGGCGTGTTGGCTGCCGCCCTCGCCTGGCGTTATTTGCCGGTGGATCGGCAGCACGGCACCGCAACTTCGCGTGAGGCATTCTGGGTGCCATTGCGCGAGCCAGCGTTGCGCGCCGGCCTGGCGATGAGTGCGTTGGTGTCGGCGGTGATCATGGCTACCTTCGTGGTCGGGCCGTTCTATTTGTCCCATGGCCTGGGGCTCGACTCCGCCGCAATGGGCCTGACGATGGCGGTCGGGCCCTGTGTCTCAGCGCTCAACGGCCTACCGGCGGGCCACCTCACCGACCGCTTCGGCAGCCAGCGCATGACCCTCACGGGGTTGGGCCTCATGGCCTTCGGCGCCTTGTCACTGTCTCTCGCCGCAGGCCTGTTGGCGTACCTGGCCTCGCTGATCCTGTTGACGCTGGGCTACAGCCTGTTCCAGGCCGCCAATAACACTGCGGTGATGAGCGATGTCGCAGCCTCGCGACGCGGCACGATTTCCGGCCTGCTGAACCTGTCGCGCAACCTCGGCCTGATTGTTGGCGCCTCGGGCCTGGGCGCAGTGTTTGCCTGGGCCAGCCCCGATGTAACCCACGCCACGGGGCAAGCCGTGGCTAATGGCCTGCACGTGACCTTCGCCGTGGCACTGGCCTTGATCATCGTCGCCAGCACCTTTGCCAGGCGCCGCCACAGCGCCGTGAACGGCCTGCAGAACACCCGTTGAGGCAAAAAAACAAAAAAGGCGTTGCGCCAGACCGGGTTACATCGCGCATCATGGGCACTTTCAAGCTCAAGGGTAACGTCCATGCGCGTGCTGTCATTGATGATGGGTCTTACGACGCTGGCCGCCAGTCTGGCGTTCTGCGCCAGCGCGATGGCGAATGAAGAAAGTCAGTTGGTGCAACAGATCAATCAGTACCGCAGCCAGGTGCAGCGCTGCGGTAACCAGGGTTCCCAGGAACTGCCACCCTTGGCCAGCGATACGCGGCTGGTGCTGCCGGCGACCAATGTCGGCGACTTGCAGCAGGCGCTGGCGCGGGCCGCGTACCCGATGGTCAACGTGCAGGCCATCAGCCTGTCGGGCCCCAAGGATGCCCAGGCCGCCATGAAGGCCGTGCGCGAAAGTTTCTGCCGCGTGGTGCTCGACCCGCAATTTGTCGACATCGGCGTGAGCAACAGCGGCCAGGACTGGCGCATCGTGCTGGCACGCCCGCTGCTGTCCAGCGGCCTGGGCGATTGGCAGACCGAAGGCAAGCAACTTCTCAACCTGGTCAATGCCGCCCGCGCGCAACCGCGTCAATGTGGCACCCAAGCGTTCACGGCAACCACGCCGCTGTCGTGGAACGATGACTTGGCCGGTGCCGCCAACAGCCACACCCGCAACATGGCCAACGGCAACTTCTTCGACCACCTCGACCACGATGGCCGCACGCCCGGCGACCGGGCCGAGCTGGCCGGGTACATCGCGAAAAACATCGGCGAGAACATCGCGGCGGGCCTCGACACCCCGCGTAAAGTCGTGGACGGCTGGCTCGCCAGCCCAGGCCATTGCGCCAACTTGATGAACCCGCAATTTCGCGAATTGGGCGCTGCCTATGCCATGGACCCGAAGAGTGACGCCGGGATTTATTGGACCGGGGTTTTCGGTTCGCAATAACGGCCAGGCGGCGCCTTTCACGCCGCCGCCTTCATCTGTTCATTTGGAGTGAGCATCAAAGTGCCATCTCATGGATAATCGCGCTGAACTGGCAGCGTCCATGCAGGTCTGTAGCTGGATGTGCTGATGTTTTCAGGCATTCCAGAGGCCGCGGCAAATAAGGTGTTCACCCGATGATGAATTGGCTGCAAAGCAGCAGCGACATGGCTGAGAGGGTTCGCCAGCACGATTGGGCCAGTACCCCACTCGGCCCGCTGGAGCAATGGCCTGATGTACTCAAGACCACGGTGGCCCTGTGCTTTGCCTCAAGCTTCCCCCACGCCATTGTTTGGGGACCACACTTGATCACGCTCTACAACGATGCATTTGTGCCTATTCTTGGCGATAAACCGTATTCATTGGGGCGGCCGTTCAGCGAGACCTGGCGTGAGGTCTGGGATGAAGTCAGTCCGATAGCTGACGCAGCCTTTCAAGGGCATGCGACCTACGTCGAAAACTTTCCGTTGGTGATTGAGCGCGGTAACGGCCCCGAACAGGCCTACTTCACGTTTTGCTACAGCCCTTTGCGCGACCCTCAAGGCACGGTCGTCGGCATGCTCAATACCGTCACTGAGACCACCGCCACCGTGTTCCTCGCACGCCGCCTGGCCGTACTGGATGCCATTGGCAGCGCCGTGACCAACGCCACCGACGCCGAAGCCATCATGACCACCACCACGCGTCTGTTGGCCGAGCACCTGTCGGTGTCCAATTGCGCCTATGCCGATATGGACGCCGATGAAGACGGCTTCACCATTCGCGGCAACTGGGCCGCACCCGGCTCGCCAAGTATCGTCGGGCGTTACAGCCTGGCGTCGTTCGGCGCCCGCGCGGTCAAACAGTTGCGCGCCGGTGAAGCGCTGGTGATTCGCGACAATCGCGACGAATTCCCGCCAGAAGAATCGGCCAGCTATCAGGCGCTGGGCGCCACGGCGACCGTGTGTTTCCCGCTGATCAAGGACGGGCGCCTGACCGCGCTGATGGCCGTGCACCACAAATCCGCGCGCCTGTGGTCGCCGTACGACCTGGCATTGGTGGGTGAAGTCACCGAGCGCTCCTGGGCGCATATCGAGCGCGTGCGCGCCGACGCTGCCGTACGCGAGGGCCTTGCCGCCATTACCGAGCTGAACGCGACGCTGGAACAGCGGGTAGAACAACGCACCCACGCCTTGACCCAGGCCGAAGCGGCGCTGCACCAGTCGCAAAAGCTCGAAGCGATTGGCCAGTTGACCGGCGGCGTGGCCCATGACTTCAACAACCTGCTGACGATTATTCGCTCCTCGGTGGACTTCTTGCGCCAGCCAGGTTTGTCCGAAGAGCGGCGCCAACGCTACATGGGCGCCGTGTCGGACACCGTCGAGCGCGCCAGCAAGCTCACCAGCCAATTGCTCGCGTTCGCCCGTCGCCAACCGCTGAACCCGGAAGTTTTCGATGTGTGCCTGCGGGTGAAAAACATCGGCGAGATGCTCGAAAGCGTCACCGGCGCACGCATCCATGTGCAGATTGAACTGCCGCACCAGCCTTGCTACGTGCGCGTCGACCCCAGCCAGTTCGAAACCGCATTGATCAACATCGCGCTCAACGCCCGGGATGCCATGGACGGGTGCGGCACCCTCACGCTGCGCGTGAGCACGCTGACGGCGCTGCCACGCATTCGTGGCGAGGCCGAAGCCCGCCAGCCGTTTGTGGCGATTGCACTGGCCGATACCGGCAGCGGCATTGACGACGGCACCGTGGAGCGCATCTTCGAGCCGTTCTTTACCACCAAGGCCGTGGGCAAAGGCACCGGCCTGGGCTTGTCGCAGGTGTTCGGGTTTGCCAAGCAGTCGGGCGGCAACGTCGATGTGGCCAGCCACCTTGGCCAAGGCAGCGTGTTTACCCTGTATTTGCCCGCAGCTGAAGCTGCGGCTGTGCCGTCCAACCTGGTGCAGGACGCGCGCAGCCTGGCTCACGACACCTCGCTGTGCCATATCCTGATCGTCGAAGACAACCTGGAAGTCGGCCGTTTCGCCAATCAGATCTTGCAGGACCTGGGCTACCAGACCACCTGGGCCACCCATGCAGAACAGGCACTCACGCTGGCTGGCCCTGCGGTTACGGGCTTCGACGCGATTTTCTCGGATGTGGTGATGCCCGGCATGACCGGCGTGGCCATGGCCAAGCTGCTGCGCGAGCGCCGGCCGGATCTGCCGGTGGTGTTGACGTCGGGCTACAGCGAAGAGCTGGCCGACAGTGGTTACGACGGCTTTGAATTCCTGCCCAAGCCCTACTCCGCCGAGCAGGTGGCGCAGGCGTTGGCCAAATCGATGCGCAAGGACTGAGGCTTTATTCCGCCACCGCCACTTGATTGCGGCCCATGGCCTTGGCGCGATACAGCGCCTTGTCGGCGGTGTTCATCAGGCTGTGCAGGTCCTGGTCGAGGCTGCGGGTGGTGGCCACGCCGAGGCTGGCGGTCAAGCCCTGCACGGGCGCTGAAGCCAGGCCCGAAATCGCCTTGACCAGTTGCTCGGCGATGCCCCGCGCGGTCTCCAGCGACGTATTGGGCAACAACACCGCAAACTCCTCGCCCCCGAGCCTGCCATACACATCGGCCTGGCGAAACGACGCACTGATCACCCCGCCAATCTGGCGCAACACCTGGTCGCCGGCCTGGTGGCCGTAGGTGTCGTTGATGTCCTTGAAGTGATCCATGTCCATCATCAATGCGCACAGCGGTTGCTGGTTATGGCGACATTGCTCATACAACAGCTGGGCATGTTCGAAGAATGCGCGGCGATTCATTAGCCCGGTGAGCTCATCGGTCTGCGCGGCGCGGGTAGAAATATGGTGGGCACGTTCCATTTGCCGGGTCAGGCGAAAGGCTTTTTCCAAGGCATCGGAAAATTTGCGTGTGGCGCTGACCACAAAGGTCGAGAACACCAACACCGCCACCGCCACGCCCACTTGCATCGGCGATGGCTGGAACAGCAACCACAGCGTGCACGGCAAGAGCACCAGCGCCATGGAGCCCATGGTCATGTAGCGATAAGCGGAATAACAGGACACTGCGCTGACCGACATGCCGACGGTAAACAGCATGACCAGCACTTGCGATACACGATCGTCGGGGGGCATGACCGCCAGGGCGCCAATGCCCCAGACACCCGCAGAGAGCATTAGCGTGACCCAGTAACGGCGTTCCCAGCGGTCGGGCGTGCGCTCTTTTTCAGGGCAGCGAAACCACTCGGTGAACATCTTGACGCGCAGCAGGGATGTGACCGCCAGCACCACCAGCCAGACCAGCATGACATTGTGGTCGAAACGGTCCCAGCACAGCCAGCAGAGCATGACGGCGCCAAGGTAACTGCCGAAAATGGCGGCGAACGATTGGCGAAACAGCTGATGCAAACGGTCCGTTCGCACCTGCTCCTCGATAAAGCCATCCTGTTCCTGTCCACGCCCAAGGCCGTTCATTAAATACGCCTGCTTCGACTGCCACGACAAAGGCGCCATTGTGGCACCCTGCCAGTAGCGCGGACAACAGAATCCGCCATGCTAGAGCCCTTAAAGCGTTTCCGGGCGCAGAATCAACACGCCCAACGGCGGCAGGTTCAACGACAGCGACACCGGTTGCCCATGACGCGGCTCATCCTGAGTAAACACTTCCCCGCCATTGCCGAAGTTGGAACCGGCATACATGTCGGCATCACTGTTGATCACCTCGCTCCAACGCCCGGCAAACGGCACGCCGACCGCATACGCCTCACGCGGCACCGGGGTGAAGTTGGCGACCACCAGGACCGGCTTGCCGTCTTTGCTCCAGCGTAGCCAAGCGTAGACGCTGTTGATCGCGTCGTCGCCGATCAACCATTGGAAACCTTGCGGGGCGTCGTCCTGTTCATGCAGCGCCGGTTCCTCGCGGTACAGACGGTTGAGGTCACCAACCAGCTTCTGCACGCCCCGGTGTTCGGGGTATTGCAGCAGGTACCAGTCCAGCTGCTGGTCGTGGTTCCATTCCCGCCATTGGCCGAATTCGCAGCCCATGAACAGCAGTTTCTTGCCGGGGTGCATCCACATGAAACTCAGGTAAGCGCGCAGGTTGGCGAACTTCTGCCAGCGGTCGCCGGGCATCTTGTCGATCAGCGAGTGCTTGCCGTGCACCACTTCATCGTGGGAGATCGGCAGGATAAACCGCTCGGACCAGGCATACACCAGGCCGAAACTCAGCTCGTTGTGATGATGGGCGCGGTACACCGGGTCTTGCTGGATGTAATGCAGCGAGTCGTGCATCCAGCCCATGTTCCACTTGTAATTGAAGCCCAGGCCACCTTGCTGGGTGCTCTGGCTGACGCCCGGCCAGGCGGTCGACTCTTCGGCGATCACCAGCGCGCCCGGCGCTTCCAGTGCCACCACATCGTTCAAGTGGCGCAGGAAGTCGATGGCCTCCAGGTTCTCGCGGCCGCCGTGGCGGTTGGGCACCCACTCACCGGCTTTACGCGAATAGTCGCGGTACAGCATCGACGCCACGGCATCCACACGCAAACCGTCGATATGGAAGTGTTTTAGCCAGTGCAATGCCGAGGCCAGCATAAAACCGTGCACTTCGGTGCGGCCCAGGTTGTAGATCAGCGTGTCCCAATCCTGGTGGAAGCCTTCCAGCGGGTTGGCGTATTCGTACAGCGCCGTGCCGTCGAACTGGGCCAGGCCGTGGGTGTCGGTGGGAAAATGCGCCGGCACCCAGTCGAGGATCACGCCAATATTGGCCTGGTGCAGCGCGTTGATGAAAAAGCCGAAATCTTCCGGCGAACCAAAACGCGCACTCGGGGCAAATTGCGACAACGCCTGATAGCCCCAGGAACCGCCGAACGGGTGTTCCATGATCGGCATCAGTTCGATGTGGGTGAAGCCCAATTCCTGCACATACGGAATCAGACGCTCAGCCAGTTCGCGCCAGCCGTACTGGCGGGACACTTCACCGGCCTCGTCCAATTCGCACTGCCAGGAACCGACGTGCAGCTCATAGATCGACAGCGGCGCTGTGGGTTTCTGCTTGTCGGCACGCGACTGCATCCACTCATGGTCTTGCCAATCCACCTGCAACGGCGCGGCGACTTTCGACGCGGTGTCGGGCGGCAACTGGGTGGCCAAGGCCATCGGGTCGGCCTTAAGTGGCAGAATGCCGTGGGCGCCGAGAATTTCGTACTTGTAGGCTGCGCCCGGTTGCAGGCGCGGAATGAAGATCTCCCACACGCCGGACGGGTGACGCAAGCGCATCGGGTGACGGCGGCCATCCCAGATATTGAAATCGCCCACCACCGACACGCGCCGCGCATTCGGCGCCCACACGGCGAAGCGCACGCCTTGCACGCCATCGACGCTGGTCACCTGGGCGCCGAGGCAGCTGCTCAGGTCACGGTGATTGCCTTCGGCAAACAGGTACAGGTCCATTTCACCGAGCAGCAACTGGCTGAAACTGTATGGGTCTTCGGTGATTTGCTCGCCGCCGGCCCACTGGATCTTCAGCAGGTATTCCTGGCGAGTGGCGAAATGCCCGACAAACAGACCCGGCACTTGAGTTGCGTCGAGGCTGCCGATTTGTTCGCCGCTGTCACGGGCCAAGACCTTTACACTCAAGGCTTCAGGCAGGAACGCGCGGATAAATTGCCCGCCCTGCTCGTCATCATGGGGCCCGAGAATCGAGAACGGGTCGTGGTGTTCGGCTCTGACCAGTGCTTCGACGTCCTTGGACGCCGGCATGGCCGTCAACTTCGGTTGCAGCGGTTCTTTATTTGTAAAGCTCATGACGTCTCCCCACCGCGTGCAGTTTTCGATATAGGTGTTAGCCCACTGAGCAGGCCGTGCAAACCTTGCAACGGCACCGGCAACCAGGTCGGGCGATTTTCCGCTTCGTAAGCCACTTCGTACGCGGCCTTCTCCAAACTGAACAACGTCAGCGCGGCGCTCTGGCCTTTGGCATCCTGCCAGTCATGCGCCAGTGTAGTCGTAGCCTGATGATAAGCCTGGATAAATGCCTCACGCGCCTCACTCAAGTAACGGTCGGTCACGCGTTTGCGGGCGATGTCCGCCTCCGGCGAGTGATCCACGCCTTGCACATTCAGGGCCATGGCGGCGGCGTAATCAAACGAACGCAGCACACCACTCACATCTTTATACGGGCTGTGCTTGCCGCGCCGTTCATGCAGCGGCCGCGCCGGTTCGCCTTCAAAGTCGATCAAGTAGGCATCGCCTTTCACCACCAGTACCTGGCCCAGGTGCAAGTCACCGTGGACGCGGATCCGCAGGCCGCCCGCCGTGGCTTTCGCCAGGGCCTGGACGTGAGCGCCGATGGCTTTTTTCTGCGCCAGCAATTCACTGACCAGCGCCTGATCGGCAGGGTTCAATTGGCTTTGATGAAGTTTGAGCAACTGCAGGGCGCGGTCGATCTGCGCGCCGACGTCCTTGGCCCAGGCCTGGGTGTCCTTGACGGTAGTCGCTTCGGGCTTGAAGTCTTTATTGGCGGTTTTCGCCGCCAGCACCACGTGCATTTCACCCAGGCGCTGGCCGAGCAGGCCGGCAAAATCCTGCAACTCGCCGAGTGCGTTGTAGTGCTGTTCCTGTTCAGAGATGGCTTCGGCCAGCTCGTCGCGAATCGCGCGTTCCAGGCTGTTTTGCGTCCAGGCCCAGGCGTCGCCCTGATTGCTCAAATAGCCTTGGGCAATCATCAACAGGTTGTCTTCGCCCTGGGCATCACGCCGAATCATCGAACCGAGCAAGGGCGAAATGTTCGGGTAACCGGCGGCGGTCAGGTAGGCGCTCATTTCCAGCTCCGGGTGCACACCGCTGCTGACTTTACGGATCAGCTTGAGCACCAGGCTTTCGCCCACCACCACCGAACTGTTGGACTGCTCAGCCGACAGGTAGCGCACCTGCGACTCAGCGTTCAAGTGCAAATTGGCCAGATGCGGCGTGGCCTCAAAGCGCAAATCGCCTTCAGGGGTGTCCAGTACGGTGCCGGCTTGCAAGCCGTGGATCACCGCACGAATAAAGTGCTCAAGGCTGAAGGCATCGGTCACCAACCCGACTTGACGCGTGCGGCGTACACGGGCCAGGGCCAGTTGCTGCGGCAAGGCGCTGGTGAACTGGTCTTCGGCGAGGAAGCCGAATGGCAACTGATAACGACTGACCTGGCCACCGCTGCTGACCTCAATTTCGCTGAGCAGCACCGGGTGCTGCGGGTCGCCGAAACGCACGCCGTAGGCAATGCGCACGCTGTCGATGGCCACGTCCTTGCCAGCGAACCAACGCCGCTTGGGCAGCCAGGCCGGCAGTGAAGTCTGCTCCAGGGTGGTGCGGCACGGCTCTTCGAGCAACTCTTCCATGCGTTTTTTCAACACCAGCGTGGTGAAGTCCGGAATGCTTTGCGCCGGTTGCACATGCCAGCTCGGCATCTGGTTTTCCGCCGCCAGCACGAACCAATAGAAACCGTAAGGTGCCAGGGTCAGCAGGAAATTCAGCTGGCCGATTGGCGGGAAGGCATTACCGCCGAGCATTTCCACCGGCACCATGCCGGCGAAGGCCGACAGGTCCAGCTCAGCCGCCTGGGCACTGCGCGACACGTTGGCCACGCACAGGATGATTTCCGTGCGCCCGTCTTCGCCGGTGAATTCACGGGTGTAGGCCAAGATGCGGCGGTTGCTCGGCGAAAGCATTTTCAAGCTGCCACGGCCAAAGGCCTTGGATTGCTTACGCACTGCGAGCATGCGCCGCGTCCAGTTGAGCAGCGAATGCGGGTCCTGGGCCTGGGTTTCAACGTTGACCGACTGGTAGCCGTAAAGCGGGTCCATGATCGGCGGCAGCACCAGGCTGGCCGGGTCGGCGCGCGAGAAGCCGCCATTGCGGTCGATGGACCACTGCATTGGCGTGCGCACGCCGTCGCGGTCGCCCAGGTAAATGTTATCGCCCATGCCGATTTCGTCGCCGTAGTACAAGGTCGGCGTGCCGGGCATCGACAGCAGCAGGCTGTTGAGCAACTCGACGCGGCGGCGGTCACGCTCCACCAGCGGCGCCAGGCGTCGACGAATGCCCAGGTTGATGCGGGCACGACGGTCAGCGGCGTAGTAATTCCACAGGTAGTCGCGCTCTTTGTCGGTGACCATTTCCAGGGTCAGTTCATCGTGGTTGCGCAAGAAGATCGCCCATTGGCAATTAGCGGGAATCTCCGGGGTCTGGCGCAGAATATCGGTGATGGGGAAGCGATCTTCCTGGGCCAACGCCATATACATACGTGGCATCAACGGGAAGTGAAAGGCCATGTGGCATTCATCGCCGTCGTCGCCCTTCTTGTCTCCAAAATACAACTGCGTGTCTTCCGGCCATTGATTGGCTTCGGCCAGCAACATGCGGTCCGGGTAATGGGCGTCGATTTCGGCGCGGATCTGCTTGAGGACGTCGTGGGTTTCCGGCAGGTTTTCGTTATTGGTGCCGTCGCGCTCAATCAGATACGGAATGGCGTCCAGGCGCAGGCCGTCGATGCCCATGTCGAGCCAATAGCGCATCACCGACAGCACCGCTTTCATGACTTGCGGGTTGTCGAAATTCAGGTCCGGCTGGTGGGAGTAGAAACGGTGCCAGAAGTACTGGCCGGCGACCGGGTCCCAGGTCCAGTTGGACTTTTCGGTGTCGAGGAAGATGATGCGCGTGCCGTCGTATTTCTGGTCGTCGTCGGACCAAACGTAGAAGTCCCGCGCCGCCGAACCCGGCTTGGCCTTGCGTGCTCGCTGGAACCAGGGGTGCTGGTCGGAGGTGTGGTTGATCACCAGTTCGGTGATCACCCGCAGCCCGCGTTTGTGCGCCTCGGCGATAAAGCGCTTGGCGTCGGCCATGGTCCCATAGTCGCTGTGCACGCCACGGTATTCGGCGATGTCATAGCCGTCGTCACGGCGTGGCGAGGGGTAGAAAGGCAACAGCCAGATGGTATTCACACCCAGGTCGGCGATGTAGTCGAGCTTGGCGATCAGCCCGGGAAAGTCACCGATGCCGTCGTTGTTGGAGTCGAAATAGGATTTGACGTGAACCTGGTAGATCACCGCGTCCTTGTACCAGAGCGGGTCTTTGATAAAGGTGGCAGCCTTGGGTTTCTTCGCCATTGGAAACTCCTGAAAATTCTGAAAAAACCGCCTGAAGGAATACGGTCATTGTGGGAGCTGGCTTGCCTGCTCCCACATTGGATCCTCATCGGTCTGATGATCGGGCCGGGCTCAGGATGTTGTGATTCGCCAGATTCCAAATGGGGTGTGCGGCTCCAGCCGCATCCACTGGGTCTTGCCGTACCAGGTCCAGCGATGGCCGCTCATCAAGTCTTCGCCTTGGGTCTGGGCATCATCCGGCAAGCCCATTTCCCACAGCGGCAACTCGAAGTTCGCTTCCTGGGCATTGAACGGATCGAGGTTGACCGCCACCAGGATGAAATTGCTACCGTCTTCGCTGCGCTTGCCGAAGTACAGAATGTTGTCATTCCAGGCGTTGTAGAGCTTCAGGCCCAGGTGCGCTTGCAGCGCCGGGTTCTGCCGGCGAATGCGGTTGAGTTGGGCGATTTCGGCAATGATATTGCCCGGCGCCGTGAAGTCGCGCGGGCGGATCTCGTACTTCTCCGAGTCCAGGTACTCTTCCTTGCCCGGCACCGGCGCGGCTTCGCACAATTCGAAGCCTGAATACATGCCCCATAAGCCTGAGCCCATGGTGGCCAACGCGGCGCGGATCAAGAAGCCTGGGCGACCCGACTCATGCAGGAAGCCCGGGTTGATATCCGGCGTATTGACGAAGAAGTTTGGCCGGTAGCACTCGCGCCACGGCGACTCGTTCAACTGCGCGAAGTATTCGCTCAGCTCGGCCTTGGTGTTGCGCCAAGTGAAATAGGTGTAACTCTGCGAATAACCAACCTTGCCCAGGCGCGCCATCATCGCCGGGGTGGTGAATGCTTCGGCGAGGAAGATCACCTCGGGGTGCTTCGAACGTACATCACTGATCAACCATTGCCAGAACGGCAGCGGCTTGGTGTGCGGGTTGTCGACGCGAAAGGTCTTCACGCCCTCTTCCACCCAGCCCACCACGACGTCGCGCAACTCGATCCACAGGCTTGGGATCGCGTCAGCGGCATAGAAGTCGACGTTGACGATGTCCTGGTATTTCTTCGGTGGGTTTTCGGCGTATTTGATCGTGCCGTCCGGGCGCCAGTTGAACCAGCCGGGATGCTCTTTGAGCCACGGGTGGTCCTGGGAGCACTGGATCGCAAAGTCCAGGGCGATTTCCAGGCCATGGTCGGCGGCGGCCTTGACCAGGCGGCGGAAGTCATCGCGGCTGCCCAGTTGCGGGTGGATGGCCTCGTGGCCGCCCTCCTCGCTGCCAATTGCGTACGGGCTGCCTGGATCATCGGGCCCAGCCGTGAGGGAATTGTTCTTGCCTTTACGGTGGCTGCGGCCAATCGGGTGGATCGGCGGAAAATACAGCACGTCAAAGCCCATATCATGGATCATCGACAGCCGTGAGTGCACATCGTTGAACGTGCCGTGACGCGCAGGATCGTCGGTGATCGAGCGGGGAAACAGCTCGTACCAGCTGGCGAACTGCGCAGCCTCACGTTCCACATCGATTGGGTAGACGGGGCTGACGCTCAAGTAGGCGCGATGATCGGCCTGGGTCATCAAGTGCGCACTGTCTTCGTGCAGGAACTGTGCGACCTGCTCGGTTTCCAGCAGCCCGGAGAGTTCGTGGTGCAGCAGCATCAAGCGGTCACGCAGCTCATTGTCACTGCGCTCGGCTGCCTGCAGCACCAGGCTGCGGCCTTCCTGCAGCTCCAGGCTGACCGGCACGCCGGCTTCGTGCTTTTTACGCAATTCGTAGCAGAAGCTGGCAAACGTATCGATCCAGGCTTCAATGCAGTATTCGTGGGGGCCTTGCTGAGCGACCGTAAACGCGCCTTCCCAACCGTTATTGCCGACGTCGGCCATGACCACGCTGTGCCAGCTTTCGTCTTGCAGCGGGCGCCAGCGGATCAGCACGGCCAGCTTGTCGTGCCCGTCGGCAAACACCTTGCTGGTGACAGTCACCCGTTGGCCAACCACCGCCTTGACGGCAAATTCGCCGCCGTCGATCACCGGTGCAGTACTTTCGATAGCGATCCTGGGCAATAGCAACGCCTGGGACAGCGGTAATATGGAGTCGTCTGGAGCCAGTGTTTCAGCAGTCATCGAGCATCTTCCCCTTACGCCCTGTGGACGCTCTTTGCTTGATCCGAATTCTGAGGCGGCAGCGCTCTCCCTGAGCAGGGCCGTAATAGGTCCGAGCCTGCCGTGAGTGCAAAAGTTCAGGTGGATGTACCGCCATTGGGCGGGGAATCAAATCTCCCCGGCGGTTGTCCACCGGTAGAGCAAAGCACAAAGGAGGCCACACCGATGAATATCCCGATTCCGGCTGAAACACCTGACCCGAACATCGACGACCCGACATTACCGCCTGCGCAGCCACCGCCGATTCCTGAACAGGAACCGCCTGAAAATGAGCCGCCGCCCGTGCAGGAACCCCCAACGAGCGAGCCGCCGGTCATCCTCTGACGTATTCGCTGTAGGTTCGGCGTCCGCTTGCTCGATCCGTGCAAGGGTGGCAATTGCACCAAGACGTGCAGGCGGACGTTAATAGTCGAAATTTCCCACTTACTTAAAAGGGAAAGCCCTAACCCCAACAGACCCGATACTTCCCATACTGACTTTACGCTGACCTCAACGCCAAGTCCGAGGCCCCAGCGTTCAGCCGATCCGTCTATGAGGAATCATCATGTCGACCATCTCTACCCCATCGCAAGCTCGCTCAGACGCACCGCCAATCCACACTATTTCCCCCGTCACCCCCTCGGCACCCGACGTCGTGTCTGCCAAACCCGTGGACGACCTGCTCCAATCCGGCCCCAACAGCGCCCGGGAGCCAATGCGCCCCGATGAGCCCAAAATGACGCCTGAAAGCCGGGCCAAAATCGAAGTAGAGCTCGACGACCTCAGCGCCCAGCTAACCCCTAAAACGCTCAACCACATGATGCGCCACCCTAAATCCGAGGAGTCAAAAGCCCACTTCGAAAAGATCGACCGCGTGTTGACCGCAGACAACATCAAAGGCGTGTTGAGCGGCCCGAACGCGGCGTCTTGCATAAAGACCCTTGGCAAGATCGAGACCCAATTAAAACAAGAGTCGATCAACACTGCGTTCGATCCTGTCGCGAACGAGCAGGTCGAGGCCTACCGCAGACATGTGAACTCGATACTGTTCGATCTAAAGGCCCGTTTGATGAAGGCCCCGGAGGACGGTCGCGTTGAGATGGTCCTCGATTTTTCCCGAAAAGAGCAGCCCCGCCTGAACAGCATTCATGACTTTATGAATGACCTGCACGCCAAGGGTAGCCACCTCTGCGACATTGCCACCGAGGTGCACAAAGCGATCGGGGCGCTGCAATTTTCACATCCTGATGGTTTGAGGCCAGAGAGATACCGCGAACCTGACCACGCACAGCATTCCAAAACCTACAGCTTCAGTAATACCGCGGCATCTACCCTTGAACACCCCTGCGAAATCAGGAATTTCGTCTCTGACCGAGACAAAATCGACGTCACCGGTATTAGCAGGCAACTCAATAAACCCCTGCACTGGGTCAACCAGTTATCAGGCGCCAGTGGCGAAATGCAGTTGAAATACTCACGTGAAAATAATGCCACTGTGCTGGTGATTTCCGGCAACAAAGGGGAGCCCGCGCTGGTCGCCAAGATATTCGGCCAAGTGAAAGAAAAGGACCTACTGGTCTGACCGGTGGTCATCAGAGGCCTCGAATGCTCTGACAATCCTGGGCATCACGCTAAATACCGCCAAGGCCAACAACGTACTGAGCACCGCTGTAGATTCACGGCCCATTCCGGCAGCGACCCCAATCGCTGCGGTCATCCACAGGCCGGCGGCGGTGGTCAGACCTTTGACATGCTGGCCCTCTTCATCTTCTTTGCCTTTGAGGATAGTGCCGGCGCCGAGAAAGCCGATGCCCGCAATCACGCCCTGCACCACGCGACTCATGGCATCGGCCTGATTGCCGGACATCTGTGGCACCAGCACAAACAGGGCTGCGCCCAACGCCACCAGCATATGGGTGCGTACACCCGCCGCCTTGCCTTTGTGCTCGCGCTCAAACCCGAGAATACCGCCCAGGATCGCGGCGATCAGCAAGCGCACGGTGATCTGGGTGAGTTGCTTGGCATCGCCTATGTCAGCGAATTCAGCTTGCAAGGTTTGCCACACTTCATGCCACCAGGCGTCCATGGAAAGCAGTCCTTTGTAAGAGTTGGTAAAGGGTTGACAGCGGCGACCGCCAGTCAGTTGCCTGGAACCGTTGACATGGCCCCGAACCCTAACGTTCACCAGCTCAGGGAAAGGAAATCACCATGCCAGTCCGTATCGAAAACCAGACGTGCTATTTCAAGGTCGACGAAAACGGCCAGGAGCGCAGCCTGCCCGCCGTGGATGTGACAGTCAGTACCGACAGCCTCAAAGCCATGTCTTTTGTCACAGTGGATAACGACAGGATCTACATCACCGAAGCCGAGGCCGACGCCTTGACCGTCGCCGGCGCCGAGGACGGGCGCAAACACTTGAAGGCTACCGACAGTGATTCAGTGATTTGATTGATCTGTATCAGCATGCGATTGAAACCGCTGCATTCCACACGCCACGGGGTGCAGCAGATCGCCGCAGGCGTGTTTGAGCAACCCATCTGATCTGCTTTTTATCGCCATAGCTGAGTCTGTTACGCAAACAGTGCGGCGTTCATAGTTCATTCGCCTGATGGAGGCTGATGAGCGAACGACCATGAGCGAAAGAATCCCAACCGTGGAAACCTTTGAGCCCATACACCCAAAGAAGGTGAAGGCCAAATCCAGCGACAACCTGATCCATACCCGCAGTTTCACCGGCCTGTTCCGCACCTTGCGCGTGAGCGGTGCAGGCCTGCTGTTTCTGGCGTTTTTCGGCACCGTGTGGCTGAACTGGGGTGGGCGCCAAGCGGTGCTGTGGGACCTGGCTGAAAGCAAGTTCCATATTTTCGGTGCGACGTTCTGGCCTCAGGACTTCATCCTGTTGTCAGTGCTGCTGATCATCTGCGCCTTCGGCCTGTTTGCCGTTACCGTCTTCGCAGGCCGAGTATGGTGCGGCTACACCTGCCCGCAAAGCTCGTTTACCTGGCTGTTCATGTGGTGTGAAAAGGTCACCGAAGGCGAACGCAACCAGCGCATCAAACTGCAAGCGGCGCCCTGGAGCCTGAACAAGCTGGCGCGACGTTCAGCCAAACATACGTTGTGGCTGGGCATCAGCGTGCTTACCGGGCTGACGTTTGTCGGCTATTTCACACCCGTTCGCCCCTTGGCCATGGAGCTGCTGACCTGGCAAATGGGCGGCGTGAGCCTGTTCTGGGTGCTGTTTTTCACCGCTGCCACCTACCTCAACGCCGGTTGGCTGCGTGAAGCGGTGTGCATGCACATGTGCCCCTATGCGCGGTTCCAGAGCGTGATGTTCGACAAGGACACCCTGACCATTTCCTACGACGCCGCGCGTGGAGAAAACCGTGGGCCACGCAAACGCGAAGCCAAGCCTGCCGACGTCGGGCTGGGTGATTGCATCGACTGCCAGCTCTGCGTGCAAGTGTGCCCCACCGGCATCGATATCCGTGACGGCCTGCAAATGGAATGCATCGGCTGCGCAGCCTGCATCGATGCCTGCGACTCGATCATGGACAAAATGGGCTATGCCCGTGGCTTGATCAGCTATACCAGCGAACACCAACTGCAAGGCGGTAGCACCCAACTGCTCAGGCCACGGCTGATCGGCTACAGTGCCGTGCTGCTGGTGATGATCGCGGCCTTGGTGGTGGCCCTGGTGGGGCGGCCAATGGTGTCGCTGGACGTGACCAAGGACCGGGGCATGTTCCGCGAAAACAGCCAGGGCTTGATCGAGAACATCTACAGCCTCAAGGTCATCAACAAAACGCAGCAGCGTCAGGACTACCGCCTGGAGCTGGTCGATGCTGAGGGTTTCCAGTTGCAAGGCAAGACCGAGATCAGCCTGGCGCCGGGGGAAATCAGCGATATACCGGTGTCGGTGGCGTTGCTGGCCGATAAGCCAGCAAGCAGTTCGCAGACCTTGCGGTTCAAGGTCACGGATGTGGATGAACCGTGGGTCTACAGTGCTGCCGACAGCCGCTTTGTGGCGCCGATGAACCGCTGAGCGATAAAGGTGGGAGCTGGCTTGCCTGCGATAGCGTCCGGTCAGCCAAGGATAAAGCTGGCTGTGGCATCGCTATCGCAGCATAGGTATCTACACAACTTTGTAGCTGCAAACCGTACCCACGATGCGCAGCGAGCCGCTCTTGCTCTTGATCTGGCTTTTGATCTTGATCTTAGGCGCCCCGTTAAACCACGCTGGCCGGAATTCGACATGGATTTGGGGGGTAAACCGGCAGGGATGCCGGTTTAGCCGCCCCGCGCCATGGATGGCGCGTGGCGGCGGCCCCCCAAATCCATGTCGGATTACGGGCACACCGAGCCCAAGCGAGGTGCCGAGTGGTGGGGCAAGAGCCATTTGCTTACTTTGGGCTGGGCCGGCATTCCGGCTTTTTCCAAAGTGAGCCGCTGTAAGAGCGGAACCCTAAGTGGCCGTTACCGCAGGAATGGATATGTACTCGGTCTGATCCAGCACCCTGGTCGGCTGTCAGGCCGCCATCGGGGGCAAGCCCCCTCCCACATTTGGAACGCGGTGCATCAGTTAGATAGCTGTAATCTGCCAGACAGCAAGTTAGCGCCGCACTCAAAGTTGTGTAGATACCTATGGCTATCGCAGGCAAGCCAGCTCCCACATTTAATCCTGCGTATAATTTTAGAAAGCTAATTAGGCCCTCATGAAACGCTACGAAAAATTCGCCGATGACATCGCAGAACTGATCCGCTCCGGCGTGCTGGGGCCCGGCCAGCGCGTGCCGTCGGTGCGCTATGCGAGCCAGACCCACGGCGTCAGCCCGTCCACGGTATTCCAGGCTTACTACCTGCTGGAGCGCCGTGGCCTGATCCGTGCTCGGCCGCGTTCCGGTTACTTCGTCAACACCCACGCGCCGAGCCCATTCTCCGAGCCGGTGGTGAGCGAGCAGGTGCATGAGTCCACTGAAGTGGACGTGAGTGAGCTGGTGTTTTCGGTGCTCGACTCCATCAAGGACCCCAACACCGTGCCCTTCGGCTCGGCCTTCCCCAGCCCGATGCTGTTTCCGTTGCCACGCCTGGCGCGCTCCCTGGCCAGTGCCAGCCGTGAGATGGACGCGCGCCTGGTGGTCACCGACATGTCGCCCGGCAACCCGCAATTGCGCCGGCAGATTGCCCTGCGCTACATGGTCGGTGGGCTGATGCTGCCCATGGAAGAATTGCTGATCACCAACGGCGCCCTGGAAGCACTGAACCTGTGCCTGCAGGCGGTGACCGAGCCCGGCGACCTGGTGGCGATTGAAGCACCGGCGTTTTATGCCTGCCTGCAAGTGCTGGAGCGCCTGAAGCTCAAGGCCGTGGAAATCCCTGTGCACCCGCGCGACGGTATCGACCTCAACGCCTTGGCACAAAGCCTTGAGCGCTACCCGATCAAGGCCTGCTGGACCATGACCAGCTTCCAGAACCCCATGGGCGCCACGGTGCCGGAGGCGAAGAAACAAGCGCTGGTAGAACTGCTGCGCAGCCATCAAGTCCCGCTGATCGAAGACGATGTGTATGCGGAGCTGTATTACGGGCAACAGGCGCCGAAGCCGGCCAAGGCCTTCGACACCGAAGGCTTGGTCATGCACTGCGGCTCCTTTGCCAAGAGCCTGGCCCCGGGTTACCGCGTAGGTTGGGTGGCGGCCGGGCGCTATGCGCAGAAAGTCGAGCGTTTGAAGCTGATGACCTCACTGTGCCCCTCGATGCCGGCCCAGGCGGCAATTGCCGACTACCTGCAACATGGCGGCTATGACCGGCACCTGCGCAAGTTACGTTACGCTCTGGAAGAACAGCAAAGCGCCATGCTCGCGGCCATCGCGCGTTACTTCCCGGCACAGACACGGGTCAGCCAGCCGGCCGGCGGGTACTTTCTGTGGCTGGAACTGCCGGAGAAGACCGATTCGTTGAAGCTGTTCCAGATGGCCTTGGCCCAGGGCATCAGTATTGCGCCGGGGCCGATTTTCTCGGCGACCCAGCGCTTTCGCAACTGCATTCGCTTGAACTATGGCAGCCCCTGGACTGAGGCGTCGGAAAAAGCCATGGAGACGCTGGGGCGGATCGTTCGCTCTTTTTGAGCTGGAACCAAATCGAAGCCTGGACCACATAGGAAGGCGCACTTTTCCCACACTGGAATGTGCGTCTTCTTAGTCAACATTAAGGATTTTTATGAACCCCTTATCGCCCTCAGGTTTTAATCCCTTGCCTGTCCCACCCAACTACATGCGTGCAGCGGAGCAAAATCAAGTGCGCGAAATGACCGGCCCCATGGGCCGGCCATCCGGCGACCACCGCTCGGCAGAACGGATTATCGAGCAAAGCTCGGTCATGAAACGCTTCCTGGAAGGCCGCGATCATTACCACGTGGGTGAAGACCTCAAAAAGCAGGTCGGTGACTGGACGGATGCCAACCCCGATCCGCAAGCCAGGGCCGATGCGGCCTACGACCTCGACAAAGTACTGCGCTTTATCGATAACGTGGACGACCGAACCCTGAACGCCAGCCATAGCCGCAATGGCTATATAGACGGGTTTTCCGAAGACGGCTTTGGCAACCGGGACAACTCGGAAGCCTCGCTGCTCCAGCAGTTTTCCTGGCACGGCTATGAAACGCTGCGCCATCTGCCAACCTGATCAGGCGACACGTTAACGACCGCCGCCCAAATCCAGGAATGTACCCGTGGCATACGAAGCCTTGTCCGACAGCAACCAGATAATCGCTTCCGCCACTTCATCCGGGCGCCCGCCACGGGCCATGGGAATACCCGATTCCAGTTTGCTGACGCGGTGCGGGTCGCCGCTGAGGGCGTGGAAGTCGGTAAAGATGTAGCCAGGGCGCACGGCGTTGACGCGAATGCCCTCACCCGCCACCTCTTTCGACAGGCCAAGGGTGAAGGTGTCCAACGCGCCCTTGGAGGCTGCATAGTCGACGTATTCGCCCGGCGAACCCAGGCGCGCAGCCACCGACGACACGTTGACGATACTGCCGCCCTGCCCGCCATGTTTGGGCGACATGCGCAGCACCGCGTGCTTGGCGCACAGGATCGGCCCCAGCACATTGGTCTTCAGGATTTTCAGGATGCGGAATTCGGACATCTCATCAACCCGCGATTTTTGCCCGACGGTGCCGGCGTTATTGACCAGCGCGGTGACACGCCCCAGCTCAGCGTCCACGCGGTGGAACAGCGCAATCACCTCATCCTCAATGCTGACGTCCGCACGCACCGCGATCGCCTGGGCACCCAGGCCACGAACCTGCTCCAGCACACGGTGGGCGGCTGCTTCGTCAGACTGATAGTTGATGCAGATGCGGTAACCCTCGCGGGCGGCCAGCAATGCCGTCTCGGCGCCGATACCACGGCTGCCCCCGGTGATGATGACGACTTTGTCCATGCGTGCGGTCTCCTGATTCAACCATTTGTTTAAGGTTGGATCCAAGAATACCCGTCACCCACGGCTTTTGTCAGGCGCTGCTGCAGCTTCGGCCCGCAGGATGTCGGCCATGAATCCGTCGGCCGGCAAGGGATGCCCCAGCAAGTAGCCTTGCAGGGCGTTGCAGCCCAGGCGCGTCAGGAAACTCTGTTGCATATCGGTCTCTACGCCTTCGGCGACGATGCGCAGGCCAAGGGCCTGGCCGAGGGCAACGATGGCCGAGACGATGGCAGCGTCGTCACTGTCGTGTTCCAGGTCGCGGACAAAACCGCGGTCTATCTTCAGTTCGTTGGCCGGCAGGCGCTTGAGGTACATCAGGCTGGAATAGCCGGTGCCGAAATCGTCGATGGACAGGTCGACGCCCATGTCCGACAGCTGCTGCAATACCGTCATGCTCGCGTCGGCATCGCTCATGGCGGTAGTTTCAGTGATTTCCAGGGTCAGGCTATTGGCGGGCAACTGATGGCGGTCGAGCGCTGCGGCGACACTGTTGACCAGCCCGGCATGGCAGAACTGCAATGCCGACAGGTTCACCGCGATGCGCCAGTCTTCATAACCCTGGGCGTACCACAAGCGCATCTGGCGACAGGCTTCATTCAGCACCCACTCGCCGATGGGAATGATCAACCCGGTCTTTTCCGCCACCTCGATAAAGGCGGCCGGCAGCAATAAGCCCTGCTGCGGATGCTCCCAGCGCAACAGCGCCTCGGCACCCACCGGGAGACCGCTGAGCGCGTCGAACTTGGGCTGGTAATACAGCCGCAGTTGATTGTGCTCAAGGGCATTGCGCAGGTCCTGCAACAACTGCAGTTGTTTGCGCGCATTGGTGTTCATTGACACATCAAAGAAGCTGTAGCCGTTCTTGCCCATGCCCTTGGCGTGGTACATCGCGGCGTCGGCATTCATCAACAGTTCCTGAGGGTTGCCGCCGTTGCCGGGGTACAGCGCGATGCCGAGGCTGGCGGAAATCTTCAGCTCATGCTCGGCCACCGTGAACGCCCGGTTGATCAGGCCGACCTGGCGCTCGGCGAGGCCCAAGGCATCGTCCGGCTGGGTCAATTGCACCAGCAACACGAATTCATCACCGCCGATGCGTGCCAGAGTGTCCTGGCTGCGCAGATCCTCGCGCAGACGCAAGCCCACTTCGCGCAGCAATTGGTCACCCATGTGATGACCAAAGGCATCGTTGACCGGTTTAAAGCCGTCCAGGTCAATAAACATCAGGGCAAAGCAGCCGCCCTGCTCGTTCACGGCCTGGATGGCTTGCTGAATGCGGTCGGCGAGCAAGGTGCGATTGGGCAGGCCGGTGAGCATGTCGTGCAGGGCCAGGTGGGTCAGTTCCTGATTGGCCAGGGTCAGGGAGTCGGCGAGCACGGCGGTGCGCGCTTCGAGGCGCGCGTCGAGCAACGAGGTCAGCAGCGCGATGATCAACACCGCCAGGCTGGTGACCAGCACCAGATTGTCCAGGCCCTTGCCGCTGAGCCCCGTCAACGCGGCGCCGCAGAAACTGTTGTCATCAAACTGCGCGGCGGCCATGCCGGTGTAGTGCATGCCCACAATCGCAATGCCCATCACCACGGCTGCGCCACCACGCGCCAGGCGCACGTAAGGTGTGTTGCGACGCAGGTTGAAGGCGATCCACAGCGCAGCGCCGGAGGCCCCGACAGCGATCAGCAACGAAGCACCAAACAGGGTTGGGTCGTAATCGATACCGGGGGTCATGCGCATGGCGGCCATGCCGGTGTAGTGCATGCTGCTGATACCTGCCCCCATGATCAGCGCGCCAAACGCCAGCTGCCATGCCGGCAGACGGGGTTGGCTGACCAGCCATAAGGCGAAGCCGCTGGACAACACGGCAATCAGTAGCGACAGCGCGGTGATGCCCAGGTCAAACCCGAGGGCAAATGGCAGGCGCAAGGCCAACATGCCAATAAAGTGCATCGACCAGACACCGACGCCCATCGCCAATGCACCGCCCGCGATCCACCCATAGACGGCGCGGCCTTTGGCGGTCGCGATGCGGCCGGCCAGATCCAGCGCGGTGTAAGACGCCAGGATCGCGACGAAGAGGGAAATCACCACCAGGGAGGGGGAATAACTACCGATCAGCATGGGGTTTCTCAGAACTGACGGGCGTGGAACGCCCGTGCCAGATGGCAAAGCGCGCGATTGTAGCGAGAATAATTATTGGGCAGTTGATTAATTATCACAGGGCCATTAGTGGCGTTTTGACGCCAATCTAATGACTGGGAAATGTTGGGGGTGGGACTGTTCCCTGAGGCTGTACTCAATCAAATGTGGGAGCTGGCTTGCCTGCGATGGCATCACCGCAATGCACCGGACGAACCGAGGTGTCTGCATCGCAGGCAAGCCAGCTCCCACAGTTGGATCTCAGTACATCAAGTAGATGTGCTTGCCCTGCTTTTGCTTCAACCACTCAGGTCGATAGGCACTCGGTCATTTCTTCTGCGCCAGAGCAGTCTGCCCATCCCAACCACCACCCAACGCTGCAATCAACTGCACACTCGCCACCAACCGTGTCTGCAGCAACGTCAGCACCGTGCGCTCGTTACTCAGCGCCGTCGCCTGCACCGTCACCACATCCAGATAAGCAATCAGCCCCGCCTTGTACTGGTTTTCGGTCAACCGCAGCGACTCCCGCGCCGCCTCCAAGGCTTCATTGCTCACCACCGCCTCATCTTCCAGTACCTTCAACTGCACCATGTAGTTTTCCACTTCACGGAAACCATCCAGCACCGTCTGGCGATACTTCGCCACCGTCTCATCGTAGGACGCCACCGTCCGATCAACCTCCGCCGACCGCTGCCCGCCGTCGAACAAGGTCATCGCCAACTTCGGCCCCACCGACCAGAAGCGATTCGGCAAGCTGATCCAATCGGCATAGGTGCTGCTGGAATACCCACCCGCCAAACTCAAGGTCAAATCCGGATAATAAGCCGCCTTGGCCACACCGATATTCGCGTTCGCGGCAATCACCGAACGCTCAGCCGAGGCGATGTCCGGACGACGTTCCAGCAATTGCGACGGCAGGCTCACAGGAATCTGTGGCAACGCCGGGATGTCCTTGCTCACCGCCAAGTTGAAATTGGCCGGTGCCTCACCGATCAACACCGCAATCGCGTTCTCCAACTGGGCCCGCTGCCAGATCAGATCGATCAGGCTCGCCTGGGTGGTCTTGAGCTGGGTTTGCGCCTGGGCAATCGCGTCTTTGCCGGAGACGCCGGCGCGGTATTGGTTTTCAGTCATTTTCAGCGAGCGCTGATAGGTGTCCAGCGTGGCCTGCAACAACCGGGTCTGTTCATCCATGACCCGCAGTTGCAGATAGTCCTGCACCAGTTCCGATTGCTGGCTCAAACGCATCGCCGCCAGGTCCGCCGAGCTGGCCTCGGCCGTGGCTTCATTGGCTTCCAGACCACGGCGCAATTTGCCCCACACATCCGCCTCCCAACTCACGCCCAATTGCGCGTTGAGGGTGTCGCGGATACCGCTGCTGGAACTGCTGAGGCTCGCGTTACTGCTGCCCGTGCCTTGGCTGGCGCGGGTTTTCCCGGCGCTCAGGTCCACCGTGGGGAAAAATGCACCGCGCGCGCTGCGCACCTGGGCCTGGGCCTGGCGAAAACGTGCTTCGGCCTGGGCCACGGTCTGGTTGGAAGTGTTCAGACGCGTGACCAGGTCATTCAACTGGCGATCGCCGTACAACTCCCACCAGGCGCCACGCGCCAGCGAATCACTGGGTGTCGCCTGAGTCCAGCCCTGGGCCTCCTTGAACTGCGCCGGTTCGATCACGTCCGGCCGTTTGTAATCGGGGCCGATGGCGCAAGCGCTGAGCAAAGCCCCACACAGCACCAGGCTGGCGACACGGGAGCCACGGGGCATGCTCATGGCCAATTTGGCAAGCGTTGAATCGGTCATAGTGCAGTGTCCAAGGCAGCATCGGTACGCACACCGCGCCAAGCGTTGAAGCGGTGGCGCGCGCGGTCAAGATAGAGGTAAACCACCGGGGTGGTGTAAAGGGTCAGGATCTGGCTGAACACCAGGCCGCCGATAATGGTCAGGCCCAGGGGCTGGCGCATTTCTGCGCCGTCGCCCGAGCCGAGCAGCAACGGCAAGGCGCCGAGGATGGCGGCGAGCGTGGTCATCAGGATCGGGCGCAGCCGCAACAGGCAGGCGCTGCGAATCGATTCCAGCGGGCTCATGCCGTCGTGGCGCTCCAACTGCAGCGCCAGGTCGATCATCAGGATCGCGTTCTTCTTCACCACCCCGATCAGCAGGAACAGCCCCAGCAACGAGATCAGGCTGAACTCGCCGCCCAGCAGGTAGATCGAGAGCAACGCGCCGACACCGGCCGACGGCAAGGTCGAAAGAATGGTCAGCGGGTGAATGTAGCTTTCATACAGAATGCCCAGCACCAGGTACACCGCCACCAGCGCGCCGAGGATCATGAACGGCTGGCCTTTCTGGGTTGCCGCAAACGCATCGGCGGTGCCGGCCATTTTGGCGATCACATCTTCAGGCAAGCCCACCTTGGCAATCGCCCGTTCGATGGCGGCCGTGCCCTGCTCTACCGTCACCCCGGGCGACATGTCGAAGGCAATGTTTTCCGAGGCGAATTGGCCTTCATGGCTGACGCGATCGTCAGCCAGGCTGTTTTCGTAATGGGCAATGGTCGACAACGGCACCCGCGCACCGGTGGAGGTAATCACCTGCATCTGGTTCAGGGTAATCGGGTCCTGGGCGTATTTCGGGTTGACCTCCATCACCACCTGGTATTGGTTGAGGCTGTCATAGATGGTCGAAATCTGCCGCTGGCTGTAGGCGTTGTTCAGCACTGCCGTGACCATGCTCATGTCGATGCCCAGGCGCTTGGCCTGGTCGCGGTCGACCACCAGCGTCACCTGCGCCGCACCACGGCCTTCGCGCGCGTCGATGGCGGTCAGCTCCGGCAATTCGCGCAAGGCAGCGACCACTTTCGGATACCACAGGCGCAACGCCGCCAGGTCGCCGCTTTGCAGAATGTACGAATACTGCGCACTGGTCTGGTCGCGGCTGCCGCCAAATTGCAGGTCCTGGTCGGCCATCAGGAACAGACGCCCGCCCGGCACCAGCGGCACTTCCTTGCGGATGCGCTCGATCACCGCCTGGGCCGAGAGCTTACGCTCGGCGATCGGCTTGAGGCGCACCAGCATCACGGCGTTGTTGGTGCCGTTGTTGCCGCCAATAAAGCCGGCCACGCTGAGCACCGCCGGGTCCTTGAGCACCGCCTTGCGGAAGGTCTCCATCTTTGGCTGCATCACGTTGAATGACAGCCCGTCATCACCGCGCACAAAACCGATCAACTGGCCGGTGTCCTGCTGCGGCATGAAGGTTTTCGGCACCACCACGTACAGCGCGATGTTCACGCCCACGGTGAGCAACAGGCTCAGCAGGGTCAGGCGCCGATGGCGCAGTACCCAGTCCAGGCTGGTCGCGTAGACCGCGACCATGCGCTCGTTGATTCTGTGGCTCCAGCGCTGCAAACCGGTCATGCGGCCTTTGACGTGCGGCTTGAGCCAGCGCGCGCAAAGCATCGGGGTCAAGGTCAGCGACACGATCAGCGAGACGATGATCGCCGCCGACAAGGTGATGGAAAACTCGCGGAACAGGTTGGTAACGATACCGCCCATAAACAGGATGGACAGGAACACCGCCACCAGCGACACGTTCATCGACAACAAGGTAAAGCCGACTTCCTGCGCCCCCAGGTAGGCCGCCTTCATCGGCGGCACGCCATCGTCGATGTGTCGGGAAATGTTCTCCAGCACCACGATGGCATCGTCCACCACCAGGCCGGTGGCCAGGATCAGCGCCATCAGCGAGAAGTTGTTCAACGAGAAGCCGAACAGGTACATCACCGCAAAGGTGCCCACCAGCGACACCGGCACCGCCAGGGTCGGGATCAGGGACGCGCGGAAGTTGCCCAGGAACAGGTACACCACCAGCACCACCAGGGCCACGGCAATCAGCAAGGTCATCTCGGCTTCATGCAAGGTGGCGGTGATCACTGGCGAACGGTCCATGGCCAGGTTGAGCTTGACGCTGGACGGCAACACCGCCTGTAACGCCGGCAACTGTGCCTTGATCTGCCGGACCGTCTCGATGATGTTGGCGCCGGACTGGCGGTTGATCACCAGCAGCACCGCCGCGTCATTGTTGAAAAAGCCGCTGTTATAGCGGTCTTCCACGCCGTCGCTGATCTTGGCCACGTCGCCCAGGCGCAAGGCGGCGCCGTTCTGGTAACGAATCAGCAGCGGCTCGTAATCCTTGGCCTTTTCCAGTTGGTCGTTGGCCTGGATCTGCCAGTTGCGCTCGCTGTCTTCAAGAGAGCCTTTGGGCCGGCGCTGGTTGGCGTTGGCGATGGTGTTGCGCACGTCGTCGAGGGCCACGCCGTACTGGTCGAGGGCCTTGGGCTCCAGCTCGATGCGTACCGCCGGCAAGGAGCTGCCGCCGATCTGCACTTCACCCACGCCCGGCACCTGGGACAGGCTCTGCGAAAGGATGGTCGAGGCCAAGTCGTACAACTCGCCCTTTTGCAGCACGTCGGAGGTCAGCGACAGCACCATGATCGGTGCCTGGGACGGGTTGATCTTCTTGTAGGTCGGCATGCTGCGCATGCCGCTGGGCAGCAGGTTGCGCGAGGCGTTGATGGCTGCCTGCACTTCGCGGGCCGCGCCGTTGATATCACGGTCGGAGTCGAACGCCAGGATCACCCGCGTCGAGCCCTGGCTCGATGAACTGCTCATGGTGGTGATGCCGGAAATCGCGCCGAACGAACGCTCCAGCGGCGTGGCCACGGTGGACGCCATCACTTCTGGGCTGGCACCGGGCAAGCTGGCCGACACTACGATTACCGGGAAGTCGATCTGCGGCAGCGGCGACACCGGCAGCAAATTGAAGCTGACGCCACCGAGCAGCATGATCGCCAGGCTCAGCAGCATGGTCGCTACCGGCCGGCGAATGAACGGTCCGGACAGGTTCATGACTCAACCGGCTCCAGGCTTTGCGGCTCTTTGCGCCAACGACGGCCCAAACGGTCGAAGTACAGGTAGATCACTGGCGTCGTGAACAGGGTCAGTACCTGGCTCACCAGCAACCCGCCGACCATCACCAGGCCCAACGGCTGGCGCAACTCGGCGCCGGAGCCGGTGGCCAACATCAGCGGCACCGCACCGAACAAGGCTGCCAGGGTGGTCATCAGGATGGGCCGGAAACGCAACAGCGCGGCTTGATAGATCGCCGTCTGCGGGTCGAGGCCCTGGTTGCGTTCGGCGTCGAGGGCGAAGTCGATCATCATGATCGCGTTCTTCTTCACGATACCGATCAGCAGGATGATGCCGATGATCGCGATCATGCCCAGGTCATTGCCGCTGAGCAGCAACGCCAGCAAGGCGCCCACCGCTGCCGACGGCAAGGTCGAGAGGATGGTGATCGGGTGGATATAACTCTCGTAGAGCACGCCGAGCACGATGTACATGGTCACCACCGCCGCCAGGATCAGCAGCAAGGTGCTCGACAGCGACGCCTCAAATGCCTGCGCCGCGCCCTGGAACTGGGTCTGCACGCCAACCGGCATGCCGATGTCTTTCTGGGTCTGGTTGATCAGCTTCACGCCTTTGCCCAGCGCGACGCCGGGGGCCAGGTTGAACGACATCATCACCGCCGGGAACTGGCCGATGTGCGCAATCGCCAACTGCGCCTGGCGCTGCTCCACATGGGCCAGGCTCGACAGGCGCACCTGGCCGCCGTCGGTGGTTTTCACATGAATCTGGTTCAGCGCAGCGGGCCCGAGGGTTTCACCGGACTGGGCCTGCAGCACCACGCGGTACTGGCTGGCCTGGGTGTAGATGGTGGAAATCTGCCGTTGGCCGAAAGCGTCGTACAGCGCATCGGTGATGGTCGACACACTCACGCCCAGGCGCGAAGCCGCATCACGGTCGATCACCAGGAACACTTGCAGGCCTTTGTCCTGCAGGTCGCTGGCGACGTCGGTGAGTTCCGGCAACCGGCTGAGGGCGTGTACCAGTTTGTCGCTCCACAGCGCCAGCAACTCGGCGTCGGGCGACGACATGCTGAACTGGTACTGGGTGCGACTCACGCGGTCTTCGATGGTCAGGTCCTGCACCGGCTGCATGAACAGGCGAATACCCACCAGCTTGTCGATTTGTGGCTGCAGCCGCGTAATCACCTGGGCCGCGCTCAAGTCGCGCTGGCCGTGGGCCTTGAGGTTGATCAACAAACGCCCGCTGTTGAGGGTGGCGTTATCGCCATCCACGCCAATATAGGACGACAGGCTTTCCACCGCCGGGTCAGCCAGGATGACCTTGGCCAACTCCTGTTGACGCTGGCTCATGGCCGCAAACGAAATCGACTGCGGCGCCTCGGAAATACCCTGGATCACGCCGGTGTCCTGCACCGGGAAAAAGCCCTTGGGCACCACCAGATACAGCACCACGGTCAGGCCCAGGGTCGCGATAGCCACCAGCAAGGTCAGCGGCTGGTGCTTGAGCACCCACTGCAACATGCTTGCGTAACGCGCGATCAACCAGTCGATCCAGGCGCCGCTGGCCTTGTAGAAGCGGCTCTGGTCTTCTTCCTTGGGTTCACGCTTGAGCAACCGCGCGCACATCATTGGCGTCAGGGTCAGCGAGACCACCAGGGAAATCAGAATCGCCACCGCCAGGGTGATGGCGAACTCGCGGAACAGCCGCCCGACCACGTCCGCCATGAACAGCAGCGGGATCAATACCGCGATCAGCGACAAGGTCAGGGAAATCAGGGTAAAGCCGATCTGCTTGGCGCCCTTGAGCGCAGCATTGAGCGGCGTCTCGCCCTCCTCGATGTACCGCGAAATGTTCTCCAGCATCACGATGGCATCGTCCACCACAAACCCGGTGGCGATGGTCAGGGCCATCAGCGTCAGGTTGTTGATGGAGAAACCCGCCAGGTACATCACGCCAAAGGTGCCGATCAGCGACAGCGGTACGGCAATCGACGGAATGATGGTCGCGCTGACACGGCGCAGGAACAGGAACGTCACCATCACCACCAAGGCGATGGCGATGAGCAATTCGTGTTGCACATCGGTGACCGACGCGCGGATGGTCTGGGTACGGTCGGTGAGCACCGTCACGTCCAGACCGGCCGGCAGGTTGTCGGTGATGCTTGGCAGCAACGCCTTGATGCGGTCGACCACCTCAATCACGTTGGCGCCCGGCTGGCGCTGGATATTCAGCAGCACGGCCTGGTTTTCATTGGCCCAGGCGGCGAGCCGCTCGTTTTCGGCGCCGTCGACAATCTGTGCCACGTCTTTAAGGCGCAACGGTGCGCCGTTGTTGTAGGCCAGGATCAATTCGGCGTATTGCTGGGGCGAAACCAACTGGTCGTTGGCGTCGAGCATCGACACCCGCGTCGGGCCGTCGAAGTTGCCCTTGGGCTGGTTGACGTTGGACGCCGCGATCAAGGTGCGCACGTCCGACAGGTTCAAGCCATTGGCGGCCAGGGCCTCGGGGTTGACCTTGATGCGCACGGCCTGGCGCTGGCCACCGGCGATGCTGACCATGCCGACGCCACTGATCTGCGCGATTTTTTGCGCCATGCGCGTGTCCACCAAGTCATTCAACTTGGGCAGCAACATGGTCTTGGAGGTAATCGCCAGGGTCAATACCGGGGTGTCTGCCGGGTTGACCTTGTTGTACACCGGCGGCGCCGGTAAATCCTTGGGCAGCAGGTTGGTCGCGGCGTTGATCGCGGCCTGCACCTGTTGCTCGGCGACATCCATATTGATGTCGAGGTTGAACCGCAGCGTGAGCACCGACGCGCCGCCCGAGCTGGTGGACGCCATCTGGGTCAGACCGGGCATTTGCCCGAACTGACGCTCAAGCGGCGCCGTCACCGCGCTGGTCATCACGTCCGGGCTGGCGCCGGGGTACAGGGTCATCACCCGGATGGTCGGGTAATCCACCTGGGGCAAGGCCGAAACCGGCAGCAAGCGATAGGAAATGATACCGGCCAAGACAATGGCCAGCATGCTCAGCGTGGTGGCAACCGGGCGAAGGATAAACAGCCGCGACAGGTTCATGACCCGACCTTTTGCGCCTTGCCGGCGTTAGCGCCGGTCTCCCCTTTTGCGGCGGGCTTGCCTTGCAGGTGTTCGGTCGGCGTGGTCGGCACTTCGCTGCTGTCGTTGACCACTTCGATGTCGCTGCCGTCCTTCAAGCGGTCGGTGCCTTCCAGTACCACGCGGTCGCCGGCGGCCAGGCCTTCCTTGATCACGGTGTTGTCGCCATCGGTATCGCCGACTACCAGCGGCTGGACCTTGACCTTCTTGTCGCCATCGAGCTTGTAGACAAAGGTGCCGTTGTTGCCGAACTGGATTGCAGCGGACGGCGCCAGCACCACGTTGTGCAAGGTGTCGGCGAGCAGGTGCACGTTGACGAACTGGTTGGGGAACAGCGCCTGGTCCTTGTTATCGAAACGGCCCTTGAATTTCAGGGTGCCGGTGGTCACGTCGATCTGGTTGTCCAGGCTCTGCAGCACACCGACGGCCTGTATCTTCGCGTCGCCACGGTCCCAGGCTTCCACCGGCAGCTTGTTGCCGGCGTGGTAACGGGTGAGCACGGTGTCGAGCGTATTTTCCGGCAGGGTGAAGACCACGCTGATCGGCTGGGTCTGGGTGATCACCGCCAGGAAGGTGGTGTCGTTGGCAGCCACCAGGTTGCCGACGTCGACCTGGCGCAGGCCAACGCGGCCGCTGATCGGCGCACGGATCTTGGTGAATTCGAGGTTGAGCTTGGCATCGTCCACCGCACCCTGGTTGGTCTTGACCGTGCCCTGGTATTGCAGGACCAGCGCTTCGGCGGTGTCCAGGGTCTGCTTGGCAATACTGTCCTGGGCATACAGGTCGCGGTAACGCTGCACATCGACCTGGGCGTTTTTCAACTGCGCCTGGTTCTGCATCAGCGTGCCCTGGGCCTGGAGCAAGGCGTTCTGGTAGCTGCGCGGGTCGATTTCCGCCAGCAGGTCGCCGGCCTTGACCATCTGCCCTTCTTCAAAGGCGATCTTCACCAGCTCACCGCCGACCCGGCTGCGTACATTGATGGTGTTGAGCGCGGTCACCGTGCCCAACGCCTTGTAGTACACCGGGAACTCACCCGTAACCGCCGGCGCCACACGCACCGGAATCGGGCCGGTAGAGCCACCGAAACCCGGGCGCATCATCCCCGACTTACCGGCGTGCCCGGCCGGTTTCTTCTCGGCGGCATCCTTATGGCTGCCAGGCCAGAATTTCCAGCACAGGCCGGCGATAACCAGCAGCACGATCAGGCCGAACAGCCAGCGGCGGGAGTTGCGGGGGGAGGATTGCATGGAGTGATCAACCATTGGGCGCGAGAGCCTCTACTTTGGGAGGCTGAAAGATAAGCACTGGGGCGCATTAAGAAAAGCGCCTTTACCGGCTATTTACCTTGGACTTACAACTTTTAACTTCTGAGCTTAGTCCGTCCGCTATTTCGCTAAACCGCTGACGCCAAATGAAAACGGCCTGGACTAGGCCAGGCCGCAATCATCTATCAAGCGTGTTACTGCGAAAAGACAGTAATGCGCTGAAACAGTTACTTCAAAACAGCCAGGGCTGCTTCGTAGTTCGGCTCTTGACCGATTTCGCTGACCAGTTCGCTGTGCAGCACTTTGTTGTGTTCGTCCAGTACTACCACGGCACGGGCGGTCAGGCCCTGCAGCGGGCCTTCAGCGATAGACACACCGTAGTCAACGGCGAAGTCGGCGTTGCGGAAATCCGACAGGCTCAGCACGTTGTCCAGACCTTCGGTGCCGCAGAAACGCTTCTGGGCAAACGGCAGGTCGGAGGAGATGCACAGCACGACGGTGTTGTTGACGTCGTTGGCCTGGGCGTTGAACTTGCGTACCGAGGTCGCGCAGGTTGGGGTGTCAACGCTTGGGAAGATGTTCAACACTTTGCGCTTGCCGGCGAAGGTTTCCAGAGTTGCTTCGGACAGATCAACGGTGGTCAGGGCGAACTCTGGGGCGGTGGAACCGGTTTTCGGCAATTCGCCTTCAACCTGGACAGGGTTACCACGAAGGGTGACTTGAGCCATGAACGGAATCCTTATGCTGGGTTTGATTAAAACGAATTCGAGAGGCAGAAGTTAACCACAAACTGCCGTGGCTACCTATGGCCGAACGTAAATTGTCCTGCCGGCGCCTTGTTAACGGCGGCTATGGTTTAATTGCGCGCTTTTCACCCAGCCCTCAAGGAATCCGTTGTTGATGAATCAGCCCGCCACTAAAGTCCTGGTCATTGGTTATGTCTGGCCGGAACCCCGCTCCTCGGCCGCCGGCGGGCACATGATGCAGATTCTTGAGACGTTTCTGACACAAGGTTGGGACGTTACCTTCGCAAGCCCCGCGACCGTTGGCGAACACAAGGCCGACTTGCCGGCACTGGGCATCCATGAGTGCGCCATCGAACTCAATAACAGCAGCTTCGATGATTTTATCCGCGAGCTGGCCCCGGATATCGTGCTGTTCGACCGTTTCATGATGGAGGAACAGTTCGGCTGGCGCGTCGAAAAACACTGCCCCGACGCCCTGCGTGTGCTGGAGACCTGCGACCTGCAAAGCCTGCGCGACGCGCGCCAGCAGCGCCTCAAGGAGCATCTCAAGGCACACCCTCACAGCGACGACTTCAGCGCACTGTTCGCCCCGGCGCTGGTGGAAGAATTCCAGTTGATGGCCGACACGGACGTGGCCAAGCGCGAGATCGCGGCGATTTTACGCTGCGACATCAACTTGATGATCTCCGACGTCGAAGCCCGGCTGCTCACCGAACAGTTCAAGGTGCCCGCCGCCCTGCTCCACTGGTGCCCGCTGATGCTGACGCCACCGGCCGAGGCCTTCGCACCCTTTGAAGACCGTGCACACTTTCTCAGCATCGGCAATTTCCGCCACGCGCCCAACTGGGACGCAGTGTTATGGATGAAAAACAGCCTCTGGCCGTTGATCCGCCAGCAATTGCCCGGCGCCCAACTGCATATCTACGGTTCCTACACGCCGCCCAAGGCCACTGCCCTGCACAACCCCGCCCAGGGTTTTCACATCATGAACTGGGCCGAAGACGCGTTGCAGGTGATGAGCGCCGCGCGTATCTGCCTGGCGCCGCTGCGTTTTGGTGCCGGCATCAAGGGCAAACTGGCGGATGCCATGCTCTGCGGCACGCCGAACATCACCACCCCGATTGGCGCCGAAGGCATGGGCGATGAGCAGCCGTGGCCGGGTGCAATCGAGCACAGCGCCCAGGCGCTGGCCGCCGCTGCCGTGGCGTTGTATCAGGACCCGATTCGCTGGGCCCAGGCCCAGGAAGACGGCCGCCAGTTGCTTGCCCGTCGCTACGACCACGCGATCCACGGCCCGGCGCTGATTGAATGCCTGGAGCAGTGCCGCCGTAATCTTGCCGCCCATCGCCGGGACAACTTCATCGGCAGCATGCTGCGACATCACGCGCACAAGAGTACGCAGTACATGTCGCAGTGGATCGAGGCGAAAAACCGCAGCGTATAAACACCGGCGCTGGCGAGGTCGCGCGCAAGGGGGCATTATCCTACGCAGCAACCACAATAAAGCGACGGCAGCATGACCCGAGCAACGCGAATCACCGACCCTTCCTACGAGCTGATGGACGATCACAACGGTCTGTCCATCATTTATCGCCAACACGGCTTCCCCTGCCCGTTGGTGCGCTGGCACTTCCACAAGGAATACGAGCTGCACTTGATCGTCGCCAGCGCAGGCAAGGTGTTTATCGGCGACTACATCGGCAACTTCTACCCGCAAAGCCTGTTCCTCACCGGCCCTAACCTGCCCCACAACTGGATCAGCCAGGTAGAGGAAGATGAAGTGGTGCCCAAGCGCGACATGCTGGTGAATTTTACCGACGAGTTGTTTGAGGGCGGCAGCCAGATCTTCACCGAACTCAAGACCCTGGCGCCGCTGCTGGAACGCGCGCAATACGGCATCGAATTTCGCTGCAAAAAAACCATCGCCCAAGCCATGACCTTGATGCAACGCATCGAAGACGCCCAAGGCATGGCGCGCCTGGGGCACTTTTTTATTCTGCTGGAAGTATTGAGCGCGTGTGAGGACTACCAGTTGTTGTCCGGCGTGACCACGCCGCAATTGGCCGATGAACACAGTATTGATCGCACCAACCGCGCAGTGGACTACATATTTGCCCATTACGCTCGCGAGCTGTCGCTGGAAGAGGTCGCTGAATACCTGGGCATGAAGCCGACCTATTTTTCCCGTGTGTTCAAACAGGCTACCGGCCGCACGTTTATCGAGTTTGTGAATCGCCTGCGCATCAGCAAGTCCTGCGAATTGCTGGCGGACGGCGACAAGGCGGTGACCGACGTGTGCTTCGAGTCCGGGTTCAACAATATCTCCAACTTCAACCGGCGCTTTCAACAACTCAAGGGCATGACGCCTTCCCACTACCGGCGTCTGGCGGTGCAGCGGCTGACCGAACAAAATCTGGCTTAAGCCTGACAGCGGCGACACACCTCGAACGTAAATCCCCGGCCAAAACGGCACCCTTCCCACGCACCCACAGGAACCCTCTTTCTGTCCCTGCCACTCAGCGAAGGCATCGCCCGATTTCAATCGACGGGTGCTGCCCCTCATTAACGCTAGAGCAAAAGGACACCCCATGATCAATGGCCTGCCACAACCCATTATTGCCCCCACCCCGCAACCTGCCGAGCCGAAGCAGCCGCTCAATCAGCGGGAACACACCCCCAACCCGCCAAGCGCGCCCAATCCGCCAATACAGGATCAGGCAAAACCCTCTGACCAAACCGCCGCCGCATCGGGCGCGCTCAATAGCTTGTTGCGCCTGCGCCTGGATCCGCGGAAACCGCCAAGCACTGCACTGATGCACACGTTCGCCGATTCGGTGGTTAAACACGCTGACCATGAACAGGCCAGTAGTGTCGCCAGAAGGTTGATGGACCTGCGGCAAGCGGTTGACTCCGGTAATCCAACACGCTGGGATAAAATTGCGAATGTTATGCCTGAATCGACCTTCGGCCGGTTGTGGGCCAAGTTCGATCAAGCCGTGGTATCGGAACCGTTCAAGTCCTATGCCGAAAAAAACAATATCAATCTGGACGACATGGTCGTTCACCCCAATGGAACGATTACCAATTTTAGCGGCAAACCACCCAGGACCTGGGATGCGAACGCAAGCGCCGAATCAAAAGCCGCTACGGCAGCCGTTATCGCCGCCGCCAAAGACCTCGTGGGGCCTTACCAGGACGCGCTCAACCCTCCCGTTGGGATAGGCTACTTAGCCTACGAATCAGATGTGACATCGATCGCTACCATGGCCCAGTTCTACGGCTTGCCTGTGGACACCACCAACAGCGATTCCATGACGGCCGCCATCGGCCAACTGTTACGCGAACAGACGTTCCCGAGTTTAAGCAGTAACGACCCACGCGATACGCCCATCAAGCAGCTCCAACAGGCGGCCGTGCAACGCATTGAGCAGCTTGAGGAGGAACCGCTCAACGCGCTTCTTGCCACGTTCGAACCTAAAGGTGGCGTCCCTAGATTCAAAACCCCCGATCAGGCGTTGCAAGCGCTGTGCGCGCAAGCACTGGCAAAATTGCTTCCAGGTATGGGAAAGCACGAGTCACCACTCATGCTCGACAACATTCCTGAGGGCTCTTCATTCAGCCGGATTCACAAAAAAACCAAGGCAACGTTGGAAGAGGTCATGGACTTTTACAAAGAAAGCATGCCCGCCCAATATCAGGCGCCAGAACACCAATGGGAGAAAAAGAATCGCGATTCCTTATTGACCAAAATTAGACAGTTGAACAGTGGCCTAGGCTTCCCCGCAGCACTCTCCCATCAAATTTCTTTACTCGGTAAGAGATACGACGCACCACCGTCGCCACTTGAAACGCTGGTGCAAGCGGTTAAAGCGGCCAAGTCAACGCCACAGTAAGCCAGTCACATCAGATTGGAACGAATGGGCAGGCCTTGCCTGACCCAAAGGGGAAACAGTCACTGCGCTTGAACGGCAGGGCTTTTCCCCTGATTGTGGGTGAACCCGTGCCTCACCGCGCTGCATCCTACCGAACCCATTGCCTGCCCCACCTCACACCCTGCAATACCAGGAGGTGAACTTCTACCCTCTTAAAACCAATCATCCTACGGTTAAACGATAAGTTTCCAAGACGCGTATTCGCCAAGTACGCACTTAAAACTACAGCCTATAAGTCAGCTGTCGTACCGCCCAGGAAGATACTCTGATGAAAATCGAACCCTTACGCTATAGCCTGCTCCCCTCTTTTACACCCGCCACTCAAACCCAGTCCGAAATATCCTCTATTGAGCATGCACGGCCCAAACGCGCCAGTTCGGTGGTGGATCTGGAAACAAAAAAAGCCGCCACCACGCTGATCAGAGCAGGCGACGCCGCCCTCTCCTCTTTGCATAGCGCTGCAATGATGGATGAAGTGATGACTAAACCCACTTCCAAGTCTCTGCCGGTGCAGAGCTCGGTTATTTCCGATTTTCCTCCGGTCTCAACGTTCGGTAGAGCCTGGGCTCAGCTTACCCATGCGATTCAAAGCGAACCTTTTGCAAGTTTCGCAAGCAAACACAAAATTGACACTTCAACACTCAAAATAAACACGCAGTCAGGCTGGGTTATTGATTGCATTGCAAACGGCAAACGTGCCTCTTTCACCACCTATGATGAAGGCTATGAGCAGGCCACGGCTGCCGTTACCGCCGCCGCTCGAGCGTTCAACTCGCCGCCTAAATCATCGGTTCTGTATACCGGCGCAAACCGTGCCGAGACCGATGTAATCGGCAACTTCTACGACGTGCGCCAAGACGGCACACAGGCGAACGCGCTCCGCTTGATCACCGAGCAGCAACATCACCTCACCTTCGACTCGCTGCGTGAGCCTGACTCCAAGGCACCCGAGTTCAACCCTGCGACTTATTCGCGCATCCGAGAGCGCCAACGCGAAGCGATAGACGATTTTGCCGGGGAAATCGCATTAAAACCCGAGCTTCTCTCCCCATCGCAGCGCACGCCCAAACCGTGGGTTGAGGACGCAGATCGGGAAATGGCCAGAATGTACAGCGGTGCCTTGTTGAGCCGGCGGCCCGAAATGGCGGCATACGGCAAAGGCCCGCGCACTGGCTTTTCATTCTCGGAAATACCTGAATACTCAACCCTGGGGCAACACCTGCGTAACGCGCAGGTGCCGCCTGGCAAAGACGCGCAGATCAGCCTCGCCGAGATAAGTGAGTTTTACGCTGAGCCGGCCCCCAGCGACCTTACGTTGGTGGGCACCCTTACACACGCGTCAAGGCTCACTCGCGATGGCTTTCGCGCCTTGAACAAAATCAATCCGCCAACCGATGAACACTTGCGCGCGGTCCAGGCAAAGCAACAAGCTGCCATCCAGAGGCTCGAAAACCCAAGCGCCACTGAGGTACCTGCCGCCCCAACGCAAACGCCCACCGCCGCCCTCAACCCCGTGGCTGCGATTGCACGCCGTCAGTTTGCCGGCGAACCCAACCTGTACTCGGTGGTCGCGCGATTGCTCGGCGAGCGGATAAAACAGGCAGCCCCGTCACTGGACGTAGACGTCAACCAGCTCGCCATTGAAACACCCGACCCGGACAACCCAGGGAACGTTAAGCGAACACAATTGATGGCGCTTGCCTTGGACTACCTGGCCGGCGGCGAGGCCCCGAACTTCACCAGCACCGACAGAGAGTTTGACACTCGCCCGGATTTATTTGCCCACACCGGCAACGATCCCGAGGTGCCGCTGCTCCTCGATTTGTCAGCCGTGAGCGCTGTCATAGGGGCGCTGCCGGGCCTTCTGAACTCAGCCTACGAGGCTGATTCGCGCAAGTATTGGGACGAACTGGCGTTCAGCTCGCCGACCAACGCCGACAGCGTCTTCCCCGACAGCCGGCGTACGTTGATCAGTCATATTCTGCGCAGCAACCTGCAACTGGCCAGCATGCAGCAGCCCGGCCTGGATGAGGAACAACGTAAAACCGTGGACATGGTCGTGAGGCATCCCGAAGGCTCGACGCGGCCCGCGCCACTTGACCGCAATTCATCGGGTGCCACCGTCTATACCTTGGGCGTTTCTACGCCGAACATGCTGATTCATCGATACCTGTCGCAATCAAACCGCGACATTCTCTTGCTCGTGGAGCCCAGTGGAAAAATCACCCCCTACGACTCCTGGGATGACGTCGAAAAAGCCGGGCATGTCCATGCAGCACTGACCGACAATATGTTCGACACCCAGGCCAACACCCTCATTAAAAAGCATCAAGGCGACAGCCTGTTCAACCCGCCACCAACCTTTGGCCCAGACAACCCGACGCAAACCAGCACCAAGCTGCCCGACTGGATGAATAATGCCGACGAAGCGCAACGTTTTGTGCTGCACGAGCTCAGCCAGGGGCTGGCAAGCTTCATACAACGTAACAAAGGCCGTGCGTATAACAGCGGCATCCCAGACATCGGCACGTTTGCGCAAGAGCAATTTGACCGGTTGCCCGAAAGCCAAAAGCTGACGCGGCACCACGCCAAGGATCTGAGTGTGGTCTTCCAAATGGGTTACGGGCCGACGGCTTCTGGCAGTAGCTATTACAAAAATGAGAGCCTGACTGAAGTGCTGATTAATAACCTGTCGGGCTTACCGAGTGGCACGCTGGAAGTCTCCAAGCGGGTCAAGGATGAAAACGGCAGAGAAGTCACCTTCAGGGTGCCCGCACTCGAGAAACACGGGGCACTCCAGCAGGTGATTACTGACCTCGACATTGGTAAAACCTACCCCGCTTTACTCAAGGAAAAGCTACTCGACAACCCTGCCGAAATGGCGGAACGCCGATCACTGTTTGTCCAGCAAGTACCCATCGAGATACAGCTCAAGGCGCTGGAACTTGGCATCAAGGGCGAAGCCGGTTTCGACAATACGGGGGTCCGGTATGTGCAGGAGATATTCAAGCCGGGCACAGGCCCCAGGATGGTCGATGGGAACGAAATCGTCATCCGACCGCTGGCCTTTGATAACAAGAGTGACGGTAAAATCGATGTGGTCGAAAGTGCCTACTTGATCGAACGCAAGGACGGCCAAGGCCCGACGGTTGTCTATCGCCCGCTCAACGGCAATGCCCCACTCCTGCAACATCCTAGTCGCCAGGCCCTGCTGGAAGCCATACAGACGCCAGGCGAGCTGCAAAGCTATATCATCCCCTGGTTTGCTGAAGCAAAAGCGCGAGAGACCTACAGCGGTAAAGGTACTACACACCCTAACTTCGTGGCCTTCGGGTTGAATTTTGGGTCCATTCCCTACAACGAGACCATCCCCTTGGCCATGGATACCCGACTGGAGCAAACGCTGCAGGAAGGGAAGTTGCTGGAGCACCTGTACCAGGCCAATGCGCAAAATTTGATCAGCCTGGCCGAGCAACAATCGACATCCGACGCAGAAAGCCGCTGGGCGACTCTCAAGACCGGGGGGTTCCTGTTACTCAATTCAGTACTGCCGGCACTGCGCGGCCCCGGCGCCGTACTCGGCTATGTGCTGCAGGCAGGGGGCGTTATCAATGACCTGGAGGTTCTGAGTGATGAGCGCTCGCAGGGCAAAGACGCGGCGCTGGCCGATCTGTTGGTCAACCTGGCGTCCTTATTGGCCCATTTCAAGATCCGGTCACAGCCCGAGCCATCCACTGCCCAGTCAGCCAGGCCTGTAATCGGCCGCGGCCCGTTGGTGACTGCCGTTCCCGGCCGCAGCCTGTTGGTGGATGACGTGGCAGCACCCACTCCACCCTCGAATAACCGCATAGTCCTCGGGGGGCCAGCGAATATCAAACCCATTGCCGGCGACATTCAAGTCTTTGAGGACACCTACAACGGCAAGCCACGCCTCAACATCATTGGCCACGGTAAGAAACCGCCGAGTGGACAACCTACACGCATCGAAGGAGAAGATGGCAAACGTTACGGGGCAGAAGATATTGACCAGGAGTTGTTGGCGCGTGGCATAGACATTCGAGACTATAAGGACGTGCGGCTATTAACCTGCTACTCCGCCAGCGGGGGTGAACAGTCCCTTGCGGCGGAACTGAGTGCACGCACGAACGTGCGTGTTAAAGGTTTTGAGCAGGAAATCATTACAGACTACTAC
Source organism: Pseudomonas sp. R76 (assembly GCF_009834565.1). Lineage (GTDB taxonomy): Bacteria > Pseudomonadota > Gammaproteobacteria > Pseudomonadales > Pseudomonadaceae > Aquipseudomonas. Next base: position 3,805,981 of record NZ_CP019428.1, read on the forward strand.
GGCGTTGACGATGAAGATCCATTCAAAATCTACGAAAACGCCGCGGCGTATTACCAGGAAAACTATCCAAACCTCAGTGTCCGTGACGTCCACCGCCTGGCCGAAACAGAACTGAACCACAGGCTTGCTGGGCGTGATATCCAATTTAATGTCCGCAAAGATGACGGCGCAGAGATTGAGGTAAATATCGGCAGTGACGAAAAGCCTCTGATCTATAAAACCAGGGTCGACTATCAACCGCGCACCTTTGGTAAACCGAAAATCAAACCTGTGCCGGTAAAGCCAATTGAAGTAGAGATGGGTTACTCGCATACCGTTGAAGACGCGCGCACCGTACTGGAGACTCGCAGCTTGACGGATTGCTCCGCACTCGCGGTGCTGACTGATCTGAAAGACGGGGTGTATCAAAACCGCACGTTGATGCACCTGAAAGGTAGCTATCTGGCGTTCGCTTTAGAACGCCAAGACGCTTACGAAGAACTGCAGAGGCTGAATGAGTCGTTGGCCAATGGCGGAAAGGTGATATTCGTAGCCGGTGTCAATTCAAGCTCTACGTCAGGGTTGGGGGATATATTGGGGCAAACGCACCAGGGCGAAAAACCGCTGCTGGATATCCTCACGAAGCCGGGCGTCGAAGCCACTATCGCCAGCTCTTCGGGGGTTGACATCAACCCGGATGGCACCTTCAAGTTGATTGAAGGCACAGGCAAGGGCGTGTTCGACAAAGCCATGACCCAGGAATTACTCGACCGCGCCCGTTGATCCAGCCCGTCTGCCACCCGCAGTAGCTGTTTGGAGCGACTACTGCGGGGTTTGAAGAGTGCAAAAAAGTATCAGTCCCAGTGCGCCCAAGGATTTGTCATAACCCCATTTGAAGGCTGTAATCAACGCACACTCTTCCTGACTGCTCGTAGGAAGACACAACAACAATAACTGTCCTTCTGTAGCCCCTGGGCGCGGAAATGGAGTGCGCGATGAAGTTCACAGCAAAAGCTCTGCTTGCCTGTACGTGTATGACCCTCAGCGCCGTCAGCCTTGGCGCGCAAACCCTGACCATTGCCACCGTCAACAACAGCGACATGATCCGCATGCAGAAGCTCTCGAAAACCTTCGAGACCGAGCATCCGGAGATCAAGCTGAACTGGGTGGTGCTCGAAGAAAACGTGCTGCGCCAACGCCTGACCACCGACATCGCCACCCAGGGCGGACAGTTCGACGTGCTGACCATCGGCATGTACGAAGCTGCACTGTGGGGCGCAAAGGGCTGGCTGGAACCGATGAAGGATCTGCCGGCGTCCTACGACCTCGACGACGTGTTCCCTTCAGTGCGCGACGGTTTGTCCGTCAAAGGCTCGCTGTACGCTCTGCCGTTCTATGCCGAAAGCTCGATCACCTATTACCGCACCGACCTGTTCAAGGACGCCGGGCTGAGCATGCCCGAGCACCCGACCTGGACCCAGATCGGCGAATTCGCGGCAAAACTCACCGACAAGACCAAAGAGCAATACGGCCTGTGCCTGCGCGGCAAAGCCGGTTGGGGTGAGAACATGGCGCTGATCACCACCCTGGCCAACGGCTACGGGGCGCGCTGGTTCGATGAGAAGTGGCAGCCGGAATTCAACGGCCCTGAGTGGAAGGACGCACTGAACTTCTACGTCGACAACATGAAGAAATCCGGCCCGCCGGGCGCTTCCAGCAACGGTTTCAACGAAAACCTGGCGCTGTTCAACAGCGGCAAGTGCGCGATCTGGGTCGACGCCAGCGTCGCCGGCTCGTTTGTCACCGACAAGACTCAAAGCAAGGTCGCCGACCATGTCGGCTTCACCTTCGCCCCGCACGAGAAAACCGACAAGGGCACCTCGTGGCTGTACTCCTGGAGCCTGGCGATCCCGACCAGTTCCAAGGCCAAGGACGCCGCCAAGGTGTTCACCAGTTGGGCAACGTCCAAGGAATACAGCCAGCTCGTGGCTAAAACCGACGGCATTGCCAACGTACCGCCAGGCACGCGCAAGTCGACCTACAGCGATGAGTACATGAAGGCCGCGCCGTTCGCCAAGGTGACGCTGGAATCGCTGAAGGTTGCCGACCCGACCAAACCGACGCTCAAGCCGGTGCCGTATATCGGTATCCAGCTGGTGACCATTCCTGAATTCCAGGCGATTGGTACCCAGGTCGGCAAGTTCTTCTCGGGCGCGCTGACCGGTCAGCAAACGGTGGATCAAGCCTTGACCGCCGCGCAGACCACCACCGAGCGTGAAATGAAGCGGGCGGGTTATCCCAAATAAGCCTGACTCACCCTTGTAAATGTGGGAACCCGATCCATGAGGTAGCAGCTTTTAGGTGGGAGCTGGCTTGCCTGCGATGCAGACACCTCGGTTTGTCAGTTAAACCGAGTGGATACCATCGCAGGCAAGCCAGCTCCCACAAAAGCCAGCCACATTGATCGCGCTCCGACGCTGGCCCTGCCTGTAATCGACTGGTTTTGATCACCATGAATACAACACCCAAAAGCCGCCTGGCCAACCCTGGCTGGTTCCTCGTCAGCCCCTCGGTGGCCTTGTTGCTGCTGTGGATGATCGTGCCGCTGGGCATGACCCTGTACTTTTCGCTGATCCGCTACAACCTGCTCTACCCCGGCGAAAACCAATTCGTGGGCCTGGAGAATTTCACCTACTTCATCACCGACTCGGGTTTCCTGCCCGGCGCCACCAATACCTTGCTGCTGGTCGGCAGCGTGTTGTTGATCAGCGTGGTGTTCGGCGTGCTGATCAGTGCGTTGCTTGAGGCCAGTGAGTTTTTTGGTCGCGGTGTGGTGCGGGTGTTGTTGATTTCACCGTTCTTCATCATGCCCACCGTCGGTGCGCTGATCTGGAAGAACCTGATTTTCCACCCGGTGTCGGGGATTCTCGCCGCCGTGTGGAAGCTGTTCGGCGCCGAGCCGGTGGACTGGTTGGCGCACTACCCATTGCTGTCGATCATCATCATTGTGTCGTGGCAATGGCTGCCCTTCGCCATCCTGCTGCTGATGACCGCCATGCAGTCCCTCGACCAGGAACAGAAGGAAGCCGCGCGCCTGGACGGTGCCGGCGCCATCGCGATCTTCTGGCACCTCACCCTGCCCCACCTGGCGCGCCCGATTGCCGTGGTGGTGATGATCGAAACCATTTTCCTGCTCTCGGTGTTTGCCGAAATCTTTACCACCACCAACGGTGGCCCGGGCTACGCCTCGACCAACCTCGCCTACCTGATCTACAACCAGGCGCTGGTGCAGTTCGACGTGGGCATGGCCTCGGCCGGCGGCTTGATTGCCGTGGTCATCGCCAATATCGCGGCGATCATCCTGGTGCGGATGATCGGCAAAAACCTGACTGACAAGCCTTGAGGGCCGCGCCATGACGCTTCAACAATCCCGCCGCCTGCAAAGCCTGTTGCTCGGCACTTTGGCCTGGGCCATCGCGATCCTGATTTTCTTCCCAATCTTCTGGATGGTGCTGACCAGCTTCAAGACCGAAATCGACGCGTTCGCCACGCCGCCGCAGTTCATCTTCACGCCGACGCTGGAGAACTACCTGCACATCAACGAGCGCAGCAATTACTTCGCCTACGCCTGGAACTCGGTGGTGATTTCGTTCAGTGCTACCGCCCTGTGCCTGCTGATCTCGGTGCCGGCCGCCTACTCGATGGCGTTCTACGAAACCCAGCGCACCAAAGGCACCTTGCTGTGGATGCTCTCCACCAAGATGCTGCCGCCGGTGGGCGTTTTGATGCCGATCTACCTGCTGGCCAAAAGCTTCGGCCTGCTGGACACGCGCATTGCGCTGATCATCATCTACACCCTGATCAACCTGCCGATTGTGGTGTGGATGGTGTACACCTACTTCAAAGACATCCCCAAGGACATCCTCGAAGCCGCGCGCCTGGATGGCGCCACGCTGTGGCAGGAAATGGTCCGCGTGCTGCTGCCGATTGCCAAGGGCGGCCTGGCCTCCACGGTGTTGCTGTCGCTGATCCTGTGCTGGAACGAGGCCTTCTGGTCGTTGAACCTGACCTCCTCGAACGCCGCGCCGCTGACCGCGCTGATCGCCTCCTACTCCAGCCCCGAAGGGTTGTTCTGGGCCAAATTGTCCGCCGTCTCGACCCTGGCCTGTGCGCCGATCCTGATTTTTGGCTGGATCAGCCAGAAACAGCTGGTGCGCGGTTTGTCCTTCGGCGCCGTGAAATAACGGTCTTTCAATAAAAAATTCAAAGCGGAGGCCCATCCCATGGCCAACCTGAAAATCAAGAATCTGCAAAAAGGCTTCGAAGGCTTCTCGATCATCAAAGGCATCGACCTGGAAGTGAATGACAAGGAATTCGTGGTCTTCGTCGGCCCGTCGGGCTGCGGTAAATCCACTTTGCTACGCCTGATCGCGGGCCTTGAAGAAGTCACCGAAGGCACCATCGAACTGGATGGCCGCGACATCACCGAAGTCACCCCGGCCAAGCGCGACCTGGCGATGGTGTTCCAGACCTACGCGCTGTACCCGCACATGAGCGTGCGCAAAAACATGTCGTTTGCCCTGGACCTGGCCGGCGTCGACAAGAAGCTGGTGGAAAGCAAAGTCAGCGAAGCTGCGCGCATCCTCGAGCTCGGCCCGCTGCTGGAGCGCAAGCCCAAGCAGTTGTCCGGTGGCCAGCGCCAGCGTGTGGCTATTGGCCGTGCGATTGTGCGTAACCCGAAGATTTTCCTGTTCGATGAACCACTGTCGAACCTCGACGCCGCCCTGCGTGTGCAAATGCGCCTGGAACTGGCGCGCCTGCATAAAGAGCTGCAGGCCACCATGATTTACGTGACCCACGACCAGGTTGAAGCCATGACCCTGGCCGACAAGGTGGTGGTACTTAACAGCGGCCGCATCGAACAGGTTGGCTCGCCGCTGGAGCTGTACCACCAGCCGGCCAACCTGTTTGTGGCGGGTTTTCTCGGTACGCCGAAGATGGGTTTCCTCAAGGGCAAAGTCACCCGCGTCGAAGGCCAAGGCTGTGACGTGCAACTGGACGCCGGCACGCTGATCAGCCTGCCGTTGAGCGGCGCCAGCTTGAGCGTGGGCAGCGCGGTGACCCTGGGCATTCGCCCAGAGCATCTGGAAATCGCCGCGCCTGGGCAAACCACCCTGACCGTCACCGCCGACGTCGGCGAGCGTCTGGGCAGCGACACCTTCTGCCACGTCATCACCGCCAACGGCGAGCCGTTGACCATGCGAATTCGCGGCGACATGGCCAGCCAGTACGGTGAAACCTTGCAGCTGCACCTGGACCCGGCGCACTGCCATCTGTTCGACACCGACGGTGTAGCCGTGGCCCGCCCACTGCGCGCCGCCGCCTGATTTCGCGAGACTTGTGATGAAACTGAATAAACAGAACCTCACCCAATTGGCGCCGCACGTGAACATCCCGGCCTACGCGATTGCCAGCACCACGCAAGGCATCGCGCACATCGGCGTCGGCGGTTTCCACCGCGCGCACCAGGCGTATTACACCGATGCCTTGATGAACACTGGCGAGGGCCTGGACTGGAGCATCTGCGGCGTTGGCCTGCGCAGCGAAGATCGCAAGGCCCGCGACGACCTGGCCGGCCAGGATTACCTGTTCACCCTGTATGAGCTGGGCGACACCGACGACACCGAAGTGCGCGTAATCGGCTCGATCAGCGACATGCTGCTGGCCGAAGACAGCGCCCAGGCGTTGATCGACAAGCTGGCCAGCCCGCAGATTCGCATCGTCTCGCTGACCATCACCGAAGGCGGCTACTGCATCGACGACAGCAACGGCGAATTCATGGCCCACCTGCCGCAAATCCAGCATGACCTGGCGCACCCGAAAGCGCCGAAAACCGTGTTCGGGTTTATCTGCGCGGCGTTGACCCAACGCCGGGCGGCGGGTGTGCCGGCGTTTACCGTAATGTCCTGCGATAACCTGCCGCACAACGGCGCCGTCACGCGCAAGGCGCTGCTGGCCTTCGCCGCCCTGCACAACGCCGAACTGCATGATTGGATCAAGGCCAACGTGAGCTTCCCGAATGCCATGGTCGACCGCATCACGCCAATGACCAGCACCGCCCACCGCCTGCAATTGCATGATGACCACGGTATCGACGATGCCTGGCCGGTGGTGTGCGAACCCTTTGTGCAGTGGGTGCTGGAAGACAAGTTCGTCAACGGCCGCCCGGCCTGGGAAAAAGTCGGCGTGCAGTTCACCGACGACGTCACGCCCTACGAAGAGATGAAGATCGGCCTGCTCAACGGCAGCCACCTGGCCCTGACCTACCTGGGCTTTCTCAAAGGCTACCGGTTTGTGCACGAGACCATGAACGACCCGGTGTTTGTCGCCTACATGCGCGCCTATATGGACCTGGACGTTACACCGAACCTGGCGCCGGTGCCGGGCATCGACCTGACCGAGTACAAGCAGACCCTGGTGGATCGCTTCTCTAACCAGGCGATTGCCGATCAGTTGGAACGCGTGTGCTCGGACGGCTCGTCGAAGTTTCCCAAGTTCACCGTGCCGACGATCAATCGCTTGATTGCCGATGGGCGAGAGACCGAACGCGCTGCGCTGGTGGTGGCGGCGTGGGCGTTGTATTTGAAAGGTGTGGATGAGAATGGGGTGAGCTACACAATCCCGGATCCGCGTGCGCAGTTTTGCCAGGATTTGGTGAGTGATGATGGGTTGATCAGCCAGCGGTTGTTGGGTGTGGAGGAGATTTTTGGCAAGGCTATTCCCAACTCGCCTGCGTTTGTGGCAGCGTTTGAGCGGTGCTATGCAAGCCTGCGCGACAAGGGCGTTACCGAAACCCTGCAAAACCTCCTGAAGAAACCGGCTTAAAAAATGTGGGAGCTGGCTTGCCTGCGATAGCGGTGGGTCAGCCAGCCATGATGTGGCTGATAGACCGCCATCGCAGGCAAGCCCGCTCCCACATTGACTGCATTCACACTCCAATAACACTGCTGAGCACTCCACCATGACCCAGCAAAACCTCTACCTCGGCATCGACTGCGGCACCCAAGGCACCAAAGCCATTGTCCTCGACGCTACCAGCGGCAAGGTGCTGGGCCTGGGCGCGGCGGCGCACACGCTGATCAGCGGCGCCAATGGCCGACGCGAACAGCACACCCAGGAATGGCTGGACGCCTTTACCGAAGCCACACACCGCGCCTTGCAACAGGCCGGGGTCGACGGCCAGGACATCCTCGGCATCGGCGTTTCCGGCCAGCAACATGGCCTGGTGTTACTCGATGACCACGGCCAGGTGCTGCGCCCGGCCAAACTGTGGTGCGACACCGAAACCGCGCCGGAAAACGAGCGCCTGCTGGCGTTCCTCGGCGGCGAGAACGGCTCGCTGGAACGCCTCGGCGTGGCGATTGCGCCAGGCTACACCGTGTCCAAACTGCTGTGGACCCGCGAGCAGCACCCCGACGTGTTCGCACGGATTGCGCACATCCTGCTGCCCCACGACTACCTCAATTTCTGGCTGACCGGCCGCGCCGTGGCGGAATACGGCGATGCGTCGGGCACCGGCTATTTCAATGTGCGCAGCCGTGAATGGGACGTGGCGCTGCTGCAGCACATCGACCCCAGCGGCCGCCTGGAAGCTGCGCTGCCGGAACTGATCGAGGCCAATCAAGCCGTGGGCACGATCCTGCCGGCCATCGCCGAACGCCTGGGCATCAACCCCAACGCCCGCGTCTCCAGCGGCGGCGGCGACAACATGATGGGCGCCATCGGCACCGGCAATATCGCTCCTGGCGTGATCACCATGAGCCTGGGTTCCTCGGGCACCGTCTACGCGTTTGCCGAGCAACCGAATGTGAGCCCGCAAGCCTCGGTGGCGACCTTCTGTTCGTCCAGCGGCGGCTGGTTGCCGTTGATCTGCACAATGAACCTGACCAACGCCACCGGCGTGATTCGCGAACTCTTCGACCTCGACCTGGCCACGTTCAACGCCCTGGTCGCCGAGGCGCCGGTGGGTGCCGACGGCGTGAGCATGCTGCCGTTCCTGAATGGCGAGCGTGTGCCCGCCCTGCCCCACGCCACCGGGAGTGTGCATGGCCTGACCATGACCAACCTGACCCGCGCCAACCTGTGCCGCGCGGTGGTCGAGGGCACCACCTTCGGCCTGCGTTACGGCCTGGACCTGCTACGCCAGACCGGCCTGCAAAGCCAAACCATCCGCCTGATCGGCGGCGGTTCGAAAAGCCCGGTGTGGCGGCAGATGGTCGCCGATATCATGAATACCGAAGTGGTCTGCACCGAACAAAGCGAAGCCGCCGCCTTGGGCGCGGCGATCCAGGCGGCGTGGAGCCAGTCCGGCGAATCCTTGGCCAGCCTGTGCGACAAATGCGTCAGCGTCGATCCGGCCAGCCGCACGCTGCCGGTGGCGGCCAGCGTCAGTGCCTATCAACAGGTTTACGCGCGCTATCAACAACTCGTGGCAACCCTTTAAGAGCGAACGACTATGTATCTGGTGTGTGGCGAAGCGTTGTTTGATTTTTTCAGCGAGGAAGACGCCAGCGGGCAGGCTTCCAAGGTCAATTACAAGGCGATTGCCGGTGGCTCGCCGTTCAACGTCGCGGTGGGTTTGCGCCGCCTGGGCATCGAGTCTGCGCTGTTCGGCGGGGTGTCCAACGACTTCCTCGGCCAGCGCTTGCTGCAAGTGCTCAAGGACGAAGGCGTGAGTGAGCAGTTCCTGGTGGAATTCCCCGCGCCGACCACGCTGGCGATGGTTGCCGTGGGCGCCAATGGCTCACCGCAATACAGCTTTCGTGGCGAAGGCTGCGCCGACCGCCAACTGCGGGCCGCGCACTTGCCTGCACTGGGCCATGAAGTTCGCGGGCTGCACGTCGGCTCGTTTTCGCTGGTGGTGCAGCCCATTGGCGACACCCTGCTGAGCCTGGTCAAGCGCGAAAGCGGCAAGCGCCTGATCAGCCTCGACCCTAACGTGCGGCTCAATCCGCAGCCGGATATTCAACTGTGGCGCGATCGCGTGGCCGAGTTGGTCACCCATGCCGACCTGATCAAAGTCAGCGACGAAGACTTGCACCTGCTCTACCCCGACCGCTCGCCGGAAAGCGTGCTGCAAGGCTGGTTGCAGCACCGCTGTCAGTTGGTGTTCCTCACCCGTGGTGGTGACGGCGCCACGGTGTTCAGCCGCCAGCACGGCAGTTGGTCGCAACCTGCCGTGAAGGTGGTGATGGCCGACACGGTCGGCGCCGGCGATACCTTCCAGGCCGCGTTGATTGCCTGGTTGACCGAGCAGCAGCTGGATTCGGTCGAAGGCCTGCAACAGCTCACCCGTGAGCAGATCGACGCTATGCTTGGTTTCGCCATTCGCGCGTCCGCCCTGACCTGCAGCAAGACCGGCCCCGACCTGCCGTATCGGCAACAGCTGGGCTGAACACGCGTTCATGAAGGTTTTGTCAGTTAGGGCAAAATTAATCCAAGGTTAATCCCGCCAGTCGACTGTGAAGGTGACCGCACACACCGCCTCCCGAGGCCCGTGCGGCCGCCGGCACATCGTGTTGATGCGCCCGCGAACGACTTGCGGAGAACCCTCATGAAACTGCGTACATTATTCTTCAGCGGCACATTGGCCCTTGCTGCGGTATCAGGCCTGGCACACGCCGACACGCAACAGCCAGTCACCAAGCCAGTGCCGTACCAATATGGCATGCCTTTAAACATCGATAAGGTCATCGCCATGCACGAAACCGACACCGACGTGTGCAAGGTGATCAACGCTGATATCAAGTTTGTCGACAAAGCCGGCAAAATCGAGGATGTGGGTTATCGGAAAATGTCCGAAGCCTGTGATTTCCAGAATTGAACCGTTTGACTAGCAACAGAACCGTATGCAACAGCAACATAAGGGGCCTGGCGTTTACCAGGCCCGCAGTGCTTCGGTGACACAACCTCACAGGACGGCTTAGTAAACGCCGCGCGCGCCTACTCGTTGCAACGCAGGTGATTGGGTGTGTTTGAGGTCTTCGCGCAACCCGGCGATCAGGTTGCAAATGGCCCGACTGCTGTCGAGTTTTTCAGCGTTTATACCTTTGACTTCCAAATCCACTCGGTCACGGTCACGGTCGTCATACACCTTGATCGTCAACGAAGCGTCTTCGGCTTTGGTGCATTCGCACCGTTTGGGCAGGAAACTTCCTTCAATGATGCTGCGAAGCTCTAATTCCGAAAGCATGGCCAACCTCTCCTTTTATGAGACTGCCAACAGATTATTGTGTGTCCGGCAGGCGTCTGCCTGCCACGTCTTACCGACCCTGGAAGACGCTTACATTCCCCAGCCTACTCGGCAAAATCGAATCTCGTTGTAACCTTTCCTCATAAGCAACTTGCCAAGCTATATAACTTTTGCGATGACGTGTTTACACCGTTTAAATCATCGTCGAACGGCTGAGATTAAACGTTTAACTCGGGACCTTGAATTAAACGACGCCCTGTGCGGCGACTCTTTCAGCAACATGTCGCAAACTATCGAAGTTGATATTGGCGCCCGAATTAATTGCCACCAGGGTTTGATCACGCACGCCATGTTGGGCGACATACTTACGAATGCCCGCCACCGCCAGCGCGCCTGAGGGCTCGGTGATCGAGCGCGTGTCGTCATAGATCAGCTTGATGGCGCTGCACAATTCATCGTTGCTGACGGTGATGACTTCATCGACCCAGTCGCGGCAGATTTCAAACCCATAAGCGCCGATTTGCGCCACGGCGGTGCCATCCGCGAACCCATCGACACTGGGCAGCACCACCCGCTCGCCCGCGCGCAGGGCGGCCAGCAGGCAGCTGGAACCTTCGGGTTCGACACCGACGATACGCACATCCGGCCGCAGGTATTTGACGTACGCCGCGATCCCGGCGATCAAACCGCCCCCGCCCACCGGTACAAAAATCGCGTCCAACGGGCCCTGTTGCTGACGCAGGATTTCCATCGCCACGGTGCCCTGGCCGGCGATCACGTCCGGGTCATCGAATGGCGACACAAAGGTGCAACCCGAGGTTTCGGCCAACTGCAACGCGTGGGCCAGGGCAAATGGAAAGCTCTCACCGTGCAACACCGCCTCGGCGCCCCGCGAGCGTACGCCCAGCACCTTCAATTCAGGTGTACTGCACGGCATGACGATACGCGCCTTAATCCCCAGCTCCCGCGCCGCCAGGGCCACGCCCTGGGCATGGTTACCCGCCGAGGCCGTGACCACGCCGCAGGCTTTTTGCTCAGCCGTAAGCTGCACCAGCTTGTTGTAGGCGCCGCGAATCTTGAAAGAAAAAGTGGGTTGCAGCTCTTCGCGCTTAAGCAGCACCTGGTTGCCCAGCAACGCCGACAATGCCGGTGCAGCCTGCAAGGGCGTACGCGCCGCTAGGTCATAAACCGGGGCGGCGAGGATCTTTTTCACGTAGTGCTCAAGCAGTCCCGGGGCGGCGGTGTGGGGCGCGGTGCAGGTGCTCATGGGTGTCTCCTGGCTCTTTCGCAAAGGGCGCTGGAGACGGAAAAACAAAACCCGCCTCTAGGGCGGGTTTGGGTACAGCAGCCGTGCGCTATCCCGCCATATGAGGAATGGCGGTAATAATGCTTGGCTGGCTGCGGAAGGCTTGAAATGTCATGACACGAAATTAACCGGCGTTTACCCGGCGAGTCAATGGCTCGCCAGCCTTTTGTCGGCAGGGGTTTACGATGACTATACGAAATATATACGCTTCGTATATCCATTCACCACATGTGAACCTCATGGGCATCGTCAAAATCACCGACCAATTGCACGAACAGCTTCGCCTGGCCAGCGCCGCCATGGACCGCTCCATCAACGCCCAGGCCGAGTTCTGGATCAAGATCGGCCTGCTCGCCGAACTCAACCCGCACCTGCCGTACAACGAGCTGATCAACAAGCTGTTGCTGGACAAGCCCGACCTGATCCGGGGGCGCAGCTGATGATCAAGACTGCCGCACAATTGGCCGTGATGCGTGAAGCCGGACGCCTGCTGGCGCAGGTCTTCACAATGCTCGATGGCTTTGTCGCCGCCGGCCGTTCCACCCTGGAACTGGACGCCACCGTCGAAGCCTTCATCCGCAACGAACTGAAAGCCCGCCCGGCGAGCCTTGGGCAATACGACTACCCCTTCTGCATCAACACCTCGATAAACGAAGTGGTGTGCCATGGCATGCCCAGCGCCAAGGACGTGCTCAAGGACGGCGACATCATCAACATCGACATCACCCTGGAAAAAGGCGGCTTTATCGCCGACTCCAGCAAGATGTACATGATCGGCAACGTGGCGCCCAAAGCGCAGCGCCTGGTGGAAAAGACCTTCGAAGCCATGTGGGCCGGTATCCGACAGGTCAAGCCCGGCGCGCGCCTGGGGGATATCGGCCATGCGATCCAGAGCCACGCGCAAGCCAATGGCTACAGCGTCGTGCGTGAGTATTGCGGCCACGGCATCGGCCGCCAGATGCATGAAGACCCGCAAATCCTGCACTTCGGCCGCCCCGGCACCGGGCTCGAACTGCGTGAAGGCATGGTCTTTACCATTGAACCGATGCTCAACCAGGGCAGCGCCAAGGTGCGCAACCTCAAGGATGGCTGGACGGTGGTGACCAAGGACAACAGTTTGTCCGCGCAATGGGAGCACACCGTGGCGGTCACCGCCGACGGGTTCGAGGTGTTAACCCTGCAACCAACCGCCTGAACACCACCTGACTGTGGGAGCGGGCTTGCTCGCGAAGGCGGTGTATCAGCCAGCTCATGTGTCAATGACCCACCGCCTTCGCGAGCAAGCCCGCTCCCACATTTTGGATCTCAGTACATCAGTTAGATGTGCTTTTGCCCTGCTCTTGCTGTGCTTTTGCTTCTACCACTCAGGTCGGCTACCAGGCCGCCGTGCTTTGCTTTTGATCTTGATCTGCTTTTGATCTTGATCTTAGGCGCCCCGTTAAACCACGCTGGCCGAACGCAGGCTTTGGAGCGGGGGTAAACCGGCAGGACGCCGGTTTAGCCGCGCTGGGCCAGGGATGGCCCATCGCGGCGGCCCCCGCTCCAAAGCCGGAGTGAGGGCACACCGAGCCTAAGCGAGGTGCCGAGTGGTGGGGCAAGAGCCCTTTTGGTTACTTTTGGGGCTCTTTTCCAAAAGTGACCCGCCGTAAGGGCGGAACCAATACCAGCCGTGACCAAATAACGGATATGTACCCAGCAGCCCTACCAAACATCAGCCGACAATTTGTTGACTGACCCACCGCCATCGCAGGCAAGCCAGCTCCCACAGGTGATCAGTGTTCACACGACATTGGCGCCGCCTGCAATCCGCTTAAGCCCAAGCACCATCAAACCGGCACCCATCGCCATCGCCAGCAGAAACAGCGGGTACGACACCCACCACGGCGTGCCCGCCGTCATCATGCTGAACTCCGACATACCGCCAACGCTGGCAATCAGGTTAAGCGGCAGGAACACCACGTTAATCAACGTCAGCTTGCGCAGCAGGTTGTTCATGCTGTTGTTCATCAGGTTGCCGCGCGCGTCGATCAACCCGGAAAACACATTGGAATAGATCTCCGCCTGCTTGTAGCACTGGTGATTCTCGATGATCAGGTCATCAATCAAACCCAGAATCTCAGCACTGAAATGCTCCTTTTCCGCGTGGTTGCGCAGCCGCGACAGCACCGCGCCATTGCTGTGCAGCGCGTTGATGTAATAGATCAGGCTCTCACTCAGGCTGAACATCTGCATCAGGTGATGGTTGCTCATCGAAGCGTTGAACTGCTGCTGCAACTCCCGCGCCACCAGCTTTATCACCTTGAGATGGCCCAGGTAGTGATGGATGTTGTTGAGCAACAGATCGAGCAGCACATCCAGCGGCGTGTGCAGCGGCCGGCGTGCGCCGAGCCCGGACAACGGGGTTTCATCGGTGGCGATCACCAGCAGGCGGTCCGGCGAAAACAACAGCCCGCAGGACGACACCTCAAACACCAGGTTGCCACCGCCGGAATAGTTTTCCGGGCGCTTCCAGATCAGGAACAGGTTGTCCGGGTGAAATTCGATGCGCGACACTTCATCCGGGTCGAGCGCCGAGGCCAGGGCATGTTCATCCAGCTTGTGGTGATCGCGCAGCCACTCACGCTCGGCCTGGTTGGGGTTGTTGAATAACATGATCGGGGCGTCATCGCCCTCGCTACCGCGCAGCTTGCCATCGGTCAATTCAAAGCGCTGGATCATTGCGCGTCACCACACCTGGCACTGGCGTTTCAACTCAAGGCGCCGCACAAACTCCTCCAGCACCAGGGCATACAGGTCGTCTTGCAGGTAGGCGTCTTCGATGCCGGCGTCCATGTTGGGGTTGTCGTTAACCTCGATCACCACCACCTTGTCGCCGGACTGCTTGAGGTCGACGCCGTAGAGGCCGTCGCCGATCAGGTTGGCGGTCTTCACCGCCAGCTCGACCACCGCCTTGGGTGCTTCGTGGACCGCCAGGGTGCGGCATTCGCCGTTGATGTCCTGGCCGATGGCCTTGTGGTTGTAGATCTGCCAATGGCCCTTGGACATGAAATATTGGCAGGCAAAGATCGGCTTGCGGTTGAGGACGCCAATACGCCAGTCGTACTCGGTGTAGAAAAACTCCTGGGCCAGCAACAGCACCGAATGTTCGAACAACTCGGCGGTGGCCTTGAGCAACGCCGCCTGGCTTTCCACCTTGATCACACCGCGCGAGAAGCAACCGTCGGGGATCTTCAGCACCAGCGGGAAGCCCAGGCGTTCGCCGACCCGTTCGAAATCTTCCGGTCGCTCCTTGTACAGAATCTCGGTGGCGGGCATGCCCAGTTGATGGCTGTTGAGCAAGTCGGTGAGGTAAACCTTGTTGGTGCAGCGCAGGATCGACGCCGGGTCGTCCATCACCACCAGCCCTTCGCTTTCGGCCTTTTTGGCGAAACGGTAGGTGTGGTTGTCGACACTGGTGGTCTCGCGGATCAGCAAGGCGTCGTATTCGGCCAGGCGCGAGTAATCCTTGCGCTCGATCAGTTCCACATCAATGCCCAAACCCTTGCCGACCCGCACGAAATTTTCCAGCGCCTTGGCATTCGACGGCGGCAGTTGCTCCTGGGGATCGTGGAGAATGGCCAGGTCATAACGGGCCAAACGACGCGAGCGCGGTTGGCGCTAGATTTTGCGGCTGAAGTTGTCGAGGGCGTGAGCGAACTGGTCTTCCTGGTCATCGCGCAACTTGTGCAGCACGCCGGATTTGACCCCTTCGATGTGCCAGCCGTTATTCTTGCGAAACTCAACTAACAGGATCGGGCACGGAAAGGTTTCAAACAACTGGCGGGCCAACTCCTGCAACGGTTCTATATTGGTTCGGCCAAAATAAAGTGTCAGGGTAAAGCCTTCGGTATTGCTGTAGAGGTGATGACTCAAGGCTTTATCGAGGGTTTTATCCAAGTCATCCAGCGACAGGCCATACAACGACTTTTTGGTCAGCTCGCTGATGGTACGCACCGACGGAATCACCTTGTGCCCGCGCGCCTCGGCCAGCAGCGAGCAGTAGTAACCGTGCCCCAGGTACTTGTAGCTGCGGCACAGGTTGATCACCTGCACGCGCTTGCCCGTCTCTTTCTCGCGGGTTTGCTCGAGGTATTCCTGGGCGGTGACGATGTCTTCGCTGGGGAAATAGGAGGCCCAATCTTCCTTGCGTTCGACAATGATCACGACTTGACTGGAGCCTTTAAGAGGTGGAGAAAAATAACCTTTGGAAGTTATTGTCGCCGCGACAGTTTGCTCGGATACTTCACGCCAATGACTTTGTACCGCCGACATAATATTTGATCCGCTTTAGAGAACTCGACCTTTTCTATTAAGCACGATCTTTTAGAGAAGTCCCGTTTCGTTACGCAACTTTTACGGCGGTCATATGGCTCTTTCCTTTCGCGTTGCAACCCCCGCTGATGTGCCCGAACTGGTGGCACTGGAACAGCATTGTTTCACCACCGACCGGCTCTCGCCGCGCAGTTTCCAGTGGATGATCAGCCGCGCCCATGGCCAGTTGCTGGTCGCCGAAACAGACGCCGGTTTGCTCGGTTACGCCTTGGTACTGTTCCATCGCGGCACCTCGCTGGCACGCCTGTATTCCATCGCCATCGCCGAACATGCGCGCGGCATGGGCCTTGGCAAACAGTTGCTGGCGCGCATCGAAGCCTGCGCGGTGGCGCATGATTGCGCCTACCTGCGCCTGGAAGTGCGCACCGACAACCCCGGCGCCCTCGCCCTGTATGAGCGCACTGGCTACCGGCGCTTTGCGCTGATCAACGACTACTACGAAGACCACGCCCCGGCCCTGCGCCTGGAAAAACGCATCGTGCAGCCTCAGCACGCCCGCCCGCAAAGCGTGCCGTATTACCAGCAGACCACCGATTTCACCTGCGGCGCCGCGTGCCTCTTGATGGCCATGGGCGCGCTGGTGCCGGGCCGCGTGGCTGGGCGGCGCGAAGAGCTGCAAATCTGGCGTGAAGCAACCACCGTGTTCATGACCGCCGGCCACGGCGGCTGCAGCCCGCAAGGCTTGGCGCTGGCGGCCTGGCGTCGCGGCTTTCGGGTGCGCATGCAGGTGAATGTACGCGGGCCGCTGTTTCTGGACGGCGTGCGCGATCAGCATAAAAAGGACGTCATGCGCCTGGTGCACGAGGCGTTTGAGGAGGAACTGGCCGGCAGCGACGTCGAGCAGGTGCTCGGCGGCGCGCTGGATTTACCGCAGGTTTTGCAGGCTGGCGGGCAGCCGCTGGTGTTGATCAGCAGCTACCGCCTCACCCGCTCCAAGTCGCCGCATTGGGTGATGGTCACCGATTGCGACGACGACTTTGTCTACCTGCACGACCCGGACGTGGACCACAGCCAACACCGCCAGCCGCTGGACTGCCAGCACTTGCCGGTCAGCCACGCGGAGTTCGATCGAATGTGCCGGTTTGGCAACAACAAGTTACGCGCGGCGGTGGTGCTCTTCACTCGGTAAAGGCTCAGGCCACCTGCTTGATCCCGGCCTTGGCTTCCAGCTCGCGTACCAGCGGCAACACGCGCTTGCCGAAGTACTCGACTTCCTCCTGAAAGTGCAGGAAGCCCGCCAGCACCAGGTCCACGCCCACGGCCTTGAGCGCGACGATGCGCTCGGCAATCTGTTGCGGGGTGCCGATCAGGTTTGTCTTGAAGCCGTCGTTGTACTGCACCAGGTCTTCAAAGCTGGATTTGGCCCAGTTGCCCTCGCCTTCCGGAGAGGCTTTACCGGCCTGTTTGGCCGCGTCACCAAAGGCATTTACCGCCTCCGGGTCAGCCTTGTCGATAATTTCGGCGAGCACGGCGCGGGCTTCTTCCTCGGTGTCACGGGCGATCACAAACGCGTTGACGCCGACTTTCACCGAATGATTATTCGCGGCGGCTTTGGCGCGGATATCGTCGACCTGGGCCTTGATGCCTTCCGGCGTGTTGCCGTTGGTGAAATACCAGTCCGATACGCGCGCAGCCATGTCCCGCGCCGCCCGCGAACTGCCGCCCTGGAACACTTCCGGCTGGCCCAGTGGCTTGGGCTTGAGGGTGTAGTTGTTGAAACGATAGAAGTCGCCTTTGAAGGTGAAATCGTCCTGGGTCCAGATGCCTTTCAGCGCGCGGATAAACTCCTCGGAACGCCGATAACGCTCATCGTGCTCCAGCCAGTGTTCGCCGATGGCCTGGAACTCGCCCTTGAACCAACCGCTGACGATATTCACCGCGATACGGCCGTTGGTGAGCTGGTCGATGGTTGCCAGTTGCTTGGCCGCCAGGGCCGGCTGCCACGGGCCGGGCAGGATCGCCGCGATCACCTTGAGCGTGGTGGTCGCCGCCAGCAGTGCATGGCTGAAGGCCACGGATTCATGCTGGTTTTCCGCGCCGTAACCGGCGGTAAAGCGAATTTGCGTCAGGCCGTATTCGAAGCCGGCCGCTTCGGCCAGCTGCGCGAGTTTGCGGTTGTAATCGATGCCCCAATGGGTGCGTTGTTCAATCTTGCTCACCACCAGCCCACCGCTGACGTTGGGCACCCAATAGGCAAATTTCACGGCTTGCTGACTCATCTGGCAGTACCTCGCACGAAGGGATGTACCCAAGGCTTGAGCAGCAAGCGTGCCAGGCAACGGCAAAGGCCCTGGCCATGGGCGTCACGGCCCTGAACGCAAGGTTGAATGGCCGAGCCTTTGATGTCGGGGATCGCGCCGGTTTGTCCATCTGCTGTTGCTGGAGCAACAGTGGGCGCGGCTTTTGGCCTGCAAATACGCGCTGAAAGACCCGGCACGGACTGTGCAATCCCCCCAAGCATTGACCACTGCCAAGGAGCCGTCCCCATGACCGAGCAACACGTCATCAACCCGCTGTCCACCGGCGTCGACTACCCCACGTTGGCCGCACGCTTTCGGCCGATCTTCCAGCGCATCGCCGAGGGCGCGGTGGAGCGCGAACACACGCGTACCCTGCCCTACGAACCGATCCAATGGCTCAAAGACGCCGGGTTTGGCGCGGTGCGGGTGCCAGTGGAATACGGTGGCGGTGGCGCATCGCTGCCGCAGCTATTCGAGTTGCTGATCGAGCTGGCGGCCGCCGACTCCAATGTGCCGCAGGCCTTGCGCGGGCATTTCGCCTTCGCCGAAGACCGCCTGAACGCGCCACCGAGCGCGGGCCGTGAGGTGTGGTTCAAGCGTTTTGTCGACGGCGATATCGTCGGCTGCGCCTGGACCGAAATCGGTAACGTGGCCATCGGTGATGTGGTCACCCAGGTCAGCCCTGACGGTGAGACGTGGAAACTCAACGGTGAAAAGTTCTACAGCACCGGCAGCCTGTTCTCCGACTGGATCGACGTGTACGCGCAGCGCAGCGACACCGGTGGCGATGTGATCGCGGCCACCCGCACACGTCAGCCTGGCGTGGTGCAAAGCGATGATTGGGACGGCTTCGGCCAGCGCACCACCGGCAGCGGCACTACGCGGTTTACCGACGCGGTGGTGGAAGCGGAAAACGTGATCGACTTTGCCACGCGGTTTAAATACCAGACCGCGTTTTACCAACTGGTATTGCTGGCGAGCCTGGCCGGGATCGGCCGTGCGGCGCTCAATGACGTGGCGCATCAGGTGCGCAGCCGCAAGCGCATTTACAGCCATGGGAATGCTGCGCATGTCAGCCAGGATGCGCAGGTTCAACAGGTCGTGGGGGATGTGGCGGCGCTGGTGTATGCCGCTGAGGCCAGTGCGTTGAAGGCCTCAGTGCCGGCGCAACGGGCGTACGTGGCGCGGTTTGCTGGGGATGAGGCGGCAGAGCGTGAGGCGAATGTGGCGGCGGAGATTGAATCGGCGACGGCGCAGGTGGTGGTGTCCGCGTTGATCCAGCGGGCGACGACCGAGTTGTTTAATGCGCTGGGGGTGTCGGATGTGCGCCAGGGCAAAGCGCTTGATCGCCATTGGCGGAATGCGCGGACGGTGTCTTCGCATAATCCGGTGATCTACAAGGCGCGGATTGTGGGGGACTGGGTGATTAATGGGGCTGAACCACCGTTTGTGTGGCAGATCGGGAATGGGCCGGGTAAGGGTTGAGGTTTATCTTGGGGGCGTTGGGTACATATCCGTTGCTGCGGTAACGGCGACTATTGGTTCCGCCCTTACGGCGGCTCACTTTGGAAAAGCCCCAAAGTAAGCAAAGGGCTCTTGCCCCACCACTCGGCACCTCGCCTAGGCTCGGTGTGCCCGCACGCTGACTTGGAGTAGCTGGATCAAAAGCAGCCGAGGCGGCCTTACAGGCGACCTGATCCTGGAAGCTGAACTCAATCAAATGTGGGAGCTGGCTTGCCTGCGATGGCATCAACTGGTTCTGCCTGATAGACCGAGGTGTCTGCATCGCAGGCAAGCCAGCTCCCACAGAAAAGCAGAGCACAGTGGTCTGGCGGCCGAACTCGGTCTAATTGTGGGAGCGGGCTTGCTCGCGAAGGCGGCGTATCAGTCACTTAATTTGTCACTGACAGACCGCCTTCGCGAGCAAGCCCGCTCCCACACTTTGGATCTCAGTACATCAGGTAGATGTGCTTTTGCTTCTACCACTCAGGTCGGCTACCAGGTCGCCGTGCTGTGCTTTTGATCTTGATCTTGATCTTGATCTTGATCTGGGATAGCCCCGTTAACCACGCTGGCCGAACGCAGGCTTCCGGTCTTTACAAAGTGACCCGCTGTAAGAGCTTAACCCCAAGCCGCCGTTACCTAAATAACGGATATGCCCCCATCAAAACGCCAACTTATACCCAATGGTCATCAACATCACCGCCAGGCACGGCCGCAGTACACCATCCGGAACCTTGCCGGTCATGTGGCTGCCCAGGTAAATCCCCGGCAACGACCCCATCAGCAAAAACCCCAGCAGATGCCAATCCATGTTCCCCATGCTGGCATGCCCCAAACCCGCTACCAATGTCAGCGGCACCGCATGGGCAATCTCGGTGCCCACCAACCGCCGCGTGGCCAGGAACGGATACAGAATAAACAGCGCCACCGTGCCCAGCGCGCCCGCACCGATGGAGGTCAGCGCAACCATGGTGCCCAGGATGGCGCCCGTCACCACCGTCAGCGCATTCAAGTTGCGCGGGCTCATGTGGTAGTCATCACCAGCATGCCGCTGGGCAAACGCCAACAGGCTTTTCTTGAACAGAATCGCCAGCGCCGTCAGCAGCAACACCACGCCAAGCGCCTGTTTGATCACCGCGTTCATGGCGCTCGGATCGGTATGCAGGCTGGCCAGGAACCACAAGGTCAACAGCACCGCAGGCACACTGCCCAGGGTCAGCCAGCCGGTGATGGTCCAGTCGATGTTCTTGTTCTTGCTGTGCACCAGCACGCCACCGGACTTGGTGATCGCCGCATACAACAGGTCGGTGCCCACCGCAGTCGCCGGGTTGATGCCGAACCACAACAGGATCGGCGTCATCAACGAGCCCCCGCCGACACCGGTCATGCCGACGATAAAACCAACGATCAGGCCCGCGATTACAAAACCAAAATTACCCACATCCATTACAGCTACCCGCGGCCTTATAAATTTCTGGCCGCAGGATAGCGATTTTTCATATAACGACTTATATCAATGTGATCTGACTTTATGCCTTTTTCGCCAGACGCTGACACACATAGGCCTGGGTCTGATACGGGAAGGCCACCGTGTCACGGCCGCGCAAGGCGGGATGGGTGTCGACCAACGCCTGCAATTGCGCAGTGACCGTGGCTTTTTCGACGGCAGGCAGCGCGGCGATAAAACTCACCGACAAAAAGCGATCCATGATCACCTCCTGGGGGCTGCCAACATGTTGATACGTAAAAGTCGTCATCTCAGGCGCGGAAAAATACTCACCGGTGAAGGCTTCACGCCAACGCCCCGTGTGAAAACGCGGCGTGTCGCCCTCGTACGGCGTGATGATGTCGGTAATCGCGGCGACCCAATCCACCGACTCATCGCGCACATTCCACACCAGCCCCAGGCGCCCATCGGGCTTGAGCACGCGGTGGATTTCCGCCAGCGCCGCTTCGGTGGAGAACCAATGGAAGGCCTGGGCACACACCAGCGCATCGGCGACGGCGGTGGGCAGCGGCATGGCGTCGGCGGTGCCTTCTACCAGGCGCACGTCCGGCAGGAGTTTATTCAGCTGCGCGCCCATCGCCTGTACCGGCTCGACGGCGATCAGCGCGGGCGCCAGGGTGCTGAGCAAACGGGTGAACTTGCCGGTGCCGGCGCCCAGGTCGATCACCGTCGATTGCGCATCGATGTGCAGCGCCTCGGTCAGCCAGCCGGTGAGTTGTCGTGGATAGTCGGGCCGGCCTTGGGCGTAGGTGACGGCCTGGGTAGAGAAACCCTGTTGAGCAGACGTGTGAACACCAGTCATTGCCAATCTCTCCTCGGGTAAAGCGGGGGGCACAGTGTGCGCCCTT
The DNA here is from genome assembly GCF_009834565.1 of Pseudomonas sp. R76. Taxonomy (GTDB): domain Bacteria; phylum Pseudomonadota; class Gammaproteobacteria; order Pseudomonadales; family Pseudomonadaceae; genus Aquipseudomonas. Next base: position 3,827,987 of record NZ_CP019428.1, read on the forward strand.
GTGCATTTATTTTCTAATCACTGCATCCAATCGAGCGCGGCCTGGGTAGTACCTGCAGTTACCCCGCTGTTTTACTGAAATGGAGAAACACCCATGCACGCTAAAACACTGCTCTGCCTCACCGTTCTGCTGGCCGCGGCGCCAGCTGCCTTTGCCCAGACCGGCCTGCCCGACAGCATCAAGGTGCCGGAGGGGCACAAGGTGGCGCTGGAGACCACCGGCGTCGGCGAAATCACCTACGAATGCCGCGACAAAGCCAACGCCGCCGGCCAGACCGAATGGACCTTCGTCGGCCCCAAGGCGGTGCTGAATGACCGCAGCGGCAAAGCCGTCGGCACCTACTTCGGCCCGCCCGCCACGTGGCAGGCCAATGACGGCTCGAAAATCACCGGCACCCAACTGGCCGTGGCGCCGTCGAGTGCGGGCAACCTGCCCTATCAGTTGGTCAAGGCCAACCCGGCCGAAGGCAAAGGCGCGATGAGTGGCATCAGTTACGTTCAGCGCGTCGTCCTCAAGGGTGGCGTGGCACCGAGCACTGAGTGCACCGTCGCGAACAAGGGCAAGCAGGAAGTGGTGAAGTACCAGGCCGACTACATCTTCTGGGCGGCCAACTGAGTAAATTCAGCTACGCTGCTGCGATAGCGCCCCGGCCTTTGGGCCGGGGTATTGGCCTTGATCTTGCGGCGCAAAACCGTGTCCTTACCTGAATCCCTGTTTGATTACGACGCCTGTCTGCAGGCCTGTGCCCGTGGCGATCAACGTGCCCTGCGCCGACTCTATGAGCAAGAGAGCAGTCGCCTGCTCGGCGTGGCCCTGCGCATCGCGCGCGACAAAGCCCTGGCCGAAGACATCGTGCATGACGCATTTATCAAGATCTGGCGTGGCGCGGGGAGTTTCGACCCCAGCCGTGGCTCGGCGCGCGGTTGGGTGTTCAGCGTAACTCGGCATCTGGCGCTCAATTTTGTACGCAATCATCACCGCGAGGTAGCCTTGAGCGAAGCCCATGAGCACGTCGTAACCGCCCACGACACCTTTGAATTCACCGCGCGCTCCGGGCAGATTCACCATTGCCTGGAACAGCTCGATCCGGCCCGTCGCCGCTGCATCCTGCATGCTTATGTCGATGGCTATTCCCACAGCGAAATCGCACAGAAACTGGACACTCCACTTGGAACCGTCAAAGCCTGGATCAAACGTAGCCTCGCCGCGCTGCGGGAGTGCATGGCATGAGTAATCCACTTGACGAACTGGCCAGCGAGTACGTGTTGGGCACCCTGCCCGCCGAACAGCGCGCCGAGGTTGAACGGCGCTTACCTGTGGACGCCGAGTTGCGTGCGGCGGTGGACACGTGGGAGCAGCGCCTGCTGCCACTGACCGCATTGGCTGAGCCGGTGCCACCCTCGTCCCAGCTATGGCGGCGCATTGAACACACTGTCGCGCCCAGCGATATTCAAGTGCCGTGGTGGAACCTGCTGGCGCTATGGCGCGGTTTGGCCGGCGCGGGTCTGGTAGCAACCTTGGTACTGACCACCCTGCTGCTGACCCGCCCGCCCACTGCTGAACCGACCTTTGTGGTGGTGCTGGTGGCGCCACAAAGCCAGGCGCCGGGTTGGGTGATACAGGCCAGCAATACTCAGCAAATCCAGCTGATACCGCTGGGCGTGATGGAGGTGCCTGCCGACAAGGCGCTGCAATTCTGGACCAAAGCGGAGGGCTGGCAAGCCCCCGTATCGCTAGGGTTGGTCAAGCCGGGGCAAACGCTGTCGGTGCCGCTGGACAAACTGCCGCCACTGGCGCCCAACCAATTGTTCGAACTGACCCTGGAAGACTCGCGTGGCTCGCCGAGCGGCAAACCGACGGGGCCGATCCAGGCGATCGGCCGCGCCGTCAAGGTGCTCTGATCAGCCGACGCTGGGCAACCACAGCCGGAACCGTGCCCCGCCCAAAGGCGACGCCTGGGCCGTCAACGTGCCGCCCTGGGCTTCCATCGCGCGGCGGCTGATCGCCAGGCCGAGGCCGAAGCCGCCGGTGGCGCGGTCGCGGCTGCGGTCGAGGCGATAGAAGGGTTCGAAAATGCGTTCACGCTGGTCCACCGGAATGCCGATGCCGTCGTCATCCACCCAGATTTCACAGCCGTTGGCGCACACCTTGACGCCCACCTGGATGCGCTTGTCGCAGTAACGCGTGGCATTGCGCAGCAGGTTCTGCAATGCGCGGGCGGTGAGGCGCGGGTCGAGGCTGAAGCGTTCGACGGCGCAGTCGAGCGCCACGTCAATAACAATTTCGGGGTTCTCCAGCTCGTCGTCGACGCTGCCGAGCACGCTGTCGATGAACTCGTCGAGCACCACCTCGACCCGCTCCGGCAATTGCGCCGGGTTTTGCAGACGGCTGTAGGACAGCAACTCCAGCACCAACTCGTCCAGCTCACGAATGTGCGCCACCAGACTTTGCAGGCGTTCGCGACTGGCCGGCGGCAAGTCTTCGGACAGGGCCAGGGCCAGGCCGAAATCCAGGCGCGTCAGCGGCGTGCGCAGCTCATGGGAGACGGCGTTGAGCAGGTCGCGCTGCTGGTTGAGCAGGCGTTCGATATCGTCGGCCATGGTGTCGAACACCGACGCCAGGCTGCCGATGTTGGAGCTGGCGGGAATCCGCGTGCGCTCGGTCAGGTTGCCTTTGCCGAGCTGGGCGGCGGTGGTTTTCAAGCGTTCCAGGTCACGCCAGTGCGGGCGCAGCCAGAACAGCAGGCAGGCCAGCAGCGCGGCGCCGATCAGCACGTTCATCGACCAGTACAACAGGTTCATGTCCAGCGGGTCGGGCGGGATGGTCAGCTTGACCGCAAACTGCTGGTTGATCGGCGAACTGACCTCCTCCATCCAGCCCCACTCGCCCAGGCGGATCACCGGTTTGCCGTGTTCCAGCAACTGTTCTTCTTCGGGGCTGTAGCTCGCGTCCTGGCGCAGCAGCAGTTGCACTTTAAGCGGCGCAAAGTCGCGGCTCAGTTGGTCGGTGACCTGCGACCAGCGCTCAACCGGCGCCCGCAGGTACTGCTTGACGATGAGTTTTTGCAGGCCGCGGCTCTGCTCGACGTTGTAGTTCATGTAGCGGTGTTCGAACACCTGAATCACCAGCTTGGGAATCAGGAAGATCGCCGCACTGTAGGTGACGATGGTGATCAGGTAGAGGCGCAGCAGCACACGAAACATGGATCAGCATTCCCACTCGGAACGGCTGAACAAGTAGCCCTTGCCCCACACGGTCTTGATCTTGCGCGCTTCACCGGCGTGGTCGTCGAACTTGCGCCGCAGCTTGGAGATGGCCACGTCCACCGAGCGGTCGGTGCCGTTGAACTCGATACCGCGCAGGCGTTGCAGGATCTGGTCGCGGCTGAGCACTTCACCGGCATGCCGGGCCAGCACCACCAGCAGGTTATATTCACCGCTGGACAGTTCCACCGCCTGCTCGCGCCAGGTCACGGTGCGTTCCGACAAGTCGATGCACAGGTTGCCCATGACGATCTGGTCATTCGCCATCTGGGGCTCGGACAGGCTGCTGCGGCGCAGTAAGGTGCGCACACGGGCCAGCAGCACGCGCGGCTCGCAGGGTTTGGTCACGTAGTCGTCGGCGCCCATTTCCAGGCCCAGCACCTGGTCGTGGCTGTCGTCGCGGGCGGTGAGCATCAAGATCGGCAGGCCCGCCGAGTCGGCACGCAGCAGGCGACACACCTGCAAGCCGTCGAGGCCAGGCAGCATCAGGTCGAGGATCACCAGGTCCGGCGGGTTGAGGCGCGCGCGTTCACGTACGTGGTCGCCGCGGCTGAGCACGCTGACGTGGTAGCCATTGCGTTCCAGGTAGCTGGCAATCAGCTCGGAGAGTGCGGCGTCGTCTTCCACCAGGAGGATGTTGGGCATGGTGTTTCCAAATAATACTGTTAGCGGTCGTACACAAACCCAATGTGGGAGCGGGCTTGCTCGCGAAAGCGGTGGTTCAGTTGACAGATTTTTTGACTGATACACCGCCTTCGCGAGCAAGCCCGCTCCCACATTTGATCTTTGCTGTTTGCAGGATTGTGCAAGGATATACGCCCTCGGCCGAATGTGGGCTGCACCTTACATTTCTTCACAGACGCGCTACACAGCTTCACAGCACCACGGCGCAGGTGTCTTTAGGATGCGCCAGTCAATAATGGGATATGAGCATGTCGAAGAATCTGTTTGCGCCGTTTTGCCTGCTGGCCCTGACGCTTGCTTTGAGCGCCTGTGGTAAGTCGGCAGACGAAGCGCCGGAAACGCCCCTGGCCAAAGTCCGCGTCGAAACCCTGCAGGCCAAGCCTCTCTCGATCACCAGTGAACTGAGCGGGCGCATCGCCGCGCCACGCATTGCCGAGGTGCGCGCACGTGTCGCCGGCGTGGTGATGCAGCGGGTGTTCAAGGAAGGCCATGACGTCAAAGAGGGCGACGTGCTGTTTCGCATTGACCCGGCGCCCTTTAAAGCCGACCTCGACAGTGCCCAGGCCAACCTGAGCAAGGCTGAAGCCAACGCGTTCCAGGCGCGTCTGCAAGAGCAGCGCTACAGCCAGTTGGTCGAAGGCAACGCCATCAGCGGCCAGGATTACGACAACGCCCGCGCCGCCGTGCGCCAGACCAACGCCGAGGTCGCCGCGAACAAGGCCGCCGTCGAGCGCGCCAAACTCAACCTGGGCTACGCCACCGTGACCGCGCCGATTTCCGGGCGCATCGGCCGCGCGCTGGTGACCGAGGGCGCGCTGGTCGGCCAGAACGAGGCCACGCCGCTGGCGGTCATCCAGCAACTGGACCCGATCCATGCCGACCTGACCCAGTCCACCCGCGAGCTCAACGACCTGCGCCGCGCCTTCCGCGCCGGCAGCTTGAAGCAGGTCGGCCAGGACCAGGCCAAGGCCACGTTGATCCAGGACGACGGCAGCCTGTACCCGCTGCCGGGCAAATTGCTGTTTGCCGAAATCAGCGTCGACCCCGGCACCGGGCAAATCATCCTGCGCAGCGAGTTCCCCAACCCGGACCTCGACCTGTTGCCCGGCAGTTTTGTGCGCGTGCGCCTGGAACAGGCGGTGGATAAACAAGGCATCAGCGTGCCGCAACGCGCCATCACCCGCGACAGCGCCGGTATCCCGATGGTGCTGCTGCTGGACGCCGAGCAAACCGTACGCCTGCAGCCGGTGGAGCTGGGCGCGGTGATCGAGGATCGCTGGATCGTCAGCAGCGGCCTCAAACCCGGTGACCGCATCATCGTCGAAGGCCTGCAACATGCGCGCCCCGGTGAAAAAGTCGAAGTGGACGACAGCCCCGCGCCGAATGCCCAGGCCTCGGTCCGCTAAGGAAAGGAATACCTGACAATGCCGCAGTTCTTTATTGACCGCCCGATCTTCGCCTGGGTGGTCGCCCTGTTTATCCTGCTGGCCGGCGCGCTTGCGATCCCGCAATTGCCGGTGGCCCAGTACCCCAACGTCGCGCCGCCGAAGGTGGAAATCTACGCGGTGTACCCCGGCGCCTCGGCCCAAACGTTGGACGAAAGCGTGGTCAGCCTGATCGAGCAAGAGCTCAATGGCGCCGACCACCTGCTGTATTTCGAATCCCAGAGCAGCCTGGGCTCGGCCACCATCACCGCCACCTTCCAACCGGGCACCGACCCGGAAATGGCCCAGGTCGATGTGCAAAACCGCCTGAAAGCGGTAGAGCCGCGCCTGCCGCAAGCGGTGACTCAGCAAGGCTTGCAGGTGGAGAAAGTGTCTGCCGGTTTCCTGCTGCTGGTGACCCTGACGTCCAGCGACGGCAAGCTCGATGACGTCGCGCTCAGTGATTACCTGGCGCGCAACGTGATGAACGAGCTCAAGCGCCTCGACGGTGTGGGCAAGGCGCAGCTGTATGGCGCCGAACGCGCCATGCGCATCTGGATCGACCCGCAGAAACTGATTGGCTTCAACCTCACGCCGGCCGACGTCAACGCCGCGATCAGCGCGCAGAACGCCCAGGTGTCGGCGGGCAGCATTGGTGATTTGCCGGGCACCAAGACCCAGGAAATCACCGCGGCAATCCTGGTGAAGGGCCAATTGTCGACGCCGGCCGAATTCGCCGACATCGTGCTCAAGGCCAACCCTGACGGCTCCACTGTGCGCATCGGCGATGTGGCGCGGGTGGAAATCGGCAGCCAGGAATACCAGTTCTCCACACGCTTGAACGGCAAGCCGTCCACCGCCGTCAGTGTGCAACTGGCGCCGGGCGCCAACGCGCTGAACACCGCGACGCTGGTGCGGGCGAAGATGGATGAGCTGTCGCGCTACTTCCCGGCCAACGTGGAATACAAGATTCCGTACGACACCTCGCCATTCGTGAAAGTCTCGATCACCAAGGTGGTCTACACCTTGCTCGAAGCCATGGCGCTGGTGTTTGCGGTGATGTTCCTGTTCCTGCAGAACGTGCGCTACACCTTGATCCCGACGCTGGTGGTGCCGATTGCGCTGATGGGCACCTTCGCCACCATGCTGTTGCTGGGCTTCTCGATCAACGTGCTGACCATGTTCGGCATGGTTTTGGCCATCGGCATCCTGGTGGACGATGCGATTGTGGTGGTGGAAAACGTCGAGCGGATCATGGCCACCGAGGGCCTGTCGCCCAAGGAGGCGACGAAGAAGGCCATGGGCCAGATCACTGGCGCCATCGTCGGTATCACCTTGGTGCTGGTAGCGGTGTTCCTGCCGATGGCGTTCATGCCCGGCTCGGTGGGGGTGATCTATCAGCAATTCTCGCTGTCGATGGCCACCTCGATCCTGTTCTCGGCGTTCCTCGCCCTGACCTTGACCCCGGCGCTGTGCGCGACCTTGCTCAAGCCGATTGCCAAGGGCGAACACCACGCCAAGGGCGGTTTTTTTGGTTGGTTCAACAAACGTTTCGATAGCCTTACCAACCGCTACGAAGGCTGGGTGGCCTATGCCCTCAAGCGCAGCGGCCGTTATTTGCTGATCTACCTGGTGTTGCTGGTGGGCCTGGGCTGGATGTTCAGCCGCCTGCCCTCCTCGTTCCTGCCGGTGGAAGACCAGGGTTACACCATCACCGATATCCAACTGCCACCGGGTGCGAGCAAGAACCGCACGGTGCAGGTGGCCGAGCAGATCGAGGCGCATAACGCCGGGGAGCCTGGCGTGGGTGATACCACCATGATCATGGGCTTCAGTTTCTCCGGCTCCGGGCAGAATGCGGCGCTGGCGTTTACCACGTTGAAGGATTGGTCGGAACGCGGCAGCGATGACTCGGCCGCCTCGATTGCCGACCGCGCCAACGCCGCCTTCAGTGAGCTCAAGGATGCAATTGCCTACGCGATCCTGCCGCCGCCGGTAGACGGCCTGGGCACCTCCAGTGGTTTCGAGTTCCGTTTGCAGGACCGTGGTGGTGTCGGCCACGCGGCGTTGATGGCCGCGCGTACCGAGTTGCTGGCAGCTGCCGAAAAAAGCCCGATCCTGGCCAACGTGCGGGAAAGCGCCCTGGCCGAAGCACCGCAAGTGCAGCTGGAAGTGGACCGCAAGCAGGCCAATGCGTTGGGCGTGTCGTTTGCCGACGTCGGCAATGTGCTGTCCTCGGCCGTTGGCTCGGCGTATATCAACGACTTCCCCAACCAGGGCCGTATGCAACGGGTGGTGGTGCAGGCCGAAGGCGACCAGCGCAGCCAGGTGGCGGATTTGCTCAAGATCAACGTGCGCAACACCGCCGGGAAGATGGTGCCACTGTCGGCGTTCGTCGAGGCCAAGTGGACCCAAGGCCCGGCACAGCTGACCCGCTACAACGGCTACCCCGCCATCGCCATCAGTGGCGAAGCGGCGCCGGGGCATAGCACCGGCGAGGCGATGAGCGAAATCCAGCGCCTGGTCAGCCAGCTGCCGGCAGGCCTGGGCCAGGAATGGACCGGGTTGTCGCTGCAGGAACGTTTGTCCGGCTCTCAGGCGCCGTTGCTGCTCGGCCTGTCGTTGCTGATCGTGTTCCTGTGCCTGGCGGCGCTGTATGAAAGCTGGTCGATCCCGACCTCGGTGTTGCTGGTGGTGCCGCTGGGCGTGCTCGGCGCGGTGTTGGCGGTGAGCTTGCGCGGCATGCCTAACGATGTGTTCTTCAAGGTCGGCTTGATCACCATCATCGGCTTGTCGGCGAAGAACGCGATCCTGATCATCGAGTTCGCCAAGGACCTGTATGACCAAGGTGAAGACCTGATCGACGCCACCCTCAAAGCCGCGCGGCTCAGGTTGCGGCCGATCATCATGACGTCGCTGGCGTTTATCCTCGGCGTGGTGCCGCTGGCGATTGCCACCGGCGCCAGCTCGGCCAGCCAGCAAGCGATTGGTACAGGTGTGATCGGCGGGATGATCACCGCGACGCTGGCGGTGGTGTTTGTGCCAGTGTTTTTTGTGGTGGTCATGAAGCTGGTGCGCAAACGGCGTTAACTGTGGCATGCGGGCTCGGTGTGGCAGCCAGGTTCGGTGTGGCGAGCGGGCTTGCTGTGGCCCGCTTGCTTGGTGTGGCCCGCTTGCTTGGTGTGGCGAGCGGGCTTGCCCCGCGTTGGGGCGCGAAGCGGCCCCATCAGGCCCACCGCGTTTTTGCTGTTAGAACACGGTGGCTGGTTTTGGGGCTGCTTCGCAGCCCAACGCGGGGCAAGCCCGCTCGCCACGACAAGTCCGCTCACCACACCAAGCCCGCTCGCCACAGCAAGCCTGCCAGCCACGACAGGCGCGCTCGCCACAGAGGCCAGCCGTTGGAGAATGCGCTATCGTGCTCACAACGTCCCCTGTTGTGAGCCCCTATGGCCTTCCTCGCCCGCACCCACCCTCGCCTCTCATCCGCCGCCGTACTCGGCCTTGCCGTGGGCATCCTGGCGCCGGCCGATACGCTCATCAGCAAAATCCTCATCGGCTGGAACGCGGGTGTCTGGACCTACCTGCTGCTGATGCTGTGGCTGGCGACCCGCGCTCGCGCCGACGACGTAAAACGCATCGCCGAAATCGAGGATGAAAACGCCGGCTTGGTGCTGTTCATGGTGTGCATCGCCGCCATTGCGAGCCTGGCAACCATTACCGTGAACCTGGTAGGCAGCAAGGACCTGGACAGCACGGCACGCGCGCTGCATTACGGCTTTACCGGCATGACAGTGGTCGGCTCGTGGTTGCTGACCGGGGTGATTTTCAGCGTGCATTACGCGCGGCTTTTTTACACCTGGGAAGGCGAAGAACCCGCTCTGCGCTTTGCCGAAGGCTTGCGCAACCCCAACTACTGGGACTTCCTGTACTTCTCGTTCACCATCGGCGTGGCGGTGCAAACAGCCGATGTGGGCGTGGCGACACGGAGCCTGCGTAAAGTGGTACTGGGCCAATCGTTGATCGGTTTCCTGTTCAATACAGCGATATTGGGTTTCTCGATCAATATTGCGGCAGGCTTGTTCAGTTAGCGTAAGCGTGCTGATCTGAGGCATACAATCGGTAACCTGTGGCGAGGGCGCTTGCTCCCTCGCCACAGTAAAGCGCTTGTTCTTAACCGACTGGCATTAGCCCATTTTACTTAGAAGGCGTACTGCAAACCTACAGTGAGACCCATAGGCTGATCGTAAGCCTTACCTTTCATGTGCGTGACTTCGGCATGCACACTCAGGTTTTTCGTCACTGAGGCAGCCACGCCGCCCGCGACCTCTACACCGCTCCCCGACAGGTTGTTTTTGAACGCCTGATCGTTGATATAGACCCTGCTGTCCGGGCTGAAGTCGCGCGTTGCGGCAGTACGCAGGTACGGCTGCAGGATGCCGCCGCTGTCAAGCTGGATGTTTTGACCGACAGTGACACCCACCTTGCCGGTCGCGGAAGTGGCCCGATCGCTTTTGGCCTTCAAACCGTTGTCCATGGTGTAGTTGGAGCCGCCAATTTTGGCAACGGCCACCTGAACGAAGGGTTCGACAAACAAGCCGTCATCATTGAGTTTGATGTTCTTGCCGATTTCAGCCGATCCACTCACCGCGTCCTGGGTATATTTGCCTTTGGCGCGCTTACCATCGCTCATGTTGACCTGGCTTTGACCATTCAGGCGGTTGACCTTGGCGGTCAGGTCGACATACACGCCGCTCTCTTCATCACGAAAAATGCCATAGACACCGGCATAGTAGCTGTTGACCATACCGCTGCTGCCGCGACTCAGGCCCAGGGTGGAGTTGCTGTAACCGCCCATCACACCCACTGTCCACAGTTCATCCATGGCCCAGTCCGCACCCAGGGTCAGGCCCGACTGATTCTGTTTGTAACCCACGCCGTTGGTGTTGGCGGCCACGTCTGTCCGGTTAGTGTAATTGCGAATCCACAGGCCTTGCTCCTTGCCGTCGCCGAAGCGTACTTCACCCATACGGGTGCGCAATACGCTCGCTTCGCCCAGCAATACCGCCGGTGCAGCGTTGGCGAGTGCCAGCACGGCCTTGGCGCTGGTACTGGTGCCCTTTTTCTCGGTGTCCAGGTACCAGTCGGTGCCTTCCTGCTTGAGCCCATATTCGAACGCGCCGACATCGACGGTATCGCCCACCAGGCCGAACTTGGCGCCGCCGCTTTCAGTGTGCACCACCTTGATCGCCTCACCGGTGGCCAGCTCCGAGCCACTGGCACCAATCAACAATTGGTGATCACCTTCGGCGTTGCCGTTGACGTTCAACAGGTCGGTCTCGCCGGTGTTGAAGTTGGTGTACATTTTGAACGTGCCGTTGCCGGTCAAGTTGTTGGTATTGAGTTGCAGATACTGCAGCGGGGCACCAAACACCACGTTACCGCCGCCCATTTTCAGCGTATTGACCTGGCTGTCACCCACCATCACCCACTGGGCGTTGCTGTTGACGTCAAGTTGCTCGACGTTGCGTAACTGGCCGGTCAGCGAGGCATTGTTGTTAAGTTGCACCGTGCCCAGGCCGCCAGTGCCAATTACCACATCACCGATCAACTGGCTGTTGTCGACATTCAGGTTGGCGGTGGCGTTGTTGGCAACGTCGAGCAGCACACCATTACCGCCAATCAGGTTCGAGCCGTTAAGCACGTGAATATTGGACTTGGTGTTATTGCCTGGGCCCGGGGCCACCCGAATGGCAGCACCGGTTTTTCCCTGGACCACGGAATTATCCAGGACCAAGGTATTGGTCCGCGACACACTCCCAAGCGATGTCATATGGACGCCGTTTACCCCGCCCAAAATAAGACTTTTATTCTGGGCGTTAGCGTCGGCATTAAACATCACTAAACCGATGCCGGCGGCGGTGGTGCCCTCGACATGGGCATTGTCCAGATTCGCCACGCCATAGACGCCGGCCGAAATACCGCGCTGGGAACCGAAAACCCTGCTGTCTCTGACCGTAACGGTTGAACCATCCGTGCCGCCGAGCGCAGCGTTTATCGCTACACCCCAACCATTAACATTGGTCACCGTACTGTTGTTGGCGATTGTCACGGTGCTGTTGTTACTCGCTAAAATGGCTGCCGTGTTGCCAATACGCGAGTTGACTCGTGAGTTATTGACGAGGATTCTTGACCCGTCCGTCGCCGTGATATCTCCCGTCCTGCTGCCGGGCTGCAACGTCAAGCCTGCACGCGTCATCAAAATCTGCCGGGTTTGCGCGCCGTGGACTATCAGGCTCGAACCGGGATACAGCACATAATTATCAAGCCGCACAGTCGGTGCTATCGACGTATTAGGACGCACCACTGGCGTCTCGGCGTGAACATTGGGTGAGGCCAGAAACACTAACGTGACTGCCGGGGCCGCCAACGCAAGGCTCAGAGGCGTTTTTTTGAAGTTAAATACTGCCGACATACGATGGACCTCTAGTGCCTGTACGAAACGATAGGACGGGCTCTCAAACTCGCGAGAGCAACCCATCAAGCGCGGCCATAATTAACCAGCGCATCGTTCAGTTCTGTAGGACTTCTCCCAAGAATCTGCCAAACAGCAAACGGATCATGTAAGAGGCGCGCCTTGCGCAGCGCTGAAAGAACCGAGCCGCTACAAAAAGGAATGCCAAAGAGGGTTCGACCCCTCTCTGGCAATTTCCCTTGCGTTTTTTATTTAGGGCGTTGTAGGCGCTGGAGGCATAGCCAGGCCCTCACAATAGTTGACGCGAGACGTCGCTCCCTTGTAACCCCTTACGCGATAAGTGGCGGGACGAGAAGGCACCGTCTGCCCTTGATACACGGTCGAAGCAGTGACCGTTGCCGACCCGGTGGCAGTGCTCCCGCGATTCGGCGTGAGCGGGTTAAACAGCGCCACCGAGGACTCTTCAAATGTCACGTCCCACCCATTGCGAGCAGCAACAGTATCAGGCACTACGAAATCCTTAGTTACATCGACTACAGAGACGCCATTTGCAAACCCTTGGTATCTGACGGAAACCGTATTACCTGTGACCAAATAATCCGAACCGGAAATATGGACGCGGAGTCTGCCGGTATTGGGTGGGATCAAGCTATCGCAGGTCAGCGTAGCTGGAGTACCACTGTAACCGAGCACCACTGGCGGATCCATTTGCATGATCACAGAGTCTACCTTGACGGTTGTAGGCCCTGAGTCTTGCGGGTTGGCGCTGGCCGCGGAGGTAATGGTGTAATACGCGATCTGGCTAGGACCGCCCGCAGCTTTGATATCATTAAAGGGAATACGAATCGGGTCATACCCTAATGTAGAAATAGTCGTAACAGTCAGTGAGTAGTGCTTGCCAGCAAAATGCAATGTGATCCTGTAAGGCAGTGAGTCGGCGGGCGATACGGGGCCGGTCCAGTATGGAATTCGAGCGATCGCATCCCGGCCGGCGTCTCGTTCCTCCAAATGGTTGTCCGTGATCGGGGCAGTATCGCTGGCAGGACGCACGGGGCGCACTATCGCCAGCGGCAAGTTGGTATTGAGTGGCCCAGGCCCGGTTGGGTTGGGCCCCGGAACAGACAAGTCCAGATCGAATGGCGTCTCCAACGCCGCCGCCGGGTAGGTGTTTGTTCCACGACGCAGGACGTAAGACGCTACAATCCGCACTCGGTTTTTGCCGACTGCTCTGCCCCCGTACAGCGTGTCCATGGCATCCGAGTCAAACGTGATGAATCGACCCGTACCAACTGGCGTTGATCGCGAGAGGGTGATTGGCGGTGTGAATGAAGTCGAGATCAGTTGAAGATCAATGATATCTGTCGCAAGCGCGTTGGGGATGTTAAGAATCTCCATTGTCGTACCGCGTTGCGCCACCACATCAGCTCTGTCAATCAAGCCATCGCCGGGCACGGCTAGAGCAACCAGAGGCGCCTTGAATTCGGTTGGCACCGGAGACTGTGCCAAGCTGTTCAGGTTCAAGCTGAGCGACCGCTCGGATGGATTGAGGCCAGCGTCATACAGTTTATAGGTAAGCGTATAAACGCCCCCACTCTCGGCCAGGACAACATCCCACGGCAGCCAAATGCCCGGACCTCGGGATGCGTCGAACTCGTGTTGTGTTTGCGTGCCGATCGCGTAGGGTTCGTCCGAAGAGCCGAAAAACCCTTCCCATTTATCGCCCGGAGCGTACCCTTGGGCCTCAGTGTAAGGAATCGGGAAGAACACCATGTTGTTATCCTGGGTTCTAAAAAAGGCTTCATCCAGCGTCGCCCCCGCCGGCAATTCAAGCGGCAGCCGTGGTCGAGGAGGGTTGATGCGAGGCTGGTCGTAGGGCGACGTCTCGTCGACGATCAATAGTTGCGGAACCGACTTGTTAGAACTACTTGCATTGGGCTCCCGCACCTTGTACCTGAGCAAATACAGCCCAGGGGGGCGAAAGCCTTGCGGTATATCCACCTGAATAGGGTCGGTCAGGCTCGTAACTTCACGTCGATACGTCCAACCATTGGAATCGAAATAGTGATTCTCAGCGGCTTCTATCTTTTGCTCTGCCGTGAGCTCCGGAGGGGGCGGCACTGTCGGATCGTCCTCCTTCTCCTTCTCATCTGGATCTTTAGCGGGCTCTGGTGGTGGGGGCAGCGTGTCCAAGTTAACAAACGGGACGATTTGGACTTCAATTATCTGACCCACGTCGGCGTTAACCCACAGCTCGACATTAAGTAGGGTGCTCTGACTTCTTGAGGCAGTACGCGTCAACAACCCGCGGTACCCTGGAACTTCACCTGCCAACGTACCGGGGTTATAAGCCTCGGGGATGTAGAAGCCGGGATCTCGTTCCACGAAACTATCAATAATTGCTCTATTTGTACGATCCATTGTCTTGCTCCGGATAGTTAAACCACTCACACCAACAGCACTCTTCGCCAGTTGAATAAACGTTGTTTATCCACCGCGAACCCTTTTGAAAAACCAAACAACACTGACGACACACGCACTTAATCAATAGCTGATTTCAATCACAGCACATTCAACCGGCCACAATTCCCTTGTCAGAGCAGTACTTACCGCCTGGGTACGTCAAGTCAATACGTACTTTCCCGGGAAGTGATTCAGCTACTTTTTCGCCGTGACACCATACTTCATAAATCAACGTAGCGGAGCCGCGTTTGCGCAGCGGAAAAATCGCTGCGTCGAACTCATCCACAATGATCTTCATCAGCCCGGCTGCCGTATGAGTTGCTTCCCAAAACAGTGACTAACTGAACACGACATTCGTATTGACGGTGGCCCAGTTATTTTCATTGAACCCTACGAAATTAACCGTTATCAAATCGCCAATACGTATATTGGGATTGGCCGCTATCTTCCAAACAATACCCTTCACCGGTGAGGGTTCCGAATAGCAGTTCAAGTAATCGTTGACCAGTTTGTCGTGACCGAGTTTAGGTGCCGGCAGCGGAATAACTTTGACATTCACATTAGTTACGGGCGAGCGCTGCTCGTTAACGCCATTACTGGTGGTGTAATGCACAGCATAAGTAGCGGTATTAGCACCACTGAACACCGACCACGGCACGTTGGGAAAATACACCCAATTACCCGCTGTATCTGCGGTGCGCACTGTATAGGTCGCCACCGGGCCCACACCGTTCAAGAACAAGCTCAACACGTGCCCCACCTGCGGCGCATCAAACAAACGCACGCGGGTTTGAACCGGCTGGCCTCGGTCGGCATCAACCAGCATATTGGTGCCGGTGAGCCCCACAATTTCCACCCGTGCCAGGGTGGGGTTCAGCAGTGCTGGCGCATTGGGGTGATCCTGGCCGGCAATCGTCAGGTCGACATTGACCGATACCGATACAGAAGGCGCCGGCGTCGGATTAAGCCCATAAATTTCGTAAAGAACCGGTACGCTCTGCTTCGCCAGAACGGCGGCCGGGCCCCTGAGAACGGTCCAGGGAATTTCAACATCGAAAGGGAGCTGGGACACGACCAGGCGGGTAGTCGGGCGATCATCCCAATACACCACCACTTCATGCTTGGCAGCGGCTGACCAGCCAGTGTAGCCATCTATACGCACAAACACCCCGCCGCCTTCATCCCGGCGTGCGTCATCACGCTTGATCAACTGATCGTTATAGACCGGAGGGCGAATGCTCGGGGCCGGCAGGCCTAGCGCCATCACAAAAGGCAGGCCAGCACTCATTGCGCTGTAATTGCCGGTTTCATCGAAAACCCGGTAGTACAGCCACGCAGGGCCATTGTTCAGCTTGCGAAACGCAGCGGGGTCCAAGGTCGCCGTCCATCGGTCGGTACTGAAGTCCACCGGCGAGCCCCCATCCGGCGTTTTCTCCACTGGGTTTGGCGAATTGAACAGATAGAACTTAATGTAATCACCCAATGCATCAATGTCGTAGGGCGAGATGAAAAACCGCACGGGCTGATGGGCAACCAAATATTGCTCGGTGATCGCCGGCCCAGGCGACGCAACAAATTCGGCAACGTCCGACGGCAGGTTCAGTGATGGCGCTTCCAGGTCAATGGTGATGTAAACGCTTTCGCTGGTACTGAGCCCGCCGTTTATCTGAAAGGTGTAATAAACGCGCGCGACTCGCGTAGCGCTTCGCAAGTCGGATAATGTAATTTCGCGTTCGTAATATTGGGGAATAGCCGGTGGGGGTACCTTGACCTCAAAGGAGTCGAGCAACTTTATTACATCGTTGCTTTCCCACCACAGCCGGCACGTGTGCACGAGGTCTTCCGGTGCTGACGGCTCTGGAAGCCAAGAGGGGATCCTGACTTTCAACGCATTGCGCAGCAGCTCACGCGACACAATACCCCTCTCGTCGGTGGTATCGACGCCCGGGATCGTGACGGGGTCAACCCCCTCGGTCCAGGAGAAAGCGGTGCTTAAAAGGCTGGAACGAGCAGTAATTTTTTTGGGAGTGGTCATGTTCCAGCCTCAAGATGAATTTCAACACGGCGAATCAGGAAGGCATGCCTTTACCTGTCAGCGATGGAAAAATTAAACGCCTAAAGCGCGTGGCCGGATACTGTCAGAACTAACAGGTAGGCCTATCCGTTCGTCGATTTTCTTGAGTTGGGTGCCGTTACACATTTCTAAATATTCCTTGACGAAACGGTTCGACTGGCATTCCATGAAACCGGTTTCAGCGTTATCAGCCCTCGATGAAACCGCTAAATCCAATAAGAAAGGCCCGCTACCGTGACCCCATTTTCCGCCGCACAGCGCAGCCGCGTGACCATGCTCGACGTCGCCGAACGTGCCGGTGTGTCCAAAGCCAGCGTGTCGCGCTTTATCGGTGATGACCGCGCCCTGCTCTCCGACGCCATTGCGCTGCGCATCGAGCAGGCCATCAGCGAACTCGGCTACCGCCCCAACCAGATGGCTCGCGGCTTGAAACGCGGCCGCACACGCTTGATCGGCATGCTGGTGGCCGATATCCGCAACCCCTATTCCATCGCCGTAATGCACGGCGTCGAAACCGCCTGTCGCCAACACGGCTACAGCCTGGTGGTGTGCAACACCAACCGCGACGACGCGCAGGAACGCCAGCATTTGGCGGCGCTGCGCTCGTACAACATCGAAGGGCTGATCGTCAACACCCTCGGCCATCACCTTGACCAGTTGCTCGAGCTGCAGCAGGAAATGCCGCTGGTGCTGGTCGACCGTAAAGTCGAACCGCTGCACAGCGACCTGGTCGGGCTGGACAACCCCGCAGCCGTGCGCATCGCCATCGAGCATCTGCAGCAACAGGGTTATCGCGATGTGCTGCTGGTGAGCGAAGCGGCCGATGGCACCAGCTCACGCCTGGAGCGCCAGGCCAGTTTCACCGCCGAAATCGCCGCCCGCCCCGGCTTGACCGGCGCGGTGCTGGAACTGGATGACGCGCTGGAAAAACACCTGCAGACCTTTCTGGCCAACCCCGGCCCCAAGGCCGTGTTCTGCGCCAACGGCCTTGCCGCGCTGGCCTGTACCCGCGCACTCAAGGCCCTGGGCTGCAAGCTGTTTGAGGATGTCGGCCTGATCGCCCTGGATGACCTCGACTGGTATCCGTTGGTGGGCAGTGGCATTACCGCCCTCGCTCAACCCACCGAAGCGATTGGCGCCAGCGCCTTCGACTGCCTGCTCAAACGCCTGCGCGGCGATGACGCCCCGACCCGCACCCTGGATTTCCTACCCGAACTGATCATCCGCGGCTCCACCCAATCCCTTGTGGGAGCTGGCTTGCCTGCGATGACGGTGCACCAGACGAAGCAATAGTCGCCTGACACACCGCCATCGCAGGCAAGCCAGCTCCCACATTAGTTTTGCGTATAAAAATGAAACCGGTTTCAGAGGTACACAACAATGCATAAATACCCCGTTTCCATCAGCCTTTCCAGCTACGGCGCCGACCTGGTTCGCGAGCGTGGCCAATTGAGTTTTGTCGAGTTGCTCAGCGCAGCCGGCGCCCAGCGCATCGAATGGCGTGAAGAGCTGCTGACCCGCGAACACTCGGCCACATTGGCCCAGGCCGCCGCCGAGCATGGCCTGGAATCGGTGTTCTCTTCACCGCTGGAACTCTGGGTCGCCGGGCGCGCCCAGCCGAATGCCGACCTCGCCGCCACCCTGGACCGCGCCCAGGCCTTCGGCTCGCGCTGGCTGAAAGTCTCCCTCGGTTACTTCACCGACACCAACGACCTGCAAAGCCTGCACGCCCTGCTCAACCGCCACCCGGTTCAGTTGCTGGTGGAAAACGACCAGACCTTGCACGGCGGCCGGATCGAGCCGATGCAACGTTTTTTCAGCGAAGTCGAGCGCCTGGGCCTGCCGGTCAAGATGACCTTCGACATCGGCAACTGGCAGTGGCAGGACCAATCCGCCCTCACCGCCGCGCGCCTGCTGGGCCGCCATGTGGCTTACCTGCACTGCAAGGCCGTGGCGCGTCGGCCGGACGGCAAGCTGGTCGCCCTGCCGCCCGGCGCCACCGACCTGCATCTGTGGGAACAACTGCTCAAACATATGACTCAAGGTATTACCCGGGCCGTGGAATTCCCGTTGCAAGGCGATGACCTTATCGACGTCACCGCACAACAGGTCGCCACCCTCGCCCTCCTTGGCCAGCCGCGTGCGGAGAATGCCCATGTCTGAGATCGATATCCTCTCGTTTGGTGAAACCATGGCGATGTTTGTCGCCGAGCAGACCGGCGACCTGGCCCAGGTGGCCCAGTTCCATAAACGCATTGCCGGGGCCGACAGCAATGTCGCCATCGGCCTGTCACGCCTGGGCTTCAATGTGGCCTGGCTGAGCCGGGTCGGGCAGGATTCCCTGGGGCGGTTTGTGGTCGACACGTTGAAAAACGAAGGCCTGGATTGCCGGCATGTGGCGGTCGACCCGCTACACCCCACCGGTTTCCAGTTCAAATCCCGCGAAGAAGCCGGCGCTGACCCACAAGTGGAGTACTTTCGCAAAGGCTCGGCGGCCAGCCACTTGTCGATTGCCGCCATCAGCCCCGCGCTGCTGCAGGCGCGGCACCTGCACGCCACCGGCATTCCCCCCGCGTTGTCCGAGGCCACCCGCGAACTGTCCCACGAGTTGATGACGCAAATGCGCAAGGCCGGGCGCAGCGTGTCGTTCGACCCGAACCTGCGCCCCTCGTTATGGGCCAGCCAGGCGCAGATGATCAGTGAAATCAACGCCCTCGCCGCCAAGGCGGATTGGGTGCTGCCGGGTTTGAGCGAAGGCCGCTTGCTCACCGGTTTCGACGACCCGGCCGACATCGCCGCGTTCTATCTCGACCAGGGCGCCGAAGCCGTGGCCATCAAACTGGGGCCGGACGGCGCCTATTACCGCACCCAGATGGACCAGGGCTTTGTCGCCGCCGTGGCGGTGGAAAAAGTCGTCGACACCGTCGGTGCCGGCGATGGTTTTGCCGTCGGCATGATCAGCGCCCTGCTGGAAAACCTCAGCTTTCGCGAAGCCGTACAGCGCGGTAACTGGATCGGCAGTCGCGCCGTGCAGAGCCGCGGCGATATGGAAGGCTTGCCCACCCGCGCGGAGTTACCCACTCGATCCGTTGCATGACTTACACCCTGTTGCCACAACTACAACAAGCTCAGGAGCAACTTTATGGACACCTTGAAACTCGCCACCCGTCGCTGGTGGTACATCATGCCCATCGTTTTTATCACCTACAGCCTGGCGTACCTGGACCGCGCCAACTACGGCTTCGCCGCTGCCTCGGGGATGGCCGAAGACTTGATGATCACCCCCGGCATGTCCTCGCTGCTGGGCGCGTTGTTCTTCCTCGGCTATTTCTTCTTCCAGGTGCCGGGGGCGATCTACGCGCAAAAACGCAGTGTTAAAAAGCTGATTTTCGTCAGCCTGATCCTCTGGGGCGGCCTCGCCACGTTGACCGGCGTGGTGTCCAACGCCTACATGCTGATCGCCATTCGCTTTATGCTCGGCGTGGTCGAAGCCGCGGTGATGCCGGCGATGCTGGTGTACCTGTGCCACTGGTTCACCCGCGCCGAACGCTCGCGCGCCAACACCTTCCTGATCCTCGGCAACCCGGTGACCATGCTGTGGATGTCAGTGGTCTCGGGCTACCTGGTGCAGCATTTCAGCTGGCGCTGGATGTTTATCATCGAAGGCTTGCCGGCGGTGATCTGGGCGTTTATCTGGTGGAAGCTGGCGGATGAAAAACCCGCCGACGCCAAGTGGTTGAGCGAGCAGCATAAGCGCGACCTGGAAAGCGCATTGGCCGCCGAACAAGTCGGGATCAAGGCGGTGAAGAACTACGCCGAGGCCTTTCGCTCGCCCAAAGTGATCATCCTGGCGCTGCAGTTTTTCTGCTGGAGCATCGGCGTGTACGGCTTTGTGCTGTGGCTGCCGTCGATCCTCAAGGCCGGCTTGCAGATGGACATGGTCGAAGCCGGCTGGCTCTCGGCGCTGCCTTACCTGGCGGCGGTGATCGGCATGCTCGCCGTGTCGTGGGGCTCGGACAAACTGCAAAAACGTAAACGTTTTGTGTGGCCGCCGCTGCTGATTGCCTCCATCGCGTTCTACGCCTCCTACGTGCTGGGCGCCGAGCATTTCTGGTGGTCCTACACCTTGCTGGTTATCGCCGGGGCCTGCATGTACGCGCCTTATGGGCCGTTCTTCGCGATCGTCCCCGAAATCCTGCCGGCCAACGTCGCCGGTGGCGCCATGGCGCTGATCAACAGCATGGGCGCGCTGGGTTCTTTCGGCGGCTCGTACCTGGTCGGCTACCTCAATAGCAGCACCGGTTCGCCGGGCGCCTCGTACCTGCTGATGAGCGGTGCGTTGATGCTCTCGGTGGTGCTGACGATTTTCCTCAAGCCCGGCGCCAGCGACCGTGTGCGCGTGCCGATGCCTACCCTCGAATTGAAGGCCAAAACCCGATGAAAAAATCTGTCGTTTTATACAAAAAGCTCTCCGCTCCGCTGATGGCCCGCCTGCATGAACATGCCGACGTCACGCTGATTGAGGCGCTGGATGAAAGCGGCCTGGCCAAGCTGCGCGACGCCTTGCCCGGCGCCCGCGGTTTGCTCGGTGCCAGCCTGCGCCTGGACGCCAAACTGCTCGACCTGGCGCCCAAACTCGAAGCGGTGGCCAGCGTTTCGGTCGGCGTCGACAACTACGATATCGACTACTTGACCGAACGCGGCATCCTGCTCAGCAACACCCCGGACGTGCTCACCGAAACCACCGCCGATACCGGTTTTGCGCTGATCCTGGCGACTGCGCGCCGAGTAGTCGAGCTGGCCGACATGGTGCGCGCCGGCCAGTGGAACAAGAACATCGGCCCGGCGCATTTCGGCACCGACGTGCACGGCAAAACCCTGGGCATCATCGGCATGGGCCGCATCGGCGAAGCCCTGGCGCAGCGCGGGCATTTTGGTTTTGGCATGCCGGTGATCTACCACAGCCACGCGCCCAAGCCGTTGGTGGAGGAACGCTTTGGAGCGCAATTTCGCAGCCTGCCGGACTTGCTGCAACAGGCTGACTTTGTGTGCCTGACCTTGCCGTTGACCGCTGAAACCGAGAAGTTGATCGGCGCTGAGGAATTCGCACTGATGGGCGCGGAGACGATCTTTATCAACATCTCACGCGGCAAAGTGGTGGATGAGGCCGCCCTGGTCGAAGCCCTGCAAAACCGCACAATTCGCGCGGCAGGGTTGGATGTGTTTGAACGCGAGCCGTTGAATCACGACTCGCCGTTGTTGCGCTTGAACAACGTAGTGGCGACCCCGCACATCGGTTCGGCAACCCATGAAACGCGCGAGGCGATGGCCAAGTGTGCGGTGGACAATCTGCTGGCGGCGCTGTCGGGCGAAAAGCCAAAAAACCTGGTAAATGGCGCGGCCTGGAAACACTGAACCCCGAGACCTAAGCAGGCCCAATGTGGGAGCGGGCTTGCCCGCGATGGCGCCGGGTCAGTACCCAATATGCAAGCTGACACACTGCATTCGCGAGCAAGCCCGCTCCCACACTGATCGTGTTCATCCCACATATCTTGCCGTGCAAACCCAACCTCTGTGGGAGCGGGCTTGCCCGCGATGGCGCCGGGTCAGTAGCCAATATGCAAGCTGACACACTGCCTTCGCGGGCAAGCTCGCTCCCACATTGACCGTGTTCATCCCACATATCTTGCCTTGTAAACCCAACCTCTGTGGGAGCGGGCTTGCCCGCGATGGCGCCGGGTCAATACTCAATGTGCAAGCTGACACACTGACGGTGTTCATCCCACATATCTTGCCGTGTAAACCCAACCTCTGTGGGAGCGGGCTTGCCCGCGATGGCGCCGGGTCAGGATCCAATATGCAAGCTGACACACTGCATTCGCGGGCAAGCCCGCTCCCACACTGACCGTGTTCATCCCACATTTCCTGCTGTGTAAATCAAAGCTCTGTGGGAGCACCTGCATCTGCCCATCAGCGCAAGGCGCGACGCAGTACTTTGCCGACGGTGGTCTTGGGCAACTCGGTGGTGCGGAACTCGACATAACGCGGCACTTTGTAGCCCGTGAGGTATTCGCGGCAATGCGCCAGGAGCTGTTCCTGGGTCAGGTTCGGGTCTTTGCGCACCACGATGATCTTGACCTTCTCGCCGGTCACCGCATCTTCCACGCCGATCGCGGCGACTTCACCCACGCCTGGGTGCAGCGCCACCACGTCTTCGATTTCATTCGGGTACACGTTGAAGCCCGAGACCAGGATCATGTCTTTCTTGCGGTCCACCAGGCGGATGTAACCGCGCTCGTCCATCACGCCAATATCACCCGTCGACAGCCACCCCTGCGCATCCAGCACTTCGGCGGTTTCCTTCGGGCGCTTCCAGTAACCCTGCATTACCTGTGGGCCGCGCACTTGTAATTCGCCCTGCTCACCGACGTCGGCCAGTTCGCCGTCCTCACGCATAAACCGCACCCAGGTCGACGGCAAAGGCACGCCGATGCTGCCGGTGAATTCCATCTCGCGCATGCGGGCGATGTTGATCGGGCTGATGCTCACCACAGGCGAACACTCGGTCAGCCCGTAGCCTTCGATGATCGGCAGCCCGGTGACTTCCTTCCAGCGCTTGGCCACCGCCGTGTGAGTAGCCATGCCGCCGGCGATGACCATGCGCAGGTCGGAGAAATCCCGCGCGCAAAATTCCTGGTTTTCCAGCAAGCCATTGAACAAGGTGTTGACCCCGGCAATCCCGTTGAAGCGCTCCTTGCGCAGGATCATCTGCACGCGCTTCACGTCACGCGGGTTGGCGATCAGAATGTTGCGCCCGCCCAGGCACATGAACATCAGGCAGTTCACCGTCAGCGAAAAGATGTGGTACAGCGGCAGCAAGGTGACGTTGGTTTCCTGCTTGTTCTGGTCCAACTGGTCCCCAACCCAGGCCTTGGCCTGCAGCAGGTTGGCGATGATATTGCGGTGGCTGAGCATCACGCCCTTGGCGTCGCCGGTGGTGCCGCCGGTGTATTGCAGAAAGGCCAAATCATCCAGGTTCATCGCCACCGGAAAGTGGTTCAGCACCCGCCCCTGTTTCAACACCTGGTTAAAGCGCAAAGCGCCTGGCAGATCGAATTTGGGCACCTGCTTTTGCACGCTGCGCAGGATGAAGTTCATCGCCGCGCCCTTGAAGGTGCCCAGCAAGTCGCCGATGGCCGCCACCACCACGCGTTTGACGCTGCTGCCGGCAATGACCTTTTCCAGGGTGTGGGCGAAGTTTTCGAAGATCACCACGGTTTGGGCTTCGCTGTCCTTGAGCAAATGCTTGAGCTCATGGGCGGTGTACAGCGGGTTGACGTTAACCACCACCGCACCGGCCAGGATCGTGCCCAACAGGCAGATCGGGTACTGCAAGCAGTTGGGCATCATCAACGCCACGCGGTCGCCCTTCTTCACGCCCTGGCCCTGCAGCCACGCGGCAAAGGCCAGGCCTTGCACGTTCCAGTCGGCATAGGTCATTTCGGTGCCGATGCTGACGTAGGCAACACGCTCGCGGAACTTGTCCAGGTGCTCCAGGAACACCTCGCGCAACGACGGGTAGGCCTCGATGCCGGCCTCAATGTCTGCCGGCACGCCGGGCAAGTAAGCGTTCAACCAGATCCGTTCTGCGTGTTCCAGGCTTACAGCGTTCATGGCAGTCTCCTTGTTGTTATTGTTTTAACGCTACTTTTCGACGATGGCGGTAATGCCCAGCCCGCCCGCCGCGCAGATCGAAATCAGGCCACGCCCGCCGCCATTTTCATGGATGGTTTTGGCCAGCGCCGCCAATTGCCGGCCGCCGGTCGCCGCAAACGGGTGACCACAACCGAGCGAGCCACCGTTGACGTTCATCTTGCTGCGGTCGATGGCGCCCAGCGGTGCGTCCAAGCCTAGTCGCTCGCGGCAATAATCGGCGTCTTCCCAGGCCTTGAGTGTGCACAGCACCTGGGCGGCAAACGCTTCATGGATTTCAAAGAAATCGAAGTCGGCAAAGCTCAAGCCTTCGCGTTTGAGCATCCTCGGTACCGCATAGGCCGGGGCCATCAGCAGGCCTTCGGTGCCGTCGACAAAATTCACCGCCGCCGTCTCGCCGGTGCGCAGGTAGGCCAGCACCGGCAAGCCGTGTTCAGCGGCCCACGCTTCGCTGGCCAGCAGTACCACCGAGGCGCCATCGGTCAGCGGCGTGGAGTTGCCTGCCGTGAGCGTGCCGTTCTGGCGGTCGTAGGCGGGCGAGAGGCCCGCGAGCTTTTCCAGGCTGGCGTCGGCGCGCAGGTTGTTGTCGCGCGCCAGACCTCGATAAGGGCTGATCAAGTCGTCGAAAAAGCCGCGTTTATAGGCCGCATCCAGGCGTTGGTGACTGGTCAGGGTCAGCTCATCCTGGGCCAGGCGTTTGATCTGCCAGCGCTTGGCCATTTCTTCACAGTGTTCGCCCATGGACAAGCCGGTGCGCGGCTCGCCATTGCGCGGCAGCAACGGCTTGAAAAACATCGCCGGGCGCACCTTGAGCAACGCCTTGAGCTTGTCGCCCAAGCCCTTGGCGCGATTGGCCGCGAGCAAGGTATGGCGCAGGGATTCGTTGATGCCGATGGGCGCGTCGGAGGTGGTATCGGAACCGCCGGCAATGCCGACGTCGATCTGGCCCAGGGCGATTTTATTCGCCACCAGCAACGCCGCTTCCAGGCCGGTGCCGCAGGCTTGCTGCACATCGTAGGCCGGCGTGTCCGGCGACAAGGTGGTGGACAACAGCGACTCACGCGCCAAGTTGAAATCCCGCGAATGCTTGATCACCGCGCCGGCGGCGAACTCGCCCAGGCGCTGGCCGTGCAAATTGTAGCGGTCGACCAGGCCTTGCAACGCGGCGACCAGCAAGTCCTGGTTGCTGTCGTGGGCATACAGGGTGTTGGAGCGCGCAAACGGAATACGGTTGCCGCCGATAATCGCCACGCGGCGAACCGGGGCCGGGTTGAAACTGTAGTCACTCATCAACGGCTCTCTTTCCAAATAAATAAGCCACGCATATGCGGTTTATCACCGGCCGCATTACGCACTTCGAACTCACGGCGCGGGCCGCTCGCCGGGCGGTTCCACAAAGCGACCTGGCCGGGCAGGAAGATCGGCAGCTTGAAGTCGCAATGGGCCTCAGCCGCCTCCAGCCCGCCGGGCGGTTGCTGCGCGGCCAATGCGCGCCCGAGGGTCCACATGCCGTGAGCGATGGCACGGCGAAAGCCGAAGATTTTGGCGCCGATCAGCGAGGTGTGAATCGGGTTGAAATCCCCCGAGACCTTGGCAAACCGTCGGCCCAGGTCGGCAGGCAACACCCAGCGCTGGGTGCGCAACAGGCCGTCTTCGTGCAACGGCAATACGTCCTCCCACGGCGCGCCGACCGGGTCTTTCACGTCGCGGCGCAGGTACAGGCTGTCGCTCTCCCACACCAGCGCGTCGGCGCTGTAGGCCCGCGTGGCAATACTCAGCGCCTGGCCCTTGGGGTGCGCCACCCAACGCTCGCAAAACACCTCCAGGCGCAAGGCCTGCCCCTCGTGCAGGCGCTGGTGCTGACGAATGCGATTGGCCAGGTGCACCATGCCGCTGGCCGGGTACGGGAAGCTTGGCCGCGTCAGTAACATCAGGTGCAACGGGAACGCCAACACATGCGGGTAGGACAACGGCACGCCCTGCTCGCGGCGAAAACCACAGGCGCGCCCGTACGCCGCGATGCCGCTGGCCGACAGTTCCACCGCCGCGCGCACCAGCCGTGCGTTGGGCAGTTGCGGCGCCGCGTCGAGCTTGGGCTTGCGCAGCGCGCGCACGCCGTCCAGCAGCAACTGGGTGCGCGACGGTGGCGGGTCGATTATCTGCGTCACGTAGTCCATGGCTCAGGCTCCCAGCAGGCTTTGGCCGCACACGCGTACGACTTGGCCATTGATCGCGCCGGACGCCGGGTGCGCCAGCCAGGCGATCGTCTCGGCCACATCAATCGGCTGCCCGCCCTGGGACAGCGAATTCATGCGCCGCCCGGCCTCGCGAATCATCAGCGGAATCTTGGCCGTCATCTGCGTCTCGATGAACCCCGGCGCCACGGCATTCACCGTCACCTGCTGCGCCGCCGCCAAGGGCGCCAGGCCTTGCACCAGGCCAATCACGCCGGCCTTGGAAGTGGCGTAGTTGCTTTGCCCGAGGTTACCGGCAATGCCCGAAATCGACGACACGCACACGATGCGCCCACCGGGATTGAGCCCTTGGCTATGCAGCAACGCATTGCTCAGTTGTAACGGCGCTTCCAGATTCACCGCCAGCACACTGCGCCACGCGGCCTCGGTCATCTTGGCGATGGTTTTGTCGCGGGTAATACCGGCGTTGTGCACCACCACGTCGAACGCGCCGTACTGGCTGACATGCGCCTGCAACAGCGCGGCCGCATCCGTGGCGGTGATGTCCAGCGGCAAGGCGGAGCCGTTCACGCTGCTGGCGGCTTGCTGCAACGCGTCCTGGGCTTGGGGCACGTCGACGCACACCACGTGGGCGCCATCGCGGGCCAGCACCTGGGCGATGGCCAAACCAATGCCACGGGACGCGCCGGTGACCAGGGCACGGCGGCCGGCGAAGGGTTTGTCCCCGTTGACGGTTGGGTGGCCGTCCACCGGTTTCTCCAGGCGCACCACTTGCCCGGACACATAGGCCGAACGGCGCGACAGAAAGAAGCGCAGGCTGCTGTCCAGGGCGTCTTCGGCGCCCGGCGCGACATAGAGCAATTGCACGGTAATCGCCCGGCGCAATTCCTTGGCCAGCGACCGCACCAGGCCTTCAAGGGCGCGTTGAGCGATGGCTTGGGGCAAGTCCTGGCAATGTTCCGGCGCCGTGCCGAGCACCACCACGCGGCCATGCTGGCCGAGGCGTTTGGCGTTGGTATGGAAGAACACGTAAAGCTCATCGAGCTGCTGCAGGTCGAGCACTGCGGTGGCGTCAAACACCGCGCCTTGCACCTTGACCGTGGACGGCGCCTTGAGAGTGGCCGGGGTGGCGGCGACGGTGTCGGTGGCGGCGAAAATCTGCTGCACCTGCGCGGTCAGCCGCCCTGCCCCGGCAACAATCACCGGGTTGGCGAGACCTTGCTGGCCGCTGCGATGGCGTTGCAGCGGCAAGGGTTGCGGCAGGCCGATGGCCTGGGCCAGGCGCCGGCCCCAGGGGGAATTGACGAAAGATAGGTAGCTGTCACTCATAGTAAGAATTCACTCACAACCGTGTCTTGCCGTGTAAACCCAATCAAGTGTGGGAGCTGGCTTGCTCGCGAATGCGGTCTACCCGATACATAGGTGTCAGCTGACCCACCGCTTTCGGGAGCAAGCCCCCTCCCACATTGACCGTGTTCATTCAGTAAACGTATCCACTTGCACCACGGGTCTTGCCTTGTAAACCTCACCCTTTGTGGGAGCTGGCTTGCCTGCGATGGCGGTGTGTCAGGTGAACCGCTATCGCAGGCAAGCCAGCTCCCACATTTGAGTCGGGTTTCTCCTAGTTGACCGAGGCGTTTTCGCTTTGGGGGGTGCGGCGTTTGGCCTTGGGCTCAAGAGCCTGTTGACGCTGCTGCAACGCTTCCAGCAAACCAAAGTCCTGCGGGAAGTCGTCGACCTGGATACCGTGGTCGGCGTATTCCACGTAACGGCCGAGCAGGCTGTCTTCGTCGTCGCTGATCAGGTCCAATGCCCGCGCCTTGACGCGCCAGCCGGTGAAGGCCGTGGCGGAAATCGGCATCGGCTCGATCAGGCCTTGCTTGACGGCGGACTTGAGCCGGGCGTCGATCAACTCGACTTGCGGAAGCAGGCGGAAACCCAATTCGCCGTAGGCCAACTTGTCGATTTCCGGCCGTGGGATGTAGGAATTGGCCAACAGGCGGTCGCGGGTTTCACCGGGGGTTTGCACCACGTCAGCCACTTGGGCAAGCAAACGATCCGACGGTTTGCGCAGTGGGATACCCAACGGGAAACTCAAGCCGCGCACCACGGCTGCAGCGGCTTTCGAGGGGTAATTATCCAGCACTTCGGCCAGGGCCTCATGGGCTCGCAGCAACGCATCCTGGGCCGACCAGTGCACCAATGGCAGGTCGGCCTGGGGCCGCCCGTCATCCTCAAAGCGCTTGAGCACGCAGGACAGGATGTACAGCTGCGACAGAATATCGCCCAGGCGCCCGGTGATACTTTCCTTGCGCTTGAGCGCGCCGCCGAGCACGCCCATGGACACATCCGAAATCAACGCCAGCACCACCGACAGCCGATTGGCCTGGCGGTAGTAAGGCGCCAGCGCCGGGTCGGTGTTGGCCGGGGCGGAAAGCAGCCGCCCGCCAGTCAGCGAGTGCACCGCCGCACGTACGGTATTGGCCAGTACGAAACTCACATGGCCGAACATCGCGCTGTCGAAGGCTTCCAGCGCCTGGCGCCGGTCCGGGTTGCGCGCGGCTTCCATTTCACGGAACACATAAGGATGGCAGCGAATCAGGCCCTGGCCAAAGATGATCAGGCAGCGGGTCATGATGTTCGCGCCTTCCACCGTGATCGCAATCGGGCTTTGCTGGTAGGCACGGGCGAGGAAGTTGTTCGGCCCCATGCAGATGCCTTTGCCGGCAACGATGTCCATGCCATCGTTGACGATGATGCGCGCACGCTCGGTGACGTGGTATTTGGCGATGGCCGAGATCACCGAGGGTTTCTCCCCCGCATCCAGCGACGCCACCGACACTTTGCGCACCGCATCGCAGGCATACAAATGCCCGGCCATGCGCGCCAGCGGCGCCTGCACGCCTTCGAACTTGCCGATGGGCAGGCCGAACTGTTTACGCATCGCCGCGTAGGCGGTGGTGCCGCGTACCGCAACTTTGCCCAGGCCGACGTTGGCCGACGGCAAGGAAATCGCGCGCCCGGCGGCCAGGCATTCCATCAACATGCGCCAGCCGTTGCCGACTTGTTCGCGACCGCCGATCACCCATTCCAGCGGAATAAACACATCCTTGCCGGTGGTCGGCCCGTTCTGGAACACGGCATTCAGCGGCCAGTGACGACGGCCACTGTTCACACCGGGATGGGACGTCGGGATCAGCGCGCAAGTAATCCCCAACGAACCGGGCGCGCCCAGCAGACCGTCCGGGTCTTCAGCGCGAAACGCCAGGCCGAGCACCGTGGCGATCGGGCCAAGGGTGATGTAGCGCTTATCCCAGGTCACTTTGAAACCCAGCACTTCCTCGCCTTCGTGCAGGCCTTTGCAGACAATGCCCAGGTCCGGAATCGCCCCGGCATCGGAGCCCGCGTACGGGCTGGTCAGCGCAAAGCAGGGGATGTCTTCACCGCGCGCCAGGCGTGGCAGGTAGTAATTGCGTTGGGCATCGGTGCCGTAATGCAGCAGCAGTTCGGCCGGGCCCAGGGAGTTGGGCACCATCACCGAAATCGCCGCCGCCGAGCAGCGCGTCGACAGCTTCATCACCACCTGCGAATGCGCATAGTGGGAGAAGCCTTTGCCGCCGTACTGCTTGGGAATGATCATGCCGAGGAACCCGGCGTCCTTGGTGTATTGCCAGCCTTCGGGGGACATGTCCTGCCAGACCTGGGTGGTTTCCCAGTCGTTGGCGATGTCGCACAGCGTCTCGACTTCGTTGTCGAGGAAGGCTTGTTCCTCGGCGCTGAGGCTGGCCGGTGCGGCCTTGAGCAAGCGGTCCCAGTTGGGTTGGCCGCTGAACAGCTCGGCGTCCCACCACACGGTGCCGGACTCGATAGCCGCGCGTTCGGTGTCAGACATCGCCGGCATGATCGTACGAAACAGGCCCAGGGCCTTGCTGGTCAACAACGCGCGGCGCAGCGGTTTGATCGCCAGCAGCAACGCGGGGGCCACCACCAACAGCGCCGCGACGGTGGCGCCCAACCCTGCGACCACATTGAACAGATAACCAACCGCCAGCCAGATCACACCAGCGCCGAGCCACAGGGCGGCGGTGGCTTGTCGGTACGCCAGGGCAATCGCTGCTGCGAAACCCGCCAATAACCAGATAACCATGGGGATACCTCTACTTGATCAGGGCATGGCCGATGCGCAGGCCACACGGAATGCGTTGCGCTGTAAAGCCACACTACAAACTTGAATGAAAAAATTCAAATTTTGTTTTGAAATTATTATTTAATCCGTAGGCAAAAAAACAGGCTGAACAGGTCAGCCGGTTTCAGCCTTGAAGCAGCAAGCACGACGGACGCGCGTGTGAAGCAGCAGAAAGATGCGCTGACTGACTGCTTCACACCTGCACGCACACGTTTACCGGTTAGAACATGTAAGTTGCCGACAGGCTGACCACCTCGCCTTTGCTGTCGACCTTGCCATTCAGGCGCGCGGCGCCCAGGCGGTCTTCGTTGACAGTCTTGAGCTTGACCTCTTCGACGAATTGCCGCGAATACGCGCCATCGATGCTCAAGCCCGGCACGGCCTTGATGTTGTAGCCAAAGCCCAGGGACGCGAAGTAACGGTCGCCGTCGGGGATCCGCGGGTCACGTGTGGAGTTGCGGGTTGGGGTCTGGTCGTACGCCACACCGGCACGCAGGGTGAAGTCGTCGGTGAGCTTATAGTCGCCGCCCAGCGAGTACATCATCACGTCTTTGTACTTGTAGGGGATCGACACAATGGTGTTGCCGTCAGACTTCAACGTCAGCGCCTTGAACGACGACCACTGGGTCCACAACGCACTGGCGCCGAGGCTGAAGCGATCATTGAACACGTGCACCCAGTCGATGGCCGCCGTGGCCGGAATATCCAGTTGGGTGCTGGCGTTGGCGCCGTCCGGGAACAGTTTCAGGCCCGGATAGGCACGTTCGACCAGGGTCAGGCCATCGCCGCCGACGTCGGTCATCAGCAACCGGCTGCCGGGGTCCGCGTTGAACTTGTACTTGCCCTCCAGCTTGTTCTTGATCTTGGCGTGGTAGTTGAAGCCCACAGTGTCTTGATCGGTGGGTTTCCAGGCCATGCCGGCGAACCAGCCCACGGACGTATTGTCGACCTTGACCCGAATCAGCGATTGCCCAACCCCGGAAGGGAACGGGATGCCAAAGCCGCCCAAGCCCGGTGAAACCGCCGCCGCCGCGTACAGGTCGACGTTCTGGCTGACAAACCCGCTGGTGTGTTGAACGATCGCGCCGCCGCCGATGGAGAACTGGTCATTGACCTTGAACGACAGCGAACCGGTCAGGCCCACGGTTTCGATTTTGGTGTCTACGGCAAAGTCGCGGCCTTTCCAGTCAGGGTCCCACGTCGACTTCATGCCTTGGGGCACGACCTGGCTCAAGCCGAAACTGAAGCGATCATTAATCGGTATCACCAGGAACCCGGTGGGCAGCCATGCGGTGAAACCGCCCTCACCGCCGTCACCGGTACGCGGTGTGGACGTGACGCCGCCAAATTCGTCGAGTACGCCGACAGAGGCAGGATCACCTTTGTAGTCGTAGGCGTCGCCTTTGAACTTGATATTGACGCGCGCATAAATGACGTTCTGCTGCGCGATGGTTTGATCGATAAACGCCATGGCGGCGGGGTTGTTATAGGCGGAGGACGGGTCGTTCTTGAACAACGAACCACCGCCGAACGCACGGCCCCACCCTTGAGCGCCGAACGTAGGAGTCGAGAAGCCGCCGGCGTGCACCGGCCCGGCTGCGACCATAAGCCCGCTCAAGATTGCCAGGCCGAGTAATGCCTGGGCCGGTTGTTTCTTATTATTCATGCTCCACTCCTTATTATTTTTATCCACCACGGCCGGACCTACCGTCCCTGGCTTTCCTCAACAGGTGCCCCAACCGGGGCACCTGCATTTCAACGTGTGATCATCACGTCAAGCGCATTGCTATCAAGGGTTTACAGTCAGCGATGGGGATGGAGCGGCGTTCAGAGCAGTAATTTTGCAGCTGCCGACGGTTTGCGCCGAAGGCACGGTGATTGCGTGGGTGTTGTTGTTGTAGAGCACGTTGATGGTGGTCGGGCTGCTGGAGCAGTTGCTGACGATCTTGAAGTTCACGCCCGACACAGTGCCTGCGTACACGCCAGCCCCGGTTGAGGTAGAGGTTGGGGTCAAGGTCCAAGGCAGACCGAGCAGCACCGGCACACCACACAGTGGGTTGGAACCACTGACCGACGCGCCAGTGATGGAGGCGGAGGAACCGTCGCCCGCTACGCTACCGGTAAACACGATGCTGCAAGAAACCGCCGCACCGAACGACGCCGGTGACGACACTGCAATCGTGCCGCCTGGCGTGGTGAAGCCAGTGCCCGCTGGAGAAATGGTGGCCGCAGTGGCCATCGAAGCAGCACCCATGCAAACAGTCAGAGCAGTCAACGACACGAGAGTTTTCAAGCTTTTCATTGTTTTTCCTCACATGTTATGGCGATTCATTTCGCCAGGGGTAATGGCCATGATCGAGAGGTCACGGTGAAACTGCAGAACTTCCCTTTCCAGCCAAATCTCAATTCAATTACCGCACTCTTTATTCGATAACTTTTTATTCCACAACTTTGAAGCTCGGCGGCATCTTGATCGACACCGCTTTAATCTTGCAGTCCTCGCCAATCGGCACATTCGCGGCTTCCAACTTGCCGGTGGCGTTATCCCAGGTGCCGTCGGCGGTTGAAGGGCCGCACTTGCCGCCTAAACCGAACGCATGCACGTCCACACTGATCTTTGACATGGACCCGCTCTTGGTATCTTTGGCAACTAACACCCACGGCAAGTTGATGGCTTCGACGCGGCTGCATTTAAGCCCGCCGTCAAATTCAACTTTATCGACATTCACCGACGCACCATCGGCGGCGACTTTACCCGCAACCTTGATGGTGCAGTCGGCGCTGATCAGTGCGCCCTTGGAAAAGCTGATCGGCCCCTGGGCAGTAAAGGCGCTGCCGGCAGGTTCGATGCGGGCGGCCTGGGCCTGGTGGTAAATAATCAGGCCCAGGGCGGCCAAAATAACGTGAGCGGTGAACGAGGCAGGGCTTTGCATAATGTACGTCCTTCCCTTGAATTTATTGTTGTAGGGTCAAACTTTGCGGTACTCAGTTCGGTAAACCGTGGGCGATAAAACCCTGCGCAATACTCCGATCGCGAGTACGCCCACTGCTGTTAATTCAGATTAAAACGGCCTGGCACTGTTGCTGTATTTCTCCAGGTACTTCAAGCGTTGTGACGGTTGAAGATTGGTCAGGGTGATATCCCCGGCGTAATGATTAAGTACCCGATGGTCCATGCGCCGGCGCCACAAGTACGGTACATAGGCCCAGACAATCATGCTCGCGTAACCGTAAGGAAGTTGCGGCGATTCATCAAAGTGGCGCAACGACTGATAACTGCGCGTGGGGTTGGCATGGTGGTCGGAATGCCGTTGCAGTTGGAACAGAAAGATATTGGTGACAATACGGTTGCTGTTCCACGAGTGCCGTGGCGAACAACGTTCATAACGGCCATTGGGCAACTTCTGGCGTTTCAAGCCGTAGTGCTCGACATAGTTCACCACTTCCAGCAACGAGAACCCGTAGATGCCCTGGATGATCAGGAACGGAATCACCGCCGCGCCCAGCCAGGCAATCATCGCGCCCCACAACACCACGCTGTACATCCAGGCGCTGAGCACGGCGTTCTTCCAGTGCAACGCCGGCAGGCCGAGTTTGCGCAGGCGTTCACGCTCCAGGTTCCAGGCCGACGTGGCGCTGAACCACACCGAGCGCGGCAGGAACGCCCAGAAACTTTCACCCAGACGCGAGCTGGCCGGATCTTCCGGGGTTGCCACGCGTACGTGATGGCCACGGTTGTGTTCGGTGTAAAAGTGCCCGTAGAAGGTCGGCGCCAGGGTGACTTTGGCCAGGAACACTTCCAGCGGCTTGGGCTTGTGCCCCAGTTCGTGAGCCGTGTTGATGGCGATACCGGTGGCGGCGCCGGTGGACATCGCCATGCCCAGGTAAGTAAACCAGCTGACCTCGCCGTGCAACTCGGTGCGTGCGGTAATAAACGCAGCGGTCTTGGCCAGCCAGCTCGACGGGTCGAGGCTTGCGGTGGCGTTGAGCAGGCCGCCGTTGATGATCCAGTCGATACCGCCAGCGGCCAGCCAGCCGGTAATCACCACCGAGGCGATCACAAACACCACGCCGGTGTAGACGATCCAGCGATAGTAGCGTTGCGATTCGAGGTTGCTGACGGCGGATTCGGGCGGGTTACTGACGTCTTCACCGAGCAGGCCGTCGATCAACGGGATAAAGCCGAAGATGATCAGTACGCCGACCCACCACAGTTGCTGCACACCGGTGGTGATGGCCAGGGCGCCGGAAAGCAACGGGGTAGCCAAAGGCATGATGCCCAGCCACCACAGGTGACGTTTGCCGTCGGTCCAGACGGTCGGGGTTGCCAATGTCTGATTCATGGCAGCCTCCGAACGAGACAGATTAGAGAGGCGATAAAAGGCGTTTTTTTCATTATTTTATTCGCTCTTAAGCTCTTCAAAAATTGTTTCAAATTAGACATTGAAATAATTTTTTTAAATAAATAGCGCGGAATCGTTAGGTCGTCAACTAGTTTCTCGAAGGCTTTTTGACGTGACCGGGCAGTCTCTTTTTCAGCCATTTGGTCAGGTGTCTAAAGCAGGCATCGACGCCGTTGAACCGCGAATCGGATAGCACAGTTATTTACTCGCCAGGGCAAACGGCGGGTGCAACAGCGTGGCGCTTTCGGCTGGGCGCACGCGCTTGGCCACCTGCTCCACCACCGCCACCACACGCTCTGTGGCGGTGATCGGCAACATATGCCCACGGCCCTCCACCACCTGCAGCTTGAGCCCCGGCACCTTGCTCGCCAGGGCCTGGCCGTGCTTCTGGAAGTCCAGCACCTTGTCGCGCGCACCATAGATCAGCCCGATCGGCAGGGTCAGTTGCGGGTAGCGCTTGACCATGTCCGGCAAGTGATCGTTGACCGTGTTGATCTCGGTGGAGGCGGCATAGAAGTTGTGCGGGCGCATACCCAGCAGCCCGCCACCGCGCGTGGCGAAGTCATCTGGCGCGGCATCCGGAGCGAACACGCCTTTCACCACCGCGCTGCGGGTCAGCAGGCCCACGGGCATGGTCAGGGTGTGTGCCATCCAGCGGCGCAACAGGGCCGGGCGCACGGCCAAAGACAGAAACACCGCCGGCAGCATGCGCTGCGGATGGGTCAGCGGCGCCACCAGGATCAACCCGGACACCGCCTGCGGGTGATCAAGCGCCAGGGCCAGCGCTATCGCGCCGCCGAGGGAATGGCCCAGCACCAAGGGTTTATCCAGGTCCAGCGTCTTGATAAACGCCGCGATTTGGCGGGCCTGGGCCGGCAAGTCTGCCGCCGTACCCGCCTGCCGGGTGGAATAGCCGGAACCCGGACGGTCCAGCGTGATCACGCGAAAGCGCTCACGCAATTGGCCGGACAAGGCATACGTCAGGTTACGACTGCTGCCCATCAGCCCGTGAATCATGACCAGCGGTGGGCCTTTACCTTCCTCGACATAATGAAAGCGCTCGCCATCAACCTCGACGAAACGCCCGTTGATCGGCACGCGGGCTTCTATTCGCCGTGTCATCCAGGCACTGAAGCCCCATAACACGGCACTCGCGCCGACCAGTACTCCCGCAGCGACAACCCATTCAACAGCCATAGCTCGGTCCTCTGCTTCCCTGCCGCTGGCGACCTGACCGGTATTGATCAAGGCCTCAGCCATCGTCCACACCCTGGACCTAAACTGCATGCATACGGTGCGCGTCCGTCGGACAAATCGCACATGCGGAACAAGGTCCTAGCGTAGGCGAAATTTTCAGGTAGATTATTTAAAATCTTTTTTAAAATAATTAATTCATTTTTCCTTTGCAATGGTGTTCTATCTAAAAGACAAAACAAAAACAGGAGCACATCGATGCCCACGAGGGACAACCCATGAATGCCCACAGCGATTCCATCGACATCGCCATCATCGGCTCAGGTTTTGCCGGCCTGTGCATGGCGATCAAACTCAAGGAAGCCGGGTTCACCGACTTCTTTATCGCCGAGCAGGCCGACACCCTCGGCGGCACCTGGCGTGACAACCACTACCCAGGCTGCGCCTGCGATGTGCAGTCGCATGTGTACTCGTTTTCGTTTGCGCCCAACCCGGACTGGACGCGGCAGTTCGCACCGCAGGCGGAGATCCGCGCCTATCTTGAACAGTGCGCGCAACGTTTCGGGCTGGCGCCCTACTTGCGCTTCGGCATGGGCCTTGAACGTGCGGTGTTCGATGAACAGCAGCAGCGCTGGCAACTGCGCTTCAGCGATGGCCGCCAGGTCAGCGCGCGGGTGCTGGTGTCGGGCATGGGCGGCTTGTCGCGCCCGGCGCTGCCGGATATTCCAGGGCTGGACAGTTTCAAGGGCAAGCGCTTTCACTCCCAGCACTGGGACCACGACTATTCATTGAAGGGCAAACGCGTGGCGGTGATCGGCACCGGCGCCAGCGCCATCCAGTTCGTGCCGCAGATCGCCCCGCAGGTGGCGCACCTGGACCTGTTCCAACGCACGCCGCCGTGGATCATGCCCAAGCCCGACCGCGAAATTTCCCGCCTCGAACGTTGGGCCTTCAAGCACCTGCCCTTCACCCAGCGCCTGGTGCGCGGGGCGTTTTATTGGGCGCTGGAAGGCCGCGTGGTGGGCTTTGCCCTGCATCCTCGGCTGATGAAGATGGTGCAGAAAATTGCCCTGCGCCACCTGCGCAAACAAGTGGCGCGCCCTTCCCTGCGCAAAACCCTGACGCCGGACTACACCATCGGCTGCAAGCGCGTGCTGATCTCCAACGACTACTACCCGGCGCTGTCGCGCAGCAATGTCGAGGTGGTCACCGACAGCGTGCTGCGCATCGAAGCCGATGGCGTGATCACCGCCGACGGCATCAAGCACCCGGCCGACTGCCTGATCTTTGGCACCGGCTTCCAGGCCACCGACCCGCTGCCGCGCGATTGCATCATCGGTCGCGACGGCATCGACCTGATGGACGCCTGGCGCGACGGTGCCCACGCCTACAAAGGCACCACCGTGCCGGGCTATCCGAACCTGTTTTTGATCGTCGGGCCGAACACCGGCCTTGGGCACAACTCGATGATTCTGATGATCGAGGCCCAAGTCACCTACATCCTCGATGCGCTGAAGCAAATGCAGCGCCAGCGCCTCGCCACGGTCGACGTCAAACCGGCGGTCGAGCTGGCCTACAACAGCCGACTGCAGGACCAGCTCAAGCGCACCATCTGGAACACCGGCGGTTGCCAGAGCTGGTATCTGGACCCGCGCACCGGCAAGAACACCACGTTGTGGCCCGGCTCGACCTGGCGCTTCAAGCAGGTCACGCGGCATTTCGCGCTCAAGGACTACCTCACCGAGCCGTTGCCCACGCCCACCCCGCGCCCGGTTGCGGCGCCCCACTCCAGCGTAGAAGGCAGCCTGTCATGAAATCATTCAACGGCCGCGTAGCGGCAATCACTGGCGCGGCGTCCGGCATGGGGCGTGCCCTGGCCCTGGCCCTTGCGCGCGAAGGTTGCCACCTGGCGCTGGCAGACAAGAACAGCCAAGGGCTGGAACAGACCGTGGCGCTGATCAAGGCCTCGACGCTGACCCCGGTGACGATCACCACCCAGGCGCTCGATGTGTCCGACCGCCAAGCCATGCAGGACTGGGCGGCGCGCTGCATGGCCGACCACGGCCAGGTCAACCTGATCTTCAACAATGCCGGCGTGGCGTTGTCGAGCACCGTTGAAGGTGTGGACTACGCCGACCTTGAGTGGATCGTCGGCATCAACTTCTGGGGCGTGGTGCATGGCACCAAGGCATTCCTGCCGTATCTGAAAGCCTCCGGCGATGGCCATGTGGTCAACACCTCCAGCGTGTTCGGCCTGTTCGCCCAGCCCGGCATGAGCGGCTACAACGCAACCAAGTTTGCCGTGCGCGGCTTTACCGAAGCCCTGCGCCAGGAACTCGACCTGCAACGCTGCGGCGTGTCGGCCACCTGCGTACACCCTGGCGGTATTCGCACCGATATCTGCCGCAGCAGCCGCATCGACGCGAACATGACCGGTTTTTTGATCCACAGCGAGCAACAGGCCCGTGCCGACTTCGAAAAGCTGTTTATCACCGATGCCGACCAGGCCGCCAAGGTCATCCTGCACGGCGTGCGCAAGAACAAACGCCGCGTGCTGATTGGCCGCGACGCGTACTTCCTCGACCTGCTCGCTCGCTGCCTGCCCGCCGCGTATCAAGCCCTGGTGGTGTTCGCCAGCAAGCGCATGGCGCCCAAACCCCGCGCGCCGGTGTTTGAAACCAACGACGAACCTCGTCTCTGAACAGGAGCACCTGAAATGCTGCCCATCCGTCGCGACATCCGCTTTGCCTTGCCTGCCGAGCGCATCAAGGACTGGCATGAACAAGGCCCGTTCATCACGCATTTCTTCAATGCATTGTCACTGCTGTTTCCTCAAGGCGAGCTGTTTTTCATGGACAGCGTGCGCCACTACCGCCAGCGCATCGACGATCCCGAACTGAAAAAAGAGATCCAGGGTTTTATCGGTCAGGAAGCCATGCACAGCCGCGAACACGTGGCCTACAACGATCACTTGCAAGCGGCCGGCCTGCCGGCGCACACCCTGGACCGGCGCCTCAAATTCATCCTCGACCTGCAGAAAAAACACCTGCCGCCGTCGTTCAACCTGGCAGTGACCATCGCCCTTGAACACTACACGGCGATGCTCGCGGAAATCCTGCTCAGCGACCCCACGCGCTTTGGCGATTCACTCAAGGGCTACCAGCAAATGTGGTACTGGCACGCCCTCGAAGAAACCGAGCACAAAGCCGTGGCCTACGATGTGTGGAACCGCGTGATCAAGCCCGGGCCTGGGCGCTATCTGCTGCGCACCGGCACCATGCTGACCACCACCCTGTTCTTCTGGCTGGTGGTGTTTGATTTTCACGTGCGCCTGCTGATCGCCGACCGCAAGGCCGGCGGGCACCTGAAGGGCTTCTGGCGCATGCTCAAGTTTCTGTATGGGCCCAAGGGCGTGTTCCCACGCATGGTGCGGCCGTGGCATCACTACTTCAAACCGGGCTTTCACCCCTGGGACCACGACAACCGCGCGCGCCTGGCGCGGATCGAAACGCTGGTGGAGGAAATCGAGCAGACCCAGCGCGAATACGCCGCGCAGCCGGTTTAAACCTGGGCCGCCGCGCGTTCGCGCACAAAGCGTTGCAACTGGTCGGCGGGCAGCGCCTTGCTGAAATACCAGCCCTGAATGAACAGCTCAGTGCCGGTATTCAAGAACGCCAACTGCTCGGCGGTCTCGACGCCCTCGACCACCACGCCCAGGTTCAGCGCCTCACAAAAGCGCAGCATGCCGGTCAGCACCTGCGCACCCTTGGGGTCGCGCTGGGCCACCACAAAGCTGCGGTCGATCTTGATGAAGTCCACCGGAAACTGGTGCAGGTAGCTCAAGGCGGAAAAACCGGTGCCGAAGTCATCGATATACACTTTGGCGCCGATGGCCTGCAGTTTGTGGATGGTCTGGCGCGTGGCCTGGATATCACTGACCAAGGCGTCCTCGGTGATTTCCACCGACACTTGGCCATGGGCCTGGGCGAGCATTTCCACCAACCGATCACCGTAGGCCGCATCGGTGAGGGTGGCGCTGGAAATATTGATGGTCATCGGCAAGGCAAAGCCGCTCTTGCGCCACATCTGGTACTGGCGCACCGCCTGGGACGCCACCCACACATCCACGTCCGGCATCAACCGCGCCTGGGCCAGCCACTGCAGGAACTCCCAGGGCGAATGCACCGTGCCCTGGTTGTCCCGTGCACGCATCAGCGCTTCGCAACCGGTGCACAGGCCGGTGCGCGTGGAGATTTGTGGCTGGAATTCGAGGTAGAACTCGTAATCGCTGATCTGCTGGATACGGCTTAACTCCACGGCCTGGCGGGCCACGCGCTTGTGCGAGGCCAGCACCGGGTCCAGTTCCAGCAGGCGGCCTTTCTCTTCGAGGCCGCGAAAGGTCATGTCCAACGACTTGAGGTACACCGTGCCGCCTTCGCTGGCCTGCCGATGAATCGCGCGCACATACGGCGCATACACCAACGTGCCGAGGCCCAGCAACGCCAGTTGCAGCACCACCGCCGCCACGTCGCCATGGGTGCTGAGGTAGGCGTTGAGCAGTACCGGCGCGGTAAACGGCACACTGGCCACCGCCGGTGACACCCACCCCACTTGCACCACCGTCAGCGCCAGCAGCGTGTTGACGGCCGGCACCAGTAGAAACGGAATGAACAAGCGCGGGTTGAGAATAATCGGCAAGCCGAACAACAGCACCTCACTGACGTTGAACAGCGACAGCGGCAAACTGGCCACCGCCAGCAAACGCATGGGCTGGCTTTTGGAAAACAGCAGGATCGCCAACAACAGGCACAACGCGCCGCCCGAGCCACCGATAAACGCGAAACTGCCGAGCAAACCGCTGTTGAGCAGGTACTTGACCGGTTCACCCGCAGCGGATGCGCTGGCGTTCAGCACCACGGCCTGGTCCAGCACATCGAACAACGGCTGCATGGCATACACGCCATGAATACCGAAAAACCACAGCAGCGAATTCATCAAGCTCACAAACAAACCGCTGCCATACGGCGATTGCAACGCGTCGAGCACCTGCGGCCCCTGCAGTTGCGCCACATAGGGAATCTGCAACAGCAACGACAACAGCACCACCAGGCACAGCGCCGTGATGGCGCCCGGCACCACCATATTGATGGTGCCGCGCAGGTTATGGCCCACCAGGTCCGCGTTGACCAGCCGGGTCCAGCGAAAGCGGTGCAGCCAGGCCATCGCCGGCACATTGAGCAGCGGCGAGGCAATCGCGATAAACAACATGAACGTGGCCGACGCCCGTGGGTACTCACGCAAGACAAACGTGGCGACCATCACATGGGCCAGGCACAGGAAGGCGACCGGCAATTGGGGCAGGCGGTGCTGGATCGCCAGCATGTAACCAATCGAGGCCGCCACCAGCAGCGGGATCACCGAGCTGATCTGGTTGTGCAACCCGGACAGAAAGGCCACCACCTGCGGATCGAACCCCAGCACCTTGGCGCATTCAGACAAGATCAGGAAGCCGGCCGACACCAGCAGGCACGGCAAAATCCACAACAAGCCTTCACGGATCGCGCGCAACGATTCGGTGCTGGCCAAGGCCGCCAGACGCTGCGTCAGGAACAGTTTGAACAGCGTTTGCGCCATGACCAATCCCTCTGCGCCCTCGATAGGCAAGCCCGAAAACCCGCGTTAACGCTACACGCCCTGATAGCCTGCGCGAAAGGCTTTTGCCGCACCTGCGGGTAATTATTCCGCTAACCTGTGGCTCGTTCGGGGCATGGCCCCCTTTAATTAACTCACCCAAACGGGAGCAAGCCCTTGTCAGAACCCGGTGATAACCACCAGCGCGCGCTGGACCGATTCCTGAGCGAACATCCGGACCTGGTCACGCAGCTGGACACCCTCAACCCCCTGGCCGCGCAGGCCAAGGGCGAAACCCTGGCGCAGTACCGCGCCGAACGCCTGCACGAAGCCTTTGAAGCCGAAGCGGAACGCCAGAACCTGTTCGCCTGGGAACTGACCCTCAAGTTGACCGCCGACTCCACCGAAGCCTTCGAAGCCCAGCGCCTTGAGGTGCACAAGGAAGTCGCGCAGATGGCGGGGTTGAGCTGGGCTGAATACTGTCAGTTGCATGGTTTGGCGGGATAAGGTTTTTGCTACAGGTACCAGGCACGTCGCGCACATCCCAGCGCGTCGCGCAATTCGGCAACGGTGAGGGTTCGGCGCTCAGGGTCAACCGCCAAGGCTGCGCGTAACGCCGGCCTGCACTGCCTGGGCAGTTGCCGAGGGCGCGCCAGTGTTTGCCTGGGTTGCTGTTCGCCAAGGCGCTTGCCTTGGGCCAATTCGTAAACAATGCACGCCACGCCATACAGGTCGGCGGCGGCGGTCAACGCACCGCCCGCCAGCAGTTCCGGGGCGGCGTAAGCGCGGGTCCACGCGTTAAAACGGTTGCGGCTCAAACTCGGCAAACCTGCCGCCACCTGCGCCTGAGCAAGGCCCAGGCCAAAATCGAACAGGCGAATGCCCTCCTCGCTCAGCATGACGTTGGCGGGTTTCACATCGCCATGCAGCACATTTCGCTGATGGGTATAAACCAGCGCATCCAGCAACTGCAAGACCATCGGCTGCAGCTCTGGCCACGACAAGCCCCCCGGACATTCCAGCAGCAATCGGTCCAGGGTGACGCCGTGCAGCAACTCCATGGTGAAGAACGCCGTACGGTTGCCGCTGTCGACCTCGAACGAAAATGCCCGGACCACGCACGCATGACGCAGGCTGCGGGTCGTCGCGAACTCGCTGTACAGCAGCACATGAGCGTCAGGGCACGCAGCAAAGGCTTCGCCCAGCAGTTTGAGGGCGACGCTGGAACTGGGCTCGCCAAACTGCTCGTGCAACAGGTCTCGGGCGCGATAAACCACGCCCATGCCGCCCCTGCCCAGCTCGCGCTCCAGGTGATAGCGCCCGGCGAGTAAACCGGGTGCCCGTCGGCGCGGTTGACCGGCAAGCCTGCGTGATCCAGCAAGCGTAAATCGATGCCGTCAAGGTGGCGCAACAAACTAAGGTAGAGGCCTTGGCTGATGTAGCGGTCCCCCGCCAGGTGCAGGCGCAAGGAATCAAATGCCAGCTCAGTGAAATTGCCTTCGGCACTCATGTTCAAGCGCAGGTCCAACCGTGCGGTTTCGCCCTGGCACGTGTACTCCAGGCCGCTGAGTTGCAGTGGCATGACGTCGGTGGCGTAGCAGGTCCGAAAGCGACAGCGCTCGCCCTGGACTGCGGCGCTTTCCACGGCGGTATCGCGCGCCACTCGCACACTGGGGCCGGCACGTTTCAAGGGGTCAAATTGCAGGATGCTGAACGCAGGCATTGGCCGCATGTAGTTCGGCCATAGCAAGTGCATCAAGGAATGCGTCAGCTCTGGCAACTCGTCATCCAGCTTCTGGCGCAGGCGCCCCGTGAGGAACGCAAAACCCTCCAGCAGCCGCTCTACATCCGGGTCCTGGCCGGTCTGCGCAAGAAACGGTGCCAACGCAGGGTTACGCTCAGAGAACTGCCGCCCAAGTTGGCGCAAGGCGCTCAGCTCACTTTGGAAATAGCGGTTAAAGCCCATCAGCACTTACCTCGACGCGACCGGCATCCGCCAGCCGCGCATGAAACACAACCGGCTGCATGACACCCTCCACCAGCAGCGCTGCTTCGATCGAAAAAGCCAGGGTCAAGGGTTCACTCACCCGTGGCAGAACCCTGACGCGCACATTCGCCAACCGCGGCTCGTACGCCCGGATGAAACGTTCGATCAGTACGCGCGACTGGCTCAAGGATTCATGCAGGCTGAGCCGCATATCATTGAGGTCAGGCAAGCCGTAGTCAGGCAGCGTCTGGACACTGCCTGCGCGGGTGCTCAGCATTTTTCCCAAATGTGCAGCAACAGATGCCACGCTGCACGCCGGGGTTGGCGCATCGCATTCAAGGCGTTCGAAAAGGCTATTGTGGTGGGGCCTCCCCTGGCTTCGGCTCATTCTTTATCGAGCTTGCCGACCAGCGACAACGTGAAATCTGCGCCCATGTACTTGAAGTGCGGGCGCACGCTCAAGTTAACCCGATACCAGCCTGGTTCTCCGTCGACATCGCTGACGACAATGCGAGCTGCGCGCAATGGGCGGCGTCCACGCACCTCTGCACTGGGGTTCTCCTGATCGGCCACGTACTGGCGAATCCACTTGT
This sequence comes from Pseudomonas sp. R76, assembly GCF_009834565.1. Lineage (GTDB taxonomy): Bacteria > Pseudomonadota > Gammaproteobacteria > Pseudomonadales > Pseudomonadaceae > Aquipseudomonas. The sequence goes on from NZ_CP019428.1 coordinate 3,872,266, forward strand.
TGAGTTCCAACTCCAGGTCCGTGCGTTCTTTCCACGAACCCAGCTGCTCGCGCTGCAAAACCTTGAGGTAGTGAGCCAGACGATTGACCACCATCATGTAGGGCAGCTGGGTGCCAAGTCGGTAATTCAACTCGGCCGCCTTGCCCTCTTCACTGATGCCAAAAGACTTGGGTTTTTGCACGGAACTGGCGGAAAAGAACGCCGCATTGTCACTGCCCTTGCGCATGGTCAGGGCAATAAAGCCTTCTTGTGCCAGCTCGTATTCACGCCGGTCAGAAACCAGCACTTCGGTCGGGATCTTGGTTTCAATCTCGCCCATGCTCTGAAAGTGATGCAGCGGCAAGTCCTCCACTGCCCCGCCGCTTTGCGGGCCGATGATGTTCGGACACCAGCGAAAGCGCGCGAAGCTGTCGGTCAGGCGCGTAGCAAAGGCATACGCGGTATTGCCCCATAGATAGTGCTCGTAGCTGTTGACCACGGTTTCCCGGTAGGCAAAGGTTTTAACCGGGCATTCAAGCGGGTCGTAGGGCGTTCGCAGCAGGAAGCGCGGCACCGTAAGGCCGATATAGCGCGCGTCTTCGCTCTGGCGAAAACTTTGCCATTTGGCAAACTGGGGGCCTTCGAAATGGTCCCTGAGGTCCTTGAGATCAGGCAAACCAGTGAAGCTTTCCAACCCAAAGAAGGCCGGCCCGGCAGCGGCAATAAAAGGTGCGTGAGCCATACAGGCGACGCTGGATGCGTATTGCATCAGCCTCACGTCCGGTGCACTGGGTGACAGGAAATAGTTGGCGATGATCGCGCCGACCGGCTGACCACCGAACTGGCCGTATTCGGCGCTGTAAATATGCTTGTAAAGCCCGGACTGGGTAATTTCCGGCGAGTCCTCAAAATCATCCAACAGATCCTGCCGCGAGACATTCAGCAGTTCGATCTTGATGTTCTCTCGGAAGTTGGTACGGTCGACCAGCAGCTGCAAGCCCTTCCAGGCAGACTCCAGCGCCTGGAAATCCGGGTGATGGAGAATTTCGTCCATTTGCTGGCTGAGTTTGGTGTCGATCTCGGCAATCATCCGGTCGACCAGGCGTTTCTTCACCGGTTCTGCGCTGTTCTGCGGCTTGAGCAGTTCCTCGATGAACGCCGACACGCCACGCTTGGCAATGCCGTACGCTTCGTCGTCGGCACTCAGCAATGTCTGGGCAACGATGTTGTCGAGGATGCTGTACTCGTCAGTGGCGCTTGCGGGCTGCGGGTTGGGCTGGGTGGTGATCATGGTGTCAGTGTCCTTTTACTGAAGTTTTCAGGTGACGGGGCTGCTCAGCCCCAGCTCAGCAAGTACCCGCGCACGCGACTCGTCATCGGCCAGTGCCTGCTCAATGGCTTTGCGAAAGCTGGGTGTATTGCCCAAAGGCCCTTTGAGCGCCATCAACGCCTCCCGCAATGCCATCAGTTTTTGTAACTCGGGTATTTGCTCAACCAGGTTCGCGGGGTTGAAATCCTTCATCGAGTTGATCCGCACCTGGACGGCCAACGCTTCGACATCCGTGTTCTCCTGCAAGCGGTTGGGCACGCTCAACGTCAGGCTCAACGCCTGTTTGGCCAGCACCTCATCAAGGGTGTTCTTGTCGATACCAATGGGCTTTCGATCTTCGAGCTTGCGCGAATCCTCACGCTGGCTGAAATCCCCCAGTACAAGCAATTTCAACGGCAGCTCGACTTCCTCTTGAGCGCCGCCAATGGCGGGCTTGAAGGTAATATTGATACGTTCCTTGGGTGCTACCGAACCGTCTTTGGCCACGGCCTTTCTCCTTTTTTGGTCGGCTCGAAAGCCTATTCAAGTACCGCTTCGAGATCGAAGTGGCACAACCTGCGATGGGTGACTTCCTTGCGTTCGCGCACGCCGTGGTCTTGTGGCAAAAGGTCGTAACAGCGATGCAGCAGCCGCGCGACTTGAAAGGCCAACTCGGGTTCCCAGCGGTCCAGGCCTGCGTGCTGGAGTTCAAGGTCCATCTGCTCAAGCTGGATCCTGCCCAGCTCATGCTTGCCCGCCCGGATGCACAACCTGGCCAGCGCCAATCGCCAATGAAAGCGCGCGCGGTCACTGCACGCGGCGTGCAAACCTTGCTTGAGCTCACCGACCGCCGCCTTCAGCCCCTCTTTACGCAGCCTCGACATCACCGCCTGCAACGCCGTTTCCCAAGGCGCACCGCCCACATCGACCACGGCACTTGAGGGCTCGGTCTTGTGCAGATGGCGAAGCACATGCAGTGCGATCCAGTCAGCTGTCGCGGAATCGGCAAACCCGCTGCCGTCGTCAAACTTGAACTGAGGCAGGCTCGGCAGCCGTTGCAACAACAAGGCAAAATTCATTTCCAACTCGGTCATGGCCAAGTCGGCCTGCAAGGCTTCAAGGCACTCCCAAGTCATACGCAACCCATCGAACCAGAACAACGCGCCAGCCAGGCTCACCTCGAGTTCCAGTAAAAGATCGGCGTAATGTCCCTGGTCAAAGCGGTCCTGGAACCGTTTAAGTTTGTCGGGCGACGGCGCACGCAATGCCGTTACTCGCTCGCTATTGGCGTCGGGGTAATTGACGAGCGCAAGCCATGCAAGGGTTCGGCTCAGGCGCAAGGCTCGCAGGTCTGTCGCACTCTGGCGTAGCCACCAGGCGCACAAGGGGCGAGCCTGCTCCTGCAATGCACGCAGCAGTTTGTGGGCGTCTTTTTCGTTATTCACCGACTGCTCGGGCTGGCGCAATTGCGTTGCCGCCTGCTTTACCTGGGCAATAACACCCGCCACTGCGCCAGGCTCAGGACGGCTTTGCGCGGCAAGTGCCAGGCGCTCCGACAGTTGCCTGCGAATCGGTAATAACAAAGGCGCATCGTCACCCAGGCGCTCGCCCCATATTTCGTCGAGGCTCGCGAGGTGTTCAAGCAGCGCCTGAAACACTGTCTGCTGTTCGGTAAGCGAGAGGTTCTGCGCAAACAGCGGCTCCAACCGCAACACCAGCCAATTGAACGCAGCGCTGCGGGTCCTCGACTTGGCGGGGTACACAACCGCCCAGTGGTGCACACACAGGTGGCGTAGCAAACCGAGACCCGCCAGAAGCCCGGGAAATGAATCACGCTGATACAACGCCCATGTCAACCAGACAGCGACCCGCAGATCCTTGGAATGCTCACGCAGCAGACGCTCACCGTTCTCGCTGACTTTGTGCCAATCCGGCTGGCTTGCACCATGAATCGATTGCGCTTTGCCAAGCTCGGATTCCAAGGCCTCGAACTCGCTGGAAAACCGACTATCACAGCCGGCAAAATCCTGTGGCGAACAAGGTAGCCGCGCAACTTCAAGGTAATAAGCGTACAGCGTGTCTGAATAATCCATTTTAGGCCGCAGGTAACTATTTCAAGGCAAAGGTTCAAGGCAAAAGTTCAAGGCAAAAGCAGCACACTAATTTCAATTAACCAATCAGCGCTCCATTTGCTTCCTGTTCATTTTTTGAGGAAGCCATCGAACCTTAGCCATCCAAAAAGCAATCAGCAAGCCAGGGTTTTACACTTAAGAAAGTTCCTACAGCCCCAGTAAATAAAGGCCTGCGCAACAGCTTGCGCAGTTCACCCAGCCAAAAATCCCGTTTAACCTTAAACATCCGCATCCACGCACCACAAATAGTGCGAGCAACTAACTGCACATAGGTGCGCAAAAAAAGACACTAAAACACCGACAAAAATCAGGACAACTTCTTAAATACTTACCCAACTAACGCCAAAGACCGCTATTTCATTAGCGTTCGTCATTTCAGGCACGCTTCTTGTTATAGAGACTTGCCTGAACGGCCTTCATGCCGCTCAGGAATACTTACTTAATCAGACAAGGAAACCAGTCATGCCAACACCCGCGTACCTCTCCGTCACCGGCGTCAAACAGGGCTTGATCACGGCAGGCACATTTACCCAGGATTCGGTCGGCAACATTTATCAGGAGGGCCATGAGGACCAGATCCTCGTGCAGGCATTTGCCCATCAGGTAATCATTCCCCGCGATCCGCAATCGGGCCAGCCAACCGGCCAACGGGTGCACAAACCACTGATGATCAGCAAGGTCTTCGACAAATCCTCACCGCTGCTCTTCAGCGCGCTGACCTCGGGCGAAGAAGTGTCGTGCCGGCTGGAGTGGTTCCGCACCTCCTCGGCCGGCACCCAGGAGCATTACTTCACCATCGAGCTGGAAGGCGCGACCATCGTCGACGTGCAATCGCGCATGCCCAATTGCCAGGACCCTGACAATGCGCACTTCACGCATTTGGAGGATGTGTATTTCACCTATCGCAAGATCATCTGGACCCACGAAGTGGCCGGCACGTCCGGCTCGGACGACTGGCGGAGCCCGGTCGCCGGCTAACTTCGGCTGACGCAGGCACGGCCGCCAAGGACGGCGCCGTGACTGCTGCCGGTTAACTACACCATCGCCAGCGGGTGCTTGCGTTTGGGGGCGCCGAATACGCGGTCGATTGCGTCCAGGTCGTGCTCATCCAGCACCAGTTGCGCAGCCCTGGCATTGAGCCGCACGTGTTCGGGTGTAACGGCCTTGGGGATGGCGATCACACCGTCCTGGCGCAACACCCAGGCGAGTGACACCTGGGCCGGTGTCACCTCGTGGCGACGGGCGATTTGCTTGAGCGTGGGGCTGGCCAGCAACTCACCGCCCTGGGCGATGGGGCAGTAAGCCATGAGCGGCAAGTGGTGCTGTTGCCACCATGGCAGCAGGTCGAATTCAATGCCGCGCTCTTCAATGTTGTAGAGCACCTGGTTGGTCGCACAGGCTGGGGAGGCAAGTTCCTGCAGGTCGGCCACGTCAAAGTTGGATACGCCCCAGCGGCCGATCTTGCCGGCTTCACGCAGGCGTTCGAAAGCCTCGACGGTTTCTTCAAGAGGGTATTGGCCGCGCCAGTGCAACAGGTACAGGTCGATATAGTCAGTGCCCAGGCGTTGCAGGCTGGCTTCGCAGGCGCGGGGCACGCCTTTGTGACTGGCATTGTGAGGGTAGATTTTGCTGACGAGAAACACCTGGTCGCGCTTGCCGCGAATGGCTTCGCCGACCACCTCTTCGGCACCGCCTTCGCCATACATTTCAGCGGTATCGATCAGGCTCATGCCCTCGTCGATACCCAATTGCAACGCAGCGACTTCAGCCCGGCGCTGGTCCGGGTTTTCGCCCATGCGCCAGGTGCCCTGGCCGATGACAGGCACGGGAACACCGGCCAGATCGATAGTACGCATGACAACCTCCTGATGAGTTCGCGGGTTAACTGTGTGGCACTGACCGGACAAAAGGGTTCAATCGAAGTATGGTTAGCCTTTGCCAAGTCGCCAGGAAGAACCTGCAATGCTGTTTGTCGTCATGCTCGGGGGTAAGCACCCACGGGCCAGAATTGAAGTTCACGATGTGGTGTTCGCAGTGGCGCCAACGCTGCAAGCCACCTACCCGCAACTGCGCGACGGCTGGTTCGGCAGCCCCAAGGGTGTGCATATCGACTCCTGGATGGCCGTGGAGGGCGTCGACGGCTGGAAAGTCGAGATCAGCCACATGGCACCACAAGCAGACGCGCACCACCTGTACTTCATCAACCTCGGCGGCTATGAAGCCAACGTATTTGGCGAGGCTCATCATTATTTGCTGGTGGTTGCCCGCGACAAAAAGGAGGCGATGAGCAAGGGCAAACAGCAGATGCTGCGCCACTGGTCACAGGCCCATACCGACGGCGTGCTGGATATCGACGACTGCCTGCCGATCGACCTGGTGGACGGGCGCTATGTCCATCTGGTGCAAGGCCCGCATCGACCGATCATCCAGCAGAACGACTATATCGTTCTGCCCTGACGCCTCACACGTCGAGTATCAGGGTTTTACCAAACAGGCGGTTGCCGTGGGTTTCACCCTGGAAGGTGTAGGTCGGTGAACCCAGCACCTCATAGCCGCGTCGAGGGTAAAAGCCCAGTGCGCGTTCGTTGCCGACCCACACGGTTGCCCACAGTAACGCAGCGCCATCGCGTGCTGCGCTTTGCTCCGCCGCGTGCAGCAGCTGATAGCCCAGCCCCTGGCCGGTAAAGCGCTCCTGAATATAGAGGCGTTGCAGCTCGGCAGCGTCAGCGGTGTCGATCATCGAGTGGCTGGCGTTAAGCTTGATCTGGGCGAAGCCGACCAGGTGGCCGTTGGTTTCAGCCACCAGCAACGCAATGCCGGGTTGCGCAATCAGTTGGGCGATGGTGTGCGGCGCGAAGGCTTGCAGTGCCTCATGGGCAATCGAGCTGCGAATGCCTTCAGTGGCGTAGGTATCGAGAAACACCTGCATGCCCAATACGCCAATGCACAGCGCATCCTCGGCAATGGCGGCACGAATAATGAACGTTGGGGTGGGGGCGGTAGGCATTGAGCGTCCGTACTCAGGGTGGAAAAGATCACCGTTTTACCACGAATGCAGGGCGAAGGCGTTGAGCTGTTCTACGCCCGTTTCAGCTTTAAAAGCTGGGTGGGTTACGAGCCGCGCTAGTGGCTTACCAACTGCCCGACGCCCCGCCGCCGCCACTGGAACCACCGCCACCGGACGAGCTGCTGCTGGAGCTGGAACTCGAGCTTGCGGAACTTGAACCCGACCCACCGCCCGACCCCGAGCCGCCATCGGAAATGCTCGTCAAAAACACAATAAACGCAACGACGGAGGCCGCCGGTATTGCCAGTAGCCAACCCTGGTAACCGTGCCCGAGCATCAACCCCACCGCCACATACACCGCTGCCACCGCCAGCACACGCACGAGGAAGAAACGTGGTTTGGTCTTCCAGGATTGATGGATGACAAAGAACAGCCCCACGTACAACGCCAGCACCAGGGCGCCGCCAAACGGCAACGCCAGCCAATGCACGTAGTTGACTTCGACGAAGTGGCTCACCACCAGCACCGCGACGATGTAGGCCAGCGCTGCCACCACGCAGTAAAATACCGCGCGCGCCAGCCACAGCGCGCCAAACGTGGCCCCGCCGATCAGCAGGGTCAGTGGAAAGGCCACCAGGTACACCGGCCACTCCTGCCCGCCCGAATAAATCGTCAGCAGCACCGTCACCGCCACGGTGGCAATCAGCGCCCGGCGCCAATGCAGCTTGCCGGCGGCGATTAATACACCGCCGATGGCGCCGGCGATAAACGCCAGCAGTACCGCGATGATCTGCGGATTCACCTGCGGTGCCGCCTGCTGTGGCAGGTCGCCGCCGTCCACCAGCACGGTCAGATCGTTGACGGCTTGTTGCACGCCGCCCGCATAGTCGCCCTGGCGAAACGCCGGGGTGATGTGTTCTTCAATGATGCGATGGGCCAACAGGTCGGTGACGGTGCCTTCCAAGCCGTAACCCACCTCGATGCGCACCTTGCGGTCTTGCTTGGCCACCACCAGCAGGATGCCGTCGTTGACATCCTTTCGCCCCAGCTTCCAGGCGCGGAACAGTTGGTTGGCGTAGTCCTCGATGCTCGCACCGCCGGTAGTGGGCACCAGCAGTACCGCGACTTGCGCGCCTTTGCGCTGTTCAAGGGCGGCCAATTGGTCGTTAAGGCGCTGGGTCGTGCTGGTGTCGAGGGTATTGGTGAGGTCGATTACCCGTTGGTCGAGGGCTACGCCAATCGGCGAAGTGTCTGCCTGCGCTGTGCTCAGCAAGCCGATGAACACCAACGCGAGAAGACTCAAGACGGATTGCCGCAGAATCGCCATCATGTTTGTTACCTGAAGTTTCAACCGGGAGCCGCCGACTTTACCTGATCGGGGCTAAAGCACGTATAAGTCACGCCAGTCGTTACCAGCTTCCGGAAGCCCCACCGCCGCCACTGGAACCGCCTCGACCCGCACCGCCGCTGCTACCGCCAGCGCTACCGCTGCTGGAGGAACCGCTGCTCGAGCTGGACCTGCGGTATCTCGAGCGGGAGGAGCCGCCGCCCGACCCTGAGCGAAAACTGCTGGCGGTCAGGCAAAAGATGAATACCCCCGCAAACGCGGCTTTCGGCAACGCCAGCAACCAACCGCCAGGACCGGCGTGCGCGTCCAGCCCGGCTCCCACAAACACCACGGTTGTCAGCAAAAACCGCACGAAAAACCCCACTCGGCTCCTGCGCCAGGCGTCTTTCATGACCCAAAACAGCGCCAGGAACAGCGCCAGAATCGCTACTGTTCCCAGCAAAAATGCCAACCAGTCGAAGAAATTGACGTCGCGGTATTGATTCACCACCACCAGGCTGACCCCATAGATCAACAGCGCCAGCGCGCAGTAGAACACTGTGCGTGCCCTCCACAGCCAGCCGAAAACCGCGGCGCCGATCAGCAGGTTGAGTGGAAACACCACGAGGTACACCGGCCATTCCCGACCGCCGCAAACCCCCACCACCAGCGCAGTCAGCACCCCCATGGCAATCAACGCGTGGCGCCAGTGCAGCGTGCGGGTCACCACCAGCACGCCGACGCCGGCACCGACAATGAACGCCAGTAACACCGCGCTGGCGCCCAGGGGCAACCCCTTTTCAGCGTCCCTGGGCAGGTCACCGCCGTCTACCAGCACGACCAGGTCATTCACGCCCCTGGCCACGCCGCCCACGTAGTTTCCCTGGCGAAACGCCGGCGTGATGTGCTCGTCGATGATGCGATGGGCCAGCAAGTCCGTGACGGTGCCTTCCAGGCCATAGCCCACCTCGATGCGCACCTTGCGATCGTCCTTGGCCACCAGCAGCAGGATGCCGTCGTTGACGTCCTTGCGCCCCAGTTTCCAGGCGCGAAACACCTGGTTGGCATAGTCCTCGATGCTCGCGTCGCCGGTGGTCGGCACCAGCAGCACGGCCACCTGTGAGCCTTTGCGTCGTTCAAGCGCGTCGAGTTCGAGTTTCAGGCGGGCCAGGGTTTGGGCGTCGAGGGTGCCAGTGAGGTCAATCACCCGCTGGTCGAGGGCCACGCCAATCGGCGAAGTCTCGGCCTGAGCGGTGACCAACAGGCCGGCGACCATCAACACCAGCAAACTCACAACAAATGGATGCAACCACCGCAACATGTCCGTACCTGACGTTTCTTCCTGAAGTCGCCGACTTTACCTTATCGACGTATAACGCGTGACCCCACGCCTGCGACTATCTAAACTGCGCCCATACCCACATAGCAAAAAGCCATACACGAGAACGCCATGGACCTGAAGCACCGCAACAACGTCAGTGTGACGGGCAATGGCATGGCGACCCTGGTGTTCTCGCACGGGTTCGGCTGCAACCAGGCCATGTGGAATTACCTGGCGCCGGCATTCGTCGACCGCTTCCGCGTGGTGATGTACGACTTGGTCGGGGCCGGCCTGTCGGACCTCAGTGCGTTCGACAAAACCAAATACGCCACACTGGCTGGTTATGCCCAGGATTTGAACGAGATTGTCGACGCCTATGCAACGGGCCCGGTGATCCTGGTCAGCCATTCGGTCAGTGCGATGATCGCCACCCTCGCCGACCGCCTGGCGCCTGGGCGCATCGCCGCCCATGTGATGATCGGCCCTTCGCCGCGCTACATTAATGACGCCGATTACGTCGGTGGTTTCCAGCGCAGCGACATCGCCGACCTGCTCGACACACTCGACAGCAACTACCTCGGCTGGTCCAGTGCGATGGCCCCGAAGATCATGGGCGCGCCGGGGCAACCGGCCTTGAGCGACGAGCTGAGTGACAGTTTTTGCCGCACCGAGCCCGACATCGCCAAGCAGTTTGCGCGGGTGACGTTTATGTCGGACAACCGCCAGGACGTGGTTGGCCTGGCCACGCCGGTGCTGATCCTGCAATCGAGCGATGACCTGATCGCCCCGGTCGCCGTGGGTGAATACCTGCACCGCGTGCTGCCCAACAGCGCTTACTGCCTGGTGGACAACGTCGGCCATTGCCCGCACATGAGCGCGCCAAAGGCCTGCGCGGCGGCCATGGAAGACTTCCTGGCGCCGTGGGCGATTGCCGATGTCGGCTGAGTTGTTCGACAACGCCGCCTGCGCCCTGGCCGTCACAGCTGAAGACGGCACGATCCTGCAGGCCAATGCGCGCTTCAGCGAATGGCTGGGGTTCAGCCGCGCCGAGTTGTGCGGGCGCCGCTTCCAGGACTTGTTGACCATGGGTGGGCGGATTTTCCACCAGACCCACCTGGCGCCGATGCTGCGCCTGCGCGGCAGTGTCACCGAAGTAAAACTCGACATGCGGCACCACGACGGGCACAAAGTGACTGTGCTGCTCAATGGCAACAAGCGCGAGCAGGCTGACGCGGCGGTGTACGACCTGGCCTTGTTCGGCACCACCGACCGTGACAAGTACGAACGCGAGTTGCTCAACGCACGCCACCTGGCCGAAGCCCTGTTGCAGGAAAGAACCGCCACCGAAATTGCATTGCAGCAAGCCCAGGCCGAGTTGAGCGAGGCTTACGCGATTGCCCAGCGCCGTGCGCTGTTTGCCGAGCAGATGGTGGCGATCGTCAGTCACGATTTGAAGAACCCTCTTACCGCGATCCGTATGGCGTCCGACTTTCTCAACCGTGGCGAGCGTACGGCCAAAGAGCATCAGTTATTGGGCCATATCGCCCAGTCCTCCGAGCGCGCCCATCGCATGATCGCCGACTTGCTGGACTTCACCCAGGCCCGGGTCGGCCACGGTATTTCCATCAAGGCCGCACCGTTGGACTTGCATGCGGTTATTGCGCTCGCCGTGGATGAGCTGCGCGTGGCCTTCCCCAAGGCCACGCTGGAGCATCACGCCGAAGGCCAGGGCGACGCCTGCCTGGATGCCGACCGCGTGCAGCAGATCATCGGCAACCTGGTGGCCAACAGCGTCGCGTACGGCGACTTGCGCCAGCCGATCAGCGTGACCTCCAGGCTCGGCGAGAAAGGCTGCGAAGTGTCGGTTCACAACTACGGCGCGGTGATTCCAGAAGCATTGCTGGCCGACCTGTTCGAGCCCATGACCCGTGGCACCGACCAGGGCAGCGAGGTGCGCAGCGTGGGCTTGGGCCTGTACATCGTGCGTGAGTTGGCCAGAGTGCACGGCGGCGATGTGGCCGTGAGTTCCTGCGCCACCGGCGGTACGACGTTTACGGTGAAATTTTAGAACACGTACGCGGCGCCCTGCATGACCGGCTCAACGCTGCCGGTCAACACCACACCGCCCTGCCCGTCCCATTGCACCGTGACCGTGCCGCCGTCGCACTGCACCTGCACGGTGTCGTCCAACAGGCCGCGCCGAATGCCGTTGACCACCGCGCCGCAACAACACGAACCGGAGCCCAACGGCACACCGCCGCCGCGCTCCCAGATGCGCAAGCGGATGTGGTTGCGGTTCAGCACCTGCACGAAGTGCACATTGGTCCTGGCCGGGAACAGCGGGTGGGTTTCGAGTGCCGGCCCCACGGCTGACACATCGATGGCGGCAATATCCTCGACAAAAAAAGTGCAGTGCGGATTGCCCATGCTGCACGCGGCCGGGTTGCCGTCGATAGGCAAGCTGCGGGTGTCCATCACTTCGGCCAAGGGCACGGACGCCCACTCCAGCGATGGCGCGCCCATATCGACCGACACCTGCCGCGCGGCCGCGCGCACACAGGTCAGCAAGCCGCGCTCGGTGCGCAATACAATCGAATCGCTGCCGGTTTCATGCATCAGGCGGTCGGCCACGCCCCGGGTGGCGCTGCCGCAGGTCTGCAGCGGCGTGCCGTTGGGGTTCCAGAATTTGATGCGCGCAGCGGCGTCGTCGCAGTCAAGTACCACGGCCAGTTGGTTGAAGCCGATGCCAGTGTGGCGGTTGCCCAGGCGGCGGGCGATCTGCGCGGTGATCGGGTCGTCCTGGCCACGGCGGTCGATGATGATGAAATCGTCGCCATGGGCATGCATCTTCACGAACGGCAAGGTCATGAGCGGTCCTGGGGGAAAAATGAGTGGAGATCCAGCATACGGGAGTTTCATCCAAGCCGATTCGGCCACATGTTAGCGTGGGCGCGTTCTCATCCTGCAGAGCCCTCGATGAAAAAAACCGCCTTCGTTTTTACCACACTGCTCGCCACGTTTTGCCACACGGCCGTCGCCGCCGCGCAAGCACCGAGCCTGTGCCAGCCGGCCTTGTCGAACCCGACATCCCAGGCACTGGTGACTGCCGCGCAACGGCATTTGGCCGACGTGCCTCAGCCCCTGCCCCATCTGCACACCGAAGGCACCCTGCCTCACCAGGGTATCCGCGAGCAAAGTATCGCCGCCGAAAAGGATTGGCCGGTGATGCGCCAGGCGGCGCTGGCGTGGCGATTGAGCCATGACCCGCGCTACCTCAAGCAAGTCGACGATTACCTGGCGGCGTGGGCCGAGGTGTACCAGCCGGACTTCAATCCGATCGACGAAACCAACCTCGACATGCTGATCAACGCCTATGCGCTCACCGCCGACAGCCTGCAACCGGCGACACGCGAGGCCAGCCGTCGCTTGATCAGCAGCCTGGGCAACGGCTACATCGCGCGCATCGAGCAGTTTCACGGGCAGAAAAAAGGCACCCAGACCAATAACTGGCAGAGTCATCGCGTGAAATTGGTCACGGTCGCGGCCGCCGCGCTGGGTGACCATGCGATGCTTGAGCAGGCCCATCAGCTGTTTAAACAGCAGATCGCCGATAACGTACTGCCGGACGGTTCGGTGACCGACTTTCAGGACCGCGACGCCCTGCATTACGTGGTCTATGACCTCGAACCGCTGGTGCAAGCCGCGCTGGCGGCCAAGCCTTACGGGGTCGGCGGCGACTGGCTGAGCCTGCGCGCGAACGGCGCGTCCCTGGCCGCTGCCCTTGATTGGCTGGTGCCCTATGCCACTGGGCAACGCAGCCATCAGGAATTCGTGCACACCCATGTGCAATTCGACAAAGATCGCGCTGGCGTGGGCGAAGCCGGTTACAGCGGCACCTGGCAACCCCAGAGCAGTGCGACGTTGTTCTGGCTGGCGGCGCAGTTGGACAAGCGGTATTTGCCCGTGGCCACGCAATTGGCCGCGCACCCGGCCGACTGGATCAGTGCCTGCTATTTAAAGTAAGCGCCGCTAGACTGGCCGCACTGCCCTTTGCAAAGGATTGACCATGCTCATTGTGTTCAGCGGCCTGCCCGGCACCGGCAAAACCACGCTTGCCCGCGAGGTGGCGCGCCAGGCCGGCGCGGTTTACCTGCGTATCGATGTGATCGAACAAGCGCTGCGCGGTTCTGGCGTATTGGCCGGTGATGTGGGGGCCAGCGGTTACGACGTGGCGAATGCGTTGGCGTTGAGCAATTTGCGCCTGGGCCACAAGGTCGTCGCCGATTGCGTGAACCCGGTCAAGGAAAGCCGCGCGGCGTGGCAGGCAGTGGCGACCGCAGCGGGAGTTGAGTTGCTGGATATACAGGTGGTCTGTTCGGATCGGCAGGAGCATCGGCGCCGGGTTGAAAGTCGCGCAGGTGATATTCCTGGCCTGGTTCCGCCGAGTTGGCAGTCGGTGACGGCGCATGAATATGAGGTGTGGGATGAGGTGCCGCTGACGGTCGATACTGCGATTGTGACGGTAGATCAGGCGGTCGCGTTGATCCTGAGGCACATCTAACCTGTGGCGAGCCCGCTCGCCACAGCAAGCCCACACCCTAAAGCACCGCCCCCATCGCCTTCATCAACACCGGGTCGCGCCCGTAAATGTCCGGCGCGTACACCAGCCCGCCCTGGCGATCGACTTCCACGGTCCAATAGCCCAGCAACACCGGCACCGGCGTCGCCAGCCTGAATTCATGGGTCACGCCGGTGGCCAGCAACTCGTCGGTGCGCGTGCGTTCGGCCGGGGTCACCAGCAGGTCGCGCAGCAGCAACGGTTGCTCAACCCGCACACACCCGGAGCTGAACGCGCGCGGGCCTTTGGTAAACAGCGGCTGGCTGGGCGTGTCATGCAGGTACACCGAGTAAGGGTTGGGGAAGCGCATCACGATTTTACCCAGCGGGTTGCGCGGGCCAGCGTCCTGGCGCAGGAGAATATTGCCGGGGCGCGCCCAGTCGATTTGCTCAGGCGCCAGCGGGCGGCCTTCGGGGTCGAGCACTTGCAGGTTTTGCTGGCGCAAATACTCGGGGTTGAGGCGGATCGCCGGGAGTTTGTCCTCACGCATGATGGTCGGCGGGATGGTCCAGGTCGGGTTCAGGGTCAGCCGGGTGATACGCGACTTCAGCAGCGGCGTCTGGCGTTCGGCGCGCCCGACTTGCAGGCGGGTTTGCCACACGGGGATGCCGCTCTGGTAGACGCTCAATTGCGCAGCGGCGACGTTGACCAGCACACCTTCAGGCTCCAGGTCCTGAGCCAGCCAGCGGAACCGCTCAAGGTTGATGCGCAGTTGGTCGCGGCGCATCGCCGGGCTGATATTCAGCTCGGCCACAGTGCCTGCGCCGATCACGCCGTCGGCCTGCAACGAATGGCTGAGCTGGAAGGCTTTGACCGCCTTGACCAGTTCGTCACGGTATTGCTTGCCATTGCCGGTGGGCGCCTTGGCCAGGTAGCCGCCACGGTATAAGCGTTGCGCCAGCTCCGGCACGCGTGGGTCTTCCATGCCGGGGCGCAGCAACGGGCCAGTGGCGACCGGGTCCCAATGCGGCAACGGTTGCAGGCGCACGGTGGCATAGGCATTGCGCAAACTGCGGTAAAGGTCGGCGCTGGGGCGCGCCTGGTCGAAGGCTTGGGCCATATTTTGCAAGCCACTGGCGGCGAAGGCCAGCACCTCGGTATTCGGGTCGCGGGTCGGCGGCTGGGAATGCCACAACGGCTCGAAGCGCGATTGCTGCAAGCGCCCGTAATGCAAATCCTGCAGGGCTTGCAGGTACTGGCGGCTGACGTCGATATCGCTGCACAGCACGTTGGCCGTGGCGTCCGCCGCAGGCAGGCTATAGTGGGTGGGGTCCAGGCCGTCGTCGGCGAGCATCAGCAACTGGGTGTTCAGGGCTTGGCGGCGATCATCGGCGGACCACAGCGGCACATCACCCTGCTGCTGGTAGAAGGCTTGCAGGCGCGATTGGGCTGCGGCGTCGATGTGCGGGGCGAGGCTGGGGCAAACGCTGGGCAACTGCGCAAGGGCCTGTTGCAGCGGGCTGGCTGAAATAACCGGCACGGCGCCCACGGGCAGCTCATCGGCTGTCGCGACCAGTGGTGCAACGAGCAGGCAAATGCTCAAGTAACATGCGTGTTTTTTGAACAATTGACTGGCTCCAATCCACAGCGGGGGACGTTTTGTAGATGCTGACTTTCATGTGCCGCTTCGGTTTGATCACCGTCACCCTGGCCGCGCTGAGCAATTTTGCGCTCGCCGCCAATGGGAATACTCCTAACTTGTATAGCAGCCTGGCGCGCTCGGCTCCAGAACTCAATCCCACCGTGCTGAAAAGCGCCCTGAACGCCGTGCAGTGCGCGGTCAATAATGGCGAGGAACGCTCAGAACGCCTGGCGGTTATTGACTACTCCCAACCCTCGACCGCTCGTCGGCTGTGGATCTTTGACCTACGCAAAAAGACCTTGGTGCTGCGCGACCTGGTGGCCCACGGGGCAAAATCCGGGGAAAACTTCGCCACCCAATTTTCCAATCGTGAAGGCAGCCACCAGTCCAGCCTGGGCTTGTTCCGCACCCAGGAAAGCTACCTCGGCACCCACGGCTACTCGTTGCGCATGGACGGCCTGGAGCCAGGTTTCAATGATCAGGCCCGCGACCGCGCACTGGTCATTCACGCCGCCGACTACGTAAGCCCCTTATGGAGCAAGCGCGAAGGCCGCATCGGCCGCAGCCAGGGTTGCCCGGCTGTACGCCCGCAGGTGGCGCGCCAGGTGGTGGACAAGCTCAAGGATGGGCAGTTCATGTTTTCCTGGTATCCGGACCAGCATTGGTTGAAGTCCTCAACCTATCTCAATTGCAAGCCCCAACAGGTGGCGAGTAGTCGTACAATCCGTGGTGGTTAGCCTGTCCCCACAGATAAAAGAGAGCGTCGCATGCTTCTACACCACTCCACCTGGATCGAGATCGGGCAGTTTCTGGAACGCAGCCGCACGGTGGTGATTCCCATCGGCTCCAACGAACAACATGGCCCCACCGGCCTGCTGGGCACTGACTGGATGTGCCCGGAGATCATTGCCCATGAGGCGCAGAAGAACGCCGACATCCTGATCGGCCCGACCTTCAATATCGGCATGGCCCAGCATCATTTGGGTTTTCCCGGCACCATTTCGCTGCGCCCTTCCACCTTTATCGCCGCGATTGGCGACTGGGTGCGTTCGCTGGCCGGGCATGGTTTCGACAAGATCCTGTTTCTGAACGGCCACGGCGGCAATATCGCCACCATTGAGGCGGCGTTCTCCGAGCTGTACGCCGAGGCCAGCTTCGCCCGCCGCCCGGCCGGTTTCGCGCTGAAGCTGGTGAACTGGTGGGATCTGGAAGGCGTCACCGACCTGGCTCAACGCCAATTCCCGGTCGGCCACGGCAGCCATGCCACGCCGTCGGAAATTGCAGTGACGCAGTGGGCGTACGCGGATTCGATCAAGTCTGCCGAGTATTCACCCCAAATTGCCAACACCGGGCCAATTCGCGAAGCGCTGGACTTCCGCGCACGCTTCCCCGACGGGCGCATGGGGTCGGACCCGGCCCTGGCGACGGTGGAAAAAGGCGGTGAGTTGGTGGCGTTGGCGGCTCAAGGGCTGGTCAAGACCGTGAACAGCTTCAGCAGCGAAGCGAAGCCCTAGGCCGCACATGGATCATCATGTGGGAGCGGGCTTGCCCGCGATAGCAGCGTGTCAGTCGGTGAATTTATCCACTGATACACCGCCATCGCAGGCAAGCCAGCTCCCACAGAAGAGTTGAGTAGCCTGGGACTACTTGCAGTCCTGCGCCGACATTTCCAGCCGCGACGGCTTGATCGCCGAGGCCAGCGGCTTGCGCTCGTACAGGAAGACTTTGGTGCCGTCCTGGGACTTGTAGGCCTCCAGCACGTCATCGGCGGCAATCTTGCTGGTCAACACCACCTTGGCGTGACGCGAGTTCTGCGTCACAGTCGAGGAAATGCCGTGTTTTTCAAGCTTGGGCAGTACGCATTGCACGTAGCTTTCGGGCGACTTGTCCGTTTGCAGCGTCAAGGTCGGAGCGTTGGGAGCAGTGATACAACCGGTCAACAACAAAGAAGCAAAAGCCAGGGCCGGGACGAAAAAAGAGCGCATAAACATTCCTGAAAATAACCAATAGGGTTCACATCGATCCGCACATCATCCGGCGCGGACCAGGGCCTTGAGCGATGCGTCGAACTGCTTCAACGCATCAAGCTGCACATCACGTTGCTGTTCAATCTGCGCGGCAATTTCCGGGGCCGCTTTGTCGTGCACCCACACCGACGGCACCTGCTTGTGCACCGAACCTTCGGCCTTGGCGATGTATTGCAGGTCCGCATCATAGAACCGTGCAACAAAGCGCGCCTCGACCACGTCGTTACGCTGGGTCAGCAGTTGGTTATGGGTATCGAGCATCACCACCACATCGGGGTGAGCCTGCACCAGTTCATCCAGGCTGCTATAGACCGTGACGACAGGAAAAGTGCCCTGCAATGAATTCATCAACCAATCAATTGCCAGCTCCGGGTCGGAACTGTTGACGAACGCCTCGCGGATGCGCCCGTCAAGGGCATCCTTGGCGCCGTTCATGGCCATGGCGTGGTAGCGTTCAAGGTAACTGAGGTTGTCGCGGGTCTTTTCGCTGTACAACACACCCACCGACTGCACGTGCTGCAGGGAGTCTACGCTACCGACGAGTGGCAGCAAATGGCCCGTACGCAGATCATCAGCAATTGCCGGGTTGGCCAGCACCGCAGTGCCGAGCATCAGCATCATTAAACCCAGTTGGATTATCGTCCTCATCGCGCATTTCCTTGAACAGCGTCTCGATGGGGGGATTGTCCGCCTTTGGCACAAAAACAGAACTTGTGATCCTTGATGGTGACTATCATTTGAACCGATAGTGTCGGGAATAGCGATCTCTATAAAACTATAAGGACCTTGCCATGAAGCCCCACCAGAAAATCTTCGACCGCATCCGCGAAGCTGTTTTGCCGGAGTTTCGCGAGCGGGTCGCCGATTACCTGGTCGACTATGAAAACGTGCTGCAGGACGCAGCCGCCGATGCCGACCAGCGCTACGCCAGCGCCCAGCAATTGCGCGGTTACCTGCGCGGCTTGAACACCACACGGGTTCTCGGAATGGCAGATTGGGAAGACCTCGACCGGCGTGTGGAACAGGCTTCGCTACACGTGCTCGAAGCCGAATAACCGGCTGGGCGTGTCGATCAGCAAAGCCTGCTGCACCGACTTCGAAAAACCCAGCGCCTGGCGTTGCTCCACCACGCTCGCATAGCTGATACGGTTTTCGTGCTGGGTATGCGGCCAGTCACTGCCCCACACCAGGCGCTCAAGGCCAAAGCTCTGCGCCAGCAAGGGCATGGCCGCACGGGCAAACTCAAGGTTTTGCTCTGGGGTGCCGGCCAAGCGGTAGATGCCCGAAACCTTCAGCCACACCTGCCCGCTTGCGCCCAATGCCAGCAATTCGCCGAACGCGGGCTGGTCAACGCCGCGCCGCGCATCCGGGCGCCCGAAGTGATCAATCACCAGCTTGACCCCGAATGGCAACAGCTGGCGCACCAGGTGCGGCAGGTCGTCCAGCTCGCGGTGCAGCTCCACATGCCAACCCAGCTCGACTAACCGCTGGAAAAACACCGCCCAGCCCGGCTCGGCGAAGTCCGGCAGCGGCTGCCCCACCAGGTTCAACCGCACCCCGACCACACCCTGGCGAGCCATGGCCTGCAAGGTCTCGGGCGCTACCTGCCGGTCAACCACCACTACCCCGCGCAACCGGTCAGGCGCCTGCTGCAAAGCGGCCAGCAGATAGCGGTTGTCAGTGCCAAGAAAACTCGGCTGCACCAAAACACCATGGCTCAAACCATTGGCGTGCAGATGCTCGAGGTATTCGGCCAGTGTGGCGTCGTAACCCGGCGTGTAGCGGCGCCCGCCGGCGAGGGTCAGCGTGTGGCTGAACACATGGGCATGAGCGTCGATGCCAGTGAGGGTGCGGTTATCAAGCATGGTTTTATCGTTCACCAAAAAAGAAGTTCAAGCCTGGGCACGCTGGCCAACCGGGGCACAGTCGGCAGGCGCGGCTTCGAGGGCACGGCCACGGGTTTCCGGCAGGCACAAGGCGGCAATCACCGCGACGCCGTAGGCAATCCCGGCATCAATGCCAATCGCCGAGCCCAGGGACATCGAGTCACTCATATGCCCCACCAGAAACGGGAACACGGCGGACAACACGCGCCCGAAGTTGTAGCAAAAACCCACGCCGGCACCGCGTACGTCTGCCGGGTACAACTCGTTGAACAGCGCCCCCAGGCTGGCGGGAATACCTGCCGCGAAAAAGCCCAGCGGGAAACCGAGGAAGAGCATCTGGGTATTGGTCAGCGGCAGGAACACATAGGCCTGCACGGTGACCACGCAGCACAGCGCAAACAGCACGATATTCTTGCGTCGGCCAATGCGGTCGATCAGCAAACCACTGACCACGCAGCCACACCAGAACGCGAAGATGATCACCGCCAGGTAGCCACCGGAATTAAGCACCGACAGGTTGCGCTCGGTCTTGAGAAAGGTCGGCAGCCAGGTCATCACCGCGTGGTAGCCGCCGTGGGCGCCCAGGCCGAGCAAGCCGCCAAACAGCGTGACGCGGATCAATTCAGGGCGAAAAATGCCGGCCAGGGACTTGAAGAAGCTCTGCGGGATTGCCTGTTCTTTTTGCAGGCGCTGGAAGCTGTCAGGCTCCTCGACATTGCGCCGCACCCAGATGATCAGGAATGCCGGCAACAAGCCGACCACGAACATCACTCGCCAGGCCATGTCCTGGGGCACAAACGAATAGATCAGCGCAAACACCCCGACCGCCACGCCCCAGCCCACGGCCCAGGCGCTTTGCACCGTGCCCATGACCTTGCCGCGATACTTCGGGTTGATGGTTTCGGCCATCAACACTGCGCCCGCCGCCCACTCGCCGCCGATGCCGAAGCCCTGCAGCGCCTTGACGATCAGCAACTGGTTGAAGCCGGTGACAAACGCCGACAAAAACGTGAAGAACGAAAACCACACAATCATCCATTGCAAGGTGCGCACGCGGCCGTAGCGGTCGGACAGCGTGCCGCCGACCCAGCCGCCGATGGCCGAGGTGATCAGCGTGACACCGCTGATCAACCCCGCATCGCCCTTGGTCAAGGCAAACGCGGCAATCAGTGCCGGAATCGCCAGGCCGAACATTTGCACTTCCAGTGCGTCGAGTGACCAGCCGCCGAAGCAGGCCCAAAACGTTTTGCGCTCGCGAGGAGTGACTTGGCGATACCAACTGAACATGATTTCTTATCCTTATAGGTCAAACGCAAGGCAGCCGAACGCGAACCGCGCCGCAGCAGGGCCAGGGGTGGCAAACATTAGGAAGTGGGGCGAGCCGTGGCCCGCCCACGCGTCAGCGAATATCCACGCGGTAACGGAAGTGCTCGGCATGCCCACGCGAGCGTCGCCACTCCAGCGGTTGCCCGGCGTAATCGCGGGCCAGCCGTTCAATCACCACCACCGGGCTGTGCACCGGCACCTGCAACAGGCGCGCGTACACATCGTTGACGGCTTCGGCGGTGAGGGTCTCCTCGGCGGAGGCCACCACTTGCCCGCAAACACTTTCATAAATCGGATAAAGCAACGGCCCTTGCTGCGCCAGGTCGATGTCGAGCAAGGCCTGGAAACGCGTGCGCGGCAGCCAGATTTCTTCGGCCAGCAGCGGCTGCACCTCCAGCAACCGTGTACGCACGATGCGAATCACCTGTGCGTCGGGCGCCAGGCCCAATGCTTCACTCACCGCCGAGGGCGCGGCCAGGGATTCAATCGAAAGGATGCGGCTCTCCGGCACCTGGCGTTCGCCAGAGGGGCCCTGAAAGCGGAAAAACCGGAACAGCGAGGATTGAAATTGCGGCCGGCGCACAAACGTACCGCGGCCCTGCTGACGCTCAAGGATGCCTTCGCTCACCAGCGCATCCACCGCCTTGCGTACGGTGCCGGTGGACAGTTCGTACTCGGCGGACAGCACCGCTTCAGTCGGGATGGCTTCACCGGGGCGCCAGCGATTGTTGGCGATCTGCTCAACCAAGTGGTCGCGCAGGCGTTGATAAAGCGGCAGGCGGGCATCACTGGACAGCGTATTCATGGGGCACATTCACTTTGTTATTTAGTCATATATATGAATATGCGCTGAGTATTTGCCCGCCGAGTGACGGCTGTCAAGCGCGTCACCTTAAGCAGAAGATGAATGGTCGGCTTACAACGCCGGGCGTTGCAGGTTGACCCATGCCTGCACGGACGGCCGCTGCCACTGACGCCGGGCATAGGCGACCAACTCGGCCGGTACGCTGTCACCGTTGAGGATCAAGCGATTGAGCATCACCGCCAGGTCCACGTCGGCAATCGACCACTCGCCGAACAGGTAGTCCTGATCACCTACCAGCAACGCTTGCGCCGCAGCGATCAACTTGCCCGCCGCCACTTCGGCCGCAGAAGACAATGGCGGCATCTTCTGGCCGTAGAACACCACCAGCGTCGAGCGCTCCTGGCGAATCGGCAGCAAATCGCTGCGCAACCACGCCTGCACCTGGCGCGCCCTCGCCCGCTGCTTTGGGTCTTTCGGGTAGACCGCTGTGTGGGGATACACCTCGTCCAGGTATTCGCAGATCGCCGAAGATTCCGACAGTGCAAAGTCGCCCTCCACCAACGTCGGCACGCGCTGGGTCAGGGACAGTTGGGCGTAGTCGGTGGCCTGGTTGTGTGCGGCGTCCAGGTCGAGGGTGAGCGTGTCGAACGCCAGGCCTTTCTCACGCAGGGTCACGAACACGGACATGGCGTAGGGGCTGGTGAACTGGGCATCCACATAGAGGCGTAACGGGCTCGGGGGCATGGCGGGTCTCCTTGGGTGAAAACCCACGCTACGAGATGCACGGCAATAAAGACAATGGCGGTTTTTTATGGGGCCATTCCTGGCGGGAATAGCCCCGATAGTGGCAATATCGTAGCGATTCGCTAGTCTGCGAACACGCCCCGCCATTCGAAGCGTTCAAGGAAAGATCAGCTTATGAAACAAGCAGTTGTCGTCATTCACGGGATCGGCGAGCAGCGCCCGATGGACACCCTGCATGGCTTTGTGGATGCAATGATTGCCGCCGACACGCAAGGCGGCACTCCCCTGTATTGGAGCAAGCCGGACAGGTTGTCGCGCAATTTTGACCTGCGCGTATTGAAGTCGTCAGGCCGCACCAGCACGGATTTCTACGAGTACTACTGGGCGCACAAGATGCAAGGCACAAAAGTCGGCCACTTGCTCGGTTGGCTCTGGGACATTTTCAAGCGCCCCCGTCACGACATCCCGGAGGCTATCGTGCCGATCTGGCGCACCACACGCTGGGCCGTGATGCTGCTGTTGGTGCTGATTGCCAGCGGCACCCTCGCGACCGCCTGGGGCCAGTTCGAGCACACCGACAACCCCTTCGCACTGGTGCCGCTGCTGCTGGCCGCCATCGGCCTGGGGCTGCGCTATTCCGCACTGTCCTACCTGGGCGACGCCGCGCGATACCTCAGCCCCAACCCGCAGAACGTGGTGGTGCGTGAGCAGATTCGCGCCGACGGCGTGGCCTTGCTGCGCGCGCTGCACAATAAGGGCGACTACGACCGCATCATCGTGGTCGGCCACAGCCTGGGCAGTGTGATTGCCTACGATATCGTCGGCTACCTCTGGCACGAACACCACGATCAACTGACCAAGGTCATCCCCAGCAATCGCGAACTGGCCAGCCGCTATGCCGATCACGAAGCGTTGCAACCGGTGATCAAAGACACACTGCCTAAAGCCGGCGCAGCGCTGGACGGCAGCCTCGGCAGCACCTTGAAGTTTCGCGAGCAGCAGGCCGAAGCCTTTATCGAACAGCGCGGCCTGGGCAACCCATGGCGCATCACGGATCTGGTCACCGTCGGCAGCCCAATGGCCCACGCCAGCCTGTTGCTGGGCCGCAGCGTGAGTGACTTCAAAAAGCGCATGGAACGCCGCGAAGCCCCGGCCTGCCCGCCGACCGAGGACGAAAAAGGCTACGGCTACAATGCGCGCCAGCCAGTGATGCTCGGCCAACAGCCGTTCACGCCGTACTACCTGCACCACGCGGCGGCGTTTGCGGTGACGCGCTGGACCAACCTGTACTTCCCGGCGCCGTTTGGCCTGTTTGGCGACATCGTCGGCGGCCCGGTCAAGCCGGTGATGGGCGCAGGCGTGCTGGATTTGCCGGTGACCGTGGGCAAGGGCAAAGGCTGGCTCGCACGTTCATGGCTCAGCCACACCCACTACTGGAGCGAGCGCGGCGGTGCCCAAGGCTACCTGGGTGCACTCACCACAGATGAACACGCGATCACCCAAGGCCCGCGCCCGTCGGCCACCGAAGCGTTGCGCTGGGCGGTCGACCTCAAGGGCCTGCGGCGTTTTCGCCCGGCCCGCGCCAGGGAAAGCCTGGCGCAGGTTTAGCCGGCAAAACCGCCTTTATCCAGAAACTCACGCTCTTGTGCAGTGGTTACGCGGGCCAACAGCGCATTGCGATGCGGGAAGCGCCCAAACCGCTCGATGATCGCGGCATGCTCCTTGGCCCAGTGGTAGGTGCTGGCATCCAAGTGCTGATTGAGGGCCAACGAGCGCTGTTGATCGGCCGGATCTTCCGAGTGTTCAAACGGCAGATAACAGAATGCGCGCAGCTCGGGTTCGATCAACTGGTCCAGCCCGGCGTCGACCATGCGCTGCGCGTACAGGCGCGCCAGCGGGTCGGTGGCAAACATATGCGCGGTGCCGCGAAAGGCGTTGCGCGGGTACTGATCCAGCAAAATCAGCAAGGCCAGCGCGCCGTGCGCAGTATCCAGCCAGCCTTCCAGCTCGCGACGCGCGGCTTGCATGTGCGTGGTGTGGAACGTGTCGCGAAACGCCGCGTCGAAGGCGTCGTCCTTGGCAAACCAGCGCTTGGGCCCCGCCTGCTTCCAGAACTCAATCACCGACTCGGCCGGTTGCCCGTTCATGCCCGTCATCCTAACCGCCCTCTTTTGCGCAGAGAATGCCCTGCAGATTTCATCATTGACGCCATAAGAATCCATTAAGTTTCCCCTCTGGAGCCGCTCCCGCGTCGGAACGGTCGCGCCACCGCACATAGGGTTTACCTGATGATCCACCGTCTTGCCCAGATTTTCAGTGATTCCAATAGCCAAGTGCGCAGCAAGCTGTTTGGCATTTATGGCCTCTTGATCGCCATAAACATCGGCGCCTGGCTCTGGGCGCTGGTGGCGTTTCATGAGCACCCGGTGTTACTCGGTACCGCCCTGCTCGCCTACAGTTTCGGCCTGCGCCACGCAGTGGACGCCGACCATATCGCCGCCATCGACAACGCCACCCGCAAGCTGATGCAAGAGCAAAAGCGCCCGGTGGCCGTGGGGTTCTTTTTCTCACTGGGGCATTCGTCGGTGGTGGTGCTGGCCTCGATTGCCGTGGCCTTTACCGCCGCTACTCTGAAGGAGCATTTCGAGGCGTTCAAGGCCGTCGGCGGCGTGATTGGCACGTCGGTGTCGGCGCTGTTTCTGCTGGTGATCGCGTTGATGAACCTGGTGATCCTGCGTTCAATCTACAAAGCCTGGCGCCACGTGCGCCAGGGCGGCGCCTACGTCGAGGAGGATTTCGACCTGCTGCTGGCTGGTCGCGGTTTTATGGCGCGCATCTTTCGCCCGCTGTTTCGCCTGATCAGCCGCAGTTGGCACTTGTACCCGTTGGGGTTTCTGTTCGGCCTGGGGTTTGATACCGCCACCGAAATCGCCCTGCTGGGCATTTCCGCCACGCAAGCGGCGCAGGGCTTGTCGCCGTGGTCGATCATGGTGTTCCCGCTGCTGTTCAGCGCCGGCATGTCGCTGGTGGACACGCTGGACGGCCACCTGATGCTCGGCGCTTACGGCTGGGCGTACATGAAGCCGATCCGCAAGATCTACTACAACATGAGCATCACCTTGGTGTCGGTGGTAGTGGCCGTGATCATCGGCAGCATCGAGGCGCTGGGACTGATCGCGGATCAGCTGGAACTCAAGGGACATTTCTGGGGCTTTATCGGCAGCCTGAACGACAGTTTCGGGATGCTGGGCTACATCATCATCGGCATCTTTATCGCCAGTTGGGCGGCGTCGGTGTTGCTGTATCGCTTGAAGGGGTTTGACCGGCTCGCCTGAGGTGGCTGATTAAGCATTTTGTGGCGAGCGGGCTTGCCCCGCGCTGGGCTGCAAAGCAGCCCCAATACAGGCGCCGCAGAGTGGCACAGACAACGCGGGCGCCTGGTTTCGGGGTACATACTGCCCCACACCCTTTACCTAAGCGCCGGTGATGTGCAAATAGAACGCGTGAAACATGAAATACGCACAGCCAGCCAGCGCCAAACCCATGCAGCGGTTGAACACAGTAAACGCCGTCGCCCCGTTGATCCGCCGTCCCAGCACCGCGCCCAGCAAGGCATAGACCCACGGCGCCCCGACCGCGCCGAGCCCCAACAGGGCTGAAACGCCAGCAATGGACGCCCCGGTAATATGCGCCGCCGGCAACATCACACTGGTAATCGGCAACACCGCGACGATGCCCTTTGGGTTGAGCAACTGAATCACCAGTCCATTCCAGAACGTGAGCGCCTTGACCGGCGCGCTCGAAGCGTCTTCAACCACCGTGCGGGCCGTGAACACTTGGTAGGCCAGGTACAGCGTGTAAACACCGCCGACCAGTGAGATATACGGCAACGCTGCCTGGGAAATAATCGCCTCGCCGGTGTAGCCGAACAGCACGAACATCAGCAGCATCGCGCAGCCCACGCCGAAGTAGAACCCGCTGGAGCGACGGAACTTGCCGGTGAGGCCAGCGTTAAGACCCATTAAATTCACGGGACCGGGGCTGTACATGACGCTGAAGGCGTAGAGGAAAATGTCCATGGAGAACCTGCAGTAGAAGAAGTCAGGCGAGTCTACTGAGGCGGGTGGCGTTGAATCTTGTACGTTTGTGGTTGCGCCTTGGTGGCCTGCCGCTGGCTGTTCCCCATCCATTGCGCATACCATGGGCCAAAATAAACACTAAAATGAGCCCCCATGATCACAGCCAGCCTGCGCAGTCACCTGACCTTATGGTTTGCCGGTTTATCACTGCTCACCCTGTTGATCGTGGGCTTTTATGTCGGGCATATCGCCACCGAGCAGATGAAGCAGGCCAGCGGCAATTCGCTGCTCGGCACGGCGCGCTCGACAGCCGCGCTATTGGCCGTTCAGTTGCGCGAGCGCCAACTGGAAGTGTCGCTGCTGAGCAAGGCACCGGTGCTGCGCAAGGGGGACCTGGACGCGCCGGACATAATGCCCCTGATGGAACTGCGCACCCAGTCACGCGCCGAGTACGCGTGGATGGGCGTGGCCGATGCCGAGGGCCGCGTGCGCCAGGCGGTCAACGGCTTGCTGGTGAATCAATCGGTGCAGCAACGGCCCTGGTTCCAGGCAGGCATGCGGGGCGAATACACCGGCGATCCCCACGAAGCCGTGTTGCTCGCCAAGCTGCTACCGGGCGCGGCGAATGGCGAGCCGTTGCGGTTTATCGACTTTGCCGCGCCGATTCGCAATGCCAAAGGCGAGACCATTGGCGTGCTCGGTGCCCATGCGCACTGGAGTTGGGTGACGCAAATCGTCGATTCGGCAGTGATGCAAAAGGACGCCACGTCCAACATTGAAGCCCTGATCATCGACTTCGACGGCAAGGTGCTTTACCCCGAGATACTGGCCGGGGAACAAATGCCGCCCGCCAGCCTGCGCGCACCGTCGGGCTGGACCAGCGGCAACGGTTACGTCAGCGCATCGGTGGCTGTGCCAAGCCCCTCGAACGCCAACCTGTCCTGGTACATCGTGGTGCGCCAACCGCTGGACATCGCGCTGCAACCGGCGCGGGTGCTGCTCTATAAATTGCTGATGCTCGGCGTGCTCGCCGCCATCGTGTTCGGGCTGGTGGCGTACTACCTGGCGTCGAGCCTGAGCCGCCCCATCGAACGCCTGGCCAGGTCGGCCAAGCAAGTGCAAGACCAGAAGCCCGGCGCCGTCTTCCCCCAAGAGCATTCGGTGCTGGAAATCGCGCAGTTGGGCCAATCCATCAGCAGCATGACCCAGTCACTGCTCAGCAAAGAGCGCGAGCTGCAAGACGCCAACGCGTCCCTGGAAGCCACCGTCGCCCAGCGCACCGCCGACCTCACCCAGGCAAATGCCGACCTGCTGAAACTGGCCACCCACGACGCCCTCACCGGCGTCTTCAACCGCCGCCGCTTCGACGAAAAACTTGCCGAGAACAGCCTGCTGTTCCAGCGCACCGGACGTGCCTTCGCCCTGCTGCTGATCGACGCCGACTACTTCAAACGCGTCAACGACACGTATGGCCACGCCGTCGGCGACGACGTGCTGTGCCAACTGGCGGCGCTGATCGAAAGCACCACCCGCGCCACCGACTTTGTCGCGCGTTACGGCGGTGAAGAATTTGCGGTATTGCTGCCGGAAGTCGAAGAACCCGATAGCCCCGACGTGGTCGCCGAAAAAATCCGTGCGGCCGTGGCGGCCGCACAGTTTCCGACAGTGGGCCAGGTGACGGTGAGTATTGGGGTGAGTATCGCTCAGCCTGCAGACCGTGATTCACTGGCGCTGCTCAAGCGGGCGGACATGCAATTGTATGAAGCCAAGGGCGCAGGCAGAAACCGCGTGGCGTGATCGATAAAGATCAACTGTGGCGAGCGGGCTTGGTATGGCAAGCCCGCTCGCCACAGCAAGAGTGTTGAGGCGCCGCCCTTACAGCAACGGAATCGAATAACTCACAAACACCCGATTCTGATCCTGGTCCCGCGCCACTTCGCTGCGCGACACGCCGTTACGCCAGCCGAACCCGACGTTTTTGAACGTGCCGCTTTGCACCACGTAATCCAGGGAGATGTCCCGTTCCCACTCGCTGGCAGTGTTGCCGGCGGTGGTGAGGATGTGGTCGCCTTTCAAGTACATCACCGAGGCCTTCAGGCCGGGCAGGCCCAGCGCGACGAAGTCGTAGGCGTATTGCGCAAACGCGGTGCGTTCGCCGGCCTGGATGAAGGTCTGCACGGTACGGTCGGTGTAGAGGTACAGGCTGGAGCCACCCTCGCCTTTGTTGACCAGGCCGCCCTGGTTGAGTTGGGCGAAGTTGCTGTCGTCGGAGACTTGCTGATAGCCCGCCGTGATCGCATGCGGGCCGAGCGAGTAAATGAACGCGGCGCTCCAGGTGTTGTTGTCGATTTCGCCGGTGCCATTCTTGGTATAGCCGCTGAACTTATAGCCTTCTGCGCGCCCGGCGGCGCTGCTGTTCTTGCCGTCGGAAGTGGTATTGAAGTAACGCAGGTCGGTTTTCAATGAGCCGTACTCACCCAACGGCAATACATGGATCAAACCGGCAAAGTGCTGTTGGTAATAGTCTTCGAGGTTGGCGTAGTAATACTGGACCAGCAGGTCCTTGTTCACTTGGTAATCCAAACCTGCATAGTTGAATTTATTGCTCTCTTGAGTGCCGCCCGCCGCCGCCAGGCCGCTGCGGTCGCTGGAGCCACGGCCGGTGGTGTGTTGCAGCTGGCCGCCGATCAGGGTCAGGTTGTCGATGTCTTTGCTGGTGATCTGCCCGCCTTCGAAGGATTGCGGCAACAGGCGGCCATCGTTGCTCACCAGGATCGGCAGATTCGGACGCAGGTAACCGTAGCGCAGCTCGGTCTTGGCAAAACGCGCCTTGGCCGTCGCACCACCGCGCGCCCAGCTGTCGGCGGCCTTGCCGTCATCGTTGGGGATCATCGAGCTGCCCACATGGCGGCCGGCGCCGCTGTCGAGGGTCACGCCGAGCATGCCGACCGCATCCAGACCAAAGCCGACGGTGCCATCGGTGAAGCCCGATTGGTAGTTGAGGATAAACGCCTGGCCCCACTCTTCGGTCTTCGACGGTGCGGCAGTGCCGTCGCGGTTGTCGTTATTGAAGTAGAAGTTGCGCATGTTCAAGTTGGCTGTGCTGTCGCTCAGGAAATCAGCCGAGGCCAAGGGGCTCAGGGCAATGCCCAGGCCGCCGGTCAATACGCTTAGTGCATTCAAAGTGGCTTTCATCAGGACGAACTCCGGCGCGGAATCCAAGTTCCGGGCGCATAAAAAGGGCAGCAGGATGCACGCGGCCAAACTCGGTTGGCCGCCGCGTTAACGAACGTTTAAGTGCTTAGTTGAGTGAAGTGAACCTCCGTAAAACCTCAGTCAATCAATCCATGAGCGTCATAAAACGGATACGGACCCGGGTAATCCCCGAATACGCCGTTGTGGCTGATCAACCCCTGCTGCTCATCCCAGCGGTGCAGCAAGTAGCCCGCCGGTTCCAGGTTGAAATGCGCAGGCGCAGCGTCTTGCAGGTCGAGCACGATCTGATGCGAGGTGCCGGGGCACACACAACTCAGGCTGCCGCCGAACCGCCGTTGCATCGGCCGGTGCAGGTGCCCGCACAACAGCCGTTCCACTTGCGGGTGGCGGGCGACCACTTGCTCCAGGGCGGCGGCGTTGATAAAGGGCTCGCGGTCCATATGGCCGATGCCGCTGATAAACGGCGGGTGATGCAGGATCAGCAAGGTCGGGGCCTCGGGGCGCAGTGCCAATTGCGCGTCGAGCCACTGCAACTGGCTGTCGAGCAGTTGGCCGCCATGACCACCGGGAATGGTCGAATCGAGACCGATCAACCGCAACGGGTGCTTATCCACGACCCAATCCAGCGGGCCGTCTGCCGACGCGGGTAAATAGGCGTGATCAGCGAAGGCCTCCAGCAACGGCCCGCGTGTGTCATGGTTGCCGGGCACCAGGTAGCACGGCATGTGCAGGCGCGCCAATTCCGGGTGCAGCACGGCGTATTCATCGGCACGGCCGAAGTCCACCAGGTCGCCGCTGATCACCACGATATCGGGGCGTGGGTAACTGGCGTTCAGATGGTCGACGGCGCGGCGTAGCGCGCCCAGGGTATCGACCACGCCATAGGTGAGGCGGTTGCCGGCTTTAAGGTGCAGGTCACTGATTTGAGCAACTACAAACGGACGGTTCAAAATAAAGACTCACGTATTCAGGGTGAACAACATGTGCGGCGCAATCGCCAGGGCAATCGGCGCGCCGACGCAGTGCAGCTGGTTGTCGCTGCTGTCCACCAGCAACGGTTGCGGGCCGCCGACATCCACCAGCAGGCGGCTTTGCGCGCCCTGGAAGAACTGCGCCAACAGATGGCCGTGCAAATGCCCTTCGTCTTCCATGACACGCAAGTGTTCGGGGCGGCAGTAGACAGTGCTCGGTAAGTCGGCGGTGTGCCACGGCAGCTCACCGCCGCAGACTTTCAGGCCGTGGGCGCTGCGCTCCAGAACCGTGAAGGCATTGAGGTTGCCGACGAAGCCTGCGACGAATGCATTGGCCGGTTGCTGGTAGATTTCCCGTGGGCTCGCCAGTTGCGCCACGCGCCCCTGCTCCATCACCAGAATGCGGTCGCCCAAGGCCATGGCTTCGCCCTGATCGTGGGTGACGAACACCGAGGTAATGCCAAGCCCGCGCAGCAGTTGATCCAACTCACTGCGCAGGCGCTCGCGCAATTGCGCATCCAGGGCTGCCAACGGCTCATCAAGCAACAGCACTTTGGGGCGCGGCGCGAGCGCGCGGGCCAAAGCCAAACGCTGACGCTGGCCGCCCGAGAGTTCATGGATGCTGCGCTGGCCGTGGTGCTGCAAGCCCACCAGTTCCAATAATTCCTCGCAGCGCTTGTTGCGCTCAGGCGCGGGAACGCCGCGAATCTTCAAGCCGTAGACAATGTTGCCGGCCACGTCCAGGTTGGGAAACAGCGCGTAATTCTGGAACACCATGCCCACATCACGCCGCTCGATGGGCAGACGGGTGACGTCCTGGTCACCGAAAAACACTTGGCCCACATCCGGGCGCTCCAGCCCCGCAATCAGGCGCAAAGTGGTGGTTTTGCCACAGCCGGACGGGCCGAGAATCGCCAGGGTTTCGCCGCCTTCGACGGTCAGGTTCAGGTCATGCACGGCCACGGTGCCGTCGGCGAATGCCTTGCGACAGCCCTGCAGGCGGATAGTGATAGCGGTCATCGACGCTCTCCACGGGACAAACGGGCACTGATGGCCTGCAGCGCAATCAGCAACGGCACGATCATCAGCAAAAAGATAAGGGTGTAGGCGCTGGCGATTTCCAGGCGCGCCGAGGCGTAGCTGTCGGCCAGGCCCACGGGCAGCGTCTTGGTCATCGGCGTGTGGAGCATCCAGGTCAGGTTGAATTCACCCAGGCTCAGGGTCACCACCATCAGCACACCGGCGAGAATCCCGGCCCGGCAGTTGGGCACCACCACGCTGAAAAAGCGCTTGATCGGCCCGGCGCCAAGGCTGGCGGCGGCCTCCTCCAACACCGGCAGTTGCTGGCGTTGCATCACCGCCATCACCGGGCGTACGAGGAACGGCAAGGTGAACAGCACATGGCCGACGAGGATGAACAACCAACTGCTGCGGAAACTGCCAAACTGACCATAAGTCAGCAGCAACGCCAGCGCACTGGCCAGCCCCGGCATGGCCACCGGCAGCACCATCAGTTCCTCGAAGGCACGGCTGAAGCGGTTGTTCATCCGCACCAGCGCATAGGCTGCCGGTACGCCGATCACACAGACGCACACCGCACAGGCCACGGCCAGTTGCAGCGACAACCACACGGTCGGCGAATAGGCCTGCCACACCTGCACCAGCCAGTTGAAGGTCAGGCCGCTGGACAGGCCAACGAAGAAGTTACGCGTCAACCCGGCCAGCAGTGACATCAACACCGGCACCAACATGAAGGCGCACACCAGCAAGGTGAACAGCAGTTGCATCACAAACAGCGATGAGCGCTTCACAGGACGGTCCCCGCGTTTTTCACCAGGCGGCGCGTGAGCAGCAACACCGCCCAGGTCACCGCGCCGAGCACCACCGACAGTGCCGCGGCGACGGCAAAGTTGGCGTAATTGGTGAACACGTTGTAGATCGCCACCGGGGTGACATTGAGTCGCGTGCCCAAGGTAAAGGCCGTGCCGAATGCGCCCATGGATGTGGCAAAGCAAATCGCCCCGCAAGATGCCAATGCCGGAGCGAGGCCCGGAACAATCACATCGCACACCACGCGCCAATGCCCTGCGCCCAACGAATGCGCAGCTTCCTCAAGGCTGCGGTCGAGGCTTTCGCACGCGGCCATCACCGTGAGAATCACCCGTGGGATCGAGAAGTACAGGTAGCCGACAAACAACCCGGCCAGCGAGTAGGCGAAGACCCAGCGCTCACCGGCCAGTTGCAGGCCCAGGGCCGCAAACAGGCCTTGGCGCCCGGCCAGCAGGATCACCAGAAAGCCCACCACCACGCCGGGAAACGCCAGGGGAAACGTGAGCAAGGCCACCAATGCCGAACGGCCAAAGAACTGCTGACGTGCGAGAAACACGCCACTGATTCCGCCAATCAGCAACGCCGCCAGCGTCACGACAACAGCCAGCACACAGGTTTGCGCCAGGCTGCCCAAATACTGCGCGCTGCTCAGCACCTGCCAATAACCGCTGCCGTTGCTGTCGCGGCTCTCGGCGCCGAGCACCATCAGGTGCGCCAGCGGCAACAGCCAGAACGCGAGCAGCACCGCAAACGCCGGGGCCAATGCCCAGGCGGCCTGTTTTGCCGATGTGGCCACTTACTTGACCTCGTTCAGGTAACGGGCGGCGAAGGCTTCCTGCACGGCGGCCATTTTTTCGTAGTCCACCACACCGGCACGCGCGTAATCACTGTCCGGCAGGAACTGCGCGGCGACGTCGGCCGGCATTTTCATTGGGCGCACCGGGCGCAGGTAGGCCTTGGCCCACAGCGCCTGGCCTTCATCAGAGAGCACGAAATCGAGGACCTTCTCGGCGTTCGCGCGGTGCGGCGCGTTGGCCACCAGGCTCATCACGTACGGCACGCTGATGCTGCCCTCTTTGGGGATCACGAACGCGATGTTGGCGTTGTCCTTGTAACGGGCGCGGTAGGCGTTGAAGTCGTAGTCCACCAGGATCGGCAGCTCACCGGACAGCACCCGCGCATAGGCGGTTTGCTTGGGCACGATGGGCGCGTTTTTGGCCAGCTTCTGGAAGTAGTCGATGGCCGGGGCGAAGTTATCCAGGTCGCCACCCAGGGCGCGGTTGATCGCCACGGCGGAGACGTAGCCGACGAAGGCGCTGGACGGGTCGAGGTAACCGACCATGCCTTTGTATTCAGGTTTGAGCAGGTCAGCCCAGCTTTGCGGCACCGGCAAGCCGCCCAGCGCATCAACGTTGACCATGATGCCCAAGGTGCCCGAGTGGATCGCAAACCAGTGCCCGGCCGGGTCTTTCAAACCGGCGGGGATCTGCTCCCAGCCCTTGGGCTTGTAGGTGCCGACCACCTCGGCTTTTTGCGCCTGTAGGCCGAAGGTCACGCCGTAATACACCACGTCCGCCACCGGGGCGGCCTTTTCGGCCACCAACTGCGCCAGGGACTGGCCGGAGTTTTTGTTGTCCAGCGGCACTTGCACGCCGGTGCTGGCGGCGATGGCCTTGAGTTGGCTGCCCCAGTCGCCCCAGTCCGGCGGGCAGTTGTATCAAATCGCGGTTTCGGCGGCCTGGGCCAGGCTGGCCATGCCGCACAGCAGCACGGCTGCCAGGGTTTTACTGAACGCGCGCATCAGGTGTCTCCTCAAGGGGTTGAGTGCTGTCGCCGGGCCGGATATGGCACGGCAGGCAATGGGAAATCGGAGCGTTGCCGGCGATTTGCGCCAGCAGTTGATCAATCACAGTGCTGGCCAACAGGCCGATGGGCTGCACCACGCTGCACAGCGTCGGGTGCATCTGGGTGCCAAGGGCGATGCCGTCAAAGCCCATCACCGAGAGTTGCTCGGGCACATTCCAGGCGTTGCGGCGCAGCTCGGCGATCAGGCTGATCGCGAGAAAATCGTTGGAACACACCAGCGCGGTCGGCGCCTGTGGGCCTTGCAGAAACGGCTCGATTGCCGCGAACTCGGCCTGGGTGTGGGCCGGCATTCCAATCACGGCACGGCTTCTAAGACCGTACTCGCGCATCGCGTCGCAATAACCGGCGTAGCGCAGCCGGGCGCGGTCGGACTGCAACGCAGGGCCGGCGACCATGCTGATGCGCCGGTGCCCCGCTTCCAGCAGATAACGCGTGGCCAGGGCCATGCCGGCGCGGTTGTCGACCGACACCGCGCTGTAGTTGGGGTTGCTCGGTTGGTGATAGGCCAGCACGAACGGCGTTTGTTCGTTGGCAAGGCTGTTGAGCACGCTGTTGCTTTCGGCGTCGGTGACCGTCAGCACCAGGCCATCCACACGCTGGCGCAGCAATTCTTCCACCACGATGCTTTCGCGCTCGCTGCTGTAGTCGGTGGTCGCCAGCAACAGGCTGTAGCCGCGCAGTCGGGCGGCCCGCTCCATGGCCTGGAACTGCTCGGCGAACACCGGGTTGAGCAGGTTGGGCACCACCACGCCGATCAGGTTGGTGGTTTGCAGGCGCAGCTGGCGGCCGAGCAAGTTAGGCCGAAAGCCCAACTCGCGGGCGGCGGCGAACACCTGTTCACGGGTGGCCGGGCGCACTTGGTCGGGGGAGGCAAAGGTGCGGGCGGCAGTGGCACGGGATACCCCGGCCAGCTGCGCAACGTCTTTCAGGTCGGTCATTGTCACTCGCTTTGAGATCGATCTCATTGGCGAGGACAGTAGCGATCAAATATGGCATTCCAGTGCTAAGGTGATGACAGTTTTACGGCAGTTAGTGGCGCTATGTCCGCGGATACACAGCTCCAAATGTGGGAGCGGGCTTGCTCGCGAATGCGGCGGTGCAGTTATAAAGCGTGTGACTGACAAACCGCCTTCGCGGATACACAGCTCCCACACTGATCCGGGATATCCCCATAGATAGTCATACTTCGCCGCTACGATTAAAAATCGGGCGCAGCAAAATCCGCCCACGAACCTTTCGATCTGATCCAAGTGCGGGCACAATGCGTGTCCTTTTTTGGCAGGCACCGCCGCAGGCTCTCAAAAATGATCAAAACGCCGTACTACCTCATCGATAAACAGAAACTTCTGGTCAACATGCAGAAGATTGCTTACGTGCGCGAACAGTCCGGCGCCAAGGCTTTGCTGGCGCTCAAGTGCTTCGCCACCTGGTCGGTGTTCGACCTGATGCAGCAATACATGGACGGCACCACCTCGTCGTCGCTGTATGAGTTGAAGCTCGGCCGCCAGAAGTTCGAAGGTGAAGCACACGCCTACAGCGTGGCCTGGGCCGACGACGAAATCGAAGAGATGCTGGATAACTGCGACAAGATCATCTTCAACTCGATCAGCCAGCTGCAGCGTTTTGCCGAGCGTTCCGAGGGCAAGACCCGTGGCCTGCGCGTGAACCCACAGGTGAGCAGCTCCGACTACCTGCTGGCCGACCCGGCACGCCCCTTCAGCCGTTTGGGCGAATGGGACCCGGTGAAGATCGAAGGCGTGATCGAGCAAATCACAGGCTTCATGTTCCACAACAACTGCGAGAACGGCGACTTCAGCCTGTTCGACAAAATGCTCGGCACCATCGAAGAGCGCTTCGGTGCGCTGCTGCACAAGGTCAAGTGGGTCAGCCTCGGCGGCGGCATTCACTTCACCGGTGAAGACTATGCCATCGACGCGTTCTGCGCGCGGTTGAAGGCGTTCTCCGAAAAGTACGGCGTGCAGGTGTATCTGGAACCCGGCGAAGCGGCGATCACCAACAGCGCCTCGCTGGAAGTCACCGTGCTCGACACTCTCTACAACGGCAAAAACCTCGCCGTGGTCGACAGCTCCATCGAAGCTCACCTGCTGGACCTGCTGATCTACCGCCTCAACGCCAAGTTGGCGCCAAGCGAGGGTGAACACACCGTCATGGTGTGCGGCAAATCCTGCCTGGCCGGGGACATTTTCGGCGAATACCAATTTGATCGTCCGCTGGCCATCGGCGATCGGCTGTCGTTTATCGACACCGCGGGCTACACCATGGTCAAGAAAAACTGGTTCAAC
The DNA here is from genome assembly GCF_009834565.1 of Pseudomonas sp. R76. GTDB lineage: Bacteria > Pseudomonadota > Gammaproteobacteria > Pseudomonadales > Pseudomonadaceae > Aquipseudomonas. The sequence continues at coordinate 3,908,594 of NZ_CP019428.1, forward strand.
GGCCTGAAAATGCCGTCCATCGTAGTGAAACAACTCGACGGTACAGTCGAGGTGGTTCGTGAATTTGGTTACGACGACTACCTGTCCAGCCTTTCGTAAGCTGGCGGATAAAGGAGAGATAAAGCAATTGAAAAAGAACGTTCTTATCATTGGTGCAGGAGGTGTCGCCAAGGTGGTGGCCCACAAGTGCGCGCAGCACAACGACGAACTCGGTCGTATTGCTATCGCGTCGCGCAACATCTCCAAATGCCAGGCCATCATCGACAGCGTCAAGGCCAAGGGTAGCCTCAAGGTTCCCGCCGACATCCAGGCCTTCGCGCTGAACGCCCTGGACGTGGAAGCGACCAAGGCCCTGATCCGCGAGACCGACTCGCAGATCGTCATCAACGTAGGCTCCGCCTTCCTCAACATGTCGGTACTGCGCGCCTGCATCGACACCGGCGTTGCGTACCTCGATACCGCCATCCACGAAGAGCCGGGCAAGGTCTGCGAGACCCCGCCGTGGTACGGCAACTACGAATGGAACCACCTGGAAGAGTGCAAACAGAAGAACATCACCGCCATCCTTGGCGTGGGCTTCGACCCGGGTGTGGTCAACGCGTATGCCGCGTTGGCACAGCAACAGCATTTCGACCGCATTGATTCGATCGACATTCTCGACGTCAATGCCGGCAGCCATGGCAAATACTTCGCCACCAACTTCGACCCGGAAATCAACTTCCGCGAATTCACCGGGCAGGTGTGGAGCTGGCAGAACAGCCAGTGGACCAGCAACACCATGTTCGAAGTCAAACGCACCGACGACCTGCCGGTAGTCGGTTCGCAAAACCTGTACCTGACCGGCCACGATGAAGTGCACTCGCTGTCGAAAAACCTCGACGTGCCCAACGTGCGTTTCTGGATGAGCTTCGGCGAACACTACATCAACGTGTTCACCGTACTGAAAAACCTCGGCCTGCTCTCCGAAAAACCGGTCACAACCGCCGAAGGCCTGGAAGTGGTGCCGTTGAAACTGGTCAAGGCCGTGCTGCCCGACCCGTCTTCGCTCGCCCCAGGCTACACCGGCAAAACCTGCATCGGCGACCTGGTCAAGGGCACCAAGGATGGCCAGCCACGCGAGCTGTTCATCTACAACGTGGCCTGCCATGAAGAAGCCTTTGCTGAAACTGACAGCCAGGGCATCTCCTACACCGCAGGCGTGCCTCCGGTGGCCGCTGCGCTGCTGGTTGCGCGTGGCGAGTGGGATGTGAAGCACATGGCCAACGTTGAAGAGCTGCCGGCTGAGCCGTTCCTCAAAGCGCTGGACGTGATGGGCCTGCCGACTCGGATTAAAGACGAGCACGGTGATCGGGCTTGGGATGCGATTGCCTGAATAGGCGGTAGCTGACCGAACAAAAAAATGCGCCCTTAGGGGCGCATTTTTTGTTTGGGCAATACAGCTCCAAAATCCAAAGAAGATTCAAATGTGGGAGCGGGCTTGCTCGCGAATGCAGGGTGTCAGTCAACATATTCGGCACTGACACTCCGCTTTCGCGAGCAAGCCCGCTCCCACATTTTAATTTGTGGCTGTTATTCCCGAGTGGCTTCGCGCACGCAAGCGTCGAACAAATACCGCACTGTGTGGGAGCTGGCTTGCCTGCGATGGCGGTAGACCGGCCAATATAGCCTTCACCGCAAGACCGCTATCGCAGGCAAGCCAGCTCCCATACTTGAATCGTTAGTGTCATTACTGCTCACCCGCCCGGCATGAAGCCACGTCCTGCGGCGGTAGCAACCAATGCCGCGTGGTTGTCCATCCCAAAAAGACTCTCGCGCCATCCTCAGCGGGAGCGTGCTGAGGCAACACCTCGCCGCCACAAGCCCTGCGCAACCCCCTCATCAGCGGAAGAAATTTTTCTCGAAAAGCCAATGGCTGTGTGGAGAAATAAGCCTCGACTGACGCCAAGGCATCTGTGCGCTCACACTCATCGAGCATCGCCAGGTAGAACACCATCTGGCGCCAGGCATAAGCGGTATTTTTGAGCATTATCAACCGAGCATGATAGTGCTCAACCCGCATCTGATGCCGTTTGCAGATCCACTCAAAACACGCTCGCACCATGCTGCTCAGTCTCGGCTGCAGCAAAACCTTCAACCCAAGTTCTTCAAACAGTAACGCGAGGTTTTGCGTGGTTAAAATTTGCTGTTGCTCAAGAATGGTGCCATTGGTTGCCGGGTGCCACGTGCCCAGCTCAGCTCCTGCACGCCTTGCGCAGAGCGTCGCGAAGACATCGCTTGCTACGCGCGCACGTCGCCGCCCGCGGGTAACAAGGCCCGCCAGCTCATCGGTATCAATGTCGTAATAACGTGCGTAAAGGGAGCCTTCCAGCACCCGGCCTGCTCGCCTGGCAGCATCGGCAAACTTATCGGAAAACTTACCCATGAAGATATCTGCAGCGACCTCTTCCACAAAGGGCAGGTTCAGTTGCGCAGTGTCAGCCAGTGCGGAAAATTCCTGGAGAAGCTTGTTAGGCAAGATGGCGTGTGGAAAAGCAGAAAGCGTCAACGCCGATGACTCAACCAGCGCCTGCTTGGCAGCGCCCGCCACCACAGCACCGGGCTGGCGGTCGCCTTCAATGACGGCAACCCAAGGCAACTCACTGAGGCCAACCTGACGCTGAAGGTTCAGCAGCAATAACGAACGCCGCCGCCGGAACGCGCGGTAGGTAGAGGCGTATACCATTCTTAGCGCTTCATCGCGCAACCCCGAGCTACTCAGTTGCGCAGTCATCGCGGGCAACACCCGCGCGACGGTATCACCTGAAGTAATCAGCCCATCCTCGATCAATTCGCTAATCGTCCCACTCCGACATCGCAGAAGACGGCGCTGGATCGCTGGTGGAATGGCAACGCCCTCGCCCTGCCCAAACGTCAATGCCTCCTCAGCGGTGATTGGCGCTATCAAATCAGCAAAATCCCAGAGACCACCTTGCGCGGGATATGTTGAGAGCCGGTTCGCCACCATAAGGGCAATGAGGTGATGCTCCGGCCCCGCCACCTGACTAAGTTGATTCGCACGCAACGCACGGTGAGAGACTGAACCCGGATCGCCATGCTTGCGCACAAAATCATCGACGATTTGCCGTATGCGACCGACTTGACGCCCGGTGAGCGATTGCGCGTCGCGGGAACATTGCCCAAGTAAAGAAAACAGTTCCTCCACGCGATTCGAAGAGCGCCTGTCGCTACCCGACCGCTTAAAATCCACCGTTAACTCGGCCGCCCGCTCGCGCCACCCACTCGGGTAATGACGGCACGGCCAGCCAGCCTCATAGGTCAGGAGGAAATGCGAAACAGCTGAATCATAAAGCGGCAAACGCGTTTCGATTGTCTGTTTCTGCACAGTGACCCGAGCCTGAGGCGGCAAGGTTGAAAGCAACTGCTTGATCTCGCCGGCGTCCACAATGTTCACCTGCGCGGCTGAGATCGGCAGCTGCGTAGAGGTCGACGGGAAGAAACGCAGTCGGCCAAAGAACGGCCCAATCACGTCTATCAGCGCCCGAGCCTGCTCAGTGCGCTGCTGCCCGACTAGCCAGGCTACTGTCAGTAACGCGGCCTCCTCCGGCACATCGACCGCATAATCACAGCGGGCTAAACGTGAGTGCAAGGTCTCAAGGCCGTCATCCGTAAGATGCCAGGCATTGATATCGAGCCGTTCAAAGCCTGGACGAATACCTGGGATAGAGGCGGCCAGTTCACGTTCATAGTCCGTCAGTTCGCCACCAGCCAACAGATTGCCGGTCGCAAAGCCGCCCGTAACGACCTCCAGCGTAACCCAGGCTGGAACCTCAGCAATGGGTGTGCGCGAGCCATACTCGACCGTGCCTTGCAGCAGGTTCCCGATGACCTGCTGCCAGCGTGAAATACGTTTGCGGGCGTTAAAGCGAGCGACTGGACCGCAATCCAAATCGTGCGCAAGCAGCGCTTTCGACAGTTGGAAGACTGCATAACCTGCGTCCATGCCAGTCACTCCATGTGACCTGGAGAGATGTCCAGATTGGTGTATGTGCGATGGGTCCGGAGGCTGGATTCGAACCAGCGCCCACCCGGTTAAGAGCCGAGTGTTCTACCGCTGAACTACTCCGGAACAGAACGCGCATTGTCGAGCAACGCCTGAAGAATGTGAAGGGCCACGCGCTTCATTCAGTTTTAACTGAAGACAAAGTGCTTTTTTCCTAACTGCTCCATCGAATCTATTTCTGACTGACTCCAGATCTCGTTATTGCAGGGGATACAGCAGCTCTAAACAGGCATCAGTGTGCCCTGGTATAGCTTGCTGGACAGGTTGAACATCAGTTGACGGCCCAAACAGTCTAAAAAACTGTCAATTCTCACAGGTTGCGGAACCAGCAAAATCCGTTAGCTTAGCCAGTCGAGCGCTCAATCATCGATTGGCTTACCCATTCACCATGTGCGAAAGGATTCGTCCATGACGTTCCACTACACCTCAAACCGCAACACTTCGCCTATCAAACCCAATAGACGCAACCGTTTGGGCATCACCGCCCGCCTGCCCCGCTGGGCGTTCGCGGTGCTGATCGCGCTCTGCGGCATCGGTGTACTCCAAGACCGCATTCGCCGTGTGCGGCCGGCGCACGCGCTATTGCTGGGCGTCGGCGTGCTTATGCTGTTGGGGGTGGGCTGGATGCGGTGGTGTGTATAAGGGTTTCAAGACCCGCTCAAAGATCGTTCCCACGCTCTGCGTGGGAATGCCGCCCCGGACGCTCTGCGTCTGCTCTTGAGGTCGTGACGCGGAGCGTCACCGGATGCGTTCCCACGCAGAGCATGGGAACGATCATAGTGCGCAGGCTTTGCGGCTCTCGGAAGTTTCCGACAAGGGTTTCAGGTTGTGGCTCGGAAAAGGGCTGACTAACCTCTCGTCGTCGCTGCCAATTCAGCGGCCGGATTTGACCGTCCGCCCTCCCAAGTGCATCTGTGCCATATCGATCAGGCGTTTTTGCTACGCCTGTTGTATCGTGTCGCGGCAGCTGTACGCGGGATACCTTCGGGTATGCCGGGCTCCTTGGGACCGGTCGGTCAACCCGCGTATAGCTGCCACCCTAATTCGTTTGACCGCGAACCGTGGCAGCTCCATTTCCCTTGGAGTTTCACCATGATTAAAGACAGCCCAAATCCCCCAAGCCATCCAGACTTCGACATCAGCACCCTGCACGAAGTGGCCTACCGCGCGATCAACCACTACCTCAACCCCGGCAAACCCATCCCCGAACCCAGCGATGGCCTCTTCACCGTGCGCGCCGACCTGGGCACCGAAACCTTGCTGGTCAATGCCTCCCAGGACCTGGCGTCCATCTGCGACATCGCCAACCATATGGCCTTTGAAATCGACGGTTCCCAGCGCAACGTCGCGCTGGGCATCTGCCGGATGCTCGAAGGTGTGCAACTGCTGGTGGACAAGGCACTGAACGTGGCCCACCCGACTGCATAAAGATCGTTCCCACGCTCTGCGTGGGAACGCCGCCCCGGACGCTCTGCGTCCGCCGGACTCAAGGCCTGCGCAACGTGACGCGGAGCGTCACTGGATGCATGCCCACGCAGAGCGTGGGAACGATCAGCCTGGAGGCCGTAGATGGACGCGATACAGCGCCTGAGCTATCTTCGGGCGCTCTATAGAAAGCCCGAAACAGGAAGTTACCGCTTGAGCACGTCGCCCCTACTGCGAGGCCGCACCTTCGCCCTCCTCGCTGGCCTCGCCTTTATCGCCGTGGACCAACTCGTCAAACTGCTGGCCCTGGTTTCACTGCACGCCAACAGCTTCAAAATCGGCTCTAACCCGATCAACCTGGCGCTGGAACTGAGCTTGAACCCAGGCGCTTTCCTCAGCCTGGGCGCCGCGTTGCCGCCGCAGGTCAAACAACTCATCTTTATCGTCGGCGTGGCCATCGTGGTGGCGTGGGCGATGGGCTGGTCGCTCGCCAACTGGAGCCAGCCATTGCGCAAGGTGTTGCCGCTTTACGCGATTGCCTTGGGCGGTATCGCCAACTTGATCGACCGTGTTTTCCGCGACGGGCATGTGGTGGATTACATGGTGCTGAACGTGGGGCCGACGCATACCGGCGTGTTTAATATTGCTGATATCGCAATTACTGCCGGGGCGTTGTTCTTGATGTTCGATCTGTTCGTGAAGCCGAGCAAAGCCTAAGATCGTTCCCACGCTCTGCGTGGGAATGCCGCCCCGGACGCTCTGCGTCCGCCGGCCTTAAGGCCTGCGCAACGTGACGCGGAGCGTCACCGGATGCGGTCCCACGCAGAGCGTGGGAACGATCAACGTTCGCCCTTAAAACACCGACCAGCCAATGCGCTCACTCAACAACTCCAACGCCTTGATCCCCGCCAGCGAGTTCCCTGCCGCGTTCAGCTCCGGCGACCACACGCACACGGTAAATTGCCCCGGCACCACCGCGACGATCCCGCCGCCGACTCCGCTCTTGCCTGGCAAGCCCACGCGATAGGCGAAATTCCCCGCCTCGTCATACAGCCCGCTGGTGGCCATGATCGAGTTGACTTGCTTGGTTTGGCGCGCGGTGAGGATTTGCTCGCCGCTGTGGGCGCTGGTGCCTTGGTTGGCGAGGAAGCTGAAGGCCTTGGCCAAGTCCAGGCAGCTCATTTGCAGCGCGCAGTAGTTGAAGTAGCTGTGCAGCACCGCGTCGACGTCGTTGTGGAAGTTGCCGAAGGCTTTCATCAGGTAAGCCATGGCCGCGTTGCGCGCGCCATGTTGGGCTTCGGACTCGGCGACGACGCTGTTGACCAGGATCTGCGGGTTACCCGACAGGCGCCGCACGAAGTCGCGCATCGACAGGATCGGCACGGCAAAGCGCGATTGGTTGATGTCGCAGATCACCAGCGCGCCGGCGTTGATGAACGGGTTGCGCGGGCGGCCGCGTTCGAATTCCAGCTGCACCATGGAGTTGAACGGTTGCCCCGACGGCTCATGGCCGAGGCGTTCCCAGATGGTTTCGCCGCCGTGGTCGATGGCCTGCACCAGGCTGAACACCTTGGAAATGCTCTGCACCGAAAACAGCGTGTCGGCATCACCGGCGCAATAGGCCGCGCCGTCGTTGCCGTACACAGCGATGCCGAGTTGGTTGGCGGGCACATCCGCCAGCGCGGGGATGTAGTCGGCGACTTTGCCGAGGCCGATCAGTGGACGAACTTCGTCGAGGATCGACTCGAGCAACGCCTGCATGTCTTGTCCGGTCATTGTTTCTTTGAATCAGTGATAAGCGGGGCGCGGAGGATACTTCAATGCGCCCGAAAGCCCCAGACTATCTCCACCACTCGCTCGGCAATCACCAGGTAAATCAGGATCAGCAACAGTTGCAATGCCAGGTGATACCGCAGCTTGGCCAGCCGGCGAATGCCGTCGCTGACGTTGAGCAGCGTCAACACCGTCGACAGGATGATCAAACCCCAGCCCGCCACGCTGGAGGCGAACACGCCGATAAACAGTTCACGCTGCCCGAGCAAGGTATTGGTCCCCGCCGCAAACAGCAGCGCGCACACCAGCAGGTTTTTCACGTTGTCGAAAATCTGCGTGCTCAGGTCGTTTTCCAGCAGGGCGACATAGCGTTTCCATAAGGTGTGCATGGGTCACTTCCGGGTAGGGATCGCTCGTCAATCAAAGTAGTCCAATAGCTCATACCCTGCACCGCTGCGCTTACTCCACGAGGACTTTTGCATGAAATTGATGATTGGCTTGGCCGCTCTGTTGCTGGTATCGGCCTGCTCGACCCACTCACCCGTCGCTGCGCCGGCACAGGACTCCGCTGCCTCCACCTGCCTGGCGGGCGGTGGCACGATGAAGCAGGTCGGCAAGTTGCAGAGCTGGAACTGCATCACGCCGTACAAGGACGCGGGCAAGGCGTGCACCGATTCAAGCCAGTGTGAGGGCGAGTGCCAGACCAGCGTAACCACGCAATCGGGTAACGGCCCTGTGGCGGGCACCTGCCAGGTGGACAACAGCCACTTCGGCTGCTCGGCGACGGTAGAGAAAGGCAAGCTGGGCAGGGCGATTTGCGTGGACTAAAGGGCACCACTTAAACACTGTGGGAGCTGGCTTGCCTGCGATGAGGCCGTGTCAGTTGGCATCACGGTGGCTGACCCACCGCTATCGCAGGCAAGCCAGCTCCCACATTGGAGATCGGCTCATCAGGCACCGTGGGCCGGTTGGTTTACGCGAACTAATGGGCACCACCTAAACACTGTGGGAGCGGGCTTGCTCGCGAAGGCGGAGTGTCAGTCAGCGGATGTGTAGCTGACCCACCGCATTCGCGAGCAAGCCCGCTCCCACATTTTTTACCGCGTGCACTACAGAAATGCGCCACATCGCAGATCTGCTCATCAAGCACGGCGAGCCGGTTTGTACGCGCGAACTAAAGGGCACCACGAAATCCTGTGGGAGCTGGCTTGCCTGCGATGAGGCCGTGTCAGTTGGCATCACGGTGGCTGACCCACCGCTATCGCAGGCAAGCCAGCTCCCACCTTGGAGATCGGCTCATCAGGCACCGTGGGCCGGTTGGTTTACGCGAACTAATGGGCACCACCTAAACACTGTGGGAGCGGGCTTGCTCGCGAAGGCGGAGTGTCAGTCAGCGGATGTGTAGCTGACCCACCGCATTCGCGAGCAAGCCCGCTCCCACATTTTTTACCGCGTGCACTACAGAAATGCGCCACATCGCAGATCTGCTCATCAAGCACGGCGAGCCGGTTTGTACGCGCGAACTAAAGGGCACCACGAAATCCTGTGGGAGCTGGCTTGCCTGCGATGAGGCCGTGTCAGTTGGCATCACTGTGGCTGACCCACCGCTATCGCAGGCAAGCCAGCTCCCACAGGGTGTTTGCGGTGCATTTTAGAAGTGCGCCACGTCGGACACCTGCTCATCCAGCACATCCCGCGCCAAGGCCCACGCCTGGTCTTTGGATTCCACCACCAGCAGCGGATAGCCCCAGGCCTTGCCGAACATCGCGGCGAAGGGTCTGAGGGCCAGCCGCCGGCGTGTCGAATTCGACGGCGCCTGCGGCCATAGCCTTGCACGCAGGCAACTGATCAGCGCTGCACCGGAATGCGGATATCGCCGCCCTTGCACTGGGTTTTCACACTTCGCGGGCAACCGGCAAAGCGCAATTCCTTGCTCAGGCACACGCGCACTTCGGACAACACCTTGCCCTTGCAGATCACCGCCAAGCCGTGGTCGCCCATGGCCGGGTTGCTCTCTCGAAACAGCTGCTCGATGTCGCGTGCCTGCATGTAGTTCGGCACATTGAACGGCTGCAATTGCTTGGGAATCTGCACCGCCGCCAAGGCCGTATCCGTCGCTTCCAGATAATGCGAAGCGTCCAGCCCGCTGCACGTGCCGTGCTTGGTCCATTCATGCTTGAGCAACGCGCGCGTCGGGAAGATCAACGCGCCCTTGGCCAACTCATCCGCCGACAGTCGCGATTGTGTATCGCATGACGACGGCCAGCCACCTTTGGCGTACTGCGGCCACAGCCCATGCAGCACAAACCCGTAGCCTTTGCCTGTGCACTGCTCGTTGCCGGGGTTGGTCAGGCAAAACGTCGGTGACCACGACAACGACAGCACATAAAAATCAAACTCCCCCGGCGTGCCTTGGCTGCGCGGGGCCGCCATGACAGGCGCGGTCAGCAACAGCCACACCACCATCCAGTATTTCATTTTGCCTATTCCTTGAGAAAAAGCAGGTATACCGCGATTACCCCGGCAAATTGGGGTTGCGTTGTAACACCTTGTCCAGCACCCGATCAGTCTTCAACGCCTCCAGGGCCAGCGAAGGGTGCTCGGCTTCGCCACGGATATGCGCGTTCATGGCCAGTACATGGTGCCACTGGATGTGTTCATGGTGCGGTACTTCCAGCACTTCGTTGACGTCGCCCTCAAGGCGCAACGGCTGGTTCTCGAACACCGCAAAGGTGATGCGACCGCGGCTGCCGATCAGCTCGACGCGGTCTTCGCGGCAGTGCGCAACGAAGTTCCAGCAACCCATGCCCAATGCGCCGGAGCCGAAGGTCCAGCACGCCGTCACCGCATCTTCCGCCGCATACTGCCCGGCCTGACGTGCCGTAAACCCGGTGACCTCGACAATATCGCCGGCCAGGTACTGGAACAGATCAAACCCATGGCTGGCCAAGTCGGCAAAGTAGCCGCCACCGGCGATGGCCGGGTCGGTGCGCCAGTTCTCGGGGCTGGCATCGGCGGCGCTCGGCGGCTTGCTGAAGGTCCAGATCACTTGGCGCAAGTCACCGATGCGTCCGTCGTGCAGCCACTCCCGCACTTTTTGGAAGCGCGGCAAGGAGCGCCGGTAGTAAGACACAAACAAATGCAGCCCGGCGCGCTCGAAGGTGCGCTGCATCAACGCGCTCTGTTCGGCATTCAACGACATGGGTTTTTCGACGCAGCAATGCTTGCCGGCTGCGGCCACCATCAGGCTGTATTCGAGGTGGCTGTCGGGCGGTGTGGCGATGTACACCGCGTCCACTTCGGGGTCGTCGATCAGTGCCTGGGCGTCGGTGTAGAACCGCGCGATGCCATGGCGTGCCGCATAATCGCGCACCGCTTCCTCGCGGCGCCCCATCACGGCAACCAGGGCCGAACCTGGCGCTTTGTAGAAAGCGGGTCCACTCTTCAGTTCAGTGACATTGCCACAGCCGATCATGCCCCAACGTACGGTAGTCATCTGTTGTCCTCGTCCGTTTTCATCAATCGGTCAGTATCCACATCCCCAACCGTGTGCGCCATAAGCACTTAGCATGACAATTGCATTACACTTTTATGACACTCATCTCGCTGCGGGGGCACACACGATGAAAATAAGGGCCACGGTCATTTGCGAACACGAGGGGCATATCCTCTTCGTGCGCAAGGCCAGATCAAAATGGGCGTTGCCCGGCGGCAAGGTCGAGCGGGATGAACGCCCGGTCGGCGCGGCCGAGCGCGAGCTGGAAGAAGAAACCGGGCTGAACGTGGACGGCTTGCTGTATCTGCAGGAATTGAAGGCTCGCGACACCGTGCACCATGTGTTCGAAGCTTCAGTGGTGAACATCGCCGACGCGCGGCCGTGCAACGAGATCGTCGATTGCCGCTGGCACGCCTATGGCGCCCTGGACGAACTGGACACCACCGACGCCACGCGACACATCGTCAAATCCTTCCTACGTCGCCTGTAATTCCGCGCTCTGCCCGCTGTCCAGCAAACCTCGCTTCACCAAACCGTTAGCTTTCTGCCGTTCGACAAAGGATTTGACGAACGCGGCAGCGGCTGCACGCGCCACCGGCACCGCCATCGCTTGGCGGATCGTCATGAAGTCGTCATCCACCAGCCGCCATTGGTCAGAAACCCTGGTTTGCAAGAAATCCCGCACACCCGCCGCCGCGTCCAGGCCTTGCTCGATACACCAGTCCACCGCTGCCGCTGAAGTAGGCGCGCGCACCAACTCGGCATGTTGCACGGTGCGGCTCAAGTACAGGTCATAGGCCGCGCCCTGGCCGACGGCGATACGCTTGCCCGGTGCATCCACTTGCGCGACGTGTGTCAGCGGCGAATCAGCCGGCACCAGGTACGTGCCCTTGATCGCGACATAAGGCGCGCTGAAGGCGATTTGCTGTTCGCGCACCGGCTCAATGGCCAGGAACGCCACGCGCCATGCGTCATCAGCCAAGGCGGCAAACACCTTGCCGGCGGCCTCAAAAGTGATCAGTTCCAGGCCGACGCCCAACTCCTCGGCCAATGCCCGAGCCAATGCCACCGACACGCCTTGGGGCTCGCCCCCCACGCCGCGTTGCGCCAACACCGGGTTACCTAAGTTGATCGCGGCGCGCAGCACGCCATTGGGGGCCAGTTGTTGCAGAACTTGCGGTTCAATCATTGAGCGCTCCTTGTCGGGTCCGTTGCACGGTCTTGCGGATCACAAACGGCAACACGCCGCCGTGCTCAAGGTAACCAAGCTCTTGCAGCGAGTCGAGGCGCAAGGCCAACGCGCTGCTGCTGACACGTCCGTCGGCACGCGCGATCTGCAAGGTGATCGGGCTGATACGGACCAGCAGCCTCTCCAGCCCTGCAATGATCGAACGCTCGGATTTGATCGCAGTGCTGCCCCGGTCAGTGGCGCATATCTATGAGAAACACGCGGCCGTCAGGATGATCGAACCGCCAGTGGAGATACCGCCGTATAGACTGAAGCATCATTGGCATGCGCGGGACCAGAAAGATCCGCGGCATGTGTGATTGTGGAAGGAGGTGGTGGGGATATTTGGGGGGAATGATGATCCATTCCTGCTAGGGAACAGATCACCACGTATCCGAGTGCAGTAGTGTCTACGCATCACCGATCAAAACTTAAGAACTCTCAACCCAAGCACATCAATAACTAACAACCTGAGCCACGGCTTGCAGTAAAATTGAGCACGCAGCGAAGAGCGCACCTAACGAGTTCCATTTAGATTGAGCAGAAAAAGTTGCAGACATATCCCACCCATCCAAACTTACCGATGCATAGTTCGGTTCCTCTCCTTTCTTTCTGGCTTTTCGCAGTCTATCTTCCACCGCCTTTTCATGGTCTACCTTTACAAAACCAGCATAGAACCAGCTTGCGGCAGAACACAAGCCAATTAAAATCGAAGCAAGTGTCAATGTTAAGCCCAGGTTAAGCATGCTCACCTCCGTTTCACTCTAGGGCTAAAATTTTAATCTTTCTTCAACACCTCAGAGTTTGAGACTTCAATACCGCTTGCGACAGCCATGAGTCGATTCAAAGCACGAACCGATCCAGCTAGGCCTGAGGATATTTGCGCTTTATCCTTCGCGACCCCTTGGGCTGCAACTAGCTCTATAAGCTCTGCAATATCTTTAATATTCATACGAACATCAAAGTCGTACTCGCCATCACCGTCTGGAGATGTTTTTTTAAGCGTTAATGAAAATACCAACGGTTTCTTATCTTTCACCTCGACTGAGGAAACGTGAGGTTTTCTACTGCGGATGCTTGTCCATCCAGCCTTTCTATTAGAACCTTGGCGCCCAATTTCCATATTTTTCTCCTATTCCATTTTTTGGTCTTTAAATATGTCACAAAGCCATTATCGTAGACCAGCCCGATAACTAATGTATTTATCGCTGCGCTACGATTGCGCATGCGTCCCGACATTTCCCTTTCCCTCGCAGGACGTTTCCGAGAAAATCCCAACCGCTTGCGCCTCTCAAATCAGCTAGCTAGTCTTCGCCGGTCACTGCCAATTCAGTGACCGGGTTTAGCAGCCCGCCGATGACTAGGCGCAAAGCGCCACCTTTTGCAGGGCGCTTTTTTTCGGCCCGATGCTTTATGGTGGCCGTGCGCAGGGCACCTTCGGGTGCGCCGGGTCCTAGTCTCCGGTTCTGCTAACCTGCGCTCGGCCGCCACCCTTCAATCGTTTAGCAGTGATGGTGACGGCCTCTAACCGACTAGAGGTGCTTCACGATGGATAAAATTATTCCCGATCCGCCTTTCAATCGCTTTGACCCTTCTGCTGACCATGCACAAAAATACGCCGCGTATAAGCGTGCGCTGGATCACTATCTCTCCCCTGCTCCATCGCCCGATTCTGTAGAACCAATGCTGTTCGCTGTTGATGCTGAAACCAGCTTTGAAAGTGCGTTGGTGCATACCAGCAGTTTGTTGCGCTGTGCGGCGGCCACGGCGCAGGAGGCCGGTGATCGATTGGAGGGGACTTCGCAGGCGCTGGTGATTTCGGTGCTGCATCTGGTGGATATGGCGAGGGCGATGGTGGATCGTGCGGTGGAGTGTGTGCAGCCACGCTGAGTAGCCCTTGTGGCGAGCAGGCTTGTCCTGCGTTGGGCTGCGTAGCGGCCCCAATAAGGTCAACTCAATTTGTCAGGTGCACCGAGGCGGCTGGTTTTGGGGCTGCTTCGCAGCCCAACGCGGGGCGAGCCCGCTCGCCACAAAAGGGGTGGTTCGGCCAATGTATTTAGTGGCTGACACACCGCTTTCGCGGGCAAGCCCGCTCCCACACTTGGATCTCCTTGTATTAGGGAGATCACAGTTTGCCGTCTAAAAAATCGCTTTTGCTCTAACCACTCAGGTCGGCTGTCAGGCCGCCGTGCTTTGCTTTTGATCTGCTTTTGATTTTGATCTCGGGCGCCCCGTTAACCACGCTGGCCGCACGCGGGTTTGAATCCGTGGGTAACCCGGCAGGACGCCGGGTTAGCCGCGATGGGCCAGGGATGGCCCATGGCGGCGGCCCACGGATTCAAGCCTGCGTGCGGGCACACCGAAGCGTGAGCGAGGTGCCGAGTGGTGGGGCGAGGACCTTTTGCTTACTTTTCGGTCCTTCGAAAAGTGAGCCGCCGTAAGGGCGGAACCATTAGCCGCCGTTGCCGCAGGAATGGATATGTACTCGGTCCCAAAAAGGTGACCGATACTAAGGATTTAGTGCCCACACTAACGCCTTCGCGGCCTCGCTAAAGCTCGACGGCTCCCACAGTGGATCTGCATGGGCTCGAAAGCTAAACCACCACTTCCTTCTATCAAAAGCCTGTTTCTTTTTAGCAGCCGGCATATGCAACTCTCGAGGGTGATCGTGAGTGCATAACAGCTCAAGAGCGCGGTTTATTCCCTGCGACCTGGGGAAGTTTCTCGCGGCTTTTGGCCTGCCCACGCTGGTACAACGCCTCGACCAGTTTCTGCCGTTCATCCTGGGGCAAATTGCTCGCGAACTGCGCCAGTGTCGTATCCACCAACGCCCGCAGTGCCACGTCGGCCTCGCGCGCCTTGGCCAGTTCCGTCACCAGCACTGCGCGGTCCAGGGTCGGCGCTTCGAGCTGTTTGATCACGCCCAGGCGCGCTTCGCGGCCGGCCATGATCAGCGGTTGGCTGTCGGCACGGTTCTGGCGCAGCAACTGGCGCAATTCCTTGCGGCGCTCAGCCGGCAACTTGATCATCGCCTGGCGCAAGCCGTGCTGGTTGACCACCGCTTCGGCAGGTTTGGCCGCCGCCATAAAGTGGTAGAGGCCACCGCCTACACCGCCGATCAAAAACACGTTGAGCAACACCGAGACGAGCAACCACGGTTTAAGGGATTTTGCGGTCATTGCTCAGTTTCCTCGGCGTTGACGGTGAAGACGACGTCGGCATCGCCCTGATCGAAGACGCTGGGCAGCACGTCGGATGACAGCATCGGCAGCGGCACGCTCAGCGACGCCACCAGCACCCCGGCGGCGATGCCGGCAAGGCCCGCGCCGACCAGCCCGGCCGGTGACAGCCAGTTGGCGTAGCGCGACCAGAACGACTCACGGCGCGGTGCAGCGTCGCGAATCTGCCGCGCCAGCGCCGGGTCGGCGAATGCCAGTTGGTGGCTGTCCAGCTGCGCATCCAGCCAACTGACCTCGCGCAACGCCGCATGGGCGCTGGCGTTACCACTGTCGAGCAGCGCCTGGGCGGGCGCCCGCTCGGCGATGGGCCAGCGATGCAGGCTGGCCCCGTAGGCGTCAGCCAAGTGCGCAAATCGTTCAGGTGTCATGGTTTTCCCCTTCCTGGGCGGGCGTGCCCGGGTGTGTCGGCAAGTTGACTGCGCAACTGGCGTCGGGCCCGCGACAGCAGGCTCTCCAGTGCCTCGACGCTGATGTTCATCAGGGCCGCGGCGTCGATGTTCGACAGCTCCTGGTAGTACTGCAACACAATGGCTTCGCGCTGGCGCTCGGGCAAGGTCGCCAACGCGGCGGCCATCCTTGCACTGCGGTCGGCCGTTTCCAACTGTTCATCAAGGGCCGGCGCGTTGTCGGCCAGTTCCAGCACCTCGTCCTCGTTCAACGGGCGCTCCTTGCGCCGACGCAACCGGTCGTGGCACAGGTTGAGTGCCACGCGGTGCAGCCAGGTGTCGAAACGCGCTTCGCCAGGCCGCCAGTTGGCCGCCTGGCGCCAGATGCGCAGGAAACTTTCCTGGGCCACGTCCTTGGCCTCGTCGGCATCCCCGAGGATCCGACTGGCGAGCGCGAGCAAACGCGGGAGCTTGCGCGTCACCATTTCGTTGACGGCGGCGGGCTCGTTGTTGCTGATACGTGCCAGTAGCTCAACGTCCGGATCAGTGTCTTTCAATCGGGTAGTTCTCAATGCACTGGCTAAGTTTCAGGTTTCAGCGGACCCAGTGGCCTTCACGCCAGTACCAGTTGGGGCCACGGGATTCCCAGTGCCCAGGTTCCCAGCGGGCATTACGCTGCACCGGCTGCCAGTGGCCCGGCACCCAGGCATACGCGCCGCGCTCCCACTGCCAGTGGCCACGGTCCCAGACAAAGCCTGGGCGTTCGGCGGGGATCACTTCGACACGTTCCGCCGGCGGCGCCTGGCGAATGATGACTTCGGTCTGGGCGAAGGTCGGGGGGCTGACAAGCGCGGCGAAGGCCATCGGGATCAGCAAGGCGTAGCGCAATTTGGCCAGTGGATTCATGGCAACTCCTTCATACGGCGGACGAAAATGTTCGCTGCTGATGGGTTGAACGCTGGGGTAGGAAAAATCCGTCGCGAGAAATACTAAATTTTTCTCGACGGTGGTTAAGGCGAGTATTACTCAGGGGATGGCGGCGCTTGATGAAATGTTTGAAAGCATGCCGACGGATTTGTGCAAGTGGCGGCGTTCAAGGTGTAACGCAATGCACACCATGAGGAAATAACCATGTCTCGTCGCCTGACTCTGCTTGTCGCCGCCCTGCTGATCGCCAGCCTCAGCGGCTGTGTGATCCTGCCGGAACACCGGCATTGCTGCTGGCGCTACTACGGCGCCGTCACCGCGCCCAGCAGCACCGTCAACAGTTAACTGACGGCCGCAAAGCCTCGACGCCCGGCTTTGAGCTCGGTGCGCAGTTCGCCAATGAGGTTTGCGACGGAACGGACGCTGTCCAGGCCTTGGGGCGACACCCGCGTCAACAGCAAGTCGACACGCCCGGACGCCGGCTCAAATACGCTGATGCGCAACGAACCGTCGCTGTTAAGGCTGCAATCACACGAAAGCGGCAGGAAGCCTACGGCCATGATGCGGTTGAGTTCGGTGATCGACATCATGACAAGCCCCCGTCCCTGGGTTCGACCCTGCAGGTGTGATGCATCCAGCTTAGATAAGCTTTTGCCGGCCACTGAACAATTAATTCAAAAGTGATACCTGTGCCGCATTTTGCCGCGTAAACGCTGGGGCGCTGACGCCAGAAACCCAGCACCTGACCTCTCGTCTGCTGCTGTGGTGAAGGCTTGACTCAGAGCGCCGTTCAAAAGACGCTCTTGGCTCTTTGCCATCATCCCGAGCAGCCCGCCATGAGCCTCATTCCTCCGAGCCAGCCCGACAGTGACGTGTACAAAACGCTGCTGGAATCGACCAAAGCCATCCCTTGGCGCATCGATTGGCAGACCATGACCTTCAGCTATATCGGCCCGCAGATCGAGGCGTTGCTGGGCTGGACCCCGCAAAGCTGGGTGAGCGTGGAAGACTGGGTCGAGCGCATGCACCCGGACGACCGCGAATACGTGGTGAATTTCTGTGTGTCGCAATCGCGCGCCGGCGTCGATCACGAGGCCGATTACCGTGCGCTGACGGTCAACGGCGACTATGTGTGGATCCGCGACGTGGTGCATGTGGTGCGCAAGGGCGACGAGGTTGAAGCGTTGATCGGCTTTATGTTTGATATCAGCGAGCGCAAGAAAACCGAAGAACACCTGATCCGCCTGCAGAAACAACTGGAGGAATACTCCTTCCAGGACGGCCTCACGGGCATCGCCAACCGTCGCATGTTCGACACCGTGCTGGAGCGTGAATGGGCCAGCGCCCAACGCAGCCAGTTGCCGCTGTCGTTGCTCATCCTCGATATCGATTTTTTCAAGCAGTACAACGACCACTACGGCCATATCAAGGGTGACGAAGCCTTGCGCCAGGTGGCGCGCACCTTGTCGCAGGCGGCCAACCGGCCACGGGACTTTATTGCACGCATCGGCGGCGAAGAGTTTGTGTGGTTGCTGCCGGAGACTGACGCCGCCTCGGCGCGGCAGGTGGCGCGGCGCTGCTTGCACCTGGTCTGCCAGCAGCAGATCGAGCATGGCTTTTCAGCGGTGTCGAAGCTGCTGACCCTGAGCCTCGGCGTCGGCACGCAGATCGTGACGCCAACCAGCGACATGCTCGGGTTCGTCGAGTCGGTTGATAAGTTGCTGTACCAGGCCAAACGCAATGGACGCATGCGCGCAGAGTTTGCCGAGATTGAAGTTTGACGCTGAGGTCAAATTCCGGGCAAAAAAAATCCCAAGTAGCTGATGGAAACTTGGGATTTAAAAATGCATAAACCGTGGGAGGTGAACGCCCGGCTATAGTACCGATTGCAAAAAGCTGTAACAAGATTAATTTAATCCTTTCGTCGGATTAAAAGCGTCGTAAGTCATTCAATAACCACACCTTTTTTAGGGTGGCCGAGGTTATAAATGCCACTTTTTGGTGCAAGTAACGCTTATATCTCCTTATATAAAAAATGGTTATTGATTAAAGCGGTGCTGCACTGTCGGTGGACTGTCCGTTTAATTGCCGGCAGGTATCACGAAGTTCAACACTGATTGACGACGCCGTACTGGCCACGCGCTCTACTTGCCTGCAAAGCGCCAAACGCTCGGCCGCCTCGACCCGCGCCCGGTCGACCTGGGCATTGAGCCGTACGAAATAGCCGCCGAGCAGCACGGCGACGCACAGAATCCCAATCGCAAAGTAGCGAAAGCTGTAGGACGAAGGGGCTTCTGGTGGGTTCATGGCATTAAGGCGCCCTGCTCTTCTGGTACCGAACGTCATCACCCTCAACCGGGCCGACCTTTGACCAACCCAACCGTTGGTAAAAGCAGTTGGCGCGGATTTCGTCGCGCCCGTCGGTGATCAGGAACAGGGTTAAATGCCGTTCAAACAACGCCGCTTCAGCCACCGCCATCAAGCGGCGCCCCAGGCCGAGACCCTCGTAGGCGGGCAACACGAACATCGCAAACACCTCGCCGGTACTCAGGTCGACCATGGAGAAGGCCACGGGGTGACCCTCCACTTCGGCGAGCCACACACAGGGCGCTTGGCGAATGCTGTCCGCCAATACCTGCGGGGTAATCCCCAGGTCGCTCATCTGTTCGCGGCTCAGGTGGTTCTGCACCACCGAGGTGCGAATGGCGAAGAGCGTGTCGATATCGGCCGGCGTCGCCAGGCGAATAAGCGTTTGCATACAAGCCTCCTGTTGAAGGATGCAATTGTATGCATATAGAAACATAAGGTTTGTCGTGGATTTGTAAACAGCCGGGCCTACCGCTCCCAGACAAATCTGCCCACCTTAACTAGACCGCGTTGGCCTGTTGCTGGCGACGAAACTGCCCCGGCGCCACACCATGGGCCTTGCGGAAGCAGCGCGAAAAGTACGCCTCATCGGTAAACCCGCAACGCTGGGCGATCACTCCGATCATCTGCGCACTGTTGAGCAATAAGGTGCGCGCCAATTGCATACGGCGGTCCAGCACCAACTGGGAAAAGGGTTTGCCGGTTTCCTTGCGCAGCAGGTGGGTGAGGTAGTTGGGTGACAGAAACGCGGCGGCAGCGGCGTCGGTCAGATTGAGGGTCGGCTCGTGCACATGCTCGCGAATGTAGCCTTGCACCCGCGCTAACGCGTCTTTGCGCCCGCGCCGGGTGGCATTGTTGGCGGCAAACGCCTGCAAGGGTTCGGCGTACTGCTCGCAGACCAGGCCGATCAGTTGGAAGAGATAGCCTTTTAACCGCTCACGGGCGCCGAAGGTGCGCTGGGCGTCCAGGGTACGCATATGCGTCAGCCAGGTTTTCACTTCGTCGAAAGCCGCATCGTCGAGAATGAAATCCAGCTGCTCCTGAAAGCGAAACGGCGACAGTTCCGGGGCCTGGCCGATGGGAATGTCTTCCAGGTCCAGCGGGTCGCAGGTCAGCTGCGGCAGGAAAAACGCCTGGCTGAAGTTGATCAGCATGAACTCGCCGTCTTCAGGATGGGGAATCACGTGCAGGCGATGGGGCAGGATAAACGCCAGGGCCTTGTGCGGAAACGGCCGCACCACGCCGCCGATATGCTGCACGGTGTCGCCGCCCAGATTGATCTGGATCTGGAAGTACTCATGCCGATGTGGGCTGGTCAGCGCCGCCCGCCCGCGTTTGTCGCGGATATAGAAGTCGGGGCGGTCGCTGCGTTGCTCCATGCCATAGGTGGTGACGCGGGTGCCTGGCATAACAGTCTCTCGATTGGCCTGGGCACCACTTTAGCCTCAACCTTTGCTGAGGGTGAAGCTCAGCTCGCCAACGCCGTCGACGCCTGCGGTGAGCACGTCCCCCGGCTGCACCGCACCGACGCCTGCCGGGGTGCCGGTAAAGATCAGGTCGCCAGCCTTGAGCGCGACGGATTTTGAGGCGTAGCTGATGATTTCGCTGACGGACCAGATCAGGTCGGCCAAGTCGCCGACCTGGCGTTGCTCGCCGTTGACCTTCAGCCAGATTTTGCCGCTGGATGGGTGCCCTACCGCACTCACGGGCTGCAACGCGGTGCTGGGTGCCGACTGATCAAAGGCCTTGCCCCATTCCCACGGGCGCGCGAGCTTTTTCGCCTCGGCTTGCAGGTCGCGGCGAGTCAAGTCGATGCCCACGCCGTAACCCCATACGTGGGAAAGCGCGTCTTCAGGGTTGATGTCCACGCCGCCCTTGCCGATGGCGACAACCAATTCCACTTCATGGTGCAGGTCGGCGGTCAGCGGCGGGTAGGCGATCACGCCCTCGGCCGGCACCACCGCATCGGCGGGCTTCATGAAAAAGAACGGCGGCTCGCGGTCCGGGTCATGCCCCATCTCGCGGGCGTGTTCACTGTAGTTGCGGCCCACGCAAAATACGCGGCGCAACGGGAAACGCGCCGCGCTGCCCTGGATGGCCAGGGACGGGATTTGTTCAGGGGTGAATACGTAGTCGGTCATGGCCTGTGCCTCTTGGTTTGCCTGGCGCCAGTATGGCCAGCGGCGACACGGCAAAGTTGGACAGGCTTACGCAGATTTTGCACAGGTCGGTGTTTGCGTCGGGGCGCACTCACGCTGAGCCGTCCACGGGTTATTTACGTGCCACTTTGTAGCGCAGGCAATCCTGGTAAAAGCTCTGGCGAATCGCCTCGGGCTTGAGCCGTGAGCGACTGTCGTAAGTCTGTTCGGTGATGCCCATGGCCATCATGCGCATCCACGATTTGTTGAACTTGATGGTCTGGATCTTTTGCCGCGCGGCGTACAGCGACACGCCCGACAGTTTGAGTTCCTGAGCCCTGGCCGCCGTGCCGGCGCCCCAACTGCACATGTACTTGTCACCCTCGCGCAGCTCCCGTGCCTGCACGGCAGCCGCGCCACCCGCCAATGAGCAGGCGATCAGCATGATTCCAACAGTGCGCATTTGCTTCCTCACCTAACCACCTGAAAATAAAAGTGATTCTGGCGAGAATTTTGTTACAAAGGGGCCATTAAATTGCCTTATGTGCTTTTCACCACTGGTAAGTCGCACTCGCCTGCACCGTGCGCTGCGAGCCATACCAACACCACGAATAGGAGTAGCAGGACGCCACGTATTCCTTGTTCGCCAGGTTAGTCGCGTTCAGCGCCAGGCGCAGGTTGTCGTTGGGGTTGGCGATGTTGGGGATGTCGTAATGCACAGCCGCATCGACCAAGGTGTAGCCCGGCACTTTCAGGGTGTTGGCGGTATCGCCCCAGGACGAACCGACATAGCGCGCACCGGCGCCGACGCCAAAGCCCTTGAGCTGGCCGTCGTGGAAGGTGTAGTCGGCCCACGCCGACGCCGTGTGGCGTGGTACGCCGTAGGTGGTGGTGCCTTCCACCGGAATCGCCGGGCCTATGCCTTTATCGGTGAGCGGCGCGTACTGCACGGTGCTGTTGGACTTGCTCGCGCGGTTATCCAGGTAGGCGTAGGCCGCAGTGATGTCGAGGTTAGCGTTGAGGCTGGCCTTGCCTTCCAGTTCAAAGCCACGCGACTGTTGCTCGCCATCCTGGACGCTGCAACGGCCATTGCCACACAGATGGCTTGGGTCCGGGTCCATGGTCGGCACATTGCTCTGGCGCAGGTAGAAAATCGCTGCGGTGATAAAGCTGTTGCTGCCCGGCGGCTGGTATTTGATGCCGATTTCATACTGCTTGCCTTCGGTCGGCTTGAACACTGAACCGCCATAACCGGTGCCCGATTGCGGGTTGAACGACTCCGCGTAGCTGGCATACGGCGCCAGGCCGTTATCGAACAGGTAGACCAGGCCGACACGGCCGGTAAACGCCTTGCTGTCCAGCGAGGATTTGCTCTTGGCGCCGGTCTTGATGGTTTTGGTGGTGCTGTCGGTGCTGGCCCAGTCATAACGACCACCGAGCAACAGCACCCATTTATCCCACTTCATTTGCTCTTGCAGGTACGCCCCGGTCTGCTCGCTGCGTGAGGTGGCGTCGGTGGCGAATGCCGGCGTGACCACAGGCGCGCCGTACACCGGGTCGAAGATGTCCAGGTCCGGGCCCTTGCCGTAACCGGCCTTGGTGTCGGTGCTGGTGTTCTGGTAGTCGAGGCCCATCAACAGCGTGTGCCGCAGCGGCCCGGTGTCGAATTTGGCCTGCAGCTGGTTGTCGAGGGTGTAGGCGTCCATGTCGACGTCGGTGGCGATGGTCGAGCGGTTGGAGGTGCGGTAATCGGCCTGCAGGTTGCTGTTGTAAATGCTGCGGTAGATGCCTTCGGCGCGCAGGTAACGCGCGTTCTGGCG
Source organism: Pseudomonas sp. R76 (assembly GCF_009834565.1). Taxonomy (GTDB): domain Bacteria; phylum Pseudomonadota; class Gammaproteobacteria; order Pseudomonadales; family Pseudomonadaceae; genus Aquipseudomonas. Next base: position 3,931,453 of record NZ_CP019428.1, read on the forward strand.
CACGGTCCAGACATCGTTGAAGTGATGCTCGAAGGCGTAGCCGAGGGAGTAGTACTCGCGGTCGCTCTTCTCGAAGTTCTTTTCGCCGTCGTAGAAATCCACGTCGATCTTGCGCCCGGTGGGGCTGCGCAACACCGAGCCCCAAGCGGGAATAGAACCGTAGGACGCGCCTTTGGGGTCCTTCTGGAAATGCCCGAGCAGGGTCAGCGAGGTGTCCTCGTTTGGGCGCCAGGTGAAGGCGCTGGACAGCGACTGGCGACGGGTTTCGGTGTGTTCGACCTGGCCATCGGCGTCGTCGAACAACCCCGCTACGCGGTAGGCATACACGCCCTGATCATCCAGCGGGCCGCTGAGGTCGAAGGTGGTGCGCTTCTTGTTGAAGGTGCCGTACTCGACGCCAACTTCATGAAACGGCGTGTCCAACGGGCGCTTGGTGACCATGTTGATCACCCCGCTCGGCGTGCCCTGCCCGTACAGCACCGACGCCGGGCCGCGCAGCACTTCGACGCGCTCCAGGTCAAAGGCGTCTTTTTGCGGCAAGGCATCCCGGCTGGACGGCATGCGCAGTCCATCGAGGTAAGTGGCCGGGGCGAAACCGCGGATGGTCAACTGGTCGAGACGCGAGGCCGTGGCACCTCGGGTTTCCGGAACCACGGCGGCGCTGTAGCGCAGGATCTGGTTGAGGCTTTCGGCGTTCTGCGCGCGCATCTGGTCCTTGGTGACCACGGAGATCGACTGCGGGGTTTCGATCAGCGCGGTGTCGGTCTTGGTGCCCGACAGGCTGCGGGTGGCCACATAACCGGCGACTGGCCCGGTGGGGCTTTCGCCGTGGTAGGCGCCGCTGATGGTGGTGGCCTGCAACTCCATGGCGCCGCCGTTATCCGGTATGGCTTCCAGGCGGTAGCGGTCGGCGGAGATCTTCAGCGCCTGCAATCCGCTGCCGGCGAGCAACTGAGTCAGCGCCACGTCGGTGTCGTACTGCCCGTTCAAACCGTTGCTGCGCTTGCCGCGAGTCAAACTTGCATCGAATGCCAATACCAGGCCGGCCTGTTCGGCCAGGCTGTTGAGGGCCTGGCTGAGGTCACCGGCGGGAATCGAGAAACGGCGCGACGCGCTGCTGCTTTCTTCGGCGAACGAGGACTGGACGGCCAGCAATGGCACGGCGGCAAAGGCAAACGCCACTGACAGGGCCAGTGGATGCAAGGGACGAGCAAGGCGCGACATGGGAAATCCTGCGTAATAGAGGTTCTATTAACCATGACGGCCATGTCGGAAAATCGGGCAAGGATGAGAGTGGTTTTTATTTGCTGAGGTTTTACGCAATGAGCCAGGTCGCTTTTTTGTGTAGGCCTTCGAGCTAGTTCTTCGCGGTTTTTACCCGCCTACAGTCGTCCCTTTCTGATTTTTCCAGCCGTTCATCCGGGCGCTTTTTCCTGCGGCATGCTCCGACGCCTTGCCATTTTGCCGAGACGTCACGGATGACCCACGCCGCCCACATTGCCTTTATCGAACATGAACTCAATGGCTTCCATCAGAGCCTGGCGGAGTATCGCCAGCAGATGGGCGCCTGGTATTCGCGGGCGCTGGATACGGTCAGCCATGCAGCGGACATGCCGTCGTTGCTGGGGATGGACCGAGTGCTGCGGGTGGGGGATTCGCAACGTTCCTTCAGCATGTCCGATGCGGATTTTTCCACCGTTGCGCGCTGCCCGGCGGGTGGCGAGCTGAAAATCGAGAGCAAGTTCGAGTCGGTGTACGACGTGCCGATCGGCGAAATCCCGGTTGAGGTGATTCGCCTGGAAGACGGCAGTTCCACGCGGGTCATGCTGGATAAACATGGCAAGGCAACCCACACCTGCGTGGCCGGCGGGCGCTATCAGGTGCGGGTACAGGGCGGCGTTTCCGCGCAGCAGGTAGACGCGTTGTTCGCCTCCTACGCTGGGCTGACGACAGACCTGGAGCAATGGCTGCGCGAGCAATGGAACGGCTTCAAACCGTCCTGGCAACAATCCACCGCCAGCGCAATTGGCAGCGGCGTGCTGGCGGGCAGTTGGGCGGCGATCCGGGACGTGTGGGACAGCATCAAGCTGGTGCAGGCAATTCTTGAAGACCCGTTGAAGTACGTCGAGCAACTCGGCACCGAGGCCGCCAAGTTGGCGCAGTTGGCCACCGACGCGCCACAGGTCATGGAAAAAGCCATGTTGCTGGCCAGTGACGAGGCGGCGCTGTACCTGATGGTGCGCACGGCGATGCTGTGGCTGGAGGCTTTGCCACCCGGTGAGATGGCTGAGGCGGCTGCGGGGTTTGCGGTGTCGCTGTTGATCGACCTGGTGATTGGCGCGGTGTTGATGATCGCGCTGCCGGCGGCGGGTGTGGCGTATCTGAGCTTGCGGTTGGTGAAGTATGGCGCGCGGATACTGAATGCCGCGGTTGGCTTTGTGCGTGGCCTGCTCGGGATTCTGACCAAGTTCATGCAGGCGGTGGATCGCTACAAGGCCGTGGCGGTTCGTGGCGTAGTCGGTGGGCTGAAGCAAGGCACGATGCAGATGCGCTGGCGGGCGCGGCAGAACACGGTGCTGAAGCAGAAAGAGCGTGTGGATGATGCGCCCGTGTCGGCGAAAAATCCCCAGGGCGATGCGGCGGCGCCTGCGGATAAAACGGCCACCAATGGCTGCCCGGTGTCGATGGTTACCGGCGAGGAATTGCTGACCCTCACCGATGGCGCGCTGGACGGGATTTTGCCGTTTGAGTGGACGCGGTTGTACCGCACCAGCGCGGTGGAAATGGATTGCGGGTTGGGGTTTGGCTGGAGTCATTCGCTGGCGCAGCGGTTGGTGGTTTCGGGTGATTCGGTGGTTTGGACGGATCATGAGAATCGCATTACTGAGTTTCCGTTGCCTAGCGTTTCCCGGCCTGCGATTACCAACAGCCTGGCCGAAGCCGCTATCTACTTGGGGGCTTTGCCCGATGAGTTGATGCTGGCTCAGGCATCGCGGTTTTATCACTTTTGCGATGGTGTACTGACGGCAATCAGCGACGCATATGACAACCGGCTGCGGGTTATTCGTGATCGTTTGGGCCGGATTGAGCGGCTGGATAACGGTGTAGGCCGGTCTTTGTTTTTGCGCTATGAGCTTGGGCGCATTGTGGCGGTGGACTATCAGGTTCATCGCGCCAAAGGCCGTGAGCCCTACGTCTGGGTGACTGAGCAGAACGTCGTTTCCTACGCCTATGACGAGGCTGGGCGACTGGTTTCGGCGACCAATGCCGTAGGCGAAAGTGAGGTTTATCGGTACGACGATCAGCACGTCATTCTTGAGCGGCAATTGGCCGGTGGGGCGAGTTTTTTTTGGGAATGGGAACGGGCTGGTAAGGCGGCGCGCTGTGTTCGGCACTGGGCCAGCTTTTCGCAGATGGATACGCGGTATGTGTGGGAGGACGGTGGCAGGGTCACGGTTCACAACGCTGATGGCAGTCAGGAAGTGTATGTCCATGACCAGCGCGCGCGGCTGGTGCAGCGGGTTGATCCTGATGGTGCTGAGTACTTCAAATCCTACGACGACAAGGGCCGACTGACGGTTGAGCAGGACCCGCTGGGCGCGGTGACGGCGTATCAGTATGACGATGCTGGACGCTTGGTGGCGCTGTTTCCGGGGGAGGATGAGCCGACTTCCTACGAGCATGACAACGGGTTCGTACGGGTTGTGCGGCGCGGTGAGGCGGTTTGGAAGTATGAGCGTAATGACCAGGGCGACGTTACGCGTCAGACAGATCCTGACGGCAACGTTACGGACTACACCTACAACAAACACGGGCAACTGGTTGGGGTTTGGTATCCGGATAACGGTTGTCATCGGCTGGTTTGGAATGAGCGTGGGCAGCTTGTTGAGGAACAGCTTCCAAACAGTGGAGTTAAACGCTATCGCTATGACGATGTTGGGCGACAGGTTGCGCGTGAGGATGAGCATGGGGCGCTGACCCAGTATCAGTGGGACGGTGTGGGCCGGTTGGTTCGTGTCGTACTTCCAGGGGGTGCCACGCGGGAATTCAGCTACAACCCGTACGGAAAAATCACCTCTGAACGTGACGAATTGGGCCACGTCACCCGCTACGAATACGCCGACGGCCTGCACCTGATCAGCCGCCGCCTCAACGCCGATGGCACCCAGGTCAACTACCGCTACGACAACACCCGGTTACTACTGACCGAGATCGAAAATGAAGTCGGCGAAACCTACCGGCTGGATTACTACCCAAACGGCCTGATCCAGCAGGAAATTGGTTTTGACGGCCAGCGAACGGCGTACGTCTACGATCTCAACGGCAACCTGCTGGAAAAGACCGAACACGGCGATGACGGTAGTCAGCTAGTCACCCGCTACGAGCGAGACCCTTCCGGGCGTCTCGTACGAAAAACCCTTCCCGATTCCAACGTTGTTGAATACACCTACGACCGCCTGGGCAACCTCCTCAGCGTCGATGACGGCCACTGGGCCCTGGCCTACGAATACGACAGCCAAAACCGCCTCACCGCCGACCACCAAGGCTGGGGCACCCTGCGCTACGGCTACGACACCTGCGGCCAACTGAAGAACCTGCGCCTGCCGGACAACAACCGCCTCACCTTCAACCACGACAAAGGCGGCCACCTCGCCACCGTCGAACTGAATGGCAAAACCCTCACCTCTCACCTATTCAAAACCGGCCGCGAGCGCCAGCGCCAGCAAGGCCAACTGCTCAGCCACTACCACTACGACGAGCAAAACCGCCTGCACGCCCACGCGGTGACCCAGGAAGAACACAAGCTCTACCGCCGCCACTACGACTACGACAAAACCGGCAACCTCACCCGCCTGCTCGACACCCGCAAAGGCGAACACCACTACCACTACGACCCCCTCGCCCGCCTGACCCGCGCCGATCACTCGCAAGACCAACAAGAGCGCTTCGGCCACGACCCGGCTGGAAACCTGCTCATGCAAGACCGCCCAGGGCCGGACATCGTGGCGGGGAATCGGTTGGTGATCCAAGGCGATCATCATTATGACTATGACGCGTTTGGCAATCTGATCCGCCAAAGGCGCGGCAAGGGTCATCAACTCGTCACCGAGTATCGCTACGACTGCCAGCATCGGTTGATCGGCGTTACTCAACCCAACGGGCAAACGGCCAGCTATCGCTATGACCCGTTTGGTCGGCGGATCAGCAAAACCGTTGATGGCATAACTACTGAGTTCTTCTGGCAAGGCGACAAGCTGGTTGCCGAGCATCACGCGGATCGTCATCGCAGTTACATCTACGAGCCGGACAGCTTTCGGCCCTTAGCACTGCTGGAAGGTTTTGGCCCACAAGACACCCAGCCCTTCCACTATCAACTGGACCACCTAGGCACCCCGCAGGAACTCACCGCCCCCGACGGCGAAATCGTCTGGTCCGCGCACTACCGCGCCTACGGCCAGATCAGCCGCCTAGACATCGAGAAAATCGACAACCCGCTGCGCTTCCAAGGCCAATACTTCGACCCGGAAAGTGGACTGCACTACAACCGCCATCGCTACTACAATCCAGATATTGGTCGCTATCTGACGCCTGATCCGGTGAAGCTGGCGGGTGGGATCAACGTTTACCAGTACGTGCCCAATCCGACAGGGTGGGTCGATCCCTTGGGATTAAATGGGTGCCCTGGTGGAAACGGATGTAAACCTACACATAAAATCGAGGAGCCATCCTACACAGCTAGGGTTAACGAGCGAGAGCCAGAAGCTCCCATAGGGGCCGACAGTAAACTCTCCCGAAATGGAGCATTCAGAAGGGCGAAAGAAATTGGCGGAATCCCTAAACACCAGCATCCGGCACGAGTTTATCGAGAGACACTTACCGATCAAAATCGCTATACACAAGGACGCGTCTATGAATTTAAGCTCCTCGGAAGAAAAATTGAAATTCGCGAACATTCCCTTGGGCACAAGAAAGGTAACCATGCACCTCACTTCAATACTGAAACAACTATCAATCATCGTAAAGTCCCACTGGAAATCGGCGATGACTCTCACACATACTTTAAGAAGTGACCAATGAAGACCGTTTTCATCCGAGAAGTCGGTATTCACCCATGGGGTCAGCTATACGCGACCAACGATCACGAATTTTCGACAATTTCCCTGCTAAACCAAGACTTTGAAAGCGTTTGGAAAACATGGTGCGAACTTGCTACCGCACTGACATCGGAATGGCCAACAATCTCAATTTGGTACACCGTGGGATTCCCGTACGAAAGCAAAACTCAGGAATATCTGGCGTTAAAACATTTTGCAAAATCGTCAAACCCCAAAGACATATTTAAAAAAAATGAAGCAACTTCAATCTATTCTGGAATAGAGCACTTGAATTCAAAACCTGATGAGATAGATCCAGCTACACTCACTAGCTATCGTTATACCGTAACACTTATGCAGAAAAAAAATAGCGAACCCAGCGACGTATGGAATAAACTTAGCGATCTGAGCCACTTATCAACATCAGATGATTTCAAGCTAATATTGGCAGACCGAACCGTGCTAGCTTTCAGATTCCATGATGCAGAAACACACGGAGTAGCTCAGATTATTTTTCACTCAGAGCATTTGCCGATTCTAAACAACGTAATTAGCAGGATGGGAATCAAAGAAATTCAGCAAGGAGACGTCTACACTTACATACACAGCTGAGTTAAATAAAATGATTTTGCCTCTTTGGGGTCGGCTTTGACATACCGCCCCCTCCTATTTGCTTACCCAAAAAAAATAGAAAGGCGAAAATGATAAGTCATAGTAGAACTGGGGTGACACACTCAAAAGCAAGAGACTTACAAACAACGAACGTTACTCACAGAAAGGTATTAAACATAGATCACAGAAATTAAACGGATACTTTTCGTCATTGCAAAATCAAAACAAACCTTTATTGAGCTTTAGGGTAAGCATTCATCTCAGCCTGCCTCTCAATTTAAAATGAAGCAATCCACGCTAATAAGATACCAATAAAATGAAAATAATCTGTGTACCACTCACGATAGAAGCAATGAGGCTGCTAGACATAAACGACTGCCCAGACCATCTCCTTGAGAGCACGTCGCTTACAGAAGAAGAATATGAACAGCTTTTAGAATCTCGCGCATTAGAAAAAATAAACAATGCCATTGGAAAAATTATCGACGAATATGAGGACGAAACAATAACCACTCCAAAGGATCTTAAGGAAAGCTTGCAAATACTGAAAACCCACTCAAACACTAAAAACTCAAAAACATTAAATAAAATAATCCACTTAAATACATTAGCAATCAATAGAAACACAGGATTGTTTTTCTTTTTCTAAAAAAACAAATTGAAAACCGATGCCAGTTTCACCCAATAAAAAACAAACCTATTACATTAGGCGCAGTTGAACTGCCGACGACAACCTCCGCAATAACCTCAAGAGATAGAAATGAAAACGGCCTACATAGACGAGCCTGGAGTCAAACCATGGGAAGGTAGAGACCAGGCAAACGACCCAGCTTTCACTACGATAACTTTGATTGATCACGCATTCATTAGCGTTTGGATTTCTTGGTGCGAGGTCGCAGAAAGGCTTTCAAAAAACTGGCCTATTAAGCAAGAGTGGAGATCGATAGACGGAGCGGAATTCAATTCAAAAGCTGAAGAATATCTGTTGAAGAAAAGTTTATCCAACGAACTTAAAAACGGAGATTTCTTCAAAAAAAATGAAGCAAGCAAGGTTTACTCTGTTATCAAAAATCGACCGAGCGAGCCGAGAAAAATAGATCATCAGGCTCTGCAAGGCTCGCATGACGTCATTTTACTGCTTCAAAAATTCAGTTCAGAAATATGTGATCTTTGGACCAGCATGACAATTTTTGAAACCAGCATCACCGCTGAGAACATCCACGATTATTTAAAAGCACATTCATCCATAATTCTGTGTAGGTTTTACGACAGCGAAACACATGCAGCAGCCCAGCTTTCATTTTCGACCGAATATAAAAACGAAGTCATTACAGCGCTGAACAAAATACCACTCGTAAAAATAAGCGCTGAAGACGTTTATTGCTTCATCAACTCTTAATTTAGGAGCTAAAAAAGATAAAACTGATGTGAATTAGCTACATTTAGCATCGCACAGCCCCCCTCACCCCCACGCCACCACCAACAACCCCACCCCCAACACCAAACACAACGGCGAATAAAAATACGTATCCAACCTGGCAAACCTCGACCCACCCACCTTCTTGAAAAACCCCACCAACTCCGAATCGCCAATCGCCCTGGCAAACATCACCACGGCAATCGCGCTGATCCCCCACTGCAGCGCGCCATGGGACACTGGCGAGAAATACAGCCCGGCCCGCAGACAGACGAGCAATGCAATCGCCACCAAGCCCATCGCGACGAGGAACGTGCCGAGTGCCGAGGGTTTGAAGGCTGGCCGCGGCCCGTGGGCGAATTCGCCGGGCAGTTGGGGGATGGCGGCGAGGCTGCCGAGTTTGCCGCCGGCGGCCCAGTACAAGTGCACCATGCTGATGCAGGTAAAAACCCCGACGATCCATCGCGCGATAACAAAGCTCATGGCGGGTGCTCCCTGAAAATGTGCGAATGATGATAGTCGCCCTGAGATTTTTTGTAGGCATTTCGTCGGCGGCTGATGGTAAAGTGCCGCCCCATGAAAATCGCCCGTGCCGACCGCTCGCTCATTGCCTGGATGCTTTACTGCTGCGTCCTGTTCAATGTGTTCGCGTGCAGTATTGGCCATGGGCAAATGCTGGGGATGCAGCTCAACGGCATCGGCGGCCAGTTCTGTACGGTGGACCCGCGTACCCAGGCGCCCGCGCAAACCAATTCCACGGATGAGAATCTGCCGACGCTGTCCAAGGCGTTCGGCTGCCCGTTATGTTCGACCGGCGGTATGGGCCCGGCACTGAGTTCCAGCCTGAATGTGGCGGTGTTGCCACAACCCCATGCGCCACCACCGGCGGTGGTGCTTGCCGCTGACATCCCTGCCCGCTTCACCTGGCCTGCGGCCAACCCGCGTGCGCCTCCCGCTTTCGCCTGATCCCTTCGCTTTCTGATCTGCACCGTCCAAACGTTCCCGTTGGGGAATACGCGCGGCTGTGCGTTGTTTTCAAGCCAAGTTTTTCAGGATTCAACCATGAAACATTTACCCCTGTTGGCGGGCCTGTTCGGCTGCCTGCCTGTCTGTGGCTGGGCGCTTGAGTTGGCCCCCACCACTATTGATGGTGAGCAAGCCGCCGAGCCCGGCCTGGCGCTCGACCAGTCCAGCGGCATGGCGTCGCGGCTGGGTTTAAGCGTGCGCGAGACGCCGGCGTCGGTGGCCATCGCCACGCGCAACGATATTGAGCGCCATGGCGCCAAGACCTTCCGCGATGCGGCCAACACCTTGCCCGGCGTTAACGCCAGCGCGCCGCCGGGGTTTGGCGGGTTTGTGTCCTATCGTGGGTTTACCAGCAGCCAGATCACCCAGATGTTCAACGGCATCAACGTCGCCACCGGCTTGGCCCGGCCAGTGGATGCGTGGGTCTATGACCGCGTCGAACTGGTCGGCGGGCCCTCCTCCTTGATCAATGGCGCAGGCTCCGTGGGCGGTTCGCTGAACTACGTGACCAAACTGGCAACCCGCGAAGAACAGGCGGCCGAAGGCCAACTCACCTACGGCAGCTACGACACCGCCGGCATGGCCTTCGGCCTCAACCACGCACTGACTGAACCGGGCGCCGAGGTGTAGCATTACGCGCGCCTGGATGTGAGCCGCAACACCAACCACAGCTACATCGACCGCGACCAGCGGGATGCCTGGAGCGTGGCATTTTCGCTGCTCAGCGACCTGACCCCCGACTTGTCCCACACCCTGGCGCTGGAATATCAGGATGAGCATGAAGACAGCCCTTATTGGGGTACGCCGGTGCTCAACCCGAAGGCCGGAGAGCTGAAAATTGACCGGCACAACCGCTTCAACAATTACAACGTCGCCGATGGCCGTTACGAGCAGCGCACGATCTGGGCGCGCTCGATCATCGACTATCGGATCAACGACAGCACCACGCTGAAAAATACCCTTTATCACTTGGACAGCCAGCGCGACTACCGCAACCTGGAGACTTACCAATACAACGCCGACAACAGCGCGGTGAACCGTTCGACGGCCTACCAGGTCCGCCATCAAGGCGAGCAGAACGGCAACCAGTTCGAGCTGCGCCATGACGATACGTTCTTCGGCCTGTCAACGACCTGGTCCGGTGGCTTCGAGTACAAGGTCAACAGCACCACAAACAACCCGTTGAACGTGCCAGGCAACAGTACAGTGGACCCGAATAACTACAACCCGGGACACTTCTACGCTATACCCGGCACCAAGCCCGGCTTCATCAAGGACAAAACCAACGAAGTCATCACCAAGGCTTTGTTCGTGGAAAACCGCCTGGGCCTCACCGACAAACTCTCGCTGCTGACCGGCTTGCGCTACGACGCTATCGACCTGGATGTCACCAACCACAGAGCCGTCACGGCCACCAACCCGCGTCACTTCAAGCGCAGCTGGGAGCCGGTCACCGGGCGCGTCGGCCTGACCTACCAGTTCATCCCGTCAGCCAATGTGTATGTGCAATACAGCACGGCGGCCGAGCAGCCGTCGACTACCACCCAAGTGTTCGACGTGTCGACCGGCAAGCAGTGGGAAGTGGGCAGCAAGTTCGATTACCTGGACGGGCGCGGTTCGGCCACCGTCGCGGCCTACAAGATCGAGCGCAAGGATTTCGCCGTTACCGACCCGCTGGACCCGAACAACAGCATCCCGGTGGGGGCACAATCCTCAAAGGGGGTTGAGTTGGCCAGTTCACTGCGAATCACGCCCAAGTTGCTGGCAGAAGGCAACTTTGCCTGGGTGGATGCCGAGTACGACGACTTCAACGAGAAAATCGCCAGCGGCGTGGTGGTCTCGCGCAAGGGCAATACGCCGACCAACGTGCCCAAGCGTGTAGGCAATCTGTGGCTGACTTATGACTTCACACAGGACTGGCAAGGTGGCGTGGATGCGCGGTATGTCGCAGAGGTGTATGCAGACAACGCCAACACCCTGACGGTGCCGGCCTACACGCTGTTCGGGACATTCCTGCGCTACCGGGTCGACTCGCACACCTCGGTGACCGGCCGGGTGCGCAACCTGACGAATGAGGTGTATGCAGAGTTTGCGCATGTGTCGCCGGCGTATTACCTGGGGTCGCCAAGGACCTTCGAGGTGGCCGTTCAAACAAGGTTCTAAGCCTGAAATACACTTAAAAATGTGGGAGCGGGCTTGCTCGCGAATGCGGTAGTTCAGCCAATATATTCAGTGACTGGCACACTGCCTTCGCGAGCAAGCCCGCTCCCACATTTGGATCTGCATCCAATAGAAAGAGTGTCGGCTTACTTCAAACCCGCCTCAACCTTCTGCGCCACATCCTCCGTCAACCACGCCTTCCACACCTCAGGGTGCTCCTTGAGAAACGCCTGGGCCACTTCGCGTGGCGCTGTATGGTTCTCGCTCATCGTCGCCAACGCTTTATTCAGCGGCTCGATAGGAAACTGCACCTTGGTAAAAAACTCGGCGATCTGCGGATGTTCCTGCTGGAACGGCGTCGACACACCAATGCTCAACTTGGACGCCAACGAGCGAGTCGGTCTCGGGTTGGGGTTATCCGCATCGGTCAGTGTCTTCCAGGCGTCGGCGTCAAACGGTGGTTCTTCCAGCTGGATCAGTTTGTACCGCCCCATCAATGGCGTCGGCGACCAGTAGTAGAACAACACCGGCTTGCCACGACGGATTGACGAGGCGATTTCCGCATCCAGGGCTGCACCCGAGCCACTGCGAAAGTTCACATAACTGTCGTCGAGGCCATAGGCCTTGAGCTTTTGCTTGTTGACCACTTCCGAGGTCCAGCCGATGGGGCTGTTGAGAAAGCGCCCCTTGCCTGGAGATTCGGGGTCCTTGAACACGTCCTTGTAACGTGCCAGGTCCGTAACGCTCTTGAGGTCCGGCGCCAGTGGCTTGAGGCCTTTGGCGGGGTCGCCCTTGACCACGTATTCCGGCACCCACCAGCCTTCGGTGGCGCCCTTGACGGTATCGCCCAGGCCCACCACTTTGCCTTCGGCCTCGGCCTTGATCCAAACCGGACTGCGGCCGGCCCACTCCTCGCCAATCACCTGGATGTCATTTTTCGCCAGCGCGGTTTCCAGGGTGATGGTGGTGCCGGGCAAAGTGTCGGTGGGCAGGTCATAGCCTTTCTCGACGATAAAGCGCAGTACTTCGGTGATCAGGCTGCCGCTTTCCCAGTTCAGGTCGGCGAAATGCACCGGTGCCTGGGCGGCCGAAACCGGCACTGAAGCCACTGACAGACTCAAGGCCGTCAGGGACGCTGCCAATAGGGTTTTAAATCCTTTCATGCCTTTGCACCTCGCGTTTTCGCAGCAATAGCGGACGGCTTTGCTGCCAATGCGCGAAGCCTCTGAATAGTTAAGTCAACTCAACTGTAGTAGAGGTTCCGGGAGAGCAAGAATACACGCGACGTTTATCGACTACTCACTGGCCTTGAACGTTACCAGCTCACCCTTGCGCCACTTGGCGGCCTTGCCGGTCACGGCCTTGAGGGTTTTGGTCAGGCCTTCCTGCAATTGCTCGTTGGCGGCAAACACCAGCATGACGTTGTGGCCTTCCTTGAACACGATGCCCTGGCCTTCGGTCGAAGTAACAAAGGCGTAATCGCCCAGGCCATACACGGTCAACTTGATGTCGCGGAACTTCAACTCGAACTTGCCACCCTCGCGACTCGGCAACACGGCCGCGCGAAAATGGTCGCCCACCTTGAGCTCCAGACGCTGTTTGTCATCCACCACCATCGCCGATTCGGTATCGATTTCGGCGATATAGATGCCTTCCGGCGTTTGTTCGGTGATGTAGACGAAACGCGATTGAAACTGCTTGACCAACTTTGCGCGCAAATCACCCAGCACGAATAACGCGTGCATATCCAGATTACTGACTGCCAAGGAAACGCCCCCACATCAAAATTACTGCTACCTGCCGGAGCGGGCAGCACAAAAAAACGGCCCTGGGGCACGATCACACATTTGTTAAGAAACTGAAGAGAACCCGCTGCTGCGCCGCAAGACTAGTACAGGCATGCGCGATAGACCTTATGCAGGTCATCAGGCACCACAGGAAATCACAGGTTCAACCGCCCGAGAACACGGGCCGACCAGCTTCAGAGAATAACTCAATTAAAAGCGCTGTTTCCGACAACACACACATAAAAAACTACCTGGCGTGGAACCAAGCATTGGCTGCCGACGACAATACTAAAACAGCAACACGGGTCAAAACCACCCGAAACGTTGCTGGAGGGTCAACAAGATCGTTCGACAGGAGCTGAGCATGCAACCACGCCAACACGACGCCATGTCTTCCCGCACTCGTTCATCATGTCAAGACGAGCGCCAATACTACTGCTTGCCTGACCCCAACGGGTACTCCAATTCCGTTCTTTACCGAGTTGTACCGGCCGGACGGAATTTCTTTCATATCCTGGAAGTGACCAGCGGCCGGATCAGAGGCTTTCGCAGCAACCACATTCGGGCCTGTGAACTGGCGAAAGAACTCGAAACCAGCTTGCACACCGTTCACGGCGCTATCGTTTCGTCATCCGGATGACTTTACTGCGCCGCCGCCCCTCAACAACTGCCATACTGACCCGTCCATGAAGTTTGCCCCCTGCGGGTCAGGTTTCATCAGTGCGGTTACCTTGAAGGGAAGGCTATACGTGACGGAATTTGATATTGGCGAATTTTTCATCCATGGCGATGTGCGAGAAGTAGACGGTGAGTTCCAAGCGGTAATCATCATGCGGGCCAAACCTCCGCTGACGACCGTGACCACGCACCAAGTGGAAAAAGATCGCTGGTTCAAAACTGTCGACGCCGCCGCCATTGCCGCAAAAGATGCCGCCAAAGCCCTGAAAACCGCTGTGGATTCAGGCGCACTCAATTCCTGATAATCCGATAGAACTCTGCCGCCTCCAGCGCCTCACATGCACAAGACCATCACCTTGCATGGAGAACCAAATATGGACGCGCCAATCCCAACGCTTGAAACCTTGTTTGAACAACTCGGCCTGGAATCAACCCCCGAAGCAATCGACGCATTCATCGATGCACATCCGCTGACCGAAGACGTGAAGCTGATCGACGCACCTTTCTGGACGCCGCAGCAGGCGGCGTTTCTCAAGGAAGAATTGCGTGATGATGCCGAATGGGCGATCGCCGTGGATGAGTTGAACCAGCGCCTGCATCAACCGCGATAACTCAATGCAGGCTGTCTGACTGTTCCAGGCGCAACAGCGCCTGCCAGGCAGCCCTGCACTCCTCCGCCTCATCGCGGCTGGCAAACGCCGTGCCGCGTTGCTCGCCATTGAGCAACACCACCCAGCAAGCCTTCTGGCCCAGCGCACGCAGGGTTTCGGGTACGCCACTGCCGATCATCACGGCGACATCGACTTTGTTTTGCATGGTGCTTCTCCGCAGCATTAGTTAGCTGGCTAACAATGTTCGCCATGCTACGGTTTTCTGCCAGTTGGAAAAAGCTATCCCCGGAATAGCTCCATTGCATAAACAGCAACAATCCCTAGCGCGGGGGCTTGGCCGTCTCCGGCTTATAGCCCAACCGCAGCCCGCCCCAATGCCGCCCGTTGACCATGATGGGCACTGACAAATCGTGCATCAACTCACCGGTATCACGGTTGTAGGTCTGCAACAGCACCGCTTGTTGATGGCTGCCGCAACGAATACCCGTGCGGTCTTCGAACTTACGCTTGGTACGGTTCTGCAGCGCGTCGACCTGTGGATCGCCCCTAAGCGCTTGAGAAAACGCCTTGTTGTGCGTCGGCACATAGCCTTGAGGCGTGCAGGCGATGGCGAATACCAAGCCTTCATGGCGCGGCAGCAGCGCTTCCTGGATCGCCGGCAAGACCTGATCGGTGTAGCCGTCAAAACGCGTGTGGTACTTGCTTGGGCTGGTATTCGGGATCGGCGTGTAGCTGCGGTCAAACAGGTCCTGCAGGCTGATACGGTTTTGCAGTACGTCTGCTTCGAACTGCTCGGCAATGCGGTTCGCGCCTTCACGGGCCAGGTCGTAGATGCGCTGGTGATAGTCATCCAGCCCGACTTCGGCCAGGCGCTCGCTGATGGTTTCGGTCTGCCCTTCCATTTGCACGGCGGCGTCGGCCAGTTGGCGGGTTTGCTGGTCGCTCACGCTCAGGTCGCTGCGCATTTGCTCCACGGCATGGAACAGGCTGTCGAGTTGCACGCGGTTGGTGTCGGTGCCCTGGGCGATTTCGTTGACCTGCCCTTCCACATCCGCCGCCAGGCTGGCGATGCTCTCCAACTGCGACCCGGCGTGCTCCACTTGCTCGACGCCGGTGTGCAAGTCCGCCGACAACTGGCGAATCTGCTCCACGACCTGCGCCGTGCGTTGCTGGATATCGGCGACCATCACCCCCACCTCATCGGTGGCCGTGGCGGTGCGCCCGGCCAGGCCGCGCACCTCATCGGCCACCACGGCAAACCCGCGCCCGTGCTCACCGGCGCGCGCCGCTTCAATGGCCGCGTTTAACGCGAGCAGGTTGGTCTGGCTGGCGATGGACTGAATCACCAGGGTTACGCGTTGAATCTCTTCGCTGCGCTGGCTCAAGGCCTCGATCAGCTCGCGGCTGGCATTCGCGCGCTGGCTGAGTTGGTGCATGCGGGTGATCGACTGGGCCAACACTTCGCGGCCTTCGGTGCTGCGCTGGTGGGCCTGGCTGGCCGCGCCGAGGGCCTGTCGGCTGAGTTGCGAGGTGACCTTTTCAGTGCCGATCATGACTTCGGCGCTGCTGACAATTTGCTTGGCCGCGCTCAACTGCGACTGCAAACGGGCCGCCAGTTGCTTGACCGAATAGGCCACGCCGGCAGCCGAAAGCGCGTTATGACTGGTGGTGTAGGAGAGGTCGCGGGTCAGTTCACCCATCGCATCGGACGCGGCGGAGTCTGCGCGCACGGGCTTTCGGGTTTTAAAGCGCGGTAGCCAGACCACCAGCAAAACCAGGGGCAGGCACAGGTAGATCGGCAAGCCGGCAAACGCCAGGCCCAGCAGTACCAGCACCAGGGCGGTGCTCTGCAGGAGCGGCGTCAGCCAGCCGGGCAGCACGCGCGCCACCGTGTGCGGTGGCACTGCTGCGCCCATCAGAGATCCGTCTCCAGCCATCGTCGTTACCCCACTGCTTTGTCGTTATTGTTGCTGCATTAAACGCCACTATCGGGCCATTATCCATGAGCCTTTAGTGGGGGAGTTTGCAACAGATCAATAGACAGGGGCGTAACCGGTATTTCGCTTGGGCGCCACGTCAGCAGCGCCCAACTTCAGCACATCACGCTTGACGCTGGTGCTTGTCGATCTGCTCGTGACGCTCTTGCGCTTCGATGCAGTACTTGGTGGTCGGGCTGATCAGCAGGCGCTTGAGGCCGATAGGCTCACCGCTGTCGTCGCACCAGCCAAAGGAATCTTCCTTGATGCGTTCCAGTGCACGCTCAAGCTGCGGCAGCATACGCTGGTCGCGGTCGATGGCATTCACCAGCCAGGTGCGCTCTTCTTCAACGGAAGCGGCGTCAGCCGGGTCAGCCGGGGTATCCAGGCTTTCAATGGCGATGCGGTTCTGCTCAATGCGCTCGTGGTGTTCCACTTTCATGTCCTGCAGCAACTGCTCAAAAAAAGCGTGCTGTTCGGCATTCATGTAGTCATCCGCCGGCATGGCCAGCAACTTTTCCTTTGTCATTGATTTCTCTATAAAAAATACGTGCATTAAGGCGAATAAGGGAGCGTTCCGGCAGACCTCTGCAGGCCTCGGAAAGGCGCCGTTCATTTCAAGCGCCACCCGGCACTCAATTTACGAGGGGCGGCAGTCTAAGGCCGACTTGAGGGCTCAGCAACTGAAATGACAGGCATTTTTTCCCAATTAACCCCCAAAGGCACCAGGACGGGCTTGGCGAATGGTCATCGGAGTGCGTTTATAGCAAGAAATTCAGTCGTGTGGAGCTATATAGAAGACAGACGGTTAGAACTCAATGGTAAAGATCCAATATGGGAGCTGGCCTATGTGAGAGCCATCCTGTGTGGGAACTGGCTTGTGTGGGAGCCGGGCTTGCCCGCGATGCAGGCAACTCGGTTTGTCAGGGATAACGAGTTGATGCGATCGCAGGCAAGCCAGCTCCCACACAGGTCGGCTCCCACATTGATAGGCGCTGAATGCCAGCCCTAGCGTTTGAGCTTGCGCTTGTTGCGATACTGGTCGATCACCACCGCGATCACGATGATCAGCCCCTTGATGATGTCCTGGATATACGCATCCACCCCAACAAAGGTAAACCCGCTGGCCATCACCCCCAGGATCAACGCGCCGATCACGGTGCCGGTGATGCGCCCTACCCCGCCCGCCAGGCTGGTGCCGCCGATGACCGCCGCCGCAATCGCATCCAGCTCATAAGACATGCCCATGCCGGCCTGGCCGGTCGCCGCACGTGCCGAGGCGACCACACCCGCCAGCCCCGCCAGCAGCCCGGCGATGCTATAGACGATGATCAAGTGGCGCTTGACGTTGATCCCCGACGTCCGCGCCGCCTGCATATTGCCGCCGATGGCGTAGGTGTACTTGCCGTACTTGGTGTAGCGCAGGGCAATATGGAAGATCACCGCCACCACCAGGAAGATGATCACCGGCATCGCCCCATGACCAATGGCGGTGTAGGAATCCGAGAGCATGCTCACCGGCTGGCCTTCGGTGTAATACCGCGCCAGGCCACGGGCCGAGACCATCATGCCGAGGGTCGCGATAAACGGCGGGATACCGGTGACGGCAATGATGCTGCCGTTGATCGCCCCCGCCAGCAGCCCGACGCCCAAGCCCATCGCCACCGGGATCCACACCGGCAAATCCGTCAGGCTGGGAAACACCGCACGGGAGAAATCGGAAGTCTGCGCCAGACTGGCGGCGATCATCGCCGATAACGCCAGCACCGAACCCGAAGACAGGTCGATACCGGTGGTAATGATCACCTGGGTTACGCCAATCGCCAGCAGGCCGATGATCGACACTTGCAGGATCATCAATACCAGGCGCTGGGAGTTCATCAGGAAACTCTGGTCGCGCACGATCCAGCCGAACAGTTCAAACACCAGGCCGATACCGATCAGCACCAGGAAGATGCTCAACTCGGTGGGCAAACGCCTGCGGTGCTTGACCGGTGCCGTGGCGGGCTTGTTGTCTGTTATTGCGTTCATAGCCAATCACCTTCTTATTCTGTGGCACAGGCCAACCGCGGGCCTACGCTGCTGTTCGTCAGTGGACTACGGTCATACCCGAAGCCAACTGCATGACTTTTTCCTGGGTCGCGTCGCTACGGTCGAGGGTGCCCATCAGGTCGCCCTCGTGCATCACCATCACCCGGTCGCTCATGCCCAGCACTTCAGGCAGCTCGGAGGAAATCATGATCACCGCCATGCCTTCGCTGGCGAGGAAGGAGATCAAGCGATAAATCTCGGCCTTGGCGCCGACGTCGATGCCGCGGGTCGGCTCATCGAGAATCAGCAGGCGTGGGTTGGTCATCAGCCAGCGCGCCAGCAGGGCTTTCTGCTGGTTGCCGCCGGACAGGGTGTCGATGCACTGCTCCAGCGACGGGGTTTTCACCCGCAGCTTCTTGCACATGTCTTCACACAACGCGCGCAGGGCCTTTTGCTGGATAAAACCGTTGCCCGAGTAATGCGGCAACACGG
The DNA here is from genome assembly GCF_009834565.1 of Pseudomonas sp. R76. Taxonomy (GTDB): domain Bacteria; phylum Pseudomonadota; class Gammaproteobacteria; order Pseudomonadales; family Pseudomonadaceae; genus Aquipseudomonas. The sequence continues at coordinate 3,950,338 of NZ_CP019428.1, forward strand.
CCATTTCCATGTTTTCCAGCACCGACAGGCACGGGAACAGGCCGCTGAGCTTGCGGTCTTCGGTCAACAACGCAAAACCGTTCTCGATGGCCATGTGCGGGTCAGTGATACGTATCGGTTTGCCGTCGAGGGTGATCTGCCCGCCACTGCTTGGGGTGATACCAAACAGAGTTTCCGCCACGTTGGTGCGGCCCGAGCCCATCAGCCCGGCGATGCCGAGGATTTCACCGGCGTGCAGGTCGAACGACACGTCCTTGAACACGCCGTCCAGGCGCAGGTCGCGCACCGACAGCAGCAGCTCGCCGATGGGCGTTTCGCGCACCGGGAACAGCTGGCTCAGCTCACGCCCGACCATCATCGAAATCAGGCTGTCGCTGTTCATGCTGTCGGCGCGCTGCAGGCCGATATAGTGGCCGTCGCGGAACACCGCGACTTCATCGGCGATGGCGAACACTTCGTTCATTTTGTGCGTGATGTAGACGATGCCTTTGCCTTGGGACTTGAGGTCGGCAATGATCGAAAACAGGTGAGCCACTTCCTTTTCGGTAATGGCCGAAGTCGGTTCATCCATGATCAGGATGTCGGAGTCGTAGGACACCGCCTTGGCAATCTCGACCATCTGCCGTTCGGCTATGCTCAGGTTGCCGACGTGTTCTTCCGGGTCCAGGTTGATGCGCAAGCGCGCCAGCAACTCGGCGGTGCAGCGGTGCATTTCGCGGTGGTTGACCATGTGCAGGCTGTTGAGCTGCTCGCGGCCGATCCAGATGTTCTCGGCGATGCTCATGTGCGGCATCAGGTTGAGTTCCTGGTGGATCATCGCGATCCCGGCCTTCTGCGCCGCCAGCGGCGTTTCAAATACGATCGGCTTGCCACGCAGGCGAATCTCCCCGGCGTCGGGCTGGTAGATGCCGGCGATGATCTTCATCAGCGTCGACTTGCCCGCACCGTTCTCGCCCATCAACGCCAACACCGAACCTGGGCGTACGCGCAGTTGCACATCGGCCAGGGCCACGACGCCGGGAAAGCCTTTGCTGATATTGAGAATTTCCAGCAGGTAGGGTTCTTCCGGCGCCAGGGGCTGGATACCGGGAGGCTGCGAGACAACCGCTTGAGCAAGCATATCGGGTACTCCATCAGCAGGGCGACCGTGGCCGCCCTGCTCGCTTATTGTTGTTATGAAGGGCTACTTGAAGTCTTTGACGTTGTCGGGGGTGATCAGCTTGAACGGGATGATCACGTTCTGCTCGACCGGCTCGTGCTTGGCCATCTTGCGCGCCGCTTCCACCGAACCCACCGCCTGGCCCTTGACATCCTGGAATGCCGACGCGGCCATGTCGCCCTTGGTAATCGCGTTCAAGCCGTCCGGTGTTCCATCAACCCCGGCGATCAACACGCTGCCCGGCTTGGCGCCTGCCGACTTCAAAGCCATGGACGCACCGATGGCCATCTCATCGTTGTTGGCCAGCACCGCATTGAACTCGCGGCCCTGGGTCAGCCAGTCGTTGACCAGCGTCATGCCACGGTCACGCAGCCAGGTACCGGTCTGTTCCTGTTCGATGGTGATACCGGGGTATTTGGCCAGGACCTCTTTCACGCCTTTGGTGCGGTTGGTGGTGGAGTTGTTGGCCAGGTCGCCCAACAGAATCACGATCTTGCCTTTGCCACCGAGCTTTTCGGCGATGTACTGCATTTGCAGGCGACCGGCCTCTACGTCATCGGAGGTCACGGCGACAACATCCTTGGGCAGATCCTTCTGGTCAGGACGACGGTTGACGAACACCAGTGGAATGCCCGCCTTGGTCGCCGCACTGATGATGTTCTTGGTCGACGCGGTGTCCACCGGGTTGACGATAATCGCGTCGACCTTCTGGCTGATAAAGTTCTCCACCTGGCTCAGCTGCTTGACCACATCAGCGCGGGCGTCTTCGAACTGCAGCTGTACACCGTCGCCTTTGGGATAGGACTTGGCTTGCTTGTCCATGTCTTCGCGCAGGTAAGTCAGGAAGGTGTCATCAAAGGCGGACATGCTCACGCCGATCTTGAGATCGGCCGCTGTGGCAAAGCCGCTGGCAAGCAACATGGACAAGGCCAGCGCGGTAAAACGGATCGGGGTCTTCATGAACGGTCTGTCTCCAATTTCTTGTTGGTTTTGTGGACGTTGCGTTTTTCAGAGCGAGGATGTGGGCAGTCGAACGATCGGTGCTCCCGGGATGCAGCACACCAGGGCGCCTTTGTTTTCGACGCACAGCACATTAAGGAAGGAGAAATAAAACGGCCGGGCGCGAGGCAGATCGCGTGGCGCTTGCTGGGCAGGGCGTAAAACTCGCAGTACAGCGTTGAAGATTTTCATCTGACGGTACCTGGTTGTTTTTGATCTTGTTTTTGTTGAGTCGCGCGGATCGAGCCCGAGACGTACTTTTTGCAACCTGGAAAAGACTCTATTGGAAAATAATTTCCATATCAACCATTTTTAGAATTTCATTCTATTTTTATTGAAACCACCTGCTGGCGCTCGTTGCTGAGGCGTGCGGCGTCCAATATACGGGTGGTTTCCAGCGCGTCATAGGCGCTTACCGGCAACGGCCCCTGCCCTTGCACAGCACTCTGCAACTGGCGATAGAACTGCGTCCAGCAGCCTTTTTCCGACGGCACCCGTTCGCGCTCAGCGCCTTGTTCAAACCAGCCCCAGCGTCGATGTTCCTCCGCGCCCCAGTGCTCGCCTTCGGTTTTTGGCGACTTGCCGGCCATCAGCGCTTCTTCCTGGCCGTCCAGGCCGTCGACGGTGTAGCAACCCAGCGTGCCGCTGACACGAAAACGCGGGGCCTGGCTGTTTTGCAGCGCACTGCCCCGCAGGTGGGAAATCACCCCGTTGGCGTGAGTCAGCGAGACAAAAAAACCGTGATCCAGCGTTGGGTATTGCGCGCTGAAGTGCAATTGCGCGAACACCCGATCCACCGGGCCGAACAGTTGCAGTGCCTGGTCCACCAAGTGGCTGCCGAGGTCGCGCAACCAACCGCCACCGCTGGCATTGCCCACCGATTGCAGGTTGTAGCGCTCCACACAGGACTCAAACCGGGTGACCTCGCCCAGGGCGCCGGTGTCGATCAATTTGCGCAAGGTGAGGAAGTCCGAATCCCAGCGCCGGTTCTGATAGACGCTCAGCAACACGCCTTGGCGTTCGGCGGCAGTGATCAGCGCCTGGGCCTGCTCGGCATTGCTGGCGAAGGGTTTGTCGCTGACCACCGCAACGCCATGTTCGATGGCTTCCAGCACCAGGGCCGGGCGGCCTTTGAGGGTGGTGGAAATAACCAGCGCATCCACACCGGCCTCGACGATCTGGCCGATGGAATCGTAGGCCTTGAGGCCGGGATGGTCAGTCGCCAGTTGCTGGCGGCGCTCCGGGGAACGCGTCACCACGCCGACGAAGGTTGCGCCGGGCAGCGTTGCAATCAACGGCGCGTGAAAGAAGCGGCCGCCATGGCCGTAGCCGACTAGTCCGATTCGCATACATACACTCCTTCTGGAACTGGAAACCCAATCAAGTGTGGGAGCTGGCTTGCCTGCGAAAGCAGTGTGTCAGTCAATGAACCCATCACTGAAACACCGCTATCGCAGGCAAGCCAGCTCCCACATTTAATGCATTTCAAGTGTAGATTTGGGCTTAGCCATAAAAATGCGGGCGTGGCGGCAGGCTGACCTTGACGATCTGCTCACTGCTCTGCGCTTCAATACACGCATCCGCCGCCACTGCCGCCGCAAAGCCATCCCAGGCCGACGGCCCGCCGACTTGCCCGGCGCGCACGCTGTCGATGAAGGCTTGCAACTCGACGTCATAGGCGCCGATAAAGCGGTCCTTCCAATCCATCAGGATCGCATTCGACAGCTTGGCCCCGCTGCGCAGTTGCACCTGCGATGGCTCCGGCAGTTTGGCGATGCCGGTCTCCCCCACCACCTCGCACTGGATGTCATAGCCGTACTGGCAGTTAACGAACACTTCCACATCAATGCGCGTGCCCTTGGCGGTTTCCAGCAGCACGATCTGCGGGTCGCGCAGGTGGGCCAGGGCCTTGCTCGATTTACGCGGGAATACCACCTGCACCGACACATAGTCGTCGTTGAGCAACCAGCGCAACACATCCAGCTCATGGATCAAGGTGTCGGTGATCGCCATGTCGGTCTTGTAGTTCTCGCCCACCGTCGGGTTGCGATGCGCGCAGTGCAGCATCAACGGCTCGCCGATCTGGCCGCTGTCGATCACCGCCTTGAGAGCACGATAGCCTTCGTCGTACGGGCGCATGAAGCCCACTTGCACCAGGCGCTTGCCAAAGGCAATTTCGGCGTCGACGATTTTACGGCAGCCTTCTGCGGTGACGGCCAAGGGCTTTTCGCAGAACACCGGTTTACCGGCGGCGATGGCCGCGAGCACGAATGCTTCATGGCTCGGGCCCCAAGAGGTCACCAAAATGGCCTCGACTTGCGGCGAGTTGATCAGCGCATGGCCGTCCGCGTATACCTCGGCGGTGAGCTGCAAATCCGCCACGACCTTGGCAGCCTGCTCAAGGTTGATGTCGGTCACCGCCACCACCTGACTGTTGAGCAGGGTCTGGCTGCAACGACGAATATGGTCACGGCCGATGGCGCCCGTACCGATAACACCCAGCTTCAAAGACATACCTTCACTCCTCTTGTTATTAGTACTGCCGGGCCTTGGCCAGCTGTTCATTGAGTTTTTTCGCCGCTGCATTGGTGCGCTCACTGGTGGACACCTGGGCCACACCCACCCGCCACCACGACAAGTAACCGTGGATCATGGTCTTGGGCAGTACCTTGATATCGATCAGCGTCGACACCGTTTGCGTGCGCGCATCGGCCAGGGCCGCTTCGAGTTGTTCCACGGTGCTGACTTTGTAGGTCTTGCAACCATAGGCCGCCGCGCTCATGGCGAAATCCACCGGCACCAGGCCGCCGTCGAGCTTGCCGCTGTCGGGGTCGCGGAAGCGAAATTCGGTGCCGAAGCTCTCCATGCCGTTGCCAATCTGCAGGTTATTGATGCAACCGAAGGCCATGTTGTCGAGCAGCACCACATTGATCTTGCGCCGTTCCTGGATCGAGGTGGCGAGCTCCGAATGCAGCATCATGTAGGAGCCATCGCCGACCAAGGCGTACACCTCCTTGGACGGTTCGGCCAGTTTCACGCCAAGGGCGGCATTGATCTCGTAGCCCATGCATGAATAGCCATACTCGACGTGATAGGTGTTGACGCCTTTGCTGCGCCAGCTGCGCTGCAAGTCACCAGGCAGGCTGCCAGCGGCGGCAACGATGATCGCGTCATCGGCCAGGGTGTCATTGAGCACGCCGAGTACGCGGCTCTGGGTCAGGCACGAGCCGGTCAGTTCGATAAATTCGCGCAGCACTGCGCGGTCCAGGTGGTCATCGACCTCAGGCACAAAGTCGTCGCCCTGGTATTGCACCTGATACACGCGGTCCACTTCCGCGTCCAACCGGGCCTTGGCGTCGGTGGCCTGCTCGCCCCAGCCAGCGCGGTAGTCGCCCAAGGCATCGGCCAGCGCCTCAAGGGCGACTTGGGCGTCCGCCAGCACTTGTACACCGTCGAGTTTCAAGGCATCGCAAGGGCTGATATTCAGGTTGAGAAACTTCACTTCAGGGTGCTTGAACAGCGATTTCGACGAAGTGGTGAAGTCGGTGTAGCGCGTGCCGATACCAATGATCAGGTCCGCTTCCGGGGCCAGCAGGTTGGCCGCCAGGCAGCCGGTCTCGCCGATACCGCCCAGGTTCAGCGGGTGGCTTGAGACCACCGCGCTCTTGCCGGCCTGGGTTTCTGCGAAGGGAATATCAAAGCGCTCGGCAAATGCCTGCAACGCGGCATTCGCGCCGGCGTACTTGACTCCACCGCCGCAGATGATCAGCGGCTTGCGCTTGCCCCGGAAGGCGGCCAATGCGTCGCTGATCATCGCCGCCGTCGGCGGGCGACGCTCGATGCGGTGTACGCGTTTTTGCAGGAAATAGTCGGGATAATCCCAGGCCTCGGCCTGCACGTCCTGCGGCAGGGCCAAGGTCACCGCGCCGGTTTCGGCCGGGTCGGTGAGCACGCGCATGGCGTGGATTGCCGCCGTCATCAACTGCTCGGGGCGGTTGATACGGTCCCAGTATTTGCTCACGGAGCGGAAAGCGTCGTTGGTGCTGATGCTCAAGTCGTGGAATTGCTCGATCTGCTGCAACACCGGGTCGGGTTGGCGGCTGGCGTAGACATCGCCGGGCAACAGCAGCAACGGGATACGGTTGGCGGTGGCGGTTGCGGCGGCCGTAATCATATTCGCCGCGCCGGGGCCGACCGATGAGGTGCACGCGTAGATCTTGCGCCGCAGGTGTTGCTTGGCGAAACCGATGGCGGCGTGGGCCATGCCTTGCTCGTTACGGCCCTGATGCACCACCAGGTCGCCGCTGTCCTGCTCCAGCGCCTGGCCCAGGCCCAGCACGTTGCCGTGGCCGAAAATGGTGAAAACCCCGGCGACAAACTTGCTCTGCACGCCATCGACTTCGATGTACTGGTTATCCAGAAACTTCACCAGGGCCTGGGCCATGGTCAATCTTGTTGTGGTCATCACTTGCACCTTGTGTGAATGCAGATCCATTGTTCAACAGAGATCTAATGTGGGAGCTGGCATCAGGTTCGGGGGTTTTGCAGGTGGGCGATGCTTGCCCCGATTGCCTGCTGGATATCCGCCAACGCATGCACGCTTTGCGCAAACGGCTCAAACGACAGGTAACCGCCGTACCCGCTGCTGAGCAAGGTGTCGATCTGCGCGGCATTGCCGAGAATATCGCCCTCGCCCACCAGCACGCGGTGGCCGTCGCGGATCGAATTCAGCGGCGCGTCACGGTCTTCGACGCCGGAGATATGCACCAGGCCGGTCAGTTGCGGGAAGAACTCCTGCTCGCTGGCCAGGTGATGGTGGAAGGTGTCGTGCACCAGGCGGAACACATCCAGGCCGCCAATCGACTGGATCGCATCCACCGCCACGCGTTTGCGGCGCAGTGCACATTCTTCGAACCCCAGGGGCTCGATAAAACCGAGAATCCCGTACTCGCGCAGGATCGGCGCCAGCTCGCTCAACGCGGTGCGCAAACCAGCGGCGCGCTGGGCTTCGTTGCGCGTGTCGCCGCGCTCATTCAGCGGGCACATCACCAGGCCTTGCGCGCCGCATTCGCGGGCATAGGTGGCAAGCTTGATCGCCTGGGCGCGGCGCTCGTCATTCCACACATCAAAGGGGTACAGCGCGTTGATCGACAGCACCGTGATGCCCTGCACCGCGCACAATTCGCGCACGCGGCTGGCGGGTGTGCCGAATTCGATTTCGTGGCCGTTGAGGTCGTTGCGAATCTCAATGGCATCGCACTTGAGCGCGGCCGCCAACTGAATGAAACCCGGCAGGGGCAAGTTGGGCGCGACCATGCGGTTAAGGGCAAAACGCAGCGGCGACTTCATTGTTGTTGTTCTCCGTTCAAACCGATTAGAGGTCCAGCAGCCAGCTGTGCTGTGGGTCGTTATGGAAATGCCAGGCGCGCTTGGGGCCGGCCATCACGTTCAGGTAATACGACTCGTAGCCGTACGGCACGCTGACCGGGTGGTAACCCTCGGGCACCACCACCAGGTCGCTGTTTTCCACGGCCATGGCCTGGTCGATGCTGCGGTCGTCGGTGTACACGCGCTGGAACACAAAGCCTTGCGGCGGGTTGATCTGGTGGTAATAGGTTTCTTCGAGAAAGCTCTGGTGCGGCAGGTCGTCGGTGTCGTGCTTGTGCGGCGGGTAGCTGGAGGAATGCCCCGACGGCGTGCGCACTTCCACCACCAGCAGCGAATGGGCCGGCTCGCTGTCGGGCAGGATGTCGCACACATAACGGGTGTTGGCGCCCTTGCCGCGTACGCTGCGCTTGCACTGCTCGGGCCGGATCAGGCGTGGCTCAAAACCTGTGGCACCGGGCGCGGCGCACACCGCGATTTGCACGTCGCTCAATGCGGTAATCTGCGCATCGGTGCCGGGCGGCAGGTAGGCGGCAAAGGGTGATTTGTCTTCGAACACCGAGTGACGATCACCGAGGTTCTGCCAGTTGAAGCCCTCGCCCTCGATATTCACCCGGCCGCTGAGCAGCACCAGGCACAACTCCTTATCACCGGCGGTCACCGGCAGGGTTTCACCGAGGCTCAGGCGGTAGGCGGCAAAGCCCACGTATTCCAGGCGCCCGGCTTCCAGGGCAACCATGGTTTGCCCACGTTTGCTGCTTTTGACCAACAAGCTCATCACTCAAGTCCTCTCGTTGAGAAGCGCGCGCAAGGTGTCATAGCCCTTTTTCGCATAGATATAGCTGGGCGCCACGGCCGGGTCCTGCTCGGCCTCCACCACCAGCCAGCCTTCGTACTGGGCCGCCAGCAGCACATCGAGCAGCTCGGCGAAGTCGATATCGCCATCACCGGGCACGGTGAAGGTGCCGTTGACGATGCAATCAGGAAAGCTCCACATCTGGTTGCGCGCCAGTTGCACCACCGGTTTGCGCACGTCCTTGAAATGCACGTGGCAGATGCGTTCGATGTGTTTGCGCAGCACCTCGATGGGTTCGCCGCCACCCATGTAGCAGTGGCCCGAATCGAACAGCAGGCCGACTTCCGGGCCGGTGCGGCGCATCAGCTGGTCAATGTCTTCAGGGGATTCAACGTAGGCGCCCATATGGTGGTGGTAGGCCAGGCGCACGCCTTGGGACAGGGTGAAACGCGCCAGCTCAGTGAGTTTGTCGGCGTAGTCCTGCCAGGCCTGCTCGCTGTGAAAACGCGGGCGCTCGATCAAGCGCACCTTGGCGCCCTGGATCGAATCGGCGACTTCGCCGTAGACCAGCACCTTGGTGCCGTTGAGTTTCAGCAGCTCGACATGGCTGGCGATGGCTTCGATTTCTTCCGCCACCGAGCGACGTGCCAGGCGGCTGGAATACCAGCCGGAGACCAGCGCCAGGTCATAGGGGCGCAGCACATCGCCGACGCCTTTGGCGTCCTTGGGGAATTTGCCGTTGAGTTCAAAACCTTCGTAGCCAATCTCCTTGCCTTCGCTCAAGGCGGTGCTCAGCGGCGTTTCACCGCCCAGGGCCGGCAGGTCGTCGTTGCTCCAGGAGATCGGGTTGATGCCAATTCGGATTGCGGGCATGGCTGCACCTTTTTGTTATTTTCAAAGTTGCATGGGAGCTGCTTTATGTGGGAGCGGGCTTTTGTGGGAGCTGGCTTGCCTGCGATGGCATCACCTCGACTCGGCAGTTAGACCGAGTCGCCTGCATCGCGGGCAAGCCCGGCTCCCACAAAAAGCAGCTCCCACTTTTGATTGCATTTCAAGTTGAAGGCTGTGTTTAGGTTCGGGCGCTGCGCCAGGCATTGATGAGCTGTTCGAAGGTGTTTTGCACCTGTTGGATCAGCGTTTCATCATCAATCTCCCCCGCCATCCACGCGCGGCTGGGTTCCTGGAAGATCGTGCGGCCCACGGCGAACCCACGGCAAGTCGTACTCTTGCTGGCTTGCTGGAAGCCATCGGCAAGGCATTCAGCCGAGGCATTCAGGCCCAGCAACACCACGCCACGGCAGTACGGGTCGCGCTCCTGGATCAGTTCATCGAGTTTTTTCCACTCTTCAGCCGACTGCGCTTCGATCTTCCACCACGCCGGGTAGATGCCCAGGTTGTAAAGGCGCTTGAGGCTGCGATAGAGCACATCCGGATAGGTGGACGGGTGATCCTTGGGCGGAATGACTTCCAGCAGCAGTTCGTGACCGCTGACCAGAGAGGCCTCGTACACCGCCTTGAGCTGCGCTTCCTGCTCCAGGCGCAACATCGGCTCGTCGTCAGGGTGGTATTGCACCAGGCACTTGATGATTTGTTCCTGGGGCCAGGCAATCAGGTTGCTGCCCACCGAACGGCCGTGTTCGAACGCCAGCGGCCGAGAGTTCTGCACTTCCACCGGGCGCGCGATCCACCAACCGCGCCCACTGGCGGCGTTGAGCGCGTCCTGGCCGAAACGCTGGTCGGCCAGCAGGCCCACATCGGCTTCAACGCCCTGCTCGCGCAACTTGGCTTCAACGCGTTCGACGGCCTGGATAAACAGCTGCTTGATGGCGCTGATGCGCGTTGGGTCCTGGCCGCCTTTTTGCGCCAGGTCCACCAACTGCCAGCGGTGGTCGAAGGCAAACACGAACAGCTGCTTCCAGGCTTTGCGCGGCACGCTGACACGGTGCAGGCGTTGCAGGGTCACGTCCTGGTCAGGCCGGGTGATGGGCACCGGGCTGTTGAACAGGTAATCGAGTTCGGCAGGCGTGGGCATGGCCGGCGCGCAGGCGTGGCGAGACACCACCAGGCCGCCACAGGCATTCGCCAGTTGGCTGCAACGCTCATCGCTGGCATCGTTGAGCCAGCCGCTGAGGAAGCCCGACATAAACGCATCGCCGGCGCCCAGCACGTTCAGCACTTCAACCCGTACGCCCGGGTAGACGGCGCCGTCTTCGAGCCGCGCCGGGATCGCGCCGTGGATCACCGTGCAGCCCTGCGGGCCGAGCTTGACCACCAGGGTAGCCGGGGTCAGTTCACGCACAGTGCGCAGCGCGGTGAGCAAATCCTCACTGCCGCCAGCAATCAGGAACTCTTCTTCGGTGCCGACGATCAGGTCAAAACGCGGCAGGATTTTCTGCACATGCTGGCTGACGTTCTGGTCGGCGACAAACCGGGTTTCGCCGTCCGCCTTGCCCGCCAGGCCCCACAGCACCGGGCGGTAGTCGATATCGAGCACGCGCTTGACGTTGTGCTTGGCCGCGTAATCCAGGGCCTGGATGCTGGCCTTGTAGACGCCGTCGGTGGAGAAATGCGTGCCGGTGATCAGCAAGGCTTTGCTGGAGGCAATAAAGGCTTCGTTGATGTCTTCGGCGCGCAGGGCCATGTCGGCGCAGTTTTCGCGGTAGAACACCAGCGGGAAGGTTTCACGGTCTTTAAGGCCCAGCAGCACCAGCGCGGTGAGGCGTTCCGGGTCGACCTTGATGCCGCTGACATCGCAACCTTCACGGGCCAGGGATTCCACCAGGAAGCGGCCCATGTGGTCGTCGCCGACCCGGCTCAACATCGCCGATTTAAGCCCCAGCCGCGCGGTGCCGAAAGCGATATTGGCGGAGGACCCGCCGAGGTATTTGGCGAAGCTGGACACGTCCTCAAGCCGCGCACCCACTTGCTGTGCGTAGAGATCGACGCCCAGGCGCCCGAGGCAAATCAGATCCAATTGACGCCCACTGGCAAAACGAGTCTGGCCCATGCTGGCTCCTGTTATTTTTATCAGCCTGCGTGGTGCCGCCGAGGTGACGGCACACGCTCTTGGTAACAGCAGACTAGAACGTTCAGCAGCACCAATCAATATTTATTCCATAATTATTTTTAGTGGAATATTTTTTCCAATAAGCCAGCATAATGGCACGCCAGCCCTCCTGCATCGTTTCAGCAGGCCACGGCTGCCGTGATGCCGGGGTATTTTTTTGCGCCTACCCTGTAGACTTGCGCCCACCTATCAGCGCGTCAGAAGAACAAGCCAAAAGGATTGCCCATGTCCCGCACCGATCCCGAGACCACCCTGGAAGCCACGCTCGCCAGCCCTCCGATCAATGCCGAGCGCCTGTTGCAGCTGATCACCGACGAATACGAAAGCCTGCCACGCCAGCTCAAACGCATTGCCAGCTACATGAGCCAGCAGAGCGACCGGATCATGGTCGACCGCATCAGCGACATCGCCCGTGAATGTGAAGTGCACCCCTCGGCCATCGTGCGGTTCTCCCAGCGTTTCGGGTTCAGTGGTTTCAGTGAGATGCAGGCGTTGTTTCGCGAGGCCTACACCCACAAGACCACGCCGGTGCAGAACTACCAGCAGCGCATTCGCAGCATGATCGCCAACAAGTCGCAAAAAGCCAGCGGCGGCGACCTGGCGCGCGAGTGCGTGAATGCCACCCTGTCGGGCATCGAGCGGCTGGGGCTGGAACTGGATGACGTGGCGTTCGAGAAGGCCGTGGATCTGGTGGTCAACGCCGACAACATCTACGTGGTCGGTGTGCGCCGTTCCTTCGCGGTGGCTGATTACCTGGTCTACAACCTGCAGCACACCAACAAGCGCATTCACTTGATTTCCGGTTTGGGCGGCAGTTACCGCGAGCAGATGCGCAGTGTGCGTGCCAATGATTTGGTGATTGCGATCAGCTTTACGCCCTACGGCAAAGAGACGCAGCATTGCCTGCGGATTGCCCAGCATCATCAGGCCAAGACCTTGATCATCACCGACAGCAACCTGTCGCCGCTGGCCAAGCGGGCGAACGCGGTGCTGCTGGTGAATGAAGGGTCGTCGTTTGCGTTTCGCTCGTTGAGCGCCACCTTGTGCCTGTGCCAGGCGTTGTTTATTGCGGTGGCGTATCGGTTGGAGTTGAAGGTGGATGAGATTCATGAGCAGGTTGGGTTTGATGACTGAGTTGGTGGTGATGGTTTTACCCACATACATAAAGCCAGTTCCTTCAGTTTGGTTAGTGTTTTGTTGTGGGGCGGCGGAGCAGGTGGTAGGCGGCGGGGATTACGAAGAGTGACAGCAGCGGCGCGGTGAGCATGCCGCCGACCATCGGCGCGGCGATGCGGCTCATGACTTCGCTGCCGGTGCCGCCGCCCAGCAAAATCGGCAGCAAGCCGGCGATGATCACGGCCACGGTCATGGCTTTGGGGCGTACGCGCAGCACCGCGCCTTCGGTGATGGCGGCCAGCAAGTCACCGTCCTTGCGCTCGGCCCAGGCGTTTTTCAGGTACAGCAGCATGATCACGCCGAACTCCGCCGATACACCGGCCAATGCAATAAAGCCCACGCCCGTGGCCACCGATAAATTGAAGCCAAGCCAGTACAGCAGCCACACGCCACCCGTTAGCGCAAAGGGCAACGTGGCGATGATCAACAACGCTTCGTCCACGCGGCGGAACGTCAGGTACAGCAACACAAAGATGATCAGCAAGGTCGCCGGCACAACCAGCTTCAGGCGTTCATTGGCCCTTTCCAGGAATTCGAACTGCCCCGAATAACTGAGGCTCATGCCCGGCTGCAGCTGCACCTGCTGGTTGATTGCCTCACGCAGGTCTTTCACCACCGACGCCAAATCACGCTCGCGCACGTCGATATAGACCCAGCCGGAAGGCCGCGCGTTTTCACTTTTGAGCATCGGCGGGCCGTCGCTGACCTTGAGCCTGGCCACGGTGCCGAGGGTGATCTGGCTGCCTTGCGGCGTGTAGATCGGCAGGTTGTCCAGGGCCGTTACCGAATCGCGCCACTCCTTCGGGTAACGCAGGCTGATCGGAAAACGCGCCAGGCCTTCCACGGTTTCGCCGATGGTTTCACCGCCAATCGCGCCGGACACAATCGACTGCACATCGGCAATATTCAGCCCGTATTGCGCGGCGGCCGTACGGTCGATATCCACGTCGATATAGCGCCCGCCGGTCAAGCGCTCGGCGAGTGCCGAGCTCACGCCGGGCACGGTCCTGGCGACCTTTTCCACGGCCTGGGTCACCGCATCGATCTGCATCAGGCTGGTGCCTGCCACCTTCACGCCAATCGGGCTTTTCACCCCGGTGGCGAGCATGTCGATGCGGTTGCGGATCGGCGGGATCCAGATATTGGTCAGGCCCGGCACCTGCACCACGCGGTCGAGTTCTTTCACCAACTTTTCCGGGGTCATGCCGGCGCGCCATTGATCCCTGGGCTTGAACTCAATGGTGGTCTCGAACATCTCCAGCGGCGCCGGGTCAGTGGCGGTTTCGGCGCGACCGGCCTTGCCGAATACATGGGCCACTTCCGGTACGCTTTTGATCAGGCGGTCGGTGCGTTGCAGCAGTTCACCTGCGGTTTGCGTCGACAGCCCCGGCAATGCCGATGGCATGTAGAGCAAGTCGCCCTCATCCAGCGGCGGCAGGAACTCACCGCCCAGTTTCGACAGCGGCCACGCCACGCTGGCGACCGTCAACAGCGCCAGCAGCAAGGTCATTCGCGGCCAGCGCAGCACCGTATCGAGGGCCGGTTGATAGAGCTTGATCAGGCCGCGATTGAGCGGGTTGCGCTGCTCATCGGGAATACGCCCGCGAATCCAATAACCCATCAGCACCGGGATCAACGTCACCGACAACCCGGCCGCGGCGGCCATGGCGTAGGTCTTGGTGTAGGCCAGCGGGCCGAACAGGCGCCCTTCCTGGGCTTGCAAGGTGAACACCGGGATAAACGACAGCGTGATGATCAGCAAACAGAAAAACAGCGCCGGCCCGACTTCCACCGCCGCCGACGTCACCACCTGCCAATGCTCCTCGCCCTTCAGCGCGCGGTTGGGATGGGCGTGATGCCAGGCTTCGATTTTCTTGTGGGCGTTTTCGATCATCACCACCGCCGCATCCACCATCGCGCCAATCGCAATCGCGATGCCGCCCAACGACATGATGTTGGCGTTGATGCCCTGGAAACGCATGATGATAAACGCGATCAACACGCCCACCGGCAACGAGATAATCGCCACCAATGACGAGCGCAGGTGCCACAGGAAAATCCCGCACACCAGCGCCACCACCAGGAACTCTTCGAGCAGTTTGTGGCTGAGGTTGTCCACGGCACGGTCAATCAGTTTGCTGCGATCGTAAGTGGTGACGATCTCGACGCCGGGCGGCAGGCTGCTTTTCAATTGCTCCAGTTTGGTCTTGACCGCCGCGATGGCCTCACGCGCATTTTTGCCGCTGCGCAGGATCACCACGCCGCCGACCGCTTCGCCGTCGCCGTCGAGTTCACTGATGCCCCGGCGAAGGTCCGGGCCTAGCTGAATCGTCGCCACATCGCCGAGGGTCACCGGCACATTGTTGCTGTCGAGGCGCAGCGCAATGGCACGGAAATCGTTGAGCGTTTTCAAGTAACCGGAGGCGCGCACCATGTACTCGGACTCGCCCATGTTCAGCACCGAGCCACCGGTTTCCTGATTGGCCTTGCCGATGGCGTCCGCCACTTGCGCCTGGGTGATGCCGTGACTGGCCAGGGCCAGCGGGTCGAGTTGCACCTGGTACTGCTTGACCTGCCCGCCGATGGTCGCGACTTCCGCCACATTCGGCAGGGTCTTGAGTTCGAACTTGAGGAACCAGTCCTGCAGCGCGCGCAATTGCGCCAGGTCGTGCTGGCCGGTGCGGTCCACCAATGCGTATTGATAGATCCAGCCGACGCCGGTGGCGTCCGGCCCCAGCGCGGGCTTGGCGGAGGCCGGCAGCCGCGCCTGCAATTGGCTGAGGTACTCCAGCACCCGCGAGCGCGCCCAGTAGAGGTCGGTGCCTTCGTCGAACAGCACGTACACATAGCTGTCGCCAAAGAACGAGAAGCCGCGCACGGTCTTGGCACCCGGCACCGACAGCATGGTGGTGGTCATCGGGTAAGTGACCTGGTTTTCGACAATGTGCGGCGCCTGGCCAGGGTACGGGGTGCGAATGATCACCTGCACATCGGAGAGATCCGGCAACGCGTCGACCGGCGTGTTTTGCACCGCCCAAACGCCCCACGCGGTGACAAACAAGGTGGCGAGCAACACCAGAAAACGGTTGGCCACCGACCAGCGAATCAACAGGGCGATCATGGCTGGGCTCCGGGCTGCATGCCCATTTCAGAAGTGCCGGACGATGGCGATACTAAACCGCGTAAACTTGCTTCAGAATCCAGCAAAAATTGACCGGACGCGACCACCTGCTGGCCTTCCTGCAAGCCACTGCGAATTACGGTGTAATCCTGGTTTTCCGCGCCCGCTTCAACCTCCACCGGCCGATAGTGCCCGCCCGCCTCGGCCAGCATCACCAGCACGCGTTTGCCGGTGCGGATCAACGCTTCGCTCGGCACCTGCAACACCGCTTGCCCGCTGGTTTGCGCCAGGCGCACCTGGGCGGTCATGCCGGGGCGCAAGTGGCCGTCGGGGTTGGGCAGTTCGACGCGAACCTGCACGGTGCGGCTGTCCAGGGCGTTAGCGGGCAGAATCGCGCTGACGACGCCGTTAACGGCGTTACCCGGCAACCCGACAAAGTGCGCCGTCACGGCTTGCCCTACCGCCAACGTGGCGCCTTGGGCTTGCGGCACCGCCACCTGCAACCAGACCCGATCCAAGCCATTGACTCGCGCCAGGGTCTGCCCCGTCGCGACGGTCATGCCTTCGCGCACGTCCAGAGTTTGCAAGGCGCCGCTCAACGGCGTGGTGACAGTCAACACCGATTGCACCCGGTCGCTGCGTTCCATCTGTGCGACAAGCCCGGCGGGCATACCACTCAGGCGCAGACGCTGGCGCGCGGCGCTCAATAAACCACTGTCACCGCTACGGCGCAGGGCAAGGAATTCTTCCTGGGCCGCCGCCCACTCGGGCACCAGAATGTCCGCCAACGGCGCGCCGGCCTTGAGTACATCGCCGGGCGCTCGCGCATAGACCCGCTCGACAAACCCGGCAGCCCGCGCCTGTACAACCGCAACATCGCGGTCATTGAAAGCCAGGATTCCCGACAGCTCCAAAGTGGACGTCATCACACCTCGACTGACCGTCGCCAGGCGCACGCCGATGTTTTGGGTTTGGCGTGGGTCGATCTGCACCGTCGGCGTATCCGCCGCAGCGTTATCGGCATAGCGCGGCACCAATTGCATGTCCATGAAAGGCGACTTGCCGGGCTTGTCGAATTTCTGTTGCGGGTACATCGGGTCGTACCAATACAGCGCCTGTTTGTCGTTTTGGGCAGGCATTGGTGCCGTGGGATGCCATTGCGCCACGCCGTAGCCCGCGCCCAGGCCGAGCAACAGCAGCGCTGCCGCGATTCGATTATTCATTGTTGGGTTCCCCATAGGCGAAGTACAGCTGGGCGCCGGTCAAGGCCCGCTGCTCGATGGCATCAATCTGCTTGAAACGCGCGTCGACCAGCTCACGGCGGGCACTGACCACGCTGATCAAGTCGGCTTTGCCCGCGCGATAACCGGCGAGGCTCAGGGCGACTTTCTCTTCGGCCAGCGGCACCAGGCTGTCCTGGCTGCGCTGCACCGCGCGGTCCAGGCGCTGGTAAACCGCCAGCGCGTCATCGAGCATCTGCGTGTGCTCGCGGGTGGCGGCTTCGCGCTCGGCGTCCAACTGGTCCAGCGCCGCCTGTTTGGCGGCGATGCCGGGGTTTTGTCGGCGGCCGGGGAATATCGGCAAATCGAAGCTCAATTGCAGGCTGACCATATCGCCGTATTCGCGGCCACGGTGTTGGTAGTCCACCTCCCAACTCCAATCCGAAGTCTTTTGCGCCTTGGCTTCCTGCACGCGCGCTTGCGCTTCGCGGGTGCGCGGCACATAGGCTTGCAGTTCCGGATGCTGGTGCAGGTTGTGGCTGTAGCCGTGGCTGTCGATGGTCCAGTTCGGCAGTTGCCCGCTGGGGGCTTCATTGGCGGCCGCGCCGATCCAGCGCTTGAGAGCGGCGCGGGCCTGGGCGCGTTGCTGGGTCAGTTCGTCTTCGCGCTCGGCCAGTTCGGCGGCTTCCTGCTTGGGCACCACGCTGTCGGCGGCCTGCCCGCGCCCACCGGCCAACTGCGCGCGTACGCTGTCTTGCAGCAGGCGGTTCTGTTGGTAGAAGTCCTGGAACAACGCCTCTTTGCGCTCCACCGCGTACGCGCGAATCCAGGCCTGGGCCGTGGCCTGGCGCACGTTGAGGCGTTCAATGCGCCCTTCGGCGGCAGCGGTTTGCACCGTGGCATCGGCCAGCTCGATGCGCGCCTTGCGCTTGTCGCGGCTGGGCACCTGTTGCTGGATACCGATCATTTGGTCGGTCATGTCATCGCCATACAACGTGCCGCGATTCGGCCCGCCGATGGGAAAATTCTGCAGGCCCACCACCAGTTTCGGGTCGGGCAGTTCGCCGGCCGGGATGGCCGCTTGGGTTGCCGCGTGCAGTTTGGCGGCCTCCGCGTTCAGCGAAGGCGCGTTGTTCTGCGCCAGGCGCAGGGCGTCATCCAGGGTCAGCGCATGGGCAAGCGCAGGCCATGTGAGCACGCCCACCACCAGGGCGCGCAGGTAGAGGGAATTCATCTTGAAGATTCCTGATCGGTTCCACTGCGCGCCGCGTTATGCGGCCCACAGCAAGGCCATCCCGTGTGGGGGATGGGTCTTCAGGTGCAACCGGAATCAGGAACGGGGTGGGCGCCAGACGCCGGACGGCGTGCGGTCGGGGATGAAATCCGCAGAACGGCTGGCAGCCAGCGGATGCGCCAGGGGCAGCGGTGCCTTGAGCACCGCCAGGGAGAGTTGCAGCAGGCCGCCGGTCTTGCACTCCTGGCCAGGCTTGCAGGCCTTGCCATGGTCGGCGCCGTCCTGGCAGCAGTCCGGGGCCATGTCGGTCATCATCTGCATGCTCGACATTTTCATCGGGCAAGGCTCGGTGCTCGACGGCACACCCGCCATCCCGGTCAGGGGAAGCGTGAGGCTTAACAGCATGACCAGGATCAAACGCAGAAGGCGGCTCATGGGGCGCGAGTCTAGCCAAGCGCGAGTTAAGCCGCTATTAACAATTGCGTGAGAAATCGGCCGTGATAACGGATCTGCGCCAGGGTCAATGCGGTGTAGCCGATGATCACCGCAGGCGGCAAACGGGCTTCCACGCAGAACTTGCCCAGCGGCTGCAACGTCAGCCCGACGGCGGCGGCGCGGGTGCAGAACTCGCTTTCCTCAATGCCGCTCGGCAACCACAGCACAAAGTGCAGCCCGGCTTGCTGACCGCTCACCGCGCACTCCGCTGGCAGACAGCCGAGCAACGCATCGCGCCGCGCCTGATACGCCTGACGCGAAGCTCGCAGGTGGCGCACAAAGGCGCCGCTGCAGAGGAATTCCACCAGCCCCAATTGATCGGTGGCGCCCACCGAGTGCCCGGTAAGTTGCAGGGTGCGCAGCAACGCTGGGCGTAACGCCTTGGGCACCACCATGAAACCCACACGCAAGCCGGGGAACAGGTTCTTGTTGAAGCTGCCGCAGTAGATGACGCGGTCGCCGGAGTCCAGGGATTTAAGCGCCGCCAGGGGCGCGCTGTTGTAGTTGTATTCGCTGTCGTAGTCGTCCTCGACCACCCAGGCGTCGGCGCGAGCGGCCCAATCCAGCAACGCCAGGCGGTGCGAGACGCTCAAGGTCATGCCCAATGGGGCCTGGTGCGCCGGCGTGACATAGGCCAGGCGCGCAGCGTCGGGCAATTGGGCGGTGTCCAGGCCTTCGGTCGTGACCGGGATCGCCAGGACATGCGCGCCGGCCAGGCTGAACAGGCGGCGCGCGGGCTTATAGCCAGGGTCTTCGACACAGGCGATGTCGCCAGGTTTGAGCACCGTGCGGGCGATGAGGTCCAGGCCGTGGCGAATGCCAGTGGTGACGATCACTTCATCCGCCTCGCAGTGCATGCCGCGATAACTGCGCAGGTAGTCGGCGATCTGTTCGCGCAACGCGGGCAAGCCGGCAGGATGGGCAGCCTCCAACACGCCAGGCCCGGCGGCGAGCAGCCCTCGGGAAATACAGCGCGCCCAGGCTTTGAGGTCGAACAGCCCGGCATCCGGGCGCCGTGCCACAAAGGGCACATGGCTTTGTACGCCCGTATCGAGTTGATCAGGCACGACCGCGCGCCGTGGCGTTTGGCTCGGCGCCGGGGCTGCAATGAATTGCTCGGGAATCACCGCACACACCCGCGTACCGGAACCCGCGACCCGCTGCACATAGCCTTCGCTGTGCAAGCGTTCATAGGCCGCTTCCAACGTGCCACGCGACACCAGCCAGCGCTCCGCCAGGCTGCGGGTCGACGGCAAGCGGCTGCCGGCGGGCAGTTGTCGATTGAGGATGGCGGCGCGCAAGGCTTCGTAGGCGCCCTGCTGCTTGCCTGCGCCCAAGGTGTCCGGGCGCGGCAAGTCCAGGTTGGAGGCGGCTTTTCCTCGGCTCATAGTGGTCCATTCTCTTCAAGCATAAGTGGCCCACAGGATTAAACCACAATGCGGCTAGAGTTCGGGCTCTACTCTTTGCGAAGAAGACTCACATGACTCAACGCGCCCTCTCCTTCGGCTTCTGGCTGGTGCTGCTGACCGTGCTCATCGCCCTGCCGCGCCTTACTCTGGACTTGCACCTGCCAGCGCTGCCCACCATGGCCGACCACTTCCGCGCCAGCGACAGCCAACTGCAACTGACCCTCACGGTGTATGCGATCGGCTCGGCGATTTCCCTGCTGGTCAGCGGCCCGTTGACCGACCGCTTCGGCCGTCGCCCGGTATTGTTGGCGGGCCTGTTCCTGTACGTCGTCGCGACCGTGGTCTGCGCACTCGCCGACAGCCTCGAGGTGCTGATCGTTGCGCGGCTGTTCCAGGCCTTGGGCGGGTGCTGCACCACGGTGATTGGCCGAGTGATCGTGCGCGACTATTTCGACCGCGACCAACAAGCGCGCCTGCTCGGCCTGATCTCCATGGCCATGGCCATCTCGCCAATGGCTGCACCGGTGCTGGGCAGCCTGATGCTGCCCTTTATCAGCTGGCGCGGGCTGTTTGCAGTGCTCGGCGTAATTGGCGCAGGCTTGTACCTCACGGTGTATCGCCGCCTGCCGGAAACCCGCCCACCGCAAGTCGCCGCCGCGCCGCCGAGCAACCTGCTGCGCATCTATGGCCAACTGCTGCGAGACCGCTATTTCCTGCGTTATTCCCTGGCAATCGGCTGTGTGTACAGCACGTATTTCCCGTTTATCAGCGAGTCTTCGGCCCTGCTGCAACGCGGTTACCACCTGTCTGCCACGGCTTACGCGCTGGTATTCGCCGCGACGATCAGCGGCTACATGCTCGGCGCGAACCTGTTCCGGCGCCTGGTGCTGCGCTTTGAACCCGACCGTTTGATCAACGCCGCCATCGCCTTGAATGTGCTCGGTTGCGTGATGCTCGCAGGCGCCACCGTCGCGCTGCCGCAGGCGTGGCTGGCGATTGTGCTGCCGATGGTGGTGATCATGGTGTCGGTGGGGATGGTGATTCCAGCGTGTCAGCTGTCGGTGTTGCAGCCGTATGGCGCGATTGCCGGAACGGCGTCGGGGTTGTTCTTCTTCACCCAGATGTTTCTCACTGCCGTGAGCAGTTGGGTCACCGGGTTGTTGTCGGACGGTACGTCGCTGCCCTTGGTCATCATGACCTCGGTGGCGAGCTGCCTACTTCTAGTGAGTTGGCTGACCTTAAGCAAAACCAAATGTGGGAGCGGGCTTGCCCGCGATAGCGGTCTGTCAGTGACTTAAGAGCTGACTGACACGGCGCCATCGCGGGCAAGCCCGCTCCCACATGTTTTAAAGCAATCAGTGCATGAAGATCGCGATCAGAATAATGACCGGAATAGGCACACCGAGGAACCAAAGCAATAATGAGCGCATGATGTTCTCCTTAATTAACGAACGTAGTTTTCAGTCTCGACATACACCACGGCATCCCGACGGCGACCGCCGAAGGTGGCTGCGAAGCTGGCGAAGAACGCACCGATCAGCAGGGTGATGAAGGTCCAGAGCGAGGTGTAGGCCGCGACTTTCGCTGCGGTATCGGCGGCTTGCTTGGCTTTGAGCTTGGCGTCTTCAACGGCTTTACGAGCGTCGCCGTAAACCTTGTCGATGCGCGCTTCGGCGTCGGCCTGGCTGAGGTTGGTACGCTGGCTGATCAACTGGGCCAGGTAGGCACGGTCTTCAGGGGCCAGCTGGCCATCGTTGCTCAGGGTACGAGTGAAGATGCGTGCAACCACGCCATGCACCGCGTCATCGCTGACGGCAGCTGGGCGGTCATCACGAAACAGGCTGTCGACGTAGTAGTCAAAGTCGCCGCCGTTGGCGCCTTTGGCTGCGCTGCCTACCGCCTGGGTCAAGCCACTGGCCGCACCGGCAGCCACGCCTGCACCGGCTTTAACGCCGCCGCTGACCACACTGCTGACCGAACCGACCACCAGCATGGCGGTGACCAGCGTGGCAACGGCCCACGCCAGGAACCCATGGGCGGTGTCGCGAAAGTACACCTCATCGCCGTGCATACTGGCCCACTTCACGCGCAACCGACCGGCGATATAACCGCCCAGGCCCGAAGCGACGATCTGGGTGAATGCCAGCCAGACAATCGTGGAAATGCCAAGCCCCTTGGCGCTGATACCGCTGTCGGCCCACGGCGACACCGCCGAAAAGCCCAGGCCGAAACCCAACAGCACGAGGATTAACGAGAGTGCAGCCGCCGCAGCGGCCCCGGCGAAAATCGCCCCCCAGGAAACCCCGGAGAGCGAACTTGACTCTTGCAGCGTGGATGAGGATGTGATCATTGTTGTTTTGCTCCCGGCAGGAAAAATAGTGTTACAAGTCTCAAAAGGGACAGTGCAGGCACCATGCCAGTCCGGCTAAAAAATAAACTTCTTATATTTCAACAAGATATAAATTTTGAACTAACTTTAACCATGCAAGTTGCAAGAAATGACTGTTTTGAGCGGGCGTAATGCATTCCTCGGCGAACACCTGACCTGTGGGAGCGGGCTTGCTCGCGAATGCGGTGTGTCAGCTACTCATGAGCTGGCTGATACACCGCATTCGCGAGCAAGCCCGCTCCCACACTGACTGTGTACCCAGGCATGAAACTTGTGTCAGTTTTGCCAAGATGAAGTTTAATTTAGGAAGCGTTCAGGCATTTCTTGGCAAAATGCCCCCACTTCTAGTGTGTATCGCTCACCAGGTAATCCTATGACCCGTATTTTGACCATCGAGGATGACGCCGTAACAGCCCGCGAGATCGTCGCCGAGCTGAGTAGCCATGGACTGGATGTGGACTGGGTGGACAACGGCCGTGAAGGCCTGGTCCGTGCTGTGAGTGGTGATTACGATCTGATCACCCTCGACCGAATGCTGCCGGAACTCGATGGTCTGGCCATCGTCACGACCCTGCGCACTATTGGGGTGTCGACGCCGATCCTGATGATCAGCGCCCTCTCCGACGTCGACGAACGTGTGCGTGGCCTGCGTGCCGGTGGCGACGACTACCTGACCAAGCCGTTTGCCTCCGACGAAATGGCCGCCCGCGTCGAAGTGCTGCTGCGCCGCAAAAGCACGGTCAAGGAGTTCGAAACCGCCCTGCGCGTGGCCGACCTCGAATTGAACCTGATCAGCCGCGAAGCCAGCCGCGCCGAACAGCCGCTGAGCCTGCTGCCCACCGAATACAAATTGCTCGAATTCCTGATGCGCAACACCGGGCAGATCCTGTCGCGGATGATGATCTTCGAGGAAGTCTGGGGTTATCACTTCGACCCGGGCACCAACCTGATCGATGTGCACATCGGTCGCCTGCGCAAGAAAATCGATCCACCGGGCCTCACGCCGCTGATCCGCACGGTACGAGGTTCCGGTTATGTCATTGCTGAACCCCTCTAAGGGCTGGCGCTCCTCCAGCAGCCGCTTGCTGGCGCTGTACAGTTCGCTGTTCGTGGCCTGGAGTTGCATCCTCATGGGGGTGCTGTATTACGAAGTGTCGGGGTATCTGGGCGACTTGTCGCGTCACTCGCTGATGCAGCGCCAGCACCTGTTCCAGCGCTTCGACGGCGAAGAACTGGTGGAAGCCCTGACCACCAGCATGACCTTCGACATGAAGGGCGTGGACGCCTACGGCCTGTTCGATGAGCAATTTCGACCGCTGAGCGGGCCGATCCGTGCCGTGCCGCCCGACCTGCCGCTGGACGGCAAGATCCACGCGCTGGCCAATTGTGTCGAATCCAACGACCCGAAACTGCCCAAGGACAGCTGCGACGCGGTGGCCACCCACACCGAAGACGGCCGCTGGCTGGTGCTGGTGCGCGCCAACGGTTCGCTGTTTGGCGTGACCCGCATTATCTGGCATGCCCTGCTGTGGGCGTTGTCCCTGACGATTATCCCCGGCGCGGCCGGCTGGCACTTGTTGCGCCGTCGCCCACTGCGGCGTATTCGCGGGATTCAGGCAAGCGCCGAGGCCATCGTCGCCGGTGACCTGACGCACCGCCTGCCGCTGTCCGACCGGCGTGACGAACTGGACATGCTCGCGGCCATCGTCAACGCGATGCTCGACCGTATCGAGAAGCTGATGAACGAGGTCAAGGGCGTGTGCGACAACATCGCCCACGACCTGCGCACGCCGCTGACCCGCTTGCGCGCGCACTTGTACCGCATCAAGCAGGAAGCAGAACAGGACTCGGCCTACGCGGTAAAACTCGACGACGCAATCGCCGAAACTGACACCCTGATGGCGCGCTTTCGCGGGCTGTTGCGCATCTCGGAGTTGGAAGATCACCAGCGCCGCTCAGGCTTCCTGGTAATGGACCCGCTGCCACTGTTACGCGAACTGCATGACTTTTACCTGCCGCTGGCGGAAGAAGGCGAATTGCAGCTGCGCCTCGAAGTGCCGGATTCGCTGCCGTGGATCACCGGCGACCGGGCATTGCTGTTCGAAGCCCTGGCCAACCTGTTGAGCAACTCGATCAAGTTCTCGCCACCGGGCGGCGAAGTGATCTTGCGCGGGGTCAATGACGCCGGCAGCACGCGTATCGAAGTACACGACTCGGGGCCGGGTATTCCGGCGGCAGAACGCGACGCGGTGTTCCAACGGTTTTATCGGGTGGATGAAAGCGACCAGCAAGGCGGCTTCGGGTTGGGCTTGTCAATTGTGGCGGCGATCATCAACTTGCACGGGTTCAAACTGGAAGTCGGCAGCAGCCAGCAAGGCGGCGCGTGCCTGGTGTTGGAGTGTCGGCAGCAGTTGATGCCCGAATAGTCCAAACCCCACAAAACAGTGACAGATCGACAGATCGTTCCCACGCTCCGCGTGGGAATGCAGCCCAGGACGCTCCGCGTCCCAACGCGTGACGCAGAGCGTCACAAGAGGCATTCCCACGCAGAGCGTGGGAACGATCATCAAACACCGCTCCCACATTGGACTTTTGATCGTTCCCACGCTCCGCGTGGGAACGCAGCCCAGGACGCTCCGCGTCCCAATGCGTGACGCAGAGCGTCACAAGAGGCATTCCCACGCAGAGCGTGGGAACGATCATCAAGCCGGGAAGTTAGCCCGCAGCGCCTCAAGCCCACCGCTGTACACACCGGTAAACAGCTCTTGCACCGCCGCGTCCGTGGTCCCCGCCGCCGGGGTAAACACGCCGGACCACGTCACTTTCGCCGACGCCTCCGTCAACGCCTCAACCTGCAACGTCGCCAGGTAAGCACTCACCGGAAACGGCGACTGTTCAATGGTGTAGCTGTAAGTGCGTGCCACATTATCAAAGCTCTGCAGACGCTCAACCACCACGCCGCCATCCGCCGTTTCCAGATGCCGCACACGCCCGCCATCACTGGCCTCGCTCTTGACGATAAACGGCAGCCAGTCCGGCAGCGCGTTGAAGCCGCCAATCAATTGCCAGACCTGATCGGCCGAAACCGGAACCTCAATTACAGAAGAAGCTGTCGCCACAATAAATACTCCAAAAAAATAACAAGAATTCAGATCGCCATGCTGTCGACAACACCACCGTCGACGCGCAACGCGGCACCTGTGGTTGCAGAAGACAGGGGTGAAGCAATGTACGCCACCAGGTTCGCCACTTCATCCACATTCGCTGCGCGCTGGATGATCGAGGTTGGCCGCGCATTACGCACAAACACATCCGCCTCCTCCCGCGCACTGCGCCCGGACTTGGCGGTGGCGTCCTTGAGCATCTGCTCCAGGCCGTCAGTAAGTGAGCCAGGGAAAACTGCAACGCCGCGGCTTTCACGCTGACGCCAAACGCCTGGGCTGATCTGAGGCGCCCCGTCAACCACGGCGCGCACCCTATGCCAGCATCTTCGGCTGCTTGCCGTAGTACATGAGCGTGTCAAAGTCTTCGTGGCGATAGGTGTCGTGGCGCTCGTAGTAGTTGTACACCACCGAGAGCTTTTGCTCGGTCACCGTCGGCTCGCTGTGGTGCAGGGTTTTGCGGCCCTGCATGATCAACAGCGAGCCTTTGGTGGCGTAGATTCGGCGGTACTGGATCCAGGGTTTTTCCTGGCTGGGGTGATGGCGCTCGATCTGCATGCACAACGGCGCTTCCTGGTTGGTGGTCAGGAACAGCAGGACGGTAATGCCGTTGGTGTCGTAGTGCAGCCCAGGGGTGCCGCCACCGGGCGGGTAGACCTTGATATTGATATCGGAGAGTGGGTACGGCGACACCACGGTGTCGGTGTGGGTGATGAGGCTGATCAGCGGCACCAGGCTGTGGTAGATCGCGGTCAGTTCCGGCACATAACGCCGGATATCGTCGCCCTTGAAGAGGGTGTGGTTGTAGAGGCCACCCAGGTCCGACACCGCATCGGTGCCCAGCCCTTGGTGCTTCACCCAGTCGACGCCCTGCACCGCAATGATACTGTTGACCCGTTTGGCGAGCGTATCGCAGAGCTCATCGGGGATCAGCCCGCCGATGACGGTGGCGAGGTTGTAGAAGTAATCGTGACGGTGTTGATTGATATCGAACATAAGCATCCTCCCTGGACAAAGTTGTGCGGGGCGGAATTTACGTAAAGATTCCAGGGCTGGTAACTAACCGTACGGTCAGTAGTCAACCCGTCGCAAAAGTGCCGTGGAAAAGACCCTTCATCCTTCCCACATCAGCGCCTGTCGGTTACACGCCGCATGCTTCGCGCAGCCGCAGCCACACCATGCCCAACGCCAGCAGCGGCGAACGCAACGCCTTGCCGCCCGGAAAGGTCATGTGCGGCACCTGGCTGAAAATATCCAAACCCTGGCTGTGACCGGCATGAATGGCCTCGGCCAACAACTTTGCGCACCAATGCGTCACGTTAAGCCCATGCCCGGAATAGCCTTGGGCGTAGAACACATTCGGGTACTGCTGCAAGCGCCCGACTTGGGGAAAACGGTTGGCGGTGATGCCGATCATGCCGCCCCACTGGAACTCAACGGCGGTGCCTGCCAGCTGCGGGAATACCTTGAGCATCTTCGGTTGCATATAGGCAGCGATGTCCGCCGGATCACGCCCGGAGTAGTGGCAGGCGCCGCCGAACAGCAGGCGCCGGTCGGCGGAAAGCCGGTAATAATCCAGCCCGACTTTCTGGTCACACAGCGCCAGGTTTTGCGGGATCAATTGCTCGGCGACGGCTTCGGATAACGGCTCGGTCGCGATGATGTAACTGCCGGCCGGGAGGACCTTGCCGCTCAAGCGTGGCTCCAGTTCCTCAAGATGAGCATTGCACGCCAGCACCAGATGAGCGGCGCGCACCGTGCCACCGGCGCAACGCACTTGCACGGTGTCACCATGGATCAGTTCCAGTACTTGGGTGTGCTCGAAAATCCGCACCCCGAGGGTTTCTGCCACCTGCGCCTCGCCCAGCACCAGATTCAGCGGGTGCAGGTGCCCGGAGCCCATGTCGACCAAGCCACCGGCATAGGCCGCCGAGTCAACAACCTGATGCATATCCTGTGGGCCGACCAGGCGGGTTTCATGGCGGTATCCAAGCGCCGCCAGGTGTTCCTGCTCGCCCTTGAACGCGGCGAACTGCGCCGGGGTGTTGGCCAATTCGCAAAAGCCCCAGCGCAAATCGCAGTCAATGCGGTGCTGACGAATGCGCTCGCCCACCAGCGCCACCGACTCAATACCCGCCCGTTCCAGGTAACCCACGCCCTCCTCGCCCACGTACTTGGCGAACCCCGACACGTCATGGCCGATGCCGCGAATCAACTGCCCGCCGTTGCGCCCGCTGGCGCCCCAGCCGATGCGCCGGGCCTCCAGCAGGATCACCGAGAGCCCGCGCTGGGCCAGCTCGATGGCGGTGTTGACGCCGGTGAACCCCCCGCCGATCACACACACATCGGCGCTGAGGTCGGCGCCCAGCGATGGGCGCTCAGGCATGGCATTCGCCGAGGCCCGGTAGTAAGACCGGGCGTGGTCTTGGGACTGGATCATTTATTGGTCTTCACTTTGCTCAAGGCGCGGGTCATCAGGCGCATGGTCGCCGGGGTTGGCGTGGTGGAAATATAGAGTTTGTCGAGCACTTCCTGGGACGGGTACACCTCAGGGTTGTTCACCAGCTCCGGGGCCATGAACGGCTTGGCGGCCGGGTTGGCGTTGGCATAGCCCACCGAGGCACTGACCTTGGCGATCACTTCGGGGTCGAGCAGGTAATTGATAAACGCATGGGCTTCTTTCGGGTTGCTCGCGTCGGCGGGAATCGCCAGCAAGTCGAACCACAGGTTGGAGCCTTCCTTGGGAATCGAGTAGGCGATATTCACGCCGTTCTTGGCTTCCTTGGCGCGGTTGGCGGCCTGGAACACGTCGCCGGAATACCCGAAGGCCACGCAGATATCACCGTTGGCCAAATCCGAAATGTACTTGGAGGAATGGAAGTAGGTGATGTACGGCCGCAGTGTCAACAGCTTGGCCTCGGCCTGTTTGTAGTCTTCGGCGTTCTCGCTGCGCGGGTCCTTGCCCATATAGTTGAGGATCGCCGGGAACAGCTCATCCGCCGAATCGAGGAAGGCGACGCCGCACTCGTGCAGCTTCTTGATGTTCTCCGGCTCGAACAACACCGCCCACGAATCGATATGGTCGATGCCCAGCACCTGCTTGACCTTGTCGACGTTATAGCCGATGCCATTGGTGCCCCACAGGTACGGCACCGAATGCGCGTTGCCGGGGTCGTTTTTCTCCAGCAGCTTGAGCAACTTGGGGTCGAGGTTCTTGAAGTTGGGCAGCTGCGAGCGATCCAGTTTGAGGAATGCGCCGGCCTTCACCTGGCGGGCGAGGAAGTGGTTGGACGGCACCACCACGTCATACCCGGTGCGGCCGGCGAGCAGCTTGCCTTCCAGGGTTTCGTTGGAGTCGAACACGTCATAGATCACCTTGATCCCGGTCTTGGCCTGGAAATCGGCCAAGGTGGTCTCGCCGATATAGTCGGTCCAGTTATACACACTGACCGTCGGCGCAGCCTGGCCGGCACTGCTGAACGCCGCCACCAGGGCCAGCGGGAGAAGCTTTTTCACAAGACGCATATCGACACCCCTTTAGATTTTTTAGACGCTCAACAGCAGGAACTCACGCTCCCAGGAACTGATCACCCGCTTGAAATTCTCATGCTCGGCGCGTTTGACCGCGACGTAGCCGCGCACAAACTTGTCGCCCAGGTACTGCTTGACCGTGTCGCAATCCTCCATCCGCGCCAGGGCATCTTCGAGGGTAAACGGCAGGCGCAGGTTACGGCGCTCATAGGCGCGGCCTTCGACGGCGGCGCTCGGTTCGATCTGCTCGATCATGCCCAGGTAGCCGCACAACAAGCTGGCGGCAATCGCCAGGTACGGGTTGGCATCCGCGCCCGGCAGGCGGTTCTCCACGCGCATCGCGTCGGGGCTGGAGGTTGGCACGCGCAGGCCGACCGTGCGGTTTTCTTCGCCCCACTCGACGTTGACCGGCGCCGAGGTGTCCGGCAGGAAACGGCGGAACGAGTTCACGTTGGGCGCGAACATCGGCAACAGCTTGGGGATGTACTTTTGCAGGCCGCCGATGTGGTGCAAAAACAGTGGGCTCATCTTGCCGTCGGCGTCGACAAACACCGGCTTGCCGGTGGCGATCTCCACCACGCTCTGGTGCAGGTGCATGGCGCTGCCCGGCTCATCGGCCACTGGCTTGGCCATGAAGGTTGCGGCCACATTGTGCTTCAGCGCGGCTTCGCGCAGGGTGCGTTTGAACACGGTGATCTGGTCGGCCAGATCGAGGGCGTCGCCGTGGCGGAAGTTGATTTCCATCTGCGCCGGGCCGTCCTCGTGGATCAGCGTATCGAGGTCCAGGCCTTGCAGTTCGCACCAGTCATAGACGTCTTCGAACAGTGGGTCGAATTCGTTGGCGGCGTCGATGGAGAACGACTGGCGACCGGTTTCGGCGCGGCCGGAACGCCCTACCGGGGTTTTCAGCGGCAGGTCCGGGTCTTCACAGCGTTGGGTCAGGTAGAACTCCATTTCCGGCGCCACAATTGGCTGCCAGCCCTTGTCGGTGTACAGCTGCAGGACTTTCTTCAGCACGTTGCGCGGCGACAGCTCAATCGGGTTGCCCTGCTTGTCGAAGGTGTCGTGGATCACAATGGCGGTGGGCTCAATGGCCCACGGCACCACATACGTGGCATTGGCCACCGGGCGGCAGATCATGTCGATGTCGGCCGGGTCGAGCAGGTCGTAGTAGATATCGTCGTCGACAAAGTCCCCGGTTACCGTTTGCAGCAACACACTTTCCGGCAGGCGCATGCCTCGCTCATGCAGGAACTTGTTGGTGGGCGCAATCTTGCCGCGTGCAATGCCAGTCAAATCACTGATCACGCATTCGACTTCGGTAATCTTGTGTTCTTTCAGCCAGGCGTGCAGCTGATCGAAGGGGGCGTTCATAAAGACCTCGTCATGGGTTGGGTGCATGCGCCGGCTTGTACTCTCGACACATTGAGGTCTATCTTGGGCCAGCCTTGAAACGGCATCTATCCACTTTGCACGAACCACAACGCACCAATAGAGTGCGCACGGATCACCCATGACACAGGCAACAGCTTTGCGCGTACAGGCCTTCACCACCGGTGATGTGGCCGCTCAATGCAGTGCGACACCCGGTTGGGTGCAGCAGTACCAGCAGATGTCCCCAGGGCATTTTGCCGGGCAGATTCGCTACCTCGACCTGCAAGGCGTCGAGGTCTACGAGGAATGCATGAACACCCGCGTGGAGCAGCATTTCAACGCGCCGCCCGGCTCGTTGGCATTCTGTTTCGACGGCAGCGACAACGCGCTGTACATGCTCAATGGCGAAAGCCGCAACACCTGGATCACCCCGGAAAACTACCGCGAAGTGGCCGTGGTGTTCGGCCCGCAATTCGTGCAGCGCCATGGCCTGGATGTGGCGAAACTCGAAGGCCTGTTCATGGCGCCGCTGACCTGCCAGCAGAATGCGCTGTTCACCCGCTGGCTCAGTGGCACCCTCACCCGCCTGGCCGCGACCGTCGACCCGATCAGCCGCGACGCGCTTACCCAGCAACTGCTCGATGACTGTCTGTTTATCCTCGACAACGCCTGCGTGTGCCTGGACCGCAATTCGTTACAACGGCGCGGCGAAGAACGCCGGTTGATGGCGCGTATCGGCGAATGGGCGGCGGACGCGCCGGACGAAACCGTCAACCTGCTGGAACTCGCGCAGATTGCCGGCGTGCCATTGCGCCAATTGCAGCAAGGCTTCAAGACCTACACCGGCATGAGCCCGGCGCAGTGGCTGCGTCTGCGGCGGCTGAACGGCGCGCGGCGCGAGCTACTGACCGCAGCCGACACCACCGTGGCCGAAGTGGCGATGAACTGGTCGTTCTGGCATTTGGGGCGGTTTTCCAACAGTTACCGGGCGCTGTTCCAAGAGCTGCCCAGCGAAACCCTCAAACGCTCCTGCTGAAATGTAATCCCCTGTGGGAGCGGGCTTGCTCGCGAATGCGGTGGGTCAGTTAAAAATGAGCTGACTGACCCACCGCATTCGCGAGCAAGCCCGCTCCCACATTGGGTTCTCGGTACATCAGGTAGGGATGTGTGCTGCTTTTGACCCAAGCCAGCGCCCACATTTGGCAGAACCATTCTCAATAACTTGTAAAACCTCACACTTACCCCTAGCTTATGCGCCCTCTCCGCCCCGCGCTTATAGGCCCTGCCCCATGGTTTTGCGTTTTCGTCCTGTCGTCACTTCACGTTTCGCCCTCGGCCTGCTGCTCAGCGGCGGCATCGGCAACAGCCTGGCAGCCGAGATAGAACTGCCGGCGGTGAACGTCCAGGGCCAGGATGAGTCCGGGTATCGCGCGGATACCGCCTCGGTCGGTGGCTTCAACGAAGCCCCGCTGCTCGACACCCCCGCCTCGATCACCGTGATCAACGCCGCCATGCTCAAGGACCAACAAGCCCGCCTGCTCAGTGAAGTGCTGCGCAACGATGCCTCGGTTGGCGACAGCTATGCCCCCATCGGTTACTACGAAAACTTCGTGGTGCGCGGCTTCTCGTTGAACGCAGCGAGCAGCTACAAGATCAACGGGCGCACCATCACCGGCGAGCAGAACGTCGCCCTCGAAAACAAGCAGCAAGTGGAAGTGCTCAAGGGCCTGGCGGGTTTGCAGAGCGGGATTTCCGAGCCCAGCGGCGTGATCAACTACGTGACCAAGCGCCCGGAAGATGTGCGCTCAGTGACGGTGTCCACCGATGACCGTGGCAGCGGTTACATCGCCACCGATGTCGGCGGCTGGTTTGGCAGCGAGCAGCAGTTTGGCCTGCGCGCCAACGTCGCTCATGAAGACCTTAATTCCTATGTGGAACACGCCAATGGCCAGCGCGATTTTGTGTCGCTGGCCTTCGACTGGAACATCAGCCCCGACGCGCTGCTTCAACTGGATGCGGAGTACCAGAACAAGCAACAGCGCTCGGTGCCGGGTTATCAGCTGCTGGGCGGCACCGACGTGCCGCACGATGCGTCGCCGAAGAAACTGCTGGGGCACCAGAGTGGTTCCCATCAGGTGGGAATCGACTCGCTGAACCTTAATGGCAAGTTTGAATACCGCTTCAGCGATCAGTGGAAAGCCAGCGTGAGTGCGGCGCGCAGCAAGGTGGTGATTGATGATTACAGCTCTTTTGCCTGGGGCGGCGACACCCAGGGTGTCGGCAATTACTTCACCCCCGAAGGCAACTACGACATTTACGACTACCGCAGCCCCGACGACACCCGCCGCGACGATGAAGTCCAGGCCGCCATGACCGGGCTGTTCGACACCGCAGGCCTGGGCCATGAACTGACCTTCGGCACCAGCGCATTTCGCCGGGTGATCGACAAGCGCCAATCAGTCAACGAGTGGATCGGCAGCAGCAACATCAACGAAGACGCCCCGACTTTCACGCCCACCGACAAACCGCTGAACGACAGCCACCGCAACCTCGACAGCCGCCAGTACGGCCTGTTCGTCACCGACCGCATTCGCTTCAACGAGCAATGGCAAACCATCCTTGGCGGCCGCGAAGTGCGCCTGGATGAAAAAGCCTTCGATGAGAACGGCACCGAAGCGCGCCATACCCAGCAATACGTATTCCTGCCCCAAGCCGCGCTGATCTACAAGCCGATTGAAAACATCTCGCTCTACACCAGCTACAGCAAAGGCCTGTCGCTGGGCGGCACAGCGCCTTGGTTCGCCACCAATCAAAGCGAAACCCTGGCCCCAACCGTCTCACGGCAAATCGAAGCCGGGGTGAAATACGACTGGCGCCGCATCAGCTTCGCCGCCGCCGTATTCCAGACACGCCAGGCCTACCAGTACGCCAAGCCGGATGGCGCGGGCAACTTCACCTACGTGCAACAAGGCCAGCAAAAGAACACCGGGGTTGAATTGTCAGCCAACGGCTGGGCCACCGACCGCCTGCAGATTGCAACGAGCGTGGCGGCGATTCGCGCACGGGTAAACGACAGCGGCACGCCGGACTACGAAGGCCACCAGGCGATCAACGTGCCCAAGCTGCGCGCCAGTGTGTACGCCGACTACGCGTTGCCGTGGGTGAATGGCCTGGCCGTGCTGGGCGGCGTGCAATACAGCGCCAAGAAGTACGCCAACCGCACCGGCAATGTGCAGGTGGGGGATTATGCGGTGGTCAATGTCGGCGGTCGTTACACTACCAGGGTTGACGGCTATGAAACGGTGTTTCGCCTGAGCGTCGACAACCTGTTCGACAAGCGCTACTGGCGCGACGCCGGCGAATACATGGGCGATGACTACCTGTTCCAGGGCGCGCCGTTGACGGCGCGCTTGAGTGCATCGGTCAACTTCTAGTTACTTGGGCATCTTGCGAAAGCCCACCGCCAGGCGGTTCCAGCTGTTGATGGTGGCAATGGCCACGCTGAGGTCGACCTGTTCTTGCGCGCTGAACTCGGCGGCGAGTGCGTTGAAGTCTTCATCGGGAGCATGGGTCTGGCTGATCAGCGTCAGGCTTTCGGCCCAGGCCAGCGCGGCGCGCTCACGCGGGGTGAAGAATGGAGTTTCACGCCAGGCGGACACGGTGTACAGGCGGCGCTCGGTTTCGCCGCCCTTGCGGGCGTCGGTGGTGTGCATGTCCAGGCAGAAGGCACAACCGTTGATTTGCGAGACGCGCAGGCGCACCAGTTCCAGCAGCGGCAGCTCGATAGACAGTTTGCCGACGGCGGTTTCCAGGGCGAGCATGGCTTTCATGGCGTCTGGGGAAGCGGTGTAGAAATCGGTACGGGTTTGCATGGTGATACTCCAGAACGGTGGGGATTGGTCGCTAGAGTAGTCACCGCTGTTGTCAGGAGAAATATCCAATTATGGGGAAGATCAGGTAGCCAATGTGCTCAGGCCGCCATGACTCAAACCGACAAATACCGGCTAATGCTTGCCTCGTCGACCCGATCCCGCGTCTCTTCAACCACAAACCGCCCCTTCTCAATCACCAAAAACCGATCCGCGATCTCCAACGTAAATGACAACACCTGCTCCGACACCACAATCGTCAGATCGCGCAAATGGCGGATTTCCTTCAACGTGCGCGCAATGTCCTTGATGATCGACGGCTGAATCCCTTCTGTCGGCTCATCCAGCAACAGCACCTTCGGATTCGTCGCCAGCGCCCGCGCTATCGCCAACTGCTGTTGCTGGCCGCCCGACAGGTTGCCGCCCTTGCGCGACTGCATGTCATGCAGCACCGGAAACAGCGCATACAGATCTTCCGGCACCCTGCCGCGTGCCGACGCCGGCAGCCCGGTCTGGATATTCTCCAGCACCGTCATGCTCGGGAAAATCATGCGCCCCTGGGGCACATAGGCAATCCCGCGCGCCACGCGCTCATGGGTTTCCAGTGCCGACACGTCGTGCCCGTCCACACTGACCTGGCCCTTCCACTGAGGAAGGATGCCCATCAGGCTCTTGAACAAGGTGGTCTTGCCCATGCCATTGCGGCCCATCACCGCGACGATCTCGCGCTTGGCCACAGTCAATTGCAGATCGTGAAGGATCTGGCTCTGCCCGTAACCACAGGACAACTGGTCGATCTTGAACATGCCGGACTCCTCAGTGGCCCAAATACACTTCGATGACTTTCGGGTTGCTTTGCACCGACTCCATGCTGCCCTCGGCCAGCACCTTGCCCTGGTGCAGCACCGTGACTTTATGCGCGATGCTTTTGACGAACTCCATGTCGTGCTCGATCACCAGCACCGAGCGGCCCTGGCTGATGCGGTTGAGCAACTCGGCGGTTTGCGCGCGCTCGTTGACGCTCATGCCCGCTACCGGTTCATCGAGCATCAGCAACTCCGGGTCTTGCATCAATAGCATGCCGATTTCCAGCCACTGCTTTTGCCCGTGGGACAGCAGGTCGGCCTGCTGTTGCAGCAAATCACCGAGGAAGATTTCCCGCGCCACTTCTTCCACCCGCGCAACCACTTGGGCGCTGCGCTTGAAAAACAGCGCGCCCCAGACCTTGCGCCCGGCGGGATACGACATCTCGAGGTTTTCAAACACCGTGAGGTTTTCGTAGATCGACGGGTTCTGGAACTTGCGCCCCACCCCCGCCCGCACGATGTTGTACTCGCGCATCCTGGTCAGTTCCTGGCCGTCAAACTGGATGCTGCCACTGGTGGCGCGGGTCTTGCCGCAGATCAGGTCGAGCACCGTGGTTTTGCCGGCGCCGTTGGGGCCGATCACCACGCGCACTTCGTTGCGGTCAATGTACAGGTTGAGGTTGTCGACCGCCTTGAAGCCGTCGAACGACACGGTGAGGCCTTCGATGGCCAACACCGGTTTTTTCATTTCAAAGCCGACGGCGGTCATGGTTGGGTCTCCAGGATTTTGCTTTTAGCCACAGGCTTGAGCGGGGCTTTCACCACGGGTTTGCGCCGCAGCAATTTCGCCAACGCCTGGCGCCCATGGCTCTCCCACAAACCGGCCAGACCGTTGGGGAAGTACATGACCACGGCGATAAACAGCCCGCCCATCAAGTACAGCCACAACTCGGGGAAGGACTCGGAAAAATACGTCTTGCCGTAGTTCACCAGCAGCGCACCATACACCGCGCCGAGCAGCGACATGCGCCCGCCCACCGCGGCAAAAATCACCATCTCGATTGACGGCACGATGCCGACGAACGACGGCGACATAAAGCCCACCTGCAAGGCAAACATCGCCCCGCCAATCGCCGAAAACGCGGCGGCCACGCAGAACACGAAGATTTTGAAGCTGGCCACGTCGTAGCCAGAGAAACGCACGCGTTCTTCCTTGTCGCGCATCGCCATCAGCAACCGCCCCAGCTTGGAGGCGAGGATAAAGCGGCCGATAAAGATGCAGCCAAACAGCAAGCCGGCGTTGATGAAGTACAGGATCATTTTCGCGCTGTCGGTGCGCAGGTCCCAGCCGAGCAGGGTCTTGAGGTCGGTGATGCCGTTGACGCCACCGGTCAGGCCTTGCTGGCCGACAATCAGCACCGTCAGGATCAGCGCAATCGCCTGGGTGACGATAGAGAAATACACATCGCCCACGCGCCGCTTGAACAGCGCCAGGCCGATGATAAATGCCAGCAACACCGGCACGGCGATCACCGCAAACAGGGTAAAGCTGAAGCTGTGAAACGGCTGCCACAGCCAGGGCAATTCGGTGATCTGGTTCCAGTCCATAAAGTCCGGAATGCCCGGTGTGGACTGGATCCTGGTGCTCTCAGGGTCCGACGCCTCCAGCTTGAGGAACATCGCCATGCAGTAGCCGCCCACGCCAAAGAACACGCCCTGCCCCAGGCTGAGAATGCCGCCATAACCCCAGCACAACACCAGGCCCACCGCGACGAACGCGTAGGTCAGGTACTTGCCGACCATGTTCAAGCGGAATGCGTCGAGGGTCAGGGGGAATACCACCAGAATCAGGAGTGCCAACAGCACAATGCCGATCAGGTTTTGCTGGCCGCCCAGCAGCTTGTCTAAAGCCTTCATCTGCTCGCCTCTACTTGCGCACTTTGATGGAGAACAACCCTTGCGGGCGCAGCATCAGGATCAGAATCACTGACGACAAGGTCAGCACCTTGGCCATCGAGCCACTGAGGAAAAACTCCGACAGCGACTGGGTCTGGGCAATCACGAACGCCGAGGCGATGGTGCCGAACAGGCTCTGCGCGCCGCCGAACACCACCACCAGGAAGGTGTCGACGATGTACTGCGAACCCGCCGTCGGCCCGGTGGAACCGATGGTGGTAAAGGCCGCACCGGCAACACCGGCGACGCCGCAGCCGAGGGCGAAGGTCATGCGGTCGACCTTGCGTGTGTTGATGCCCACTGCGCGGCTCATCAGGCGGTTCTGCACGGTGGCGCGCACCTGCAGGCCCCAGCGCGAGCGGTACAACATCAGGAAGATCGCACCCGTCAGCAGCAAGGTCAGGCCCATCATGAACAGGCCGTTGCGCGGGATTTCGATGGCGTCGGTGAAGTTCACCGAGCCCATCAGCCAGGCCGGTGGTTCGGCGCTGACTTCGCGGGCACCGAACACCGAGCGAAAGGTTTGCTGCATCACCAGCGACAAGCCCCAGGTGGCGAGCAAGGTGTCCAGCGGGCGCTTGTACAACCGGCTGATCATCGCCCATTCCACCAGCCAGCCGACGGCACCGGCGACGAGGAATGACAGGGCGATAGCGAAGAAAAAGTAATAGGGTTGAAAGCTCGGCGCAAAGTGCGCGGTCAGGCTGGAACACACGTAGGTGGTGTAGGCGCCGATGGTCAGGAATTCACCGTGGGCCATATTGATCACGCCCATCTGGCCAAAGATGATCGCCAGCCCCAATGCCATCAGCAACAGCACGCAGAACACGGACAAGCCGTTGAACCCCTGCATCGCCGCGATGGCTCCAAATTCCGATAGCCATTCCATGATGATGGTCTCCTGAGCGGGAGGTTGAAATGCATTCTGCTGTTGATTTATGTGGGAGCTGGCTTGCCTGCGATGCTGGCGACTCGGTCTTTCAGTTACACCGAGGTGATGCCATCGCAGGCAAGCCAGCTCCCACACAAAGCCGGTTACCACATTTAGATCGATGCCAGACTTGAGGTTATTGGTAGCCTTTAGGGAAAGGATTCGGCTCGATCAGATCCGACTCGTAGATCACCTTGAACTGCCCGTTTGGCTGCACTTCACCGATGCGCGACTTGCTCCACAGGTGGTGGTTTTCGTGGATCTTCACGTAGCCTTCCGGCGCGGTTTTCAGTTCGATACCCGGGGACGCTGCGACGACTTTATCCACGTCGAAACTGCCGGCCTTCTCCACCGCCGCTTTCCACAACCACGGGCCGAGGTACGCCGCCTGGGTCACGTCGCCGATCACCGCGTCCTTGCCGTATTTGGCCTTGAAGGCTTCGACGAAGGCTTTGTTGTTGGGGTTGTCCAGGCTCTGGAAGTACTTCATCGAGGCATAGAAACCGGCCATGTTTTCGCCGCCGATGCCGAGCAATTCGTCTTCGGTGACCGACAGGGTCAGCAGGGTTTGTTTGGACGAGTTCACGCCTGCCGCATTCAACTGTTTGTAGAA
This sequence comes from Pseudomonas sp. R76, assembly GCF_009834565.1. Taxonomy (GTDB): domain Bacteria; phylum Pseudomonadota; class Gammaproteobacteria; order Pseudomonadales; family Pseudomonadaceae; genus Aquipseudomonas. The sequence continues at coordinate 3,989,029 of NZ_CP019428.1, forward strand.
CGCGACGTTGGAGCCACCCACCACTGCGGCGAACACCACGTCCGGTTTCTTCAGCTTGACCTTGTTGATCAGCGAGCCGAACTGGGTATTGCCCAGCGGGTAGTAGTCTTCGCCAACCACGGTGCCGTGCAGCACGTTTTCAATGTGCTTGCGCGCGATCTTCATCGAGGTGCGCGGCCAGATGTAGTCCGAGCCCACCAGGTAGAAGGTCTTGGCGCCTTTGGTCTTGGCGATCCAGTCCAGGCTGGCGAGGATTTGCTGGGTGGCTTCTTGCCCGGTGTAGATCACGTTTTTCGACTGTTCCAGGCCTTCATAGAAGGTCGGGTAGTAGAGCAAGCCGTTTTCTTTTTCGAAGATCGGCAGCACGGCTTTGCGCGAAGCCGAGGTCCAGCAGCCGAACACGGCGGCGACCTTGTCGTTGACCAGCAACTTCTTGGCTTTTTCCGCGAAGGTCGGCCAGTCGGAAGCGCCGTCTTCCTGAATCACCTTGATCTGGCGCCCCAGGATCCCGCCCGACGCGTTGATCTGTTCGATGGCCAGGCGTTCGGCCTGGATCGAGCCGGTCTCGGAAATCGCCATGGTGCCGGTGGCCGAGTGCAACTGGCCGACGGTGACTTCGGTGGGGGTCACGGCCAGGCCTTCGTTATCGGCCAGCACGCCCTGGCTGAACAGAGCGGCCGCCAGTAAGGACAAGGCCAACAGCGGTTTGGAGCGAATCAATCGTGGTGCCATGGGGCGACTCCTCTGCAATGAGGGGTTCAGCATGGCGGCAGCGGGCCAGCGCGGGTATACGCAGCCTGACGTAACGGCGTACGTCATTTGACGTATGCCACATCGCACCAATGCAGGGCAGGATCGCGTCGCCGAATTCAATGGAAATCGAATGTGGGAGCGGGCTTGCTCGCGAATGCGTTGTATCAGTCACTGATGTACAGCCTGACCCACCGCATTCGCGAGCAAGCCCGCTCCCACATTTGGATCTTCGGCGTCTGCCAGGGCATGGAACTTGCTCATTCAACCACGGCCCTTCTGCGGAGTCCTCCACCGTGCACCCCACCTCCGGCACCCAGCGCATCGTCAAGATCCGCCGCGACTACAACACCTGGGTCGCCGACGAGACCATGGAAGACTACGCCCTGCGCTACACCCCCAAGTCGTTTCGCAAATGGTCGGAACTGCGCATCGCCAACACGGCCTTGGGCGCGGTTTCATTCCTGGCGCTGGAAGCCATCGGCGGCGTGCTGGCCTTGAGTTACGGCTTTACCAACACCTTCTGGGCGATCCTCACCGTCAGCCTGGTGATCTTCCTCACCGGCCTGCCCATCAGCTATTACGCCGCCCGTTACGGCGTGGACATGGACCTGCTGACCCGTGGCGCGGGCTTCGGCTATATCGGCTCGACCATTACCTCGCTGATCTATGCCAGCTTCACCTTCCTGTTTTTCGCCCTTGAAGCGGCGATCATGGCCCTGGCCCTGGAGCTGTATTTTCACATCCCGCTGGCCATCGCCTATGTGATCTGCTCGCTGCTGGTGATTCCGTTGGTGGCCTACGGCGTGACCCTGATCAGCCGCCTGCAGCTGTGGACGCAACCCCTTTGGCTGCTGTTGCTGGTGCTGCCCTACGGGTTCGTCTGGTGGAAAAACCCCGACGCCTTCAGCGACTGGACCAGCTTTGTCGGGCGCAGCGGCGACAGCGGCGGGTTCAACCTGTTGGCGTTCTGCGCCGCCTGCACCGTGGCGCTGTCGCTGGTGACGCAAATCGGCGAACAGGTCGACTACCTGCGCTTCCTGCCGGAAAAAACCGCCGCCAACCGCAAACGCTGGTGGGCCGCCCTGCTCTGCGCCGGGCCCGGCTGGATCATCCCCGGCGCGCTGAAGATGTTCGCCGGGGCGTTCCTCGCCTTCCTCGCGCTGCAACATGAAATCCCCATGGAGCGCGCCGCCGAGCCGACCCAGATGTACCTCGTCGCGTTCCGCTACGTGTTCAGCTCGCCGGAATGGGCGCTCGGCGCGATGGTGCTGTTCGTGGTCATCTCGCAGATGAAGATCAACCTGACCAACGCCTACGCCGGTTCCCTGGCCTGGTCGAATTTCTTCGCCCGCGTCACCCACAGCCACCCTGGCCGCGTGGTGTGGCTGGTGTTCAACGTGGCCATTGCGCTGATGCTGATGGAGCTGGGCGTGTTCGATGTGATCGACCAGGTGCTGGGGCTTTACGCGAACATCGCGATTGCCTGGATCGGCACGCTGGTGGCCGACCTGGTGATCAACAAGCCGCTGGGCCTGTCGCCCAAACATATCGAGTTCAAGCGCGCGCACCTTTACGACATCAACCCGGTGGGCGTTGGCTCGATGCTGATTGCCTCGTTGCTGTCGATCCTCGCCCACTTCGGCCTGTTTGGTGCCCTGGCCCAGGCCGCACCGCCGTTCGTGGCGCTGGGTACGGCGCTGATCATGGCGCCGCTGCTGGCGTGGCTGACCAAGGGCAAGTACTACATCGCGCGCACCAGCGATCTGCACTTGATTCACCCGGTGGCACCCGCCACCCACGCGGTGTGCGGGCTGTGCAGCAACCCGTTCGAAACCGCCGACATGGCGTTCTGCCCGGCCTACAGCACGCCGATCTGTTCGCTGTGTTGCTCGCTGGACGCGCGTTGCGGTGACCGTTGCAAGCCCCATGCGCGGCTGGTCACGCAGTTCGAAGGCGTATTGCGCTGGCTGCTGCCCAACACCTTGATGCCACGCCTGCACACGCGGCTGGCGCATTACTTGGGGCTGTTATTGGTGCTGGTGCTGCTGCTGGCCGGCGCATTGGCGCTGATTTACGTGCAGGCCGCCCAAGGGCTGCCGCATTCCGAGACCTTGTATCAGGCGTTTTTCAAGGCGTTCCTGACCCTGTCGGTACTGGCCGCCGTGCTCGCCTGGTGGGTGGTGCTGACCCGCGAAAGCCGCCGCGTCGCCCAGGAAGAATCCGACCGCCAGACCCTGCTGCTGATGCAGGAAATCGACGCCCACAGCCTCACCGACCAAGCCCTGCAACAAGCCAAGGAAGCCTCGGAAGCCGCGAACGCCGCCAAAAGCCGTTACGTCACCGGGCTGTCCCACGAGCTGCGCACGCCGCTGAACAGCATCCTCGGCTTTACCCAAATCCTGCAGCGCGACACCGCCATGCCCGACCAGCACCAGGACGCCCTGGCGACCATCCTGCGCAGTGGCTCGCACCTGTTATCGCTGATCGATGGCCTGCTCGACGTGGCCAAGATCGAGGCCGGCAAATTGCGCCTGGAACTCACCGAAATCCCCTTTCCCGAATTGATCCACGACCTCGAACAGATGTTCACCCCGCAAGCCCAGGACAAAGGCCTGCGCTTTCGCCTCGACTGCGTCGGCAAAATCCCGGCGGTGGTGCGCGGTGACGAAAAACGTGTGCGCCAGATCCTGATCAACCTGCTCGGCAACGCGGTGAACTTCACTGACAGCGGCGAGGTGTGCCTGCGCGTCAGCTACCGGCGCGAGACCGCCAACTTTGAAATCATCGACACCGGCATCGGCATTGATCCGGGGCAGATCGAACGGATTTTCCAGCCGTTCGAGCGCGGCGATTTGATGCGCCAGGACAAGGGCGTCGGTTTGGGCCTGACCATCACGCGCATGCTCACCGCCTTGATGGGCGGCGAGTTGCGCGTCACCAGCGAACTGGACAAAGGCACGTGCTTTCAGGTGCGGCTGTTCCTCTCGCAAGTGCGCGCGCCGCAAGCCGTGGTGCACGTAGAACACGACATCATCGGCTATCACGGCGTGCGCCGACGCATCCTGGTGGTGGACGACCATGTGGACCATCGCAAAGTGCTCAGCGGCATGCTCACGCCGCTGGGTTTTGAAGTGATCCAGGCCAGCAATGGCCAGGACGCCATCCGCCAGGTGGCGCTGCTGGCGCCGGACCTGATCCTGATGGACCTGTCAATGCCGACCCTGGATGGCTGGGAAACCAGCCGCTTGATCCGGCGTAACGCGCTGTCCAGCGCGCCGATCATCGTGATCTCGGCCAACGCCTTTACCGACGACCGCGAACGCAGTATCGCCGCCGCCTGCAACGACTACCTGGCCAAGCCGGTGCGCACCCCGGAACTGCTCGGGCGCCTGCAACTGCACCTGGATTTGCAGTGGCTGCGCCGCACCAAAACCTTCACGCCGCCGGCGCCACCCAGCGTACTGCCCAGCCCGGAAGACCTCGCCGCCCTCGCCGAACTCAGCGCCATCGGCTACGTGCGCGGCCTGCATGAAAAACTCGACACCATCCTGGAGCATCAGCCGGACGCCGCGCCTTTCATCAACAAAGTGCGCGGTTTACTCAAGAGCTTCCGCCTGGATGAACTCAACCGAACCCTCAAGGAGGCCGAAGATGAATGCGCTCACCCGCAGCACTGAACCCGGCGTAGTGCTGATCGTCGATGACACCCCGGACAACCTGGCCATGCTCTCCGACGCCCTCGACGACGCGGGCTACATGGTGTTGGTGGCGCTGGACGGCCTCAGCGCGTTGAACCGCGTGCAACGCAGGCGCCCGGACCTGATCCTGCTGGATGCAATGATGCCGGGCCTGGACGGCTTCGAAACCTGCCGCCGGCTCAAGGCGCAACCGGCCAGCGCGGATATCCCGGTGGTGTTCATGACCGGGCTGACCGACAGCAAGCACGTGGTGCAAGGTTTTGAGGTGGGTGGCAGTGATTACGTGACCAAGCCGATCCAGACCGATGAAGTGCTGGCACGGGTCGCGGCGCATTTGCGCACGTCACGGATTTTGCTCTCGGCGCGCGCGGCGACACAGCCGAGTGTGTTGACGCTGGAGGACGCATCGGCGCAACGGCTGCTATCCGCGCGGTTTCAACTGACCGAGCGCGAGGTGGAGGTGCTGCGTTGGGTGGCGTGCGGGAAAACCAATCGGGATATCGGCGATATCCTGGGGTTGAGCCCCAGGACGGTGAACAAGCATTTGGAGCATGTGTATGTGAAGCTCGGCGTGGAGACGCGAACAGCGGCGACGTCAGTCGCCCTGGCCGCCATCTGAATGTGTGTAGGGCTTGTGTGGGAGCTGGCTTGTGTGGGAGCTGGCTTGCCTGCGATGGCATCGACTGGTTATGCCTGATACACCAAGGTGCCTGCATCGCAGGCAAGCCAGCTCCCACAGAAAAGCGGATCTTCATCAGGGCTGAGATGGGTTATCCCCCAAAAGTCTGTGAAGGCCGGCGCAGGGTCGGATCAAAGGGGTTGATCCTTGGCCCGATCGCTGCCGCCTCACGCTTGAGCAACTCCACCACCATCGGCAACCGGCTCGGCCCCAGCCGGTCACTGATGGTCGCCACACTCAACGCCGCCACCGCATGCCCGTCGCGGTTCAGGATCGGCACCGCCAACCCCGCCATGCCTTCCAGCACCCCCGTGTTGCGTGCCGCGTAGCCCAGGCGCCGCACATTCTCGACCTCCGAACGCAGCAGCACCTCGTCATACAGGTGGAAGTCCTTGAGCCGTGGCAGGTTGTAGCGGATCACCGTTTCCCGCTCTTCCTCGGGCAAAAACGCCAGGATCGCCAAACTGCCCTGCCCCACGCCGAGTGCCACGCGGCCACCGATGTCGCCGGTAAAGGTGCGGATCGGGTACGGCCCTTCGCTGCGGTCAAGGCAGATCGCATCAAAGCCGCTGCGTGCCAGCAGGAACAGCGAATCGCCCAACGACGCACTCAAGCGCAACATGCTCGGCCGCACCAGGTCGCGCAGGTTGCCGGTCTTGCCCGCGTTGGCCGCCAGGGCGAAGAACTCCAGGCTCAGGCGATAGCGCTTGCTGCGTGCGTCCTGCTCGACCATGCCTTCGTCCATCAGGCTGCGCAACAGACGGTGGGTGGTCGGTTGGGACAGGCCGACCTGTTGCGCCAACTGGGTCACGCGCTCGCCGCCTTCCGGCACTTCGCCCAGGGTACGCAGCAGCGCGAACAAACGCGACACGCTGCCGGCACCGACTTCTTTGCCGTTGTCATTCCGCTCAGTGGAATCCATAACACTTAATCTCGGTATAAATTCTGGTGAATGAATAAATCTGAAAATAATAGTCCGTTGAGTGAAATTCCATCTTCCGCCCATCCTAGTCTTCGTCCTAATCTGCGTCCACAGGGGCGAAATGAACAACAAACGGCAGCCGACTCAAGATCGAGCGCCAACGCACCGGCAACACCTCATTCGCATCTGCCCAAAACAAAAAAGCGCGTTTCGACGCGACTCAAAAAAGGTGGAACGCAGACATGGCATTTCTCCAACTCAACGCCTTGAGCAAACGCTACGGCGCCGTCGATGCGGTGGTCGCCACCGACCTCGCGGTGGAAAAAGGCGAGTTCGTTTCCCTGCTCGGCCCTTCGGGCTGCGGCAAAACCACCACCTTGCAGATGATTGCCGGCTTCGTCGACGTGAGCGGCGGGCAAATCCTGCTCGACGGCCGCGACATCACCCACGCCAAACCCGCCAGCCGCGGCTTGGGCGTGGTGTTCCAGAGCTACGCGCTGTTCCCGCACATGAGCGTGCGCGACAACGTCGCCTTCGGCCTGAAGATGCGCAAAGTGCCGGCCGCCGAGATCGCCAGCAAGGTTAAAACCGTGCTGGAACTGGTGCGCCTGGCCCCGCACGCCGAGCGCTACCCGCGTGAGCTGTCCGGCGGCCAACGCCAGCGCGTGGCCCTGGCCCGCGCGCTGGTGATCGAGCCGCCGGTGTTGCTGCTGGATGAACCACTGTCCAACCTCGACGCCAACCTGCGCGAAGAAATGCAGTTTGAAATCCGCCGCATCCAGTGCGCCGTGGGCATCACCACCTTGATGGTCACCCACGACCAGGCCGAGGCGCTGTCGATCAGCGACCGCGTGGTGGTGATGCAGGCCGGGCGTGTCACACAGATCGACGCGCCGTACACGCTCTACGAACACCCGCGCACGCGCTTCATTTCAGACTTCGTCGGCAAGGCCAACCTGCTGCCCGGCGACTACGACGAACTCGGCACCCCGCAAGTACGCCATGCCAGCGGCGACGGCGAGCTGACCCTGAGCCTGCGCCCGGAAAAAATCACCTTGGTGGCCGCCGGCACTGGCCGCGTGCAAGGCAAAGTCCTCGACAGCTACTTCTTCGGCAGCCAATGGCTGTACCGCGTCCACACCAGCCTCGGCGAAATCACCGTGGTGCGCAGCAACGACGGCAGCGCGCCGCTCGGCTGCGGCGCGGCGGTGGGCCTGGACTGGCACGCCGGCTTGCTGCGCGTGCTGGCGGCAGATGAGGTGCACGCATGAGTCGCGGTTATCTGTTGTCGTTGCCGGCCCTGGCGCTGTTCACCGGGCTGTTGATTCTGCCGCTGATCATGACGCTGGTGCTGTCGTTCAACGTGTTCGACTACCAGGTCGGCGTGAAGGCGGATGAGTGGACCTTCGCCCATTACCTGTCGCTGTTCAGCGACGCTTACTTCTACGAGATCTTCTGGCGCACCTTCTGGATCAGTGCGCTGGTGACCTTGCTCTGCGTGGTGATTGGCGTGCCCGAGGCCTACATCCTCAGCCGCATGGGCACACCGTGGCGCTCGATCTTTTTGATTCTGATCCTCACGCCGCTGTTGATTTCGGTGGTGGTGCGCGCCTTCGGCTGGAGCTTGCTGCTGGGTGCCGACGGGCTGGTCAACCAAGTGATCCAGGCACTTGGCGGGCGCCCGGTAAAGCTGCTGTACACGCCGTTTGCAGTGATCATCGCGCTGGTGCACGTGATGCTGCCGTTCATGATCATTCCGGTGTGGACCTCGCTGCAAAAACTCGACCCGTCGGCGGAACAGGCGGCGCTGTCGCTGGGCGCCAGCCAAGCCACGGTGATGCGCAAGATCGTGTTGCCGCAGGTAATGCCCGGCGTGTTGTCCGGCACCTTGATTGTGTTCGGCCTGGCGGCCAGCTCGTTTGCGATCCCCGGCCTGCTCGGCGGGCGGCGCCTGAAAATGGTCGCCACGGTGGTGTACGACCAGTACCTCTCGGAACTCAACTGGCCCATGGGCGCGACCATCGCGGTGGTGCTGCTGTTGGTCAACCTGCTGATCATGCTGAGCTGGAACCGCATGGTCGAAAGCCGCTACAAAAAGTCGCTGGGGGTTTAAGCGCATGTCCAGAAACGGTCCTTTGGCCCTCGGCTTTCACGGCCTGGTGGTGCTGTTCATGATGGCGCCACTGGTGGTGGTGTGCCTGGTGGCCTTCACCCCGGAAAACACCTTGAGCCTGCCCACCTCGGGCTTCTCGCTGCGCTGGTTTCGCGCGGTGTTCGAGCGTGCCGACTTTATCCAGGCGTTCTATAACAGCCTGATCCTGGCGTTTACCGCCGCCACGTTGGCCACGCTGATCGCGGTGCCGGCGGCCCTGGCGATCAGCCGTTATCAGTTCCCGGGGCGCAACTTTTTCAGTGCGTTGTTCCTCTCGCCGATCATCATTCCGCACCTGGTGCTGGGCGTGGCGATGCTGCGTGTGTTTGCGCTGATGGGCGTGAATGGCAGCTTCACCTGGCTGATGCTCGCCCACGTGGTGATCATCACCCCGTACGTGCTGCGCCTGGTACTGGCGGCGGCGATTGGCATTGACCGCAGCGCCGAACAGGCGGCGGAGTCGCTGGGCGCCAGCCGCTTTACGCTGTTTCGCCAGATCACCTTGCCGATGATTTTGCCCGGTGTGGCCGGCGGCTGGTTACTGGCGTTCATCAACAGTTTCGATGAGGTGACGCTGTCGATCTTCGTCAGCTCGCCGGCCACGCAGACCCTGCCGGTGCGCATGTACGTGTACGCCACCGAGTCCATCGACCCGATGATGGCGGCGGTGTCGGCGCTGGTGATTGCGCTGACCGCAGCGACGATGATTCTGCTCGACCGGGTCTACGGCCTGGACCGCGTATTGGTGGGGAAACATTGATGGCGCTGTTCAAACGATTGACCGAAACCCAGCGCCCGGCGGTGGCCTTCACCCTGGATGGGCAACCGGCCACGGGCTTGCTTGGCGACACGTTGCTGACCGCCGTGCTGACCTGCGCCGAGCACCTGCGCGGCAGCGATTTCAGCGCCGAACGCCGCGCCGGTTTCTGCCTGATGGGCGCCTGCCAGGATTGCTGGGTGCGCCTGGCAGATGGGCGCCGCGTGCGCGCCTGTTCGACGTTATTGGAAGAAGGCCAGGCGATCAGCCGTGATCCGGGGCGCCAGGCATGAAGCCGATTGTGATTGTGGGCGCAGGCCCGGCCGGCATCAGCGCGGCGCGCACCCTGCTCGACCATGGCATCAAGCCTTGCCTGGTGGATGAAAGCCTGCGTGGCGGCGGGCAGGTTTATCGGCGCCAACCGGCCAATTTCCAGCGCTCGGCCAAGCAACTCTATGGTTTTGAAGCCAGCAAGGCCGAGGCCGTGCACCGCACGCTGGATGAGCTGGCGCCATTGATCGACTACCGCCCGCAAACCCTGGTGTGGAACGCCGAGGACGGGCGCCTGGACATGCTCAACGATGGCCGTGCCGAGAGCCTCGAGTACGCGAAGATTATCGTCGCCACCGGCGCCACCGACCGCATTCTGCCGGTGCCCGGCTGGACCTTGCCCGGCGTCTACAGCCTGGGCGCGGCGCAGATTGCCTTGAAGTATCAAGGCTGCGCCATCGGTGAGCGCGTGGCGTTTTGCGGCAGCGGACCGTTGCTGTACCTGGTGGCGTATCAATACGCCAAGGCTGGGGCCAAGGTGGTCGCGGTGCTCGACAGCGCACCGTTCAGCGCGCAATGCCGCGCCTTGCCGGCGCTGCTCGGGCAACCGGTGACGTTGGCCAAAGGTGTGTATTACCGCGCCTGGCTCACGGCCCATGGCATTCCCGTGCATCAGGGCGCGACGCTCACGCAGATCGACGGTGAGCAACGCGTCAAAGGTATCCGCTGGGGCCAGCACACCTTGGACTGCGATGCCGTGGCCTTCGCCCATGCCTTGCGCAGCGAGACGCAACTGGCGGATTTGCTCGGCTGTGAGTTTGCCTGGAACGGCTTGAACCGCGCCTGGTTGCCACAACGCGACAGCGCCGGACGCAGCAGCATCAATGGCGTGTACCTGGCAGGCGATGGCGCCGGAATCATGGGCGCCGATGCCGCGCAAATGGCCGGTGAACGCGCGGCGTTGGCGGTATTGCAAGACGCGGGCATTGCCACTGATCAGCGCCGCGCCGCCGTCCTTGAGCAGCAATTGGCGAGCATTCAGCGCTTTCGCCATGGCCTGGAAACCGCCTTCCCCTTCCCCGAACACTGGGCCGCGCAGGCGCCGGATGCGCTGATCCTGTGTCGCTGCGAGGAAGTCAGCGTCGGCGATGTGCGCGCCGTGGTGGATGAAGGCCACTGGGAAATCAATCGGGTCAAAGCCCATTGCCGCGTCGGCATGGGCCGCTGCCAGGGGCGCATGTGCGGGTTGGCGGCGGCGGAAATTGTCGCTGAGCGCAGTGGCCGTGAAGTTGAAAACGTCGGGCGCCTGCGCGGCCAGGCGCCGATCAAGCCGCTGCCGTTTGGCGTGGAGGTGCAGCCATGATTGACGTGATCGTATTGGGCGGCGGCATCGTCGGCGCGTCGGCGGCGTTGATGTTGGCGCACAAAGGTCAGCGCGTGGCGTTGGTGGAGCGCGACTTTTGCGGCTCGCATTCCAGCGGTGTTAACTACGGCGGCGTGCGCCGTCAGGGTCGGCCCTTGCATCAATTGCCGTTGTCGCAGCGCGCTCACCAGCTGTGGGCGGACCTGCCGGGGTTGATCGGCATTGACGGCGAGTACGTGCGCTCCGGGCATTTGAAATTGGCCCGCAGCCATGCGGATTTTGCCGCGCTGCAAACCTATGCCGAGCACACCCGAGGCTTTGGGCTGGGCTTGCAGTTGCTGGATCACGCCGAGCTGCGCGCGCGGTTCCCGTGGGTTGGCGATATCGCGGTCGGCGCTTCACTGTGCCCTGAAGACGGGCACGCCAACCCACGCCTGGTGTCGCCGGCTTTTGCCCGCGCCGCGCAGCGTCATGGCGCCGATATCTACGAGCAAGCCGAAGTGATTCGAATCGAACACGACGGCCAGCAATTCCAGGTGCATTGCGCCAACGGCCTGCACCTGCAGGCGCCATGGCTGCTCAACTGTGCCGGCGCGTGGGCCGGGAGTGTCGCCGCGCAATTTGGCGAACCGGTGCCGATCACCTCGGCGCACCCGGCGATGCTGGTCACCGAGCCACTGCCGGTGGTGATGAACGTGAGCACCGGGGTTGAAGGCGGCGGGATTTACGCGCGCCAGGTCGCCCGTGGCAATTGCATCCTGGGCGGCGGCCGTGGCTTTGCGCTGGGCCCGCTGACGGCGCGTCCGGGGCAGGCGGCGGTGCTGGAGATTTTGCGCAACGCCGGCGAGTTGTACCCGTTTCTCAAGGGTGCCCAGGCGATACGTACCTGGAGCGGCACCGAAGGTTACCTACCCGATCATGAACCGGTGATCGGCCCCAGCAGCACCCAACCTGGCCTGCTCCACGGTTTCGGCTTTGCCGGCGCCGGGTTCCAGCTCGGCCCGGCGGTCGGTGAAGCCCTGGCAGAGCTCGTCTGCAGCGGGGCCAGCCGCCAACCCATCGAAGCGTTTTCCATCCGTCGTTTCCAAGCCTGAGAGGAAAAACACCCATGCACACACGTATCGCGCTGTCCTGCTTGACCCTCGCGTTGCTCGCAACCACCGCGCATGCCGCGCCCACGCTGTACCTGGGCATGAACGGCGGCACCATGGAGCGGGTGTACGCCGACAAGGTACTGCCCGCGTTCGAGAAGGCCAATAACGTCAAGGTGGTGATCGTGCCCGGCACCTCGTCGGACATCCTCGCCAAGGTCCAGGCCAACAAAGACAACCCGCAAATGCACGTGATGTTCCTCGACGACGGCATCATGTACCGCGCCATCTCCATGGGCCTGTGCGACAAGCTCACGCCGAACCCGACCCTGGAGCAGATCCCGACCAAGGCCAAAATCAAGGACGAAGCCGTGGCCGTGACCCTCGGCGTCACCGGCCTGGGCTACAACGCCAAGATGTTCAAGGAGAAAGGCTGGGCGGCGCCCACCTCGTGGATGGACCTGGCCGACCCACGCTTCAAAGACAAGGTGGTGTTCCAGTCCCTGGCCTCCTCGACCTTCGGCCTGCACGGCTTCTTGATGTTCAACCGCATCCAGGGCGGCTCCGAAACAAACGTGGAGCCGGGCTTCAAGGCCTGGCCAAAAACCATCGGCCCCAACGTGCTCGAATACATCGCCAGCTCGGCGAAGATCTCCGAGATGGTGCAAACCGACGAAGCCGCGATCTTCCCGCTGACCCCGACCCAGGTGACCACGCAGAAACTGCTGGGCATCCCGATGGAATATGCGCAACCGAAGGAAGGCGCGGTGGTGCTGAACGTGGCCGAGTGCGTGATTGCGCGTAACGACCAGCCGGAACTGGCGCAGAAACTCGCAGCCTTCTTGCTGACCGCCGAAGCCCAGGCGCCGGCATTGGAAGAAGGCGACCAGATTCCGTCCAACCCGACCACGCCGACCACCGATAAAACCCGCGCGCGGGTGGAGGCCATGCAGGGTTACCTGCAGACGGCGATTTCGATTGATTGGGATCAGGTGAATCAGGCACGGCCGGAGTGGAATGCGCGCTGGAGCCGCTCGATCGAGCGCTGATGATCGTTCCCACGCTCTGCGTGGGAACGCCGCCTGGGACGCTCTGCGTCCCATCACACGAGTGACGCAGAGCGTCACGGGATGCATTCCCACGCGGAGCGTGGGGACGATCACTTGGGAGCAAGTCAGTCAGGCCCGATGATCGTTCCCACGCAGAGCGTGGGAACGCCGCCTGGGACGCTCCGCGTCCCATCACACGAGTGACGCAGAGCGTCACGGGATGCATTCCCACGCGGAGCGTGGGGACGATCACGTGGGACCAAGTCAGTCAGGCCTGATGATCGTTCCCACGCTCTGCGTGGGAACGCCGCCTGGGACGCTCCGCGTCCCATCACACGAGTGACGCAGAGCGTCACGGGATGCATTCCCACGCGGAGCGTGGGGACGATCACTTGGGAGCAAGTCAGTCAGGCCTGATGATTGTTCCCACGCTCTGCGTGGGAACGCCGTCTGGGACGCTCTGCGTCCCATCACACGAGTGACGCGGAGCGTCACGGGATGCATTCCCACGCGGAGCGTGGGGACGATCACTTGGGACCAGGTCAGTCAGACCTGGCAACGCGCAAAGTCTGGTTATTTGCCCGCGTTCTGCGCGGGCACATTGACCGGCGCGCACGTGGGGTACACCCCGCAGAACGTGAAGTCGCGATAGGATTTCTGGGTTATCCGGCTTTGGTCACCCTGCCCGGTCCGCAGCTTGGCGGCTTCGAGCATCTCCAGCAGATGCGCGCGGCCAAGCGCCAGGCCCACTTCCTGGGGCGCATAGTGCTGGCCTTTGAGGTTGTCGACATAGGGCGCGCGCTGCTCGATGTGCGAGCCCAATACGTGGGCCACCAACCGGGTACGTGTGAAGTCGACCAACCGTTGCAGGCTGTCCTGCGTCACTTGCGGGTCGGCGTCATTGACGTAAATGCGGCCCGGGTAAACCGAGTCGCCCGTCAGCAGCACGGCGGTCTGGCGGTCATACACGGCGATGCTGGTGGTGTCATGCCCAGGGATTGGGATGATGTCGAGTACGCGACCACCCAGGTCGTAAGTGCCCACTTGCTGCGGCCAGTTGGCGATGCCGAAGAAGGTTTTCAGCGCCTCAACATCACCCGGTTTAACCAAGGTAGTGTTGGGCCGTTTGACGAACAGGGCATCGCCCCAGGTGTGGTCCGCGTGCGAATGCAGGTGGGTGACCACCAGCGGCAGCGAGCGCCGGTTGTGCTTCGCCAGCCATTGGCTGATGACCTTGTCGACGGCACCGACCACATCCGGGACCCGGCCGGTGGACGGGTCTGTGTCACTGCCCGCGCCGGTGTCAAACAAGATCGCGCGGTCCTCACCGAACAACAGGTACAGGAACGGTTTTTCCGCATTCACGCAGCCTGACTCGCGCAAGATATAGAGGTTGGCGTTGAAGGCGTGGACCTGGAAATCCTCATTGGCAGCCGTGCAGTTCGCGGCACCGCTGGACCATGTCAGCGGCAACTGACCCTCCACGTACTGCACACTCGGCAAGTGCTCATCCGTAGTGTGCGCGGCAGACACCAGCGGTGCTGCGGCAACCGCGATCGCCATGCACGCACGTTTGAGGAAGGCGTTCAAAGCGCCTCTCCAAAAGCCAGCTCGCTGCCCTTGATATTGGCAATCGGTCCCAGGATCGCCGCGTCGAACGGCCTCGGTTCGTCCTCCGATTCGAACACCTGTGGCAAGTCCGGGTTGCTCAGGGCACCCTTCCCCACCGCCACCAGGTCAGCGCCGTCTTGCAACGCGCCATTGGCCCGCTCCACGCTGTGCAAACTGCCATTGGCAATCAGGCGCACGCCAGGCGCGTAACGCCGTGCAAGTGCCACCAGGGAATCTCGCCCATCCGCGAAGGCCGGCTGCCACGCTTCGTGTTCGGTCACGTGGATAAAGTCCGCGCCAGCCTCAGCCAGTGAACTGAATATGACCTGAGCGTCTTTTCCCCCACCCGGCCACTTGTAAAAGAAGTCGTTCACTTTGCCTTGCGAAATACGGATGCCCACAGGCACCGAACCACCGACCTCAGCCTTGACGGCTTTGACGATTGCCACCAGCAGGGCCAGGCGACGCTCAAGGCTGCCGCCCCAGCTGTCAGTGCGCAGGTTGGTGTGGGCGTTCAGGAACTGATCAAGCAAATACCCATTCGCACCGTGGATCTCGATGCCGTCAAACCCACTGATGTGCACCGCACGGGAGGCCGACTGGACGAAACCCTGAATCACTTCGTCAATCTGCGCTGCGCTGAGCGGCCGGGGTTGCGGGTAAGCGCCTTCGCCGAAGTAAAAAGCCATTTGCTCACCGACCGGCACCACCGCCGAAGGCGCGACGGTATGGTCACGGAACCGGTTACCTTGGCTGAGCGCACCCGCGTGCATCAACTGTGCAAACATTTTTGTGCCCTGCTGCTGCAGCGCGCGCGTAATACCGGCCCACGCCAGTGCCTGCTGCTCATCGATCAGACCTGGCTGATACCGGTAACCCTGGGAAAACGCCTGGTCAGTGTAGATGCCTTCAGAGATGACCAGGCCAAAGCCGCCCTTTGCAAACCGCAGGTAGTACTGCTGCATGGCGTCGGTGGGCACTCCGTCTTCGCTGGCGCTTACGCGGGTCATCGGTGCGACTGCCAGGCGGTTATTCAACTGCACATTCTTAATAACGCATTTTGATAATATAGTTTGATCGGAGCCAGTCATAGAATGTTCACCTTGGGCTGTTTTAGCTAAGACTTGAATAAACTCCAGCTTACGCAGGCCACGACACTGATTAATCACACGGGCCGTGAAGGCGCTATAACCAATACAGATATAACGATGCTGATTTCCGATGTGCGAATTTTCCTCGCCGTGCACGCAACCGGCGGCTTCTCCGCCGCAGCTCGGCAGCTGGATATCGCGCCGATGCAGGTCTCGCGACGGCTGGCCGCATTGGAAGAGGAGCTTGGCGTGCGCCTGTTTCACCGCACCACGCGTTCGGTGTCGTTGACGGCAGAAGGCGAAGCCCTGCTGCCCTATGCCCAAACCCTGAGTGAAGCCGAAGAAAGTGCGATTGGCGAGTTCAGTCAAACCTCGGGCAAAGTCACCGGCATGTTGCGCATGAGTACGCCCAGCGTATTCGGGCAAACCATCGTACTGGCCGTATTACCGCGCCTATTGGCGCAACACCCTGAGCTGCGGGTTGACCTGAATGTGAGCGACCGTGTGGTGGATATCGTGGCCCAGGGGTTCGACCTGGCGCTGCGCATTGCGCCCTTGGTCGATTCGGAACTGGTCGCTCGCAAGGTCGCGGCCAACCCGCGCGTGATCTGCGCGGCGCCCGACTATTTGAAACGCCGCGGCACCCCACGCGTCGCCGACGATCTGGACAGCCATGACTGCCTGCTGTTGGAGGCTATCCCGCGCTGGCCACTGGTAAAAGACGGCACGCTGTACCGCAAGCGCGTGGCCGGGCGATTGCAGACCACCAGCGTCGATGCGGTCAGAACTGCAGCGCTACGGGGTTTGGGGCTGGCGATGCTGACCTATCTGGATGTGTACACACAATTGCAGGAGGGCTCCCTGATCCAAGTGCAGTTGCAGGACGTTTCCATGGAGCAGTTGGCCGTGTGGGCTATCACCCCGACCCGGCGCTTTGTGCCCCGGCGCGTGAAGGTGTTTCTTGAAGCCCTGGAAGCCGAGTTGGCCGAGCACAGCCCGGGCCACTGATCAGCTTGGGGTAACGGGCAATGCGCGCTTGTGCGCGGTTGTGTTGTAAGCCCCTTCGACGATCCCCTTCACGCGCTCGCTCACTGCTTCGCCCATCAAGTAGGCATCGATCTCGGCGTAGGTGCAGGTGTAGGCGTGCTCGTCCAACTTGCCCGGGGCCAAGTCTTCCAGGTCGGCGGTCGGCGGTTTGTGTACCAGGTTGGCCGGTGCGCCCAGCGATGCAGCCAACAGGCGCACTTGGGTCTTGGTCAGGCCCGACAGCGGTGCCAGGTCGCAGGCGCCGTCGCCGAACTTGGTGAAAAAACCCATCAACGCTTCAGCGCCATGGTCGGTGCCGACCACCAAACCGTTGTGCAGGTTGGCCACGGCGTACTGCGCGATCATCCGCGTGCGCGCCTTGACGTTACCCTTGATGAAATCGACATGCGCGGCGCTGGCTTCGGTGGCGGTGAGGCTGGCCATCAGGCCGTCGACGCTGGCGGCGATGTTCAGGGTGTCGATATGGTCCGGGGCGATAAAATCCAGCGAGGCCTGGGCGTCGCTTTCATCGGCCTGAGTCTTGTACGGCAGGCGCATGGCGATAAAACGCGCAGGGTAGCCTTGGCCACGCAACTGCTCCACGGCCAACTGGCACAAGCGGCCAGCCGTCAGGGAATCGACACCGCCGCTGATACCCAGCACCAGGGCCTTGCAACCGGCGTTGCGCAAGGTGGTCTTGATGAAGTCGATGCGCCGTTGAATCTCCTGCGGCTCGCCGCCCTTGACCAGCTTACGGTTGATATTGAGTTCCTGCGCGATACGTTCCTGCATGTCACACCTCTTTGTGGTCTGCATTGACCTGTGGGAGCGGGCTTGCCCGCGAAGATGGCGTGTCAGTCAACCCATTCAATGCTGACCCACCGCTTTCGGGAGCAAGCCCCCTGCCACAGAAAACACCTTCGCCGCGTACTGCAAAAACGAGGCGTCTTCGCAGACGTTCTTGATCGGGTCATCGGAAAACTTCACCACCGGCTCGCCATGCACGCGCACCAGCTTCATGACGATACTCAGCGGCTCCACACCCTCGACATCGCAAGCCAGGCTGGTGCCCATGCCAAAGCCGAACCTGGCCTTGCCACGGATATGCCGCAGGATCGGCAGGCATTTTTCGAAGTTCAGGCCGTCGGAAAACATCAGGTCCTTGGTCATCGGGTCGATGCCCAGCTGTTTGTAGCGGGCCAGGACTTTGTCGGCCCAGGCGATAGGGTCACCGGAGTCCTGGCGCAGGCCGTCGTAGAGCTTGGCGAAGTACAGGTCGAAATCCTTGAGGAAAAAATCGGTGCTGATGCAGTCGGTCAAGGCGATGCCGAGGCGGCCACGGTATTCGCGCACCCAGTTTTCCAACGCCGCGTTCTGGCTTTCGCGCAGGCGCC
Organism: Pseudomonas sp. R76; assembly: GCF_009834565.1. GTDB lineage: Bacteria > Pseudomonadota > Gammaproteobacteria > Pseudomonadales > Pseudomonadaceae > Aquipseudomonas. The sequence continues at coordinate 4,006,885 of NZ_CP019428.1, forward strand.
CGAGTTGCTGGTGCACCATCAGCCATTGGTGGGCCATGGTGCCGATCAGTGGCAGGTCGAATTCGTAGGCCAAGTGGGCGTTGCTGGTGCCGATGAATTGGCCGGGGAAGTCGCGGCGCATGATGTCCACCACTTCACGCTGGGCCTTGAACGACAGGCGCCGGCGCGTGGAGAAGTCGGAAACGCGCAGGTCGGCCAGCTCGTCGCGGCTGAGGTTTTTCTCCAGCCAGTCGAACTTCTGGTAGAGCTTGCGGGTAACGTCTTCGAGGCTCACGTCAGGGTATTTGTCGCGGTTGCGCAACTCGCTGACCAGCGCCAGCACCGGCTGCTCGAACATGATGCAGTGCAGCATCGGCCCGACCACGCGGATGTTCAGTTGGCCGTCGACTTCGCTGACATGGATGTAGCGCAGGTTGAAGCGGAACAGGCCGAGAAAGCGCTCGTAATCCGGGGTCAGGTATTCGCGAAAGCGTGGGTTGAACAGAAAGCGCAACTCGCCTTCGCGCATGTGCAGGCCGGCGAGTTTTTCCAGTTCGTCGCGCAACTGCGGGATCAAGTGGCCGAGTTTTTCCTTGGAGCGGACGATGAAGTTGTATTCGACGTCGACATTCGGGTGCTGGTGCAACACGGCCTGCATCATGGTGAAGGTGTAGTAGTCGGTGTCGAGCAGGCCCTGAATCACCGGGGACTCGTAGTCGTAGGCACTTTCCATGGTGTTTCTCCTTAACGCGTGGCCATCGCGGCCAGTTCTTCGCGGGTGCTGCTGATGACAGCACCGGCCTTGAGCAACTCGTTCACCGCCTGTACGCCGCCCTCTTCGCTGATACCTCGGCAAGCCGGCAAGTGCAGGACCACCTCCAGGCCGGCCTTGAGCAGTTGTAACGCGGTGGTCTTGACGCAGTAGTCCAGGGCCAGGCCTCCGACGATCACACGGCGCACGCCTTGGGCTTTCAAATACTCGATGACGCCAGTCGACAGTTTGTCGTGCAGGTCGTGGTAGCAGGCACCGTAGGGGTGCAGGTCGGGTTCGACGCCTTTCCAGATGAAGTAGTCGTAGTCATACGGCGTGGGCAGTTCGTCCAGCAGCGTAAAACCTTCCGTGCCCGGCACGCAGTGGCTGACCCAGGTGACATCGGCGTGGGCAAGGCCAGTGGGTTGCAGCATCTCGCTGTGCTGCGTGACCACCCACGGGGCATGCGGGGTGTGCGCGTCTTTGCTGCCGACGCGATGCCCGGCCAGGCTGGCCATGTAGTTGAGTTCGGCACCGATCTGATCACCGCCCGCCACCGGCAACTCGTTGGGGCACAGGGGCGTGAAGCTCTTCTGGGCGTCGACGTCGAATGAAGCAATGGCAGTTTTCGAGAGGGTCATGGCGGTTCTCCTGTGGCCTGGAAACAAAAGTACACGTCATGTACTTTCATTGCAAGAAACATTTAGTTATCTATGCTGGAGCCAGTACATGACATATCTGTTCGATCCGTTAGACTGTGCGCCACCGCTGTTCAGAAGGATGTCACATGCCACTTAGCGCCTACCTCCACACCGTCGACCTGTGCGTGCTGTTCTATTGCCGCGCCTCCGGGGAATTGAAGCTGCTGCTGAACAAGCGCGAAGCCGAGCCCTTCGCCGGGCATTGGGCGTTACCGGGCGTGGTGGTGAACGGCGGCGTGCAAGATCTGAGCCTCAAGGATGCGGTGGAGCGTTTGCGGGCCAGTGACAAGGTCGGTTTTGAGCTGGCCTGGAGTGAGCAGGTCGGCACCGTGGGTGATGCGTTTCGCGACCCGCGCTGCTGGTCGTCGTCCACGTACTACCTGGCGATTGTGGCGCAAGCGCCGGCGCTGGCTGAGCATCAAGGCTGGTTCGCGCTGAAGGCGGTGGCCGATGGCGGTATCAAGTTGCCGTTCGATCACAACCTGATTGTCGCTGCGGTGCAGGAGCGGCTGTTGTCCAAGTCGCTGTACAGCAATGTGCCGCTGATGTTTTTGGGCGATGAATTCAGCGCGCCGGAAGCCACCACGATCTTTTCCCTGGTGCTGGCACGGCCGGTATTGAAGACCAGTATTCGCCAGCGTTTGTTGAAGCTGACTGAGGCGGGGTATTTGCGTGAGACAGGGCGCAAGAAGCAAGGCGACGGCGGCCGGCCCCAGGCGACGGTGGAGAACCTGAAGCCGGGGGAAGTGTATTTTTTTGATCGCAGTTTTGCCGAGTAGCCTGGCACTTAAGAACAACAAAGATCCAATGTGGGAGCTGGCTTGCCTGCGATAGCGGTGGGTCAGACCCTAAAGCTGTCACTGACAGACCGCCATCGCAGGCAAGCCAGCTCCCACATTCTTAATCGATGCTCGGCCTTAGCTCATCCAGTTGCCGCCATCGACGTTGTAGGTCTGGGCCACCACATAGTCGGCGTCTTTGGAAGCCAGGAAGACAGCCATCCCCGTCAAATCCTCCGCCGTGCCCATCCGCCCAAAAGGCACCTCCGCCCCTACCCGCTTCTTCTTCTCGCCCGGCGCCAACCCTTCATGCCTGGCAAACAGCGCATCCACGCCATCCCAGTGCTCGCCGTCCACCACGCCGGGCGCGATGGCGTTGACGTTGATGCCTTGCTTGATCAGGTTCAGCCCCGCCGATTGCGTGAGGCTGATCACCGCCGCCTTGGTCGCGCAATAGATCGCCACCAACGGCTCGCCCCGCCGCCCAGCCTGGCTGGCCATATTGATGATCTTGCCGCCATGGCCCTGGCTGATCATCTGCCGGGCGGCGGCCTGCAGGGTGAACAGCGTGCCGGCGACGTTGATCGAGAACAGCCGGTCAAAGCTGTCGCGAGTGATGTCGACAATCGGCGCCAGGTCGAACAGCGCGGCGTTGTTGATCAGGATGTCGAGCTTGCCGGCATGGCTAACCACGGCGGCAATCGCGGCGTCGATGGAGGCCTGGTCGGTGACGTCCATTGCGACGGCATACGCCTGCGGGCCCAGCTCAGCTGCCGTGGCCTGGGCGCGTTGCAGGTTGATGTCGGCGATGGCAACGGTTGCACCCTCGGCGATATAGGCCTGGGCAAAGGCGCGGCCGATGCCGCGCGCCGATCCGGTGATCAGCGCGCTCTTACCTTCGAGTCGTTTCATGCAGAAGTCCTGTTTATTTGGGGTAGCCGGCGCGTTTCATCTCGCGCTCGGTGGTGGACTGAGCTTCCAGCAACGCCTGGTCAACCGTCATGCCACCGGTGAGCGCCGCCGAGAACAGCTTGCCGACGGAGGTGCCGATGGCCTGGAATTCCGGAATGGTCACGTACTGGATGCCCACGTACGGCACCGGCTTGGCCGACGGGTGCGCAGGGTCGGCGTGCTTCATCATCTCCAGCGTTACCTGGGCAAACGGCGCGGCTTTCAAGTAAGCCTCGTTGTAGGTGGACTGACGGGTGCCTGGCGGTACGTTGGTGATGCCTTCTTTATCGGCGACCAGTTGGATGTAGTCCTTGGAGGTTGCCCAGGTGATGAACGCCTTGGCAGCGTCTTTGTGCTTGGAGGTCGCCGGAATCGCCAGGGACCAGGCGTACAGCCAGGAAGAGCCTTTGTCGGTGACTTCGGTCGGTGCCGCTGCAAAGCCTACGTCGTCGGCGACCTTGCTTTGGCTTTTATCGGTGGTGAAGGAGCCGGCGACGCTGGCGTCGACCCAGATCGCGCATTTGCCGCTGTTGAACAGCGCCAGGGTTTCATTGAAGCCATTGCTGGAGACGCCGGGCGGGCCGTAGTTTTTCAGGGTGTTGACGTAATAGTTGGCGGCGGCGGTCCACTCGGGGCTGGTCAGTTCCGGCTTCCACTGCTCGTCGAACCAGCGCGCGCCAAAGGCGTTGGCCATGGTGCTCAGCAGCGCGATGTTCTCGCCCCAACCGGCCTTGCCGCGCAGGCACATGCCGTACTGGTCTTTGTCTTTTACCGTGAGCTTGGCGGCGAACTCACCGAGCTGGGTCCAGGTCGGGTGCGCGGGCATGCTCAGGCCGGCCTGTTTGAACAGGTCGGTGCGGTAGTAGGTCACGGTGCTTTCGCCGTAGAACGGCAAGGCGTACAGGGTGTTATTGACCGACAGGCCCTGGCGCACTGCCGGGAAAATATCCTCGGCGTCGTAGTCGGCGGGCAGTTGAGTCAGGGGTTCAAGCCAGTGCTTGGCGCCCCATAACGGCGTCTCGTAGGTGCCGATGGTCAGTACGTCGAACTGGCCGCCCTGGGTGGCGATATCGGTGGTGAGGCGCTGGCGCAGCACGTTTTCTTCGAGCACCACCCAGTTGAGCTTGATGTCCGGGTGCTGCTGCTCAAAGACCTTGGACAGGCGCTGCATGCGGATCATGTCGCTGTTGTTGACGGTGGCGATGGTGACGGTATCGGCGTCGTAGCTGGGCATGGCCAAGGCCAGGCCGGACAGCAGAAATAGCGCTTGCGGGAGCTTGAACATGGCGGTTTCCACCTGTTGTTTTTGTTGTTGAGCGCTGATTACAGCAGCTTGGCCCAGCCCTCACAAACGCGTGGCGAATGCGCGGCTGATACTTTTTTAACCTGGGCGTGCGGATCAAAAAAGTATCAGTGCCAGACGAAACCCGGGGTAGCGCACCCGTTGCCAACCGGCGTATTTTGCAGTGATTCCATAAGTAAAAGAGGCATCAGCATGCCCATCAACCGCGCCAAGCTGTTCGAGCATCGCCCTGCCGAACTTGAAGTCATCCTGCCCGAGCCGGACCAGTGCTTTCGCTGGTTCGAACATGACTACCCGTATGACCTGGCGCGCTGGAACCATCACCCTGAATTCGAAATCCACCTGATCCGCCAAGGCAGCGGCAAGCTGGTGGCGGGCGACTATATCGGCGCGTTCAGTGCCGGGCATGTCGCGCTGATCGGCCCGGACTTGCCCCACGACTGGATCGGCGACCTGGCCCCCGGCGAATACCTGACCGGCCGCGACGTGGTGCTGCAATTCGACGGCGCCGCCCTCCTCGCCCTGCGCAACACCCTGCCGGAACTCGGCGACTTGCAGCCGCTGTTCGAACTCGCCCGGCGCGGCCTGCAATTCAGCGGCGCCACCGCCGTGCACGCCGCGCGCTTGATGGAAGACATCGGCAACGCCCACGGCCTGCAACGGCTGATCCTGTTCCTGCAACTGCTCAACACCTTGAAAAGCGCCCCGGCAACCCACGTGCAGGCGCTGGCCAGCCCCTGCTACGCGCCCACCCTGGATGCACGCAGTGCCGAGCGCATCAACAAAGCCTTTGATTACCTGATGACCGAGCTGACCGGCGACGTGCGCCTGTCGGTCATCGCCCAACAGCTGGAGATGAGCGAACCGGGCTTCTCGCGCTTCTTCAAGCGCAATACCGGCCACGGCTTTATCGACCTGATGCGCAAGTTCCGCGTACAGCGCGCCTGCCGGCTGTTGCTGCAAAGCGACATGTCAGTGGCGGACATCTGCTTTGAAGTGGGCTACGCCAACCTGTCCAACTTCAACCGGCATTTTCGCATCGAGATGCACCAGACGCCGAGCGAGTATCGGCGCGAAACGGCGATGCATTTGTTTAACCGCATCGAGAAAATGACACCCAGTCATTTTTGATCAAAAGGTCGATTAATTTCGCTTTTTTCCCTTTTATTCAAGCCATTGAGCAAAGTTGGTACAGCCTGTGCAAACGTTTGCGGAACGAACTTGGTAGGCAAGTTCACCGTTGCCCGAGAAATCGGGTCAAACCGCGTACGAATAGGGATTTTCCATGCACCTCACCTCAAGGCATCCTGCTTCCTTTGGTGTTTCCTTGCTACTGGCCGCCGTTACGGGAGTACTCAGCGCACCCATTTTGGCGCAGGAAAAACCCGCCGATGACTCAGCACAGGGCGAAACCCTGGCCCCGGAAGCCAGCCCGACAAAAAAAGGCGCGTACCTGTCGGAATGGTTTAACCAGGACCTGACCCTGATCGGCAGCAAAGACATCAGCTTCGGCCCCAAGCCGCAAGATGACGTGTACCTGGAATACGAGTACTTCGGCCGTAAAGGCCCGTTCGAGTTGTACGGTTATATCGACGTGCCGAAGATTCTCGGCATCGGTAACAGTAATGACAAAGGCGCGTGGGACCATGGCTCGCCGGTGTTCATGGAGCACGAGCCGCGCATCTCCATCGACTACCTGGCGGGGCGCAGCCTGGCCATCGGGCCGTTCAAGGAATGGTATGTAGCGTTTGACTGGATTTACGACCACGGCAGCAACAAGTCGAACCGTGCCAACACCCTGTACAGCGGCTTGGGCACCGACATCGACACGCACTCGCGGGTCAACCTGTCGGCCAACTTCTATGGGCGCTACCAGTGGGAAAACTATGGCGCGAGCAATGAATACCAGTGGGATGGCTACCGCGCGCAAATGAAGTACATCGTGCCCATCAGCAAGTTCGACAACGGCGCGTCGCTGACCTACATCGGCTTCACCAACTACGATTTCGGCTCGGACCTGCACAAGGACAACCCGGCACGCACCGCCAATTCCGTGGTGGCCACCAACGTGCTGCTGTACTCGTTCACCCACCTGCGCTTCACCCTGGTCGGCCGTTACTTTCATAACGGCGGCAACTGGGAAGACGGCAGCGAGCTGAACTTTGGCGAAGGCAACTTCCGCGCCCGTTCGGATGGCTGGGGCTACTACGCCGGTGTCGGCTACCAATTCTGATCAAGGAGTATTAGATGAAAGTGTTTACCCGTCTCTCGCTGGCTATTGGCTTGGCGTTTTTGCCCCACGTGGTGCTTGCCGATACGCCTGCACCGATCAAGCCCAAAGTGATGCTGATCACCATGTTCGCCCCTGAGGCGCAAACCTGGATCGATCGCCTGGAACTCAAGCAGGAAGTACGCGTGCCGGGCCTTTCCGCCGAATACCCGGTGATTCGTTGCAACACCCAGGACGTGTGCCTGCTGGTCACCGGCATGGGCCAGACCAACGCCGCCGCGTCCACGCTGGCGTTGGCCTTGTCGCCCAAATTCGACCTGCGCCAGAGCTACTTTTTGATTGCCGGGATTGCCGGTATCAGCCCAAAACACGGCACCATCGGCACCGCCGCGTGGGCGCATTACCTGGTGGAATTCGGCACCCAGTGGGAAATCGACTCGCGCGATGCACCTAAAGACTGGCCGACCGGCTACATCGGCATCAATACCAAAGGCCCCAACGAAAAACCGCCGCTGGACTACAAGACCGAAGTGTTTGAACTCAACCCCAAGCTGCAAGCCAAGGCATTTGCCCTGTCGCACAAGGTTGAGCTGAGCGAAAGCAAGGAATCCACTGCCTGGCGTAAACACTACCCGGCCGCCCCGGCCAACCAGCCGCCGCAGGTCACCCAGTGTGACACCCTGGCGGGCAACACCTGGTTCTCCGGCACGCGCCTGAGCGAACGCGCCGAGGTCTGGACCAAGTTGCTCACCGACAACAAAGGCGAGTATTGCACCACACAGCAGGAAGACAACTCCACCTACGAAGCCCTGCTGCGCGCCAGCCGCGAAGGCTTGGTGGATATCCAGCGCCTGGCCGTAGTGCGTGCCGGGTCCGATTTCGACCGGCCGTACCCTGGCTACAGCGAGGTGGACAACCTGCTGAAATATGCCGACCAAGGCGGGTTTGTGCCAGCGTTGGAGAACCTGTATCGCACCGGCAATCCGCTGGTTCAAGCGATCCTGAAAAACTGGTCCGCCTGGGAAAAAGGCGTCCCCGAAGCCTGATACAAATCAAACTGTGGGAGCGGGCTTGCCCGCGATAGCGATCTGTCAGTCAGAGACTTGTTGACTGATGCGCCGCCATCGCAGGCAAGCCAGCTCCCACATTTTTTTCGACCGCGTTAACAATCCTTATGCCGTCGGGTGGGCCACATTCAGTGCCTTATCCACCAACAACTGCACCCCTTCCAGCATCCGACAAATGCCCAGCGCGACATTACGTTGCGAGCCCTCGATTTCAAACGCCATATGGTTAGCAATCTCGCTGATGGACGCCAAATCCTGGGAAGCATTGACCAGTAAGGTTTCCGTGCCCAGGTCGGCACGAACGGTGAAGAGCCCGTCGGTGGGTTCGGGGATGGGTTTTGCGGGGTTGAGGTAGTGGTTGATCGCGCGGTAGGCCACTTCGTGCAGGGTGCTGGTATCGAAGTCTGGTTGGCCTGGGGGGTTTGGGCTGTCTTTGATCATGGTGGAACTCCGTCGACAAGTTAAGCTGCCAACGCTCGCGGTCAAGCGAGTTAAGGTGGCAGCTGTACGCGGGTTGACCGACCGGTTGTCAACGAACCCGGCATACCCAAAGGTATCCCGCGCACAACTGCCGCGACACAATACCTCAGGCATAAAAAAAACGCCTGAGATAGGTACAGGGCGTAGCGTTTCGTTAACAAGGTCGGACGGTCAAATCCGATCGCTGAATTGGCAGCGACGGCAGTGAGGTTAGTCAGCGCCCTTCCGACCGACAACCTGAAACCCTTGTGGGAAACGTCTGATCGAGCGCGCCTCCCAAAACCCAGTGAAGATCAAACTGTGGGAGCGGGCTTGCCCGCGATGGCGGTGTGTCAGGTAAAAAACTGTTGGCTGACCCACCGCTATCGCAGGCAAGCCAGCTCCCACATTTTTTCGACCGTGTTAACAATCCTTATGCCGTCGGGTGGGCCACATTCAGCGCTTTATCCACCAACAACTGCACCCCTTCCAGCATCCGACAAATGCCCAGCGCGACATTACGTTGCGAGCCTTCGATTTCAAACGCCATATGGTTGGCAATCTCGCTGATGGACGCCAAATCCTGGGAAGCATTGACCAGCAAGGTTTCCGTGCCCAGGTCGGCGCGCACGGTGAAGAGCCCGTCGGTGGGCTCGGGGATGGGTTTTGCGGGGTTGAGGTAGTGGTTGATCGCGCGGTAGGCCACTTCGTGCAGGGTGCTGGTATCGAAGTCTGGTTGGCCTGGGGGGTTTGGGCTGTCTTTGATCATGGTGAAGGTCCTAAGATTGAGTGGAGCTGCCAACATTCGCGGTCAAGCGAAGAGGGAGGCAGCTGTACGCGGGTTGACCGACCGGCAATCAAAGGAAATCCGGCATACCCGAAGGTATCCCGCGTACAGCCACCGCAACACGATACCTCAGGCGTAAAAAAAACTCCTGAAATAGGTTTTTGCCGTAGCAGTACTTCAATTAATCGGACGGTCAAATCCGGTCGCTGAATTGGCAGCGACGGCAGTGAGGTTAGTCAGCGCCCTTCCGACCGACAACCTGAAACCTTGTGGGAAACGTCCGAACCAAACCAGGTCCCAAAGCCTGATGAAGATCAAAATGTGGGAGCGGGCTTGCTCGCGAATGCGGTGTTCCAGTCAACCTTTCTGTGACTGACCTACCGCTTTCGCGAGCAAGCCCGCTCCCACATTTTGAGCTCAGTACATCAGGTAAATGTGTGTACTCGGTCAAATGTGACTTAAGGCAGGAATATGATCTTGTCCGCACTGCCCGTGTTCACTTCCTCATAGCACTGCACGCCATCCGCCAACGCCACTTCACGCAACCCGGTCGGCAGCGGCAACGAACCCTCATCAAAGAAGCGCCCAAACTGCTCCAGCATCACCGCGCACTGCTCGCAGTTGTAGAGCAACGAGTTGATCCCCACCACCGAACCGCCTTTGCGATACAACGCCAACGCCGGCAGTTGCACGTGCCCATCCACCGGGGCGGCGATGATTGCAATACGGCCGAACGGCGCCAGACCGGCGACCGCCGCCGGCAACCAGAAACCGGTGGTGTCAAAGATCACATCCGCGCCGCCCTTGAACACGGCATTAACCTGCGCGCCCAATTCTTCCGGTTTGCCCAGGGTAATCGCGTCAAACCCTTGAGCCTGCAGCACCTCAGCCTGATCGGCCTTGCGCACCGCTGCCAGCACCTGCGCACCGCGGATTTTCGCCAATGCCAGGGCTGCGCTGCCCACGGCGCCATTGGCACCGATCACCAACAACCGCGTGCCTTTGACGACACCGCTACGCTCCAGGGCATCCCACGCGGTGGTGTACGGCACACCAAGGCTGGCGGCCTGGGCGAAGCTCAAGTGGGTTGGCTTATGCGCAACGCCCTTGGCCGACACGGTGAGGTATTGAGCGTGGGAGCCGTCAGCAAAAAAGCCCAGGTCTCGGCCCGTGCCCCACACTTCTTGACCGACCAGTTCCTGCGGCCCCTCGACCAAAACCCCGGCGAAATCCCGACCAGGAATCCGTGGCAACGTGGTGTAGGGAAAACGCCCGAGCACGTTCTTAACGTCGCTGGGGTTCAGGCCGGCAGCTTTGACCTGCACCAGGACTTCACCGGCAGCCGGCACCGGCTTGGCAACGTCAACGAAACTCAGGGCGGCGAGGTCGCCGGTGGCGGAAAATTGCAGTGCGTTCATGGCCAATATCCATTGAAGGGAAACAGGGAATCAGGACAACCAACCGCTGACCCACTCGCGCCCCATGGGCCAGAGTTTCTCGCCGAGCAACATGCCCATCAAGCCGACCAGGGCAATGGCAGGTGGCGCGGGTGAGCGGAAGTCCAGGGCACCGTAGATCACGCCGACAAACAGGCCGATGGCGAGGGAAATCAAGTAGTTCATGGGGGCGGCGCCTTGTAGGTTGATGGGCTCAGTGTAGTGAGCGCATGCCTGAAGCATCGGCCAAGTGCTTCAGGATTTCGGCCAAACCCTCAACCCGCGTAGTGCGACGGCGCCACGCCGAGTTCACGGCGGAACATGTCGCTGAAGCTGCTCGGCGAATAGCCCAACGACCGCGCAATGCCGCTGACCGACTGGCCCTGGATCAGCTCCGCCACAGCCGTAGCCAGTTGCACCTGGCGGCGCCATTCGGCAAAGCCCATGCCCAGGTGGTTCTGGAACAGCCGCGCCAGGGTGCGCACGCTGGCCCCGGCCGCCTCGGCGTGTTGCTCGAACGGGATCTCCAGCGATGGCGCCGCCATCACCGCCTGGCAAGCGTTGACCAAACGGCGGTCGGCGTCGACCGGCATGGCGATGCGGATCTGCGAGCGGCGTGCCCGCTGCAATTCCAACAGGGCCAGGCCGACTACAGCCTCGTAGTAAACCGCCTCGCCGTTATCGCCCTGATCGACGAGCGTGACGATCAGCTCGCGCAACAGCCCACCCACTTCAATCACCTGCACCTGGCTGTCCAGCGTCGCCGCCAGGGCCGGGCGCAAGTAGATGTTGCGCATCTGCAGGTCCGAGACCACGCGAATCCCATGTTCCACGCCCGGCGGCAACCACACCGCACGCTGGGGCGGCACAACCAGGGCTTCGCGAGGCGTCTCGACCCACATCACGCCGCTCATGGCGTAGAGCAACTGGCCCCAGTCATGGCTGTGGGGCTCTACGTACAACCCACGCGGGTAGGTGCGCGCCAGGGGTTGCACGGGCACGGCGTGATCACTGAGGTCGGGGGGCGCGGCCAGGGCCATGAGCTCTGCATCATCAAGGGTGAACCGCCATGGTAATGACCGCCGCGCGACAATCCGAGTGAATTTTTACCGCCCACAAGGATCTTTTGCTTACACCATGAAGGCAGGGAGCACTCACGATGGACTTTTCAGCACCGGTCAATGGCAAGGCGCGCATTGACTACACCCAGGACACACTGTTCGGGCCTATGGCCAAGCATGCCGAGTGCCAGGTAAGCGTACAGCGCACGCCGGAGCGCACCGTATTGCGGGTATTCCAGCCGCTGCCGGATGATCTGCACGCGGCGCAAACCGTGGTGTTTGCGCTGGAGGGGCGGCGCACCAGCGCGGTCGTAAAAGGCCGCCAGCGCATGGCGGACCACAGCGTCAGGTTCGAACTCAAACCCCAATAAAAAGAGGCCGGTAAAACCGGCCTCTCGCTGACACGCTTAACCGTGAGCCGACTTGGCGCACTCACAGCCCGTTGGCGCCACACACGGCTCACCATGGGCATGGTGCTCGGCACAGCCCTGACAGCAATAGCCCTTACCGTCCTTCATTACTGCGTCGGCGCCCAGTACACATTTGCAGTGTGGGCAGTCACAGGTTTTATCTGGCATGGTCAGACTCCTTTTTCATGGTCGTCCCGGTGCAGCGAACGCGGCACCTTAAGAGATGACTCCCGGCAACGCGCCAAGGTTCAGCCCGTTAATCGGCCTGACGGGTATTGCTGCGGTACATGAACACCAAGGCCAGCGCCAGGCAGAGCATCGCCACGATGCGGCTGCCCGACAGTTCGATGGCCGGGTTGCCGAGCCAGCCGAAGTTGTCGATCAGCATGCCCATGCCCAACTGGCCGACGATCACCGCAACCGTCGCTACCGCCGTACCGACGACGGGCACCGCGCCGACCATCACCATCATGTACACCACACCGAACAACGCGCCGGTCAGTTGCCATTTGGGCACGTCCAGCAGGCTGACGGCCTGGGCCGGCTCGAAGAAGAAAATCAACAGCGCGGTGGTGATTGCGCCGACCGCAAAGGTCAGCAAACTGCTGCGCAATACGCCCACCGCCTGGCCCAGGCGACCATTGATGGCGGCCTGCACACTCAGCACCGCACCCGCAGCAATCACCAGTACTAACAACACAATCAGATTCATCGCCTTACCCTCGTGCAATCGAAACAAGTGCCGCCACAATCAACACCAAGGCGATCCAGCGCTCGCCATTGACGCGCTTGCGCGCCGTGCCGAACCAGCCGAAATGGTCGATCAACACACTCTTGCCGACCTGGCCCGAGAGGATCGCGATCATGGTCATGGCAATGCCGATATGCGGCGTGGCTAACGTCAGCACCACCACGTACATCGGCCCCAGGAAGCCACCGATCAACTGCCAGCGCGGCAAGTCGGTCAGCGCCGGGCCTTTTTGCGGGCCGCTGAACAGCAGCAGCAAAAACAGGATTGCCGTGCCCACGCCGAAGATGCTCAAGGTCGCCCATAGATGGCCCACCTGCACACCCAGCGGCCCGAGCAGCCCGGCCTCCACCGACAGGCCCATGCCCGCCAAAATCACCAGCGGCAATAACAGCAGCCGTAGAAGGTTTTTCTTCGGCGTGGCCTGGGCCACACCCTCGATTGAACGAGCCTGCATACATCACCTGCGTTTCAAGAAATGAACATGGCGCGCATTATCCGGTGGCCGTCCTGTGCGATAAATGGGAGCATGCGGATAACACCTTTGCGCATTACGCACAGCCTGGAGGCCATGATGCAGGGCTTGAATGAATTGAGTTTCAAGGCATTGCGCCTGTTTGTTGCGGTGCTGGACCACGGCAGTTTTTCCGAAGTGGCGCGCCGCGAGAGCCTGGCGCCCTCTTCTATTTCCCGGCAGATCCAGTTGATGGAGCAAGCGCTCGGCCAACAGTTGCTCTACCGCCACACCCGTGCCGTCAGCCCCACCGAGGCCGGGCGCCTGCTCGGGCACCACGCGCGGTTGATGCTGGAACAACTGGAAACCGCCGGCCAAGCCCTGCAGGAACAGGAAAGCGAACCCAGCGGCCTGGTGCGTATCAATGCGCCGATGGTGTTCGGCCAGCGTCACCTTTCACCGTGGCTGGGCGAGTTGTGCCGCCGCTATCCCAAGTTGCAACTGGATATCCAGCAAACCGACACCTACGTCGACCCACTGCAAGACGGCACCGACCTGCTGTTTCGGATCGGCGTGCTCAACGATTCCGGCATGCAGGCACGCATCTTCGCGCCGCAACGTTTTCGCCTCGCCGCCAGCCCTGCCTACCTGGCCCGGCATGGCACACCGCGCCACCCCGACGAGCTGGTTAACCACCAGTGCCTGGCCTACAAAGGCATCACCGGCCAGCAACGCTGGTTCTTCCGCCGCGACCAAGGCGACTGGACGCCCTACAGCGTCAAAGGCCCGATCACCGGCAACCACGCCGACACCCTCACCCACGCCGCCGAGCAAGGCCTGGGGCTGGTGGTGTTTCCGTCCTGGCTGATCGGCGAAGGCTTGCGCGCAGGCACCTTGCAGGCGGTACTGACCGAGTACGACGTGGCGACGACGTTGGAGCCGCAGCAGATTGCGGCGTTATGGCCAGGAAGCCGGCGGCTGTCGCTGAAGGTGCGCACGGTGATTGATTATTTTGTGGAGTGTTTTGGGGCGGTGCCGTATTGGGATCGGTGAGCTGGCCGAGGTTAGAGGTAAAAATTCCTCGGCGAAAAAGTAGGCTTGTTCTGATTTTGCGGGCCAGCATTCCCGAGCACAGTACGCGGCAGGCAGACTTCGGCTTAATCTTTTTTGGGAGCATTGCCATGGACGTCGTGTACTACAAGCAATCACGCGCTAAGCGTGGGTCTTCAACCAGCGGTCGGGCGATCTTTGATAGCTCACGGAGTTTTGGCTATATTTGGCCAAAATTTGGAGATAACCCGATGATTACCGTACCGCTGGGTGAGGCGAAAAATAATCTGTCAAAATTGGTTGATGAGGCCGCTGCCGGCAAAATCATCACCATCGCTAAGCACGGGCGCGCCATGGCACAACTTGTCCCCATCGGAAAACCCAAAGGTCGGCGAATTGGAGCAATGAAAGGCAAGCTCGTCATCCCGGAAGACTTTGATGCGCCTTTGCCCGATGACCTCTTGGAGGCGTTTCAAGGCAGCCATTCATGAGGGTAGTGTTGGATACCCATATTCTGCTTTGGGCATTGAGAGATGACCCCAGGCTGTCCAGCAAAGCCCGCAAGCTGATGGAGAACGCGGCTGAAATCTATGTCAGCGCTGCCACCTTCTGGGAAATGGCGATAAAGGTCGGCTTAGGCAAACTCGATGTGGACCTGGATGAAATCCGTGAGTACTGCCTGGAAAGCGGATTCGTCGAATTGCCTATCACCTCTGAACACGCAATTGCGGTAAAGGACCTTGAGCTTCATCACAAAGATCCTTTTGATCGGCTTATCGTAGCGACAGCCATCAGTGAACCAATGAAACTGTTAACGGCCGACCCGCAGGTGGCTCAATACACATCCTTGGCGATCCTGGTGTAGATCGTCTCAGATCGCGCGTATTCCTATTAAAACAACCACTGCCCAATCAACCACGCATTCGCCCCACTGATCAGCGCAAACAGAAACCACGCCAATAGCCGCGTGGGCAGGCGGTTAACAAACGGCCCCATCAATTGCTTGTCATCGGTCATGCGAATCAGCGGATAAAGCGCGAACGGCAACTGCAGGCTGAGCACCACCTGGCTGAGAATCAGCAGCTTGCCGATAGCAACGTCGCCCATCAGCCACACCCCGAGAAATGCCGGGATCAGTGCCAGGCCGCGGGTGATCAGGCGTCGCTGCCAGCAAGGGATACGCAGGTTGAGATAACCCTCCATGATCACTTGCCCGGCGATGGTGCCGGTAAACGTCGAGCTTTGCCCCGAGGCCAGCAACGCAACGCCGAACAGGATACTGGCGAACGCCCCGCCCACCAGTGGGTCGAGCAGGTGGTAGGCATCCTGGATCTCAACCACGTCGGTGTGGCCGGTCTTGTAGAACGCGGCGGCGGCGAGCACCAGGATCGCGGCGTTGACCAGCAAGGCCAGGGCCAGCGAGCCGATGGTGTCGATGCGCGCCAGTTTGACCGCGTCCTGCTTGCTGGCGAGGTCTTTGCCGATCAGGCGGGTTTGCACAATCGAGGTGTGCAGGTAGAGGTTATGGGGCATGACGGTGGCGCCGAGGATGCCGATGGCCAGGTACAACGGCGCCGCATCGCTGATGGCCGACAGTGACGGGGTAAAACCACTCAATACGTCTGGCCAGTAGGGTTTGATCAGCACCAGCTCGATAAAGAAGCACACGCCGATGGTTGCGACCAACGCCAGCATGATCGCCTCGAGGCGACGGAAGCCGCGGTTTTGCAGGGCCAGAATCAACAGCGTATCGAAGGCGGTGATGACAATACCGGTGGTCAGCGACACACCGAGCAGCAGGTGAAACGCCAGGGCGCAGCCGAGCACTTCGGCAAGGTCGGTGGCGATGATCGAGATTTCCGCCAGCAGCCATTGCGTGCGCGCGGAGCGTTTGCTGTAGCGCTCACGGCACAGTTGCGCCAGGTCTTTGCCGGTGGCGATGCCCAGCCGTGAACACAGGCACTGCACCGCCATGCCGGCGAGGCTGGCCAACAGCACCACGAATAACAGGCTGTAGCCGTAGCGTGAACCGGCCTCGATGGCCGTGGCCCAGTTGCCGGGGTCCATGTAGCCGATGGAGATCAACAGGCCGGGGCCGGCGAACATCAGCGCCCGTTTGAAAAACGACGCCTTGGGGTCAACGATAACGGAACCCGCCACTTCCGGCGGGCAGAACGGGGCGGTAGCGATTTTCGGCAGGCTGAATTTCACGCGGTATCCCAGGCAAACACACAAGTCAGAGCCGCAGCTTATCAGTCCGACGTGACCGTGCGCATCACCGTCTCCCGGGGCAGGTCAAAGGTGTCGACCACTTGCACCACCAGGTCCAGCTCCTGGTTCAGCGCTTCGCGTTCCATGCGCTGGCGAATCATGCCGATCATCAACACCGACAAGGTGGTAATCGAGTACGCCGGGCCGGAGAACGCCCGCACACCAGTGACGAGTAACATTGCCGCCGCCAATGCCTGGCCCACCACCGGAATCGCCGAGGCGGCGCCACGGCGCACGATAAAACCGGTAAACCCCGCCAACGCCGTGCCGCTCAAGGCGGTGGTGGCCGAGCGGCTGATGTCGATACGGTTGAACATGCCCTGCTCTTTTTGCGCGGCGGCCTTGAGTTCGGCGTCGAAGGCCTGCCGGTCAGCGCGGCTGAGTTTGTCTTTGTATTGCTCGATCAACTTCTCGGCAACCTGCGCCTCAATGTCCGCCAGTGCCACGGTTTCAAGCGGTTCAGCGAACTTGATCCCCAACCGCTGCGCGACATCTTCGGCGATCTGGCGGTAACTCACGCCGTGGCCACGGGCAACGTTCATAAAGCTGTCACCGCCCATGCGTTGCAACTCAATGGCCAGCTTCAGCGGCTCACGCACGCTGGCATCGATTGACGCGCTGCGCTTTTGCGCCATCAATTCGGCGAGGAACTTCAGCTCGTCGGGCCGTGCGTGCAGCAATGCCGGGAACAGTTCCCCGTCCTCTTCGGCAAAGCGCACTTCGCTGCTGCGTTGATCGGCGCGGATCATGCCGCGCCGCTCCTGCAACAGGTCGGTGTACTGCACCACGGTTTTGAGCTGCGGCCAATACGCCGCATGGTCGAAAGTGGCCAGGTGCACATTGGTGACCTTGGCCTTGAGCGCCGGCGTGACCTCAATGGCATAACGGCCAATGCAGCGCTCGGTATCCGGTTTCATCGCCAGTGCCCAGTCCTTGCTGGAATGGCAATTGATCACCCGGCCCTTGAGCGGCGCCGACACTTGATCCCAAGGGCTCGACGTACAGATCGCCCCGCCCATCAGCAACAGGTTGTTCAACGGCAGTTCACGCGCGACCTCGGGGCTGGCCAGCACACTCTTGACCAGAATGCGTGCGCCGAGGGAATGGCCGATCAGGTTGATGCGCCGTACCGCCAGCGACTCGGCGTGCAGGTAGCTGGCCAGCTCGGGCAACAGGGTCTTGGCCACTTCGTCGACCCGCGCCTCGACACTTTTGTAATGGTCGAGGAAATAGGCAATCGCCTTGCCGACGCCCACCGTCGCCGCGCCCAGGCCGCCACCGCCGAGCATCGAGGTGATGACGTCTTTGAACGGCGCAAACAGGTTTTCCAGGAAGTGCCCCGCCGGCCAGAACAGCATCAGGTTGGTCGAGCCTTCAATGCTCGCCAGCTGTTGCTTGAAATTGCCCAGTTGCTGACGGTTGAAGAACGCCGAATAACCGTGAACGTAGAGATTGAGCACATCCCCCTGGAGCTCGCCGCACTGTACAAAGGTGGGCTTGCGGGTGCGGTGCATTTCATCCCACTGGTGTTGCATGGGCCGGTGACTCCTGGTGACGATGGACGGCGATAGTAACAAAGCATGACGTTGACGAAGGTGAATCCTGACCGACGTGTGCAGTTATCAGAACAGGGATGCCGCTTTGGATTTGGCCAGGTAGCGCGCCGGGGAATCACCGAGGTTGCGTCGAAACACCGAGGTAAAGGCGCTGGAACTGCTGAAACCCAGCGCAAACGCGACCTCGGTGATCGACGCACCTTGGCTGAGCTGCGCCGTGGCTTCCAGCAAGCAGACCTGCTGTCGCCAGGCCACGAATGTCATGCCGGTGCTGTCGTTAAAATGACGCGTGAAGGTCCGTCGACTCATGTTCGACCACTGGGCCATTTCATCCAGGGAGACGGTTTGCGAGGGCGCATCCAGAAAACGCTGGCAAGCGCGGGCCAGACGCGGCTCGGCTGGCAAAGGCGCACTGAGGGGCAATGCCGGCAGCGTGCCAATTTCATCGATCAGCAGCGTCAATACGCAGTGCCGGCGGACACTCGACGCCGCCGCTGGCTCGATCGCCAGCGCCGCTTCCAGCAAATGCCTGAGCAGGGGCGACACCTCGAATGCCTGGCAACGCTGCCCCAGCCCTGCCCGCTCAGCCGCTTGAGCATCGAGGTAGGTATTGAGCATGAGCACCTCGCCACGCATGTGCATTTCATGGGACACGCCGCCCGGCACCCAAATCGCCCGTTGCGGGGGCACCACCCAATTGCCCAGGTCGGTAAACATTTTCAGCGCGCCGGTGGCGGCGTAGGCAAATTGGCCGCGCGGGTGTGTATGCCGCGCGAACACGGTGCCAGAGGGGTATTTACGCAAAGTGACCAGCGCTTCGGGGTCGTTGTCGTCAAAGGTCGGCATCATGGCCCGATATTGTCAAAGGATGACCCGGCATAGCAAGCGGGCCATCGCCCGGCGCCCTAGCATTCACGCCTTTGATGAAACCTGCTCAAAGGAACGTCCATGCAGAAAAAACACTTGGCGCTTGCCCTGTTGGTCACGTTGGTCTGGGGCCTGAACTTTCCCATCACCGAGCTGGGCCTGCGCTCAATCGACCCCTTTGCGCTCACCGGCATCCGCTTTGCCTTGGCCGCCCTGCCGCTGGTGTTCGTGATCAAGCGCCCCGTCGTCCCATTCCGCTACGTGGCCGCTTACGGCGTGATTTTCGGGCTGGGCATGTGGGGCGTGATCAACTACGGCATTCATATCGGTGTCAGCCCGGGGATCGCCTCGCTGATTATTCAACTCAGCGTGTTCTTCACGCTCGGCTGGGGCTACCTGCTGTTCAAGGAAAAAATCCGTGCCGCACAGTGGGTCGGCGCTGTGCTCGCGTTGATTGGCCTGGCGGGCATCATCGCCAGCCAGACCGGCGAGCACGCAGTACTCGGGGTTTTGTTCATTGTGTTCAGTGCCCTGGCATGGAGTGTCGGCAACGTCATCATCAAGGCATCCGGGGTGAAGGAAATCTTTTCGTTCATGGTATGGGCCAGCCTGTTCCCGCCGATCCCACTGTTCCTGATGGCGTGGTGGCTGCACGGCAACGCCGCCTTCGCTGACTTGCCCGAGCGCCTCGACCTGACCGTCGTGTTGTCGATCCTGTTTCAGGTTTACCTAGCGACACACTTTGCCTACTGGGGCTGGAACACGCTGCTCAAGGCCTACCCCGTATCGACCGTGGCGCCGCTGTCGCTGTTGATTCCGGTATTTGGAATTGCCAGTTCGATGCTGCTGCTGGACGAGCACGTGTCCCTAACGAACCTGATCGCGATTGTTGTGATTATTGTCGGCTTGGCCGTCGGGCTTTACCGCAAGCCCACCAGGCGATGGTGATATACGGGTCCTCACGATGGAAATCCACTAGCGCCGAAATCAACAGGCAATTGGCAAACGAGGCCGGTGCATCCACCCGCAAGTGCCCGCCCGGCTTGAGGATTTGCTCACGCTAGACGCTGTCCACTTCATACAGTTCCGACACCAGGCGCCTGGCACGGACAAGGCGCGCATGGCGAGGCGTTGGTTCATTCAAGCCTTAACAAGCGAAGTTGTCGATCTTGACCTGGCCATCCGGAAACGTCGCGATAATTTCCAACTCGCCGCCCATGGCACGGATGTAGTCGCGCAACGTGCTGATGTACATGTCAGTGCGACGCTCCATCTTGGAAACCGCCGCCTGGTTGATATTCAACGCCTTGGCCAGGCTCTCCTGGCTCAACTGTTGAGCCTTGCGCAGCTCGTGCAGCGGCATTTCTTGCAGATGCTGGCGGAACAGTTGCTCGGCCTCGGCCCGCGACTCGGGCGTCATGCGGGCTTGAAGTTCAGCGAATTTTTTAGCCATGGTAACGGCCCTCTTTACGCAGTGTTTCCAAATGTATGTCGTACAACTTTTCTGCTACAGGAACGTGTTCCTCGTACCACCGCTGCTGTGCGGTTTTATCACCGCCAATCAGCAGCACGGCGCAGCGCCTGGGATCAAATGCATACAGCACTCGATAAGGCCGCCCCGCGTGCTGGATGCGCAGCTCTCGCAAATTGCCATGCCGAGAACCTCTGATATCGCTGCTGTGGGGGAAGCGCAAACCCGGCCCGAAAAGCCCCAGCAGATCAACGCTGGCAGATACCGACGATTGCTCTTTGGCATCCAAGCCGCCCCACCAATCTCCGAATTCATCCGTGTATTCAATGTCCCAGACCATGCAAATATGCCACCTATGGAATATAAACTCAAGGGCATAACTCTAGGACTTCAAATACCGGTGAGCCAGTCGGGTTCCATCGGAAATTGTATGTACATTCTTCCGCGCAGCAATCCCGGCGCATCCAGCAACCGCCGTACAATTCAAGAAATACTTGCGCAAAAAAAACCGCCCTTTCAGTCGGTTAAAGGTGCTCGGCCTTGATCAGAAACCGAGGGAGAAACTGATCGTCATCGCGTGGTCCTTGTCATTGCGCGACAACTGCCCCGAATAGCCCAGGCCCAGTCTGCCGTTCTGGCTGATCTGGTAATCCACGCCCGCTTCCACCACCGCGCTGTCCTTGGCGATAGGTACACCTTGGGTGCTGAACGAAGCGCCGCCGTTGATAAAGCTCAGGTCGGCATCCGGCTTGGTGTCGCCAAACGCATACCGCCAACCGAGGCTGGCGCGTGGGGTGATTTTCGAGCCGTTGCCCAGGGTGATGGTCTGGCCGATGCGCACGCCCAGGGTCGAGAAGGTCACGTCCTGGTCGGCATCGCCGCGCAGGGCCGCCGAACCGCCTTTCTCCTTGATCGTGTCGCTGTCGTAGTTGACGTAGGCCAGGCCGGCGAACGGTTCGACCGCCAGGCTGCCGGTGGTGAGGGTATAACCGACTTCACCGAACACTTGTGCGCTGCGGGCCTTGTAGTCGGCTTTGAGGCGTTGACCTTCGCCGCCCACCGCCACGTCGCGTTTGCTTTCGATGTCATGCCAGCTGTAGGCAACACCCATACGCGCGGCGAAGGCTTCTTGCTGGTACGCGGTGTAGGCCATCAAGTGGTAGCTGTCGACGTCGGCGCTGGAGCTGCGGCGCTTGGCGTCCAGGTCGCTGCGGGTGTAGCCGGCGGCCACGCCGACGCGCCAGGCGTCATCCACTTGTTTGTCGGTGCCGAGCAGGAAGCCGCCGAGGTTGCGGTCCAGCTTGGCGGTGTTGCTGTCGCCGCCCATGTGGCCCCAAGTGCCGAGTACGCGCATCCAGCCGACCATCTCGCCGTGGCAACCGGCGCTGCTCAGGCGGTTTTCACTTGGTGCCAGGCTGTTGCGCGGGTCGTCCTCGCGGTAGCAGCCGGGTTGGCGCAGGCGCTCGTTGACCGCGTCACGGATGTAACGCGAATCTTCAAGTATCGCGCTGGCGGTGCTGGCGTGGATCTCGCCGGACAAGCTGTCGAACGCGGCACGCGCCCCGGCCGCATCAGCGTTGAGCAGCGCATTCTGCACCGCCACCCCGCCCACTGCGGCCCCACTGCCCAATGCCGCCGCCACGCCACGCTGGTTACGCGTGGCCGCCACGCTGGCGTAGCTGACGTTGTTACGGCTGACCGCCAACGCCACCTGAGTCGGGCTGTAGTTCAACGAGGTGGTGAGGAACGCCAGGTTCTCCAGGTTGGTATTACTGAAGGTGCCGTTCACCGCGCCCGCCGTCAGCAGTGTGTAGGTGGTCGGGCCGGCATACGGCGCCAGGTTGATCACATTCAAGGTGCCGCCCAGGTTGGCGGTGCCTCCGAC
Organism: Pseudomonas sp. R76; assembly: GCF_009834565.1. Taxonomy (GTDB): domain Bacteria; phylum Pseudomonadota; class Gammaproteobacteria; order Pseudomonadales; family Pseudomonadaceae; genus Aquipseudomonas. The sequence goes on from NZ_CP019428.1 coordinate 4,029,101, forward strand.
CGCCAGCGCACCGGTTACCGACGGTGTGATGACCAGGTTCAGCGCACCCGTACTGGCGTTGGTGAAGTTACCGGCCACCGTCAGCTTGCCGCTATCGGGGGTGACGCTGCCGTTGTTGACCAGCGAGCCGACACTGCCGTTGCCGGTCAGGCCTGCGCCGTTGGCCACCGCCACCTGCCCGCCCAGCACCGTGCCGGGGTTGGCCGCATTGCCGACTTGCAACACGCCTTGGTCGACGGCCACGGTGCCGCTGAATGGCTGGTTGCCGGTCAGCAACAGCGCGCCTGTGCCCTGCTTGGTGAGTGCGCCGGTGCCGGCGAGGCTGCCGTTGAAGATGCCATTGGTGTTCTGCACAAACAGCATGCGCGCATTGTTCAGGAACCGGCCTTGCAGGCTCCGCGCGTTACCGGCCAGCGTACCGCCGCTGACGGTGGTGCCGCCGGAGTAAGTGTTGGCGCCGGTCAGCAACAAGGTGCCCGAATCGAGTTTGTCGATTGCGCCTGCACCCACGATCGGCGCGGCAATTTCTGTGGTTACGCCCGAATTGATGCGTACCGCCGCCGTGCCGGTTGGCGTCAGCGTACCGTCTGCACCCGCCGTCAGCGTGTAGCCAGGGTCAAGCACTTGCAGGCCGGTGAAACTTTGGTTGCCGACCACGGTGACGCTGCCCCCCTGCCCCGCGAACACGGCAAACTGGTTGGTCGACGCCTGGCCTTGGGTGCCGGTCGGGTCGGTCCAGTTGGTGCCCGGGCCCCAGGTGCCGCTGCCGCCGGTGATAGTGCCGTCCGGGTTGGTCACGCCGCCGTTCCAGAACTGGATTTGCCCCGGCGTGGTTTGCACCAGCAGGTTGAGCTGGTTGGCCAACGCGGTTTGCAGGGTGACGTTGCCCAGGCCGACGGGCAGTGAACCCACCGTCAGGCCGTTGTCGGTCAAGCTGCCGCCGTAGCGGAACAGTTGGTAAACGCCGATGCCGAAGCCGCCCGCGTCCGTGACATTGAGCGTGCCGTCCAGGGTCAGGTTGCCCGCGACATTCACTGCCGTGGTCGATGCACCCGGTGCGCCGAGGGCGAAGTCCAGGCTGGTGCCCGACGACAACGCCAGCGAACCCACCGACAGCGGCGTCGCGGAGCCGGCCTTGAGGATGGCGCCATCGGCCATGTTCACTGCACCGCCCAAGGTGCCGCTGCCGCCAAGGGTCGCGCCATTGGCCACTTGGACTGTCGCACTGTTCAACGTGCCGTTGACCAGCAGGCTGCCGGCGTTGACGTTGGTGTTGCCGGTGAAGGTGTTGTTGCCGCTCAGCAGCAATTCGCCGGTGCCGGTTTTATTCAGCACGCCTGCGCCGGTCAGGTTGCCGGTGTAAGTGCCGTCGGCGGCCTGCTCAAAGGTCAGGGTCGCGTTGTTGGCAATCGCGCCTTGCAGGCTGGAGGTGTTGCCGGTGGTGGTGCCGCCGTTGAGGGTGGTGCCGCCGCTGTAGGTGTTGGCGCCGGTCAGCAGCAGCGCGCCGTTGCCATTTTTCACCAGGCTGCCGGTGCCGCTGACCACGCCGTTGAGCGCCAGGTCATGGCTGCCGGCCAAGGTCAGCGGGCCGCCGAGGTTGATGGCATTGGCCAGTTGCAGGTCGGTGCTGCCGTCCAGTTGGGCGGCGCCGCCTACGCTGAGCGCACCGGTGCCCAGGGCAGCGTTGTTGCCGAGGATCAATTGACCGGCGTTCAAGCCCGTGCCGCCGCTGTAGGTATTGGCGCCGTTGAGGGTCAAGGTCGATGGGCCTTTTTTCAGCAGGCTGCCGGTGCCGCTGATGCCGCCGTTAAGTGTCAGCGCGCTGCTGCCACCAATAGTCAACGCACCATTGAGTACCGTGGCGTTGACCAATGAGACGGAGCCGTTGCTGTCCAGGGTGGTGCCGTCGGCCGCGGTCAGCACGCCCATACCGAGTGCACTGTTGCTGCCGACCACCAAGGTGCCGCCATTCAGGGCGGTGCCGCCGGTGTAGGTGTTGTTGCCGTTGAGCACCAGGGTGCCGCTGTCGAGTTTGGCCAGGGTGCCGGTGCCGGCGAGCTTGACGCCCAGGGTGGCGGTGGCGTTCGGGTCGACACGGATCGCGGTGTTGCCGGTGCCGCCATTCACCAGGTTAAGCACGCCCGCCGTGCCGGAAGCCAGGTTATAGCCATCGGTGACGAACTGCAGGCCGGTGGTGTTTTGCGTACCGTCCACGGTCACCGTGCCGGCCGCGCCCTGGAACACTGCGAAACTGCTGGCCCAGCTCTGGTTGAGGCTGCCGTCGACGTTGGTCCAGTTGGTGAGGCCGCTGCCCCAGGTGCCGCTGCCGCCGTCGATGGCACCGTTGCCGAGCAGGTTGGCGCCGTCCCAGAATTGCACGGTGGTGTTGGGCGCCGTCACCAGCAGGTTGACCTTGTTGCTGATCGCGGTCTGCACCTGCAGGTCGCCTGGGGTGACACTACCTGGCAGGGTGCCGAGGGTCAGGCCGTTGTCGGTCAACGCGCCGCCGTAGTTGATGAGGTTATAGACGCCGGTGCCAAAGCCGCCGATATCGGTGACATTGAGGTTGCCGTCCAGGGTCAGGTCGCCGCCGACGTTCAGCAACCCGCTGCCACCGCCGACCACGGGCGCGCCGAGGCCGACGTCCAGGTTGGAATTGCCGCCCAGCACCAGCGAACCCACCGACAGTGTGCTGCCGGTAGCCAGGCCGATATGCCCACCGTCGGCCACTGTCACCGCGCCCGCCAGGGAGCCGCTGCCGGTCAAGGTCGCACCGTTATTCACCGCCACGGTGCCGCTGGCCAGCGAGCCGCTGACATTCAAGGTGCCGCCGTTGACGTTGGCGGCGCCGCTGATGCCACTGACACCACTGAGGTTGAGCACACCGCTGCCGTTTTTATCCAGGTTGCCGGCGCCGTTCAGCGCACCGTCAAAGGTGTTGTTGAGGTTGCTGCCGCCCACCGCCAGCGTACTGCCGCCCGCTACCTGGACCACGCCATTCCCCGCCAGCGTATTGAGGTTGGCGTTGCCGCCCAGGTTGAGGCTGGCGCCCGTGCCCACGGTGACGCCGGAGGTATTGCCGAGCGCATTATTGCCCAAGGTGGTCAGGCTACCGCCCAGCACGCTCAATGGGCCGGTGAAGGTATTGGTGCCACTCAAAAGCAGGTCCGCTGCGCCGTTCTTGATCAGCGCCGCGTTGCCGGCGAGCACGCCGGTCAAGGTCAGGTCATTGTTGCCGGCCACACTCAGGTCGGCGTTGAGGTTGACGGCATTGTTCAGTGTCGCTTGAACACTGTTGTCGAGCGTGGCGGCGCCGCCGACGGTCAGCGCGCCCGAGCCCAGCGCGCTGGCGGTGCCCAGGGTCAGCGTGCCGGCGTTCAGTGTTGTACCGCCGCTGTAGGTATTGAGGCCATTGAGGGTCAGGGTGGCCGCGCCGTTTTTAGCCAGGCCACCGGCGCCGTTGACGACACCGGTCAGGGTCAAGTCGTTATTGCCGGCATACGCCAGGTTGGCGTTCAACACCAGGTTGTTACCCACGTTAAGCAAGGTGGTGTTGTCCAACGTCGACGTACCGCCGACCGTGAGGCTGCCCAGGCCCAACGCCGAATTACTGCCCAGGGTCAGTGTGCCGGCGTTCAATGTGATGCCGCCGAGGAAGGCATTCGGACCGCTGAGGATCAGGTTGGCCGCGCCATTTTTGCTGAGGCTGCCGGCGCCATTGATCGCGCCGCCCAGCGCCAGGTCAGCGGTGCCGCCAATGCCCAGGTTGCCCGCCAGGTTGACTGCGTTAGTGGTGCTGACGCTGCTGCTGGCGTCCAGCCTGGTGCCGTTCGCCGCATTCAACGCAGCATTGCCCAACGCCGTATTGCTCGCCAGGATCAGCCCACCTGCGTTCAAGGCCACGGGGCCGAGGAAGCTGTTATTGCCGCCCAGCGTCAAGGTGGCCGCGCCGTTCTTGATCAGCCCGCCGGTGCCGCCAATCGCACCATTGAGGGTCAGCGCATTGCTGCCCGCGACCGCAAGGTTGCCGTTCAGTGTGACGCCATTGCCCAGCGTAGTCGCCGTAACACTGTCGAGGGTGGTGCCCGCTGCGGCCGTCAGTTGGCCGGTGCCCAGGGCCGTGTTGCTGCCCACCACCAGCGTGCCGCCATTGAGCAAAGTACCGCCGGTGTAGGTATTGGCGCCACTGAGTAACAAGGTGCCGGTGTCCAGTTTGGCCAAGGTGCCCGCGCCGTCGATATTCACGCCGATGGCCGCCGTGGCGCCCGGATCGACACGCAGCGCCACGTTGCCACCCGTGCCGTTGACCGCGGTCAATTGCCCAGCCGCGCCGTTGACGAGGTTGTAGCCGTCGGTGACGAACTGCATACCGGTAAAGGTTTGCGTGCCGTTCACAGTGACGGTGCCCGCCGCGCCCTGGAACACTGCGAAATCGCTGGCCCAGGGTTGATTGACCAAGCCGTTGGCATCGGTCCAGTTGGTCCCCACGCTGTTCCACGTGCCGCTGCCGCCATTCACGACGCCATTGGCGATGGTCTGGCTGCCGTCCCAATAACGCAGCGCGGCATTGGGCGCCGAGACTTCGATGTTGATCTGGTTCGCCACGCCAGTCTGCACCACCAGGTCGCCCAGGGCGTAACCCACCGGCACTCCGGCCACGTTGAGGCCAAGGTTAGTCAGGGCGCCGGTGTAATTGAACAGGCGGTAGACGCCGACGCCAAACCCACCGGCATCCGTCACGTTCAGGTTGCCGGCGAGCGTCAGGTTACCGCCCACATTAAACAAGGACGTGGTGGACGGTGTGCCCAGGGCCACGTCCACATTGGCGCCCGCCGCCAATACCAGTGAGCCGGCCGACAAGGTATTGCCGCTGCTCAGCGCCAGGTGCCCGCCATTGTTGACATTCACCTGCCCCAACGCCGCGCCGGTGCCGGTCAGCGTACCGCTGTTGTTGACGTTGAGCTGGGCGCTGGCCAGGGAACCGCTGAGGTTCAAGGTGCCGCCATTGATGGCGGTGTTGCCGGTGAGGCCGTTGATACCGGTGAGGTTGAGCGTACCGGTGCCGACTTTGATCAGCCCACCCGTACCGCTGATGCCGCCGTCAAAAGTGCTGGTGCTGTTGTTGGCGCCAACGGTCAGGAGGTTGCCGCCGACCGCCACATCACCTGCACCGCTCAAACTGGCGACGTTGGCGTCAACCCCCAACTGCAGGCTCGCGCCCGCACTGACGTTGGCGCCGGGGCCGTTGCCCAGGGCGTTGGCGTTCAACAGCGTGAGGCTGCCGGACAGCACATCCACGCCCCCGGTGAAGGTATTGTTGCCAGCCAAGGTCAGGTCAGCCAGGCCAGTTTTGATCAGGTTACCGGCGCCGCTGATCACGCCGTTCAGGCTCAGGTCGTTGTTGCCGGCGAGGCTCAGGTCGGCGTTGAGTGCAATCGCATTGCCGATGCCGAAGGACGCGCTGTTGTCCAGCGTCGCCGCGCCGCCGACGGTCAAAGCGCCGCTGCCCAGGCCATTGGCGTTGCCGAGGGTCAAGGTGCCGGCATTCAGTGTGGTGCCGCCGCTGAAGGTGTTGTTGCCGTTAAGCGTCAGGTTGGCCGCGCCGTTCTTGGTCAAGGTGCTGGCGCCGCTGATCAGGCCGCCGAGGGTCAGGCCATTGCTGCCGCCCACGTTCAGGCCGGCATTCAAGGCCAGGTTATTGCCCAGGGTGACGGGCGCGTTGCTGTCCAGGGTGGCCGCGCCGGCAACGATCAGGTTGCCGAGGCCCAGGGCCGTGTTGCTGCCGACGGTCAGGGTGCCCGCATTGAGGGTGGTGTCGCCGACAAAGCCATTGTTGCCATTGAGGATCAGGTTGGCCGTGCCATTTTTGCTCAGGCCGCCTGCGCCATTCACCCCACCTGCGAGTGTCAGGTCGGCAGTACCGCCGATGTTCAGGTTACCGGCAAGGTTTACCGCATTGACCAAGCTGACCGCCGCATTGGCATCCAACGTGGTGCCCGCCGCGGCATTCAACGCACCGTTGCCCAGCGCGCCCGCAGCGCCGACCACCAGCTTGCCGGCATTCAGCGCGGTGTTGCCCAAATAACTGTTTGCGTGGTTGAGGACCAGGTCGGCCGCGCCACTCTTGACCAAGCCACCGATGCCGGCGATGGCACCGCCCAAGGTCAAGGCGTTGGTGCCTGCAATCGTCAGGTTGCCGCCCAGATTGATGTTATTGGAAAGGCTTGCCGCCGTACTGGCATCCAGCGTGGTGCCCGCCGATGCGTTTAACGCCCCGGTGCCCAGCGCCGTGTTGGAGCCGACGATCAGCGTGCCGGCGTTAAGCGCGGTGGCGCCGCTGTAGGTGTTGGCGCCACTGAGCGTGAGGCTCGCCGCACCGGTTTTGATCAAACCCGACGCACCACTGATGAGGCCGCCAAGGGTCAGCGCATTGGCGCCGCCTGTGGTCAGGTTGGCGTTGAGGGTGATCGCATTATTCACGGCGAGCGCCGCACTGCTGTTTAAGGTCGCTACGCCGCCCACGGTCAGGGCACCGGTGCCGAGCGCGGCGGCGTTGCCCACTGTGAGGGCGCCGGCGTTCAGGGTGGTGCCGCCCTGGAAGGTGTTGGCACCGCTGAGCACCACGCTGGAGGTGCCGTTTTTGATCAACGCGGCGGCGCCGTCAATCACCCCGTTCAGGCTCAGCGGGTTGGTGCCGGCCAATGTCAGGTTGGCCCCCAGGTTGATGGCATTGGCCAGGTTGATGCCGGCACTGTTGTCCAGCGTCGACGCGCCGGTCACGCTCAGCGTGCCCGTGCCCAGGGCCAGATCGTTGCCGACATTCAAGGTGCCGCCGTTGAGCGTGGTGCCGGCAATAAAGCTGTTGGCGCCGCTGAGAATCAAGCTGGCCGCACCGCTCTTGGTCAAACCGCCTGCGCCGCCGATAGCGCCGGTCAAGCCAAGGTTACTGGTACCGGCAATATTCAGATTGCCGCTCAGGCTCAGCGCGTTGTTGAGGCTGATCGCAGTGCTGGCATCCAGTGTGGTGTTGTCGGCGGCGGTCAGCGTGCCGGCGCCCAATGCCGCGTTGTTACCCAGAATCAGCGAACCGGCATTCAGGCTGGTGTTGCCGGAGAAGGTGTTGGCACCGCTGAGGGTCAAAGCGGCGACCCCGTTTTTGATCAGCCCGCCCGTGCCGGAAATGATGCCATTCAGGCCCAGCGCCTGAGTGCCGCCGAGCGTCAACGCGCCCGTCAGCGCGACGGCATTGCCAAGGCTGACCGCAGTGCTCGCATCCAGAGACGTGCCCGCTGCGGTATTCAGCGCGCCCGTGCCCAGTGCGGTGTTGGAACCCACCACCAGGCCACCGGCGTTGAGCGAGGTAATCCCGCTGCGGGTGTTGTTGCCGGTTACGGTCAGCAGGCTTGCGCCGGTTTTGATCAAGCCACCGGCACCCGACATCACGCCGCTGAGGGTCAGCGGGTTGGTGCCGGTCAGGGTGAGGTTGCCGGTCAAGACCAGGTTATTGCTCAACGCAGGCGCGCCGCTGGCGTCCAGGTTGGCGGCGGCGGCAACAGTCAGCGCGCCGCTGCCCAGGGCATTGCTGCTGCCCAGCACCAAGGTGCCGGCGCCCAGGCTGGTAGCGCCGGTATAGCCGCTGTTATTGCCGCTGAGGGTCAGGCTGCCGCTGCCGGTTTTGCTGATGCCCGCAGCGCCAGTGATTGCGCCCGCGAGGGTCAGGGCGCCGGTGCCGGTGGTGGTCATTGCACCGCCAAGGCTGATCGCGTTGTTCAGGCTGATCGTGCCGGGTGCCGACAGCGATGTCGCACCCGTGAAGTTAATCGTGCCGGTACTCAAGGCCTGGTCGTTGCCCAGTTGCAGCGTGCCGCCGTTGAGCGTGGTGTTGCCGAGGTAGGTGTTGGCGTTTGTCAGCAACAGTTGGCCGCTGCCCACTTTGGTCAAGCCGCCTGCGCCTGAGATCACCCCGGACAAGGTGGTGGCGTTGGTGCCTTGTACGGTGAGGCCGCCAGCGCCGACGGACACCAGGTTAGCGATGTTCAAGCCCGCGTTACTGGCCTGCAGAATACCGCCGTTGGAGGTCAGCACGCCGGAGCCGAACGTCGCATTGTTGTTGAACTGCGCAACCCCGCCATTGAGCGTGGTGCTGCCGGAGACGACCGGGCCTTGCAGGGTCCAGGTGCCGCTGTTGAGGGTCAGGTTGTTGAAGTTGATATAGGTGGCGCTCGATACCGTGCCAGTACCGGTAGTGCCGCCGCCAACGCCGATCGGGTTCTGCAGGATCAGCGAGTTGGTGCCCCCGGCCCCGCCATCGACTGTGCCCGTAGGGCCAAAGGTCAAATTGATGCCAACCAGCCCGCCCAAGCCCACGCTGACTTGCACACCGTCACCGACGCTGACGCTGGAGCCGGTAATCGCGGTAAACGTGTTGGTGCTGCTCGCGCCCATCGACACGCCGCCGGTGATTGCACCGGCGTTGGTAAAGGTGTTGCCCGCGGCGGAGGTTTCGAACGCGACCCGCCCGTTGATAACCCCGGTACTGCTGTTGGTCATGTTGACCTGGGAGCCGCCGTATATGCCCACCACCGGTGTGTCAGCCAGCGTGATGCCGCCCACCGATAAACCGGTGGAGGTAATCGTGCCGTTGTTGGTGATGCTGGTGGTGCCGGCCGCCGCGTTGTTGACCGCCAGTGCCAGGCCGTCGATGCTCGTCAGGTTGAGCCCAAGCAACATGCCGGTGCCGCGCATGATCCCGCTGGCATTGTTGAGGACGCTGACCGTGCTGGTGGCGCCCGTACCGATAAAGGCCCCGCCGCTCAGTACCGACACCAGGCCCAACAGGGCTGGGTCGAGGGTGCCGGAGTTGTTCAAGCTGATGTTGACGCCGGTGAGGTCCATCACATGGCCGCCCAGCGTCGCGTTCATCTGCGCGCCGGAGTTGACGTTGACGGTCAAGCCGTTGGTGGCACTGCTGAAGTTATTCAGAAACAGCGGCAGGGTCGGCACGCCCGTACAGGTCACGGTAGACCCGGCCGTGGAACACGTGGCCAATGCCTCGGGACTTGCCAGGCCCATCATCAACCCCACAATCCCCATGCGAATCGCCATATTCAGCGGGGCAATACGCGACACACCGGCAGCAGCAAGTCTTCTTTCCACGTGACACTCCTTCGTGGTTCAAGCCTTTCATCCATGAATGCGCAGCAGCCCTGCACTAGTGACCCACACGCATCGAATTCGAAATACCTGACCGTGGCGACAACTGATCTAGTTTGTCGAAACGGTAGTAGACCTACAGAAAAGTCATTGAATTAAATGGTATTAATACTTTCGTAAACACCGCGTAAGAATGGGATTACAGCCAACATTCATTGACTTTCGCGACATAAATACAAGTTTCAAAATGTAAAAAGGCGCTCTAATAGCGCCCTGTCGATTCGCTTTAAAGATCCTGGAGTTCGCAATGCCCCATGAAGGCAACCTGTTACAAGCAGCCGTGGTGTTCCTGCTCGCCGCCGTGCTCACCGTGCCGTTGGCCAAGCGTTTGCAACTGGGCGCAGTGCTGGGCTATCTGTTCGCCGGCGTGATCATCGGCCCGTCGGTGCTGGGCCTGATCGGCAACCCGCAAAGCGTGGCGCAGTTCTCTGAACTGGGCGTGGTGTTGCTGTTGTTCATCATCGGCCTGGAGCTGTCGCCGAAACGTTTATGGGTGATGCGCAAGGCGGTGTTCGGCGTCGGTTTGGCCCAGGTGTTGCTGACGGGGCTGGTGATGGGCGTGGTCGCGCTGTGGCTGTTTGGCCAGGCGTGGAACAGCGCAATTGTGCTGGGCCTGGGCCTGGCGCTGTCCTCCACGGCGTTTGGCCTGCAAAGCCTGGCCGAGCGCAAGGAGTTGAACCAGCCCCACGGGCGCCTGGCGTTTGCGATTCTGCTGTTCCAGGACATCGCCGCGATCCCGCTGATCGCCATGGTGCCGTTGCTGGCCGGCAGCGATCACCCGACCACCGAAGCCCAGGGCCTGCAGCACGTGCTGCAAATCCTCGGCAGCATCGCCGTGGTGATCATCGGCGGGCGCTACCTGTTGCGCCCGGTGTTTCGCATCGTCGCCAAGACCGGCCTGCGCGAAGTGTCCACCGCCACCGCGCTGCTGGTGGTGATCGGCACCGCCTGGCTGATGGAACTGGTGGGCGTGTCGATGGCCCTGGGCGCGTTCCTCGCCGGGCTGCTGCTGGCCGATTCGGAATACCGCCACGAGCTTGAATCGCAGATCGAGCCGTTCAAGGGCCTGCTGCTCGGGCTGTTTTTTATCAGCGTGGGCATGGGCGCCAACCTCAGCCTGCTGCTCAGCTCGCCGCTGGTGGTGATTGGCCTGACCTTGTTGCTGATCGGCTTGAAGCTGCCGCTGCTGTACGCGGTGGGCCGGCTGGTCGGTGACCTTAATCGCGAAAGCGCGCTGCGCCTGGGTGTGGTGTTGGCCGCCGGCGGTGAGTTCGCCTTCGTGGTGTTCAAGATCGGCCGCGATCAGGGCTTGTTCGAGCCGCATCTCTACGATGTGCTGGTGCTGACCATCACCCTGTCCATGGCCGTGACGCCGCTGCTGCTGTTGGTATGCCCGAAGCTGTTCAAGCCCAAGGTCAAACCGGTGGAAGTGCCCGAGGAATACCGCGCCATCGAGAGCGATGCGCCGCGCGTGGTGATTGCCGGCATGGGCCGAATGGGCCAGATTGTGGCGCGGATCCTGCGCGCGCAAAACATCTCGTTCATCGCCCTCGACACGTCAGTGGAAACCATCGAACTGACCCGCAGTTTCGGTGGCATGCCGGTGTTCTACGGCGACCCGCAGCGCCCGGAAATCCTGCACGCAGCCAAAGTCGATCAAGCCGAGTTCTTCGTGATCGCCATGGACGACCCGGAGATCAACATCAAGACGGCCGAGCTGGTGCGCAACCTCTACCCGCACATGAAAATCATCGCCCGCGCACGTAACCGCCAGCACGTCCACCGCCTGGTGGACCTGGACGCGTCACCGGTGCGCGAGACGTTTTACTCCAGCCTGGAAATGAGCCGCCGCACCCTGGTCGGCCTCGGTTTGAGCCAGGCCCAGGCCGATGCGCGCATCAACCGTTTCAAAAACCACGACCTGCAAGTACTCGCCGCGCAGCACGCGGTGTATGACGACGCCGCCAAAGTCATGCAAACCGCCCAGGAAGCCCGTACCGAACTGGCGCGGCTGTTTGAGATGGATCGGCTCGAGGAAGAGTCCGACAAAGTGTGAGAGCACGGATGAACGATCTTGCGAAATTTCTGACAGAATACGCCGCAATTTCGTTCATGCCTGGAGCGCTTCATGGCCACTTTCACCAAGACCGCCGTCCTGCTGGCCCTCGCGCTCACCGCCGGTAGCGTGTTCGCAGCAAGCAAGCCGAGCAGCACACAGACCATCTCGACCTTGGGCGGCAAGTTCACGTTCAGCTTGCCCAAGGCCTACATCGCCGACACGCTGCCCACCGGCAAGGTTGAAGATGGCACCGCCGACACCCAAGGCACGCTGTACGCCAACTCGACCACCAAGAGTGTGGTGATCGTCGCCGAAACCGTGCGCAACGATGGCGCTACGATCAAAGACAATGACCCCCAATTCCTCGATGGCGCCGTGGCGGATTTCGTCAAGGACCAGAGCGCCGCCCTGCCCGACTTCAAGAAGCTCAACGAGAAAAAACTGACCTACAAGGGCCTGGGCCTGCGCCAAGTCGACAGCACCGCCACCCAGGGCGGCGGCAAGACCTTGAACTCGACCTTCCTCGGCGGCTCGGGCAGCCACTTGCTGGTGATCCAGGCCATTTCGCGGGCGGATGATGTGAAGGGCCATGCTGAGCTGGTGAAGCAGATCACTGGCGGCAAGTAGCTCAATCGCCCAAGCAACACAAAACCAATGTGGGAGCGGGCTTGCTCGCGAAAGCGGTGGATCAGTCGACTAATTCAGTGACTGACACACTGCATTCGCGAGCAAGCCCGCTCCCACATTTTTAAACCGTGTTTACTTCAGGCTTTTCTCCAGCCAAGCCTTCAGGTCCTGCACCTCTGCCTCACTCACGGTATGCGGCATGCCCGGATAACCATGAAACTCCGGCTTCAACCCCAACCCCACCAACACCTCATTCGCCCGTGTCGCCGAGTTATACGGCAGCGCCTGGTCCAACGTGCCGTGGCCGATAAAAATCGCCAGCTTGCCCAGTGATTCGCTCGGCTTGAGCTCAGCCTTGAGCACCGGCAACACACTGCCACTCAACGCCGCAATGCCGCGCACCAACTCAGGCTGTCGCAAGCCCACCTCGTAGGACATGATCGCGCCCTGGCTGAACCCCACCAGAAACACCCGATCGCTTTGCGTGTGGTATTTGGCCGTGGCCTGGCCGACAAAGTCTTCAATCAGCTTGGCGCTGCGTTGCAGGTCGGCGGTTTCGCCATTGTAATCGCCGTCACCCGGCGTCTTGGTAAACCAGCGATAGCCGTGCGGGTCCACCGGCATCGGCGCGCGTGCCGACAGGTAAGTCCAGGTCGAGGGCAGCGCGTCCTTGATGCCAAACAGGTCTTCCTCGTTGCTGCCAAAACCGTGCAGGAAAATCACCAACGGCTGATTACGCGCATCGCCCTGGGTCTGTTCCAGGTACGACAGCGGCAAGTCCGTGTGCAAGGTGGAATCGGCGTGGGCGGCACCGGCCACCAGGGTCAGTGCCAGGGCAAACAGTTTGAGCATGGGGAAGTTACCTCAGGGTTTGCGCAACAGATAGGTGTCCATGATCCAACCATTTTCCAGGCGCGCCGCCTTGCGCACCCGTTCGATTTCTTCAGCCACTTCACTGACTTTGCCGCTGATAAGGATTTCGTCCGGCGTGCCCAGGTAGGCGCCCCAATAGATATCCAGGTCCTGATCGGCCACGGTGCGGTAGGAATCTTCGGCGTCGAGCATTACCACCAAGGTGTCGGCATCACTCGCCTGCCCTGCCGCCAAACGGCGCCCGGTGGTGATCTCGATGGAACGGCCGATGCGGTTCAGCGGCACTTTGTGCTGGGCCGCCAGCGCCTGCACGCTGGTGATACCGGGAATGACTTCGAACTCGAATTCGCTGCGGCCACTGGCGAGGATCGCCTGCAGGATACGGATGGTGCTGTCGTACAGCGCGGGATCGCCCCAGGCCAGGAAAGCGCCGACTTCGCCGTCAGCCATTTCCTCGTTGATCATGCGCTCGAAGGTCTGCTGCTTGTCGCGGTTGAGGTCTTGCACGGCGGTGGTGTAGTCGATATCGCCGCGCACACGCTCGGGGCAATCGGCCTCGACGAAGCGGTAGCCGGGCTCGGTGATGTAGGTCTCGCAGATCTCGCGGCGCAGGTCGATCAGCTTGTCTTTGCTCTGGCCCTTGTCCATCAGGAAAAACACGTCGGTGCGGTTCAGCGCTTTCACGGCCTGCATCGTGATGTAGTCAGGGTTGCCGGCGCCAATGCCGATGATCAGGATGCGTTTCATGGGTTGCTCTCATTGCGGGGCGTGAATTTTGCCATGTTCAGGCACTCAGGCGTGAGTTTCCAGGCGCAGGCGCCAAACGTTGTTGAAGCGCAGTTCAGTGGCGGACAGCGGCTCGACGTCGATCCGGTAGAATATCGACATCGGGAACTGCAACACGTACAGCATCGCGGCGCGAATCACAAAGGGGTGGGTGATTGCCACTACGTGACCGGGTTGGGTTTCGAGGGTTTTCATCCACTGCCCGACGCGTGCGCAAAGCTGCTCCACCGACTCGCCGCCATGGGGCGCACGGGTGCTGTCGGTCATCCAGGCGGTTAATGGGTCAGCGTCGAGCTGGCTGAGGGCCTGGCCTTTCCAATCGCCGAAATCAGCGTCGCGCAGGGCTTCCTCGATCTGCGCGTTATCGCCAAACAGCCCCGCTGTTTGCCGGGTTCTGGCCTCGGGCGCGCACACCAGGCGCGGGTTTTTCTTGAAGCGCCCGGCGTGGGACAACGCCGCGCTCTGCCAATCCATCGCGACGGATTCATCATCGGGAAACCGCCCCTGTTTTTGCAGCGGCGTGGCGGCGTGGCAAATCAGGGTCAAACGGGTGGCGAGCATCACAATTCACTCTGTTTCGATACGCAGCCAGCGTAGACTGCTGAAGCTATTTCAACATGTTACAACGAACATGAATGAGAAAGCCGGTTCAATGCTTCGGCCTTTCCACGGGCTCGGTTCAACTCCTGAGTCAAATGCCGGGGCGGGCCAGGTAAAACACCTGATAGCCCATCCCGGGATGCTCCGCGCTCAACGCCTGGCCCGATAAAGTGATACGAATCAGGCGCCACGCCTGCACATCCAGCGCCAAAAATACTGCGAAGGTATCAGGGCTATCAGCCAACTGCTGATTGCGCCGTTTGCCCTCGGCCAATGCCCCGGCGCGATCCACGCCAGGCTCCAGCGCCCACTCTTCTCGATACAGACTCAATGCGTTCTGCGCCGGCCCGCGCTGCACGTCCAGCGGCAGCCAGCTCTCGATATGCGGCCGGCCAAAGCTGTCGAGCACCTTCTGAAAACGCTCGCCGAGCAAAAAATCGGCGGCCTGCAACGGGTCGGCCCACAGGTACACCGAGGCGTACACATTGCCCGCCGCCTGCCCAAGTTCCTGGGCAATGAACGCCTTGAACAGCAACCCTTCGGCGTGATCCCACAACGGCCCCAACTGCGCGGCGCGGCGGCGAATCACGCTCATGTCGTAGTCGGCCGGCAGGCGGTGTGAATACTGTTTGGCAAACATGGCAATGCTCCTGTGCAAGATGAGGTTAGAGCTTGCGCAGTGGCGATGATTTCAACAAGATATGAACAGATATAGGTGCGATAAGAATTTGATATGACTGACGCGCTCAAACCCCTGGATATCGACACCGTACAGGCCTTCGTGCTGGTCGCCGATTTCGCCAGTTTCACCCGCGCCGCCGAAGCCCTCGACACCTCCCAGGCCGCCATCAGCCTCAAGCTCAAACGCCTGGAGGAACGCCTCGGTTATCGCCTGCTTGAACGCACCCCACGGCATGTGCGGCTGTCGCCCCAGGGCGAGCAGTTTATCGTCGCTGCCCGCGCCCTGCTCAACGCCCATGAGCGCGCACTCGGTGACATGGGCACCCACGCACCACGGCGCCTGGTGATTGGCATCAGCGACCACGTGGCCGGCCCGGACCTGCCCACCTGGCTCAGCCGCCTCGCGGCCTACGACCCGCTGGTGATTCTTGAAGTGCGCATCGCCTCGTCCCGCGACCTGATGGCTGCGTTCGACCGCAACGAGCTGGACGCCGTGATCGTGCGCAACGAAGGCGACCGCCAGGACGGCGATGTGTTGGCGGTGGAACGGTTTGGCTGGTTCGCTGCGCCGACCTGGCAACACAGCCCCGGCACACCGTTGCGCATGGCAACCATGGCAGCGCCGTGTGGCGTTCGGCATCTGGCGGTGAGGGCTTTGGACGCGGCGCGTATCGACTGGACCGAAGTGTTTGTCGGCGGTGGCGTGATGGCGGTGGGAGCAGCCGTGAGCGCCGGATTGGGCGTGGCCGCCCTCGCCCATCGCGTGGCCCCGGCCGGGGCGGTGGACGTGAGCGAGCAAGACGGTTTGCCCGCCTTACCGGTCAGTGAAGTGGTGCTGCACAGCCGGATCAGCGACGCGCGGTCCCGCGAAACATTGCGCGCCTTGAGCGCAACGTTTCGCGGTGCCCTGCAGCGCTGACTCAGGCGACAGGTGCTTCCTCGCCGACAGCCGCCGCTTGCGTTTGCAACTGCGCGGCCTGCTGGCTGTAGTCACGCAGGTAGACGATGAACTCCTGCAACAGGCGATCCCACAATTCCAGTTGGCTGCGCAGGTGCAGGGTGCCGACACCGGCCACCACCACGTCCATTTCCATCAACAAAAACTCGCCCTGCAGCGACAACCGCGCAAAGCGTCGCGATGCGTTCCACACCTGGGCCAGGCCTTCGGGCAGTTCACCTTGCACGCGCAGGGCGCAGCTGTAGGTGAAGTCCACGTAACTGCCCTGCTCCGCCGCCGAGTTGCCGAAGCGCACGGCAAAGCCGATGCCCTGGCTGGCACTGAGCAATTGCACGATGCCGTTCTGTTCGGTCTGGTTGACGCGGTAGCCGGCCTCTTGCAGCAATTCGGTGAGGCTCTTGGGGGTAACGCTGTTGATCAGTTCACTCATGGTCAGTCTTCCTTGTTGATCAATGAAATGCGCCTGCAACAGCGTAGTCGGATTTTTAGCCTGCGTAATCGATCAGGCGGCTGGCGCCAAATCGGCCCCCAGCGGCGTCGTCACCGGGTTGCCACTGGCAACAAAATCTTCCTTGCGCAGCACCACCAGGGCAATCAACGACACCACGCCGGTCGCCACGTAGAAGTACCACGGCGAGGTGATGTCGCCGGTCACCTTGATCAGCCACGTGGAGAACAGCGGCGCGCTGCCGCCGAACACCGCAACCGGCACGTTGTACGCCACGGCAATCCCGGTGGAACGGATGCGCGTCGGCAGCAGTTCACTCATCAGCGCGTAAGTGGACGAGGCATACAGCCCGAACAGAATCGCCACCGCCATCAACGGCGCAAAGAACGTCGCGGGTGTAGCGGTCGGCGCCGACTTGAACAGCCAGAACATCGCCAAGGTGGCCAAGGTGCCGATCACCATCAGGAACGGTTTGCGCCCGTATTTATCCGTGAACGCGCCGCCGAACGGCATCACGAAGGCCGCCGAAAAACTCGCGACAAACACGTAGAGCAAAGTGGTGCCGCTGTCGAACTTGAGGATCTTGGCCATGTAGGTCGAGGCGAAGGTCAGCACCAGGTAAAAGATCGAGCTGTGCAAGGTGATGATAAAAAACACCAGGGCAATTGCGCGCTTCCACTGCCAGACTTCGCGCAGCGGCGCGCGGGAGGTTTGGCCGGCACGTTGCAGGGCGAGAAACTCCGGGCTGTCTTCGAGCTTGAGGCGGATGTACATCGAGATAAAACCCAGCGGTGCGGCGATCAGGAACGGCACGCGCCAGGCCCATTCCTGCATCAGGTCGGCGCCCAGGATCCAGGTCATGCCATTGGCCACGGCGCCGCCAAGCACCAGGCCGAGCACGGCGGTGACCATCAACCAGCAGGTGGCAAAACCGCGTCGGCCGGGGCCGGCGTATTCGGAGATAAAACTGGTCACCGTGCCGATCTCGCCACCGGCCGAGAAACCCTGTACGCAGCGCACCAGGATCAGCAGGATCGGCGCGGCGATGCCGAGGGTGGCGTAAGTCGGCAACAGGCCCAACAACACCGTGGAGCCGGTCATCATCACCAGCGCCATGATCAGGGTTTTTCGGCGGCCGATCTTGTCCGCCAACGGGCCGAAGAACAGCCCGCCCAGTGGCCGGATAAAGAAGCTCAGGGCAAACGCGGCGAAGCTCGCCAGCAGGCTGGTGGTGGGGTCATCGGAGACGAAAAAAGCCTGGCCGATGTACACGGCGAGAAAGCCGTAGACGCCGTAGTCGTACCACTCGATCAGGTGGCCGGAAGTGGCACCGAGAAACGCACGGCGCCGCTTGCGAACCGTGTCTTGCGCGTGATTGCCCATCGAAGGGACTCCTTGTCTGATGATCTGTCCATGAAAAACGGGTCTAGGGAAGCGCGGCGATACTCGCTGCTTTCAGCCACTGCCGCAAGTCAGTCTTGAGGATTTTGCCGTAACTGTTCTTCGGCAGCTCGCCTGGAAACAGGTACTTTTTCGGTTTTTTGAACGAGGCCATGCGCTGCACAAACCACGCCGTCAGCTCGGCTTCATCGAGGGGCTGGCCGCTGCGCGTCACCACAAACGCCACCACTGATTCGCCCCATTGCGCATCCGGCTCGCCCACCACACACACCTCGAACACTTCAGGATGCTGCGCCAGGACTTCCTCGACTTCACGCGGGTACACGTTGCTGCCACCGGTGATGATCACGTCCTTGGAGCGGTCTGTCAGCGTCAGGTAGCCGGCCGGGTCGAGAAAACCGATGTCGCCGGTCAGCAACCAGCCCTCCACCAACGTCTGGCGCGTGGCCTCGGGGTTGCGCCAATAGCCTTGCATCACCGTGGCGCCGCGCACGGCAATTTCGCCGCGCTCACCGGTGGGCACCGGTTGGTGCCGGGCGTCGAGAATGCGGATTTCCACACAGGCTTGCGCGTGCCCGACCGAGGCGGCCAGGGTGGCCCAGTCGGCGCGTTGGCGGTCGGCGATCAGCGCGCGAGGCAATACGCTGATGGTCATCGGGCTTTCGCCCTGGCCGTAGATCTGCACCAGCCGCGGGCCGAAGGTGTCGACGGCCTCACACAAATCGGCCAGGTACATTGGGCCACCGCCGTAGACGATGGTCTTGATGCCTTCGCCTGCATAGCCCTGAACGCGCGCCTGTTCAACCATGCGCTTGACCATGGTCGGCGCAGCAAACAGCGAAACATTGCCCAATTCGGCGGCCAGGCCGAACAGCTCGGCGGCGTCAAAACCCTGGGACGCCGGCACCACATGGCGTGCGCCGCAGCGTACATGAATGAAGTTGTAGAGCCCGGCGCCATGGGACATGGGCGCGGCGTACAGCACCGCGTCATCGCGGCTGACCGAATCGACGTCGGTGGTGTAACACAGCGACATCGCGACCAAATTGCCGTGGGACAGCATCACGCCTTTGGAGCGCCCGGTGGTGCCGGAGGTGTAGAACAGCCACGCGAGGTCCTGGTCCTGGCGCGGCACCGGCTGCTCCAGGGTCGGCCAGCCACGGGTTGGCGGCCGTGTGTGGCCGTCCAGTTCCTTGCAGCGTTGCGGCAAGTCCCGCGATGCCGAAAACACCCGGCCGCCATCGGTAAAGATCAAACGCGCCTCGGCATTATTCGCGATCCACGCGGCTTCGGCCGGGTGCAATTTGGCGTTGATCGGCACCACTACGCCGCCCATCCACCAGATGGCGTAGAGCAACTCGAGGTAATCACAGCTGTTCTTCATCAGCACGGCGACCGCATCACCCGCCACCAGCCCATGCTGGTCGACCAGGTGCGCGGCGCGTTGGCGAACATGCGCGGCAAAGGTGGCGTAATCGGCCACCTGCCGCGTGCCTTCGAACAACGCCGGGCGTTGCGGGTGGCGACGCTGGGTGTCGTGCAACCAGTTGGCAATGTTCATGGTTCAGTACCGGCGCGCGTGCAGGACCGAGGCGTAGTTGGCGACGGCCATGCCGCCCATGTTGAACACCAGGCCGAACTCCGGGTTGGGCGCCGCCAGGCCGATGGGTTCGCCGGTCAACTGCCGGAACGCCAGGGCATGCATCGACACACCGGTGGCGCCTACCGGATGCCCCTTGGCCTTGAGCCCGCCGGACAAGTTCACCGGCAAGCGCCCGCCTGCGCGCACCACGCCGCTGTCGAGCACGCGGTGGCCCTCGCCTTTGGGTGCAAGGCCCATGGCTTCGTAGATCAGCAGCTCGGCGATGGTGAAGCAGTCGTGCACCTCGGCGAAACTCAGGTCGGCCAGGGTGATATTCGCCCCGCGCAGGGCGGCGTGGATCGCCCGTTGCGGGCCTTCAAAAGCGAGGATGTCGCGCTGGGCAATCGGCAGGAAGTCGTTGACCTGGGTCATCGCGCGAATCTGCACATCACGGCGAAACGCCCGCGCACGCTTGGGCGAAGCCAGGATGATCGCGGCGGCGCCGTCGCTGATCAGCGAGCAGTCGGTCAGGCGCAGGGATTCGGCCACAAACGGGTTGCTCTTGGACACATTGTTGCAGTGCTCGAAATCCATCACCCGGTGCATCTGCGCCAACGGGTTGGCCATGGCATTGGAGTGGTTCTTGGTGGCGATGGCCGCCATTGAGCCCAGCGGGCAGTGGTAGCGCTCGGTGTATTGGCGCGCCGCGCGGCCGAACAACTGCGGGAAACTCAAGCCGGCTTCGGCCGGGTCATTCTGATAACCGGCGCCGGCCAACGCCTGGGTAACCTCGGCGGTAGACGTGTGGGTCATTTTCTCGGCGCCCACCACCAGCACCAGCTCGGCGCTGCCGGACAGGATCGCATTGACCCCGGCCTGAATCGCCGCCGAGCCGGACGCGCAGGCGTTTTCACAGCGCGTGGCCGGCTTGAAGCGCAGGCCGGGGTCGGCCTGCAGCAGCAATGACGCCGCAAACCCGTCGGGCACCAGCCCCGCGTTGAAATGGCCGAGGAACAACGCATCGATTTCTGACGCATCAATGGCCGCGTCCGTCAGGGCTTCGCGGGTGACCTGCACGATCAGGTCCTCAAGGGTGGTGCCTTCCAGGCGACCAAAACGCGAATGACCGGCGGCAACAATGGAGACGCAATCAGCTGGCATAATCAATTTTCTTCTGTTTTTGATGCGGACATTTACCTACAATGACGCACCGCTGGGCGCTCGCCAATTCGTGTAACTACTTACACGGATAAGTAGCCCCACGTGAGAAAAGCAACGAGGCAGGATGCCCAATGAACGCGTTTACACAGCCATTCCCCGACATCGAACGCCTGGCGTTCCAGCTCTCCCCCGCCCCGCAACTGGTCACGCGCAACCGCGTGATGGTCGATTGCAATGAGGCCTTCCTGCAGTTGTTCGGCTATTCGCGCGACGAATTGGTCAACCAGCTGACCCTGCTGATCTATCCGTCCCAGGCCGACTATCACGCCATCGGCAAGCGTAGCCACGACTGGCTGCTGGAGAGCGAAAACGGCTTCTATTCCGACGAACGCTTCATGCAGCACAAAAACGGCGAAGTGTTCTGGGCCAAGTCCCACGGCTACACCCTCACGCCTAAAGACCCGTTCAAGCTGATGATCTGGCACTTCGAGCGCCTGGACCGCACCCACCAAGGCACCGGCGACCTGACGCCACGGGAGCGCGAGGTGGCGATGCACATCGTCAACGGCCTCAAGTCCAAGGAAATCGCGCAACGCCTGGGCATCTCGCACCGCACGGTGGAAGTGCACAGGGCACGACTGATGAAGAAACTTGAGGTCAAAAACATTGTGGAGCTGGTGTCGAAGATGATTTTCGTCGGCGGACGCGCCTGGTTGTAGCTCAACTTTTAACGGGCGTTGACGGAATTTTCATATTCGGCTGTCTATCCTGCGCACCTTCGTTGGGGAGTAACCGGCTTCTGACCCGCTCAGAAGCGTTCGTATCAACATATTCGGCAACCTGCCGTGGTACGAACACCGTTGAGGTTGGTGAGACCAGCGACACATCCATGCCTAAAGTCGGGCGTGTGGTTGTGTCGTTGACTCATACAGCCCGACTGGAAGCCTTACCGTGAACCCCATTTCCCTTATCTTTCTCGCCCTTGCCATGTCCACGGACGCCTTTGCGGCGGCCATCGGCAAAGGCTCCAGCCTGCACAAACCACGCCTGACCGAAGCCCTGCGCGCAGGCCTGATCTTTGGCGTGATCGAAGCCATTACGCCGATGATCGGCTGGGCCATCGGCCATGCGGCCACCCGCTGGGTGGAGGATTGGGATCACTGGATCGCCTTTACCCTGCTGGTCGCGCTGGGTTTGCACATGATCTACAACGGGTTGAAGGCCGACGATGACGAGGTTGAAAAACCGACGCAGCATTCGTTCATGATCCTGGCGGTCACCGCCTTTGCCACCAGCATCGATGCGTTGGCAGTCGGCGTGGGCCTGGCGTTTGTGGATGTGAACATCCTGATCGCCTCGGCGGCGATTGGCCTGGCGACCATGACCATGGTGACCATCGGCATGATGCTCGGTCGCGTATTGGGGACGGTGGTGGGCAAACGCGCCGAGATGGTCGGCGGCGTGGTGTTGATGCTGGTGGGTGCGACGATTCTTTACGAGCACTTGTCGGCTTAACGGCCCGCACTGAACAAATGTGGGAGCGGGCTTGCCCGCGAAGGCGGAGTGTCATTCAACAGACTCATTGACTGATCCACCGCTTTCGCGGGCAAGCCCGCTCCCACATTAGGTCTGCGGCGTTTTAAGCCGCGTGGCTTTCCTTCTTCAAACTTTCCATATCAATCACGAAGCGATACTTCACGTCGCCCTTGAGCATCCGCTCATACGCCTCGTTGATGCCCTGGATATCGATCATCTCAATGTCCGAGACAATCTTGTGCTTGGCGCAGAAGTCCAGCATCTCTTGGGTTTCCTGGATACCGCCGATCAACGAACCGGCGAGGCTGCGGCGTTTGAAGATCAGGTTGAACACCGTCGGCGACGGGTGCGGGCTGTCGGGGGCGCCGACCAGGGTCATGGTGCCGTCGCGCTTGAGCAGGTTGAGGAAGGCATCCAAGTCGTGCGGCGCGGCCACCGTGTTGAGGATGAAGTCCAGGCTGTTAGCGACTTTGGCCATTTCGTCCGGGTTCTTCGACACCACCACTTGGTCGGCGCCCAGGCGCAGGCCGTCTTCGCGTTTGTTCGGCGAGGTGGTGAACAGCGTCACATGCGCGCCCATCGCATGGGCGATCTTCACCGCCATATGCCCGAGCCCGCCAAGGCCAACCACGCCAACCTTTTTACCCGGGCCGACCTTCTAGTGGTGCAGCGGCGAATAGGTGGTAATCCCGGCGCACAGCAGCGGCGCCACGGCCGCCAGGTTCGCATCATCGTGGGAGATGCGCAGCACGAACTTCTCCTTGACCACGATGTTGTCCGAATAGCCGCCAAAGGTATTTTCGCCACCGAACACCGGGCCGTTATAGGTGCCGGTAAAGCCGTTCTCGCAGTATTGCTCCTCGCCCTCGGCGCAGGAGGCGCAGTGCTGGCAGCTGTCGACCATACAGCCGACGCCAGCCAGGTCACCCACTTTGAATTTACTCACATTGGCACCGACCGCCGTGACACGGCCGACGATTTCATGGCCCGGCACCGACGGGTACAAGGTGTTGTGCCACTCGTTACGCACGGTGTGCAGGTCGGAGTGGCACACGCCGCAATACAGAATGTCGATCTGCACGTCGTCCGCCCCCGGCGCACGGCGCTCGAAGGTGTAAGGCTTGAGCGCATCCTTGGAATCCCGAGCGGCGTAGCTGTAAGTCTTGGCCATTTGGTTCACCTGTTGAACTGACGGTAGAGGTCAGTGGACCAATATAGACACTGAACCGTTCAACCGAGCACATCCGTACAAGCCCTTCGTCGGGTTTGACGCAATAGTGAGGCTGAGCCTTTTGCCCCCTGAACCCAAGGAGTTTTCGATGAGCACATTTGTTGCCAAAGACGGTACCCAGATCTACTTCAAGGACTGGGGCAGCGGCAAGCCCGTGCTGTTCAGCCATGGCTGGCCGCTGGATGCCGACATGTGGGAATACCAGATGGAGTACCTGAGCAGCCGTGGCTTTCGCACCATCGCCTTCGACCGCCGTGGTTTCGGCCGCTCAGACCAGCCGTGGACCGGTAACGACTACGACACCTTCGCCGATGACATCGCCCAACTGATCGAACACCTGGACCTCAAGGACGTGACCCTGGTGGGCTTCTCCATGGGCGGCGGCGACGTGGCGCGCTACATCGCCCGCCATGGCACGTCGCGCGTGGCCGGCCTGGTGCTGCTGGGCGCGGTTACGCCGATCTTCGGCCAGAAACCCGACTACCCGCAGGGCGTGCCGGCCGCCACATTCGACGGCATCAAGGCCGGGCTGCTGAAGGACCGCGCGCAATTTATCAGCGACTTCAACACGCCGTTCTATGGCATCAATAAAGGCCAGAAAGTCTCGGAAGGCGTGCTGACCCAAACCCTGCAAATCGCCCTGCTCGCCTCTCTCAAGTCGACCGTGGACTGTGTCACCGTGTTCTCCGAGACCGACTTCCGCCCGGACATGGCCAAGATCGACGTGCCGACCCTGGTGATTCACGGTGACGGCGACCAGATCGTGCCATTCGAGACCACCGGCAAAGTCGCGGCCGAGATGATCAAGGGCGCGCAACTGAAGGTCTACAAGGATGCACCGCACGGTTTTGCGGCCACCCATGCCCAGCAGCTGAACGAAGATTTGCTGGCGTTCCTGAACCGCTGAAACGACTGAGTCACCCGCTCCTTGTTTGGCCGGGCTTGCCCTTTAAGCAAACGCAATGCTTAAAACAGCGAAGATCAAATGTGGGAGCGGGCTTGCCCGCGAAGACGGCGGCGCAGCAACCATTGATATTGACTGACCCACCGCTGTCGCGGGCAAGTCGAATCGTCGCACCGCCGCTCCCACAGGGGGTTTGCGCTTAACTGAACGGCATTGGAGCTTGCCCGGCTTTTTTTCGTCCACTGCCAACCCTCGGTATGATGCCGCTGAACCGGCGACTGCCCGACGCGGTCCCAACTCATACGCTCATCGCTGCAGGTAAACGCAAATGTCGCTCCCAAAAGAAATGACCCTGATCGAAATCACCGCTCCCGGCGGCCCTGAAGCGCTGCAACCGCGCCGGGCTGACGTGCCGGTGGCGGGGCCGGGTGAAATCCTGATTCGCGTACACGCCGCCGGGGTCAACCGCCCGGATGCGTTGCAACGCGCCGGCAAGTACCCGATGAAACCGGGCATGAGCCCCATTCCCGGTTTGGAAGTGGCCGGTGAAGTGGTCGCATTGGGCGAAGGTGTCAGCGAGTACGCCATTGGCGATAAGGTCTGCGCCCTGACCAACGGCGGCGGTTATGCGCAGTTCTGCGCGGTGCCGGCCAGCCAGGCGTTACCCATTCCGGAAGGCATGGACTGGATTCAAGCCGCTGCCGTGCCGGAAACCTTCTTCACCGTCTGGGCCAACCTGTTCGGCCTGGGCGACGCCCACACCGGCCAGCGCGTGCTGATCCACGGCGGCACCAGCGGCATCGGCACCACCGCACTGATGCTGTGCCGCGAGTACGGAATCCAGGCGTTCGCCACCGCCGGCAGCGCCGACAAATGTGCGGCGATTGCCAAGCTCGGCGCCGAGCCGATCAACTACCGCGAGCAGGATTTTGCCGAGGTCATCGCGCAAAAAACCGACGGCAACGGCGTGGATGTGATCCTCGATATCATGGGTGCCTCCTACCTCAACAACAACCTCAAGGCCCTGGCCATGGACGGGCACCTGGTGATGCTCGGATTCCTCGGCGGCGGCAAGGCCAATGACGTCGACCTGCTGACCATCCTCGGCAAACGCGCGGTCATCACCGGCTCGCTGCTGCGCGCCCGCACCAAGGACGAAAAGGCCGCCATCGCCGAACAACTGCGCGAGTATGTGTGGCCGGTGCTGTCAGCCGGGCGCTGCCTGCCGATGATCGACAAAGTGTATGAATACACCGACGCCGCCCAGGCCCATGCGCGGATGGAAGACGGCGACCATATCGGCAAGATTGTGTTGCGGGTGGAATAACGCTTATCAGCCCCGCTGAAGATCAACTGTGGGAGCTGTCGAGCCCCAGCGAGGCTGCGATGGCGGCGGCTCGGTCAACACTGTTGTTGCCTGACCCACCGCCATCGCGGCCTCGCTGAAGCTCGGCGGCTCCCACAAGGGGATCTGCGCAGTGGCCTGGAGCACTTATCCGGCGTACACCGGGTAATCGGTATAGCCCTGCTCCGAACCGCCGTACATGCCTTCAGCCCGCAGCGGGTTCAGCGGCCAGACGTTGAACAGGCGCTGCGGCAAGTCCGGGTTGGCAATGAACGGGCGACCGAAGGCAATCAAGTCCGCCAGCCCCGCCTCCAGCAGTTTTTCACCGCGCTCAGCGGTGTAGCGGCCGGCGTAGATGATCAGCCCGCTGAAGGTGCTGCGCACGGCCTGGCGGAAGGTCTCGGGCAAGTCCGGGGCGTTGTCCCAATCGGCTTCGGCGATGGACACATAGGCAATCCCCGACGCCTCAAGCACCTTGATCGCTTCAATGTAAGTGTGATGCGGGTCTTCCTCCACCAGGCCGATGTACACGCGGTCCTGGTCGGTGCCGCTGAACAACGGTGAAAAACGCACACCGAGGCGTTCCGGCCCGACCACGGCGGTCACGGCTTCGACGATCTCGCGCAGGAAACGCAGGCGGTTGTGCAGCGAGCCGCCGTACTCGTCATCACGCTGGTTGGCGTGGGCCGAAATGAACTGGTTGACCAGGTAACCATTTGCCGCGTGGATTTCCACCCCGTCAAAACCGGCGTCCAACGCATTGCGCGCCGCCTGGGCGTAATGCCCGACCAATTCCTCGATCTCAAGTACGCTCAAGGCACGCGGCACGGGCGGCTGCTTCAGCTCGCCGATGCCAGGCCCGGTTTCGATAAAGGCTTTGGCTTGCTCAGCGGCAATTGCAGACGGTGCGACCGGCGCGGCACCCTCTGGCTGCAACGCGTTATGGGACACGCGGCCGACATGCCACAGTTGCGCAAAAATTACCCCGCCTTCGGCATGCACCGCTTCGGTGACGGTGCGCCAGCCGTCGATCTGCGCCGGTGTGTAGATGCCCGGCGTCCAGGCGTAACCCTGGCCGCGCGGCTCGATTTGCGTGCCTTCGCTGACCATGAAGCCGGCGCTCGCGCGTTGGCGGTAATACTCGGCCATCAGGCCGGTGGCGGTATCGCCAGGTTGCGCGCTGCGCTGACGCGTCAGAGGCGGCAATACAACGCGGTTGTTCAAGGTGTGATGCCCCAGTTTTACTGGGGTATTCAAACGACTGCTCATGTGCAAATTTCCGAATTCAGGACGAGCCAAAGCGTTGGCGGCTCTTGAGAGCCGCCAATTCATACAGCGATTAGTTAATTCAAGCGGTGAGTTTGAGCAGTGCTTTTGCCACATCGCTGGAGCTGGCCGGGTTCTGGCCGGTCACCAGCAAGCCATCTTCAAGCACAAAGGACTGCCAATCAGCGCCCTTCTCATAGTGGCCGCCGAGTGCCTTGAAATCATCTTCGATCAGGAACGGCACCACGTCGGTGAGGCCCACTGCGGCTTCTTCGGAGTTGGAGAAACCGGTGACGCGACGGCCCTTGACCAGCGGCTCGCCATTCACGGCCTTGACGTGACGCAGCGCGCCCGGTGCATGGCAGACAAAACCAATGGGCTTGCCGGCGCGCTCGAACGACTCGATCAACGCGATGGACACTGGTGATTCCGCCAGGTCCCACAGTGGCCCGTGACCACCTGGGTAGAACACCGTGTCGAAGTCGTCGGCGTTGACCGTGTCCAGCTTGACGGTGTTGGCCAGCGCCTGCTGCGCCGCAGGGTCAGTGGCGAAACGCCGGGTTTGCTCGGTCTGCGCGTCAGGCTGGTCGCTGACCGGGTCCAGCGGTGGTTGGCCGCCGGCCGGGGATGCCAGCACCAGCTCGGCACCCGCATCTTTGAAGGTGTAATAGGGCGCAGCAAACTCTTCGAGCCAGAAGCCGGTTTTACGACCGGTAGTGCCCAGCTGGTCGTGAGAGGTCAGTACCATTAATACTTTCATTTTCCAGTGCCTCGATCGATGTGAATGTCAGTAGGTTCAGGGCAACCCAACAGCTGTCGGGTCAGCAGCAGCGCCTCGTCAAAAGGCGCGGATGTTCGGGTGATCTTGCTCATGACGCTGGTCCCCAACCACAACGCATACAGGCGTTGGGCCAGGCTTTCGGGAGTTTGTTGTACCGCCAGCGAGCCGTCTGCGACGCCGTGCTGCAACGCCTCGACCAGCAAGGCGATGGTGCGTGCAGTGCCGCGTTGCAGAGCCAGACGCATCGGCTCTGAAAGGTCTGACACCTCGGCGCCGAGTTTGACGGCAAGGCATTTACCCGCATCGGTGCAGCCGGTCTGGTTGTCGACCCAGGTGTGCCAATAACGCATCAACTTGGCGGCCCCGGACAGTTCGGATTGCTGGAACAGCTGCTCCACGCCCTGCACGTAGTGGTCAAAATAGGTGTCGAGCAGAACAACGCCAAAGGCATCTTTGGAGCTGAAGTAGTGATAGAACGAACCTTTAGGCACATCGGCGGCTTGAAGTATTTCGTTCAACCCCACCGCAGAAAATCCTTTGCGGCTCACAATCAATTGCGCCGTATCCAGAATGGTCTGCCGTGCACTTTTAGTGGCGTTAGTCATGGTTCATCCCGTCCGATTAGACCAGTCGTCTAGTTCGTTGAGGGGATGTTAGGCGTCGCGAAAAACTTCAACAATGTCATATCCGCAAGGATTTCGGACATGCGCCAAAGGCGGTTGCCGTTTGCCCGGTACACGCCGACAATCCCCTCTCCCGCGCCCCTTGGAGAATGACGATGCACAGCGTTGCGCTGATGGTTTACCCGAACTTCCAGTCCCTGAGCCTTAGCCTCGGCTCGGTGTTCGAGTGCGCGAACCTGCTGCGCGGCGAACCGGCCTATGAGTTTCACCTGGTCTCGGAAAGTGGCGGCGCGGTGATGACCTCCCAGGGCTTTTCGGTGAATACCACGCCGATTCGCGCGCAAGGCTATGACACCCTGATCGTCAGCGGTTACCTGGAATTTCGCTTGCCCGAGGCCAATTTGCTCGAACTGGTCAAGGCGGCCTCCGCGCAGTCGCGACGGGTCGCCTCGTTGTGCATGGGCATTTTCGTATTGGCCGAAGCCGGTTTGCTCGAAGGCAAGCGCACCACCACCCACTGGATTCACGCGCCGGCGTTTCGCAAGCGCTACCCGGCTATTCACCTGGAAGAAGACAAACTGTTTGTGGTCGACGGCCAGGTCTGGACCGGCGCCGGCATGAGCGCCGGTGTGGACATGGCCCTGGCCATGGTCGAGGCTGACTTGGGCAGCGACCTCGCCCGGCGCATTGCGCGCAAGTTGGTGATTGCCCAACGTCGCGGCAGCGAACAATCGCAATTGTCGGCATTGCTGGAACTGGACCCCAAGTCCGACCGCGTGCAACTGGCGCTGGCCTACGCCCGCGAGAACCTGACCCACGACCTGTCGGTGGAAGCCCTGGCCGACGTGGCGCGGCTGAGCCCACGTCAATTCAGCCGGGTGTTTCGTGAAGAAACCGGGCAAACACCGGCCAAGGCCATCGAGTCGCTGCGGGTAGAAGCGGCCCGGGCGATGATGGAAACCAGCCGTCACCCGGTCGAAGTGGTGGCCCGCGAAACCGGCTTCGGTGATCGCGAGCGCATGCGTCAGGCGTTTCTGCGCGCGTTCGGGCAGCCGCCGCAGGCGATGCAGCAGGTGCTGTTCAACGCGGGAGCCTAGCGGCAGTGATAAGGGCTTTCGCTCTTGAGTTCTTCACCCGTGTCCAGGTCACGGATGGTCACCGTGCCCTTCGGGTTGTTCATGCAGAACGCATTGCGCACCGAGTAGATGCCGTGGCCTTGGGTGGTGAACACCATCTTGGCCGGCGTGCCGTTGGCGTCAACGGCGGTGACCTTGTAGTTACCCGACATCGTCAGGCAGCCGCCCAAGGTCAGGAAGACGCCAGCGCAAACAACGCGTTTGAATGAAGTGAAGGTGTTCATTTCGCATCCTTGTGAAATTCAGGGCCAAACCGGCCGACGCGTCCAGGAGCCGCCGTGCCCGGTTAAGTTCAACGTTGTGTTTAATGCAGCGCCGCCCGCGTGATCAAGTAGCTCACCAACTGCGGATCATCCTCCAGCTCAATCATCTGCGCCGGGCGCGGCAGGTCATCCAGCACCGCACGCCAGAACGCCTGGGACACTTCGTCCTGGTCATAGAAACGCACCAGCCAATTCGCCTCGCCGCTGCTCAACACCTGGGTGGCGATGGCGCGGCCGATGCCTTTGCGGCGGTAGCGCTTGAGGATGAACAGGTCGGCCAGCTCCAGCGCATCCATGCCCGGCAGTTCACTGCCTTCGATCAGCAGGAAGCCGGCGATATAGCCATCTACCAGCAGCAGATTTGCGCTCCATTGCGGGTCTTGCCAGTAGCGGGTCAGGTGTTCGTCATGGATGTAGAAACGGCCATCCGCTTCGACATCTTCCTGTTCCCAATCCGAGGACTCGTAGGCGTAGTACTGGTAAAGATTACGGATCAGCTCAGACGCATCGGGGCCGGTCTGGATCAATTCGACGGTGGTTTCAGGCATTGGGCTCTCAGTGAAAATTACGCAAGGCCTCATTGTTCACAAAACCCGTACACACGCCAATACATTGCACAACCTTTCTGTTTGCTGAATCGATTGCGGATTTTTTTGGCTACGCCCAAAATCCTGAAACATTTAGAATAAACTTCGCTGAATAGTTCTTTTCTCACGCCCTTTTTCAAGGACACGCACTTTGACCAACGTCTGTTCCGCCGGCCTGGATGTGGGCTTTGCCTCCCTGGATTACCTGCAGATTTTCATCCTGGGTGTGATCCAGGGCATTACCGAACTGCTGCCGGTGTCGTCCACGGCGCACATGCGCGTGGTGCCCGCCCTGCTCGGCTGGCAAGACCCCGGCTCGGCGTTTTCGGCGGCGATGCAGTTGGCGGCGCTGGCGGCGGTGGTCAGTTATTTCTGGCGTGATGTGCGCCAATTCACCACCGGAAGCATCGGCGCAGTGCGCCGGGGCGACTACAACGACCCATGGTTCAAGCTGGCCGTGGCGATTGTGTTGGCAACCCTCCCGATTGGGATTGCCGGCCTGGCGCTGTCTTCGACCTTGAACACCTGCAACTCGCCATTGCGCGGGCTGATGGTGATCGGCATTTCCTGCGTGGTCATGGCGGTGTTGCTGGCTGGCGCCGAGCTGCGCGCGCGCCACACCCGCGACATGAGCCAGATGCGCCTGCGCGATGCGCTGATCGTCGGCATCGCGCAGATTGGCGCGCTGATTCCCGGCGTGTCGCGTTCCGGCTCCACGCTGACCGCCGCGCTGTTTCTGAACTTCAAGCGTGAAGAAGCCGCGCGCTTTTCCTTTCTGCTGGGCCTGCCCGCCATCGCCCTCGCCGGCTTGAAAGAGCTGTGGGTGCTGCTGCACGCCGACATGCCCGCCCATGCCTGGTCGCACTTGATCTTCGGCCTGGTGGTCGCCAGCGTCTCGGCGTTCTTCGCCATCTGGGGCCTGATGCGCTTCCTCGAGCGGTTCTCCACCTGGCCGTTCGTGATCTACCGCGCGCTGTTGGGCGTGTTCCTGATCGTGGCGGTCAGCACCGGGTTGCTGAGCTAACCCTTCGGCTCGCTGGTTAGCCGATCATGCGGGTCGGCACTCGACCAGCAACCCGCCCTCCTCGCGCACATGGCTTTCGATCACCACCGGCAGGAAGCGCTGGATCACGGTCATATTGCTGTGCAAATGCTCGTTCATGTGCGGCGTGGTAAAGCGCCCGCCGCTGGCCAACGCCATCGGCAACAGCAGTTGATCCGCCAGGTGCTCGCCCACCGCCGTGTCGGTGCCCTGCCACTCCATGGCCGGGTCGATGGCCGCGTCAGCCACAGTCTCGGCCCGCACCGTGGCCATGCCAAACGCGCTGAACACTTCAGTGACATGCGCGTGGACGTACTCCAGCATCAACACATCGCCCGGCCCTTGCTGCGGGTCAATCTCGACCGGGAAGCACTGCGCCTCGGTGAAGCCCAGGCGCTGGCGAACACGCTTGAATTCCCGCGCGCTGACCTGGGCGGGCAGCCCGGCATTCAGCGTGGTAGCGCGCTTTTCCAGCAGCTTGCCGCGCTGCATCAGCTGCAACGGCAGCAGCTGCGATGGCTGGATAAATACCTCTATCTCACCCCCGCCCGCCGGGACGAAACCGTGGCGGTTCAGGTTCAATTCGACACACGCGCCCATGCGTCGCAACAACGGCAGCCAGGCACGCTGCAAAAAGTCCACCGGCGGCGCGAGCGGGTTGTGGGTGCCGCCGCTGATCGTCACGTGGCTGGCGGTTGGCGCGCGCAACAGCGCCGGTAACAGCGTTTGCAACACCAGCGTGCAGCTGCCGGCTGTGCCGATGGCAAAGCGGTACTCGCCGCCTTGAATCGGCCCGGGCTCGAACAGCAGGCTTTGCGACCCCAGCTCAGCGCCTTGCACCTTGGCGCCACAGACTTCGGCGGCCGCCAGCACGGCGGTCAGGTGCTGGCGCATCAAGCCGGGCCGGCTGCGTTTGGCGCGGATGTTTTTGATCTGCAAGGTCTGCCCGGTCACCATCGACAGGCTCAAGCCACTGCGCAACACCTGACCGCCGCCGATGGCGCCGTCGAGTTCAATCACGTCCTGTTTCATGTTCATCCTTATGCGTAGCGTTTGACGGTGTCCCGCAGGTAGTGGTCCAGCCGTTGTGAGTCTGCTTGCGTGCGTGGCAAAACCGGCGCCTGGCGTTCCAGTTCGCGCAGGATAAATTCATGCAACGCCGGGCGCCGTGGGCCGTAGGCGGCTTCACCGGCATTGCGTTTGAGCGCGAGCAGCGTTGCTACTTCATCCAGCAGTTGCGGGTCATCCACCGTGCCCAGCAGCTCGGCAAACGTCATCGGTGGCCGCCCCAGGCCCAGGTCGATCCAACGCACTGCCAGTAATGGCCGCAGCACATAGAAGTACTTCTTGAACCGCACCTCGTCGCCTTGCAGGTAACCGCGAAAATTCTTCTTGGCCATCGACAGGTAATGATTACGCGCCGCTGGCGGGCTGTAGAACGCCTCGGCCAAGGCACGCAGTTGCGCCGTCGTTTCAGTCTCCTGGCGATACACCAGCGGCGAGTCCAGCCACTCCAGCAAGGTGGGATTGGACTTGCGCAGCAGGCCGAGGGTCTTGCGCAGCTCCCAGCCACTCACGTCCAGTTCGTCATCCAGCGGGCGTTCGATCACGTCGCGGGGCGCATCCACCTGCACAAACCAATCCGGTTTCTCGACGTAGACAAAGCGCACGTCATAGTCGCTGTCGGTGGAGGCAAAACCCCAGGCGCGGCTGCCGGACTCGCAGGCATACAGCACGGTCACATTGCGCTCGCGCTCTATGCGCGCCAACTCATCCAGCACCCGCGCGCGCATGGCGTCGCTCAATGGGTGTCGTTGTTGCTTTTCCATCACGTCTCCCCTCTTAACCTTTTACGCACACCACCTGACGCAGGGTGTGCAGCACTTCCACCAACTCGCGCTGGGCGTGCATGACCTTGTCGATGTCCTTGTAGGCCATCGGAATTTCATCAATCACATCGGCATCCTTGCGGCATTCGACGTGGGCCGTCGCGCGGATCTGATCGGCGACGGTGAAGGTGTTCTTCGCCTTGGTGCGGCTCATGGTGCGGCCGGCGCCGTGGCTGCACGAGCAGAACGATTCTTCGTTGCCCAGGCCGCGCACGATGAAGCTTTTCGCGCCCATGGAGCCCGGAATAATCCCCAGCTCGCCCTTCTTCGCCGACACCGCGCCCTTGCGCGTCACCAGCACCTCTTGACCAAAGTGCCGCTCTTTTTGCACGTAGTTGTGGTGACAGTTCACTGCCTCCAGCGCCACTTCAAACGGCTTGCTGATGACCTGGCGTGTGGCCTGGACCACCGCGCGCATCATCAACTCGCGGTTCTGCCGGGCAAAATCCTGGGCCCAGCCCACCGCTTCCACGTAGTCATCGAAGTGCTGGCTGCCTTCTTCGAAATAGGCCAGGTCACGGTCCGGCAAGTTGGCCAGGTGCTGGCGCATGTCCGCCTGCGCCAGCTGGATAAACAGGTTGCCGATGGCGTTGCCGACGCCGCGCGAACCGCTGTGCAACATGAACCAGACACGGTTGGCTTCATCCAGGCACACCTCGACAAAGTGGTTACCCGTGCCGAGCGTACCCAAATGCTTGCGGTTGTTGCTGTGCTCAAGCTTCGGGTATTTGTCGGTGATCGCCTTGAAGCGCGGGTGCAGCGCCGCCCATACCTGATCAGCCTGGGCCGGTACATTTTCCCAGGTACCTTTATCGCGACCCGCACGGCTGCGAGTGCGGCCATGGGGCACCGCGGCTTCGATGGCGCAGCGCAACCCGTGAAGGTTGTCCGGCAAATCGCTGGCGGTCAGCGTGGTGCGCGCGGCGATCATGCCGCAGCCGATATCCACGCCTACGGCCGCCGGAATAATCGCGCCCACCGTGGGGATCACGCTGCCGATGGTCGAGCCTTTGCCAAGGTGCACGTCCGGCATCACCGCGAGGTGCTTGAAGATAAACGGCATCTTCGCGGTGTTCATCAGTTGCTGGCGGGCTTCAGGCTCAACCGGCACGCCCTCGGTCCAGAGTTTGATCGGCTTGCCGTTGGCCACTTCCAGCAGTTGGTAGGTCTTCTCTTGCATGGTCTTGATTCTTTCTTGGTAGGCCGTCACTGCGGCGTTGACAGGGCTATAGCAGCGGGCGTGCCAGCTTTTTCAAAAGCCTCACAAAAAAACTATAACTCATTGTTTAATCTATGTTTTTTATAGATATTCAGATTTAAATCTCGAAAACCGATGACAAGCGCACTCGCCCATTCATATCCTTGTATATCGTTACTTATCTTTTGGTCTAGCCATGAAACACAAGTGCACCGTCGCCATCGGGTTTATCGGTTCCAAACTGGATCGCGTCGGCAAGGGCGCCAACCGCTGGAACCACTGGCGCCCCAGCGTCGGCCTGTGCCAGCAAGCAGACGTGCAGATTGACCGCCTGGAGCTGATCCACGACGTCGACGCCCGCGACGTCAGCCTCGCTGAACGGGTGCGCGCCGACATCCTGCAGATCTCACCGCACACCGAAGTGCGCCTGCACGCAATGGCGCTGCACAACCCATGGGACTTCGAAGAGGTCTACGCCGCGCTGCACGATTTCACCACCGACTATGCCTTCAATACCGAGCACGAGGACTACCTCGTGCACATCACCACCGGCACCCACGTGGCGCAGATTTGCTGGTTCCTGCTGACCGAGGCCCGCAACCTGCCGGCGCGCCTGATCCAGACCGCCCCGGCACGGCGCGGCAATGACGCCGCGCGTGCCACCGGCACCCACACACTGATCGACCTCGACCTGTCGCGCTACGATCGCATCGCTTCGCGCTTTGCCCACAAACGCCTGGAAGGCCTGGCGTTTCTCAAGTCGGGGATCGCCACGCGCAATGCCGCCTTCAACAGCTCCATCGAACAGATCGAACGCGTGGCCGTGCGCTCCAAGGCGCCAATGCTGTTGATCGGCCCCACCGGCGCCGGCAAGTCATTCCTCGCCCGGCGCATCTACGAACTCAAGCGCAGCCGCCACCAGGTGCAAGGGCGATTTGTCGAAGTGAACTGCGCCACCCTGCGCGGCGACGGCGCGATGTCGGCGCTGTTCGGGCACATCAAGGGCGCCTTCACCGGCGCGCAAAACGCCCGCGACGGCCTGCTGCGCGCGGCGGATGGCGGCATGCTGTTTCTTGATGAAATCGGTGAGCTGGGGTTGGACGAGCAAGCCATGCTGCTCAAGGCCATCGAAGAAAAACGCTTCTACCCACTGGGCGCCGACCAGGAAGTGGCCAGCGACTTCCTGATCATCGCCGGCACCCACCGCGACCTGCGTGGGCGCGTGGCCCAGGGGCTGTTTCGTGAAGACCTGTATGCACGTATCAACCTGTGGACCTTTGACCTGCCCGGCCTGGCGGGCCGCCGTGAGGACATCGAACCCAACCTCGATTTCGAACTGGAGCGCCACGCCCGCGAACAAGGCCGCCGCGTGCGCTTCAACCTGGAGGCACGGCGCCGCTACCTGGCGTTCGCCTGTTCGAGTGAGGCCGCCTGGCTGGGTAATTTTCGTGAGTTGTCTGCTTCGATCACACGCATGGCGACGCTGGCCGACAGCGGGCGTATTGATGAGGCCCAGGCTGAACAGGAAATTCAACGCTTGCGCTACGCCTGGGGTTTGTCTGCGCCGCAGGCTGAATGGCAAGCCTTGGTGCCTGCGGACCTGGACCTGTTTGACCAGCTGCAACTGAAAGCGGTGATCGAGGTGTGCTTGCAGGCCGATAGCCTGTCGGATGCGGGTCGCCGGTTGTTCGGGGTTTCGCGCCAGGCCAAGGCGCAACCGAATGATGCGGATCGTCTGCGCAAGTATTTGGGGCGGTTTTCGATTGACTGGAAGCAGGTGGTGGCGCTGAAGTAACGCTGGGTGTTTTTTTTGGGGGGCATAGCCGTTATTTGGGTGATGGCGGGTATTGGTTCCGCCCTTACGGCGGGTCACTTTGGAAAAGCCGGAATGCCGGCCCAGCCCAAAGTAACCAAAGGGCTCTTGCCCCACCACTCGGCACCTCGCCTAGGCTCGGTGTGCCCTCACTCCGGCTTTGGAGCGGGGGCCGCCGCGATGGGCCATCCTTGGCCCAGCGCGGCTAAACCGGCGTCCTGCCGGTTTACCCCCGCTCCAAAGCCTGCGTTCGGCCAGCGTGGTTTAACGGGGCGCCTAAGATCAAAATCAAAAGCAGATCAAGATCAAAAGCAGAGCACGGCGGCCTAGTAGCCGACCTGAGTGGTTGGATCAAAAGCACAGCAGAGGCGGCCTGACAGCCGACCTGATCTTGGAAGCTGAACTCAATCAAATGTGGGAGCTGGCTTGCCTGCGATCGCAGGCAAGCCAGCTCCCACAGAAAAGCAGAGCACAGAAGACTGGCGGCCGAACTCGGTTTAATTGTGGGAGCGGGCTTGCTCGCGAAGGCGGTGGGTCAGTGACAGATGAATTGACTGACAAACCGCATTCGCGAGCAAGCCCGCTCCCACATTTTGAATCTCAGTACATCAGGTAGTTATGCTTTTGCTGTGCTTTTGCTTCTACCACTCAGGTCGGCTACTAGGCCGCCGTGCTGTAGATCTTGATCTTGATCTTGATCTGGGATCGCCCCATCAACCACGCTGGCCGAACGCAGGCTTGAAGCCGTGGGTAACCCGGCAGGACGCCGGGTTAGCCGCACTGGGCCATGGATGGCCCATTGCGGCGGCCCACGGATTCAAGCCTTCGTTCGGGCACACCGAGCCTAGGCGAGGTGCCGAGTGGTGGGGCGAGGACTTTTTGGTTACTTTTTGCTGGGCCGGCATTCCGGTCCCTCAAAAAGTGACCCGCTGTAAGAGCGGAACCATAAGCCGCCGTTACCGCAGCAACGGATATGCCCCCAACCAAAACCCAACGGAACTTTGCCAACAAATAACCGCCTGAATCCGGTAGGCTCACCCTTTTTATTCAAGGAGTTATTCCCCATGGCCAAAGCCACCGCCCGTCACATCCTCGTTTCCACTGAAGACAAGTGCAACGAACTCAAAGCCCAGATCGAAGGCGGCGCCGATTTCGCAGAAGTCGCCAAAGCCAACTCCAGCTGCCCTTCCAGCCGTCAAGGCGGCGACCTCGGTTCGTTCGGCCCAGGCCAGATGGTTAAAGAATTCGACACCGTCGTCTTCAGCGCCCCGGTCAACACCGTACAAGGCCCGGTGAAAACCCAGTTCGGCTACCACCTGCTGGAAGTCACCAGCCGCCAGGACTGATCCAGTCTGTGCTGATGCTATAAACAACGGCCCGCCTCTTGGCGGGCCGTTGTGCATGTGATGACTAGCGACGCTCAAGCCGTTAACGTACAAATCCCTGATCTTCACCCGGCGCTCAAGGCTGACAATGCGATTGGCTTTTTCCACAACATTCCTAAGCTCCGCCCTGGCCCTGCTGCTGGCCAGCACCGCCGTGAGCGCGGCCCCGCAGACCTACCTCACGGTCTACGGCGAACCGGCCAAATACCCCGCCGGCTTCACCCATTTCGACTACGCCAACCCCAACGCCCCCAAAGGCGGCAGCCTGCGCCGCTCGGCCATCGAGATCGGGCGTTTCGACCATGTGCTGCCCTATATCGACAAAGGCATCGGCGTCTCCCAGGTCGACGGCTGGCTCTACGCCCCGCTGGCCCAGCGTTCCCTGGATGAGCCCTATACCGTCTACGGCCTGGTCGCGGAAAAAATGGAACGCGCCGACGACGGCCTGTCGCTGCGCTTCTACCTGAACCCCAAGGCGCGCTTCGCCGACGGCACGCCAATCACCGCCGAAGACGTGCGCTACAGCTTCGACCTGCTGATGACCCAAGGCAGCCTGCGCTTTCGCACCCTGTTCGCCGACGTCAAGCACGTCGAAGTCGAAGGCGAGCGCCAGGTGCGCTTCGATTTCTCCAGCAATGAAAACCGTACCCTGCCCCTGGATATCGCCACCCTGCCGGTGTTCCCCGAGCACTGGTGGAAAACCCGCGACTTCGCCAACGGCGGCGGCTACGAAGCCCCGCTGGGCAGCGGCCCGTACACGATCAGCAAGATCGACTCCGGCAGCACCATCACCTTTACCCGCGACCCCGACTGGTGGGGCAAGGACTTGCCCGTCAGCCGTGGCCTGTACAACTTCAATCACCTGAGCCTTGAGTACTTCGGCGACACCGAAGTGGCCCGCCAGGTGCTGCGCGGCGGCGCCTATGACTTCAACCGCGAGTTCTCCGCCACCGGCTATTCCATCGGCTACAACGGCCCGGCCCTCGACGATGGCCGCCTGCAACGTGCACACCTGGCCAAAGAGATGCCGCAACCGGCCCAGGGCTATGTGTTCAACGTGCAAAAGCCGATGTTCAAGGACCGCCGTGTGCGCCAGGCCCTGGCGATGCTGTGGGACTTCGAGTGGGCCAACCGGCAGATGATGCGCAATCTGTACATCCGCCAGCAGAGCTACTTCTCCAACAGCCCGCTGGCGGCGAGCCAGTTGCCGACGAAAGAGGAACTGGCGATTCTGGAGCCTCTGCGCGGGCAAGTCCCCGACGAAGTCTTCACCCAGGTGTTCAAGGCCCCGGTCACCGACGGCAGCGGCATGATCCGCGACAAGCAGTTGCAAGCCCTGGCCCTGCTGGAAGAAGCCGGCTGGAAACCGGAGGGCGACAAGCTGGTGAATGCCCAGGGCGAACCGCTGGAGTTCACCTTCCTCAACGCCCAGGCGGGCCTGGAGCGGCTGTTACTGCCGTACAAGCGCAACCTGGCGCAAATCGGCATCACCTTGAATATCCGCCGCATCGACTCCTCCCAGTACGTCAACCGCCTGATGACCCGTGACTACGACATGATCGTCACCGGCTTCCCGGTCACCACCTCGCCAGGCATGGAGCTGTACAACTATTTCGGCTCCGCCGCCGCGTTCGACTCGGGCGCCAACAACTACATGGTGCTGCAGGACCCGGCCGTCGATACGCTGATCAAGGGCCTGGTCAAGGCCGACACCCAGGCGCAGATGCTCACCTACGCCCACGCCCTGGACCGCGTGCTGCAATGGAATTACCTGTGGATTCCCAACTACTACCCGCCCGGCACCTCCGCCGCGTGGTGGAACCGCTTCGGCCGCCCGGCCATTGAGGCCAAGAACGACGAAGCGCTGGAAACCTGGTGGGAAATCAGCCCTACGCCCCTGACCAATGAGCAAATGAACGCCGAGTTGAAAAAACGCGGAGGTACGCGCTGATGTTTGCCTATATCGTGCGGCGCCTGCTGCTGATCATCCCGACGCTGGTGATCATCCTGCTGGTCAATTTCGTCATCGTCCAGGCCGCGCCTGGCGGCCCGGTGGAGCAAGCCATTGCCCACCTGCAAGGCATCGGCGGCGGTGGCGTCGGCGGTTCATCCGGCGAAGGCATCAGCAGCGGCTCGCGGGCCAGCCGTGGCCTGGACCCGAAGCTGATCAAAGACATCGAAAAACAATACGGCTTCGACAAGCCCGCCCCGGAACGCCTGTGGCTGATGCTCAAGAGCTATGCGCAACTGGATTTCGGCAACAGCTTCTTCCGCGGCAAAAGCGTGATCGACCTGATCCTGGAAAAGATGCCGGTGACCATTTCCCTCGGTTTATGGGCCACCTTGATTACCTACCTGGTGTCGATCCCGCTGGGCATTCGCAAGGCGGTGCGCCACGGCAGCAGCTTCGATGTGTGGAGCAGCACCGCCATCGTCATCGGCTACGCAATGCCGGCGTTCCTGTTTGCGATGTTCCTGATTGTGGTATTCGCCGGTGGCACCTCGCTGAACTGGTTCCCGGTGCGCGGGCTGGTCTCGGAGAACTTCGACGAGCTGAGCACCGTGGGCAAGGTTGCCGATTACTTCTGGCACCTGGTGCTGCCGGTTACGGCGTTGGTGATCGGCGGGTTCGCCACGCTGACCATCCTCACCAAAAACTCGTTCTTGAATGAAATCACTCGCCAATACGTGGTCACCGCCCGCGCCAAGGGCTTGAGCGAACGCCGCGTGCTTTACGGCCATGTGTTCCGCAACGCGATGCTGCTGGTGATCTCGGGGATTCCCCAGGCCTTTATCAGCGTGTTTTTCGCCGGTTCCCTGCTGATCGAAGTGATCTTCTCCCTCGATGGCCTGGGCCGCATGAGCTATGAAGCCGCCGTGTCCCGCGACTATCCGGTGGTGTTCGGCTCGCTCTTTATCTTCACCTTGTTCGGCCTCTTGATAAAACTCATCGGCGACCTTTGCTACACCCTGGTGGACCCGCGTATCGACTTCGCCGCGAGGAACGCCTGATGCTTAACTTGTCTCCGGTGGCACGTCGGCGTTTCGAGCGCTTCAAGAAAAACCGTCGCGGCTGGTGGTCGCTGTGGTTGTTTATCGGCCTGTTTATCCTGACCCTTGGCGGCGAGTTGATCGCCAATGACAAGCCCTTGGTGCTCAGCTTCAAGAACGAGCTGTATTTCCCGGTGTTCAAGCGTTACACCGAGCAGCAGTTCGGCGGGCAGCTGCCGTTCCAGGCCGACTACCGCAGTGACTACGTGCAAAAGCTGATCAAGCAGGACGGCGGCTGGATGCTGTTCCCGCCGATTCCGTTCAGCGATGACACGCCCAATTACGAACTGACCCGCCCTGCCCCCATCCCGCCCTCGGCGGTGAACTGGCTGGGCACCGACGACCAGTCACGGGATGTACTGGCGCGGGTGATCTTTGGCGCGCGGGTGTCGATCCTGTTCGCCCTGGCCCTCACCGCGATCAGCGCCGCCATCGGCATTGCCGCCGGCGCCTTGCAGGGTTACTACGGCGGCTGGGTGGATTTGCTCGGCCAGCGCATTCTGGAAGTGTGGTCCGGGTTGCCGGTGCTGTACCTGCTGATCATCTTGTCGGGCTTTGTCGAGCCGAACTTCTGGTGGCTGCTGGGGATCATGGCGCTGTTTTCCTGGCTGGCGCTGGTGGACGTGGTGCGCGCCGAGTTCCTGCGCGGGCGCAACCTGGAATACGTCAAGGCCGCGCGTGCCCTGGGCCTGGGCGACGGCAAGATCATTCGCCGGCATATCCTGCCGAATGCCATGACCGCCACATTGAGTTACCTGCCGTTTATTTTGACCGGGGCGATTTCCACCTTGAGCGCCCTGGATTTCCTCGGCTTCGGCATGCCCGCCGGCAGCGCGTCGCTGGGCGAACTGATCGCCCAGGGCAAGCAGAACCTGCAAGCGCCATGGCTCGGCCTGACGGCGTTTTTCACCCTGGCGCTGATCCTGTCGCTGCTGGTCTTTATCGGCGAGGCATTACGTGATGCCTTCGACCCACGTTCATGAGTGACTGCAGATGAACCTGATCGAAATCCGCGACCTCAGTGTCGCCTTCAGCGGCCAGACCGTGGTGCGCAACCTGAGCCTGGACGTGCGCCCCGGCGAATGCCTGGCGCTGGTCGGCGAGTCGGGCTCGGGCAAGTCGGTGACGGCCCATTCGATTCTGCAACTGCTGCCCGAAGCCGGCACGCAAACCACGGGCTCGGTGAAGTACCGCGGCCAGGAGTTGATCGGCGCGTCTGCCGCCACGTTGCAGAAGCTACGTGGCAACCGCATTGCGATGATCTTCCAGGAGCCGATGACCTCGCTCAACCCGCTGCACAGCATCGAAAAGCAGATCGGCGAAACCCTGCTGTTGCACAAGGGCCTGGGCGGCAAAGCGGCGCAGGCGCGCATCCTCGAATTGCTCGAAATGGTGGGCATTCAGAAACCCCAGGAGCGGCTCAAGGCCTATCCGCACCAACTCTCCGGCGGCCAGCGCCAACGGGTGATGATCGCCATGGCCCTGGCCTGTGAGCCGGAACTGTTGATCGCCGATGAGCCGACTACCGCGCTGGACGTGACCGTGCAGCGCAAGATCCTGTTGCTGCTCAAATCCTTGCAACAACGCCTGGGCATGTCGCTGCTGCTGATCAGCCACGACCTCAACCTGGTGCGCAGCATCGCCCAGCGCGTGTGCGTGATGCGTGCCGGGGAAATTGTCGAGCAGGCCGACTGCCAGACGCTGTTCAACGCACCGCAACACCCTTACAGCCGCCTGCTGTTGGACGCCGAACCCGCCGGTGATGTGCTGTGCAGCGATGAGCGCGAGACGGTATTGCAGGTGGACGACCTGACTGTGCAATTCCCCCTCAGTGGCGGCCTGTTCCGGCGTAAAACCTACTTGCGCGCCGTCGACGGCATCAGCCTCAGCGTGCAGCGCGGCAAGACCTTGGGGATTGTCGGCGAGTCCGGCTCGGGCAAGTCGACCCTGGGCCAGGCGATCCTGCGCCTGCTCGACTCCACCGGCAGCATTCGCTTTCAGGGCGAAGCCCTCGACCCGCTCAACAACCAGCAAATGCGCCCATGGCGCAAGCAGATGCAGGTGGTGTTCCAGGACCCTTATGGCAGCCTCAGCCCGCGCATGTCGGTCGAACAGATCATCAGCGAAGGCCTGGAAGTGCACGCGCCGTGCAGCCTGGCTGACCGCGACGCGCAAGTGATCCAGGTGCTCAAGGACGTGGGCCTCGACCCCGACAGCCGCCACCGTTACCCCCATGAGTTTTCCGGTGGGCAACGCCAACGCATCGCCATCGCCCGCGCCCTGGTGCTCAAGCCGGCGCTGATGCTGCTGGATGAACCGACCTCGGCCCTGGATCGCACGGTGCAGAAACAAGTGGTGGCGCTGTTGCGTGAGTTGCAGGAAAAGTACGGCCTGACCTACCTGTTTATCAGCCATGACCTGGCCGTGGTGCGGGCCATGGCCCACGACATGATAGTGATCAAGGACGGCAAGGTGGTGGAACGCGGCGCGAGCCATGAGGTGTTTGAAGCGCCGCAGCACGCGTACACCAAAGAGCTGCTAGCAGCGGCGCACCTCCCTTTGTAGGCGCCGAGATTGTTCCCACGCTCTGCGCGGTAACACCGCCTGGGACGCTCCGCGTCCCGCACGCCAAGTGACGCAGAGCGTCACGGGAGGCGTTCCCACGCAGAGCGTGGGAACGATCACCGTTCACAGGATTCGGCACGCATGAATAGCAACGAAAGCCTCAAGGACTACCAACAGGTTCGCGGCCTGGCCATCCAGTCGCTGTTCGAGATTATCGAGCAGTCCAGCGAAGGCACGGTGATTGTCGACCGTGACGCCAATATCGTGTGGATGAACGAACGCTACGCCAAGCGTTTCGGCCTCAAGAGCGCCGATGAAGCCATCGGCCAGCCCTGCGAACAGGTGATCGCCAACAGCCTGTTGCGCCAGGTGGTGCGCAATGACCAGCCGATCCTGCTGGATATCCAGGACACGCCCAAAGGCCCGTTGGTGGTGATGCGCCTGCCGATCCACGACGACGCAGGCTTGGTGATCGGCGCGATCGGGTTTGCGCTGTTCGATGAGTTGCGCAACCTCTCGCCGTTGATTGAGCGCTACCTGAGCATGCAACAGGAGTTGGCCTCCACGCGCTCGCTGTTGCGGTCGCGGCAGAGCAAATACAATTTTGCGCATTTTATCGGCACCAGCGCCGCCAGCCTGGAAGTCAAACGCCGGGCGCGGCGCAGTGCGAGTGCGGAGTCGCCGGTGTTGCTGCTGGGCGAAACCGGCACCGGCAAAGAGTTGCTGGCCCAGGCCATTCACGGCGCTTCGCCCCGAGCGCACAAAGCCTTTGTCAGCATCAACAGCGCGGCAATTCCCCATGACCTGCTCGAAGCCGAGTTCTTCGGCACCGCGCCGGGCGCGTTTACCGGTGCCGACCGCAAGGGCCGTCCGGGCAAATTACAGATCGCCCAGGGCGGCACGCTGTTCCTCGACGAGATCGGCGACATGCCGTTGCCGCTGCAAAGCAAACTGCTGCGGGTGTTGCAGGAAAAGGAATACGAGCCCGTAGGCTCCAATGAAATGCTCCACAGCGATGTGCGGGTGATTGCCGCCACGTCGATGGACCTGGAAGCGGCGATCAAGCGCGGCGAGTTTCGCGCGGATTTGTATTACCGGCTCAATGTGCTGCCGATCCAGGTGCCGCCGCTGCGCGAGCGCCTGGACGATATTCCGGCGTTGAGCGAGGCGATTCTGGAAGAGTTGCGCAGCCAACATGAACTGGCGCCTGAGGCACTGGCGCTGCTGGCCCGGCATGCGTGGCCGGGGAATATCCGCGAGCTGCGCAATGTGCTGGAGCGCGCGGCGTTGTTGAGTGATGACCTGGTGTTGGATGCCCAGGAGATTCGCGCGGCGATTGGCACGTTCAGCCCAGTGGCGCGTGGCGCGGTGGAGACGGTTGCGGGCGAGACGTTTGCGGCGGCGCGGGAGCGCTTTGATCGGCAGGTGATTGGCGCAGCGTTGGCGGCGAGTGAAGGCAATGTGGTGGAGGCAGCCAAGCGATTGGAGCTTGGCAGGTCGACGCTGTACAAGAAGATGGTGGCCTTGGGCATTGCCTAATCTCTATAAAGAGACACAAATCTCAATATCAAGACACTTTCATGTGGGAGCTGGCTTGCCT
Organism: Pseudomonas sp. R76; assembly: GCF_009834565.1. Taxonomy (GTDB): domain Bacteria; phylum Pseudomonadota; class Gammaproteobacteria; order Pseudomonadales; family Pseudomonadaceae; genus Aquipseudomonas. The sequence goes on from NZ_CP019428.1 coordinate 4,073,705, forward strand.
GCGATAGCGGTCTGTCAGCCCACACACCTGCAACTGAAACACCGCCTTCGCAGGCAAGCCAGCTCCCACATTGAATCTTCATTTGTCTCTAAATAGAGATAAAATTCAAAGCCCTCGCTTAACTACACAATAATTTCCTTATATATCAATTGGTTAAACAGTTGGCACAGATCTCGCTATAGCCCCTCTCCAAAGCCTCACCCCACAAAAATAACAATTCGATCTGGAGACACACCATGAGTGTGATCATCGCCCTGGCAGCTCTCGCGCTGCTGATGCTGGCTGCCTACCGTGGCTACAGCGTCATCCTGTTTGCCCCCATCGCCGCCCTCGGCGCTGTCCTGTTGACCGACCCGTCCGCCGTCGCCCCTGCGTTTACCGGGGTGTTCATGGAGAAAATGGTCGGCTTTATCAAACTGTATTTCCCGGTGTTCCTGCTCGGCGCGGTGTTCGGCAAGCTGATCGAGTTGTCGGGCTTTTCGCGCTCGATTGTGGCCGCCGCGATCCGTTTGCTCGGCACGCGCCAGGCGATGCTGGTGATCGTGCTGGTCTGCGCCCTGCTCACCTACGGCGGCGTGTCGCTGTTTGTGGTGGTGTTTGCGGTATATCCGTTTGCAGCGGAGATGTTCCGCCAGAGCAATATCCCCAAGCGCCTGATCCCGGCAACCATCGCCCTCGGTGCGTTTTCGTTCACCATGGACGCCCTGCCCGGCACGCCGCAGATCCAGAACATCATCCCCAGCACCTTCTTCAACACCACCGCCTGGGCCGCACCCTGGCTGGGCCTGATCGGCACAATCTTCGTGTTCTGCACCGGCATGCTCTACCTGGCGCGCCAGCGCAACAAGGCCCAACGAGCCGGTGAAGGCTATGGCACCGAGCTGCGCAATGAGCCGGAAACCGCTGACAACCTCGCCCTGCCCAACCCATGGATCGCGCTGTCGCCGCTGATTCTGGTGGGCGTGATGAACCTGCTGTTCACCCACTGGATCCCGCAGTGGTACGGCAAGACCCACAGCCTCAGCCTGCCCGGCATGAGCGCGCCGGTGACCACCGAAATCGCCAAGCTCACGGCAATCTGGGCGGTGCAGGCGGCGTTGCTGGTGGGCATCGTGATGGTGCTGGTGTTTGGCTGGTCGGCGATCAAAAGCAAACTCGCCGAAGGCAGTAAAAGCGCGGTCAGCGGTGCGCTGCTGGCGGCGATGAACACCGCGTCGGAATACGGCTTTGGTGCGGTCATCGCCTCGCTGCCGGGCTTCCTGGTGCTGGCGGACTGGCTCAAGGGCATTCCCAACCCGCTGGTCAACGAAGCGATTACCGTGACCCTGCTGGCCGGCATCACCGGTTCGGCATCCGGCGGCATGAGCATCGCCTTGGCGGCAATGTCCGAGAGCTTTATTTCGGCGGCGCATGCGGCCAATATTCCCCTTGAAGTGCTGCACCGCGTCGCGGCCATGGCCAGCGGCGGCATGGACACCCTGCCCCACAACGGCGCGGTGATCACGCTGCTGGCGGTGACCGGGCTGACCCACCGCGAAGCCTACAAGGACATTTTCGGCATCACGATCATCAAGACCCTCGCGGTGTTCGTGGTGATCGGTACTTTCTACGCCACCGGCATTGTGTGAGGTTTTCATGACGACATTGAACGGCAAGACCGCCCTGGTTACCGGCTCCACCAGCGGCATCGGCTTGGGGATAGCCCTGAGCTTGGCAAAGGCCGGCGCTAACCTGATCCTCAACGGCTTCGGCGACGCCAGCGCGGTGATCGCGCAAGTGCAGGCGTTCGGCGGCAAGGTCGGCCATCACCCGGCGGACGTCAGCGACCCGGCGCAGATCGCCGACATGATCGCCTATGCCGAGCGTGAGTTCGGTGGCGTGGATATCCTGGTCAACAACGCCGGCATTCAGCATGTGTCGGCGGTGGAAGACTTTCCGGCCGAGCGTTGGGACTCGATTATCGCGATCAATCTGTCGTCGGTGTTCCACAGCACGCGCTTGAGCCTGCCGGGCATGAAGGCCAAGGGTTGGGGGCGTATCGTTAATATTGCCTCGGTGCATGGCCTGGTCGGTTCGGTGGGCAAGGCTGCGTATGTGGCGGCCAAGCATGGCGTGATCGGTTTGACCAAGGTGGTCGGCCTGGAAACTGCGACCAGTAACGTCACCTGCAACGCCATCTGCCCGGGCTGGGTGCTGACGCCACTGGTGCAGAAGCAGATTGATGACCGCGCAGCCAAGGGCGTCGATCCGCAGCAGGCACAGCATGACTTGCTCGCGGAGAAACAGCCGTCGCTGGAGTTTGTGACGCCGCCGCAGCTGGGTGAGTTGGTGTTGTTTTTGTGCAGTGAGGCCGGCGCGCAGGTGCGCGGGGCGGCGTGGAATATTGATGGCGGCTGGCTGGCGCAATAAATACAGGCACTGAACATCAAATGTGGGAGCTGGCTTGCCTGCGATAGCGGTGGGCCAGTTGACTCATTTGTCACTGATACACCGCTATCGCAGGCAAGCCAGCTCCCACAGTTTCGACCTGTGTTGGCTGGGAGCCTGGTACAAGAACAAGAGACTCCCGCATGTCCGAAATCCTCTGGCAACCGTCCCCCGAACGCATCCGCAACACGCGGATGGACCAGTTCCGGCGCTTCATCAACCGGCGCTACAGCCTGCAGCTCGGCGACTACCCGGCCCTGCACCAGTGGAGCATCGACCAGCGCCCCGACTTCTGGCAGGCCATCGTTGCGTACTTCGAGGTGCAATTTCGCAGCCCGCCCAGCGAGACGTTGATCGAAGAGGCCGAAATGCCCAGCGCCCAGTGGTTTCCCGGCGCCACCCTGAACTTTGCCGAACACCTGCTGCGCCGTCGCGATGATCACCCGGCGGTGGTCGCGATCAGCGAGGACGGCCAGCGCGAACACCTCAGCTATGCCGAACTGGCTGCACATGTCGCGGGCCTGCAAAACAGCCTGCGCGCGGCCGGTGTCGGGGTGGGCGACCGCGTCGCCGCCTGCATGCCCAATACCTGGCAAACCCTGGTCGGCATGCTCGCCACCACCAGCCTGGGCGCAATCTGGTCGTGTTCATCGCCGGACTTCGGCACCCAAGGCGTGATCGACCGGTTCGGCCAGATCGAGCCCAAGGTGCTGATCACCTGCGCGGGTTATCGCTACGCCGGCAAAGACATCGACCAGACGGCCAAGCTGAATGAAATCCTCGAACGCCTGCCGTCCCTCGAACAGTTGATCATCGTGCCTTACGCGCGGCCTCAAGCGCGTGCTGAGGACTACCAGACTCACGCCAAGGTCGCGCTGTGGAACGAGGTTTACCAACCCGGCGGCGAGCCTGAGTTCGTCGCGGTACCGTTCGATCACCCGCTGTACATTCTCTATTCCAGCGGCACCACCGGCGTGCCCAAGTGCATCATCCACGGCACCGGCGGCGTGCTGCTCACCCACCTCAAGGAACACGGCCTGCACGCCGACCTGTCGCGCGACGACTGCCTGTTCTACTACACCACCTGCGGCTGGATGATGTGGAACTGGCTGGTGTCGGTGCTCGCGCTCGGCGCCACGGCGGTGCTGTATGACGGCTCGCCGTTTCACCCCGGGCCTGCGCGCTTGATCGACCTGATCGACGCGGAACGGATCAGCGTGTTCGGCACCAGCCCCAAGTTCCTCGCCACCCTGGAAAAGGCCGGGCTGCAGCCGCGCCTGAGCCACGCTCTGGGCAGCCTCAAAGGCCTGATCTCCACCGGCTCGCCCCTGTCACCGCAGAGCTACGACTACGTGTACCGCGAGATCAAGGCCGAGCTGTGCCTGTCGTCGATGTCCGGCGGTACCGATATCGTCTCCTGCTTTGTGATCGGCAACCCGGTGCTGCCGGTGCGCCGCGGTGAAATGCAGTGCAAGTGCCTGGCGATGGCCATCGAAGTGTGGGACGACCAGGGCCAGCCGTTGGTCGGCGAAAAAGGCGAGCTGGTGTGCACCCGGCACTTTCCGGCGATGCCGATTGGTCTGTGGAACGACCCGGATCAGACCAGGCTGCGCGCCTCGTATTTCAGCCAGTTTCCCGGCGTTTGGGCCCAGGGCGACTACGCCGAACAGCGCCCGAATGGCAGCCTGCTGATTCACGGGCGCTCCGACGCGGTGCTCAACCCTGGCGGCGTGCGCATCGGCACGGCGGAGATTTATCGCCAAGTGGAAAAAGTCCCGCAGGTGCTGGAAAGCCTGGCCATCGGCCAACGCTGGCAAGGCGATGTGCGCGTGGTGCTGTTTGTGCGCCTGGCTGACGGCATCGAACTGGATGAGGCGCTTGAACAACAGATTCGCCAGGTGATCCGCGCCAATACCACGCCACGGCATGTGCCGGCGAAGATCCTCGCCGTCACGGACATTCCACGCACCATCAGCGGCAAGATCGTTGAATTGGCGGTGCGTAATGTGGTGCATGGCGAGCCGGTCAAAAACACTGACGCACTGGCCAACCCGCAGGCCCTGGAGCAATTTCGCGACCGCCCTGAACTGGCGTAAAGATGAAAGGTTTCAGCTCCCAAGCACTCATTTGAAGACAAAACCCCAATGCATGCTATTTTTCGAGGGGTAGTCAGCCGCTCCCGTCTCGCGGGATAATCGGATTTTGTTGTACTTAAAAGTGTCAGGTGTAGGGCTTTTTCATGAATGGAACATCCACCGGTAGCGAAGCCGCTGCATTGATTGCGCGGCTGGACTGGGCGCAAAGCCCCCTCGGTGAGGCCAATGAATGGCCGCAAAGCCTGCGCACAGCCGTCGATATCGTGGTGCACTCACCGATGCCGATGCTGTTGCTGTGGGGCAGCCAACTCACGCAGCTCTATAACGACGGCTTCGCCAAGCTCGCGGGCAACAAACACCCCACCGCGCTCGGCCAGCCGGCGCATGAGAGCTGGCCGGAACTGGCAAGCTTCACTGCGCCGGTCTACGACGCGGTCCTCGGCGGCGAGGTGCGCACGTTCAGCGAGCAGCGCTTCGTGCTGCAACGCAACCATCGCGACACCGAGATCTGGCTCGACCTGACCTACAGCCCGGTCCGCGACGAAAGCGGCACGGTGGCCGGCATCCTGGTCACCGCCATCGAAACCAACGAACGCCGCAGCAAAGCCCTGGAACTGCAGCAGCGCTCCGAAGACAGCCTCAAGGCCCAGCACAACAGCGAGCAGCGCCTGCAACTGGCACTGGCGGCGACGGACGCAGTCGGCACCTGGGACTGGGATATCGGCGAAGACCGCTTTATTGCCGACGCTCACTTCGCCTACCTGCACGGCGTTGACCCGAGTGACGCGGGGCTCTTGCCGATCAGCGAGTACCTGCAAGGCGTGCACCCTGAAGACCGTGGCATGGTGGCGCGCAGCATCAAGCATTGCATCACCTTCGGCACCGAATACGCCGAGGAATACCGCCTGCTGCAAGCCGATGGCCAGGTGCGCTGGGTGTTTGCCCGGGGCCGTTGCTACAAGGACCAACATGGCCGCCCGGCGCGCTTTTTAGGCGCCGCGCTGGACCTGACCGAGCGCAAGCACACCGAGCAGGCCCTGCGCCAAAGCCAGACCGAGCTGCAGTTGATCATCAACGCCATGCCGGTGCTGATCGGCTATGTCGATCACGAACAGCGTTTTCGCCTGAACAACAGCGCGTACCTGGAGTGGTACGGCATGACGCCGCAAGAGCTGTACGGCAAGAGCATCCGCGAAGTGCTCGGTGATGAGGTGTATGCCGGGCGCGCCGACAAGATCGCCGCCGCGCTGCGCGGCAAGGCCTGCAGCTTTATGACCATCACGCCGCACCACGACGGCCGGCCGCGCCATGCGTTGATGAAGTACCTGCCGCGCTTCAGCAATGACGGCTCGGTGAACGGTTTCTACATCTTTGTGATCGATGAGACCGAACGCAAACTCACCGAAGAAGCCCTGCGCCACCTCAATGAAAACCTCGAAGAACGCGTGGCCCAGCGCACCCAGGCGCTGGCCGAGGCCAACCAGCGCCTGCAAAACGAGATGTTCGAACGCGAGCGCGCCGAAGACGCGCTACGCCACGCGCAGAAGATGGAAGCGGTGGGCCAGCTCACCGGCGGCATCGCCCATGACTTCAACAATATGCTCACCGGGATTATCGGCAGCCTGGACCTGATGCAGCGCTACATCGCGGCCGGGCGCAGCGACGAAATCGGCCGGTTTACCGACGCGGCGGTGTCTTCCGCCCACCGCGCGGCCGCCCTCACCCACCGGCTGCTGGCGTTCTCGCGGCGCCAGTCGCTGGACCGACGCCCGCTGGACCCCAACCAGTTGGTGGCCTCGCTGGAAGACTTGTTCCGGCGTACCAAGGGCGCGCACATCACGCTCAAAGTGGAACTGGGCCGAGATATCTGGGCGGTGAACACCGACGCCAGCCAATTGGAAAACGCCCTGTTGAACCTGGTGATCAACGCGCGCGACGCCATGCCCGACGGCGGCGAATTGCTCATCGAAACCGCCAACAGTTACCTGGACGGCACCGACATCACCACGCTGGAACCGGTCAAGGCCGGCGATTATGTGATGCTCGGCGTGAGTGACAACGGCAGCGGCATGGCGCCGAAGATTCTGGCCAAGGCGTTCGACCCGTTTTTCACCACCAAGCCCATAGGCCAAGGCACTGGCCTTGGGTTGTCGATGATCTACGGGTTTGCCCAGCAATCCGGTGGCCACGTGACCATTCAAAGCGAGCCCGGCAAAGGCACCAGCGTGCGCCTGTACCTGCCGCGCCTGCATGGCACTGCGCTGGAAAGCAGCCTGCCGGCGCACATGAGCGAAGCCCCGCTGGCCCTGGCTGGCGAAGCCGTGGTGGTGGTCGAGGACGACCCCGCCGTGCGCATGCTGGTGGTCAATGTGCTGGATGAATTGGGCTACACCGCGCACCAGGCGGCGGATGCACGCACGGCACTGCCGTTGCTGGAGTCGGATTTGCGTGTGGACCTGCTGGTGACCGATGTCGGCCTGCCGGGCATGAACGGCCGCCAATTGGCGGAAATCGCCCGCCAGCACCGGCCCGGCCTGCAAGTGTTGTTCATGACCGGTTACGCCGAAAAAGCCGCCGAACGCCAGGGTTTCCTTGAAGACGGCATGGACATGGTGGCCAAGCCGTTCTCCATCGACCTGCTGGCGACGAAAATCCGCAGCATGATCAACGTTGACGAATGAGTTCAGGCATAATCGCGCGCCCTTCCGTTTGACCGTTGCAAGGTAACAACATGAAAGCCCAAGCCCGTCACATCCTGGTCAAGACCAGTGAAGAAGCCGAACAGCTCAAGCAGCGCATTGCCAAGGGCGAAGCGTTTGATGTGCTGGCCAAGAAATACTCGACCTGCCCGTCCGGCAAGCGCGGCGGTGATTTGGGTGAAGTGCGGCCAGGGCAGATGGTCGGGGCGATTGATGCGGTGATCTTCAAGAAGCCGGTGAAGGTGGTGCATGGGCCGATCAAGAGCAAGTTTGGGTATCACTTGGTGCAGGTGTTTTACCGCGACTGACCAGAGAGCGGACGCGGAGCGTCCGGTGAGGCATTCCCACGCGGAGCGTGGGAACGATCAAGCCAGCTCCCACAGTTGAGCGCATTTCAACTGGAGGAATGCAGTCAAATGTGGGAGCTGGCTTGCCTGCGAACCGCCGCAGGCGGCCATTCACCGCGCAATCAAAGCCCCGGGCACCTGAATCACCCGGCTCGCCAACCGATGCCCAGCCAAGGCCGCCTCCTCAGGTGACTGACCTTTCAGCCGACTGGCCAGATACGCCGCACTGAACGAATCCCCCGCCGCCGTGGTGTCCACCACCTTCTCGACCTTCAACGCCGGTACGGCAAAACGCTCGCCGTCACAGCGGATCAAGCATTCATCTGCACCGCGCTTGAGTACCACTTCGGCAATCGCCGGGTACGCCGCAAACACCTGTTCGCTGTCGGCATAGCCAAACAACGCACGTTCGTCGTCTTCGGTCAGCAAGGCGATATCCACCTCGGCCAACACCGCGTGATACGCCGCGCGCGCCGCTTCGACGCTGGCCCATAAACGCGGCCGGTAGTTATTGTCGAACACCACCTTGCCGCCGCGCCGGCGGGTTTCGATCAGGGTGTGCAGTAAACGCGCGCGCCCGACTTCACCGAGTACCGCCAGGGTGATGCCGCTGAAATACACCACGTCGTAACCCGGCAAAGCCGCCAGGATCGGCTCGGCGGCCGGGGTGGTGAAGCAGTCGCGCACGGCGGCTTCGTTGCGCCAGTAGAGGAATTTGCGCTCGCCGTTGGCGTCGGTCTGGATGCAGTACAAACCGGGTAGACGGCCGGGCAAGCGTTGGACCATGCCCAGGCCGAGGCCTTCGTCGGTCCATTGTTGGCACATGGCATCGCTGAAGCTGTCATCGCCCAGGGCGGTGACGTAGTCGACCGTGCCGACGCTGCCCAATTCGCGGCGCAGGTAGACGGCTGCGTTGAGGGTGTCGCCGCCGAAGCTCTGCTGCAGGCTGCCGTCGGCGCGGTGTTGGAGTTCGATCATGCATTCGCCGATGAGGGCGATGCGCGGTTGTGTGTTCATGCCTGGGTCTCTCGGTGTTCTGGAGGGCCTCTTCGCGAGCAAGCCCGCTCCCACATTTGATTGCATTTCAACTGAAGGAACTCGGTCGAATGTGGGAGCGGGCTTGCTCGCGAAGGGCGCGACGCGGTTTAGAAACAGGTATGCAAGGACTCGATCACCTGCAACTGCTCATCCACCAGGCAGCCCACTTGCCATTTGTCGAAGGTCAGGCACGGGTGCGAGGTGCCGAAGGAGATGATGTCGCCGATACGCAGTTCAACCCCCGGCGCCACGCTCATGAACGCGTGCTGGTCCATCACTGCCGTGACCTTGCACGCGGTGACGTCATCGCCTTCGGCCGGCAGAATCCCGGCCTTGTAGCGCTTGAGCGGCACCGGCAGGCCGGCGTCGTAGGCGACGTCGCGCTTGCCCAGGGCAATCACCGCAAAGCCCGGCTCTGGCAACGATTGCACATGCGCCCAGACTTCCAGCGCCGGGCGCAGGCCTTCGTTGAGGTCGCTGCGGCGGTCGAGCACGCAGCATTGCGCTTCTTTATAGATGCCGTGGTCGTGGGCCACGTAGCTGCCAGGTCGCAGCACACTGAGGAAGCGGCCGGCAGCGTTTTGTGCTTCAAACGACTCGGCGATCAGGTCATACCAGGCCGAGCCCGAGGCGGTGATGATCGGCTTGGGCAGGTCGAAAGAACCATTGTTTTGCAGGTCCACTGCCAGACGCACCAGGCTGGCGGCGAAGTCGCGGATGCCGCTGACGGCGTGTTCGCCGTGGATCACGCCTTCGTAGCCTTCAATACCGGTAAGGGCCAGGGCTGGCTGGGCCTTGATCGCCTTGGCCAGCTCGCGCACTTCCTGCTCACTGCGGCAACCGCAACGGCCGCCGACCACGCCGTACTCGATCATCACGTTCAGGCGCAGGCCGCGGGCGGCGAAGAACAGACCGAGGTCGGCGACGTTGTCCGGGTGATCGACCATGCAGTGGAAGTCAAAATCCTTGTCGGCCAACAAATCGGCAATCAACGCCATGTTCGGCGCGCCGACCAGTTGGTTGGCCATCAATACGCGGCGCACGCCACCGGCATAAGCGGCGCGGGTTTGCACCGCGTTAGCCAGGGTGATGCCCCAGGCGCCGGCTTCGATCTGGCGTTGGAACAGTGCCGGCATCATGCTGGTTTTGCCGTGGGGCGCGAGTTCTGCGCCGCTGTTGCTGACGAATGCCTGCATCCAGCGAATGTTGTGTTCCAGGGCGTCGCGGTGCAGCACCAGGGCCGGTAGGCTGACGTCGCGGACCAGGTGGGCGCCAACGGCGGCGGCGCCTTTTTCAACGGCATTGAGGGCAGACATAAAAACTCCTATTCGTTGATGCGACGGGCCAGGTTGTTGGCGCTGTCGATCAACACCCGGCGATAGTCGTTGTAATTTTTAATCGCGTCGGCGCGCGGGGCGACGATGCACAAGGTTGCGATGCTGATGCCTTGCGCGTCCCGCACCGGGGCGGCGAAGCAATGGGTAAAGGTGTCGGCCACACTGTCGAAAGAGAAGAACCCGTCGAGGGTGGCCTGACGGATTTGCGCCAGGAACGTTTCCAACGGCAGGCGCTGGCCGTCCGGCAGGATGAAGTCGTCGTAGTCGATCAGGTCGATGATTTGCTGGTCACTCAAGTGCCCCAGCAGCAGGCGCCCGGAAGCTGTCCACGGGATTGGCGCGTTTTCGCCGATGTCCGACGAGATGCGAAAATGCCGCTCGCCTTCGCGCATCAGCGCCACCGTATATTTGCGCCCGTTGAGCAGGCACATCTGCGCGGTTTCGTGGGTTTGGCTGACGATTTCCTGCAAGGCGTGGTCGGCCTCGCGGGTCAGGTCGAAATGGCGCAGGTGCGCCTGGCCGAGGAAGTACAGCTGGCGGCCGAGGTAGACGTGGCCGTCCTTGCCCACCGTTTCGAGGATGCGCCGTTCAAGCAACGAGGCGACCAGTTCGTAGACGGTGGATTTGGGGCTGCCGATGCCGCTGGCAATATCATTCGGGCGCAGGGGCTGGCCGATTTCCTTGAGAAAATCGAGGATATCGAATGCACGGTCCAGTCCTTTGGCGCGGCGTTTGATGGTGTCTTCGGTCATGGCAGTAGTCGGTCTCTGTTGATCGTTCCCACGCTCTGCGTGGGAACGCATACCGTGACGCTCTGCGTCACAGAAGCGGACGCAGAGCGTCCAGGGCGGCGTTCCCACGCAGAGCGTGGGAACGATCGTTTAGGCAGCCATCTTTACTTCTTCTTGTAGGCCACGCAATCGATCTCGACCTTGCAGTCCACCATCATGTTGGCCTGCACACAGGCGCGCGCCGGGGCGTGTTCGGGGGTGAAGTATTCGCCGAAGACTTTGTTGAAACTCCAGAAGTCCCGTGGGTCTTCCAGCCATACACCGACGCGCACCACGTCTTTGAGTTCGTAGCCGGCCTCTTCCAGAATCGCCACCACGTTGCGCATGGTCTGGCGGGTTTGCTCGACGATGCCGCCGTTGATGATTTCACCGTCGACTGCCGGCACCTGGCCCGAGACGTAGAGCCAGCCGTCCGCTTCCACCGCGCGGGCGAAAGGACGAGGTTGGCCACCGCCGGCGGTGCTGCCGGTGCCGTAACGAGTAATGCTCATAAAGTTGCTCCTGATTAAAAACGAATGTTCTTCAAAAATTCCGCCAGGCGCGGCGATTGTGGGCGTTCGAAGATGTCTTTCGACGTGCCCTGCTCTTCAATGCGGCCCTGGTTCATGAATACGATCTTGTCCGACACTTCGTAGGCAAAACGCATTTCGTGGGTGACCAGCAACATGGTCATGCCCTCTTCCGCCAAGCCCTTGATCACGCTGAGCACTTCACCCACCAACTCGGGGTCGAGGGCCGAGGTGACTTCGTCGAACAGCATGAGGCTGGGGTTCATCGCAATCGCACGGGCAATCGCCACGCGCTGTTGCTGGCCGCCGGAGAGCTGGCCCGGGAAGTGGTTGCGCCGCTCCAGCAGGCCGACGCGGTCCAGCCATTTTTCCGCCAGGGCCACGGCTTCGTCCTTGCCCATCTTCTTGACCTTGAGCAAGCCGAGGGTGACGTTTTGCAACGCGGTAAGGTGCGGGAACAGGTTGAATTGCTGGAACGCCATGCCGGTCATCGCGCGGTGCTGGGCAATCACGCGCTCGGGGTGACGCACGCGCTTGCCGGCGATTTCGCTGTAGCCGATGGACTCGCCGTCCAGGGTGATCTGGCCGCCCTGGAATTCTTCCAGCAGGTTGACGCAACGCAGCAGCGTGGTCTTGCCCGAGCCGCTGGAGCCGATCAACGTCACCACGTTGCCGCGCTGCATGGACAGGTCGACGCCCTTGAGCACTTCTACCTGGCCGTACTGTTTACGCAGGCCGCGAATGTTCAGCAGCGGTTGGTTAGTTTGAGGTTGGTTCATGGCAAGGCCACCCGCTTTTCAATGTAGCGCCCGAATAACTCGATGGCGTAGTTGATGACAAAGAACAGAAACCCGGCGAACAGGTAGAACTCCAGGGTCATGAAGGTACGCGCGATCACTTGCTGGGTGCTCAGCAGCAATTCAGCCACGCCGATCACCGAGAGCAAGGTCGAGGCCTTGACGATTTCCGTGGAGGAATTGACCCAGGTCGGCAGGATCTGGCGCAACGCTTGAGGCAACAGCACGTAGCCCAGGGATTGGTAGAACGTCAGGCCAATCGCCTTGCCCGCTTCCAGTTGCCCGCGGGGAATGGCTTGCAGCGCACCGCGCACGATTTCCGAGACGTGGGAGCCGCAAAACAGTGTCAGCCCGACGGCGCCAGCCTGAAACGCGGTGATCTGCCAACCCAGCGCCGGCAGCATGTAGAAACACGCCAACACCAGCACAAACACCGGCGTGCCACGGATCAGGTCGACATACAGACGAAACGGCGCGCGCATCCAGAACTTGCCGTAGGTCAGGATCAACCCGGCGACAATGCCGATCAGCGTACCGAATATAATCGCCAGCGCAGACACATACACGCTGGCCTGAAAGCCCGCCCACAGGGTGTCCCGGGCGATCCACAACTCATGCAACCAGCTGGGGGATTCGTACATGGAAACCCTCCTTAACGACGGATCGCCAGACGCTGTTCCAGGTAACGGAGCAGCATGGCAATGAGGTAACAGGCAGCCACGTAGAGCGCAGTCGTGACCAGCCAGGTTTCAATCACCCGGTAGCTTTCGACGTTGATCTTGCGGGCGTAGTAGGTCAGCTCCGGCACGGCAATCGCAGCCGCCAGCGAGGTGTCCTTGAACAGCGAGATAAAGTTGTTCGACAGCGCCGGCAACACGTTGCGCAGCATCACCGGCACGGTGATATAGGCGCGGATACGCCACTCGCCCAAGCCAATCGCCAAACCTGCTTCACGCAAGCCCTTGGGGATATTCAACAGCCCGGCGCGGAACACTTCGGTGAGGTAGGCACCGGCGTACAGCGACAAGGTGATGATGAACGAGGGAATTTTGTCGAGACGAATCCCCAATGACGGCAGTGCAAAGTAGATCAACAAGATCAGCACGAGGATCGGCGTATTGCGGATCACCGTCACATACACCGAGGCGAAGACTCGCAACGCGCGGTGTTTGGACAACATGGCAAACGCCATCATCAAACCGATCACGCAGCCAATCGCGATCGACAGCAGCGCCAGCTCAAGGCCCAGGCCGAGCCCCGCCAGCAAGCTGGGGAAGTCACGCCACACGGCGGCAAAGTTCAACTGATAGTTCATGGTCGGCAGTACCTGATTGGGGCGCCGTCAGGGGCGCCCCAGGGTTTACGATTTACTTGAACTCAACCGGGAAACCGATCGCTGGTTCTGGCAAATCCACGCCGAACCATTGCTTGAACGAGGCCTTGTAGGTGGGGAATTCCACACCGGTCATGGCTTCATGCAACGCGGTGTTGACGAAGTTCAGCCAGTCCTGATCGCCACGCTTGACCGCGCACGCGTAGGTTTGCGGGCTCCAGGCGTAGGTCGGGCTGCGGTAGCGGCCGGGGTTCTGCACCATCAGGTACTTGACCGAGGATTGGTCGGTGGCGGCGGCATCGGCGCGTCCGGAGTTCACGGCCTGGTACATCAGGTCGACGCTGTCGTATTGGTCGACCTTGGCTTTGGGCAATGCCTGGTGCACCAGCTCTTCGGCGTAAACGTTTTGCAGCACGGCCACGGTGACGCTGTCGCCTGCGGCTTGCAGGTCTTCGATTTCCTTGTACTTGCTGTTGTTCGGCAACAGCAGGCCCACGCCTTCGCGGTAGTACGGCAAGGTAAATGCAACTTGCTGCGCACGGCTGGCGGTGACGGTGATGAACTGGCAACTCATGTCGACCTTGTCGGTCAGCAGGTTGGGAATACGTGCGTCAGACGACTGCACCACAAACTCAACCTTGCTCGGGTCATTGAACAGACCCTTGGCGACGATACGGCCGATGTCGATATCAAAACCCTGCAACTTGCCATCCGCTCCCTGGAAGTGCCACGGCGCATTGGTACTGCCTGTACCCACGATGAGATGCCCACGCTTGAGCACATCATCGAGCTTGCTGTCCGCCGCCTGCACTACGCTTGCGAGGGAAGCCGATGCGGCGAAGAGAAAAACACACGCTTTGAACACGGAAGGTCGGTGATGCATGACAAGCACTCCAGGAGTTGTGTATTCCGCTATACCGGAACTTAGTATGTAACAACGGAATAGACAGCAGAAAGTGTGCCACACGGGGTAAGAGAAAAATATGATTGGGATAAATTCGTTTTGAATCAATTGGATGAGTATTGGGAGGGAATGAGGCGCTGTGCCAGTAAGTGCAATGGTGTTGCTACTCAGGGCCACACAGTGGGGTGACAGAGTGAGGTGGCGCACCAGGGTGGCGTTACCGTGCACCGAAGCGGGGCTGTTATTGATTCCCTGTGGGAGCGGGCTTGCCCGCGATAGCGGTGGGTCAGTCAACATTGATGGTGGCTGAGCTGACGCATTCGCGGGCAAGCCCGCTCCCACAGGGGAATTTCCCACAGGGGATTTTCGTTGCTTTTGAGCAGTGTGTGGGTGTGGATGATTTTTTGGGTTGGGCTAGGCTGGGGGTATCTGTGTGCAGGAGCCGGGCGTGATGAAGGTAAGAATTTTGGTGGTTGTGTTGGGTTGTTTGGTGGCCGGTACGGCCTCGGCCAGTAATGATCGGCGTGAATGCAAGGAAGAATTAACCAAGCTGAAAGAGGCTTTCAGCACCGATTACACCAGCCAGAACCATCACGGCTATCGCAAGGCGAAGGCGTCGCGGGACAATGAGGAATACAAGAAATGCGCGAGTCAGGCGCGCAAGGCCCGTGAACGCGTGGAACGTGACGCAGATGTGTAAGCGTGTCTACCTGTGAAGGTTGACAGTAGACGGGGGTGATCTCTCGGCTTAGCGTTGGCAGAAACCGCAAGCCGAGAGGGATTTCATCATGGCAACCACTAACGACGTCATTACCAGCCAGGCGGGCTATGAGTCCGCACTGAAACAGGGTCGAATCGTATTCACGCTATTTGTTTCAAAAAGCTGCCCGGCATGCGAGTACTACAGACCATTTTTTGAAAGCGCCGCCAAAGAGCATGATAGGTTTGTGGATAGCTATGTCATCGAGCCGACCGTTGCGCCTGAGCTGGGCAAGCCTGAACGCCGCAGTACTGAGAAGGTTACCGGCACACCTACGCTGGTAACGCATATCGACGGCGAGGTTCAGGAAGTCATCAGAGGGTTTGTAGACGAGAAAACTCTGACGCAAGAACTGAACGATATATTCAGCCGCTATGCCTAGCTGTAGGCTCCAGACGAACTTGCGTCACCCGCCGCTCATCCACCGCTGCCACGGTAAGGCGCCAGCCTTCATGCTCAAGGCTGTCGCCGACCATCGGCAGGCGGTCCAGCAGGCTCATGACTAAACCTGCGAGGGTCTGATAATCGTCGGTGGCCACGGCCTTGAAGCCGGTGCGCTGGCGAATCTGGTTCAGGTTCACGGCACCATTGGCACGAAAACCCTCGCCGTCCTCGACAATATCCGGCCCTTCAATCTCGCTGGCATCCGGCAATTCACCGGCGATGGACTCGAGAATGTCGGTCATGCTCAACACCCCCATAAAATCGCCGAATTCGTTGATCACGAACGCAATGTGGGTGGATTCCTGGCGCATCTGCTCCAGGGCGTTGAGGATCGAAAAACTCTCCAGCAGGTTGATCGCGCGGCGCGCCAAGTGCTCCAGGTTCGGCTCGTCGCCGGCCAGGTATTCCTTGAGCAACTCCTTCTTGTGCACGAAACCTAATGGCTCATCGATAGCGCCGTGGCGGATCAACGGCAGGCGCGAGTAGGACGAATGCATCAATTTCAGGCGAATAGTGTCGCGATCGTCCGACAGATCAATACAGTCGACCTTGGCCCGTGGCGTCATCAAGGTGCGAATCGGCCGCTCGGCCAATTGCAGCACGCCGCTGATCATCACGCGCTCGCGTCGATCAAACAACGGGCCCTGGGCTGCATCCGGCTCGCCCATCAGGTCAGCAACGTCGTCATCCATGCCTTCGACGGCCAGGCTGCGACCGCCGAGCAAACGCATCACCGCATGCGCGGTGCGCTGGCGCACCGGCAACGTGCCTTGCGCCGACTTCTTGCGGCGGGCGCGGGCAATCTGGTTGAACACCTCGATCAGGATCGAGAAACCAATCGCCGCATACAGATAGCCCTTGGGAATATGGAAGCCCAAGCCTTCGGCAGTCAGGGCGAAGCCGATCATCATCAAGAAGCCCAGGCACAGCATGATCACCGTAGGGTGCGCGTTGACGAAGCGGGTCAGCGGTTTACTCGCCACGATCATCAAGCCGATGGACACGATCACTGCGATCATCATCACCGCCAGTTCATCCACCATGCCCACGGCCGTAATCACCGCGTCGAGGGAGAACACCGCGTCGAGCACCACGATCTGCGCCACGATCGGCCAGAACATCGCATACGCCACATTGCCCGAGCGCTGGGCCACGTGGCCTTCCAGGCGCTCATGCAATTCCATGGTGGCCTTGAACAACAGGAACACACCGCCAAACAGCATGATCAGGTCACGGCCGGAGAAGCTCTTGTCGAACACCTCGAACAAGGGCTGGGTCAGCGTCACCAACCAGGAAATACTCGCCAGCAAGCCCAGGCGCATCAGCAACGCCAGGGACAAACCAATCAACCGCGCGCGGTCGCGCTGCTCCGGCGGCAACTTGTCCGCCAGGATCGCGATAAACACCAGGTTGTCGATGCCCAGCACCAGTTCCAGCACAATCAAGGTCAACAGGCCGAGCCAGGCCGTTGGATCCGCTAACCATTCCATTTATAGAGTCTCGTAATAGATTTCAGAATGCCGGACACGGCAAAGCGCGGTCAGTGGACCGGGACAAGGTTAGCAGTCGGAATACGGGGTGCTTTAACGGGAACAGCAGCAAATGTCTTGGGGAAAGACGACTGGGAGGCTCCAAGAGGGTGTTCATGCAAGTCCTGAAATAACAAAAGGACTTGGATCGTACAGGCGAAACCAAAATTTCCCACAACGCAAAACTATTACAAAATCTGTAATCAACGCTCTCAGCCCCCACAAAAAACCTGTGGGAGCCGGGCTTGCCCGCGATACAGGCGACTCGGTCTATCAACAAGGCCAAGGTGATGCCATCGCAGGCAAGCCAGCTCCCACATTTTTAATCCGTGTTGAATCAAGACTTTCGCGTTGCATCATCCAGCGCCAAAATCGTGTGCGCATTCGTCACCGTCGTCGCCAGCGTATTAATCACCCCCGAGCGCAACGCCCCTAAGGTCGCCGCCGCCTTGGTGTTCTCACTGGCAATCGCCACCACATCCGGAATGCGAAACAACTCCTGCACCGTCAGCCCGATCACCCGCCCCTGAATAGCGTTGACCGCCGGCTGCCCGTGTATGTCGATAAAGTCATAGCCCATCATGTCGCCCACCGTACCGGACAACCGCGCCTGGGCAATTTCCTGCGGCGAAAACCAGCCCATGCGCACCATGTTGCTGTTCTCGCTCATGTCACCAATGCCGATCAGCGCAATGTCCGCCCGCCGCGCCCGATCCAGGGTCGAGCGCACCGTGTCATTGTTGATCAACACCCCACGCAATTCCGGGTTTGCCACCAGCGCCGGGGCGTACAGGCTTTCACTCTCGCCACCAAAGCGCAGGGCCAGGCGCCGGCAGATATGGTCGGGGTTCATGTACTCGCCAGCCTTGAGCGAACCGCCGATAGCACAGACAAAGGTACAATTGCGCGTTACCGGCAAAAACACGTTATCCGCTACCGCCCCGACGTTACGCCCCATACCGACAGCGACGATCATGCCGTCACTCAGGGTTTTATTCAGGTAGTTGGCCACCAGGCTGGCCACCGCCGAGCGCTGGGTGTCGGGGTCGCTGTGGTCGACGGCAATCAACGCGCGATCAAGTTTGAAACGCTGCACCAGCGCCTGCTCAAGCTCGTTGTTCATCGCCGGGTGCTGCAACACGCGCACCTCGACAATCCCTTCATCGCGCGCACGTTTGAGCAGGCGGCTGACTTTCGCGCGTGACAGGTCGAAGCGTTTGGCAATGGCCTCCTGAGTGACGTTCTCGAGGTAATAGAGCATCGCCACTTCGGTCATCTGATCGATATCGCTGGCGATGCGCTGGGTACTGTCACTCATGGGGACGGGCTTCCGTTTCGGCGTCAAAGGCGCATTCTCCCGACTCTTGCCCCGTTCCGTCCACTATTGATGCCCATCGCGTTCGATCGCATTGATACGCGCCACCTTGGCCCCGGAACGCGCCGCCTCGAACTCAGAGGCCAGAAACGCGGTGACGATGCTTTTGGCCAGCTCGGCGCCGACCACCCGCGCGCCGATGGACAGGATCTGCGCATCGTTACTCTTGCGCGCGCGCTCCGCAGAATAGGTGTCATGCGCCTGCGCGGCGCGAATACCCAGCACTTTGTTGGCCGAGATGGCCATGCCAATCCCGGTGCCGCACACCAGCACGCCCAGGCGTTGCTGCCCGGCGTTAATGGCAGTGGCCACGGCCAGGGCGATGTCCGGGTACAGCACCGGCGCCGTGGAGTGGGTGCCGAAGTCGGTCACCGGATAACCCAACGCCTCGATATGGCGCTTCAACAGCTCTTTGAGCTCAAAACCCGCTTCATCGCATCCGATAGCCACCGGGAAAGGTGTGTTCATGGCGTCTGGCTCCGCTGCCGTTATCCTACTTTACGACTGATCAATTGATCATTCAGTGAACTTTCGCTCAGTCATTTCGCGTGCATTCACACCCTCCTGTCAAGCGAGTTTTAACTGACCCGACAGTCAAAGCCCTTTAAAAGGGCATTCACTGTAAGCAAGGCGACATTTACAGCTTTTCACTGAAAGAGATTGACTGATCAGAATTTCATTTGGTACACATATGATCACAGCAAAACATGACTGTGCGACCTAATAAGAATTCACAGCACGAGGACACGCCGATGGCCACGCCATTACTGCTCCAGGCTGAACACGTCGCCAAGGCTTACGCCGGGGTCCCTGCCCTGCGTGACGGGCGCCTCTCTCTGCGGGCCGGCAGCGTCCACGCGTTGTGCGGCGGCAATGGCGCCGGCAAGTCGACCTTCCTGAGCATCCTGATGGGCATCACTCAACGTGACGCCGGGACCCTCCTGCTCAACGGCACCCCCGTTCAATTCAACCGACCAAGTGAAGCCTTGGCGGCGGGGATCGCGATGATCACCCAGGAGCTGGAACCCATCCCTTACATGACCGTCGCCGAAAATATCTGGCTGGGTCGCGAACCGCGCCGTGCCGGTTGCATCGTCGACAGCAAGACCCTTAACCGCCGCACCCGCGAGTTGCTCGAAAGCCTGGAATTCGACGTCGACGCCACCAGCCCCATGCACCGTCTGAGCGTGGCGCAGATTCAACTGGTAGAAATCGCCAAGGCCTTCAGCCATGACTGCCAAGTGATGATCATGGACGAACCCACCTCTGCCATCGGCGAGCGCGAGGCAGAAACCCTGTTCAAGGCGATCCGACGCCTTACTGCGCGTGGCGCCGGCATCGTCTATGTGTCGCACCGCTTGAGCGAACTGGCGCAGATCGCCGATGACTACAGCATCTTTCGCGATGGCACCTTTGTCGAAAGCGGGCGCATGGCCGATATCGACCGCAACCACCTGGTGCGCGGGATTGTCGGCCAGGAGCTGACTCGCATCGACCACAAGGTCGGCCGCGAATGCGCCGCCACCACGTGCCTGCAAGTCGACAACCTGAGCCGCACCGGCGAGTTCCACGACATCAGCCTGCAACTGCGCCAGGGCGAAATCCTCGGCATTTATGGCCTTATGGGCTCAGGGCGCAGCGAGTTTCTCAACTGCATCTACGGCCTGACCGTGGCGGACTCCGGCAGCGTGACCCTGCAAGGCAAACCCATGCCCATCGGCCTGCCCAAAGCCACGATCAACGCTGGCATGTCACTGGTCACCGAAGACCGCAAAGACAGCGGCCTGGTGCTGACCGGCAGCATTCTTTCCAATATTGCGTTGTCGGCCTACAAGCGCCTGTCGAGTTGGTCGCTGATCAACGCTCGCAAGGAAACCCAACTGGCCGAGGACATGGTCAAGCGCCTGCAGATCAAGACCTCGTCGCTGGAGCTGCCGGTGGCCTCCATGAGTGGTGGCAACCAACAGAAAGTGGTTCTCGCCAAATGCCTGTCGACCGAGCCGGTGTGCCTGCTCTGCGATGAACCGACCCGTGGCATCGACGAGGGCGCCAAGCAAGAGATCTACCACTTGCTCGACCAGTTCGTGCGCGCCGGTGGCGCGGCCGTTGTGGTCTCGTCGGAAGCCCCGGAACTGCTGCATTTGAGTGATCGCATCGCTGTATTCAAAGGCGGCCGGCTGGTGACCATCAGCACCGACACCGCCCTTTCCCAGGAAGCCTTGTTGAGTCTTGCCTCATGAATGCCAAAACCATTGCCCCACCCCTGACTGCCGCGCCGCGCAATCGCCTGCGTGTGTCCCTCGACCGTTTCGGCCTGCCGCTGGTGTTTATCCTGCTGTGCGTGGTGATGGCGTTTTCCAGCGAATACTTTATGACCTGGCGCAATTGGATGGACATCCTGCGCCAGACCTCCATCAACGGCATCCTTGCCGTGGGCATGACTTACGTGATCCTGACCAAGGGCATCGACCTGTCGGTGGGCTCGATCCTGGCGTTTGCCGGGCTGTGCAGCGCCATGGTCGCGACCCAGGGTTACGGCCTGCTGGCGGCGGTCAGTGCCGGGATGTTCGCCGGGGCGATGCTCGGCGTGGTCAACGGCTTTATGGTCGCCAACCTGTCAATCCCACCGTTCGTGGCCACCCTGGGCATGCTCAGCATCGCGCGAGGCATGACCTTTATTCTCAACGACGGTAGCCCGATCACCGACCTGCCCGACGCTTATCTGGCGCTGGGCATCGGCAAGATCGGCCCGATTGGCGTGCCGATTGTCATCTTCGCGGTGGTCGCGCTGATCTTCTGGATGGTGCTGCGCTACACCACCTACGGCCGTTACGTGTACGCCGTGGGCGGCAATGAAAAGAGCGCGCGCACCTCCGGCATTGGCGTACGCAAGGTAATGTTTTCGGTGTACGTGGTCTCGGGCCTGCTCGCCGGTCTGGCCGGCGTGGTGCTGTCGGCGCGCACCACCTCTGCCCTGCCCCAGGCCGGGGTTTCCTACGAGCTGGACGCGATTGCCGCCGTGGTGATCGGCGGCACCAGCCTGTCGGGCGGCACCGGCAGCATTGTCGGCACGCTGTTCGGCGCGCTGCTGATCGGCGTGATCAACAACGGCCTGAACCTGCTCGGCGTGTCCTCCTATTACCAGCAAGTCGCCAAGGGCTTGATCATCGTGTTTGCGGTACTGATCGACGTGTGGCGCAAGAAAAAACGCTAGTCGCTGTCCCTCGAAAAAATGCACTGAACGACCCACAACAATAAGCGGAGTTCTCACCATGAAACCTGGAATGTCTTTGGCTGTCGTCGCGGCCCTCTCCCTGCTCGCCAGCAGTATTGCGTTTGCTGCCGACGGCAAGACCTACAAAGTCGGCGCCGCCGTCTACGGCCTCAAGGGCCAGTTCATGCAGAACTGGGTGCGCGAGCTCAAGGAACACCCGGCGGTCAAGGACGGCACCGTGCAATTGACCGTTTTCGACGGCAACTACGACGCCCTGACCCAGAACAACCAGATCGAAAACATGGTGACCCAACACTACGACGCCATCCTGTTCGTGCCCATCGACACCAAGGCCGGTGTCGGCACGGTCAAGCAAGCCATGAGCAACGACGTGGTGGTCATCGCCTCCAATACGAAAGTAGCCGATGCCTCCGTGCCCTATGTGGGCAATGACGACGTAGAAGGCGGCCGCCTGCAGGCCCAGGCGATGGTCGACAAGCTCAACGGCAAAGGCAACGTGGTGATCATCCAGGGCCCGATTGGCCAGTCGGCGCAGATCGACCGGGAAAAAGGCGAGCTGGAAGTGCTGAGCAAACACCCGGACATCAAGATCATCGAGAAGAAGACCGCCAACTGGGACCGCGCCCAGGCCCTGACGCTCACCGAAGACTGGCTGAACGCGCACCCCAAAGGCATTAACGGGGTGATCGCGCAAAACGACGACATGGCCCTCGGCGCCGTGCAGGCGCTCAAATCCCACGGGCTGACCTCCAAGGACGTGCCGGTGACCTCCATCGACGGCATGCCGGACGCGATCCAGGCGGCGAAAAAAGACGAAGTCACCACCTTTCTGCAAGACGCCCAGGCCCAATCCCAAGGCGCGCTCGACGTAGCGCTGCGCGCACTGGCGGGCAAGGACTACAAACCGCAGTCGGTGATTTGGGAGCGTTACGGCAAGGACGTGAAATGGGGTGACGGCACGGCCAGGAACTACATCCTGCCGTGGGTGCCAGTGACGAATGCCAATGCGGATGCGCTGTACAAACAAGTCAGCGGCGGTAAGTAGCGGTTTCGACCTGTGGATGCATTCCAACTGTGGGAGCGGGCTTGCTCGCGAAGGCGGTGTGTCAGTCAGCACATCCGTCAGCTGATCCACCGCTTTCGCGAGCAAGCCCGCTCCCACATTGGATCTCCACCGTTTTCAAAAATGGAGTTAATCGTATGTCTGGATTCTGGAACCAAGCCTTCGACCTCACCGGCCGTTGCGCGGTGATCACCGGCGGCGCCGCCGGGATTGGCCTGGCCTGCGCCACCTTGCTGGCAGAACGCGGCGCGCGCGTGGCCTTGCTCGACCGTGACCCCGCCGTAGTAGACGTCGCTGCCAGCCTGGGCGCCGAGCACCTGGGCATTGCCGTCGACCTCGGCCAGATCGGTCACATACAGCACACCATCGACAGCGTCTTCGAATACTTCCAGCGCCTCGACTACCTGGTCAACAGCGCCGGGGTTGTATTACTGGACAAGGCCATTGATGTCAGCGAAAGCGCTTGGGACACCACCCTGGACATCAACCTCAAGGCCAGTTTCTTCGTGGCCCAGGCTTGCGCCAGGCACATGCTCGCCAACGGCGGTGGGCGCATCGTCAACCTCGCCTCGCAAGCCGCCGTGATCGGCCTGGACCGTCACGTCGCTTACTGCGCGAGCAAGGCCGCGATTGTCGGCATGACCAAAGTGCTGGCCATGGAATGGGCGCCACAGATCAACGTCAACGCCATCTCCCCGACCATTGTCGAAACTGCGCTGGGCAAGAAAGCCTGGGCTGGTGAAGTGGGCGAACGGGCCAAATTGCAGATCCCGGCGGGTCGTTTTGCCCAGCCGGAAGAAATCGCCGGGCTGGCGTTGTACCTGCTCAGCGATGCCGCGCAGATGATCACCGGCGCCAACATGGTGATTGACGGCGGCTACAGCATTCAGTAATTCATTTTTTGTCGTGAGGTTTTGTCATGTCCACCGTCACCGAACGCACACCTGAATACCTGTCCCCGGTCATCCCGAAAACCATGCAGGCGGTGGTCTGCCATGGCCCGGAAGACTACCGCCTGGAAACCGTCGACGTGCCCACACCCGGCCCCGATGAGATCCTGACCAAAGTCGAGCTGTGCGGCATCTGCATGGGCGACATCAAGACCTACCGCGGCGCGCCGTCGTTCTGGGGCGACGCCGAACAACCGCGCTACGTGAAGCCGCCGATGATCCCCGGGCATGAATTCGTCTGCCGCGTAGTTGCCCTCGGCCCAGGCGCGGAAAAACGTGGCGTGGCGGTCGGTGACCGGGTGATATCCGAACAGATCGTGCCGTGCTGGGGCTGCCGTTTCTGCAACCACGGCCAGTACTGGATGTGCCAGAAGCATGACCTGTATGGCTTCCAGAACAATGTGCAGGGCGCCATGGCCCAGTACATGATCTTCACCAAGGAAGGCATTATTCACAAAGTGCCGGAATCCATCGCCCCCGATGAAGCCATCCTCATCGAACCGCTGGCCTGCTCACTGCATGCCGCCGAGCGTGCAAATGTCGACCATGACGACGTGGTGGTGGTGGCCGGTGCGGGCACGCTGGGCCTGGGTATCATCGGCGCGGTGCGCCTGCGCAACCCGAAAAAACTGATCGTGCTGGACATGAAACCCGAACGCGCCGCGCTTGCCCTGCGCATGGGCGCCGACGAAGTTTGGAACCCGGCCGAAGTCGACGTCATGGCCAAAATCCGCGCGATCACCGACGGCTACGGCTGCGACATCTACATCGAAGCCACCGGCCACCACAAGGCGGTGAACCAGGGCCTGGCGATGCTGCGCAAGCTGGGGCGCTTCGTCGAATTCAGCGTATTCAATGACGAAGCCACGGTAGATTGGTCGATCATCGGCGACCGCAAGGAATTGGACATTCTGGGCTCACACCTGGGGCCATACATGTACCCGCGCGCCATCGATTTCATCGGCAACCGCAAGATCGACATGCGCGACGTGGTGACCCACAAGTTTGCCTTGGCGGACTTCAAGGAAGCGTTTGCGGTGATGGAGCGCGGGGATAAATCACTGAAAGTGGTATTGGAACCCTGACCTCAGCAACAACACATAACCTTGTGGGAGCTGGCTTGCCTGCTCCCGCAGTTGATCTTCGTTGCCCTTAAGAATAAGAACACAGGAACCCGCGTTATGAATCGAGTCATCAACGATCCGGACCACGTGGTCGAAGACATGCTGCGCGGCATCCTGGTCGCGCACCCCGAGCTGCGCCAATACGAGGTGAACCCACGGGTCATCACCAAGGCCAAACCGTCGGCATCAGGCCGCGTCGGCATCGTCACCGGCGGCGGCTCCGGCCATGAACCGGCCTTTCTCGGCTACGTCGGCCCGGGCCTGGTAGACGCCGTAGCCGTCGGCGAAATCTTCTCCTCTCCCACCGCCAAGAGCTTTTTCGACGCCTTCCGCGCCGCCGACCACGGCGCGGGCGTGGCCTGCCTGTACGGTAACTACGCCGGCGACAACATGAACGTGAAGCTGGCAATGAAAATGGCCGCCAGCAAAGACATGCGCATCCGCACCGTGGTCGCCAACGACGACGTGGCATCGGCACCCAAGGCCGATATCGCCAAGCGCCGTGGCGTGGCAGGCGAAATTTTCATGTGGAAGGTCGGCGGCGCCGCTGCCGCCCAGCATTACGACCTGGACGGGGTGATTCGCGTCGCGCAGAAAACCGTCGACCACTGCCGCTCAATCGGCATCGGCCTCACGCCGTGCACCATTGCGGCGGTGGGCAAGCCGAACTTCCAGATTCCCGACGGCCAGATGGAGCTGGGCATCGGCCATCACGGTGAACCGGGCATTGAAGTCATCCCCATCGAATCCGCCGCCGCCATGGCCGAACGCATGCTCGCGCCGATCCTCGCCGACCGCGATTTCAGCCAGGACGACAGCGTGGTCGTACTGGTGTCCGGCCTCGGCGCCACGCCGGTAATGGAGTTGTATATTTTCTACGCCGAAGTGGAGCGCCAGCTCAAGGCCAAGGGCTTGAAGATTCACCGTTGCTACGTCGGCAACTACTTCACCTCCCTGGAAATGATGGGCGTAACCCTGACCCTGCTGGGCCTCGACGCCGAGTTGAAAACCCTGATCGACCAACCCTGCCGTTCCATCGGCATGACCCAGGCGGAGTGAGCCATGAGCCAGCATTTTTCCACCCGTGACGGCAGCGCCATCGTCGCCGACCTGGTCAGCGTGATCGTGGCCAACCGTGAATACCTCAGCGAAGTCGACGGCGCGATTGGCGACGGCGACCATGGCATCAACATGGCCAAGGGTTTCGCCCATTGCGGGCGCACGATCGAAGGCCGTCAACTGACCCTGGCCGAAGCCCTGGATGAACTGACCCTGAGCCTGATGGAAGGTATCGGCGGCTCCATGGGGCCGCTGTACGGCAGCCTGTTTATCGGCATGGCCGACGAAGTGCGCAACAGTGAAGAGATTGACGCCGCGACCTTTGCCCACTTGTTGCGAGGCGGTTTGACCTCGTTGCAAGACATCACGGAAGCGGGCGTGGGCGACAAGTGTTTGATGGACACGCTGATCCCGGCGGTGGAGGCGTTTGAGCGTGCACATGCAGACGGTGCGTGCTTCAACGATGCGCTGGAGGCAATGAAAACCGCCGCATCGCAGGGGCGCGACTCGACTAAGGATTTGGTCGCGAAAATCGGCCGGGCGAGCCGGCTGGGTGAGCGTTCGTTAGGGGTGCTGGATGCGGGAGCGGTGTCGTGCTGCTTGATACTGACGCGGTTGGCGGATTCGGTGCAACCGCGGTTGGTGTAGCGCCCCTGGTGGCCCCTTCGCGAGCAAGCCCGCTCCCACATGTGATCGAGTTCCAGCGGCTGGAATGCGGTCGAATGTGGGAGCGGGCTTGCTCGCGAAGGTAGCCACACAATTAACCCGCAAAGCCCCCAACCCGCCGCGCTCAAACCTGCAACTTAGCGCCCTGCTTGACCTGCTGGATATACCGCGCCACCGCCGGTGCTTTCTCAAAACGCCGGTGAATCAGCGACAGCCACGACGACGCCTCACTGCCCTGAATAGCGCGATACACCACGCCCGGCAAACTCACATGCCCAACCATCGACGCCGGCACCACCGCCACGCCCTGCCCTAACGACACCAGCGCCACCACCGCCACCAACCCACCCGGTTGCGGCCCCAGGCGCGGCGCAAAACCGCCCTGGGCCGCGACGTGCAGCGTGCCACTGATTTGTTCCGGCAGGATAAACGTCTCGTTTTGCAGGTGTTCACAACCGATGGCTTTGAGCTCCAGCAGCCAGGAAGCCTGCGGCAACGCCAACACAAACCCTTCGCTGCCCAGGCGCACCGCTTCGATGCCATCGGGCAAGGTCATGGGCGAGCGAACATAGCCGATATCATAACGCCCGTCCGCCACGGCACTCGGCAGTGTCGCCATCGCGCATTCGCGCACATTCACGCTCACATCGGGATTGGCCTGGCTGAACGCCTGCATCTGCCGCTGCAACACACCGGAGTACACCGCCGAGGCCACATAGCCCAACTCGATATGGCCGATCTCGCCCCGCCCGGCGCACTGGGCATTGCGCTGGGCGAATTCGAATTGGCGCACGGTGGCTTCGGCCTCGATCAGCAAGGCCGCGCCGGCCTCGGTGAGGCTGACTTCGCGTTGCTGGCGGATAAACAAGCGCGTACCCAGGCTGGCTTCCATGTCCTGGATTTGCCGGCTTAACGTCGGCGGCGCGATGCCCAGTTGCTCGGCGGCGCGGGTGAAGTTGCGCTGACGGGCAACGGCCAGGAAATAGCGAAAATGGCGGATTTCCATCGTGACATTAGCTCAAAGGTAATGAAGTGCTTCAGCCCAGCTAATAAAAACCGCAGCAGCTGGGAATACGCTAGCGAGACCTCAACACTAGAGAGCCCTTGCGATGGCCGTCAAGCGTACTTCCCACATTACCTGCAAGGTAATTAAATCATGAACCGTGTCAGCCCTCGTCTCACGCTGCTCACCGCCTCCGGCGTGTGCTCACTGATCGTGCTCGACACCAATATCGTCGCCGTGACCCTGCCCAGCATCGCCCGCGACCTGGGCGCCAATTTCGCCGACATCGAGTGGGTCGTCAGCGCCTATATGCTCGCGTTCGCCGCGTTGTTATTGCCGGCCGGCAGCATCGCCGACCGTCTTGGACGCAAGAAAACGCTGATCTGGGGCTTGTGCATTTTCATCCTGGCGTCCCTGGGGTGCGGGGCCGCGCCGAATGCGTTGTTCCTCGACATCGCGCGCGCCGTCAAAGGGGTCGGCGCGGCGTTGCTGCTGACCTCGGCGCTGGCGTCCATCGGCCACACCTTCCACGATGAAGCCGAGCGCGCAAAAGCCTGGGCGTTCTGGGGGGCATGCATGGGCGTGGCGATGACCGCCGCGCCGACGCTGGGCGGCTTGATCACGCAGTACCTGGGCTGGCGCTGGATTTTCTATCTCAACCTGCCCGTAGGCCTGGGGTTGATGGCGCTGGTGCTGCGGGCGATTCCTGAGTCCCGCGACACTCAGTCTGCGCGCCTGGATCCATGGGGCAGCCTGGCCTTCAGCGCCAGCCTGGTGTGCCTGATCTGGGGGCTGATCGAGGCCAATCGTATCGGCTGGGGCAACCCCCTGACTTACGTGCGACTCATCGGCGGCGCACTGTTGCTGGGTGTGTTCGTGATGGCCGAGCGCGTACAACAGCGGCCGATGGTGGACTTACAGTTGTTCCAGCACCCGCGCTTTATCGGTGCGCTGCTGGGCATGTTTGTCTACGCCGGTTGCGCCCAAGTGATGATGACGCTGCTGCCGTTTTATCTGCAAAACGGCTTGGGTTTTTCGGCGATTGCCTCGGGCCTGGGCATGCTGCCGTTTGCGCTGACCATGCTGATTTGCCCAAGGATCGGCGCGCGCCTGGCCGGGCGATTTACACCGGCGACGATGATGGCGACCGGCTTGACCCTGGTCGGCTGCGGCAACCTGTTAAGCGCCTGGGCGGTGAATATCGGCGGCTACCTGCCCTTCGCCCTGGCGATTGCGGTGACAGGCGCCGGTGCAGGCCTGCTCAATGGTGATACGCAGAAAAACATCATGGCGTGCGTGCCACGGGACCGGGCGGGCATGGCGTCGGGCATGAGTACGACGATGCGCTTCAGCGCGATCATGTTGGCCATCGGCGTGTACGGGGCGTTGTTGAGCAGCCATAGCGAGCAGCTGCTGCGCGCGACTATCGACGTGCAGTGGCAGGCACAGGCGGCGGGGATTGCATCGCGGGTGGTGGCCGGTGATATGCCGGCGGCCATGACATTATTGCCGGAGACGGCCCGCACGGTGGTGCAACCGCTGGCGCGGCAAGCGTTTGTGAGTGGGTTCGGCGCGGTGTTGTGGGTGGCGGGTTTGTTGGCGTTGCTGGGGGCATTGGTGGTGGGGGCTTTGATGCGAAAACCGATTCCCTTGCTGCCCCAGTCTTTGCCAACACACTGAATTCCATGTGGGAGCGGGCTTGCCCGCGATGGCGCTGGTTCAGTCGGTAGATGTATCGACTGGTACACCGCTATCGCGGGCAAGCCCGCTCCCACAAGGGGATTACCTTCATTCTGATCGTTCCCGCGCTCTGCGTGGGAATGCCGCCCCGGACGCTCCGCGTCCAACCTCGCCAGACTCAAGCCCTTCGCAAGGGTGACGCGGAGCGTCACAGCATGCATTCCCACGCAGAGCGTGGGAACGATCAGTCAGCGATCAGTGGTTACCAGAACCGCTGCTGAGTCAACCGGCTCCACCAGGTCAGCAGCACCCGGTCCACCGAACCGCTGGCCGCCAGGCCCACACGCTCCTGCAGGCTTTTGCGCTCGGCATAGTGCAGGTGGAACACGTCGGCGGTCTTGGCCTTGGTGGCCAGGTATTCGTCGCTGGTTTGCAGCTCGTCGACCAGTCTCTTGTCGAGCGCTGCAACACCCAGCCACACTTCCCCGGTCGCCACATCATCGATTGCCAGCTGTGGGCGGTAGCGCGACACGAAGTTCTTGAACAGTTGATGGGTAATGTCCAGGTCCTCCTGGAACTTCTCGCGCCCCTTCTCGGTGTTTTCGCCAAACACGGTGAGGGTGCGCTTGTACTCACCGGCCGTCAGCACTTCGAAGTCGATGTCGTGCTTTTTCAGCAGGCGGTTGACGTTAGGCAACTGCGCCACCACGCCAATCGAGCCGAGGATGGCGAACGGGGCACTGATAATCTTCTCGCCGATGCACGCCATCATGTAGCCGCCGCTGGCCGCGACTTTGTCGATGCACACGGTCAACGGCACGCCGGCCTGGCGGATACGCGCCAGTTGCGAGGACGCCAAACCATAGCTGTGTACCATGCCGCCGCCGCTTTCCAGGCGCAGCACCACTTCGTCTTCAGGGGTGGCCAGGCTCAGCAGCGCGGTGATTTCATGGCGCAGGCTCTCGGTGGCCGAGGCCTTGATGTCGCCGTCGAAATCCAGCACGAACACCCGTGGCTTGGCCTCAGGCTTCTTCTTGCTGTTTTTCTTTTCGGTTTTGCTTTCGGACTTGCGCAGGGCCTTGAGCTGGTCCTTGTCGAGCAGGCTCGACTCCAGGCGCTCACGCAGGCCTTTGTAGAAATCATTCAGTTTGCTGACCTGCAATTGGCCGGCGGACTTGCGACGGCCTTTGCTGCGCAGCGCCGCGAAGCTGATCAATACCACCAGAATAGCGACCACCAGAGTGACGGTCTTCGCTAGAAAGCTCGCGTATTCAGCCAAAAAATCCATGTGTCCCCTTAAAAATGCACGGCGCCAGGCGCGGATTGCCCAAGCATACCGAGGCTATCGCCGGGCGACCAGTGCTCAAACCGCCAGCAGCCAAGCTGCTCTAACGCGCTTTTAAAACAAGCGTATGTTTTTTCATTGACAGCTCGCAGGCATCCTCATAACCTCGCCAGACTTTCAACGTACCGGGAAAACGGACGTGGGCAGCATTTATCTGATACGACATGGCCAGGCCTCCTTCGGTGCAGACGACTATGACGTCCTGTCGCCCGTCGGCGTGGAACAGGCGCAAGTGCTCGGCCGCCATCTGGCCGACCTGGGCCTGACGTTCGACCGCTGCATCGCCGGCGACCTGCGTCGCCAGCAGCACACCGCCACCGCCGCCTTCGATCAATACCGTGCCCTTGGCCTGCCGGTGCCGACACTTGAAGTCGACAGCGCCTTCAACGAGTTCGACGCCGACGCAATCATCCGCGCCCTGCTCCCCGACCTGTTGAGCACCGAGCCCGACGCGCTGGAGATCCTGCGCAATGCCGCGCAGAACCGCGGCGAATTCCAGCGCATTTTTGCCCTGATCGTCGAGCGCTGGCTGGCCGGCACCTACGACCCGCCCGGCCTGGAAAGCTGGCTGGGGTTCGTCGAGCGTGTCCAGGGTGGTTTGCAGCGCATGCTTGAAGCGGCTGAAAACTCACACAAAATCGCCGTGTTTACCTCCGGCGGCACCATCACCGCCCTGCTCCACCTGATTACCCGGATGCCTGCGGCGCAGGCCTTCGAACTGAACTGGCAAATTGTTAACACCTCGCTCAACCAGCTGAAATTCCGCGGTCGCGAGGTGGCACTGGCTTCCTTCAACAGTCATACCCACTTGCAACTGTTGAAGGCGCCGCAGCTCATCACCTTCCGATGAATTGCGGCCAACCGTGACCCCAAGGTCACTGGACTCTACCTTAAAGGATCGAAACCATGACTGACGTAGCCAAAGCTGTAGAAGCAATGAAAGCCAAATTCAACCCAGCCGCTGCCGACGGCCTGGACCTGGTGTTCGGTTTCCGTATCGACGACACCCAAAACTTCTCGCTGGTGGTGAAGAACAACACCTGCGAACTGCTGGAAGGCGAAAACCCGGACGCCCAAGTGACACTGGTGACCGACGGCGAAACCATGGAAGGCATCGTCAGCGGCGACACCGACGGCATGCAGGCCTTCATGAGTGGCAAGCTGCGCACCGAAGGCGACATGATGCTGGCCATGAAGCTGAGCGAACTGTTCCCGGCTTGATAAGGCCGCGCTCAAAAAAAATCCCGCCTTTCGGCGGGATTTTTCGTTCAGCCAGCCTCCCGGTCAGCGGGTGTTGGCGTTATCCATTTCTTCGAACGTGTCCATGTACGCAGGGTCATTACCATCGTTTTCACGAATCACACGCCCTTCATACTCGGCGGTGATTTCACCGGTATTGACGTCAAGCCCAACCACGATCACCAGCTTGTATTTGCCCACTTGCAAGTACATGTCATAGAGGTCCCGGGGTTCATCGGGCGCCACAAAAAAGCTGTAGCTGTAACGTACGCGCTTGGTTAACACGGGCCACTGTGCTTCAAACGTGCGGGAATCGAAGGATGGGAGCACATTGTTGATTCCACGCAGCGCGGCCTCGACCAGTTGGTCATTGTCCTTGGCTTTGAAGACCACCGGATGAGTGCGAGTCATCGACCGCATCGGGCTGGGAACAATATCCGTTTCAAGGCGGTACATGCCGCTGCTGAACCATTTTGTTGCATCGAAGGTGTCGTCACCTTTCTCGCATTCGCTGCAATGCATCATCAGCGGGGCCGCAGCGCTTTCTCGGGAATACAGTGAAGTGATCAACACTGCACAGGTGATCAGCAGTGCCCCAAATAGGCCTGCACTGCCAACCCGCGCGAAAACATTCGCCATCGTCTACATCCTTGTCTGAAGGGGTGGCGAATTTACCTGATTCAGACCTTTTGGTGGCGGGAATTTTTTGCCTGCCATTTTAATGTGGGAGCTGGCTCGCCTGCTCCCACAGAAAAGCAGATCAGTGGTGTTGCTTAGGTTTTTGGTTGCAGCAACAACGCCACCAACGCACTCCACCCGGTCTGATGCGACGCCCCCAACCCACGCCCGGTTTCGCCATGGAAATATTCATGGAACAACACCAGATCGCGACTGGCCGGGTCTGCTTCCAATTGCGCATAGCCCGCCATCGACGGGCGCTGGCCATCTTCATCGCGCAAAAACAATCGCGTGAGACGTTGGCTCAGGCTGTCGGCCACTTCTTCAAGGGACGCCAGATAACCACTCCCCGTCGGGTACTCCACCGAGAAATTATCCGCGTAGTACCGATGAAATTCGCGCAGTGATTCAATCAGCATGTAGTTCACCGGCATCCATAACGGCCCGCGCCAATTGGAGTTGCCGCCGTACAAACGCGAGTCGGACTCGCCGGGCTGATAACGCGCGCACAGTGTGTCGCCATTCATCTTCAACCCCAGCGGCTGTTCGGCAAACGCCTTGGACAAGGAGCGCACGCCAAAAACCGACAGGAACTCAGTGTCATCGAGCATCCGCCGCAGCAGGTCCTTGGTCCGCTCGCCACGCAACAGCGCCAGCAGCAGGCGATTGCCCTGCCCCGGTTCGTTCCAGCGTGACACCAACTTGGCCAAATCCGGCCGGTGGTGCATGAAACCCAACAGCCGCTCACGCAAGCCTTCCAGGCCTTCATGCTCGCGCTGCTCCAGCACCAGCACGGCAAACAACGGCATCAGGCCGACGATGGAGCGCAGGCGCACCGGCTCATTTTGGCCGTCGGGGCGGTGCAGCACGTCGTAGAAGAACAGGTCCTGCTCATCCCACAAGCCTTCGGCGCTGTCGTCGACGCGGTTGATGGCGCCGGCGATGTAGAGGAAATGCTCGAAAAACTTCACCGCAATATCGACGTAGACGGCATTGCGCTTGGCCAGCTCCAAGCCGATTCGCATCAAGTCCAGTGCATAGGCGGCCACCCAGGCCGTGCCGTCGGCCTGGTCCAGCTGATAACCCGGCGGCAAGGTGGCCGAGCGGTCGAACAGCGCGATGTTGTCCAGCCCGAGAAAGCCACCCTGGAACAGGTTGCGGCCTTCGGCGTCCTTGCGGTTGACCCACCAGGAAAAATTCAACAGCAGCTTGTGGAAGATCCGCTCGAGGAAATCCATGTCGCCGACACCGGTCAGCGCCTTGTCCTGCTGATACACCCGCCAACTGGCCCAGGCATGCACGGGCGGGTTGGCGTCGTCGAAACGCCATTCATACGCAGGCAACTGGCCGTTGGGGTGCATGAAACGGTCTTTCACCAGCAGCAACAGCTGCTGCTTGGCGTAGCCCGGGTCAATCAGCGCAATCGCCACCGCCTGGAAGCCTTGGTCCCAGGAGGCGTACCACGGGTATTCCCAGGTGTCGGGCATGGAAAGGATGTCGAAGTTGGACAGGTGCCGCCAATGGGTATTGCGAATATGCAAACGCTCGGGCGGTGGCGCGGGTTGGGCCGGGTCGCAGTCGAGCCATTGGTTCACGTCAAAATAGTAGAGCTGCTTGGACCACAGCAGCCCGGCCAGGGCCTGACGCTGCACATTGCGCGCGTCTGCGTCGGTAATACCGTGTTGCAGGGCCGCGTAGAAGTCATCGGCTTCTTCGCGACGCTGTTCAAACAGCTTGCGCGCATTCACCTCGGGCGTATCCGTGGGCGCAAATCGCAGGTACAGGGTTTTGCTTTCCTGGCCTGCCAGTTCGAGGACGAAGCGCGCGGCGACTTTGGTGCCTGTATCGCGGCGAATCGCCGATTGCACACCGCCCACCACGTAATCGTTGATGCCATCCTTGAACGGCCCCGGTGCCGGTTGCCCGTCGAGCCGGGGAAAATTGCTTTCGTTTTCGCAGAACAACCATTCCACGCCGTCCTGGCCCCAAGCGCTGAGGTGGCGATCAGAAATTTCATGATGACGAGCCAGCACGTGCGCGCCGTCGAGCCGCAACTGCGGCTTGGGGGCATCAACGGTCCAACTCCAGTCATTGCGCGCCCACACCTGGGGCAGTACCTGCAGGCGGGTCGGCTGGTCCGAGCGGTTATGCACGGTGACGCGCATGAAAATATCGTCGGGCTGGTGCTTGGCGTATTCGACGCTGACATCGCAGTAGCGGTTATCTTCGAACACGCCGGTGTCGAGGATCTCGTACTCGGCATCCTCGAGCCCACGCCGCGCGTTTTCGGTGGTCAGGTCGGCGTAGGGAAAGGCCGCATGCGGGTATTTGTAGAGCATGCGCATGTAGGCATGGCTCGGCACGCCATCGACGAAAAAGTACAGCTCCTTGACGTCTTCGCCGTGGTTGCCCTCGGCGTTGTTCAGGCCGAACAGGCGCTCCTTGATGATCGTGTCGCGCTCGTTCCACAGCGCCAGCCCCAGGCACCAGCGTTGCGCCTTGTCGCTGAACCCGGCCAGGCCGTCTTCGCCCCAACGGTAGGCGCGACTGCGCGCGTGTTCATGCGGGAAGTACGCCCAGGCATCGCCGTCGGCGCTGTAGTCTTCGCGCACGGTGCCCCATTGGCGTTCACTCAGGTACGGGCCCCACTCGCGCCAGCGCTCGGCGTCTTGGGCGGCCAGGCGCTGGCCTTCAGTTGTTGCAAGGATGTTGGTCTCGGGCGTGGCCGTCATTGGTTCCTCCATCACTGACACAGTGAGGCGCAGTGTAGAACCCATCTACGCGCGGATGCACATGAAGTCTGATCCACGCGCGCAAAAAAAAGAGGCCGCTGATTAGGCGGCCTCGATTTTTTCGGCGGTAAAACCCTGCGGGCTTTCTTAGAAGATCGCGTAGGTGTAGTTGAAGATCAGGCGAGTTTGATCCTGGTCCGCGGTGCCCGTGTTGTGGCCTTTGTAAGTACCGGTACGGAACGTAGTGCCGAAGCCTTTGAGCGGGCCTTGCTGCACGACGTAATCCAGGCGGAAGTCGGTTTCGTTTTCTTTCTGATCGGAACCGCCAGCCACTTTGGACTTGATGTCCGTACCGTCCAGATAAGCAATGGAGGCTTTCAGGCCAGGCACATAGGCTTTGAAGTCATACGTGTACTGACCGAAGTTGACCTGCTCGCCCGCGCGGGAGAACTGGCCGACCACGGCGTCGGTGAACAGGTAGAAGTCGCTGCCGCCTGCGCCTTGTTGTTGCGGGTCGGCGAGGCTGCCCTGGTTGACCCAGACGAAGCCGCCATCGTCGCTCACGCCGATATGGCCGAGCATCAGGCTGCTGCCGCCCAACTGGTAGGTGAACGCGGCGCTGTAGGTTTTGTTATCCACTTCGCCAGCGTGTTTGGCATAGCCACCGTTGTTGTTGAACTGGTAGCCGGCTTCACCGTTTTTGCCGTCGCTGGTGCTGTCGAAGTAGCGCAGGTCGGTCTTGAACGATTGGTCATTGCCCAGCGGCAGTACGTGGACCAGGCCGAAGTAGTTCTGTTTGTAGAAGTCCTGCAGGTTGGCGTAGTAGTACTGCAACGTCAGGTTTTTAGCGATGGCGTTGTCAGACGAGCCAAACGGTTTGTAGTCCACACCGCCAAACTTGAAGCTGTCGCTGTCGCGCGTACCGCCGGCAACGCTCAGGCCTGTGGAGTTGCTGGACGCACGGCCTTCGGCCTTGTTCAGCTCACCGCCGGTGAACGTTACGTTGGGAATGTCGCTGGAGGTGAGGATGCCGCCGTCAAAGGTCTGCGGCGCCACACGGCTGTCGTTGGAAACCAGGATAGGCAACACGGGGGCCAAACCACCGCCGACGTGCAACTCAGTCTGGGAAATACGGAACTTCACGTTCCCGGCGGCGCGACCAAAGCTGTCGGCAGGTTCAGTGCCGTTGTTCTTGGTCGGGAAGAAGCTGTTGCCGTTACCCGCCAGGCCCGGGCCTGCTGCGTGGCCATCGCCACCGTCCAGGCGCAAGGCGCCGAACGCCATCACGTCGAAACCGACGCCAAGGGTGCCTTGGGTGAAGCCGGATTTGTAGTCGAAGCGCAGCAGGGTCGCGGCTTCGCGCAGATCGTTGTTGGTCCCCGAGCGGTTGTCCGCACTGTAATACATGGTCCGCGAACTGATCGCAGCATGGCTGTCTTCAAGAAAGCCACTGTGACCTGTGCCCGTGCCCAGAGAGCCGAGCCCAAAATCATCAGCGCTCGCTTGTTGCGCGAGCAATGCGGCGGTGATGGATAACGCCAGTGTAGAAATTTTCATGTGTAACGGCCCCTAAACATATTTTATGTGCGTTGTGTGCGAAACGGCGTTTTCATCCCTACAAACGTGACGATTGTTTCATGAGGACCGGGGCGCGCCTCGTGAAGAATTAGTTAGAAAACTCGGCTCGAAAATGAAATTTTCCCGTCGCGGCTTTTTGTCATATTTGCGTCATTTCATTCATTTGCAGAATGAAGTCCTGAGGATTCTTCGTTTGCCAGACCGGCTCCAGCCCAACAAAATCCAGAGAAAGGCCGATCCCTTTTCACCGTGTTCAGGAATTTTTCTATGCCAAGCGCCGCACATGTCAGCCCCGACGAGATTCGCAGAGACTTTTCCAAGGCCATGTCCGACATGTACCGGGATGAAGTTCCACTCTACGGCGCGCTGATGGCGCTGGTCGCCGAGACCAACGCGCGGGTGCTGGCGAGTGAATCGGGCCTGGCCCAGCAGTTGCAACGCACCGGTGAAATTGATCGACTGGACATGGAGCGCCACGGTGCCATTCGCCTGGGCACCGCCCATGAGTTGGCAACTATCAGCCGTTTGTTTGCGGTGATGGGCATGCAACCGGTGGGCTATTACGACCTGACGCCGGCCGGCGTGCCGGTGCATTCCACCGCCTTTCGCGCGGTGCATGAGCGCTCACTGCAAACCAGCCCGTTCCGCGTGTTCACCTCGCTGCTACGCCTGGAATTGATCGAAAACCTCGAACTGCGCACCTTTGCCGAAAGCGCCCTGGCCAAACGCAACATCTTTACCCCACGCGCTTTGGCGTTGATCGAACAAGCGGAGCGCGACGGCGGCCTCAACGCCCGTGACGCCGACGAATTCGTCCGCCAGGCCCTGGAGACCTTCCGCTGGCACCACACCGCCACCGTCACAGGCGCGCAATACCAGCAACTGAGTGACCAGCACCGCCTGATTGCCGACGTGGTCGCGTTTAAAGGCCCGCACATCAACCACCTGACCCCGCGCACCCTGGACATCGACCAGGTACAAGCCGCCATGCCCGGCAAAGGCATCACCCCCAAGGCCGTGATCGAAGGGCCGCCGCGCCGCCAGTGCCCGATCCTGTTGCGCCAGACCAGCTTCAAGGCCCTCGACGAGCCCATCGCCTTCACCGACGCCAAAGGCAGCCACAGCGCGCGCTTCGGCGAAATCGAACAGCGCGGTGTCGCGCTGACGCCAAAAGGCCGCGCCCTGTACGACCAACTCTTGAACGCCGCACGCGACGCATTGGGCGCTTTTCCGAATGAGGCCAACGCCGCGCGTTATGTGCAATTGATGGAGGAGCACTTCGAAGCGTTTCCCGACAACCACACCCAGATGCGTGAACAGGAGCTCGCGTACTTCCGCTACTTCGCCACCGAACAAGGCCTGGCGGCGCGCGGCCAAGCCGATCAGCCGCGCACGCTGGATGCGCTGATTGCGGCCGGCCATGTGGCGGTGGAACCGTTGGTGTATGAGGATTTTCTGCCGGTGAGTGCGGCGGGGATATTTCAGTCGAACCTGGGCGATGCGGCGCAGAGTCACTATGCGGCGAATTCAAACCAGGCTGAATTCGAAAAGGCGCTGGGCCGTCGGACGATTGATGAGTTGAAGTTGTATGGCGAAACGCAGCAGCGCTCTATCGATGAATGCATTCAGGCACTGCTGGGGTGAAATGCTGAGGTGAACTCAGAGTGCCCGCCCGGCTCACCAGCGCAATCCTTGCGCCGCAACAGTCCCCAGAGCCGGGTGGACGGGGCGCATCTTAAACAGTGAAAACTGCCCTGTCCCTCAGACAATTCTGAACAAATGTGTCCGCGCCCTGTATGAGCGCGGACGTTCATTTACCCCAACTGCAGCACAATTTTGTCTTTGACCTTCAGGCGCTTCTTCTTCAACTTCTCCAGTTCTTCGTCAGCCCCGCCTGACGACTCGAAAGCGAGTACTTCCTTGTCGGCTGCATCATATTGCTCGAGCAGCGAATTCAAACGGTCATCCCCCTTCCTGCGTTCGTGAACGACGTCTCTGGTTAAACCCAAATCCTGATACAGGTCGTGTTTCACTGGCATGGAGTACCTCCGCAAGTTGATCAATGGCCTACGCTTTGAAGCTAGCCCATTCCAAGGGGTGTTGTCATGTCCTGGGTCACTGCATCCCCGTTCGTCGCCAGGCGGGCGATGGGATCAAACCTTTGCCGCGCCCTGCCCTCCACTGTAGATCGCCACCTGAGGGAGAACGGTTTCATGACTCGCGCCGCCACTGCTGTCGACACCCAATGCATCAACACTATTCGCACCCTGGCCATGGACGCCGTGCAGAAGGCCAACTCCGGCCACCCCGGCACACCCATGGGCCTGGCGCCGGTGGGTTACACGCTGTGGAGCCGGTTCCTGCGTTATCACCCACAGCATCCCGACTGGCCCAACCGTGACCGCTTTGTATTGTCGGTGGGGCACGCATCCATGCTGCTCTACTCACTGCTGCACCTGGCTGGCGTGGTGGAGATCGATGCCCACGGCAAGCGCTCCGGCCAACCGGCGATCAGCCTGGACGACATCAAGCAGTTCCGGCAAATCAGCTCCAAGACCCCGGGCCACCCCGAGTACCGCATGACCACCGGCGTTGAAACCACCACCGGCCCGCTGGGCCAGGGCTGTGCCAACAGTGTGGGCATGGCCATGGCTGAGCGTTGGCTGGGGCAGCGGTTCAATCGCGACGACTCGGTGCTGTTCGACTACAACGTCTACACCCTGTGCGGCGACGGCGACATGATGGAAGGCATCAGCAGCGAAGCGGCGTCGATGGCCGGGCACTTGAAGCTGGACAACCTGTGCTGGATCTACGACAACAACACCATCAGCATCGAGGGCCACACCGAGCTGGCGTTCAGTGAGGATGTGATCAAGCGTTTCCAGGCCTACGGCTGGCACACCTTGCACGTCACCGATGCGAATGACCTGCAGGCCTTGAGCACCGCCCTGGAAACGTTCAAGACCAATACCGGCGCGCCGACCCTAATTGTGGTCGACAGCGTGATCGGCTATGGCTCACCGCACAAACACAACACCGCCGCCGCCCATGGCGAGCCGTTGGGTGCGGATGAAATCCGCCTGACCAAGGCCGCGTACGGCTGGCCCGAAGATTCCAGTTTCCTGGTGCCCGATGAGGCCCGCACCGTACTGCGTGACGCACTGCTTGAACGCAGTCAGCCACTCTACGAAGAATGGACGCGCCACCTGTCGCAACTGGAACAGTACGAGCCGGAACTGGCAGACGAACTGCGCCGCATGCGCGCCGGTGAAATGCCCGAGCATTGGCAAGATGAGTTGCCCCACTTCGACACCGACGCCAAAGGCGTGGCCAGCCGTGCCGCCGGTGGTGAAGTGCTGAATGCCTTTGCCCAGCAAATCCCCTGGCTGCTCGGCGGCTCGGCAGACTTGTCTCCGTCGACCAAGACCAACCTCACCTTCGACGGCGCCGGGCGTTTCAGCGCCGAAGACTACAGCGGGCGCAACCTGCATTTCGGTATCCGCGAACATGCAATGGGCGCGATTGCCAACGGCATGGCGCTGTCGTACCTGCGGCCGTACACCTCGACGTTCCTGGTGTTCAGTGACTATATGAAACCGCCGATTCGGCTGGCGGCGATCATGGAGTTGCCGGTGGTGTTTGTGTTTACCCATGACTCGATTGGCGTGGGTGAAGATGGGCCGACGCACCAGCCTGTCGAGCACCTGACGCAATTGCGCGCGACACCGGGGCTGCTGACTTTGCGGCCGGGTGATGCCAATGAAACCCTGGAGCTGTGGAAGGTGGCGCTGGCGCAAACCCATCGGCCGAGCTGCGTGGTGTTGTCGCGTCAGGCGTTGCCGACGCTAGACCGTACGA
Organism: Pseudomonas sp. R76; assembly: GCF_009834565.1. GTDB lineage: Bacteria > Pseudomonadota > Gammaproteobacteria > Pseudomonadales > Pseudomonadaceae > Aquipseudomonas. The sequence goes on from NZ_CP019428.1 coordinate 4,114,301, forward strand.
AGTATGCCGCAGCGTCCGGCGCGGCCAAGGGCGCTTACGTATTGGCGGGCGCCGAGAATCCCGAGGTTCTATTGTTGGCGAGCGGCAGTGAAGTCAGCCTGGTGGTGGCCGCTTATGAGCAGTTGAAAAACGAAGGCATTGCCGCACAAGTGGTGTCGATGCCGAGCTGGGAGCTGTTTGAAGATCAGGACCAGGCGTACCGCGACAGCGTACTGCCGCCGTCGGTTAAAGCCCGTGTGGTGGCGGAACAGGCTGGCCCGCTGGGCTGGGACCGCTATGTCGGGCAGACCGGCGCCAAGGTGGTGATGAACAGCTTTGGCGCGTCGGCGCCGCTGCCGAAGTTGCAGGAGAAGTTTGGGTTTACCCTTGAGAATGTGGTGAAGCTGGCGAAGGAACAGATTCAACTGACCCAACACTGATCAAAACCTGTGGGAGCTGGCTTGCCTGCGATAGCGGGCTGTCAGCCAATACTGTGTTGGTTGTTTACATATCCGTTGTTTGGGTCACGGCCGACATAGGTTCCGCCCTTACGGCGGGTCACTTTTGGAAAAGAGCCCCAAAAGTAACCAAAAGGGCTCTTGCCCCACCACTCGGCACCTCGCCTAGGCTCGGTGTGCCCTCACTCCGGCTTGAATCCGTGGGCCGCCGCGATGGGCCATCCTTGGCCCAGCGCGGCTAACCCGGCGTCCTGCCGGGTTACCCACGGATTCAAGCCTGCGTTCGGCCAGCGTGGTTTAACGGGGCGCCTAAGATCAAGATCAAAATCTACAGCACGGCGGCCTAATAGCCGACCTGAGTGGTTGATCAAAAGCAAGGCCGAGGCGGCCTGACAGCCGACTGATCTTGGAGACTAAACTCAATCAAATGTGGGAGCTGGCTTGCCTGCGATGCAGGCACCTCGGTGTGTCAGGTACACCGGGTTGATGCCATCGCAGCATAGGCATCTACACAACTTTGTAGCTGCCAACCGTACCCACGATGCGCAGCGAGCCGCTCTTGTTCTTGATCTGGCTTTTGATCTTGATCTTTGGCGTCCCGTTAAACCACGCTGGCCGGAATTCGACATGGATTTGGGGGGTAAACCGGCAGGGATGCCGGTTTAGCCGCCCCGCGCCATGGATGGCGCGTGGCGGCGGCCCCCCAAATCCATGTCGGATTACGGGCACACCGAGCCTAAGCGAGGTGCCGAGTGGTGGGACGAGGACTTTTTGGTTACTTTTTGGTCCCTCAAAAAGTGACCCGCTGTAAGAGCGGAACCCTAAGTAGCCGTTACCGCAGGAATGGATATGTACTCGGTCTGATCCAGCCCCCTAGTCGGCTGTCAGGCCGCCATCGGGGGCAAGCCCCCTCCCACATTTGATCAAGCAGTGACATTCAGGTCAGTTCTCGGCTCAGGAACGGTGCAGTCCGGCTGCTCTTGCTCTTCGCCACCTTCTGCGGCGTGCCACTGGCAACCACCTTCCCGCCCAAATCCCCGGCACCCGGCCCGATATCAATCACCCAGTCACTCTGCGCGACAACGCGCATCTCGTGCTCCACAACCACCACCGTATGCCCCGCCTCCACCAGATGATTCAACTGGCTGAGCAAACGGTCCACATCCCGTGGATGCAGCCCGGTCGTCGGCTCATCCAACACATACAACGTGGCGCCACGCGCATTGCGTTGCAGCTCGGTGGCCAACTTGATGCGCTGCGCCTCACCGCCGGACAATTCCGTTGCCGGCTGGCCCAGGCGCAAATACCCCAAGCCGATATCGCGCAGCACCTGCAATGAGCGCAACACGCCAGGCTGGTCGGCGAACACCTCGACTGCCTGCTCCACCGTCAGCGCCAGCACCTGGGCGATGTTCAAGCCCTGCCATTTGACCGCCAGGGTTTCAGGGTTGTAGCGCGCGCCGTGGCAGGTCGGGCATGGCGCGTACACGCTGGGCATAAACAGCAGTTCAACGCTGACAAACCCTTCGCCCTCGCAATTGGGGCAGCGGCCCTTGGCGACGTTGAAGGAAAACTGCCCGGCGTCATAGTGACGCTTCTTCGCCGCCGGCGTGGCGGCGAACAGTTTGCGCACGTTGTCGAACAGCCCGGTGTAAGTCGCAAGGTTGGAACGCGGCGTACGGCCGATGGGTTTCTGGTCCACCTGCACCAAGCGGCGGATATGCTCAAGCCCCGCGCTGATACGCCCACCGCTGCTTTGCGGGGTGTCGTCTTCCAGGCTGGGCTCCTCGTCGCTTTCAACCACGCGGCCCAAGCCCGTGCCCACCAGTTCCAGCAACGCCTGGCTGACCAGGCTGGATTTGCCCGAGCCGGAAATACCGGTCACCGCCGTGAAGCAGCCCAAGGGGAAATCCACGCTCAGGTCGTTGAGGTTGTTACGGGTTACGCCTTCAAGTTTCAACCAGCCGAAAGGCTCACGGCGTGACGGGTTCAAAGGTCGAGGCGCGGCGAACAAATATTCACGCGTCTGCGAGGCTTCGATTTCTGCCAGGCCAGCAGGCGGGCCGCTGTACAGCACCTGCCCACCATGTTCGCCGGCAGCCGGCCCGACGTCGATCAGCCAGTCGGCGCGGCGCATGGTTTCCAGGTCATGCTCGACCACAAACAGCGAATTGCCCGCCGCTTTGAGACGCTCAAGGGCGGTGAACAAGGCTTCTCCGTCCGCTGGATGCAGGCCGGCCGACGGTTCATCCAGCACATAAATGACGCCGAACAACTGCGAGCCCAATTGCGTGGCCAGGCGCAGGCGCTGCAGTTCCCCGGACGATAACGTCGGCGTGCTGCGCTCCAGGGACAAATAGCCCAGGCCCAGTTCGGTCAAGGTGCTGACCCGCTCAAGCAAATCCTGGGCGATGCGCTGGGCGGCCAGACGTTTTTCCACCGACAATTTCATCTTGTCCTGCCCCGCCGCGACCGGCCGCAGCAGCTCGGCCAGTTGCGCCAGCGACAGTTGTGACAGCTCGCCGATATCCACTCCGGCGAACTTCACCGACAGCGCCGCCTTGGTCAGCCGCTTGCCTTCGCACAACGGGCAGGCGCTGCCCTGCATGAACTGCGAGACGCGCTTTTTCATCAGCGCGCTTTGGGTGTGGGTGAAGGTGTGCAGGATATAGCGCCGCGCGCCGCTGAAGGTGCCCTGGTAGCTCGGCTCCAGCTTGCGCTTCAGGGCATCGCGGGTTTGCTGCGGAGTGAAACCGGCGTACACCGGCACGGTCGGGGTTTCCTCGGTGAAGAGGATCCAGTCGCGTTGTTTTTTCGGCAGCTCGCGCCAGGGAATATCCACGTCATAGCCCAGCGTGACCAGGATGTCGCGCAGGTTCTGCCCTTGCCACGCCAACGGCCAGGACGCCACCGCACGCTGGCGGATGGTCAGGCTGGGGTCGGGCACCATCAGCGCTTCGGTCACTTCGTACACCCGGCCCAGGCCGTGGCATTGCGGGCACGCGCCTTGGGGCAGGTTCGGCGAAAAGTCTTCGGCATACAGCATCGCCTGCCCCGGCGGATAACTGCCGGCGCGCGAGTACAGCATGCGAATCAGGCTCGACAAGGTGGTCACGCTGCCCACCGACGAACGCGCGCTGGGCGTACCGCGCTGCTGTTGCAGGGCCACGGCCGGTGGCAGGCCTTCGATGGAATCCACATCCGGCACGCCGACCTGGTCGATCAAGCGCCGCGCATAGGGCGCCACCGACTCGAAATAGCGGCGCTGGGCCTCGGCATACACCGTGGAAAACGCCAACGAGGACTTGCCGGAACCCGAGACGCCGGTGAACACCACCAAGACATCCCGGGGAATGTCCACGTCGACGTTGCGCAGGTTATGTTCGCGGGCGCCGCGCACCCGTACAAAGCCTGAGTGCTGGCCGGTGAGTGGCGGAAAGTTGCGCTGTGAAGTCATGGAAAACCTTATCGAGCAGTGAGCACGCTGCGCACCCGTTGTGTCAGGGCTTCGGGGCTGTAAGGCTTGCTCAGCAGATGAATGTCGGGGCTCAGCAAGTGATTGCTGGAGAGAATGTCGCGGGTGTGGCCGGAGGTAAACAGCACCGCCACCGGCGGCACCTGGGCGCGGGCCCAGTCGGCCAGGTCGGTACTTTTGACCCGACCGGGCATCACCACGTCGGTAAAGATCAGGTCCGGTTGCACGCCGCCCTGCAACGCTTGCATGGCGCGGTCGCCGTCTTCGGCGGTGAGCACGGTGTAGCCCGACTGCTCAAGCAACTCCACCACCGTCACGCGCACATCTTCGTTGTCCTCGACCACCAGAATCGTCTCCTGCCCGAAGAGGTGCGGCTCCGGTTCGACGTGGCTGTCCGGGCACTCTTCGCCCAGGCTGCGCGGGAAATACATCTGCACCACGGTGCCCTTGCTTTCCTCGCTCCACACCTCGACATGGCCGCCGCTTTGGCGGACGAAACCAAACACCATGCTCAGGCCCAGGCCGGTGCCATGGCCTTCGCGCTTGGTGGTAAAAAACGGTTCGAACACCCGCGCCAGGATCGCCGGCGACATACCCACGCCGATGTCCGTGACGGCCAGGCGCACATACTCGCCAGGGCGGATGCTCTTGCCCGCGCAGTCGTCGGGGTTGAGGATGATGTTCTCGCCGGTAATCCGAATCACGCCTTCGCCGTGCATGGCATCGCGGGCATTGATCGCCAGGTTGAGCAGTGCGTTTTCCAACTGGTTACGGTCGACGTTGATGCACCACGAGTCTTGCGGCAATTGCACATCGATATGAATGGTTTCGCCCAATGCACGCTGCAGCAACTCGCCTAACCCTGCATAGATGCGCTGGGGGTTATAGACGGCCGGCGACAAGGGTTGGCGGCGCGCAAACGCCAGCAACTGCGACGACAGTTTGGCACCGCGCTCCACCGCCGCAATGGCAGCCGAGACCCGCCGCTGTACCTGGGCGTTTTCCGGCTCATGCCGGGCCAACAGGTGCAGGTTGCCGGCGATCACTTGCAGCAGGTTATTGAAGTCGTGGGCCACGCCACCGGTCAGCCCGCCGATGGCTTCGAGCTTTTGCGATTGGCGCAGTTGGGCTTCGGCGGCGGAACGCGCCTGCACTTCGGCGGCTACGCGTTGCTCCAGGTTATGGGTCAATTCCTGGCGCACACGTTCGGACTGCACGTGGGCGGTGGTCTCCACCACAATCGCAAGCACGCCGGCCGGTTGTTGGTTATCCCCGGCGACGGGACTGTAGTAGAGGTCCATCCACACCTCTTCCGGCTGGCCATTGCGCAGCAGCACCAGCGCCTTGTCGTTATACGACAAGGTGCCGCCGGCCAGGCAGGTGTCCAGCACATACCGGTTGAAATCGGCGACTTCCGGCCAGCCCTGCTCAACGGGCGTGCCCAGCAGATACGGATGCCGCCCACCGGCAAATACCGAGTAGCTGTCGTTATAGATCATGTACCCCGCCTGCCCCCATAGCATCACCATGGGCATGGGCGATGCCAACAGCATCTGCACGGCGCTGACCAGGCTGGTGGGCCAGGCGTCGATCGGGCCGAGGTCGGTGGTCGACCAATCGAAGGCGCGGATTCGCTGGGCCATTTCACCGCCCCAGCCTTCGCAGCCATGGGTGTTGGATAAAAAATGCATCAATTGGCTCGTGGCGAAGAGAAAGATGGAGTCGTGGCGCAGTTCCACTGATAAAAACTTGGAGCCTGGCGGCAATAAATCGTTTCATTGCATATAGCTTATCCGTGGAGACCTGAGCAACTCCCCTCAGTGAAAATCCCGGCTGCGCACATTAATGCCCTCCAGCAGCGGCGTCAGGTCGGTCAAGCGCCCGGCAATCAAATGCCGCACTTCGCCTACCGCCTCCCAGCGCCCGTCGACTTTCAATAGCCGCGAACCGACCAACGCCTGGCGCTGACGCTCGGCCAGATCACGCCAGACCACCACATTGAGGTTGCCGAATTCGTCTTCCAGGGTGACGAAGGTCACCCCGCTGGCGGTGCCTGGGCGCTGCCGGCCAGTGACCAGGCCGGCGACGCTGACATTGCGCCCATGTTCTACCGCCATCAGCTCAAGGGAGCTGCGGCAGCGGCGCTTGCGCAATTCACCCCGCAGCAGCGCCAGCGGATGCGGGCCGAGGGTGGTGCCGAGTGTGGCGTAGTCGGCGTGCAGGTCCTCGCCGACCGTCGGTGCCGGCAGCGCCACCGCCGCTTCGTCAGGGCTGGGCAGGCCGGCGAACAAGCCAAGCTGTTTATGCACGCCCGCCACGTCCCAGCGCGCCTTGTGCCGGTTGCCCGCCAGGGCGCGCAAGGCGCCCGAGTCCGCCAACAGCGCCTGGGCGCGCGCATCCAACCCGGCGCGCTCGTCGAGGTCGGCAATGTCACTGAACGTGCGGCGCTGGCGGGCTGCCTCGATGCGCCGTCCATCCTCTTCGCGAAACCCCGAGATCATGCGCAACCCCATGCGAATCGCCGGTTGCTGGCCGTCGATGGGTTCCAGGCTGCAATCCCAGTCACTGGCCAGCACATCCACCGGGCGAATCTGCAGGCGATGCCGCCGCGCGTCCTGCAGGATCTGGTCCGGGCTGTAGAAGCCCATGGGCCAGCTGTTGATCAGCGCACAGGCAAAGGCCGCCGGCTCGTGACATTTGAGCCAGCAACTGGCGTAGGTGAGCAAGGCAAAACTGGCCGCGTGGGACTCGGGAAAGCCGTAGCTGCCAAAGCCTTTGATCTGCTCGAAGATCTGCGCGGCAAAGGCTTCGCTGTAGCCGTTTTTAAGCATGCCGGTGCGCAGGCGTTCCTGATGCGGTTCCAGCCCGCCGTGGCGTTTCCAGGCGGCCATGGAGCGGCGCAACTGGTCGGCCTCGCCGGGGCCGTAGTCGGCGGCGACCATGGCGATCTGCATGACCTGCTCCTGGAACAGCGGCACGCCCAGGGTGCGCTCCAGCACCGCCTTCAGTTGCGGGGATGGATAAGTCGTCGGATCTTCTTTATTACGCCTGCGCAGGTACGGGTGCACCATGCCGCCCTGGATCGGCCCGGGGCGCACGATGGCGACCTCGATCACCAGGTCATAAAAAGTTTGCGGCTTGAGCCTTGGCAGCATCGACATCTGCGCGCGCGACTCGATCTGGAACACGCCGACGGTGTCGGCCTTGCTGATCATCGCGTAGGTCGCGGCGTCTTCCTTGGGGATGGTCGCCAGGGCCAAATCCAGGTTGCGATGACGACGCAGCAAATCGAAGCAGCGGCGGATCGCACTGAGCATGCCCAAGGCCAGAATATCCACCTTGAGCAGGCCGACGGCGTCGAGGTCGTCTTTGTCCCACTGGATAATCGTGCGTTCGGCCATGGCGGCGTTTTCCACCGGCACCAAGGTGTCCAGCGGGTGTTCGGAAATCACAAAGCCACCCGGGTGCTGGGACAAGTGCCGGGGAAAGCCGATCAACTGTTGGGTAAGTGTAAGCACGCGGCGCAGGATCGGGCTTTGCGGGTCAAAGCCGCCCTCGCGCAAGCGCTCCAAAGGCGGCGCATCTTCACTCCAGCGCCCGCAGCATTCAGCCAAGGCGTTGATCTGGTCGGGCGGCAAGCCGAGGGCCTTGGCCACATCGCGCACCGCGCCGGCCGCGTGGTAGCTGCTGACCACCGCCGTCAAGGCCGCGCGCGTGCGGCCGTAGCGCTGGAACACGTACTGCAGCACTTCTTCACGGCGCTCGTGTTCGAAGTCGACGTCGATATCCGGCGGCTCGTTGCGCTCCTTGGACAGGAAGCGCTCGAACAGCATGTTCATCAGGCTCGGGTCGATTTCGGTGATGCCCAAGGCAAAACACACCGCCGAGTTGGCCGCCGAGCCCCGACCCTGGCACAGGATCGAACGGCTGCGGGCGAAGCGCACGATGTCGTGCACGGTGAGGAAATAACTTTCGTAGCCCAGTTCGCTGATCAGCGCCAGCTCATGGTTGATCTGCTGCAAGGTCTTGGCGTCGACACCCTGCGGCCAGCGCTGGGCGATGCCCTCTTCGGTGAGCTGGCGCAGCCAGGATTGCGCATCCTGGCCTTCGGGCACCAACTCTCGCGGGTAGTGGTAACGCAACTGGCTGAGGTCGAAGGTGCAGCGCTGCGCGATGGCCTGGGTTTCGTCGAGCAAGGCTTGCGGGTACAGCGCGGCCAGGGCGTCGAGGCTGCGCAGGTGCCGCTCGCCATTGGGGTGCAGGCGCGTGCCGGCGTCGGCCACCGTGACGTGATGGCGGATGGCGGTCATGGTGTCTTGCAGGGCGCGGCGGCCACGCGCATGCATATGCACATCACCGCAGGCCACTGCGCGAATGTTCAGGCTGGCGGCCAAGGCCAGGCGCTGCTGCAGATGGCGCGCGTCGTCCTGGCCGCAATGCAATTGCACCGCCAGCCACAGGCGTTCGGCAAACGTGCGGCGCAGCCATTGGATCGAGGCTTGGGTGTCGCTGTCTTCGGCCACCCACAGCGCCAGCAGGCCGGGCAGCGGCTGCTCGAAGTCTTCCTGCAACAGGCGATAGCTGCCTTTCTCGGCGCGGCGTCGGGCCACAGTGATCAGGCGGCACAGGTGCTGGTAGCCGCTGAGGTTTTCTACCAGCAACACCAGTTTCGGGCCGTTTTCGATGCGTACCTCGCTGCCGATGATCAGCGGCATGTCCACCGCCTTCGCCGCCTGCCAGGCCCGCACGATGCCGGCCAAGGTGCATTCGTCGGTGATTGCCAAGGCGCTATAGCCTTGGCGCCTGGCCCGCTCGAACAACTCCAGGGCACTCGACGCGCCGCGCTGGAAACTGAAATTGGACAGGCAATGCAGCTCGGCATAGTTCATGCAAACCAGCCTTGCAGCCACAGCCCGTCGTTTTGCCCGACGCTGCGATAGGCCCAGCCTTGCTGCCCGGCGCGGGTCTGGATCAGGTAATAGTCGCGGCGCACATCGGCGCCATCCCACCAGCCGGACTCGATGCGCTCCGGGCCCATCAGAATCTGCACGCCCTGCTCGGCCAGCAAAGTCGGTTCGGGCAATAACCAGCCAGGGCGTTGCACCTTGTTCAAAGTGGGGCACACACGGTTATCGGCGGCCGCTTGCCAGGCGCATTCAGGGCGGTGGTCGGCATGAAAGCGCAAGCCTTGCACGGCCTCATCGCCAAGGCGCGCGCGCAGGCGTTCGCGCAGTTGCTCCCAGGGCAAGGTCTGTTGCGGGCGGTCGTCGAACAGGTCCTGGCGCTGTGGCACGAACACCGGCAAGTCCTGGGCCACCAGGCGAAAGCCGCGTACCGGCGAGGTCACTTGCACCTGCTCGAGGCGCCCTCGGGCCAGTTCAAAGAGCATCGCCGGTTCGCGTTCGGCGCTGAGCAGGCCGACTTTGATCACGCTGTCGGGCGCCTGGGCGTGCTCCAGGTGCAGGTCGAAGCGCTGCACGCCACTGTCGCGGCCGCAGAGGAAGGCGGACAGGTCGCCGGTCAACCGGCGTAACGGAAACAGCAGCGCCTGGTGGGATTGCACGTCGAAATTCAGCTCGATGCGCACATCGAACTGGTCCGGCGGCTGATAGAACGCCAGCGCCAGCGGGCGTTGCCCGGTCAGCGCATCCAGGTGTTTGAGCAGGCTGGCGTCAAAGCGCCGCGCCAGGGTGTGCCGGGGCAACGCCTGCACCTGGGCGAGGCTGCGCAGGCCCATGCGTGATAAGGCCGTGGCGGCGTGCGGGTCGAGGCCGGCGCGGTCAATCGGCAGTGGTGCCAGGGCTTGCAGCAAGGCGTGATCATCGGCCACGGCCAGGCCATCGTAAAGATTCGCCAGCACGCGCGCCGCTGCCGGGTTGGGCGCGGCGACGATACGGTGGCGAAAGCCCAGCTCGGTCAACTCCTTGCGCAGCCGCGCCTCGAACTGCGGCCACGGCCCGAACAGGCCCAGGCTCGATTCGATCTCGAACAACAAGGCGCGCGGGTAATACAGGCTGACCTGGGAACTGAAACGGTAGGCCCAGGCCGCGAGAAACTGCTGCCAGCGCTCGATCTCGGCGGGGTCGTATTCGGCGCTGGCGAAGGTCTTGGCCAGCGCATGCGCCGCCGTCAGCGATTGACCGGGGCGCAGGCCCAAGGCCCGGGCGGCTTCATTGACGGTTTGCAGCACGCGGCGCTGCGGCGTGCCGGCCAGCAACGCAAGGGGTTGGTCGGGCTCGGGGTGCAGGCGCTGCACCCCGTCCAGCGCCAATTGCGGGAACACAATACACACCCAGCGCATGGCAACCTCAGTGCCCCGCCAGCGCAATCGGCGCCGGATGGGCCAGCCCACCGCGGCACTTGAGCACGCGCACTTGCGCGGGTTTTGCCTCAACGGTCAGGCGCAAGGCGGCGGGTGAGGCATTCACCGCTTCATTTAAAGCGCGCCAGGCAAACGCCAGGGTCTGGCCGGTTTCGGCCGCCACCTGCAAACGGCGCAAAGCACGGTCATCGGCCTTGCGCGGCCAGCACAACACCGCGCCGCAACTGCCGGAACGCAGGCATTGCTCGACTGCCCATAAGGCATCGCGCTCCTCGGCCTGGATCACCGAGAGCTGGCGCAAGTCCACCCCGGCGTTCTGCCAGGCGTGCGGGTACGGCGTATAAGGTGGCGCGACCAGCACAATGCGCTCGCCTGCCGCCGACAGCCGCGCCAGGGTCGGCAACACCAATTGCAGTTCACCGACACCTTCCTTGGCCATCAATATTTCGCTCAACGCCGATTCCGGCCAGCCGCCCGTGGGCAGTACTGCGTCCAGCGCCGCCAGCCCAGTGGGGTGCACGCTGGCCGGTGGCGCGGCGGGCCGGCCCTTCCAGACGCGGCCGCCATTGAACAGCGCGTCCAGGGCAACGACGGCGCCCATCAGCCTTGCCTCACCAGGCCGCAGAACACCCCTTCGATGGCCAGGTCCTGATCAGGCCCGACCACGATGGGTTGATACGCGGGGTTACGCGGCAACAGGCGCACATGCTCGCCATGGCGTTCAAAGCGTTTGATGGTGACTTCGCCGTCCAGGCGCGCCACCACAATCTGGCCGTTCAAGGCTTCGGCACTGCGGCGTACGCCGACCAGGTCACCGTCGAGGATGCCGTCTTCGATCATTGAGTCGCCCTGGACGCGCAGCAGGTAGTCCGGGGTTTTCGCGAAGGTGGCGGGGTCGAGTTGCAGGCGGTTGTGCACTTCGGCGTCGGCGCCGATAGGCAATCCCGCCGCAACACGGCCAAGCACCGGCACGTCCAGCCATTCGGGGCGAGCCGGTTGGTTGAGCAGGCGGATACCGCGCGCCTGGTTGGGGTTGACCTCGATGAAGCCGGCTTCGGTGAGCGCCACCACGTGCTTGCGGGCGACGCTGCGCGAGGCGAAGCCGAACGCCTCGGCGATCTCGGCGAGGCTGGGCGGTTGGCCTTGTTGCGCGATGCGGTCGCGGATAAAGGTCAGGATGGCGGTGCGGCGGGGAGTCAGGGTCGTCATGGAGTACATTTGTACTCTTGTGGGAATTTTCTGACAATAGCCATCAGTCGGGGGCCGAGAGGGTGATTGAGCTCATTGCCACCCGGTTTCTGGCAAAACATTGATCCAGAGCGCTATTCACCTGAATAAAATCGGTTAAAAGATCCCCTGCATGAACTAGCGGCACTCTAGCAAGTAACAGCAACTTCCCCCGTTACACCACACCCATCCGCTTAAAACCCACGCAAACAATATTCATTATCATTTAGCCCATGAAAACTTCGTTACTGGTTAAACAAAACATATTTGATAAAAAGCCCGCTAATGCCCGCCACGCAAGGGCTACAGCCCCAAGAAGGTGCACTATGTGCTTATTCCATCGAATAATTTCGCTATAGGAATTTTACTTGCCCGGTGTTTAGCCATAAAATCACCGCGATTGATTGCAGTGCGACATATCGTCACTGCATCGTTACTTTTTCGAGCTCAGAGACCTTTGCTCTCTGTTAAGGATTTCCAGCATGACCGAAGCGACAGGACTCATGGCCCACAACTGGGGCTTTGCCATTTTCCTCCTCGGTGTTGTCGGCCTTTGCGCCTTCATGCTTGGTGTCTCCAGCCTCCTCGGGTCAAAAGCCTGGGGCCGCAGCAAAAATGAACCGTTCGAGTCCGGCATGCTGCCTACAGGTGGCGCCCGCTTGCGGCTCTCAGCCAAATTCTATCTGGTCGCGATGCTGTTCGTGATCTTCGATATCGAAGCCCTCTTTCTCTTTGCCTGGTCTGTGTCCGTCCGCGAAAGCGGCTGGACCGGATTCGTCGAAGCCCTCGTTTTCATAGCAATTCTGTTGGCAGGCCTTGTCTACCTATTTCGAGTGGGCGCCCTTGATTGGGCTCCGGAAGCTCGTCGCAAGCGGCAAGCGAAGCTGAAACAATGAGGCTTTGGCGATGCAATACAATCTCACCAGGATCGACCCGGATGCTCCTAACGAGCAGTACCCAATCGGCGAACGCGAAACCGTTTCCGACCCGTTAGAAGACCAAGTCCACAAAAACATCTACATGGGCAAGCTGGAAGACGTGCTGAGTGGCGCGGTCAACTGGGGACGCAAGAACTCCCTGTGGCCGTACAACTTCGGTCTTTCGTGCTGCTACGTGGAAATGACCACCGCCTTCACGGCGCCCCACGACATCGCGCGCTTTGGCGCCGAAGTTATCCGGGCATCACCGCGCCAGGCGGATTTCATGGTTATCGCCGGAACCTGCTTTATCAAGATGGCGCCGATCATTCAGCGTCTCTACGAGCAAATGCTCGAGCCGAAGTGGGTTATCTCCATGGGTTCGTGCGCCAACTCCGGTGGCATGTACGACATCTACTCCGTCGTTCAAGGGGTGGACAAGTTCCTGCCCGTGGACGTCTACGTGCCTGGCTGCCCGCCCCGCCCTGAAGCATTCCTGCAAGGCTTGATGCTGCTGCAGGAATCGATTGGCAAGGAGCGTCGCCCGCTTTCCTGGGTCGTCGGTGATCAAGGCGTGTACCGCGCCGAGATGCCGTCGCAAAAGGAACAGCGCCGCGAACAGCGAATCGCAGTCACCAACCTGCGCAGCCCCGACGAAGTCTGATCCAGCACCGCTTCTTTTATAGAACGAAAACCTGGCTTCATTCTTTACGTTGACCGAAAGCGATAAAAAACCATGACTACAGGCAGTGCTCTGTACATCCCGCCTTATAAGGCAGACGACCAGGATGTGGTCGTCGAACTCAATAACCGTTTTGGCCCTGACGCCTTCACCGCCCAGGCCACACGCACCGGTATGCCGGTGCTGTGGGTGGCGCGCGCCAAGCTCGTCGAAGTCCTGACCTTCCTGCGCAACCTGCCCAAGCCGTACGTCATGCTCTATGACCTGCATGGCGTGGACGAGCGTCTGCGCACCAAGCGCCAGGGGCTGCCGAGCGGCGCCGATTTCACCGTGTTCTATCACCTGCTGTCGATCGAACGTAACAGCGACGTGATGATCAAGGTGGCGCTGTCCGAGAGCGACCTGAGCGTGCCGACCGTGACCGGTATCTGGCCGAACGCCAGCTGGTACGAGCGTGAAGTCTGGGACATGTTCGGCATCGACTTCCCGGGCCACCCGCACCTGACGCGCATCATGATGCCGCCGACCTGGGAAGGTCACCCGCTGCGCAAGGACTTCCCGGCGCGCGCCACCGAATTCGATCCGTTCAGCCTCAACCTCGCCAAGCAACAGCTTGAAGAAGAGGCTGCGCGCTTCCGTCCGGAAGACTGGGGCATGAAACGCTCCGGCACCAACGAGGACTACATGTTCCTCAACCTGGGCCCGAACCACCCTTCGGCTCACGGTGCCTTCCGTATCATCCTGCAACTGGACGGCGAAGAAATCGTCGACTGCGTGCCGGACATCGGCTACCACCACCGTGGTGCCGAAAAAATGGCCGAGCGCCAGTCCTGGCACAGCTTCATCCCGTACACCGACCGTATCGACTACCTCGGCGGCGTGATGAACAACCTGCCGTACGTGCTCTCGGTCGAGAAGCTGGCCGGCATTAAAGTGCCGGACCGCGTCGACACCATCCGCATCATGATGGCCGAGTTCTTCCGGATCACCAGCCACCTGCTGTTCCTGGGTACCTACATCCAGGACGTCGGCGCCATGACCCCGGTGTTCTTTACCTTCACCGACCGTCAGCGCGCCTACAAGGTCATCGAAGCCATCACCGGTTTCCGCCTGCACCCGGCCTGGTATCGCATCGGCGGTGTGGCGCACGACCTGCCGAACGGCTGGGAGCGCCTGGTCAAGGAATTCATCGACTGGATGCCCAAGCGTCTGGACGAGTACCAGAAAGCCGCCCTCGACAACAGCATCCTCAAGGGCCGGACCATCGGCGTTGCCCAATACAACACCAAAGAAGCCTTGGAATGGGGCGTCACCGGTGCCGGTCTGCGCTCAACGGGTTGCGATTTCGACCTGCGTAAAGCGCGCCCATACTCCGGCTACGAGAACTTCGAATTCGAAGTGCCGCTGGCCGCGAATGGCGACGCCTACGACCGTTGCATCGTGCGCGTCGAAGAAATGCGCCAGAGCCTGAAGATCATCGAGCAGTGCATGCGCAACATGCCGGCCGGCCCGTACAAGGCGGATCACCCGCTGACCACGCCGCCGCCGAAAGAGCGCACGCTGCAGCACATCGAAACCCTGATCACGCACTTCCTGCAAGTTTCGTGGGGCCCGGTAATGCCGGCCAACGAATCCTTCCAGATGATCGAAGCGACCAAGGGTATCAACAGTTATTACCTGACGAGCGATGGCGGCACCATGAGCTACCGCACCCGGATTCGTACCCCAAGTTTTGCCCACTTGCAGCAGATCCCTTCGGTGATCAAAGGCGAGATGGTCGCGGACTTGATTGCGTACCTGGGTAGTATCGATTTCGTTATGGCCGACGTGGACCGCTAAGCATGAACAGCACGCTTATCCAGACAGACCGTTTCACCCTCAGTGAAACCGAGCGCTCGGCCATCGAGCACGAGCTGCATCACTACGAAGACCCGCGCGCGGCGTCGATCGAAGCCTTGAAGATCGTGCAGAAGGAACGTGGCTGGGTGCCGGACGGCGCCCTCTACGCCATCGGCGAGATCCTTGGCATCCCGGCCAGCGACGTTGAAGGTGTGGCCACGTTCTACAGCCAGATCTTCCGCCAGCCTGTGGGTCGCCACATTATTCGCGTGTGCGACAGCATGGTCTGCTACATCGGTGGTCACGAGTCGGTGGTCAGCGAAATCCAGAACAAGCTGGGCATTGGCCTGGGCCAAACCACCCCGGACGGCCGCTTCACGCTGCTGCCGGTGTGCTGCCTGGGCAACTGCGACAAGGCGCCGGCGTTGATGATCGACGACGACACATTCGGTGACGTGCAGCCTGCTGGCGTGACCCAATTGCTCGAGGGCTACCCATGACCCTTACATCTTTCGGCCCGGCCAACCTGATCAAGCGTTCGGCCGAGACTCACCCGCTGACCTGGCGCCTGCGTGACGACGGCGAGCCGGTATGGCTCGACGAATACCAGGCCAAGAACGGTTACGCCGCTGCGCGCAAAGCCTTCGCCGACATGGCCCAGGACGATATCGTCCAGACCGTGAAAGACGCCGGCCTTAAAGGTCGCGGCGGTGCTGGCTTCCCCACGGGCGTGAAGTGGGGCCTGATGCCAAAGGACGAATCCATCAACATCCGCTACCTGCTGTGCAACGCGGATGAGATGGAACCGAACACCTGGAAAGACCGCATGCTGATGGAGCAACTGCCCCATCTGCTGATCGAAGGCATGCTGATCAGCGCCCGCGCGCTGAAAACCTACCGTGGCTACATCTTCCTGCGTGGCGAATACACCACCGCCGCCAAGCACCTCACCCGTGCCGTGGAAGAAGCCAAGGCGGCAGGCCTGCTGGGCAAGAACATCCTGGGTTCCGGTTTTGACTTCGAACTGTTCGTGCACACCGGCGCCGGGCGTTACATCTGCGGTGAAGAAACCGCACTGATCAACTCCCTCGAAGGCCGCCGCGCCAACCCGCGTTCCAAGCCGCCCTTCCCTGCCGCCGTGGGCGTGTGGGGCAAGCCGACTTGCGTGAACAACGTTGAAACCCTGTGCAACGTGCCGGCGATCATTGCCGACGGCGTGGACTGGTACAAATCGTTGGCCCGCGAAGGCAGCGAAGACATGGGCACCAAGCTCATGGGCTTCTCCGGCAAGGTCAAGAACCCTGGCCTGTGGGAGCTGCCATTCGGCGTGACCGCCCGCGAGCTGTTCGAGGACTACGCCGGCGGCATGCGCGACGGCTACACCTTGAAAGCCTGGCAACCAGGCGGCGCCGGCACCGGTTTCCTGCTCCCTGAGCACCTGGACGCACAAATGTATGCCGGCGGCATCGGCAAGGTCGGCACCCGGATGGGTACGGGCCTGGCGATGGCGGTGGACAACACCGTGAACATGGTCTCGCTGCTGCGCAACATGGAGCAGTTCTTCTCCCGCGAATCCTGCGGTTTCTGCACCCCGTGCCGTGACGGTCTGCCCTGGAGCGTGAAGCTCTTGATGGCGATCGAGAAAGGCGAAGGCCAGCCAGGCGACATCGAGACCCTGCTGGGTCTGGTCGGCTTCCTCGGCCCAGGCAAGACTTTCTGTGCTCACGCACCGGGCGCCGTGGAACCATTGGGCAGCGCAATCAAATACTTCCGCTCTGAATTCGAGGCTGGCATCGCACCTGCGCGCGCTGGCGATTTGAATCAGGTGGTCACACCAACCATGGTTGGTGCGTAACGCTTAAAGAGCGAAGGGTCCGTGCCCTTCGCTTTCTCATGTGCTGACGCCTTTATGGCTGTGTAGATGCACATGAATAACAAGATTCCATTAGCCACGCCCGCTGACAACGGGCCAACGAAGAACTTTGAACCATGGCCACTATCCACGTAGACGGCAAAGCGCTCGAAGTCGATGGGGCAGACAACCTGTTACAGGCATGTCTCTCACTAGGCCTCGACATCCCTTATTTCTGCTGGCACCCCGCTCTTGGTAGCGTCGGTGCCTGTCGCCAGTGTGCGGTCAAGCAGTACACCGACGAAAACGACACCCGTGGTCGTATCGTCATGTCCTGCATGACCCCAGCCACCGACAACACCTGGATCTCCATCGAAGATGAAGAATCCAAGGCGTTCCGCGCCAGCGTTGTCGAATGGCTGATGACCAACCACCCGCACGACTGCCCGGTCTGTGAGGAAGGCGGTCACTGCCACCTGCAAGACATGACGGTGATGACCGGCCACAACGAGCGCCGTTATCGCTTCACCAAGCGCACGCACCAGAACCAGGACCTCGGCCCGTTCATTTCCCACGAAATGAACCGCTGCATCGCCTGCTACCGCTGCGTGCGTTTCTATAAAGACTACGCCGGCGGCACCGACCTCGGCGTATTCGGCGCCCACGACAACGTGTACTTCGGTCGCGTTGAAGACGGTGTGCTTGAGAGCGAGTTCTCCGGCAACCTCACCGAGGTCTGCCCGACCGGTGTGTTCACCGACAAGACCCACTCCGAGCGCTACAACCGTAAGTGGGACATGCAGTTCTCGCCGAGCATCTGCCATGGCTGCTCCAGCGGTTGCAACATCTCCCCGGGCGAGCGCTACGGTGAACTGCGTCGTATCGAAAACCGCTTTAACGGTTCGGTCAACCAGTACTTCCTCTGCGACCGTGGCCGTTTCGGCTATGGCTACGTCAACCGCGAAGACCGCCCACGCCAGCCACTGTTGGCCGATGGCGCCAAGCTGAGCCTGGACGACGCGCTGGATAAAGCCGCCGACCTGCTGCGCGGCCGCAACATCGTCGGTATCGGTTCGCCACGCGCCAGCCTCGAAAGCAACTACGCGTTGCGCGAGCTGGTCGGCGCCGAGCACTTCTACTCCGGTATCGAAGCCGGTGAATTGGAGCGCATCCGCCTGGTCCTGCAAGTGCTGAACGACAGCCCGCTGCCGGTTCCGAACATGCGCGACATCGAAGACCACGACGCCATTTTCGTGCTCGGTGAAGACCTGACCCAGACCGCCGCGCGCATCGCGCTGTCGCTGCGTCAGTCGGTCAAAGGCAAGGCTGAAGACATGGCCGATGCCATGCGCGTCCAGCCTTGGCTCGACGCTGCGGTGAAAAACATCGGCCAGCACGCGCTGAACCCGCTGTTTATTGCAAGCCTGGCAGAAACCAAGCTCGACGATATCGCCGAAGAATGCGTCCACGCCGCCCCAGACGACCTGGCCCGCATCGGTTTCGCCGTGGCGCACGCCCTGGACGCCAGTGCGCCTGCCGTCGAAGGCCTGGACGCTGAAGCCGTTGAACTGGCCCAACGCATCGCCGACGCCCTGCTGGCGGCCAAGCGCCCATTGATCATTGCCGGCACCTCGTTGGGTTCCAAAGCGCTGATCGAAGCCGCTGCCAACATCGCCAAGGCCTTGAAGCTGCGCGACAAGAACGGTTCCATCAGCCTGGTCGTGCCGGAAGCCAACAGCCTTGGCCTGGCCATGCTCGGTGGCGAATCGCTGGATGCCGCGCTGCAAGCCGTGACTGACGGTAAAGCCGACGCCATCGTGGTACTGGAAAACGACCTGTACACCCGCACGGATTCGGCCAAGGTTGACGCCGCGCTGGACGCTGCCAAAGTGCTGATAGTTGCCGACCACCAGAAGACCGCCACCAGCGAACGTGCCGACCTGGTCCTGCCAGCCGCTACTTTCGCCGAAGGCGACGGTACCCTGGTCAGCCAGGAAGGCCGCGCCCAGCGCTTCTTCCAGGTGTTCGATCCGAAGTACATGGACGCCAGCATCCTGGTTCACGAAGGCTGGCGCTGGCTGCATGCCCTGCGCGCCACCTTGCTGAATCAGCCGATCGACTGGACCCAGCTCGACCACGTGACGGCCGCTGCCGCCGCGAGCGCGCCGCAGTTGGCACGTATCGTCGACGCTGCACCGTCCGCCTCGTTCCGCATCAAGGGCTTGAAACTGGCCCGTGAACCGCTGCGTTACTCCGGGCGTACCGCCATGCGCGCCGACATCAGCGTGCACGAACCGCGTACCCCACAAGACCCCGACACCGCGTTCGCCTTCTCCATGGAAGGTTACTCGGGTTCGGCCGAGCCGCGTCAGCAGGTGCCTTTCGCCTGGTCGCCGGGCTGGAACTCGCCACAGGCCTGGAACAAGTTCCAGGACGAAGTCGGTGGTCATATCCGCGCTGGCGACCCAGGCACCCGCCTGATCGAAAGCACGGGCGACTCGCTGAACTGGTTCGCAGCCGTACCGCGTCCGTTCAACCCGGCCCAGGGCACCTGGCAGGTTGTGCCGTTCTTCCACCTGTTCGGCAGCGAAGAGACCTCTTCCAAAGCCGCACCGGTACAAGAGCGCATCCCGGCCGCTTACGTGTCCGTGGCCAAGTCCGAAGTCGACCGCCTGGGCGTCAACGACGGTGCCCTGCTGAGCTTGACCGTCGGCGGCCAGACCCTGCGTCTGCCGCTGCGCATCAACGAAGAGTTGGGGGCTGGCCTGGTTGCACTGCCTAAAGGCCTCGCGGGCATTCCGCCGGCGATCTTTGGCCAAACCGTTGACGGTCTGCAGGAGGCAGCGCAATGACCTGGTTCACCCCTGAAGTGATCGACGTGATCATCTCGGTCGTCAAGGCCATCGTGATCCTGTTGGCCGTGGTCGTTGCGGGCGCCCTGCTCAGCTTCGTCGAACGTCGCCTGCTGGGCTGGTGGCAGGACCGTTACGGTCCGAACCGCGTTGGCCCGTTCGGCATGTTCCAGATCGCTGCCGACATGCTCAAAATGTTCTTCAAGGAAGACTGGACCCCGCCGTTTGCCGACAAGGTGATCTTCACCCTGGCACCGGTCGTGGCCATGAGCGCCTTGCTGATCGCCTTCGCAGTCATCCCGATCACCCCGACCTGGGGCGTGGCGGACCTGAACATCGGCTTGCTGTTCTTCTTCGCCATGGCCGGTCTGTCGGTCTACGCGGTGCTGTTCGCCGGTTGGTCGAGCAACAACAAGTTCGCCCTGCTGGGCAGCTTGCGGGCTTCGGCCCAGACCGTGTCCTACGAAGTGTTCATGGGCCTGGCGCTGATGGGCATCGTGGTGCAGGTCGGCTCGTTCAACATGCGCGACATCGTCGAGTACCAGGCGCAGAACCTGTGGTTCATCATTCCGCAGTTCTTCGGCTTCTGTACCTTCTTCATCGCTGGCGTCGCCGTGACTCACCGTCACCCGTTCGACCAACCGGAAGCGGAACAGGAACTGGCTGACGGTTACCACATTGAATACGCCGGCATGAAATGGGGCATGTTCTTCGTTGGCGAATACATCGGCATCATCTTGATCTCGGCACTGCTGGTCACGCTGTTCTTCGGCGGCTGGCACGGCCCGTTCAACATCCTGCCGCAACTGGCGTTCTTCTGGTTCTTCTTGAAGACGGCGTTCTTCATCATGCTGTTCATCCTGCTGCGCGCCTCTATTCCGCGCCCACGCTATGACCAGGTGATGGATTTCAGCTGGAGATTCTGCCTGCCGCTGACCCTGATCAATTTGCTGGTGACGGCTGCTGTTGTGTTGTTGAACACGCCAGCCGGCGCGGTTCAGTGAGGATTTGACCCATGTTCAAATATATTGGCGACATCGTTAAGGGTACTGGTACCCAGCTGCGAAGCCTGGTGATGGTTTTCGGCCATGGCTTCCGCAAACGCGACACCCTGCAATACCCGGAAGAAGCGGTGTACCTGCCGCCGCGCTATCGCGGCCGTATCGTGCTGACCCGCGACCCCGATGGCGAAGAGCGTTGCGTAGCCTGCAACCTGTGCGCCGTGGCGTGCCCGGTGGGTTGCATCTCCCTGCAGAAAGCTGAAACCGAAGACGGTCGCTGGTACCCGGACTTCTTCCGCATCAACTTCTCGCGCTGCATTTTCTGCGGCCTCTGCGAGGAAGCTTGCCCGACCACCGCGATCCAGCTGACACCGGATTTCGAGATGGCCGAGTTCAAACGTCAGGACCTGGTGTACGAGAAAGAAGATCTGCTGATCTCTGGTCCCGGTAAAAACCCTGATTACAACTTCTATCGTGTTGCAGGTATGGCCGTTGCCGGTAAGCCGAAGGGCGCCGCACAAAACGAAGCCGAGCCGATCAACGTGAAGAGCTTGCTGCCTTAAGGAAGAAAGATGGAATTCGCTTTCTATTTCGCGTCGGGTATTGCAGTGGTGTCCACGCTTCGCGTGATCACCAACACCAACCCCGTGCACGCCCTGCTCTACCTGATCATTTCGCTGATCGCCGTGGCCATGACCTTTTTCAGCCTCGGCGCACCGTTCGCCGGTGTCCTGGAAGTGATCGCCTACGCCGGCGCCATCATGGTGCTGTTCGTGTTTGTGGTGATGATGCTCAACCTGGGGCCGGCTTCGGTCGCCCAGGAACGCGTCTGGCTCAAGCCCGGCATCTGGCTCGGCCCGGTTGTCCTGGCAGCGCTGCTGCTGGGTGAACTGCTGTATGTGCTGTTCGCTCACCAGAGCGGCCAGGCCATCGGCCACACCACCGTAGACGCCAAAGCCGTAGGCATCAGCCTGTTCGGCCCGTACCTGCTGATGGTCGAACTGGCTTCGATGCTGCTGCTCGCTGCAGCCATCACCGCCTTCCACTTGGGCCGCAACGAAGCCAAGGAGCAATGACGATGCCTGCTATCCCTTTGGAGCATGGTCTGGCGGTCGCCGGCATCCTGTTCTGCCTTGGCCTGGTCGGCCTGATGGTTCGCCGTAACATTCTGTTCGTGTTGATGAGCCTGGAAATCATGATGAACGCTGCAGCACTGGCGTTCATCGTTGCAGGTGCACGTTGGGGCCAGCCGGATGGACAAGTCATGTTCATCCTGGTGATCAGCCTGGCAGCCGCCGAAGCCAGTATTGGCCTGGCGATCCTGCTGCAACTGTATCGTCGCTTCCACACGCTTGATATCGACGCTGCCAGTGAGATGCGCGGATGAACATGATCTTTCTGACTTTCGTATTTCCCCTGATCGGTTTCCTGCTGCTGTCGTTCTCCCGTGGACGCTGGTCGGAAAACCTTTCCGCCCTGATCGGTGTGGGTTCCATTGGCCTGTCGGCGATCGTCGCCGCCTACGTCATCTGGCAATTCAACGTGGCGCCGCCGGAAGGCGGCCACTACACCCTGGTGCTGTGGCAGTGGATGTCGGTGGACGGCTTCAAGCCGAACTTCGCCCTCTACGTCGACGGCCTGTCGATCACCATGCTCGGCGTGGTGGTCGGTGTGGGCTTCCTGATCCACCTGTTCGCATCCTGGTACATGCGCGGTGAAGCCGGTTACTCGCGCTTCTTCTCGTACACCAACCTGTTTATCGCCAGCATGCTGTTCCTGGTATTGGGCGATAACCTGTTGTTCCTGTACTTCGGCTGGGAAGGCGTGGGCCTGTGCTCGTACCTGTTGATCGGTTTCTACTACAGCAACCGCAACAACGGCAACGCGGCACTCAAGGCCTTCATCGTTACCCGCATCGGCGACGTGTTCATGGCCATCGGCCTGTTCATCCTGTTCCAACAAGTGGGCACGCTGAACATCCAGGAACTGCTGGTGCTGGCACCGCAGAAATTCCAGGTCGGCGACTTCTGGATCACCCTGGCAACCCTGATGCTGCTGGGCGGCGCCGTAGGTAAATCCGCGCAACTGCCACTGCAAACCTGGCTGGCGGATGCGATGGCCGGCCCTACGCCGGTTTCCGCACTGATTCACGCGGCAACCATGGTAACTGCCGGTGTCTACCTGATTGCCCGTACCCACGGCCTGTTCACCCTGGCGCCGGAAATCCTGCACCTGGTGGGCCTGGTCGGCGGCGTAACGCTGGTACTGGCCGGTTTTGCCGCGCTGGTGCAGACCGACATCAAGCGGATCCTCGCCTACTCGACCATGAGCCAGATCGGCTACATGTTCCTGGCCCTGGGCGTCGGCGCCTGGGACGCGGCGATCTTCCACCTGATGACCCACGCCTTCTTCAAGGCCCTGCTGTTCCTTGCTTCCGGTGCGGTGATCGTTGCCTGCCACCACGAGCAGAACATCTTCAAAATGGGCGGCCTGTGGAAGAAACTGCCGTTGGCCTACGCCAGCTTCATCGTCGGTGGTGCCGCCCTGGCTGCCCTGCCGCTGGTGACCGCAGGTTTCTACTCGAAAGACGAAATCCTCTGGGAAGCCTTTGCCAGCGGTAACCAGAACCTGCTGTACGCAGGCTTGGTCGGTGCCTTCATGACCTCGCTGTATACCTTCCGCCTGATCTTCATCACCTTCCACGGTGAAGCCAAGACCGAAGCACACGCAGGCCACGGCATCTCCCACTGGTTGCCACTGTCGGTGCTGATCATCCTGTCGACCTTCATCGGCGCCATGATCACCCCGCCACTGGCCGGCGTACTGCCGGAAAGCGCTGGCCATGCCGGCGGCGCCGCCAAGCACAGCCTGGAAATCGCCTCGGGCGCCATCGCCCTGGCCGGTATCCTGCTGGCAGCCCTGCTGTTCCTCGGCAAGCGTCGCTTCGTTACCGCTGTTGCCAACAGTGGCATCGGCCGCTTCCTGTCGGCCTGGTGGTTCGCCGCCTGGGGCTTCGACTGGATCTACGACAAACTGTTCGTCAAGCCTTACCTTGCGATCAGCCATGTACTGCGCAAAGACCCGCTCGACCAGACCATCGGTTTGATCCCGCGCGCCGCCAAGGCCGGTCACACCGCCCTGAGCCGCAGCGAGACGGGCCAATTGCGTTGGTACGCCGCCTCCATGGCCGTTGGTGCCGTGCTGGTGATCGGCGCCATCGTCGTCGTGGCGGTGTAACTATGTACATTGCGAACTTTGCGAACTTGCGAAAGGAAACGAGCCCGTCATGATTCTGCCCTGGCTAATCCTGATCCCCTTTATCGGCGGCCTGCTCTGCTGGATGGGTGAACGCTTCGGCGCCACCCTCCCCCGCTGGATTGCGTTGCTGACCATGTCCCTGGAACTCGCGCTCGGCCTCTGGCTGTGGGCCCACGGTGACTATTCATTCGCTCCGGCACCGGGTGTCGATCCAACCTTCGCGCTTGAATTCAAGCACGTGTGGATCCAGCGCTTCGGCATCAACGTGCACCTGGCCCTCGACGGCCTGTCGCTGTTGATGATCCTGCTGACCGGCCTGCTGGGTATCCTTTCGGTACTCTGCTCCTGGAAAGAAATTCAGCGTCACGTGGGCTTCTTCCACCTGAACCTGATGTGGATCCTGGGCGGTGTTGTCGGCGTGTTCCTCGCCCTCGACCTGTTCATGTTCTTCTTCTTCTGGGAAATGATGCTGGTGCCGATGTACTTCCTCATCGCGCTCTGGGGTCACAGTTCTTCGGACGGCAAGAAAACCCGGATCTACGCGGCGACCAAGTTCTTCATCTTCACCCAGGCTTCCGGCCTGATCATGTTGGTGGCGATCCTGGGTCTGGTACTGGTCAACTTCAACAACACCGGCGTGATTACCTTCAACTACGCCGACCTGTTGAAAACCAAGATGTCGCTGACCACCGAGTACATCCTGATGCTGGGCTTCTTCATCGCCTTCGCGGTGAAGCTGCCGGTGGTGCCGTTCCACTCCTGGCTGCCTGACGCTCACGCCCAGGCGCCGACCGCAGGTTCCGTGGACCTGGCCGGTATCCTGCTGAAGACCGCTGCTTACGGCCTGCTGCGTTTCGCCCTGCCGCTGTTCCCGAATGCCTCGGCCGAGTTCGCGCCGATCGCCATGACCCTGGGTCTGATCGGGATCTTCTACGGTGCGTTCCTGGCCTTCGCACAAACCGACATCAAGCGTCTGATCGCCTTCTCGTCCGTTTCCCACATGGGTTTCGTACTGATCGGCATCTACTCCGGCAGCCAGCTGGCGTTGCAAGGCGCCGTGATCCAGATGTTGGCCCACGGTGTTTCCGCCGCGGCACTGTTTATCCTCAGTGGTCAGCTGTACGAGCGCCTGCACACCCGTGACATGCGTGAAATGGGTGGCGTGTGGTCGCGCATCGCTTACCTGCCGGCGATCAGCCTGTTCTTCGCTGCTGCGTCGCTGGGCTTGCCGGGCACCGGCAACTTCATCGGCGAGTTCCTGATCCTGATGGGTTCGTTCGTGCACACGCCGTGGATCAGCGCCATTGCTACATCCGGCCTGGTGTTTGGTTCGGTTTACTCGCTGATCATGATCCACCGCGCCTACTTCGGCCCGGCCAAGTCCGACACCGTCCTGCAAGGGATGGATGCTCGCGAACTGATCATGGTGCTCGGCCTTGCGGTACTGCTGATCTACATCGGCGTGTACCCGCAACCGTTCCTGGACACTTCTGCCGCGACGATGCATGGCGTGCAGCAGTGGTTCAGCACCGCCTTCACTCAACTCGCTTCGGCACGGTAAGAGCGCTATGGAATTCACTATCCAACACTTTATCGCGCTTGCGCCGCTGCTGATCACCAGCCTCACCATCGTGGTGGTGATGCTGGCGATCGCCTGGCGCCGCAATCACTCGCAAACGTTCCTGCTGTCCTGTGCCGGTTTGAACCTGGCCCTGCTGTCGATCATTCCAGCCCTCAAGGTCGCGCCATTGGCCGTGACCCCGCTGATGATGATCGATGACTTCGCGCTGCTGTACATCGCGTTGATCCTGGTCGCCACCCTGGCCTGCGTCACCCTCGCCCACGCCTACCTCGGCGAAGGCGGCACGGGCTACCCGGGCAACAAGGAAGAGCTGTACCTGCTGATCCTGCTGGCTGCGGCCGGTGGCATCGTGCTGGTCAGCGCACAGCACCTGGCCGGCTTGTTCATCGGCCTGGAACTGCTGTCGATCCCGACCTACGGCCTGGTGGCGTATGCCTTCTTCAACAAGCGCTCCCTGGAAGCCGGCATCAAGTACATGGTGCTGTCGGCCGCCGGTTCCGCGTTCCTGTTGTTCGGTATGGCCCTGCTCTACGCAGAAGCCGGCAGCCTGAGCTTCACCGGTATCGGTCACGCCCTGGCAACCACCAGCATGCCTGCGCCAATTGCCCAACTGGGCCTGGCCATGATGCTGATCGGCCTGGCGTTCAAGCTCTCCCTGGTGCCGTTCCACCTGTGGACCCCGGACGTCTACGAAGGCGCCCCGGCGCCGGTGGCGGCGTTTTTGGCCACGGCGTCGAAGGTTGCCGTGTTTGCGGTGATGGTGCGTCTGTTCCAGATCTCGCCTGCAGCCAACACCGGCGTGCTGAGCAACGTGCTGACCGTGATCGCCATTGCGTCGATCCTGTTCGGTAACCTGCTGGCCCTGACCCAGAACAACCTCAAGCGTCTGCTCGGTTACTCCTCCATCGCGCACTTCGGCTACCTGCTGATCGCGCTGGTGGCGAGCAAAGGCCTGGCTGTGGAAGCGATGGGCGTGTACCTGGTCACCTACGTGATCACCAGCCTTGGCGCCTTTGGCGTGATCACGCTGATGTCCTCGCCGTTCAAAGGCCGTGACGCTGACGCCTTGTACGAATACCGCGGCCTGTTCTGGCGCCGTCCGTACCTGACTGCCGTACTGACCGTGATGATGCTGTCCCTGGCGGGTATCCCGCTGACTGCAGGCTTTATCGGTAAGTTCTACATCGTTGCGACCGGTGTTGAAGCTCACGAATGGTGGTTGGTTGCCTCCCTCGTGCTGGGTAGCGCCATCGGCGTGTTCTACTACCTGCGTGTGATGGTCACCCTGTACCTGATCGAGCCAAACCTGCGCCGTGTGGATGCCGAGCTGCACTGGGAACAGAAAGCCGGTGGCGTGATGCTGCTGGCGATTGCCCTGCTTGCGTTCTTCTTGGGCGTGTACCCACAGCCGTTGCTCACCCTGGTGCAGCACGCGGTACTGGGCGTTTGATCGCTTAGCTATATGCAGTAAAAAGAACGGCGCCTTTGGGCGCCGTTTTTGCAGGTGTCTGGGGCTCTTGGTACATATCCGATATTTGGGTGATGGCTGAGATCGGTTCCGCTCTTACAGCGGGTCACTTTGGAAAAGCCCCAAAGTAACCAAAGGGCTCTTGCCCCACCACTCGGCACCTCGCCTAGGCTCGGTGTGCCCTCACTCCGGCTTTGGAGCGGGGGCCGCCGCGATGGGCCATCCCTGGCCCAGCGCGGCTAAACCGGCGTCCTGCCGGTTTACCCCCGCTCCAAAGCCTGCGTTCGGCCAGCGTGGTTTAACGGGGCGCCTCAGATCAAGATCAAAAGCAAGATCAAAAGCAAGAGCACGGCGGCCTAGTAGCCGACCTGAGTGGTTGGATCAAAAGCACAGCAGAGGCGGCCTGACAGCCGACCTGATCCTGGAAGCTGAACTCAATCAAATGTGGGAGATGGCTTGCCTGCGATGGCATCAACTGGTTCTGCCTGATACACCGAGGTGCCTGCATCGCAGGCAAGCCAGCTCCCACAGAAAAGCAGAGCACAGTGGTCTGGCGGCCGAACTCGGTCTAATTGTGGGAGCGGGCTTGCTCGCGAAGGCGGTGAGTCAGTGACAAATAAATTGACTGACAAACCGCATTCGCGAGCAAGCCCGCTCCCACATTTTGGATCTCAGTACATCAGGTAGATGTGCTTTTGCCCTGCTTTTGCTGTGCTTTTGCTTCTACCACTCAGGTCGGCTACTAGGCCGCCGTGCTGTAGATCTTGATCTTGATCTTGATCTGGGATCGCCCCGTCAACCACGCTGGCCGAACGCAGGCTTGAATCCGTGGGTAACCCGGCAGGACGCCGGGTTAGCCGCACTGGGCCATGGATGGCCCATTGCGGCGGCCCACGGATTCAAGCCGGAGTGAGGGCACACCGAGCCTAAGCGAGGTGCCGAGTGGTGGGGCGAGGACTTTTTGGTTACTTTTTGCTGGGCCGGCATTCCGGTCCCTCAAAAAGTGACCCGCTGTAAGAGCGGAACCATAAGCCGCCGTTACCGCAGCAACGGATATGTACTCGTACCAACCCACCCTGCTGGTCGGCCCAGAGGCCGCCATCGCAGGCTAGCCAGCTCCCACATTTAAGCCGATTTACACCCACCCCCAAGCGCACGCAAAAGAGGCGCACGTTGGGAGACGGTCTGCATAACGCCCTGGCCCCCAAAAATTGACGACTGCCGAAAGAGAGCCACTCATGTTTGATGATCTGGATTACAGCCAACCCTATCCGTCCGCGCGCTCGCCCGTCATGGGCAGCAACATGGTCGCCTGCTCCCAGCCCCTGGCCGCTCAGGCGGGCCTGGAAATACTGCGCAAAGGCGGCAACGCGGTCGACGCCGCCATCGCCGCGGCCATGGTGCTGACCGTGGTCGAACCCACGGGCTGCGGCATTGGCAGTGACGCGTTTGCCATCGTCTGGGACAGGAAAAAACTGCAAGGCCTGAACGCCTCCGGCCGCTCGCCTGAAGGCTGGACGCCCGAGCATTTCGCCGGGCAAGCCGAAATGCCGCAGCGCGGCTGGGGCTCAGTGACCGTGCCGGGGGCGGTGTCGGCCTGGGTGGCGCTGTCCGAACGCTACGGTAAATTGCCCTTTGCCACACTGGCAGAACCGGCGATTGCCTATGCGCAAGACGGTTATCAGGTCACGCCTATCATCAGTGAATTGTGGCGCCTGGGCGCCGACAAACTGAAGGACCAACCGGGCTTTGCCGAGTGTTTTCTACCCGGTGGCAAAGCCCCTGTGGCGGGTGAGAAAGTGTGGCTCAAAGACCACGCAAAAACCCTGAAGAGCATCGCCGACACCCAGGGCGAAGCCTTCTACCGTGGCGAGCTGGCGCAGGCCATCATTGCCCATGCCCAGGCCAACGGCAGTGTCATGACCCTCGATGACCTGGCCCATCACAGCGTCGAGTGGACGCAGACGATGTCGGTGCCCTACGCCGGCGCGGTTGTTCACGAGTTGCCGCCCAACGGCCAAGGCATCGCCACACTGGCCGGGCTGAGCATGCTTGAAGCGCTCGGCGTTGGCGAACATCCGGTCGACAGCGTCGAAACCCTGCACCCGGTGCTGGAGGCGATGAAACTGGCGCTGGCCGATCTGCAGCATCACGTCACCGACAGCAACCATATGCGCCTCGACCCCGAGCGTTTACTCGACCCGGCCTATTTGCGCGAACGTGCCGCGCGGGTCAATGAGCAGGCGGCCAACCCCGGCCACGGTTCACCCAAGGCAGGCGGTACGGTGTGCCTGTCGACGGCGGACGAAAGCGGCATGATGGTGTCGTTCATCCAGTCCAACTACATGGGGTTCGGCTCAGGCGTGGTGGTGCCGGGCACCGGTATCAGCCTGCAAAACCGTGGGGCGGCGTTCACGCTTGACCCTGACCATGTGAATACCGTCGCGCCGCGCAAGCGGCCGTTTCATACCATCATCCCAGGCTTCGTCATGAATGCCGACGGTACACCATTGATGGCATTCGGCTTGATGGGCGGGCCGATGCAGGCACAAGGGCACCTTCAGATGATGATGCGCATCCTGCGTTACAAACAGAACCCGCAAGCCGCCGCCAATGCGCCCCGCTGGCGGGTCGAGGCGGGCCTTGAGGTGTGCGTGGAGCGCGCGTTCGATCAACAGGTGGCGCAGGCACTGCGCGACAAAGGCCACACCATCAAGGTTGAAGACCCAAGCGGCGTGTTTGCGTTTGGTGGCGCGCAGATCATCCAGCGCACCCAGCATGGCTATGTGGGCGGAACTGACCCGCGCAAAGACGGTTTGATAGCCGCCTACTAGAGCCCTTCACCCTTCCCCCCGCCTGAGCCCTGTCGACCGACAGGGCTCTGCGCGCTTGCAGTGCTTTTATCCTCTTTCAATCACGGAAAATTCCTCTTCCCTCTGTCGCCGCGTCCGGCATCTACCCGCTGAGGGCCGCCGTATGGTGTCTGCGTTTTAGGAAAGTTCCCACAGCCAGGTCACTTGACCCAGTGCGCGTGGGCCAGCAAACTATACGCAGGCTACGTACAGAACATGGATGCTCTATTTATCGAACTGCCGGCCTTCGAACGGCATCGCAAGGATTATCTGAGTGACGCTCTTTTCCAAGGTTTTCAGCAGGAGCTGATGAGAAACCCGGAAGCGGGCGATGTCATCGAAGGGACCGGTGGGCTACGCAAGGTTCGCTTCGTTGATGAGCGACGCAACAAAGGCAAACGCGGTGGCCTGCGGGTCATTTATTACTGGTGGTCGGGCGGTACGCAATTCTGGCTGTTCACCCTGTACGGCAAACACGAACAGGACGACCTGGCCCCCCATCACAAAAAAGCCCTGAAACACCTGCTGGACAGGGAAATCAAAGCGAGAACACAACATGAAACGTGAAATCTTTTCCGAACTGGTCGAAAGCTTCGACGCCCTGGCCGACGAGCGCCAAGGCAAAGTCACCCTGCGCACCCACAAGGTCCAGCTCAACAACCTGGCCCCGCTGACCGCCGAAGAGGTGGTGGCCGTACGCCAACAGCTCAACCTGTCCCGATCGGTGTTCGCCATGTACCTGCGCACCAACCTGCGCACCCTGGAAAACTGGGAGCAAGGTCGCGCCAAGCCGAACGCCCAGGCCACCACCTTGATTCGCCTGGTGGCGCGGTTTCCGGAAACCGTGGCGCAACTCGCCGCATTAGGTTGATGGACCCAACTGT
Source organism: Pseudomonas sp. R76 (assembly GCF_009834565.1). Lineage (GTDB taxonomy): Bacteria > Pseudomonadota > Gammaproteobacteria > Pseudomonadales > Pseudomonadaceae > Aquipseudomonas. The sequence goes on from NZ_CP019428.1 coordinate 4,144,949, forward strand.
GGCAAGCCCGCTCGACATGCGGGCTTATTGTGGCGAGCGGGCTTGCTGTGGCGAGCGGGCTTGCCCCGCGTTGGGCCGCGCAGCGGCCCTAAAACCACACGCCGCGTTCTTTCTGAAAGAACGCGGCGTTTTTATTGGGGCTGCTAGCCCAACGCGGGGCAAGCCCGCTCGCCACAACAAGACGCTCGCCACAGAGCTACAACACGTCAGGTCCGCCAAGCATATCGGCAAAGGTCTCACTGTCGGGTAACCCCTCGCCCACCCACACTGACGGTGCTACACGCGGCGAGCCTTCGGTCCAAAACAACGAATGCCGTGACGGTGGCTCAATCTGAGAGCTCAATTGCGGCATGCCCTCGCCGATTCGCTCCGCGTCTGGCAAATCAAACCAGCGTGGCGGCGTAACCGCCGCGTTTGAATAGCTTGCCAGCGCCCAACAACCCGGTCGCGGCATCGCCAACACGCCGTCATCAAACGCTTCCAGCGAAAACCCCTCGCTCGCTGACGCAGCCCGAATACGAGGTGAAGCCCACGCTTCATCCAGGTCCTTGGGTGCCAGGCGCGCCAGCGGCAAACACGTCTGCGCCCCCGACCAGTTGCGCCACGGAATCAGGCGTGGCGCGCGGGCCAGCTGGGCCAGTGCCGGGTCAGCGGGCATGGCGGTGATCGCAGCAGCGCGTTCGGGGGGAGGTTTTGGTGGGTTGTCACAGGCCGTCAGCAGGCCCAGCACAGCCAACAATAATGCGATGCGGCGCATGGCCACCCTCTCTGCTCATGATGTGGAAGCGGTTTCCACACTAAGGCAGCGATGGCGCGGCGTTGAGGGTTTTGGGGGACACAAAGGGGGCTTGATCGGACAGTCGAATGCGGGGCGTTGGCCACCCCGCATCCCGGGTTGCGCTTAGAACGCGATACCGACCTTGAAGCCGTACTCGTCACGCTTGAGCTTGGTGTTGTCGGCGACTTCAGAGTCTTCGTCGAGCTTGTATTCGGTACGGGTGTAGTACAGGCCCGCCATCACTGGCAGGTCGCCTTTCTGGTTCATCAGCAGGCTGACTTCCGCATACGGGTTGGTGCGGTCCTTGAGGTCCACGGTGTCGCTGCCAACGTCGTCCACCTTGAGCTTGGCGCGGCCGTCGATGGTGCGACGGGCACCGGCTTCGACGCGCAGGGTCATGTCATCGAACTGGTGGTTGTAACCCAGGGCAGCCTTGGCGAACGGCGACTTGTTGGTGAGCTTGACGTCGTAGTCGTTGGTGTCCGGCTCGTAGCGGGTCCAGCTGTAGCCGCCGCCCACAATCACGTCGACAAAGTTGCGCGCGTCCAGCGCGGCGCGCCAGCCGAGGTCCAGATCAGCCTGGCCTTCCTTGAGTTTGTTGCTGCTTTTTTCGCCGTACTTGGCTTCGATACCGGCCTGGTAGATAAAGCCGGATTCAGCCGTGAGCTTGTTGCCGAAGTTATAGAACAGGCCTGCTTCGGGCATGTGGTCCTTGTCGCTTTCGCTACCGCCTTCAAGTTTGAAGTCGTTGTAGCTGCCCTGCAGGCCGAGTACGGAAATCGGCCCGGTGGACGGTGCAGCGAACACCACGGCAGGCGCAGCGACCAGCGCCAGCAGCGAGGAACCTTTGAGGAATTTTCCGAATAGCTTGGACATCGTTTTACATCTCCTTGTCTGGTGAGCAAATTATTCAGGAACCGCTTCGAACCTCTGCTTTTGCGGAAAGTTCGAATTAATTTGCGTCGATTTGGAGGAAAAACGGTTCAGCGCAGGCTCTATCTCAACCTTCTTTGGAATTTGCCATTATTAAGCCATCAACTATCTCGCGTAATTGCGGATGTGCCGGCAAGCGAATGCCGAAGGTCCCCTGCAATAACGTCAGCAGCTCATCGGCACTCTCGATGGCGCGCTTTTCACTGGGCCGGTCCAGGTAATGGACGGCGTAGTTGGCGTTATTCAACGTATGGCGTTTACCCACGGCCAACAGCGCCACCTTCAACTGACCGACAAACACCGAAGCCGGGTGCGTCGACACGTACCAGTTGCCGATTTCATAGTCGATATCCGCCTGTGTCTGCAGGTCGAACACATACAAGCCCCGCCATTCCTCACCGACGTGTGCCCACAGCGTGTAGGCGCCGTCATTCAACGTCAGCCGATAGGGCTCATGGGCGGTGGCCTGGGTCGCATCGGTGTCCAGCTGCAACGGGCTGCTCGGCACCATGCCGCCAAAGCCGACATCGGTGACGTAACGCACGCCCTCCAGCGTAACCAGGCTCAGGCGATGGGTACGCCCGGTGCGCGCGTCCGGCGGCCCGCCCATCACCACCCAGCCGGTAAGGCCGCGCGCGTCGAAACCCAAATCCTGCAGCAAGGCCAGAAACAGGTGGTTCAGCTCGAAGCAATACCCGCCACGCCCATCGAGCAGCACCTTTTGCTCGATGCTGGGCAGGTCGATCGGCACCGGTGTGCGCAGCAACGTCGACAGGCTCTCAAAGGCAAACGTGCACACATGGCGCAGTTGCAGTTCCTGCAAGGTTTGCAAGGTGGGCGGTGGCGGCGAGTCGTAGCCCAGGCGTTGCAGGTAGAGCTGGCGATGAGTCAAACGGGGCATGGCGCGATCCTTGGGCGCGTGACGAAGGCATCACTATGCAGCGCAAGCAGGCGACTTGTCATTTTGACTGAACCTTTTTCAACGCTCGCCTATCCATCTATAACAAGACAGGGAGGCAACATGAGTACCGCAAAAATCTACACCATCAACTATCAACTGCACGGTCAACCGAAGTCCTTTGTGGTGCGCGCCGAAGTGATGAACAACGCCGAAGCCTGGCATTGGGCGGCGGTCGATGCCGACATCGCCCACGTCAGCCGTATTGGGCGTGTGGGTCATGAACAGGTGAAGAAAACCACCCGGCCCTGGGCGGAAAAGTTCGGCATTACCGACGTCACCTGGATCGCGCCCAAATAAGCAGCCCCTAACTAAGCAAAAACCCCGCACAGTGGCGGGGTTTGCGTTACTTCTTCAAGTCGCCCAACGGATCGTAGGGCGGCTTTTTTTTGGCTTCATCTTTATCTTTCTGATCCAGCGGCGCGATAGCCGGGCCGATGGGGTCGACTTGCGGGTCGGCTACATCGGGGGAGTCCGGGTCGAAACCCAGTTCATCCTTGCCGCTGGCATGTTCGCCTGAACGCGGGCCTTTCGGTGGATTACTCACAGTGCTCTCCTCAGTTACAGCGGGCGGGCTTTGTCGTGCAGGGTTTCCAGGTCTTCCTCAACCTGCTCCACCTCATCATCCTGACGCTCCGCCGGGTCGTTGGGGCGTAACGCATCGTTGTCGCGCTCCTCTTCTCCGGGTGTGCGGTCGGGGTCGGGCGTACCCGGCGGCGGTTGCTTGTATTCGGGCATGATGGTTCACCTCACGGGGGATTGGCTGGCCTACACAGGTTTAGAGAAACCGCCGCAAGCCATCGTTCAACTTGATTGCGCAAAGCATGCGAAGATGCCACCCCGCCCTTCTTGAGACCTGACCCGGATGTTCGAGCTCAAACCCTGCGACCCCGTGACCTTCCGCCAACAGACGCGCCGCAGCACCCTGATTATCGCCGTGCTGTTCGTGGCCCTGGCAATGCTGCTGTCGAGCCTGGCAGTGATGCTGTTCGGCGAACCCGGCGGGGACAACTTTCGCTTCAATGTCGGCGGCGTGTTTGCCGGTGTCTTGATCACCGTCGCCCTGGTGCGCGGGCCCTTTTGGACCCAGCCGTGGTTCGCGCCGGCGGTGTATGGCTGGCAGCTCAAGCGCAGCCTGATGAGCGTGACCAACGTGATGCACACCGTCACCGAACGCGTGCAGGCCAACGACCCGACGGCGATCAAGCTGCTGCGCTTCTACCATTTGGGCCTTACGCAGATGCATGAGCTGGACGCCAACTCCAGCGCCCAGGCGCAATTGGTCGGCGAGATCGAGGCGCATAAAGAGAAGATGCAGGCGCTGGGGATCGACACCGAGCAAACCCGCCTCGACCCCGCCTGGCTTGAACATGTAAGAAAAGCCTGACCTCGTCAGCGGGCAACCTTGGCTCGCCAGCAGAACACCGCGCTCACCGCAATGGCCGCGCCCGCCACGCCAAACACCCACGGCGCCGAGGCCACCGGCAGCAACAAACCGGCCAGCAACGGCCCGAGGCCAGCGCCGACGTCACGCCACACCGCGTTGGAGGCCAGCGCGGAAACGCGCATCGAGCCGGGGTTGCGCTCGGCCACCAAGGTGGTCACCAGAGGCAGTTGCAGCGCGCGCAGCACCAGCACCGCGGCTGCGCCGACGATCACCCAATAGCTGCCGAACGCGGTCAAGGCCAGGGCACTCAAGAACGAAAACAGCAATAGCATCGAGGTGGCGCCAAAGCGTTGTGCCGCGCGGCCGCCCAATGGGCTCAGGAGCATTTCCGAGGCGTATCGCAGGGCCATCAGGCCACCGGCGATCAGTACCGCATCGCCGCCGAGAATCTTCTGTGCCTGGATCGACAGGCCAAAAATAAACAGCCCGTCCAGCGCCACGCCTTCGATAAACGACCAGGTCGCTACGCTGTCGGGCCACTTGAAACGTCGCCCGGTGCTGTGCAGGTCATGCCCGGCGGTGGGCAAACCGCGCGCCGCCCACACGCCCGCCAGGCAGCAGCCGGCGAGGATCATAAAGATCGGGCGCGGCCCGGCCCATAAGGTCAACCAGCCACCCAGTGGCAACGCCAGCATTGGCCCGAGGGCGATCATCGCCCTTGAGCGCCCTGCCCTGCGCGCGGCGCCAGCGGGTTCGGAGGTCGCCAACACTTGGGTCGACAGGTTCAGCGCGGCAAAGCACAAGCCCCAGATCAACCGCAGCCCGAGCAATGCGGCGAAACCCGACAGCATCGAGTTGCCCAGGGCGCACACCGTGGCGGCCCCGGCGGCGATCATGCAGGTCAGCCGATCACCGTTGCGTGCGTAGAAATTCAGCACATGCCGGTAGCCAAAAATCCGCACCAGCCGGTTAGCCGCCAGCAGCACCCCGGCCTGGGCCAGCGTGATGCCAAACGCCTGGGATTCCATCGGCAGCAGCAGGTAGAGCAGCACGTCACTGGGCAGGCATAGCGCGAGGGTCAGCGCGGCGCGTCGGGAAGTTGTATCAGCAGTGCGTTGGGCCAGGCTGGACATAAATCTGAAACATCCCGAAATACTCAGGCCGCCACGTTAGCCTTCTCATGCCGGGTTTTACAACGCCCCATCAGGCTTTTTTCTCATAGGGCAACAAGCGCAAGCCGCTGGCCACACTGCCCACTAACGCGAACACGCAACCCAGCCACAGCGCGTATTGCGGGCCACTGCCCAGCGACAGATGGAAACAGAACGCCACCAATGACGCCCCCAGTGTTTGCCCCAGCAACCGCGAAATCGCGACGATGCCACTCGCCCCGCCGCTGCGGGCCAACGGCGCGCTGGTCATGATTGCCTTGAGGTTGGGCGATTGGAAAAAGCCAAAGCCGGCGCCGCACAAGGCCATGCGCCAGCCGATATCAAAGGCCGACGCGCCGCTGCCCAAGGTCGCCAGCGCGGCCATGCCGGCGCTGAGCATCAACAGGCCGATGCCGCACAGCACGCCCAGCGACACGCGATCCGCCAGGCGCCCCGCCACCAAAGCCATCACAGCCACTACGGCCGGCCACGGCGTCATCAGAAAACCGGTTTCCACCTGGCTATGCCCGAGCGCCGACTGCAACAGAAACGGCAACGACACAAACGCCAGGCCCTGGGCGCTGAACGCGCAGATCGCGGTGAGGGAAGACAGCGCAAACACCGGCCGCTTGAACAAATCCAGGGCCAGCATCGGCGCCGGGTGACCGGCCTGACGGCGCAGCAGCAACGCGCCGCACACCAACGCCACGGCGATCAGGCCCAACGTCAGTGCGCCCTGGGCACCGTGCACCGCCGTGCCCAGGCCGAGCACCAGCAAGGCGAACAACCCGGCACACAGTGCAGCGGCGAGACGGTCGAAAGCGTGGCCGGTCATGGGCAGCGTCGGCAATGAACGCACGCCCAACCCCAGGGCCAGCAAACCCAGCGGCACGTTGATCAGGTAAAGCCAATGCCAGGTGGCTACCGACAAAATCGCCGACGCCGCAGTCGGCCCCAGCGTGAAGGCCAGCCCCACCACCAGTGAGTTATAGCCCAGCCCACGCCCCAACATTTTTGACGGGTAGATATGTCGCAGCAGCGCCGTGTTAACACTCATCACCGCCGCCGCACCCAGCCCTTGCGCCACCCGCGCGGCGGTCAACGTCAGCAACGACCCGACCAACCCGCAAAACAGCGACGAGAGAATAAACAGCAGCAAGCCACCGAGGTACACCCGGCGATGCCCCCACACATCACTCAACGAAGCAAATGGCAGCACCGTGGCGATAATCGCCAGCTGGTAGGCGTTGACCACCCAGATTACCGAGGCGGAGTCAGTGCCGATGCCTTCAGCCAGCGTCGGCAGCGCCGTGTTGACGATGGCCGTGTCCAGGGTTGCCATGCCGATCCCTAAAGAAAGGGCGATCACCGCCGGCAGGCGTTTATTGGAGGGCAACCCATCGGCAACAGAAGACATGGACAATCCAGCGCTGGTAGCAAAGGCTTCTAGAGTAAGGGCAGATGCGGATTTTTTCAGTGGCCAATTGCCTGGCTGTCAGAATTTTCATTTAAACCGTCGATGTGTTGTGGTGAGCGGGCTTGCCCCGCGTTGGAGTGCGAAGCGCTCCCACCCCAGTCACCTCGGTATTTCTGACAGAGCCGGTTGGTAGCCTTTGGGGCCGCTTCGCAGCCCAACGCGGGGCAAGCCCGCTCGCCACAACAGGCCCGTTTGCCACAAAGGGACCCGTTACTCACTCGCCCCAACACCCACAATCAACTCACTGCCCAACCACCCCGCCAGGTATTCACCGGCCTGAGCCACACCCGCGTCTTCCCCCAATCGCGCCACCAGAAACTCACACAGCCCGGCGAAACTGCCGTCGACCTGCAAGTGCTGCAAGGCGTGCAACTCCAGCGCCTGCACCTGACGCAAACGCGAGGTGAATTGGCGTCGCCATACCAGCAGGCCGCCCGCCTCTTCGAGCATCGTCGCCTCGGGCGCGGGCGTCTCCTGCCACAGCGCCGACCAGATGCTCTCGGCATTGGTGGTCAGGGCATGGCAGCGCAGCGACGGCGTCAGCCGCAAAATGGCGGTATCCCAGTCCAACTCGGCCAACGCGTGCAGCGGCACAGGCGACGCATCGGCGGCGACAAAGGCTTCATTCAAGGCCGACTCGATCCAGGCCAACTCATGCACGTCAGGGTTATGTGGGAACAGCGTCTTCAACGTCGCGTAGAAACCTTCAGGATAAGCATCCAGCGTCCAGGCATGCGGCGGATGCTGGTCGATATGGCTAATGCTGGCCGTCAGAAACACCTCGTCGCCGAGCCAACGACGCAGGTTCGGAAACGCTTGCTCAAGGCACCCCACCAACTGCGCGCGGTAGTTATTCTGGTACACCGCCAGGCCCGCGCGGTGATTGCCCAGCACCTGCGCGGCGTCGTCCGACGCACTCACCAGCCAGGTGCGAAAGGCCTGCTGCCACTCACTCAGGCTCATCGCTGCGCCCCCAATTCGCGGGCCATCGACAGCTCCTGGAGCAACTCGGCCAGCGGCGGAATCTCATCGTCGCGTTCAATCATCACCGCCACTGGCCCGAGTACCTTAGTAGCGTGGGCATACAGTTCCCACACCCCGGCACACACCGGACTGTCATGGCTGTCGATGAGCAAATCACGGCCCTGGCTATGGCCGGCCAAGTGCACCTGACGCACACGCTCGGCGGGAATGCCATCAAGAAACGCCAGCGCATCGAAGCCATGATTGCGGGCACTGACAAACACATTATTGACGTCCAGCAACAGCTCGCAGCCGGTGCGCCGGGCCATGGCGGCGATAAATTCCCACTCGCGCATGGATGCACCGTCGAAGGCCACATAGCTGGAAGGGTTCTCAACCAACAGCGTGCGACCCAGCACTTCCTGGGCCTGGTGAATATTGGCGCACACCCGCTCCAGCGCCTCCTCGGTATAGGGCACGGGCAATAAGTCATGGGAGTTGAAGCCGCCACTGCGCGACCAGCTCAAGTGGTCGGACACAAACAGCGGCTCGATCTCATCCACCAGCGACTTGAGCCGGCGCAGATAGTGCGGGTCCAGCCCTTCAGCGCTGCCGATCGACATCGACACGCCATGCAGCGCTACCGGATGGCGCTGGCGAATCTGGCGCAGGATATGCCGAGGCTGGCCGCCTTCGACCATAAAATTCTCGGAGATCACTTCGACAAAATCCACCGGCACCGAGGTCTCCAGGAAGTCGCAGTAGTGTTCCTTGCGCAGGCCCAGGCCGTAGCCGGAAAAATGTGGGTTGGGTGTTGGCATAGCCTGTTCTCCATCAACTGCAGGAGCCAGCTTGTTGTGGCGAGCAAGCTCCCTCGCCACAACAAACCCGCACCTCACAAGGGTGGGTGAGTTACTTCGGCTCAGTCAGCGTGCCGCCAGCCTTGAGGCATTCGGACCGCGTCTTGACGATCACACCTTCGCCCTTGCAGCTGTTGAGGCCCTTGCAGTCGTGCTTGGCGGTGGCGCACAGGCTTTCGCCCTTGCAGCTGTTGACGCCGTAGCAACGGCCGGGTTTTTCCTGCTGGTCGGCGGCGCTGGCGGCACTGGCGAATGAAGCCGAGGCCATGGCGATCAGGGCAGCAGCAGCGGCGAGGCTCAGGCGAGATTTGAGTGCAGTATTCATGGTGTTTTCCTTTTTTCGGGGGGAGTTATTTGATGACGGAAGCAGCGTCTTCGATGACCTTCGCCACAGCCTCAGGCTGGGCGATGTACACCGAGTGGCTGCCCTTGATTTCAGTGACCTTGGAACCGGCACGCTGGTACATCCAGCGTTGCAGCGCGGGGCTCAGTGCACGGTCTTCGGTGGAGACCACCGCGTAGGTCGGCTTCTTGTGCCAGGCCGCAGCCCACACGGTGCCGCCGAACAGCGCGGTGGTAGCAGGCACCTGGGAGGCGGCCATGAAATCGGTGCGGTTGGTGGTCAGGTCGGCGGCAAAATCCGCGTTGTACTTGCTGCGATCAAAGAACAGGTGGCCGTCGCGGCTCTGTTTGATGTCATCGCTTGGTGCCGGCATCGAGCCGATCAACTGGGCCATGTTTTCGCCCACTTCCGGCTGCAGCGCCGAGACGTAGACCATCGACTTGACCTTGTCGCGGTCACCGGCAATCGAGATCACCGCGCCACCGGAACTGTGGCCCACCAGCACCACCGGGCCGACTTGTTGCTCCAGCACTTCGCGCGCCTCGGCCACATCGGCGGCCAGGTTTTCGTGGCCCTGGTGCACCACGGTGACCTTGTAGCCCTTGTGAATCAGGATGTCGTGCACCACACGCCAGCCGGAACCGTCGACAAACGAACCGGGCACGATCACCACGCTTTTACCGGTGCCGGGCTGCGCGGTGTCGGCCGCCTGGGACAACAGTGGAACAGTCATGGCCATCGCAACGGCCAGGGAAGAAAGCATGCGCATCGGGAATCTCCATCAGGGTTGTAAAGGTTTACCGAACAGCAGGCGGTCCAACGACCAGGCCCCACCGCCAGCGGCCAGCAGCGGCAGCAACAGCCCCGCCCAGGTCAGGTGCACCGGCCAGGCGTCGGGGTACACAAACACCTCGATCACCAGGGTCATGCCCAGCAGCGCGGCGGCGGCCGGGCGGGTCAGCAGGCCCAGCACCAGCAGCAGCGGGAACAGGTGTTCGGCGTAGGTGGCCAGGTGCGCGGCCCAATCCGGCGGGATCAGCGGCAAGGCGTATTCCGAGCGGAACAGCGCGTAGGTCGACGGTTTAAGCTCAAGAAAACCCGTGACCTTGGTGCGCCCCGACAGGAAGAACACCGCCGCAATCGCGACCCGCGCCACCAGCAACAGCAGGGCCTGGGGCAGCAGGCGCTGGATCACGGTTGTTCCGTCAGGCTGCCGTAGCCTTTGGGGGTTTTGATCTGGGTGCAGGTGCCTTTGTCCACCAGCACCCAGGCATTGCCCTGGTAGTCGGCGGTCGCAGTGCCGGCGCACGAAGTGCCCTTGCCGGCAGCGCAATCATTGGCGCCGGCGAGGGACACGCCGAAGCATTTTTCCTGGGGTTTGGGCTCATCGGCGTGGGCCACCGCCGCGAAGGCGCTGAGGGACAGGGCGAGGCTTGCCGCGAGGGCAGCGTAGGGACGCTTCATCGGTGTATCTCCTGGCTTGACTGAGTGTGGCCAGGGCGCAAGTGGCGGTGAGTGACCGCCTGCGCCGGCTGGTGAACAGAGTTAAAGCCAGGCGTGTATCCGCTCTGTGTCGCAAACACGGCAGAACGTCATGCCGGTGTATCAAGGTGGTGCGGGGATACAGTGCGATACACAGTCAATAAAACGCTGCCAAATTTCTGCCAATTTATTCGGCATCCCGAACGACACAATTAGAAATATTCGCCTTTCCGAACGGCGCCTCTCAGGCGCCGCCAACGACCGCAAAAATCACCATAAATTTCATAAGGTTGTTGTCATCTTTGTTACATGCCAACTGGCATACATTCTGCTTTATCACTATTTCTAGTAATAAAATGTTTCAGCTTTGAGACAGTCTCATCCACTGAAACATGATCCGTGACACGCCAATAAAAACGACAACGCCCCAAAGGAGGGCGACTTTTCCGACTTTTTGATCGACATCAACTTTCCAAGACTGCTGCTGCACATCTGCACCCCAAAAAGGGCGAATGGCCTGATCGCCAATAACAAGCCTGACTATAAAAAGGACGAATTGATGAGCTCGAGCAAGAATCACGCAGTGTCCTGTATGGACGCAGACCACCAAGCCCCGACTACCGGCGATAACGTGTTGGGCTTTGGCCCCTTCCTGTTACTGGCACGCCAGCACGTGTTGCTGCGTAACGGCGAGCCCGTCACCCTGGGGAGCCGCGCCCTGTACCTGTTGATCGCCCTGGCCACCCGCGCCGGCGAATTGCTGGAGAAAGCCGAACTGATCTCCTTCGCCTGGCCCAAGGTGGTCGTGGAGGAATGCAACCTGCGCGCGCAGATCGTCGCCCTGCGCCGCGCCTTGGGCGACGACGGCAACTTCAGTTACATCGTTACCGTACCGGGCCGTGGCTATCGCTTCGTCGCGCCGGTGACCGTGCAGGCGGCCGGCGAAGACAGCTTGCCGGTGCCCGCCCCGCGCAGCCAGGAACCCTGCGCCGCGCCGCCGTCCTTTGAGGTGATCGGCCGCGATGCGGTAATCGAAAGCCTGGCCGAACAAGTGCTGAGCCAACGTTTCTTGACCCTCACCGGCCCCGGCGGCATCGGCAAGACCACGGTGGCCATGGGCGTGGCGCACAAGTTGGCAAACGAACTCCAACTGGACACTTGCTTCGTCGACCTCGCACCCGCTACCAGCGGGCAATGGGTGACCGGCATGCTCGCCAGCGCCCTGGGCATCCAGACCGTTAGCGACGATCCGCTGCACAGCATCGCCGCCACCCTCGCCGAGCGACGCCTGCTGCTGGTGCTGGACAACTGCGAACACGTGTTGCCGGCCACCGCCGACGCCGTCGAAACCCTGCTGCGCAGTGCGCCTCACTGCTACGTGCTGACCACCAGCCGTGAACCGCTGCGCGCCGAGGGCGAACGCGTGCACGACCTGGCGCCGCTGCAAGTGCCCGACGATGGGCCGCACCTCAACGCCGCCGAAGCCCTGAACTGGTCCGGCGTACGCCTGTTTGTCGAACGCGTGCGCGCCCTCGACCCCGACTTTGTGTTCAACGACGCCGATGTGGCAGCAGCCTGCGCAATCTGCCGCAAACTCGACAGCAACGCGCTGGCCATCGAAATCGCCGCCGCGCGGGTCCGCACCTTCGGCATCCAGGACCTGGTCGGCCTGCTCGACGGCAGCTTTCGCCTGCAGATGACCGGCCGGCGCACCGCCCTCGCCCGCCACCGCTCGTTGAGCGCGACCCTGGACTGGACCTATTCGATGCTCAGCGGCGACGAACAGGCGATGTTGCGCCAACTGGCGGTATTCACCGGCTCGTTCACCCTTGATGCAGTCAAGGCGATGACCACCCGCAGCAGCCTCGACCCACGCAACGCGCTGCCTTTGCTCGAAAGCCTGATGGACAAGTCACTGCTGATCGCCGGTGAGTCGCAGTTGCTCAAACGCTACCGCCTGCTGGAAACCACCCGCGCCTATGCCCAGGAAAAACTCACTGAGCATGGCGAAACCAACGCCACCGCCCAACGCCATGCCCGTTACGCCCTTGGCGTGTTGCAGGAGGCTGGCGAAAACCTGGATGGCCTGTCGCCGGAAACCTGGATCGCGCTGTACGGGCCCGAAATCAGCACCATTCGCTCGGCCTTGGAATGGGCATATTCGGCCAACGGCGACCTGACCCTGGGCATCGAGCTGACCCTGGGCGGCGTGCCGCTGTGGTTGCGCCTGTCGCTGGTCAGCGAGTGCCGTACCTGGGTCGAAAAAGGCCTGGCCAGCAACGCCATCGCGCCGCTGCCGGTGCGCCAACGCATGCTCCTGCAAACCGCCCTGGCCAGTGTGTTGATGCTCACCTACGGCACCGGCGGACCGATGCGCGAAGCCTGGCGCCAAGTGCGCGAAGACGCCCGCGACCTGGGCGATGCCGAACACAAAATGCGCGCCTTGTGGGGCCTGTGGACGGACCGCTGCGGCTGCAACCAATACACTGAAGCGCTGGAACTGGCCGAGCGTTATATCGCCCTCAACAGCAGCGGCAACCAGCAATTGCTGGGTAAACGCATGCGCGCGGTGGCGCTGTTTCATATGGGCGACCTGGCGGGTGCGCGGCAGAATATCGACGAGGCCCTTGGCGCGCCGTCGGCACCGCGCTCGCACATCATCGACGTGCATTTCGACCAACGCATCGCCGCCCGTTGCCTGAAGGCCAAGGTGTTGTTGCTGGAGGGCGATGTCGACGCGGCGCTGCGCTTGATCAGCACCTGCGTCGACGAAGCCATCTCACTCGATCACCCGGCGACGCTCTGGTACACCTTGTGCCTGGGGGCGATTCCTTTGGCGCTGTTGGCCTCTAACTTGCCGAAAATGCGTTATTACCTGGGCCTGCTGCAAGACAGCACCACGCGTCAGGATTTGCATATCTGGCGGCAGTTTCGTCTGTGTTTTGAGAGCATCCTGCTGATTCGCCAGGGTTCGCCGGAAGAAGGCGTGCCGCAGCTTGGTGAGGCCCTGCACCATTTGCAGGGCCAGGGTGACAGCCAGCTCTACAGTTTGTTGCGGTGTGAATATGCTTTGGGTTTGGCGCGCCTGGGTCTGGAGAAACTTGCGCTGGAAGTGCTGGAGGACACGCTGCATTTGGCGATTGGCCGCCATGAGCGTTGGTTTGTGCCGCAGATGTTGCGGATCAAGGCGCAGCTGATATTGCGCCAGGGGCATTACGGGTCGGTGGACAAGGCCAAGGTGCTGCTGCGTCAGGCTTGGGTGGATGCGCAATTGGCGGGGGCGCATTTTTGGCGGGCGCAGATTGCGACGGATTTGGCGCGGCTGCAGGAGCCTAAATTGCGGATTGCTTCGTTGCCTCGGTTTCAGCATCGTTGATTGAGTACATATCCGTTATTTGGGTTAGGGCTGATATGGGTTCCGCCCTTACGGCGGGTCACTTTTGGAAAAGAGCCCCAAAAGTAACCAAAAGGGCTCTTGCCCCACCACTCGGCACCTCGCCTAGGCTCGGTGTGCCCTCACTCCGGCTTTGGAGCGGGGGCCGCCGCGATGGGCCATCCTTGGCCCAGCGCGGCTAAACCGGCGTCCTGCCGGTTTACCCCCGCTCCAAAGCCTGCGTTCGGCCAGCGTGGTTTAACGGGGCGCCTAAGATCAAGATCAAAAGCAAGATCAAAAGCAGAGCACGCCGGCCTGGTAGCCGACCTGAGTGGTTAGATCAAAAGCCAAGCCGAGGCGGCCTGACAGCCGACCTGATCCTGGAAGCTGAACTCAATCAAATGTGGGAGATGGCTTGCCTGCGATGGCATCAACTGGTTCTGCCTGATACACCGAGGTGCCTGCATCGCAGGCAAGCCAGCTCCCACAGAAAAGCAGAGCACAGAAGTCTGAACGCCGAACTCGGTCAAATTGTGGGAGATCAAAATCAAAAGCAGAGCACGGCGGCCTGACAGCCGACCTGTTCATTGAAACTGTACTCAATCAAATGTGGGAGCTGGCTTGCCTGCGATGGCATCAACTGGTTCTGCCTGATACACCGAGGTGCCTGCATCGCAGGCAAGCCAGCTCCCACAGAAAAGCAGAGCGCAAAAGACTGGCGGCCGAACTCGGTCTAATTGTGGGAGCGGGCTTGCTCGCGAAGGCGGTGAGTCAGTGACAAATGAATTGACTGACAAACCGCATTCGCGAGCAAGCCCGCTCCCACATTTTGGATCTCAGTACATCAGGTAGTTATGCTTTTGCCCTGCTTTTGCTGTGCTTTTGCTTCTACCACTCAGGTCGGCTACTAGGCCGCCGTGCTGTAGATCTTGATCTTGATCTTGATCTTGATCTGGGATCGCCCCATCAACCACGCTGGCCGAACGCAGGCTTGAATCCGTGGGTAACCCGGCAGGACGCCGGGTTAGCCGCACTGGGCCATGGATGGCCCAGTGCGGCGGCCCACGGATTCAAGCCGGAGTGAGGGCACACCGAGCCTAAGCGAGGTGCCGAGTGGTGGGGCGTGTACGGGACAACCACATGGGTTACACAAAAGTGCATTCACATAGGTAACACTTTGAGTGAAATATAGCCGTCCTTGTCTGCATTCCTCGCATCCACTTGTCCGAGGATCACTGGGCCGAAAATAACAGCCCACACATCGTCGCTCAGCATCTCCATTCCAATAGTCTGGTATTTCAGTAAATGCCCCACATAAATCCGCAGACCTGACCGATAAATCATCCCGTTTGAGTCAGTCCGGTAACACTCAATATGACTTGCATAACCCATCTCCGGCAGTTTCTCCGGATAGGATCGAGGTGAAGGTGAATAGCATGAAGCCGGTGTTTTCTGGCTCAGCGCTTCATGCCCTCGCTCGTAATTGTAGTGCCGTATGAAACGATCAAAGTGTTTCTGCTGAGACTCCCAAGCAACCGCAGGTGGATTGGGCAAAGTGCTTTTCAGTGTTCGGTGCATACGCTCGTGCCGGCCATTTTGGTCTGGCCGACCGGGCTCGATACGCTCAGGAATGATACCCAGCCGTAGCCACCAGATCGACAACTGTGACAGCCCTCCGCGCCCTGTGCTGGCAAACGGCACTCCGTTGTCAGTACGGATGCGCTCAGGCAAACCATACTCGCGAAACACCCGTTCGAACGTCTCTTGGGTCTCCTTGAAATTGGTGCTGGGCATGCTCTGACAGGCAAGTAAGAAGCGACTGGCATGATCCATGATTGTTAGCGGATAACACCATACGCCCGCGCCTGTCAGGTACTGGCCTTTGTAGTCAGCACTGAAAAGCTGATTAGGCACATCTGCCTTACGTAACGGTTTTGGATAGACAGCAACTCTTGGCCGCAAGGGGCGCGGCGTGATCAGATCAGCCGCTTTAAGGATGTTATAAATAGTCGTTTTCGAGGGCGGATCCTGGCCCGGAAAACGCTTTATCAAATCACTCTGGATTTTTTTCGGACCAGGGATTGTCTCGCCTATAGAACGAAGTTCGATAATTGCCTGCTTTACCGCCAAAGGCACCACATAAGTCTGGTGGTGCCGACGACGACTACGCTCATCAAGCCCACCGGGGCCTTCTGTTTTGTATCGCTCGACCCACTTATAGCCAGTCTTTCGGCTGATTTCATAGTCTCGACATAGCTGGCTAAGGCTGTGTTTTCCAGTCAGGTATTCAGCGACAAACATCACTTTGAGGTCCATAGGTTTCAGCTCTTTCCAGGGCATGGTCAGATCCTCACGAAATCGACCCTGCCAGTTAAAAACTGTTACCTATGTGCGTGAACTGATTTGTAACCCATGTGGGTGAGTCATACCGGCGAGGACTTTTTGGTTACTTTTTGGTCCCTCAAAAAGTGACTCGCTGTAAGAGCGAAACCATAAGCCGCCGTTACCGCGGAAATGGATATGTACACCCCACCCCACCCAAAAGCGCCCCCCCATTTCACACCTGTGAAAGCTTGTGCGATCTCACCCAAAACCCCATTTTCACACCCCACCAACGCCTACTATCAAGCCCCAGCGAGCCCCCTCACATGGACTGAAAAATGATCAACCGACCCGAGACAGCCACCGCCCCCCGCGCAGGCGAAACCAAAGCCCCCGAGCGCCTCTTCGACGCTCTGCTCAACAAGGCCAAAACCCTGGCAGCCGCCGGGTCGGGCGACAAAACCTTCAAACCCAAAGTCCTCGCCAAAACCCCCGGCGAAGGCCTGAAACCCCCCAGCGAAATCAAACCCGACGACTACAAGGAAGTCACCGCCCTGCCCGCCAAACTCGACATCGACAAACTCCACATCGTGTCCGAAGACAAAGACACCGGCGTCATATACTTCGAACAAAACGGCAGCAAACTCAAGATCACCCGCGAAGGCGCCGAAAAAGTCCAGGAAGGTTTCGATACCCTCAAGGGCCTGCACTTCGGCCACGCAGTCGCCCCCGTCAACCAGGGCGGCCCGGACGAAGGCACACCGCTCTACGACCTGCTGCACACCCTCGCCGAAACCCAAGGCACACCCGCCGGCAAAGAAATCCGTGAAGCCCTGAGCAACCCCGACCAACAGCTGCTGCGCGAAGACGACCCCGCCGTGCGCCTGGCCAACATCAAATCGGTGGGCGAAGCCAAAGACGGCGTGGTCACGGTCAGTCTCGAAAACGGCCAGACCCTGGTGATCTCCGAAGCACTCACACCCCAAGCCTTCGCCAGCTACAACAGCGCAGGCGTGACCAAGGGAGCCCTCGCCGACGGCAAGGCCAAAGGTTACGAAGAAGTCACCAGCCTGCCCGGCGACCTGGATTTCAGCCGGCTTAAAGTCGTGTCCGAAGACCCCAAGTCCGGCGTGATCCTGTTCGAACACCAAGGCAAGAAATACATGATCAGCCAGTCCGAGGCCGCGCTGCCGCAGCCCGGCGCCGACCTCAGCAACCCCAGCCCCAACGCCGGCACGCCGTTCTACAACTTCCTGCATGCCGTGCACGCCGCCGAAGGCTCGCAGGCGTTCGACTACATCAAGAACGCCCAATCCCTGCCCGGCCAGGAGCTGCTGCGCAAGGATGAGGCCAGCCTCAAGCTCAGCGACATCAGCAAAGTCGACGCGCCCATGGACGGCATCCTGGTGGTCAACGGGGCCGACGGCAAACTGCTGGTGGTGTCCAAGGACATTACCCCCGCAGCCTTCGCCACCTATACCACCAAGGGCCAGACCCTGGCCGGCATCGAGAAAGCCAAGGGCGACGGCTACAGCCTGGCCGGGCCGGACGCTTACCTGGCGTCCACCGAAGACATCATGAGCGTCGGCGGCGTCGGTGATTATGGCCCCGGCCTGATCGCCTTCACCCAGCACAAACCCGGTGGCAGCGAAGAGAAAATCGTCGTCAGCGAAGACAGCAACCCGCAGATGTTCGAGCAGATTTCCGGCTACCGCACCGATATCGCGCAGCAGACCAGCGATGTCGACAAATTACGCGCCGACAACGGCCTGCCGCCGCTCAAGGACGTGTCCGTCGACAGCCTCACCACCACCGAAAAAGATGACAGCGGCAACCCGTTGTCGGTACAGGACCTGTCGATGAAAACCCTGGTGGACAGCTACCGCGCCGGGGTCAAGGACGGCAGCATCGGCAAGGACGACCCGCGCGCCAAGTTCCTGCGCGCCGTGGAAGCCAAGAGCATGGCCGACAACGGCATGTCGATCATTCCCGAACACGGTTTCGGCAACCAGGGCATTGCGACCACGCCAATCGATGTCACCTCCCGCGATGTGCGCGACAACATCTTCGACACCCAGTCCATCGACAAGACCATCAGCGAGCTGCTCGGCGACTCGACCATCCAGGCCGACATCAAGGCCAACCATGATGCGGCCCTGGGCAAGGTCGACGGCGGCCAGGCCAAGGTCGATGAAACCCGCCAGAAGCTGGTGGACAGCAACTCCTCCGAGAACTTCACCAAATACATAAAAGCCCTGCAGGACGACGGCAAGACCGAACTGGCCACCCAGGAAATCCAGACCGCCTACACCGCCCTGGCCGACATGGACCCGGCCAAGGCCGACAACTTCCTGCAAAACCTGCAGATCGACGGCTACACCGATTCCGTTGAAAAGCTGATGGACGACCCGAGCAAGATCAGCGACGACAACACCGCCCTGGCCACCACCGACAACACCCTGGCAATCCTGTCGATGCTCAAGGGCGGCGCCGACGGCCTGCCGCGCCAGGCGCTCGGGGTGTATTCGAAGTTCGTCGACCAGTTGCTCAAGGACAAAGGCGCCGCCGCCGACTTCGGCAAGGCGATGATTTCGTTGGGCGACACCTGGCAGAAGAACGGCGTGATCAGCTTCAGCGATATCGAGCACGCGGTGAGCAAGGAAATCATGCCGAGCCTCAGCGAAGAAAACCGCAGCTCGTTCGTGAAGAACCTGACCTTCCTCAAAGACAATGGCGTACTCGGCTCGGTCGGCGGCGCCATCGGCATGGGCCGTATCGTCTACCAACTGGCGGGCCAGGGCGGCAAGCTGGCGGACACGCCGATGAAGCGCCTGGGCATCGCCAACGACTTCCTTGGTTTCCTCGGCACCGGCTCGCACTTCGCCACCTTGGGCCTTAAGGTCTACGACAAACTGCGCGGCACCAACGCCTACAAACTGATGGGCTTCGACCGCTCCCTGCCCGACCTGTGGGCCAAGCCTGGCGAGGGCTACCACGCCCTGCCCAAAGACGCCGAAGCCATCCAGAAAAAGTACTTCGACCTCGTCGACCAGGCCATGGACGACGGCAAGGACGTGGGCAAGGTGCTCAACAGCGGCGGCTGGAGCGACGAAGGCGCGAAGAAGGTGCAGGAAGGCATTGAAAAAGGCATCGCCATCCGTGGCGGCGTGGCCGGTGCCGGCTTTGGCGCCAAGTTTGCCAGCAGCGCGATCAAGGTGATCGGCATGGCCACCGACGTGGCGGGCGGCGTGATCAGCGTGGTCCAGGCCGCCTTCACCCTGCGCGATGGCGTGCGCGAAAAAGACCCGGTGAAAATCGCCTCTGGTTCGCTGTCGATGGCCGGTGGCGTCAGCAGCCTGGTGGCAGCTGGTGGCGGTGTACTCACTACCCTTGGCGTGACCGGGCGCATCATTCCGTTCCTCGGGCCGGTGGGCTTCCTGATCTCCGGCGCGCTGTCGTTTGTCGGCGCGATCCTGAGCACCATTCAGTCGCACAAACTGCACAAGATCTCGATGCAGAACTGGGACCAGATCCAGGACTTCAAGCAGGATGGGCTGCTCAAGCCCAATGGCGATGAAGCCTATGTGTGGCTGCAGACCTACCTGTCCGACTGGGGCCAGCGCGATGCGCCGCAGGACCAGAGCATCTTTGATTTCCGCAAGGAAGAATGGGACGCGCGCTCGAGCATTCGTGGCGGCGATCATCGGCGTGATCACCCGGACTATATCGGCGATGGGAATAACCGTAATTCCGAGGACTACAAGTATTCACTTAAACCGTCGGAATGGACCAATGACAACCACGACATTATCTGGCGCGTGGGCGATGGGTATGGTGGCCCGTATCACGATGTAGATAACGGCTGAGATTAATCACACACCTCGGTCCACTGTGGGAGCTGGCTTGCCTGCGATAGCGGTGAATCAGGCACTGAAGAGGTTGCCTGATACATTGCCATCGCAGGCAAGCCAGCTCCCACAGGTTGAGTTGTGTTGGGTCAGATCAGGCGGGCGGCCACCAGCCAATCGGCCACGGCCTGGAATGAGGCGTCCGGCACGGGGTCGCCGGGCACGGTCTTACGGGCAATTTCAGTGGCCAGGGTTTTATCCGGCGCATGCGGAATGCCCAAATCGTAAGCCTCCTGCAACATCAACAACGCCTCCTCCGGCGACGCCCGGCACACGATCACCGGCACCGGCGTCTCACCGCGCACATAGCGCACGCCAATCACCCAGCCATCGGTGGTGCCAATCATCATCGACGCCCGGCCCAACCCCAGCTTGGTCGCCAGTGCCTGCATTTCATTGCGCTGGCGGCGCCGTTCGCTCTTGATCAGCGGGTCGCCGTCGATGTCCTTGCGTTCGCGCTTGGTCTCGCTGCGGGTCATTTTCATGTCGCGGCCGAACAGCCAGCGCTGCATGATCACGTCCACCGCGCCCACCAGGATGAAGGCGCACAACACGGTAAACACCAGCGGCTTGAGCACCAGGAAAAACGTCGACTCCATGCACTCCGCACCACAGCGTGACGACTCCATCAGCGCCTGCAATGCATGCTTGCCGATCACGTAAAACGCGATCGCCAGCACATGCACCTTGATCAGGCCCTTGATGAACTCCACCAGGTTGCGCAAGGCAAAAATCTTCTTCATGCCCTCCGCCGGATTGATGCGCTTGAACTCCGGTTTGATCGGGTCGACCGAGAACACAAAGCCGCGCATGGTGATGATATTGGTCAGGATCACCACGCCGGTGGTCACTGCCATCACCGGCAAGGTGATGCTGATCACCAGTTGCTCGGCATGGTCGAGTACCCGTGGCCACACTGTAGCGAACGGCTCGATGTAGATTTGCGCGGTGAGGTCGATCAGCGCCGTGACCTGGGCCTTGGCCCGCGGTGCGAGGATGGAAATGCACAGCGTGCAGAACAAGATGACCATGCCCGACACCAGGTCCTGGCTCTTGGCGACCTGGCCTTTCTGGCGCGCGTCCTTGAGTTTCTTGTCCGTGGCCGGCTGGGATTTCTCTTCGCTGGTATCGGCCATGGGCTACTCCATGCCCGCCAGGGTTTTGAGCAGTTCGACGGTGCCGCGAAACTCCGCCAGTTGGTCGAGCATCAACGGGATCAGGAAGCCGATATAGATGACCATCAAGATACTGAAAAACAGGTTTTTCACCGGCAGCGACAAGTCGAAAATATGCAGGTTGGGCGCCATCCGCGACAGGTAGGCGAGCATCAAGTCGGTGATCAACAGCGAAATCAGCAAGGGTGAAACCATCAGCACGCCGACGCGCATGATCTGGTCGAGGATCGACAACACCGCGAGCAACGCGGAGCTGGCGAACACCGGGGTGAAGGAGGTCACCGGCCATAACTGGTAGCTGTGGTAATAGCCGTCGACCATCAGGATAAAGCCACCGGACATGAAGAACAGCGTGATCAGCATCACCGTGAGCAAGGTCGCCATCACGCTGGACTCGCCGGACGACAACGGGTCGACCAATTGCGCCATGGTCGAGCCGCGTTGCAGGTCGATCAACTCCCCCGCCACTTCCGCCGCCCAGAACGGAATGCCGAACAACAGGCCGATCAGGATGCCGATCAGGAACTCCTTGATCAGCAACCCGGCGATAAACACGCTGCCGTGTTCGGGCATATGGGTGAGTGCGTCGAACACCGGGAAGAACATCGGGATTGAGATGGCCACGGCCACGCAGCCGCGAATCATGCCGGTGAGGCCCAGGCGGTTGAACGCCGGGGTGATCACCACCACGCCCATCGCGCGGCAGGCGGCGAGCGAGGCGGCGCTGATCACCGGGTAGGCGACTTCAAGAAACTGCGCGGTGAGGCTGGCATCCATGGGCGGTCAGCGCGTCCACATGGGGAAATTGTCCAGCACCTGGCCGCCCAGCTCCGCGACTTGCCCGGCGAGGACCGGGCCAAGAAATACGATGGTCAACAACACCGCCACCAGCTTCACCACCTGGGGCAAGGTCTGGTCCTGGATCTGCGTCAGCGCCTGGAACAGACCCACGCTCAAGCCCACGATAATCGCCACGCCCAGCGCCGGTGCCGAGAGCATCAGCACGGTCATCAGTGCCTGTTTCATCAATGACAGGAAAACGTCCTGGCCCATGGGTCGTGCCTCAGCCGTAACTCAGAATCAAACCGTGCATCAAGCGCGACCAGCCACTCAGCGACACGAATAAAAAGATCTTCAGCGGGATCGAAATCAGGTTCGGCGACACCATCGACATGCCCATCGCCATCAACACGTTGGACACCAGCAAGTCCACCACCAGGAACGGGATGTAGAGCAGAAAGCCGATCTCGAAGGCGCGGGTCAGTTCCGAGCTGACAAACGCCGGAATCAGCACCACCAGGTCATCGTCACGCAGGTCGGCGCGGGCTTCCGGCGACCAGATGGTCTCGGTGGCCTGCACAAAAAAACCGCGCTCGGACTCATTCGCAAAGCGCTTCAAATGCGCCTGCAGCGGCGGGCGTAGCGCATCGCCCAAGTCCTTGAGTTGCTCGACATGCTCGATGTTGAGGTCGCGCCCTTCCACCTGGCGGTACATGTCGCCAATCAGCGGCGTGGTCACGTACACCGACAGGATCAGCGCGATGCCATACAGCACCAGGTTCGGCGGGGTTTGCTGCACGCCAAGGGCGTTGCGGATCAGGAACAGCACCACCGAAATCTTCATGAACCCGGTGAGGGTGACCACCGCCAACGGGATCAGCCCGATCGTTGCAACGACCAGGATGATCTCGATCAGGTTCGGCTGATAACCGGTCATGGGGTGGCGAAACTCAGCAGGCGCACACCCAGGCCGTCACCGATTTTCACCAGTTGGCCCTGCCCGACGCGGCGCCCGTTGACCATCAGGTCGACGCTGTCCACGCTTTGGGTGTTGAGCTGCAACAGGCTGCCTGGGCCCAGTTCCCGCAATTGCGCCAGGCTCAATTCCAGGCTGCCGACCTGGCACACCAGTTTGAGCGGCAAGTCATCCAGGGCCGCAGCCGCATCCACATCAGTCATTGTGTTCTCCATGTGCAAAAGGGGCGCTTTCAATTCTTCCTGCAACCGCAAGGCTTCACCCTGGTATTGGCAGCGGGCCTGCAAGCGCCCGTCCAGGTCCAGCAGCAAGCCCGCGTCGTGTTCCAGCATCAGCACATCGCCGGGGCGCAGGCTGCGCAACTCACCGAGGCTCAGCCACTGCTGCCCCGCCAGCACCGCCAGGGTCTGGCGCAGCGCGGGCAGTGGGTCGGGCTCGACCTGGCCGTATTGCGTGAGCAACTGCGCCACCAGCACGGCGGCGCCTTCACTCAGGTCCAGCTGCGCGCGCATGGCGGGTTGATTGCCGAAGGTCAGTTCAAGCGCCAGGCTCACGGCAAACGTGCGCGGGTCGTCTTTGGCTTCGAGCAACTGCACCGGGTGGCCAAGCAACGGTTCCAGGGTCTCGATCAGGTCGAGTACTGCCAGTTCCAGCAGCAACGAACGCGGCAGCGAGGGCAACAGCTGCACGTCGAATTGCAGCGCCAACGGCACCAGCACCTGTTCCAGTGCGGCCGTCGACAAACGCAGGCGCACCGGCGCGCGGCCGAGCAACAGCAGCACATCGCGTGGGGCGTTGAGGCTGTGCGGCTCAGCGGCCCAACTCACGCGCAGGTCTTGCCCGGCGCAGCGGCCCTGCCAGGCGCGTCGGCGCCGGTGCAGTTGGTTATGCAAATCCAGCAACGCCGGGTCGTAGTGCGTCAGCCACGGCGCCAGAGGGTCGGCAAGGGCTGCGATCATGTGCCGGTGCCTTCGTCGCGCAACTCACCGACGCGGCGCTCAGCGCTTTCGCGTCCGTCCAGCAGGCTTTGCCAGGCTTCGGACTGGCGCTGACGGTTCAGGCGTTCCTGGCGAAACAGGTCGCGCTCGCGCTCCTGGCTTTGCAGGGTGGTGGACACGTGGGTCACGTCGTTTTCCAGCAGTTGCTGGTCATCCGACAGGCCGCGCAAACGGTCCTGGGCCGCCTGCCAACTGGCCACCGACAAGCCTTCGGTAAGGGACGCATACACCTGCCGCGCCTCTTCGGCAATCGCCTCACGGTGCAGGCGCAGTTGTTCCTTGGCGTCGTTCAATATGCCGTGGGTTTGCGCGCAGCGTTGCTGTTGGGCGGCCAGTTGGCTGGCGGCGCGTTGTTCACGCAGCACCCGCAGGGTTTGCAGGGTGCGTAGTTGGTCAGTTTTCATTGGGGGTCACTCCTTCCTTAAGCCTGCGTGACAATCTTTAGATCCATGAAGATCAACGGTGGGAGCTGGCTTGCCTGCGATGGCGGTGGGTCAGCTTGCCCTTGTGTGACTGATAGACCGCTATCGCAGGCAAGCCAGCTCCCACAGGGTTTTGCATGGGGCTGAAGTTCACTGTTGTTCATTGAGCTCATGCCAGCACCTGGCGCATGCGGACCAAGGTCTGGTCCAGGCTGCTCGGCTCGCCGGCGTTCTGGCGCAGGAACGCTTCGATCGCCGCGTGGCGGTTGATGGCTTCGTCGGCCAGCGGGTCGCTGCCGGCGGAGTACTCGCCCACGCGGATGAGCATTTCGATTTCGCCGTAGCGCGCCATCAGTTCACGAATGCGCATGGCCAGGCGTTTGTGTTCTTCACCCGCGACCTGCTCCATCAAGCGGCTGCGGCTGCGTAATACATCCACCGCCGGGAAATAGTTGCGCTGGGCCAGTTCGGCGCTGAGGGCGATATGCCCGTCGAGAATCGAACGCGCTTCCTCAGCCACCGGATCACTGGCGGCGTCGCCTTCGGTGAGCACGGTGTACAGCGCGGTGATGCTGCCGGTGGGGCCGGGGCCGGCGCGCTCCAGCAGGCGCGGCAAGGCCGAGAAGAACGACGGCGGGTAACCGCGGCGGGTAGGCGGTTCGCCCACGGCCAGGCCGATTTCACGCTGGGCGCGGGCAAAGCGCGTCAGGCTGTCCATCAACAGCAATACATTGCGGCCCTGGTCGCGGTGGTACTCGGCCAGGGTGGTGGCGACAAAGGCCGCACGCACGCGCTCGGCCGCCGGGCGATCAGACGTCGCCACCACCGCCACCGTCCGCGCACGGGCCTGGGCGTCGAGTTGCACGTCGAGCAATTCGCGCACTTCCCGGCCGCGCTCGCCGATCAGGCCGATCACAATCACATCGGCTTCGCTGTTGCGGATGATGCTCGCGAGCAGCGACGACTTGCCCACGCCCGGCTCACCAAAAATGCCCATGCGCTGGCCCTGGGCCAAGGTCAGCAAACCGTCGATGGAGCGAATACCCAGCGCCATCGAACGCACAATCAGTTGCCGCGAAAACGGCGCCGGGGGTTCGGCGTGCAGCGGGTAGCGCTGCAAGGCCAGGGTCGGCGGGATGCCGTCGCCGTCGAGGAAATCGCCCATCGGGCTAATCACCCGCCCGAGTTGCGCATCGCCCACCGCCACGCCCAGGGTTTCGCCGGTGGCGGTGATTTGCGTGCGGGTCGACAGGCCGTCCATGGAGCCGATGGGCGACAGGATCGCCTCGTCGCCATCAAAACCGATCACCTCGGCGCTCAAGCTGCGGCCGCTGCCAGGGTCGCGCAACTGGCACAGTTCACCGATGCTTGCGCCGGCGACACTGGCGCGCAGCAGCACACCACGGATGCTCAACACGGTGCCGTGCATCGGTCGTATACGCGCCTGGGCCAAGCGCTCAGCCAGGCGCGGCAACAACTGCTCGAGGTTCATGCCACGCCCTCTTCGGCGAAGGGCAACAGGCTGCGGCGCAGGTTTTGCAGTTGCGCTTCCAGACCCAGCTCGACGGAGCCGGCCGGGCTGTTGAGGCGTGCCTGGCCGGCGCTCAGCTGTTCATCGGCGTCCACCGCAATCGCCAGGCCTTCGTGCTTGAGGCGTTGGCGCAAGGCCTCAACCTCGGCAGGCGGCACCCACAGGGTCAGCGCCTGGTCCTGACGAAAGGCGCTCAAGGCCTGGCGGGTGCAACGCACCACGCGCTCAGCGTTGTCGAGTTCACCCAACACCTCACGCACGATGCCCAGGGCCAGATCGGCCAGGGACGCCTCCAGGCTGCTCAGGTAGTGCTGCACTTGGGACTGGGTTTGCACCAGTAACTGCGCGACTTGCTCCGCGCCTTCTTGCCGCGCCGTTTCAAAGCCCTCGGCGCGCGCGGCTTGCAGCCACTGGTCGCTCTCGGCCTTGACCTGCTCGGCCTGATCCCTGGCGGCCTGCAAAAAGGCAAAGCCGTCGGTCCACAGCGCGGCTTCTTCGGCACGCAGGATGCGTGCGGTGGGACGGCTCGGCAATTCACTCATCGGTTTTATCCTCGGCCATCAGGGCGGCGGCGGCGGCCTGGACGATCTCCAGATCGCGCGGCAGCCGTGTGCTGTGGCCCTGGGGGAAGGCGAAACGCAAGCGCATCCAGCCCTGCAAATCGGCCTGCTGGGCGTGCAGCCAGGCCGCCACGCAGCCCTGGCCATCGCGGTCGATGGCGTCGATCAGTTCCGCAGGCTCGCGCAGCAAATCTGCAGCTCCGCCCAGTTGACGCAAAGCCAGCGCTTGGCTGAAGACCTCGGCGCCCAGGCCTTCGCGCAGCTCATTGACCACGTCGCGGCGAATCTCGCGGCTCAAGGTCGAGGCGTGCCAGATGGCGCCGCACAACCTCGGCAAGCGCGCAAATTGCGCCGGCGACAGCAGCAACACCGGCAGGTCGGCCGCCAAGGGCGTCACCAGGTATGCCAGCGGCGCCAGTTGATAGTGGTTGACCAGCAGTTGTTCCAGGCGCTGGCGAAAACGCTGCTGGTTTTGCATCGCGTGCAGCACGTCTTCCGGCAGGTCATCAGCAAAACACGCGCCCAGGCTTGGCGCGCGCACGAACTGCAGCGGCTCGGCGATCAGCCGCTGCCAGCGTTCAAACAAACTCATTCCCCCTCCTTGAGCACATACAACGCCTGGGATTGGCGCCGCGCCCACTGCTGGCGGGCCAATACGCCGAGCGCGCCGAGGGCGATCAGCAGCAAGCCGCCAAACATAATGCGGGCCTGGGCGAGGTTGTCTTCCAGCAACCACAGACCCATAAAACGCGCCAGCCGAGGCTGTGCCGGGTTCTGGCTGATAGCCACGGCGGCCTTGATCGCGGTCACCGACACGCCGTCGTAGCTGAGGCCGGAGATGCCGTTGGCGACCAGGGTCTTAATCTGCGGGATCAGCGTATTGATGTCGGTGCCTGGGTCGTAACGCACCAGCACCGAGGCCGACGACGGCGAAATCACGCGCTTGAGCAAGTCGTTGTCGGGCAACACCACGTGCACACGGGCGGCGACGATGCCGTCGATCTGCGACACCGAGTGCGACAGCTCTTCGCTCAGCGCGTAGATCATCTGCGCGCGCTCCTGCACCGGCGACGACACCAGGCCATTGCCCTTGAACACCTCGCCCATGTTGGAAAAGCTCTGCTGCGGCAGGCCGGCGTTGTCGAGCAGGGTCATGGCTTCGGCAAAGCGCTCCTCATCGACCACCACTTTAAGCTGGCCGTTGTCCTGGGTCTTGCGCTCCGCCGGGATGCCACCGCGCAGCAGCACCGCGACCATGGCGTTGGCATCGCGCTCGCTGAGGTTGGTGTAGAGGTCGGTGTTGCACGCCTGCAAGAGGCTGGCGAGCAAGCCGATCAGCAACAGGCGCAAGGCGCGGTTTGGGCTTGGCATGGCGTTATTGACCCTTGAGCAAGGTATTGGCGGAACCGGAAATCTGCGTCGCGCCGCGCACCACCATCTGGGTTTCGATGGAGTAATCGAACATCTTGCCCAGCGAGTGCACGATCTGGTCGACCTGCTGTTCGCCGACTTTCTTGCCCGGCTCGCCTTGGGGCGACGCACTCGCCGTGCGGATCTCCACCGAGGCCGGTGGCGGCGCCGAGGGGTTATTGGTAAGCACATCGGCGCGCTCGGAAAACGCCCGGGTGCGGTCGATGAAACTGTTCATGCGCTCCATCAGGCCCGAGCCGATCTGGTGCGGGCTGGCGCCTTCGGGCATGCCCTTGGCGGTATTGGCCATGTGCTCGAACAGGTTCTGCGAGGCCCCGGCGGGCCCCGCACCGGCGGACGGCGGCAAAGCCGAAGCGCCGGCAGCGAGACTGATAGTCATAGGGGCTCCCTACTCGTCGTCGTCATCGGACATGGCGTCGTTCAGCAGTTCCTGCATCTTCGGCATGATGATGAACTGCCCGCCAATGGTGACCGCCTGGGTGATCAGCGCATCGTTGAACTCGGCGTCGCTGGTGTCCGAGGGTTTGTCGGCGGCCTTGGCGTTATCCACCGCCGCGTTGAACTTGGCTTCAGGGCTGGCGCCACCGGGGGCGAGGTTGCTGTCTACGGCCGTTACGGACATGGTGCTGCTCCTTTACTGGGTTGGGGTTTCGGTACTGACTTGGGCGCCACGGAACACCCGCACGCCATGCTCGCGTGCCACCGGGGCGGCCACGACGTTGGGTTGCAGGTGATCGACATGCTGTTGCACCAACGCCAGGTACGGCGGTGGGCCGGAGACAAACACCTCATCGCCCTCGGGACCATTGCGCATCGACAACTGCTGGCCGAACACGTCGAGGGTGTTCAGGTAGGCCTGCAACTGGTCGAGGTTGAGCGCGCTGGCCTTGAACAGCTTGGTGCTGATTTCGTCGCTGGCATTGAGGTACAGCAGGTTGCCGTCGAAGTACCAGGTCAGGCCGTTGGTGCTGCACAGGGTCTGCAGGAACTCACCGGCAGTGGCGGCGCGAATGGTGCTGCGGGCCTTGCCGCGCACCTTGTCCGAGAGCACCAGCGGCACGTCGAGGTTGTGGCCGAATTCTTCCAGGGCACTGCGTACATCCTGATCGACCAGCACGTAGGCGTAGGGCTGGGAGAACCAGGCGGGCTCTTCGGCGGCGTTGGCCAAACCGGCGTTGAACAGGCATAGGACGGCCATCAAAAATATGCTTACATGACGTCCGCCTTCGCCCGACGAGTTGTGACGATGACCAAGAATTTTCTGCTCGCCAGTACCCTGCTGTTGGCGGCCTGTTCCAGCAAACCTGCGACCGATACCGACAAGTCCCTGCAACTGGCCAACGACCTGAGCAAACGCGGCGACTACAGCAGCGCGGCCGCGCTGTACGAGCGCGCCGCCCAGCAACCGGGCGCCGGCATCGACCTGTGGCTCAAACTCGGCCAGGCCAAACTCGACGCCAAGGACGCGCTGGGCGCCGAACGCGCTTTCCAGCAGGCCTTGGGTTTCGACGCCCATAACGCCGACGCCCTGCTCGGCCTGGGCACCGCGCAATTGCAATTGGGCAAGACCCAACGCGCGGTGACCGCTTTGGGGCAGGCCGCCGAGATCAATCACCTGCCGGTCGCCTATACCCGTTTGGGCATCGCCCAGGTGCTGAATGGCCAGGCCGTCGCGGCGCAAACGGCGTTCGCCAAAAGCCTGAGCTTGCAGGCGGACGACCTCGACAGCCGCTGCAATCTGGCCCTGGCTTATGCGCTTGGCGGGCAGTCGCAGCAGGCGCTGGAGACCATTGCCCCGGTGACTCAGTCGCCCCGTGCCTTGCCACGGCATCAGCGCAATGAGTTGTTGGTGATGGTGTTGGCGGGCTTTGAACAAAAGGTTGGCGGGTTGCCGTTGGACGATATTCCGGCGGCTGAGCGCGCGCGTTTGGTGGTGGAGGCCAAGCGCATCAAGGCGATCAGTGATCCGGTGGCGCAGGCGAAGGAATTGGGGTTGGTTGACCCGCGCTGACTGATCGTTCCCACGCTCTGCGTGGGAATTCAGGCCGGGTCGTTTTGCGTTCCGAGGCGTGACGCGGAGCGTCACAAGAGGCATTCCCACGCGGAGCGTGGGAACGATCATTGCGATCATTGGCGTGCCTTTGGTCATTGTTGGCCTCCGGTCGCGCCGGCTTTGGCTTCTTGCTGATCTTTGCGCCGCTGCAGTTGCTCGCGGTCGAAGCCTTCGATGTAGACCTGGGCGGCGCGGCCGACGGGGGCGGCCATGGCCGGGCCGGTGGCGCGGCCTTGGGTCAGGTCCTGCTTGCGCTCAACCATCTGCATCAAATTCAAATTGTTCGCACAGCCCAACGGTAAGGTCGGTTTGAAATCTTCGTCCAGCCCGATTGCATCCTTGGCCGGCGGCTGCTGGCATTGGCTCGGCAAACCATCCGCGCGGTATTCCGGCGCGTAATACACCGGCGCCAAATGGGTCTGGCAGCCCACCAACGCGAGGGGCAACAGCATCAACACACGCAAAGCAGTCATCGCAGGCCCCCTCATCAATTCATGTAGAAACCGAACGCCCCGCGGCTGCGCGGTCCGGTGGCCGCGGCAGTAGCCGGTTGTGCGTCCAACGGTGTGGCGAGACTGCGGCTGCGCACCGGCTCCACCAGGTACGGTGTAATCAGGATCACCAACTCGGTTTCGTTACGCTGGAAACGCTTGGAGCGAAACAGGTTGCCGAGGATCGGCAAGTCGCCCAGCAACGGCAGTTTTTCGATGTCCTGGCTGCTCTCACGCTGGAACAGCCCGGCGATGGCGAAGGTCTGCCCGCTGCCGACTTCAACCCGCGTATCCGCACGGCGCACGCTGAAGGACGGCACATGGAAATTGCCGAAGTCCACGGTGCCGCCGCTGACCACGCTGCTGACTTCGGGGCGCACTTGCAGGGCGATGCGGCCGTTGGGCAACAGCGTCGGGTTGAACAGCAGCGACACGCCGAACGACTTGTATTCGATGCCCACCAGATCGCGGTTGACCGGCACAGGGATCGCCACTTCGCCGCCGGCGAGGAAGCTGGCGGTCTGGCCGGTCATGGCGGTGATGTTCGGCTCGGCCAGTATCTGCAACACACCGTTGGCTTGCAGTGCGTCGAGCATGCCGTCGATATTCACATTGCCCGAGCCGGTGCCCGCCGTCGCCAGGCCGCCCGCCGTGGCAGCCGCCAGGCCACCGCCGGTAATCAGCCCGAACGAGAAGGTGCCGTTGTTGAACATCGCGTTCCAGTTCACGCCGTAGTGCAGCAACTCGGACCGCGACACTTCGGCAAAGCGCACACGCAGGTTGACCTGGGCGGCGCCGGCGTATTCGGTGGTGTTGATTGCGCTTTGGAAGCCTTGGCCCTGCGGGTTGAGCAGCGCGTTGAGGTCGGTCGCTTCGGCCACTGAACCGACAGTGCCCTTGGCGATCAGGCGGTTGCCGGCGCCGGTGATTTGCGCGCCATTGCCGGGGTGCAGTTCCTGCATTGGCGCGGTCACCGCCTGGGTGCCGCTGCTGACCGACAAGGTCAGGCTGGCGAGTTGTTTGCCGTCATTACCGAGGGCGATCAGGCTGGTATTGCCTGGCGCCTTGCCGAAGATATACAGCGTGCCGGGCGACACCACTTGCAGGTCAGCGACGTTGGGCTCGGCCACCAGCACCGACTCCACCGGCGCGACAAAATGCAAAATACGCCCTTCGCCGGACGCCAGATTGATCGAGCCCCCCGCCCCATTGGCAATTTCCTGAGCCTGACTTGCACAACTGACCAGAGCCAGCAACAACACACAAAAACGCATCATGAGGCAGACGCCAGGGTAGTGACGGAAGCCGCGGCAGGTGCGCGGCGGTTAGAGACATCGGTGAGGCTGATGGTCACCAGCGCTTGCAGGTTGTATTCGGTGGCCAGCTCGCGGAACGACAGCACCGCCAGTTCCAGCTCGCCGCGCAGTACCAGGCGACGCAGGCTGCGGCGCAATTCCGGGTGCACCAGCAATACCGCGCTGTTGACTTCGCGGGTGTTCTCACAGGCCTGGCGCAGTTGCGCGAGCAAGGCGCGGCTGACGTCTTCAGGGATCACTTCGCGCTGCGGTTCCTGGCGACGCAGGGACGCGCGCAACTGGTCTTCCAGGCCGGGCGCCAGCACCAGCGCGCCGATCACCCGGTTACGGTCGGCGTATTGATGGCTGATCTGCCGCGCCAACGCTGCGCGCAAGTGTTCGGCCAGGCGCCCGGCATCGGTCTCGCGGGCGCCCCACTCCACCATGGCTTCGAGCAAGGCGCGCTGGTTGCGGATCGATACACCTTCGCCGACCAACAGGCGCAGGGTTTCGGCAACCCGTTGCAAGGGCACCAGGCGCAAGGCCTCTTTGACCAGCTCGCCGTAGGTGGCTTCGGTGCGTTCGAGCAGCAGGCGGGTTTCCTGAATGCCGAGGAAGTCGGCGGCATAACGGCGCAGGCTGCGTTCCAGCACAGCGCGCAAGACTTCATCGGGCAGCAGGAAACCGATGCCGGCGTTGCGCAACGTCTCTTCGTGCTGGCGCTCGATCCAGTGGGCGTTGCGGCCATTGAGCGGCGAATCGGCTTGCACGGTGGCGATGTCCAGCAGTTGCACATGCACCGGATCGTCCTGCAGCAACAGGCAGTTGATCGGCAACTCGCCTTCGCTCACCGGCACGCCTTCCAGCGACACGCGGAAACCGCCCGGCGGCGCCTTGAGTTCCATGTAGATGCCCGGCACCGGCACATCCACGCCGAGATCGGTACGAATGTCGTGACACAGCGCTTCGACACGCTGGCGCAGCAACTGGCGCGGCGCGCTCTGGGACACGCCGCTGCCGATGGTCAGCAGCACGCGGGTATCGGGCAGCAGGTTGTCATCCAGCTCGGCCTGCACTTCGACCACCGGTTCCGGTGCCTCGACCAAGGCTTCAGGCTCGCCTTGGGGCTGGCGCGTATGCCGGCGATACATCACGAATGCCGCCCCACCGAAGGCGGCGGACAAGCCGAGGAATACCCAGGTCGGGAAGCCCGGCAGCAGGCTGACGCCGATCATGATCAACGCGGTCAGGCCCAGCGCGCGGTAGCTGGCGCCCAACTGTTTGATGATCTCGCTGCCCAGGTCACCGGCCTCACCGTCGCTGTTGACGCGGGTGACCACAGTGCCCGCCGCCACCGAAATCAACAGCGCCGGGATCTGTGCGATCAGGCCGTCGCCCACGGTCAGCAGCGAGTAGGTGTGCACGGCCACACCGAACGGCATGTCGCGCTCGATCATGCCGATCAGCATGCCGCCGAGCAGGTTGACCGCGAGGATGACTAAACCTGCAATGGCGTCGCCTTTGACAAACTTCATCGCGCCGTCCATCGCGCCGAACATCTGGCTTTCACGCTCCAGGCGCGAACGGCGGCGGCGCGCTTCGGCCTGGTCGATATCACCGTTGCGCAGGTCGTTGTCGATGCTCATCTGCTTGCCGGGCATGGCGTCGAGGGTGAAGCGCGCGGCCACTTCCGCCACGCGTTCGGCGCCCTTGGTGATCACCACGAACTGCGCCACAGTGATGATCAGGAACACCACCATGCCGACCACCACCTGGCCGGCGATCACGAAATCACCGAAGGCCTTGACGATATGCCCGGCGTCGCCGTGCAGCAGGATCAAGCGGGTGGTGGTGATCGACAGGGACAAGCGAAACAGGGTGCTGAGCAGGATCAGCGGTGGCAGCGCGGAGAACTCCACCGAATGGCCGATGTAGAACGCGACGATCAGAATCAGGATGCTCAGGGCAATGTTGAGGCCGATCAGCATGTCCACCAGGTAAGTGGGCAGCGGGATGATCATCATCACAATTGCCATGAGCATGAACGCGACGATGATCACGTCGGTGCGCTGCGCCGCCATGCGCGCCAGGTTGTTCAGGCGGTTGAGTGCACTCATGCGCTGGCCCTGCGTGCGGCCAGGTAGCGTTTGAAGCATTGGCGCGCTTCGTCCTTGCGCTCGCCGTACCAGAGCGCGCGGGCGCGCAGCAGCAACAGGCTGGCGGACTCACCCTCCAGCGCCACCAAGCGGTCGAGGGCACCGAGGGCGCGGGTGGCGTCGCCGCTGTCGGTAAAGGCCAGCACCAGCGAGCGCAGCAACACGGCGTCTGCGGGCGCGACACTGACGGCAATCAGCAACATCACCAGCGCACGCTGGGACTGGCCATTGCGCCGGTACAGCTCGCCAATGCCCTTGAGCAGTTGCACGGCGTCGTCGTTATCGCGGGCCATCAGGCATGTACCTCCGAGCGTTGCTGTTCGAGGGTGCGGCGCATTTCGATCTCTTCGCTGATCAGGTCGTGGGCCAGTTCCTTGATCTCGGGCTCGGCGTCGAGGCTCGGCAGGATGTGTTCCATCACGTGTTCCAACAGTTCCAGGGAGCGGGCGCTGCCGAACAGCAGCGAGTCGACGCCGGCGGCGCTGGTGAGTTCTTCGAGGTCACTGCGCAGGGAGCGGCGGGTTTGGGTCTTGCGGGTTTTCAGCACCGCTTCGAAGGCAGTGGCCTGGCGTGAGTTGACCGGGCGAACGGCTTCGACGGGGGCGCTGCGCACGTCGCTGGGGATGAGCGGGCGGGGTTCGACTTTCATGCGCGGGCCTGATCGTTCCCACGCTCTGCGTGGGAATGCAGGGTGTGACGCTCCGCGTCACCTTGCGCTGACGTCAGGACGCGGAGCGTCCGGGGCGGCATTCCCACGCAGAGCGTGGGGACGATCATCTGGGTGTGTGCCATGGCGCAGCTCATAGGGTGAAGGTGAAGCGTTCTTCGCCGCGGGCGAGGATCACTTGGTTGTTCTCGATGCGTTCCAGCACCCAGTTGTCCGCCAGGGCTGCGCCGGGGTACAGGCGTTTGCCGCTGTCGTTGATCACATAGGGGTGGGTGCCGAACCACACGGCCTGGAAGCGCACGCGCGGTCGCGCGGCGTCGGCGCGCACGGCGACGCGGGGGTTGAGGACGATCTGTTGGCCGTAACGCTGGTCGAAGGCTTGTTGCAGGGCCAGCCACTGGGGTTTTTGCGAGTGTTCGAAGCTGCCCACAGCGCTGAGCTGGCCGTTGGCGTTAGTGACCTTTATCGCCTCCAGATGGGCGGCCTGGAGTTGCTGCTCCAGCCAGGCTTTGGCGAGTTCACGGGACGGTTTTTTCAGCGCCGGAACATCTGCTGCTGTCACGGCAGTTTGAGCCATTGGCGCGTCGTTACGCACCGCCAAGGCCCCCGCACACAAAAACAATAGGACGATCGCGACAATCCAGGGGGTAAATGGGCGCCTGGCGTCCGAAGGTTTTTGCGCCCCTTCCGGTAAAGCCAGGCTCACGCCCGCCGCGCCGAGGCGCAATTGCACCGGCAGGCGCGCGCGATGGCCGCTGCCGTGGGGAATACGCACATTGCCACTGAGCAGCACATCGCCGCCCAAGGCCTCGACCGCCACCTGGTCGCCCTCAAAACGCAGGCGCAGGTGCAAGCCGGCGATGCCGGGATCGCTGAGTACCAGGTCGGCCGCAAGGTCTGCGCCGAGGGTATAGACCGGCTGGTCGAGCACCAGGGAACTGCCCTGGTGCAAACCGCCAGTCACAGTCAAGGTCGGTGCGCCAATACCGGCGACCGGGCCTAAGGAAATCAAGGCTGTCATGTTCGGGTTTGCCCCCTTGAGCATGTGCAACGGGGTCAACAATCAGGAGGTAAAAGTACTCAGGTAAACGGGCAGCGCCGGCGCCGCCCGTTTTGGCGAATCAGTTCTGCGGACGCTGTTTGGTGGCGTCGAGCTCCGCTTTTTTCGCGGTGCTGATTTCAGTGATCTTGGCCGACTTCTCGATAGCCATGTTGAAGGTCGCTTCCATCTTCGCGATAGCGTCGTCGGCGCCGCCGGCTTTTACTGGTGGGACATCAGCCATGTTCATCTCCTTGCATCGATAGGGAAGTTATTCAGTTGCGCAACAGCAAGCTGAAAGTATGCAAACCGGTGAATGCCCAAAACGTCAGACAGTGAGCCTTCGAACCGTCGTTGGTTTGCATGGCAGCCATACTACTCACGATCAAAACGCCTTCGCTGTGAAAGCTTGTGAAACGTTTCGGTTACCGGGTGTGAAAGGTTTGGCTCAACCTGGCGTTGAGAAAAACTCATGTAGTTGAGGGCGTTGAACTTTTTCCGAAAAAACCAAACATGGCCAAGCCCAATGTTTATAGGGCTTTCCTGGCCTGACCTGGAACCTTGTTGAACAGTTTGCGCCTCTGCGAGCGATCGTTCCGAGCTTATCCGGCAACTATTTTCGCGACCACTTCACATTTTTCGCTAATAGCCCTTTGCCCAACTTTGCAGATATTTCCATTTGTAACAAAAGCGACTTGATCATCGCGTTTTATAGCTCGGCGCAAGCGACCTTAATGCGCGTTAACAACTAATTTCCTGCGCCATTAGTTAGTGCAGTTGCACTAATAGCTAACACCCTGCGTGCGCAGGCCCTGATATAGGCAAGAACTTCCAGGTGATCATTTATGCCAGCGATCCCAAGTAGTCGTGACCCGGCGCAAACCCCAGGCACAGACGGCGCGCAGAAAAAATTCGAAACCGCGCTGTTCACGGCTGTCAACCAGCCGACGTTTGACCCGTCCAAGCTCCGTGGCCCTTCGATCCCCCTGCCCTATCAGAATGTGCAAGCACCGGTGAACAACACCATCACCTATACGCCGCTGGGCAACGACAAACCGGTGACGCTCAAGCAGGTCGACAACCCGCGCCTCTACCAAACACTGGTCGACCAGTACAACAGGCAACAGAACGATGCCAGCTTCGAAAAAAACCTCGCCGACAGCAAAGCCGCCGGCTACACCGAGGCCGACGCCGGCACCGTGGCGCCTGGCCTGGGCAACTACACAGCCATCGGCAGCCCGACCGAACTCGGCTCGGGGTTGATTCGCTACGAGACCGCCTCCGGTGACAAGGTGGTGGTCAGCCAGAAGGAAACGCCGCAGCTGTTCGATCAAGTCAGTGGCGATTTCACTAAGTTGTCGGCGATCAATGCGAGCGGCGCCGAAGGCTATCGCCTGGCCGGCCCCAACGAGAGCATCGACCCGGCCGCCAGCATCGGCGCGCCCGAGGAAGTCGGGCCTGGGCTGATCCGCTATCAAACCGCATCCGGTGACAAGGTGATCGTGTCCCAGGACATCACCCCGGCGCTGTACGACCAAGTTGCCAAACTGTATGCCGGGACCACCGGCGCAGCCGGCGCCTCGGACACGTCGTGGATCGACAACTCGTCGTTTGGCGTCTCCGGTGCCAAGGACTGGGACACCATCACCGGCAACACCAGCGGCACGCCCACCAAGGAAGAACTCGACCTGAACCGCCCGCGCGCCGCCGCGCAGCTGCTCTCGCAGAACTGGGACGCGTGGGGCTTGCACGGCGCACCGATCGACTTCGCCAACCCGCCCACCACCTTGCCACCCGAGGCGCAGGCGGTGCTCAAATACGTGGCCAGCAGCCCGAACCTGATGGCGGCGCTGGACAGTGGCGGGCGCGGTAAAGCCGACAATGTGATCACCCACTCCGACGTCGACCACTTTATCGATAACGCCAACAAGGACCTTGGCGCAGCGTCGAAATCCTTCGCCAGTTTCATGGGCAGCAAGCCCGGCGACCTGGCAACCGCCAACGCCAAGTCCGCCGCTATCGTGATGGCCAACGAAAGCCTGGTCGCAAGCTCCGGCACGGTGATGCGCCCCGGTGATAACCAGCGCAGTAACGACGGCATGATTCGCCCCGACAACCTTGAGGCGCTGGGCAGTGATTCGGCCTTGAGCAATGAGCTGACAGGTGCTGCGGCCATGTGGTCGAAACCCGGCATGTTCCACGCCTTGGAAACCGGTGGCGACAACCCCGCCACCGGCAAATCCGACACCATCGGCACCCGCGACAACATCGGCGCGTGGCTGGAAAAACAGGCGCCGAAAACCGACAGCGACACCCTGACCTTCCTAGACGGCGCCGCCACCCGCGATGCGGTCGCGGGCGTGGACACCTCGAAGCTGACCGCCGACATCCTGGCCAACCCACAGAACTACAGCGGCGAACAAAAAGCTGCGGTGATGGTGCAACTGACCGACGCGCAAACGCGCCTGCTGGTCAGCGATTACGTGGGCAACGACGGTTTGATGGACAAGTACACCTCGCCGAACTGGGGCCTGAACCCCAACGAAGACAAGATCAAGGCGCAGCTGCAAAGCGGCATCGAGACCCTGTCGGCCGACCCGGACGTGCAGAACTTTTTGCAGAACAATCGCGGCCCGGCGTTGAGCGATATCGTCGGCAGCGACCCGACCATGAAAGTCGCGATGCAGAACTACGTGACCGACGGCATCGAGTCGGGCAAGAACCTCAACGACAACCTCAACGCCAAGGACCAGAACGGCAAGCAGATCGACATGGGCATGGGCCTGCAGAACGCCGCCAACGACGCGACCATCGCCAACCTGGCGTTGGGCGGCAATGGCCATGTCGACCTGAGCAAAATCGCCGCCAATGCCGGGCAAAGTGACGCGATCCAGAGCTACTACAAGAACCAACTGGTCACCGGCAAAGCCTTCACCGACGCCGTGGCCGGTGGCATGGACCCGACGGTGGCGGCCAGCAGTTTCGCCGCCAGCACCGCGTCGGCCCAGGCTTTCCTGGGTGACAAGGCCACGGCGGATGACGCGGCGACCTTGCAGGTCAACTTCAACGAAAACCTCAGCGATGCCCTGCTCGGCGGCGCCACTACCGACACCCTCAACGTCACGTTGGGCGATGGCAACGGCAACTTTGACGAGGCCAAAGTCACCGCCGCGATCAACGACGCACAGCAGAAAGACCCGCAGATGTTCGTCACCTCCGATGGCGGCAAGATCGACCCGGCCCAAGTGGTGTCGATGCTGCGTTCGGTGTGGGACATCGGCCGCCAGGGCAACAAGATCGCCGACGCCCTGCCCAAGGCGATCGAAGGCATGAAGTTCGGCGATGTCAGCCCGGCGTTCAAGCAAGGCCTGCTGCACATCGGCAGCGCGGTATTGATGAGCGGCGTGCTGATGGCGCGTTCGGCCAATGGCAGCAACACGCCGGTGGCGGATGCCAACCGTGTGTCGGCAGGCCTGCAATTCGCCGGCCTGTTGCTGGAAGGCGGCACCAAGTACGCCAAGGAAGCCGGCTACGGCGTGACCTGGGTCAACCGCCCGGACGGCGGCACCATCGGTGATTTCCCCGGCAAGGTGCCGGTGGGCAAAGGCCCGCTGTCAGCCCAGCAGATCGCCGATATCGGCGCCGCCGGCAAGATCATCGGTTCGGCCGGTGGGATTATCGGCGGCGTGATCGGGATTATCGGCGGTGTCGATTCGCTGAAAAAAGGTGACTACCTCACCGGCAGTTTTTCGGTGGCCACAGGCGTGCTCGGCACGGGCGCGGCCGTCGCCGGCCTGGTTGAGGCCGGGGCCGGGTTGTATGGCGCGACTGAAATCGGCGCCGTGGCCGGCACCATCAGCGGCATTCTCGGCGGGGCTACGGCGATTCTCGGCGGTATCGGCAGCGCCTTCCTGCCGTTCGCCCTGGCGGATGCTCACGGCAAGGCGCAAGACGCGTTCTACGGCCAGCTCGCGCCAGTGCTGCAGCAATACGGTTTGACCGGTGGCCCGACCATGGATGGCGATTACCCGGCCGACCCGATCCCGGCCATCAACACCTGATTGGATTAAGCGTTCACCGCCTAAAGGTTCTACGACATGACGTATCTCACCGATGACACGGCTTCAAGCATCCACTTCGGCCCCTTCCAACTGCTGCCCCAACGTCACTTGCTGCTCAAGCACGGGCAACCCGTGGCCCTCGGCAGCCGCGCCCTGACCTTGCTGATCGCCCTCGCCTCGCGGCCGGGTGAACTGCTGGAAAAAAACCGCTTGCTCGCCATCGCCTGGCCAAAAACCGTGGTGGAAGAATGCAACCTGCGCACGCAAATCAAGACCCTGCGCCGGGCCCTGGGCGACGATGAGTCGTTCTACATCGCCACGGCGCCGGGCCAGGGCTACCGGTTTGTCGCGCCGACGTGGGTCGAGCGCGCGCCCGTGCCGGTGGTCAAAGAGCCGGTAATACTCGGCGTGTACGGCTGCCGCCATTGCCGAGGCGCCGGGATGATGCCGATGTTTGCGCAGATGGGCATGCAGAACAGCTGACCGGCTAATGTGGGAGCTGGCAAGCCAGCCCCCACAGGTTTACAGAGGCGGCGAAACAGTGATCGCACCCAAATCCAAATGCCCATCTTTCAACGGCGGGCACCAGTAATACCCGCCCGTCAACGGCGTACTGATGCGATACAACCCATCGACAATCCCATCCTCCAACCCGCTCATGCGCCGCAACTGCGCTTCAAACGCATCAAAGGAATGCCCGAACGCCAGGAACATCAACCCCGCCTGGCCGTTCTCGGCCCACGGCATGGAGCGGCGCACCACAAAGGCTTCCGGTGTGAAACTTTCCTGGGCGGTACGCTTGGTGTGGGCGGATTCCGGCGCGTCGTCCAACTCTTCGTTGTCGCCATGGCGACGGCCGATGATGTGGTCACGCTCTTGTGCAGGCAGCGCGGCAAAACCGTCGAGGTCGTGCTGCCATCGCTGGATCGCGGCAAAGCTGGCACCGCTGTCGGTCATCGCGGCGTCGACGGCGGCATCGTCGTGGGGGTTTTCGGTGCCGTCTTCGTAGTCGGTCAGGTCGAAGCCGGTCTTGTAGCGAAAGCCTTCGGTCATCTGCACCAGGCGAAACGCCGGGGCCAGGGCTTTTTCAAACGCACGGCTGCGTAACAGCAGCTCACCCCGATCCACACCATGCAGCCATACCCACAGCGCCTGCTGGGTGGACGGGTTATGCGCACCCGGCCCACTCACAGCGGGAAATGCACGCAGCCCTTCAACCTGGGCGCCGAGTGCGCTTACCAGCGGCTCACCGAAACCGACCACCGCAGCCGAATCCACCAGTTGCACCAGCGCGTCCAACGCGACGGGCACGGCTGCCAGGGACTCGACGGCAAAAAACAGATGGCGTGCCTGCAACGGCACCGGTGCGGCAAGAATGCCCGGCTGGTACTGACTCATGTGAACTCCTTCAAGAAAGCCGCGCAGTTTACTCCGACGAGCGTGGCGCACACAGCAATGTGTACAAGAAAGCGCACAAGCCTTGCCATAGAGCCGGTTGTTGGGTGACTCTCTAGTCATGTTTTGCAACTATTCCAGGGGTAGCGACATGACCACCAGTAACCTGCTCGACCAGCTGTTTCCCACTAGCGCCGCCGATATTCCCGAGCAATTTCGCCTGGCGGCACCGATTGAACAGCGTGATTACCTGGTCGATGGCCAGTTACAGGTGTGGAACGGCCCGTTGGCCCAAGTGCTGAGCCCGGTGCAAATCGGTGATGAGCGCGTGCATATCGGCAGCACACCGCTGCTGGACGCCGACACGGCCCTCACCGCCCTCGACGCCGCCGTGCGCGCCTATGACCGTGGCCAAGGCGAATGGCCGACGATGCGCGTGGCCGAACGCATCCAGCATGTGGAAGCCTTTTTGCGGCGCATGCGCGAACAGCGCGATGCTGTCGTGAAGCTGCTGATGTGGGAGATCGGCAAGAACCTCAAGGACTCGCAGAAAGAGTTCGACCGCACCTGCGACTACATCACCGACACCATCAATGCGCTCAAGGAACTCGACCGCCGCAGCAGCCGCTTTGAGCTGGAACAGGACACCCTCGGGCAAATCCGCCGCGTACCGCTGGGCG
The DNA here is from genome assembly GCF_009834565.1 of Pseudomonas sp. R76. GTDB lineage: Bacteria > Pseudomonadota > Gammaproteobacteria > Pseudomonadales > Pseudomonadaceae > Aquipseudomonas. The sequence goes on from NZ_CP019428.1 coordinate 4,186,594, forward strand.
TGGCCCTGTGCATGGGGCCGTATAACTACCCGCTGAACGAGACCTTCACCACGCTGATCCCGGCGCTGATCATGGGCAACACTGTGGTGTTCAAGCCTGCCAAACTCGGTGTGCTGTTGATTCGCCCATTGCTCGAAGCGTTCCGCGACAGCTTCCCGGCCGGGGTTATCAACGTGATCTACGGCAGCGGTCGCGAAACCGTCAGCGCGTTGATGGCCAGCGGCAAGATCGATATTTTCGCGTTTATCGGCACCAACAAGGCCGCCAGTGATTTGAAAAAGCTGCATCCCAAACCACACCGCTTGCGCGCAGCATTAGGGCTGGATGCGAAAAACCCCGGCATCGTGCTGCCCGAGGTGGACCTGGACAATGCGGTCAACGAAGCCGTCACCGGCTCGCTGTCGTTCAATGGCCAGCGCTGCACCGCGTTGAAAATCCTGTTTGTGCATGAAGATGTGGTCGACAGCTTTATCGAGAAATTCAACACCAAACTGGCCACACTGAAACCCGGCATGCCATGGGAAGACGGCGTCTCACTGACGCCGCTGCCGGAAGTCGGCAAGGTCGATTACCTCAACGCGTTGGTGGCCGATGCGGCGCAGCATGGCGCCCGGGTGGTGAATGCGAATGGCGCCACCAGCCGTGGTTCGTTCTTCTACCCGGCGGTGCTGTACCCGGTGAACCCGCAGATGCGCGTGTACCACGAGGAACAGTTCGGCCCGGTGGTGCCGATCGTGCCGTACCGTGACCTGGAGACCGTGATCGACTACGTGCTGGATTCGGATTTCGGCCAGCAACTGAGTATCTTCGGCACCAACGCCGTGGAGGTCGGGCGCCTCGTGGATGTATTTGCCAACCAGGTCGGCCGCATCAATATCAACGCCCAGTGCCAGCGCGGCCCGGACACCTTCCCCTTCAACGGGCGCAAGAACTCGGCCGAAGGCACGCTGTCGGTACATGACGCGTTGCGCGTGTTCTCGATCCGCACGTTGGTGGCGACCAAGTTCCAGGAGAGTAACAAGGCACTGGTCAGCGATATCCTGCGCAATCGCGATTCAAGCTTTTTGACCACTGACTATATTTTCTAAGAACACTCGGTTCCTGGATGAAAGCAGTCTTGTGTAGGAGCTGGCTTGTGTGGGAGCTGGCTTGCCTGCGATGCGAGCACCACGGTCTCTGAATCAGACCGCAGTGATGCTATCGCAGGCAAGCCAGCTCCCACACCAAGCTCCCACACCAGCCCGCTCCCACAATTTAAATCGAGTTTTGCCCTGACTACCGAGGCCATTTTACTACCGATGAACCTGCCCTTCTTCGCCCGGCGCCTGCTGCGCCCATTGCTCGACCCGTACCGCCGCTATCGCCACGCCAAGCTGATCCACGCGGTACGCGTGTCCATCGGCCTGCTGGCGACGATCCTGCTGACCACCGGCATCAACCTGCCCCACGGTGAGTGGGCCTCGGTGACCATGCTGATCGTGATCGGCGGCTTGCAACACCACGGCAATATCGGCAAAAAAGCCGTGGAGCGCGCCTACGGCACGTTGATCGGCGCCAGCGTCGGTTTGCTGCTGGTGGTGCAGCAAGCGTATTTCGGCCAGCCGTTGTTGACTTATCTATTGATGTCAGTGGTATGCGGGTTCTTCTCTTATCACGCCATCGGCAAGGGCGGTTACATCGCGCTGCTGTCGGCGATCACGGTGTTTATCGTCGCCGGTCACGGCGACAACCCGATCTCGGATGGCTTGTGGCGCACCGTCGATATCCTCATCGGCATCGTCCTGGCCCTGGCGTTCTCTTTTGCCCTGCCGCTGTATGCGGTGTATTCGTGGCGCTACAACCTGGCCAGCGCGCTGCGCGACTGCGCCGCGATTTACAGCCGGATCATCAACGGCCATTCGGTCACCGACGACGAACACTTCAAACTGCTCAACCGCTTGAACGCGGCAATGCTGCAACTGCGTTCGTTGATGCCATCGGTGTCCAAGGAAGTGCGCATTTCCATGACCGAGCTGGATGCGATCCAACGGCACTTGCGCATGTGCATCAGCACCCTGGAGATTCTCGGCAATACGCGCCCCGACCCTCGGGACGAGCAGGCCATGGCGCGGATGCAGGTGATGTTGAAGGCCGAGCATCGACAGATTCGCGTGCAACTGGTGGGGATGGCACGGGCGTTGAAATCAGGGTTTACCGAGCGGTTGGAACGGCCTGCTGCAAATGCGATGGATGAAGCCGTGCTGGACGCGCCGGTGCAGAGTGCGCTGGATGGGTATCGGTTGTTGACGTTGCAGCTGGCGGGGAATGTGGATGGGATGCGTCAGCGGCTGGCGAAGACGGCGAGGCATTGGAAGATTTAATTCAGTAAAAAGAGGGACACTCTACCTACAGTTAAGTAGAGCTGTCCCGTTTTACTCACTAACAGTACTAACCTTAAGCCCTCAAACTACCGCAAGGGTTAAATGTGAATACAGCGCGGACGTGCTGCGCACATCCGCTCCGTTATTTTTTACGCACTATTTAATCACCTTCCCATTGATCTTCGTCAAGGTCCAAGCGCCAAAGAGCTGTTCCCAAAAATTGGCTAGATATATACCTTCGTTCTGCCAATGGTAAAAATAAGCTCGGTAGTCGTAAATGCCTAGCCAAAAATGCTGACCTACCGGCAATTTTCTTCCGTACACATTTTGCAGATCCGCGATCCCGTCGAAGCCTACCGGCCTTGCATTGGCGTATATCCAGCCTTTGTGGGGTTCAAAGTTTGCTGCCGTGTAGTTCATCAACAAGCTGTATACATTAGTGACTGTAACGGGGTACGACATCTTATTGCCTATCTTGTCTTCTACAGTGATAACCGTAGACCCCCAACCCGTGCCGATCACTAGACCATGTTGGTTCACTGTTGCAACAGTCGTGTTTGCGGACGAATAGATGAACCCGCCTGCACCACCGGTAGCAAACCGCGTGACATAATTACCGGTCGACTCCCTTCCGGTTCTTGCCCACTGGGGTACTTTGATGGAAATCCCACTCAATAGCACTGGACTTTGATCGAACTTCAACTGTCCTGACGCCGTATAGGCTGTCGTTCTGAAAAGCTGCCCGCCCTCTATTTTGGCGCTACCGTCCAACGTCACTACAACCTCCACCAACACGGAACTGTTGACGGCCAACCCCTCCAGCCAGGATCTTAACACCGGTATTTTTACCAGCCCGTTCGTGACTTCAATATCGTTGATCTCGTAAGCTTCCAATACGTTCAATTGCGCAACCCCCGTACTGCGCAGGGTTATCCAGACCCGTTGTTTAGCAAAACTCAACAGCCAACTCGCTAGCGTTAATGTGGCATTACCTACGAAGGTTGCCAGGTTTAGCACGCCCTTATCAGCAATCCCATTAATGATTGCCTGCGGGAAATGCTCTGCGGGAATAGGGCTAACCGTGACAATCTGGGTGTCTGACCAGACAACTTTGCTTCCCGTTGTCACCTTGTAGCGCAAGGTGAGCGTTTTACCCACACACTGGGCGATAAATCGCGGCGTCAAGGCGAAGGTTACTCGCCCGCCGCTCAGCCCTTTCAGTGCAGTGAAAGCGAAGGTACCGTCCGATAGCATCATTTCGAGGGTGATGTCCTGCGCCGTCGTCATACCGGAGTACGCCACCAGCACATTGGTCCCTTGCTTATAGCCCAGGCCTGAGACATTCAGCGTCGGCCCTGTATTGGCGTCGAAGGCCGGGGCCGGCAGGGTCGACGGAACAGCCTGGACATGATACTCACACTTGGCAAACGGCACCTGCGTCTCCGCCTCGTCCCGTTGCGCAAAACTGACGCCGAAAATAAGGCTCAAGATCGAGTCAGGCTTGAGGTTGCGCAGTTGCTCCACCGGCCCAAGTACGTTCACCCCGTTGGCAACTTCTTCCTCGGTGACCTTTTCAGCAGAGTAGATGACCTCATCAAGTGCCGAGCCATCGTTCAACGTGCCTTTGACCCTCAAAAACATCCGTTGGCCTTTTTGAATCATAATCCACTTGGGCACGTGAATCTTCGCTTCACTCCCCAGTGCCAGCAACGGAAATACACCGTTCTCAATCTTGTTGAGCGTCGGCGCCGGCAGCGCAGTCACGAGCAGCAACTTGATCTTCAATGGTTTGGATCGGTACGTGATTTGCCCGCGGGTAAAACGGTAATCCACGGTTATAGAGTTGCCTCTTTCACGAATGGCCAACGCAATGATGTCGGGTGGAATAACGGCTTTGACTTTTCCCCCAGAGTCGCCTTTAACGGTCACCTCAGTGATGCTGATGCCAAACTCCCCCGCCCACCGGAAAACAACCTCGTCAGTGGGGCGCAGATTGGTGATATCCCCCTCTAGGGTGGCGCCATTCAATACGTTTTTGGGGTGAAGTTGATCCTGCAAGACCTTATCGGCCTCCAACACCCTGGGCAGCGAAAGCTCCACCAGTGGGCCGACGGTGAGGTTAAGCAATTCGGAACGCACGTACGTTTTAGGCGTCGTCGCTGTGCCCACCTTTTGCACGCTGTAACTGCAACGGATCGAGCCGTCGAGATTCAGGCGCATGACCGACGGGCTTGCCTCGATCCACAGTTGCGTCAAAAGCGGCCCTTCGGTCGACGCATCGATAAGGAAGCTGCCGCTGTCCGACGCTTCGGGGTCCACCCCGACTATGTTCCAGAAGATTCTGCAGCCAACGGTCGCACCGGTGAAGGGAAACGACATCTGTATGACAGAGCGTTTTACGTCTTTAGGATCGAGGTTGCCGTTAACGTTGTATTTGACGATCGGCGCAGGCGCATCAATCACGCGAACACCAATCTCAGCCGTCACCACCTCGGATTGACGGATGGACGACGCGAGGCCCTTGCCGTTATTGACGCGGTAAAAAATAGAGAACGGGCCTTTATTTTCAAACTGTTTGAGATCTTGCTTGAGCACGTCGCGCACGCCGCCTTGTTCACCGGCCAGTCGCGAATCCGTATAGATCACACTACTACCGCCTTCTTTTACCAGCTGGAGCACCAGGTCTTCTCGCCACATGCGATTCCACGGCTCATAATTGGGGATTGTCGCTGCCGCGTCCGTATCCAAGGGCATCAACGTACCTTCCATCGGGGAGACCAGCGGTGCCGGCATCTTGGTCGCCGTACCTACGACAAAGATCTGGGCGTAGCTCGAAGACCCTAACTGCTTACCACTGGCGTTGTGCACCTCCACCCATGCCAGGATTTCCCCGCGTTTCTGCCCGCCTGCCGCTTTAGCAATAATGTCGTTGGGGACATTGATATTTTCCCCCTTCAGATTTCTGTCGGGAACACCCTTCAAGCGCACTGTTTCTACCGGTGTGTAGTCATCCTTCTTAATGGTAAGGACGACCGTGATCGTATGGCGTGGGTTGGGCACTGGCTTATAGGAACGTACATAAGTCGTCAGCACGAATACGGAGTTGTGTTGAGTATCAAAATCGACTTGGCTGGTCGGCTCCATATCCACGTTGAGGACTGGCGGGTCGTACAGATCTTTATTTGTTTGCACGCGTACCTTGTAGGGTTTGGAATACGTGTAATTCCCCCCTGGCTGATTCCCGACCACATCGTGAACCGTAAACCCGACGCCAATGGTTCCATCCTGGATGGCGTCCGCGATAGTCTTGGCAGGGACTTGAATCCGAATCGGTCCAGCGCGGGCGACGTCTTCGGGGCTTACCGTGTAATAGAACTCCTCCCCCCCCCAATTGATGGTGAGCCTGTCGTTCTTTCGGCAGTTCGGATATTTTTCAATCAGAGACCACACTTCGCCAGCGACGATGTCTTTATCGATAATGGTGTCTTCTGGCAGGCCTTCCAGCGACAGCTTCAACTCGCTATGCCAGGCTTCCCAAAACTTCAGATCGTTCCCGCCGGGCAGCGTCTGCTTGATCAACACCAAGATAGTGTTCGTGCGGCTCTCCTGCCCATTGGAGCGAAAAACCCGGATAAAGATCGGGACTTCGCCCTCCGGTAAATCCGCCTTTTTGACCGTCAAAAAGTATTCACTTTTAACTTCTCGAACGTAATCAAAGGCTTTTGGGTCTTTCTGGTCCTTGATAAGAACTTCGAAGTAGTCGCCCACGGTGAGTCCAAACCAAGCCACTACCCTGATATAGAGCAGACCCTCCTGCATGCTTCCGTGGCCGACGCCCCAGAGGGCATCTTCTCGATAGAGGGGTTTGCGAGGAAAGTCGGGTTCTTCAGGACCATCGGGATCATCAGGGTCAATCGGCTTTCTCAGTTGAATCTGAGCAGGCGACGAAGGCGTGGGTGTAAGTAAGTCATAGGGCGGAGTAGGAACAGTGGACATGACCATCACATTGCAGGGATAAGCCGCGCAAGAATGGCGCGACGGGCAAGGGAAATAAGGCTCCTGGAGGCGCAGCCCAATCTACTGTCAGAATTGACAGTGGCGACGAGCGGTAGGTGCGTGGGATTAATCTGGCAGCCAATGCGGTGAGCAGGACTTTCTTCTCGCCGCGTTTTTTCTTACATATTTTTCACGATTTATTCACATCCACAGACGTAGGGTGAAGCCTCATCCGTTACAAACGTTGCACATCAAGCCCGCCGCCCCAGCGGGCTTTTTTTTGCCTGGATTTTTTAAGGGAAGGAGCTTAACGCGCGGCCTTGATGGCAGGCGCCGCCGCTTGCTCTCGAATGGCGCGCTGGGTATCCAGCACCTTGGCCAACGCTGTTTCTGCTTCCGGGCTTTGCTGCGGCACGCGAATCGCGGCCGATACCAACGTGATCAGCTTGGCCATCACCTCGGCGTCCGTGGCCGGGCGGCCCAGGCTCATGGAGTTCATCAGCAGGCGCAGTTCAGTGCCGGCCATTACCCCGGAAATCGCCTTGAGCGCAAATTGCAGGCGTACGCCCAACTCATTGCGTGGCAAGTCCGGCAAGGCCAGGGCGAAGGCTTCGAAAAAACGCTGGAACACCGGCTGGTAATGCACCTTGAGGTATTCCTGGATAAACGGCGAGGTGTCGCTGTAGACCCGGCCGAGGAAACGAATGAATGAGCGCCCTTCGCCGCTGGCCGGGTCACTGCGCTCCAGGCCCATGGCCGGGGCAAACAGCACGCCAAGCAAAGTGTCGCAGTCCAGCGGCCCGTCGGCTTCGGCTTCACAGCGCGCGAGCAATTCCAGGCGTTGCTCGTTGAGCGGCTCCAGGCGCTGCATCAGCAGGGTTTTCATCAGGGAGTCCTTGTCCCCGAAGTGGTAGTTCACGGCGGCCAGGTTCACCTGGGCACGCTCGGTAATCTGCCGGAGCAGAACGGCGTCGTAGCCGTACTTGATGAAGAGAGCCTCTGTCGCATCCAGCAATCGAGTCTTGGTAACGTTTGGAGCGCTGAGTTTCTTCGCGACCATAGGAGTTCCACGGGGGAAATATTGTTTTAAAAAATAATTTGATTTTTTATACCGGGGCAGCCCTTCGAAAGCAAGTACTGCCACTGCGCTACCCCTCTAAAAGCCTGTATAAACGGGCATAACGAGGGTAGTCGAGGGTTTTGGACGCCGCTCGAACCCGGCCGCAGAAAATTCGTTTCAAGGGGTAAAACCGCTCTACATCCATGGCTGGCGAAGCGCATTGAACACGGTTACTATTCAAACAATATTTTAAAAACAAGAAATAAAACCAGTCCGTGACGCGTACCAGCCAGCTACCGAACTTGTTACAAAGATTTACCGGGGGCAAGCGGCACCGTCGAGACTGCAGGCGTAGTCATGATGACAGAGACCCCCGCGCACCCAGGCTTGATCTCCCTGCAAGGCATCGGCAAGCACTATCAGCTCGCCGGGCAACACCTGTCCATTCTTAACGATGTATGCCTGGCCATCGCCCGCGGTGACAGCTGCGGCATTCTCGGCGCCTCCGGTTCCGGCAAAAGCACCCTGCTCAATATTCTCGGCCTGTTGGACTTGCCCAATTACGGCCAGTACCACTTTGCCGGCCACGATATTTTCAGCGCCAGCCCGGATGAGCTGGCGGCGATCCGCAACCAGCAGATCGGCTTCGTGTTCCAGAGTTTCAACCTGCTGCCGCGCCTCAGTGCCGTGGACAACGTCGCCCTGCCCCTGAGTTATCGCGGCGTGTCACGCCATGAATCCGTGGAGCAGGCGTTGCGCATGCTCGAACAAGTCGGCCTGGCCGAGCGTGCCCACCATCGCCCCGCCGACCTTTCCGGCGGCCAGCGCCAACGCGTGGCCATTGCCCGCGCGCTGGTCGGCAAACCTTCGGTGATTCTCGCCGACGAACCCACCGGCAACCTCGACAGCACCACTGCCCAAGAGATCATGGACTTGCTCCTGGCCCTCAACCGCGAGCAGCAAGTGACGCTGATCATCGTCACCCATGACCCCCATATCGCCGAGCGCCTGGAGCGCAAAATCCTGGTGCGCAATGGCGTGGTGCATGAGGCCGGACGCCTATGAGCCTGCGGGTTGAGCAGAACCTGAGCCAACTGCTGCACGAAGCGTTTGTGAGCCTGCGCACCCTGGGCAAACGCTCGGTCCTGGCGTTGCTGGGTATCGTGATCGGCAGTTCGTCGGTGGTGGCGCTGATCAATATCGGCCATAACGCCGCAGTGGATGCGGCGCTGATTTTCAAAGACATGGGCACCGACACGCTGATCGCCCAGTTCCCGGCCAAGGGCAGCGGCAACACACCGATGCGCGCCAGCCTCGACCTCGAGGCCGTGCGCCGAGCCGTACCGGGCATCGCCCATATCGGCGCACTCAGTTTGTTCAGCGGGCCCATCGTGTTCCATGGCCGCAGCGCCAACGCCAACTTTGTCGGCGCTACCCCGGACATCAATGACGCCATGCGCCTGGCCGTGCGCGAGGGGCGCTTTCTGTCGAGTTTCGACGCCGGCGAAACCTATGGCGTGATTGGCGACCAAGTCGCCCAAGCCCTGGGCGCGCCGGGCGACCCGCTGCGGCTGGGCGACCGCATCCGCATCAACGACTACCTGTTCCTGGTGATAGGCATTCTGCACAACCAGCCGCGCGCCATGCTGATGCCGGTGCAGGCCAACGAATCGCTGTTTATCCCCGCCGAAGGCATGCGCCGCATCTACCCCGCGCCGCAGATCGGCAACGTGATTATTCGCGCCGCCCCCGGCCAGGACATGGAGCAGATCGCCCGCGACGCCGCCATCGCCCTGAAAAGCCAACTCACCGACCACGATGTCGACATCCAGGTGCCCCAGCAAATGATCGATGGCATGACCCGGCAAAGCCGCACATTCGCCTACTTGCTGCTGGCCCTGGGCGCGATCTCGCTGGTGGGCGGCGGCGTCGGTGTGATGAACGTGATGCTGATGAATGTCTCGGAGCGCCGCCGTGAGATCGGCATCCGCATGGCCCTGGGTGCGCGCCAGCGCGATATCCGCAACCTGTTCCTGCTCGAAGCCGTGACCCTGACCGCCGTCGGCGCACTCTGCGGCGCGGTGCTGGGCATGACCGCCGCCTGGTTCTACGCCTGGCTGTCGGGCTGGGAATTCGCCCTGGCCGCCGCCGCGCTACCGTTGGGGGTCGGCAGCACGCTGCTGGTGGGCTTGTTCTTTGGCATCTACCCGGCGGTGTCGGCCTCGCGGCTGCAGCCAGTGGAGGCCTTGCGTGATGAATAAAGGGCTGCTGCTACTGATTTTCGCGAGCCTGCCGACCATGGCCGCCGACGTGGTGATCAACCCTTCGGCCCCCAGCACCACCCGCAGCGGTTATGACCGCAGTGTCTCGCTCAAAGCCCAGGCCACCAACATGACCCTGGGCGATGCGGTGTACCTGGGCTTGCGCAACAACCCGGCGATCCGCAGCGCGTACCTGCAGCGCGTTGCACAAAAATTCGACCTGCGCGTGGCCGAAGACACCTTCAACCCCAAGCTCACCCTCAACAGTTATTACCGCCAAAGTCGCGGTACCGCGGATAACGCCCGCAATGCCAACCTGGCGCCGAACGCCACCTTGCTCGGCGAATACGGCACCCGCCTGAGCATGGCCTGGACCCAGCAACTGAACAACGCCGACCGGGCCGGCCGCTACCGCAGCGACGGCCTCGACCTGGCGCTTATCCAGCCGCTGATGCGCGGTGCCGGCTGGGACGCCACCACCGCGCCGTTGCGCCTGTCACGCCTGTCGGAGCAGGCTAACCGCCTGAACCTCAAGGCCACCGTGGCGCAGACCATCAGCCAGATCATCGCCACCTACCGCGAGCTGCTGCGTGCCCAGGAGCAACTGAGCATCGTCCAGGACGCGCTCAAACGTTCCGGCACCTTGCTGGAAGTCAACAAGGCCTTGATCAGTGCTGGGCGCATGGCCGAGTTCGAAATCGTGCAGACCGAAGCCGACATTGCCACCCAGCAGCTCGGCGTGGAAGAAGCCCAGAACCAACTCGATACCAGCCGCCTGGCGCTGCTGCGCCTGCTGGCCCTGGACCTGTCGACGCCGATCCGCGCCAGCGAGGCCCTGGAGGCCAAGCCGATGACCATCGACAAGCGCCAGGCCTTCAACCTGGCGCAGACCCAGCAACCGGAATACCTCGCCGCCCTGCTCGGCAGCCAGCAGGCCGACCTCAACCTGGTGATCGCCAAGGATTCCGGGCGCTGGCAAGTCGACCTGGTGGCCGGGGCCAACCAGCTTCGCGATGCCTACAATAACGACAACGGCAGCAGCAATAACCGCTCGTGGAACAGCTATGCCGGGGTGCAGGTGCAAATCCCGATCGGCGACATCAGCACCCGCCAGGCCGAAGTGCGCGCACGGGTCAATGTGGAAGATCAGGAAATCCACATCACCGACGCGCGCCAGGAACTGGAACGCAGCGTCAACGACGTGGTGCGCGACCTCGGCACGCGCTGGCGCCAATATGAAATCGCCCAACGTGCGGTGGAATTGTCGCGGCGCAAGATTGAGATCGAGCGGGAAAAACTCAGCGCCGGGCGCTCCACCAACTTCCAGGTACTGAGTTTCGAGACCGACCTGCGCAACGCCGAAAATTCGCAGCTCAATGCGCTGATCGCTTATTTGAACGCCCAGACCCAGCTCGACTTGACGCTGGGCATGACGCTGGAAAGTTGGGAAATCGCCCTCAATGACTACTAACAAAAAATACCTGCTGGGAGCCTTGCTCGTCGTGCTGTTGGCGGGCACCGGCATTGCCCTGCGCAGCCCGGCGACCGGCCAGGCCACCGCGACCACGCAATGGCTGGTCGTCAAGCCTGACCCGCTGGTGCACCAGATCGGCTTGGTGGGCAGGATCGAACCCGACACCACCCTCATCCTCACGGCGCCGTTCGACGGCAACGTGCTGGCCAATCTGGTGGAGCAAGGTCAGCGCGTCGAGGCTGGCCAGGTGCTGCTGCGCATGGACCCGTCCACCCTCGAAGTGCAACTGCGCGACGCACTGTCCATCCTGCTCAAGGCCCGTCGCGCCGTGCAGGAGATGCAGGACTGGAACAGCAGCCCCACCGTCAGCCGCGCGCGCCGCAGCCTGCGCACCGCCGAAATGACCGCCGGCAACACCCAGCGCAAACTCACCGAGAGCGAAAACCTGTTCAAGCGCGGCATCATCCCGCGCAATGAACTGGACGATCTCAAGCAACAGGCCCAGCAACAGCAACTCGACCTCGCCTCCGCCCGCAGCGAACTGCAGCAAGCGCTGGATCAAGGCCAGGGCGAATACCGGCAGATCGCCGATATGGAACTGACCAACGCCACGGTGAAATACGACGCCCTGCACACGCTGCTGGAGGGCAAGGAGGTCAAGGCGCCGTTCTCGGGCATAGTAGTGCCCGCACCCGGCAGCAACAGCTCGCCCCAAGGTGCCGGCAACACCAATGCACCGGTGCAGGCCGGCAGCAAAGTCAGCCAGGGCCAGGTGCTGTTTGGCCTGGCGAACATCGAGCGATTGAAAATCGTCGCCAAAGTGTCGGAGTTGGACATCAACCAGTTGCACCAGGGCCAGGCGGTGGAAGTAATGGGCGATGGCTTCGACGGTGAACGGCTGACCGGGTCCGTGAGCGTGGTCAGTGGCTTGGCGATAGCCAGCGACAGCCAGGGCAGCGCGCAATTTCCGGTGACCTTGTCGATACCCAAGCTGACGCCGCAGCAATTGCAGCGGGTGCGGCTGGGGATGAGTGCACGGTTGACCATTGTCACGTACAACAATGAGCAGGCGATTGTGGTGCCGAGCCAGGCGATCCAGGCGGACAAAACAGTCGAATACCGCGAGGCGATGGATAAGCCAGTGGAACGGGTGAAAGTCACCACCGGGCAGTCGACCGCGCAGGGGGTGGAAGTGTTTGGCCTGAAGCCGGGCTTCGTGAAGATTGGCGGTTGAAACGCCGATTAACTGTGGGAGCTGGCTTGTCGGATCGCCGCACCGTTGCGATGGCATCAACGGGTTATGCCTGATACACCGAGGTGCCTGCATCGCAGGCAAGCCAGCTCCCACAGAAAAGCAGAGCGCAAAAGACTGGCGGCCGAACTCGGTCTAATTGTGGGAGCGGGCTTGCTCGCGAAGGCGGTGGGTCAGTTACACAATAGCTGGCTGACACACCGCATTCGCGAGCAAGCCCGCTCCCACATTTTGGATCTCAGTACATCAGGTAGATGTGCTTTTGCCCTGCTTTTGCTTCTACCACTCAGGTCGGCTACCAGGCCGCCGTGCTGTAGATCTTGATCTTGATTTTGATCTGGGATCGCCCCGTCAACCACGCTGGCCGAACGCAGGCTTTGGAGCGGGGGTAACCCGGCAGGACGCCGGGTTAGCCGCGCTGGGCCAGGGATGGCCCATCGCGGCGGCCCCCGCTCCAAAGCCGGAGTGAGGGCACACCGAGCCTAGGCGAGGTGCCGAGTGGTGGGGCGTGTACGGGACAACCACATGGGTTACACAAAAGTGCATTCACATAGGTAACACTTTGAGTGAAATATAGCCGTCCTTGTCTGCATGCCTCGCATCCACTTGTCCGAGGATCACTGGGCCGAAAATAACAGCCCACACATCGTCGCTCAGCATCTCCATTCCAATAGTCTGGTATTTCAGTAAATGCCCCACATAAATCCGCAGACCTGACCGATAAATCATCCCGTTTGAGTCAGTCCGGTAACACTCAATATGACTTGCATAACCCATCTCCGGCAGTTTCTCCGGATAGGCTCGAGGTGAAGGTGAATAGCATGAAGCCGGTGTTTTCTGGCTCAGCGCTTCATGCCCTCGCTCGTAATTGTAGTGCCGTATGAAACGATCAAAGTGTTTCTGCTGAGACTCCCAAGCAACCGCAGGTGGATTGGGCAAAGTGCTTTTCAGTGTTCGGTGCATACGCTCGTGCCGGCCATTTTGGTCTGGCCGACCGGGCTCGATACGCTCAGGAATGATACCCAGCCGTAGCCACCAGATCGACAACTGTGACAGCCCTCCGCGCCCTGTGCTGGCAAACGGCACTCCGTTGTCAGTACGGATGCGCTCAGGCAAACCATACTCGCGAAACACCCGTTCGAACGTCTCTTGGGTCTCCTTGAAATTGGTGCTGGGCATGCTCTGACAGGCAAGTAAGAAGCGACTGGCATGATCCATGATTGTTAGCGGATAACACCATACGCCCGCGCCTGTCAGGTACTGGCCTTTGTAGTCAGCACTGAAAAGCTGATTAGGCACATCTGCCTTACGTAACGGTTTTGGATAGACAGCAACTCTTGGCCGCAAGGGGCGCGGCGTGATCAGATCAGCCGCTTTAAGGATGTTATAAATAGTCGTTTTCGAGGGCGGATCCTGGCCCGGAAAACGCTTTATCAAATCACTCTGGATTTTTTTCGGACCAGGGATTGTCTCGCCTATAGAACGAAGTTCGATAATTGCCTGCTTTACCGCCAAAGGCACCACATAAGTCTGGTGGTGCCGACGACGACTACGCTCATCAAGCCCACCGGGGCCTTCTGTTTTGTATCGCTCGACCCACTTATAGCCAGTCTTTCGGCTGATTTCATAGTCTCGACATAGCTGACTAAGGCTGTGTTTTCCAGTCAGGTATTCAGCGACAAACATCACTTTGAGGTCCATAGGTTTCAGCTCTTTCCAGGGCATGGTCAGATCCTCACGAAATCGACCCTGCCAGTTAAAAACTGTTACCTATGTGCGTGAACTGATTTGTAACCCATGTGGGTGAGTCATACCGGCGAGGACTTTTTGGTTACTTTTTGGTCCCTCAAAAAGTGACCCGCTGTAAGAGCGGAACCCTAAGTGGCCGTTACCTAAATAACGGATATGTACTCCGACCCAAGACCTCCAGCGCCCAACACATAGCCTTCGCGAGCAAGCCCGCTCCCACATTTGGAATGGAGGGTGTCAGGTAGATTTGGTTGCCTGGGAGGCCGCTATCGCAGGCAATCCAGCTCCCACATCAAATTTTCGTCAGTTTCAAAGCCAACGCCTTCGCCTGCAGCGCCACATCGGTCACAGCCGTACTCTCCCACCACATCCCCCGCAACGGCGGCCCCATGGCAAACAATCGCAGGCTGACATTGCCCTCAGCATCCACCACCGCCCCCGACACATCCGCCGCAATCCCCAACGCCAACGGCCCCGGCCGGATCAACCCACGCTTGAGCAACTGCTGCGGCAACGGCCTGGCCACCCGGCGCCAATCGTATTCGATACCGCTGGAATTGATCAGCGCCGCGCCCGACACCTGCGTCACCGCCTGCTCACCACGACGCCGCAAGCGAATAGTCACACCACCGTCCAACGCCACCACCCCCTTGAACGACGCCGCCTGAATCCGCAACCGCCCTTCAGCCTGCAACCGCGCCACCAACTGCGCACTCAACGGCGGCGAACGGTGATGATGGCTCTCCCACCACGGCCGTACATGACGCACGAACTGGCGCTTCTCACGCTCGTCGGCCTGGCTCCACAAACGGCCGATGTGCGCGCGCACGGTGTCCAGCGGCGCCTGCCAATCGATGCCCTGGGCCTGCGCGATCCGGCATTGGCGGCGCACCTCGCGCAGCAGTTGCCTTGGGCTGCGCAGGCTGTGGTCAGCGGCGAGAAAGTCTTCCCAGCTTGGCGGCTGCCGACGCACATGCGGCAACAGACCGTGCCGCGAGAAAATCTCGATGGGCCCACGATGGCCCGCCTGCTCCAGCGACACCACAGCATCGACCATGGTCAGCCCGGAACCGATGATCAGCACCGTCGATTGCGGGTCGATGTGAGTCATGGCCTGCACATCCCACGGGTCCACGGCGGCGGCGTTCAAACCGCTGGACTCGGTCTGCGGTGTACGCGCCGCCGGGAACATGCCGGTGGCCAGCACCGCGTAAGTGCCGCGCAGTTGCTGGCCGTTATCGAGGGTAAGCAATGTGGCTGCCTCGTCCACCTGCAGGTCGATCACTTCGCCACGCACATGCTCGACGGTGGATGCCGACAGCGCCTTGGCTTCGGCCAGCCGCTGCTGCGCGTACACGCCAAAAATCCCGCGCGGCGGGAACAGTTCACTGATCGGCACATGCTGCTGATCCGATTCCGGCCAACCTCCGGCGCCGATGTAGTCGATGAGCCACTGGGTCAGGTCATCGGCGTTGTCCGGGTCCACACTCATGCGCGCGGCGTTACCGTTCAAGGTGTGGCCCAGCTCAACGGCGCTGTAGGCCTCGCCGCGCCCGAGTTCGGCGCGCGGTTCAATCACCAGGATGTGCCGCTGCCCGGGCTGGCGCAGCAGTTGCACGGCCAACATCGTGCCGCTCAGGCCGCCGCCGATGATCAATACATCAGCGTTGCGGATGGATTCAGTCATGCACGTTCGCCCTTACTGTTTACCCAGATAAATATCATGCAAATCGCCACGCGCGAGCAGCTCGGCCGCGCTGCCGCTCAACACTACCCGCCCAGTATCCAGCACGTAGCCCTGGGACGCATAGTTGAGCGCGACGTTGATGTTCTGTTCGGCGATCAAAAAGCTCACCTGCTGCTCACGGTTGAGCTGCGCGATGATCTCGAAAATCTCCTGCACAATCATCGGCGCCAACCCCATCGACGGCTCGTCGAGCAGCACCAAGGTCGGGCGAGTCATCAGCGCCCGGCCAATGGCGACCATTTGCTGCTCGCCGCCCGACGTCAGCCCCGCGCGGGTGTGGCGCTTGGTCTTGAGCCGTGGGAACCAGGCGTAGATGCGTTCCAGGTCGTGCTCCATGGCCTTGCGGCTGAGGCGTCGCACAAAGCCGCCGCTGCGCAGGTTGTCTTCCACCGTCAGTTGGCCGAACACATGCCGACCTTCCAGCACATGAACCATGCCCTGGCGCACGCGCTGGCTGGGGTCGATGCCGGCCACATCGCGCCCGGCATAGGTGATCACACCCCGGCTGACCTCGGCCCGCTCGGCACGCACCAACCCCGAGATCGCCTTGAGCGTGGTGCTTTTGCCCGCGCCATTGGCGCCGAGCAAGGCGACGATGGCGCCCTTGGGCACATTCAAGGACACCCCGGCCACCGCCAGGATCGCGCCGTCGTAGATCACTTCGATGTCGTTGACCGTCAGCAGCGACGGCTGTGCAGTTTCAGCGGCGGCTTGGCTCATGGTTTATTCATCCCCGGTGCAGGTGCGCGGCGTCAGGCCTTTTTCCTTGGCGAAGGCGGCGGACTTTTCATCGATCAACGGGCGCAACAACGCGCGGTCGGCGGCGATCCAGTCGCTGATCAGCGTCCAGTTGGCACCGTCCCACTGCTGCACGCGCGCCGAACCGCCGCCTTCGTGGTCGCGGCACGACAGCTTGAGGTTCTGCATCAGGCCCAGGTAGCCCATGTCCTTCAAACGCGCGTCGTCGATATTCAG
Organism: Pseudomonas sp. R76; assembly: GCF_009834565.1. Taxonomy (GTDB): domain Bacteria; phylum Pseudomonadota; class Gammaproteobacteria; order Pseudomonadales; family Pseudomonadaceae; genus Aquipseudomonas. The sequence goes on from NZ_CP019428.1 coordinate 4,203,468, forward strand.
ATGCTCCAGGCCCCAACGGCCTTCTTCGCCATTGAGTGGCCGTTTGCCGAATTTAGCCTGGCCGGTGCGAATGGCTTCCACCGCCACGGCGGCGTTCACCAGACCGGAGTTGTAGTACACGCTGCCGAAGTTTTTCAGGTCTTTGAGGTCGCTGTGGCCCTTGTCGAGGATGTATTGCTTGAGGCGTTTATGAATCTCGAAGTCGGCGCCGGCCGGGTATGGGGTGAGTGCCAGGTAGCCTTTGGCAGCAGCGCCGGCAGGCAACACGTCTTCGCTGGAACTGGCCCAGATATCGCCGATGATGTGGTCGACCGGGAAGCCAAAGCGCGCGGCGGTCTTTACCGCAACCGGCGTCGACACGCCCCAGGTGCGCAGGAACACCCAATCCGGATTGGCCTGGCGCACCTGGCGCCATTGCGCCGACTGCTCGTTGCCGGGATCGGCGACCGGAATCTGGATGTTTTCAAAGCCGTATTTCTCTGCCAGCAGCTTCAACGGGCCGAGGGTTTCCCGCCCGTAGGCCGAGTCGTGATAGACCGTGGCGATCTTCTTGCCCTTGAGTTTGTCGAAACCGCCTTCGCGCTGGGCGATGTAGTTCACCAATGTCGACGCCTCGCTGTAGAAGGTCAACATCACCGGGAAGTTGTACGGGAACACGGTGCCGTCGGTGGCTTCAGTGCGGCCGTAACCGAGGGTGATCAGCGGGATCTTGTCGACCTCGGCGCGCTCGCTCAGCGCATACGCCGCCGGTGCGCCATTGGGTTGATACACCGCGACCGGCGCGCCATCCAGGCCATTCTTGAAGCGCTCGTAGCACTCGATGCCCTTCTCTGCCGTCCACTCGGTCTCGCATTCCTGCCACACCAGTTTCACCCCATTGATGCCGCCTTCAACCTCGTTGATATAACGCAGGTAGTCGATCATCCCGGCCCACACCTGCACGCCGCTGGACGCGTAGGCGCCGACGCGGTAGGTGGCCAGGGGAATAAATTGCTGGTCGGGCGAGGCGCTTGCCTGGGGCACAGCACCGGCCAGGGCGGCCAGCGCGAAGGCGGCGCCGACCAGGGAACGTTTCAAGGATGCACGCATGGGAAGTTCTCTTAGGGTCAGAAACGTAGAGGCCACTGACGCAGCCGATCGCGAAGGGTGTGCAACAGGCGAATCAAGCCCTCGGGTTCCTTGATCAGGAACACGATGATCAACACACCAAAGATGATTTTCTGCAGGTTCTGCAACTGCCCCGCATCCACCGAACCGCCGAACAACGCCTGCCCGGCATGGCTGAGGAAAATCGGCAGCAGGCTGATAAACGCCGCGCCGACAAAGTTGCCGGCAATGCTGCCCATGCCGCCGATAATGATGATGAACAGGATCTGGAACGAGCGGTTGATATCGAAGCTGCTGGCGCTGGCCGTGCCCAGGTAGGCGAAGGCCCACAGCGCGCCGGCGATGCCTAAGTAGAACGAGCTGACCGCGAACGCCAGGCGCTTGTAGCGCACCACCGGAATGCCGACCACGGCGGCGGCGGTGTCCATGTCGCGGATCGCCATCCAGTTGCGGCCGACCTGGCTGCGCACCAGGTTGACGGCGGTCCAGGTCAACAGCAGCACCGTAATCAAGGTCAGCAGATAGCGGCCAACCGGGGTGTTGAGGTCATGGCCGAACAGCGCCAGTTTCGGCGCAGAAATGGTGCCCGAGGAGCCGTAGTTGTAGAACCAGGGGAATTTGACGAACAGCCATTCCAGGAAAAACTGTGCGGCCAGCGTGGTGACCATCAAATAGAAACCCTTGATTCGCGAGCTGGGCAAGCCGAACAGCAGCCCCACCAACGCGCTGATCACGCCGCCGCCGAGCAGCGCCACCGGCAAGCCCAGCTCCGGCAGGCGCAATAAAAACCCATAGGTGGCGAACGCACCGACGGCCATGAAGCCCGCCGCGCCCACCGAGGTTTGCCCGGTGTAGCCGGTCAGCAGGTTCAAGCCCAGCCCGGCCAGGGACAGCACCAGGAACGGAATCAGGATCGCGTTGAGCCAATAGTCATTGCCCCACAGCGGCACCACGATAAAGGCCAGCGCCAACAGGCCAATCAGGCCCCAGGGCACGCGCCGCTGGATCAACACCAGTGGCGCGGTTACTTGAGCAACGGGAATCGACATGGTTTCAGACTCGCTCAATGGCGCGCTCGCCGAACAGGCCGGCGGGGCGGATATACAGGAAGGCCAGGGCCAATACGTAAGCAAACCACGGCGTGATGCCGCCGCCGATCAGCGGGCCGATATACACCTCGGCGAGGTTCTCCGCCGCACCGACAATCAACCCGCCGACAATCGCCCCGCCAATCGAGGTAAAGCCGCCGACGATCAATACCGGCAAGGCCTTGAGCACCACCAGCGACAGCGAAAACTGCACGCCCTGGCGCGCGCCCCACAACAGCCCCGCCACCAGCCCGACCAACCCGGCCACGGCCCAGACGATCTGCCAGATACGGTTGAGGTTGATGCCGATGGACAGCGCCGCCGTGGTGTCATCCGCCACCGCGCGCAGCGACACGCCAATGCGGGTCTTGTTGAACAGCAGCGCCAGCACGCTCACCAGCACCACCGCAGCGGCAGCGGCGATCAGGTCGAACTGGCTGACCATCAGCGGCCCGACAAACAGCGGCACGTCGTCGATACCCAGATCCAGCGCGCGCACCTGCGAGCCCATCAAGCCTTGGGCCAGGCCTTCGATAATGAACGACAGGCCCAAGGTGGCCATGAACAGGGTGATCTGCGAGCGGTTCACCAACGGGCGCAACACCAGCCGCTCGATCAGCAAGGCGCCGATGATCATCACGATCACCGTCAGCAGCAGCGCCAGGGCAAACGGCACGCCCTGATCATGCAGGCTGACGAAGGTCAGGGCGGCAAACAGCAACATCGAACCCTGGGCGAAATTGAACACACCGCTGGCCTTGTAGATCAGCACGAAGCCGATGGCGACCAGCGAGTACAGGGTGCCGGCGAGCAGGCCGCCGAGCAGGGTTTCGAAAAAGAAGGTCATCAGTGTGCGACTCCCAGGTAAGCGGCAATCACCTCGGGGTTGGCCTGCACCTCGGCGGGCGTGCCTTCGCCGACCTTGCGCCCGTAGTCGAGCACCACCACATGATCGGACAGGCCCATGACCACGCCCATGTCGTGCTCGATCAACACCACGGTGGTGCCGAGGTCGCGGTTTACGTCGGCGACGAAGCGCGCCATGTCCTGTTTTTCTTCGGCGTTCATCCCGGCCATCGGCTCGTCGAGCAGCAACAGGCTCGGGCCTGCGATCAAGGCCCGGCCCAACTCCACGCGTTTTTGCAGGCCGTAAGACAGGTTGCCCACCAGTACGTCGCGATGGGCTTGCAGTTCGAGCAATTCAAGGATGGCTTGGCCACGCAGGCGGAAGGCCTCAGCCTCACGCCGGGCGCGCGGTAACCCGAGGGCCTGCTCGATAAAGGTGGTGCGCATATGCCGCGACAGGCCGGTAAGGATGTTGTCGAGCACGCTCATTTTTTTGAACAGCGCATTGTTCTGGAAGGTGCGGCCAATGCCTCGGCGCGCGGCGCCCAACAGGTCGATGCGCAGGAAGTGCTGTTGCTCAAACACGATCTCGCCGGCGTCAAAGCGATACACGCCGTTGAGTACATTGAGCAACGAGCTCTTGCCCGCGCCATTAGGCCCGATCAACGCGCAGATTTCGCCGCGCTGCACCTCGAACGACAACGCATTGATGGCCTTGACGCCTTTGAACGACAGCGAGATATCCCGCACTTGGAGAATGGCCTGGCTCATGCGATGTCCCGTTTGAATTCGGCCAGCCATACCGGCTCGGCGCTGGATTTGAGCGGTTGCCAGATATAGGACAGGCGCTGGAAACCGAGCAGCCTGCGCACGCGATTTTTCAGCAACCGGCGCAGGCCGCTTTGCGGGTGGGCGATGGCCCAGTCGCACAAGCGTCGACGCCAGGTGCCGTGGGGCGCGAGGCGGCTTCCGATATCGTCGGCCAGGTGCTGTAAACGCTCGGGCGACAGCAGCAGGCCGGTCGGTGCGACTTCACTGCGATCACGCCGCGCCGAAGCCAGGCTTTCCGGAAATGCCAGGCCGTGGCCGCTGTTCAGCCATTGCTCCAGCACCACCGCCAGCCCGCCTTGCCAATGGGTGCCCTCCTCGCTCCACAACACGGTTTCGCCGCTCGGTTGCCACCAACGCTGCAGGTGCTGCGCCGGGTCAATGGGGCCGAGCAGTTGGGCAAAATCCACCGGGTTGGCGGACTGCCAGTGCCGCACCTGGTGGCGGCCCTGGGCGTAAGAATGGCTGGGGCGAATGCGCCACAGCTGTTGGTACAGAACTTCGGGTTCCAGGTCATCGGCCAGGGTCAACACCTGCCCACCGACGGACTGGGCAGCCAAGGCCAGCAGCAACAGGTTGGGCTCGAAGGCACCGCTGAGGGCCAGCCGCGATTGTTCGCCGAAACCTTGCTGGCGCAACCCATCGGCCAGGCGCTCGACATCGCGCAAGGCGTCGATCCAGCGCCAGGCATACCACTGGCCCTGGCGCTTGTGGCGCAGGGCGGTGTGCAACGGGGTGATCTGCGCCCAGTGGTGCAATTGTTCCAAGGCCTTGGGCAGGTTGCCGAGCAGTTCGGCAGGCCATTCCAGGGCCAGCGGGCGTTTGAGTTCGTGCACGCTCATAGGGGTAATGCTCCTATTCAAATGATGTGCGTGCGGTGGTCCGCTGGCTGAGTAATTTGGATCAACACCGTTCTACTGTGGGAGCTGGCTTGCCTGCGATAACGGTGTGTCAGTTGGCACTTTTCCAGCTGACCCACCGCTATCGCAGGCAAGCCAGCTCCCACATTGACCGAGGTGTTTCAGTTAGAGAGTGGTGGCTTTGAGATCGCGGTAACCGGCCCCCGGGTGGTTCGCCCCCAATCGCGCGCCATCGCCAAACAACTTCTCGCGCAAGGTGCCCTGGGCGTATTCGGTTTTGTACACGCCACGCTTTTGCAGCTCCGGCACCAGCAGGTCCACGGCGTCGATAAAGGTTTCATGGGTCAGTGCATAGGCCAGGTTGAAGCCGTCCACGTCGGTCTCTTCGACCCATTCCTGCAGCAGGTCGGCCACGGTTTCCGGGCCGCCGACAAACAACGGGCCAAAGCCGCCGATGCCGACCCAGTCGGCCAGCTCGTTTGGCGTCCACACTTTGTTCGGGTCCGCGGTGGAGAAGGCTTCCACCGCCGACTGAATCGCATTGGTGTGCACGTGTTTGAGCGGCTCATCCGGCTTGAACTGGCTGAAGTCGATGCCGGTCCAGCCGGAAATCAGCGCCATCGCGCCTTCGTAGCTGACGTAGGATTTGTATTCGTCGAACTTGGCCTTGGCCTTGGCGTCGGTCTCGCCGACGATCACCGTCTGCAAATTGAAAATCAGGATTTTCTTCGGATCACGCCCAGCCTCAGCCGCGCGGCGGCGGATGTCGGCGACGGTCTTTTTCAGCAGCACCTTGGACGGCGCCGCCACGAATACGCACTCGGCCTGTTCGGCGGCGAACTGCTTGCCACGGCTGGACGCGCCGGCCTGGTACAGCACGGGTGTGCGCTGCGGCGACGGCTCGCACAGGTGAATGCCGGGCACCTGGAAGTGCTTGCCGACGTGGCGGATCTCGTGGATTTTGCTCGGGTCGCTGAAAATTCGGCGCTCGCGGTCACGCAGTACCGCACCCTCCTCCCAGCTGCCTTCCCAGAGCTTGTAGCAAACTTCCAGGTATTCCTCGGCGTAGTCGTAGCGCGCGTCGTGTTCGGTCTGGGCTTTCTGGCCGAGGTTCTTGGCGCCGCTTTCCAGATACGAGGTGACGATGTTCCAGCCGATACGGCCCTTGGTCAGGTGATCGAGGGTCGACAGGCGGCGGGCAAACGGGTACGGATGCTCGAACGACAACGAGGCCGTCAGGCCGAAACCCAGGTGCTCGGTGACCAGCGCCATCGGCGCGATCAGCGACAGCGGGTCGTTGACCGGCACCTGGGCGGCCTGGCGAATCGCCGCGTCGCCGTTGCCGTTGTACACGTCGTAGATGCCCAGCACGTCGGCGATAAACAGGCCGTCGAATTTGCCGCGCTCGAGGATTTTGGCCAAGTCGGTCCAGTATTCCAGGTCTTTGTACTGCCACGAGCGATCACGCGGGTGCGCCCACAGGCCGGGGGATTGGTGGCCGACGCAGTTCATGTCGAAGGCATTCAAGCGGATTTCACGGGACATCAACGCACTCCGTTAAGGTGGTAGTTGCCGACGATTTGGTATTTCCAGCGCAACGGATCATCCAGGCTGGGCGGCAGCGCGGTGCGTTGGCCGGTGAGTTCGAATTCGGCGTTGCTGGCGAAAATCAGCGCTTCGGCAGCAGCGATTTGCGCTTCGGTGAGGGCGACCGGGCTTGGGTGGGTTTCGGCGCGTTCCAGCAAGGCGGCGGCCACATCGACGCGAATCTGCCAGTCGCCGAAGCGGCTGATCACGTAAGGGTCAGCGCTTTTATCCACGGCGCGACGGGTGCTTTGCAGCAGTTGGCGCGCTTGATTCAGTGCAGTCATGGGGCAGGTTCCTCAGTTCCAGGCGTGGCGCGCAGGCTTCACGCCGTTGAGCACGAAGTTGCCGATCAGGTGGTATTTCCAGCGCGCCGGGTCGTGCAAGGTATGGGTGCGCGCATTGCGCCAGAAGCGGTCGAGGTTGTGCTTGCCGGTGACCGAGCGCGTGCCGGCCAGTTCGAACAGCTTGCTGCTGGCGAGCAAGGCGGTTTCGGCCGACAACACTTTGGCCTGGGCGACCACCAGCGAAGCCTCGGCCACGGTGTCTTCATTCGGCTCGGCCAGGGCGCGGTCGACCGCCTTGCCGGCCTTGGCGAGAACGGCTTCGGTGCCGTGCACGCGCCATTGCAGGTCACCGATGGCGGCGATAGTGAATGGGTCTTGCCAGCCGTGTTCCTGTTGGCTGTCGATCCAGGGTCGCGCCTGGCGCGCGTAGATTTTTGCCTGTTCCAGCGCGCCAAGGGCGATACCGGTGTCGACGGCGGCCTGGATGATCTGGGAGATCGGGCCATTCGCGGTAGGCTGGTCAAAGGCCAGGTGCGCCGGGATCACCGCCGTGCGCGGCACGGTCACGCCGTCGAGGGTCACGCCGCCGCTGGCGGTGGTGCGCTGGCCGAAGCCGTCCCAGCTGTCGATCACTGTGAGGCCCGGCGCATTGCGTTCGACGAAGGCGATAAAGGCCTGGCCGTTTTCATTGTTGCCGACCGTGGGAACGATGTGGGCGAACAACGCGCCGGTGCAGTAGAACTTCTCGCCGTTTATTTGCGCGGTGTCGCCGTCAAACCGAATCTGGGTGTCGAAGGTGCCGGCGTTTTTGCTCTTGGCTTCGGAAAAGGCATTGCCGAAACGGTAGCCCGCCAAGACCTTGCCGAAGTAATGGCGCTTTTGTTCCTCGCTGGCGGTTTGCAGGAGGATGTCGATAACACCCAGATGGTTCTGCGGGATTTGTCCCAGTGAAGGGTCGGCGGCGGAGATCACTTTGATCACCTCGGCCACCGTCACATAGGACACCTCGGCGCCGCCGTAGGCCTTGGGAATGGTGATGCCCCACAGGCCGCTGGCAGAGAACGCCTCGAGCTCCTCCACCGGCAGGCGCCGCTCGCGGTCGCGCGCGCTGGCGTCGATGGCGAAGCGGGCAGCCAAACGCGTGGCCACCTCGATGGCTTCGGCATCCGAGCGAATGATATGGGCAGGGTGTTGAGGGTGGGCTGACATGGGCCGACTCCAGGCTCCGATGAGATAACGGAGTGATTGCAGGAGTCGTGCCTGAATGTAATCGCCAATAAAATCAGCGGGTTGCGGCTAAAATCTTGAAACGAGTGCGCTTGCAGACGAGCAAAGTGTCCATCCACTGTTGCCTGGCAGACAGTTAGATCACCACGTTGCGTACAAAGCGCACCGGCACGTCGCCGTCATTGCGATAGCCGTGAACGTGACGGCTGGCGAACATGTAGAACTCACCGGCGGCGACGCGCTTTTCCTCCTCGCCGACCAAAAGCGTGAGGCAGCCTTCGAACACAAACAGCTGCACGCTCCAGCCGTCCGGGTCGGGGTCGGGGCTGTAGCGATCGCCTGGTTCCAGGTGCATCTCCCACAACTCGACCTCACGCCGCGCCGTGGCCTTGGCCAGCAGCACGGCTTTACTGCCGGGGATTTCACCGGCCCAGGCCAACTCGTTGATGCGGCTGTGGTCGCCGGCATCCGGGGCCTGGATCAGGTCGCTGAAGGCCACGTCCAAGGCTTCGGCCACGCGATCCAGGGTCGACAAGCTGACATTCTTCTCGCCCGCCTCGATAGCCACCAGCATGCGCCGGCTGACCCCGGACTTTTCCGATAGCGCGGTCTGGCTCATGTCGGCAGCATGCCGCAAACGACGCACATTCTGGCTGACGTGTTGCAGGACCGAAGCGCGTTGTGGATTTTCTTTGTGCACTATATTGCTCATAAGGTAGGTGTGCGCAGTATACTGCCCAGCGTGCGGCGCATTGTGCGGTCCGTGCCTTTCCCTTGCAAGACCGAGCCGCCATGACTGCCCCGAACGCTTCTTCACGTTTCAACCGTTTCAGCAAAGCCGAATGCATCCTGGTGGTGATCACCATGATCTGGGGCGGCACCTTTTTGCTGGTGCAGCATGCAATGACCGTCAGCGGGCCGATGTTTTTCGTGGGCCTGCGGTTTGCGGCGGCGGCCATCGTGGTCGGGTTCTTTTCGTTGCGCACCCTGCGCGACCTGACCTGGTTTGAATTGAAAGCCGGTGCATTCATTGGCACCTCGATCATGTTCGGCTATGGCATGCAGACCATCGGCTTGCAGACGATTCCGAGCAGCCAGTCGGCGTTTATCACGGCGCTGTATGTGCCCTTTGTACCGCTGTTGCAGTGGTTGGTACTCGGTCGGCGCCCGGCGCTGATGCCGGCCATCGGCATCATGCTGGCGTTTACCGGGTTGATGTTGCTCACCGGCCCGGCCGGCGCCTCGCTGAACTTCAGCCCCGGCGAAATCGCCACGCTGATCTGTGCGGTGGCGGTGGCCGCCGAGATCATCCTGATCAGCGCGTTTGCCGGGCAAGTGGATGTGCGCCGGGTGACGGTGGTGCAGTTGGCCACGGCGTCGCTGCTGTCGTTTCTGATGGTGGTGCCAATGGGTGAGGCCTTGCCGGGGTTCTCCTGGCTGCTGGTGTTCAGTGCCGTAGGCCTGGGCTTGACCAGCGCGGTGATCCAGGTCGCGATGAACTGGGCGCAGCAGAGTGTTTCCCCCACACGTGCCACCTTGATCTACGCCGGTGAGCCAGTCTGGGCCGGCGTGATCGGGCGGATCGCCGGGGAGCGCTTCCCGCCGATTGCGATGGTGGGCGCGGCGTTGATTGTGGCGGCGGTGATTGTCAGTGAGTTGAAGACCAAGGGGCAGAAGGCCATCGAACTGCAAGATGAAAGGGAACAGGAACAGCAGGGGTAAGGTCTGACGGTTTGTGGTGGCTGCCAGATCGCCATCGCGGGCAAGCCCGGCTCCCACAGGGGGCGGTGGTGACAGGTGGACAGGGGTCCGCTGAAACAATGCGAAACAGGGGTTTTCAGCCTACTTTGTAGGATCCTGCCACATCTTGCCGTTTGGTGATCGAGAAAGCGGCACGTATGATGCATCCCAAACTCCCGCAGATTAGAAGCCTATGTCCCTGATAGTTCTACTGCTTCTGCCTTTTATTGGCAGCTGTCTGGCGGCCTTGCTGCCGCACAATGCACGTAACACCGAATCCCTGTTGGCTGGCCTTGTGGCCTTGGTCGGCACCATTCAAGTCGCCCTGCTGTATCCCCAGATCGCCCATGGTGGCGTGATCCGCGAAGAATTCATGTGGTTGCCCAGCCTTGGGCTGAACTTCGTGTTGCGCATGGATGGGTTCGCCTGGCTGTTCTCGATGCTGGTGCTGGGCATTGGCTCGCTGGTGTCGCTGTATGCGCGCTATTACATGTCGCCGGACGATCCGGTGCCGCGTTTCTTCGCGTTTTTCCTGGCCTTCATGGGCGCCATGCTCGGGCTGGTGATTTCCGGCAACCTGATCCAGATCGTGTTCTTCTGGGAACTGACCAGCCTGTTCTCGTTCCTGTTGATCGGCTATTGGCACCACCGCGCCGATGCCAGGCGCGGTGCCTATATGGCGCTGATGGTCACCGGTGCGGGCGGTTTGTGCCTGCTGGCGGGCGTGATGCTGCTGGGGCATATCGTCGGCAGCTATGATCTGGACCAGGTGCTGGCGGCGGGCGATCAGATTCGCGCGCATTCGCTGTACCCGGTCATGCTGGCCCTGGTGCTGATCGGCGCCTTGAGCAAAAGCGCGCAATTCCCCTTCCACTTCTGGCTGCCCCACGCGATGGCGGCACCCACGCCGGTGTCGGCGTACCTGCATTCGGCGACGATGGTGAAGGCCGGCGTGTTCCTGCTGGCCCGCCTGTGGCCGTCACTGTCCGGCAGCGAAGAATGGTTCTGGATCGTCGGCGGTGCCGGCGCCATCACCCTCCTCCTCGGCGCTTACTGCGCTATGTTCCAAAATGATCTCAAAGGCCTGCTGGCCTACTCCACCATCAGCCACCTCGGGCTGATCACCCTGCTGCTGGGCCTCAACAGCCCGCTGGCTGCCGTCGCTGCGGTGTTTCATATTCTCAACCACGCTACCTTTAAGGCCTCGCTGTTCATGGCCGCGGGCATCATCGACCACGAAAGCGGCACCCGCGATATTCGCAAGCTCAGCGGCCTGGTGCGGCTGATCCCGTTTACCGCGACCCTGGCGATGGTGGCCAGTGCGTCGATGGCTGGCGTGCCGTTGCTCAATGGCTTCCTGTCCAAAGAGATGTTCTTCGCCGAAACCGTGTTCATCACCTCGACCGCCTGGGTGGAAATCGCCCTGCCGGCCATTGCGACCATCGCCGGCACCTTCAGTGTCGCCTACGCGTTGCGCTTCACGGTCGATGTATTCTTCGGCCCGCCCGCCACCGACCTGCCGCACACACCGCACGAACCACCGCGCTGGATGCGTGCGCCGGTTGAGTTGCTGGTGTTCACCTGCCTGCTGGTGGGCATCTTCCCGGCCCAGGTGGTCGGTTCGATCCTCGCCGCCGCCGCGCTGCCGGTGGTGGGTGGCGTGCTGCCCGAGTACAGCCTGGCGATCTGGCATGGCTGGAACGCGCCCATGATCATGAGCCTGGTGGCCATGTCCGGCGGCGTGGTGCTCTACCTGATGCTGCGCAAACAACTCAAGCGCGGGCGCTTCAAATATCCGCCGGTCATCAGCTACTTCAACGGCAAGCGCATGTTCGAGCGCAGCCTGGTGGTGATGATGCGCGGTGTGCGCAGGATCGAGAAACGCATCAGCACCAAGCGCCTGCAAACCCAGCTGTTCCTGCTGGTGCTGGCGGCAGTGATTGCAGGCTTGATCCCAATGCTCAACAGCGGCCTCAGCTGGGGCGACCGGCCAAAAATCCCGGGGTCGATTGTGTTTGTGACCCTGTGGCTGCTGGCAATCGCCTGTGCCCTCGGCGCCGCCTGGCAAGCCAAGTATCACCGGCTGGCAGCCCTGACCATGGTCAGCGTATGCGGCCTGATGACCTGCATTACGTTCGTATGGTTTTCGGCCCCGGACCTGGCGTTGACGCAGTTGGTGGTCGAAGTGGTGACCACCGTGCTGATCCTGCTGGGCCTGCGCTGGCTGCCACGGCGGATCGAAGAAGTCTCGCCACTGCCCAGCTCGCTGCGCAAGGCGCGCATTCGCCGCCTGCGTGACTTCCTGCTGTCCACCGTGGTCGGCGGCGGCATGGCGTTGTTGTCCTACGCGATGCTGACGCGCCAGACACCCAATGACATTTCCTCGTTCTACCTGAGCCGCGCGCTGCCCGAAGGCGGCGGCAGCAATGTGGTCAATGTGATGCTGGTGGACTTCCGGGGCTTCGACACCCTCGGCGAAATCACCGTGCTCGGCGCCGTGGCGCTGACGGTGTACGCGCTGCTGCGCCGCTTCCGCCCATCCAAAGAAAGCATGCAACTGCCTGCACAACAACGCCAACTGGCGCCGGACGTGGCGACTGATCTGGTCAACCCACGCCAGGCCAGCGATACCGCGCTGGGCTTCATGATGGTGCCGGCCGTACTGGTACGCCTGCTGCTGCCGATTGCGCTGGTGGTGTCGTTCTACCTGTTCATGCGCGGCCACAACCAGCCGGGCGGCGGTTTCGTCGCAGGCCTGGTGATGTCGGTGGCGTTCATCCTGCAATACATGGTGGCCGGCACCCAGTGGGTCGAGGCGCAAATGAGCCTGCGGCCGATGCGCTGGATGGGCTTCGGCCTGCTCTCGGCGACCCTCACCGGGCTTGGCGCGCTGTTTGCCGGTTACCCGTTCCTCACCACCCACACTTGGCATTTCAGCCTGCCGGTGCTCGGCGATATCCATGTCGCCAGCGCGCTGTTCTTCGACGTCGGCGTGTACGCCATGGTCGTTGGTTCCACGCTGCTGATGCTCACCGCCCTCGGTCACCAATCCGTGCGGGCCCACAAACCGAGCAACCAGGCCAAAGCCGTTGCCGCTACGGAAGGAGCCGCCTGATGGAAGAAGTCATCGCAATTGCCATTGGGGTCCTGGCGGCTTCCGGCGTCTGGTTGATCCTGCGGCCACGGACGTTCCAGGTCGTCATGGGCCTGTGCTTGCTGTCGTACGGGGTCAACCTGTTCATTTTCAGCATGGGCAGCCTGTTTATCGGCAAGGAGCCGATCATCAAGGACGGCGTGCCGCAAGACCTGCTCAACTACACCGACCCCCTGCCCCAGGCCCTGGTGCTGACCGCCATCGTGATCAGCTTCGCCATGACGGCGTTGTTCCTGGTGGTGCTGCTGGCCTCCCGAGGCTTGACCGGCACTGACCATGTAGACGGCCGGGAGCCCAAGGAATGACGTGGATGAATCAACTGATCGTCGCGCCGATCCTGCTGCCGTTGCTGACCGCCGCGCTGATGCTGATGCTCGGCGAAAAACGCCGCCCGCTGAAGGCTAAAATCAATCTGTTCTCCAGCGCCATCGGCCTGGGCATCGCCATCCTGCTGCTGTACTTGACCCAGCAAGGCGGCCCCGGCTCGATCGGCGTCTACCTGCCGGGCAACTGGCAGGTGCCGTTCGGTATTGTGCTGGTGGTGGACCCGCTGTCGGCGATGATGCTGGTGCTGACCGGGATCATCGGCGTGAGTGCGCTGCTGTTCGCCATGGCCCGCTGGGACCGCGCAGGCACCAGTTTCCACGCGCTGTTCCAGATCCAGATGATGGGCCTGTACGGCGCCTTCCTCACGGCCGACTTGTTCAACCTGTTTGTGTTCTTCGAAGTGCTGCTGGCGGCGTCCTACGGTTTGATGCTGCATGGCTCGGGCCGCGCGCGGGTGTCGTCGGGGCTGCACTACATCGCGATCAACCTGCTGGCCTCGTCGCTGTTCCTGATCGGCGCGGCGATGATCTACGGCGTCACCGGCACGCTGAACTTTGCCGACCTGGCGCTGAAAATCCCGCTGGTGCCGGAGGCTGATCGTGGCCTGTTGCACGCCGGTGCGGCGATCCTGGCGACCGCCTTCCTGGCCAAAGCCGGCATGTGGCCGCTGAACTTCTGGCTGGCGCCCGCCTATTCCTCGGCCAGCGCGCCGGTGGCGGCGATGTTTGCGATCATGACCAAGGTTGGCGTGTACACCGTGCTACGCCTGTGGACGCTGCTGTTCTCCGGCCAGGCCGGTGCCTCGGCGCTGTTCGGCGGCGACTGGCTGGTGTACGGCGGCATGGCGACGATCATTTGCGCGGCACTGGCGATGGTGGCGGCGCAGCGCCTGGAGCGTATGGCGAGCTTGAGCATTCTGGTGTCCGCCGGGATCCTGCTGTCGGCCGTGGGTTTTGCCCAGCCAAGCCTGACCGCCGGTGCGTTGTTCTATCTGGTCAGCTCGACGCTGGCATTGAGCGCGCTGTTCCTGCTGGCTGAACTGATCGAACGTTCGCGCTCCGCCAATGATCTTCCCTTGGATGAGGAAATCGACGCACTGCCCAAGGCCATGGAATCGCTGCATCCGCGCCCTGGTGTGAACCTCGACGACGAACAGAAAGCCGTGGTTGGCCAGGTTATTCCCTGGACCATGGCCTTCCTGGGCTTGAGTTTTGTCGCCTGTGCGCTGCTGATTATCGGCATGCCGCCGCTGTCCGGCTTTATCGGCAAGCTCAGCCTGTTGAGCGCATTGGTTAACCCAATGGGCCTGGGCAACGCCGTGGATGAGCCGATCCGCCCGGCCGCCTGGGGCTTGGTGGCGCTGCTGATTCTGTCGGGGCTGGCCTCGCTGATCGCCTTCGCCCGCCTGGGCATCCAGCGCTTCTGGACCCCGGAAGAGCGCCCCTCGCCGCTGCTGCGCCGCTACGAGTGCGTGCCGATCTTCTTCCTGCTCGGCCTGAGTATCCTCCTCACGTTCAAGGCCGAGCCGTTGATGCGCTACACCCAGGCCACCGCCGAAAGCCTGAACAACCCGGAACATTATGTGATGGCGGTGATGGCGACGCGCCCGATCCCCAGCCCTGAAGCCAAGGCCGCCGCCCTGGAGGTGCAGCCATGAAGCGTCTGTTCCCTGCTCCGTGGTTGTCGCTGGCGTTGTGGCTGTTGTGGCTGGTGTTGAACCTGTCGGTCAGCCCCGGCAACCTGCTGCTGGGCGCGCTGCTGGGGCTGCTCGCCCCGTTGCTGATGGCGCCGTTGCGCCCGTTGCCTATCCGCATCCGCCGCCCCGGCGTGATCATCCGCCTGTTCTTGCTGGTGGGCCGTGACGTGATCATCTCCAACCTGCACGTGGCCTGGGGCGTGCTGACCTGCGGTTCGCGGCCACCGCGATCGCGCTTTATCAAAGTCCCGCTGGACCTGCGCGACGCCAACGGCCTGGCCGTGCTGTCGATGATCACCAGCGTCACCCCCGGCACCGTCTGGTCGGAACTGGCGCTGGACCGCAGTGTTTTGCTGATCCACGTCTTCGACCTGGATGACGAAGCGCAGTTTATCCAGCACTTCAAACACGCCTATGAACGGCCCCTGATGGAGATCTTCGAATGAGCGCCCTGCTCTCCAATGCGATCCTGGTCAGCCTGTTCCTGTTCTCCCTGGCCATGGTGCTGACCCTGCTGCGCCTGTTCAAAGGCCCGTCGGCCCAGGACCGGGTTCTGGCGCTGGACTACCTGTACATCCTGGCGATGTTGATGATGCTGGTGCTCGGCATTCGTTACGCGAGTGACACCTACTTTGAAGCAGCGCTGCTGATTGCACTGTTTGGCTTTGTCGGGTCGTTCGCCCTGGCGAAATTCCTGCTGCGTGGCGAGGTGATTGAATGATGCCGTTATGGGTTGAAGTGAGCGTGGCCGTGCTGCTGGTGCTGAGCAGCCTGTTTGCACTGATCGGCGCGATTGGCTTGTTGCGCATGAAGGACTTCTTCCAGCGCATGCACCCACCGGCGCTGGCTTCGACGTTGGGCGCGTGGTGCGTGGCGTTGGCGTCGATTATCTACTTTTCGGTGCTCAAGTCCGCGCCGGTGCTGCACGGGTGGTTGATTCCGATTTTGTTGGCAATCACGGTGCCGGTGACCACGCTGCTGCTGGCGCGCACCGCACTGTTCCGCAAGCGCATGGCCGGGGACGATGTGCCGGCTGAGGTCAGTAGCCGCCGCTGATTTTTAAGGCGAACACAGTAAAACATGTGGGAGCGGGCTTGCTCGCGAATGCGGTCGATCAGTCGATATATCCAGTGACTGACACTCTGCTTTCGCGAGCAAGCCCGCTCCCACATTGGGTTTTGTATCAGGCAAAAGAGCGGATGTGTGCCGCCAACTGCGCCAATTCCCCATCATCCGCCCGCACACAGTCGTGGGACGAGATGTAGCCCTCATACGCCTCAAAGAACTTATCCACTTTGGAGCTGATAGGCTTGAACGCACTGTCCTGCCCCGTGCCATGCATGGGAAACAGCTTCGCGTGCAGGTGATCCACGCCGTACCCTTCCAGCATCATCCCCGTGCGCGCCACATCCGCAAACGCCCGGTCGATCAGCAACGCGGTTTTCTTGGTGGCGACAACAAGGTCAGCCAGCACCTTATCCGACTGCGCAAATGCATAGCTGCCGTAATGCTGCTTGGGGATCACCACACTGAAACCCGGCGTGTTGGGGAAGATCGACAGGAACGCCATATGGTGTTCGTCCTCCCACAGAATGTGGGCTGGAGAGGTCTTTCGGACAATGCTGCAAAAAATACAATCCATTCAAATCACCGCCAGTTTCATCATGAGTTTGGTCGTGATGGACATCTAAAGCCATGGATTGGGCGAGCGTCAAAACAAAACAGAATTTTCTGAAAGCTCTTACGAAATTGAGATCAGAAAACGCCACGCTTATAGTGAATTGAATAGAGCCACTGCATTTTTCAAGGAGTGTTACCCCTCATGGACATCAAATGTTCTGTCTTTATCGCCGCAAGCGTCGACGGCTTCATAGCGCGGCCAGACGGTGACATCGAGTGGCTGCACCGGCCGGAGTACGAAGCTGCGCAGTTGAGCGGTGTGACCTACGAAGGCTTTATGGCCACGGTCGATGCGCTGGTGATGGGCCGCAAAACCCTGGAAAAAGTCTTGTCCTTTCCGGAATGGCCCTATGAGGGTATGCCTGTTATCGCCCTCTCGCGCCATTCGGTGGAGCTGCCTGCCCATGTGCAGGGCAAGGTTGAGGTGATGTCGGCGGATGCAGTCACCCTCGTGAAACAGTTAGCCGAGCGCGGTATGAAACACCTGTATATCGATGGTGGCCAAACGATTCAGGCGTTTCTTGAAGCAGGCCTTATCGATGAGTTGATCATCACCCGTATTCCTCTGCTGTTGGGACAAGGGATTCCTTTGTTCAGCCAGGTTGGCCATGAGCGTGAACTGCGCCATGTCGGCACGTACGCGTCGCAGAATGGGTTTGTTCAGAGTCGATATCAGGTGGCTTAATCTTCTCGGACAGGCTGGAGGTCAGGATGGATACAAACATCATTGTTATCGGCGGAGAGTCCGACGCTGAGATGACACGCATGACGCTTATCGACAAACACATCGTCGCGTCATCAGGCAAAGCACGTCCGAATGTTCTTTATATCTCCACTGCCAATGGCGATGACCGAACTAAAATTTCCAACTTCATCACCAAGTATCAAAGCGCAGGCTGCACCGTCACCACGCTGACGTTTTTTATTGCGCCCTTCCCCGGCACTGACCGGGTTTCATCGCTGATTGAACAGGCCGACATCATTTATGTGGCAGGCGGAAATACGCGAGCCATGCTGGCTACGTGGCGCGAGTTTGGTGTGACCGGGCTTCTGAAAGCGGCAGGGAAAAACGGCAAAGTGCTCTGTGGTGTCAGTGCCGGGGCCATTTGCTGGTTTGATTATGGGCACTCTGATTCAGGGGGAGCGTTTGCCCTGGTCGCAGGCCTCGGCTTGCTTTCCGGCGCCCTGTGTCCGCATTTCCGCTCAGAGGCAGGAAGGGAAGCATCGTTTGTCGAGCTGGTGCGTCTTCAGGGTATACAACCCGCCTACGCGGTAGATGATGGCGTTGCTCTGCATTTCAAAAATGACCAATACCACAGGCTGATCCGCAGCGAAGCGCAGAATTACGCTTATGAGGTCAGTGCCTCACCGCCGTATCTGATGCAAATGTGAATGCTGAACTCGGTCCCACCTTTGAATGGGGGACACCACCAGACCGGCATCGTGCTTGCACCCGCTAGCGTCCTGATCGTTCCCACGCTCTGCGTGGGAATGCATCCCGTGACGCTCCGCGTCACCATGCTCAGGGCTTGAGGCGTTCGCCAAAAGCGGGACGCGGAGCGTCCAGAGTGGCATTCCCACGCAGAGCGTGGGAACGATCGCCCCGAACCAGTCGGGGCGTTTTTTTATTCAGCGTTTACCGATCAAGCCTGATCAGCCAACCGCCACGTCGTCCCACCCTTGCCGTCTTCCAACACCACACCCATCGCGGTCAGTTGGTCACGGATACGGTCGGACTCCGCCCAGTCTTTGTTAGCCCGAGCCGCCAGACGCGCCTGAATCAGCGCATCCACTTCAGCCGCATCCACGCGCCCTTCGGCGCCGGCTTGCAGGAAGTCATCGGCTTGCATCTGCAGCACACCGAGAACGCTGGCCAGCTCTTTCAAGCGCGCCGCAAGCCCGGCCGCTGCGTCGAGATCAGTCTCGCGCAGGCGGTTGATCTCACGCACCATTTCGAACAGCACCGCGCAGGCTTCCGGCGTGCCGAAGTCGTCGTTCATCACTTCGGTAAAGCGTGCAACGAATGCTTCACCGCCGGCAGGCGCCACGGCCGGCAGGCCTTTCAACGCGTGGTAGAAACGCTCCAGGGCGCCCTTGGCGTCCTTGAGGTTGTCTTCCGAGTAGTTGATGGCGCTGCGGTAGTGGCTCGATACCAGCAGGTAACGCACCACTTCCGGATGGTACTTTTCCAGCACGTCGCGGATGGTGAAGAAGTTGTTCAAGGACTTGGACATCTTCTCGCCATTGATGCGGATCATGCCGCAGTGCATCCAGGCATTGGCGTAGGTCTTGCCGGTGGCGGCTTCGCTCTGGGCGATTTCGTTCTCGTGGTGCGGGAACTCGAGGTCGCTGCCGCCGCCATGAATGTCGAAGGTGTCACCCAGGCAGCAGGTGGACATCACCGAGCATTCGATATGCCAGCCCGGACGGCCCGCGCCCCACGGCGACTCCCAGCTCGGCTCGCCGGGCTTGGTGCCTTTCCACAGCACGAAGTCGAGCGGGTCTTGCTTGGCTTCGTCGACTTCGATGCGCGCGCCGATGCGCAGGTCTTCGATTTTCTTGCGCGACAGCTTGCCGTAGCCCATGAACTTGGCGACGCGGTAGTACACGTCGCCATTGCCGGGGGCGTAGGCGTAACCCTTGTCGATCAGGGTCTGGATCATCGCGTGCATGCCAGGGATGTGATCCGTGGCACGCGGCTCCATGTCCGGCTTGAGGATGTTGAGGCGGGCCTCGTCCTCGTGCATGGCGGCAATCATGCGCTCGGTCAGCGCGTCGAACGACTCGCCGTTTTCATTGGCGCGGTTGATGATCTTGTCGTCGATGTCGGTGATGTTGCGCACATAGGTCAAGTCATAGCCGCTGAAGCGCAACCAGCGGGTCACCAGGTCGAAGGCAACCATGCTGCGGCCGTGGCCGATGTGGCAGTAGTCGTACACGGTCATGCCGCACACATACATGCGCACCTTGTTGCCATCCAGCGGCTTGAAGACTTCTTTGGTCTTGCTGAGTGTGTTGTAGATCGTTAGCACAACGGCTTCCTTAGAGAATCACTGGCCCCACGAATCACGCAAGGTCACGGTACGGTTGAATACCGGATGACCAGGTTTCGAGTCCTTGATATCCGCGCAGAAGTAACCTTCGCGCTCGAACTGGAAACGGTCTTCCGGCTGTGCGTCGCCAAGCGATGGCTCGGCACGACAACCGGTGAGAACTTGCAGCGAGTCAGGGTTGATGTTGTCCAGGAAGCTGGCGCTGTCTTCAGCCTTCTCAGGGTTCGGCGAACGGAACAGACGATCGTACAGGCGCACTTCGCACTCGATGCTGGCAGCGGCCGGTACCCAGTGAATCACGCCCTTGACCTTACGGCCTTCAGGGTTCTTGCCCAGGGTTTCCGGGTCGTAGGAGCAACGCAGTTCGACGATGTTGCCATCGGCGTCCTTGATCGCTTCGTCGGCACGGATCACGTAGCTGCCGCGCAGGCGCACTTCGCCGTTCGGCTCCAGGCGCTTGTAGCCCTTCGGCGGCTCTTCCATGAAGTCATCACGGTCGATGTAGATTTCCCGCGCGAACGGCAGCTTGCGCACGCCCAGCTCTTCTTTCTGCGGGTGACGCGGCAGTTCGAGGTTGTCGACCTTGTCTTCCGGGTAGTTGGTGATCACGACTTTCAACGGGCGCAGCACGCACATGGCGCGCGGGGCGTTGGCGTCGAGGTCCTGGCGGATGCTGAACTCGAGCATGCCGTAGTCGACCACGCCGTCGGAACGGTTGGTGCCGACCATCTCGCAGAAGTTACGGATCGACGCCGGGGTGTAGCCGCGACGGCGGAAGCCCGACAGCGTCGACATGCGCGGGTCATCCCAGCCGTGCACATGTTTCTCGTCAACAAGCTGCTTGAGCTTGCGCTTGCTGGTGATGGTGTAGTTCAGGTTCAGGCGGCTGAACTCGTACTGACGCGGGTGCGCCGGCACTGGCAGGCTGTCGAGGAACCATTCGTACAGCGGGCGATGGCTTTCGAACTCCAGGGTGCAGATGGAGTGCGTGATGCCTTCGATGGCGTCCGACTGACCGTGGGTGAAGTCGTAGTTGGGGTAGATGCACCACTTGTCACCGGTCTGGTGGTGGTGGGCATGGCGGATGCGGTACATGATCGGGTCGCGCA
Source organism: Pseudomonas sp. R76 (assembly GCF_009834565.1). Taxonomy (GTDB): domain Bacteria; phylum Pseudomonadota; class Gammaproteobacteria; order Pseudomonadales; family Pseudomonadaceae; genus Aquipseudomonas. The sequence continues at coordinate 4,224,054 of NZ_CP019428.1, forward strand.
GGTTCATGTTCGGCGAGGCCATGTCGATCTTGGCGCGCAGTACGCGGGCGCCGTCCGGGAACTCACCGGCGCGCATGCGGTTGAACCAGTCCAGGTTCTCTTCGACCGAACGGTCGCGGAACGGGCTGTTCTTGCCCGGCTCGGTCAGGCTGCCACGGTATTCCTTGGCTTGCTCCGGGGTCAGGTCGTCGACGTAGGCCTTGCCGGCCTTGATCAACTCGACGGCCCAGTCGAACAGCTGGTCGAAATACTTGGACGCATAGCGCACTTCACCGGACCACTCGAAGCCCAGCCACTTGATGTCGCTTTCGATGGCGTCGATGTATTCCTGGTCTTCCTTGGCCGGGTTGGTGTCGTCGAAACGCAGGTGCGTGACGCCACCGAACTCCTGGGCCAGGCCGAAGTTCACACAGATCGACTTGGCGTGACCGATGTGCAGGTAGCCGTTGGGCTCTGGCGGGAAGCGGGTGACGATCTGCGTGTGCTTGCCCGAATCCAGGTCCGCCTGGATGATCGGGCGCAGGAAATTGACCGGGACGGCAGGTCCGGCCTTGGAATTCGAGGTAGGGTCGACAGTGGGCTTGCTCATAGGATCCTTGAACAGACGAAGTGCTTGGCCGGAAGTGGGGCCGATAAAACAAAGGGCTTATGATAGCCGAAGCTGTCAAGACACTGACAGAGCGCGGCCCAAAACTGCTGGATTAATTGCCCAGGCGGTAAAAAACCACCTCGAAATTCCCGCAGGTCACGCTAAACTGCGCGCCTTGGCTGCTGTTTGGCCAAACCGGTAGCGGCGCCCGGGCGTCCAAACCCACGAATTCCCTGAAAAGAGTAGTGAACATGACTCAAGTCAAACTGACCACCAACCACGGTGACATCGTCATCGAGCTGAACGCCGAGAAAGCGCCGATCACCGTCGCCAACTTCATCGAATACGTGAAGGCTGGCCACTACGATGGCACCGTTTTCCACCGTGTAATCGGTAACTTCATGGTCCAGGGCGGCGGTTTCGAGCCTGGCATGAAAGAAAAGAAAGACAAGCGTCCAAGCATCCAGAACGAAGCGGACAACGGCCTTTCCAACGACAAATACACCGTCGCCATGGCCCGTACCATGGAGCCGCATTCGGCCTCCGCACAGTTCTTCATCAACGTGGCCGACAACGCCTTCCTGAACCACAGCGGCAAGAACGTTCAGGGTTGGGGTTACGCGGTATTCGGTAAAGTCACCGAAGGCCAGGACGTCGTTGACAAGATCAAAGGCGTGCAGACCACCGGTAAAGCCGGTCACCAGGACGTACCGGTAGAAGACGTTATCGTCGAAAAAGCCGAGATCGTTGGGTGATATTACTGATTTCAGATTTGCATCTGGAAGAGGAGCGCCCGGATATCACCCGGGCGTTTCTGGATTTGCTCCACGGCCGCGCCCGTGGCGCCCAGGCGTTGTACATTCTGGGGGACTTCTTTGAAGCCTGGATAGGCGACGATGGGATGACACCGTTCCAGCGCTCGATTTGTACAGCATTGCGCGAGCTGAGCGACAGCGGCACCCCGATTTTCATCATGCACGGCAACCGCGATTTCCTGATCGGCAAGGCGTTCTGCAAAGCGGCAGGCGCCACCTTGCTCAAGGACCCGAGTGTCGTGCAGTTTTATGGCGAGCCCGTGCTATTGATGCACGGCGACAGCCTGTGCACCCGCGACGTCGGCTATATGAAGCTGCGGCGCGTCCTGCGCAACCCGATTGTGTTGTTTGTCCTGCGGCACCTGCCCTTGCGCACCCGGCACAAATTGGCACGCAAGCTGCGCAGCGAGAGCACTGCCCAAGTGCGCATGAAAGCCAACGACATTGTCGATGTGACGCCCGAGGAAGTGCCGCGGGTGATGCAGCAGTTTGGCGTGCGCACGTTAGTCCACGGCCATACGCACCGCCCCGCCATTCATAAGCTGCAGATTGGCGACCAGGCGGCCAAGCGCATTGTGCTGGGGGATTGGGACAAGCAGGGTTGGGCGTTGCAGGTGGATGAGCAAGGGTTTGCGCTGGCGGCGTTTGACTTCGTCAATCCGCAGCTGGCGTTGCCTGGCGCTTGACCCAGATCGTTCCCACGCTCTGCGTGGGAATGCCGCTTTGGACGCTCGGCGTCCGCTTTTGAAGGTCGTGACGCAGAGCGTCACAGGAGGCGTTCCCACGCGGAGCGTGGGAACGATCCTCAACCTCGAATCAGTGCCCCGAAGCCTCCGGCCCGGCCTTCGCCGCAAATGGCGGTTTGGCCAGCCACACAATCACGATCAAGCCCATGAACATCCATCCCAGCAACGTGAAGTAATCCACGGTGGACATCATGTACGCCTGGCTGGTGAGGATCTGGTCCAGCTGCGCATAGGCCTTGTGCCCTGCCCCGCCAAGCGCCTGCAAGGCATCGCGGGTTGCCGAGTCGTAGGTGGTCATGTTCTCGCTCATGTACGCATGGTGCTGGTCGGCGCGGCGAATCCAGATCCAGGTGGTCAGCGAGGCCGCAAAGCTGCCGCCCAAGGTCCGCAGGAACGTGGCCAAACCCGCGCCATCGGCGATTTGCGCCGGCGGCAAGTCGGACATCAGGATGCTCAAGGTCGGCATGAAGAACAGCGCCACGCCGATACCCATGAACAGCTGCACCAGGGCGATGTGGGTGAAGTCGACCTCATTGGTGAAGCCGGCGCGCATAAAGCAGCTCAGGCCAATCGCCAAAAATGCCAGGCCCGCCAGCAAGCGCAGGTCGAACTTGTGCGCGTACTTGCCCACAAACGGCGACATCAGCACCGGCAGAATCCCGATCGGCGCCACCGCCAGGCCCGCCCAAGTGGCGGTGTAGCCCATCTGGGTTTGCAGCCATTGCGGCAGGATCAGGTTGATGCCGAAGAAACCCGCGTAACCCAGGATCAGCACAATGGTGCCGATGCGGAAGTTGCGATAGGCAAACAACCGCAAGTTAACCACCGGGTGCTTGTCGGTCAGCTCCCAAATGATGAACACCGCCAGGGCAACCGCCGAAATCACCGCACCAATAATGATGAAGTTGGATTCGAACCAGTCCAGGTCGTTGCCCTTGTCGAGGATGATCTGCAAGGCGCCGACACCGACAATCAAACTCAGCAGGCCGACGTAATCCATCGGCTGGTAACTGGTGACCACCGGGCGTTTTTTCAGCTGCGAACGCACCACCATCACCGCGAAGATACCGATGGGCACGTTGATAAAGAAGATCCACGGCCAGCTGTAGCTGTCGGTGATCCAGCCGCCGAGGATGGGGCCGGCAATCGGCGCCACCACCGTGACCATTGCCAGTAACGCCAGGGCCATGCCGCGCCTTGCCGGCGGGTACACCGCAATCAGCAAGGTCTGGGTCATTGGGTACAGCGGCCCGGCCACCAGGCCTTGCAACACCCGAAAGCCGATCAGCTCAGGCATCGAGGTGGAAATACCGCACAGGAACGACGCCAGCACAAACAGGATGGTCGCCCACAAAAACAGCTTCACCTCGCCAAAGCGCCGGCTGAGCCAGCCGGTCAGCGGCAAGGCAATTGCGTTGCTCACCGCAAACGAGGTGATGACCCAGGTGCCCTGCTCCGAACTCACGCCGAGGTTGCCGGAAATGGTCGGCAACGCCACGTTGGCGATGGTGGTGTCGAGCACCTGCATAAAGGTCGCCAGCGACAGGCCAATAGTGGCCATCAACAAGCTCGGCGGCCTAAAGGACGCGGGGGCGTTAGCACTCATCAGCGTTGCACAGCCTTGGGCGCGGCGAGGCTGTTGTCATGGATCAACTGGGTGATCATGGCGTCGGCTTCGGCCAATTGGCGGTCATACACGTTGGTGGTGAACGAGGCCTTTTGCGGCGCCTGTTGCGCCAGCACCGGGCCGCTCTGGTCGTGCAGGTCCACATTGACCACGGTGCTCAAGCCCACACGCAGCGGGTGCTTGGCCAGTTCGTCGGCGTTGATATGGATACGCACAGGCACCCGTTGCACAATCTTGATCCAGTTACCGGTGGCGTTCTGCGCCGGCAGCAGGGCGAACGCGCTGCCGGTACCGGCGCCCAGGCTGTCAACGGTGCCGCTGAACTTGACGTCACTGCCGTAGATGTCCGACTCGATGTCCACCGGCTGACCAATACGCATATCGCGCAGTTGGGTTTCTTTGAAGTTGGCATCAATCCATAGCTGATCCAGCGGGATCACCGCCATCAACGCCGTGCCCGGCTGCACACGCTGGCCCAGTTGCACGGTGCGCTTGGCCACATAGCCGGTAACCGGTGCGATCAAGGTGCTGCGCGCATTGGTCAAGTAAGCCTGGCGCAGTTGCGCGGCGGCGGCTTGCACGTCCGGGTGCGACGAAATCACCGTGTCATCCACCAGCGCGCTGGAGGTCTTGAATTGTTGCTGCACATTGGCCAGGGCGTTTTGCGCCGAGGTCAGGTCGTCACGGGCGTGGGACAGTTCTTCCTGGGAAATCGCGCCGCTGGCGGCGAGGTTCTTACGCCGGTTGTAGTTGTCCTGAGCCTTTTGCACGTTGGCCTGCTGGGCCAGCACCTGGGCTTTCATACCGTCGACGTTGCTGTACAAACCCCGCACTTGGCGCACGGTACGCGCCAGGTTGGCCTGGGCACTTTGCAGGCCGACGGCAGCGTCATTCGGGTCGAAGTTGATCAACACCTGGCCTTCGTGAACCAGGTCGCCATCGTCAGCGCCGATGCTGACCACAGTGCCCGTCACCAGCGGCGTGATTTCCACCACGTTGCCATTCACATAAGCGTCGTCGGTGCTTTCACTGAAGCGCCCGTAAAGCTCATACCAGCCCCAAACGCCCAAGGCGCCGAGGATGACGATCAGCGCCAGGCCAATCAGCATGATCTTGCGTTTGCGCGGGTTGGTGTCTTTGGGTTGTTCGTTTGCTTGGGTGTTTTCGGCAGTGGCCATGACAATTACCTCAAATTATTCCGTGCGTGTAGCTGGGGTGGTCGCGGCCACGTTTTTGGCGTCGTACCCGCCACCCAGGGCCTGCATCAATTGAATCGACAGATCGATCTGTGCCGCATTCAGCGTCGCCAGCTGACGCTGGGCCTGCAGCAATTGCTGCTCGATGCTGAGCACATCGAGGTAATTGCCGATCCCCGAGCTGTAGCGTTGCACCCCGGTGTCGTAGGACTGCTGGGCAATGTCCGCGGCGTGTTGCTGCGCCTGGATCTGCCGACCGGTGTCACGCAATTGCGAAAGGGTGTTGCCGATATCGCCCAAGGCTTGCACCAGGGTTTTGTTGTACTGGGCCACGGCCAGGTCGTAATCGGCATCGCGGGCATCGAGGTCGGCGCGCAAGCGGCCGCCGTCGAAGATCGGCAACGAGATCGTCGGCGCAATGCTGAAGAAACGGCTGGCCGAACCAAACATCGCGTCCCCCAGCAACGACTCGGCCCCGGCGCTCGCGCTCAGGTTGAGGTTGGGGTAGAAGCGGGTTTTGCTCGCGGCAATGTTCTTGCTCGCGGCTTCGACGCGCCAGCGTGCGGCGATCAGGTCCGGGCGACGGCCCAGCAACTCGGCCGGCAGCACCGAAGGAACCGCTACCGCACTGGGTTTAAGCACGTTCGGGCGGGTCAGTTCGTTGCCACGGTCCGGGCCTTTACCGAGTAATACGGCGAGGGCGATCTTGGCGCTTTGCAGCTGTTTTTCCGCATCGATCAGTTGCGACTGGGAGCTGGCTTCCAGGCTTTCGGTCTGCTGGTACTGGTACTGGCTGTCGATACCGGAACTCAGGCGACGCTTGCTCAAGTCGAGCATCTGGCGGGTGCGCTTGAGGTCGTCGGCGGCCAAGTCACGCACGATGTGGGCCTGGCCCAAGTCGCTGTAAGCCTTGGCGACGTTGGCGGCCAAGGTAAGACGCGCGGCTTGCTGATCGACTTCGGCGGCACGCGCCTGGCCCAAGGCGGCTTCCCAGGCGGCCCGTTGGCCACCCCAGAGGTCGAAGTTGTAATTGAAGCTGGCGCCGATATTTCTCACGGTGGCGTAGGCATCGCCCTCACCACGCGGGTCCTGATCCTTGGCCAGGCGCGAACGGCTCACGCCGGCGCTGGCATCCAGGGTGGGCATGCGTGCGGCGTCGGCGGCATAGGCGGCGGCTTCGGCCTGGTGGGCACGGGCGCTGGCGACTTGCATGTCCGGGCTGTTTTGCAGGGCTTCGTGGATCAGGCCGTCTAATTGTGGGTCGCCCAGGCTTTTCCACCAGTCGGCAGTCGGCCATGCGGCGTTGGACAGCGTCACGCCACTGAGGGATTTACCGGTTTGCAACGTGTTGGCGTCGAGGCGTTGGCCCTGGGTGTCGAGGCCGCTGAAGTTGGCGCAACCGGCCATGCTCATCGCCACCAGCACCAGGCTAAGTGCGCGTGTGTTCATTGATTACCTACCCGCTGGATGACGATGGCGTCACCGGCAGCTACCAGAATTTTCGTGAGGATTTTTTCCAGGGTTTGCAACTCACCGGGCTCCAGGGCGCCGGCCAGTTCATTCATCGACTGCGCACCGATATGCGGCAGCATGTCTGCCAGGCGCTGGCCGTCTTCAGTGAGTACCAACTGCACCTGGCGCCGGTCCTGCTCGGAACGCTTGCGCGCCAGCAGGCCCTTTTGCTCCAGACGGTCGAGCATGCGCGTCATCGAACCGCTGTCCAGCGACAGGTTGCGGCACAGCTCGGCCGGGGTGTCGACGTCAAACTGGGCAATGATGATCAACACCTTGAACTGCGCGGCGGTGACGCCATGCGGTTCCATATGGGTGTCGATAATACGGTCCTTGAGCAGCGCCGCCCGGCCCAGCAACAGGCCGAGGTGGCAGTTGCGAAAGCTGTCAGGGGTGAAGTGGGGCATCGGAAGTCACCTTATTACTGCCTAGGCAGTGAATGTATGACAAGATGTTACTGCTTAGGCAGCGAATGTCAAATGGAATTATTAGCTTGCTTGCTAATTTCGCGACGGAAGGCAAGTGGGAGCTGGCTTGCCTGCGATAGCGGTGTGTCAGTCAACACATTGTCGACTGAGGTATCGCCATCGCAGGCAAGCCAGCTCCCACATTTTTTACTGCTTAGGGGCTTAAAAATCCCGCTTGTAGAAGATATCCAGCGAGCTGGCCACGCCACTTGCCACTTCCAGGTATACCTTTTTGCTCAGCAAGTAACGCAAGGCAATGGTGCTGGCCGGTTCGAACACCCCCACGCCATAACGCAGGCTGAGTTTTTCGGTGATCTTGCCGCTGGCGACCACGGAGGTGTTATTGCCGGTGCCCTGGGTGTCGAGGTCGAAGTCCTGGATCCCGAGCTTGGTGGCGATATCCGAGGTCACCCCGGCGCTGCCCATCAAGCCCAGGCCCAAGGCGGCTTCGGCGAGCATGTTGTTGTCTTCGCCGGTGTTGTTGCGCGAACGCCCCAGCACCAGGTACGACAGCGCATCCTCTTGGGGCATGGCCGGCTCGGAGAAAATTTGCGTGGTCGGCTGTTCGGCGCTGCCGCTCAGGCGAATGCCGGCGGTCACGGTTCTGGACGGTTCGGTGACCACGCGTATGGCTTCGATATCCAGGAACGGTTGGTCCAACGGCCCGGCGAACAGCAGCCGCGCACGGCGCACATTGAGCCGCTGCCCATAGGCGCGGTAGCGGCCATCGTTGAGCCACAACTCGCCACGGGTGTCCATGTTGTCGCCAATGTGCACCTGGCCCTGGACCTTGGCGGTAAGGCCGAAGCCGGCGAAGTTGAGCTGGTCTTCGCCCACCACCACATCAATGTCCATGGCCATCGCCATCGGCGGCTTGCCCTCTTCGGTCTGGCTGCCGACGATCACGGTGTCATCCGAGACCTTGACGGTGGACGGCGGCAATTCACGCACGGTGATATCGCCACGCGGGATGTGCACCTTGCCGGCAATCGCCAGCTTGTCGTTTTTCAGGCTGATTTTCAGGTCGGGCGCCACTTCCAGCGTCGCATAAGGCTCCACGGTGACCGGCAGTTTTGAGCCTTGCAGGCTGAGGTCGACGACCAAGGCCTGGCCCCAGTCGATCTGCCCCTTGAGGCTGCCCTGCCCGGCCTTGCCACTGCTCCAGGCGCCGTTCAACTGAACGCTTTCGCCGGCAATCAACGCTTGCACGTTCAAGCCTTCAAGGCTGATTGGCAGTTCCGGCCCGGAGATTTCGCCGCCAACCAGGTTGACACTGCCGTTGACCTGCGGCGCCAACAAACCACCGGAGATACGGCCGTTGCCGTTGAGCTTGCCGGTGAGTTTTTCGACCATCGGCACAAACGGTCGCGCCACTGCGAGGTCCAGGCCGTTGAGGCTGAAATTACCGGTGATCGGCTTGTTCTTCGGCAGCGGGTTGATCTGCGCCTGCACCAGCAACTCGCCGAGCTTGCCGCCACGGAAATTCAGCTGGGTGTCGATACGCTTGGGATTGAGCGTGGTTTCCAGCTTCAAGGTGTCGTAAGGGAAATCCAGCCACTGGTCCTTGTCCTTGACGCGCAACGTGCCGCCACTGGCATCGACCGAAACGACGCCCTTGGGCCCGCTGTCAGGCAGGTCAAGTTGGACGTCGGCGTTGAGCTTGCCCTGCCAGGCGAAGTCCTTGGGCAGGAACGCCGCCAGGCTGTCGATGGGGAATTGCTTGAGGTGGTAGCGCAGCTTCGGTTCCGGCATCAGCCGTTGGTCTTCGCCGCACAGGCTGGCCGGGCCGGACACCCAGCAGTGTGCGGCAAACGTCAGCTTGCCGTCGGCCAGGCGTTCGATTTTCGCCGGCGCCTGCAGCTTCCAGTCCTGGCCACCGGCTTGTACGTCACCGCTGGCCAGGCGCCCGCGCCAGTTGCCTTTATCAAGGTTGCCGTCCAGGGCCAGGGCCAATTTGACCAACGGCCCGGCGAGGTCAAGCTGGACTTTCTGGCTCTTGATATCGCCTTGGGCGCTGGCCGTCAGGGTGCCGACCTGGGTCTCACCGGCCTGGATGCCGCTGCCCTTGAGGTCGATTTTCGCGCGCTGGGCGTTATCGAGTGTGGCGTCGAGACTGAGGTTTTGCAGGTGATTGTCAGCGAATGCCAGCTGCTGGCCCTTGAGGTCGAGCTTGCCTTGCGGCGCCTTCAACGTGCCGGCCACATCGACGCGGCCATTGATTTGCCCGCGCAGCTGCGGCCACAGTTGGGCGAGGCGCGACAGCTTGATATCGATCTGCCCGGCCAAGCGTTGTTGCAGGCTGCCGCTGCCATTGATGCGGTTGTCGCCCAGGCGAATATCCAGGTTGGCCAGGGTCCATTGCTCGCCCGCGCCTTCGGCCTTGGCCGCCAGCACGGCGATTTGGCCACGCAAGCGGCCCTTGAGGTCGAGGTCGGCGTTCAGCTTGAGCTGTTCATTTTTGAATTCGCCTTTGCTGCGCAATGGCCCGGCCAATGTGCCCGGCAACTCAGCGACCCAGTACGCCGGGTTCAACGCCGACAGGTCGAGTGCGGTGTCCCAGGCGATGCCGTCGGCAAACTGCAGGTTCAGGTGGCCTTCGGCCTTGCCTTGGCCGGCCGTCAGTTTCAGCTCGGGCAGGAAGATTTGCTTGAGGTCGCCACTGAACGGTGTGACCACGTTGAACTTGCCGGCCGGGCCGTCGAGGTCGGCTTTAAGGTTGCCGAGGTAGTTGCCGTCTTTATAAGAGATTTCGCCATTGAACGTACGCAACGCGACCTGCGGCTCATCGATCAAGGGGTAGAGACGGTGCCAAGGGAAATCCAGCCAGTCGATCCTCGCGTCAGCGCTGAAGCCTTGTTGCCAGTCGAGGTTGGCGCTGAGTTTGAGGCTTTGTTTGTCGCCGGCGGTTAAATCCAGGCCAGCAATCTGCGCGCCCTTGGCGTCGACTTTGCCTTGCAGCAGCAGGTCCACCGGGCCTTTTTCCGCTGGCAGAACGGCCTTGCCCAGCAGTTGATAACCGCTGCTCAGGTCGCCCTTGGCGGTGAGGTCCAGTTGATTGAGTTGCAGGGTGTCGGGCAACTCGGCGCCGGGTTTGAAAGCGTCAGCGGTGATGTGCAGTTGCGCGGGCAGGTTCTCCACCAGCGGTTGCAGCTCGCCGCTGAGCTTGGCGGGCAAGTAGCCGCTGCTGTCGGCGTCGAGCTTGAGGGTCTTGAGCAGGTCACCGTCGATTTTCAACGCAACTTGCCACGGCGCGCCACCGGGTGCGTAAGGCAGGCTCAGGTTGCCAGTGGCACTCAGCGGCCAGTCGCCGGTCGGTTGCAGAAGGCCGGCGAGGTCCAGCACCAAGCCGTCGCGCTGCAGGTGCACCGAGTCGATCTGCATCCCGGCAGCCGTCCAGTGCGCGGCCAATTGCAGGCCCTTGAGCTCTTCGCTGCCATTAAACAGCAGGCTACCGACGCGAACGTCGCCCAACTGTATCGCCACCGGCAGTTTTAACTCAGGCAGTTGAATCGGGCCGCTGCTGCTTTCTTCGGTGCTGGGCGGAAACTGCAGGCTGACCTGCTCCACATCCAGCTTATTGACGCACAAGGTCATGCGCAGCAGGCACGCCGGTGACCAGTCAAACTTCGGCGCATTGAGTTCGACGCGGCTGGCGTCCTGCTGCCAGAGCAGATGATCGGCGCTCCACTGGCCACCCAAGTGGCCCTGGAAATTCTCCACCGTCAGCCCCGGCACCTGACCCAAGGCCCAACGGCTGCCTGCTTGGGTGCCAAGCACGGTCCACAGCGCCAACACAACCAGGGCGAGGACCGCCACAACGGCCAGCCCCGCTATTTTCAAACCACGCATCACAGCTCAGGCCCCATGGAAAAGTGCAAACGAATGCCGCCCGGATCTTCGAGGGCATGGGCCAGGTCAAGACGAATCGGCCCGACCGGCGACACCCAGCGCACACCCACGCCCACACCGGTTTTCAGGCTGGGCATTTCGAGGGTGTTGAACGAGTTGCCTTGGTCGATAAAGGTCGCGATCCGCCATTTTTCGGCGATGGAATATTGATACTCGGCGCTCAAGGCCACCATGTAGCGGCCGCCGATGCGATCACCGCGATCGTTCTCCGGTGACAAGGTCTGGTACTCGTAGCCGCGTACGCTTTGGTCACCACCGGCAAAGAAGCGCAGCGACGGCGGCACGGAGTTGTAGCCATTGGTGGCACTGCCGCCGAACTGCGCACGCCCGAGGAAGCGATGGTTATCCCACAAGGTGGTCAGGCCTTTGATCGTCGCCGTGCCGTAAAGCAGGTTGGTGTCGGAGCCCAGGCCTTCCTTGGCGACCTTGGCATCGAACATCAGGCGGTAGCCATTGTGCGGGTCGATGCGGTTGTCGCTGCGCAGGTAGGAATAATTGATACCTGGCATCACCAGGTTACTCAGGCCCGAGTCATTGCCCAGGCGGTATTCTTCGCGCTGGTATTTGAGCGATATGACCCGTGTCCAGCCGCTGGGCAATTTGCTGTGCCACTCAGGGCCCAGGGTGAGCAATTTACTCAGGGTGTCGGTGTTGGCAATTTCTTCGTTCTGGTAACCACCGGCGAAGCGCAATTTATCGGTCAGCGGCGGGTCCAGGGGAATGTCGTACCACAGGCCGACGTTCTGGCGTGGCGCCGAGAGTTCGGCTTCCCAGCCGTAACTGTGGCCTTGCGGGTTGACCCAGTGGCGGGTCCAGTTGGCTTTGCCGCGCGGGCCGACGTCGGTCGAATAACCGAGGCCCAGCCCCATGGTGCGCGGCTTGCGGGTTTCCAGTTGCACGGCCACCGGGATCACATCGTTGGCCGACGCGGCTGGGCTGGCGTCGACGCGCACGGCCTCGAAGAAGCCACTCGATTGCAGGTTCTGGTTGAGTTCGGCGATCAGCTCGGAGTCGTAAGGTGTGCCACTTTTGAACGGCACCATGCGTTGCAGCAGTTCCTCATCAAACGGCGTGTCGCCGGCAAAGCTGACCTTGCCCATGCTGTAGCGCGGGCCACTGTCGTAAACGAGTTCGATATCGGCGACGCCCGCCTTGGGGTCGACCGAGAGTTTTTGGCTGGTAAAACGCCCACTGAAAAAGCCGTAGCGCGAGGCCTGGTTCTGGATCAGACGCTTGGCGTCTTCGTAATGGCCGTGGTTGAGCACGGCGCCGGATTTGAGGTCGTCGCTGGCAGGCACGCGAAACGCCTTGAGGCTCGCAGCCTCACCGTCGACCTTGATGGTCACGTTGCGCAAATGCACCGGTTCGCCGGGGTCGATGGTGAGGGTCAGGCGCGGGTTCTTGCCGCCCCTGACCTCACTGGCGATCTGCGGCTGATAGAAGCCGAGCGCCTGGGCGGCCTTGCGGGCCTGCTCCTCGGCGCCACGGCTGAAGCGCTGCAAGGCTTCTTCATCGCGATCGCCGACCCCGCCGATATAGCCTTCGATGTTGGCTTTCAACGCGTCGTTTGAAGGTTTGATCCGCACGTCCAGTTCGCTTTGCGCCAACGCGCCGCAGCTTGTGAACAGCAGAATCAAGCCGCTGGTAAATCTTCCTGGAAACTTCATAGGCGCGGATGCTACACGAGCTAGGGAGGCTCTTTGAACCCGGAATTGTCTGAATAATTCTGTCTAAGCCGTTGCAGCATGTAACGTTTGGGGATTGGGATGGAAAAACACATGCTCCAGCACGGGCCCTATGGCCACTTCGCCGATTTCTTCATAACCCTGACGTTTATAGAAATCCAGGTAGCGTGAATTACCCGTATCGAGCACCACACCCGAGGAATGCGGGTCCTCGGCGCACCAATTGTGCACGGCTTCCAGCAACTGCTCGCCGTAGTGTTTACCCTGGAATTGCGGATGAATGCCCAACAGCGGCAGCACATGCACCGACTCGCTCGGCAGGCAGGCCAGCACCGCGTGATGGTATTCCAGGTAGCGCCGCGTGCCGCGCACACCGGTGCTCAGCCACATGCGCAATTGCCAGGCCCAACTCTCGGTGATGCCCAGGCGCCGTTGCGGTGGCGCGATCAAGGCGATGCCAATCAGCCGGTCATTGACGAACAGGCCGATGGCGGGCAGTTTCTGAAAAAAATGCTGCTTGACCAGCTCGCGCACCGTGGCGCGCACCCGCTGTTCATAGCCTGGCCGTTCAGCCTCGAAGATGTAGGCGAAGGTCGGCTCATGCCGATAGGCCTGGTACAACATGGAACGCGCCTCGCGGGAATAGCCGCTGTTGAGCAGGCGAATTTCGGCGGTGGCAGTCGAAGTGTCAGGCATACAGTCAATCTCCCTGGGCGCCACTCAAAAGATGGCGTTCTTATGGGTACGAACTTGTACGGCGCGAGTCGTTCCCAGACATTAGCAGTGCAACCGCCCTGCCGCCACGCTGGCCCCCATCCGACTTGTCAGCTAGCATCGCCCTTTTGCCAGACTGGACTGCCGACCATGAAAATCGTCTCCTTCAATATCAACGGGCTGCGCGCTCGCCCTCATCAGCTGGCGGCGCTGATTGAAAAGCATCAACCCGACGTGATCGGCCTGCAGGAAACCAAGGTCCATGATGACCAGTTCCCGTTGGCCGAAGTCCAGGCTTTGGGCTATCACGTTTATTACCACGGCCAGAAAGGCCACTACGGTGTCGCGCTGCTCTCGCGCAAAGAGGCGCTGAGCGTGCACAAAGGCTTTGCCAGTGATGAAGAAGACGCCCAGCGTCGCTTTATCTGGGGCACCTTCGCCGATGAAAACGGCAACCCTGTCACCATCATGAACGGCTATTTCCCTCAAGGCGAAAGCCGCGACCACCCGACCAAATTCCCGGCCAAGCAGCGCTTCTATGCAGATTTGCAGCACCTGCTGGAAAGCCAGTTCAGCAATGAGCAGGCACTGGTGGTGATGGGCGACGTGAACATTTCCCCGGAAGACTGCGACATCGGCATCGGCGCCGACAACGCCAAGCGCTGGCTGAAAACCGGCAAGTGCAGCTTCCTGCCGGAAGAGCGCGAGTGGATGGCACGCCTGAAAAACTGGGGCCTGGTGGACAGCTTCCGCCACTTGAACCCGGACGTGGCCGACCGTTTCAGCTGGTTCGACTACCGCAGCCGTGGCTTTGAGGATGAGCCCAAGCGTGGGCTGCGCATTGACGTGATCATGGCGTCCAATGGCTTGCTGCCCCGCGTGAAGGATGCGGGCGTGGATTACGATTTGCGTGGTTTGGAAAAGCCATCGGACCATGCGCCGATCTGGCTTGAGTTGAGCTGATCTAGGGCTGTACTCGGTCGAATGTGGGAGCGGGCTTGCTCGCGAAAGCGCAGTGTCAGGCAATTAACCTCTGACTGATACACCGCTTTCGCGAGCAAGCCCGCTCCCACATTTTGCTCAGCGGTGTGCCATTCATATTTATGCAACCTGCCTGACTTAATCTCCCGGCACCCCCTTTGGCTTAAGAAGGTGCCGGCATGATGCTGCGCGTTCTGTTCCTGTTGACCCTGCCGCTCTGCGCTGTGGCTGCACCCCTGCCCATCCCCGACCATGGCCCTGCATTGCGCATCCAGGGTTCCAACACCATTGGCGCGGCGCTTGGCCCGGCGCTGGTCAAGGGGCTGATGGAACACCAGGGCTTGCAGGCGGTGCACAGCGAGCCGGGCGACGGCGCCAATGAACAGCGTGTGGTCGGCAAGACGCGCCAGGGAAAAACAGTGACGGTCGAGGTGGCCGCCCACGGTTCCAGCACCGGGTTTACGGCGCTGAAAAAAGGCAGCGCCGACCTGGCCGCATCGTCCCGCCCGATCAAGGACAGCGAACTGGTTGACCTTGAACCCCTCGGCGACCTGAAAAGCCCCGAAGCCGAACAAGTCATCGCCATCGACGGCCTGGCTATCATCCTCAACCCGAGCAACCCACTGAACACGCTGAATACCGAGCAGTTGGCACACGTCTTCAACGGCGAGGTCAGCACCTGGGAAGCACTCGGCGGCCGTGGTGGCGCCATTCATTTATATGCGCGCGATGACCAGTCCGGCACCTATGACACCTTCAAGGAACTGGTGCTGCGCCCGCGCGGCAAGCCCCTTGCAAGTTCTGCCCAGCGTTTCGAGTCCAGCGAAGCCTTGTCTGATGCGGTCAGCCATGACCCGCAGGGCATCGGGTTTATCGGCCTGCCGTCGGTGCGCCAGGCCAAGGCGGTGGCGATTGTCGACGGCGATTCGCAACCTATGTTGCCGGTCACCAGCCTGATCGCCACCGAGGATTACCCGCTGTCACGCCGTTTGTATTTCTACCTGCCGCCTTCGGCGCGCAACCCTTGGGCCAAGGCGCTGGTGGACTTTACCCAGAGCAACAAGGGCCAGGCGATTGTGGCGGCCAATGGTTTTATTGCCCAGCAAGTGCAAGCGATCGGCGTGGAGCCACGCGCCTCAATGCCCGAGGACTATCAAGCCATTGCGCGTGACGCGCAGCGTTTGACGGTGAATTTTCGCTTCGAGGAAGGCAGCGCCAGCCTGGACAACAAGGCCCGCCAGGATTTGCAGCGGGTGGTGGCGTATATCCGCAGCTACGCCAAGCTCGACAAGCAGGTAACGCTGGTGGGGTTTGGTGATGCCAAGGATGATCCGCAGCGGGCGGCGTTGCTGTCGAAGTTGCGGGCCATGGCGGTGCGGCGCGAGTTGGTTAAAAGCGGCGTGGTGCTGCGCGATATTCGCGGGTTTGGCGCGCAGATGCCGGTGGCGGCGAATACGGCGGATGAGGGGCGGATCAAGAATCGGCGGGTGGAGGTTTGGGTGTACTGACCTGAGGGTTTTGTGGTGTTCCGGCTGGCCTCTTCGCGAGCAAGCCCGCTCCCACCTTTGACCCTATTCCAAATGTAGAATGCGGTCAAAATGTGGGAGCGGGCTTGCCCGCGATGCAGGCGACTCGGTCTTATTGCCCGCTGCGCATCAGTTCTTTAGGCACATATTTACCAATCTCGAACTTGCCGATTGCCGCGCGGTGCACTTCATCCGGGCCATCCGCCAGGCGCAAGGTGCGTTGCATGGCGTACATGTAGGCCAGCGGGAAGTCGTTGGACACCCCGGCGCCACCGTGAATTTGGATCGCGCGGTCGATTACCTTCAGTGCCACGTTCGGCGCCACCACCTTGATCTGGGCGATTTCGCTTTTTGCGACCTTGTTACCGACGGTGTCCATCATGTACGCCGCCTTCAAGGTCAGCAGGCGGGCCATGTCGATCTCCATCCGTGAGTCGGCGATCTTGTCGATATTGCCGCCCAAACGTGCCAACGGCTTGCCGAATGCGGTGCGGCTGACGGAGCGCTTGCACATCAGTTCCAGCGCGCGCTCGGCCATGCCGATGGAGCGCATGCAGTGGTGGATACGGCCTGGGCCAAGGCGGCCCTGGGCAATTTCAAAACCACGGCCTTCACCCAGCAGCACGTTTTCGTAGGGCACGCGCACATTGTCGAACAGCACTTCGGCGTGGCCGTGGGGCGCGTCGTCGTAGCCGAATACCGGCAGCGGGCGCACGATTTTCACGCCGGGAGCGTCCACCGGCACCAGAATCATCGAGTGCTGCTGGTGACGCGGCGCATCCGGGTTGCTCAGGCCCATGAAGATCAGGATTTTGCAGCGCGGGTCGCAGGCGCCGGAGGTCCACCATTTCTTGCCGTTGATCACCCATTCATCGCCCTGGCGCTCGGCGCGGGCGGCCATGTTGGTGGCGTCTGAGGAGGCCACGTCCGGTTCGGTCATGGCGAACGCCGAACGAATCTCGCCGCGCAGCAGCGGTTCGAGCCAGCGTTGCTTCTGCTCTTCATTGGCGTAGCGCACCAGCACTTCCATGTTGCCGGTGTCCGGGGCGGAGCAGTTGAACGGCTCCGGGCCCAGCAGCGAGCGGCCCATGATTTCGGCCAGCGGCGCGTATTCGAGGTTGGTCAGGCCGGCGCCCAGTTCGGACTCGGGCAGGAACAGGTTCCACAGGCCTTCGGCTTTAGCCTTGGCTTTCAACTCTTCCATGATGGCGGTGGGCTGCCAGCGGTCGCCTTCATTGACCTGGCGTTCGAACACCGGCTCGGCCGGGTAAACGTAAGCGTCCATGAACGCGGTAACGCGTTCACGCAGTTCCTGAACCTTGGGCGAATAGGCGAAATCCATGAGCAGCTCCCTTCTCTGAGAGGTTGTTTAGGTCATGCAATCGATGCTAGAACAGCGTTGATAATTTACCTAGCCTATTCTCGGCGTGTATTAACATTCATCACCGATATATGATCGGCGTATGAACACCTAACAATAAGAGCGCAACGAAATGAATTTGAGCAAGGTCGACCTCAACCTCTTTATTGTCTTCGACGCGATCTACACCGAAGCCAACCTGACCCGCGCCGGGCAGATCGTCGGCATCACCCAGCCGGCGGTGTCCAACGCGTTGGCGCGCTTGCGCGAAACCTTCAACGACCCGCTGTTCGTGCGCACCGCCCAAGGCATGGTGCCCACGCCGATGGCGCAGAACATTATCGGCCCGGTGCGCAACGCGTTGTCGTTGCTGCGGGTGTCGGTGCAGGAAAGCCGGATTTTCAACCCGCAGCAGGCGGCCAAGACCTATCGCATCAGCATGACCGACCTCACTGAGGCGGTGATTTTGCCGCTGCTGTTCCAGCGCCTGCGCCGCCTGGCGCCGACGGTGGTGATAGAGAGTTTCCTGTCCAAACGCCGCGAAACCACCAAGGAACTCGCCGCCGGGCGCCTGGACTTTGCCGTGGACGCGCCGCTCAACACCGACCCGCAGGTACGTCACGTCAAGCTGATGGAAGACCGTTACGTGTGTGCCATGCGCAAGGGCCACCCGATGGCGGGCAAGGACAAGTTCACGCTGGATGACTACCTGTCGCTGACGCATATCCATATCTCCAGCCGTCGCAACGGTTTGGGCCACGTTGACCTGGCCTTGGGCAAAATGGGCATCCAGCGCAAGATCGCCCTGCGCTCCCAGCATTACCTGATGGCCTCGCAAGTGTTGCAGCAGACCGACATGGTGATGACCGTGCCCGAGCGCTTCGCCCGCCGCCATGAGCTGCACTGGTTCAACCTGCCGGTCAACGATGTGCCACCGGTGGAAACCCATTTGTACTGGCACGAAAGCACCGACCAGGACCCGGCCAACCGCTGGATGCGTGAGCAGATGATTGAGCTGTGCCAGCAAGTCACCGCGCACGAAAAGAAGCTGGATGGCAAGCAAGCCTGACCTGAAGCTGTGTGTGGGAGGGGGCTTGCCCCCGATGGGCTGCGCAGCGGCCCTTGACGTTTACGTCAACCTGCCATTAGCTTAGCGCCAAGACCTTCTTGAGCGCCCCCATGAGCACGACCTACAGCATTTCCGACCTCGCCCGCGAGCTCGACATCACCACCCGCGCCATTCGCTTCTACGAAGAACAAGGCCTGCTGGCCCCGGAACGCCGGGGCCAGGAGCGCATCTATTCGGCGCGGGACAAGGTCAGTCTCAAGCTGATCCTGCGGGGCAAACGTATCGGCTTCTCCCTGGCCGAGTGCCGCGAATTGATCGAACTTTACGACCCCAGCAGCGGCAACCACATCCAACTCAACAGCATGCTTGCCAAGATCGCCGAGCGCCGCGAGCAGCTTGAGCAACAACTGCTGGATATCGAACAGATGAAGCTGGAGCTGGACACCGCCGAAGAGCGCTGCACCCAGGCCCTGGCGCAGACCATCAGCCAGGTTGGCCAATAACCACAAGGTAGCCATCATGCCCCTCCCCTCACACGTGCGCCTGGTCGAAGTCGGCCCGCGCGACGGTTTGCAGAACGAAGCCCGGCCGATCAGCGTCGCCGATAAGGTCCAGTTGGTGGATGCCCTGACCCACGCGGGCTTGAGCTATATCGAAGTCGGCAGCTTTGTGTCGCCCAAGTGGGTGCCGCAGATTGCGGGCTCGGCCGATGTGTTTGCGCAGATACAGCGCAAGCCCGGCGTCACTTACGGTGCACTGGCGCCGAACGTGCGTGGTTTTGAAGATGCCCTGGCCGCCGGCGTGAAGGAAGTCGCGGTGTTTGCGGCCGCCTCAGAGGCGTTTTCCCAGCGCAATATCAACTGTTCCATCAACGAAAGCCTGGAGCGCTTTGCGCCGATCATGGCGGCGGCCAAACAACACGGCGTCAGCGTGCGCGGCTATGTATCGTGTGTGTTGAGTTGCCCTTACGAAGGCGAGATTGCCCCGCAACAGGTTGCGGCGGTCGCGCGTGAACTGTATGCGATGGGCTGCTATGAGGTGTCCCTGGGCGACACCATCGGCACCGGCACGGCGGGCGCCACGCGGCGGCTGTTCGAGGTGGTCGGCGCGCAGGTGCCGCGGGACAAGCTGGCCGGTCACTTCCATGACACTTACGGCCAGGCAATCGCGAATATCTACGCCAGCCTGCTCGAAGGCATCAATGTGTTCGACAGCTCTATCGCGGGCCTCGGCGGCTGCCCTTATGCCAAAGGCGCCAGCGGTAACGTTGCCACCGAAGATGTGGTGTACCTGCTCAATGGCCTGGGGATTGAAACCGGTATCGACCTGGACGCATTGATTCGCGCGGGCGAGCAAATCAGCCAAGTGCTCGGCCGACCCAGCGGTTCGCGGGTGGCCAAGGCGCGTAACGCCGGTTGAGTAGCATTGCTGTGACAATGTGTTACCGCACACCTACTTAACGAGTAACACGGGAACATATTTTGCCCGATTTGCCCTATGCCATTGCCCATCAAAAAATCAAACCATTGATTTTAAAGGACTTTTAAAAGTTGGCACGCCTTCTGTTATCTCTATTGCATAACAAGAATAAAAAGCGCCAAACCTAATAAAAATAAGACGAAACGACTCTGACATAACAAAAACAACACGGCAGAGACGCAGCTAACAGATTTTTTTGGAGAAGATGTGCTTCGCAGGGTACGGCGTGCCGAAACCCGCAACCGGTTAGAGAAAAATAAAACTACCTCAGGTAGCTACCCACTGGTTGGATCGATAACGAAGAAGCAGATCAGCGCTCAAAAAAATACGTTTGCTCTTGACCCCGGATGGGGGTCACCCAAAACAGCGGTAAAGGGTAACGGTTGCCAAAAACAACAATAGACCGCCCCTCAATAATAAAAAAAGAGCACGCAACGACAAATTAAAGGGGACCTTCGGGTCCCCTTTGTGCTTTGTGGGATTCGACAAACGCCGGTCTGGCACCAATCAAAAAATGTGGGAGCGGGCTTGCTCGCGAAAGCGGTTTATCAGTGACAGATGTGCTGGCCGACACTCCGCATTCGCGAGCAAGCCCGCTCCCACATGGTTTTTGGGTTGTTAGTGGGAACGGGTTCTCAGTTCCTCAATCGACATCTCGCGCATGCGAAACTTCTGGATCTTGCCCGTCACCGTCATCGGGAATTCATCCACGAACTTGAAATGCTTG
Source organism: Pseudomonas sp. R76 (assembly GCF_009834565.1). Lineage (GTDB taxonomy): Bacteria > Pseudomonadota > Gammaproteobacteria > Pseudomonadales > Pseudomonadaceae > Aquipseudomonas. The sequence goes on from NZ_CP019428.1 coordinate 4,244,456, forward strand.
GGCGTCTTGAAGTGCGCAATGCGGCCCTTGCACCAGGTTTGCAGCTCGAGCGCGTTGGCCACATGGCCGGGGTGGAACTTGACCCAGGCGACGATCTCTTCACCGTAACGCTCATCCGGGATGCCAATAATTTGCACATCCGCCACTGCCGGGTGGGTGAAGAAAAACTCTTCCAGCTCGCGCGGGTACACGTTTTCGCCGCCGCGAATAATCATGTCCTTGTTGCGCCCGGCGATGCACACGTAACCGTGCTCGTCCATGCTCGCCAAGTCGCCAGTGTGCATCCAGCCGGCCTCGTCGATGGCGTCGCGGGTGCCTTCGGGGTTATTCCAGTAGCCGAGCATCACGCTGTAACCACGAGTGCACAGTTCGCCGATCTCACCGCGTGCAACCGTGTTGCCGTCGGTGTCGATGATCTTGTTTTCCAGCTGTGGCTGGGTGCGGCCCACGGTGGTGACGCGGCGCTCAAGGTCGTCATTCGCGCCGGTTTGCAGCGACACCGGGCTGGTTTCGGTCATGCCATAGGCGATCTGCACTTCGCCCATGTGCAGCTCGCTGATAACCCGGCGCATCACTTCGATGGGGCACGTGGCGCCGGCCATGATGCCGGTGCGCAAGGTCGCCAGGTCGAACTCGCCCCGGCGTGGGTGATCGAGCAGCGCGATAAACATGGTCGGCACGCCATACAGCCCGGTGGCGCGTTCCTCGGCGACGGCGCTTAAGGTCAGCAGCGGGTCGAAGCCGTCGTTGGGGTAAATCATGGTGGTGCCGTGGGTGATGCAGCCGAGGTTGCCCATGACCATGCCGAAGCAGTGATACAGCGGCACCGGAATCACCAGGCGGTCCTGCGCGGTAAGGCCCAGGCTTTCGCCGACCATGTAGCCGTTATTGAGAATATTGTGGTGACTGAGCGTGGCGCCCTTGGGGAAGCCGGTGGTGCCGGAGGTGTACTGAATGTTGACGGCTTGATCGAAGTGCAGGCCGGCCTGGCGCGCTTGCAGTTGTTCGGGCGGCACGCCTGCGCCGAGGGCTGCCAGTTGCTGCCAGGGCACAAACCCTGGGGGCGGGCTGGGGTCGAGGCTGATTATCGCGCGCAGGTTGGGTTGCAGTTCCTGCAGCATGGCGTGGTAATCGGAGCCCTTGAACGACCCGGCACACACCAGCCATTGGCAACCGGATTGCTTGAGCACGTAGTCCAGTTCACTGCTGCGATAGGCCGGGTTGATATTGACCAGAATCACACCCAGCTTGGCGCTGGCGATTTGGCTGATGCACCACTCGGCGCAATTGGGCGCCCAGATGCCCAGGCGGTCGCCGGTTTGCATGCCCAGGGCGAGGAAGGCACGGGCGTGCAGCTCAACCGTTTCGGCCAGTTGCCGCCAGGTATAGCGGCGCTGCTGATGGCGCACCACCAAGGCTTCGCCATCGGCGTGCTGCGCAACCGTGTGATCGAAGGCCTGGCCGATGGTCATGGCCAGCAAGGTCTTGTCCTGAGCGCCACGGCTGTAGCTCTGATTCGGTTGATCCATAACGACCCCTGTTGTCTTTTTTGTAGGTTGACGTAAACGTAAACTACGATTGACAGCGCCGTAACGCAAGTTTACGTTAACGTAAAGGTGAGCGCCCTCCCCTGGCGCTATCCACACAACAACAAAGCTCACATTAAGGTGCCTGTCCATGAGTTACCCGTCCCTGAACTTCGCCCTCGGCGAAACCATCGACATGCTGCGCGACCAGGTGCAGTCCTTCGTGGCCAAGGAAATCGCGCCCCGCGCGGCTCAAATCGACAGTGACAACCTGTTCCCCGCCGACATGTGGCGCAAGTTCGGTGACATGGGCTTGCTCGGCATCACGGTGCCGGAAGAATACGGCGGCGCCGGCCTGGGCTACCTGGCCCACGTGGTGGCCATCGAAGAAATCAGCCGTGGGTCCGCCTCTGTGGGCTTGTCTTACGGCGCGCACTCCAACCTGTGCGTCAACCAGATCAACCGCAACGGCAGCCACGAACAGAAGCTCAAGTACCTGCCCAAGCTGATCAGCGGCGAGCACATCGGCGCCCTCGCCATGAGCGAACCGAATGCCGGCTCCGACGTGGTGTCGATGAAGCTGCGCGCCGACAAACGCGGCGATCATTACGTGCTCAACGGCAGCAAGACCTGGATCACCAACGGCCCCGACGCCAACACCTACGTGATCTACGCCAAGACCGACCTGGAAAAAGGCCCGCACGGCATCACCGCATTTATCGTCGAGCGCGACTCAACAGGCTTCAGCCGCAGCAACAAGTTCGACAAGCTGGGCATGCGCGGCTCCAATACCTGCGAGCTGTTTTTCGATGACGTCGAAGTGCCCGAAGAAAACATCCTCGGCACGCTCAATGGCGGCGTCAAAGTGTTGATGAGCGGTCTCGATTACGAACGCGTAGTACTGGCCGGCGGCCCGATTGGCATCATGCAAGCGTGCATGGACCTGATCGTGCCGTACATCCACGACCGCAAGCAGTTCGGCCAGAGCATCGGCGAGTTCCAACTGATCCAGGGCAAGGTCGCCGACATGTACACCCAACTCAACGCCTGCCGCGCCTACCTCTACGCGGTGGCCCAGGCATGCGAGCGCGGCGAGACCACGCGCAAGGATGCGGCCGGGGTGATCCTGTTCAGTTCCGAACGCGCCACACAAATGGCCCTCGACGCGATCCAGATTCTGGGCGGTAACGGCTACATCAACGAATTCCCTGCTGGCCGCCTGTTGCGTGATGCCAAGCTGTACGAAATCGGCGCCGGCACCAGTGAGATTCGGCGGATGCTGATCGGTCGCGAACTCTTCAACGAAACCCGCTGAAGGAGCGCGCCCATGGCCACCTTACACACCCAGCTCAACCCACGCTCGGCGGAATTTGCCGACAACAGCGCAGCGATGCGCCTACAAGTCGACGCCCTGCACAGCCTGCTCGCCCACGTGCAGCAAGGCGGCGGCGCCAAGGCCCAGGAGCGGCATACCTCGCGTGGCAAACTGCTGCCTCGCGAGCGTATCAATCGCTTGCTCGACCCCGGTTCGCCGTTCCTTGAGCTCAGCCAACTGGCCGCGTATCAGGTGTATGCCGAAGACGTGCCGGCGGCCGGGGTGATTGCCGGGATCGGCCGCGTGGAAGGCGTCGAATGCATGATTGTCGCCAACGACGCCACCGTCAAAGGCGGCTCGTACTACCCGCTCACGGTAAAAAAACACCTGCGCGCCCAGACCATCGCCGAGCAGAACCGCCTGCCGTGCATCTACCTGGTCGATTCGGGTGGCGCCAACCTGCCGCGTCAGGATGAAGTGTTTCCCGACCGCGAGCACTTCGGGCGGATCTTCTTCAACCAAGCCAACATGAGTGCCCAAGGTATCCCGCAGATTGCGGTGGTGATGGGCTCGTGCACCGCCGGGGGCGCCTATGTGCCGGCCATGGCCGACGAGGCGATCATGGTGCGCCAGCAGGCGACCATCTTCCTCGCCGGCCCGCCACTGGTGAAAGCCGCGACCGGCGAAGTGGTCAGCGCCGAAGACCTCGGCGGCGCCGACGTGCACTGCAAGATCTCCGGCGTGGCCGACCACTATGCCGACAGTGACGAGCATGCCCTGGCCCTGGCCCGGCGCAGCGTGGCCAACCTCAACTGGCGCAAACAGGGCGAGCTGCTGCAACGCACGCCGGTAGCGCCGCTGTACAGCAGCGCAGAGCTTTATGGGGTGATCCCGGCCGACGCCAAGCAACCGTTCGACGTGCGCGAGGTGATCGCGCGGTTGGTCGACGGCTCGGTGTTCGATGAGTTCAAGGCGTTGTTCGGCACCACGCTGGTGTGTGGTTTTGCCCACCTGCACGGCTACCCGATTGCGATCCTGGCCAACAACGGCATTCTTTTCGCTGAAGCCGCGCAAAAAGGCGCGCACTTTATCGAGTTGGCCTGCCAGCGCGGGATTCCCCTGTTGTTTCTGCAGAACATCACCGGCTTTATGGTCGGCCAGAAGTACGAAGCCGGCGGCATTGCCAAGCACGGCGCCAAGCTGGTCACGGCGGTGGCTTGCGCCAAGGTGCCGAAGTTCACCGTGATCATCGGCGGCAGCTTTGGTGCCGGCAACTACGGCATGTGCGGTCGCGCCTACGACCCACGGTTTTTGTGGATGTGGCCGAATGCGCGCATCGGTGTGATGGGCGCCGAACAGGCGGCTGGCGTGCTGGTACAGGTCAAGCGTGAACAAGCCGAACGCGCAGGCACGGCCTTGCGCGCCGAGGAAGAAGCGGCGATCAAGCAGCCGATCCTCGACCAGTATGAAACCCAGGGCCACCCGTACTACTCCAGCGCGCGCTTGTGGGATGACGGCGTCATCGACCCGCAGCAAACCCGTGAGGTGCTGGCCCTGGCCTTGTCCGCTTCGCTGAATGCCCCCATCGAGCCGAGCCGCTTCGGCGTGTTCCGCATGTAAATGGAGCCGTACCCCATGAGCGATTTCAACACCCTCGAACTGATTACCGACAGCCGTGGCTTTGCCACGCTGTGGCTCAGTCGTGAAGCCAAGAACAACGCATTCAATGCCGAAATGATCCGCGAACTGATCATCGCCCTCGACCACGTACAAGGCGACCCGGCCCTGCGTTTCCTGGTGCTGCGCGGGCGTGGCAAGCACTTCAGTGCCGGTGCCGACCTGGCCTGGATGCAGCAATCGGCCGAGCTGGACTACCACACCAACCTCGACGACGCCCGCGAGCTGGCGGAGTTGATGTACAACCTGGCCAAGCTGAAAATCCCCACGCTGGCGGTGGTGCAAGGCGCCGCCTACGGGGGCGCGCTGGGTCTGATCAGTTGCTGTGACATGGCGATTGGCGCCGATGACGCGCAGTTCTGCTTGTCGGAAGTGCGTATCGGCCTGGCCCCGGCGGTGATCAGCCCGTTCGTGGTGCAGGCCATCGGCGAGCGCGCGGCGCGGCGTTATGCGCTGACCGCCGAACGCTTTGGCGGCCAGCGTGCGCGGGACATCGGTTTGTTGGCGGAAAGCTATCCGGCCAGCGAGCTCGACCAGCAGGTGGAACACTGGGTCGCCAACCTGCTGCTCAACAGCCCCGCCGCGATGCGCGCCAGCAAAGACTTGCTGCGCGAAGTCGGGAATGGCGCCCTCACCCCGGCCCTGCGCCGCTATTGCGAAAACGCCATCGCACGAATTCGCGTCAGCGCCGAGGGCCAGGAAGGCTTGCGCGCCTTCCTGCAAAAACGCCCGCCCAGCTGGCAAGCGCAGGAGCCTCGTTCATGAACACACTGACCACTGTACTGGTGGCCAACCGCGGCGAAATTGCCTGCCGCGTGATGCGCACGGCCAAGGCCATGGGCCTGACCACCGTGGCCGTCCACAGCGCCATCGACCGCGATGCACGCCACAGCCGCGAGGCGGATATCCGTGTCGACTTGGGCGGCAGCAAGGCCACGGACAGTTACTTGCAGATCGACAAGCTGATTGCCGCCGCCCAGGCCAGCGGTGCCCAGGCGATCCATCCGGGCTATGGTTTTTTGTCGGAAAACGCCGGTTTTGCACGCGCGATTGAAGCGGCAGGCCTGATTTTCCTCGGCCCGCCCGCCTCGGCGATTGACGCCATGGGCAGCAAATCGGCTGCCAAAGCGTTGATGGAAACCGCCGGTGTGCCGCTGGTGCCGGGTTATCACGGCGAAGCCCAGGACCTGGAAACCTTCCGCGATGCCTGCGAGCGCATCGGCTACCCGGTGCTGCTCAAGGCCACGGCCGGTGGCGGCGGCAAAGGCATGAAGGTGGTCGAGGACGTCAGCCAACTGGCGGAAGCCTTGGCTTCGGCCCAGCGTGAGGCTCTGTCGTCCTTCGGCAATGGGCAGATGCTGGTGGAGAAATACCTGCTCAAGCCACGCCATGTGGAGATCCAGGTGTTCGCCGACCAGCACGGCCATTGCCTGTACCTCAATGAGCGCGACTGCTCGATTCAACGTCGCCACCAAAAGGTCGTGGAAGAAGCACCGGCACCGGGCTTGAGTGTTGAACAACGCAGAGCCATGGGTGAAGCCGCCGTACGCGCAGCGCAGGCCATCGGTTATGTAGGCGCGGGTACCGTGGAGTTCTTGCTGGACGCGCATGGCGAGTTTTTCTTCATGGAAATGAACACGCGACTGCAAGTGGAGCATCCGGTGACCGAAGCGATTACCGGCCTCGACCTGGTGGCCTGGCAGATCCGAGTCGCTCAGGGTGAGCCGCTGCCAATCACACAGGAACAGGTGCCGTTGATCGGGCATGCGATTGAAGTGCGCTTGTATGCCGAAGACCCGGCCAATGATTTCCTGCCGGCCACCGGGCACCTGGCGCTGTACCGCGAATCGGCGCCAGGCCCGGGCCGTCGCGTGGACAGCGGCGTTGCACAAGGCGACAACGTATCGCCGTTTTACGACCCGATGCTCGGCAAGTTGATTGCCTGGGGCGAAGACCGCGAACAGGCGCGCCTGCGGTTGTTGAGCATGCTCGATGAGTTTGCCGTGGGCGGGCTTAAGACCAACCTGGGCTTTTTGCGGCGCATCATCGCTCATCCGGCATTTGCGGCAGCGCAGCTGGATACCGGATTTATCCCGCGTTATCAGGACGACCTGCTGCCGGCGCCGGGAGAGTTGAGCGATGCGTTCTGGCAGGCGGCGGGCGCGGCGTTTATGCAGAGTTTGCCCGCAGGCAGTGGTCCGTGGGCCGATACGCGCGGGTTTCGTGCCGGGCTGCCTGCCGAAGTGTCACTGCATTTGAGCTGCAATGGGCAGGACCGGCGGGTGAGGCTCGAGGGCGCCAACGCGCAGTGGCAAGACGAGCAGCTGTGGATCGAACACAACGGCGTGCGTCGCGCTCATCTGGCGGTGCGCAGCGAAGGCAGCGTGTACCTGCGCTGGGACGGCGAGATGCATGCCGTCAGCCTGTTTGACCCGATTGCCGCCGTCGAGGCTAACCAATCCCATCAGGGTGGCCTAACGGCGCCCATGAACGGCAGCATCGTGCGGGTGCTGGTGGAAGTCGGCCAGGCAGTCGAAGCCGGTACGCAGCTGGTGGTGCTCGAGGCGATGAAGATGGAGCACAGCATCCGCGCGCCCCAGGCTGGGGTGGTCAAAGCATTGTTTTGCCAGGAAGGCGAAATGGTTGCCGAAGGCAGTGCCCTGGTCGAGCTCGAAACGGCGGGCTAAAACTTCGCCGTGGCTTGCACGACCACGCCGAGGATTCGGCAATCGTCGCTGAACAGCAGCTTGGGATAAGTGGGATTGAGCGGCACCAGGTAAAGCTGGCCGCTTTCTTCCCTTAATTGGCGAAAGGTTGCCTGACTGCTGTCGGCCCATTGGGCGACCACCAACTTGCCGGGTTCGGCATCGATGGCCGGGTCTACCAGGATCATCATGCCGTCGCCGATGCTCAGGCCGCTGGGGGCGGTCATGGCGTCGCCCGTGGCAGCCAGAAGGCTTCGCCACGGGCGTGGTAATCGGTCAGTTCGAAACGCGGGGCACCGTAGGTCGGGCGTTCTTCACGTATTTCGCAGACGCCTTTCCAGTCGCTGACCGGGTAGCGGAAATACGGGTTGTAGTGATGTTCCAGAGCCGGCGCCTCTTCGGCTTTCTGGCGAATTTCCAGCGCGACTTCCAAGTAGCCCAACCCCAGCTCGGCGAGCACCCGGTTCATGTCCGCCAGGCTTGGCACACGGCGCTTGTTGAGCCAATGGCCGACACCGCCCTGGGACATGCCCAAGCGTTCGGCCAGTTCATCCTGCGTGACCTTGCGGTCTTTCATGTTGGCTTTGACCAACGCTATCCAGTTATCCATGGGCGAGACAATACGTTGCGTATTTGCCACGACAATAAACAGTTTGTAGTAATCCATCAAATGACATAAATACGATTCGTACTATTATCGAGGGAAGGTTTTCGACATTCACTCAGAGTACCCGCCCTCATGACGACCAGCCCGAATCACCTGCCCGGCACGCCTGGAACCGACGAACTGTTGGGAATGCGCAACAGCGGCGCCGCCCGGCGCGCACTCGACTATTACTTGAAAGAAGATGTGTGCGCGCCGGTCGCGGACGAGCCGTTTTTCGACATCAAGCCCGGCATCAGCCATGAGGACGCGTTGATTCACGCTTCAGACCTATTGCGCAGCGCAGCAGCGGCAGCCTATGAGTCGGCAAACAGTCGCCGTGGCGACGGGCGGGACCTGGCGTTTTCAGTGGTGTATTTGATTGATATGGCGAAGGCGATGGTGGAGCAGACGTTGCGGGCGCCAGTGGGTCATACAAACGCATAACCGGCAGCGCGCAAAAATATTTCTATCCCACGGATAAAAACATTTGACTTGCAAATGATAATGATTATTATTGGGCTCAGCTGATCGCGAGATCAGTCGATAGACCAAGGGACCTTAGGTCGGACTCTTGGAATATCTCCTCATCAGGCTAATCACGGTTTTTGACCCGGCTCTTTGGCCGGGTCTTTTTTTTGCCAGTTTCCCTGGCATGGCTTCAGGCTAATGAAGACTGTGTGTTGCTCGATGGCGCGCATGGTAGCAAAAGACCATCGCGAAAAGAAAGTCGAACGGGCGCTCTAGCCCGGATCTTTACGAAATAGCGCTTGAGAATCAATCTCATAGATTCTAAGCTGCTGCGGCGTCAAGGACGACGCCCCCTCCCCTCTGCAACAATTTCGCATCAGAATTTTGCCTGACTCCTTGTAAGATATCCGCCACACCTCTCGTACTCAGGCGACCCGACTATGACCGTGGCCTTGACCTCCATCAAGATCAGCACCGACTTCGACAGCGGCAATATCCAGGTCCTGGATGCCAGCGACGCCTATCAGTTGCTGCTGGCGATCAAACCCGATACCCGCAGCGCGCATTTCCAATGGTTCCACTTCAAGGCCGAAGGCATGCACGTGGGCCACACCCACACGTTTCGCCTGAGCAACGCGAGCCAGTCCTCCTACAAAAACGCCTGGAGCGGCTACAACGCGGTGGCGTCCTACGACCATATCAACTGGTTCCGCGTGCCCACGCGCTTTGATGGCGAAACCTTGCACATCAGCCTGGAAACCCGCGAGAAGCACGCCTGGATCGCCTACTTCGAACCCTACAGCCGCGAGCGTCACGATTGGCTGATCGAGCAGGCCCTGAACCGGGCAGGCACCCAATTGCTGGCTACCGGTAAAAGCGCCGAAGGCCGCGACATCCAATTGTTGCGCCGCGGTAAGGGTGGCGAAGGCCGACGCAGCGTCTGGATCATCGCCCAGCAACACCCCGGCGAACACATGGCCGAGTGGTTCATGGAAGGCATCATTGAGCGTCTGCAACAGGACGGTGACGCTGAGCTGAAAAAGCTGCTGTCCGTCGCCGACCTGTACCTGATCCCCAACATGAACCCCGACGGCGCCTTCCACGGCCACTTGCGCACCAACGCCATGGGCCAGGACCTCAACCGTGCCTGGCAGAGCGCCAGCCAGGAAATCAGCCCGGAAGTGCTGTTCGTCCAGCAGCAGATGGAAACGTACGGCGTGGACCTGTTCCTCGATATCCACGGCGACGAAGAAATTCCTTACGTGTTCACCGCCGGTTGCGAAGGCAACCCAGGCTACACACCGCGTCTGGAAGCCCTGGAAAAACAGTTCCGCACCCACCTGAGCGCGTTGACCCGTGACTTCCAGACCACCCACGGTTACACCCGCGACCTGCCGGGCGAGGCCAACATGACGCTGGCCTGCAATGCGGTCGGTGAGAAGTACGACTGCCTGTCGCTGACCCTGGAAATGCCCTTCAAGGACAACGACGACGCGCCCAACCCGAAAACCGGTTGGTCGGGTGAGCGCTCCAAACAGCTGGGCAAGGACGTACTGAGCACCGTAGCCGATATCGTCGGCAACTTGCGCTAACTGCTTGTTGTGGCGAGCGAGCGTGCGCGCTCGCCACAACCATCAGTGCTTGGTACCGGTCATGCTTTGCAGCACACCGTCGCGGCGAATCAGCCCGTGGAACAGTGCCGCCGCCAAGTGCAACAACACCGTCAGAAACAGCAGATAAGCCAGGTAACCATGGGCCTTGCGCAACAGCGCAAACAACGGCGCATTGGCCCCCACCAGCGCCGGCAATTGCACGGAACTGCTGAGCATCACCGGGTCACCGGCCGCCGAAATCATCGCCCAGCCCAGCAGCGGCAACACCAGCATCAACCCGTACAACACCACATGGGACGCCTTGGCTGCGAGTGCTTGCCACAGTGGCAAATCGGCGGGCAGCGGCGGTTGCCGGGTGGAAAAACGCACCACCAGCCGCACAATCACCAGCGCCAGAATCGCAATGCCCAGCGGCTTGTGCAGGTGAATCAACCACTCATGGCGCTCCGACACCGACGCCGCCATACCCGCGCCGATAAACAACATGGCGATGACCATCAGGGCCATGAGCCAATGCAGCAGACGCGCCAGTGGCGCAAAAAACTGTGGTTGAACATTCATGGCTTCGACTCCTGAAGGGCACTGTGCAGTGGGCTGACTTCACCGGCGCGGCGCACATACGAACTGGCATAGGCGGCCGAGCGCGCAGCCAACAGCGGGTCGTTGGAGGCTTGAATACCACTGGGCAGAATCAGCGGGTCAAAGTTGATATCGCGGCAATCACCGTCCGCTTGCGGCTGGCTGCTTTGCAGCACCAGAGTGCCCGCGTTCAGCACCTTGTGTTCACCGGCCCAGGTTTTGCTCGCATCATCCAAAGGGTCGCCGGGGTTGGCCAGGGTCATGTTCAACTGCCAACGCAGTGGCCCTGAAGCCAGGCGCTGTACCAAGTCTTTTTCGAGAAAATCACTGCCAGACGGCGCGGTATCGCCCGCTGCATCCTGGCTCTGCGGCACCACGCCCCAGCGCACCGCCTGACGCTTGCCATCGGCGCTCACCAGATAGAAAGCATTGATGCCGTTGTAGGTTTCAGTCGCGTAACTGGCCGAAGGCTTGGCCGTCTTGACCCACGCCAGGAACGGCGCCGTCTCCGGGTGCGCGGCAAAAAACGCCGGCATGCTCGCCGGGTTCGGCTTACCGGTGGCCGGGTCTGGCGCCCCTGCCTTGAGCATCTGGTAGAACGCCTCAGGCGTGCCCACCGGGAACACCGGCATGCTGTTCATGCCGGTGCGCCATTGCTGGCCGTTGGCCTGGCTGAACTGCAGGGCAAAACTGCGGATCGGCACACTGCTGTCCGGCGCGTAAGGGTTGCCGCTGGGCAAAGCAAAACGGCCGATTACCGGGGTTTTGGCCTCGCTGAACACTTGGGCACTGGAGTAAGCGCGCGCCTCAGCGCTGCTCTCGAAATAACCGGCCACACACACGCCTTTGGCATGGTTGCGGCGGAAGCCCGGGTGCAGGCCGTTATTGGTTTCCAGAGCATTGACCAGCGTTTTCGGGCGCAGGCGCTGTGGGTCGAGCGTGCCGTTGACGTAGGCAAACGCACCGGCTACAACGGCAACCACGGCGCCGATACCGGCGAGCCGTGCGATCAGGCTCGCCGTGCTGAGCGGCGGACGGGGCGGTGATGAGTGATCTACCATGAAAAGCTCCAGCACAGAGGGAAAAGAGCTATGAGACGAATCCCACGTAGGTTTATTCCCCCTTCACTGTAGTTATTCTCAGAGCAGATCGCGCATCTCCTACAACTGATTGAATACAGCCTGGCGCTTGCTCAGAAAAGCACGCATGCCCTCCTGCTGATCGGGTGTCGCAAACAAGCCATGAAACAGCCGACGTTCCAGGCGTACCCCATCGTGCAAACCCACCTCCAGCGCCAGCCCCACAGCCTCACGTGCTGCCCGGGTGGCCGTGCGGGAAAAGTCGGCAATCTGCGTCGCTACCGCCAGAGTCTCTTCCAGCAACACCGCCGCCGGATAAACCCGCGACACCAGCCCTGCCTGCTCCGCTTCCCAGGCCATCATTGGCCTGCCGGTCAACACCAGATCCATCGCCTTGGCCTTGCCGATCAACCCCGTCAGCCGCTGGGTCGCGCCCATGCCCGGGATCACGCCCAGCTTGATTTCCGGCTGGGCGAAGGTGGCGGTGTCGGCGGCAAAGATCATGTCGCACATCAGCGCCAGCTCACATCCCCCACCATAAGCGTAACCGGCCACGGCGGCGATGGTGGGCGTACGCAGCTTGGTGAAACCCTCCCAGCCGCAAAAATAATCTTCGTTGAGCATGTCCAGATACGACTTGCCGCTCATTTCCCTGATATCGGCCCCGGCGGCGAAATACTCGGCACTGCCGGTGACCACAAAACAACCGACTTGAGGGTCCTGGTCCAGGCCCGTCAAACAGGTGACCAGCTCCGACATCAGCGCTGAGTTCAATGCGTTTTTTACTTCGGGGCGGTTCAGACGGACCAACACTACCCGACCGTGACGCTCGACTATTACATTCATAAGCACCTCCATAGATTGATGTACTGAAACCGCGTCTTGCATCACGAATCCCAGATCGCGCCATAAGCGGGTATGCCCCTGGCTTCCATTTCTTCCACCACGCGCCGCGTCAAACGCTGATTGGCAATGCAGATCACGGCTTCCGCGCCAAACACCTGCACCGCGCCGTAGGTCAGTTGCATCAGGTCAGGCTTGCCACGTTCATCGGTGTCCCAGATCAGCGCGTTCGGCTGCGTGCGCAGGATTTCGTCCACCAATGCATCACCGTAGGTCTTCCTCGGGCTGCGGGTGGACCAGATCAACTGGATCGGCACCTTGGCCGCCAACAGGTGCGGCATCACCGGGCCGATGCCGCTACCGGTCGCCACGTACACCACTGATTTGAACAACGTTTCCACATGGGCGACCCCGGCCGTGGTGATGCCCTTGACCCACACGTGGCGGGGCAAATCCTCGATGAAGCGCCCCGTCCAGTCCCCGGCCCGGGAAATGATCAAGCGAAACCCGGCCTCGTTCGGTGTCGGGATATTGGCAAACGCGTGCCACTCCAACAGCGGGTGCCGACTGATCGTGGTGGAGGAACCGGCAAACGGCGTGGTGTGCGTGAAGCGGGTAATAACTGCGTGCCCCGAAGGCCGAGTATGTTCAACCGCGACTTTGCGCAGGCGCAGCCACGGCAAGGCGATACTCAAGGTCAGCAACACCAGCATCCAGAACGCGCCGCTTCGTAACAACTGCGCGTCCTGCTCAATCGACGCCAACAGCGTCAGCCCCCAGAACAACAGCAACGCCGACCATCCGGCGAAGCGATGGACCCGTTCGAAACCGTTGTGAAACCGGCCTCGAATTTGGGGATGAGCCATGATCACCATCAACAGCAACAGGCCCAGCAGCAGGCTGGCCAGCCACATCCAGACCGACGACACATTGCCCGGTTGCTGCAGATACCGTGCGCCCTGAACACCGAACATCGCCGTGAACCACGCGGTCGCGGCCAGCGCCGCGCCACTGTGCAGCCCGCCGAAGTGGTAAACCTTCGCCGCGCTGCGCCGGATACGCAGCGGCCAGCACAGCGGTACGCGGGTTGCCAGCCAGAACAACGCATTGATCACATAGTGCTGGCGAACCAGGATCGCCACCGACAGGTTGATCAACACCATCTGCGACAGGGTCTGCACGGACGGGGTTTGCCAATCCAGCCCGAGCAGCACGAACGCGATATTGCCCAGCAACACTGACGCAACGAGACGGTTGTAATAGGAAAATATCGGCAATGCGCGCCAGCGCCGCCAGAGTGGCCGCTTCGGCGGCACGACAATTTGGGCCAGCCGATCAAACATACATGGCCTCCACTGCCGGCAGGGCAAGCCTGGCAACCTGGCGTTTGCGCGCCTGCTGCAGCAGCAATGCCTTGTCGATCTTGCCCCGTGCAGTGAGCGGAAAATGCTCCACCGCGCAGATCATCGAGGGCACACAGTAGTACGCCAACTGCTGCTCACACTGGTGTTTGCAGTCATCAACATTGGCGCTGACCGGCACGACAAAGGCCACCAGGGTGCGGTCGTCGAGCTTGAGCGTGACGGCTTGCGCACAGCCTTCGCCAGCCTCCAGCGCACGGGACACCGCGTCCAGTTCCACGCGAAACCCGCGCACCTTGACTTGATCATCGACCCGTCCCAGGTGTTCGAGCTGCCCATCAAACGTCCAGCGCCCCAGATCGCGCGTGCGAAACATCAGTGCATCCCCACCCAGAAACGGGTCCGGACGATAACGCTCCTGGGTCAGCGCCGGATTGTTCAGGTAACCGGCGGTCACGCCTGCCCCACCGGCCCACATCTCACCCGTTGCACCCAGTTCGCAGGCGCGGCCTTCGGCATCGAGCACATACACGGTGTTGTTGGGCGTTGGCCTGCCGATGGTCAACGCGGCGCCAGGCGCATGCCGATGCAACGTGTTGACGATGGTGGTTTCGGTGGGCCCGCAACCGTTATAGAACTCACAATGCCCTGCCCAACGGTCAGCCAGCGCCTGGGAACAGGGCTCACCGGCGACCGCGACCACCTTCAGATCAGGACACTGCTCGGGCGCCAGCGTCGCCAATATCGAGGGTGTTGCGATCAACACATGGCAGCGCGCAGCCGTTTGCGCAAAGTCCTTACCGCGGATCAGCAGCGTCGCGCCCTGCGCCAGGCAGCCGAGCATTTCCCAGGCGGCCATATCAAAACCGATATTGAGAATCTGCCCCACGTTACGGCCGGGCGCCATTGCCATCCGCCCAGGTTCCGTCAGCAGCACGTTGCACAGGTTGCGGTGGCTTACGCGCACGCCATTGGGGCGCCCGGTGGTGCCGGAGGTAAACAGTACAAAACACAGGTCATCGGTGTCGGCGGCAGAAAACGGCCGGTTATTGTCCTGCGCCACCCAGGGCTCTTCAGCGAGGAACTCGTCAAGGCACAGGTGACTCTGCATGGCGGCCGAGGGCAGGCAATCTTTCAGGTTCGACAGGGTCAGAACCAGCGGGCTGCTCAATGACTCAAGCACCCTCGCCAACTGCAATGGCGGTACGATCCGGGCATCCTGCGGCACATACGCGGCACCGACCTTCAACACCGCCAGCAACCCCACCAGCATGGGAATCGAACGTTCAACGAACAACGCCACCGTGTCGCCGCGCCGCACGCCTTGCTCGACCAGATGCGCGGCCAGTCGGTTGGCTTGGCGGTTGAGCTGTTCATAGCTGATACGCTGGCCCGCCCATTCGGCGGCTACCGCCTGAGGTGTGAGCGCTACCTGCATTTCGATAGCGTGATGCACGCAGCCATGACTTGGCGTAACAGACGCCCCACGCCCCCAATGCTCAAATTTACCCTGTTGTTCGGCGGGCAGATGACCGAGCGCATTCAGGGAAAAAGCTGCTTTATCGGTTGGTGACACACTCATGAACACACCCTCATTCGGTCACTGCCGAAGGGTTTCCGGCAGGTACGAGGGTTGATTGAGCGGCGTGAGGGGTATTACAGGCCCATCGACATTACCAATATTTCTTACGGAAAAATTCAGCATTCCTACAGCCGTTGATGGAATAACCTACGATGGCCGGCGTCCTCCACCTACATACCTAGCCAGACACCAGCCCCATGCACGAACTCGACGAACAGTTACGTGAAGTCATCCCCAGGCTGCGGCGTTTTGCCGTGTCCCTGACCCGTAACGCCAGCAGCGCCGACGACCTGGTGCAGTCGACCCTTGAGCGAGCGATCATCAGTTGGGCCGACAAACGCATCGAAGGCGACCTGCGCGCCTGGCTGTTCTCGATTCTCTACCGGCAGTTCCTCGACGCCCATCGCCGCAGTCGCCGCTACGCGCGCATGCTCGACTTCTTCACCGGCCGTGACGACGCGCAACCGTCGGTGGAGCGCACGGTGATGGCCCAATCGGCCCTGCAAGCCTTCGATCAACTCAATACCGAACAGCGCGCCTTGCTGCTCTGGGTGTCGGTCGAAGGCTTAAGCTACAAGGAGGTTGCCGCTATTCTTGAGGTGCCAGTGGGCACCGTCATGTCGCGCCTGTCCAGGGCACGCCAAGCCTTGCGTCAACTCAGCGATGGCGAAATTGCCAGCCCTTCCCTGCGGATACTCAAATGATCAGCCTGCCCCCCAGCGAACGCGATTTGCATGCCTACGTCGATCACCAACTGTTGGACAGCGACCGCCGCGTGCTTGAAACCTACTTGGCGGCCCACCCGGAAGTCGCCGCCCAGGTGCACGCCTGGCAACAGGATGCGCAGGCGCTGCGCGCGTCACTGAGCGGCGCGTTGCAACAACCGGCCAACCCCGAGTTGGACCCGGCACTGATTCGCCAGCGCATCAAGCATCAGTCGCGCCGCCACTTCGCCAGCGCCGCCGTGCTGCTGATCGCAATCAGCCTGGGCGGCATTGGCGGCTGGCACGCCCGTGAAGCCACGCAACCGGCGATGCTGCCGATGGCCGACGCGATGCAGGCGTTCCGCCTGTTTGCCCAGGACGGCATCATGCCCGCCGACTACAACGCCGAGGACAGCGGCAGCATGCAGGCCTGGCTGGACCGCTACTTCAACCAGGCCCATCGCCTGCCGGACTTGAGCCAATCGGGCTTCAAACCGGTGAGCGGGCGTTTGCTCACCACCGAGCAAGGCGCTGCCGCCATGGTGCTGTACGAAGACGGGCAAGGTCGGCGCATCAGTTTCTACATCCGCCCACCGGGCCCGGAAAACGGCTTCCTGCCGCGCGGCAGCCGCAGCGCCGATGGCTTGCAGGCCGAGTACTGGTCCGGCAGCGGCTACAACTACGCCGTGGTCAGCCCGGTGGGTCAGCCGACTACGTTGAAGTTCTAGAAGCCGACATCGAGCACCACGTTGTCGATATAGGTGCCAGCGGGCGGCGTGGTTTGGTCGGTGTAGACCTTGGCGTTGTAGTTGAACACCTGGCTGCCGGTGCCCAGGCCGTTACCGGGGTTGATCTCGGCCGTGGAGCTGGCCCGCCGCGCCGCGCCCACACTGCCCCAGCGGGTGGTGCCGGCCCCCTGGAAGATGTCGTAAGCGAGAAAATTACTCCCGGACACCATGCGCCGCCGCCCGCCCACGCTCACGGGGTTCTGCCCATCGCTGAGGCCCACGGTATAGGCGCTGCCCTTGGTGCACGCCACACTGGCCTGCCCGCTGACGGTGGAAAACGCCCCGACCACCGGCGCACTGCCGAACGCGATGGGCGGTGTGGTGATCTGGCAGTCATTGACCACGGTCATGCTCACATTCAGTGTGGTGGTGCCACTGTTGACCTCGCGGCCCAGGCATATCCCGCCCAACCCAATGCCCGAACAGTAGTTCCAGTTCCAGAAAATGCTCAGGGTTTCGCTGTACACACCTGCAGCCACGTTGCTGCCAATGGTGGTGGCGAAGTACAGCGGCACGACTTTTGTGCCGGGCCCGAATACCAGGCCAAGGGACGCGGCAATCCCGCCACTGCCGCCGAAATCGAACGCCGTGCCGCGTGTCATCGGGAACGCGGTGGTGTTGTTGGCGTAGACCGTATAGTCGATCACGTCACCGGTCGGCCCGACCAAACCGCCTTGTGAAGAGCCGGTAATGGTTGCGTAGAAATGGTCGCTGGAGGTCAATACCGACAGTACGGCGGGCGTGCAGCTCAAGCCACCGTTGGTGGTCGAACTGGGCTGGGAGGTGGTGCGCACGGTCATCGAACTCACCGTCGTGCCAAAGCTGGCCGGGACGGTGGCGGCCACCGAGCACACGGCCTGCACCTGCGCCGACACGCCCAGGCCCGCCACCAGCAGTAACCGCAACAGCCATTCCTTGACCCGCACACGCACACTCCTTTATGTCATTGGCACACCAGTGGCCCGATCAGCGGCACCTGCTCCTGTGTTGTATCGAGCTCGAACGTGGCCTGGCAGGTCTGGCCGTCGCCGACCGTGACCTGCAAGGTGTTATGCGCCGCGAGGTTTTCCAGGTAGACCAGGCCGTCCCAGCCGACCACCGCCAACGCGCCGCTTTGTTCATGACGCACCTGGCTGCCCAGGGGCAGATCCTGATGCTGGGCATCGACCAAGGTGATGCTCGCGGCGAGCACCCGACGCACCGGGAACTCCAGCAAATACCCACTGCCCCGGCGCACGGCAACGCGTTGCTCGACATTCGGCACCTGTACGTTGGCCGGCAGGTTCAGTGGGTCGATCTCGTATTTGGCGCGGTAGTAGGCGCTGGTCCACGGCACCAGCAGGTGGCCGTTGCGGTCGGTTTCGCCGACCACCTGGTTCTCGTAGCGCACCGGCACGCCGCTGACGCCGTCGGTGCTCACCACCACAAACGCATCGTTGACGCGGTTGGCGGCGAACACTTGGTTGTCCATCCACACCAGCGAGCCGCTGGCATCCGCCCAGCGGGTTTCGGCGTCGCTGGTGCCGTACACGCCCGCCTGCAATTGCACCGACTGCAGGCGCCAGGTCAGGTCGGCCTGACGATAAGCCGGGCCATCACCGCTGGCGTAACCCAGGTTAAAGCCCACGCCACCCTCGGCGGGCACCGCACGGCTGTAGTTGACGCGCTGCAGGCTTTGCCCGGTTTTGCTGCGTTCGCTGCCCACACTGAGGCTGCCGTAGACGTCGAAGGGAATGACCACCTGCGCCTGCACGGCCCAACTGCTGTCGCCGACTTCATGGTTAGCCGACAGGTAAAAACTGCTGTTGCGCCACAGCGATTTGCTCCAGGTCATATTCACCAGGCGCGTGCGCGAATCGTCCGCCGCCTGCACATCGAAATAACCCACGCCGAGGCTGCCGAAATCGTTGAGGTTCAGGCTCAAGGTGGCTTGCTGGCTGCGCTTGCTGAGGCTGGCATACGGCGTATCGACCAGGCTCAGGTCGGCGTATTCATCGCGTCGTTCCACGCGTTGGTAAGACAGGCTGTAACGCTGATTGCTGTATTGGTAGCCCAGGCTCAACTGCTGGCCGGTGCGGCCGTCGAACTGGCTTTGGCTGACGGCGGCGTTGAGCACGCCGAAATTGCCCATGCGCAGGTTGCCGCCGACACCGCCCAAGGCCAGGTCGCCGGAGGCTTCGGCGTGGCTTTCCAGGGTAAACGCATCCGAGAGCCCATAGCGAAAGGTGCCACTGGCCACGCCGGGGCCGTAGCCGAAATCGCGCACGGTGTAATCGCGGCGCAGGTTACCCGCCGCCACCGAGAAATCCGACAAGCCCTTTTGCAACAGCGTGCTGGTGACATAGAACGGCACCGTGGTCGACACCTGCCGGCCGAGGGCATCGGTGGTGACCACCACCGCCTCCCCCGCGCCGTTGATAAACGGTACGTTGGTGAGGGTGTACGGCCCCGGCTGCAGGTCGGCGCTGCTGGTTTTGTAACCGTTGATAAACAGGTCCACCGACGACGGCACCGCCGCTTCCCCGGCGAACTGTGGCAAGGGGTAAGTGACCAGATCGGGGCGCACGCCAAAGTCGCGGGATACCTGCACGCCGCCCAGGCGTACCGAGGTGCTCCAGGGCAAGGCGCCACTGATCACGTCGCCCGCTTCGTAGGTCAGCAGGCGCTCATCGTCGGAAAAACGCCACGTGGTGTCATAACGGCGATAGCCATTGTCGAGGCTGCTGCCCGCTGTCTCCCGGCCAATGGTGGCGCGGTACTGGCCGGTGTTGGACAGCGTGCCCCAACTGTCGAACAGCCTGACTTCGTTGAAGATGCCGAGGTAAGTGCCGGCGTCATCCGTGTCGTTCAGGTAGGCGTCATAGTTGAGCAACGCGCCGAAACTGGTCAGCGCCTGGGTTCGCGGGTAGTTATTGCGGCTGCCGATAAATTGCTCCTGCAACCAGGCGGGTGGCACCGTGAGCATCAGCCGCTGGCCCTGGCTGTCGTAGTCGGTGTGCAGGCCCGGCAGGTTTTCCAGCGCGACCTCGGCGCCCACCTCGCCAGGCAGCTTCATGCCGATCTCCTGCAACACCGAGGCCGGCAGAAACAATTGCCCGGCGCGCTGATTGACGGCGACCACGCGGCCGGTGTCCATCTGGTTGACCACCAGTTCCAGAAACAACTGAGCATCGGCAACAGCCTCCATACTGCTGGGAGGGGGCGGCAACGGCGCGGCCACGCCCGGCGCCGCAAACACCAGGCCGGACAAGCCACTCACCACCCACACCGATCGCCATAGATATCGAGCTCGACCATGGCTCACCAAGGCTTTGTGTCCATCAATGGACATCTCCATCCGTTAACACCAGGGGCTGCTCCATGCCCTATCGCACGGTTTTATCGCCCTGGCGCGAGGCTCTCCAGTTGCGTCGCACCATTCACACGTACCTGCAACGGCTGATCCGCCGGCAGCCCATCCGGTACCGCCCAGCGCATGGTCGCGCCCGGCAGCACATAGCCCATCAAACCTTCCACCAGTGGCCGCGGCTGGCCGCCTTGCTTGAAGGTGGCATCGGTCAAACGCGCGTGGACGGCGCCCTGGTTGCGCATCTCGACGTAATTGCGCCCGCCAATGCTGACTTTTTTCCAGCTCAGGTCCGGCTTGCCGGCGCCCTTCGGGTCACGATCGCGGGTGCCATCGACCTTGCTCCACAGGCCTGGGCCATAAGCGAACAGCGGCACCGAATAACGCATCTGGAAACGCACCGCGGCGGCGGTCTTGCCATCGGCCGGGGCGGCGGGCGGCGTGGCCGAAGGGATCTCATCGATGATGATGCGATAGGCCAATTCCTGGCCCGGCGGCACCTCTTTGGTACGGGTCAGGCGCACCAACTGCTTCTGCCCCGGCTCGATTTTCGCCACCGGCGGGCTGCCAATCACGTCGCGCTGGTTCTGGTACTGCTCATCAAAGCCGCTCTGGGTCCAGGCAAACACGCGGATTTGCAGGTTGGCGGTCTCGGTGCCACGGTTCTCCAGCCACAATGCGCTGGCCTGTTGATCGGCCTCCAGCACCGGGTCAATCGGCCAGATCAACACCGAGCTGGCCGCCTGGGCCTGCCCCGCCGCCAACCCCAACACCGCGCTTAAACCCGCTGCCCACCACTGCCGGGAAGCTGCATACATAGGTCTCACTCCTTATTGCCAATCGCCTTACCACGACAGCTGCACCTGCAACGTGTCGCTGTACGTCCCCCCAGGCGTATTACCCGGTAACTGCACTCGCCCATAAATCGGCAAGGTGATGCTGGCGGCGTTGGCGTAGGTCACGCTCACGCTTTGGCTGATGCCCAGGCTCTGGCTGAACGCCGCGTCCCGAAACAGCTGATACGCCACTTGGGCGGTGCCGCTATTGAGCTGCATCCGCCGGCCACTGTTGTTGTGCAAACCGCCATCGACACTCATGTTCAGCGCCACCCCCGGCGTACATTGCAGGGTCACGCCGCCGGTGAGTGCGACCGACGCCGTGCTGGTCGCCAGTGCCGAGTACGTGCCGAACACCAGGCTGCCGTAGTTCGTCCCGCCACCGACCACCAGGCAGCCGGGCGTGATCGTCGCGCTGACCTGGAACGATTGGCTGGTCACCGCCAGCAGCGACACCGGCATGCCCCAGCCGATGCACACCGCCAACGTCGCCCACCCTGCCCGGTTCATGACCCTTAGAACGTCAGGGTCACATTGACGGTGTCGGTATACGTACCGGCCGGCAGCCCGGCCTTGCCATTGGCCTTACCGTAAATATTCACGGCCTGGGCAACACCCGTACTCGGCGCCAGGTTGATCACGCCGCCGATGGCCAGCAGCTGCGAATGGCCGCTGTCGGTGTACAAGTCATACGGCACGTAGTTGGCCACGCCGTCGTAGAGTGCGCGGGCGCCGCCGGTGGATTTGCCGTCATTGGCGCCGGCGGACACGGTCAGCGTCGGCGAGGTGCCCGCCGAACACAGAATCGACAACGCCCCGCCACCGCCGCCCAGCACCTGACCGTCGGCTTCGGTGAACAGGCTGTTGGCCGTGCCGAAGTTCAAGTTACCGAAGCTCATCCCGCCGGTCGCCGCCGCACCATTGACCTGGCAACTGCTGGTCAGCACCAGCGTCGCGGTGACGGTGCCGGCCACGGTCGCCGCCTGCGCCCCCGACACCCACACCAGCGCCATCAATGGAAAAACCGCTTTCGATACAAGTGCATGCATGATGTTCATCCTCATGGTTTACCAATCCAGAGTCACCGTCAGGGTGTCTGTGTAGATGCCGGCCGGTAGGGCCCTGGTATTCGCCACCACCGAGCCGAATACCGGGATCGGTACTTGTGTGCCCTTGGTCACGACGAAATTGCGTTGTTGGCCGATGCTGTAGTCGCTGTGGCCCAGCGGGTCAGCCGAAAGCCGATAGGGAATGGTCTGGCGCCCGTTGCTCAGGCGCCGTGTGGTGCCGTCGCCGTTGGCGCCGCCGTCGATGGTCACGGTGAAACTGCTGACCACCGAGGGGTTGCACGACACCGACAGCGGCGCCTTGCTGCCGTCGGTCACGCCTGCGCCCAAGGGGTTGCTCCAGGTCGGCCCCTGGCTGCCGAAGTCGAGCAACGCGGTGCCGCCCGTGGGGCTGACCGGGGCGCTTTCTACGCCTTTACTGACTTCGCAACTGGCGGTGATCACCAAACGCGCGTGGATCTGCCCGTTGACCGCTGCCGCCTGGGCGTCATCCGCCAGCAGCAACAGGCCGCCCATGGCCACAAGGGCCCAGACCCGGCTTACCATGTGACCGTGACCTTGAGCAGGTCGGTGTAGCGGCCGACGGCGGGGATGTCTTTGAGCGGTTCGATGCGGCCATACAGCGGCAGGTCGACCGAGCCGGAGTCCGGCACGCGCCCGCTCAGCGGTTCATTCACGGACAACGGAATTCGCCGCGCTGCATCGGCGTAAATACGATAGGGAATGGGTTTGCTCGAAGGGGTTGCGGCACTCAGGTAGCGTACTTCGCCTACGCCGCCGTGCAGGCCGCCGTCGACGCGCATTTGATAGGGCGTGTCGGGGTTGCATTCCAGACGTGGCTGGCGCTGGCTGATCAGCGCCGCACTCAAGGGGCCGGCCGGGTCATCCAGACGCGGGCCGCTGCCGAAATCCAAAACGCCAAGCTGCTCGATGCCAGCACTGCGGGTGGTGCCCACCAGCTGGCAGCCCCGCTGCACGTCGATGCGCACCTCCACTTGGAGCTGCGCAGCGTAAACCGTGCTGCAGAGCATCGTGCCCATGACTGCCAATACCACTCGTCCCTTCACTGCACCCAATCCTTTGTACAGGGGTAATTGCTGTGTAGGAGGTTAGTCACTCAGGGGGAAACTGCCAGTCTGGACAGGATTACAGCTGCGACATGCTGTTTCGAGATAGCTGGCAGCGCCCTTCTCTATTGGTCAAAACGTGACGGGCGCCCTAAAGTGAGCAACCACCGCACTACAGAGTGACTTGCATTGGCTGTGCTTCCCCTGATCCGGCGCCTGCTCGGTAAAACCACCGCACCTTCGGGCCCCTCGCCTATCCCGGCGTTCTTCAAGCAAAAAGCCGAGCAGCAGGGCTACACCCTCAGCACCGGCCAAACCCTGGCAATCGCCGCCCTGGCCCGCGAGACCGAGCACCTGCTCACCGCCACGCCGACGCGCAGCCTGTACCTGCACGGCCCGGTGGGGCGCGGAAAAAGCTGGCTGCTCGACGGGTTTTTCCAGGCGTTGCCGATTGCCGAGAAGCAGCGCGTGCATTTCCACGCGTTTTTTGCGCGCCTGCATCGCGGCATGTTCCAGCACCGCGAGCACGACGATGCCTTGGGCGTCACACTGGACGAGCTGCTGGCGGATTGCCGAGTACTGTGTTTCGACGAGTTCCATGTGCACGATATCGGCGATGCCATGCTCATCAGCCGGCTGTTCAAAGCCTTGTTCCAGCGTGGCGTGTGGGTGCTGGTGACCTCCAACTATGCCCCCGAGGGGTTGCTGCCCAACCCGCTGTACCACGAACGGTTCAAGCCAGTGATCGACCTGATCGCTGCGCGCATGGACGTGCTGGAAGTCAGCTCGCCCCAGGACTTTCGCAGCCTGCCCCAGGCGCATGCCGAGCAACGCTTCAGCGCCGGTCAGTATGTATGGCCCGGCACAGCCGCCCAGCGTGAAGCGCTGGGGCTGCCCGCCGTGGATGGCCCGGCGCAGACCCTGCAAGTCGGCAACCGCCAGTTGCGGTGTCGCAGCCATCAGGCGCCGACCATCGTCTTCACCTTCAACGACCTTTGCGAACAGCTCACGGCCGTGATGGATTACCTGCTGCTGTGCCAGGATTTCGACCACTGGGTCATCGACGGGCTGCCGCAATTGGCCGAATGCCCAATCGCCGTGCAACAGCGTTTTATCAACCTGGTGGATGTGCTTTACGACCAGGACAAACGCCTGACGCTGATCGGTCAACAGCCGCTGGCGCACTGCCTGGAAGGCCAAGCCATCGACCTTGCCCGCACCGCCAGCCGCCTGCATCAATTACAAACCGCCGAATTGCAAAGCCTGTGCCCGCAACCCGCGCATCACCCGGTATCATGAGCGCCTTTTACGCCCTCTTGCCGAGTGACCGCGCCGTTCATGAATACCCTCGCCCAACTCAAGGCCGGCCAATTGGCCGGCACCACGCGCCTGGACCTGTCCTGCGGGCTGACCGAATTCCCGCGGGAAATCTTCGAACTGGCCGACTCGCTGGAAATCCTCAACCTCACGGGCAACGCCCTGAGCAGCCTGCCCGACGACCTGCATCGCCTGTCGCACCTGCGCGTGCTGTTTTGCTCGGACAACGCCTTCACCGCGTTGCCGGAATGCCTGGGCCAGTGCGCCAAGCTAAGCATGATCGGCTTCAAGGCCAACCAGATCAGCCACGTTCCCGCCGCCGCCCTGCCGCCGCAGTTGCGCTGGCTGATCCTCACCGATAACCGCATCAGCCAATTGCCCAGCGAATTGGGCGAGCGGCCGCTGCTGCAAAAACTGATGCTGGCCGGCAACCAACTGACGGAACTGCCGCACAGCCTGATCAACTGCCACAACCTGGAGCTGATTCGCATCGCCTCCAACCGCCTGACCCAATTGCCCGAGTGGCTGCTGACGCTGCCGAGCCTGACCTGGCTGGCCTATGCCGGTAACCCGGTGGAGATGGCGGTGGAATTAGCCGTCGATGACGCAACGCCGAACATTGCCTGGGCGGAACTGGAGCTGGGCGACGTACTCGGCGAAGGCGCCTCGGGGATCATCCGCAAGGCGCTATGGAAGCCGCAGGCCTTGCCTGTGGCGGTCAAACTGTACAAAGGCGCGATCACCAGCGATGGTTCACCGTTGCATGAAATGCAGGCCTGCATCGCCGCTGGCCTGCACCCCAACCTGATCAAGGTGGAAGGCCGCGTGGTGGGCCATCCCGAAGATCAAGCCGCGCTGGTCATGGACCTGATCGACCCGAGCTACCGCAACCTCGCCGCCTTGCCGAGCCTGGCGTCGTGCACGCGGGACATCTACGCACCGAGCACGCGTTTCAGCCCTGAAGTGGCCTTGCGCATGGCGCGGGGCATTGCCTCGGTGGCGGCGCACTTGCACCGGCACGGGATCACCCATGGCGACCTGTACGGTCACAATATTCTGTGGAACGCCGATGGCGACTGCCTGCTCGGCGACTTTGGCGCGGCGTCGTTCCATGCCACGGCGGATACCGTGGAAACCAGGGCGTTGCAGCGCATTGAAGTGCGGGCGTTTGGAGTGTTGCTGGGGGAGTTGCTGGAGCGCGTCGACACGCCGTTCAACGACGAAGCGTTGGTCTCGCTGCATAACAGCTGCTGCCAGCCTGATGTGTTGGCGCGGCCGAGCTTTGAAGAGATTGAAGCGCTGCTGAACCTGGGGTGAAACCCAATCCAACTGTGGGAGCTGGCTTGCCTGCGATGAGGCCGTGTCATTCACCTTTTCAGTGACTGATACAGCGCTATCGCAGGCAAGCCAGCTCCCACATGAGTGAACCGCGTTTAATCAGCCAGCCAGGCCAACGAACATATCCTGCACGTCGTCATGGTTGTCCAGGCCTTCCAGGAAGGCTTCGACTTCAGCCATCTGCTCGTCGGTCAAACCGCTCACCGGGTTCTTCGAGATATAACCGAGCTTGGCCGACAGCACGGTAAAGCCCTGCTCCGGCAGTGCTTTTTGCACGGCATCGAGGTCGGTGGTTTCGGTGATGAACAGGGTGGTGCCCTCTTCTTCGCCGTCTTCAAAATCCTGGGCGCCAGCTTCGATCGCGGCCATTTCCGGGTCGGCATCCGGGGTGTCCGGCGAGGCTTCGATCAGGCCGACATGGTTGAAGTCCCAGGCCACGGAGCCGGAAGCGCCCAGTTGCCCCTTGCGGAATGCCACACGGATTTCCGCCACGGTACGGTTGATGTTGTCGGTCACGCACTCAACGATCAGCGGCACCTGGTGCGGGGCGAACCCCTCATACGTCACGCGGTGGTACTGCACGGTTTCACCCAGCAGGCCGGCGCCTTTTTTGATGGCGCGCTCCAGGGTTTCCTTGGGCATCGAGGCCTTTTTGGCCTGTTCTACCACCAGACGCAGGTGGGCGTTGGTCGCGGTGTCGGCGCCATTGCGGGCAGCGATGGTGATTTCTTTCACCAGCTTGCCGAAGATTTTGCCCTTGGCATTCGATGCCGCTTCTTTATGTTTGACTTTCCACTGTGCGCCCATGACTCACTCTCTTCTGTCCATCGCGCCGAGACGTCTACTGGCCGGCGCTTTGGGGGCAGAGTTTATAGGGCAAAAAAAAATCGTTCCAGCAAAAAACCGTCAAGACGCCAACTCGAAAAACGCCTGGATCAAGCGCAATGAGCGGCGTCGCTCGAGACAACCGAGCATATGCCGGTTGACCAGGCCGTCGCCCTGCAAGGCGATCGCATGCACGCGCGGGTCGCGGCTGACCTCCATCGACGACACCACGCCCACGCCCAGTTCAGCGGCGACGGCTTCGGTCACCGCCTCGCGGCTGTCGAGCTCCAGCAACACCCTGGGTTGCACATTGGCGCTGGCGCAGGCGCTGTCGAAGGTGCGCCTGGTAATCGAACTGGGCTCGCGCAGCACCATGATCACCTCGTGCAATTGCTCCAGGCGAATACCCGCCGGGTCGGCGAGCCACGGGTGCCCTGTCGGCACCAAAGCGCAGATCCGCGACTCGTTCAACGCTTGCAGGTGCAGGCCATTGCGCGGTTCTACCTCGGTAAGCACCGCCACGTCCGCGTGTTCCGACAACAACGCCGCCAGCGTGTCCTGGGCATTGCCCAGCCGCAGGTTGACGGTGATGCCGGGGTAACGCGCGCGCAGGCGGGCGATCATCGGCATCACCAGGTGCGGGCCATCCGCCGCGACTTCCAGGCGCCCGGTGAGCAATTGGCGATTGGCCTCCAGCAAAGTCTGCGCCTCATCCACCAGCCCGAAAATCGCGCGGGTGATCGCCGCCAGGCGGGTGCCCTCCTCGGTCAACTCCACCCGCCGTGCCGTGCGGCGCAACAGCGGAATCTGGTAGTGCTCTTCGAGCGCCTTGATGTGCCCGGTCACCGCCGGCTGGCTGATAAACAGCCGCGCAGCCGCTCGGGTAAAGCTGCCCTCGCGGGCCACTGCATCGAATGCACGCAATTGAAACAGGTTCATAGCTATCGGCCTCACTGATAGCTCGCATAACAACAAACAATTTGATTGATGACAAGCCAAACTGCAATTTAGGCGCCGTAGATTCAACCCCGAGACTTGCGAGGACTTGAGATGACCACCGCCGCGCCGATCCTGCTCACCCCCGGCCCGCTGACCACGTCGGCCCGTACGCGCCAGGCCATGCTGGTGGACTGGGGTTCATGGGATGAGCGCTTCAACCAACTCACCGCGAGTGTCTGCGAGCAGTTGCTGGCGATCCTCAATGGCGCCGACAGTCACCACTGCGTGCCCCTGCAAGGCAGCGGCACGTTCGCCGTCGAAGCGGCGATTGGCACGCTGGTGCCGCGTGACGGCAAGGTACTGGTGCTGATCAACGGCGCCTACGGCAAGCGCCTGGCGAAGATCTGCGCAGTACTTGGCCGCGATTTCAGCACCTTTGAAACCGCCGAAAATGAGCCCAGCACTGCCGCCGCTGTGGACCGCCTGCTGCACGCCGACCCGGCCATCACCCACGTGGCATTGATCCACTGCGAAACCAGCACGGGCATTCTCAACCCGCTGCCGGACATCGCCCAGGTGGTTAAAACCCACGAAAAACGCTTGATCATCGACGCGATGAGCTCCTTCGGCGCGCTGCCGATCGATGCCCGTGAAGTGCCGTTCGACGCGCTGATCGCAGCGTCCGGCAAATGCCTGGAAGGCGTGCCTGGCATGGGTTTCGTGTTCGCCAACAAGCAGGCACTGGCCGCCGCCGAAGGCAACTGCCATTCCCTGGCCATGGACCTGTTCGACCAGCAGCGCTACATGGCCAAGACCGGGCAATGGCGCTTCACCCCGCCGACCCACGTGGTCGCCGCGTTGCACGAAGCCCTGCTGCAATATCACGAAGAAGGCGGATTGCCCGCGCGCCACCAACGCTACGCCCGCAACTGCCAGGCGCTGCTGGATGGCATGGCCGAACTGGGCCTGCGCAGTTTTCTGCCGGCGGCGATCCAGGCGCCGATCATCGTGACCTTTCATGCGCCGCAAGACCCGCGCTACCAGTTCAAGGACTTCTACGAACGGGTCAAGGCCAAGGGTTTCATCCTTTACCCCGGCAAATTGACCGAAGTCGACACTTTCCGCGTGGGCTGCATCGGCCATGTCGACGCCGCCGACATGCGCGCCGCCGTCGCCGCCATCGCCCAGGCGTTGCACGCCATGCACATCAACCTTTCATCGTTTGGATCGCAGCCATGAACTATCAAAACCCCAACACCCTGCAGGCCGTTATCCTCGACTGGGCCGGCACCGTGGTCGATTTCGGCTCCTTCGCCCCCACGCAGATCTTTGTCGAAGCCTTCGCCGAGTTCGACGTGCAAGTCTCCATCGATGAGGCCCGTGGCCCGATGGGCATGGGCAAGTGGGACCATATCCGCACGCTCTGCAATCAGCCGCAGGTGGCCGAGCGTTATCGCAAGGCCTTTGGGCGTGTGCCGACGGATGATGACGTAACTGCCATCTACCAGCGTTTCATGCCGTTGCAGATCGAGAAAATCGCCGAGCACTCGGCGCTGATTCCCGGCGCCCTCGACACCATTGCGCGCCTGCGGGTGCAGGGCATCAAGATCGGCTCCTGCTCCGGCTACCCCAAGCAGGTCATGGACAAAGTCGTCGCCCTGGCCGCCACCAATGGCTACTTCGCCGACCACGTGGTCGCCACCGACGAAGTGCCCAACGGCCGCCCATGGCCAGCCCAGGCGCTGGCGAACGTGATTGCGCTGGGCATTGACGATGTGGCGGCTTGCGTAAAGGTCGACGACACCGTGCCGGGCATCCTCGAAGGCCGCCGCGCCGGCATGTGGACCGTCGCCCTCACCTGCTCGGGCAATGCGCTGGGCCTGACCTATGAGCAATTCCGCGACCTGGACGCCGCCGCCCTGAACAGCGAGCGCAAACGCATCGAGAAACTGTTCGAAGGCTCACGCCCGCACTACCTGATCGACACTATCAACGACCTGCCTGCTGTCATCACCGACATCAACCAGCGCCTGGCCCGCGGTGAAATGCCACAAAGCCACTGATTGAGGTCAAAACAACGGCACTTACGCCAGGCGAATCGCTCAAAAACGGCATACAGTTAAAGGACTCCGTCACTAAAGAATGGAGGTTTGCCCTGATGAGTGAGGAACACAGCGATGCCGTGGAAAAACTCCGATACGCGCTACAGCACCATGTCGATTGCGCTGCACTGGTTGATGGTGGTGCTGCTGGCGGTGGTTTACGCCTGCATAGAGTTACGCGGCCAATTCCCCAAAGGCAGTGGCGCGCGAACGTTGATCGTCGAAATGCACTTTATGTTCGGCCTGACCGTGTTCGTGCTGGTGTGGCTGCGCCTGTTTGCACGCAGCCTGGGGGTGGCACCGAAAATCGTGCCGACGCCGCCACAATGGCAAAGCCTGCTGGCCACGCTGATGCATGTTGCGCTGTATGCATTGATGATCGGCATGCCGATTGCCGGTTGGCTGATCGTCAGCGCCGAGGGGCATTCGGTGATGTTCTACGGCATCGAGTTGCCGCCGTTGATCGCTGAGAACAAGGCGCTGGCCAAGCAGATTGAAGGCTGGCACGTGCTGTTCGGCAAGATCGGCTACTGGCTGATCGGGCTGCATGCATTGGCGGGGATCATTCACCATTACATCCTGCGCGATAACACGGCGCTGCGCATGATGCCGGGTAGGAGCGGGCTCGCTCGCGAAGGCGGCGGGTCAGTCACCAAATCTGTTGAATGATAGACCGCAATCGCGGGCAAGCCCGCTCCCACAGGGGAGCATCGCTAGATTTCAAACCCTCGGCGGCCTTGCAGGCCGCCGGTGTGCACGAAGATCAGGCGGGTGCCGGCGGCGAAGCGTCCGGCCTCGATCTGGTGTTTGAGCGCCAGCAGGGCCTTGCCGGTGTAGAGCGGCTCCAACGGCATGCCGGAGGCTTGTTCGGTGTGCTCAATAAATGCGAGCAATAGCGGATCGACTTTGGCGAAGCCACCTCGGCTGGCGTCCAGCAGTTGATAACCGCCCTGCACGATGGCCTGCACGTTTCGCTCAACGCCGTGATCGTCAGGCACGGCCATTGCGCCGTACACCGGGTGCGCGCCCGCCTCTGCCAGCGCCAGCCCGGCCACGGTGGTGCCGGTGCCTGCCGCCAGCCACCAGGCATCGTAATCGGCCCAACCCAGGTTGCCCAACTGCCCGCGCACCTGCTCGACCAGTACCGCGCAGCCCAAGGCACCCGCTATTCCACCGCCGCCTTCGGGCACGGCATGGAACTGCGGATACTGTGCGTGCCACGGCAGCCAGAAATCCGCCTCATGCCGCGCACGATAGCCGCCATACCCCAGCCAATGCAGCTGCATGCCGAAGGTGTTGAGGTCGAGAACAGTGGGCGTGTCTTGAGGGTGGCCGCGTAACAGGCCGACAGTGGGGAAACCGAAACGTTTGCCGGCTGCCGCCAGGGCGTGCAGGTGGTTGGAGTGAGCGCCGCCGAGGCTGATGACCCCGCTGGCACCGGCCATGTGCGCCTGGGCCAGGTGCTCGGTGAGCTTGAACCACTTGTTGCCGCTGATCAGCGGGTCGATGCAGTCCAGGCGCAGCACAGCCAACTCGACGCCGTTCAGCCAATCCAGCTGCAAAGGTTCGAGCGGTGCGTGGGGAAGCCAGTCGAAAGGGCCCATCGGGGAAGGTATCTGAATGAAAAGGGGCGGTAGTCTAACACCGCCCCTTTTGGCGTTTTACAGCTCCGCCGCCAGGCGCGAGCCTTGGTTGATGGCGCGCTTGGCATCGAGCTCGGCCGCCACATCGGCGCCGCCGATCAGGTGCACGTTCTGGCCTGCGGCGACCAGGCCATCCTGCAGTTCGCGCAGCGGATCCTGGCCGGCGCAGATGACGATGTTGTCCACCGCCAGCACCTGCGGCTCACCGTCGGCGCCGATGCGGATATGCAGGCCTTGGTCATCGATCTTCAGGTATTCGACGCTGTTGAGCATCTGCACCCGCTTGTTCTTAAGGCCCGTGCGATGGATCCAGCCGGTGGTCTTGCCCAGGCCGTCGCCAACTTTGGAGGCCTTGCGTTGCAGCAGGAACACTTCACGGGCCGGTGCATGCGGCGCAGGCTTGATACCGGCCACACCGCCACGGGCTTGCAGTTGGGTGTCGATGCCCCACTCTTTCCAGAACGCTTCACGGTCCAGGCTGGTAGACACGCCTGCATGCACGAGGAATTCGGAGACGTCGAAGCCGATACCGCCAGCGCCAATTACTGCCACGCGTTTGCCCACCGGCTTGCGCTCAAGGATCACGTCCAGGTAGCTCAGCACCTTGGCGTTATCGATCCCCGGAATCGCCGGGGTACGCGGCGCAATGCCGGTGGCCAGGATGATCTCGTCGTAACCGCCCGCCGCCAGTTGCGCGGCATCCACACGGGTGTTGAGGCACACCTCGACGTGGGTGGTCTGCAATTTGCGCTTGAAGTAGCGCAGGGTTTCAAAGAACTCCTCTTTGCCCGGCACGCGCTTGGCGATATTGAACTGGCCGCCGATTTCACTGGCCGAGTCGAACAAGGTCACTTGATGGCCGCGCTCCGCCGCCACGGTGGCCGCCGCCAGGCCTGCAGGACCTGCGCCGACCACGGCGATTTTCTTGATCTGCTTGACCGGCAGGTAGTTCAGCTCGGTCTCGTAGCACGCACGCGGGTTGACCAGGCAGGTGGTCAGCTTGCCGCCGAAGGTGTGGTCCAGGCAGGCCTGGTTGCAGCCGATGCAGGTGTTGATTTCATCGGCGCGACCTTCAGCGGCCTTGTTGACGAACTCGGGGTCGGCCAGGAACGGCCGCGCCATCGAGACCATATCGGCATCGCCCTCGGCGAGGATCTGCTCGGCAATTTCCGGCGTATTGATGCGGTTGGTGGTGATCAGCGGAATCTGCACCGCACCGCGCAGCTTGGCGGTGACTTTGCTGAACGCACCACGCGGCACTTTGGTGGCGATGGTCGGGATACGCGCTTCGTGCCAGCCGATGCCGGTGTTGATGATCGTCGCCCCCGCCTGCTCGATGGCCTTGGCCAACTGCACGATTTCTTCCCAGCTACTGCCGCCTTCCACCAGGTCAAGCATCGACAGGCGGAAGATAATGATGAAGTTCGGGCCGACGGCCTCGCGCACCCGGCGCACGATTTCCACCGCCAGGCGCATGCGGTTTTCGTAGCTGCCACCCCAGCGGTCAGTGCGATGGTTGGTGTGGGCGGCGAGGAACTGGTTAATGAAATAACCTTCGGAGCCCATGATTTCCACGCCGTCGTATTCGGCGACCTGGGCCAGCAGCGAGCAGGTGACAAAGTCCTGAATCTGCTTCTCGATACCTTCCTCGTCCAACTCCTTGGGCTTGAACGGGTTGATCGGCGCCTGGATCGCGCTCGGTGCGACCTGCTTGGGGCTGTAGGCATAGCGCCCGGCGTGGAGGATCTGCATGCAGATCTTGCCGCCCGCCTCGTGCACGGCCTGGGTCACGATCTTGTGTTTCTGGGCTTCTTCGTCGGTGGTCAGCTTGGCGGCGCCGGCGTACACGCCGCCCTCATCGTTCGGGCCAATACCGCCGGTGACCATCAGGCCGACACCACCCCGAGCGCGCTCGGCAAAATAGGCGGCCATGCGCTCGAAGCCGCCGGTTTTTTCTTCCAGGCCGGTGTGCATCGAACCCATCAGGGTGCGATTGCGCAAGGTGGTAAAGCCCAGGTCCAACGGGGCCAGCAGGTGCGGGTAGGCAGCAGCGGTCATGGTACAGCTCCACAACGGATCATCACGGGACGTGGAAGGCTCGAAATGGCCTGCCATCGGTTTATGTCCCACAGACTAAGAGGCAGCGGACTACCGCTCAATGACTGAAACTGACAAGTTATTGATCCAAATGCACAGCGCCCCTTGGCAAGCCGGTGCATGGGCCCTACCCTAGTCGACGAACCCTGCACACGGTCTGTTGTCTGTTGCCCCATGCGTAAACTTCTAGCCTTCACCCTCGTCATGGCCCTGGTTGCCGCCACCACCGCGTATCTGGTCTGGACCCAGGAGCGCCCTGTGGCGCATTACCTGTCGGACCTGCGCATCACTTTGGCCGTCAATGAAGGCCAGCCCGCTGATCGTGGCAACTTGCTGGGTATCCAGCCGGAGCTGTTCCCCGCCGATTATCAGAGCCTGGAACGCCTGCACCTGAAGCTGGCGGCTTATCTGCAAAAGGCTCGGGACCAAGGGTTGATCAACAGCAAGACCATCGTCGTGCTGCCGGAACACATCGGCACCTGGCTGATGCTCAGCGGCGAGAAGAACGAGCTGTATCAGGCGGTCCATTTAAAGGACGCGATGAACTGGCTGTCAGCCAGCAACCCGCTGCAGTTCGCACGCGCGTGGATCAGCGCCAAGGGCGATAACCGCATGGAAGACGCCTACCTGCGCATGAAAGCGCCCGCCATGGCGCGCGACTATCAGGTGCTGTTCGGCGGGTTGGCCAAAGAGTTTGGCGTGACGCTGGTGGCCGGCTCCATCGCCCTGCCCAACCCGACCGTCGAACAAGGGCAACTGCACATTGGCCATGGCGCGCTGTACAACGCCAGCCTGGTGTTTGGTGCCGATGGCTTGCCGGTGGGCCAGCCACAGCGCCAGTTCTATCCGATCTACGATGAGCGCGGCTTTATCGAACCGGGCGATGAAAACCTCGTCAGCGTGGTCGATACCCCGGCCGGGCGCCTGGGCATCCTGATCGGCAGCGACAGCTGGTACCCGGACAACTACCGCAAACTCAACGAGCAAGGCGCGCAATTGGTCGCCGTGCCTGCCTTTGTGACCGGCCGCGAGACGTGGGACCGCCCATGGCGCGGTTTCAAAAGCGTTTCGACACCGCCCGAAATCAGCCTCAAACCCGAAGAGCTCAGCGAAGGCGAAGCCTGGCGTCGCCTCACGCTGATCAGCCAGCAACCCATCAGCCAGGCCACTGCCGGCATGAGCGTGTTCCTGCGCGGGCAGTTCTGGGATCTGGGCACTGCCGGGCACAGCTTTCTCAGCAGCAACGGGCAAATC
This sequence comes from Pseudomonas sp. R76, assembly GCF_009834565.1. Classification (GTDB taxonomy): domain Bacteria; phylum Pseudomonadota; class Gammaproteobacteria; order Pseudomonadales; family Pseudomonadaceae; genus Aquipseudomonas. The sequence continues at coordinate 4,279,173 of NZ_CP019428.1, forward strand.
AATGCCGACAGCGGTGCCCGTGGCGCGCGCCTGCTGAATATCTGGTTGTAGCGTCTTGAAGCCGGTGCGCCTTGGCGATCTGTCGGTGGGTTTCGTGCACACCTTGGCGGATGCTATTCAAAGCCACGGCCTGGACCCGCAACCGTTGCTCCTGCAATACGGCCTTGACCCGGCACGCTTGGCAGAAGCCGGCGCACGCTTGTCGATCCCGCGCTATATGCGCCTGGGCCACGCAGCCATCCAGCTCACCGGCGACCCAGGCCTGGGCCTGCGCATGGGCCAGCTCAGCCGTTTGAGCCAGGCAGGTCTGGCAGGCGTCACCGCCGCACAAGCGCCCAACGTGCGTGAAGCGGCGCGTGCCTTGACCCGTTTTGAAGCGCTGTACGGCTCCAATTACCGCGGGCAATCGAGTTTTCACGAGGATGCCGAAGGCGCCTGGCTGCGGTTTTATTCCATCAGCCCGTACAACGCCTATAACCGCTTTGTGGTGGATTCGATCATCGCCGGCTGGCTGCAGCAGTTATCCAGCGTGGCGCTGCAACCGGTGCAGGCGCAGCGCATCGACATCGAATTTGAAGCCCCCGAGTACAGCGAACACTACAGCGTGCTGGGCGACAGCCCGGTGAGCTTCGGCGCCGAGGCCAATCAACTGCGCCTGAGCCAAAACACGTTGGCACTGCGTAACCCGCAGCATTGCCCGAGTACCTGGCAGCTGTTGTTGAAGTTGTGTGAAGCAGAGTTGGAGCAGTTGACGCGCACCCGCAGCTTGCGCGAGCGCATTACCCGTTTGCTCGGGCCGATGCTCAATGGTGGCCGGGAACCCGACCTGGAAGAAGTGGCGGCACGCTTGAAGCTGCCGACCTGGACGCTGCGCCGCAAACTGGCCGATGAAGGCACGCAGTTTCGCGCGATTCTCAACGACACCCGCCGCGATTTGGCCATGACCTACATTCGCGATACGGAGCTGGCGTTCGGCGAGATCGCCTACTTGCTCGGGTTTGCCTCAGCCCAGGCGTTTCAACGGGCGTTCAGGCGGTGGAACAACCAGACCCCAGGGGAATTTCGCCGCAGTCAGCGGCATTCCGCCTGAAGTCGGTGTTACAGCTCGGTGGCGTCATCAACCGGATCCAGCGGATCCAACTCAAACGCGTGGTACTCCAGCAGTTCTTCTTGGTAATCGTCCATGGTGGACTCCTTGTGGTTTTAAAGCAGCTGCCAATAAATGACCTGCACAGCCAGCCTAAAGTGCCGTGATGACGAAAAAATGTCGGCGCCATGACGTTCCTGCACTTCAGGATAAAACGTAGCAGCGTTGCCTTGATTTAGCACCTGGGTGTTTAGGTGCGATTGCAATCATTGCAATTGCAACAACATTTCCATTAGGGTACGAACCTCTGTTGCAAGGAGCTCGTCCCATGCCCGCCTCTACCGCCCATGCCGCCCAACGCTGTATCGACGCACTCAGCACGGCTGCGCACTCAAGCAGTTCGCCGCTGTACACGGTCATGACCATGGCCAACACCCTGGAACTCAGCCGCCAGGCCTGGGTGATCCGCGGTCAGTCACGCTCCCGCCGTGTGGGCGGCTGGCCGGTTTGGTTCGCACGCAACACCGCTGAAAAACCCATGTTGTACCTGCACAGCGCGGCGTCGTCGGCGCAGTTATGTGCACTGTCGGACGAGACCGCGCAGCGCGGCATCCTGTGCAACGACATCGAAAACCAACCGTCTGCATGGCCCAGGGGCACGCAACCGTCGCTGCCGTTATGGCTGGCCACCCACCCGCGCTGCACGCCGTATGACCCGGCGTCCGGCGCGGAAGCCCGCGCGATTGTGCTGGCGGGTTTGCGCACGCTGTATGTCGAGGGCAAGCCTGGGTTTTATTACCTGGCGCTGCACGACCAGGACAGCGCGGTGACGCTGGATGCACAGGATCGCGACGATGCCCTCAAGGGGATGTACCCGATCCAACGTCGCCAAGGGCAGGTGCGATTGCTCGGTGCCGGCCGGGCGCTGGTGGAAGTTGCCGAGGCTGCACAGTTGCTGGAACAGGACTGGAACATCACGGCGCAGCTGTGGAGCTGCCCCAGCTACACACGACTGGCGCGCGAAGCGGCCGCGGCCGAACGCTGGAATCGACTGCACCCCACGGCGCCCAGGCAGAGCTGCCATTTACGTGAGTGCCTGAGCGGCAGCAGCGCGCCGGTGATTGCCGTCACCGGTTATCCGCAGGCGATTGTCGATCAGCTGGCGGCGCATGTGGAGGCGCGTTTTGTCGCGCTCGGCGCGGGTTCGGTGCAGGCGTCTGCGCCCAGCTGTTACTGGATTGTGGTGTGTGCGTTAAGGGCGTTGGTGGATGAGGGATGTATGGATGCGCGGCAGGTAGAAAAGGCGATGGATCGGTATGCACTCAACTGAAGGGAGAAACCGTCAATGGTGGGAGCTGGCTTGCCTGCGATAGCGCAGTGTCAGGCACTGCATCTTATGCTGATGTACCGCTATCGCAGGCAAGCCAGCTCCCACATTGAATCTTCATTGGGTCTTAAATCTTGCGTCGCCCTCGAACCTGCACGCCCGCCTCCACGGCCAGCCCCGCCGCGCGCTCCAGGGTGTCGGCAAACAGCTGGCGCTGCTCGGGCTCGATTTGCGACAGGAACAGCTCGTCCACAGTGCTTTCGTAGATCGTCCACATCTTTTTACGCAACACCCGACCCGCGTCGGTGATCGAGGCAAACGCCGCACGGCCGTCGCCGTCAGAACGCGAACGCACCACCAGGCCGTCTTTTTCCAGGCGGTCCACCAGGCGTGTCAGGTTGTAGCGCTCAATCGCCAGCACGTCGGCCAATTCGTGCATACGGCGGGTGCCATCCGGGCCACTTTCCAGGCCCCACAAGGCGTCATACCAGGCATATGGCGGCAGGTCCGCCTGCGCCAAACGGCGTTCGATTTCACGGATGACCGTCCTGTGGGCCCTGACAAAACGGAACCATACATCAGGCTCTTTCGACGACATGCAACACCATCCGGGGAATTTCAAGAAGGTTGCAATAGTAGCTCATCCCGCGCTAGATTCAGGCATATCGTTGCAATTGCAACTACATTGGCGCTACTCCCACAAGGAGCTCGCCGCTTGAAATCCGCCTACCCTGGAGCCTCACATGACCCCGAATAACGCAGTAAGACTGGACGACGATCCACAGGAAACCCGCGAATGGCTGGAGTCCATCGAATCGGTGCTGTCCACCGAAGGCCGCCCGCGCGCCCACTACCTGATTGATCAGTTGCTGGATTTCGACGTTGCGCGCCATGGAGACTTCTACGGGCGGGTGACCACGCCTTACGTCAACACCATCCCGGTTGACCGCCAGTTGCCCTACCCTGGCAACCTCGCCATCGAGCGGCGCACCAATGCGTTTATTCGCTGGAACGCCATGGCCATGGTGCTGCGCGCAGGCAAACATTCCGGTGTGGGTGGGCATATCGCGACCTATGCGTCAGCCGCCGTGCTGTACGACGTAGGCTTCGACCATTTCTTCCGTGGGCGCACCGACACGTTCGACGGTGACCTGGTGTACATCCAGGGTCACTCCTCGCCGGGCATCTACGGCCGCGCCTACCTGGAAGGCCGCATCAGCGAAGCTCAGCTGGACAACTTCCGCCGCGAGGCCGCTGGCGAGGGGCTGTCCTCCTACCCGCACCCACGGCTGATGCCGGACTTCTGGCAATTCCCTACTGTGTCCATGGGCCTCGGGCCGATCACCGCGGCTTACCAGGCGCGCTTCATGCGTTACCTGGAGTTTCGTGACCTCAAGCAACACCAAGGCCGCAAAGTGTGGGCATTCCTCGGTGACGGCGAAATGGACCAGCCGGAATCCCTGGCGGCGATCTCCCTGGCCGGTCGCGAGAAACTCGACAACCTGATCTTCGTGGTCAACTGCAACCTGCAACGCCTGGACGGCCCGGTGCGCGGCAATGCCAAAGTCATCCAGGAATTCGAAAGCCTGTACCGCGCTGCCGGCTGGAACGTGATCAAGGTGATCTGGGGTGGTGGCTGGGACGCGCTGCTGGAAAAAGACCAGAGCGGCCTGCTGCGCCAGCGCATGATGGAATGCGTGGACGGCGACTATCAGAACTACAAATCGCAGAACGGCGCCTATGTACGCGAACACTTCTTCGGCAAATACCCGGAGTTGCTGGCACTGGTTGCGGACATGTCCGACGACGAAATCTGGAAACTCTCACGCGGTGGGCATGACCCGGACAAGGTCTACAACGCCTACGCGGCCGCCGTGCGCCATAAGGGCCAGCCGACGGTGATCCTGGCCAAGACCGTCAAGGGCTTTGGCATGGGCGAAGCCGGCGAAGGCCAGAACATCAACCACCAGTTGAAGAAGATGGGCGCCGAGGCCGTAAAAGCCTTCCGCGATCGCTTCGGGCTGGAAGTGGCGGATGACCAACTCGACGAAATCCCCTACCTCAAACCCGCCGCCGACAGTGAAGAGGCGCGTTATTTCGCCGCCAGGCGCCAGGCCTTGGGCGGCTATGTGCCCGCGCGCCACACGGCCGTCGAGTCATTACAGATCCCCGAACTGAGCGCCTTTGCCACCCAGCTGAAAGACACGGGCGAGCGCGCCATCTCCACCACCATGGCGTTCGTGCGCATCCTCGGCACGCTGCTCAAGGATCCGCACCTGGGCAAGCTGATCGTACCCATCGTGCCGGATGAGTCGCGCACCTTCGGCATGGAAAGCCTGTTCCGTCAGATCGGCATCCACTCTGCTGTAGGCCAGCTCTATACCCCACAGGATGCCGGGCAACTGAGCTACTACAAGGAGAGCAAAGACGGACAGATCATGCAGGAAGGCCTGAATGAATCCGGCGCCATTTCCTCGTGGATCGCGGCGAGTACGTCCTACAGCAACCACGGCCTGATGACCGTGCCGTTCTACATTTTCTACTCGATGTTCGGCTTCCAACGGGTCGGCGACCTGGCGTGGGCGGCCGGCGATGCGCGGGCGCGTGGTTTCCTGCTCGGCGCTACGGCCGGGCGCACGACATTGATGGGCGAAGGCTTGCAGCATGACGACGGCCACAGCCACATTCTGTCGTCGGTCATTCCGTGCTGTGTGTCGTATGACCCGACCTTTGCCTACGAGCTGGCGGTGATTATTCGCGAGGGCATGCGGCGCATGTATGTCGAGCAGGAGGACATTTACTACTACATCACCCTGCTCAACGAAAACTACCCGCACCCGGCGATGCCCGAAGGCGTGGAGGATGGCATTCTCAAGGGCATGTATCCGCTGAGCCGCCACCCGCAAGCGCAGGTGCAACTGATGGGCAGTGGTTCGATTTTGCGCGAAGTGATCGCCGCCGCCGACTTGCTCGCCAAGGACTTCGGCATACACAGCGACGTGTGGAGCGTCACCAGCCTGACCGAGTTGCGCCGAGACGGGCACGCGGCGGAGCGCTGGAACCTGCTGCACCCGCTGAGCGAGCCGCGCAGCAGCTACGTCGAGGAATGCCTCGCCGGGCACACCGGGCCGGTGGTGGTCGCCACGGACTACATGAAATTATTCGCCGACCAGATTCGCCCCTTCGTCCACGCCCGCCGCTTTGTGGCGCTGGGCACCGATGGTTTCGGGCAATCGGACACCCGGGAAACCTTGCGCGAGTTCTTTGAGGTGGATCGCCACTTCATCGTCCTCGCCGCTTTAAAAGCGCTGGCGGATGACGGCGTGATCGGGCGCGATAAAGTCAGTGAAGCGATCAACCGCTACGGGATCAACGTCGACAAGGCGAACCCCGTAGCGGTCTGAGTTACTGCGCAGGCGTCGGCAGCGGAGGAATCGCCTCTGTCGGCGCCGGCAAGGTCGGCGTGCTCGGCGTGGTCGGAGCGGGTGCTGGAGCCGGTTCGGGTTCGGCCTGTGGCGCAATCGGTGCGGCCTCCGCAGGCGGTGCCAACGGTTGCGCAGCGGCAGGCGCTGGCGTTGCGTCCTTCGGTGCCTCGACCTTCTCCGCAACCGGAGCGGCCTTGGGTTCCGGCACCCCGAGCTCAGCCTTGGGCTTTTCAGGAATGTGCTCGGCCTTCTTCACTTCCTGCGGCAGGAACACATCCACCAGCGCAAAGTAACGGTCGTAGAACTTCGGCGCCGAAACCGTCTCACTCGCCACCTTGACCATCGAGTCATCGGTGGAGCCAATCGGCATCGACACCGAGCCCAACACGCCCACACCCAGGCTCGCGGAGTTGTTGACCTTCTTCAGCGCGTAGCGATCCTGCAAGGCGTTGGCAAACATCGTCGAGTGGTTATTGCCTTTGCCATCGTTGGCGCACACCACGTTGAAGCTGATCTGCAAATGGGTCTCGCCGGTCTGCTGGAAGCTCTTGTTACCCACCACCAGCTTGGGGTCGCTGCTGGTGATGATGTAACCCTGGCTCAACAGCGCACGTCGCGCCGCTTCACAAGCCGCCACATCGCTGACCGGGTAATCACGGGAGAACGTACCGGAGTCGTCGAAATTCTCATGTTCATAAATAGCGGTCTTGGGTGACGAGCAGCCCGCGGCGCCCGCCAGCACCAGCGCCAGCCCGAGGCTACGCAAGTGAAATGATGTCGACATTGAAAATCCTGAGGAAAACAGTCAGGGCGGTATTGTGCAACAGAACGAGGCCTTGGCGCGCGCATTCCTGTCGGTAAAACGTCACAGGCCTACAGGACGGCGCCTGCAGGAAAAAGCCCGGCGCCCATATGGTCAATAAATACGCGCAGTTTTGCCGAGGCATGGCGACTTGATGGAGTATTGCTGCAAGGCTGGGGCGTGGGCGCCTTTGCATGGGCGGTCGTGCTATTGATGTTGTTAGCCTTGGTCGGCAGCCTGAAACGCAGCTAAAAAAAAGCCCCCGGTCCTTTACAGACCGGGGGCTGATCGTTCCCACGCTCTGCGTGGGCATGCATCCCGTGACGCTGCGCGTCACTCTACAGCGGGACGCGGAGCGTCCAAGGCGGCGTTCCCACGCAGAGCGTGGGAACGATCAATCAGAACTTCTTGATGTCAGCCTTGGTTTCCAGCTGCTTGCGGTAAGCCGCGAAGTCTTGCTGGCCAATACGCGAAGCGAGGAAGCGGCGGTATTGCGCCTTTTCTTCGTCCGTAGGCGCAGCGGCTTCGTTGACACCGTTCAAGCGCACGATGACCAGGCTACCGTCAGCCAGGGTTACCGTGGTGAAGGTCGGCTTGTCCTTGGCCGCAGGCTTAGGCATACGGAACAGGGCTTGCAACACCGCAGGCTCGACCCCTTCAGCGCTACGGGTAGCCGCTTCAGTGACTTTCCAGGCCTGGCCGTCGATCGGCTGGTTCAGCGGGGTCTTGCCATCACGCAGGCTGGCGATCAACTCGTCAGCGTGAGCCTTGGCAGCCGCGCTGGCGCGCTCCTTGGTCATCTGCGCACGGATCGCGGCAGAGACGCTTTCCAGTGGCAGTTGCTTAGGCTTCAAGTGTTCTTTGGCGCGCAGCACGATGATGGTTTCCGGGTCCAGCTCGATGGCGGTGCTGTTGGCACCCTCATCCAGGACTTCCGGGCTGAATGCCGCGGTGACTACAGCACGGTTGGCTGCAACACCTTCGCCACCTTCACGGCCAAATGGCGCGGAGGTGTGCACGGTCAACTTCAGGTCGGACGCCGGCTGGGCCAGGTCGGAGGCTTCGAATGCCGCATCTTCCAATTGCTTGGAGGCGTCGACAAAGCGCTGCTCAACTTGCTGGGTCTTGAGCTCGCGGGTCAGCTTGTCTTTCAGGCTGGCGAACGATGGCACTTGGGGGGCTTCAACGCCCAACAGTTTGATCAAGTGCCAACCGAACGTGGTGCGCACCGGCGCCGACACCTGGTCCTTGTTCAAGGCGTACAGGGCCGTTTCGAAGTCCGGGTCGTAGACACCCGGGCCGGCAAAGCCGAGGTCGCCGCCATTGTTGGCCGAACCTGGATCCTGGGAGAACTCCTTGGCCAGGGCTTCGAACTTCTCACCCTTGGCCAGGCGTGCCTGGATGTCTTCGATCTTGGCCTTGGCTTGCGCGTCGGTGGTCTTGTCGTTGACTTCAATCAGAATGTGCGCGGCACGACGCTGTTCAGCGAGGTTGGCGGTTTCTTTCTGATAGGCAGCCTGCAGTTCATCGTCCTTCACGGTGACCTGGTCGAAGAAGGAAGACTTCTTCAGTTCCAGGTAGTCGATGACGACTTGGTCCGGGGTCATGAACTCTTTGGCGTGCTGGTCGTAGTAAGCCTTGACCTCATCGTCGGTGAGCTTCACCGCCGCAGGGTTGGCCTTGATGTTGACGGTGGCGAAATCGCGGGTCTGTTTTTCCAGACGGGCGAATGCCAGCACCTCGGCGTCGGTGACAAAACCGCTGCCGGCGAGACCTGCGCGAACCTGGCCGATCAGCATTTCCTGGGTCAGCATCTGACGGAATTGCATACGGCTGTAGCCCAGTTGACGGATCACCTGGTCAAAGCGTTCGGCGCTGAACTTGCCGTCCACCTGGAATTCCGGAGTCTGCAGGATCACCTGATCCAGAGCAGCTTCCGAGAAGCCGAACTTGGAATCAGCAGCGCCTTGCAGCAACAGTTTGCGATCGATCAGCCCTTTGAGGGCCGCATCGCGCAGCAGTTTTTCGTCCAGCAGAGAAGCATCGAAATCCTTGCCCAGCTGTTGCATCAGCTGGCGACGTTGCATGTCGACGGCCTGGCTCAATTCGGTTTGGGTGATTTCTTCACCATTGACCTTGGCCACGTCCTGCTTGTTGTTGGTCGAAGCCTGGAAAATGGCCTCGATACCGGTGAACGCCATCAATGCGACGATGATCCCGATAATGGTCTTGGCAATCCAGCCTTGTGAATTGTCCCTGATATTTTGCAGCATGCGTCCCCCAGAAACGGTTGATCTTCAAAAATTAGGCAACCGTGGAGCGTGGGTAGAGTCCGGATAGAAGAAAGGCGCATCCGAGGATGCGCCTTCTCGTAACTGGCGGAGCGGACGGGGGTTTGAACCAACACCCCAGGCCGTGGCGACCCGATGGATAACTGGGTCGGCTGCCGCTCCGCCGCCAGGCCAGACCTGCGTCTGACCCGGGTAGGTAAGGCTTGAGCGAAGCTTAGTTAACGGCTTCTTTCAGGGCTTTACCGGCTTTGAAACCTGGTTTCTTGGCAGCAGCGATTTGCAGTGCTTTGCCGGTCTGTGGGTTACGGCCAGTGCGAGCTGGGCGGTCAGTCACAGAGAAAGTACCGAAGCCTACCAGTACCACGGAGTCGCCGGCCTTCAGAGCGCCAGTGACGGATTCGATTACTGCGTCCAGCGCACGGCCAGCAGCAGCTTTCGGGATATCAGCGGATGCGGCGATAGCATCAATCAGTTCCGACTTGTTCACTCTAAGTCCCCTTATATATCTATTGAGTATGATTCTAAGTTTTTTGGTGAAAGCAAAAACCAGTGCTGAATGGCCTACAGACACTTAAGAGCCGCTTTATAACAAGGGCTCTAAAAAGCTGTCAAGGAAGCCACCCGGCTTAATCGCATTAATGCGTGCTAATTCTTTCCTTGGAATCAGACTCGCGTTTTTCATCCTTCGCGACAATCTCCGGAGCCACATCCGGCAAGGGCTCCGGCGCGTATTGCAGCGCAATTTGCAGGACCTCGTCAATCCATTTAACCGGTTTAATCTGAAGATCCTGCTTGATGTTGTCAGGAATTTCCTTCAAGTCGCGAACATTCTCTTCAGGAATGATCACAGTCTTGATTCCACCCCGATGTGCTGCGAGCAGTTTCTCTTTCAGACCACCGATGGCCAATACCTGACCGCGCAGAGTAATTTCACCCGTCATTGCCACATCGGCTCGCACAGGAATGCCAGTCAATGCCGACACCAGGGCCGTGCACATGCCTACGCCAGCGCTGGGGCCGTCTTTCGGGGTCGCCCCTTCCGGCATATGGATGTGGGTGTCGTGCTTCTCGTGGAAGTCCAGGGGGATCCCCAGGCTCTTGGCGCGGCTGCGCACCACGGTCTGCGCGGCCGTGATGGATTCGACCATCACGTCACCCAGCGAACCGGTTTTGATAAGCTGGCCTTTGCCTGGGATCACCGCGGCTTCGATGGTCAGCAATTCGCCGCCCACTTGAGTCCACGCCAAGCCAGTCACCTGCCCTACCTGGTCCTGCTGTTCAGCCAGGCCATAACGGAATTTTTTCACGCCCAGGAAGTGTTCCAGGTCGTCGGCACCCACCTTCACCGAGAAGCGTTTTTCCAGTGCATGCTCTTTGACCGCCTTGCGGCAAATCTTCGCGATCTGGCGCTCCAGGCCCCGCACACCGGCCTCGCGGGTGTAGTAACGAACGATGTCACGGATCGCTTCGACGCCAATCTCGATCTCGCCTTTTTTCAGGCCGTTGGCCGAAATCTGCTTGGGCGCGAGGTATTTGACGGCGATGTTGATCTTCTCGTCTTCGGTGTAACCCGGCAGACGAATCACCTCCATCCGGTCCAGCAACGCTGGCGGAATGTTCATGGAGTTGGAGGTGCACAGGAACATTACATCGGATAGGTCGTAGTCGACTTCCAGGTAATGGTCGTTGAAATTATGGTTCTGCTCAGGGTCGAGCACCTCGAGCAACGCCGAGGCCGGATCGCCACGCATGTCGCTGCCCATCTTGTCGATTTCATCGAGCAAAAACAGCGGGTTGCGCACGCCGACCTTTGTCATCTTTTGAATCAATCTTCCTGGCATCGAACCGATGTAGGTACGGCGATGGCCACGAATTTCCGCCTCGTCACGCACGCCACCGAGGGCCATGCGTACGAATTTACGGTTGGTGGCGCTGGCAATCGACTCAGCCAGCGACGTTTTACCCACACCCGGAGGACCGACCAGGCACAACACCGGGCCACGAATTTTCTTCACGCGCTTTTGCACGGCGAGGTATTCGAGGATGCGCTCTTTGACTTCTTCGAGGCCGTAGTGGTCGGCGTCGAGGATATCTTCGGCACGGGCCAGGTCCAGGCGCACTTTGGTCTGGGCCTTCCACGGTACCTGCACCAGCCAATCGATGTAGGAGCGAACCACGGTGGCTTCGGCCGACATCGGCGACATTTGCTTGAGCTTGTTCAGCTCGGCAGTCGCCTTGGTCAGGGCGTCTTTGGGCAGGCCGGCAGCATCGATGCGCTTTTTCAGCTCTTCGATTTCGTTGTGGCCTTCTTCGCTGTCGCCGAGTTCTTTCTGAATGGCCTTCATCTGCTCATTCAAGTAGTACTCGCGCTGGCTGCGCTCCATTTGTTTCTTCACGCGACCACGGATGCGTTTCTCAACCTGCAACAGGTCGATCTCGCCATCCAACAGTGCCAGTACGTGTTCGACACGGGCAGACAGGTCGATGATTTCGAGGATGTCTTGCTTCTGCTCGATCTTCAGCGCCATGTGCGCAGCCATGGTGTCGACCAGGCGGCTTGGCTCATCAATGCTGTTGAGGGAAGACAGGACTTCAGCCGGGACTTTCTTGCCCAGCTGCACATACTGCTCGAACTGCGAGAGCAGGCTGCGCACAAACACTTCGGATTCGCGCTCAGGGGCTTCGACTTCGTCGATCAGCGCCACTTCGGCGCGCAGGTGGCCATCCACCTCCATGAAACGCTCCACCGCACCACGCTGCTCACCTTCCACCAACACCTTGACGGTGCCATCAGGCAGCTTGAGCAATTGCAGAACAGTGGCAATGGTACCGACGCGATACAGGGCATCTTCGCCTGGATCATCATCAGCTGGATTCTTCTGGGCCAACAGCAGGATTTGCTTGTCGCCCGTCATCGCGGCCTCGAGGGCTTCGATAGACTTCTCGCGCCCCACGAACAGCGGGATAACCATGTGCGGATAGACGACGACATCACGCAACGGCAGGAGAGGCAATTCGATGGTTGTCTTCATGATTTCGCCTCTATGACAGTTGAAAAGTAAGCTTGAAACCAAGATGGGGGCTGCTTGCAAAAAAAACAAGCTCAATGCCAGCAGTTAAACGCATGAATAAACGAGAATTTAAAATAACTGCTGAAAAACCGCTGTAAAAAAACAAGGGGCCTAAAAAGGCCCCTTGCTTGTGCTGCGACAGCTGAACGCTTACGCGTCCGGTGCAGCCTTGGCAGCCGGCTCACTGTTTTCGTAGATATACAGTGGCTTGGACTTGCCTTCGATAACGCTTTCGTCGATCACCACTTTACTCACCTCGGACTGCGAGGGGATTTCGTACATGGTGTCGAGTAACACGCCTTCGAGAATCGAACGCAAACCACGTGCACCGGTCTTGCGCTCCAGTGCCCGCTTGGCCACTGATTTGAGTGCGTCGGTACGGAACTCGAGGTCTACACCTTCCATCTCGAACAACTTGGCGTATTGCTTGGTCAAGGCGTTTTTCGGCTCGGTGAGGATCTGAATCAACGCAGCCTCATCCAACTCGTCCAACGTGGCCAGGACCGGCAGACGGCCAACGAATTCAGGGATCAGACCGAACTTGACCAGATCGTCAGGCTCGACTTCACGCAGGGACTCGCCCACCTTCTTGCCTTCTTCCTTACTGCGCACTTCCGCACCGAAACCGATGCCGCCACGGGTGGAACGTTGCTGAATAACCTTCTCCAGACCGGAGAACGCACCGCCACAAATGAACAGGATGTTGCGCGTATCAACCTGAAGGAATTCCTGCTGCGGGTGCTTGCGGCCGCCTTGTGGCGGTACGGAAGCAACCGTGCCTTCGATCAGTTTCAACAGGGCTTGCTGCACGCCTTCACCGGAAACGTCCCGGGTGATCGACGGGTTGTCGGACTTGCGCGAAATCTTGTCAATTTCGTCGATGTAGACAATACCCATCTGGGCCTTCTCTACGTCGTAGTCACACTTCTGCAGCAGCTTCTGAATGATGTTCTCGACGTCTTCACCCACGTAGCCAGCCTCGGTGAGGGTGGTCGCGTCAGCGATAGTGAAGGGAACATTCAGCAGACGAGCGAGGGTTTCCGCAAGCAAGGTTTTACCCGAGCCTGTAGGACCGATCAGCAAGATGTTGCTCTTGCCGAGCTCGACTTCGTCGCCTTTCTTGTCACGCTGGTTCAAGCGCTTGTAGTGGTTGTAAACCGCTACGGCCAGAACCTTCTTTGCACGCTCTTGACCAATCACATACTGATCAAGGATGCCGCTGATTTCTTTAGGCGAAGGCAATTTATGCGCGCTGCTCTCGGCCTGGGCTTCCTGCACCTCCTCGCGGATGATGTCATTGCACAGGTCGACGCACTCGTCGCAGATAAACACCGAGGGGCCGGCAATCAATTTGCGTACTTCATGCTGGCTTTTGCCGCAGAAGGAGCAATAGAGCAGCTTGCCGTTGTCCTCGCCGTTGCGGGTGTCAGTCATTCGTTCGATCCAAATCCGATAGGCTTGCAACACAAGATGAAGGCTTATGCGGGCTTTTTCAAGCCCGCGGTGGTCGGACGCGCCGACCAGCCCTATTTTGAGGTGCTTATATTAAGCGGGGCGCTTTTCGATCACTGCGTCGATCAACCCATAGGCGCGCGCAGCTTCGGCGCTCATGAAGTTGTCACGATTGGTATCGCGCTCGATTTCTTCCAGGGTGTGCCCGCTGTGCTTGGCCATCAACGTGTTGAGGCGCTCACGAATAAACAGGATTTCCTTGGCGTGAATTTCAATGTCCGACGCCTGGCCCTGGAAGCCGCCCAGAGGCTGGTGAATCATCACGCGCGAGTTAGGCAGGCAGTAACGCTTGCCCTCGGCGCCCGCGGTGAGCAGGAATGCGCCCATGCTGCAGGCCTGACCGATGCAGGTCGTCGACACGTTTGGCTTGATGAACTGCATGGTGTCGTAGATCGACATACCTGCCGTTACCGAGCCGCCCGGGGAGTTGATGTAAAGATGGATGTCCTTGTCCGGGTTTTCCGCTTCAAGGAACAGCAGTTGCGCGCAGATCAGGTTGGCCATGTAGTCCTCTACAGGGCCGACCAGAAAGATCACTCGTTCCTTGAGCAGGCGCGAGTAGATGTCATAGGCGCGTTCGCCACGAGCAGATTGCTCGACAACCATCGGGACCAGGCCGCCAGCGGCCTGGATATCAGAGTTCTGCTGAATATAGGAATTACGGAACATGCTCTGCAGTTACTCCCAAATAGTCATGTCTTGAAAACGCATAAGCCAGCGCGAGGCTGGCTTATGGTTGTATTTCGAACGAGTTGGACAATCAGTCGGCTTGTGCTGCTTCCGCCGGTTTGACTGCTTCTTCGTAAGAGACCGCTTTGTCGGTCACCTTAGCCTTCTGCAGAACAGTATCCACAACTTGTTCTTCCAGCACAACCGAACGTACTTCGTTCAGCTGCTGGTCGTTCTTGTAGTACCACGCCACAACCTGCTCAGGCTCCTGGTAGGCCGAAGCCATTTCCTGGATCATTTCACGAACGCGATCTTCGTCAGGCTTGAGGTCGAATTGCTTGACCACTTCAGCCACGACCAGACCCAGCACAACGCGACGCTTGGCTTGCTCTTCGAACAGCTCGGCCGGCAGTTGGTCAGGCTTGATGTTGCCACCGAACTGCTGAACCGCTTGAACGCGCAGGCGATCCACTTCGTTGGACAGCAGGGCCTTAGGCACTTCGATCGGGTTGGCAGCCAGCAGACCGTCCATGACCTGGTTCTTGATCTTGGACTTGATGGCCTGGCGCAGCTCACGCTCCATGTTCTTGCGAACTTCGGTACGGAAGCCTTCGATACCGGTTTCCTTGATACCGAATTGAGCGAAGAACTCTTCGTTCAGTTCTGGCAGCTTAGGCTCGGAAACGCTGTTGACGGTAACGGTGAACTCGGCGGTTTTACCGGCCAGGTCCAGGTTCTGGTAGTCAGTCGGGAACGTCAGGTTCAGAACGCGCTCTTCGCCGGCTTTAGCGCCAACCAGACCGTCTTCGAAGCCCGGGATCATGCGGTTGGAACCCAGCACCAGCTGAGTGCCCTTGGCGGAGCCGCCAGCGAATACTTCGCCGTCAACCTTGCCAACGAAATCGATGTTCAGTTGGTCTTCGTTCTGGGCAGCGCGATCGGCCACTTCAAAACGAGTGTTCTGCTTGCGCAGGATTTCCAGCATGTTGTCCAGGTCGGCATCCGCAACGTCAGCGCTCATGCGCTCTACGGCGATGTCTTCGAAACCGGCAACGGTGAATTCCGGGAACACTTCGAAAGTCGCGACGTATTCCAGGTCTTTACCTGCTTCCAGGGACTTAGGTTCGATCGAAGGCGAGCCAGCCGGGTTCAGCTTGTGCTCGACAACAGCTTCGTAGAACGAAGCCTGGATCACGTCACCTACAGCTTCCTGACGCGCATCGGCACCAAAACGACGCTTGATTTCGCTCATTGGCACTTTGCCTGGACGGAAACCAGCGATTTTGGCCTTTTGGGCAGTCTGCTGCAGACGCTTGTTGACCGCAGTCTCAATACGCTCTGCCGGCACGGTGATGCTCAGGCGGCGCTCGATAGCAGTAGTATTTTCAACAGAAACTTGCATGGATATTCCTCGTTGCACAGACGTTAGCCGGCCGTTTCCGACCCCAGAATCAAGGGCATGCATTCTAGTGGGTCAAACTCAAGAAGTCACCCTACTGAAAACGGGTGGAAAAACAGCAGGTCATTTATAGGTTCAAGTGCACGCATGCACCTCATCCTGTTAGCAAATACAGCTCATCTCACCAGGGCTCTGCATCAAGCCTTCTATATATAGAAGCGCGTGGGCACACACCCTTGGCGACCGACCTCGCAGGCAAGGTCGGAGGACACGGCGCCAGCATCGAGAAACACAAATACGACGAAACGCCCTGCCCCGGAAACTCAAAACACTTAAACAAAAACGGCACAGCCCTTTTTCAGGTACTGCGCCGTTATTCGCTATTAAATAGCTGTACTGACCCTGATAAAGCCGCGGATCAGTTCTACACGCTCAAAACCGGCAACGATTCTAACGCCAAGGCATTGAGAATGCTTGTTTTTTCTTGGCGTCAAGTTTCGCCGCAAAAGGACCGGAAATTTCCGACACAAAAAAAAGCGCCAGATCATTGATCTGGCGCTTTTTCTGAATATGGGGTGGACGAAGGGGATCGAACCCTCGACAACGGGAGTCACAATCCCGTGCTCTACCAACTGAGCTACGCCCACCATATTGCATTAACAAAGAACTCGAACATCTTCTTTGTTGAACCATGCCCCGCCTGATGGCGGTACAGCGTTTTAATTGGTGCGGATGAAGAGACTCGAACTCTTACGCCTCGCGGCGCTGGAACCTAAATCCAGTGTGTCTACCAATTCCACCACATCCGCGCTTGCAGCTCTTAAAGCAAAGGCGCCAGACGATTAATCTGGCGCCTTTCAAAATATGGGGTGGACGAAGGGGATCGAACCCTCGACAACGGGAGTCACAATCCCGTGCTCTACCAACTGAGCTACGCCCACCATCTAGCGCTACTTGTGCCAAAGCTGCCTAATGGCGCACCCGGCAGGACTCGAACCTGCGACCATCCGCTTAGAAGGCGGATGCTCTATCCAGCTGAGCTACGGGCGCCTTATTAATCTGTACTCTTGGAGGATTACAAACTAAGTGCTTCCAGCCTTGCAGTACAACAATTCTGCTCGACCTTCTTAACCAGTGCTAGGCTGTGCCCGACAAGTGCGACGAATAGTATAGACGCCCCGGAAACCCGTCAAATCTTTTTTGAAAAAAATTCATTTTATTTAAGGGGTTAGGGCAATTTGCGGACCAAGCGCCTTTGCCCTCACGCCCTGGCGTGCGAGAATGCGCGCACTTTTCTTCTCCCTCTCGATGGTTAATCACGCGTAATGACTGCACAACTTATCGACGGCAAATCAATCGCCGCCAGCCTGCGCCAGCAGATCGCCAAACGAGTCACCGAGCGCAGCCAGCAAGGCTTGCGCACGCCTGGGCTCGCGGTGATTCTGGTCGGCAGCGATCCTGCCTCTCAGGTTTATGTCTCGCACAAGCGTAAAGACTGTGAAGAGGTCGGCTTTATCTCCAAAGCCTACGACTTGCCTTCTGACACCACCCAGCAGGCCCTGACCGACCTGATCGACAGCCTCAACGACGATCCGGCCATCGACGGCATCCTGCTCCAGCTGCCGCTGCCTGAACACCTGGACGCGTCCAAACTGCTGGAGCGCATCCGCCCGGACAAGGACGTCGACGGTTTCCACCCTTATAACGTCGGCCGCCTGGCCCAGCGTATCCCGCTGCTGCGCCCGTGCACCCCGAAAGGCATCATGACCCTGCTGGAAAGCACCGGTGTCGACCTGTACGGCCTTGATGCCGTGGTCGTCGGCGCTTCCAACATCGTCGGCCGCCCGATGGCCATGGAACTGCTGCTGGCCGGCTGCACCGTGACCGTCACCCACCGCTTCACCAAAGACCTGGCCGGCCACGTCGGCCGCGCCGACCTGGTTGTCGTCGCTGCCGGCAAGCCGGGCCTGGTCAAAGGTGAGTGGATCAAGGAAGGCGCCATCGTCATCGACGTCGGCATCAACCGCCAGGAAGACGGCAAGCTGGTCGGCGACGTTGTTTACGAAACCGCCCTGCCCCGCGCCGGCTGGATCACGCCGGTGCCAGGTGGCGTTGGCCCGATGACCCGTGCCTGCCTGCTGGAAAATACCCTGTACGCCGCAGAAACCCTGCACGGCTAATAACCAGCCGTACTGAAAAAGCCCTGCCTTATCGCAGGGCTTTTTATTGGCCGCAAAAAAACCTGTTTTTTCTTAGTTTTTAAGCACTTTCGTCCGGATCTAGAAGAACATTCGACAGTTTCTGATCCATACTCCTAAAATGTAACGGCATTTATCAAAAAACCGTTCCCGAACGGTATTTCCTTACTTTTTTAGCGAGTTCATCCGCGTGAAAATTCGTCTCTCTCTTGTCAGCCTATTTTTTGCATTTACAGGCACCTTCGCGCACGCCAGCGAAACCACCCTCGCCCCGCGTGATACCAGCAAACTGCAAATCGCTTCCGGCAGCGCCATGCTGGTGGACTTGCAGACCAACAAAGTCATCTATTCCAGCAACCCCGATGTCGTGGTGCCCATCGCCTCCGTGAGCAAATTGATGACCGGCCTGATCGTGCTGGAAGCCAAGCAGAACATGGACGAATACATCGATATCAACATCAAGGACACGCCGGAAATGAAAGGCGTGTTCTCCCGCGTGAAAATCGGCAGCGAAATGCCGCGTAAGGAAATGCTGCTGATCGCGCTGATGTCCTCGGAAAACCGCGCCGCCGCCAGCCTGGCCCACCATTACCCGGGCGGCTACCCGGCGTTTATCGCGGCGATGAACGCCAAGGCCAAGGCGCTGGGCATGACCAGCACCCACTATGTCGAACCCACCGGCCTGTCTATCCACAACGTCTCGACCGCCCGTGATTTGAGCAAGCTGCTGGCCTATGCGCGCAAATTTCCGATGTTGAGCCAGTTGAGCACCACCAAAGAGAAGACCGTGGCGTTCCGCAAACCCAACTACACCCTGGGTTTCTCCAACACCGACCACCTGATCAACCGCGCCAATTGGGATATCAAACTGACCAAGACCGGTTTCACCAACCAGGCCGGCCACTGCCTGGTACTGGTGACCAGCATGGGTAACCGCCCCGTGTCGCTGGTGATTCTGGATGCGTTCGGCAAGTTCACCCACTTTGCCGATGCCGGGCGGATTCGCAACTGGGTCGAGACCGGCAAGAGCGGCTCAGTGCCGGACGTAGCGCTGCGCTATAAGGCCGACAAGAACCTGAAGAACCGCCCGAATGCCGCGGAAGTGCGTCGTTAAAACTGTAAACATCTAATCTGACAGCCAGCTTGTGTGGGAGCTGGTCTTTGTGGGAGCTGGCTTGCCTGCGATGCAGGCAACTCGGTTTTTCAGTTGAACCGGGTTGATGCTATCGCAGGCAAGCCAGCTCCCACATAAGCCCCGCGCCCACCTGTTTGATCTTCAGCGCTGTTACTTCCTTTCCGCCAACACCTTGAGCGCCTGCGCCGCCGCCTGCTCTTGCCCGGCTTGCGCCGTCGCGTTAGCAGCCTCGCGCCAGCGCTGCGCATCGACATTGGCCGGCAGCTGGCTCGGGCGCTGGGTCAGGATCGCCCAATGGCCGGCGCTCTTCCACCCCGACTCAAAGTCGCTGAAGCTCATCACCAGCCGCCGCTCCAGACCCGAGCGCAGCAGCAGCGTACTTTTCTGCTGATTGAACCCCACCACCACGACATAGCGCGTCCCGGACCAGAAACTCGGGTTGATCCGCGCCATCACCGGGTAGCCCGCCGCCACCTGCGCCAGTACCGCCGTCAGTTGGTTATCCAGCGGATACACCATCAGCCCGTACTCGCGCGCCAGCACCTGCATATTGCGCTCAAGGTCCGCCTCGCCGCCTGGCAAGTGCAGGGGTTTATCGAGCAAACCGGGTGTCATCACAATGCCTTGTTGCGACAGCATGCTGGCTAAAGCCGAGGGGCCACTGAGGTAAGCCTCGCTGCGAAAGGTCGGCACGCCATTAAGTTCGACGCGCTCCGGCAGGCCCGCCAGTTTCGACGGGTGCCCGGAACAGGCCGCGAGCCCCAGGGCGCACGCCAGCAACAAGGAGGTTTTAACGTTCGAGCGCAATTTTTGACTCTCTTGATCAACGGCCGGTAAGGGCCCTGATCATAGGTTGCTCTTGAACGCGGGTATAGCCTCAAGCGCTAGTAAAACGCCCGGGATAGAGCAAACAAGTTGGAGGGACTCGACCATTGGTCAATAGCAGGCAACCGTCAGGTAGCTAGACTGTCCATTGAGAAGACTGAGTGTGCCCCGAGCGGGGCGAAAGGAGGCCCGAATGAGCCTTGCAACAACGATTCTGATGTTGATCTGCGGTTGGCTGGCAGTCGCCGGCGCCATGTTGTGGGGGGTCATGCGCGTGACCCGTCGGCACCATCACCCCCACGTCAAACCCGCTGCACCGGTCAAGCCACACAAGGCTGCGGTGCACCACGCCTAGCCAGGCATGCAACTGAAGTCTTGAGTCGCCGCTACTTCCTTGCCGTGGCCGTCCTTGAGGACGGCGCGCACGGTGGTGCCCAGGCTCGATTCAACCAAGGTGTAGTGCTCACCCGCCTGGAAATGCTTGTACTCAACGCGACCCTGGCAGTCTTGCTGGTTGTCATCGCCCGGCTCTTCTTCAAACAGCGTCACGTCCAGGCGATGGTCGCCTGGCGTCACTTCAAAAAAGCGCCCGTCATCCACGCGCTTGCCATCGACGCGCTCGGCCATCAGGTCATTTGGCGCTTCTTCTTTCAAACCAATCCACGCTTCGCTCGGGTCCGCCTTGGGGATCGGGCCGGCGCACGCCGACAACAACAAAACAGCGCCAAGGGCAGGGATCAACAACAAGGGTTTCAGTGACATGGCAGGGCTCCAAAGGGCATCGGTTAAAAGCGTTGGACGACGTTCAAATGTGTCGCGTCCGATGGATGACAAGCTTGGAGAGCCAACCTTTGTAGAACAAATGAATACATATGAAACGATCTTCAGCCGCTAACTAAATGTTCCTTCACCTGGCTGAAAGGTGCGTGTTAGGTGGGTCGGGCAAGACTGCCGGGGTTTGCAATCCTGTGTTCTCCGGAGGTTCACGCATGCTCGGGCTGGTAAAGACCGCACTGCAAAAGCCGTACACGTTCATCGTGTTGGCCATATTCATCTGTATCGTCGGGCCGATGGCGGCCCTGAAAACCCCTACGGATGTTTTCCCCGATATCGGCATTCCCGTCGTCGCTGTGGTCTGGCAGTACAACGGCCTGTCACCGGACGCCATGGCCGGTCGGGTGATCTACACCTACGAACGCTCCCTGAGCACCACCGTTAACGACATCGAACACATCGAATCGCAATCGCTGCCCGGCATGGGCATCGTCAAGATCTTCTTCCAGCCCGGCGTGGACATCCGCACCGCCAACGCCCAAGTGACGGCCGTGTCACAAACCGTGCTCAAGCAGATGCCACCGGGCATTACGCCGCCGCTGATCCTCAACTACAGCGCCTCCACGGTGCCGATCCTGCAAATGGCGTTCTCCAGCCCCAGCCTCTCGGAAGCCAAGATCCGCGACCTGGTGCAGAACAATATCCGCCTGCCGTTGAGCGCCCTCCCCGGCCTGGCCATGCCCACGCCAATGGGCGGCAAGCAGCGCCAAATCACCCTCGACCTCGACCCCCAAGCCCTGGCTGCCAAAGGCCTGTCGGCGCAGGACGTGGGCAACGCCCTGGCCCTGCAGAACCAGATCATTCCGGTGGGCACCGCCAAACTCGGCCCCAACGAATACACGATCCTGCTCAACAACAGCCCCAAGGCGATTGATGAACTCAACGACCTGCCGATCAAGACCGTCGACGGCGCGCTGATCACCATCGGCCAAGTGGCTCATGTGCGTGACGGCTCGCCGCCGCAGACCAACATCGTGCGCGTCGACGGCCACCGTGCGGTGCTGATGCCGGCCCTGAAAAACGGCAGCATCTCGACCCTGTCGATCATCGACGGCATCCGCCAGATGCTGCCGCGCATCAACGAAACCCTGCCGCCGTCGCTGAAGACTTCGCTGCTGGGCGACGCCTCGGTGTTCGTCAAGCAATCGGTGGGCAGCGTGGCCCAGGAAGGCATCATCGCCGCACTGCTGACCAGTGCGATGATCCTGCTGTTCCTCGGCAGCTGGCGCTCGACGCTGATCATCGCCGCCTCGATTCCGCTGGCCGTGCTGTCGGCCATCGCACTGCTGGCGGTTACCGGGCAAACCCTCAACGTGATGACCCTCGGCGGGTTGGCGTTGGCGGTGGGGATTCTGGTGGACGACGCCACGGTGACCATCGAAAACATCAACTGGCACCTGGAACAAGGCAAGGCGGTGAAGACCGCGATCCTCGACGGCGCCGCGCAAATCGTCGGCCCGGCGTTCGTCTCGCTGCTGTGCATCTGCATCGTGTTCGTGCCGATGTTCCTGCTGCAAGGCATCGCCGGTTACCTGTTCCGGCCGATGGCGCTGGCGGTGATCTTTGCCATGGCCAGCTCCTTCATTCTTTCGCGGACATTGGTGCCGACATTGGCAATGTTCCTGCTCAAGCCGCACACGCCGGAGCCAGGCGCGGGGCACCACCCGGAAGATGCATTCATCAACCACCATGAAGGTGAACAGCACAAGAAACCGCGCAATGCCGCGCTGCAATCGGTGCTGAATTTCCAGCAGGGTTTCGAACGGCACTTCTCGAACATCCGCGACACCTACCATGGCTTGCTGATCCTCGCGCTGGGCAATCGCAAGCGCTTTATCGTCGGTTTCCTGGCCTGTGTGCTGGCTTCATTCCTGCTGCTGCCAAGCCTGGGCCAGGACTTCTTCCCGGCCACCGACGCCGGCGCCCTCGCCCTTCACGTACGCTTGCCGCTGGGCACGCGGATTGAAGAAAGCGCCGCCGCCTTCGACCGGATTGAAGCGCGGATTCGCGAAGTGATCCCCGCCGAAGAACTCGACACTATCGTCGACAACATCGGCATCCCACTCAGCGGCATCGACATGGCCTATAGCAGCAGCGGCACCATCGGCCCGCAGGATGGCGACATCCAGGTCACGCTGAAAAAGGACCACGCGCCCACTGCCGACTACGTGAAAAAACTGCGTGAAGCCTTGCCGCAAAGTTTCCCCGGCAGTCACTTCGCGTTCCTGCCGGCGGACATCAGCAGCCAGATCTTCAACTTCGGCGCACCGGCCCCCTTGGACGTGAAAATCTCCGGGCGCAGCGATGAAGAAAACCGCGCCTATGCGGTGGAACTGGAGCGGCGCCTGTCGCACATTCCGGGGATTGCCGACCTGCGCATTCAGCAGTCCACCGGCTACCCGTCGCTGCAAGTTAACGTCGACCGCATGCGCGCCAATGGCCTGGGCATTACCGAGCGTGACGTGACTAATAGCATGGTCGCCTCCCTCGCGGGCAGCTCGCAAACTGCGCCGACTTTCTGGCTCAACCCGGCCAACGGCGTGTCGTACTCCATCGTCGCCGCAACCCCGCAATACCGCCTCGACAGCCTGCCATCGCTGGAAGCCTTGCCGGTCACCGGCGCCGATGGGCAGTCCCAAATCCTCGGCGGTGTGGCGAGCATCGAGCGCGTGCAAAGCCCGGCCGTGGTAACCCACTACAACATCGAACCGACCCTGGACCTGTACGCCAACGTGCAAGGCCGTGACCTCGGCGGCGTGGCCCGCGACGTGCAAAAAGTGCTGGATGACACCGCTTCCATGCGCCCCAAAGGCGCGGTGATCAGCCTGCATGGGCAGATCGATGCGCTGCATGAAGCCTTCAGTGGTTTGAGCTTCGGTTTGCTCGGTGCGGTGGTGCTGATCTACCTGCTGATCGTGGTCAACTTCCAGTCCTGGGCCGACCCGTTTGTGATCATCACCGCGTTGCCCGCAGCGTTGGCGGGGATCGTGTGGATGCTGTTCCTCAGCGGCACCTCACTGTCGGTGCCCGCCCTGACCGGGGCCATCCTGTGCATGGGCGTGGCCACGGCCAACTCGATTCTGGTGGTGAGCTTCTGCCGTGAACGCCTGGCCGAACATGGCGACGCGTTGAAGGCCGCGATGGAGGCCGGTTACACGCGTTTCCGCCCGGTGTGCATGACGGCCCTGGCGATGATCATCGGCATGTTGCCGCTGGCGTTGTCCGAAGAGCAGAACTCGCCCCTTGGCCGGGCGGTGATCGGCGGCTTGATCTTCGCCACCATCGCCACCCTGTTGTTTGTACCCGTGGTCTTCAGCCTGGTCCACGGTCGTCACCCTACTCGCGCAGCTGCTGGAGAAACTTCACATGTCGTCTGATCACAAACCCTCGCGCAAGCGTCTGATGCTCATGGGTGTCGGCGGCCTGACACTGGCCGCCCTGTTGGTCGCCAACGGCCTGCACGCCCGCACGATGCACGAACAATCGGTCAGCGCCTGGACCGAAACCGCCGCCATCCCGCAAGTGATGGTGTTCCAACCGAAACAGAACGTGGCCGGCGACACCCTGCGCCTGCCCGCGCACCTGGAGGCGTGGAGCAAGGCGCCGATCCACGCGCGGGTCAGCGGCTACTTGAAGGACTGGAAAGCCGACATCGGCACCCAGGTCAAAGCCGGGCAAGTGCTTGCCGAAATCGACAGCCCCGACCTCGACCAGCAACTGGCGCAAACCCACGCCCGGCTGGTGCAGGAACAGGCCAATGCACGCCTGGCCGAAACCACCGCCACACGCTGGCAAAACCTGTTGGCCAGCCACTCGGTGTCGCGCCAGGAGGCGGATGAAAAAACCTCCAACGCCGCTGCAGCCAAGGCCAACGCCGAAGCTGCCGCCGCCGACTATGCGCGGCTGTCGGCGCTGGAAGGCTACAAGACCATCCGCGCGCCGTTTGCCGGCACCATCACCGCGCGCAACACCGATATCGGCCAGTTGATCAAGGCCGACACCGACAGCGATCCGGAGCTGTTCAACATCGCCGACACCCACCAGTTGCGCCTGTATGTGCCGGTGCCGCAGAACTATGCGGCGGTGATTCACCCAGGTCTCGAAGCCGAGCTGACCGTGCCCGAGCACCCCGGCGAGCACTTCAAGGCGCGCCTGATCGGCGACTCCACCGCCATCGACCGCCGCTCCGGCACGCTGCTGGCGCAGTTCGTCGCCGACAACCCCAACGGTGAATTGCTGCCCGGCGATTACGCCGAAGCCACGCTGCCGATTCCGGCCGACACCCACGGCGTAAGCATCCCGGCCAGCGCGCTGATCTTCCGCGCCCAAGGCACCCAAGTCGCGGTGCTGGATGCGCAGAACCACGTGCACCTGCAAGCCATCCACATCGGCCTCGACCTCGGCGAGCGCCTGGTCATCGACCAGGGCTTGAAACCCGCCGATCGCGTGGTCGACAACCCGCCCGACGCCCTGCGCGAAGGCGACCCCGTGCAACTGGCCGACGCCGGAGGTGCGCATGCGCCCAAGGCTTAAACCCCTGGCGGCGTTGATGCTGCTGCTATTGCAGGGCTGCTCGATGGCGCCGACCTACAAGGTGCCATCGGTTGACCTGCCCGCCGGCTACCGCGAACAGACCAGCGACGGCCCGTGGCACAGCGCGCAGCCGTCCGACCCATTGGCGCCCGACTGGTGGAAGCTCTACAACGATTCGCGCCTGACCGACCTGCAACAGCAACTGCTCAAGGCCAACCCGGACCTGGCGGCGGCACTGGCGCACTTCGATGCGTCCCAGGCGTATGCCAGCCAACTGCACGCCGGGTTGTTCCCGCAGATCACCGCCAGTGCGCAGCCGCTGCGCCAGCGGCAGTCGGACTCGCGACCACTGCGCGGCGACACACAGCCGTCGGTGTACAACAGCAATACCGCGGGTTTCTCGCTGAGCTACGACCTGGACCTGTGGGGCAAAATCCGCAACCAGGTCGCGGCCGGTGATGCCCAGGCGCAGGCTTCCGGCGATGATTTGGCGGTCGCGCGCCTGAGCCTGCAACACCAGTTGGCGACGCTGTATGTGCAGCTCAACGGGCTGGATGCACAGAGCCGGATTCTGAACAGCTCACTGGATGATTTCAGCCAGGCATTGCAACTGACCCGCAGCCGTTACGAAGGCCAGATCGCTTCAGAACTGGACCTGACTCGCGCGCAAAACCAGCTGGCCGAAGCCAAGGCGCAACTGGATGAATTGCGCGGGCAGCGCAACCTGACCGAGCATGCGATTGGCGAATTGGTGGGCGTGGCAGCCAGCAACTTTACGTTGCCGCCAAGCCAGCAATTGATTGCGCTACCGGCGATTCCATCGCAGCTGCCGAGCCACCTGCTGCAACGTCGCCCGGACATTGCAGCGGCGGAACGGCGGGTGTTCGCCGCCAATGCGAATATCGGTGTGGCGAAAGCGGCGTGGTATCCGGACTTCAGCTTGACCGGATTACTCGGCGGGCAGACGCAAGGAGTTGGCAACCTGCTGTCCGCCGGCAATCGGTACTGGGCGCTGGGGCCATTGGTGAATTTGCCGATCTTTGACGGCGGGCGTTTGAGTGCCAATGAACGCCAGGCCAAAGCCGAGTTTGAAGAAGCCTCGGCGCAGTACCGCAGCCATGTGCTCAAAGCCGTCCGTGAGGTGGAAGACAACCTCGCGCAGCTCAGGGATTTGCAACAGGAAGCGCAGGACGAACAGGCGGCGGCGGATGCGGCGCAGCACACGCAATCGCTGGCGATGAACAGCTATCAGGCCGGGGCCGTAAGTTACCTGGATGTGGTGACGGCGCAGACAGCAGCGTTGCAGGCACAAAGGACATTGCAGGCGGTGCAGACGCGGCAGTTGCAGGCGAGCGTGGGGCTGGTGACAGCGCTCGGCGGCGGCTGGCAACCCGGCGCCTGACCTGATCGTTCCCACGTTCCGCGTGGGAATGCATCCTGTGACGCTCTGCGTCACCACCTCAAGGCAGACGCGGAGCGTCTGGGGCGGCATTCCCACGCAGAGCATGGGAACGATCGTCAGGCAATGATCGTCAGGCAGCCAGTTTTCCGCTGGCGATTGCAGCGGATGCCGCCACCATCGCCCGCAACAACACCGCACAGCCCGCCGCCAAATCATCCGGGGCGGCATTCTCGATTTCGTTATGGCTGATACCGCCTTCACACGGCACAAAGATCATCCCGGCCGGGCCGAGTTCGGCGACGAAGATCGCGTCATGCCCTGCTCCGCTGACGATGTCCATGTTCGACAGGCCCAACCCATTCGCCGCATCGCGCACGGCGTCCACACAGCCTTTGTCGAAATACAGCGGCGGGAAGTCCGCAGTGGGCTCCATTTCAAAACTCAAGCCGTGCTTGGCACAGGTCTCATCGATCACTTTACGCACCTGGGCAATCATCGAATCCAGGCGTACCGGTTCCAGGTGACGGAAGTCCAGGGTCATGCGCACTTCGCCGGGGATGACGTTGCGCGAGCCGGGATAGGCTTGCAGGCAACCCACCGTGCCGCACGCGTGCGGCTGATGCCCCAACGCCGCCGCATTCACCGCCGCCACCACGGCGGCCGCGCCTACCAACGCATCCTTGCGCAAATGCATCGGCGTCGGCCCCGCATGCGCCTCGACACCGCGCAATTTCAGATCGAACCACTTCTGCCCAAGGGCGCCCAGCACCACGCCGATGGTTTTTTTCTCATCCTCAAGAATCGGCCCTTGTTCGATATGCGCTTCGAAATAGGCGCCCACCTTGTGGCCGCTGACAGGTCGTGTGCCGGCATAGCCAATCGCATTCAACGCATCGCCCACGCTGACGCCGTCCACATCGACCTTGGCCAAGGTATCCGCCAGGGTGAATTTTTCGGCAAACACGCCCGAGCCCATCATGCACGGCGGGAAACGCGAGCCTTCTTCGTTGGTCCACACCACCACTTCCAGCGGCGCTTCGGTTTCGATCTTGAGGTCGTTGAGCGTGCGCAGCACTTCCACACCCGCCAGCACGCCGAAGCAGCCGTCGAACTTGCCGCCGGTGGGCTGGGTGTCGATATGGCTGCCGGTCATCACCGGGGGCAGGTTGGGATTGCGCCCTGGGCGCCGCGCGAAGATGTTGCCGATGCCGTCGATGGTCACGGTGCAACCGGCGTCTTCGCACCATTTGACGAACAGGTCGCGGGCCTTGCGGTCGAGGTCGGTGAGGGCCAGGCGGCAAACGCCACCTTTTGGCGTGGCGCCGAGTTTGGCCAGGTCCATCAGGGACTGCCACAGGCGGTCGCGGTTGATGTGCTGATGGGTCGATTGCAGAACGTCGATGGCAGCGTTCATGGGGATCTCCTCAGGCTACTGTTCTTATGAATTGACTCGCTCAAATGGGGGAGCCGGTTTGTGTGGGAGCTGGCTTGCCTGCGATCCAGGCGACTCGGTATTCCTGCAGTACCGAGGTGCTGCAATCGCAGGCAAGCCAGCTCCCACATTGACCGCTTTTACAAAGGTGATTTAGCGGTGACTGGGCTGATGCCACGTTTGGCATTCAACCCGTAATACAACACCCCACCCAACGCCGAACCGGTGAACCAGCCATAGCTGTAGAACCAACTGAACGCATCGCTGCCCAGCGACAGCAAGGTCAGCACCACCGGCACGCCGAACGCGATAAACCCGCTCCAGTTCCATGCCGGGTACACGTCATCGCGGTACAGGCCGGCCAGGTCGAGCTGCTGTTTACGGGTGATGAAGTAGTCCACCACCATGATCCCGGCGATCGGCCCCAGCAGGCTGGAGTAGCCCAGCAACCAGTTCGAATACACGGTTTCCAGGCTCACGTCCGAGACGATCAGCCCGAGTTTTTTCAGCAGTTCATGCCCCATCAATGCCAACCCCACCAGCCCGGTGAGTATCACCGCCGTGGTGCGGTTGATCAGCTTGGGCGCGATGTTCTGGAAGTCGTTGGTGGGCGAGACAATGTTCGCCGCGGTGTTGGTGGACAAAGTGGCGACGATGATCAGCGCCATGGCGACGGCCACCCACACCGGGCTCTGGATATGCCCGATCAAGCTCACTGGGTCGGAGACGCTGACGCCCACCAGTTTCACCGACGCAGCAGTCATGATTACGCCAAGGGCGGCGAACAGGAACATGGTCAGCGGCAGGCCGAAAATCTGCCCGAGGATCTGGTCCTTCTGGCTTTTGGCGTAGCGGCTGAAGTCGGGAATATTCAGCGACAAGGTCGCCCAGAAACCCACCATCGCGGTGAGGCCCGCCATGAAGTAACCGGTGAGGCTCGCGCCTTCGGGGCGTTTGGGTGGAATCGCCATCAACTCGCTGAGCGACACATTCGGCATCGCCCACACCAGCAGGCCAATGCCCACCGCCACCAGCAGCGGCGCAGACAGGGTTTCCAGGCGTTTGATCGACTCGGCGCCGCGCAACACCACCCACAAGTTCAGGCACCAGAAGATCATGAAGCCGATCACTTCGCCGGTGCCGCCGAGGGATTTCCAGCCGTCGAAAATCGAGCCCAGAAACAGGTGAATCGCCAGCCAGCCGAACATCGTTTGAATGCCAAACCACCCGCACGCCACCAGCGCGCGAATCAGGCAGGGCACGTTGGAACCGAGAATGCCGAAGGACGGACGCAACAGCACCGGAAACGGAATGCCGTACTTGGTGCCGGGAAAGGCGTTAAGTGTCAGCGGGATCAGCACCACGATATTGGCCAGCAGAATCGCCATCAGCGCCTCGCCCACCGACAAGCCGAAGTACGCGGTGAGCACCCCGCCCAGCGTGTAGGTGGGCACGCAGATCGACATGCCGACCCACAGCGCGGTGATGTGCCACTTGTTCCAGGTGCGTTCGTGCACCTTGGTGGGGGCCATGTCGTGGTTATAGCGAGGGCTGTCGAGGACGTCGGGGCCGGCGTCGAGTTCGTACAGGCCGTTGCGTTCGATGACTTGCGATCTGTTCTGTTGCATGGCCGCTCCACGGTTTTTTTGAATTATTGTTGCTCACCCAACGCTTGGCGCAGGGTGGCCGGAGTACCTCGTAAACAACATGACATCACGGGCCCGGCCAGCCGCCACTGCACTCAATAACCGTGCCGACCACCCGACTTTAACCCGCACCGCTTAACTAACGTGCTGATGTTAATCAGCTTTCCGATTGTGCCTACAGTACTTGTCGCCTTACTCAGGCTAAATAACGCGCAAGTTCCCGAAGCCTCAGGACTCAATCTGGTGCAACACAATTATTTTTATTTACCGGCCCCGTCAAGAGGCATGTCTCAAGCGTCTGATTTGCAATAAGAAATGTTGCTCAAATCAAGAACCTGTCAAGTGCGTCAAAATGGTGAGAGGTCGCTACATTTTGGTGATTAACAGTTTTTTTCGTTTAAAATCATCTAGTTAAAATAGCTACAAGCATAAGAAAAATCTTCTTGCTCAATCTAAAAACTCGGGCTAGTTTCTATTCCTGTCACCGATGACAGGATTTAACCGACCATCGGCAAGCCGCATTACAACACTTAGAACTGGCACAAGCCGGTCAAGCCTGTGAGGAACTCGACATGTCGCTGTTGATCCGTGGCGCCACCGTTATTACCCATGATGAAAGTTACCGCGCCGATGTGTTATGCGCAGGCGGTCTAATTCGCGCGATTGGCGCGAATCTGGATATTCCCGCCGGCACTCAAATACTCGATGGCAGCGGCCAGTACTTGATGCCCGGCGGCATCGATCCGCACACCCATATGCAATTGCCCTTCATGGGCACCGTGGCCAGCGAAGACTTTTTCAGCGGCACGGCGGCGGGTCTGGCGGGCGGCACCACCTCGATCATCGACTTTGTGATTCCCAACCCGCAGCAGTCCTTGATGGAAGCCTTTCACCAGTGGCGCGGCTGGGCGGAAAAATCCGCTTCCGACTACGGCTTTCACGTGGCGATCACCTGGTGGAGCGAGCAGGTGCGCGAGGAAATGGCCGAGCTGGTCAGCCATCATGGCATCAACAGTTTCAAGCATTTCATGGCCTACAAGAACGCGATCATGGCCGCCGATGACACCCTGGTCGCGAGCTTCGAACGCTGCCTGGAACTGGGCGCAGTGCCCACCGTGCACGCGGAAAACGGCGAGCTGGTGTATCACCTGCAACGCAAGCTGATGGCCCAAGGCATCACCGGGCCGGAAGCGCACCCGCTGTCGCGCCCTTCCCAGGTCGAAGGCGAAGCGGCCAGCCGGGCGATTCGAATCGCCGAGACCATCGGCACGCCGCTGTACCTGGTACACGTGTCCACCCAGGAAGCGCTGGATGAAATCACCTACGCCCGTGGCAAGGGCCAGCCGGTGTACGGCGAAGTGCTCGCCGGCCACTTGCTGCTCGACGACAGCGTCTACCAACACCCCGACTGGCAAACCGCTGCCGGCTACGTGATGAGCCCGCCGTTCCGCCCGCGCGGGCATCAGGAAGCGCTGTGGCACGGCCTGCAATCGGGCAACCTGCACACCACCGCCACCGACCATTGCTGTTTCTGCGCCGAGCAAAAAGCCGCTGGCCGTGACGATTTCAGCAAGATCCCCAACGGCACTGCCGGCATCGAAGACCGCATGGCGCTGCTGTGGGACGAAGGCGTAAACACCGGGCGCCTGTCGATGCAGGAATTCGTCGCGCTGACCTCCACCAACACCGCGAAGATCTTCAACCTCTACCCGCGCAAAGGTGCGATTCGAGTCGGCGCCGATGCGGACTTGGTGCTGTGGGACCCTGCGGGCACGCGGACGATCTCGGCCAAGACCCACCATCAAAAAGTCGACTTCAACATCTTCGAAGGCAAGACCGTGCGCGGCGTGCCGAGCCACACCATCAGCCAGGGCAAGCTGGTCTGGGCCGATGGCGACCTGCGCGCCGAACGCGGTGCCGGGCGGTATGTGGAACGGCCGGCGTACCCGGCGGTGTTTGAGCAGTTGAGCAAGCGGGCGGAGCATTCCAGGCCCACTGCTGTAAAGCGCTGAACATACAGCGCACATGATCGTTCCCACGCTCTGCGTGGGAATGCAGCCAGGGTCGCTCTGCGCCCCAAAAGCGGACGCAGAGCGTCCAGTGAGGCATTCCCACGCAGAGCGTGGGAACGATCGCAAATGCCCGCTAGAGGCAACCCAAAAAAACCGTGAGGCCTACACCGTGATCCAGACCCTGAACCACCTCCCCCATCCCCATGAAGATGGGCCGACCCTCGCCAGCCACTTCACCGACCTGGCGCCGCCACTCAACGCCCGCCAGGCACAGCTGGAAGCCTCGCGCTGCCTGTATTGCTACGATGCGCCGTGCGTGAATGCATGCCCCAGCGAAATCGACATCCCGTCGTTCATCCGCAATATCCACACCGACAACGTGCAAGGCGCGGCGCAAAAGATCCTCTCGGCGAACATCCTCGGCGGCAGCTGCGCGCGGGTTTGCCCTACGGAGATTCTGTGCCAGCAAGCCTGCGTGCGTAACAACGCCGAAGAATGCGCGCCGGTACTGATCGGCCTGTTGCAACGCTACGCCATCGACAACGCGCACTTCAGCGAACACCCGTTCCAGCGCGCCGCGCCCACCGGCAAGCGCATTGCCGTGGTCGGCGCCGGGCCTGCCGGCTTGGCGTGCGCCCACCGCGCCGCCTTGCACGGTCATGACGTGGTGATTTTCGAAGCGCGGGAAAAGGCCGGCGGCCTGAATGAATACGGAATCGCCAAGTACAAACTGGTGGATGACTTTGCCCAGAAGGAACTGGATTTTCTCCTGCAGATTGGCGGCATCAAGATCCGCCACGGCCAGCGCCTGGGCGACAACCTGACCTTGAGCGAACTGCACCAGCAGTTCGATTCGGTGTTCCTCGGCCTCGGCCTTGCCGCCAGCAAACAGCTCGGCCTGCCGCACGAGGACGCCCCCGGTTTGCTCGCCGCCACCGACTACATCCGTGAACTACGCCAGGCCGACGACCTCACTCAACTGCCCTTGGCCGACCGCTGCATCGTGCTCGGCGCCGGCAACACCGCCATCGACATGGCCGTGCAAATGGCTCGGCTTGGCGCCCGTGATGTGAACCTTGTGTACCGCCGTGGCCTCGCCGACATGGGCGCCACTGGGCATGAACAGGAGATTGCCAAGGCCAATCAGGTGCGCCTGCTGACCTGGGCTCAACCTGAAGAAGTGCTGCTGGATGACCAGGGCCGTGTGCGCGGCATGCGTTTCGCCCGCACGCGCATGGAAAACGGTCGCCTGCACCCTACCGGCGAAACCTTCGAACTGGCCGCCGATGCGATCTTCAAGGCCATCGGCCAAGGTTTCGATAACGCAGCGCTGCACGACCCGTTGGCGCAACAACTGCACCGCGTGGGCGAACGCATCTTCGTCGACGAACACCTGCAAACCAGCATTCCAGGCGTCTACGCCGGGGGCGATTGCGTCAGCCTCGGCCAGGACCTCACCGTGCAGGCGGTGCAACACGGCAAGCTGGCCGCCGAAGCCATGCACGCCCAACTCATGCTGAATGTGGAGGCTGCGTAATGGCCGATCTCTCGATTGTATTCGCCGGTATCAAAGCCCCCAACCCGTTCTGGCTGGCCTCCGCGCCGCCCACCGACAAGGCTTACAACGTGGTCCGCGCCTTCGAAGCCGGTTGGGGCGGCGTGGTCTGGAAAACCCTCGGTGAAGACCCGGCGGCGGTCAACGTGTCGTCGCGTTATTCCGCGCACTTTGGCGCCAACCGTGAAGTGCTGGGCATCAACAATATCGAGTTGATCACCGACCGCTCGCTGGAGATCAACCTGCGCGAAATCACCCAGGTGAAAAAGGATTGGCCCGACCGCGCGCTGATCGTGTCACTGATGGTGCCGTGCGTAGAAGAGTCGTGGAAAAACATCCTGCCGCTGGTGGAAGCCACCGGCTGCGACGGCATCGAACTGAACTTCGGCTGCCCTCACGGCATGCCGGAACGCGGCATGGGCGCGGCCGTCGGCCAGGTGCCGGAATATGTCGAGCAGGTGACGCGCTGGTGCAAGACGTACTGCTCGCTGCCGGTGATCGTCAAGCTCACACCGAATATCACCGACATCCGTGTGGCGGCGCGTGCGGCGTATCGCGGCGGCGCGGACGCGGTGTCGTTGATCAACACCATCAACTCCATTACCAGCGTGGACCTGGAGCGCATGGTCGCCCTGCCGGTGGTCGGCACCCAAAGCACCCATGGCGGTTATTGCGGCTCGGCGGTGAAGCCTATTGCCTTGAACATGGTTGCGGAAATCGCCCGCGACCCGCAGACCCAAGGCTTGCCGATCTGCGGGATTGGCGGCATCGGCAACTGGCGCGACGCAGCGGAATTCGTCGCCCTGGGCTGCGGCGCAGTGCAAGTGTGTACGGCGGCGATGCTGCATGGGTTTCGCATTGTGGAAGAAATGAAGGATGGACTGTCGCGCTGGATGGACAGCCAAGGCTACAAAAGCCTGCAGGAATTTTCCGGGCGCGCGGTGGGCAATACCACCGATTGGAAGTACCTGGATATCAATTATCAGGTGATCGCCAAGATCGACCAGGCGGCCTGTATTGGTTGCGGGCGTTGCCATATTGCCTGTGAAGACACTTCGCACCAGGCGATCGCGAGCTTGAAGCAGGCGGATGGCACGCATAAATACGAGGTGATTGATGATGAGTGCGTGGGCTGCAATTTATGCCAGATCACCTGCCCAGTGGCCGATTGCATTGAGATGGTGCCGATGGACACGGGCAAGCCGTTTTTGAATTGGACGCAGGATCCGAGGAATCCGTATCGGGAGGCGGTGTAGCGCTTGATTGATCGTTCCCACGCTCCGCGTGGGAATGCAGCCAGGGACGCTCCGCGTCCCAAGAGCGGACGCAGAGCGTCCAGTGAGGCATTCCCACGCGGAGCGTAGGAACGATCATTACGGCTCCAAGCCAATCCCGCGCAAAATCACCCCCGTCACCGTCTGAATCGCCTTCTCAAACTGCATGTCCGACAACGGCTGGTGGTCATTCAAAATCTTCACCTGGTGGTCAAAGTCCGCATAGTGCTGGGTCGAGGCCCAGATCATATACAGCAGGCTCGACGGCTCCACCGGCAGGATGCGTTTGTCCTCCACCCACTGGCGAATTTTCGCTTCCTTCATCTTGGCCCAGTCGTACAGGCTTTCATCCAGCGCCTCACCGAGTGTCGGCGCGCCGTGGATGATTTCATTGGCCCAGACTTTCGAGCCATACGGCCGCGTGCGCGAGCGCTGCATCTTGGCGCGGATGTAGCTGCTGAGCACCACCCGTGGGTCATCGAAGGTTTCAAAGCTCAGGGCGTCCTGCTTCCACACTTCCAGCAAATCGAACAGCACCGCGCTGTAAAGCTCGCTTTTGGTGGTGAAGTAGTAATGCAGGTTGGAGCG
Source organism: Pseudomonas sp. R76 (assembly GCF_009834565.1). Lineage (GTDB taxonomy): Bacteria > Pseudomonadota > Gammaproteobacteria > Pseudomonadales > Pseudomonadaceae > Aquipseudomonas. The sequence continues at coordinate 4,314,190 of NZ_CP019428.1, forward strand.
CGGCAGTTGCACTTCTTCAGCGATGTCGGCCATGGCGGTGCTGCCATAGCCTTTTTCAGCGAAGATTTTCTCCGCCGCCAGCAGGATCTTTTCGACGTTGACCCGACGAATTCCGATTTTGTGATTGCCCATAAGGGCTCCCTGACAACAACATGGCCTCAAGACTACCATCGGCTCTAGATCGCGGCGACAGGGCATAATGAAACTTCTTACGCGAACCTTTCCCCTGCAAAACGGATTGGTTAGGATCGCGATCCCCATGAAGGATCATTGCCATGACTATCCGACCTCGCGTGGCCGCCGACGACCCAGTGCTGGGAGCACTGTGGGAGCGTTCGGTGCGGGCCACCCATGACTTCCTCCCCGAGGATGACATCCAGCGCCTGCTGCCCCTGGTGCGTGACGCCTACCTGCCGATGCCTGCACTGGATGTCTGGGTGTTCGAAGACCGCCAAGGCATCGCCGGGTTTATCGGCACCGGCGGGCACAACGTGGAAATGCTGTTTATCGACCCCGACCGCCGTGGCCAGGGCATTGGCCGCCAATTGCTCGACCACGCCCGCGCCCGCCACGACACCCTGACGGTGGATGTGAACGAGCAAAACCCGCAAGCCGTGGGCTTCTACCTGCACTATGGTTTTATCCAGGTCGCGCGCTCGCCGCTGGATGGCGAAGGCAAACCCTTTCCCTTGTTGCACATGGCTTTACCGACTCTCTAAACCTGAAGGTATTGAACAATGTTGATCAAGAAAACCCTGACCACCGTCGCCCTGCTGGCGTCCCTGCTCGGCGCCTCGGCGGCGTTTGCCCATGCCCACCTTAAAAGCTCGACGCCTGCGGCTGACAGCACGGTCGCCGCGCCTGCTGACCTGCGCCTGACCTTCAGCGAAGGCGTCGAAGCCACCTTCACCAAGGTGTCACTGAGCAAAGACGGCACCGAAGTCGCGATCAAAGGCCTGGAAACCCCGGACGCCGACAAGAAAACCCTGGTCGTCACGCCCGCCGCACCGCTGGCAGCCGGCACCTACAAAGTGGTGTGGAACGCGGTGTCGGTCGACACCCACAAGAGCAACGGTGAATACAGCTTCAAGGTCGGCCAATAACCCATGGCGACCCTGCTGGTGCTGTGCCGCTTCCTGCATTTCATCGTCGTGTTGTTGATGTTCGGGGCCTGTGCGTTCAGGCCCTGGCTGCTCGGCGCTGAACCGCAGCCGGCGCTGGACCGGCACCTGCAACGTATCACCCGTGTACTGGCCTGGCTGGGGTTGGTCTCCGGCGTGGCGTGGCTGTTGTTGATCACCGCCAGCATGGCCGGCAGTTGGGCGGCGGCCCTGCAACCGGCCACCGTGCAGTTGGTGCTGAGCAAAACCTTCTTTGGCCAGGTGTGGGTCTGGCACCTGTTGCTGAACCTGCTGCTGGTGATCGTACTGATCAAACCCTGGCCCGCACTGCGCCTGCCGTTGACTGCGCTGCTGTTGGCGACGCTCGCACCGGTCGGCCACGGCGCCATGCTCAATGGGCTGAGCGGGCAATTGCTGATCCTCAACCAGGTGGTGCACTTGGTCTGTGTCGGTGCCTGGCTCGGCGGGTTGCTGTTGCTGGTGTTGATCCTCAGGCAGCCGCAACGGTTTGAGCTGGAGCCCATCCTCCGGCGCTTCAGCGGCGTGGGGTACGGGCTGGTCGCCGGTTTGCTGGTGACCGGTTTGATCAATGTGCGCGTGCTGACCGGGCAGCTGTGGCCTACGCCGCTGTTCAACGGCTTTGCGCTGATTCTGTTGATCAAGGTGCTGCTGGTGCTGGGCATGTTGGCCCTGGCGCTGCTGAACCGACTGCGCATTGAGCACTGTGAAGAGCGCTTGGGCAGTTTAAAGGCCAGCGTGATGCTGGAATGGGTATTGGGTGTGGCGGCGGTGGCGGCGGTTTCCCTGCTGGGCACCCTGCCGCCGATGGTCATGGCCAACTGAAAATCAGCTTTGAAATGCGCTCAACCTGTGGGAGCTGGCTTGCCTGCGATGCGGGCGCCTCGGTCCCACAACTACACCTCGGCGATGCCATCGCAGGCAAGCCAGCTCCCACAGTGATGGTGCCCACTTCAGGTCGGGCAATGCCAGGTCATCGTATAACTTCTGCTTGACACTGCGGTAAAACCTCGCAAATATCCCGCCCAATGTTGTACGACAACGTATAACAAATAATAAAAACAACAAAAGAAAAGGGAGCTTCACAGTGCGTCCATTCGCCCGCAATTCCTCCTCGTGCATCCGCCTTATCGGCCTCGGCAGCCTGGCCTTCGCCCTGCCCCACAACGCCCAGGCCGACGGTTTCCTTGAAGACGCCAAAGCCACGCTGAACCTGCGCAACGCCTACTTCAACCGCAACTTCACCAACCCGACCTACCCGCAAGCCAAGGCCGAGGAATGGACGCAGAACTTCATCCTCGATGCCAAATCCGGCTTCACCCAGGGCACCGTGGGTTTCGGCCTTGATGTGCTGGGCCTGTACTCGCAAAAGCTCGACGGCGGCAAAGGCACCGGTGGCACGCAACTGCTGCCGATCCACAGCGACGGGCGCCCCGCCGACAACTTCGGGCGCCTGGGCGTGGCCTTGAAAACCAAGCTGTCAAAGACCGAACTCAAGGTCGGCGAGTGGATGCCGGTGTTGCCCATCCTGCGCTCAGACGATGGCCGCTCGCTGCCCCAGACCTTTCGCGGCGGCCAGGTCACGTCCAACGAAATTGCCGGCCTGACCCTCTACGGCGGGCAGTTTCGCGGTAACAGCCCGCGCAACGACGCGAGCATGGAAGACATGTTCATGAACGGCAAAGCGGCCTTCACTTCCGACCGTTTCAACTTTGGCGGCGGCGAGTACAGCTTCAATGACAAGCGCACCCAGGTCGGCGTGTGGTACGCCGAATTAACCGATATCTACCAGCAGCAATACTTCAACCTGACCCACAGCCAGCCCGTCGGCGACTGGACCCTAGGCGCCAACCTCGGTTATTTCAACGGCAAGGAAGATGGCCGCGCACTGGCCGGCGACCTCGACAACAAGACCGTCTCGGCCCTGCTCTCGGCCCGCTACAACGGCAATACGTTCTACGTGGGCCTGCAGAAACTCACCGGCGACAGCCTGTGGATGAGGGTCAATGGCACCAGCGGCGGCACCCTGGCCAACGACAGCTACAACGCCAGCTACGATAACGCCAAGGAAAAATCCTGGCAGGTACGCCATGACTTCAACTTCGTGGTGCTCGGCATTCCAGGGCTGACCATGATGAACCGCTATATCAGCGGCAGTAACGTGCACACCGGGGCGATTACCGACGGCAAGGAATGGGGCCGCGAATCGGAACTGGCCTACACGGTGCAGAGCGGCGCGCTGAGGGACTTGAACGTGCGCTGGAGGAATTCGAGCATGCGTCGGGATTTCAGCAACAATGAGTTCGATGAGAATCGGATTTTTATCAGCTATCCGATCTCACTGTTATAACTCGGTCAATGTGGGAGCTGGCTGATCCTTCCCACGCTCCCGCGTGGGAATGCAGCCCTGGACGCTCTGCGTCCAAAGCATGACGCAGAGCGTCACAAGAGGCGTTCCCACGCTGAGCGTGGGAACGAGCAGGCATAACTCGGTCAATGTTTGAGCTGGCTGATCGTTCCCACGCTCCCGCGTGGGAATGCAGCCCTGGACGCTCTGCGTCCAAAGCGTGACGCAGAGCGTCACAAGAGGCGTTCCCACGCAGAGCGTGGGAACGAGCAGGCATGTGGGAGCAGGCAAGCCAGCTCCCACCTTTTGAAACCTGTCGTCTGGCAAGGCGTTGACAACCTGGGGAGTCCAAAACGATACTTCCGACAAGTCATACGACAACCTACAACAACAATGGAATTCCCATGACCACCACCACGCCTGCTCCATTCAACCGCCTGTTGCTCACCGGTGCCGCCGGCGGCCTCGGCAAAGTCTTGCGCGAACGCCTGCGCCCTTATGCCCAGGTGTTGCGCCTGTCGGACATCGCTTCGATGGCCCCGGCTGCCGATGCCAGCGAAGAAGTGCAACCGTGCGACCTCGCCGATAAACAAGCCGTGCACCATCTGGTGGAAGGCGTCGATGCCATCCTGCATTTCGGTGGTGTCTCGGTGGAGCGCCCGTTCGAAGAGATTCTTGGCGCGAATATCAGCGGCATCTTCCATATCTACGAAGCCGCCCGCCGTCATGGTGTGAAGCGTGTAATCTTCGCCAGCTCCAACCATGTGATCGGCTTTCATAAGCAGGGCGAAAAGCTCGACGCCCATTCGCCGCGTCGCCCGGACAGCTACTACGGCTTGTCCAAATCCTATGGCGAAGACATGGCGAGTTTCTACTTTGATCGCTACGGCATCGAAACCGTGAGCATCCGCATCGGCTCCTCATTCCCGGAACCGCAAAACCGTCGAATGATGCACACCTGGCTGAGCTTCGACGACCTCACTCAACTGCTCGAACGCGCGCTGTACACGCCAAATGTCGGGCACACCGTGGTCTACGGCATGTCGGATAACCTCGATACCTGGTGGGACAACCGCTACGCCGCGCACCTGGGTTACGCGCCCAAAGACAGCTCCGAAGTGTTCCGCGCCCAGGTCGAAACACAGCCACCGGTGGCCGCCGATGATCCGGCCAAGGTCTATCAGGGCGGCGCGTTCTGCGCGGCGGGGCCGTTCGGTGACTGAGTGCACAGCAACCCAAGGGAATGAGTGGCCATGACTGCTGAATTGATCGTCGACGCCCGCAATGTCGTGGGCGAGTGCCCGGTGTGGGTGCCGGAGGAAAGCGCGCTGTATTGGGTGGATATTCCCAACGGCGGCCTGCAACGCTGGAGCGCCGCCACCGGCCACATCGCCGCCTGGACCGCCCCGCAGATGCTCGCCTGTATCGCCCGCACCACCGCGGGCAACTGGGTCGCCGGGATGGAAACCGGCTTTTTCCAGCTCACCCCGCACAACGACGGCAGCCTCGACACCACGCCTCTGGCGAGTGTCGAGCACCCGCGCGCCGACATGCGCCTCAACGACGGCCGCTGTGATCGCCAGGGCCGTTTCTGGGCCGGCAGCATGGTGCTGAACATGGGTTTGAACGCAGCCGAGGGCACGCTCTATCGCTACGCGTCGGGTTCGGCGCCGCACGCCCAGCTGAACGGGTTTATCACCCTCAATGGCCTGGCGTTCAGCCCGGATGGCCGCACGATGTACGCCTCGGACTCACACCCGCTGGTGCAGCAGATCTGGGCGTTCGATTACGACACCGAGACCGGCACGCCCTCCAATCGCCGCGTGTTTGTGGACATGCAGCCGCTGCCCGGCCGCCCCGACGGCGCGGCGGTCGACGCCGACGGCTGCTACTGGATCTGCGCCAACGACGCTGGGCTGATTCACCGCTTCACCCCGGAAGGTCGCCTCGATCGCTCCCTCAGCGTTCCGGTGAAAAAACCCAGCATGTGCGCCTTTGGCGGCAGTCGCCTGGACACGCTGTTCGTCACCTCGATTCGTGATGACCAGAGTGAGCAGTCGCTGTCGGGTGGCGTATTTGCCCTCAACCCAGGCGTGCAAGGGTTGCCCGAACCCAGCTTCGTGCTCTAGCGGTGATGCGGTTATCCGCGAGTACCGGGGTCTGTGGGAGCTGGCTTGCCTGCGATGGCATCGACTCTGTGTACCTGACAGACCGAGCTGCCTGCATCGCGGGCAAGCCAGCTCCTACAGGGTTCGCGTCGGTCAGGGCGGGGTGTTTTTGAGGCGGCCGGCGGTATCGATACTCACCACCACCGACAACCCCGGTCGCAAGCGCTCACTCTCGGCCTGATCCGGGTCCACCGTGATCCGCACCGGCACGCGCTGGGCGATCTTCACAAAGTTGCCGGTGGCGTTGTCCGCCTGCAGCAGGCTGAACTCCGAGCCGGTCGCCGGGGAAATATGCTGCACCGTGCCGTGAAACTTGCGGTGGTTCAGCGCATCCACGGTGAAGGTCACCGGCTGGCCGACCTGCACGTTATCCATCTGGGTTTCCTTCATATTGGCGATCACCCACAGCTGCGGCGGCACCAGCGCCATCAATTGCGCGCCGGAGTTGACGTAGGCGCCGAGCCGCACGCCGATCTGCCCCAACTGGCCGTCACGCGGCGCGAGGATGCGCGTGTTGGACAGGTCGATGCGCGCCAGCTCCACCGCCGCATCCGCGCTGGCCACGGCGGCTTCCAATGAACCGCGATTGACGATCACGGTTTGCAGGTCCTGCCGGGCAATTTCCAGGCTGGCCTGGGCCTGCGCCACGGCGGCGATGGTTTGTGCATTGGCGGCGCGGGTCACGTCCAGCTCGCGCTTGGACACCGAGCCGTCGCTGATCAGTTCTTCATTGCGGCGCAGATCAGCGGTGCTTTTGCGCGCCTGGGCCTGGCTGTCGACCAACGCGGCCTGGCGCAGCTTGATGGTGGCTTCGGCGCTGTTGCGTTGCTGCACCACGTTGGCCAGCGCGGCTTTCTGCACCGCCAGTTGCGCCAGCGCCTGGTCAAGACGCTGTTTGTAGATGCGATCATCGAGGCGCACCAGCAGGTCACCGGCCTTGACGAACTGGAAGTCCTGCACCGGCACTTCGTACACATAGCCGGCGAGTTGCGGGCCGATAATCGTCACCTGGCCGCGCACCAGCGCGTTCTCGGTGGTTTCCACCGCGCTGCTGAACGGCGGCAATTGCCAGGCATACAGCACGATCAGTACGCCGACGATGGCAATCGCGGCAAAGCCCAACGACGAGATGATGCGTACCCGCAGCGAACGCGGCTCGGTGACCGAGGCGCCCGGCGGCGTGGTGCCTTCCGGGGTGGAGGCGATGGCGTTGGTGGTTGTCGTAGTGCTGGTAGTCGGTTCGGTCATGAAGTAACGCCGCTGGGTTGAACGGGAGGGGCTGCTGCCTTGGTGGTACTCATCAGCCACAGGCTGCGGGTGAAGATCCAGAGCATGGTGAGGATCGCGATGATCGCAATCAGCATGAACACATCGTTGTAGGCCATCACATTCGCCTCACGCGTGGCCGCCGTGGCCAGGCTGCGAATGCCCATCAGGTTGCGCAACTCCGGGTCGGCGATGATCCCGCCATACGCCGAACCGCCGCTCTGCACCCGCGCGGCCACACGCGGGTCGAGCAAGGTCAGGTGCTCGACAATCATGCTGGAGTGGTACTTCTCGCGCACGATCTGGAACGTCCCGAGCAAGGCAGCACCAATCAAGCCGCCGAGGTTCTGGCAGATACCGAACATCACCGAAAAACTCACCAGGTTGCGCGGGTTGGTGAGCACGTTGCGCGTGCCCAGCACCATGGTCGGGCCGAGAAAGAAGGTGCCGCCAAAGCCTAGCAGGAACTGGCTGATATAGAGGTTTTGCGGGCGGGTCAGGTTGCTGGAGAAGCTGTCCATCACCGACCCCGTGGCCATCAACGCCAGGGAGATGATCAGCGGCATCAGCAGGTGCGCGGGGTTGATCGTCAGCGCACTGACCACCAGCCCGGCAATCGCCCCGGCCAGCATCACCACGTACAGCGTGTGCATCTGCTGATAGCTCATGTTGAGCATTTGCATGAAGCCCACGGCGCCGGTGGATTGCTCCGACAGCACCATGCGAATCAACACCACCGCCAGCGCCAGGCGAATCATCACCCCACTGCCCAGCCAACGGGTCATCAGCAACGGGTTGGCGCGGTTATGCTCGATGGCCAGGCCGGCCATGATCAGCACCAGCGAACAGGCGGAGGCCACGCCGATCCACGGCGCTTCCAGCCACCAGTCGATACGCCCCAGGGACAGCACCGCGCACAGCAAGGCGACGCCGGTGGCGAGAATGCCGAAGGTGAGGAAGTCGAGTTTTTCAAAGGTCTTGAAGCGGTCGCCCGGCGGCAATTTGAGCAGGAACACGCAGCCCAGGCAGATCAGTGCCAGGCCCAGTTCAAACAGGTACAGCCCGCGCCACTCGGCAATTTGCAGCAAGTCTTCGGAGAACAGCCGCGCCAGCGGCAGCGCCAACTGCGCGGTGCCCAGGCCCAGCACCAGGGCTTTCATGCGCCACTTGGCCGGGAACGCCTGGATCATGTAGTACAAGCCCAGCGAACTCAGCGCCGCGCCCACCATGCCGTGGGCCGCCCGCACCGCAATGGCGGAACTCAGGTCGTTTACGAACAAGTGGCCAAAGGTCACCAGCGCGTACAGCACCAGGAACACCTCGGTAAACGCGCGCAGGCCAAACTGCTGGCGAAACTTCACCAGCAGCAGGTTCATGCACACGTTGGTCATTACATAGGCGGCGGGCAGCCAGGCCATCTCGGCGGTGGTTGCGCCCAAGGCGCCTTGCAAATATTGCAGGTTGGCGATCACCAACGCGTTGCCGAGCCCGCCGGTGATTGCCACCAGCACACCAACCAGCGCAAAGGCCCAGCGCTTCGGGTTGCTGTGCAGCGGCGTCGACGGCGAGCCAGGCAGGCTCGGTCGCTCGTGGGGCTGCCAGGTGTGGGGGGTGTATTTGTTGTCCATTCGGTGGCCTTGATGAGCCGACGTGCAAGGTCGATAAATCCGTTACTCAGGGAGTAGTAAACCTGAGCAGAGTTCATCTTGCCATGCCTCAAGCGGACGCGCTCAAAACTGTGGGAGCTGGCTTGCCTGCGATGGCGGTGGATCAGTCAGACCGCTATCGCAGGCAAGCCAGCTCCCACAATTGGGATGTATTTCGGGTTGGAATTAGAGCGCGGCTTTGAGCAGCATGCCGGCGGCTACTACCACACACAGGCTGGCGAAGCCCACTTGCAGGGTGCGCGCCTTGATTACCGAACACAGGCGCCGCCCGATCAGCATGCCGACGATGCTTGCGCCGATAAACACCCAGCCCATGGGCTCGATGCTCACACCGGCATGAAACGCGCCGGCCACGCCGATCAGCGAGATCAGGCTGATCACCATCAACGAGGTGGCGACAATGCCGCGCATCTGCACATCGGTCAGTTGCTTGAATGCCGGCACAATCAGAAAGCCGCCACCTACGCCGAGCAAGCCCGACACCGCGCCGGTCACCGCGCCGAGGGCGGCCAGGGTGGCGCTGCACTTGGCGGTCCAGGCAAAGCGCCCGGTCTGCTGATCAAGCATGCAGTTCTTCTGGCCCCATGACGCGGCGCCATGGTCACTTGGCCCGGCCTCGACCTTTTCGCGCTGCAACATGCGCCAGGCCACCAGCACCATCAGCGCGCTGAACAGCCCCATCAGCGCGGGTTCCGGCATTTGGTGAGCGACAAACACCCCCAACGGCGAAAACGATGCACCCAGCAACGCGATCAACATCGCCGCGCGATAACGCACCAGGCCATGGCGCAACCCATCGATGGCGCCGACTGCCGCCGCCGCGCCCACGGCGAGCAGCGACACCGGCGCCGCCTGGGTCATGGTCAAGCCCAACCCCAACACCAACGCCGGCACCCCGAGGATGCCACCGCCTGCGCCTGTCAGGCCCATGACCAGGCCCATCAATACGCCCAACAGACTTGCCAGCAGCATTTAATCCACCTTGCTCAGGCGGGTCAGCCACTCGCGGCCCTTGAGCATGCCGTTCCAGTAGAACCACGGCAGCAGCGTGGCCTTGAGGAACCACATCGAGCGGCGCGCCTGGGTCGGGTCCAGCGGGAAGGTCGGCAACAGTTTGCCGCCGTAGCCGAACTCGGCCAGCACCACCTTGCCCTTCTCCACTGTCAGCGGGCAGGAGCCGTAGCCGTCGTACTTGAGCGGCAGCGGCGCCTGTTTGCGCAGGGCCAGCAGGTTTTCGGCGACCACCACGATCTGCTTGCGCACGGCGGCGGCGGTCTTGGCGTTGGTGGTGCCGCACACATCACCCAGGCCGAAGATGTGCGGGTAACGCAGGTGTTGCAGGCTGTGGGGGTTCACTTCACACCAGCCGGCGGCATCGGCCAGCGGGCTTTGGCGGATAAAGTCCGGGGAAACTTGCGGCGGCACCACGTGCAGCAGGTCGAAGGTTTTTTCCGCGACGGTGACGTTGCCTTCGGCGTCCTTGACCTCAAACCACGCCTTGCGCGCCGGGCCATCGACCTTGACGAGGTTGGAGTTGAACGCCAGCCGCGCGTTGTATTTTTCGACGTACTTCATCAAGGGCGGCACAAAGGTCGCCACGCCAAACAGCGCGGCGCCCGCGAGGTCGAACTCGACGTCGATATTGTTCAGGTTGCCGTGCTTGAGCCAGTGATCGCAGGACAGGTACATGGCCTTTTGCGGCGCGCCCGCGCATTTGATCGGCATGGCCGGCTGGGTAAAAATCGCCTTGCCGCTCTTGAGCTGCTGCACCAATTGCCAGGTGTAAGCGGCGTGCTCGTAGCTGTAGTTGGAGGTCACGCCGTTCTGGCCCAGTGTGTCTTGCAGGCCTTCGACTTTTTCCCATGCCAGGCGCAAACCGGGGCAGACGATCAGGTTGTTCCAGGTGACGCGCTGGCCGCTGTCGAGCACCAAGGTTTGCTCATCCGGCAGCAACTCGCTGACGGCGGACTGCACCCAGCTCACGCCATTGGGCAACACATCCGCCATGGGCCGCCGCGTCTTCTTGACGTCGTAGGCGCCGCCGCCGACCAGGGTCCAGGCCGGCTGGTAGCAGTGGTATTCACTCGGTTCGATCAGGGTGATGTTCAGGTGCGGATCACGTTTGAGCAGGCTGGCCAGCAGGCCGATGCCTGCCGAACCGCCGCCAATGACTACGATATCGCCACTGATGGTGGGGCCACAGTGTTGGTCGTTCATGTCGATCGCCTTTTTATACATGCACACAAGGGCCGCTGCCGGATGGCGTCACGCCCAGCTTTTGATGACCGCACCGCAGTACAGCCCGGAGAGGGTCTTCATTACTTGAATCACTTCATGGCTGGCCAGCCCGTAGAAAATGTATTTGCCTTCCCGACGGGTGGCGACCAACCCTTCGTCGCGCAAAATGCCCAACTGTTGTGACAGCGTAGGCTGTCTTACGCCGGTCATGGTTTCCAATTCGCCAACATTGCGCTCACCCTGGGTCAACTGGCACAGAATCAATAAACGATCCTCGTTGGCCAGCGCCTTGAGCAAGGAGCAGGCCTTGGACGCCGATGCGCGCAACTGGGCGACTTCGCCCTCACTCAGAGTAGATTCCATTTGCTTCGGGTCCTTTACGTCACTTAAGCTCAAAACATTATGTGTAAACGTAAACTGATTGTAACCACTTTTTTCATCGTATTTTTTTAAACAGGGACAGCCGCCATGCCAGCGTTGATCCACGCCTTTCTGGACGAGGCATCGTCGACCTTCACCTACGTCATCCATGAAAATGACGGCGGTCCATGCGCCATTGTCGACTCGGTGCTCAATTACGACCCGGCCTCGGGGCGCACCGACACAGCCCAAGCCGACAAAGTCATCGCCTTTGTGCGTGAGTACGGCTTGCAGGTGCAATGGCTGCTGGAAACCCACGCCCATGCCGATCACCTGTCCGCCGCGCCTTACCTGCGGCGCACGTTGGGCGGCAAAATCGCGATTGGTCAGTCGATCAGCAAGGTCCAGGGCGTGTTCAAGAATTTGTTCAACCTGGAACCGGCGTTTCGCGTCGATGGTTCGCAGTTCGACCATTTGTTTGCGCCGGACGAGGTCTTTTATATCGGCAACCTCAAAGCCCAGGCGCTGCATGTGCCGGGGCATACTCCGGCGGACATGGCCTACCTGATCGAAGATCGCTTGATTCTGGTGGGTGACACGCTGTTCATGCCCGATGTGGGTACGGCGCGCTGCGACTTTCCTGGCGGCGATGCGCGGCAGTTGTATGCGTCGATGCGCAAGTTGCTGGCCTTCCCTGTGGAGACCGAGCTGTACGTGTGCCATGACTACCCGCCCGAAGGCCGGGAGGCCAAGTGCCTGACCACCGTCGCTGAACAGCGCGCGGGGAATATTCATGTGCATAACGGGGTGGATGAGGCGGCGTTTGTGGCGATGCGCACGCAACGTGATGCCGGGTTGGGGATGCCGACGTTGTTGCTGCCGGCGATTCAGGTGAATGTGCGGGCGGGGCATATGCCGCCGGCGGAGGAGAATGGGGTGGTTTACCTGAAGATTCCGCTTAACCAACTTTGAAATGGGATCTTAATGTGGGAGCGGGCTTGCTCGCGAAAGCGGTGGGTCAGTCAACTAATTCTGTGCCTGGTACACCGCTTTCGCGAGCAAGCCCGCTCCCACATTTTTACAGCGGCGCGGCTGAGGTCATGTACCGAGGCTGATGCCGTTGGCTGGCAAGGGCAACGCCGTCTTATAGCGCACTTGCTTGAGCGCAAAGCTTGAGCGGATGTTGGCCACCCCCGGCACTTTGGTCAGAAAATCCATCATGAAGCGCTCCAGCGACTGGATGGTCGGCACCAGCACGCGGATCAGGTAGTCCGGGTCGCCGGCCATCAGGTAGCACTCCATCACTTCCGGGCGGTCCGAGATCGCGCCTTCGAACTGCTGCAATGCCAGCTCGTTCTGCTTTTCCAGGCTTACATGGATGAACACGTTGACGTGCAGGCCCAGCAGGTCGGCGTCGAGCAGCGTGACCTGGTCGCGAATCAGGCCCAGTTCTTCCATCGCCTTGACCCGGTTGAAACACGGCGTGGGCGACAGGTTGACCGAGCGAGCCAGGTCGGCGTTGGTGATGCGGGCGTTCTCCTGCAGGGCGTTGAGAATGCCAATATCGGTACGGTCCAGTTTACGCATGAGACAAAATCACCTGTTTATTATGGTTATGCAGTTTTTTTATCCGCAAATGATCGCGAGCGCAACGAAACAGAGATAAATATTCTTCTACGCCACGCCTATGATTGTTGTAGGACAAGATTTCTCCTATCCGGAGACTGACTGTCAGCTAGCGCGCCCACTACAAGAAATTCACAAGATAGAGCGTAGAAAGCCATGACCCAGCAGTACGACCCACTGCGCCTGCACGTGCCCGAACCCTCGGGCCGCCCAGGCTGCAAGACCGACTTTACCTACCTGCGCCTGACTGACGCAGGTACGGTGCGCAAACCCGCCATCGACGTAGAACCCGCCGACACCGCCGACCTCGCCAAAGGCCTGATCCGCGTGCTCGACGACCAGGGCCAGGCCCTTGGCCCATGGGCCGAAGGCGTTCCCGTCGAGATCCTGCGCAAAGGCATGCGCGCCATGCTCAAGACGCGGATCTTCGACAACCGCATGGTGGTCGCCCAGCGTCAGAAAAAAATGTCGTTCTACATGCAAAGCCTTGGCGAAGAAGCCATCGGCAGCGCCCAGGCCCTGGCCTTGAACATCGACGACATGTGCTTCCCCACCTACCGCCAGCAAAGCATCCTGATGGCCCGCGAAGTGCCGCTGGTAGACCTGATCTGCCAACTGCTGTCCAACGAGCGCGACCCGCTCAAGGGTCGCCAGCTGCCGATCATGTATTCGGTCAAGGACGCCGGTTTCTTCACCATTTCCGGCAACCTCGCCACCCAATTCGTACAAGGCGTGGGCTGGGGCATGGCCTCGGCGATCAAGGGCGACACCAAAATCGCCTCGGCCTGGATCGGCGACGGCGCCACCGCCGAATCCGACTTCCACACCGCCCTCACCTTCGCTCACGTGTACCGCGCGCCGGTGATTCTCAACGTGGTCAACAACCAGTGGGCAATCTCCACCTTCCAGGCCATCGCCGGTGGTGAAGCCACCACCTTCGCCGGACGCGGCGTCGGTTGCGGCATCGCCTCCCTGCGCGTGGACGGCAACGACTTTATCGCGGTGTACGCCGCCTCCGCCTGGGCTGCCGAGCGCGCGCGCCGCAACCTTGGGCCAACCCTGATTGAGTGGGTCACCTACCGCGCCGGCCCGCACTCCACCTCCGATGACCCGTCGAAATATCGCCCGGCCGATGACTGGAGCCACTTCCCGTTGGGCGACCCGATTGCCCGTCTCAAGCAGCACCTGATCAAGATTGGCCAGTGGTCCGAAGAGGAACACGCGGCGGTCAGCGCCGAACTTGAGGCCGAAGTGGTCAAGGCACAAAAGGAAGCCGAACAGTACGGCACCCTGGCCGGTGGCCAGATTCCAAGCGCCGCGACCATGTTCGAAGACGTCTATAAAGAGATGCCGGAGCATTTGAAGCGCCAGCGTCAAGAGTTGGGGATCTGAGATGAACGATCACAACAACAGTATTGAACTGGAAACCGCCATGACCACCACCACCATGACCATGATCCAGGCCCTGCGCTCGGCCATGGACGTGATGCTCGAACGTGACGATAACGTGGTGGTGTTCGGCCAGGACGTCGGTTACTTCGGCGGCGTGTTCCGTTGCACCGAAGGCTTGCAGAACAAATACGGCAGCTCGCGGGTGTTTGACGCGCCGATCTCGGAAAGCGGCATCGTCGGCGTGGCGGTGGGCATGGGCGCCTACGGCCTGCGCCCGGTGGCGGAAATCCAGTTCGCCGACTACGTCTACCCCGCCACCGACCAGATCATCTCCGAAGCCGCTCGCCTGCGTTATCGCTCGGCCGGCCAGTTCACCGCGCCGCTGACCATGCGCATGCCCTGCGGCGGCGGCATCTACGGCGGCCAGACCCACAGCCAGAGTATCGAAGCGGTGTTCACCCAGGTTTGCGGCCTGCGCACGGTAATGCCGTCCAACCCGTACGACGCCAAAGGCCTGCTCATTGCCTCCATCGAAAACGATGACCCGGTGATCTTCCTGGAGCCCAAGCGCCTGTACAACGGCCCGTTCGATGGCCATCACGACCGCCCGGTGACGCCGTGGTCGAAACACCCGCAAGCGCAAGTGCCGGACGGTTACTACACCGTACCGCTGGACGTGGCCGCCATCGTCCGTCCGGGCTCGGCGGTCACCGTGCTGACCTACGGCACCACCGTGTATGTGTCGCAAGTTGCTGCCGAAGAAACCGGCATCGACGCCGAGGTCATCGACCTGCGCAGCCTGTGGCCACTGGACCTGGAAACCATCGTCAAGTCGGTGAAAAAGACCGGCCGTTGCGTGGTGGTGCACGAAGCCACGCGCACCTGCGGCTTTGGCGCCGAGCTGGTGTCGCTGGTGCAAGAGCATTGCTTCCACCACCTGGAAGCGCCAATCGAACGCGTCACCGGCTGGGACACGCCCTATCCGCACGCGCAAGAGTGGGCGTATTTCCCAGGGCCGTCCCGCGTGGGCGCGGCGTTGAAACGGGTCATGGAGGTCTGAATGGGCACGCACGTTATCAAGATGCCGGACATTGGCGAAGGCATTGCAGAAGTTGAACTGTCGGTATGGCATGTAAAGGTCGGCGACCTGGTGGTTGAAGACCAGGTGCTGGCGGATGTGATGACCGACAAGGCGATGGTGGACATTCCCTCGCCGGTGCACGGCAAAGTGATTTCCCTCGGCGGCGAGCCAGGCGAAGTCATGGCCGTGGGCAGTATTTTGATCAGCATTGAAGTGGAAGGCGCGGGCAACGCCAAGGATGTACCGCCAGTGGCGGCTCCTGCGAAGGCGGCGCCGGTGGTTGAAGCCAAGCCCGCGCCGGTTGAAAGCAAGCCCGCGCCAGCAGTGACAAAACCTCAGGCGACCCAGGCGCAAGCCCCGGTGGCCCGTGAAGCCGACGAACGTCCGCTGGCCTCTCCGGCTGTACGCAAACATGCGTTGGATGCTGGCATCCAGCTACGCCTGGTCCAGGGCTCTGGTCCGGCGGGCCGGATTTTGCACGAAGATTTGGAGGCTTTCTTGCTCGATCGTCCGGGCAAAAAATCAACGGCCGCCAACCCTTACGCCGAGCGCAACAACGAAGAGCAAATCCCGGTGATCGGCATGCGCCGCAAGATCGCCCAGCGCATGCAGGACGCCACCCGGCGCGCCGCGCATTTCAGCTATGTGGAAGAGATCGACGTTACCGCCCTCGACGAGCTGCGCGTGCACCTCAATGAGAAACACGGTGCTACACGCGGCAAGCTGACCTTGTTGCCATTTATCGTGCGCGCCATGGTCGTGGCGTTGCGCGACTTCCCGCAGATCAACGCACGGTATGACGACGAAAACCAGGTCATCACCCGCCTCGGCGCGGTGCATGTAGGCGTCGCCACCCAGAGCGACGTCGGCCTGATGGTGCCGGTGGTGCGTCACGCCGAAGCCCGCAGCCTGTGGGGCAACGCCGAGGAAATCGCGCGCTTGGCCACTGCCGCACGCAATGGCAAGGCCAGCCGCGATGAGCTGTCGGGCTCGACGATTACATTGACCAGCCTGGGTGCCTTGGGCGGCATTGTCAGCACGCCGGTGCTGAACCTGCCGGAAGTGGCCATCGTCGGCGTCAACCGCATTGTTGAGCGGCCGATGGTGATCAAGGGCCAGATCGTGGTCCGCAAGATGATGAACCTCTCCAGCTCCTTCGATCACCGCGTGGTCGATGGCATGGACGCGGCGCAATTCATCCAGGCCATTCGCGGCCTGCTCGAACAACCCGCCAGCCTGTTTTTGGAGTAAGGCATGTCTGAGACATTGAACACCACGCTGCTGATTATCGGCGGCGGCCCTGGCGGTTATGTGGCGGCCATTCGCGCCGGTCAGTTGGGCATCCCGACCATTCTGGTCGAAGGCCAGGCGTTGGGCGGCACCTGCTTGAATATCGGCTGCATTCCCTCCAAAGCCTTGATCCACGTGGCCGAGCAGTTCCAGCAAACCGTGCACCACAGCCAGGGCTCGCAGTTGGGCATCGAAGTGGATGTGCCGACGCTGGACATTCGCAAAAGCGTGGAATGGAAAGACGGCATCGTCGACCGCCTGACCACCGGCGTCGCTGCGCTGTTGAAGAAGCACAAAGTGCAAGTGATCCACGGCTGGGCCAAGGTGGTCGACGGCAAGACCGTCGACGTCGGCAACCAGCGTATCCAATGCGATCACCTGCTGTTGGCCACCGGTTCGAAAAGCGTCAACCTGCCGACGTTGCCGATTGGCGGGCCGATCATCTCCTCCACCGAAGCGCTGGCGCCCACCCGTGTGCCCAAGCGCCTGATTGTGGTCGGCGGCGGCTATATCGGCCTGGAGCTGGGCATTGCCTACCGCAAGCTCGGCGCCGAGGTCAGTGTGGTCGAGGCGCAGGAACATATCCTGCCCGCCTACGACGCCGAGCTGACATTGCCGGTGGCCGAATCCCTCAAGCAATTGGGCGTAAAGCTGTACCTCAAGCACAGCGTCACTGGCTTTGAAAACAACTGCCTGCAAGTGCGCGAACCGAATGGCGACACCTTGTCGCTGGAAACCGATCAAGTGCTGGTGGCCGTGGGCCGCAAACCCAACACCCAGGGCTGGAATCTCGAAGCGCTGAACCTGGACATGAACGGTTCGGCGATCAAGATCGACAGCCGTTGCCAGACCAGCATGCGCAATGTGTACGCCATTGGTGACCTGAGTGGCGAGCCGATGCTGGCGCACCGGGCCATGGCCCAGGGCGAAATGGTTGCCGAACTGATCAGCGGCAAGTCCCGCGAATTCAACCCGGCAGCGATCCCGGCGGTGTGCTTTACCGACCCGGAACTGGTGGTGCTCGGCAAGACCCCGGACGAAGCCAAGGCCGCCGGCCTGGACTGCATCGTGTCGAGCTTCCCGTTCGCGGCCAATGGCCGGGCGATGACCCTGGAGTCGAAAACCGGCTTCGTGCGCGTGGTGGCGCGGCGTGACAACCACCTGATCGTCGGCTGGCAAGCGGTGGGCGTTGGCGTGTCCGAGCTGTCCACGGCCTTCGGCCTGAGCCTGGAAATGGGCTCGCGCCTGGAAGACGTGGCCGGCACCATCCACGCCCATCCGACGCTCGGCGAAGCGGTACAGGAAGCCGCTTTAAGAGCTTTGGGCCACGCGCTGCACCTGTAAAACCGCGGTGAGGCCATCGCAGGCAAGCCAGCTCCCACAGGGGAATGCATTGCAAATGTGGGAGCTGGCTTGCCTGCGATAGCGGCGGATCAGCCAACGCACATGCCGAATGGCCCGCCCACCCGCTCCCACACCGGCCAAGAATGAAGTATTGTTGCGCCCATCCAGAAAAAAACCGACAAGCCTGCCTTCGACCAGGCGGTTGACCAGAGATAGAGGGTGTCATGGGTAACGAAAGCATCAATTGGGACAAGCTGGGTTTTGACTACATCAAGACCGACAAGCGGTTTCTCCAAGTCTGGAAAAACGGCGAATGGCAAGCAGGCACCCTGACCGACGACAACGTGCTGCACATCAGCGAGGGCTCGACTGCCCTGCACTATGGCCAGCAATGCTTTGAAGGCCTCAAGGCCTACCGTTGCAAAGACGGTTCGATCAACCTGTTCCGCCCGGACCAGAACGCCGCACGCATGCAGCGCAGCTGTGCACGCCTGCTGATGCCGCACGTGTCGACCGAAGACTTCATCGACGCCTGCAAACAAGTGGTCAAGGCCAACGAGCGGTTCATCCCGCCGTACGGCAGCGGCGGTGCGCTGTACCTGCGCCCGTTCGTGATCGGCACCGGTGACAACATCGGCGTGCGGACCGCGCCGGAGTTCATCTTCTCGGTCTTCGCCATCCCGGTCGGCGCCTACTTCAAAGGCGGCCTGGTGCCCCACAACTTCCAGATTTCCACCTTCGACCGCGCCGCGCCACAAGGCACCGGTGCCGCCAAGGTCGGTGGCAACTACGCCGCCAGCCTGATGCCGGGCGCTGAAGCGAAGAAATCCGGTTTCGCCGACGCGATCTACCTGGACCCGATGACCCATTCGAAAATCGAAGAAGTCGGTTCGGCCAACTTCTTCGGGATCACCCACGACAACCAGTTCATCACGCCGAAGTCGCCTTCGGTGCTGCCAGGCATCACCCGCCTGTCGCTGATCGAACTGGCCCAGTCGCGCCTGGGCCTGAAAGTGGTCGAGGGCGAAGTGTTCATCGACAAACTGGATCAGTTCAAGGAAGCCGGTGCCTGCGGCACGGCTGCCGTGATCTCGCCGATCGGCGGCATCCAGTACAACGGCAAACTGCACGTGTTCCACAGCGAAACCGAAGTGGGCACGATCACCCAGGCGCTCTACAAAGAGCTGACCGGCGTGCAAACCGGCGACGTCGAAGCGCCAGAAGGCTGGATCGTCAAGGTCTAAACCCAAAAGCCAGCCACACCACAAAACCCATGTGGGAGCTGGCTTGCCTGCGATAGCGGTCTATCAGTGACTAAACAAGTTGACTGACCCACCGCCATCGCAGGCAAGCCAGCTCCCACAGTTGGTTTGGGTGTTCTCACACGTTTTTTGGGATATTCACGCCAATCTTCTTCCCCATACTAATCCTCGGCTCCACCCCATACCCCAACGCCTCGTAAAACCCCACCACCGCGTCATTCCCGCCAGTAATCTGCAAATTGATCTTCATGCACCCCAGCGCCGTCAACGCCTGCTCGGCATGCCGCACCAACGACGCGCCCAAACCCTGCCGCCGATAATCGCTGTGCACCGCCACCGAATACAGCCAGCCACGATGCCCGTCGTAGCCGGCAAGAATGCTGCCGACCACGGCTTTTTTATCCGTCGCCACAAAGAACAAGCCATCGTTGACCGCCAGTTTCTTATCAATCGCCAACGTCGGCAGGTTGTGCGCGGTGTCATAGCCAAACGCCTCCTGCCACAGGGCCACCACTTGCGCGCGGTGCTGACGGTCGCGATACGGCCCAATGGGATGGCGAGATAACAACGCCTTCTCCATCACCAACGTGCGCTCGTTGCCGTGGTAGACATTGCGCACCGCGTTGAACCCCAGCTTGGTATAGAACGGCTCGGCCGTCAGCGAAGACGGCACGCTCAAGACCGTCACCCCGGCTTCGCGGGCACGCAGTTCGATCTCGATCATCAACAGCCGCCCAATCCCCTGCCCTTGCAGCGCCGGGTTGACGAACACCGAGCGCACCACATTGCCGTCGAGTGCCGCAGTGGCGACGATCACCTGCTCCTGAACCGCCACCAGCACCACCCGCCGCTGGAGCAAAGCCAGCACAGCGTCAGGCGTAAAATTACTCGCGACCCGAGCAATCACCTCCGCCGGGTAATCCCGCGCATTACTGCTGTGCAAGGCAGCCAGGATGACCTGGCTGATCCCTTCGGCATCGGTGGTTTGGGCAAGACGAACAGCGGTAGACATGATTCCTCCTGGCTGACGGCGTTACAACAGACGCAACAATACCAATGTGGGAGCGGGCTTGCTCGCGAATGCAGTCTTCCTGCCAATGCATCTGAACCTGACCCACCGCCTTCGCGAGCAAGCCCGCTCCCACAGTTTGACCTCATTCCAACCTCTCCAGCCGATTCGGCTGCCCCACCCCACTTTTCAGCTTTCCCGGCTGAGCCGCCCCTCTGTTTCAGCCGGGATTCCCCCACCACAACGCACAAAATACCCCCACAGCTCAGCCCCCCCATGGACCCGTGCACCCATGCAAACAACAAACACTGTCCTGATGATTCGCCCGGCGCGCTTTGCCTTCAACCCGGACACCGCGATCAACAACCGCTTCCAGCGCCCGCCCCTCGACCCACTCAGCGCGCAGCACAAAGCGCTGGAAGAATTTGACGGCTACGTCGACACCCTGCGCCAACACGGCGTCGAAGTGCTGGTGGTCCAGGACACTCCCGCGCCCCACACCCCCGACTCGATCTTCCCCAACAACTGGTGGAGCAGCCACGCCGACGGTAGCCTGGTGCTGTACCCGATGGAAGGCCAGAACCGACGCCTGGAGCGCGACAAAGGCGTGCTGCAAGTACTGGAGCAGCGCTTTGCGATCCACCACACCATCGACCTCAGCCACCTCGAACAACAGAACATCTTCCTCGAAGGCACCGGCAGCATGGTGCTCGACCGCCAGCATCGCATCAGCTACGCCTGCCACTCCGGGCGCACCCACCAGGACGCCCTGCGCCAGTTCGCCGAACGCCTCGACTACCAACTCTGCGTGTTCCACGCCGTCGACCGCCATCACGCGCCGATCTACCACAGCAACGTGATGATGAGCGTCGGCCGCGACCTCTCGGTGGTGTGCCTGCAAGCCTTGCCCGACGCGAGCGAACGCATGGGCCTGGAACGCTCACTGCGCGACACCGGCAAAGACATCCTCGCCCTCGACTTCAACCAGCTCGAAGCCTTCGCCGGCAACATGCTCGAAGTCCACGACCGCGACGGCCAGCCGCTGCTGGTGATGTCCGCCAGCGCCTGGGGCGCCTTGCACCCTGCCCAGCGCCAACAGGTGGAACGCCACACCCGCCCGGTGGTGGTGAACATCGACAACATCGAACGCATCGGCGGCGGCAGTGCCCGCTGCATGTTGGCGGAAGTGCACCTGCCTGCCCGCCCCTCATTTCAATAAGGAGTCTTGCCATGACCCGTTATATCGACGTCAACGATCTCAGCTATCTGGTCTCGCAAAAAGGCCTGCAAACCTGCATCACCGAAATGGCCGAGTACATCCGCGCCGACTACCTGCGCTGGCAGGATTTCGAAAAATGCGCGCGCCTGGCCAACCACTCGCCGGATGGCGTGATCGAGCTGATGCCGGTGTCCGACGCCTCGCTGTACGCGTTCAAGTATGTCAACGGCCACCCCAAGAACACCCTGGCCGGCATGCTCACGGTGATGGCCTTCGGCGCGCTGGGCGACGTGGACACCGGCAAACCCGTATTGCTGGCGGAAATGACCCTGACCACCGCCATCCGCACTGCCGCCACCTCGGCGTTGGTGGCTCGTTACCTGGCGCGCGACAACAGCCGCAGCATGGCGCTGATCGGCAACGGCTCGCAAAGCGAGTTCCAGGCCCTGGCCTTCCACGCCATGCTCGGCATCAACGAAATCCGCCTGTTCGACATCGACGCCAAGGCCACCGCCAAACTGGCTGCCAACCTCAAGGCCTTCCCGGCAATCACAGTGATCCTGGCCGGCAGCGTCGCCGAAGCGGTGAAAGGCGCGGACATCGTCACCACCGTGACGGCCGACAAGGCCTACGCGACCATCCTCACCGACGACATGATCGAGCCCGGCATGCACCTGAATGCCGTGGGCGGCGACTGCCCCGGCAAGACCGAGCTGGACCGACGTATCGTCGAACGCGCCCGCGTGATCGTCGAGTACGAACCGCAAAGCCGCATCGAAGGCGAAATCCAGCACATGCCGGAAGATTCGCCAGTCACCGAACTGTGGCAGGTCATCAACGGCCAGAAGCCCGGCCGCGAAAACGCACGCCAAGTGACGCTGTTCGACTCGGTGGGTTTTGCCATCGAAGATTACTCGGCACTGCGCTATGTGTTCGATGTGGCCAACGCGTTGGATGTGGGCAGCACACTCGAACTGGTGCCGGACCTGGCCGACCCGAAAGACCTGTTTGCACGCTTGGCCCAACAGCCGCGCGCACAGCAGAAAAAGCGCGCCTGAGACCGCTCTGGCCTGCCGCTTTGCGCCCAGGGCAGGCCTGAACTTCACCGGTAAAAAGCCGATTTAGCGCGCGCAGCAGCCGATTCCGCTGCATTGCGCTTTTTAACAGCGCAATTCGCGCTTTATGCACCGGGTAAACGACACAAAAAACGCACCACCATGAAGCATTCTGAGCCCGACCAAAGAGTCAGCAAATGAATGCACGCTGCACCCTTTCACTGCCCTGACATCAATTACAAAATATAGGGACGCCCCATGACTCCACTGCGATCACTCCTCGCTGCATTGCTGTTGCCTTTGTGCGCCAGCGCCGCCCACGCCCAGGACTGGAAAGAAATCCGCTTCGGCGTATTCCCCGAATACCCGCCCTTCGAATCCGTGGCCGCCGACGGCAGCCTGCAAGGCTTTGATATCGAATTGGGCAATGCGATCTGCGCCAAACTCGAAGTGAAATGCACCTGGGTGCACAACGAATTCGACGGCATGATCCCGGCCCTGCGCGCACGCAAGTTCGACGCGATCATGTCCTCAATGGCCGTGACGCCGGCGCGTGAAAAAGTCATCGACTTCACCGACCGCCTGTTCCTCAGCCCGACCTCGGTGATCACCCGCAAAAACGCCGACTTCGGCGACACACCGGAATCGTTGAAAGGCAAACAGGTCGGCGTGCTGCAAGGCTCGCTGCAAGAAGCCTATGCCCGCGCGCACCTGGCCAAGCTCGGCGCGCAGATCAAGGCGTACCAGTCCCAGGAACAGAACTACGCCGACCTGCAAAACGGCCGCCTCGACGCCACCCTGACCGACAAGCTCGAAGCGCAGCTCAACTTCCTGTCCAAGCCTGAAGGCGCCGACTTCAAGACCGGCCCGGCCTTCAAGGACCCGACCCTGCCCCTGGACATCGCCATGGGCCTGCGCAAAAACGACGCAGACTTGCGCGCGCTGATCAACAAAGGCATCGCCGCCGTGCAGGCCGATGGCACCTACGCACAGATCCAGAAGAAGTACTTCGGCGATCAGGATATCTACAACGAGTAACGCCTTGTCCCCTGTGGGAGCTGGCTTGCCTGCGATAGCGGTGTATCAGACGCAGAGGTATTAGCTGACCCAACGTCATCGCAGGCAAGCCAGCTCCCACAGTAAATCTCTGTGCTCCATCGAGATCTTTCCCATGAACGAATTCCTCAACCTGCAAGGCTACGGCCCCATGCTCGCCCAGGGTGCCTGGATGACGGTCAAATTGGCGTTCCTGGCGCTGGCCCTGAGCCTCGCCTTGGGCCTGATTGCGGCCGGCGCCAAGCTCTCCAGCGTCAAATGGCTGCGGGTGCCGGCCACGCTGTACACCACGCTGATCCGCAGCGTGCCGGACCTGGTGCTGATCCTGCTGATTTTCTACAGCCTGCAACTGTGGCTGAACGACCTCAGCGAAGTGTTCGGCTGGGACTACTTCGAAATCGACCCGTTTACCGCCGGGGTGATCACCCTGGGGTTTATCTACGGTGCGTATTTCACCGAAAACTTTCGTGGCGCAATTCTCAGTGTGCCGGCCGGGCAGCTTGAGGCTGCCACCGCCTATGGCTTGAGCCGCTGGCAGCGCTTCCACCTGGTGCTGTTCCCACAGTTGATGCGCTTTGCGCTGCCGGGCCTGGGCAATAACTGGCTGGTGCTGCTCAAGTCCACTGCGCTGGTGTCGATCATCGGCCTGTCGGACCTGGTCAAGGCTGCGCAAAACGCCGGCAAGAGCACCAACGAGCCACTGTATTTTCTGATCCTCGCCGGCGTGGTGTACCTGGTGATCACCACCCTCTCCAACCGCATCTTCAAGCGCCTCGAGCGGCGCTATAACCTCGGCATCAAGGGGATGGCGCGATGATCGAACTGTTCCAGCAATACGGCCTGGCCTACCTGTTCAGCGATGGCGCCGGCTTGTCCGGGGTCGCCATGACGCTGTGGCTGTTTATCATCTCGGTGGTCCTGGGTTTTGTGCTGTCGATCCCACTGGCGCTGGCCCGCGTCTCGGAGCACTTCTGGCTGCGCTGGCCGGTGGAGGTCTACACCTACCTGTTTCGCGGCACGCCGCTGTATATCCAGCTGCTGATTTGCTACACCGGGCTGTACAGCCTGGAGGTGGTGCAGGACAACGCCCTGCTCAACCAGTTTTTCCGTAACGCGCTGAACTGCACCCTGCTGGCGTTTGTACTCAACACCTGCGCCTACACCGTGGAAATCTTCGCCGGGGCGATCCGCAATATTCCCCATGGCGAAATCGAAGCGGCGCGCGCCTACGGCCTGCACGGCTGGCGGCTCAACCTGTTTGTGGTGGTGCCCGCCGCACTGCGCCGCGCGTTGCCGGCCTACAGCAACGAAATAATCCTGATGCTGCACGCCACCTCACTGGCGTTCACCGCCACCGTCGCCGACATCCTCAAGGTGGCCCGCGATGCCAACGCCGAAACGTTCCTGACGTTCCAGGCCTTCGGTATCGCCGCCCTGCTCTACATGCTGCTGTCCTTTGCACTGGTGGGCCTGTTTCGACTGGCCGAACGTCGCTGGATGCGTTTTCTTGTTCCTACCCGAGGCTAACCCATGAATCAGTCCGCGCAGGCCCTGGCCACTTATCCCGCCGATGTACACACCGCGCCGTCCGCAAAGGCGTTCACGGCAGCCGTCAAACTCCAGGTCGAAGGCATTCATAAACGCTACGGCGACCACGAAGTGCTCAAGGGCGTATCCCTCAATGCGCGCCAGGGCGATGTGATCAGCTTGATCGGCGCCAGCGGTTCGGGCAAAAGCACCATGCTGCGTTGCATCAACTTTCTCGAGCAGCCGGACGCTGGAGTGATCACCCTCGACGGCATCAGCATCGAGATGCAGCAAGGCCGCGCCGGCACCCGCGCGCCGCACCAGGCGCAACTGCAGAACCTGCGCACGCGCCTGGCCATGGTGTTCCAGCACTTCAACCTGTGGAGCCACATGACCGTGTTGGAAAACATCACCATGGCCCCGCGCCGCGTGCTGAATGTGAGCGCGGCAGAGGCTGAAAAACGTGCACGAATGTACCTGGACAAAGTCGGTTTTCCGGGCCGTGTGGCGGATCAATACCCGGCGTTTCTGTCCGGCGGCCAACAACAGCGCGTGGCCATCGCACGGGCGCTGGCGATGGAGCCGGAAATCATTCTGTTCGACGAACCGACCTCCGCGCTGGACCCGGAACTTGTAGGAGAAGTCCTCAAAGTCATACAGACGTTGGCCGAGGAAGGTCGTACCATGTTGATGGTCACCCACGAAATGGGCTTTGCCCGCCAGGTGTCCAGCCAAGTGCTGTTTTTGCATCAGGGCCGGGTCGAAGAGCAAGGCGGCGCCGAAATCCTCGACCACCCCAGCAGCGAACGCTTGCAGCAATTTCTTTCCAACCGTTTGAAGTGAACTCATGGATACCAAGGCCAACGGACCCCATTCTTCCCCTGCGCTGGATCGCATCGATGAGGCCATCATCGACGTGTTGCGGCACCAGGGGCGTATCACCTACGAAAAACTCTCGTCGCTGGTGCACCTGACGCCCAGGCCCTGCCTGGAGCGCGTGCGCAAGCTGGAGCGACGCGGCGTGATTCGCGGGTACGGGGCGATCATCGATGTGCAGATGGTCTCGCCGGGGCTGTCACTGCTGGTGCTGGTGGCCTTGTCCAATCAAAGCGGGCGCTCGGCGCAAAAGGCCTTTGAAGCCTGCGTCAAAGCCTGCCCGCAGGTGTTTGAATGCCAACTGATCAGCGGGCCGTTTGATTACAGCCTGCGCATGCGCTGCCGGGACATGGAACACTACCGCGTGCTGACGGAGACCTGGTTGAACAACGACGAGTTGCACATTGATAAATTGGTGGCGCACCCGGAGTTGGCAGTGGTGAAGAACACTGCGACTGAGTTGGCCTGATCTCTCAAACACAGAAGACCGATCGACAGATCGCAGATCGTTCCCACGCTCCGCGTGGGAATGCATCCTGTGACGCTCCGCGTCACGACCTCAAAGCGGACGCGGAGCGTCCGGCGCAGCATTCCCACGCGGAGCGTGGGAACGATCATCAACAACACAAACCCCATGTGGGAGCTGGCTTGCCTGCGATGGCGGTTTATCAGTCAACTTTGATTTGACTGGCCCACCGCTATCGCAGGCAAGCCAGCTCCCACATTGGCGGGGTGCACAATTTTCTTCCCAGGCCGCGCGCCAATCAGCTTCGCCTGCCCATCCTTCTGCTTGCCCGTGCGCGCCTCGCTGATCAGCCCCGGAATCAACTTGCCCTCCGGCAGATTCTTCCAGAACCGGCTGGGCAAGTGCCCTTCCATCACCTTGGGGTTCAACCGCGCCGGGTTGAAGATGTGGCTGTAGTAGGTCAGCCACATGGCGCTGTGCGGGTCTTCGACATTTTGCGCCAGTTGCCGCCACGCCTCGGGGCATTCGCGTTGATGAATCAACTGCTCACCGTCGTAATAAACCCCGTCCAGGGGCGTGGCGATCATCCAGCGATGACGGCCCATGCGCCCGACGAAGTGCTGGCTGGCTGATTTCAATATGTCATGCGCCGGCTCGTGCCACGCCACATACTCCGGCAACTCGCTGCCCGCCTCTGCCGGCAACGCGATAAAGCGCACGAAGGCATGCAGATGATGGGCTTCGCGACTGACCTGCTTGATCCGTCGCTGCAACTCGCTGCCCAGCTTGTCGCCCGCAAGCATCGCGGTGCGGTCGCCATGGCTGACTCGCCACAACACCTCATATAACAGGCTCCAGCGCTGATCGCCGTGGTAACAGGCGGCCGATTCCAACAGCTCCAACAGCGCCTTGGGAATTCGCGCCTGAAACGGCCCAAGCTGTTCAGGAATCGGCTCGTCGGTCGCAAACAGGTCCGCCACCTCCGCCTCGCCCCAACTCACCTGGCTGGGGTCGACCTGATGGCTGAGCAGCCAGCGCGCCTGTTCGCGCCAGGTGCTGAACAGGTTGTCGCATTCCAGGCTGATCATCCCCACAGCCCCATTTGTTGCGGCTGCGGGCGGTCGCGCAGTTGCTCGCGCAGCAACACGCTGGTGCTGTCGGCCTGTTGCGGGTGGTAGTCGCTGGTGATGAAAAACGGCTTGGCCTTGGCCAGCACGCAACGCATACGCGCCAGGTCTTCGAAACGGATCTTGCGTTCGCGACGCAGGTCGACCAGGCGCTGGGTAGTGCGCAGGCCGATGCCGGGGATGCGTGCAATCAGGGTCGGTTCGGCGCGATTCAAGTCCAGCGGAAACACCTCGCGATGCTCCAGCGCCCAGGCGAGTTTGGGGTCGATATCCAGCGCCAGGTGGCCTGGGCCTTCAAACAGCTCGTTGGCGCTGAAACCGTAGCTGCGCAACAAGAAATCCGCCTGATACAAACGGTGTTCGCGCATCAGCGGTGGCGCGGCCAGGGGCACGCTTTTCGGGCTGTTGGGGATGGGGCTGAACGCGGAGTAATACACGCGGCGCAACTTGAAGTTGCCATACAGCGCCTCGGCGCCGTGCAGGATGGTGCTGTCGTCGGTGTCATCGGCGCCGACGATCATCTGTGTACTTTGCCCGGCCGGGGCGAAACGCGGCGCGCGCGGCTCGTTGAGTACGGTTTGCTCACCGGTGTAGATGGTTTGCATGGCTTGCTTGATCGAGACGATCTGCTTCTCCGGCGCCAGGGTTTGCAGGCTGGCATCGGTGGGCAGTTCGATATTTACGCTGAGCCGGTCGGCGTAACGCCCGGCCTCGGCGATCAGCGCCGGGTCGGCTTCGGGAATGGTCTTGAGGTGGATATAGCCGCGAAAGTCATGCTCTTCGCGCAGGAGTTTGGCGACCCGGACCAGTTGCTCCATGGTGTAGTCGGCCGAACGGATGATGCCGGAACTGAGAAACAGCCCGCTGACGCAATTGCGCCGGTAGAAATCCAGGGTCAGGGTGACCACCTCCTCCGGGCTGAAACGCGCGCGGGGCACATCGCTGGAGCGGCGGTTGACGCAGTATTGGCAGTCGTAGAGGCAGAAGTTGGTCAGCAACACCTTGAGCAGCGAGACGCAGCGGCCGTCCGGGGTGTAGCTGTGGCAGATGCCCATGCCATCGATGGAACCCAGCCCAGCCTTGCCTTCGGAGCTGCGCTTGGGCGCGCCACTGCTGGCGCAGGAAGCGTCGTACTTGGCGGCGTCGGCGAGGATGCTGAGTTTTTCGATCAACTGCATGAAGGGCTACCGATACTGGTTTTTTGTACAGTATCAGGCAGCCCTGCCTGTCACAAGTGCAGCTTGTCAGCTCGCGGTGGCGAGTAGCAAATCCTGCACCGAACGCGCTTTGCCCCGATGGCGATCGTTTTCATACAGCGACGCCGCAATCTCATCCGCGCGAATCGGCAGCACCGACAGCAGCGTATCGCTCAAACCATGGCTGGCCTGGCTGAACCCCTGGATATAGATCCCGGCCTTGCAGCGCTCATCAGTGACGATGCGATAGTCGCGCGCCACCTCGAAGTCGCCCATGTAGGCTTCCAGCGGCGCAAGCAGTTCGCGGTGCATCTGGCGCTCGTACCCGGTGGCCAGGATCACGGCGTCGTAATGGCTGACACTGGTTTCGCCGTTGGCGTTGTTGCGCAGCACCAGTTCGATGCCCAGCGGGCTGGCGCTGGCTTTCTCGACCACGGTCATGGTGCGGAAGGCCTGGCGCGCGACGCCGGAGACTTTCTGGCGGTAGAAAATCCCGTAGATTCGCTCGATCAGGTCCAGGTCCACCACCGAATAGTTGGTGTTCTGGTACTCGGCCACCAGACGCTCACGCTCGGCGCCGACTTGCTGGAATACCAGGTCGGTAAACGCCGGTGAAAACACTTCGTTGACGAACGGGCTGTCATCGGCCGGCTTCAGCGCCGAACCGCGCAGGATCATGTCGACCTGCACCGATGGGAAGCTGTCGTTCAAGTCGATAAAGGCTTCCGCCGCGCTTTGGCCGCCGCCGATGATCGCAATGCGCATCGCCTTGCCTTCAACACACGGCTGCTGGGCCATGCGCGCCAGGTATTGGGAGTGGTGGAACACCCGGCCGTCATCCCGGAGCGCCTTGAACGCCTCCGGCACGCGTGGCGTACCACCGGCGCTGACCACCACCGAACGGGTGGTGCGCACATGCTGTTCGCCAGACGCATCACGGGAGATCACGCGCAACGCTTCAACCTGCTGCTGTTGCAGGATCGGCTCGATGGCCAGCACTTCCTCACCGTAGCGCGCCTGGGCCTGGAACTGCCCGGCGACCCAGCGCAAGTAGTCGTTGTATTCCATGCGGCACGGATAAAAAGTGCCCAGGTTGATGAAGTCCACCAACCGGTCGTGGGCCTTGAGGTAATTGACGAAGGAGTACGGGCTGGTGGGGTTGCGCAAGGTCACCAGGTCCTTGAGGAACGAAATCTGCAGTTCGCTCTGGGTCACCAGGGTATTGCCGTGCCAGCGGTAGTCGGCCTGCTTGTCGAGAAACAGCACATCGAGTTTGCCCTGGGCTTTTTCGCGCTCCTGCAGGGCGATGGCCAGCGCCAGGTTCGAAGGGCCGAAACCGATACCGATCAGGTCGTGAACCGCGGGCGAAGCAATTGCCTGTGTCATTCCAGTGTCCTCTGGATAAGCCCCTTGGCGGTGGGGCGGGAATACCTTTCAAGACCTGAACAACAGGTCATGTGTTGATAGGAAACGAGGACAGTGAAATAAAATTTAACTAATCAGTGATCAGTGCGCGTCCCACTCACGCATGCGCACCCGGCAATGCTTCATGGCGTTGACGATATGTTTTTCCACCACACTGCGGGAAATGCTCAGGCGTTCGGCGATTTGCGGGTGGGAAAGGCCATCGAGTTTGCGCAGCAGGAAGCTGTCGCGGCAGGCCGTCGGCAACTCGGCCAGGGCGCGTTCGAGCATTTCCAGGCGCTGGCCCTGATCGTGGCTGGCATGCGGTGAACTGGGGGCGAAACGCTCTTCGCTGTCCAGCACCTCCAGGGGCTCGGACTGGCGCAGGGCGTTGCGCCGATGGCCGTCGATCACCAGGTTCAGCGCCGTGCGATACAAAAACGCCCGCGGCTGTTCGATTGGCGTGTCGCTTGCGCGCTCCAGCACCCGGACATAAGCGTCATGCACCACATCCTCGGCCACCTGACGGTTGCCCAGCTTGGCGTTGAGGAAACACACCAGCTCGCGATAGTAGTTTTCCAACATGACTCCCGACCGCCTGGGGAAGCGGTATCAGATCCTTGAGTGCTAAAGAAGACAGGCCATCGGTGATGGCAGTTTGAGTGCGTGCAATTTATAGTAATTCTCATCTACTTTTAAAGAAGTCTTGCACCCACGCACGATTTTTTTTATTCGACAGAGCTGTTACGGCGTATGTAAACGTCTAAATCTTCGGGCAATTTTCTCGTATAACAGTCAGCCCTCCGCAACTGCGGCCCAAACTTCTGGCTGGAACCAACGCATGAAACGCCCTCGCCCCGCCCGACGCGCCCTGCTTGCTGTCGCGTGCCTGATCCCCATCCTTGCGGTGGCTGCCTGGCAACTGCTGCAGCCTGGGCGCGATAGCCTGCCGACTGTCACCGTAACGCGCGGTAACATAGAAAACAGCGTTACCGCATTGGGCACTCTGCAGCCGCGCCGGTACGTCGACGTGGGCGCCCAGGCGTCCGGGCAAATCCGCAAGATCCACGTGGAGGCCGGTGATCAGGTCAAGGAAGGCGAGCTGCTGGTGGAAATCGACCCTGCCACACAGCAGGCCAAGCTCGACGCTAGCCGCTACGCCATCGAAAACCTCCAGGCCCAGTTGCAGGAGCAGAAAGCCCAGCACGAACTGGCCCGTCAGAAGTACCAGCGCCAGCAGCGCCTGGTCGCCGGCAACGCCACCCGCGAAGAAGACGTACAAACCGCCAAGGCCGAGCTGAGTGCCACCCAGGCCCGCGTCAATATGTTCCAGGCACAGATTCGCCAGGCCCAGGCCAGCCTGCGCAGTGACGAGGCAGAACTGGGTTACACCCGCATCTACGCGCCCATGAGCGGCACCGTGGTGGCGGTGGACGCACGGGTCGGCCAGACCCTCAACGCCCAGCAACAGACGCCGCTGATCCTGCGCATCGCCAAGTTGTCGCCGATGACTGTGTGGGCCGAGGTTTCCGAAGCCGATATCAGTCATGTCAAACCGGGCATGACCGCCTATTTCACCACCCTCGCCGGTGGCAGCCGGCGTTGGACCAGCACCGTGCGCCAGATCCTGCCGATTCCGCCCAAGCCGCTGAATGAAACCAGCCAGGGCAATGGCAGCCCCAGCAGTACAAGCAAAACCGGCAGCGGCCGCGTGGTGCTGTACACCGTGCTGCTGGATGTCGACAACACCGACAACGCGCTGATGGCCGAAATGACCACCCAGGTATTTTTCGTCGCCAGCCAAGTCAAGGACGCCCTCACCGTTCCAGTCGCAGCCCTGATGGTCAGCGGAGGCCACGATAAACAGGTGGCCCGGGTTGTGGCCAAAAATGGCAGCGTGCAGGAACGTGAAGTGCGCCTGGGGATCAGCGACCGCCTGCGGGTCGAAGTGCTGGACGGTCTCAATGAAGGCGATCACCTGCTGATCGGCCCAACCGACGGCAGCGGGGGTTGATTTGACCACGCCGCTGATCGAACTCAAGAACATCCGCAAATCCTACGGCGGCGGCGACAGCCCGCAAGTCGATGTATTACGCGGGATCGACCTGTCGATCCATGCCGGGGAATTCGTCGCCATCGTCGGTGCATCGGGCTCCGGCAAGTCCACGCTGATGAACATCCTCGGCTGCCTCGACCGCCCCACTGTCGGTGACTACCTGTTCGCCGGAGAAAACGTTGCCCACCTGGACAGCGACGAACTGGCCTGGTTGCGTCGCGAAGCCTTTGGCTTTGTGTTCCAGGGCTACCACCTGATCCCGTCCGGCTCGGCCCAGGAGAACGTCGAGATGCCGGCGATCTATGCCGGTATCAGCGCTGCCGAACGCCATGCCCGCGCCAAGGCCCTGCTCACCCGGCTGGGTCTGGCCGACCGCACCGCCAACCGTCCGCATCAGCTTTCCGGTGGCCAGCAACAGCGTGTCTCGATTGCCCGCGCACTCATGAACGGCGGGCATATCATCCTCGCCGACGAACCCACCGGTGCCCTCGACAGCCACAGCGGTGCCGAGGTGATGGTGCTGCTCGATGAACTGGCGAGCCAGGGCCACGTGGTTATCCTGATTACCCACGACCGCACAGTTGCCGCGCACGCCAACCGTATCATCGAGATCAGCGACGGGCTGATCGTCAGCGACTCGGCACAAAGTGACACCCACGTGCCCGTCACGGCCAACAGCGACGCCCTGCAAGCCGTGGACCTGCGCCAGCGCCTGGCCGACGGTGCCGAACACAACGGTGCCTGGAAAGCCGAACTGCTGGACGCGGTGCTCGCGGCCTGGCGAGCGATGTGGATCAATCGCTTTCGCACCGCGCTGACGCTGTTGGGGATCATCATCGGCGTGGCGTCGGTGGTGGTCATGCTGGCGGTGGGCGAAGGCAGCAAGCGCCAGGTCATGGCGCAGATGGCAGCGTTCGGCTCCAACATCATCTACCTCAGCGGTTTCTCGCCTAACCCGCGTACACCGCAGGGTATCGTGACCCCCAATGACGTCGCAGCCTTGGCCACACTGCCGCAGGTCAAGCGCATCATGCCCGTCAACGGCACCTACGCCGGTGTACGCTTCGGCAACGTCGACTACATGGCCTATGTGGGCGGTAACGACACCAACTTCCCAACCATTTTCAACTGGCCAGTGGCCCAAGGCAGCTACTTTACCGAGGCCGACGAACGCGCGGGCGCCACGGTGGCGGTGATCGGTCATCGCGTAAGCGAAAAGTTGTTCAAAGGCGAAGTCGACCCCATCGGCCAATATATCCTGATAGAAAACGTGCCCTTCCGGGTGATTGGCGTGTTGGCTGAAAAAGGCTCCAGCTCCGGCATGCAAGACAGCGACGACCGTGTCGCGATCCCCTACACCGCCGCCAGCGTGCGCCTGTTCGGCACCTATAACCCCGAATACGTGGTGATTGCCGCCGCCGATGCGCGCAAGGTCAATGAAACCGAAAAGGCCATCGATCAGCTCATGCAAAAGCTGCACAACGGCAAGCGCGACTACCACCTGACCAACGACGCCGCCATGATCCAGGCCGAGGCGCGCACGGCGAACACGCTGTCGTTGATGCTCGGTTCGATTGCGGCGATTTCCCTGCTGGTGGGCGGGATCGGCGTGATGAATATCATGCTGATGACCGTGCGTGAGCGCACCCGCGAAATCGGTATCCGCATGGCCACCGGGGCGCGCCAGCGCGACATTCTGCGCCAGTTCCTCACTGAAGCGGTGATGCTCTCGGTGGTCGGTGGCCTGTGCGGTATTGCCCTGGCCCTGCTGGTGGGCGGCGTGCTGGTGCTGGCCGAGGTGGCGGTGCAGTTCTCCCTGGTGGCGGTGCTTGGCGCGTTTGGCTGTGCACTGGTCACCGGTGTCGTATTCGGCTTTATGCCGGCCCGTAAAGCTGCCCGGCTCGATCCGGTTAAGGCGTTGACCAGTGAATAAACCATCCATCGCACCGCGCCTGTCGGTGCTCAGCCTGTGCCTGTTGCTCAACGCCTGCACCGGCAACTCGCCCGCCGTCGACAGCGGCATCGCAGCGCCTGCCGCCTGGCAGTACGCCGAGCGTGACGCTGCCCAAGTCACCAACCAGCGCTGGTGGACGCAGTTCGGCAGCCCGCAACTCAACCGCCTGATCGACCAGGCGCGCCGTGACAGTTATGACGTAGGCGCCGCCATGGCGCGGGTGCGCCAGGCCCAGGCCAGCGCGGTAATTGCCGGCGCGCCATTGTTGCCTGAGGTTAATTTCAACCTCTCCGCCAGCCGTCAAAAACTGCTGCGCGGCAGCGGCAACTCGACACTGGACGCCACGGAGAGTGACAACACCGTCGACAGCTTCGGCGCCAACCTGACCGCCAGCTATGAAGTGGATTTCTGGGGTGGCCGCGCCGCCTCCCGCGACAGCGCCGTGCAAACCCTGCGCGCCAGTGAGTTCGACCAGGCCACCGTGGAGCTGACCCTGCTCAGCAACGTAGCCGACCGCTATGCACAAACCCTCGCCGCGCGCCAACAACGACAGATCGCCGAGCTGAACCTGGCGAATGCGCGCAGTGTGCTCGACCTGGTCCAGGCCCGCTACGACGCCGGCTCCGCCACTGCCCTGGAGCTGGCCCAGCAGAAAAGCCTGGTGGCCAGCCAGCAACGGCAACTGCCGCAGATTCAGCAAGTGGCTGAGAAATCGCTGATCACCCTGGCGGCCCTCCTCGGCCAGCCGGTGCAAGCCCTGAACCTGACCGACGAGCCGTTCCAGGCACTGACCTGGCCGGCCATTGGCCCTGGCGTCCCCAGCCAACTGCTGAGCCGCCGCCCCGACCTGGCCCAGGCCGAAGCGCAGCTGGCGGCAGCCAGTGCCGACGTCACGGTGGCACGCGCGGCGATGCTGCCCACGGTAACCTTGGGCGCGACCCTGGGCTCGGGCTCGGACAGGGCCGCAGACATTTTGCGCAGCCCGTTCTACACGCTGACCTCCGGCCTGGCGGCGCCGATTTTCAATAATGGCCGCTTGAGCGCCGAACGCGACAAGGCCCGCGCCCGCCAAGATGAGCTGCTGCAAACCTACCGCGGCGCTATCATCAACGGCTTTGCCGACGTGGAGAAAGCCCTCAGCAGCATCACGCGCCTGGATGAGCAACGCGATTGGCAGAGCGAGGAACTGCGGCAGGCGCAAACCGCCTTCCAGATCGCCGAAAGCCGCTACCAGGCAGGTGCCGCCGACTTGCTGACGGTACTGGAAACCCAGCGCACCTTATACGCAGCGCAGGACCTGAATGTGCAATTGCGGCTGTCACGCCTGCAAGCCAGTATCGCCTTGTACAAGGCCTTGGGTGGCGGCTGGAATGCCGATTTCCGATAACAAAACTCAAAACTCCTACACATTCCGTTTATTAAACCTACATTCGTCTACCCCTGGTACTTGGTAAAAAAGCCACCTTCATACGGCTGCCCGGTATCTCTTGATGAAACCCAGCGTTCTTGTAAAACGCCTGGCGTGCATCAGCCTATGGCTGTTCGCAGGCCAGGCGTTTGCCGAGCCCCTGATCGCGCCTACCGCGATTGACTGGCTGCTGGACTGCCCATTTCCCGCCTTCAAACAACCAGACCCCGAGGTACTGGAGCGCACTCAATGCGCCAGTGTCAGCGTGCCCCGCGACTATGCCGCGCCCAGGCGTGGCAACGTGCGCCTGGCCCTGACCCGTGTCGGCGCCCGGGATCCGCTCAGTCGTGAAGGCGTGGTGTTTATCCAGGCCGGCGAGCCGCAACTGGGCCAAGGTGCCACCTTCGGTGTCCACCTGGTCAGCCGCTGGGAGTCCTATGCCACGCCAGCCTACAAACAGTTGGTCAACCGTTATGACGTCATCGAACTGACACCGCGCGACCTGAGCCACGAGAACGGCGTCGAGCAGGCGGCACGCGATATGGAGTTTGTGCGCGCACAACTGGGTGAGGCACAGCTCAACTACCTGGGTAACGCTGAAGCCACCCGGATCGGTAGCCGGTATGCGGCATTGTTTTCCGAGCACGTGGCACGCATGGTTTTAGTCAACGCCGGGCACAGTGAAGCGTCCAACACCGGCGTCGAGCAACTGTTGCTCAAAGAGTCGTCTCGGCCCGACGGTGCCGGGTGCATCAAGCGTTGGGTCGCAGACTTTCTGGTCAGCGGCAAGCAACCGCCACCCGCCACCCGCTGCGTCGACCTTGGCAGTTGGGAATAACCCGCACGTTTACGACCTCTTCGCGTCGAAAACGACACCCTGCGTTGACGCTCCTGCCCAATCGTTATTAAGTGCTATTAATCCGCATTAATAGGATCAATAGACCAGCATGCTCAGTCGCCCGTTACGACGCAAACGCCAGAAGCTCTCCGATGTGATTGTCGAGTCGGTCAAGCGCTCCATCGTCACCGACGCCCTGAAGCCCGGTGACCGGTTGCCCACCGAGCGTGAGCTGATGGAGAGTTTTCAGTGTTCCAAGGGCTCGGCCCGCGAAGCGCTCAAGGCCCTGGAAGTGGAAGGCCTGGTGAGTACGCGCACCGGCCCCAGCGGCGGCGCCTACCTGAACCAGGCGGGCACCGAGCCGGCCAGCCGAGCATTGCGTAACTACCTGCATTTCCAGCACCTCGATGGCGAGCAGGTGTACCAGCTGCGCAAGGTCATCGAAGTGGAACTGGCGGTGTCGGTGCTCGGGCGGTTGAGCGAAGACGACTACCGGGCCCTGCAAGACAACGTGGATTTTTGCAGCGCGCCGGAAGACAGCGAAGCCGGCCAGCGCGAACAGCGCC
Organism: Pseudomonas sp. R76; assembly: GCF_009834565.1. Taxonomy (GTDB): domain Bacteria; phylum Pseudomonadota; class Gammaproteobacteria; order Pseudomonadales; family Pseudomonadaceae; genus Aquipseudomonas. The sequence continues at coordinate 4,351,127 of NZ_CP019428.1, forward strand.
TGGCGGAGCTGGAGTTCCATAACCTGCTGGCCAAGGCCTGCCCCAACCCGCTCTTGAGCTTCATGGCGCAGTTTCTCAACGACCTGCTGCGCGACCTGGTGGTGCTGAAAAAAGCCTACAAACCCAAGCGCAAGCAGTTCGACGCGGCCAACCTCGACTACCACAAGCAGTTGCTGCTGGCCTTTCGCGCAGGTGATGAAAGCGCGGTGCGCAGCTTGATGCATGAACACATGTGCGACGCCGAACACCATATGACCGCACTGGAAGGCGAGGTCAGCCCGCACTTCCTATTGGAGTTCGATCACTCTTAAAAACACCACAGATCCACCTGAAAAAACCAATCAATGTGGGAGCTGGCTTGCCTGCGATGCAGACACCTCGGTGCATCAGTTGAACTGAGTCGATGCTATCGCAGGCAAGCCAGCTCCCACAGTTGACCGAGTTCAACCCGCTGAAGCCAACCATCCAATAACAGGCCTGCCCACAGGCCCTTGCTCCACCGTATCGCCATTGCCGCTCCTGCCAATAACTAAACCAGGGAGTCACCCCATGCAGCGTCGTACGTTGTTGAAAGCCAGTCTCACCGCCGCCGCCGCGCTCAGCCTTCCGCTGAGTGTGCGCTCTGCATTCGCCGCCGAGCCCTTTACCTTTTACGGCCTCAAGTCCATGTCTGGCGCCTTTGCCAGCTATGGCAAGTTTGCCGACATGGGTTCGCGCCTGGCGGTGGAACAACACCCCGAAATTCTCGGGCGCCCGCTGAACTACAAAGTCATCGACACCGAAGGCAACGCCGGCAAGGCGGTGCGCAAAGTGCAGGAGGCGATCCAGCAGGACGGCGCACGGTTCTTCCAGGGCTGCACGCTGTCGTCATCGGCGCTGGCGGTGGCCAAGGAAGTCGACAAGGTCGGTGGCGTGTTCATGACCCCGGTGGGCGCCGATGAAGTCACAGGCAAGGACTGCAACAAAGCCACCTTCCGCTGGTCGGTGCCCACCTACGGCGCGATCCGCGAAACCATGGTGCCGCTGATCAAGCTGCTGCCAGACGCCAAGCGCTGGTACACCATCACCCCGCAATATGTGTTCGGCGAGGCCTTGCTCGAAGGCGCCAAGACCGTGCTCAAGGAAAACGGCCTGGAGCATGTCGGCAACAGCTACCACTCGTTGCAGGAGCAGGAATTCTCCGGCTACCTGACCAACGCAATCGCCGCCAAACCCGACGTGCTGGTGCTGCTCAACTTCGGCAGCCAGTCGTCCAACACCCTGCGCCAGGCGGTGAACTTCGGCATCAAGGAACGCATGAAAGTGCTGCTGGTGTGGTCCGCCGGCCTCGACCAGTTCCAGGAACTGGGCAGCGACGTGCTCGAAGGCGTGTACCTCGGCGCGCAATACTGGCACCAGGTCGACAGCCCGCTCAACCGCGAGCTGGTCAAGCTGACCCAGGCCAAATACGGCATCAACCCCACCTACCCGCTGGCTGCCGACTACATCAGCACCAAGGTCATGCTCGACACCATCATTTCCACCGGCAGCTTCGACGGGCCGACGGTGGCCAAGGCCATGCAAGGCCTGAGTTTTGACGGCCCGACCGGCAAGGAATCGATCCGCGCCGGCGACCACCAGGTGATCAAGGATTACTACTTGATGATCGGCAAGGCCAGCGGCGACATGGCCGACAAGGATGACCTGGCCAAGGTGCTCAGCGCCGGCCAGTCGTTCCCGCCGGTCGAGGCGACGGGCTGCACGCTCGCCTGATCCCCCGAAACAGTGCACCGCAGGGCTGCGCGAGCAGCTTCCTGCCGAGGGCTTCTGCATGCTTAATCTTTACCTGTTCCAGATCCTCAACGGCCTTGGGCTTGGGATGATCTATTTCCTGATCGCGGTTGGGCTGACGATCATTTTCGGCCTGCTCAACTTCGTCAACTTCGCCCACGGCGCGTTCTTCCTGCTGGGCGCCTACATCTGCTACACCGCCGTCAGTCTTACCGGCAACTTCTGGCTGGCGCTGCTGATTGCGCCGCTGGTGGTGGCCGCACTGGCGTGGGTGATCGAGCGCTTGTTGATCCAGCGGATTTATCACTTGCCGCACATGTTCCAGATTCTGGTGACCCTGGGGATCGCGCTGATCATCCAGGAAGCCAGCGTGATGATCTGGGGCCCGGTGGGCAAAAGCGTCGCCGTGCCGGAACTGCTGCGCGGCGTGCTAGTGGTCGGCGATTTCGTCTATCCCTATTACCGCCTGTTCCTCATTGTGTTTTCCGGGCTGGTCGGCCTGGGCCTGTGGCTGCTGCTGGAACGCACGCGCTTCGGCGCCCTGGTGCGCGCCGGCAGTGAAAGCACTGAAACCGTGTCGCTGCTGGGCACCAATATCTTCCGCCTGTTCTCCATGACCTTCGCCCTCGGCGTGGCCCTGGCCGGTGTCGCCGGCGTGCTGTTCGCGCCGTTGCGCGGTGCCCAGCCCTTTGTCGGCCCGGAGATTCTCGGCGTGGCCTTCGTGGTGGTGGTGATCGGCGGCATGGGCTCGTTCAGTGGGGCGCTGGTCGGCGGTTTGCTGGTGGGCGTGGTGCAAAGCCTGATGACCACACTTTGGCCCCAAGGCGCGAGCCTGATGATCTACGGCGCGATGGCCGTGGTGATTCTGGTACGCCCTTACGGCCTGTTTGGGAGAGCCTGACATGAGCGAGAAAAACCCCCTGCCGTTTGCCAAGACGCAATCGCGCGCGATGTTGCTGTGGGTGCTGGCCGTGCTGATCGGCTTGCCGTTGATCCTGCCTTCGGCGACCCTGGCCACCGAGATCCTGATCTTCGCCATGGCGGCCCTGGCCTGCAATTTGTTGCTGGGCTACACCGGGCTGCTGTCCTTCGGCCAAGGCATCTTCTTCGGCGCCGGCGCCTACTGCGCGGCGTTGTTGATGATCCACCTGCAACTGGGCCTGTTCCCCGCCTTGCTCGGCGCCGCCGTGGCCGGTGGTTTCCTGGCGCTGCTGGTGGGCGCCCTGGCGATCCGGCGCACCGGCATCTACTTCGTGATGCTGACCCTGGCGTTCAGCCAGATGGCCTACTTCGTCGCCTACACCTTGAGCGACTGGACCGGCGGCGACAACGGCCTGCTCAGCGTGCCGCGCCCGGAAATCCGCATCGGTGACAACGTGCTGCTGTCGCTGGCCGACGCCCGTGCGTTCTATGGGTTTGTCGCGGTGCTGTTCCTGCTGATCTTCATCGGCGCACGCCGGGTCATCGCCTCGCCGTTCGGCAGCACCTTGATGGCGATCCGTGAAAACGAAACCCGCGCCTCGGCCATCGGCTATGACACGCGCCACTTCAAGATCCTGGTGTTCGTGCTGTCCGGCGCGGTCACCGGCATTGCCGGGGCGCTGTACGCGATGCTGCTGCACTTTGTGCCGCTGTCGAACATCGACCTGGCAATGTCCGAGAACATTCTGATCATGACCATCGTCGGCGGCACCGGCTCGCTGTTCGGCTCATTGCTGGGCGCCGGCTCCATCGTGCTGCTGGGGGATTTCCTTTCTGACCTGTGGCCGCGCTGGCTGATGCTGCTCGGAATCATCCTGATCTTCGTGGTGATCTTTATGCGCGGCGGCTTGTGGGGCGGGCTGTCGTCGCTGTTCGAACGCCTGCGCGGCAGCCGCAAAACCGCCGTCGTCGCCAAGGAGGACGTGTTATGAGCATCCTGCTGGAAACCCAAAACCTGGAACTGGCCTACGGCGCGTTCCATGCGGTCAATGGCGTCAACCTCAAGGTCGAAGCCGGCACCATCCACACCATCATCGGCCCCAATGGCGCGGGCAAGACCAGCCTGTTTCACTGCCTCACCGGCGAGCGCCAGGCCACGGCAGGGGCGATCCATTTCGACGGCAAGAACCTGATGCGCAAGCCCGCCCACGCCCGCGTCGGCCTGGGTATGGCGCGTTCGTTCCAGCTCACCAGCCTGTTCCAGAACCTCAGCGTGCGCGAGAACCTGCGCCTGGCCGCCCAAGGCCGTGACGGCGCGCGCGCCCTCAACTTCTGGCGCCGTGTCGACAGCCAGCGCGAGCACCTGGAGATGGCCGACCAGGTACTCGAACGCCTGCAACTCACGCCCCGCGCCAACACCCTGGCCGGCGAGCTGTCCCACGGCCAGCAGCGCGTGCTGGAGGTGGGCATGTCGATCTGCTCCAAGCCCAAACTGTTGATGCTCGACGAGCCCACCTCGGGCATGGGCATCGATGATATTCCGATCATGACCCAACTGATCAGCGACCTCGGCCGCGACCACACGGTGTTGTTGATCGAACACAACATGAGCATCGTCATGTCCATCAGCCAACGCATCACCGTAATGAGCCACGGGCAGATTCTGGTGGAAGGCACGCCGGAATTCGTGCGCGCCGATGAGCGTGTGCGCACTGCATACCTTGGGGAGGCTGCCTGATGCTGATCGTCGAGAACATCCATTCCTACTACGACAAAAGCCACGTGCTCGAAGGCGTGTCGCTGACCGTCAACCCTGGCGAGCTGGTGACCTTGCTCGGGCGTAATGGCGCCGGCAAAACCACCACGCTGCGCAGTATTCTCGGGATTATCTGCCCGCGCCAGGGCCAGATTCACTTCAATGGCCAGGCGTTGGTGGGCCAGAAGATCTTTGAAATCGCCCGCCAGGGGCTAGCCCTGGTGCCGGAGAACCGCGGGATTTTCCGCCTGCTCACCGTCGAGGAAAACCTGCGCATCGCCGTGCGCAAGACCAGCCGCTGGCAGTTGGAGGACGTGTACGGCATGTTCCCGCGTCTCAAGGAGCGGCGCAAAAACGCCGGCCACGCGCTGTCCGGTGGCGAGCAGCAAATGCTCGCCATCGCCCGTGCGCTGCTTAACGACCCCAAGCTGCTGATTCTCGATGAGCCTACCGAAGGCCTCGCGCCGGTGATCGTCGACGAACTGGTGAAGATCCTGCGCAAGGTCAAGGACGACGGCCTGCCCGTGCTGCTGGTGGAACAGAACCTGATGGTCTGCGACAAGCTCGCCGACCGCCATTACGTGCTCGAACAGGGCCGCGTGGTGTATGAGGGCAGCGCCGCTGCTTTCCGCGCCGACCCGAGCATCAAAAACCGTTATTTGGCCCTGAGTGCCTGACCGGAGATTGCAGATGAATAGCTTTGCGCAACCGCTCCAGAGCAACGCCCCGCTGATCAACCGCGACCGCCTGTGGCAATCGCTGATGGACCTGGCCCAGCTCGGCGCCACCGTCAAAGGCGGTGTGTGCCGCCTGGCCCTCACCGACCTCGACCGTCAGGCCCGCGACCTGTTTGTGCAATGGTGCGAGGCGGCCGGGTGCAGCGTCAGTGTCGACGCCATCGGGAACATTTTCGCCCGGCGTGCCGGGCGTAATCCCGCCTTGGCGCCGGTGATGACCGGCAGCCATATCGACACCCAGCCTACGGGCGGCAAGTTCGACGGTTGCTACGGGGTGATGGCCGGGCTGGAAGTGATCCGCACCCTGAATGACCTCGGCATTGAGACCCAGGCGCCGATTGAAGTGGTGGTGTGGACCAACGAAGAAGGCTCGCGCTTCCCGCCGTGCATGATGGGCTCCGGGGTGTTTGCCGGTAAGTTCGACCTGCAGGACACCCTCGACAAACTGGACGAGCACGGCCTGTCGGTGGGTGCTGAATTGCAGCGCATCGGTTACGCCGGTTCGCGTGCGGTGCTCGGCCACCCGGTGGGTGCGTATTTCGAGGCGCATATCGAGCAAGGCCCGGTGCTGGAAGACCAGGCCACCACCATCGGTGTGGTCATGGGTTGCCTGGGCCAGAAGTGGTTCGACCTGACCCTCACCGGCGTCGAAGCCCACGCCGGCCCCACGCCGATGCACCTGCGTAAGGACGCCTTGGTCGGCGCCGCCGAGGTGGTCAGCGCGGTCAACCGTATCGCCCATCAGCACCAGCCGCATGCCTGCGGCACGGTTGGTTGCCTGAGCCTGCACCCCGGCTCGCGGAATGTGATTCCCGGCCAGGTGCACATGACCCTCGACTTGCGCCACCTGCATGCCGACAAGCTGCAGGCCATGGTCGATGAAGTACGCGGTGTGATCGAGACCAGCGCCAAGCGCCACGGCCTGAGTTTTGAACTGACGCCGACTGCCGACTTCCCGCCGCTGGACTTCAACCCCGCCTGCGTCAACGCCGTGCGCGACGGCGCGAGTGCCCTGGGCTTCAGCCATATGGACATCGTCAGCGGCGCCGGGCATGACGCAATTTTCGTCGCCGAACTCGGCCCGGCCGGGATGATCTTTGTGCCGTGCGAAGGCGGCATCAGCCATAACGAAATCGAAAACGCCGCGCCGGATGACCTGGCGGCGGGCTGCGCGGTATTGCTGCGCGCCATGGTCAACGCGGCGCAGGGGGAACAGGCATGAGTGAGATCGGCCAACTGACAGCGGTGCAACTGCTGCAGCATTTTCGTGACAAGACCTTGTCGCCAGTGGAGGTCACCGAAGACGCCCTGCTGCGTATCGAGCGCTACAACCCGGTGGTGAACGCTTACTGCCATGTCGATCCGCACGGGGCACTCAACGCGGCACGCGCCTCGGAACAACGCTGGTTCAAAGGCCAACCCTGTGGCGCGCTGGATGGCGTGCCGTCGTCGATAAAAGACCTGACGCTGACCATCGGCATGCCGACCCGCAAGGGCTCGCGCACCTCATCTGCCGAGGGGCCGTGGGACGTGGACGCGCCCTTCTCGGCCTTGATGCGCAAGGCCGGCGCAGTGCTGCTGGGCAAAACCACCACGCCGGAATTCGGCTGGAAAGGCGTCACCGATAACCCGTTGTACGGCATCACCCGCAACCCGTGGGACACCCGAACCACGGCGGGCGGCTCGTCCGGTGGCGCGGGCGCGGCGGCGGCGTTGAACCTCGGCGTGTTGCACCAGGGCAGCGACGCCGGGGGTTCGATCCGCATACCCTGTGCGTTTACCGGCACCTTCGGCATCAAGCCGACTTTCGGTTATGTGCCGCAATGGCCGGCCAGTTCCATGACGATTTTGTCGCACCTGGGGCCGATGACACGCACGGTGGAAGACACCGTGCTGATACTGCAAACCGTGGCACAAGCGGATGCGCGCGATGGCCTGATCGGTGCGCCGCGTGCTACGCCATGGCTCACGCCAGGTACGGACTTGAAAGGCTTGCGCGTGGCCTACAGCCCCACGTTCGGTTATGCGAATGTCGACCCGCAGGTCGCCAAAGTCGTCGCCCAAGCCGTTGATGGTTTGGTGCAACTGGGCGCGCAGGTCGAGGAAATCGACCCGGGTTTCAGCGACCCACTGGAGGTGTTCAGCACCCTGTGGGCGGCGGGCGCCGCACGCCTGACCGGCTCGATGAGCGAGGCACAAAAACAGCTGCTCGACCCGGGCTTGCTGCGCATTGCGCAACGCGGCGAACAACTCAGCCTGCGCGACTTCAACGACGCCCTCGAAGCCCGCGCCGCACTGGTCGCGCGGATGGCGGCATTCCATGAGCATTACGACGTACTGGTCTCGCCGATGATGCCGATCACCGCGTTCGAGGCCGGGCACAACGTGCCGCCGGGCTCGGGGATGAGTGAGTGGATGGAGTGGACGCCGTTTACCTATCCCTTCAACCTCACCCAGCAACCGGCCGCGTCGGTGCCCTGCGGGCTGGCGGCGAATGGCTTGCCGGTGGGGTTGCATGTGGTGGGCGCGCGTTTTGCCGATGAGCAGGTGTTGCGGGTGTGCCAGGCTTACGCCAAGGCGTTCCCCACCGAACACCTTCAAGCACCGCGCGGGCTCTGAACTGCAGCGTTCGACCGCGGATCGCGCCGTGCATCTGCGCACGCACCTGGCTTATAATTCGCGCTTCATTTTTGTTGCGCGGATTGTTTCAAATGCTATTCATAAGGACCGTTCTGGCGAGCGCAGTGCTCGCCATCCTGCCGACCGTAGCCCTCGCTACAGCGCTGGATTTGACCTATGAAGCGCCTGTTACCGAGGCTGTACCCCAGGCTGCGCCGGCTACGGCCAAATCGTTGTTCCCGGTGACGACCAAGCCGCCGGTGACATTCGACTACACCTGTAAAGGCCCGCGCTGCCAGTATGAAGATGACCTGGAGCAGCGCCACGACGACCAGACGACACACAGTTGGTCTATCGGGATTCAGTAACGACCATTAGCTGGAATGCAATTAGCGGTGGGGACATATCCGTTATCTGGGGATGGTTAATATGGGTTCCTCCCTTACGGCGGGCGACGGGGTGCCTAAGATCAAGATCAAAATCTACAGCACGGCGGCCTAGTAGCCGACCTGAGTGGTTAGATCAAAAGCTAGCCGAGGCGGCCCGACAGCCGACCTGTTCATTGAAGCTGAACTCAATCAAATGTGGGAGCTGGCTTGCCTGCGATGGCATCAACTGTGTCTCACTGATAGACCGAGGTGCCCGCATCGCAGGCAAGCCAGCTCCCACAGAAAAGCAAAGCACAGCAGTCTGGCGGCCGAACTCGGTTAAATTGTGGGAGCGGCGGTGCGACGATTCGACTTGCTCGCGAAGGCGGTGCTTCAGTCAGCTCATTTGTAACTGACCCACTGCATTCGCGAGCAAGCCCGCTCCCACAGTTTTTAATCGCATTCCACTACTAAGCAGTCACACCGATTTATTCCCCAACTGAATCAATGCGCGCAAGCCGCCCGCTGATGTACGTGGAGGTGATTCAGGTTTTAAAGGCAACGCGTCGATTATTTGCTGCAGTTCGCGTCTGTTAACAGGCGGTCTCAAACCTGCCTTATTCATAAACTTTGCAATGCCGTCTTCCCACGGAAAATATATAACTTCGCCCTCGTAGTTCACAGCTATGGGCTCCACCAGCTTCACGCTTTCATTGCCCATCAGAAAAAGTAGGAAGTGTTCATATCGATCATCCGCAGGCGATTTGGAATCATTCTTTACCGACCTATTAAATGAATCCAACACGCGCACGAGCCCCTCCCTTAATTGAAGCAGCTCGGGATTTTTACCATCGCGTACAAATTTCTGAATGGCCTGCTCATACGCTGCTGGTCCTGCATTTTCTTTCGTATCTGCGGTGTTTACTTGTGACTCAGAGGCATGCAGGTCATCGTGACGCGGCCCTGACATGGCCAGGTCGATTGGGGAGTGCGTTGAAGGATTTATCATAAGGATCATGGTCTCTTGGTAGGTCTACGGGTGATGTCTTGCTTACCCCTGTGTGGACTTTTTCCAACGCCAGTTGCATCAGTTTGTGTAACAAGACTAAACCGCCTCTCGCTAAACAGAGGCCGGGGAGTAAACCCTCTGGTCTACAATGCCCGCCCATCATCCTTGGGGGCTCCATGGACATCGAACTGGCACGCACCTTCCTCGAAATCACCCGCTCCGGCAGCCTGGCCGCCGCCGCCGAGAAACTGCACGTCACCCAGACCGCCATCACCGCCCGGGTGAAAAACCTCGAAAGCCAGCTGGGCAGCACGCTGTTCATCCGCAATCGTGCAGGTGCACGCCTGACCGCCGATGGCGAGGCCTTTGTGGTGTACGCCAACCAGTTGCTGCAAACCTGGGAAGCCGCAAAACGTGACCTGCCGCTGCCCGATGGCTATCGCAACGTGCTGCACATTGGCGGTGAGGTCAGCCTGTGCGGCGCTGAGCTTCAACCTCAGGCCGCTGGCGTTGCAGTACATTCTGGAAAATGGCGGCGCCGGGTATTTCCGCACGCGCGTCGTGCAGAGCTACCTGGACAGCGGCGTGATGCAGCGCGTGCCGAAGGCGCCGGAGTTCAGTTTCCCGACGTACCTGGTGTATTCACGGGCGCGGGATTCGGCGGTGTTGCAACAGGCGTTGGGGTTGCTGCGCGAGGTGGTCAAGGCCGAAAGTGACTGGTCGCAACGCTGGGACCCGCTGATTTGAATCACCCTGGGCCTGCGCACATGCTAGCCTGCGGGTGTTTCCTCTTGCAGCCTTACCGATGAACAAGAAAAAGTCCGTCACCATCAGCGACATCGCCAAACGGGTTGGCATGACCACCATCACGGTGTCCCGCGCGCTGAGCAAACCCGACCTGGTCAAGCCCGCCACCCTGGCGCGCATTCTCGAAGTGGCGCGGGAGCTGGACTACGTGCCCAACGCCTTCGCGCGCGGGCTCAAGCGCAGTGAAAGCCTGATCATCGGCGTAATCACCGCCTCGGTGGACAACCCGTTCTACAGCGAGATGATCAAGGCGATTTCCCGCGAGGCGAAAAAGCACGGCTACACCATCATGCTGGTCGACACCGATGAGTTGGAGGAGCTGGAAAGCAAGGCCGTCGACACCTTGCTGGGCTACCGCGTGGCGGGGATCATCCTGTCGCCGGTCTCCGACGAGCCGAGCTACCAGCCCGACTATCTGGAGCGCCTCGGCAACGGTAAAACCCCGGTGGTGCTGCTTGACCGCACGATCCACGACAGCCCGTTCAGCCGCGTGGTGCTCGACAACTATCACAGCGGCATCCAGGCCGCGCACTACTTGCTGCGCCAAACGCCGGACCTCAAGCGCCTGCTGGTGCTGACCGGCCCCGAGCATTCACGCATTACCGTGGAACGCCTCAAGGGCCTGCGTGAAGTGCTCGCCGAACACCCGCACATCCAAGTAGAAGTGCAGGCCGGCGACTACACGCTGATGCCGTCTTACCTGCACACCCTCGACTACCTGGCCGAGCACTCGGCGCCGGACGCGATCATGGGCTTCAACCAGTTGATCACCCTCGGCGCGTTGCGCGCGCTGCGCATGCACAACATCGCCCACGACAGCCTGACCATCTGCGGCATCGACCGCCTGCCCTTCGCCGATATCTTCGGCGTGCCCATCGCGTGCGTGGCCCACGACGCCTCCCTGGCCGGCAGCAGCGCGGTGCGCCTGTTGTTGGATCGCCTGGAAGACCCGTACAAGCCACGCGACAAGGTGGTGATCGCCGGCCAGTTGGAAAACGGCTAGCGGCTGGTGTAACCGCCATCAATCGGCAGGCTGACGCCGCTGATCATGCTCGCGGCATCGCTGAGCAGGAACAGCACCGGCAAAGCGACTTCCACCGTTTCAGCAAATCGCCCCAGTGGAATCGCCGCCAGCGCCGGGTCGCGCTTGGCCGGGTCGGACCAGGCCATGGTGGCCATGGGCGTGAGGGTGACCGTGGGGTTGACGCTGTTGACACGAATCCCAAAGCGGCCCCACTCGGCGCATTGCACGCGGGTGATCGCATCGAGTGCAGCCTTTGAGGCGCAGTAGCCGAGGTGATCATCCAGCGCGACCAGTGAGGCTTGGCTTGAGACATTGACGATGCTGCCGGCGATCTTCGCTTCGATCATCTTTGCCGCCACACGGCTGGCGACCTGGGCGGCAGCGCGGGCGTTCACCTGCATCACCTGGTCGAACGCCTCGGCGCTGATGGCGGCGGCGGGTTCCAGGCGCGAGATGCCGGCGCAGTTGACCAGGCCATGCAACGGGGGCAGGTCTTGCAGGGCGTTGTCGAGGGCGAGGCTGTCGGCGATGTCCAGGCAAAGGCTGTGGCAACCCAACGTTGCCAAGGCTTGCGCGTCGCGGCCCAGCGCGAATACTTCGGCGCCGCTGGCGATCAGTTGCAGGGCGATCTCACGGCCGATGCCGCTGCTGGCACCGGTGACGAGGATGCGTTGGTGGGTGAAGTTGAAGGCTGCGTTCATGGGCACTATTCCAAAAACAATGAGAAGACCCCTGTGGGAGCTGGCTTGTCGGGTCGCCGCATCGCTGCGATAGCGGTGTATCAGTGACAAATGAGCTGGCTGACCCACCGCTATCGCAGGCAAGCCAGCTCCCACATTTCCGGACCGGGTTGAATCAGTTGGCTTGCAGGCTGTGCATGATGGGTTTTAAAGCCGGATACAACTTCAAATACTCGCCAAACGCCCGGTCGTACACCGCGACATTCTCGCGCTTGGGCTGCGCCCTCAACGCCAACTGCACCCAGCCCTTTTCCATTTCCCCATCACTCACCAACCCCACCGTGTGCGCCGCCAGCAACGCCGCGCCCAGTGCCGCTTCCACCTCCTGCACGATGGTGTAGACCGGATACCGCGTGACATCCGCAATAATCTGCATCCACAAATCCGAATGGCTCGCGCCACCCACCACAATCAAACGCGGGTCCAGCGAGTGCGCGCCCTGGGTTCCGGCTTCGATGTTGTGGCGCAGGGCAAAACTCACCCCTTCCAGCACCGCGCGGTACAGGTGGATGCGGCTGTGATACAGGTTCAGCCCGACAAAACTGCCGCTGGCGCGGTCATCCCACACCGGGCTGCGCTCGCCCATCAAGTACGGCAGGAACAACAAGCCTTCGCTGCCGGCCGGGATCGTCATCGCGCTCTGCTCCAGCAACACCAGGCTGTCCTGCCCGGTGGCGTTGGCCTGCTGTTCCTCGGCCTGGCAGAACTGCTCGCGAAACCAGCTGACCGACGCGCCGGCGGTGATCGCCCCGCCGAAGATGTACAGGTCGCGCTGGCCGTTGTAGACGTGCGGCATGCTCACCAAGCCATGGCGTGCATCGACGTGCTGGTTCAAGTAGCCCCAGCACATGCTGGTGCCGATCATCGCCACATGGTTGCCCGGTTGCGTGACGCCCGCTGCCAACGTCGCCATGGCGGCGTCCACGCCACCGGCAAGAATCGGCGTGCCCGCCTGCAGGCCCAGGCGCGTGGCCCAGCTTTCCAGCAGCCCGCCCACCACTTCGCCGGAATACACCAGCCGCTCGGGCATCATCGCCAAGGGAATGTCCAACGCCGCGAGCATCTCTTCGGACCAGCCGCGCTGCGCCACATCGTAGACACCGCCGATATTGCCGGCGCTGCTGTGGTCCACCGCCAACTCGCCGGTCAGGCACCAGTTGATATAGCTGTTGGGCGGCAGCAGGTAGCGGGTTTCGGCCCACACCTGCGGCTGGTGCTGCTTGAGCCAGAGCATCTTGGTGAAGCCGTAGTAGCTGTCCACCGAGTTGCCGGTGACCGCGAACAAACGCTCCAGGTCGACATGCTCACGCACCCACGCCACTTGTTCGCCGGCACGGCGGTCCATCCAGATCAGGCACGGGTGCAGCGGCGTGATCTGCGCATCCACGGCAATCCCCGAGCCGCCGTACAGGCTGCTGATACACAGCGCCTTGACCTGCGCGGCCGCGACGCCAGCCTTGGCCATGCACTGCGCGACGCAGGCCTCGACGGCGTCCAGCCAGACCTGCGGCCATTGCTCGGCCCAGCGCACTTTCGGGGTATCCACGCGATAACCCTGGCTGTGCTGGGCGATGATCGTGCCTTGACCATCCACCAGCAGCGCCTTGGTGCTCTGGGTTCCAATGTCGACGCCCATTACATAGTTCATAGCTCAGACCACCGGCTTCAACAGCACCTTGATCGACTTGGTCGAATTGGCCAGCTCGAACGCTTCGGCAAAGTCGTCCAGCGGGAAGTCATGGGTGACGATGCCCTTGGAGGTGACCAGCCCGCGTTCGAACAGGTCGATGGCAATCGGGTAGCAATACGGGCCAAGGTGCGCGCCGCGTACATCGAGTTCTTTGCGATCGCCAATGATCGACCAGTCGACGCTGGTCTCGGCGCCGAACACGCTGAACTCGACAAAGCGCCCGAGCTTGCGGATCAGGTCCAGGCCCTGGGTCACGCCAGCCGGCACGCCGGTGGTTTCGATGTACACGTCGCAGCCGTAGTTGTCGGTGAGGCCGTTGATGATGTCGCGGGCGTTGTCGCGGGACGGGTTGATCACCACGTCGGCGCCGAACTGCTTGGCCAGTTCGAGGCGCGCGTCGACCATGTCGATCACCACCAGTTTTTTCGGGGTTTTCAGTGCGGCCACCTGGACCATGCACAAGCCCAGGGTGCCTGCGCCGGCAATCACCACCACGTCATCGAGCTGGATTTCCCCGCGGTTGACGGTATGGATCGAGCACGCCATGGGTTCCACCAACGCCGAGTCTTCCAGCGACACAGACTCGGGAATCTTGTGCACGATGGCCGTCTTCGGAATGCGCATGTACTGGGCCATGCCGCCTTCGGCCACTTCACGCTGGAAGCCGAAGATGTTGTGCACCTCGCACATCCAGTATTTGCCCGACTTGCAGAAGCGGCACTTGCCGCACGGTACGATCTGCTCGGCAATCACCTTGTCGCCAACCGCGACTTCAAAGTGTTCCTCGGCGCCCTCGCCCACTTCCTCCACGTAGCCGAAAAACTCATGGCCCGGCACCACCGGCGCCTTGACCCACGGGTTGTCGCCACCCCAGAACATCGCCGCGCCTGAATGGCATTTGCAGTCACTGGCGCAAATGCCGCAGGCGGCGATGCGAATCACCAGTTCATTAGGGCGCGCCTTGGGTTTGCCGATGCGCTCCAGGCGGTAGTCTTTCGGGCCGTGGCAGACGACGGCTTGCATTTCGGTGTGCTTGTCCATGGTGTTCGGTCCTGTCTTGTAGGAGTTTATTTATGGCGCTGACGGCTGATAAAAATCGCCAGCAAAATGATCCCGCCCTTGATCACGCTCTGGACGTAGGGCGAAACGCCAAGCATGTTCAGGCCGTTGTTCAACACGCCGAGCAGCATGGCGCCGAGCAAGGTGCCGACGATGACCCCGCGCCCACCGGCAATCGAGGCGCCGCCGAGTACCACGGCCGCAATCGCATCCAGCTCGAATGACACGCCGGCATTCGGCTGGCCGCTCATCAGGCGGGAAGTCAGCACCAACCCGGCAATCGCCGCCGTGAGGCCGCTGATGCCATACACCAGCAGCTTGAAACGCGCGGCGCGCACGCCGGACAAGCGCACCGCTTCTTCATTGCCGCCGATGGCGTAGATGTAGCGCCCGATGCGCGTGTGTTGCAGCAGCACGTAGGCGGCGAAGTAGGTGATCAGCATGATCAGGATCGGCACTTCAATGCCGAACAGGCTTTGGCGGCCGAAGAAACCGAACCATTCCGGCAACCCGGAAATCGGGTAGCCGTCGGTGTACATCAGGCCCAGGCCACGGGCGATGCCCATGGTCGCCAGGGTGACGATGATCGGCGGCATGTGCAGGTAGGCGACGAACAACCCGTTGCCGATGCCGAAGGCCACGCCGATCAGCATCCCGGCGCCAATCGCCAGGCCGGGCGGCAGGCCCGCAACCATCAACCCCGCCGTCAGGGTGCCGGACAACGCCATCACCGGGCCCACCGACAAGTCGATGCCGCCGGTGAGAATCACGCAAGTCATGCCCACCGCGATAATCGCGTTGATCGACACCTGGCGCGCAATATTCGACAGGTTGCTGGCAGTGAGGAAGTTATCGCTGGCGAAGATCATCACCAGCGTCACCACCACCAACCCCACGAATGGGTAGAACGCCGGCGAGCGCACCAGCCGCGCCAGGTTCAGGCGCAGCCGGCCGGTGTCGCCGGTGTTAATGGACATATTCACTTGAGCCCCCTGTTGCATGGCGCATGACCTCTTGTGGGTTGACGACGGACGCTTCGAGCAGCTTGACGATAGCGCCCTTGTGGAACACGGCGACGCGGTCGCACATGCCGATGACTTCCGGCAGCTCGGAGGAAATCATGATGATCGCGTAGCCCTGTTCGGTAAGGCTGCGCATGAGTGCGTAGATCTGCGCCTTGGCACCGACGTCGATGCCGCGCGTGGGTTCGTCGAACACCAGCACGTCGCAGTGGTGGTTGATCCAGCGCGCAATCACCACCTTCTGCTGGTTGCCGCCGCTTAGGTTGAACACCCGGCTTTCGCCGCTGGGCGCCTTGATCGACAGCTGGCGCATCAGGTCTTCAACGCTGGCGCATTCCTTGGCCTTGTCGATCAACCCGCAAGCGTGCTGGTATTTGGGCAGGTTGTTCAGGGAGATGTTTTCGCGAATGCTGAAGTCGGTGATCAGCCCTTCGCTCTTGCGGCTTTCCGGTAGCAGGCCGATGCCGTGGGCCAACGCCTGGGCCGGATCATCGAGGGTGACTTTTTCACCGCGCAGCCACACCTCTTTGCTCACCGACGGCAGCGCGCCCATCATGCCCAGCGCCAGTTCGGTGCGGCCTGAGCCGACCAGCCCGGCAAAGCCGAGAATCTCGCCTTTGTGCAGTTGGAAGCTGTTGCGCGGGCCGTTGCGCACCAACTGGATGTCCTTGACCTCGAGTAACAGCGGGCCGCGTGCGTTGCTCGGCTTGGGTGGAAAACTGCTTTCCAGGCGCCGACCGACCATCATCTCGACGAGGCGATCGATGTCACTGTCGGCCACATCGGTCACGCCGACATTACCGCCGTCACGCAACACGCTGATGCGGTCGCAGACCTGGAAAATCTCCTCCAGGTGGTGCGAGATAAAAATCACCGCCACGCCCTGGCGCTTGAGCTCGCGCATGATCTCGAACAGCAGCTCGGCTTCGCTGGGCGTCAAGGTCGCCGTCGGCTCATCGAGCACCAGCAAGCGCGCATCCAGGGCCAACGCCTTGGCGATTTCGACAAACTGCTGCTCGGCCACACTCAGGTGCTTGACCGCGCACTGCAGGTCGATGCTCACGCCCAGGCGCTTGAACAACGCCTCGGACGCCTCGACCATCGCGCGCTTGCGCAACAGGCCAAAACGGTTGCTCAGTTCATGGCCAAGGAAGATATTTTCCACCGCCGTGAGGTAGGGAATCAGGCTGAATTCCTGGAACACGATGCCGATACCGGCGACAATGGCGTCGCGGTAGGTGGCGAACTGCTGCGCCTGGCCATCGATCAGGATGTGCCCTTCGTCCTGATGCTCGACACCGCCAAGGATCTTCATCAGGGTCGACTTGCCCGCGCCATTTTCCCCGAGCAAGGCATGAATCTCGCCGCGCTCCACTTGCAGGTTGATGGACTTGAGGGCCTGTACGCCTGGGTAACGCTTACAGATATTTTCCAGCTTCAGAAGACTGCTCATACCGCCGACCTCGTATTCAGAAGGAGACCTCAAGCCCCACGGGTTAGGTGGGGCCTGGGCGAGTTACCAGCTGAAGTCCTTGGCCTTGGCCTGATCGATCAAGGTGATGTCCACGGGAATGGTGGCAGGCACTTGCGAGCCCCACTTCTTGGCCAGGGCGATGCCCAGGGCCAGGCGGATCTGGTCGCGTGGGTATTGCGCCGAGGTGGCGATGAACTTGCTGCCCGGCTTCTGAATCGCCTTGATCGCTTCCGGTGCGCCATCGACGCTGACCAGTTTCACGTCCAGGCCGCTGGCTTCGATGGCCGAGAGTGCGCCGAGGGAGCCGTTGTCATTCACGCTGAAAATGCCCTTGAGCGTGGGCTGGGCCTGCAGCATGTTTTCGGTGACGGTCAGCGCCTGGTCACGCTCCTGCTTGCCGTTCTGGATGCTCACGATCTTGATGTCCGGGTGCTTGGCCACGGCCTCTTTGCAGCCGCGCACACGCTCAAGGATCGGCACCACGGCGATGCCGTCGAGGATCGCGATATTGCCTTTGTCGCCGATGTTCTTGGCCAGGAATTCACAGGCCTGGAAGCCGGCGTCGAAGTTCTTCGAGCCGACGAAGGAGTCCAGCGGGCCGTCAGCCTGGGCGTCTACCGCGACGACGACGACACCGGCGGCGTGGGCGGATTTGACCGCCGATTGCACGCCGACCGAGTCGGTGGGGTTGATCAGCAGGATATCGATGCCTTTTTGCAGCATGTCTTCGACGTCGCTGACCTGCTTGGACACGTCGTGGCGGGCGTCGGTGATGATCAGTTTGGCACCGATGGTCGCGCCGGCTTCTTCCAGGGCGTTTTTCATGGTGACGAAATAGGGGTTGTTGATTTCCTGGAAGGAGGCGCCGATGCGGATGGGCTTGGCGGCGTCGGCAAAGGCAGGGGCCGCGGCGCCGAGGGTGATGCTGACAGCCAGTAAACACAGGGTTTTCGGGAGCATTTTCATGGCGTGATTCTCTGTTTTGTTTTTATTTTTAGAGCAAATGTTATCGTTAACATTTTGCGAGAAACTAGCAAGTAAATGGGGGCTGTGCAAGCCCCCACTGGTCGCTTCGGATGTGGGAGCTGGCTTGCCTGCGATGGCATCAACCCGGTGTGCCTGATGTACCGAGGTGCTTGCATCGCAGGCAAGCCAGCTCCCACAGGGGTCTCATGCGCAGGGCAAAAACTCGCACATTTCTCACAGGCAACTAAGCTCAGCCTCCAACAAAAAATACCGAGCTAACCGCCATGGCCCACCCTACCGAGACCTTCCGCGCCCGCTATCGCGCCGCCATAAGCCGCCATTACCACCCGTGGCTGCACGCCGGTTTCGTCCTCGGTTACGGCATTTTCTGCATCACCCTGGCCTGGTCCACCACCGAGGCCATCACCCCGCTGCAGTGGCTGACGGTGCCGCTGACGCTGGTGTTCTTCAACCTGTGCATCTACCTCGTCCACCGCCACCTGGGCCATCACAAACACAGCCTCGCCAAGCTGTTTTATGCACGCCACACCGGCGACCACCACAGTTTCTTCACGCCCGGTCACATGACCTACGACAGCCCACGGGACTGGCGCGTGATCCTGTTCCCGGCGTGGCTGATCGTGCTGCACAGCCTGGCCATCACCCTGCCCGCCTGGTGGCTGCTCGCGCACCTGAGCCCGAACATCGCCGGGCTGTTTGCCGGCTGCATGATCCTCGGTTATTTACTTTACGAAGTGTTTCACGCCTGCGAGCACCTGCCCGCCAATCACCCCGTGGCGCGCCTGCCCTGGATTCGCCAGATGCACCAACTGCACGCGTTGCATCATCGCCGTGAGCTGATGCAGGGGCGCAATTTCAATATCGTTCTTCCGCTGATGGATTACCTGTTCGGCACTCTGCATTGGGAACCTAACGCCCACGACAACCAGGAATAGTCATGAACCACCGCCGCAAAAATCTTCGCCATGGGCTGTTTGTTCTGTCACTGGCGCTGATTGCCTTTCTGCTGCTGATGCCCACCCACGTACAACCGGTGAACTGGGCCCCGCCCGAGGCGCCCTCGCTGAAACACGGCACCTACGCCGAGAACCAGCGGCTTCAGGCGGTACAACGCATTGGCGCACCGGACATCGCCGGGCCTGAGGCGTTGTTATTGGATGCCCAGGGTTTTCTGGTCAGCGGCCTGCAGGACGGGCGCATCATCCGCACATCGCCCGACAGCCACAGCCTGGAGGTGCTCGCCAATACCGGTGGGCGCCCACTCGGCCTGGCACTGCACCCGGATGGGCGCTTGATCATCGCCGACGGCGTCAAGGGCTTGCTCGCACTGGATGCCAATCGTCAACTCACGCTGTTGAGCAGCAGCGCGAACGGCCTGCCCTTTGGTTTTACCAATGATGTGACCATCGATGCCAGTGGGCGCTTTGCCTATTTCAGTGACGCCTCCAGCCGCTGGGGCTACGGCCAGGATGGCGAAGCCGTGATCGAGCATGGCGGCGATGGCCGGCTGTTGCGCTACGACTTCAAAAACCGCACCACCGAGGTGTTGCTGAACCACCTGCAATTCGCCAACGGCGTGGCGCTCGGCCCGGATGAAAACTACGTGCTGGTGAATGAAACCGGCGCCTACCGCATCAGCCGCTACTGGCTCAAAGGCGAGCGCACCGGCAGCCACGACCTGTTTATCGACAACCTGCCAGGCCTGCCGGACAACCTCAGTTTCAACGGCAACGAGCGCTTTTGGGTCGCCCTGTATTCGCCGCGCAACCCGTTGCTGGATGGGTTCGCCGGCTATCCGCTGATGCGCAAGGTGATGGTGCGCGCGCTGATGGTGGTGCCCAAGCCCATCGAGCGCAAAGCCTTCGTGCTGGGGCTGGACACCGACGGCAAGGTCATCGCCAATTTGCAGGATGGCAGCGCGGGCAATTACTCGCCCATCACCACCGCGCGCGAATATGGCGACTGGTTGTACCTGGGCTCATTGAACAGCACGAGCATGGCGCGCCTGCCCTTGAAGCTCGCACTGGCCCACGAATAACACCCGCGAATAAAAAAGGGGCAGTCCGCATGGACTGCCCCCTCACGCCTGCAGCAATGGATCAGTGAACGATATCCTGGGTGCAGATGTGCCCGAAGGTCACATAGGACACATTGTCACCACCGACACCCACACCTGGGTATTCGTCCAGCTCGATTCGCCAGCCGCCGAAGTTGAAGGTGGTCTCCCAGTTGTACTTCACACCGGTGCTGCTATCCGGGTACCGCACACGGTTTTCACCGAAGCAGGTACCGAGCGCGGCACTGGCCAGGGACGTGCCCGCACTGTTGGTGGTGGCCTTGTAGTCGGTCCAGTTGTACTCGGTGCCTACAAAGTGCTTGTCGACGCGCAGGATCGGCGTGACACCCAACAGCGGTGCGCCCGTGGAATCGGACCAGTTGGTGCTCCAGGTCAACGTCCGCCCAGCCTGGGTTGCCATCCAGAATACCGAGGCCGGCACCCGCACGATGTTGTCGCCCTTCACATCCGAGCTGTTCAAGCGCGGCGTAGAGCCCAGGCTAAGGCTGTACTGTTTGGTCGGGTCCTGTGTCACGGCCGGGTTGGCGCGTACGCGCACCTTGACGGTAGAGCCCGGCGTGACGCTCGGGTAAGTCGAGGTGGAACCGGCCGGTACGGTGATCCAGTTCACGCCATCGAAGCGGTCGAAGATCCACTGGTTACGGCTGCCACTCTCATCGCCCGCCAGGTACATGCTCACGCTTTGGCCACGCACCGCCTTGAAGTCGAAGTAATCGACGTCATTGGCGTTGTCGAGGTTGCCGGTCACCTTGTTCATCGAGTCCGGCAGCGCGAAGGCGGTTTGCGGCGTGTCGTTGGGTTCATAGGCATCGATATTGGTGTCCACCGCCACGCCGAAACTGAACTGCGCGTTGTTCGCGGTCTTGGCCACCATGAACCAGTAGTAATCCCCCGCCGGCAGGATACCGCCCAGGTATTCATCGGCATTGCCAGGGCTGTCGGAAGTGTCGATCAGTTGCGGATTGCCCTGGCCGTCATCACGGAACAGGCTCAGCGACATATCGGCACCGGCGCTCTGGTTGATCAACTGCACCAATACACGGGCGTTGTGCGGCAGGTTGAAGTGGTAAGGAAACTCCTGGCCCGTTTGCACTTGGTCGATGGTGTAGAGGGTGTTGATATCCAGGGTTGGGAACAACGGTTCAAAGGCGGCGACGGCAGCACTTTTCAGGTTGGCCTGGCTCGGCTTTTTCAACTCGCCGACGGCGGTGTTGAACGGTGCGGATTTGGCCGCTTTGACAGCGGGTTTTACCTTGCCATTTTTGGCGTCGAGAAACTTTTGCAGCACCTCGTCCGAGATCGGCACCGGCGTCAGCGTGCCGCCCGGTTTCAGCGCGTCAATCAAGGTCTGGTTGACCGTGCCGGGGGTGAGTGTGGGAAGGGTTTGCTCGGCCAGGGCAGAGGCCGAAATAAAGCAGGAGGCCATCATGGCCGCGCCCAGCATAAAGGCTTTTGCAGGTTTCATTTTTTATCCATCCATAGTTAAAAAATTGAAGCTCAGGTGATCGGTGACATCCGGTCACCTGGGATGGAATGTAGGACAAGACTGTATGCATGTACAGTATTTTTTGAAAAAATTTGCCCCTCGGAAAATAGGTCAACCGCTCAAGCGCCTACAAAAAAGGCGCGTCAATACCCGGTCATCTCCAGATAACCCACCCCACCGTCAAACTGCACCGGCCCTTCCCAGTAGGGAATGCTCAGGTTCATCCACGCCTTCGGGTTGACGGCCTGTGTGGTGATATCCAACTGTTTACCAGGAATTTTCAGCGACCAGCGTGTAGGAATACTGCGCCCGTCGATGTCAGTGGTGGCCACGGGTGTGAGCTGGATATCGGCGTTGTGCAAGGTCTGCGTGTGGCCTTGTTGATCGATCCACGTGCCGGTGAGATAGCCCGCGCCGTCTGTTTGCCGAACGCGGAACAGCATCAGTTGCTCGCCACGGTCCAGGTGCAGCGAGAACCAGTCCCAACCGGTCTGGCTGGCCGCCAGCGGTTGGCTGCTCCATTCGCGGTCAAGCCAGGCCGGGCCGCTGACCTGATAGGTGTTGCCGTCGATGCTGACGCTGCCGGTCGCGGTAAAAAACGGCTGGCTGTAGTAGTAGGACGCCTGGCCCTGATCGGATTTGCGGCTGTAGCCGTTGTCGCCTTGCAGCACCAGCGGGCGGCTGGAAGTCAGGTGCAAGTCGTAGGCGAATTGCGCACCACCGGCCTTGAGTTGCATGTCGGCCAACGGGCTTGATGCGCCGGGGCGGGTGGCGAAATTCCAGTCGTCGATCCAGGCGTTGAACGGCAGCGCCTGGGCACCGGCCTGGCCAACGCCGCCACGGGCATAGCGTTCGGCGGCGTAGTGGCGGTTGGCGGAGGTCACGGCGGCGTGGCCGAGCCAAATGGTTGAGTCATGCCAGCCGGGTTGCGTCGGCCCCGCCTTCAAGGCATTGCGAAACAACGTCCATTGCACGCCGAACACATTGCCTTGCGCGTCCTTGAGGTTGGCGGTGACGTACCACCACTCGATGCGAAAACCATCATGGGGGCCGTGGTCCTCGGGAAAGCTGAAGACTTTGCCGGGCACCACCTGGGCAAAGTCCGCCGCAGCGCTGCCCAGGCCGGCGAAACTTTCTGGTGGCGCGGGCGCTTTGTCGCATGCCGTCAGCAGCAACACGGCGGCCCACAACAGGGCTTTAATCTTCATTGGCAAAAGTCCTCAGCAAATCCGCCGGGCGACTGCGGTACAGCTGCCACAGCGGCCAGGCCGAAGCCAGCAACGTGGCCAACAGTGCCAACCCCAACAATTGCGCGAGTTGCCACGGGAACACCTGCAACGGCAGGCGCCAGCCGAAGGCCTGCACGTTGATGACCGCGTCCAGGCACCACGTCAACAGCAGGCCCAGAGGCAATGCCAGCACCAGGGTGAGTACCGCCAGCAGCCAGGTCTGGCCGAGGTTGAGCAGCATCAGTTGCCGTCGCGTCACCCCCAGCGCCCACAGCGGCGCGAGTTGGCCCAGGCGGCTTTGGCTCTGGGTCAGCAGGCTGATAAACAGCGCCACACCGGCGACGCCGAGGGTGAGGCTGTTCAACGCGGCAGTGGCGGCGAAGGTGCGCTCGAACACCTGGCTCGACCAGCCTTTGAGTTGCTGCTGATCGACGATGCGGCTGTCTTCCAGCGCAAACACGCGCTGCACCTCTTGCACCAGCGGTTGTACATTCTGCGGCAGCACCCGCAGGTTGAAGCGGGCCGGTGTCAGCGCCGGCCAGTGCGCCAGCAGGTGCTTCGAATTGACCAGCAGATGGCCCTTGGGGTTGCCATAGTCGGCGTAAATCCCCACCACCTTGGGCGACCACATACCCTGCGGGGTCGGGATAGCCAGCGCATCGCCCAGCTGCACGTTCAAGCGGCGCGCCAATTGCTCGCTGAGCATCACCGTGTCGTCTTGCTGCAACTGGTCCCACGGCGCGCTCGCCGCCGTCAGCAACGGCCAATGCTGGCGATAGGTGGGGTCGTCGACCACACCGAAGACATCCGCCGGCCAGCCCTGCAATTGCACGGCGACCTGCCAGGTCGGCAGCACGGTCTGCACCAAGGGCTGCTGCGCCAACCAGGTCGTGAGTTGCTCGGCCTGGGCCGGGGTTTGCGGGTTGAGGTACAGCTCGGCCGTCAGGCGCTGCTCCAGCCAGTTGTTGAACGTCTGGCGGAAGCCCGACGTCATCGAGCCCGCGCCGATATTCGCCGCCAACGCCAACAGCAACGCCATCAGCGCCAGGCTCAAGGCCGGCAACTGCTGGCGGCAGTCGGCCAGGAACCACTGGCCCAGCACTGAACGGCTGCGCCCGAGCACTGCCGTCAACAAGCCGTTGAGCACCACCGGCAAGCCAAGGGCCGCGCCCAGCAGCAAGGCGGCCATCAGCACAAAACCGGCGGCCAGGCTGTCGCCCAGCCACAGTGCCAGCAAGGCGATCAGCAGCGCAGTCGCCGCCACCCAACCCTGGCGCCGCAACCAGCGCCCGTGCGCGTCGTGCCAGGCCTGGGCGTTCGCCAGCGCCAGCAACGGCAAGCGCGCCGCCCGCCACAGGCTGCTGCCACCCGCGAGCAGCGCGCCCAACAGGCTCAAGCCCAACCCGGCCATCCACCACCACGGGCTGAGGCTCAATTGGCCCGGCACCTCGGCGCCATACAGGCCGCGCAAACTGGCGGCCACATCCGGCAGCAGCAGGCTGGCCAGCAGGTAACCGCTGGCCACGCCAAGCACGCCGCCGAGCAACGACAACACCCCCAGCTCCACGCCCAGGCTGAGAATCAGCATGCGCGCACTGACCCCGCACGCACGCAATGTACGCAGCAGCCCACGGCGTTGCTCCAGCGCCAGGCCGATGGCGGCGTGGACGATAAACAGCCCCACCACAAACGACAGAAAACCCAGGGCGTCGAGGTTCAGGTGAAAACTTTCGGTGAGGCGCGCGAGGTTATTGTCCTCGCCCTGCTTGAGTTGCAGCGCAGCGGGCGGCGTGGGATGCGTGGCGGCAAAGGCCTTGTCCAGCAGCAGGCGTGACAGGCGCCCGGGCATGTCGAGCAAGGGTTGCGCAAAGCCGATATCGGTCAGCAACACGCCGGGGGCCATGTCCTGCTGAACCTGCAACGGCGGCAAGGCTTGGCCGCTGGCGGTCAGCGGTTGCTCGCCTTCCCGCAGCCCGAGGGCCGACAGGGTTTGCGGTGCGATCCAGGTACGCCCCGGCGGGTTGAAAAACGCGACCATCTGCGCCTGGCTCAACCGCTGCCCCGCCACCGCGCCACCACCGGGCAGCGACAGCGGGTCGATGCCCATCAACTGCAGGCGTTGGTCTGCGTGCCCCTTGAGCAGCAATCGCCCCTGCACCACCGGCGACACCGGCCAACCAGCGCGGCGCAACTGGGCAAACACGGCCTGGGGAAAGCTCGCGCCGTCCGGCGCACTCAGGCTGGCCTGCGGCTCACCGCCGATCAATTGGCTGGCGCGCGCGTAACTGTCCCGCGCCTGGCTGTTAAGCGCCTGCACGCCGGTCAACAGTGCGGTGGCCAACCACAGGCCCGTGAGTACACTGAAAAACTGCACCGGGTGGCGCCGCCAATGGCTCAGCAACGCGCGCAACGCCCAATAAAACACTGCCATCTCAGCGTGCATCCGCAGGCACGACACGCCCGCGATGCAACACCACCTGTCGGTCCAGGCGTGCGGCAATGCGCGGGCTGTGGGTAACCATCAACAGGCTGGTGGGGCTGTCGCGCAGCAGGTCCAGCAGCAGTTGCAGCACTTCATCGCTGGTGGCTTCGTCGAGGTTGCCGGTAGGCTCATCCGCCAGCAGCAAGCCAGGGCGCGACGCCAATGCACGCCCCACCGCCACACGCTGTTGCTGGCCGCCGGACAGCTGCTCGGGATAGCGCTTGAGCAAATCGCCCAGCCCCAGGCGCTCGACCAACTGCGCCTGCCACTGCGGGTCATAGCGCCCCGCCAGGCGCGCCTGGAAGGCCAGGTTGTCGTCGACGCGCAAGCTGCCGATCAGGTTGAACTGCTGGAACACCAGGCCGATTTCAGTCCGCCGCCAGTGCGCCAGTTGCGCCTCGCTCAACTGATCCAGGCGCTGCTCACCGACCTGGATGCTGCCACCGTCCACGCGATCCAGCCCGGCCACCAGGTGCAGCAAGGTACTTTTTCCGCTGCCCGACTCGCCCATCAGCGCCAGGCTGCTACGCTCACTCAAGTGCAGGTCGACGCCCGCCAGCACCGCCAGTGGGCCTTGCGGGGTGGCATAGTTTTTAAGAACACCTTGCACTTGCAACATAAGAACGCTCGCTCGAAGGACTCCGAACGAGAATAACGGCTGACTGCCAGCCCCACGCAAATTTTTCACATGGATTTCACTGCTTGCCCACCCTCGCCCCTCTAAATTGCCCGCCAAGTGCCCTAATCGGCAACTTGTTAGTTGCCCTGCATGGCAACTTTCTAACCGCAACGTGTTCAGCGAAAAGACAGCAGCCCTGTGACAGTCTCCTACTCCACGACGGGCATTCGTCAATGCATTGCGCCTACTTAAATAAAACACTGCTCCGACAGTGCCCATGGTGAATGATGTGGTTGACCTTACCTTGACCAAACCGCGCTCGCGCCGGGCCTCTATCAAGCGGTTGCGAAAGTGGGGCGCAGGCCTTGCCATCATCGCCTTGCTGCTCACCGGTTTCCTGCTGTGGCCGTCATCGCCACGTGACCTGGGCATCGGCAATCGCTTGCTGACATCGCAAGTTTTACCCAGCTGGCGCGATGGTGATTTGATCGTACTGGTACGCCATGAAGAGCGCTGCGATCGCTCGGCGAACCCTTGCTTCGGCGCACCTGAAGGCCTGACAGTGGTCGGCACCCAACGCGCACAAGAGCTGGGCAAAGCCTTCATCAAACTCGGCATGGACGGCACCGACGTGCTCGCCAGCCCTGCCCTTCGCACCGCCCAAACCTTGCAATTCATGTTCGGTAAAGCCGAGCTGACCTCCGGCCAACAGGCAATCTGCGGCAAGGCCATGGGCGACGAACTGCTCAGCCACAAACAGCCTGGGCGCAACCTTGTCTTTGTCACCCACAGTGGCTGTATCGCTGACTTCGAAAAGAGCCTGGGTTTCCCCCACTCCAAGTTTTCCGAATACGGCAGCGCCCTGTTCGTGCGGGTCAAGGCAAACGGCAAATTCGAGACCCTGGGCATCATGAACAGCCAGGCGTGGGCCGCCGTAATGAAAAAGCTCTAACAATTTTTTACATCTATCCCGGCGCATGTTCAGGAATACGACAGGCCCGTTCTGGCATGTTTCGTAGCACCCGCTATTTTTGGATGTCATGAATACTTTCATCGACTTAGTGAACGTTGTGATTCTTATAACTCCTACTTGCTTACACCACTTCTCAACCACTAAACGTCAAGGAGCGACGTTTTCATGACCCGTTTGAAACCCCTGCCACTGCTGCTACTCGCCTTCGCCGTGTTTTATTTACTGCCCATGGGCCTGCACGGTTTGTGGATCCCGGATGAGACCCGCTACGCCCAGATCAGCCAGGAAATGCTCCTGAGCGGCAACTGGGTCGCACCGCATTTCATGGGTGTGCGCTATTTCGAAAAACCCGCCGCCGGCTATTGGCTGATTGCCCTTGGGCAGGCGGTATTTGGTGAAAACCTGTTCGGCGTACGCATCGCCTCGGCCCTGACCACCGGCCTGAGCGTGGTGCTGGCCTACCTGATCGCACGCCGCCTGTGGAACGACCCACGCAAGAGCTTCGCCTGCGCCCTGCTCTACATGAGTTTCGGGCTGGTGGCCGGCCAAGCGGGCTACTCCAACCTCGACCCGCAGTTCACCTTGTGGGTCAACCTCAGCCTGGTCGCGCTGTGGTTTGCGTTGGACAGCCGCACACCGCGTGGCCGGCTGGGCGCCTGGGCAATGCTGGGCGTGGCGTGCGCCATGGGCTTTATGACCAAGGGTTTTCTGGCCTGGCTGTTACCGGTGCTGATCGCCGTGCCGTACATGCTATGGCAGCGCCGCCTGGGCGAGTTGCTGCGCTACGGCCCGCTGGCGATTGGCGTGGCGGTGCTGCTTTGCCTGCCGTGGGTGTGGGCGATTCATCTGCAGGAACCGGACTACTGGCGGTTCTTCTTCTGGCACGAGCATATCCGCCGCTTCTCCTCCGACAATGCCCAGCACGCGCGGGCCTGGTGGTTCTTTCTGCCGATCATGGTGGTGGCGTGCCTGCCGTGGGCCGCGCTGCTGCCCAGCACCGTGCTCAAGGCCTGGAAAGACAAAGGCCAACCGTCGATTGTGTTCCTGGCCCTATGGCTGCTGTTGCCACTGTTTTTTTTCAGCCTGAGCAACGGCAAGCTGCCCACCTATATCATGCCGTGCCTGCTGCCATTGGCGTTGCTGATGGGCCATGCGCTGGTCGAGCTGATCAAACACGGCAAGCCGCGCGCGATCCTCATCAACGGCCTGGTCAACACCGTGATCGGCCTGGTGGCAATGGTGGGGCTGATCTACCTGCAAATCAGCAACCCGATGTACGGGCACAGCCACGCCGAGATGTTCAGCCTGTCGCTGGCCTTTATCGTGCTGTTGTTCTGGATCCTGGCCAACCTGCTGCAAGCGGTTCGCCCGCTGACATTGTGGGCAATGCCGGCCCTGGGCATTGGTCTGCTGGTGGCGCTGTTGCCGGCCGGCATGCCGGAGATGATCACCGATACCGAAATGCCCGATCAGTTCGTGCTTGAACACATGGATGAATTGCAACAAACCCATGCTCTGATCAGCAATGAGTTGGGCTCGGCATCCGCCTTGTCCTGGCGCCTGCGCCGTCCTGAAGTGGCGTTTTACGACACCGAGGGCGAACTGCGCTATGGCCTCAAGTATGCCGACTCGATACACCGCAAGGTCGATCTGGACAGCGTCCAGGCATGGCTTGCCGATGCGCGCCAGCAAGGCTCGGTCGGTGTGCTGATGCGCGTCAGAAGCACCAGCGAGCACCGCGAAGAAGGGCAACTGCCACCGGGAGGCAAGCGGTATCGCAAGGGCGCCCTGCTACTGATCATCTACCCGCAGCTTCCTTAACGTTACGCCTGCCGTGAGAACTGCCCATGAGCTTGTGGAAAACCGAACGCGGCGCCCTGTTGTTACTGCTGGGCGTCTCGGCGTTACTCCTGCTGCTGGGCCTGGGCAGTCGCGACTTGTGGGGGCCGGAAACCCGCTGGGCCAACATCGCCTTGCAGATGTTGCAGAGCGGTGACTACTTCGACCCCTATCTGAAGGGCGCGCCCTACTACGACAAACCCCTGCCCTCCTACTGGCTGATCACCGGCTTCGCCAACCTGCTGGGCGGGCTCGGCCCGTGGTCGCTGCGCCTGTCGTCGGTGATTGCGGCGTGGCTGAGCATCTGGCTGGTGTACCTGATCGGCGAACGTCTGTTTCGCAAAGGCACCGGGCTGATTGCCGGCTGGATGCTGGCCACCACCTTCTACTTTCTGTTCTGGGCGCGCGTGGCCACCGCCGACGTGCTGACCGTGTGTGGCGTGCTGGCGGCGGTGTGGTGGTATTGGCGCGGCCCGGATGACACCCGGCTGGGGCGCTACACGGTATTTTTCCTGCTGTTGGCGGCCACCTCGTTGTTCAAAGGCTTGATCGGCTTCGTGCTGCCCGGCCTGGTGTTGTTGCCGCACCTGCTCAGCGAACACCGCTACAAGCGCCACCTCAACCTGCGCCTGTTGGCG
Organism: Pseudomonas sp. R76; assembly: GCF_009834565.1. Lineage (GTDB taxonomy): Bacteria > Pseudomonadota > Gammaproteobacteria > Pseudomonadales > Pseudomonadaceae > Aquipseudomonas. The sequence goes on from NZ_CP019428.1 coordinate 4,380,453, forward strand.
GCGATGCTGATTGCGGCGGCGTTCTATTCGATCCCCTTCGTGCTCTCCCACCTGTATGGCGCACCCACTTACGGCGAGAGCGGGCTTGAACTGGTGTTCAAGGAAAACGTCGTGCGCTTTTTCGACCCCTTCGACCACATGGGGCCGATCTACACCTACCTGATCTACCTGCCCGCCTACACCCTGCCCTGGGCGCCGTGCTGGCTGCTCGGCTTGTGGTTGGCGCTGCGTCACTGGCGCCAAACGCCACCCAACGTACGCTGGCTGGTGTGGGGCCTGGGCATGCTGTTTGTGTTCTTCACCGCCAGTGGCAGCCGTCGCAGTTATTACGTGTTACCGCTGGTGCCGTTCGCCCAGTTGCTGGCCGCCTGGTGGCTGAGTGAACGCCTGCAGAAAAACCCGGCCAGTTGGCCACGCTGGCAAAAAGGTTTCGGCCTTACCGCCGGCGCGTTGCTGCTGGTACTCGGAGTGATCTATCCCTGGACCACCGGCAACGGCGGCGTGACCCGCTTCGCTGAAGACGTGCAAGCCGAAGCCGTCAAAAGTGCGCCGTGGAACCAGTGGCAAATGGTGCTGGTGGAAGTCGACAACAAGCTGCCGATGTACCTGCAAAATGGCGGCAAGCCGTTCTACTACGTGAGCGAAACCCAGGACTACCCCCGCCAGGGCGACAGCGCCGCGCTGATGGCCTGGCTACAGAAAACCAGCGGCCAAGGCTTCGACCCGCAGCACACCATTATCGTCGCGCAGTATTCCAAGGAAGACCCTACGCCGCTGGCCTATCTGGGGGCGGATCACAAGGTGATCACCACGCAGCCGGATAATGGCGAGCGGATGTTCCAGAAGCGTACAAGCGGCAGCGTGGCGTTTGTGCCATCGGGTAAATGACAGCACCTGACAGCGCCTGCTTTAAATGCTTGGCAGGCTTGCCGCGTGAATAAAGCTCTGCGCATCTGTGAAGCGGTTGAATTGCTGCTGGCTGAGCATGTAAAAGTCATCGCAATGCACAACGGTGGCTGTCAAAGCCACCGCCCGTAGCGCACTATTATTGTTGGTGCAAAGCGGGAAAACCATGATTGGCGAACTGTACCAACCGGCGCGCTTCAGAGCCCGGCAACGTGGAAGCGAAGTTCGATTGAAAGTGTTCAGGAAGCAAGAAAGCCCGACCTTTCAGGCCATCTATCTTGCCGTTACCGGCGGTCGATTCTTTGCCACCTTTTCTGTCAATGATTTGCAGGACTCGCTCTGCATTAGCAGCAAGTTCAGCTCTGCGGTCTGCGGGGAACTCGGGGCTTTCCCAATCTCCACCTATTTTCGCCTTGAAAGCGATCAGTTCTTTATCACTCAGGGCCGCGGGAAGCACCTTGAACAAAGGGCCAGCTGTAATTTCTTCCACTGTGCGGTAGTCGCCCCTCACTCGACCGTTGAAAACCTCCTCCAGCGCGGAATAACCCTGCTGACTGAACGCCTCCAGGCGGCCCACCTCGGAAGAAGAATCGTCAGAGCCGATAGCGTCCAAAAAACCATCCCCGACAGAATGGTTTCTGATCCTTTCAACGCCCGGATCGTGATCAATGTAGTTAACCACACGCGCCAAGCGAAACATGGCCTCATTACGCGATTCAGGGTCTGTATTGGCAGGGGTAAAGTCACCCACCTGTTGCTTCAGGCCATCGATCAAGGCTTCCCAGCGCGCGTGACCTAGCGCTCCCCTGCCCCATTTCTCCTCGAGTATTCCTACGTTCAAGATGGGGTTGTTGTCGGAGATCTGCGATGCGGAACGTCGATCATCCACAGGCCTGGTTTCTCCGCGCGCAGGCAGGTGCGACGTGTTCATTTCACCTCGCAATGCCGGCGGCATTGGCGAGTGGGTAGACACTGTACGAACGGGGTTCCCATCAGGGGTGAATGTTGGTTTTTGCTCAGTGGCTTGGCTGTTTTTATGAGCATCCGGGAAAATACTAGGACGTTGAAAACCAATGGGGAAGGACATAGGCACCTGCTGACTAAATGTTTAAGGGCGCCCGAACAGGTACGCCGTGTCTCCTATTGGGTTATGGCAGGAAAGTGGTTCCGCTGGCTGTACGATGCTGGTGCCTGTCTCTGACGGAATGTTCCTTATGTGCCGTTAGTCATTCACCATCGTGCATCATGACGGTCATGGCATTTGGTCATGGTTTGTAAAGGGCCAGCAAGCTGCGTCCCTTTTAATTGCAGGACGTTTCCTAGACAATCCCTGCCGCCTTGTGCCTGCTGGAATCGGTGGCTAGTCTGCGGTCCGTCACTGCTCATCAGTGATCGGGTTTAGTCGCCCGGATTCTTAATCAGGCGCATCGTCCTCCATGAGGTTTTATGGTGGCTGTGCGCAGGGCGCCTTCGGGTGCGCCGGATTCTCCTGATTAGCCGGTCGACTAACCTGCGTACAGCCGCCACCCATTCGTTTAGTCGCGACCGGGCCGGCTTCTGACTTAATCAGGAGCTACTCAATGAAAAAAGTTACGCCCAATCCCCCGCTCAATCCCGCAAAAGACCGTGCCGCATTCAACCGCGCCATCGACCATTACTTGCCCTCTGAAGGTGTTCACAGCGTTAAAGAAGACCTGAGCTTCGAAGACGCGCTGCTCTATACCGCCAGCTTGCTGCACAGTGCTTCGGCCACGGCACTGGATTGTGGTGAACAGTTGGCGAGCCCCCAACGAGAAAAGATTCTGGCGGTGTGGCATTTGCTGGAGGTTGCCAAGACCACGGTGGATCGTTCCATCGAGTATCTGAAACCGGCAAAGACAGCGGCCTAAACGCTGTTAAACCTGTGGGAGCGGCGGTGCGACGATTCGACTTGCTCGCGAATACGGTGGGTCAGTTACACATGAGCTGACTGACATACCGCCTTCGCGAGCAAGTCGAATCGTCGCACCGCCGCTCCCACATTTGGATCTCGGTACATCAGCCAGCGGGTGTTCTGCTGTGCTTTTGCACTCGTGACCAGGCTTCAGATACGCCGGCGGCGGTTAAGTTGGGGAATGGCGGTCTGGGGCACTTCCACACGCTGCACTTGTGTCGCGGTACACGCCGCAAGTTGCGCCAGGGTCGGCTGGCTGAACAAGGTTCGCGCATCCACCTCCAACCCCGCCTTGCGCATGCGCGCCACCACATTCACCGCCAGCAACGAATGCCCGCCCAGCTCGAAGAAATGGTCGTGGCGCCCTACCCGCTCCAGCTTCAACACCTCGGCCCAAATCCCGGACATCAAGGTTTCCACCTCCCCCACCGGCGCTTCATAAGCACGGCTGACCACCGACTCCAACCCAGGCGCAGGCAGTGCCTTGCGGTCCAGCTTGCCGGCAGGGTTGAGCGGCAGTACGTCAAGCTGCACAAAGGCCGCCGGCACCATGTACTCCGGCAATTGCTCCAGCACGTGGGCGCGCAAGGCGTCCAGGCCCGGCGCTGGCCCGCGCAAGGTGAAGTACGCGACCAAACGCTCATCACGAATCAGCACCGCCACTTCACGCAAGGCCGGGTGCGCCGCCAGGCGTGATTCAATTTCGCCCAACTCCAGGCGCACGCCACGCAGCTTGACCTGGAAGTCATTGCGCCCCAGGAACTCAAGGTTGCCATCGGGCAGGTAGCGCACCAGGTCGCCGGTGCGATACAGCCGGTCACCGGCCACAAACGGGCTGTCGATAAACCGTTCGGCGGTCATCTGCTCCAGGCCCAAATACCCACGGGCCACGCCCACACCGCCAATATGCAACTGCCCGCTGACGCCGAACGGCACCGGCGCGTCGTGCTCATCCAGCACATACAGGCGCGTGTTGTTGATCGCCCGACCAATCGGCAGTTGCAGGGTCGGCACCGGTTCACCGGGTTCCAGGGTCCAGGCGCTGCTGTCGACCGTGGCTTCGGTGGGGCCGTAGACGTTATGCAAGCGCACCTTGGGCAAACGCGCCTGCACGCCACGGGCCAGGGCTTCGGTGAGTTCGCCGCCGCCGCAGAGCACGTCGGTGAGGCTGGTGCACAAGGCTGACGCCTCCAGTTCGAGGAACTGCTGCAACATCGCCGGTACGAACTTGATCACGGTGATCTGCTGCTCGCGAATCACCTGCGCCAGATACGCCGGTTCACGGTGCCCGTCAGGCCGTGCGAGCACCAGGCGCATGCCGTTGGCCAGCGGCCAGAACAGCTCCCACACCGAGCCATCGAAGCTGAACGGCGCACGTTGCAACAACGCGCCGCCTTCGGCATTCGGGCAAAGCTGTGAACCCCAGTGCATGAGATTGCCCAGGCCGCGATGTTCGATCATCACGCCTTTGGGCGTGCCGGTGGACCCGGAGGTGTACATCACGTAGGCCAGGTTGGCCATGCTCAAACCGGGCACCGAAGGATTGCCGACAGGCGCCTGGCTCCAGGCATTGTGGTCAAAATCGATCACCGGCATCGACACCTCGCCCGGCAGGTCGCGCGTGGCGGCGTGCACCAGCAGCGCCACCGGCTGGCTGTCGTTAAGCATGTAGGCCAGGCGCTCGCGCGGGTAGCCTGGGTCGAGCGGCACATAGGCGCCGCCCGCCTTCAGAATCGCCAGCAACCCCACCACCAGATCCAGCCCACGTTCGACGCACAGCGCCACCCGCGAATCCGGCTGCACGCCGCGCTCGCGCAGGTGGAAGGCCAGCTGGTTGGCACGCTCGTTGAGTTCGCGATACGTCAGTTGCCGCTCGCCCGCTTGCACCGCGATGGCATGCGGAATATGCCGCGCATGGGCTTCGAACAAGGCCTGTACGGGAAGGGTGTCGGGGTAGTCGGTGGCGGTGGCGTTGAAGTCCACCAACAAGCGTTGCAATTCGCTGGCAGGCAGCACCTGCACGTCGCGCAATGGCGTGCCCGGTGCGTGCTCAAGTGCATGCGCCAGGCCATACAAGGCCGTGTCGAGGTAGCTCAACAGGCGCTGCGCGCCGACCTTGCGTGGCGCCTTGGCCTTGAGCCGAAAACCGCTGGCCACGTCGTCCACCGTGAGCATCAGCGGGTAGCTGAGAATGTCTTCACTGCTGAGCAAGGCGATGCCCGGCACCAGGTTAACGTCGGCGTCGGCGCTGGTGTGACGGTAGTTGAGCAGGCTGTTGAACAGCGGCGACGCACCGCTGCAACGCTGCGCCAACGCGAGCGAGGCCTGTTCATGGGCGAGCAAGGCGCTGAGTTGGGCGTGGGTGTCATTGAGTGCAGCGAGTACGGTTTGCCCGGCCAGGCGCAGGCGCAGCGGCAAGGTGTTGATGAACATACCCAAAGCGCGGTCGGCGCCCTCGCCGGCCTGCAAACGGCCGAGCAGCACGGTGCCGAACACCACGTCATCGCGGCCCGCGACGCGGCTGAGCACCTGCGCCCAGGCCAGGTGAAACAGGCTTGCCGCGCTGACCCCAAGGGCACGCGCCTGCGCCCGCAGGCGTTGGTTGAGCGCGTCGCTGAGCGGCTGGTCGAAGGCTTCGATTTCAGCCCGATCCGCCTGGCGCTCCTGTAAACCGAACGCCAGGGTTGGCTCGTCGACATCCGCCAGGCGCTCACGGAAGAAGGCTTCATGGGCCGCCAGACGTTGCGGCGAACGGCTCTGTGCGACCACGTTGCGATACGGCACCGGCACCGGCAGTTGCGCCTGTTGGCCGAGCAGATGGGCGCGGATTTCGTCCACCAGCACCGTGGTCGAGGTGGCGTCGTTGACCAAATGATGAAAGCGCAAGCGAGCGACCCAGCGCCGGTTGTGCGGCTCTTCGGCGTAGTCCAGGGCCATCAACGGCGCCTGGCGCAAGTCCAGCGGTGCAGCCGGTTCGCGCAGCCGCTCAAGCCGCAACTGCGCTTGGCGCCACACCACTTGCATCGGCTGCTCAAGGGCATCCCACACCAGGCTGGTGCGCAGGATATCGTGGCGGTTGATCACCTGTTGCAGCGCCAGGGCAAACGCATCCACCTGCTCGCGGCTGGCAAAACTGAACATCGCGTGCTGCTGGTACGGATCACGTTCATCGGTGATGTGGTGGTACAGCAAGCCTTCCTGCAACGGCGCCAGCGGGTAGATTTCCTGCACATTAGCCGCCCCGCCGGGGATGCCCGCGACGATGCGCTCAAGGCTGGGTTGATCGAGCTCGGCCAGCGCGAGCATATCCGGGGTGATCTGCGTGCAAGCGGTCGGGATGCGATTGGCCGGTACCTGCACGTCGCTGCCGACGCTCGCTGCCGCCAACGCCGCCAGGGTCGGCTGGCTGAACAACACCTGCACGTCGGCACGCAACCCGGCCTGGCGCATGCGTTGCACCAGTTGCACGGCCAGCAGCGAATGCCCGCCCAGTTCGAAAAAATGATCGTGCCGGCCGATTGGCTGGACCTGCAGCAGCTCGGTCCAGATCTGCGCCAGGGTGGTTTCCACGCCCTCACGCGGCGCCTCGAACAGGCGCGTGACAAAGGCCTGATGCGTGGGTTCAGGCAGGGCCTTGCGGTCGAGTTTGCCGTTGGCGGTGAGGGGCATCACGTCCATCTTCACATAGGCCACCGGCAGCATGTAATCCGGCAACGAGGCTTGCAGGTGGGCGCGCAGGGTTTCGATATCGACACTGTGCTGCTGGATAAACCAGGCGAGTAACTGCCCTTCGCGAAACTGCACCACGGCCTCTTTGACCGCCGGATGGCTGGCCAGCGCGGATTCGATCTCGCCCAGTTCGATTCGCACGCCACGGATTTTCACCTGGTCGTCGTTGCGGCCCAGGTATTCAAGATTGCCGTTTGGCAACAGGCGCGCCAGGTCGCCGGTGCGGTACATGCGCCCCTGGCTGAAGGGATCATCAAGGAAACGTTCGGCGCTCAGGTCGGGGCGATTCAGGTAACCGCGCGCCACGCCCTTGCCACCGACGTACAACTCCCCCGCCACACCGATGGGCACCCGGCGTTGTTGTTGATCCAGCAAGTAGACCGTGGCATTGGCGATCGGCGCGCCGATGTGCAGCGGCGCGCCGACCTTGACCCGCCCGGAAGTCGCGACCACCGTGGCTTCGGTGGGGCCATAGTTGTTGATGACGTCAAATGTTTGCGCGCGGCTGAAGGCGCGCAGGCGGTCGCCGCCGATCAGCAAGGTGCGCAACGTCGGGTGTTCCAGGCGCTGGCTGAAGGCGTACTCGGCCACCGGGGTCGGCAGGAAGCACACGTCCAACGGCTGCGCGCGCCACCAGCCCAGCAGCGCGTCGATGTCTTCCGGGCCATCGTGGGCCGGTGGCAAGTGCAGTGTCGCGCCCACACACAGCGCAGGCCAGACTTCCCAGGCCATCGCATCAAAACCGAACCCCGCCACGCTGGCGGTGTGGCTGCCCGCGTGCAGGTTGAAGGCCTGGCAGTGCCAGTCCACCAGGTTCGACACGCTGTGGTGTTCGACCATCACGCCCTTGGGCAGGCCGGTGGAGCCGGAGGTGTAGATCACATAAGCCAGGTTCGACGGCGTGACCGCCACGCGCGGGCTGCCAGCGTGGTGAATGGTCGGCTGGTCGAGCCGAATCAGCGGCACGTCCAGCGCAGGCAAACGGTGGAGTAAATCCTGCTGGGTCAACACCGCCACCGGCGCACTGTCGTGCAACAGGTAATGCAGGCGTTCGGCAGGATGGGCCGGGTCTACCGGCACATAGCAGCCGCCGGACTTGAGAATCGCCAACAGCCCCACCAAGGTCTCCAGGCCGCGCCGGGCCACAATTGCCACCCGGTCATCCGGCTGCACACCGTGTTCCAAGAGTTGCAGGGCCAAGGCATTGGCCTGTTGATCGAGTTGGGCGTAGGTCAGTTGCCGGCCCTGGTGCACCGCCGCCACGGCATCCGGTGTGCGCGCGGCCTGCGCCTCGATACGCCCATGCAGGGTTTGCAGTGTGGCAGTCGGCTGCGCGGTGGCATTCCACTGCTGCAGTTGGGCCTGTTCGGCAGGTGTCACCAGCGAGAACTCACCGACTGCCAGCGCGGTATTTTCCAGGCCCTGTTCCAGTAGCCAGGTGAAGCGCTGCGCCAACGCCTGCACTTCGTCGTGCTGAAAGTACGCTTCGTTGTAGACGCAATGCAGGCACGCGGTGTCCTGGTAACGGTTGCTGCGCAGGTGGATGGCAATCGGCAGCGGCTCATGGTGGTTGGACACCTTGATCGCCCGCGCCTGCACCTGGCCGTAACGCAGGTCGTGGTCATCCTGCTCATAGGACACCGACAGGTCGAACAACTGCCCTCGACCGGTGCGGCGCAGGCCCAATTCGCGGTTCATCTCGCTCAGGGGAAAACGCTGGTGGCGGAAATCCTGCTTGAGCTGGTCACGCACACCGCGCACCAGGGCGCTGAACGACAGCTGCTCGCTGAACTGCAAACGCACCGCGCTGACCTGGGTGAACAGGCCCACAGTAGAGCGAAAACGCGCGTTGGAACGGTTAAGAATCGGCAGCCCCACCACCCACTCGTCACGCTGGCTGGTGCGGGTGAAATACACATACATCGCGGCCAGCAATACATGGAAGGCCGAGGCCTGATAACGGTTGGCGACTTGCTCCATGCGGTTGAGCAGCGCCACCGGGAACGCCTGCACGAGGGTGTTGCTCGGCGCCTGCGCATTGTGGCGCGGCGTCAGCAATGGCTCGGGCAGCTGCTGGTATTTGTCCAGCCAGTAGGCGCGGTCGCGCGCGTAACGTGCCGAATGCTGGTAGCGCTGGTCGGTGTCGATAAAGTCGATATAGGAAGGCGCCTGCGGCTCCGATTCTCGGCCGTGTTGCAGGTCGGTGTAGAGGCGCGCCAAGGACTGCAGCATCTGGCCGAAGCCCCAGCCGTCGAGGATCAGGTGGTGGGCCTGGGTGCCGAGGCGGTAGTGATCGTCATCGAGCTTGACCAGGAAAAACCTGAACAGCGGCTCGCCGGTCATGGCGTAAGGCTGCGCCATTTGCGCCTGCATCAACGCCTGGGTCGCGGCCTGCGGGTCGGGCAGCCTGGAAAAGTCGTGCTGCACCACCTCCACCATCCATTCAGCATCGAAGGTTTGCCGCGCCAAGCCCTCGGCATCGGTGTGCAGTTGGGTGCGCAACGCATCGTGCTTGGCCACCAACCGCTCCACGGCGCGCTGGATCAAGCCTGGGTCCACGGCACCGGCGAAATCGACATAACCGCCAATGTTGTACAGCGGCGAATCGCCCACGCGCAGCTGGTCGAGCCAGATGTCTTGTTGAGCGGCGGTGAGGGGGAAGCTGGCCGGCAAGCTTGAGGAATACTTCATAAGATCCTTCTCATGGGTGTCAGGCACTGGCCGCTCACGCTGGCCCAATACGCCGAAATTGCCGGATTTGAGCATGGGGGTCCGGGCGTGTCTGTCACCCGAAACCCGGACACCTGACGGGACGGAAACGGGCTTGGCTGATGGTTCATTGCTGAAACGATTAAATGGCTGTAGGAAATTGGCTATAGATGACCGCTGCCATAACGCATAAAAGTTTTTAAAAAATTTATTTTTCTTTTTATTATCAAACACTTAATAAATTCTAAAAATCCATGACTGCGTTTCGTGGCCGGAATACGCCGTCAGAAACGTCGAATTAATGACGTGGTTTTTATGGCAGGTTGTGTCCCTCGTTTCCGCTACATACGTAGGATAAATCGCTATGGCTAAATGACCTTTCGAACGCCGAGTTACGTTCAAGGAACACGGACCGCCCCACGCAGACCCAGGGCGCCCGTTGACGGTTTTCGACATCAAGGATGAGATGGCTATGAGTCTGACCCGTAGTATTGGCACTGCCAAAAGCCCGCATTTCTACGCTGAAATGGGCGAGTTGATTTCAAACAGCGGCCACCAGAACTTCGCCGCGAGCATGCTGCACCTGGTGGACAAGTGGGTGCCTATCCACCTCGTGGACCTCAGTGAATGGACCCTCGATGAACTGCGCGACAGCGTGCGCGAGATCAAGCTGCTGGGCAGCGCCGGGCTGAAGAAGGACCTGTCTGCGCCGCAAACCCTGCACCCGCTGAAAGACCACCCGCTGCTGCGGCAAATGCTGCGCATGCAAGACCCGCTGCTGATCCAGATGAAGGCCAAGGCCGACAGCGCACACCCGCTGGGCAGTTCACACCAGTGCAACCTGGTATCGCGCCAGGGCAATCGTCGCTGCGTGATTTCGTTCTACCGCCCACCGACGCAACAGGGATTTTCCCTGGCCGAGTTGTCGTTTCTCAAGTGCCTGTCAGACACTCTGTTACCGCTGATGGAGCGGCACGCGCAGTTGCTGCGCCAGGCGCCGCACCCGGAGGCCGAGCCGGTGCACAGCCAACTGGAGCAATCGCAGTTGCAGCGCGAGTTCTACAAGCGTCTGTCCCTGAGCGACGTCACCTTGTCGGCGCGGGAGCAGGAAGTCTGCCTGGGCCTGTTGACCGGCGGCACCGTGCCGCAAATGGCGGAAAAACTCAGCGTGAAAAACAGCTCGATTGAAACCTACCTCAAGCGCGCCGCCGCCAAGTTGGGCGTGAGTGGCCGTCATGGTTTGGCCAAATGGATGGTTGGCGCCTGATGAACAAATGCATGCTCACTGGCGTCAGCATGGCGTGGATACTCAGCGGTTGCTCGCTGATCCCCGACTACCAACGGCCCGCCGCGCCTGTACCGGCGCAGTTCCCTCAAGACGGCGTCTACCGCCTGGCGCAAACCGGTGCGGTGGCGGCGACGCCCGACTGGCAGCAGCTGTTTCACGACCCGGCATTGCAGCAGTTGATTGGCCATGCGCTGGTGAATAACCGCGACCTGCGAGTAGCCGCGTTGAACGTCGAGGCCTTCCAGGCGCAATACCGCATCCAGCGTGCGGACCTGTTCCCGGCGGTGTCCGCCACCGGCGCCGGCAAACGCCAGAAGGTGCCGGGGGATGTGACCGGCACCGGCAAGTCTGCGATTACCTCCAACTACTCTGCCACCTTGGGGCTCAGCGCGTATGAGCTGGACTTGTTCGGCCGTGTGCGCAGCCTCAGCGAACAGGCGCTGCTGACGTATTTCAGCACCGAAGAAGCCCGGCGCAGCACGCAATTGAGCCTGGTGGCCAATGTCGCCAATGCCTACCTGACCTGGCGCGCCGACCAGGAACTGCTGGCCCTGGCACAGCAAACCCTGGTGGCCAACGACCACAGCTGGCAACTGACCAGCCGCAGCAAAAGCGCGGGCAAAGCCTCGGCGCTGGACGTGGTGCAAGCGCGCACGGCGGTGGAAAGCACGCGCGCCAGCGTGGCTCGCTATGAACGCCAAGTCGCCCAGGACCTGAACAACCTCGCCCTGCTGGTGGGCGGCCCAGTGGATGAAAACCTGCCGGCACGCCCGCTCGCCGATGACCTGGTGGCGCGCGTGCCCGCAGGCCTGCCGTCGGACCTGCTGCAGCGTCGCCCGGATATCCTCCAGGCCGAATACCAATTGCAGGCCGCCAACGCCAATATCGGCGCGGCCCGTGCGGCGTTCTTTCCGTCGGTCACCCTCACGGCCAACGCCGGCAGCACCAGCAAGGAGCTGTCGGGATTGTTCAAGGGCGGCTCGGGCACCTGGACCTTCCAGCCGCAGATCAACCTGCCGATCTTCAACGCCGGCAGCCTGCGTGCGAGCCTGGACTACGCCAAACTGCAAAAAGATATCAGCGTGGCGCAGTACGAAAAGTCGATCCAGACCGCCTTCCAGGAAGTCGCCGACGGCCTCGCCGCCCGCCAGACCTTCAACGACCAGCTTGAGGCGCAGCGAGATTTTGTCGCGGCCAACCAGGCCTATTACGATTTGGCCCAACACCGCTATCGCAGCGGCGTCGACAGCAACCTGACGTTCCTCGATGCGCAGCGCTCGCTGTTCAGCTCGCAGCAGGCGCTGATTGTCGATCGGCTGGCGCAGTTGGTGGCGGAGGTGAATCTGTACACGGCGCTGGGCGGGGCTTGGGAGAATGCGCCGGTGCTGGCAAGACGCTGACCTGAATGTAATGAAACCCAAATGTGGGAGCTGGCTTGTTGTGGTTAGCAGGCTTGTTGTGGCGAGCAGGCTTGCCACAAAGAATCCGGCAGCTCCCTAAATCATTGCCAATTGCCCATCGCCAGGCTGAACGGCGAAAACTCGGCAAACTGCCAGCGCAACGCCAACGCCGCCGGGCGGCGTACCACGTGCTCGACCGTCACCGTCCACAACCGCTGCGCCCCTTCAAACTTCGCCACTTCAGGGCCGCTGAGGATCAGCGACGTGTGCCCGGCAATCTGCAGCACGTCACCCGACTCGAAATCGATAAACAACAACCCCGCCACCGGGTTGGCCGACAGGTTGCCCAAGGTGTTGAAGAACAGGTTGCCGGCAAAGTCCGGGATGGTCAGCACGTTACCTTCGACGCGTACAAACCCAATGTTGCCGCCACGGTGAGAAACGTCCACCGAGCGTTCGCCCGCCACGTCCACGAAGCTGGCGACGAAGAAGGTGTCGGCGTTGCGAATCATGGTTTGCGCAGCCTCGTCCAGGCCGTTCAAGTGCTCGGCCTGGGTGCCAGGTTTGCGCGCGATTGCATCGACGGGCCGCAGCTGAATGTACTTGGGGCAGTTGCCGAATGTGTGCACCACGTCGACCGAAAACCCCTCATGATCCAGGCTGCCGATGCGGCCGTTCATGCGGTTGCGGCGGCGGGTGTTGAGGTCGATGCCGAGCAGGCCCACGGACGCGCCGCTGTGCAAGGCCGCCAGCGCCGGATCGGCTTTGGACGGCAGGCTGTCGATCTGCAACGTCTGCGGGTCCGGCGAATGGGCAAACCCCGGCGCGCCTTCCAGCAAGGTTGCCCAGGGAATGCCCTGCGCATCCACCACACCGAGCAGCAGGTACGGCAACAACGGGTAGAAATCCCGGTGCTGTTCGGGCAAATGATCACGAATCACCTTGGTCCCGACCACCGCCATGCGCTCGGCGACACCGGCACTTTCCTGCATCTGCCGTTCACCGGCATGCCACGGGGACTGTTCGATCAGGTTCATGGCGATCACCTCAAGTTAGATGTGTGGAGGCTATGCCCTGCCCCGCATCGAGAGAATGCCCAGGTTTGGCAATCGACTGTTACGCCAGCTGAAATGCCGGATGTTCACGCAGCGCCGCCACACAGTGGTCGACAAAACTGCGCACGCGCATCGGCGCATGGCGGCCTTCACGGTAGACCACATGCACCGGCAATGGCGGCGGCTCAAACGCGGGCAACACCCGGCACAACTGGCCGCTCAGCAGGTGTTGGTGAACCGGGTAGCTCTGGCACCGAATGATCCCTGCGCCCTGTACCGCGGCATTGATCGCGCCTTGCACCGTGGTGCAACTGAGGCGTGCGCGCGCCTTCAGGTGGCCGTGCTGAAAATCCCAGTGCACCTGATCGGCGCTGGCGATCAAGTGGTGCTGTCTGAGGTCGTCCGGGTGCCGGGGTTCGCCGTGGGCCGCAAGGTAGCCGGGGCTTGCGCAGAGCCTATGCCGCACCTGCCCGACCGGGCGCGCAATCAATGACGAGCTGGGCAGTTCACCGACGAGAACGGCCACGTCCAGCCCTTCTTCATGCAGGTTGGGGTAATAGTCGTGATAGTGCGCGACGAGGCGCACGTCGGGGTAACGGTCCATATAACCGGCCAACACCGGCGCCATCACATAGCGGCTGAACAGCCACGGCAGAAATACCCGCAGGTTGCCCTGGGGCTGCACATGCAAGCCGTTGGCCGAGGCTTCGGCAGCGTCCACAGCCGCCAGCAAGCGCACGCAGTCGATCAGGTAGGCGTTGCCGGCATCGGTCAGGCACACACCCCGCGTACTGCGTTGCAGCAATGCTACGCGCAGGCGTGCCTCCAGACGGGCAATCGCGCGCACCAGGGTTGGGCCGGAAACGTGCGCGTCACGCGCCGCCGAGGCCAGGCTCGGTTGCCCGGCCAATGCCGCAAACAGCTGCATGTCGCGATAACGCTCCATCAGCTGCGCCGTTTCATCGACGGGTTCAGGGCCGCGTCCTGCCCGAGGCGATGGGTGAGGAAGTCGACCAAGGTGTGGACCTTGGCCGGTACGCGGCCACTCTGCTGGAACACCACCTGGATCGGCAGCGGTGCCGGCTCGAACGCCTCAAGCACAATCTCCAACTCGCCCGCCGCCACCGACGCGGCGACCTGATAGGACAGCACCCGCGTCACGCCCCAGCCCAGACGCGCGAGGTTGATCGCCGCATTGTTGGCCGTCACCACTAAACGCGGTTCGATGGGCACGGTCAGTGGCTGGTCGCCATCGACAAACCGCCACTCACTGACTAACTGGCTGGAGGACGAGGTGACGATTTTCGCTTGCCGCAATTGCTCGGGCCGCGACGGCCGCCCATGCTGGTCGAGATAACCGGGCGCCGCGCACACCACGCGGCGCACTTCGCCGACCTTGATCGCCTGCTGCCCCGGTGCCTGCAGATGGCCGATGCGCACGGCCACGTCCACGCCTTCATCGACCATGTTCACCACGCGGTCGACCAGCAAGGCGTTGATGCTCACCTGGGGGAAACGGTCCAGGTAATCGCCCAGCACCGGCGCCACATACAATTCGCCAAACAGCACCGGCGCGGTCAGCGTCAGGTGACCACACGGAATCGAATAGCTGCCCGCCGCCGCTTCTTCGGCCTCATCCAGTTCGGCGAGGATGCGCCGGCAATCGTCCAGATAACGCTGGCCGGCTTCGGTCAGGTGCAGGCTGCGAGTAGTGCGCGCCAGCAACTGGGTACCGATGCGCTGCTCCATCGCGGCGATGGCCCGAGTCACGCTGGGCGGCGAGGTTTTCAGGCGCCGCGCCGCGGCAGCGAAGCCTTGCTCCTCGGCCACCGCGAGAAACACCTGCATCTCATGAAATCGGTCCATCGGCGCCTCTCGCTCGTTACTGTGATTGCAGCCCCACCGCCGTGCGCGGCATGCCGACGAAGCCCGGCAGGGCCTCGATGCTGGCGAGCCAGGCGCGTACCTGAGGGTAGTCGGCCAGCGACACATTGCCTTCCGGCGCATGGGCCACGTAGGTGTAGAACGCGACGTCGGCGATGCTCGGCTGTTCGCTGGCCAGGAAGCGGCTGTGGCTCAATTGTTGTTCCACCACCTTCAACAGCGCATGCGAGCGGTTGATGGCGGTGACGGTATCGACCTCGGCGCCAAACACCACGGCCAATCGCGCGGCAGCCGGCCCGGCGTGGAGTTGCCCGGCCGCAGCCGACAGCCAGCGTTGCACACGCGCCTGGCCGACAGGGTCACTCGGCAGCCATTGGCGGTCACCGTAGGTGTTCGCGAGGTACACCAGGATCGCATTGGAATCGGCCAACACGGTGCCATTGTCGTCAATCACCGGCACCTGGCCGAAACTGTTGAGGGTGGCGACAAATTCAGGCGCTTTCTGCGCGCCTTGCTTGAGGTCGACCAGGATAAATTCACTGGGCAGGCCCAGCAGCGACAACATCAGCTGAACCCGGTGGGAGTGGCCGGACAGCGGGAAACCATAGAGTTTGATCAGGGGCTGGGACATGCAAGGCTCCAAACAGTGGGTTATCGACGCCACGCATGTTCTACCGCTGCACTGATCGATGGAATCACCAGGATTTACAATCCAGTATTTCAGCGAATGAAACAATCACTCGCCAAACAATTCCACGATCAGGTTGAACAAGGTGGTCTTCACCGCGCTGTCCAGCTCGGTCCAGGCCAGCCCGGTACTGGCCTCAAATGCGCCCAACTCCAGGTGCCGCGACACGCAGTTGGCCGGCAGCGCACGCGCGGCCTGCTGCGGCAACACACCAACGCCCAACCCGGCAGAAACCAGCGCGAGCATGGTGGTGAACTCACCCAGTTCCGAGGCGATGTCCAGGGTGATGCCCAGCACGTGGATGAATTCGTCATAGAACCCCGGCGCATAACGCCGCGCGAGGATGTACACCGGCACGTTGAGCAGATCCGTGGGTTGGATAGTTTCCTGGGCGGCCAAGGGATGCTCGATCGGCAGCGCCACGCAAAAACTTTCGCGCAACACCGCGCGGGTCTGCACGCCGGGATGGGCAGCCGGCAGGCGCATCAGGCCGAAATCCAGCAGGCCGTTTTTCAACGCAGCGGCTTGGTCGGGGCCGGGCATGTCCTTGAGTTCCAATTCGATACGCGGATACCGCTGGTGCACCGCGCGGATCAACTGCGGCAACAGTTGCGGCAGCACCGAAGACACAAACCCCAGGCGCACCCGGCCGATTTCGCCACGGCTGGAAGCCCGCGCCGCATCCGCCGCCTTTGCTGCCTGGTGCAAGGTGGCCTGGGCCTCGGGCAAGAAGGCACGCCCAGCGTCGGTCAAGGTCACCGAATGGCGATTGCGATCCAGCAGGCGCACGCCCAGGCCACTTTCGAGCAGCTTGATCTGCATGCTCAGCGCCGGTTGCACGATCGACAGCTGCGCCGCCGCCCGGCCGAAGTGCAGGGTTTCAGCGAGCACCACAAAGGCGCGCAAGTGCTTTAACTCCATCGAACTCCCTCGGTAATCACTAAAAATGATCACCCGATCACAAATGAAAATTGGACGCTGGAGCGCCGCTGCGGTGAAGTAAGTCACCGTCATACACGATATGGCAGGGCTTGGCCTATAACAATGAGAACAAGGAGGCACCATGCTCGGCATGGCTAACGACACTTATCTGCTACTCGATGCGCTGGTCACGATTGTCGGATTGATATTGTTGATCACCCATTTAAAGGTTCACCCTTTTGTTGCGCTGACCGTGGCCGCAGGCTTTCTCGGCCTGACGTCCGGCATGCCGGTGGACAAGGTGATGAAGTCGTTCCAGGACGGTTTCGGCGGCGTATTGGGGTTTGTCGGCATCATCCTTGGCCTGGGCACCATGCTCGGCAAGTTGATGGCCGACTCCGGCGGCGCCGACCAGATCGCGCGCACCTTGATTCGTGCGTTCGGCAAGCAACGCGTGCACTGGGCGATGATGTTCTCGGCGTTTCTGGTGGGCATACCGCTGTTTTTCGAAATTGGTTTTGTGCTGCTGATTCCGCTGGTATTTATCGTCGCGCGGCGCACCGGGTTGTCGCTGATCAAGGTCGGCATGCCGCTGCTCGCCGGGTTGTCGGTGGTGCATGGGCTGGTGCCGCCGCATCCGGGGCCACTGTTGGCCATCGGGATTTTTGGCGCGGACATCGGCAAGACGATTTTCTACGGGTTGATTGTCGGCCTGCCCACGGCAGTGATCGCCGGGCCGCTGTTCGGCAACCTGATTTCACGCTACGTACCCGGCCAGGCCTCGCCGGAACTGATGGAGCAGTTGGCCAAGGAATCCTCGGGCGACAACCTGCCGGGCTTTGGCATCACCGTCACCACCATCCTGCTGCCGGTGGTGCTGATGCTGCTCAAGACCTTTGCCGACGTGGCCTTCGCTGCCGACAGCGTGTTCCGCGTGTGGCTGGACTTTATCGGCCACCCGATCACCGCGCTGCTCGCAGCATTGCTGCTGGCGTTCTATACCTTTGGGGCAGCCCGTGGTTTCTCGCGTGAACAGCTGAGCAAGCTGTTGGATTCGAGCCTGGCCCCGACCGCCGCCATTGTGCTGATCGTCGGCGCTGGCGGCGGCTTCAAGCAGATGCTGGTGGCCAGCGGTGTGGGGGATGTAATCGGGCATATGGCGGTGCGCGCCGAGATCTCGCCGATCCTGCTCGCGTGGCTGGTGGCGGCGGTGATTCGCGTGGCCACCGGCTCGGCCACCGTGGCGACCATCACCGGCGCGGGGATTGTCGCGCCAGTGATCGGCTTGATGCCGGGTGTGAACCGCGAGCTGCTGGTGCTCGCCACCGGCGCCGGTTCCCTGGTGCTGTCGCACGTCAATGACGCCGGTTTCTGGCTGGTGAAGCAGTACTTCAACATGACCGTCGTCGAAACTTTCAAGACCTGGACGCTGATGGAGACTGTGCTTTCCTTCAGTGCGCTGGGGTTCATCATGCTGCTGTCGTTGGTGGTGTGAAGCGTTAGGAGAGGTAGCCCATGCAAAGCGTTTTAAACAACTTCCGCCTCGATGGCCGGCTCGCGCTGGTCACCGGTTCCAGCGCCGGTATCGGCCTGGCGATTGCCCGTGGCCTGGCCCAGGCCGGTGCGCGGGTGGTGCTTAACGGGCGCAACCGCAGCACCTTGCGCGATGCGGCGGCACTGCTCGCCGCCGAAGGGCTGGAGGTGCACACCCAGGCGTTTGACGTGACCGACAGCGCGGCGATCCAGGCTGCCGTGGCCGATATCGAAGAACGCCTTGGCGCGCTGGAAATCCTCGTTAACAACGCCGGCATGCAGCGCCGTGGCCCACTGGAGGACTACAGCGAGCAGCACTGGCGCGAGCTGATCAGCACTAACCTCGACAGCGCGTTTCTGGTCGGCCAGGCGGTGGCGCGGGCGATGATCCCGCGCAAGCGTGGGCGCATCATCAACATCTGTTCGGTACAAAGTGAACTGGGCCGCCCAGGCATTGCGCCGTATGCGGCCAGCAAGGGCGCGTTGAAAATGCTCACCAAGGGCATGGCCATCGACTGGGGCCCGCACGGGTTGACGGTCAACGGTATCGGCCCTGGCTACTTCAAGACCGAACTGAACGCCAACCTGGTGGCCAACCCCGAGTTCAGCGACTGGCTGGTGCAACGCACGCCGAGCCGCCGTTGGGGCGACGTGGCCGAGCTGGCCGGTGCCGCCGTGTTCCTCGCCAGCGACGCCGCCAGCTTCGTCAATGGCCATATCCTGTACGTCGACGGTGGCATCACCGCGTCGCTGTAATCCTGGAGAACGTTATGCACGCTATCGTCTGTCACGCTTCAAAAGACTTGCGGGTCGACACTCAGGACGAACCGCAAACCCTCGCCCCCGACCAACTGCGCGTGCGCATTGCGCGGGGCGGCATCTGCGGTTCGGATTTGCACTATTACCAGCACGGCGGCTTCGGCACCGTGCGCCTGCGTGAGCCGATGGTGCTTGGCCATGAAGTGTCGGCGGTGATCGACGCGGTGGGCAGCGACGCCGGGTTGTTCAAGGTCGGCCACCGCATTGCAGTGTCGCCCTCGCGCCCGTGCAGCGCCTGCCGCTATTGCCATCAAGGTTTGCCGAACCATTGCCTGAACATGCGCTTCTACGGCAGCGCCATGCCCTTTCCGCATATCCAGGGCGCGTTTCGCCAAAGCCTGGTGATCGAAACCCATCAGGCCCATCGCCTGGCCGACCACGTCAGCCTCGCCGAGGGCGCGTTGGCCGAGCCGCTGTCCGTGGGCCTGCACGCGATCCAACGTGCCGGTGCGGTGTTCGGCAAACGCGTACTGGTGACCGGCTGCGGCCCGATCGGCAACCTGCTGATCGGTAGCCTGCGCGCTGCGGGTGCCGGTGAAATCGTGGCCGTGGACCTGTCCGCCAGCGCCCTCGCCTGCGCCGAAAAAATGGGCGCCACACGCACCCATAACATCGCCGACGGTGCCGATGCACTGAAGCGCTACACCGCCGAAAAGGGCTACTTTGACGTGATGTTCGAGGTCTCCGGCAGCCCCCAGGCCCTGCGCAACGGCCTGGAATGCATCGCCCCGCGTGGTGTGCTGGTGACGGTGGGGTTGGGCGGCGATGTGTCGTTGCCGTTGAATCTGCTGGTCAGCCGCGAGATCGATTTGCGCGGCACCTTCCGCTTCCACAGCGAGTTCGCCCAGGCGGTGGATTTGCTCAATCGCCAGATCGTCGACGTACGCCCGGTGATCTCCCACACCGTGCCGTTTGGCGAGGCGGTGCAGGCATTTGAGTTGGCGGCGGACAAGACCCAGGCGATGAAAGTGGTGCTGGATTTTGGTGTGCCTGACCTGGGCTGACGCCTGGCCTGGCATGCAATCCCCCCAGCAAAATTGGATCCCCCTGTGGGAGCTGGCTTGCCTGCGATGGCGGCACATCAGTCGACCTTGATTTGGCTGCCCCACCGCTATCGCAGGCAAGCCAGCTCCCACATTTGATCTGCGTTGCTGAAGCCGACTGGTGTGCCACTTCAATATCGCCCGCAACAAGCCGGAGTGGAACCTGGAGCCGTCACGGCCCTATACCTCCAATGAAGACTCGATTGCCAAGGGCTGCAACAACACCTGAGGCTCAGGCGCGCTCTTCGAGGCGATCCCGCAAAAACCGGTGGCTGGTGGAAAACAACCGCCGGTAGGTGAGCAGTACCGCACCTACCGTGCCCAACGCTGACGACGCGGCGATCAGAAACATGATCACGATCTGATAGCGCACCGCGTCCACCGGGCTCTCCCCCGCCAGCACCTGGCCGGTCATCATGCCGGGCAGGCTGACGATGCCGACCACGGTCATCTGGTTCAGCGTCGGGATCATCCCGGCGCGCACGGCCTGGCGAATGGCTTCCTGCGCGGCTTCCCAGCGTGAACCGCCGAGGGCCAGGATCATTTCGATGGTGTTGCGGCCCGAGGTCAATTCCTGGGTCATGCGTTCGATACCCAGAGACACGCCGGTCAGGGTATTGCCGAGGATCATCCCCAGAATCGGGATTGCATATTGCGGCTCGTACCACGGGTGGATGCGGATCACCGCAAACAACCCCACTGCCGTGACCAGCCACGAACTGCCCCACACCGACACGATGCTATCAACCCGTTGCCCACGGTAGGTGCGGCGCCCGCGCCCTGCCGCCGACAGGCCGGCGATCAAGGTCATCGCACACATCAGCGGCAACACCACGTACCAATACGCGAACTCGAACACCCAGCCCAGCAGGTAACCGATGGCCAGCAGCTGCACCACGGTGCGCACCGCCGCCCACAGCAATTGGCGGCCAAGGCCCAGGCGCAGCAGCAAGGACAGCGCGCCATTGATCAGGATCAGCGAGGCGGCGATGCCCATGTCCAGCGCGCTGAGGTTTTGATAATTCATGGCTGGGTCGCTCCGCTCAACACTCCGGCGTTCATCTGCAAGTGGATGGCGCTCATGCGCTGGGCCTGATCGAGGTCGTGGGACACCCAGATATAAGCGCGCGAATTGTCGCCGGCAAACCAGGCGTCGATCAGTGCTTCCACCTCACGCGATGACGTGGGATCGAGGGCCGCCGTGGGTTCGTCGAGCAACAGCACTTCCGGGTTCAGTTGCAAGGTGCGAATCAACGACACCACCTGGGACTCACCGCCCGACAGGTCGCCGGCGTTTTTCTGCAAGAAGTCCGGGGTTTTACCGGCATGCCCGAGCAGCTTAGTCACAGCCTGCAGATCGAAACTGCGCGTGCGCAGCGTCTTGAGGCTGAAGGGAAAACGCAGGTTGTCTTCCACCGTGCCTTCCAGCAACGCCGGGCGTTGCGACAGGTAGCTGATATGGCTGCGGTAGTGGGGGATCTCTGCGTTGGCGATGGGCTGGCCATTCCAAAAAACCTGCCCGGAGGTGGGCGCATCCAGCAACGCCAGCGCGCGCAGGAACACGCTCTTGCCGGAGCCGGAGGAGCCGGTGATCGACACGCGGTCGCCGTGGTTCAAGGTGAAATCCGTGGGCTGGAGCAATGCCAGCTGACGGCGCTCGTCCCTGCGCGTGAGGGCGCGGGTTTCTATCAGTGCGCTCATGGACGCGGTGTTCCTCTCAAAGCCTGTTGGCACAATGGTGCGGCAGGCGCAGGAAGATTTCATGAAAAAATTCAAACTATCGCCTTTCATGTCGTTCACACCTTCACGTGCAACGTAAACAGGAGGCGACATGCAATACCGACAACTGGGCCACTCAGGCCTGCTGGTATCCGAAATCATCCTGGGCACCGTGCCCTTCGGCGGTCGCGCCGAGTTCGAAAAATGCGGCGCGGTGGACGTGCCCTTGGCCAAGCGCATGTTCGACATCGCGTTCGACGCCGGGGTGAATATGGTCGACACCGCCGACCTCTACTCCCACGGCCTCGCCGAAGAAGTGGTGGGCAAAGCCCTGGGCGACAAGCGTCACGACATCCTGCTGGCCACCAAGGGCCGCAGCCCCGTGGACAACAACCCGAACAACTCCGGCTCCTCGCGCTACCACCTGATTCGCGCCTGCGAAGCCAGTTTGAAACGCCTGGGCACTGACCACATCGACCTCTACCAACTGCATAACTGGGACGGCATGACGCCCATCGAGGAAACCCTCGAAGCGCTGCGGCTGTTGGTGGGTTCGGGCAAGATTCGCTACTTCGGCACCAGCAACTTCACCGCCTGGCAGATGATGAAAACCCTGGGCAAGGCCGAGCTGCACGGCATGCTCAAACCGATCACCCAGCAGATTTACTACACCCCGGAATCGCGCGAAGCCGAGTACGAACTGCTGCCGCTGGCGCTGGACCAGTCCATCGGCACGCTGGTGTGGGGCCCGATGGGCGAAGGCCTGTTGACCGGTTCGACCCGCCGTGGGCAAAAACCGCCAACCACTACCCGCCAGGGCAGCGGCT
Source organism: Pseudomonas sp. R76 (assembly GCF_009834565.1). Taxonomy (GTDB): domain Bacteria; phylum Pseudomonadota; class Gammaproteobacteria; order Pseudomonadales; family Pseudomonadaceae; genus Aquipseudomonas. Next base: position 4,402,907 of record NZ_CP019428.1, read on the forward strand.
GGCCGGAACCCTACGTGCATGACAGGGAACGTGCGCTGGACATCATCGAGACCCTCGCTGCCGTCGGTGATGAACATGGCGTGTCGGTGGCGCGTACCTGCCTGGCGTGGCTCAAGGATCGGCCTGGGATCACCTCGTTGATCGTCGGCGCGCGCACCGAAGCGCACCTGCGCGACAACCTTGCAGCGACCGAACTGAAACTCACCGAAGAGCAATCTTCACGCATCGAGGCCGTGACACGGCGCCAGCCGTTGTACCCATACTGGCATCGCTTTACCGCCGGGATTGATCGCTTCGACCCAGCGGAGCAGCCGTTCCTGGCCGAGCATCAAAAGACCATGGATGCCAGAACAGACAAGTAAGGACGCCGCCTGCTCGCGATAGCGGTGTATCAGCCAACTCATGTGTAACTGAGCCACCGCTTTCGCAGGCAAGCCAGCTCCCACATTTTGATCGCATTCCATCATGTGGATGCTGCGTTGCTGTGCCTTTGCCCTGCTGTTGCTTCAACCACTCAGGTCGGCTACCAGGCCGCCGTGCTGTAGATTTTGATTTTGATCTTGATCTAACAGGCCCCGTTAACCACGCTGGCCGCACGCAGGCTTGAATCCGTGGGTAACCCGGCAGGACGCCGGGTTAGCCGCGTTGGGCCAAGGATGGCCCATCGCGGCGGCCCACGGATTCAAGCCTGTGTGCGGGCATGCCGAGCCTAGGCGAGGCACCGAGTGGTGGGGCAAAGCGTTTTTTGGTTACTTTTTTTGGCGTTTGAAAAAAAGTGACCCGCCGTAAGGGCGGAACCCTAAGTGGCCGTTACCGCAGGAATGGATATGTACTCAATCTACCTAAAAAAGCGCCCGCCTAAAGACCGCCATCGCAGGCAAGCCAGCTCCCACACTTACGGGGTTGCGCCGAACGACAATGCTGCCTATATTTCCCGCCTGGCGCTCTCTACGCCACCTTCCGCGGAAAGGGCTGCGCCCAAGACACTCAAGCTGCACCTCATTTCTACGACTCCCAACCTTAAAGCGGAAAAGGTTTGTGCAAGGAGATCGTATGTCGCAACGCCCTTTACCCTCCAACACCGATGGCCGTCTCAACCTTGAGCAGCAGCGCAAGCGCGCCAAGGAACTGTTGCCGCACCTGAAAAGCCAAGACCCCACCGCCACCTTGTCCCAAGCCCAATGGCAAGTCGCCAAACAGCTGGGCTTCAGCAGTTGGCCCAAACTCAAGGCGCATGTCGACGCCCTCGACTTCGCCGCGCGCCACCCAGGTTTCGACGCCAGTGACGAAGCCCGCACCACGCACTGGCGCTGCGGCAATGACATCGCCCACAGCCTGCAATTAGCCGGGTTCAAAGGGCAGTTCCAGATGCTCACCGACCCGCTGTGCATGGGGCCCGTTCGCAATCTGCCCAACGAAGATTTTCGAGCGATGCGCAGTGCATTTATCAGCCAGGTTTTTGCAATGGACCACGCCGAAGTAGCGCGGCGGGTGAGCGATGAATACCACCAGCTTGAAGCTTTAACTGAAGCCGACCACAGCGTGCTGTGGTGCGAAGCGGATGCCTATGACCAGCTGTTTCTGATCCGTGCGCTGGCTGGCCTTGAGCGCGCACCGCGCAAGCTGGAGTTGATCGAGGTGGACCGCATTCCCGGCGTCGAACGATTTATCGGTATCGGCCAACTCGCCCCAGACGTCCTGGCGTGGTTATGGCCACAGCGCCGGTTGATCGACGATGAAGCCGTGCAATTGGCCAAGCAGGCGTGGTCGGCTTACTGCGACGCCTCTCCGGTCAAGTTGGCACAACTGGCTCAGAGTGCCCATCCCGCCCTGCCCTTTCTAGCCCCCGCTTTACAGCGTCAGTTACAGGAGTTGCCGAGCACCCGAGATGGCCTGTCACTCACCGAACGTTTGTCCCTGACGTACATCGCCGAAGCCGGGCCGGTGCCGTTCGGCAGAGTGTTCGCAGAATTGATGGGCAAGCGCGAGCCGCTGCCGTTCCTGGGCGACATGATGTTCCATGCGTTGTTGCGCCCGTTGATCGACTGTGAGCAGCCGTTGCTGATCGAGACCGACACCGATCAACCGTGGCTGCGCCGCGCGCTGGCGTTAACCCCACTGGCGCACGCCGTGCTTAATGGCGACGCCAACTGGCTCGACCACGCCAGCCACGTGCGCTGGGTCGGCGGGGTCTGTCTCACACCCCGCCAGCCGCACTGGACGCTGGGCGACGACAACCTGCCCGTCTGGCGCGGCTGACGCTCAACGCTTGGGCGACAACCCGACCGCGCACGCCACCACAGCCGGATCGCCCTGGTAACTGGCGCGCGGCACGCTGGAGAACTGACTGACCCGGCTTTCGACGGCGCGCAGTGTCGGGCGCTCGACCGTCGGCAGGCTATGGTCGGGGTCGACCATTTCCATGCAGCGGCGCAGCGAGTTGAAGTCCGGCGATTGCGACAGCGACAGGTGCAACGTCTGGCTCACCGATACCGACACCACCGAGCTCTGGGCACATTGCCCGTCGTAGATCAGTGTGTGGCGAATCAGCGGGTTGTCGTGGCAGTACTTCAACAGGTTGACCTGGCGCGAATGCACCAGCGCGGTGTTGATGATCAACAGATCGAACGCCACGCCGTCCGTACGCGTCAATGCCTGCAGCTCGTCGAACGAGCTCAAGGGGGCGATGCGGTGATAGCCCAACTGGTTGAGCATTTTCTCGATCTTGATCCGTTGCAGAAGGTCTGCATCGGCAATCAGAAGGCGTAACGCTTTATTGGACATAGGGTAAACCTGGCAGGTGGGCATCCGCGTCGATCATTCAACGCTGATCACGTTACCCGTCAGGGCCGAAACAGACTTTAAGGCGATTCTGAAACGGTAACCGGGGGCTCGCCGCACCTTTTAAGAATCGCCTGAAAGCCTTCGCACAGTCCGGCCTCTACCATGCGCTGCGTTCCCACACGCTCCCATGGATCGCACCTGTGCTCATGTTTCTACTCAGAATGGTGATTTTAGCCGGCGGTTTATTCGCCCTCGCGCCGCCGCCCGCCAGCGCGGCGCTGAAAATCGAAGGCACACGCCTGATCTATTTCGGCCAGGACAAGGGCGCCACCATTAACGTGGTCAACCAGGCATCACGTGAGGTCGTGGTGCAAACCTGGATCACCGGCGAGGACGATTCAGCGGGCCGCACCGTGCCATTTGCCGCCACTGAACCGCTGGTGCAGCTGGGTGCCGGCGAGCATCACCCGTTGCGCATCCTGTATGCCGGTGAAGGCTTGCCCAGCGACCGCGAATCGTTGTTCTGGCTCAACATCATGGAAATCCCGCTCAAGCCGGAAGACCCCAACAGTGTGCAGTTTGCGATACGCCAGCGGCTCAAGCTGTTCTATCGGCCGCCCGCGCTCAAGGGCGGTTCGGCCGAAGCCGTGCAGCAACTGCAATGGCGCAGCGACGACGGGCGCACCGTCACCGTCCACAACCCCAGCGCGTTCCACCTGTCACTGGTGAACCTGCAAACCGACAACCTGGCGCTCAGTGATTACTTGCTGCTCAAGCCGTACGAGCGCAAAACCCTTACGGCGCCAAGCCCCTTGCCCAAAGGCACCACGCTTCACTTCACCGAAATCACCGACATCGGTTTGCAGGCCCGCCACAGCGCGGCGCTGAACTGATGGTTCGCGAGGTATTTGCCCCCATGTCACTGACCAAACGCTGTTTACCCCTACTGCTGTGGGCCTGCGCCATCTTGCCGGCCACCAGCCATGCGCTGGCCTGCCGTGAGGACGGCACCGGCTCGATCATTACCCAGGAAGCGCTCGGCACCGCGCTGGCGGTGGCGGCCGATGCGCCCAACGGCAGCATCATCTGGGAGTCCGGCCCACGCTCCACCAATGTGATCTGCAAAGACGACTACAACTACGGCCGCGAGGAAATCTACTTCTACGTCAACCCGGCCAACGTCAGCATTGGCACGGGTATCCGTGTGGGCATTCGCTACAACAACCAGCCGATTACCCAAAGCACCGGCAAGGTCGGCACCGGGTTCTTTTCCGACCGCGGCTGCACGTCCAATTGCGTCGGTTGGGACAAGGCGCGCTTCACCCTCAACTTCAGCGTGTTCATCGAAAAATACGACCCCACGCCCCCCAGCGGCCAGGCCAGTACCTTGACCTCATACCGCGTGTTCCAGCTGGACGGCGTACGCGGGCTCAACTCTCGGCCCAACAGCAACTTCAACTACGTGGTCACCGGCATGAACGGCATCCGCTTCGTGCCGTGCACCCCCGAGCTGACCATCACCCCCAACGTGGTCAGCTTCCCGATGCCCTCACGCAAGTTTGCAATCGGCGAAGTCGCCAGCAGCGCGAACTTCAGCCTGAACCTGCGCAAGGGCTGCGACACGCCCTACACCGTCAGCGCACGCTTCGCGACCACGCCGGGCGGCGGCAGTGTGGTCAACGGCTTGCTGGTGCCGGACAACAACAAGTCAGTGGGCATCTCGTTGTCGCGCGTCGAGAGCCAGCAGCCGCTGGCATTCAATAACTGGTTCACCCTGCAGGAGCTGATGGGCCTGGGCCAGAGCCACGACGAATTTCGCGCCGACCTGAAATGGCGCACCCTGCCGATCCCGGGCGCGTTCGACGCGGCGGTGGTGGTGGATATGTATTACAAATAGCTGTGCTTTAAGGATCGTCTTATGCCATCGGCGCACGCCCGCGCTTACAGTCCGCCGATGCGATTGAAAAGTTATCTGCTCCAGATCAACCCCGTCCTCTCCCGACCCGAAGCAGCCAGAAGGCTGCTTCGTATTTTTGCGACGGTGCTGCTCATCGGCATCTTGAGCGGGGTCTATACCTTTCTGCTGTCCACCTTCAATAACGATATCTCCGAGCGCCGCGGCTACATGAGCAGCGCCATCGCCGAAGCGCATACCTTTTTCACCAACCGCCAGGCCCTGCTCGAAAGCCTGGGCCTGTCGGCGGTGCGCAAGCAGTCGAAAATTTATCCATCGTCCCCGGAAGAAGAACATGTGTACCTGGGCGACACGCCCGGCAACCCGTGGAGCATCTGGCTGACCGCGCGCCTGCGCGACTACCTCAAGGCCAAGCAGCTCAACCTGCTGTATGTGAACGCCGGCCCCAACCCGCAAGTGATGCGGCTGTACGACGCAACCGCGCAAGTGCTGCCGATTTCCAAGTGCATGCTCAACCGCCTCAAGACCTTGCAACACAGCGACCCGGCCACCCTCAACGAGCTGTGGCTGAGTGACCGCACCGAGCAGCACTCGCACCTGTACATTTTCATCCGCCTGGACCGCCAAGACCCCAACTCCGGCTGGCTGGGCCTGGAGATGGAAAGCCGCGAAGTGTCCTCAACCCTCAGCGACCGGAGTGCCGGCGAATTCATGATGCTCAACTCCCAGGGCATGCTGGTGTTCACCAACAGCGATGACACGCAGAGGCGCCAGCAACGCCTCAAGCCCAAGGAAGACAACTTCTTCGGCTTTGTCGGCGGCGGTTGGCTGCCCGACCACCTGGTGATTCGCAAGCACCTGAAATCCTCCGACTGGCAGCTGATGTATTCCATCGACCTGCGCGCCGTGGTCACCGGCCTGTGGAAACAGCTGCTCGGCTCGCTGCTGTTTTGCCTTTTGAGCCTGACGCTGATCTGGCTGGTGATGCGCCGCGTCGACCAGCGTTTCATCATTCCTTCGATTCATCGCATCCAGGCGTTGATCGAAAGCGAGGCGTTTGGCCGTGATGTGATCCAGACCGCGCCGGTCGCCCTGTGCGTACTGCGCCGCACCGACGGCCAGGTGGTGCTGGAAAACACCCTGGCCCAGCAATGGCTGGGCAATGGCCCGGAGCGCGAAACCCTGCGTGCCGGCTGGATCGAACAGGCGTTCGCCGGCGAACCGTCCGAACGCAGCGACTATTTTGAAACCATCGACGGCCGCCACCTGTACTTGAGCAGTGCGCCGACCCGCTACAAAGGCGAGGACGTGCTGTTTTGCGCGTTCAGCGATATCAGTGCGCGCAAGCAAGTCGAAGCGGCACTGGAGGAAGCGCGGCAGTCGGCGGACGCGGCCAACGCCGCCAAGACGCTGTTCCTGGCGACCATGAGCCATGAAATCCGCACGCCGCTGTACGGCGTGCTTGGCACCCTGGAATTGCTGGCGCGCACGCAACTGGATACCCAGCAAAAAGACTACCTGCATGCCATCGAAGGCTCGTCTTCAACCTTGCTGCAGCTGATTTGCGACGTGCTCGATGTGTCGAAGATCGAGGCCGGGCAACTGGCGCTGGAGTTGAGTGAGTTCTCGCCACTGGACCTGGTCCACGAAATCATCCAGGGCTACGCCGCCGCCGCCCAGGGCAAAGGCCTGCAACTGTATGCGTGCTTCGACCCGAAGTTGCCGGAACGGCTGATCGGCGACGTGACGCGCATCCGCCAGATCCTGAATAACCTGCTCAACAACGCGGTGAAGTTCACCGACTACGGGCGCGTGGTGCTGCGGGTCAAAGTGCTCGGCCGCGACGGCGAGCGCTCCAGCCTGCTGTGGCAAGTCTCGGACACCGGCAAAGGCATTGCCCAGGAAGACCAGGCGATGATTTTCGAGCCGTTCTACCAGAGCGAAGGCAATACCAACGTGGTCGCCGGCACCGGCCTGGGCCTGCCGATCTGCCAGCGCCTGACCGAATTGATGAACGGCAATATCCGCATGGTCAGCGAACTGGGGCTGGGCAGCAGCTTCAGCCTGATCCTGCCACTGGAAGAAGCGCCGACCCCACCGATGACGCCGCTGTTGGCCGAGACCATTTACGTGGTCTCCCCCATCCCGGAACTCGCGCATGCCATCAGCGGCTGGTTGCGCCGCTGGGGCGCACGCGCCCAGGCCGGGCTGCCGACGCTGCACGATAGCCACCTGCTGCTGCAAGTACACCCCGGCAGCGTCGACCCGTTGCTGGTGCCGGAATGGCCGGGCCCGGTGATCCACGTCAGCAGTAATGCCTGCACGCCGTTGGAAGCCGACGCCGGCGCCTGGCACGTCAACCTCAACCACCTTGGCGCCATTCACCAAGCCGTGAGCCAGGCGCAGGGGCTGTGGGTGGCCCGCGCCGATGAGCACACGCACCGGCGTGACTTGAACAAACTCAACCTGCACTTGCTGGTGGCGGAGGACAACATCATCAACCAGCTGATTTTGCGTGACCAACTCGAAGAACTCGGCTGCACCGTGGAGCTGGCGGCCGATGGTCAGGAAGCGTTGCAGCTGTACACCGCCGGCAACTTCGACGTGGTGTTGACGGACGTGAACATGCCCCACATCAACGGCTATGAACTGGCGCGTGAACTGCGGCGCCAGGGCTGCCCGTTGCCGATTATCGGGGCCACCGCCAACGCCATGCGCGGCGAGGCCGACCTGTGCCTGGCCGCCGGCATGAACCATTGCCTGGTCAAACCCTTTGCGTTGCGGGCTCTATTCAACTCCCTGGCGCCTTATGCACGGATCACCCATGAAGCCCCTTAGTATTTTGATTGTTGAGGACCATCCCCTGCAGCACATCTACCTGCAGCACCTGCTCAGTGAGTTGGGGGATTTCATGCTCGAAACCGCCGAGGACGGTAAAGAAGCGCTGGAGCGCCTGCGCCAGCGCGATTTCGACCTGGTACTGACCGACCTGTTGATGCCCGGCATGGACGGCGTGCAGTTCATTCAGTGCCTGGCCAGCCTGCGGTGCAAGCCGGCGCTGGCAATCATGAGCGCGGCATCGCGGCGCATGTTGATGGCTGCAAGCCTGGTGGCGAAAAACCTCGACGTGGAAGTCATCGGGCTGATCTCCAAACCGGTCGCCGCCGACGCCTTGCGCAGCCTGGTGGACCAGCTCAGGACCAGCGTGCGCAAGCCCTCCCCCGATTTGCCCGAACACCTGGACATCGACCGCCACACCCTGGTGCAGGCCATGAGCAGCGGCCAGTTGCAGGCCTGGTTCCAACCGAAAAAATCCCTCGCCAACGGGCGCATTGTCGCCGCCGAAGCGCTGGTGCGCTGGATGCACCCCGAGCAAGGCGTGATGCTGCCCGCCGCATTCCTGCCGGCGATCAAGGCATTCGAGCTGGAAGAACGGCTGTTGTGGGTGGTGCTCAAACAGGCGATTCACGCCCAGGAACGCTGGCGCCAGCGTGGGTATGAAATCCCGGTGTCGATCAACCTGCCCACGCACCTGCTCAACAGCCACGACCTGGCCGACCGTTTGCTGGAATTCGTGCTGCACCACGACGGCATTCCGGGAATGATCTGCTTCGAGTTGATGGAGTGCTCGGTGCCCCAGGACATCAGCAACTTCTACGCCGGTGCCTGCCGCCTGCGCATCAAGGGCTTCGGCTTGTCCCAGGACGATTTCGGCAAAGGCTACAGCTCGTACTTGAACTTGGTCTCCACGCCATTTACCGAATTGAAGATCGACCAGGCGCTGGTGCAGGGCTGCCACGACAACGAGGGCATGGCCCAGGCGTTGGCGAGCATCATCGCGCTGGGGCGCAAACTCGGCCTGACGGTGGTCGCCGAAGGCGTGGAAACACCGCAGCAGCTGGCCCTGCTGCGCAAGGTCGACTGCAATCAGGTGCAAGGTTTCCTGATTTCACACGCGGTTTCTTCCGAACAATTTCAACAACTTCTGAACAATGATGGCCCCGCGACATCTCACTAGCTGGCGGCCGTGGATTATCTGTTCGATAGTAAGGAGCAAGCTCCATCCAGTGTCGATTTATCCTGCGCTTGCGGAAACCTCTGATGAAGCACAACAACGCGGTCCTCGAAGCCTTTACCCGCAGCTCAGTACGCCTGAACAAAGGCCTGATGGTGTTGATCGGGATCGCGATGCTGCTGGTCCTGACCAACTACTGGTCGCTGCAACGCGGGGTCGAAACCCGCTACGGCGCCACCCGCTTTCATTTTGCGCGCTTGATGGAGAACCTGGCGGAACAGGCGTCGTACCTCAAGAGCCTGACGCATCCGGGCATTCAGGCCGAACTGCTGCACGCCACCAACGTGCAGGTCAGCCTGAAAAGCCGCATGGTCGACAACCACCGCACGCTGTACGAAGGCCAGAAGTATTCGTTTTCGGTGCCGTTCAGCGTCAAGTTCGATGAGCAGCAGGTCAGCCCCGCCGCCCGGTCGCAGATCTTTGCCTTGGGCGCGCACCTGACCAGCTATTTCAGTGCGTTCTGGTCCTCATCACCGTACGAGGCGCCGCAGACCTTTCTGCTCAATCGCCAGACCCCGTACATCATCACCATCCCGTCGGTGGGCTATCAGCGCCGAGAAAGCACCGAGGAAACCGGCAACCTGGTGGCGCTGGTCAATGCGGTGCAGCAAACCCTCGAGCAGACGCCGCAGCCGCTGGAACAGAACCGCGTGTACTGGCAAGCCGGCCCCGCGCCCGATCATCTGCTGGCTTATATCGGTTTGCCCCTCGACGGCCAGGGCCAGGCGGTGGTCGGCACCGTGCTCGACGTGGCCCAGGTCGACGACGTGCAGCGTACCCTCGAGCATTCGGCCTTTGATCGCTTTACCCTGATTGCGCCCGATGGCAGCCGGTTGATCGGGCCCGAGACCGACGCGACGCTCAGCGACGGCATACACGTTAACGCCTACGGCTTTGAGTTCAAGATCACCCAGGCCGGTGACCAGCCGTGGAGCGCGGTGTATGGCCTGAACTACTCGCACTTCTTCCACTCGGCCTTATGGCCGTTGAGCAGCCTGGCGTTGTTCCTTGCCAGTTTGATCAGCCTGGGCTGGGCCGGCAGCCGTTGGTATCGGCGCCAGGTGATCACGCCCGCGCGCCTGGCCCACGAACGCATTGCCGAAAGCGTGGCTTTCAGCCGCGTGATCATCGACACCGCGCCCACCGGTTTGTGTGTGGTACGGCGCAGCGACGCCAAGGTGTTGATCGAGAACCAGCGCGCCCAGCAATGGCCGGGCACCGCGCGCCTGGTGGCCGCCATGGCCGGTGTGCACGACAGCGGCCATGGCGGCGAGAGCGGCGAAACGCACCTGGAGATCGAAGGCCGGCACTTGCAAGTCGGCTTTGTCTCCACCCGCTATCAGGCCGAAGACGTGCGCCTGTATGCGTTCAACGACATCACCCGGCATATCGACGACGCCCAGGCCTTGGATGACGCCCGCCGCACCGCCGATGCCGCCAACAAGGCAAAGACGCTGTTCCTGGCGACCATGAGCCATGAAATTCGCACGCCGTTGTATGGCGTGCTTGGCACCCTGGAATTGCTCGGCCTGACCGACCTGGACCCCCATCAGCAAACTTACCTGCATACGATCCAGCGCTCCTCCGCCACGCTGTTCCAGTTGATCAGTGATGTGCTGGACGTCTCGAAAATCGAGTCCGGGCAAATGGCGATTGAAGCCGTGGAGTTCTGCCCGCTGGACATGCTCGAAGACACCTTGCACACCTATGCCGCCTTCGCCCAGCGCAAAGGTTTGCAACTCTACAGCTGCATCGATCCGCAGCTGCCGGACTGTGTGATGGGCGACCCGATGCGGATCCGCCAGATTCTGAATAACCTGGTGAGTAACGCCATCAAGTTCACCGATATCGGGCGCGTGGTCATTCGCGCCCGAGTCACCGCACTCGACGCCGACAACGTCGACCTCGAATGGCAGGTCACCGACTCCGGCGTGGGCATTCCCGAGGCGCAACAGGCCAAGCTGTTCGACGTATTTTACCAGGCACCGGACACCGCCGGCGAAGGCGGCGCCGGGCTGGGACTGCCGATTTGCCGCTGGCTGGCGCAGATGATGGGCGGTGAAATCAAGGTGGTCAGCGAACCGGGCCTGGGTAGCAGCTTTACCCTGAAAATGCGCCTGCCGTTGTGCAGCGGCGCCCTGACCAACATGCCGCTGATCGAACCCAGCCCAACGCCCGTGTATGTGCAAGCACCGGTGCGGGAGTTGGCGCAGTCGCTGTGTGACTGGCTCAACCGTCTGGGCATTACGGCGGCCCTGGCGGCGTCCACGCCCGAGCAGGATAGCCGCCGCGCGGTGCTGATCGATGTGCTGCCCAATGAGCCGCTGCGCCCCTGGCCCGGCCAACGTGTGCTGTGCCTGCCGGGCGCGCACTCCCCGCCGCTGCACACGGAACAGGGCTGGGTGGTGGACATGCACGCCATGCGCGCCATTGCAGCCACCGTGTCGTTGGCGCAGCACGGCAAGCACGAGCATCCGCCGGCTGCCCTGCCGCAAAGCGCTGGGCGGCTGGAGCTGCGCATCCTGGTGGCGGAGGACAACCCAGTCAACCAGGCGATCATCAAGGAACAACTGGAAGCGCTCGGCTGCTCGGTGACCCTGGCCGCCAACGGCGAGCAGGCGCTGCAGCTGTGGCAACCGCAGGCGTTCGACCTGGTGCTGACTGACGTGAACATGCCCTTGATGAATGGCTATGAACTGACCAAGACCCTCAGGGCGCATGATCGGCAGTTGCCGATTATCGGCGTGACCGCCAATGCCATGCGCGAAGAAGGCGTGCGCTGCCTCGCGGTGGGCATGAATGCCTGGATCGTCAAACCCCTGAGCCTGCAAACGTTGCGCGCGCAGTTGGTCAAGCACTGCAAAATCAAGCCACCGGTAGAACCGCCGCCGCAGACGTTCAATGACAGCGTGCAGCTGTCGGACAAGATGCGCCCGCTGTTCATCAGCAGCGTGCAGCAAGACGTGCAGCGTATCGGCGCGGCCCTGGCACAGCGCGATGCGCGCACCCTCGGCCAACTGCTGCACTCGGCCGCCGGTGCCCTCGGCGCAGTGCAGGCGCTCGACCTGGCCCAGGCCTGCATCGAACTGGAAAGCGCACTGAATCGCGGCAGCCTCGACACCTCGCTTGAGCTTAGGGTGAAGGCTGTGATGCAGCGACTGTCAGCCGTCCTGGACACGCTCCAGCCCGGGCACACTTCCCTCACTTGAACTGGCACTACGGACGGCCCTTTATGAAAAAATTCAACGTGGTTATCGCGGACGATCACCCGATCGTGCTGCTTGGGGTACGCGAGCTGGTGGAGCGCGACACGCGCTTTCAGGTCGTGGGCGAAGCCGTGTGTTCGGCGGGCCTGATCGAGCTGTTGCAGCGCCAGGGCGCCGACATTGTGATCACCGATTACAACATGCCCGGCGACTCGCCCTACGGCGATGGCCTGAAGCTGGTGGAATACCTGAAACGGCATTTTCCGCAGGTGCAGATTCTGATCCTGACGATGATTTCCAACCACCTGATCCTCACCCGCCTGCAGGAGCTGGGCGTGGTCGGCATCATCCAGAAAAGCCAGTTGCACACCGAGATCCAGTTGGCGCTGAAGGCGATTGCACAACAGAGCGCCTACCGCAGCCTGGAGCCGCCGAAAACCTCGGTGATCGAGACGTTGACCGCCATCGACGAGCGCTTCACCAGTTTGTCGCCCAAAGAGTTCGAGATCTTGCGATTGTTTATTTCCGGCATGAGCGTGAGTGATATTGCGCGCAGCCAGAACCGCAGTTCAAAGACCATCAGTGCGCAAAAGATATCGGCGATGCGCAAACTTGAAGTGAGCAGCGACCAGGACCTTCTCACCTATTGCCTGGCGCGTAACCTCTTTAACTAAGCACCCCTTGCAAGCCATTCCTGGACAATGGCTTGGTCCTTTATTTACTGGCCCCTTTCCTCTCCCCTGTCCCCTCTCCCGGTGCAACTAACCCGTCTATTGCGCGGCTTATAAGAATCGTCTTATTCGCTCGCCGCGTCTTGCCGCTTACTCTTTCCTCGCAGTTCAACAACCGCATTTTCCAACTAACACTTACGGACATCATCATGAAGAAGTTTTCCCTGGCTGTTATCGCCTCGGCCGTTATCGCTGCCTCCGGCAGTGCATTTGCCGCAGACCCGGCACCGACGCCTACCCTGGGCGGCAGCGGTAAAATTACCTTCACCGGCGTGATCAACAACGACGCCTGCTCGGTCGACGGCGCCAACTCCGACCGCACTATTTCGGTGGACATGGGCAACGTGTCGATCAAAGACATGGGCACCGCAGAAAACCCAACCGCAGGCCGCGTGACCGCCAAAGACTTCAACCTGAACGTCAACTGCAACCAGGGCACCAAAGTCGCGATGATCTTTGATGCCAACAACGGCGGTTCGGGCCTGGTCACAGGCAAGAACGTCCTGGCTTTGAACGCTGGTTCCGCTTCGGCTAAAAACGTCGGTATCGCCCTGCTCGACAGCAACGGCACCCTGATCGACCTCAGCTCGGCAGCCACTGCGCGCATCGAAAGCACCATGCACGGCAACGGCGCTGCCGGCGGCGACGCCACCCTGAGCTTCGCGGCGGCCTACGTCACCACCGGTGCCGCCGGTGCGTCTACCGCGGGTCGTGGTGATGCCACCCTGCCGTTCATCCTGCAATACGAGTAACCCCGGCGCCCCGTGCACCGAACGCGCGAGGCCAAACGGCCTCGCCATTCTCTTTTTGATTACACCGGATAACCCTCATGCTGCCTCGTTCTATCGCCGCGTGCCTGGGGCTGCTGGGCATGCTTATGGCTACCCAGGCCGCCGCCAGCATTTCATTGAACGCCACCCGTATCGTGTTCGATGGCGACCACAAAGAAGCCAATATCACCGTGCGCAACGGTAACCAGGACGTGCTGATTCAGTCCTGGGTCGACATGAACGACACCAGCGGCAGCCGCGCCCCGTTTGCCGTCACCCCGCCGTTGGCGCGCGTCTTCGCCAAGGAACAGCAACTGCTGCGCATCTTGTATGAAGGCACGGGCATGCCCACGGACCGTGAGTCGGTGGTGTGGCTCAATGTGCAGGAAATCCCCAAGGCCAGTGAGACCGAGAACACCTTGCAGTTGGCTATCCGCCAACGCATCAAGATTTTTTACCGCCCTGCCGGCCTGACGGGCAGTGCGTTGCAGGCCCCGGCGCAGCTCGAATGGAGCCTGGTCAAACACGACGCGCAAACGCTGCTGCGGGTGAAAAACCCGACGCTGTACCACGTGTCCATGGCCGACGTGAAAGTGCAGGCGCAACTGGCCAGTGACTCGACCATGGTTGCGCCCGGCGAGGAAAAACAGTTCCCGCTCAAGGCGGCGCCAGCGCCCGGCCCGGTGCAACTGACGTTTTCCAGCATCAATGACTACGGCGCGCAGAACCACTACAGCGCAGCCCTGTCGAGCGCCGTAGCGCACGCGACTGAATCACGCCTCAACCCCTAAGCACTTTCTCTAACCCACAGGCTCACGTTGCGTGCGTGTTTGCGTGCCCGCCTGTTCGCCAATCAGGGATGTCACAGGTCTTCGCATGTCTTTTCTTTCCAGCAACAGGCCCGCGCGTAGCGCACTGAAGTTAAGGACGCTGTCGCTTGCGATTGCCGCCAGCCTGCCGGCCTGGGCCATGGCCGATGAGGCAGCGGAAACCTTCAATACCACGTTCCTGCAAGGCTCACAGTCACCGGTCGACCTGCAGCAGTTGCTCTCGGCCAACAGCGTGCTGCCGGGCAACTACCGCGTCGACCTGTACAGCAACGAAGTGCTGGTGGGCCGGCGCGACATCGACTTCAAGCGCAACCCGCAAAACGGCCGGGTCGAAGCCTGCCTGACCCTCGACCTGCTCACGCAGTTGGGCATCGACATGAAACGCCTGCAGGCCGACGGCAAGGTCGACCCGCAACAACCCCAGGAATGCTACGCCCTCGCCGACATGATAGAGGACGCCAGCGTGCGCTACGACAGCAGCCGCCTGCGCCTGATGGCGAGCATTCCGCAAGTGGCCATGCAGCGTGGCCTGCGCGGGTATGTCGACCCACAGTTATGGGATGACGGCGTGCCCGCTGCGTTCATCAACTACCAACTCAACAGCAGCCGCACGGCGGGCGACGCTAAAGCGCGCATCTCGAATAACCTCGGCCTGCGCAACGGCATCAACCTCGGCGCCTGGCGCCTGCGCAACGAGTCGAACCTGAGTGGCGGCACCGGCCGCCCGAACACCTACACCAGCAACCGCACCTACGTGCAGCACGACGTGACCGCGCTCAAGGGCCAGTTCAGCGCCGGTGAGATTTTCTCCGACACCGACCTGTTCGACAGCGTGCGTTATCGCGGCCTGAAACTGGCCTCCGATGACGGCATGCGCGCCGACAGCGAGCGCGGTTATGCGCCGGTGATTCGTGGCGTGGCACAGACCAACGCGACCGTGGAAATCCGCCAGAACGACTACATTCTCTACACCGCCAACGTCGCGCCGGGGCCATTTGAGATCAATGATATCTACCCCAGCGGCTCCAACGGCGACCTGCAAATCACCGTGATCGAGGCCGATGGCACGCGCCGGGTGACGACGCAGGCGTTTTCCAGCCTGCCGATCATGGTGCGTGAAGGCCAGGTCAAGTACAGCCTCTCGGCGGGTACGTTCAAGAGCAATGCCGAGGGCCTGGCGAGCCCGCGTTTTCTCAGCGGCACCCTGGCGTATGGCTTGACCAGCAACCTCAGCGGGATTGTCGGGTTGCAGGCCAGCGAGGACTACAACGCGCTGTCCGTCGGCGCCGGCAAGAACACCGCGTTCGGCGCCTTCTCGCTGGACACCACCCACTCTTCCAGCAAGGCCCAGGGGAAAACCACCCAGGGCAGCAGCGTGCGCGCGCTGTATGCAAAAACCTTTACCGGCACCGACACCAACTTCACCCTGGCCGCCTACCGCTATTCCACCGAGGGCTACCGCACCCTCACCGACCACGTCGAAGACAACAGCCAGGATGTGCGTGTGCGCACTGGCCACTCGAAAACCCGCACCGACCTGACCATCAACCAGAGCATCGGCCGCAACAGCGAGTTCGGCAGCGTATACGTGAACGCCAGCGACCAGCGCTACTGGAACCGTGGCGGCTCGCAGAGCTTTTCGGCCGGCTACACCAGCAACTGGGGCGACCTGAGCTACAACCTCGGCGTGACGCGCACCAAGCAAATCGTCGCCTGGGGCCAGCCGAGCAGCGACACCCAGTTGAACCTGTCCGTCTCATTCCCGCTGGGCAGCCAGGCGCGCGCGCCACGCGCATTTGTCACCACCAGCCGGCAGCACGGCGACACGACCACGCAGGCAGGTATCAACGGCTACGTCGCCGACACCAGCGACACGTTCTATTCGGTACAGGCTGGCCACAGCGACACCAGCGGCGATTCCGGCTCGGTGAACCTCAACAGCCGCACGTCGGTGGCGGACGTCAGCCTGGGCTACAGCCAGGGCCAGGGTTATAACTCGCAGAACCTCAACCTGGCCGGTTCCGTGGTGGCGCACGCCGGCGGCATTAACCTTGGCCAGACCGTCAGCGAGACGTTCGCCTTGGCCGAAGTGCCGGGCATCTCCGGGGCGAAAATCAGCAGCTACAGCGGCGTCGAGACCGGCTACAACGGCTACGCGGTGATCCCGAATGCCCAGCCTTACCGCGTCAACTGGGTGAGCCTGGACACCCGCGACCTCGGCGGCGATGTGGAAATCACCAACGCCACCCAGCAAGTGGTGCCGCGCCGTGGCGCAATCGTGGTGGCGCACTACAGCGGCACCACCGGGCGGCGGGTGTTGTTCGAGTTGTTTGATGCGCAACACAAGCCGCTGGCGTTTGGCGCTTCGCTGGAAGACTCGGCCGGCAAGCAACTGGCGATTGCGGACCCGAACGGTAATGCACTGGCGCTGGTGGAACAGGACCAGGGTACGTTGATCATCAAGTGGGGCGATCAACAGTGCAGCGCAAGCTATGCGTTAGCGCCGCAGAATAAAGCACTGAACTATGAGCGCCAGGCGTTGGTGTGCGGGCCTTGAAGGGGGCACTCCACATCCTCTCTGTCTGATTCACGAAGATCCAAATGTGGGAGCGGGCTTGCTCGCGAAGGCGGAGTGTCAGTCGCCGGAAATATCAACTGACACACTGCCTTCGCGAGCAAGTCGAATCGTCGCACCGCCGCTCCCACATTTAGGTTGAGGTACAGCTTAAGGTCGGTGTTTAGGCTAAGGTGCTGCCGACGCGCCCTCCTCTTCGAGACTTGCCCATGCGTAACCTGATTTTCGCCGGTGCCTGCCTGCTGACCACCGCCCTCGTCGGCTGCCAGCAAACCCCACCGGCCAACGACCAACTCGACGCCGTGCTATGGACTCAGACCTCCATCGAACATGAGTTGATCTACCGCCAGCTGTTCGCCAACGCCACCCGCCAGCTCGACGTGGCGCTGGCCGACCCAACCTGGGATGCCCTGCCCTTCCCGCCGCGCAACCTGGCTGGCCTGCCGCCCGCGGTGGTCGTGGATATCGACGAAACCCTGCTCGACAACGTGCCGCTCAATGCCCGCGACATCATCAATAACCAGGTCTACTCCTACGACCGCTGGAACACCTGGGTCGACCAGGCCAAGGCCCAGGCGCTGCCCGGGGCGGTGGCGTTCCTGCAAGCAGCACAACAAAAAGGCATCAAGGTTTACTACCTTACCAACCGTGAACACAGCCAGGTCGCGGCCACGGTCGCCAACCTGCGCCTGCGCGGATTCCCAGTGGACAGCGACGAGCAGGTGCTGGCCGCCAGCACGCCGACCGGCCATTGCGAAAGCGCCGGTTATGGCAAAAATTGCCGCCGCCAATGGGTCGCCAGCCACGCCCGTGTGTTGTTGATGGCGGGCGATTCCCTGGGGGATTTCGTGCAGGCCGAACACAACACCCTCGCGGACCAGCGCAAGGCCGTAGCGCCGTATTTGAATTGGCTGGGGCAACGCTGGTTTTTGCTGCCTAACCCGAGTTATGGCAACTGGTACAGCGCGCCGTATGGGGATGATGAGAAGTTGCCGTTTGAGCGTAAACGCCAACTTAAACAGCAAGCGTTGCAGTTGCAGCAATAAAGGACTGGCTGGGGCTCAGGCCTTCACGTTCTGCCGGATGTTCCAGCCAAACTTCACCGGGCCGCCGTCCTTGCCGCCGTCGGCTTTCTGCGGCTGGTAGCTGACGTCGACGGTGGCGAAATTCAAGGCGAAACTGTCGTGCAGCACATCGGCGCCGTTTTCAGCACTGGTGCTGTAGGACACCACCATGACCTCCTTCAGGGTGATCACCAAATACTCCACCGGGCTCGAGCCTCCCGCCTTGCGCACCACCAGTTTCGCTTCCGGATAATGCTTGCCGCTGGCGCAGGCCATCATCAGGTTGGGGCTGGATTTATCCAGCGGCTTTGTCAGGTTCAAATTGGCAATATTGACCTTGCCCGCACCGCCGCCCGTACCGCTGTGCATTGAACCCGACTGCGACATTCCCCACGCCCAGTGGGTGATATCAATCTCATCGCGATGGGCTTGATCCCTTGACTCACCCTTGATGTCGCCCAGTTTCAAAAACATATCGACGGCCATGCTTGCTCCCTGTCTTGGTGTGCGTCGGTAGTGACGTGGGGCGCACTTTTCCTTAGCCACCACGCTGCGCACAAGACGCCAAAGCGGGATAGAGACGCACCCCACTTGAATTGGCGAACCTTCCGACATTCATAGCTGCCTGCTCGTCTTTACGCTCTCGACTCCCGCAAAAACCAGGAGTTAAGGATGACTGCGTCGCTGTTGAAAGATGGATTCCCCTCGGCTCACCGCACTGCGCGTCAGCGGATTGAAAACAGTATTGATCTACGCAAGTTGTTCTTCGCCATTGATGCTGATCCAGCGCTGATTGGCGCGGGGGTGGTGTATATCGATGCTGAATTCAATGTCGGGACACTGCGTGAGTTTCAGGCGGTATGCAGCGTGGTACCGAAGAAGGTGGTGTTGCGCGAGGCGCCTCGCTATGTCGGGCCTGCGGAGTTCAAGCGGAGGTTGGAGTATGAGCCGCGGGAGTCGGAACTGGTGGCGGAGGCTCTGAATACGGCGGTCACTTGTACGGGTGCGTTGTTGAGTTGGATGGTAGTTTCGAGTGGAATTGCGTTAATACCGTTTTCAGCGGGAGCGAGTACGGCAATTACGTTTATTGGCCAGGCTGCCTTGGCAGCCAGTCTCGCCCAATGTTTTATCGGCGTTGGTAGAACCGGCGCTGAGTTGATTGCTCCGCAAATTATTGATCGTCTCGACAACGAGGTTTGGTATGAGGCCGCTACCTCTGTGCTGGATGGCGTCGCTTTACTTGGGATTGGAACATCAGCCCTGACGACAGTCAAAGCCATTAATGTCGGTACCAGGGTAACGGGTAAACCCCTCAGACAAATACTCAAAGGGCTTACACGACAAGAGCGGGTAAAACTCAATGATGAATTGCTCAGAATCAACGATCCGCGACTGACGACGAAACTACTCAAGTTGAAAAAAGCTGCTGGCAACGCTTCTAAGCGCATCAGTGCGACACACATGCAACGTGCCACAGCCAATCACATAAGGGATGCATGCGCAGGAGTACTGGGGATAACCAGCAGCGCAATGTCAGGGAACGTCAAGACCCTCGCTATCGGTCTTTACGAGGAAGTCAGACCGTGAAAAAGCAGCGAGCCCAAAAAGCCCTGGACGAAATGGGTTACAGCAATCAATCCGCTCTTGACTGGAAAAACATGAGCGCAGAAGACTTCAATTATTCAGTTTTCTATTTAGAAGACCCTCGTTTACTGCGCAAACGCTACACACCCGTCATTGCTGGATGGGTGCTTGCCGGGTGTTTCTCAATTGCACTGACCGGTTTGCTGGTATTGGTCACCTATCTTTCCGGTGCACCGGACGATACAACGTTGCGAAATTGGTTTTTTTCCGGGCTGGCAATCACGATAGTGTTTGGTATCGCCAAAGCTCGAGTGTTGTACGGTCACATTCATTGGGTCTGGATACATGTCGGCTTATACATCATCTGTTTTATGGTCTCACTGGCCTCAATCATCTACGCCCCCAATATTTACCTCTACTCCACAGCCCTCCTCGGCCCGCTGACCGGCCTCTTGATCCTCAACAGCCACCGCTGCCGCGAACTCCGTCACAAGATGGTAGAAATCCGCCATAAACGCGAAGCCATCATCGCGACCCTGAAAAAACAGGGCCGCTGGAAATGGCGGTAAACCCCGGCCACAGTCAGGTGTACGTCCCATGGGTAAAACTGAATACCTATCCGTTCAGTCAGTGCCCATGGCCGCGTTTTTTTGCCAGACTGCGGCGCGACGCTGCCGTTGCGCGCAGCCCCGCCAGGACGGAACGATGACCAGCATGGACTCGATCATTCGACAGTTTTCTGCCGAAGGCGCAACTCACCTCTATTCCAGCCCACCCACGGTATTGACGCCCGCCGACCTCTACCGCGCCAAGGGCGATGGGCATTTCCGAGAGGCGATTGCCGGCAGCAATATCTACCTGATCACCGCCAGGCGTCGGGTGCTGATCAACCCGCATGACCTGTACCTGCTCGGTCGATCGGCGCACGGCAGTTTTATCGTGATGAGCGAACAGGGCGTGCAGTCCATCCCTTTCCGTTATGACATTCCGAGGATCGGGCCGGACGATCAGGATGACATCGAACAGGTGCTGGTCGCGCCCAACGGCACGCACCTGACTATCCTCTCGACCTCACGGCAAATGACCACCGCCGCGCACATCGTCGTGGCAAACGCGACCAGCGCCCTGCAAGCGGAACATCGGGACATGAACGTGCTGTATGTCGGCCAGGGCATCGGCAAGGTTCACGCGCGTACGGCGGTGGACCGGCTGTTGAACCACACCACCTTGCAACGCATCCTTGCAGAAACCTCAACCAACAACCCCGAGCTGGAGGTGTCGATCCTGCTCTACCGGTTCGAGCACGGCCGGACGATGATCAGCAACGGCGGAGACTTCAATGCTGAACCGGTGGCCAGCGAGCAGGATGAGGCGGAGCATTTTGAGCGGCTGCGCAATGTGCGCCTGAACCGTGATGAGGTCATCACACTGGCTGAGGCCGCCCTGATCAACCACTTCAAACCGCATTACAACACCCTGCTCAAGTCCACCCACTTCGCCGCCAACAACAAAATAAAACCGCTGAAAAAGCTCCTCGCCAAGGGTATCAGCGGGCTGACCGTAGAGATCTGCAGCGCCACGCTCAACGCGCGCCTGGGCACCCACGATGCGCTGCCCATAGCGTTGAGCACCTTCATCCCGGCTGACGTCCTTGAGGGCTGCAACCTCGACAGTGAGCAGGAAAAGCAGGCGTGGGCCGAAGAACTGCGGGTGATGGCGCACACGCACTACGCCAGCTTCCCCCTCACCACGCCACAGGGGCGCGATACCTTCATGCACGGCATGGTTTGGCTCGGCGAATCGGTGCGCGAGCAGATCTGGCCACTGCCCGGCAAGGGTGCCTAGGCGCTTGCCCTAAGCAAGCGGGGCTGTTGTGGCATGCAGGGCTTGTTGTGGCGAGCGCCACAACAAGCCAGCTCACTTCAAATCAAACGGTTCTAGCGGCGATGGCTTCGACTTCCACCAGTGCCCCCGGCAGCGGCAACGCCACCACTTGCAACGCGGTGCGCGCCGGTTTGTTCGGCTGTTCGGGCGTGCCGAAGAACTGCGTGTAACCACGCTGCAACCCGGCAAAGTCCAGCTTGCCACCGGTCTCTTCGGCGCCGACCAGGAACACCCGCAGCTGCACGATATCGCCCAGGTCCAGGTCTTGCTGTTGAAGGATCTTGCGCAGTTTGTTGAACACCGACACCGTCTGCACTTCGGTGCTGCCGTACGCGGCTGGCGTGCCAGCGGGTGCCTGGGCGTCGGCAAGATCCGGCAAGGTGCCGCTGACGAAAATCAGGCTGGCGGAGGCCGGCACAGTCACGGTTTGCGAAATCGGAAAATCACCGACGCTGGTACGTTGAATGCTGTCGCTCATGAGGGTGCTCCTTAAGAGGCGGCCACTGCCGCAAGGTAGGTTTGTTGGGCCACACGGTCAGCCAATTGCGCAACCACATGACGCGCCGAGTTGGCCGCCGATTCCTGCCAGATGCCCACGCCGCTTTGCACCAGGCCGTCACCGGCGAAGTACACGCGGCCATGGGCCTGTTCGAGCAAGGCACTGGCGTCGGCGGGGAAATGTTCGCGTTGCAGCCACGGGCCTTCGCTGTAGGGAATCTGTTCCCAGGACACCGCCAGCGGGTTGCGCAGGTGTTTGGCGTAACCCGGATGCAACAGCTCCACGGCTTCCCTGGAAGTGGCGTACTGCTGCTCGAACGGTTGCGCGCCAAACACGTCGGCGCCCTCCCCGGTTACGTAACCGGCCACCAGCAAACCTTCGCGGGTGTTGAGGTCGTTGCTCGGATACCAGAGCAACCGCGCCGGATGCTCGATCCAGGACAGGCCGCCGTAGGTGCGGTAATCGGTTTCCCAGAAGCGCGGCGATTGCCACGCCACTTTGGTCGCCTGGTCGCTGCGGGTGCTGAGCAACGCGGCCTTGATCGGGTCGCTGAAATCGGTGTCGAGCTTGGCCAGCAGCGGCAGCGGCAAGGTCGAGACCAGGTAATCGGCGCGCACCACCTGTTCGCGGCCACTGTGTTTATCGTGGTAGGTCACCGCCACGCCGTCTTCCAGCTGACGGATCTGGCGCACCTGGGCGCCGAGTTGCACGTGGTCGCGCACGCGCTGGTAGAAGGCGTCGGTGATGCGGTCCATGCCGCCGACGGGTTGAAACATGGTCGCCGAGAACTCCGGGAACTCCGTGTGCAATAACGCGCCCCAGAGTTCGGGGTGCAGTAGCCGGTCCAGCGCCAGCGGGCTGCGGCTGGCGGGCAATGCGCCCGGTGCGCGGGCGACTCCAGGTGGCCGGCACGCAGGCTGCCTTCATAGGCCAGCTCCTGCGACAGGTCGCCGTATACCTGCAGGAATGCGAGCAAGCGCGTGCGCTCTTCAGTGCTCAGCACATCGTCGAGCGCATCACGCTGCACCGCTGTGGCCAGCAGGCCGGACAAGTGCCCGCGTGCATCGTTGATCGCCTGGCCGACGGTGAACGCGGGCTGTTGCAGGTCCGGGCGCACCTGGGCGCCATGGCTGCTGTTGACCAGTACTTCGAGCGGCACGCCCAGCTCGCTGCAATAGTCGAGAATCGTACGGTGCTGGCTGGGAATCCTGGCCGGGCCGGCGTTGAAATACAGGCCCGGATCAAACGCCACGGTTTGCGTGCGGCCGTCCTTGTAGTCCACGCGATCGCCATTGCGCAGGGTCCAGGTGCGCCCGCCGACCCGGTCTCGGGCTTCCAGCACTTGCACTTCGAACCCGGCGCGGGTCAGTTCCAACGCAGTGACCAGCCCGGCAACCCCCGCGCCCAGCACCAGCACGCGGGTGCCCTGGCCCAGGCCGGGCTTGAGTTTCAGCGGTTGCGGGCGCCGGTGCGATGACGGTCCCAGGCCCAATGCCGCGAGTGCATCCTTGACGGCCGGCTCACCGCCGACTGCGGCGATGCTCGACAGCGCTTCACGTCGTGTCAGTCCCATGTTCGCGACTCCTAGTCCGGCAGGCCCGGTGGGTTGATCAGCGATTTGTCGACGCGCTCAATGTCCAGGCCCCACCGTTGCAGCACCTGTTCGTATTGGCCACCGGCAATCGCGCCTTCCAGCGCAGTGTGGATTGGCTTGACCAGGCCGTTGTCCTTGCGCGTGGTCACGGCGATATCCGCCTTCAACGGCCAGCCACCATTCACCGTGCCGACGAGCTTGATGCCGCCGGTGATGGCCGCCGAATAGGCGTACACCGAGTTAGGCCCGAACAGCGCATCGCTGCGCCCGGACTGCACCGCCAGTTGCGCGGCGGCCTGGTCGTCGAAGTACTGCAACAGCGCCGGCTTGATGCCGGCCTTTTCATTCGCCTCGTTCCACGCCAGCAAGACTTTTTCCTGGTTGGTGCCGGAGCCGACGATGATCTTCAGCCCGGCGATGTCCGAGGCCTGTTTGATCTCGGTGATCTTGCTGGTGCTCTTCACATAAAACCCGAGCACATCCTGGCGGTAAGTGGCGAAGTCAAAACGCTTTTTGCGCGCCTCGGTGACGGTGACATTGCTGATCACCGCGTCGTATTTGCCAGAGCTGACGCCCAGCGGCCAATCCTCCCAACTGGTCTGCACCACGTTGAGTTGCAAGCCCAAACTGTCAGCCACCAACTGCGCGGTGTCGGCCTCGCTGCCGATGGTGGTCTTGTCGTCATTGGCCAGTAGCGCCAGGGGTGGCCCGGCCACGCCGGACACGGCCACGGTGAATTTGCCCGGCTGGGCGAACTTGAAGCCTGGCGGGATCTGCGCGATGGCCGCTTCGTTGCGCGGCACATGGATGCGCACGCGGTCGGGGCTGAGGTCGACCTGTTGCACGGCGAAGGCGCTTTGCGCGGTGCTGACGGCAAGCGCCAACAGGGCCACGCGGGCGGTATTGATGAACATGGCAGTCACTCCTTGAACTAAAGCACTTTGCCGAGAAAGGCCACGGTGCGGGGATGTCGGGGTTGGCGGAAAATATGTTCGGGCGGGCCTTCTTCGATCAGTTGGCCATCGCAGAGAAACACCACGTGGTCGGCCACCTCGCGGGCAAAACCGATCTCATGGGTGACGATCACCAGGGTCACACCCAGCTGGGTCAGGCCCTTGATCACGTCGAGCACCTCGCCCACCAGTTCCGGGTCGAGGGCTGAAGTGGGTTCGTCAAACAGCAGCACCTTGGGGTCCAGCGCCAAGGCACGGGCGATGGCGACGCGCTGTTGCTGGCCACCGGAGAGCTGGCGCGGGTAAGCATCGACCTTGTCCGCCAGGCCAACCTTGGCCAGCAACTCGGCGGCCTTGAAGTGGGCTTCGGCCTTGCTCCAGCGTTTGTGGGCCAGCGGCGCCTCGGCGATGTTTTCCCAGGCGGTGAGGTGCGGGAACAGGTTGAAGTTCTGGAACACGAAGCCCACGTCGATGCGGCGCTTGAGAATCTCGCGCTCTTTCAATTCGTAGAGCAGGTCACCCTTGCGGCGATAGCCGACGTATTCACCGTCGATGGTGATGTGCCCGCTGTCGATTTTCTCCAGGTGGTTGATGGTGCGCAGCAAGGTGGACTTGCCCGAGCCGGACGGCCCGAGAATCACCGTGACCTTGCCGGGGTCGATGGTCAGGTCGATGTCTTTCAACACCTGCTGGTTGCCAAAGCGCTTGCCCACGCCCTGGATCTGGATGCGCCCGGCGCGTGCTTCACTCATGGGTTTTCTCCTTGAGCCAGCGGCGGATGCGTTGCAGGGGCGTCGGCGGCAGCACGCGCGCGGTGCCACGCGCGAAGTGGCGCTCGACGTAGTACTGCGCACTGGTCAGCACGGTGGTGATGATCAAGTACCAGACGGTGGCCACGATCAGCAGTGGAATCACCGCCTGGGTGCGGTTGTAGATGACTTGCACGGTGTAGAACAGCTCCGGCAAGGCCAGCACGTAGACGATGGAGGTGCCCTTGACCAGGCCAATGATTTCGTTGAACCCCGAGGGCAGAATCGAGCGCAGCGCCTGGGGCAGGATGATGCGGAAGATGCGTCGCGAAGCCGGCAAACCCAAGGCCGCCGCCGCTTCATGCTGGCCGGCATCCACGCCGATCAGGCCGCCGCGAATAATCTCCGCCGCGTAGGCCGCTTGCATCAGGCTCAGGCCCAACACCGCCACGGTGAATTGGCTGAGCACATCCACCGTCGACCACTCGGCGAACACCACACCCGTAAACGGCACGCCGACGACGATGTGGTCGTAGAGGTAGGCAAAGTTGTAGAGGATGATCAGCACCAGCAGCGCCGGCATCGAGCGGAAAAACCAGATATAGCCCCAGGCCAACGCCGCGAGCAGCGGCGAGCCCGACAACCGCGCCAGGGCCAGCGCGGTGCCGAGGATGATGCTGAACACGGTACTGAGCAATGTCAGCAACAGCGTCTGGCCGAGGCCACGCAGCACCGACGGCGAGAAGAACCACTGGCCGAACACGCCCCACTCCCAGCGCGGGTTGGTGGCCAGCGAATGCACGATAGCGAGCAGCACCAGCGCGGCAAAAATCGACCCGGCCCAGCGCCAGGGGTGCCGGGCCGGCACCACCTGCAAGGCTTTGATCGGCGTGGCGACGCGCGCCTGGCGCACCGGGTAGTCGGTGACCTCATCGATCAGGTCATAGGTTTTGGCGACAATGGGCATGGTCTATTCCTCGCGGGTTGCGGCCTTAGAAGGCGTAAGTCAGCCGGGTGTAGTAGTACCCGCCGGTAAAACCGTAGGGCGAATACGTGCCGTAGCTGGC
Organism: Pseudomonas sp. R76; assembly: GCF_009834565.1. Taxonomy (GTDB): domain Bacteria; phylum Pseudomonadota; class Gammaproteobacteria; order Pseudomonadales; family Pseudomonadaceae; genus Aquipseudomonas. The sequence goes on from NZ_CP019428.1 coordinate 4,429,187, forward strand.
GAGCATGGTGCTGCTCGGCACGCCTTGTTTCTTGGGGTATTGGTCAAACAGGTTCTTGGCGCCGACGGCGATGTTGAGGTCTTTGGTGAGGTTGTAGCCAAGGTCGAGGTCGGTGATCCATTTGGCGCTGTAGACCCGGTCGAGGCTGCGGTCGGCAGAGACGTTAACCTCTTTGTACGAGCCATAACGGGTCAAGGCCAGGTTGAGGTTGAAGCGGTCGATGCTCCAGTCACCGCCCAGGATCAGCTTGGTCTTGGGCTGCACATCGGTGATCAGGCCACGGGCCTGGCGGTCCATCAGGTCGTAGGAGGTGCCGAGGATGTCGGTGGAGGCCTTGTAGTTGAGGATCTTGGTCTGGTTCCAGTTGAACGCCGCCGTCCACTTCAGCGAGCCGTACGGGCCGATGTCCTGGTTGTAGTTGCTGACCAGGTCCACGCCTTTGGTGCGGGTGTCGGCACCGTTGATGAAGTACTGGCCGCCGGAAGTGGAATTGATGCCATTGTTCTGCAAGACCTGGGTGACTTCCGGGCCGAGCAAGGTGCCGGTCAGGGTGATGCGGTCGCGCAGGTTGATCACGTAGGCGTCGGCGGTGAAGTTCAAGCGGTCGGTGGGCGTGAGGGTGAAACCGAGGCTGAAGTTGGTCGAGCGTTCGGGCTTCAAATCCTGGGCGCCGAGAGCCTTGGCCGCCGCCGAGCCCACCGGCAGCACGCCGTAGTTGATCGACTGGTACACGCCGTCGACCACGCCATAAGTGGTCGAGCGCGCACTGAACAGGCTGTTGGCCAGGGACGGCGCGCGGAAGCCATTGCTGACCGTGGCGCGCACGGCAAATTGCGGGTTGAAATCGTAGCGCGTGGTCAGCTTGCCGCTGCGGGTCGCGCCGACGCCTTCGTTGTAATGCTCATAGCGAAACGCGGTGCCCACGTACCAGTCCGGCAGCGGGTTGAAGCCCACATCCACATAGCTGGCGAGGCTATTGCGTGAGGCGCTGGTCTCTTCCGCCGGTGAAATGCCGTTGGTGACCTGCGCCCCGGACGATGCGCAATTGCCCGGCGCCACGCAGTAGCCGCCATTGGCATAGGACGCATAGTCACCGGCCTGCACCTCATAAGTATCGCGCCGATGCTCGAAGCCGTAGGACAGGTCCAGCGGCTTTTGCAGGCCGATGTCGAAGCCGCGTTTGAAGTCGAGGTTGGTGGTCAGCTCGGTGGAAATCCAGGTGCCGGAGGTGAAGCTGTTGGGCGTGTACTCGCCCAGCGACGGGTTCTGGTTATGGGTGGTGCCCTGCTCCGCTTCGTTGCGCCCGTAGGTGGTGGACAGGTCCCAGTCCCACGCGCCGACGGTGCCTTTGCCGCCGAACGCGGCCTGGAAATCGTCTTCGTCGATGTACCAGGTCGGCGTATACCCGGCCGGGTAGCCATTCGGCCCGGTGGTGATGGTGTTGGTGATGGTCGGCAGGCGGAAATTCTGGCCCTGCTCGGCCTTGCGCCGCGAATAGGTGGTAAAGGAATACAGGCTCAGGCTGTCGTCGATCGGCAGCTCGGCGTTGTAGCCCAGGGTCAGCAGGTTGGTCTTGGGTGTGCCGTAGCCGCCATAGGTTGCCCGACCCGCCTGCTCATAGGCTTGTGCATAGCTGTAGCCGTTGGCGCTGGCCTTGTTGTCGTCATTCTGGCTGCGCGCATCCAGGGCCAATTGCACGATACCGCCGTTGCCGATCTCGAAGCCCTTGTTGAGGCTTTGTTGCACGGTCTGCTTCTTGCCGTCGTAACCCTGGCCGACGTTGGTCACCGAGGTGCCGCTGGTGTCGGCCTTGAGGATCACGTTGATCACCCCGGCGATGGCATCGGAACCGTATTGGGCAGCGGCGCCGTCGCGCAGCACTTCGACATGGTCGATGGCGCTGATGGGGATCAAGTCGAGGTCAGCGGGCGCGGCGCCGGTGTTGATGCCGTTGATGTTCAAGGTGGCGCTGGTGTGGCGGCGCTTGCCGTTGACCAGCACCAGCACTTCGGCGGCGCTCAGGCCACGCAGGTTCGGGGCGCGGGCAATGCCGCTGGCGTCCCAACCGGTTTTTTCCGGCAGGGTCAGGGATGGGATGACGGCGCTCAGGGCTTCCATCAGGCCGGGCTTGCCGGTGCTTTGCAGTTGCTTGGCGCTGACCACATCAATCGGCACCGGGCTGCTGGTGACGGTGCGCTGTTCGGCGCCACGGTTGCCGGTGACCACCACGGTGGACAAGGTGCTGTCGTCCTGGGCCTGGGCCGTGCTTGTCAGCAGGGCCAGCGCCAGTGCGGCGGTGGGGGGTAGAACTTGCTTCATGGTCGCTCCAAACTTTCCAAATCGCGAAGTCGGGCAGTCGCGCGGTCGTGCGCGGTGCTCGGTTTTTTCCGGGGTGTTTCGGCGATTGGAAACTAGGTGTGGGGCGAGCGAGGGGTTTGAATGGGCAACATACGTTGAACTCCGTTCCAACGATTCTGCCGCGGGGTCTTTACCCGGTTATGGCGCGCAGAATCTGAATCACGCTGGGTACCATCCGGGGTCAGGGGTAGGCTGTTGCGATCAAACATAACGGAATGGATTTTAAAAATATAATGCTATTTGGGCATAAGCTAATATTCTCTACTTTCATTATTTATTGATGTTTTTATTCGTGCTGGTAATGTCTTTTTGAGATTAGGTGGGGTTGAGGGGTGTACATATCCGTTACTTGGGTGATGGCGGGTAATGGTTCCGCTCTTACAGCGGGTCACTTTTGGAAAAGAGCCCCAAAAGTAACCAAAAGGGCTCTTGCCCCACCACTCGGTGCCTCGCCTAGGCTCGGCATGCCCTCACTCCGGCTTGAATCCGTGGGCCGCCGCAATGGGCCATCCTTGGCCCAGTGCGGCTAACCCGGCGTCCTGCCGGGTTACCCACGGATTCAAGCCTGCGTTCGGCCAGCGTGGTTTAACGGGGCGCCTAAGATCAAGATCAAGATCAAAAGCAAGATCAAAAGCAGAGCACGGCGGCCTAGTAGCCGACCTGAGTGGTTGGATCAAAAGCACAGCCGAGGCGGCCTGGCAGCCGACCTGGTCTTGGAGGCTGAACTCAATCAAATGTGGGAGCTGGCTTGCCTGCGATGGCATCAACTGGTTATGCCTGATGTACCGAGTTGCCTGCATCGCAGGCAAGCCCGCTCCCACATTTGGATCGCATTGCATCAGATAAAGGTGTTTTGCTCTGCTTTTGCTTCTACCACTCAGGTCGGCTACCAGGCCGCCGTGCTGTAGATCTTGATCTTGATTTTGATCTGGGATCGCCCCGTCAACCACGCTGGCCGAACGCAGGCTTTGGAGCGGGGGTAAACCGGCAGGACGCCGGTTTAGCCGCGCTGGGCCAGGGATGGCCCATCGCGGCGGCCCCCGCTCCAAAGCCGGAGTGAGGGCACACCGAGCCTAGGCGAGGTGCCGAGTGGTGGGGCGTGTACGGGACAACCACATGGGTTACACAAAAGTGCATTCACATAGGTAACACTTTGAGTGAAATATAGCCGTCCTTGTCTGCATGCCTCGCATCCACTTGTCCGAGGATCACTGGGCCGAAAATAACAGCCCACACATCGTCGCTCAGCATCTCCATTCCAATAGTCTGGTATTTCAGTAAATGCCCCACATAAATCCGCAGACCTGACCGATAAATCATCCCGTTTGAGTCAGTCCGGTAACACTCAATATGACTTGCATAACCCATCTCCGGCAGTTTCTCCGGATAGGCTCGAGGTGAAGGTGAATAGCATGAAGCCGGTGTTTTCTGGCTCAGCGCTTCATGCCCTCGCTCGTAATTGTAGTGCCGTATGAAACGATCAAAGTGTTTCTGCTGAGACTCCCAAGCAACCGCAGGTGGATTGGGCAAAGTGCTTTTCAGTGTTCGGTGCATACGCTCGTGCCGGCCATTTTGGTCTGGCCGACCGGGCTCGATACGCTCAGGAATGATACCCAGCCGTAGCCACCAGATCGACAACTGTGACAGCCCTCCGCGCCCTGTGCTGGCAAACGGCACTCCGTTGTCAGTACGGATGCGCTCAGGCAAACCATACTCGCGAAACACCCGTTCGAACGTCTCTTGGGTCTCCTTGAAATTGGTGCTGGGCATGCTCTGACAGGCAAGTAAGAAGCGACTGGCATGATCCATGATTGTTAGCGGATAACACCATACGCCCGCGCCTGTCAGGTACTGGCCTTTGTAGTCAGCACTGAAAAGCTGATTAGGCACATCTGCCTTACGTAACGGTTTTGGATAGACAGCAACTCTTGGCCGCAAGGGGCGCGGCGTGATCAGATCAGCCGCTTTAAGGATGTTATAAATAGTCGTTTTCGAGGGCGGATCCTGGCCCGGAAAACGCTTTATCAAATCACTCTGGATTTTTTTCGGACCAGGGATTGTCTCGCCTATAGAACGAAGTTCGATAATTGCCTGCTTTACCGCCAAAGGCACCACATAAGTCTGGTGGTGCCGACGACGACTACGCTCATCAAGCCCACCGGGGCCTTCTGTTTTGTATCGCTCGACCCACTTATAGCCAGTCTTTCGGCTGATTTCATAGTCTCGACATAGCTGGCTAAGGCTGTGTTTTCCAGTCAGGTATTCAGCGACAAACATCACTTTGAGGTCCATAGGTTTCAGCTCTTTCCAGGGCATGGTCAGATCCTCACGAAATCGACCCTGCCAGTTAAAAACTGTTACCTATGTGCGTGAACTGATTTGTAACCCATGTGGGTGAGTCATACCGGCGAGGACTTTTTGGTTACTTTTTGGTCCCTCAAAAAGTGACCCGCTGTAAGAGCGGAACCCTAAGCCGCCATTACCGCAGCAATGGATATGTACTCGTACTAACCCACCCTCCTGATAGGCCCAAAGACCGCCATCGCAGGCAAGCCAGCTCCCACATTGCCTACCTCATTCCTCCACTTCATCTAGCCGGCCGCAGCAACTGCATCTGCTGCCGATAATCATCCGTCACCTGCCGTGCCTGGCTGCTGCTGGTAATCACCCGAGGCGTAATCAACACAATCAATTCAGTGCGGTCCTTGGACTTGCTGGTGCTGCCAAACAACCACCGCAACCCCGGAATCTTGCCCAAATACGGCACCGCACTGACACTCTCAACATTGTCCTGCTTGATCAACCCACCCAATAAAACAGTCTGCCCACTCTGCACCGCCACCTGCGTCGACACCGACCGCGTCGAGATCCGCGGATTCACCGGCGTATCACTCGTGCCACTTTGGTTCTCGGCATCACTGACCTGCTGCTGAATATCCATATACACCAACCCCCCCGGATTAATGCGCGGCACCACATCCAGAATCACCCCCGTCTGCACATACTCAACACTGCTCAACGTAGTATCCGAAACCCCGGTATTCACCGTGGTCTGACTGATGGGAATGTTATCCCCCACCTGAATCTGCGCCGGCTGATTATTCATCACCACCAACGACGGCGCCGACAACACCTGAGTCCGCCCATTGGTCTCCAACGCATGCAACGCCACCTGCAAATTGGCGCTGACAAACGAATAAAACAACGAATCCGACGCCCCCAACCCCGCCCCGCCACTGCCCAACGCGCCCTGGCTACCGGACGCATTCGCCACCGTCTTGCTGCCGGAATTCCCCGCCAGGCGCCCCAGATACCACTGCACCCCAAGGTCCAACTCGCCGGTCAGCTTGACCTCCAGAATGCGCGTCTCGATCTGCACCTGAAGCGGCGGATTATCCAGGCGCTTGATCGCCGCCTCGATCTCCTTCCACTGCGCCGGACGCGTGCGCACCAGCAGTTGATTACTGCTTTTCTGCGCTGTAATACGTGTCCCGGCCTCAAGGCTATTATCCGGCACGGTCGACCTATCTTCCGGCGCCTGCTCAGGTTCATCGGAGGGCGGCGGCGCATCTTGCAACCCACCGGAATTGCGGTTGGGCGACGACAACGTAGCAGTGCGCAACCCCGGCGCGACCTTGGCCGGGGTGTCGTCCTTGATCGCCTCATTGCCATAGATCTGCCGCAGGTACTTGGCCAGGTCCGAGGCTTTCATGTTGCGCACGTCATAGACGTACATTTGCGGCTCATTACCGCCGCCCTCGTCGATGGTGCGGATCCAGTCACCGACTTCGCTGAGGTACTGCGGCTGTGAAGAAATCGCCACAACCGAGTTAGTCCGTTCGATAGGCAAAAACCGCAGCATCCCGGCCAACGGCATGCCGCTGTCCGGGCCGAACATGCCTTGCAGCTCGGGCATCAACTCGGCCACCGACGCGCGCTGCAGGCCGAATACGCCCACCGACATGCCCTTGAGCCAGTCCACGTCGAAGGTGTCGATGGTCTCCTGATAGTTGGCCAGTTCCTCCGGGGTGCCGGCCAGGCTGAGGACATTGCGCGCCGGGTCGACCAGCAAAAATGCGTTCTCGCGGGCAAACGGCTTGAGCAGTTTTTGCATCTCGGTGGCGGAGATATAGCGCAGTGGAAACAGCCGCGCCGACAGGCCGCTGGACGGCGCGGCCACGTGCATCTGCGGCACCAGCTTGCCCGCCACCGCCTGGTCGGCCGGCAGGATGACGTAGCGCTGGCCCTGGCGGATCATCGCGTTGTCGGTCCACGACAACAGGGTTTCCAGAATCGACAGCGCTTGCTGCTTGTCCACCGGTTTGGAGGTGGAGAAGCTGACGTTGCCCTTCACGCCCTGGGCGATGCTGTAGTTTTCGTGCAGCAGGTCGCCCATCACGCTGTTGATCACCGCCTCGATGGGCTGGTCGGCGAAGTTGAACACGATGTCGCCGCCCGCCTCCTTCGTGCTCGGCGTTGCAGCGGGCTGGCGCACGAACTGCTGGTTGCCACGGATCACCTGGCGTTGCGGCGCCGATGTGGCGGCAGGCTGGGGGTTTTCAGGCGCAGGCGCCTCACTCGGCGGGCGCTGCGAACCGGTGCCCTGCATGGCTTCGTGCAGCAGATCGTCGTCCGGGTCGAGGCGATCGGGGAAGACGCCACAGCCGCCCAGTGCGAGGGCGGTGGCCAGGCAAAACGTTGAGGTGCGCATATCGATCAAGGGAGGGGCTCGCGGGGAAGAGTAATCGGGGGCCGGCTGGACGGCGGCGGCAGGCGCTTGGCGTAGAGGCTCAAGGTGTGCGTGCGGCCGTCCAGGGCGAAACGGGCGTATTGCGGCGTGAGGTGTTCCAGGCGCCAGCCGTTGGGCAGCGTCTGGCCGAGGCGCACGGTCAAGGGGCGACCATCGGCCTGTTTGAGCATGGCCATTTGCAGGTTGCCGGTGATCATGATGCCGCTCAGGGTGAGGTTGGCCAGCCCCGTGACCCGGGCTTTGCCGACCACGCTATCGGGGCTGCGATCCGGGCTGAACAGCGGTGCCTGCCAGGTGGCAGCGAGGCTTTCCAACGTCACGTTCGGCGCTGCGCGTACGCTGGCCGACGGTTGCGCGCGACTGACCGGTGCGGGCAGCCACTGCGGTTCGTCGCCGAGGCTGCTGAGGATGACCGCCATCAACACACCGAGTAACCCGGCGAGGCTCAGCAAGCCCCATTCCAAGGGGCGCAATGCACTGATCATCGCGCCACCTGCGGTTGCAGATAGCCGCGCACCAACAGGTGCACCTGGAGTTTTCCCGCACCGCCCGTGGCCGGTGCCTGCTGGCCACGGCGGATACGCAGCTCATCCACAAACAGAAACGGCGGCTGGTATTCCAGCTCATGCAGCACCGCCTCCAGAGGCTCGATGGCGCAGTCGAGCGTGAGGCTGACCTTGACCTGGCGATACGGCTCGCCCTCGTCCTGTTCCGGGGTGATCGGCTTGCGCTGGGTCAGGCTGCAGCCACCGCCCAGGTTGGCGTGACTGTTAATCAGGTCGGCGAGGCGCTGCATCAGGTCGGCGGCCACCACGTCAGGGTCATCGCCCGGCAACAGGCTGGTGCTGCTGGCCGGGTCTTGCTGCGCCAGCAACAGTTGCTGGCGCAGCGCATCGCCCTGGCGCACCACGCCGGCGTAGCGTTGCTGCTGCTCGCGCAATTGCTCGGCCTGCTCGCCCATGTCACGCAAAGGGCCGGCGAACCAGCTGTCGATCAACAGCCAGTAAGCCGCACCGACGACCACGGCCAGCAACAGCAAGGCCGCCCCGCGACGTTCACGGGGTGTGAGGGGTCGGCGCATCGGCGGCCTCCTGGCGTAGATGGGCACGCAGGGTAAACTGGTCCTTGCCGGTGCGCGCATCGGGTTGAATCACCCCTTCGAACTGGGCGTTTTCCAGGCTGTGGCAGCCCTTGATGCGAGTGATCAGCGCACTGGCCTTGGCGCTTTGCCCGGCGAAAGAAATCTCGCCGTCCTTGACGTCCAACTGGTCCAGCCAGGTGTCGGCGGGCAAGCAAGTGGTGAGGTCGTTGAGCAATGCGGCCAGGGGTGGTTGCGCCAGTTTGCGCCGGGTTAAATACTGCGCTGCGCCACGGGTGTTGAGCAGTTGCTGGCGCAGCGCGTGCACCTCGGCGACCTGGGCTTTTTGCTGCTGCACGCTGGCGTGCATGGCGTCGAGCACGCGCTGGCGGTCGTTGAGCCACAGCAACATCGCCGCAATCAGCAAGGCGCCGCACAGCCACGGCAGGCTGCGTTGCAGGCCTTTGCCGGTCGGGCGTTGGCGCGGGCGCAGGGGCGCGGGGAGCAAGTCGATGCCCAGGTGGTTCACATCCACGCGATGGGGATGCACGCCGAGGGCGGCGCAGTCGATGAGGATCTGATCCAGCTGTTCGCGCAGGATCGCCACCAGTGTGACCTGCACATGCGTGGCCGTGCGCTGCTCCTGGCGCGCGACGAAATACAGCTGGTCCGCCTCGAAAGGCGTGTAGCGATCCAGCTCGTAACCGACCACGGCGGTCAGGTTGCGTGCAGCGGCCAGCGGCAATTGCACGGTTTGCAGCAGCACGGCATCCGGCGCGAGCATCAGCACCTGGCGCGTGCTGCCGGGTGCGACGGGCTCTGTCAAAGGCCAGTGATAGACCTGCTCAGGCGGCTCGTGCAGCGCCAGCCAAGTCGGCACACAGGCGCGCAATTCCGCAAGCCACAGGCGCCAACCTTGTTGCAGCAGGCTGCCGCGCCAGTGCCGGGCGATGGGTTCGAGTCGATTCATTCTTGCCAACGCAGCACCCGGTAGGGTTGCGCGCTGTCCTCCGTGGGGCTCAGTAAAACGGTGATTTGCAGGCGTGCGTGATAGCCGCCGGGGCGTTGTGCGCGGCTGTCGACCACCAGCACTTCGCCTGGGTCGGCGCCTTCGGCGTTCTGGCGCGGCAGGTTCAGCGCCTTGCGCATCAGCGGGCTGGCGAAGGCCGGATCAGGCCGGTCGAGGTCACTCCACAAGGTGATTTCCGGCAGCAATTGGCTGTACAGCGCTTGCGTCATGCCGGGCAATTGGCGCACTTCTTCCAGCACCCGAAACGGCGGCAGTCCCTGCTTGCGGCGCGCCTCAAGCGCTTTGACCAATTGGTCGGCCTGGCCCTGGGTGGCGCCACAGGCCAGGGCCAGACGCATGAAGTCATCCGCCTCGGCGTTGATCAGGTACAGCTTGCCGCGCTCGCTGCGCAGGCTGACGTGCAATTGCGCGTCGTCGAAGGTCAGCGTTATGTCACGGCCGTCGGCGATCCAGTGCCGATCGGCCATGGCCAGGGCAATGCCGGCTTCGGCGGCCAGCACGGTCTGGGTGTGCTGGCGCAGCCACAGCGCCTGGCGGCTTTCCAGCTGCACCCAACCGGCCAGGCCGCCAAGCAACACGCTGAGCAAGGCCAGTGCCCACAGCACCAATAACAGCGCTGCGCCGCGTTGGCGCTTCATTCTTCTTGCGCTCCGCTGGCAAGGTTCAGGCGCAGGGCGATCACCTGGGTGACCCAGGGCACGGGGCCGTCGAGGGCGGCGGCGATGCGCACCGCTGACGGCAGTCGCCGGGGCCACGGCCATTCACCCATCCAGCCGGTGGCTTGGCCAAGGGGCGAGACGCCGCGATAACTGAAGTGTAAATCCCTGACGTTTTTCAGCAGTACTTGCGGCTCACTGCGGGCGACATTGGTGTGGGATTCCAACTGCGAAAACGCCACCTGCAACGCCTGCTCGCGGCGTTGCAGGGTGAACCGCTGAATCCCGCCACCGAGCACACCCGGCAAGGTCGCCACGAACTGCAAGCGCTCGGGTGTGCCGACAAAAAAACCCTCGGTTTGGCTGTCGTCCTCAGTGACATCCAACGGCAGCGCTTCGCTGATAGACGTGCGCAAAAACTGCTGCGCGGCGCGCATTTCATCCAGGCTCGCGGTATAGCGCTGGGCCTTGGCCACCGCGCGATTGGCGCCCAGCAATGCGCCGCCCACCAGCACCAGCAACATCGACAGCAGGCTCAACACCACAAGGATTTCCAGCAAGGTGAAGCCCTGCTCGCGGCGCTTCACAGCCGGGCCTTCAAGGTACTGAAACGGGCCTGGTGCGGCCCTTCGCTGACGGTCAGGTCAAGCCGAAACACCTGAGCCTGTTGCCGGGTGCTGGTTAGTTGCCAGTGGATGCCTTCCAGAGTGCCCTGGCTGACACCCTCGGCCAGCGGCCCCGCCGCTTCCTGATCCAGCACGGTCAGCGCCGCATGGGTAAGGCGGTCGCTATGGGCCACTTGCGACAGTGAGCGTGCGCTTTGGCCGAAAGCCACCAGCAATACCGTGCTGCACACCGCCATCAAGGTCAGCGCGGCGAGCATTTCGAGCAGGGTAAACCCCGCCTGGCGCTTCATGGCAGCGCCTTGGACTGCACGCTGCCGGTCAGCCAGCCGACGTCAATGCGCCAACGCCGCGCGCCATTGGCCAACAGCAGGTTGCCGCCGGTGGAGCTGCCGTCGGGGTAGAACTCGATGGCGGAGCCGGTCTGCTCGGCGGTGTGTAACGTGACGTGCAGCTCGGGCGGCCAGCTTTGCTGCGCGCGGCCCGGTGCCTGGAACGTCATCTTGTTGAGATCAAATTCAGTCCGCGCCGCCGCGCCATTGATCACCGCCCCGGCCCGTGTGGTGCGCAGCGCGTCGACCAGTTGCCCGACCGCGCGGCGCTCTTTGGCCACCTGCAAACCTTGGCGTACGCCCAGGCCGAGTAACCCGGCGGCGACGCCGATCAACAGGATGACCACCAGCATTTCCAGCAAGGTGAAGCCGCGCTGGCTCATGCGCCGGTTATTCCCAATTGCCCAGGTCGGCGCTGTAGCCATCGCCGCCCGGTTGGCCGTCCTGGCCGTAGAAAATCAAGTCAAAGGCGCCGTGTTCTCCTGGGTAGCGGTAGCCGAACGCGTGGCCGAACGGGTCTTTGAGGTCCGAGGGTTTGGCATACGGGCCGGCCCAGCTGGACGCGTTGGCGGGCTTGTGCACCAGTTGCCGCAGGCTGTTGGGCGGCGCGCCGACGTCGAGCGCATAGCTGTCGATTTTCATGCTCAGGCCGGCCAGCTGCGCCTTGCCTGCGCCGTATTTGCCCTTGTCCACATTGCCGCCGACCTGGCGCACCACGATGGTTGCGACAATGCCCAGCAGCACGATCACCGCGAGCATTTCCAGAAGGGTGAAACCGCGTTGGCGTCGTGCTGATCGGCAATTAAAGCGTCTCATCTGTGTGGCTCCTTGAAGGTTCATATATTGCTGGTCAGGCTCATCAGCGGCAGCATGATCGCCAGCATGATCACCGCCACCAGCACGGCCATGACCACAGTCAGGGACGGCACCAGCGCGGCGAGCAGGCGCTCGATGCCGCGCTTGGCTTCGACGTCGAACACGTCGGCGACCTTGAGCAGCATGCTGTCGAGTTCACCGGCCTGTTCGCCGACTTCAATCATTTGCAGGGCCAAATCAGGCAGCAGCGGTTGCGCGCCAAACGCGCTGGCGAGGGTGCCGCCGCCTTTGACTGCCTCCGCCGCGTCCGCCACTTGGGCTTGCAGCGCGCGTTTGGTGCAGACCTGGCGGGCGATGACCAGCGCTGGCAGGAGTGCCACGCCGTTGCTGAGCAAGGTGCCGAGGGTGCGCGTCAGGCGCGCCGCTTCAACGCGCTGCAGCAGCGGGCCGATCACGCGAATGCCGAGCAGGCGGCGGTCATATCGCTGCCGACGCAGCGGGTCGCGCAGGCGCACCGCCGCCATCCAGCTGGCTGCGATCATTACGGCCAACACCACCAGCCCATAGGCGCCGAGGAACTGGCCCAGTGCGAGAATCACTTCGGTGATCAGCGGGATCGGTACGCCCAAGTCCTGGAAAATCGGCACGAATTGCGGCACCACGTACGCGAGCAACAGCGCCAACGAGAGGAGTACGCCAACCACCAGAAACGCCGGGTAGATCAGTGCATTGATCACTTCACCGCGCAGTAATTGGCTGCGTTCCAGGTAGTCGCTGAGTTGGCGCAACGTGCTTTCCAGGGCGCCACCGGCCTCACCGGCGCGCACCATGCTCAGGTACAGCGGCGAGAAGTTGTCGCCCTCCTCCTCCAGTGCGGCGGATAACGGCTTGCCTGCCTTGACGTGGTCGCGGATGCGCTCGATCAGCGCCCGCACCTGTGGCTGGCCGGGCTGCTTGAGCAGCAGGCCCAGCGCGCGCTCCAGCGGCTGACCGGCGCCCAGCAGAGTGGCCAACTGCTGGGTAAAACTCACCAGCGCCGCGCCCTTCAACTGCCCGCGCGCGTTGCGCAACAAAGGGCTGGCCGCCGTATCGATGTGCAACAGCAGCCAGCCGCGTTGCTGCAGCGCGGCAATGGCGGCGGCCTGGTCCTGGGCTTGCAGCGTGCCGTTGTGGGCCACGCCCTGGCTGTCCAGCGCGCGATACTTGAACAGGCTCACGCGCCGTCTCCACGGGTGACGCGCAGCACTTCTTCCAATGAGGTGACGCCCGCCAGCGCCTGGCGCAAACCCTCTTCATGCAGGGTGCGCAAACCGGCGCGGCGCGCGGCCTGTTCCAACGTGGCAGCGTCGGCGTGGCGCATCAGCAGGCTGCGCAGTTCGTCGTTCATCACCAGTAGTTCGGTGATTGCACTGCGGCCGTGGTAACTGCCGGTGTAGAGCATGATCGGGCGCTGGTCGGTCAAGCGATCCAGGCCATGTTCCTCGATCAACTCCGCTGGCGCTGCAAACGCCACGCGCGTCGCCGGGTCCAGGCGCCGCACCAGGCGCTGGGCGAGAATGCCGCTGACCGTCGAGGCGATCAGGTAGCTTTCCACGCCCATGTCCAGCAGCCGCGTGATGCTGGCGGCGGCGCTGTTGGTGTGCAGGGTGGAGAGCACGAGGTGGCCGGTGAGTGAGGATTGGATGGCGATGCGGCAGGTTTCCAGGTCGCGGATTTCGCCGACCATGATCACGTCCGGGTCCTGGCGCACGATGGAGCGCAGCGCGCCGGCGAAGTCCAGGCCGATGGCCGGTTTGACCTGGATCTGATTGATGCCTTCGAGCTGGTATTCCACCGGGTCTTCGACGGTGATGATCTTGCGCTCGGCGGTGTTGAGCCGCGACAACGCGGTGTAGAGCGTGGTGGTTTTGCCCGAGCCGGTAGGCCCGGTGACCAGCAGGATGCCGTGCGGGCGCTCGAGCAGGTCGAGGAACGCGGCCAGGCGCTGGCCGTCGAAGCCCAGGCTCGGGAAGTCGAACTGCACGGTTTGCCGGTCGAGCAGGCGCATGACCACTGACTCGCCAAAGCTGGTCGGTACGGTGGACACGCGCAAATCCAGTTCCTTGCCCTGGATGCGCAGCATGATCCGTCCGTCCTGGGGCAAGCGCCGTTCGGCGATGTCCAGGCGCGCCATGATCTTCACCCGCGAGATGACTGCCGCCGACGAACTGGCCGGTGGCGCTTCGGCGTCGTGCAGCACGCCGTCCACGCGGTAGCGCACCTTGAGCTGGTTTTCGAAGGGTTCGATATGGATGTCCGACGCACGCTGTTCCACTGCGCGCTGCAGGATCAGGTTAACCAGGCGAATCACCGGCGCTTCGGAAGCCATGTCCTTGAGGTGTTCGATATCTTCCAGCGCGCCGCCCTGCTCATCGAGGTTTTCGATCAGGGTGCCCATGGCGGAGCGGCCCTGGCCGTAATAGCGCTCGATCAGCGTGTCGACTTCCGTGCGCGGGCCGATGGCCAGCCACACCGGCACCTGGCAGGCGTAGGCCAGGGCCTGGAAGGGATAAAGCTGCGCGGGGTTGGCCGCCAATACGCGCAGGCCACCTTGGGCCCAGCCCATCGGCACTACTTGGTAGTGCCGCATAAAGCGCTCGGTGAGTGCGGGCAACGGGTCGAGCAACGGCGGTGCGGCATCGGCCAGCAGCAGCGGCGCGCCGAGCAGCTCAGCCCAGGCACGGGCCAGTTCGATTTCCGAGACCAGGCCCAGGCGCGTGAGCAGGCCAAGCAGGTCGCTGCCGTCGGTGCTCAAGCGCCGGGCGCGCTCCAGGTCGACCGGTTTGAGCCCGGCGTGTCGCATCAGCCACGCGCACACGGAGTCGGTGTGCGGGATCTGCAGATGGCAGGCATCGATGGGCGTTGACGACATAAGGTGAGGTGTCTAGTTGCGAGTAAGTATGGCCATTTGGAACTACTGAACACGGGGATGACAGTGCCATTAGTTCGCCACGCCGCAGTCGGAGTTAACTGGGTTAATCGACTGGAAGTTGGAAATCTAGTTCCTGAAAACGGGAAACAAACTGAAATGAATAGCCACTGGCTGTCCCAGAATTCCGGTACAACCCTTGATTTAAAGCCTTCTCCGCAAGCAGGTCAGGTTTGACTAGTCGCAATTAGCCACTTCGCTAGTTATTCAAGTGCTCTCACGCTTAATCAGACGGCAGTCCAAAAGATTCAGGCGTACAACTTCATCTTCAACCGGCAACACACCCAAACTTTCAAGTACGCGCGTGGCGGCTAATACACCTATTTCCAGGGCGGGCGGTTTTATCGTGCTGAGACTCGGCAAGAGCATTTCAGCAAACGGGTAATCACCAAACCCGAGCACGGCGCAGTCTTGCGGAATCTTCAGCCCGACGCGCTGCCCCGCCAGCAAACCACCGGCGGCCAGGTTGTCATTGGCGAAGAAGATCGCATCGGGCGGCATGGCGTGGCTCATCAGCGCCTGCATCGCCTGCTTGCCGGCTTCGAAAGGCGCGAGCTCGGCATCCGGGGCAAACACCCAGGGTTGCAGGCCCAATTCGGTCAGGGTCGCGGCATAACCGTCGCGCCGCTCCAGTGCGCTGAAGTCGCCCGGGGCGCTGTTCTGCACGAAGGCGATGCGCCGATAGCCCCTGGCATGCAGGTAGCGTGCGGCGCTGACACCCACGTCGTAGTGGGAGAAGCCAATCTGCAGCGGCTCGCGTTCGGGCACGTAATCCCAGGTTTCCACCACCGGGATGTCCGCCTCGGCGATCATCCTTTCCGTACCGGCGCTGTGGAAGCGGCTGGTTAGTACCAAGGCGGCCGGTGACCAACCGAGGAACGCGCGCACCGCGCTTTCTTCCTGCTCGGCGCTGAAGTAGCTGGAGGCCAACAGCAGCTGATAGCCATGGCGGCTGAGGGTGTCGCTGAAACCCTGGATGGTGTTGGCAAAGATCGGCCCGGAGATATTCGGAATCACCATCGCCACGATCCGCCCCCGCGCCGAGGCCAACCCTCCGGCCACCAGGTTCGGCACGTAACCCAACTCGGCCACCACCGCGGCAATGCGCTCGCGACGTTCGGGCGAGACCTGCTCCGGCTGGTTGAAGTAGCGCGACACGGTAATCGCCGACACCCCGGCTTCGCGCGCCACGGTGTTGAGGGTGACGCGCCCGGCGCCACGGCGCTTGCGCGGTTTTTCTTCGCTCAAGGGACGATCCTGTTAAACACCAAAAGGAATATAGGACTAATTTTTTAGTATTTGACGCTCTAAACCAGACCTACCAATAATGCCGATGTTAGCGCTAACAAAGCGCTTTGTCTGCTACTCGCTCGAGCGAATGCCCAAGACACGACACAGGCGCTGACGGTCGCAGAACCGCAGCGGTTCAGGGCATTTTTTCGAGCGGGCACAGCATGCGCAATTTTCCACGTCACACTCACTTATTGATTCTTGCCGGCCTGACCGCACTTCCGGTGCCGGGCGTATTTGCCGCCGACGAACAGGAACCCACGCTCAAGTCCGTGACGGTCACGGCCACTCGGCGCGAAGAGTCACTGCAAAAAGTCCCGGTTGCGGTTTCGGTACTCGACGGCGAACAACTCGAGCGCGACAACCGCAACGGCGTGGCGAGCATCGCGCAGCAAGTGCCGTCGCTGAACTTTCGTACCGGCGCATCGAACAAAGACACCTCGTTGTTCGTGCGCGGCGTGGGCACCATTTCCACCTCCCCCGGCGTGGAGCCGACCGTGGCCACGGTGATCGACGGCGTGGTCTATGCGCGCCCAGGCCAGGCCACCCTCGACCTGCTGGACCTGGAGCGCATCGAAGTGCTGCGCGGCCCGCAAGGCACGCTGTTCGGCAAGAACGCCTCGGCCGGTGTGCTGAATATCACCAGTAAGGCGCCGACTGCCGAGACCCACGGCTATATCGACCAGTCGTACTATAGCGGCAATGAAAGCCGCACGCGTTTCGGCATTGGCGGCAGCCTGGTGCCGGATGTGCTCAAGGGCTCGATCAGCACGCTGTTCGGCAGTTACGACGGTAATGTGGATAACAAAAACAACGGTCAGGAGGTCAACGGCTACAACCACAAGGGCATTCGCGGCAAGCTGGAATTCACCCCCAACGACGAGGTGAAACTGACCCTGATCGCCGACTATATGCAGGCCCACGACGACGGCCCGAACGGCGTGGTGAGCAAGTCGCTGACACCTGCGTTTGCCAACGCGCTGAGCCCGGTGCATGCGTCCAGCGACAACCGCGATATCAACACCGACACCCGCAGCCAAGTCGAAGACACCAACAAGGGGCTGTCGGCGCAGTTGGACTGGAACCTGGGCGACTACACCCTGACCTCGATCACTGCCTGGCGCGGCTGGGACAACACCCAGTACCAGGACGGCGACCGCCTCGGCACCATCACCGCCGCGTTCCCCGGCACCGCCGACAAGGGCGACCTGGCCTTCGATCAATATTCCCAGGAACTGCGCCTGGCCTCGCCCAAGGGTGAGTTCCTGGAGTACGTCGGCGGCCTGTTCTACATGCACGGCAAGGACAAAGAGACCTACCAGCGCACACTCACGACCACCACACGCACCGACCGTGGCATCGCCGACTACAACACCACCAGCGACAGCTACGCGGCATTCGGCGAAACCACGCTGAACTTCACCTCACGTTTTCGCGGCATCGCCGGCCTGCGGTATACCCACGACGACTTGAAATACGATCACCGCCGCGTCTCCACCTCCGCGACCACGGTCAGCGGCATTCAGCCGGCCACCAGCAGCTCTGGGTCGGTGGACGAGGACGGCTGGTCCGGGCGTCTCGGCGTGCAATACGACATCAGCGACAGCGTCACCAGCTACCTGACCTATTCACGTGGCTACAAGGGCCCGGCGTACAACGTGTTTTTCAACATGCAGCCACGTGATACCGACGCGCTCAAGCCGGAAACCTCCAACACCTGGGAAGCCGGGATCAAGGCCACCAGCTGGAATAATCGCCTGACTACCAACCTCGCGGTGTTCCACAGCGAGTACGACAACTACCAGGCCAACTTTTTCGACACCGTCGCCGGCCAGGTGGTGACGCGCCTGATCAACGCCGGCAGCGTCAGCACCGAAGGCGTCGAGCTGGATTACGCCCTGCAGGCCACCCAGCAACTCAAGCTTTCCGGCGCTCTGGCTTACACCCGTGCGCGCATCGATGAATTCGCCTGCCCGGCCGGTGCGGCGGCTACATGCAACGTGAATGGCAAACCGCTGCCGTTCAGCCCCGACTGGAAAAGCTACGTGCGCGCCGACTACAGCATCCCGCTGGATAACGGCCTGGATATCGAATTGGGCACCGACTACAGCTGGCAAAGCGAAGTGCAGTACGACATCAGCCAGAACGTCGACACCAAACAAGGCGCCTATGGCATCTGGAACGCCAGCGTAGCCCTGGCCGATTACAGCAATGGCTGGCGCGTGGCGCTGCTGGCGAAGAACCTCGCCGACAAGTCCTATTCGCCACTGCTGGCCAGCGGTGGCAACTACATCTACCGCGCCGTGCCTCGTGACGATGAGCGTTACTTCGGCGTGCAACTGCGCAAGGATTTCTAAGCATGAGCCGTCACCTGACACTCGGCGCCTTTCTCATGGCGACCGGGCACCACGTCGCCGCCTGGCGCCACGCGGATGTACCGGCGAATGCCGGGCTGGATTTCGCCCAGTACAAGCGCCTGGCGCAGATCGCCGAGGCGGCCAGGTTCGACGCGCTGTTCGTGGCCGACAGCATTGCGGCCGCCACGGGTGAGATCGCCAGCCAAATGGCGCGTTCGGATCATTTTGAACCGCTGACATTGCTCTCGGCGCTCAGCGCGGTGACTGACCACATCGGCCTGATTGCGACGGCGACCACCTCCTACAACGAGCCGTATCATGTGGCGCGCAAATTTGCCTCGCTGGATCACCTGTCCGGCGGGCGCGCGGGCTGGAACCTGGTGACCTCGGACAATGCTGCCGAGGCGCAGAATTTCGGCCGTGATGAACACCTCGGCCATGGCGAGCGTTACAGCCGGGCGCGGGAGTTTCATCAAGTGGTGACCGGGCTTTGGGACAGTTGGGAAGACGACGCCTTTGTGCGCGAAAAGGCCAGCGGCCGCTACTACGACCCAGCGAAGCGGCATGTACTCGATCACGTCGGCGAACACTTTCGGGTCAAAGGCCCGCTGAATGTGGCGCGCTCGCCCCAAGGCCAGCCGGTGATCGTGCAGGCGGGCTCTTCGGAGGCCGGCCGCGAGCTGGCCGCGCAGACGGCCGAGGTGGTGTTTACCGCGCAGACATCGCTGGCCAATGCGCAGGCATTTTATGCCGACCTTAAGGGACGGCTGCGCCGCTATGGGCGCGAGGCTGACTCGCTGAAAATCATGCCCGGCGTGTTTGTGGTGGTGGGGCAAACCGAGGCTGAGGCGCGGGCAAAATTCGAGGCGTTTCAGGACCTGGTCGAGCCCGAGGTGGGCGTTGCCTTGCTGGGGCGCATGCTGGGCAATTTCGACCTGTCCGGCTACCCGCTGGACGGGCCGCTGCCGCAGTTGCCGTTGACCGACAGCGGGCAACGCAGCCGTCAGCAATTGCTCAGCGAATTGGCGAGCGCAGAGCACCTGACGCTGGCGCAGCTGGGGCGGCGGATTGCTGGTGGTCGCGGGCATTACAGCCTGATCGGCACGCCCACGCAGATTGCCGATGAGCTGCAACGCTGGTTTGAAAATGGCGCCGCCGATGGCTTCAATATTCTGGTGCCGCATCTGCCGGGCGGGCTTGAAGACTTCGCCCAGTGGGTGGTGCCCGAGCTGCAGCGGCGCGGTCTGTTTCGGACCGAATACGGCGGCCGCACGCTACGGGAAAACCTCGGTCTGGCGCGCCCGGCGAATCGTTTCAAGGCGGTGCAGGCATGAAAATCCCGGCGTTGTTATTGGCGCTGTTAGCCCAAGGCGATTGAGGTCAAGAAGGCCGTGTGGAGTGTTGAAACCCACTGAGATCAAAAGTGTGGGAGCGGGCTTGCTCGCGAAAGCGGTGTGTCAGTCACGGGATGCATTAACTGACACGCCCTCTTCGCGAGCAAGCCCGCTCCCACATTTTGAATGGCGTCAGGCGTGAGGTCGGGTGCTTTTCTCGACCAGGCACATCGGTGTGCCAGCCACCGGTTCCTGCATGATCTGCACTTGCACATCAAACACCTGGCGCATCAGTTCGGCGCTGATCACTTGGGCAGGCGCGCCATCGGCGACCAGCTTGCCGGCGTGCATCACCGCCAGGTGGTCGGCGTAGCGGCAGGCCTGGTTGATGTCGTGCAGCACGGTGATCACGGTCTTGCCTTCGGCGGCAAGCTCGCCCATCAGGTCGAGCAGTTCGACCTGGTGGCTGATGTCGAGGTAAGTGGTGGGTTCGTCGAGCAGTACCACCGGCGCGTTTTGCGCCAGCACCATGGCCAGCCAGGCGCGTTGGCGCTGGCCACCGGACAGGTCCGCCAAGGCACGGTCGGCCAGGGCGTCCAGTTCCAGGCGCTGCATGGCTTGGGTCACGTGGGCCTGGTCGTTGCCGCTCAGGCGCCCCCACAGCGAGTTATGCGGGCTGCGGCCATAGGCGACCAATTGGCGCACGCTGACGCCTTCCGGCACTGGCAACACCTGGGGCAGAAACGCGATCTGCCGCGCCAGTTCGCACGCGGACAGGCTGGCGTAGGCATGGCCATCCAGGGTCAATGCGCCCTGGGTCGGCTTGAGGATGCGCGCGAAGGCCTTGAGCAAGGTGGACTTGCCACAACCGTTCGGCCCGATCAACGCAGTGACCTTGCCTGCGGGCGGCGCAAACGACAACCCTTGCACAATGCGCGTGGCGCCGTAGCCGATGTCGAGTTGATGTGCTTTTAGAATGCTCATGTCATCAGCCCTTGAACCGTGCCAGCAACCAAAGAAAATACGGCGCGCCAATCACCGCCGTCAGAACCCCTGCAGGTATTTCGCTGGGCGCGATCAACGTGCGCCCGAGGGTATCGGCCAGCACCAGCAACAGCGCGCCGATCAGCATCGCCGCCGGCAGCAGGTACTGGTGATGCCCGCCGACCAGCCGCCGCGCCATGTGCGGCGCGACCAGGCCGATAAAGCCAATCGGCCCGATCACCCCGACGCCGAGGCTGGTGAGCACCACCGCGCAGGCCATCGCCAACCAGCGCGTGCGGCTCAGCGCGGTGCCCAGGCTGTGGGCGGCCTCGTCGCCGAGGGCGATCAGGTTCAGCGGTTTGGCCAGGCACAGGCCCAGCGGGATCAGCAGCAGAAACGGCAGCACCAGCGCGACATGGTGCCAGTTACGGCTCCACAAACTGCCGGTCAGGGCGAGCAAGGCGGTGTTGATGTCCAGCGGATGGGACAGGATCAGAAACTCGGTGACGCTGGACAAGGTCACCGCAATCGCCACACCCGACAGCGCAAACCGCACCCCGGAAAAACTCACGCCGGTGTTATACAGCGCCAGCAGCAAGGCGCCACCGGCACCGCCCAGGCACGCCACCAGTGGCAGCCAGGCAATCGGCAGGTGCGGCCAACTGATGATCGCCACCGTCAGCGCCAACCCTGCGCCTTGAGTAACGCCGAGAATTTCCGGCGAGGCCAAAGGGTTGCGAATCACACCTTGGACAATCGCCCCGGCAAGGCCGAACGCGCAGCCGGCGAGGATCGCAATGAGGCTGCGTGGCAAGCGGTGGTTCCAGACTTCGAAGTCGAGGGCGTTGTGGGCCAGCAGGCGCTCCAGCACCGTATCCGGCGTGAGCCACAGCGTGCCGGCGCTGAGGCTGACGAAGGTTGCAACCAGCAGCAAACCGAGCAGCAGCCATAGGCGTAATCGTGGCTGAGTCATAACGCGCGCCTGGCGAGAAAGAGAAAGAACGGTGCGCCGATCAGTGCAGTGACCACACCCGCCGGGGTTTCCACCGGAAAGGCCACGGCGCGGCTGAGCAAGTCGGCACCCAGCACGATTACCGCGCCCAATGCCGCGCTCAGCGGGATCAGCCAGCGGTAGTCATTGCCAAGAAACTGCCGAAGGATGTTCGGTGCGATCAGCCCGACAAACCCGATGGGGCCGACCGCGCAGACACTCGCGCCCACCAGCAGCAGACTGGCGATAAACACCTGCAGGCGCAGGCTGGCAATGCCCACGCCCAACGAGCGGGCGGCGTCTTCGCCGAGGTTGATCAGGTTCAGGCGCGGCGCGCACCACAGCGCCCACAGGCCGCCGATCAAGGTGCACGGCCAGAGCAATTGCACCTGGGCTGCGCCGACATTGGCAAGGGAACCGGCCAGCCAGTTCAGCACGCTTTGGGCCTGGGCTTCGACCAGAATCACCGTGAGCCGGGTCAGTGCTGCGCACAAGGCGGCGACGGCCACGCCGGCCAATACCAGCCGACCTTGGGCGGTGGTTGGCGACCACGCGCCGCCAAGGCTGAACACGGTGACCCAGGCCAATGCGCCACCCACGCAGGTCATCAGCAATGCGCCACCGGCAAACGGTGGCGCGACCAGGCCGGTCGAGAACAAGGCCAAGCCCAACGCTGCGCCCGCCGTCACGCCAAACAGCGACGGCGATGCCAGGCGGTTGCGGGTAATGCCCTGCATCAATGCCCCGGCCAAGCCCAGGCAGGCACCGACCAACGCCGCGCACACCGCACGCGGCACCCGCAACTGGGCGACGATATAGGCCATGTAGCCGCCTACGCTGCCCTGGTGAACCAAGCCATTCCAGGCATCGGTTGCCGTGATAGTGAACGGTGACCAGCTGTACAACGAGAGCCAGAACAACACGGCGCCCAGCAGCACAATACTCGCCGCCGCAAGACTGCGCCGCATGCTTATTGGCTCAGTACGGCTTTGCCGCCCTTGAGAATGGCCAGGGCATCTTCAGCGATTTGCTCCGAGGCCAATACGCCACGGTTGCGCGCCCAGCTGTCGCCGTCGACTTCAGCTACGTGGTGGTTGCGCACCGCACCGAGCACCTGCCACAGCGGCTGCTTGCTCCAGGTGTCGACGATGCTCGGGCGGCGGTAATGCCCCACCAGCAACCAGCCCGGGTCCAGCGCGAGCAGTTGTTCCAGGCTGACGAATTCGGTGGGCGCGGCCTTGGCACGTACCGACGGCACTTTCAAGCCGATGGCTTCGAGCACGCTGCCGGCGTAGGAGTCCGGGCCGTGTACGGAAAAACTGTCTTCGCGCGCGACGCCGAACAGCACGCTGGCGCCCGCCGGAATCTGCTTGGCAATCGCCTGCAAGTGTTCGCGGTTCTGCGCGATACGCGCCTCCATCTGCGGGCTTTTGCCCAGGGCCTTGCCGATCAGCTCCGCGGATTTCAGGCTGCCCTGGTAATCCTCGCCGCGTGACGGCAACAGCAAGGTCGGCGCGATGCTCGACAGGTCGCCGTACAAGGCCTGGTGGCGATTGAGGTCGGCGACGATCAGGTCCGGCTTGAGCCGGGCGATTTCCTCGATGCTCGGTTGTGAACGCAGGCCCACGGATTTCCACTTGCCGATGGCCTGGCGTACGCGCGGCAGTACACGGTTGGCGTCGCCATCGTCGGCGGCGCCGACCGGGGTTACGTCCACGGCGGCAAGGCTGTCGAGAAAGGAGAACTCCAGCACGACCACGCGCTTGGGCGCATCCGGCAAGTGCACCGCATGCTGGCCGTCATTCAGGTCGATAGGCGCAGCGCTTAGTACGCTTGAAGAAAATGCCAGGAGGCAGGCGGCAAGGGTCGGGATGGAGCGCAGCATTCGCATGACAAGGACCTCGGCGTTGGAACACCCCGGCTAGACAGGCTGGGGAAAACGGCGGGTACTATTCCATATCGGGGCGATGCAATCAAAAAACATTCTTATTAACGCTGTGTTCATTTACAGCGGTTGCTGTGGCAAGTAGCTTTCTTGTGGCGAGCGGGCTTGCCCCGCGTTGGGGTGCGTAGCAGCCCCGATACAGTCACCGGGGTCTTTCAGGGCGCGCTCGATTGCCTGGATTGGGCTGCTGCGCAGCCCAGCGGGAGCAAGCTCCCTCGCCACAAAAAGCCGATCAACAACAGGCGCTAGAAATCGACGGTGGCTGAAAGCAGGTAGGTGCGCGGCGTTGACAGGGTCAACCCCGGTTCGCTGTCATCCGAGGCCCCGGCCGAGCTCCAGTAGCGTTTATCGGCGACGTTCTCGACATTGGCGCGCAGGGTGATGTGCTTGTCGTCGACCTTGAAGGCGTAGCGTGCGCCGACGTCGATACGGTTCCAGGCGTCGATTTGCTTGACGTTGGACTGATCCAGGTATTGCGAGCTGGAGTAGATACCGCGGCTGGTCAGGGTCAAGCCTTCCAGCGTCGGCACGTCCCACTCGGCGCCCAGGTTGACGTTGTACTTGGGCGTGGCCGGTGCGCGGTTGCCGTCGTAAGTGCCGTTGGTGGTATGGGTCAGTTCGCTGTCGATGTACATCACGCCGCCGAGCAGGCGGAAGCCCTTGAGTGGTTCGCCAAACACACTCAGCTCCACCCCGTCGTTCTGACGTTTGCCATTGGGACCGAACACCCGCGTGGTGGCGTTGGTTTCATAGGCTGGCTGCTTGATACGGAACACGGCGGCGGTGACGGCAAAGGCGCCGGCGTCATATTTGGCGCCCACTTCGACCTGACGGCTGATAAAGGGCGGGAAGATTTCATCTTCGTTGATCGACGTGGAAGGCGCGATTTTGCCCTGGCTCAAGCCTTCCATGTAGTTAGCGTACAGCGACAACGTGTCGGTGGCTTTGAAGAGGATGCCGCCCGATGGCGAGATTTTCTCCTCATCGTAGGCGGTGTCGCCTTTGACGTTGTCGGTCCAGTCATCCACCTTCACCCGCTGCCAGCGCGCGCCAAGGGTCAGCAGCAGGCGGTCGTCGAAGAAACCCAGGGTGTCGGACAGTGCCACACCGCTGAACTTATTCTCTGTATAGACCCTGGAGTCGAAGCGCGTTGGCCGCGACGGCGTCGGCGTTTGCACCGGGTTGTATAGGTTACTCGGCGCCGCCGCATAGCGCGCGCCGCCATTTTCAAAGTCCATATAGAAGTAGCTGGCCGCCAGGTTGAGCTCATGGCTGACGGGCCCGGTATGGAACCAGCTGCGCACGCCGGCCGTGGCGGTGCGCACGTTTTCGTCGCGGGTGAAATCACGCGGCTGTACGCTGAAGTCCCCGGCGTTGTTGGTGACGGACACCGCGTGGCGCAGGAAATCGTGATTGCTTTTACGCGCGCCGACACCGCCGTAGAGCATCACGCTGTCACTGAGGTCGAACTCGCCGTTTACGGTGCCGAACGTATCGTTGGTGCTGGCTTTGCTCCAGGATTGCGCGTAATTGCGGCGCACATCGTTGGCACTCGGCACCCTGGCATTCGGGCCGACTTGGACGCGCTCCTGCGGGGCATCGGTGTCACGTTCGGTGTGGCCGATATCGGTGGAAAGGCGCACGCGCTCGCCACGAAAATCCAGGCCCAGCACGGCCATCTCGCGATCGACGCTCTGGTGGTCCCATTCGGTATCGCCGGCCTGCTTCACGCCGTTGAAACGGATGCCGAATTTGTTGTCCTCACCAAAACGCCGGCCCACATCCACCGCCCCACCCGCCTGGCTGCCGGAGGCCCAAGTGCCGGTAAACGAGTTGATGTCTTTGTCGGAGGCGCGCTTGGGTACAACGTTGATTCCGCCACCGACGCTGCCGCGCGGTGAGATGCCATTGATCAACTGGCTCGGGCCTTTGAGGATGTCGACGCGCTCGGCCATTTCCATGTCGATGGTGTACGTCGGCAACACGCCGTACAGGCCGTTGTAGGCCACATCACTGTTGAACAGGCTGAAGCCGCGAATGGTGAACTGCTCATAACGCCCACCGGCCGGGTTGGTGGCGCGCACGGACGGGTCGCTGGCGATCAGGTCGCCAAGGGTGCGTGCCTGCTGGTTCTTCACCGCTTCCTCGGTGTAGGTGGTCATGCTGAACGGCGTCTCCATGAAGTCCCGCGAGCCGAGCAGGCCTTGCGAACCCCGGCGCGCCACCTGGCCTCCGGCGTAGGTATCGCCGCCCTCGAGCGCGTTGGTGGCGACGATAGACGTCGGCGCCAATTGCAGGCTGCTGCCTTCCGGCACCGGCACCAGCATGTAGGCCTGATCACCCATCGGCTGCAGTTGCAGACCGGAGCCTTGCAGCAAACGGGCAAAGCCCTCCTCCACCCCGTATTCACCCGCCAGGCCATTACTGTTGCGACCGCTGACCAGCGCCGGGTCGATCGATAAATTGACACCGCAAAGCCCGGCAAACCGAGTCAATGCCGCGCTCAGGCTACCGGCCGGCACTTGATAGCTGCGACGGGCACCGTTGTCTTCGGCATAGCTGACGGGGATGAATAAGGGGCTGGCGCTGAGGCTCAGCATCAGGCTCAGGTTCAGCAACGGGCGCAGGCGCAAGGGTGAGGCGGCGGGCATGGGCGGAGGCTCTCGATTTAATTCACTTGCCTGGAATGACAGGCGAGGTGAAAAAAAGGGACAGGCTTCGGCAGTTTTTCAAGCAAAGACGCACGACTGAGCTACGACCATTGATGTTTTTCGAGCCGTGAGATTTTTCGCAGGCATGAAAAAGCCCAACCTTTTCAGGTTGGGCTTGATCAAGAATAGGGTCGGGACGGAGTGATTCGAACACTCGATCCCTAGCACCCCATGCTAGAGGCTTTATACATCTAACTTACTGTTTTATATGGGTAAAATGTATTTTTTAACATGACAAATCATCCGTATTTTTGTGCTTACGCAAACGAAAACACGCGGTCTACAGGGGAGGTTTTGCGCCCTCTTCTCAGTTAAATATCGAGGTCCTGAATGTGCGTTACAGCTGCGCGCGATGTATAAGGTCAGAATTAACAACCAAGGAAGGCTAGGTAACAGTGCGCGAGAAACTCTTAACGGCTGCGATTTTGCTTACCCTATCCGGCACATCTGTAAAGGCAGATACACCTCACCGGCAGGAATCATCTCATCGCCATGCTCGATCTCTGGAATGTCGAAATTGGAAAGAAAGCAGGCGAAATCGAACGACTTCGCGATCACTGGCTTAGCCATAAGGCTAAGGACCGTGACTTCGAATGGTTCGAAGACAAAAAAGATGGCAATAAACGCTGCAAGTGCGCATGGGAATGGCTGGAGAAGAACTCTCCATCGATATTTAAGAGGCCACCTCCTATCAGCAACTACAAAGAGCTGCTCATGTACTTCGATGAAGCGGAGCACGGGCCTCATGAGCAGAAAGCTATCATCCAAGGCATCAAGAAGCGATGGAGCCGCAAGCAGTTCGATGAACGTGCAGCAGACAAAAAGCAGGTTAACGTCATGCTATCTAAAACCACTATCGACCTACTCGATGAGCTGGCAAAAAAGCACAAGTTAAAACGCGCTCAAGTCTTAGAGCTTCTCATAACGACGGGGAGTCTGAGATTGACGCGCACCTGACAGACTGACTGAAAGCCAGCTAGGCAACCACTTTTAGGACGAAACAAACCAGACACCCTATCTTTGTCCATATGGCTTTTTTCGATATCCGTCACCCACAGATCGCGGCTCAGACATAGGGCTTAGCAGCTCGGCACCTGCCACATAGACTGAATGTGCATATGCCTCTGGCAATCCCCCATGACTTGACAGATGCAGCCCTTAGGAGCTCCGGAAAGCCAAGCTGACAGGAGTTTTCAAGAGACAATAGACTTGCAATCAATCGCAATAATCAGCTGGGAGGCGTATAGCCAACTCGCCAACCGCCAGCCCCCCCCCCATGACACAAGACAATCTCAATTCACTACCATAACAGCCAAATCGCAGATATGAAAAAGCCCAGTCGTTTCAGAACCGGGCTAACTCATTGAAAAATATGGTCGGGACGGAGTGATTCGAACACTCGACCCCTAGCACCCCATGCTAGTGCGCTACCGGACTGCGCTACGCCCCGACTAGGCGTGTTACTGGGTTTGCTTCGCTACGAAGCGATCCGGAATATACCGCAAGCTTTTGAAATGTGGAAGTATTTTAAAAGCTTGAATCACTTCTTCAAAACCACCAACACATCTTCGAGTTCGGAGATCATCTGGCGGATCAGTTGCTTGTATTGGGTGGTGTCGTCTTTGGCTTCATCACCGGACATACGCTGGCGCGCGCCACTGATGGTGAACCCCTGGTCGTACAGCAACGCGCGGATCTGTCGGATCATCAGCACATCCTGGCGCTGATAATACCGACGGTTCCCGGTGCGTTTGACGGGGTTGAGTTGAGGAAACTCCTGCTCCCAATAGCGCAGCACGTGCGGTTTGACCGCACAGAGCTCGCTGACTTCACCAATGGTGAAGTAGCGTTTGCCTGGGATGACGGGTAGCTCGTCGTTATGACTTGGTTCCAGCATAAGCCTCAACTCGGGCCTTCAACTTCTGCCCTGGACGAAAGGTGACCACACGGCGAGCCGTGATCGGGATTTCTTCTCCCGTTTTCGGATTGCGGCCAGGCCGCTGGCGTTTGTCCCGCAGGTCAAAATTGCCGAAACCGGACAATTTGACCTGCTCATTGTCTTCCAGAGCGTGCCTGATTTCTTCAAAAAACAGCTCGACCAATTCCTTGGCTTCGCGTTTGTTCAGACCCAGCTCTTCGTACAGACGTTCCGCCATCTCAGCTTTCGTCAAAGCCCCCATACGTCACTTCCTTAACGTGGCGTTCAACCTTTGTTCGAGCGAGGTGAGGATATTTTGTGTCGTGGTATTCACCTCATCGTCATTAAGAGTGCGCGATGGATGCTGCCAGGTCAAGCCAACTGCGAGGCTTTTTCTATGCGGATCAATGCCTTTACCCTGATAGACGTCAAATAGCCTGAGGTCTGTCAGCCATTCCCCTGCATTTTCACGGATTACATCCAGAACGGCAGTGGCGGCGACTTCACGGTCGGCGATCAGGGCCAGGTCGCGACGCACTTCAGGGAAGCGCGACAACTCGCTGAACTTAGGCATTTTGCCCGAGGCAACTTCAGCCAGGACCAGCTCGAAAACAAACACCGGACGGTCCAGACCCAGGGTTTTCGACAGCTCTGGGTGAATGGCGCCGACGAAGCCCACCAGGCGCCCTTCGCGCTCAATACGTGCGGTTTGGCCCGGGTGCAACGCTGGGTGGCTGCCTGGCACAAAGGTGAACGCGTCGAGCGCGCCGGCAAAGCCCAATACTGCTTCCACGTCAGCTTTAACGTCGAAGAAGTCCACGGCGTCGCGACCCTGCGCCCAGCCTTCCGGCAGGCGGCTACCGCACACCACGCCAGCCAGCATTGGCTCTTGCTTCAGGCCGTCGAGCTGGCCGACAAAACGCAGGCCGCTTTCGAACATGCGCACGCGGTCTTGCTGACGGTTCAGGTTGTGGGACAGTGCTTTTACCAAGCCCGGCCACAGCGAGGAACGCATGGCCGCCATGTCGTTCGAGATCGGATTAGCCAACAGCAACGGATCGACACCCGGATTGAAAAGCTCGAACTGCTTTGGATCGATGAAGCTGTAGGTCACCGCTTCCTGGTAGCCACGGGCAACCAGCAGGCGACGCAATTCAGGCAGGTGCGCACGGGCTTCAGCCTTAGGCTGCGGGGCCAGACGTGCTTGCGGGTAACGAACCGGCAGGCGGTTATAGCCATACAGGCGCGCCAGCTCTTCGATCAGGTCGACTTCCAGGCTGATGTCGAAGCGATGGCTTGGCACTTCAACGTGCCACTGCCCTTCCCCGCCAGCGGAAATGCCCAGGCCCAGCGCCGACAGCAGTTGCTCGATGTGAGCCGGCTCGATCACCAGGCCGAGCATTTGCTCGACGCTTTTGGCACGCAGGGTGATGGGTGCAACGGACGGCAGGTGCTGCTCGCTCACTGTTTCAGTGATCGGGCCGGATTCGCCCCCGGTGATTTCCAGCAGCAGGCCAGTGGCGCGCTCCATGGCTTCACGGGCCAGTTTCCAGTCCACGCCACGCTCATAGCGGTGCGAAGCATCGGTGTGCAGGCCATAGGAACGGGCCTTGCCCGCAATCGCGATCTGATCGAAGAACGCACTTTCAAGGAAAATATCGCGGGTGGTCGCGGACACACCACTGTGCTCGCCACCCATCACGCCGGCAATGGCCAGGGCGCGGGAATGGTCGGCGATCACCAGGGTATCGGCACGCAGGCTGACTTCCTGGCCATCGAGCAGTACCAGCTTCTCGCCTTCTTCAGCCATGCGTACGCGAATGCCGCCGTTGATTTCGGCAAGATCGAACGCGTGCAGCGGCTGGCCCAGTTCGAGCATCACGTAGTTGGTGATATCGACAGCAGCGTCGATGCTGCGCACGTCGGCGCGACGCAGGCGCTCAACCATCCACAGCGGAGTCGGCTTGGACAGGTCGACATTACGGATGACGCGGCCCAGGTAACGCGGGCATGCGTTTGGTGCCAGCACCTCGATCGGGCGCACTTCGTCGTGCACGGCAGGCACGGCGGCAACAACCGGGCGGGTAACGGGGGCGTTGTACAGCGCGCCGACTTCACGGGCCAAGCCCGCCAAAGACAGGCAGTCGCCACGGTTCGGGGTCAGGTCGACCTCAATGCTGGCGTCTTCCAGTTCCAGATAAACACGGATGTCCTGGCCCACTGGCGCGTCAGCCGGCAGTTCCATCAGGCCATCGTTGCCCTCGCCCACTTGCAATTCAGCCTGGGAACACAGCATGCCGTTGGACTCGACGCCGCGCAGCTTGGCCTTCTTGATCTTGAAGTCGCCGGGCAGTTCTGCGCCGATCATGGCAAACGGAATCTTCAGGCCCGGGCGCACGTTTGGCGCTCCGCACACGACCTGGAAGGTTTCCGCGCCATTGCTGACCTGGCACACACGCAATTTGTCGGCATCGGGGTGTTGCTCGGTGCTCAGCACTTCGCCCACGACCACACCACTGAAAACACCGGCGGCCGGCGTTACGCTATCGACCTCAAGGCCGGCCATCGACAGACGAGCAACCAGCTCGTCGCGATCTACCTGCGGGCTTACCCAGCCACGCAGCCATTGTTCACTGAATTTCATCCTGCTCTCCTAAAGATTCGTTACGACTAGCGAAATTGCGCGAGGAACCGCAAGTCGTTGTCGAAGAACAGACGCAAGTCGTTCACGCCGTAACGCAGCATGGCCAGACGCTCCACACCCATGCCGAAGGCAAAGCCCGAGAACTCTTCCGGGTCGATACCGGACATGCGCAGCACGTTAGGGTGAACCATGCCGCAGCCCATCACTTCCAGCCAGCCGGTCTGCTTGCAGACGCGGCAGCCTTTACCGCTGCACATCACGCATTCCATGTCGACTTCAGCAGACGGCTCGGTGAACGGGAAGAATGATGGACGGAAACGTACTGCCAGCTCTTTCTCGAAGAACACCCGCAGGAACTCTTCGATGGTGCCTTTGAGGTCGGCAAAATTGATGTCGCGATCTACCAGCAGGCCTTCGACCTGGTGGAACATTGGCGAGTGGGTGATATCCGAGTCGCTACGGTACACACGGCCTGGGCAGACGATGCGGATCGGCGGCTTGTTCGCTTCCATGGTGCGGACCTGTACCGGCGAGGTATGGGTGCGCAACAGCATGTTGGCGTTGAAATAGAAGGTGTCGTGCATCGACCGGGCCGGGTGATGGCCTGGGATGTTGAGCGCCTCGAAGTTGTGATAGTCGTCTTCGACCTCAGGGCCTTCGGCAATGCCGTAGCCGATGTGGGTGAAGAACTGCTCGATACGTTCCAGAGTCCGGGTAATCGGATGCAGACCGCCCGACGCCTGGCCACGGCCAGGCAGGGTCACGTCAATGGACTCGGCGGCGAGCTTGGCCGCAAGATCGGCCTCCTCGAGCGACGCCTTGCGCGCATTGAGAACCTCTGTGACACGCTCCTTGGCGACGTTGATCAGCGCACCGACTTGCGGACGCTCTTCAGCCGGCAAATTCCCCAGGGTCTTCATCACCTGAGTCAATTCACCTTTTTTGCCAAGGTAGTGAACCCGGATTTGCTCCAGGGCATTTACATCTTCAGCGCTTTGCACAGCCTCAAGGGCTTGAGCGACGAGCGCGTCCAGGTTTTCCATGTACAGACTCCAGATACAAAATAGGGGAAGAGCTTGAAGGCTCTTCCCCTATTTATGACGTTTACCACCTTGGGCTGCAGGAGCAACCCAGGGTGACTGTCGGGGGTACTTAAGCCAAGGTGGCTTTAGCTTTCTCGACAATCGCAGCAAACACCGCTTTATCGTTCACGGCCAGTTCAGCCAGAACCTTACGGTCGATTTCGATGGACGCTTTTTTCAGGCCAGCGATGAAACGGCTGTAGGACAGACCGTTAACACGTGCACCAGCGTTGATACGAGCGATCCACAGAGCGCGGAACTGACGTTTTTTCTGACGACGGTCACGGTAGGCGTATTGGCCTGCCTTGATTACCGCTTGCTTGGCAACACGGAATACGCGTGAGCGTGCGCCGTAGTAGCCTTTAGCGAGTTTCAGAATTTTTTTGTGACGTTTACGGGCAATGACGCCACGCTTTACACGAGCCATGAGTTACTTCCTCTAGTCTTGATCCAAAAATTAACGAAGGCGCAGCATGCGCTCGACTTTTGCCACGTCAGACGGATGCAGCAAGCTGCTACCGCGCAGTTGACGCTTACGCTTGGTCGACATTTTGGTCAGGATGTGGCTCTTGAAAGCGTGCTTGTGCTTGATACCGTTAGCAGTTTTCAGAAACCGCTTAGCAGCACCACTTTTAGTCTTCATCTTTGGCATGTTCGGATACTCCGCATTCAGTTGATAAACATAATCAGAAGGCCTGCCGTGCCCTGTTGATTACTTCTTCTTTTTCGGGGCGATGACCATGATCAGCTGGCGTCCTTCCATCTTAGGATGCTGTTCGACCGAACCGTACTCGAGCAGGTCAGCTTCAACCCGCTTGAGGAGTTCCATCCCCAGCTCCTGGTGGGCCATCTCACGGCCGCGGAATCGCAAGGATACCTTGGCCCTGTCCCCATCACTCAGGAAACGTACCAGGTTGCGCAGTTTTACCTGGTAATCCCCTTCCTCCGTCCCTGGACGAAACTTGATTTCTTTTACTTGAATCTGCTTCTGGTTCTTCTTCGCTGCGGCAACCTGTTTCTTCTTCTCGAAGATCGATTTGCCGTAGTCCATCACCCGGCAAACGGGTGGGATTGCATCGGCGGAGATTTCCACCAGGTCCAATTTGGACTCTTCAGCAATACGAAGCGCTTCATCAATCGAGACGATGCCAATCTGCTCGCCGTCAGCGCCAATTAACCGAACCTCGCTTGCCGAGATATTCTCGTTGATCGGGGCTTTCGGTGCAGCTCGTTTATCTTGTCTCATTTCACGCTTAATAATAATTACTCCGAATCTGGGCGACCACGCCGGGAAACCGCTTGCGCGAGGAACTCAGCGAACTGGGCGACGGGCATCGAGCCCAGGTCAGCACCTTCACGAGTACGCACAGCGACAGTCTGCATCTCGACTTCCCGATCTCCGATAACCAAAAGATAGGGAACCTTGAGCAAAGTATGCTCGCGGATTTTAAAGCCGATCTTTTCATTTCTCAAGTCGGACTTGGCACGAAATCCGCTTTCGTTGAGAGTTTTTTCAACTTCAGCGGCAAAATCGGCCTGTTTATCAGTGATATTCATGATCACTGCCTGGGTCGGAGCCAGCCACGCAGGGAATGCACCCTCGTAGTGCTCGATCAGGATACCGACGAACCGTTCGAACGAGCCGAGGATCGCCCGGTGCAGCATAACCGGGTGCTTACGGCTGTTATCTTCGGAGACGTATTCGGCTCCCAAACGGATCGGCAGGTTAAAATCGAGCTGCAGGGTACCACACTGCCAGACGCGACCAAGGCAATCTTTCAGCGAGAACTCGATCTTGGGACCGTAGAAGGCGCCCTCACCCGGCTGTAGATCGTACGCAAGGCCCGCACTGTCAAGCGCAGCGGCCAGTGCCGCCTCGGCGCGATCCCACAGCTCATCGGAACCCACGCGCTTTTCCGGACGAGTGGACAGCTTCATTTCGACTTCGGTGAAACCGAAATCGCGATAAACGTCCATGGTCAGCTTGATAAACGCAGCGGATTCAGCCTGCATCTGCTCTTCGGTGCAGAAGATGTGGGCGTCATCCTGGGTGAAGCCGCGCACACGCATGATGCCGTGCAGCGCACCCGATGGCTCATTGCGGTGGCAGGCACCGAACTCGGCCAGGCGCATCGGCAACTCGCGGTAGCTCTTCAGGCCCTGGTTGAACACCTGCACGTGGCAGGGGCAGTTCATCGGCTTGATGGCGTAGTCGCGGTTTTCCGACTGCGTGGTGAACATGTTGTCGGCGTAGTTGGCCCAGTGCCCGGATTTCTCCCACAGGCTGCGATCAACGACCTGTGGAGTCTTGATCTCCAGGTAGCCGTTGTCGCGTTGAACCTTGCGCATGTACTGCTCGAGCACCTGGTACAGGGTCCAGCCGTTCGGGTGCCAGAACACCATGCCCGGCGCTTCTTCCTGGAGGTGGAACAGGTTCAGGCGCTTGCCGATCTTGCGATGGTCGCGCTTTTCGGCTTCTTCGATGCGCTGGATGTAGGCTGCCAGCTGCTTCTTGTCAGCCCAGGCAGTGCCGTAGATCCGTTGCAGCTGTTCGTTCTTCGCATCGCCGCGCCAGTAGGCACCGGACAGCTTGGTCAGCTTGAACGACTTGAGAAAGCGCGTGTTCGGCACGTGCGGGCCACGGCACATGTCGACGTATTCTTCGTGGTAATACAGGCCCATGGCCTGTTCGTCCGGCATGTCTTCCACCAGACGCAGCTTGTAGTCTTCGCCACGGGCAGTGAACACGTCGATCACTTCGGCGCGCGGCGTGACTTTCTTGATCACGTCGTAATCTTTTTCGATCAGCGCGTGCATGCGCGCTTCGATAGCAGCCAGGTCGTCCGGAGTGAAAGGACGCTCGTAGGCGATATCGTAATAGAAACCTTCGTCGATGACCGGGCCGATGACCATTTTCGCCGTCGGGTACAGTTGCTTGACCGCATGGCCAATCAAGTGCGCGCAAGAGTGGCGAATGATCTCCAGCCCCTCTTGATCCTTGGGCGTAATGATTTGCAGGCTGGCATCGCCGGTGATCAGGTCGCTGGCGTCAACCAGCTTGCCGTCGACCTTGCCGGCCACAGTGGCCTTGGCCAGGCCGGCACCAATGGATGCGGCGACCTCGGCTACGGAAACCGAGTGATCGAATGAACGTTGACTGCCGTCGGGTAGAGTAATAGTTGGCATGGCGCCTCCTCTCCTAGTGGTGACCCCTACCAAAGGTCACGTGGGTTGGGATGAGCCAGTACAAGATCCAATACCAGGCCGTTCAATGATGAACGCCTGCCTTACAGCGGCAGGAGCCTTTCGGCCAACCGATAATCGAACCAGAGTGACTGGAGTGAGCTAAAAAGAAACATGGCATGGCGGCAAACGGCGCGCCTGTAAATAGCCAAGCGAAGGATCCTAGCACAGATGAACGGTCATCGCGGTGGCGCCACCTTGTGTAAAGGCAAATTCACGGCTTTATAGCTGCAAAAGTGAACTTGAGCTGTACGACATGCCTCAAACCCACCGAGAATCGCCGTTCGTCCTCGACTCAAAGGAGCATCCACATGATGCGTTTCACCTCGACCCTCGCTCTCGCCGCTTCCCTGGCTTTCCTGTCTCTCGGCGCCCAGGCAGCCGCCCCTTCCAACTGGCCAGCCGGTGCCCGCGACAGCTTCGTCAAAGATTGCAGCGCGGCAGCCCAGCAGAGCGTTGACGCCAAAACCGCCAAAGACCATTGCGAATGCGGCGCCGACAAAATCAACGCCGAATTGAGCACGGCAGAAATCAAAGAACTCATGACCAACCAGAACGCCGATCCCGTGCTCAAGAACAAAGCTGTCGCGGCCATTTCGTCCTGCAAAGTCGTGAAGAAAAAGTAAGATCGACCACTGATCAGACGGCCGTTTTGCTGAAATAAATGCCTGAAAACTGCCATTTCTCACAAATTACGCAGCTTTTACGGCTTTTTTTAACAGCTGATATTTCGCGCCAAAGCCCCGTAGATCGGGGCTTTCAGCCGACCAAAGCACTAAACGCAACGCTATTGATTAGCAAACAATGCCTTGGGGGGGCTCCCAAGTCGAACATTTCGACTATGATAGCCCTGTGTGCCCAGTTGGCCTGAGCAGCACAGCACTACTGAAAATATATGTTTCTTGGAGATACACCATGTCTAATCGCCAAACCGGCACCGTTAAATGGTTCAACGATGAAAAAGGCTTCGGCTTCATCACTCCTCAAGGTGGCGGTGACGACCTGTTCGTACACTTCAAAGCTATCGAAAGCGACGGTTTCAAAAGCCTGAAAGAAGGCCAAACCGTTTCCTTCGTGGCTGAGAAAGGCCAAAAGGGTATGCAAGCTGCACAGGTTCGCGGCGAGTAATTCTCCGCTGAGCTAAAAAAAACCCCGTCCATGTGACGGGGTTTTTTGTGCGCGCTACAAAAGCCGGCAGGTTATCAGCCGCAGTTGACCCGCGTGATCACCAGGTTGTCATCGGTGTTCAGGTTCAGGCGGTCGGAGCGGTATTCCAGGGTGATCATGTCGTTAGGCTTGAGGATCCGCGCGTTCTGCGCACCGGCACGGGTACGCGCCTGCTCCAGCAATTGAGGTGAGGCTTTCTGGCCAATCGCGAAGTCGGCGGCTTTTGACTCACAGCGACTATGACCGGCATCAGCCACGGCAGCGTCTTTGGCTGGCTCAGAGGCACCTGGGGTGCTGCAACCCGCCAACGCGAGTGCTGCCAACAAAGTACCGAATGAAGCGAGCTTCCAAGGCATGAAGCCTCCTATGATAAAAATGAACAGAGATCGTGCGACAGCGATCCGGCGGATTGGTTTCAAGACGTAAATCGCCCGCAGGCAAGTCTGCCTGACTCAGGGCAAGCATTCGCCCAGTCAATCGTGACCAGATATGAACACACTCAGTAGATGTCGATGTAGTCAAACGGCGGCGTTGGCCAGTTTTGCTTCAGCGCGTTGTAGATTTGCGTGACCCAAACTTCATCACTGGCCGCGACGTTACCGACGTAACCGGAGCCTTTGGCCCAGGTTTCGAGGCGAAACAGCAGACCATCGATATCCACACCGCCTACTGCCCTGCCAGAAGAGATATAGGCGATACCGGCTTTGGTCACCCGCAACTGAGTGTGTTCGTCGTCACTGGCGCTGGCCAGCAGCTTGCGAACAGCCTCCAGCGTCAGGTTATCGGGGTTGTTCAAATCGATCTGCACCTGGTGTTCCCCGGGAATTAGACAGGGGCACAGTGTCGCACAGCGCATGCCTCATGCCTAAGTAGCAGTGCCAAACCCCAGCCAAAAATGGTTAACTGCCCTGGTAAGAACCGCGTTTTAGCGCACTGCCCAGTACTTTCAACCGTGAGCCCCCCATGACCACTGTGACCCTCCAAGCCGACATCAAAGCCAAGTGGCCCCAAGGACAAAGTTCCTACAGCCCCGGAAGCCCGGAGGAGTTGGCAATCATCGGAATCGACCTGCTGGTCAAGGAACTGGGCACGCAAGCCGCGAAGACTTTCATCGGCAAGATATTCGAGAAATACCCGGCCGATCATATGGGCGCTCACGACCCCGAGCGCGTGTAAGAACCGGCCGGCGAACGCCGACCGGCAACCTCATTACTTCAGACGCGCCAGGCGTTCGGTCAGCAGATCGAAGAAGCCTTGGGCATCGCCATTTTCAACCCAAAAGGCGTTCTTCGGTTGTTTCAGGCCGTCGTACCAATCGACGACGGTCTGGCCGAAGGTAGGGCCTTCACGGCTGTCGACTACCACGTTGACTTCACGGCCGCTGAACAGCTCAGGCTTGAGCAGGTAGGCAATAACCGTGGCATCGTGGACCGGGCCGCCTGGAATGCCGTAGTGCTCCATGTCGCCTTTGACGTACTCGTTGAGAATATCGCCAACGATTTTGCTGGCGTTGTTCTTGATGTCGGCGATCTGTTTCAGGCGCGCGTCACTGGTCAGTACCTTATGGGTTACGTCCAGTGGCAGATAGGTCAGCTTGACCCCGCTTTTGAGCACGATTTCGGCGGCCGCCGGATCGGCGAACAGGTTGAACTCGGCCACCGGCGTGATGTTGCCGCCGTTGAAATGCGCACCGCCCATCACCACCACTTCCTTGATGCCTTGGGTGATTTCCGGCGCCTGGGTCAGCGCCAGTGCCAGGTTGGTCTGCGGGCCAAGCATGGCGATGGTGATGCTATGCGGCTTGGCGGTGCTGAGGGTCTTGATCAGGTAGTCAACGGCGTTGCCTTCGGCCAAGCCTTTTTTCGGCTCGTGCACGGCAACGCCGGAAATACCTTCCTTACCGTGGATATTCTCAGCGTAGATCGGCGTGCGCAGCAGCGGCTTCGGCGAGCCGGCATACACCGGAATGTCTTCGCGCCCTGCCCACTCGCGGGCCAGGCGCGCGTTGCGCGAGGTTTTGTCGAGGCGCACATTGCCGGCGACGGTGGTCAGTGCACGAATATTCAATTCCTGCGGCGAGGCCATGGCAAACAGCAAGGCCACTACATCATCAGCGCCTGGGTCGGTGTCGATGATCAGGTCGATTTTTTCCGCCGCATGGGCGCTGGCTGCGGTGAGCGCGGACAAAAGCAGGACACTCCGAAACAGGTTTTTCAGGGAAGGGAGACTACGTTGCATGAAACACTCCTTGTCGTAGGGAACTCTAGAAGGTTACGCCGGACACCAGCGCGATATTGCAATAAGGCTGGCATTCACCCGTGCGCACCACGGCGCGGGCCTTGCGGCTCAATTGTTTGAATTCTTCGTGACTGACCAGGCGTCGTTCGCCGAGTGCGGCCTGTTCGGTCAGGTTGTTGAGTTCAGTGAGCGCTGGCGGCTGTTTGAGCAGGATTTCTTCGGCCAATACATGGCTTTCCACCTGCATTTCACTGAGCACGATGCGCAGGGTGCTGACGAAATCGGGAATGCCCTGGGTCAGCGCCAGGTCAATCAACTCGACGCCGGGCGGCACCGGCAGGCCGGCATCGCCGATGACCAGGATGTCGCCATGGCCGAGGGACGCGATCACGCGCGACAGGGCGATATTGAGCAAAGGTGTCTTTTTCATGAGGGCACAAAACCTTGAACGTCGTGCAGCGTAGGAATAGAAGGTTGCGCACCGGCGCGGGTCACTGACAACGCAGCGGCTACCTGGCCAAAGCGGATGGCCTCGGCTTCGCTCTTGCCATTGGCGAGCGCGGCGGCGAAACCTCCGACGAAGGTGTCACCCGCGGCAGTGGTGTCCACCGCCTTGACCTTGGGCGCTACCAAGTGCTCAAAGCCTTGGGCATCGGCAAACAGGGCGCCCTGAGCGCCAAGGGTAATGATGACTTTGCCGGCGCCCGCCTTGATCAGTTGCGTCGCGGCGACCTTGGCGCTGTCGATGGAATCGACTGTCACGCCGGTCAAGGCATGGGCTTCACTTTCGTTGGGAATCAGGTAATCAATCGAAGCGAACCACTCCACCGGCAATGGGCCGCTGGCGGGCGCCGGGTTGAGGATCACCGTCTTGCCCAGCTCGCGACCGCGTTTCAGGGCATGGCCTACGGTGTCCATCGGCGTTTCCAGCTGGCAGACGATAACGTCGGCGGCTTGCAACACTGAATCAACCGTTTGCAACGAAACGGGCGTCAGCTCACCGTTGCTGCCGGCCACGATCACAATCGCGTTCTGGCTGCTGTCATCCACCACAATCAACGCCACGCCGCTGGAACCGTCCACGGTGCTGACGGCCTGGCAATCAATGCCTTCAACCAACAACGCATCGCGCAGTTGGGTGCCATAGGCGTCGGTGCCGACGCAGCCGATCATCGCCACATCCGCCCCAAGACGCGCCGAGGCCACGGCCTGGTTGGCGCCCTTGCCGCCGGGGACGGTCGAGAACGTCTGGCCGATCAGGGTTTCACCGGCGCGCGGCAAGCGACTGGCGCGGGTGACCAGGTCCATGTTCAAGCTGCCTATTACCACTACTTTTGCTGGCATACATCAGTACTCATCAATTCGGTTCAGCGGTATTGGGCGAACACACCGGCAAACGGCGCCGTCGACTCACGCAAAACAATACTCGGCGTCACGATGCGTTGATCGATCGGCAATTGGGGTGTTGCAATTCGTCGCAGTAAAAGCTCGGCCGCCGTCTCGCCCAGCTGCACGATCGACTGGCCGACCGTTGTCAGCGCCGGGTACACGTAACGGCCCATTTGAATATCATCGAAGCCAATCAC
Source organism: Pseudomonas sp. R76 (assembly GCF_009834565.1). GTDB lineage: Bacteria > Pseudomonadota > Gammaproteobacteria > Pseudomonadales > Pseudomonadaceae > Aquipseudomonas. The sequence goes on from NZ_CP019428.1 coordinate 4,469,288, forward strand.
CGACAGCTCGCCGGGCACGCGAATATTGCGCTCGGCCGCGGCACGCAATACGCCGAAACCAATCATGTCGTTGCTGGCGAAAATCGCGCTGGGCGGGTTGTCCGACAGCAGTTGCACCGCTGCGGCATAACCGCCCGTACTGGTGAAGTCACTTTCCCGCGTGCGCCCAGCCGCCACCTCAACGCCCGCCTCTCGCAGCGCGCGGTGGTAGCCCGCCAATCGCATTTGCGCCACGCGAGTGTGGCCGGGGCCACCAATACAGGCGATGTCGCGATGACCGAGTTCAAGCAAGTGCCGGGTCGCCAGGTAGGCGCCCTCCTCGTGATCGATGCGCACCAGGTCGACATCGATGCCGTCCAACGCACGGTCGACAATCACCATGGGCGTGCGTACCGCGCTCAAGCCGGCAGCCAGGCCGCTGTCGTCGCCACCGACTGAGGTCACGATCAAGCCGTCGATACGCTTCTCCAGCAACACCCGCAAGTAACTGCGCTGCTTCTCAGCGTTATCGTCGGAGTTGCAGAGAATCACGCAGTAGCCATTTCGCTCGCAGTAATCCTCGATCCCGCGGGCCAACTCGGCAAAATACGGGTTGAGGCTGTTGGGCACCAGCAGGCCGATGGTGGCGGTGGTCTTGGCCTTGAGCGAACGCGCTACCGCACTCGGCACGTAGTCGAGCTGTTTGATTGCCGCCTCAACCTTGATCCGCACAGGTTCACTGACCGGCCGCGTCTTGTTCACCACATGGGACACGGTGGTGTAGGAAATACCCGCAAGCGCTGCCACATCCTTGATCGTTGCCATGGTTTAGCCCCGCCGACTGGCGCGCTGGCTGCGGTAGGTGTCGAGGACCACGGCAATCACGATTACGGCACCGGTAATGATGCGCTTGGTGGGCTCGGTGGCACCGATCTGCGCCAGGCCTGCGGCCAGTACCGAAATAATCAACACACCGAAGAAGGTACTGATCACCGAGCCGCGCCCGCCCATCAGGCTGGTGCCGCCGATCACTACCCCCGCAATCACCTGCAGTTCCAGGCCGGAGCCCGCGTTCGGGTCCGCTGCTTCCAGGCGCGAGATCTGGAACAGAGCCGCCACGCCCGCCAGTAAGCCCATCAGGCTGAACACCAGGATCTTGTAAGGCTTGGGGTTGATGCCGGCCAGGCGCACGGCTTCTTCGTTAGTGCCGATACCGATCAGGTAGCGACCAAACACCGTACGCGTCAACACCAACTGAGCAGCTATGATCACCAGCAAGGCAATGATGAACGAGGGTGAAATCCCGAAGGCCACAGGGTTCGACAGCCAGGCAAACGAGTCACCGATATAGGCGGTGCGCGAACCGGTCATTTGGTAAGCCACGCCGCGAGCCATTTCCAGCACGCCGAGGGACACGATAAACGACGGGATACGCCAAGCCACGGTGATCGAACCGGTGATGGTGCCGGCCAATGCCGCGCAGCCCATGCCGAGCACGGCGGCCGGCAGCACGCTCCAGCCCCAGCCGAGAATCGCCACACTGACGGCCGACGCGGCCAGTGCCAGCACCGAGCCCACCGACAGGTCAATGCCGCCGATGATCAGGATAAAGGTCATGCCCACCGCCAGCACCATCAGGTCCGGGATCTGGTTGGCCAGGGTGCTGAAGGTGTCATAGGACAGGAAGTGATCGCTCAGCACCGAGAACAGCGCAATCATCGCCAGCAAGGCACCGGCCAGGCCCAAGTAGGTGCCCAGGCCGTAGAAGTTACCGCCGGTTTTACCCGGGGAAGTAGTGGTTTTCATGGGGTATCCCTAAGCGCTGCGTCGTTGAGCAGCGCATCACGTTTTTGATAGCCGGCAAAGGCGGCGGCGAGCAATTCGTCCTGGGTCCAACTGTCGCGCTCGAAGGTTTCGATCAGGCGCCCGGCGGAGAGCACGCCGATGCGGTCACAGATCAGCATCAGCTCTCGCAGGTCGCTGGACACCACCACCAGCGCTTTGCCCTGGCGCGTCAATTCGCCGAGCAAGGCATAGATATCGAACTTGGCGCCGACGTCGATGCCCCGCGTCGGCTCATCGAACAGCATCACCGCGCAATCGCGCTCCAGCCAACGGCCGATCACGACCTTTTGCTGGTTGCCACCCGACAGCTCCGAGACTAACTGCGCCGGGCTGGAACTGCGAATGCGCATGGCGTCGATCTGGCGCTTGGCCAACGCGGTTTCGTCACGGCTATTTACCACGCCACCACCGGAAATTTCCGGCATGTTGCCCAAGGCAATATTGGCGCTGATCGATTGGGTCAGCAGCAGGCCTTCGCCTTTACGGTCCTCGGTGATCAGGGCGATGCCGTGGCCCACCGCGTCGACCGGCGAACGAATGCTCACGACCTTGGCTGGCGAGCCCAGGGCGACGGTGCCGCTGTCTGCCAGGTCCGCGCCGAAGATCAGGCGCAGCAGTTCAGTGCGACCGGCGCCGATCAGGCCTGAGATGCCGTAGATCTCACCGGCACGTACTTCAAAGGACACGTCGCGGACCTTGTCCGAGCGCGTCAGCCCTTTGACCGTCAGGGCCGGGCCGCCGATGGTGCGCGGGCCCAGGTCGATCTGTTCACCAAGTTCGCGACCGACCATCAAGGTCACCAGTTGCTCACTGTTGTAGTTGGCCATCGGCTCGACGCAGACCAGCTTGCCGTCGCGCAGCACTGCAATGCGCTGGGCAACACGGGCCAGTTCTTCCAGCCGGTGCGAAATATAAATGATCGCCACGCCCCGAGCCTGCAGGCGGGTGATTTGTTCAAAGAGCATCTCGACTTCACGGGCGGTGAGCATGGCCGTGGGTTCGTCGAGGATCAGCACATGGCAGTCGCCGATCAGGTTACGGGCGATTTCGACCATTTGTTGATGGCCGATGCCCAGGGAGCCAACCAGGGTATCCGGGTCGATCGCATCCAGGCCGACTTGGGCCATGGCTTCGATCGCAGCTTTGCGCAGTTCCTTGCGGTTAATCCATCCGCAGTTTCTGGGCAGGTTGTCCAGGAACAGGTTTTCAGCCACGGTCAGCGTCGGCAGCAGGTTTAGCTCCTGCATGACCATGCGCACGCCCAGTTCTTCGGCCTGGGTGCGGCTGCCGGGGCGGTAATCCTGACCATTGAACTGCATGTTGCCGGTGGTCGGCGTGACCAACCCGCCGATAATTTTCGACAAGGTGCTTTTACCTGCGCCGTTTTCACCGGTCAGTGCCAGCACTTCTCCGCGATTGAGCGTCAGGGTGATGTCGGACAGAACCGGTTGCGCATAGGTCTTGCCGATACCGCTGACCGAGAGGACAACGTTCGGGGCGGAAGATGACATAGGAAAATCTCCAGGCGCCCGCTCAGGACGAGCGGGCGCTGTTGGGTACTGCCAGGATTACTTCTTGAGGACGAGTTCGACCGGGGTTTCGATCACGCCGTCTTTGGCATCGACTTTCTCACCCTTGACCAGTTTGAGCGCGTTCTGGATACCAAACACGGCTTGCTGGGCGGCGGCCTGGTCGGCAGTCGCCAACACGCGGCCGTCCTGCAGCATCGGCTTGATGGCTTCGATGTTGTCGTAGCCCACAACCAGCACTTTGCCAGCCTTGCCAGCTGCACGTACGGCAGATACAGCACCCAGCGCCATGTTGTCGTTACCGGCCAGCAGTGCCTTGAGGTCCGGGTATTCGCTCAACATGGCGGAGGCGACTTTCTGGCCCTGGTCGATCTCCCAGTTACCCGATTGGGTGGAGACAATTTTCATACCGGCGGCGTCCATCGCATCCTTGTAGCCTGCGGTGCGCTGCTGGGCGTTGGTGGTGGTCGGTACACCTTCGATGATGCCGACCTTGTCACCCGCAGCCAGTTGCTTGGCCAGGTAGTCACCCACCAGCTTGGAGCCTTTGCGGTTGTCCGGGCCTACAAACGGGATATCGAGGTTTTTGCTTTTCAGCACGTCCGGGTCAAGGCGGTTGTCGATGTTGACGACCTTGATGCCGGCATCGGAGGCCTTTTTCAGCACAGTGACCAGTGCCTTGGAGTCGGCAGGGGCGATCACGATGGCGTTTACTTTGGCGAGGATCATCTGGTTGACGATGTCGATCTGCGCGCTGGTATCGGTTTCGTTCTTGATACCGTTGGTGATCATGTCGAAGTCAGCAGAGTGGTCTTTCTGATACTTCTTGGCGCCGTCCTGCATGGTCACGAAAAATTCGTTGGCAAGGGACTTCATCACCAGGCCGACCTTGGGTTTGGCGGCGGCGTCATCAGCAAAGGCAGAAGAAAGAGGTAGAGCAGCGGATGCGGCAGCAAGCACAGCGACAGCAAGAAGACGTCCAGCGAATGGCAGCTTCATGGGTTCACTCCGATCTTATGATTATTGTGAGCAACGCTCGCGCTGTGAAACATCTCGCAAACGTTTGCGTTATTCAAACTATGAGAACCTTGTCGAGATTTGTCAACGGGTGACCGTCGTCTTTCATCCAAGCCCTCCACCCTCCGTCTTTTAAGCCAGGGTGTTGACGAGATTAAACATCGCTGTCCTCCAGTCGTTCTCTAAAACGACAGGCAGCGATGTGCTTGTCATACACATCCGGTCGATATTCCAACCTGCTTTTCGGACAACCGAACGCAATACTACCTCGACGTTCGGAAAGCCGGACGCAAGCGTTTCCAACCCGCCGAAAAACTCAACATAAGTTGTTTTAAATCAAGATGTTAATTTATCTGACCAGACACAATCAGCTTGGTACAAATCCTGCTCTTTCTCAGCACCACGCGGCGTTCAGAACCGCCCGGGTGTTCTAGATGAACCTGCTACCGCACTCATCAAAAACCAGAGAGAAAAATAATGAAATCTGCACTGAAAACCTTTGTTCCGGGCGCCCTCGCCCTACTGCTGCTGTTCCCCGTTGCCGCCCAGGCAAAGGAAGCTGAAACCAAGACCAAACTCTCCAACGTGGTGATCCTCGCCACCGGCGGCACCATTGCCGGTGCCGGCGCCAGCGCTGCCAACAGTGCCACCTACCAGGCGGCCAAAGTCGGTATCGAGCAATTGATTGCCGGTGTTCCTGAGCTTAGCCAGATCGCCAATGTGCGCGGCGAGCAAGTGATGCAAATTGCTTCGGAAAGCATCAACAACGAAAACCTGCTGCAATTGGGTCGCCGCGTTGCTGAGCTGGCCGACAGCAAAGACGTCGACGGCATCGTGATCACCCACGGCACCGACACCCTGGAAGAAACCGCTTACTTCCTCAACCTGGTGGAAAAAACCGACAAGCCCATCGTGGTCGTCGGCTCCATGCGCCCAGGCACCGCCATGTCGGCGGACGGCATGCTCAACCTGTACAACGCCGTGGCCGTAGCCGGTAGCAAAGACGCACGTGGCAAGGGCGTGTTGGTCACCATGAACGACGAGATCCAATCGGGTCGCGACGTGAGCAAGATGATCAACATCAAGACCGAAGCGTTCAAGAGCCCGTGGGGGCCATTGGGCATGGTGGTTGAAGGCAAATCCTACTGGTTCCGCCTGCCTGCCAAGCGCCACACCATGGATTCCGAGTTCGACATCAAGACCATTAAAAGCCTGCCGGATGTGGAAATTGCCTACGGTTACGGCAACGTAAGCGACACCGCGGTCAAGGCCCTGGCCCAGGCTGGCGCCAAAGCCATCATCCATGCCGGCACCGGTAATGGCTCGGTGTCGTCCAAGGTGGTCCCTGCCCTGCAGGAACTGCGCAAGCAAGGCGTGCAGATTATTCGCTCTTCCCACGTGAACGCCGGCGGTTTCGTGCTGCGTAACGCCGAACAGCCTGACGACAAGTACGATTGGGTCGCTGCCCACGACTTGAACCCGCAGAAAGCGCGGATCCTGGCAATGGTTGCGCTGACCAAGACCCAGGACAGCAAAGAGCTGCAACGGATGTTCTGGGAATATTGATTCCTGGTAACACCTGCGTAGAGGCGGGTTAACCCGCCTCTACCTCCCATCAAATACCCTCGCTACAAGCCCCCGCCTTGCCCCCAATCGTTTTTACACGAACATCTTGAGTTTTAAGCAGTTGCGAAATTGTTTACAGTTAAATACTGTATGCACATACAGCAAACTAAGGAATGCTCCGTGGCAAAGTCTTCTTCCGCAGCGCCAACCCCACCTGACGCCTACCAACGCCTGGCCGTTCGCGTGCAAAAAATCATCAATTCAACCAACGCCCAGAAAGCCAAGGCGGCCTTGATCTTCCGTTTGCCGGAAGAGCCGGAAGAGGAATGGGCGCGCTTACTGGAAGAAATTGCTGAAAACGACAACGTCACCCTTGCCTATCGGGATGACGGCGGTGTGCAAATTTTTTGGGTTGTGCCGAAGGAAGACTGATTCAATGAGTGTCCGCTTTATCGCTGTGATGTGTTTACTGTTTTCCGTCACCGCCCACGCCCAGGCACCGCGAACCTTCAGCGAAGCCAAGAAAGTCGCCTGGACGCTATACGCCCCACAATCCACGGAGTTTTACTGCGGCTGCAAATACACCGGCAATCGTGTGAACTTGAAAGCATGCGGTTACATCCCGCGCAAAAATGCCAGTCGTGCCGCACGCATCGAATGGGAACACATCGTTCCGGCCTGGCAGATCGGCCATCAGCGCCAATGCTGGCAGAAAGGCGGGCGCAAAAACTGTACGCGCCACGACGACGTGTTCAAGCGCGCCGAAGCAGACCTGCACAACCTGGTGCCGAGTATCGGCGAGGTTTATCCGAGAGAGAACCGTTTTTAAGGAAACGTTGACACGCTCTTTTAGGCACGTTGACAGCACCATAACCTGCTGATTAGCTTAGCTTTATGAAGCAACTCATGCTTCGGTGCTAGGGGTGCGATGCGATGAAGATAAAATTTGTGAAAGACATCGCTTGGTCAGGCGGCCCCCTCAATACCTATGCCGTTCTCGAGGATGGGCCGATCACAGAAGAGAGCATCGTCCCAGCCCCAAGTCTTTACCTAATACACCTAGCCCAAGATGGGCAGCTACCCAACTCCATCCGCTCCTGTGCATATGACCTTCGAAGCTTCTTCGAAGCCCTGCGCGTTCATGAGCAAGATTGGAGACGCCTCACAGATCTCGACATGTCAGGCTATCTGTACGGCCACTTGAAAACGACCAAATCGTGCACTGACAAGACAATCGAGCGCCACATTTCCACCATCAAAGCATTCTATGCATACGCCTGGCAGATTGGGATGCTCGATGCTCCGGCATCCTTCACCTACCTGTACCTTTCGACGGAGCAGAAGGTTCAAGGGGACGGCAAGAAAAAAGTCAACTTTGACCTCTTCAGTAAGTACATCCAGAAAGACATCCTCAGCAGTCTGCTGGGCAACATCAAAGCCAAATCCCCTTTCGAAAAGGAGCGGGACGAGCTGGTTCTTCACCTCGGATACTATTGTGGACTTCGCTGTGCAGAAGTCACCGATCCTCGAAATCTGCACACGGCTGATTTGAGGAGACGCATTGCTCTGGCTGAGCAGAGCGGTGATAAGACCATAACACTGCCTATCATCGGGAAGGGAGATAAGCTCCGGCAGGTTGACTGCCCTCCTAAAGCTCTCAAAAAGATCAAGGCCTTCATGGAGGGTCGACGCAGGACGGATAATATTGCGAATGGATCGTTGATTTGCAGGAGGAATGGCGCTTCATTATTCGAAGGACACGCCTCTAATATTTTCAAGTCAGCAAGAATCTTAGCTAGCACAAAAATCGAGAGCGTGATATCCGAACTTCACGCCAAAGACCCGCACCTACACTTTGTGACCAAACCCAACTTTCTCAAGTTGACCTTCCATGCGCTGAGACACACATTCGCGACCAATCTCGTTGACTTCTGCTACAAACACGGGTACGACCCTTGGCAGTATGTTCCAGAACAAATGGGACACGAAGATGAGGCAACTACTAAAGACTATGTGGTTTTCGATGGTAAACTTCACCGTCGTGAAAAAATAAGGCAAGCGCTAAACGATGACCTCGCTGACTGATACTTCTGAAGCCGCAACCGAAACTCCTGCGACTTTGTCTTCGCTAGCCCCTAACCCAATTTTCAACTTCAGTCCATCGGACACTTTTGCCATCGTTGCAATGCAAGTGGCAAAGGGCAAAAAAGTTGAGCACCGTCGCATCGAAATACCAGAGCAGTTCCATGCCTGTCCTATTTTTCGTGCTCAACTTCATTATTTCAACAGCGGCGAATGTAAAAGTAACTCGCTCACAGACGCATACCATAGGATTTTGAGATTTAATATCCTTGCGGAATGGGCAGTAACCGAGTATCCACATGCTAAAGTATTACCTGCGGCAGTCATGCAGGATCTGGGACACCATTTGCGTACGGTGAAAAAATCTCAGTTGAATACCATCTGCGTATACATGTCAATTTATCGCACAGCCTTCGATAATTTCCTAGACCATGCATATGGCAATCCAGCCTTAGCCGACGCGGCTGCAGCTGTGCGTGAAGCTATTGTTTATATACCATCTGTTTCAAACCGCGCCGGTCAAGCAACTCCAAGCTTAGGTCAGATTACTAATCAGCCTGAAAAAGATGAATTGAAGATTGTGAGATCGACGATTCATTTTTGCTGCCGTTTTCTCCACGAGATGAATGAGCAGCGTCTGGAGTTGCTCGGCGATGAAAATGTCATGCGCCAACTTGCCATTATGCTTAATGAATGTGAGGGCGATTACGAAAAACTTAGATACAGCACCACCAAGACAACCCGCAGCACTGTCTATAAAGCTATTGCTGGTGCAATTTTGGAAAGCGGCAACCTCCGCCTGAAGGAGCGACTTCTCCATAATCGTACAGAATTCAGCTACGATCAAATCGAAAACAACTCGGCTCTGACAATTGAGGAGGCGAATCGTCTGATCAAATCGGGCCTTCGTGTAACCGGGTCGTTGGACATATACCCCGAGAATAACGCTCACAAGTTGCATTTCAATAACATCGACTATCTGTATCTTATAAAGCATACGCCCTGCGAAGAGGTTGCATTTGCATGGCTGCTAGCCACGGATAGGGTACAACTATCTGGCGTCACGGATATGCGACAAGGGGATTTGAGAATTACCCCAAGTGTCGCCTCGCCTATTTACACCAAGAATCGGAGCGAACAGTCAATTCGCGACGTACCGATGCATTACTCAAAGTCTATGCAATATCATGCTTATGCTGTATTTGACGAATTGAAGACCAGCTTCTATAGGCGCTTCCCCGAAACTGGCGATTTTATGTTCGATCTGCCAGTGACAGGCAACCTTCAGGGCGTCGACAGCGTGCTGTATAGACCCTTAGTAATGGCCGCTTTCCCACAAACGCTACAATATCAGTGCTTATACAAAGAAGATTCTGAGATAGAGACTTTCGCGGATATCGTACGCCGTGTTGCCATGAACAACCGCCCTATCTGGGACAATAAAAAGCGGCGACATGAAAATGCTGCGCTGGGTATCACCGGTGAGAACCCTACCCCTGCTAAGCGGCAGACAATCAGTATCACTGCAATCGCTCAATCGCGTGCAATCCTTGACACTGATGGTGGCAATCCGGAAAACGAGGCGTTTGAAAAATATTCCCAAGAAGTTGTCGGCGCCGATGCGACCGCCCACTCCCCTGGAGTAAAACAGGTTGTATATTTGAATTCCAGCGAGACTAAATATCGCCTGAACAAAAGAGCATTGTTCGCATCGAACGTCGGACACCTTATGGTAGAAGATGCGCGCAAGGTACAAGCAGCAATTCGCGACGAAGCCCTGATTAGCGTCAAAGATCTAAAAGTAATGCTTGGTTGGGCGCAAGAAAAAGACGACATCAGCGAAATGGAAGAGTTTGACGCACTGTTGCTTTCTGCTCAACGTGCCGGCTATACGATTTCGCCTTTTGGACAGCTTGAAAAAGATAGCAAGACATTCATCATTACGAATGCCATTACTGCTGCATTGCTTATGGGTTACCGAGATGAATGCATTAACCAGATAAAGAATCTCTCCGTTGAAGATGAGTTAAAAGCTTTTTCAATAGCGATGCAGGCTGCATACACGGAAGAAGCCCTTGAAAAATTTGACATCAAAACTATCTCGGAGGGAACAGAGATACTGAAGAAGTACACCTTCCCTACTCCGGTCGTCAGGTAAATAAGCGATGCATAATACTGAGGCTAAAACCCTGACTTCTCCGCTAATCACCATGGCGACAGAAGATCCTGCAAAACAGAATAAATTTGGAGATGAATTATTTCAAATCCAAGATCCACAGACTGGCCTATTTTATACCGTCAGCTTCGTGTGGAAATGCTCCATGCAAAAAAGGCTGTATGCGCAAATGTACTTCATGGCGGGTGATATTTCCCGAGGTTATGCAGACGATAAAGGCCGCATTGTTGTAAGCAGTCTTTCAAGCGCCCGACAAGAAATTGCTTACCTGCGCGAGATTTGTGAGTATTGGGAAGTAAATTTCCCAAATCGGCCTCTCCAGTCCCTTTCAAGACTCGAGATACAAATGATGCTTCGTACCCTCATGGTCAAGAAGGAGAACAATGGGGCCGGAGGCATGATTCTTGGTGTCTCTACAATGACCATGGTTTGCAAAATCATTGATCGCACTAACAATTTGCTTCATTCCGGAAAGCTTGTGGACGGCGTCACTCATCGAATGACCGGCCCGTTCAAGAAAAGCACAATGGAACCTTTGCTCAATGAGCTTGAAGTCGATTACGCGACCTGGAGTAAGGGAGGGAGTTACGGCTCTATCCCGATGACTTGCGCTTCGTTGATGCTTGCTGAAGCCATTACGCAACTAGAATCAGATCAGGCGAAAATCGCGTCCGCTTTTTTCACGCAATGGCGCGATGAAAAAACCAAAATTTCCAGTTGGTTTGGCGAGAAAGACCGACTCGCGCTGTATCGAAGAATGCAGTCTCCAGACTATGTATTGTCCAGATTTGAAAGAGGCTGGGCAGCTTCTGCGGCAAAACTTGGAGCAGCAATTGATGTAACGACCAAAGCACATCACGCCGCTTTACCTTGGAAAACGCAGGGAGAGCTTAGCGACTTTTGCGCCGAGCTTACAAAGGCCGCGCTGGTTGTTATCACGCTACTGAGTGGCTTTCGGATCGTTGAAATCAATGGAATGCGTCTTAAAGATTACAAACAAGAACCAGATGGATCTTGGTGGTTCACATCGGAGAACCCTAAAACAGAATCAGGATTTGCTCACCCAAGGTCTCTGCACGGGCTCGCTGCAGAGGCAGCAACGCTTATGAAGAACCTATCGGCGGTTGATACGGAAAAATTCGATCTGCCTTTACTACATCGAGCATATAGATCCGAGGGCTTTTTCGTAGCGCGCGGTATTGGCAAATTTAGCGATGAGCATTGGCTCGCTGATGCTGGTTTTACCACCAATGGCTTGAGGAAGTGGTTCAAAGCGTTCTACCAGATCTATGTGGTAGAGAAATATCCTGAAGCCGGCGCAATTCACAGCGAAGTCTCGCCCCATCAAGCGCGTCATACATTCGCTGAATTTGCCCTGCGCAGATTTGATGGCAATGTCATGGATAAGATCCGTGAGCACTTCCGCCATTCTTACGGCTCATTTCATACGCGACGCTATACCAGGGAAAAGCTCAGCGAATCCGTTCGAATCAGTATGGAACGCGATTATGCCAAAGAGGTAATGGGGCGGATTGCTAATGGCAAGCTGGACGACCGCTTTTATGGGCCGGCAGCAAAACGCATTGACAAGGAAATGGCGGAGATTTCGGTACTCACGGGTGCCGAATTCGATGATCGTTTGAATGAATTGGCGAATGACTTTGTGAGGTTTACCGCGTTTGAATGGGGCTACTGCGCTTTACGTGGTAACGAACAACATATTGCCAAATGCCACGACCCAAAAACCGGCACCCCTAACGTCGACCAACGCAGCGCGCCAGAAGTATGTGCGGGCTGCCCACATAGCATGAACAACAATCTGCAGAAGCAGGAGCTTGAGCGTACGGCAATCTCTCATCAGTTCATTGCAGAAAATCACCCCCTCAAGGCAATCGGGAATATGAGCGGTGAAGTCGTTCGTAAAATCGAGCGCCGGCTGGAAGAAAAGGTACTGGCATGAAATTCAGTCTTAGCCAGTATTCCAACGTTGCAGCAGCGCCCGAAGAACCTCAATGGGTTAACTCGACAACGAAGCGAAACCTTTTTCAGCAGGTTTGCAAGGCCTTTGAACATATCAAGACATTGATGGAGGCAGGCGACAATCTCGGCATCAAAGACCGAAGGATTGTGGCTCGTAACATTGCCAAGGACAGCGGCGTTCATGACAGCTTGCTGAACAAACGCCGGCAGCCTGAAATCCACGACCTGATTGTACAAAAGAACGCGGAGCTCGAAGAACTGTGGAGCAGTCTCTCAGCGGCCAGATATACCTCAGGAAGAAAGCGTACAAAGAAGATAATACAGAGTGAGCTTCGCTATCAAACAGCCGAGATTGAGCGCCTTACCAACCTTCGGCTTTCTGAGGCCCTCACGGAGGCCATATCCAACCAGATGGTTGATAGCCACAGAAGCCTCATAACCACCATCGAATATCTGAAAGCTGAGAATGCCGAGCTTCAGATCCGCAATGGCGAATTGAGCAAGCAGCTTCGTCAGATGATGAAGGCGCTCAACAATATCAAAAGCCAATAGTCATAATTCCGCAGCACCAAGTATCCGGGATAGCTCTATGGTTGTTTACAAGCCTATAGAGCATATAAACACATCAATACAGCTGGAGAGTCTGCATAGCAGCGTCTTGCTCAAAGCGGCCTCCATCGCATCGGAATAACTTCAGGGATGAATGGCGTGACCACATAAAGCGCCGCACCATCTTGAGCAAGAAAGCGCCCCGAAACGTTTTTCGTCATATCAAGATATTTCAATCGGCCAGTCTGGATTAAAAATATGACTCGTATAGGTAAGCCCTAGGCGCGTTACCCAACCTTCAACACAATTGATAATTCAATGCGGATAATCGACTCTGCATAGACGACAGGAGAATGACATGCGCGTTCCTATTTATCCCGCAGACCTTAATGCAGACAGCGGGTTTACTCGAGTTGCAGAATCCTTAAAACGCGATTGGCCAGGTGAAGAGCCTATCGGGATCTCCGAAGCGCAGAATCTGCTCGCCAAGTGCTTAGGGTATTCTGATTACCATCAGGTCAAATCGACAACGCCAGCTGAAGGCGCAGCTTATCCGTCCCTAGCAATCGTGGTAGCCCACTGCATGAAGACCCTTTCTTCTGAATTGATTGGTAGTGGTCGGGCTAAATTTTTCGACCTCGGTCGACTACAGGTGCAGGTTACCGATTGGCCATTCTTGCAATTAAGCGTCTACCGTGACCATTACGGCCACTCTGATAATCATGTGGTCAACCAGGCAGTAAATGCCGAACTAATTGAGGCATTCTTATCCACTCAGAAGGCTAGGCCTACCCAAGGCACCAGCGAACTCTCCATTGAGAAACTCCAGTCAATGACTGGTCATAAGCCGACGAACTCGACCTTGGTGTGCGCGAAAACTTCGATGGGCGCATGTTTCGATGAAACGTTTGATAGCGACAATCATAGCTCAGCTTTCCCTGATGGAGATTCCATTGAGTGCGGGTCATCAACCCATCGGACGCTCCACTGAGCATTTAAAAATCTTTGACTGAGTACAAAATCGCCCGCTTGCACCTCTGCGCGGGCGAATTCGCATGTTGCGCGCAGGGCAAATGCAGCCGTTGCTTACTGATTTGAGCATTATCGCTCCGTACCGCAATAGGTACGCAAACAGGTTCAAAACAATTATTCAAAGCTACGGTGGGAATGCATGGAGTCGTATGAGCATCGACTTTAGACGTGCCTCCATTATCCCGCTAATATATAATCGACAAGTTAAAACTCATGGATGGGCTTGCATGGACAACGGCAAGCATCATGGGAGAGCTTGGGTATACAATACCCTGCCCTGATTTCTAATTCGATCAATAATGAAAAAGCTGTTTTACATATTAGCCCTGTCCCTATCCACGATCAATCCTGCCCTTTCGAATCCCCCCTCCTCCTTCTCCGAAGCGAAAGTCATAGCCAAGCAGAAGGTTTATCTAGATCAGGCAAATAGCACTGAAGGCGACCTGTACTGCGGCTGCAAATGGACTTGGGTCGGGAAGTCTGGTGGTCGCATTGACGCTGACTCCTGTGGACTTCAAGCCCGTAAGCAAGAAACCCGCGCGGAGCGTACTGAGTGGGAACACATTGTTCCAGCATGGACTTTTGGCCATCAGCGACAATGCTGGCAGAGCGGTGGACGCGAATACTGCGTCAGCAATGACCCTGTTTTTAAGGCAATGGAAGCCGATCTGTTCAACCTCTACCCTGCGGTTGGAGAGGTCAATGGCGACCGCAGCAATTTCAATTATGGAATGGCTACCCAGGTCGCACCACAGTATGGACAGTGCAAAACCAAAGTCGATTTCGAGCAGCGGACGGCTGAACCACGAGACGAAGTGAAGGGTTTGGTAGCAAGGACAACCTTCTACATGTTCGACCGGTACAACCTTAAGATGTCTCGCCAGCAGCAACAGCTACTAATGGCATGGGGCAAGCAGTTTCCAGTTACGCCCTGGGAACAGGAGCGCAATAAACGTATCACCGCGATCATGGGGCATCCCAACCCTTTCGTGACTCAAGAACGCAGTTGGACTCAGGGCTATAAGACGGTGGGCGACGGAGTAGCCATCGGCCTTACGGCAAAGTCGGTGCAATCACAAAAACCGACATCGGTATCCCGCTCCAAATCAGTTGGTAGCATCATCGGCAATAGTAAAAGCCATGTTTACCATCTACCTGAAGGTTGCCCAAGCTACGACAAGGTATCCTCGAAGAACCAGGTAACCTTCGACTCAGAATCCGCTGCTAAATCTGCGGGCTACCGAAAGGCAGGGAACTGTAAATGAAACAGCAGACTGAATGACCACGAAAACCGAATCCCCTGCCCCGTTCCTACAATCGGGCGACACGGCAGTTCTCTTCGATGGCACATGCAAGCTCTGCAACGGGTGGGCTAGGTTCATCATCCACTATGACAACGCTCACCGAATTCAACTCGCTGCGGTTCAGTCGCCTGAGGGCCAAGAGCTTTTGAGGTGGGCCGGACTGCCGCAGGACAAATTCAACACCATTGTTCTCATCTCAAACAACAAGGTGTCCATACGTTCTGAGGCGATGTTCGAGATTTTAGGTCGCCTAAATGCCCCGTGGCGCTGGCTCACGGCTGCACGTGTTGTACCAGCAGCAATGCGAGATTGGATGTACGAAAAAATCGCGGTAAATCGCTATCGGTTGTTTGGTCAGTACGACTCCACCCACCTTCCAGCGGCAGATCACGATAAGCGCTTTTTGAAAGCAAACGTCGCATTGGTTCACTAGACCTCAGATTCAGGCGTCAGGGTCGGTGATATATGATCGAACGCATGGTCTTTTCGCTTTCCACTTTACAGATATCGCGAATGCCTTCTATTGCTGAAGGGGGCATTCGCGTCTCTGCAGCATCTGCACAAAAATCCTCCATTCAGCTCAAGTTTTGCCAAAACACACCGTTTTCAATTGTATGTACACGGTGAGAAATCAGCCTTGACCCAATCAATGTCTTCATCCATTCAGATTCTGCGGGGAGCGATATCGTTTCCCGAGACGATCCAGGGCACCCGTCAGCGGAGAACCTGGGAACGACTGATTAGTTACATTGAGTCATCCGACTCACCTTCCGCATTCGATAAGGCAGCATCCTACATCGAAGGCTATGTGCACGCGCTTGTCGATAGCGACCAGATCCACGTTTCTATCGAACGAGATCTGTTGATCATCGAGACGGTCGACGCTTGGCGATGCACCCGTACTGAATCGAACACTTCGCCTTATCTGAACGCCCCAGGAAAACCATGACTTCCTTTTTTAAACGCTACGCCGACGGCGGAACATCAGACCTACACATCCATATGCCGCAGCGTCTTCTGCCCACGACCGTCAGTCATTGTCCCATCGAGGTCTTAGTGGGCCACTGGGAAAAGTATCTCGTAGATCCCTCCTCCGCTCATGAGCATTGTCCATGGGCAGCGCGATTCGTTATGGGCATGCCCGTGCCAACCTGGTCGCGCGGGCTGGAATGGAACATCGGACAGAAGTCTCGCTTCATCTCAGCAGTATGGTCAGGTGGGGATCTGGGGAGCTACCTCACGAATGACTGGTACGAGCCAGAGATCGCTGGCAGGGCGTTGGCCGAAAACAGCGAGATTCTGGTTGATGGTCAGCAACGCCTTCACAGCCTGGAAGAGTATCTGCTCGACCGGCTGGCGATCCCTGATGCACAAGGGCAGCCGAGGATCTGGTCTGAGCTCGGCAATGGCGAGCGGAGGCGTTTTTTGTCGACTATTTTCGCTCATGCGAGGGTGTCTTCCGGCGAAGAAGTAGCGTTGCGCAAAACGTATGATCTTTGCGCACAGGGAGTTGTGTCCCGATCATTTGATCAGCGCACCTTTCGGTAGTCATCGACGCTGCGGTTGTCGTGGCATGCCCTTTCAGGGACGGCTGTCGTTAACCAAGCCCAGTCGTGGACTGGTCTTGGCCCTTCCGGCTTCCATCCTCATGCTCTTCGACCCTCCTGGTCTGCGCGCTCCGCTTGCAGAGCGATCCGGCAAACCTTCTTGCTTGGACATTGGCTACCGCTCCCACATACTGCTGAGCATCCGATCAAAGATGAGGCCGGGCAAATGAGTTGGCTCTTTTGGAAAGACAAGCGCCCCGAGTGGGTTCAGGCACAAGAACGAGAATTCATTAAGGCTGCGAACCGCCTAAAGAAGCTTCAGGTAACGCCTCGCGGTGGCATGCGCATTGACCCCGAGGAGCTCAGGGATCAGATCCTTGAGGCCCGAGAGTTATACAAAGACTTGGTTCAAAAATAACGTTAGTGAGCAGGCAATCTGTTTGCAGCCAAAGGCCTTTAGCGTGGTTTCAGAACTACAAAACAAAGGTGCCCACAGAAGCTCGACTTACTGACACCATGGCCCCAGGTCGGCGGGTTTTCGATGATATCGATTAAGGCACTGAGCTCGTACTGCATGCGCTCAAAGATCCGGTTGAGTCGGGTGACTGCGCCCATCAACCAGGACTGATCGGCACTTTTTAAGTGCTGGGTGGCTGGTCGGCCTCTCGCAAACAACCAGCCCTCCAGTACATCTCTATTCCAAATAGGTGTTGATCGCCTTGAATAAGGCAGCAAAGCGAGACTTGGTCGCGGCATCAACCTTGGTTACTGGAGTCGTGGTAAACGTCGCGGCAACCGTGTAGTGGTTGAATCCACCGCTGGGCCTTAACTTAATATCGCGACTCTTAAGCATCTGTTCGATGCGCTGCACAATCCTGTCGCCAGCGGGAAGATCTTTCTCTTCGATGACCACACCGGAGAGCTGCTTTGCAAACGCCTTGTTGAAGCAAGCCAAGTAGGTCTTAACCGAAAAAAGATCCTCGATGTCGCTAGGAACAGTATCCCGGCCCAGATTTTTCAGATCACGGAATTGCGACGCATTGAAGACTGCTTTTTTCTGCACAAGCTTTTGGTGGATGAGGCTCTCAAGCTTTTGATCCTGACGACCACTGAAGTCCAGAAGCAACGCGACTGACAGTCCGTTGGCCCCAAGAAGAGAAGTGAATGTCGCGACGTTGTTGAGCCCTCCTACTGGGACAATCGTTGTACGACTATCCAGCCCCGATTCCCCGCTGGTATCAAGAATAGCCGACATCGCCTGCAAATAAGCTAGCTCCGATATCCCTTCAACTAAGAGATTGGTCTTGCTGATAAACAGATTTTGGGCAACGTTCCAACCTAGGGCTGCTTGGAGTGGGAAAATTGTACGGGGGTCGGAACCTGACAGATTTTCGGAAATCGTCGTGCCGATATCTGGCTTATCCTCGACAATTCGAACCTGATTAAGCCGATCCGATCTGACCATAAAAGGTGAGTGAGTTGTATAAATGACTTGGTGCGTATTCGAAAGGCTATCGATGTAGTTCAGGAAATCCTCTTGGGCCAAAGCGTGCAATGCCAAGCCCGGCTCATCAAGTAGAAGGATTAAGTCGGTGGAAGCATTCACGCCAGAAGTCGCTAGCTGTGCCTGCACGCTATCAAACCAAACCAGGAAACTAAAGAACCAAATGAATCCCCTACTGCGCTGATCGAAGGGTGTAGTCACGCCCCGATGACGCCGATTTTTGATCCTAAGGTAGAGATTCGGCCCATTGTCAAAAGGAGCGACATCAGTGGTGTCTGGTCTGATATCAACCTCCACCTCCAAGTCCTCATTTTGTCTCCAAAATTCAAGCACCTTATCGGTCAGATTGATCGAAACACCTTCTACTTTCGCCCTCATCTCTTCGTAGGTCGTTTTCCCGTCAAAATCGTCGAGGTCGACCCCTGCGATACGCAGCAACGCAAGGATGGATAGATGTTTGGGCTCGATCAGTGCTTTTTTGGTCGGGTCGCTCTTCACAGTAGCAAGGCGACTTTTCAAGTCTGCGAGGTTGATTTTGCCTGGAAGCAGGTCGTAATCGCTGAAGTACAGAAATTTAGGCAAAAGTAGTGACAGTTTTCGCCATACCTCGTAATGCGTAATCGGGCTGTCCTTCCAAGGAGAGGCATCGATTCTCTTCTTCAGCCCGTCCGCAAACTCGGTATCCACATCAGTCAGATTGATCTGACTCAGAGTGGTGTAGGCAGCGCGAATCGAGTCTGAGCCGGAAATCGCTTTAACGGCATCGGAGGACAGCCCAGGCGTCTTGGCTAACGCGTCCATTACTGGGGCTTCGTCCGCGCTAACGGAGATTGATCGGCCATTTCCGTAGTTATGGGTCACGCTGAAGGTGAAGCTTTCACCCAACTGTGTGTGAAGGGATTTATTGATAGATTCACGTTCGGCCTTGGTCGGTTGGAAGGTGAATTCCACAACTCTCTCGGGCTCAGTTTCATGTTTGCGCAGATAGGCCGTAAGGTTTCTCCGTGGATAGTCGTCAGTGGGGTTGAAGGACTCCACGCCCAGCGCATCATGGGATTTATGCAACGCTTTCAAAAAGACCGTTTTTCCCGCCTCGTTCATGCCGACGAGGACAGTGACATGAGGATCAATAGCAACGCTTTGGGAAGTGTTGATAGATCGGTAAGGCCCTACTGCAGCGTTCGTTAAGATCACAGGCTTTTTCCAGGCAGTCGAGAAAGACTCAAGCGTAGCTCAAGTGAACTAATACTCCAGTCCCCTCGATAGTATTCTGCCATCATCTAACTGGCAGGTGGTCTGGGCCCAGCACTCGAAACCATCCGGGACTCATCAAGCATTTTAGAAGCTTTAAGGTGAGCGGCTTATCTCCTCTATGCAAGGCGATCACTACATCATTCTCAAGGAAGACCGTCATGCCAAAGGCCTTGAACTACAAAATCGCCACAGCGGACGCCCTGACATTGCTGCTGCATAACCAGCACGCACTAGGTGCAGCAATAGAAGAAATAACCAAGTGGCTTTCAGAAAATGGAGTAGGAAGCGTCGCCGCTGATGCGATGTCGGCCATGGAAGCGCTGGACGCAAATGCTCAAGCCATCACCGATTCCATTTTGAGGATTCGACGGTCTTAGGTGCTGCTTCCAGAGCCCTGCGCACCTATCGCACCACTGCCAATTCGACTGAACGATAAGGAAAAGAATGTTCCCACCAATGGCGAATCCCAACCTCGAAATTACCGCCACTGAATTCGAGTTCTTGGTCAGAGACTGGATCCTTAAACAGGGAGGTGAACTGACATCGCTGGAGGTTACGCACGACGCAAAAGTCGAGGCCTACGACTCAACCTACCAGATCGACGTGCTGGCTAAATTCCAGGCCTTCGCAGGTGCCGAATTCATCGTGCTGATTGAGTGCAAAAAATACCGTAACGCAGTCGAGCGGGAGCTGGTTCAGGTACTGCACGACAAGGTGAGATCTGTGGGCGCTCATAAAGGAATGCTGTTCACCACAACAGGGTTTCAATCTGGAGCGATAAAGTACGCTACGGCACATGGTATAGCCCTGGTCTCGATAATCGACGGTGTAGCTACCTACGAAACTCGCTCGGCGTATCCGGTTGCGGCGAAGCCACCGACTTGGCTCAACCTTCCGAAATTTGCGCTTTGGCACGTCGGTGAAAATGACGCCGGCAACATCACGATGAAATCCTTGGGACGTGCTGATACGGAGCTCAACGAGATGTTTGGTGACTAAACCTAACTCTCCAGCCTAGGTACCTATAAACCTCCACGGTAGTGGGTTCTCCATGAAATCGATGAGTGTGCTGCACTCATTTTTTATGCCGGTAGGCGTCTTGGGTAACGAATTCGGCGCAGTCACCGGCTTGCTATAGAACCCAACCCAGCGAGAGGGGTCTGCTCTTGTATCAGATCTCGGGAATACATCGAATGTCCGCGCAACACAGCCTAGTAATACTTGCTCGTGGAGGCTACGCCGCTCGGGGACTGCTTTATTTGGTCATCGGTATTTTCGCATTGCTCGCAGCACAAGACTCGACAAAACCGAAGGACAGCCACAAGAGCCTGGAAGCATTGCTGAGCCAACCATTCGGCTATTTTTTGGTTGGGCTTGTGGTGGCGGGTCTGCTCGCGTTTGCGGCTTGGCGCGTCCTTCAAGCTACGCGTGATGTCGATCATCACGGCAAAGAATTCAAAGGCTTGGTGATTCGCGCAGGCCTGTTGGCGGGAGGTATGGTCAACGGCGCTCTTGCGTTTTTTGCGTTGAGCCTACTCATTAGCGGTATTAAAAGTTCGGGCGATTCCGGAGGGCAAACCAAAGACTGGCTAGCGCATTTTTTGTCTTGGGATCACTCGAATTTGTTGGTGTACTTTATCGCTCTCGTTCCCCTTGGCGTGGGTGTTGCTCACATCATCAAGGGATGGAAGGCGTCGTTCGAGAAATACTTTGAAGCTGACGAAGACGTCATGCGGTATGTCCGTCCGGTGTCGCGGTTCGGCCTCATAGCCCGAGGGGTTGTTTTTATAGAAATTGCGGTGCTGCTGGCAATTAGCGGTTCCACTTATCAAGCCATGGATCCTCCTGGTATGAAGGAATCACTGGATGCGCTCCAAAATCTACCTGCTGGATGGTTGATTTTGATGGTGATGGCCTTAGGGCTAATTGCATTCTCGGTTTACAGTTTCTCTGAAGCCTTTTGGCGAAAGATCAACATGGATGTTCCGGGAGTACCGAGCAGGGGTTGATGAGAATCGGAAGTCTCACCGCCATGAGGAGCCTTACTCGCACCAAAGCCTCAATGTTGGCGGGTTGTCCACGATATCGATGGACGTACTGAGTTCGTCTTGGATGTGCTCGAAGACTTTTTCGAGACGCGGATGAGCTTTCGATTCTCGCAGTGCATTTACTAATTCCAGAAGCACTCGACCCCGGGGCTAGCGGCATCTGGATATCGCAGTACACCGTGTCATCGTCTTGTCCCATGCCCTCACCCGCTCAGTCTTTTTTACTGATTTCTTGCGGCCCTATGCTGCTCCAGGTGTCCCATCTCTGCTTCCCAACTCGCCAGGAATTTATCCCAGCCTGAGGCGTAAGGCCCATCGACCAACCTGGTCGACCCGACGCTTGCCTGGTAGAAACGCTCTCTCCAGGGTTGCGGAATAGTTCGCTCCAAAATGATGTTGATTCCGGAGTTATGGCGCATCACCGAGACAGAGTTACGAACCTGAATGAGGTCGAGTGGCTTATCGCTACAGGGGGTGTCGTTTCGCTCTTGGTCGTCGAGATCATCGAGGATGGCAAGGAGGTCGGATGCAGTGGGATCGCCAGGACGGAGGCTGGCAAGTTCCCACAGAGTCCTTCGCCTAGCGCCCTCAAGCTGACGGAGTTCATCGTGGGTCATTTTCAGCCGCATCCTTGTTTATTTGATATCGGGCAGTAGCTATGGCGTGCCGCCTGCGGCGGAAGGCTGGCGAGAACTGAGCCACGGCTGCGCCGCGTCTCAGCCCGTTGGGCGCTCATCCTGGACGCCTGCGCGCTCCGCTTGCCTGATACTCGCATGGAAAGGAAAGTCTGGCGCAGCGAGTCCGAAGCCAGGGCAGGTTTAACCGTGCCCTACGTACAGGACTATTACTTATGGAGCTTACTGAAGCGACTCGATAGCACTGCAGCTTCGGTAGTTTCCCAAGCTTCAGGATCAGACGTAGCGTTAAACATTACCCATGCCCTCCACAGGAAAAAGGCGGCAACCAAGCTCGACTCAATAACTGCAAATACCGTAGTGGTATACATATAATCTGAATTTTCCCCGAAGAAAAACAGCACTGGAAATATCGAAGCTATCCAGCCGGCGACGAAAGTTAAGCAAAATGCGATGGCCGCAGTGACCGTCAGGAAAAGCGGGACTTGATATCTATACTGGGTTGCAAATGATTTCTCGCCGTTTTGCTTTGCTAAGCCGTACAAAATGCCTGTGTTTTTTTCTTTGTCATTGTTTCTTTTAAACAGGCCATACAAAGTTGCACTCTCGCCGGCTTCTAACTCTTCGTAAAGCTTATTCGACACTTTCAAATTTGGGATAACTGCACCGTCAATGCTGACTTTAGCTTTATGTCCGCCGTTCATTCGATCAACAGATCGAACGTAGTCAACTTTTCCTGAAACTTTCACGCAATCGAACTTCATCACTCACTATCCCTGCCTTCGCTTAAAAAGTGGATCTGGTTCTTGCCAAGACGTCGCTCAGTGACGATTGCAGCAGGCTTACGCGGGCCATAAACGTCGGACTTGATGAGCGCGTCTCCCATCGAGACGTCCCTGGCCGTGTCTTAGGTGCCGCTCTCATGACCAATCCATCATCAATCCAAACATCCCGCCGCTATGATCAAACGACTGCTTGGCAAACCATATGTCACGATAATATCACTATGATCTGTTTATCGAAACACGCTTGCCGTGGCTCTATCCTCAGTTTTGAGGATCCGACTCATGCATCTGAAAGAAGCGCTGGCAGGAGCATTGCGTGGAGCTCGTGCTCATCAGGGGTTGAGTTACGAAGAGTTGGCGGGGGCAACGCACAGAACGTACGTGGGGAAGCTTGAGCAGGCTCGAGCGAACGCGACGTTGGAGAAACTGGACGAGATCGCTGACTATCTAGGCCTCGACCTTTTGACTATGGTCACTCTCGTCATTGCTGCGCAGGGTGAAGAACTCCCGTCAGAGGCTTTACAGCGTACTGCCTTGCGTGTCAGGGAATTCGAGATGTCTGGAGGGTGGCAGTTGGTGGAGGAGCAATTTAGTGACGGAAAGCTTATCAAGCGCTCCCAAGGCAAGCCAAAGCGGCCCGTTAATGCGATTTACATTCGAGCCCTGAAAGCGCAAGGTTTCGACAGGAAAACAATCGCTGAAAAGCTCGGCGTTGCCAGAAGCACAGTCCAAAAATATTGGAATACATAAGTCTGCAGAACATCAGCAATCCTGCAATCTAAGCAAATCGCGGTTTATGGCGCGCCCTATCGGGTCGGCTGTCGTAAACCATGCCATGGCTGACGCCAAGTCATGGCCCCTTGGGCTTCCATCCTCGCGCCTCCGGCCTTACAGGCCTGCGCGCTCCGCTTGTTCTGGTTATTTCCATCGACGGAAGAAACTAGGTATACCTCAGCCCTGCGCAGTGGAGTGCAGTCATCCTGTCTGTCCATATTTCTGTTGGAAGGTGCAGTCGCGGGGTGGACAATACGGGCTGGTCACTTGCTAGGTGGCAATTGAGTAAGGAACCCGCGCATGAGTCAGAAAGTCCTGAGGCTTCCTCGGAACGAGGTCGGTCGCGACTTCGTTATCGGTGACATTCACTTCAAGTCGATTGATCTCTACAAAGGATTATTGAAGCTCGGTTTCGACAAAACTATCGACCGAGTCATTGGGGTGGGTGATCTCATAGATCGCGGGCCTGGAGTCCTCGACGGCCTGAAGCTCCTTGGTGAGCCGTGGTTCTTCAGCGTTCAAGGTAACCATGAGCAGATGCTTATAAATGCTTACAGGGAAAACCCCAGCGCTCGTTACGTAGCTCATGGCGCAGGCTGGTGGTCGACCATAGCCGACGAATCGAAAGAGATGATCATTGGGAAGCTCGAGAGCCTTCCCACAGTCATAGAAATTGAGTCCCCTCGCGGTTTGGTTGGCGTTGTTCATGCTGATGTCCCTGCCGGGATGTCATGGGTCGAGTTCACTCGAGACATATCAATCCCTACTGTAGAAGAGATCGCGCTATGGGGGCGCGAGCGGATCAAAAAGCACCATCGAGAAGGTGTCAAAGGGGTCTGGCGTGTGTGCACGGGGCACACCTGGATTCCAGAGCCTGTTCGGCTAGGGAACGTTCTTGCACTTGATTGCACCGGAGGGGGTGAAGGGCCACTAGCTGTCTATTGCGTTCAGGCGGACACGATTTATGTGGAGGGGCGCCCCGTGTCACTTGACCAATCGGAGCCTGTTACCGAGCTACTGGACGAACTTGAGCAGGCTTTAGGTCATCTTAAGGCCACCACCAACGCTAACAAGCTAATTGAGTCACAACGCTTGAGCCATGAGGCCGACGAGTTAGCTCGTCGAGTGAACACTACCTGGCTGACTTTGCGTTCGGAAATTGGTGAGTCTCAGAAGTTGCTTAATGCGCTTCACGGACTCAGCTTGCTCACCGGCGAACGAAGGGAAGCTAAGCTCGAAGAGCTGAAATTCAAGCATGCAGGCACCCAGATTGAGGGATTGCTGTCGAGGCTTCTTGATTGAAGGTTGAGTACCAGTAACCTTGGGGATCTAAGAGAAATGATGGCCGAATCTGTGCGAGTATTTCGTAAATGAAGCATGTGAGACTAATACGACATGGAGAGAGCGCTGCGAACGCGGGCCAAGCCACTTTAGATCACTCGACCATTCCTCTGACTCCGAAAGGATTCGAGCAAGCGCACCTGCTGGCCCTGTCGTTCAACCATCCTCCGGCTCTGATAGTTGCCTCGCCTTTCACCCGAGCGCACTCAACCGCTATGGCGACCGCAGCGGTGTTTCCTCATATCCCTTTTGAAACTTGGCCCATCCAAGAATTCACTTACCTTGAACCCGCGCGGTGCACTAGCACAACCGTCGCTGACAGGCGCGAATGGGTGGAGGCATATTGGGCCAAAGCAGATCCTGGTTTCACGGATGGTGAAGGCGCTGAGTCATTTCTAGATTTCATAGCTAGAGCTCAGTCTTTCTTGGAGTGTCTTGCAGAGCACCCCGCCCAAAACATCGTTACGTACTCTCACGGCCAGTTCATTAACGCTGTTGCTTGGCTGATTGAGCGCAAACCGCTCGGAATTGATGGCGGAGCTATGGTGGACTGGCGTGAGTATGAGATCGCGAACCACGTGCCCAATTGTGGTCAGTGCCTGCTTTCGATAGATCCGGAGAAAGCCGGCTGGAGAGTAAGTCGGTCAGCCACTAAGGAGCCACGAATGGATGCCACTTGGCGCGTGCCGGGCAGAGCTTATCAAGTCACTCGAGATCCCGAACGTCTGCTCATTGAGGAGCGCGCCGAAACTCTCGCAGCAGCAGGCTACCCTCCACCAGATGAAGATCCGGCTATGTACACTGAGCAAATATTGAAAGAGACCAGAGCGACAGCTCGTTCATCCCAGGTAGGTAGCGTTATTGAAAACACTCCATCTGAGCTCTCAGCGAGAGAGGTATGCCAGGTATTGCGAGAGGTCACCTTCGAGCGACGGACGATGACCAAGGTGAGTCAGGCGTCTTGGGATGAGATTTATGCGGGCCATTTCGTGGTGAGCGTCGAGGGTTGGCGGATATCGATCTACAACGATTGTGACACGCTCGACTACTGCGAAGAATGCGTGAGTCCGGAAGGACGGCGATGGTCGTTTGACGCGGGTGATAGATTTGGAACTGATCCCACTGCGTTGCTCAGCACATGGGAGCATCAAACGCTTGAGCGTCTCCTAAAGGCGCTCTAGGGAGCCAATGTCGAGCGGGCCCCTGCGAGGACGGCTGTCGTGAACCAAGCCTCGCCGTTGCCGGGTCTCGGCCCTGTGGGCTTCCATCCTCCCGCCTGCGCGCTCCGCTTGCTAATGACCCCAAGTCACCCTTCCAAGAGATTTGTGGCCCAATAGCCTCGTCGTAATTTGGACGTGCTGCTTGGATAGAAGTGAGTTGTGCATACCTGCCCTCGTACCCCCGCAGCCCGCTGATGGACAGTTCTAGGGGACGGAGGCGATAAACGTTAAAGGGAGCACCCCTGTCGAAACGTCCTTTTCCTTACTCAGCGGCGAAAGAGACGGTCTAGAACCAACAGAGCAATTGCACCAATCGCGATTGCAGCAACTGGTTTCTCTTTAACGAACGTGGATACGTTGTCCAGGGCATCGCCATAGGTTTGAGTCAGCTGACCGGCAGCTTTGCGTCCCGCACCTTCGGCTTCCAGCTTCGAATCACCAAGCAGTTTTCCGACTGCGCTTTGGGCTTTACCGGCAACCTTTTCTACAACGCCTTCTACCTGCTCACTTCTCATGATTGATTAAACCTTCGTATAAGTTGGAAGCTCAGAATGAGTGAACTGCGATGGCTACCATCCGATAGCCATCCCAGCGAAACGGTGTTACCGCCTAGAACTACTTTTTGTCTACGGCGTCTTTGACCTTGCCAGCCACTTGCTGTGCTTCACCTTTCTTTTCTTGGATGGCACCTTCGACCTGTAGCTTCTCATTGCCTGTGACTTTGCCGACACCTTGCTTCACGTTACCGATAGCTTCGTTGGCCAGGCCTTTGATTTTGTCTGAAGTACCACTCATGGCTGTCTCCCGGTTAGGAATAGGTGTCCTATCTGGACAGAAAAATTGACTGGCGACTGCGACCGGGAGTTCCACGGTTGACGACTACCACTCGTCGCCGGCCCTTCGAGTGCTATCTGGAAACAGATACATCGCTGGTAACCGTCCGGCCAGCACCCTCTCCTGACAGCCCTCCAAATTAGCCAAAATAGTGGACACCATTTTTTAGTGGACACTATCTTGGATAACGTTGCCCCCGCTCGTCGAACCGGCCGCCGCCCCAACTTCTCGCTGGCGTTCAAACGCCAAGTCGTCGAGGCGACCCTCCAGCCTGGCGCCTCCGTGTCGTTGATCGCTCGTGAACATGACGTCAATGCCAACCTAGTGTTTCGCTGGCGGCATCAATATCAGGAGGGGTTATTCGGCACCGTCAGCCAGAGCGCAACGCTTTTGCCCGTCCGGGTGATTGAGGCGCCAATCGATCTGCCACACGTCGTCCAGCCACAGGCGGAGTGTCATTCCGAGATCGCAGTTGAGGTTGGAAAAGCCAGGCTGCGTATCACGGGCGCACCCGATCCGCAGACGCTGCAATTCGTCTTGCAGCAGTTGCTGCGATGATTGCTCCGCCCGCTGGAACCCGTATCTGGATCGCCGCCGGCGTCACGGATATGCGCCGTGGCTTCGATGGTTTAGCGGCACAGGTGCAGACACAGTTGGAAGCCGACCCGTTTTCCGGTCAGATCTTTGCCTTTCGCGGACGGCGCGGTGACCGGATCAAGCTGTTGTGGTGGGATGGCGACGGCTTGTGTCTGTTTTGCAAACGGTTGGAACAAGGGCGCTTCGTCTGGCCGCAAGCAACCAGCGGCAGCGTGTCGCTGACGGCTGCGCAGTTATCGATGCTGTTGGAAGGTATTGATTGGCGCAGGCCAATTCGTACAGCACCCGTCCTCGCGGTCTGACTTGCCGCGCTGAAAAAATCCCCAGTAACATGCGGTCATGACTCTCGTGACCGACTCCCTGCCGAACGATCTTCAAGCCTTGAAGACTCTGGTCTCTGCCCAGCGGGCAGAGATTGAGCGCTTGAGAATGATGATCGCCAAGCTGCGTCGTACGCAGTTCGGTCGCAGCTCCGAGCAACTGGACGCGATGATCGATCAACTTCAGTTGAGCCTTGAAGAGCTGCAAGTCAGCCAAGCCGAAATGACACCGCCAGTCGAACCGGCACCTCGCGCAGTTTTGCGCCGCAAACCATTGCCCGAACACCTGCCTCGCGAAACTCACGTGCATCAGCCTGAGTCGCAATGCACGGGCTGCGGTGGGAAGCTTCGCTATTTGGGTGAGGATGTTTCCGAAGTGCTGGAGTACGTTCCGGCACGTTTCAAAGTCATTCGCCATGTCCGTCCGAAGATGGTTTGCAGTTGCTGCGAGCACATCGCCCAGGTGCCGGCGCCGAGTCGTCCAATAGCCAGAGGCCTTGCAGGCCCGGGGTTGTTGGCCCATGTGCTGGTCTCCAAGTTTGTCGATCATCTGCCGCTGTACCGGCAGTCCGAGATCTACGCCCGTGAGGGCGTGGAGCTGGAGCGCTCAACCCTGGCCGACTGGGTGGGCCAGAGCAGCCAATTGCTCAGGCCACTGGTCAACGCGCTTGAGCACCACGTCATGAGCGGTCACAAAGTCCATGCCGACGACACGCCGATTGGCGTGCTCGCGCCGGGCAACGGCAAGATCAAAACGGCTCGCCTGTGGACATACGTGCGCGACGACCGACCTGCGGGTGACTCGACACCGGCGGCGGTCTGGTTTGCCTATTCGCCGGATCGCAAGGGGCAACATCCGCGCGCTCATCTCAAGAGTTTCAGCGGGATCTTGCAGGCTGACGGCTACGCCGGTTTTGCTCAACTGTATGCGACAGGCACTATTGAGGAAGCCGCCTGCTGGGCTCATGCCCGACGCAAGTTTTACGATGTCTACAAAGACCAGGCTTCACCCCTTGCCGCCGAGGCGCTGCAACGGATTGCGGCCCTGTATGCCATCGAGAGCGAAATTCGAGGGCAACCGCCCGACCAACGCAAAGCGATTCGGCAAAGCCGGGCCAGTCCGCTGCTGGTACACCTGCACGCATGGCTTAATCAGACGCTGACTCAACTGTCGAAAAAGTCGGCATTGGGCGGTGCAATCCTCTATGCCCTCAACCGGTGGCAGGCCTTAATGCGCTACTGCGATGACGGCCGAATCGAAATCGACAACAACGCTGCCGAACGGGCGCTACGCGCCGTCGCGCTGGGCCGCAAAAACTACCTGTTTGCCGGTTCCGATGCCGGCGGAGAACGAGCCGCAGCGATTTACAGCCTGGTGGGTACTGCCAAGCTAAACGGGTTAAACCCACAGGGCTATCTGACCTACGTGCTTGAACACATTGCCGAACACCCGATCAATCGGGTGAGCGAGTTGCTGCCCTGGAACATATCCTTGAACCACACTGAACACTGTGAGGCCGCCTGATTCATGGTTAAAACTGTCCGTTTACCCAAACCCGCCCCCGACCTGTTGCTGCTGCACATCGAGCTGAAGTGGATCACTCCGAAGATTTGGCGTCGGTTCGCGGTGCCTGAAAACATCACCTTGGGAAAATTGCACCATGTCATCCAGATCGTGATGGGCTGGAGTGATAGCCATCTGCATGAGTTTGAAATTGCCGGTGAGAATTACGGCATGCCCGACCCTGATGGCTGGGGGCCGACGGTAAACCCGGAAGCCCGTAAAACGCTGATCAAGGCGCTGAACGGAAGGCGGACATTTAATTATCTCTACGACTTTGGTGACAGTTGGCATCACAGTATCAAGGTCGAAAAAACGCTACCCGCTATTGCCTGTCCTCAGGTGCCGTACTGCATCGACGGCGCCAATGCTTGCCCACCGGAAGACGTGGGTGGCGGGCCTGGTTACGAGGAGTTTCTGGAGGCGATGGCCAACCCCAATCATCCAGAGCATGACGCCATGGTTGAATGGCATGGCGATGTTTTTGATCCAGCGGCATTTGAGTGCGAGCGCGTGAACCAGTGGTTTAAACGGATTAAGGTTTGAGTTGCAAGGCGGTGTAGCTCGGACGCTTACCATCGCTGTTCGGATGGAGAAACAATTTCTTGCTGTCCAAGCTATCAAAACAGCATGATCGCCCTACTGCCCTCAGCGATGCATAATCAGATGCCCCACATTCCTGCCCCCTTTCCTCCGAACGAGGATGAAAGAGCCCTGTCGCTAGAGCATCTCGGGGTGCTGGACTCAGCTCCGGAGAAAGAATTCGACGATATCGTCGTGCTCGCGAGCACCTTGTGTGAAGTACCGGTCGCGCTGGTTTCTCTGATGGATAGAGAACGTCAGTGGTTCAAGGCGTGCGTCGGGCTGGACGTGAGGGAGACGCATCGGGATCTGGCGTTTTGCGCGCACGCGATCCTGGCTCCCGCCGATGTGTTGACTGTCGAAGATGCCAGACTCGACCCGCGCTTTGAACACAGCGCGCTGGTGCTAGGCCCGCCCTACATTCGCTTTTACGCGGGAGCTCCTATCATTGACGATACGGGGCACGCTCTGGGTACGGTGTGCGTGATTGATACCAAGCCGCGAACCCTGACAGCACCACAGCGCACGGCATTGTTGGCATTGGCGAGACAGACCGCTTCGTTGTTGCAATTGCGCCTGCTCAGACATCAAATAGAGCGTCGAGCAGAAATGCTTGAACAAGAACTGGCTCAGGCGAATGCACTTAATCAAGTGGCCGAAGAGTCACTGCGTCACGCCAAGCGTATCTCCTCCTTGGGAATGGTCACGGCCAGTATTGCGCACGACTTCAACAATATTCTTCAAGCGCTAAGCGCAAGTTTGCAGATGATCCGCTTGCGCGCCAGACGACCAAAAGCCGTCGAGCAATTTAGTGATACCGGATTGCAGGCGGTCGAACAGGGACGGCAGTTGGTCAATCATCTGCTTTCTTGTGTTCGACTCGACAGCCCAAATTTGGTGTGCGTTGACGTTAATGCTCGACTTGATGCAATGCGCGATGTGTTGTTTCACACCGCGACCGAAAGTGTTGAGCTGACTTTCGACCTGTCAGCCCCCGACACCGCAGTGATGTGTGAAGAAGCCCAGTTGAATGCAGCTGTCTTGAACCTTCTCACAAATGCCAGGGATGCGCTCGGGTCAGCAGGAAGTATCTGCATTTCAACGCGACTGATGCGGGTTGATGATGACGTAACACTGGCTGGAGGCAATTACGTCGTGCTCAGCGTCACTGATACCGGGCCAGGTATACCAGATGACCTGGCGGCTAAAATTTTTGATCCTTTTTTCACCACAAAGCAAAGAGGAAAAGGTACGGGCTTGGGCTTATCGCAAGTCCGTAAGTTCGCAGAGAACGCTGGGGGCACCGTCATGGTTGATAATGCACCCGAGAAGGGAACAGTCGTATCTTTGTACTTGAAATCATTGGGTCGAATCGACTCTGCGATTAATCCCACATAATCATCGTGGCTTAAGTAACCTTCTTGACATGATTTGCCTGTATGCCGGCCTGATACGCTGTTGTTCCGTAAGTGTATGGCCAATACAGGTTGTGCGATCAACGGTCTGATCCGTAGATGTTAGAATCAGTGGCAAGTCTGACCTAACGCGGGCGCGCATTGGGCGTTTTGGGACGTCAACCTTGGATAACCAGACGGGCCGGAAGGTGCAGTAATGTTTCTTAGTCTTGAAGTTCGCAGCTATGAGAGGGAAGACCGTCACCACCACCACGAGCATGCTCAATTGGTACTGCCGATTCGTGGCGAAATGGAAATTGACGTAAACGGTCGCGGCGGCTGCATTGATCAGTCATTGGCAGCGCTTGTGACACCTGGCTCGATCCATTCGCAGCAGACTAACCTCGATAGCCGTTTTTTAGTTTTGGACTGTGCGCCGACGATTATGGAAACGCTCCAGATCGAGCGTCTTGCTCAGAAAATATATGTGCCCATTTCCCCCGCTACTCGTCGACTTATAGAGTTCGCTGAGCTAATCGGCAATGCACAATTGTCCATCGCGGCCTCCCAATTGGGGCCTCTGCTTTTATCGTCTCTAAATCCGGATATCTCCCGCTTTCCAGACCCCATGAAGCAGTTGATCGCTCGTATTCAGGCGGATCCTGGAGCGAACTGGAGCAATGAACGCATGGCTCAAGTAGCAAAAATGAGCATGAGTCAGATGCACCAACGTTTCCGGCTAATGTTCGAGATGAGTCCGCAAGTTTGGTTGACTGATTTACGCCTGCAAGAAGCTCAACGATGGTTGCGTGGAACCTCATTGACCATATCCGAGATTGCCTTGCGTGCCGGCTTTAGCGACCAGGCATCGCTGACCCGTGCCATGCAGCGCGTGAGGGCCACGACCCCGGCGGTTTATCGTAAAA
Organism: Pseudomonas sp. R76; assembly: GCF_009834565.1. GTDB lineage: Bacteria > Pseudomonadota > Gammaproteobacteria > Pseudomonadales > Pseudomonadaceae > Aquipseudomonas. The sequence continues at coordinate 4,501,669 of NZ_CP019428.1, forward strand.
CGCAAAAACAGTCTGGGTAAAAAATCCCGTAGTTACCGACAATACTCCCCGAATCAGTTGCTCCAGACTTTACCCATAACGCTTTGGAGCGCGGATGAAATGCTTGCTGATCGATTACTGCTAAAGGGCATTGTCTACGGAGTTTGCGCGGGCCTGTGTTGGGGAGTGATCTTCCTCGGCCCCCAGCTCACGCCGGGGCTGAGCGGCCTGCAATTCGCCGTTCTGAGATTTCTCTGCTACGGCGCGATTTCGGTGGCCTTGCTTATGCCCCGCTGGAGGCGCGTTTGCGCCAATCTCACTATCGCCGACTGGAAGTCACTCTTCTGGCTTAGCCTGATTGGGAACCTCATTTACTACACGCTAGTGGGCACCGGTGTGCAGTTGGTTGGCATTGCCACAACGTCTCTGATCGTCGGACTCATTCCCGTGTTCGTCACGCTGGCAGGTCGTCATGACGTCAACGCAATTTCTTTGCGCAAGCTAACTCCCTCGCTGTTCTGCGCTGTGGGCGGGGTCGTACTCATCAGCTGGCACGCACTGATCGTAAGCGTCCGAGCTACACCGCCTTGCAACTCAAACCTTAATCCGTTTAAACCACTGGTTCACGCGCTCGCACTCAAATGCCGCTGGATCAAAAACATCGCCATGCCATTCAACCATGGCGTCATGCTCTGGATGATTGGGGTTGGCCATCGCCTCCAGAAACTCCTCGTAACCAGGCCCGCCACCCACGTCTTCCGGTGGGCAAGCATTGGCGCCGTCGATGCAGTACGGCACCTGAGGACAGGCAATAGCGGGTAGCGTTTTTTCGACCTTGATACTGTGATGCCAACTGTCACCAAAGTCGTAGAGATAATTAAATGTCCGCCTTCCGTTCAGCGCCTTGATCAGCGTTTTACGGGCTTCCGGGTTTACCGTCGGCCCCCAGCCATCAGGGTCGGGCATGCCGTAATTCTCACCGGCAATTTCAAACTCATGCAGATGGCTATCACTCCAGCCCATCACGATCTGGATGACATGGTGCAATTTTCCCAAGGTGATGTTTTCAGGCACCGCGAACCGACGCCAAATCTTCGGAGTGATCCACTTCAGCTCGATGTGCAGCAGCAACAGGTCGGGGGCGGGTTTGGGTAAACGGACAGTTTTAACCATGAATCAGGCGGCCTCACAGTGTTCAGTGTGGTTCAAGGATATGTTCCAGGGCAGCAACTCGCTCACCCGATTGATCGGGTGTTCGGCAATGTGTTCAAGCACGTAGGTCAGATAGCCCTGTGGGTTTAACCCGTTTAGCTTGGCAGTACCCACCAGGCTGTAAATCGCTGCGGCTCGTTCTCCGCCGGCATCGGAACCGGCAAACAGGTAGTTTTTGCGGCCCAGCGCGACGGCGCGTAGCGCCCGTTCGGCAGCGTTGTTGTCGATTTCGATTCGGCCGTCATCGCAGTAGCGCATTAAGGCCTGCCACCGGTTGAGGGCATAGAGGATTGCACCGCCCAATGCCGACTTTTTCGACAGTTGAGTCAGCGTCTGATTAAGCCATGCGTGCAGGTGTACCAGCAGCGGACTGGCCCGGCTTTGCCGAATCGCTTTGCGTTGGTCGGGCGGTTGCCCTCGAATTTCGCTCTCGATGGCATACAGGGCCGCAATCCGTTGCAGCGCCTCGGCGGCAAGGGGTGAAGCCTGGTCTTTGTAGACATCGTAAAACTTGCGTCGGGCATGAGCCCAGCAGGCGGCTTCCTCAATAGTGCCTGTCGCATACAGTTGAGCAAAACCGGCGTAGCCGTCAGCCTGCAAGATCCCGCTGAAACTCTTGAGATGAGCGCGCGGATGTTGCCCCTTGCGATCCGGCGAATAGGCAAACCAGACCGCCGCCGGTGTCGAGTCACCCGCAGGTCGGTCGTCGCGCACGTATGTCCACAGGCGAGCCGTTTTGATCTTGCCGTTGCCCGGCGCGAGCACGCCAATCGGCGTGTCGTCGGCATGGACTTTGTGACCGCTCATGACGTGGTGCTCAAGCGCGTTGACCAGTGGCCTGAGCAATTGGCTGCTCTGGCCCACCCAGTCGGCCAGGGTTGAGCGCTCCAGCTCCACGCCCTCACGGGCGTAGATCTCGGACTGCCGGTACAGCGGCAGATGATCGACAAACTTGGAGACCAGCACATGGGCCAACAACCCCGGGCCTGCAAGGCCTCTGGCTATTGGACGACTCGGCGCCGGCACCTGGGCGATGTGCTCGCAGCAACTGCAAACCATCTTCGGACGGACATGGCGAATGACTTTGAAACGTGCCGGAACGTACTCCAGCACTTCGGAAACATCCTCACCCAAATAGCGAAGCTTCCCACCGCAGCCCGTGCATTGCGACTCAGGCTGATGCACGTGAGTTTCGCGAGGCAGGTGTTCGGGCAATGGTTTGCGGCGCAAAACTGCGCGAGGTGCCGGTTCGACTGGCGGTGTCATTTCGGCTTGGCTGACTTGCAGCTCTTCAAGGCTCAACTGAAGTTGATCGATCATCGCGTCCAGTTGCTCGGAGCTGCGACCGAACTGCGTACGACGCAGCTTGGCGATCATCATTCTCAAGCGCTCAATCTCTGCCCGCTGGGCAGAGACCAGAGTCTTCAAGGCTTGAAGATCGTTCGGCAGGGAGTCGGTCACGAGAGTCATGACCGCATGTTACTGGGGATTTTTTCAGCGCGGCAAGTCAGACCGCGAGGACGGGTGCTGTACGAATTGGCCTGCGCCAATCAATACCTTCCAACAGCATCGATAACTGCGCAGCCGTCAGCGACACGCTGCCGCTGGTTGCTTGCGGCCAGACGAAGCGCCCTTGTTCCAACCGTTTGCAAAACAGACACAAGCCGTCGCCATCCCACCACAACAGCTTGATCCGGTCACCGCGCCGTCCGCGAAAGGCAAAGATCTGACCGGAAAACGGGTCGGCTTCCAACTGTGTCTGCACCTGTGCCGCTAAACCATCGAAGCCACGGCGCATATCCGTGACGCCGGCGGCGATCCAGATACGGGTTCCAGCGGGCGGAGCAATCATCGCAGCAACTGCTGCAAGACGAATTGCAGCGTCTGCGGATCGGGTGCGCCCGTGATACGCAGCCTGGCTTTTCCAACCTCAACTGCGATCTCGGAATGACACTCCGCCTGTGGCTGGACGACGTGTGGCAGATCGATTGGCGCCTCAATCACCCGGACGGGCAAAAGCGTTGCGCTCTGGCTGACGGTGCCGAATAACCCCTCCTGATATTGATGCCGCCAGCGAAACACTAGGTTGGCATTGACGTCATGTTCACGAGCGATCAACGACACGGAGGCGCCAGGCTGGAGGGTCGCCTCGACGACTTGGCGTTTGAACGCCAGCGAGAAGTTGGGGCGGCGGCCGGTTCGACGAGCGGGGGCAACGTTATCCAAGATAGTGTCCACTAAAAAATGGTGTCCACTATTTTGGCTAATTTGGAGGGCTGTCAGGAGAGGGTGCTGGCCGGACGGTTACACTGATCAACGGCGACAAGCCAGATATACTGACAAACGTGGCCGGAATTCTATGCGCAGCGGGCGCGTTAGTGACATGGAGTTGGTTCGCAGTGAGCAACGCTCGGCGGCTGGCTCAGGTAACCAGCGTTTCCGCCCATGACTGGGCACTGCTGACAGGGGTCATGACTGGCGCTCAGTCACTGCTTTTGGCGGTACCTGTCCTGGGCTGGCAGGTCGGAACGCATGACAACTCCGAATGGCTACACTTTGTCATGGTAGCCGGTGGCGTAGCGTTTTTATCTTCGGTTGTGGGTAATGCGTGCTGGAATCAGGCGAGCCGACTTCTACCACTGGCACTAAGCGGACAAGTGCTCGTGATTGAGACGTTAGCGGCGCTGGTTTTTGGATTTCTATGGGAGCATCGGCTGCCCGACTTACATGAAATTGCGGCGATTGCACTTCTGGTCACCGGTGTCTTGTGGTGTCTGAATTGTCATCGTACTCCCCGTCACTCTCCGGCTGTTTAACTCGTACAGAGATGCTATAGCGACAGGAATACTGACTACCCCTACCAGTTGTGATTAATTGGTCACCCACTATGCGGTAGCAACTGATCGATCTCACTCGCCCGGTGCGTCGGTAGGCGCGTGAGAACATCCTTCAGATACGCATATGGATCATAACCATTCAGCCGCGCAGACGGGATCAAGGTCATGATTGCCGCCGCCCGTTTGCCGCTGCGCAGTGATCCAGCGAAGAGCCAGTTTTCGCGCCCAAGAGCCCATGGCCTGATTTGGTTTTCGGCCCAATGGTTGTCAATGGGTACTGCCCCGTCATCGATGTAGCGTGATAGCGCTGCCCAGCGTTTCAGGCTGTAATCGAGTGCTCTGCTGATGGCTGAGCCTTCGGGCACCAGATCGCGCTGGGCGCTCATCCAGGCATGGAGAATGTTCATCACCCGTACAGCTTTTTCTTGTCGTATTCGACGCCTTAAATCCGGCTCCAGATCGCGGACTTCGCCTTCGATTTCGTACAGAAACTGGATATAACGCAGGGCTTACTCGGAAGATGGATAGGTCGCAGAGCACACCCGCGAGTATTACCCAGGCGTGACCGTACCACTTGGCGTCCACAAACTCTCCCTCGTAGGTTGCCCCTGGAATGTTCCCCCTGCATTCGAAAGCATACTGGCCGTTAGTCAGCAGATCACGGGTCATGCAGAGTGAATGCCTTCCGCAGAATGCTGCTCCCATGGTGGGCATGGTGACCAAGCCTCCACGAGCTTATCGATGAAGAGTCGAATTTTTGGAGAGAGGTGCCGCTTGCTAGGGTAGATCACCCGAACAGGCTCTGCGGCCTCTGCATACCCAGCGAGCAATTGAACAAGCTTGCCGCTCCTCAAATCGTCGTTCACCACGTAGGAAGGAAGAGTCGCGATGCCCAGGCAAGCTACAGCTGACTGGTGTAATGACTCAGCACTGTCCATCTGTAGCCTTCCACCATGAGTAACGGACACAGAGCTACCATTCAAGCGAAAATTCCAAGGAAGCAATCTCCCACCACTCACGAAATGCAGGCACTGGTGCTCGGATAAATCCTCCGGCGTTTTAGGCTCGGCGTGCTCAGCCAAATATTTGGGGGAAGCGCAGGTAATCATTTGTTGGTAGGCCACAGTGCGCGTTAACAACCGAGAATCTTCCTTCGGTGGCCCGATGCGCATGGCCAAATCAAATCCCTCATCGATCAGATCGACCAGCCTGTCAGAAAAGGTGATATCCACGCTCAGGGAGGGCCAATCCTTAAGGCAGCACTCAATGTGCTGAAGGACATGAAGTCTGCCCAGCGCAACCGGCAGACTCATCCGCAGTCGCCCACTGGGTGTCGAACGACGAAACGCAAGGGCATCCTCCACGTCGTCCAGATCCTGAAGAACGCCCACACAGCGCTCATACAGAACCTGGCCGTCATCCGTCATGCTTAAACTTCGCGTAGTGCGATTCAGTAAACGTACCTGTAAACGAGCCTCAAGCCTGACTATCGACTTCCCCACTGCAGAGCGCGTAAGGCCAAGCTGTTTTGCCGCCGCAGTGAAGCTTCCAGCGTTTACCGAGCCCACAAACGCGGCAATGTCATTCAGGTTATGGAGTTCCATACGGCCTCGGTGGTCTCAACGTTCGGGCGGCTTAGCACCTGTTATGGGGAACCCTATTCCCCAATACTAAGCATAGTATCTCAATTAGCTAATCCACTCCCAACGATCAATTGAGGTCATTATGAACACTAAAGTCCAAGCAGCCGTCCAAACTTGGGCCAATAGCCTTAGCGATCTGGTACCCGTTCTTAAGGGAATCGATACCACCACAAAAATGAGCGACATCCGCGACTCTTACGCAAAAATGCTCGCGCAAAATCCAGCGCCAGCTGGCGTTAAATTCGAAGCAGTCGACATGGGTGGCGTACCCGGCACACTGGTTACTCCGGACGAGATCAAAACCGACGCGGTCGTGATGTACATTCACGGCGGCGCCTACATTGTAGGACGTCCAGACGGCTACCACGGTATCGGCGGCAACTACGCGGAAATGCTCGGTGCTCGTGTGTACATGCCGGACTACCGCCTCGCTCCTGAGCACAAGTTTCCAGCATCTATTGACGACACATTGCGCGCTTACGAATGGTTGCTTGAGCAGAAAATCCCGGCTAACAAAATTGCGTTCTCTGGCGAGTCGGCTGGCGGCGCAATGGTTGTCAGCGTCATGGTCGCGGCTAAATCGAAAGGGCTTCCATTGCCTGCGGTTGGCTCCTCCATCTCACCATGGGCGAACCTTGAACACACCGGTGCTTCCATGAGCAACCGCGAAGGCCTGGATCCTCTGAACTCCAAGCCTGTCTTGGACATCCTCGCCAGAGCATTCCTAGGCGACACATTGGCCAATCATCCTCTGGCCTCTCCTGTGTTCGCGGATGTCACCGGGCTTCCGCCAATTCTGGTGCAGATCGGCGAGAACGAGCTGATGTTGAGTGATGCAATGCGCCTTGCAACTCACCTGGCTGATAACCGCGTTCGCGTGAATCTGGAAGTATCGCCAGCGATGTTCCACGCCTGGCACTTCTACGCCACCATGTTGCCAGAAGGTAAGCAGGCTATGGAGAGTTCCGTTCGCTTCATCGAGGCTGCCTTGGCCGACGCTAACCACTAAAACGCAGAGCAACCGCGATAGCTTTGTGGCTGTCGCAGTGCTACACGTCCCAACCATCAAGCCGCTAGATGAGCAAACCATCTTGGCTGAAGCCCGAAAGTCCGGACGTTTGGTAGTCACAGCCGAAAACAGCTCGATTATCGGTGGACTCGGCGAGGCTGTTGCAGGGTTACTTCTGCGTAACGGCGTAACTCCTACCTTCCGGCAAATCGCTTTACCCGACGCATTCCTGGAGGCGGGCGCACTGCCGACGCTACATGATCGGTATGGCATCTCAACAGCAGCTGTATGTGCGCAAATCAAAGCTTGGCTGTAGGCCTCTGTGCAAGGCGCCTTAGTTTGAGGCGCCTTTTGCAAGGTTACATTGCGTGGCATAGGAAAATGCTCAACTACATAATCCGTTCCTGCAGCCTTTTAATTACCGGCGCGGAAGTCTGGTAGCTGACGATGCTACACGACAGAAAATCACGACGTACAAGGGATACAACAGCATCAGGTATCTTTCGACCAACGAGGAGCGAGAGAGCAAACGCGTTAGTTTTTTTAAGCACCAAAAAAAAGGGCCCTCCCGGGCCCATTTATTCGAGCGCTAAAACTACTTGTTGAGCCAGGACTCAACAGTCGCCGCGCCGTGATCACTTTTCCACTGTTTCAAGCCTCTGTGATTACCACCTTTCGTCTCAATGGTTTCACCGGTGTGTGGGTTCTTATAAACCTTCACCTGGCGGGCCTTGCGTTTGGCTTTAGGCTCGGATACTGGAGCGCGACGACCTGCTTGTGGATCAAGCAGATTGATCACGTCTTTCAGGCTGTAGCCGTATTTTGCGAGCAAATCGCGCAGCTTCGTTTCGAATTCAATTTCTTTCTTAAGACCAGCGTCGCCCTTCAGGGCCTCAAGCGCTTGAAGCTGTTCGGCGAGATGTTTTTCAAGCTGGCGAAATTCTGCGAGTTTGGACATGGGAGTTTCCTGAGCAATTAGTATTGTCACGTTACATCAGAATAGACACTCGAATGAAGGAGAAGACTCAACTCTAAGAATCTATAAGATGCTTGGGTATCCTTCGTATATGATTGAATCAATGCGCTACCGGTAGGCGCGTAAGCAAAGGCTGGAGGGCGCAACAAATTGGGATCGCCCACTATCGCGTTACAGCTTGAAACGCGAAACGAAAGTACGCAGTTCCCCTGCCAGCAGCGACAGTTCCTCCGCAGTCACAGCGTTGTCTTCTATGCCCTCCATCAATGCAAGGCTACCGTTACGAATCTCAGTCACATTGCGATTGATATCCTCCGAGACGGCGTGCTGCTGAACTGCCGCGCTCGCTATCTCGGTGTTCATCGCTACGATTTGCTCAACGCCGTCATTGATTGCATCCAGGCTAGTCGAGGCCTGATCAGCGGATTCGATGCATTCCTGCGCGCGCAGTTTGTCCGCTTTCATTTTGCTCGACGGCGCCGCCTGTCGCCAGTTGCAGCTCTTGGATAATCCGGCGGATCTCTTCAGTGGAGTTTTGTGCGCGCGAGGCCAGAGTTCTGACCTCGTCGGCGACCACCGCGAATCCTCGACCCTGCTAAGGCTTAGGCACAATCATCGGGCCTGCTAATAACTTCTCGTCATTACCTGACGCTGCAAAATGGTTGCTTACCATTGGCATGCTACTGGGAAGGCTGGAGATACTCACCGTCCTGGTACTCGTAAAACCGGTTTTTTGGAGGTATTAGTCCTATCAATGAATAGGTGAATACCCATGGGCGCGAAAAAAGCCTGTCGAGCGACTCCGCCAAAGCTGTTTGGAACGAGCTGCTTATTTGGTTAGTCTTGCGGTCAATACAGCGACTTCAAGAGGAGCTCCTCGGGTGATCAAGCCGATAATGCTGTTACGCCGAGGCTTCGCCTCCATGCGCTGGCGCACCAGGGTAACGCTATGGATTGCAGCAACCATTGCTGGGCTGCTGGTGGTGGCTTTCGCTAGGCTGGCAGACATGGCCTTGGCGCAGTTTGCTCAACAGACCGCTGAGCGAGCGTGGCTTCCGCTTGTTTACACCCCAATGATCGGCATGCTCGTAGTCTGGCTGACAACGCGCTTTTTTGTGGGCGCCCAAGGTAGCGGAATTCCTCAGGTAATCGCAGCAACACGACTTGCGCGTCAAGGTAAGCCCATTAACAGACTGGTTTCATTGCGCATTGCTTTCGCCAAGATAAGCCTTGGAACTCTGGCGCTGACGGGCGGCTTTTCGGCGGGGCGTGAAGGCCCCTCAGTGCAAGTTGCCGCATCCATCATGCAATTCTTTCACCGCTTCCTGCCCAATGCGCGAATCGTGCGCAGCGAGGATCTCATTCTGGCGGGAGGTGCAGCGGGTATTGCGGCAGCATTCAACACGCCCTTGGCAGGGATCGCATTCGCGGTAGAAGAACTTGGACGCAAGCTGGAGACCCGTACCAGCGGGGTTCTTCTCAGCACCATTATCCTCTCTGGGATGGTTGCCATTGCCTTGCAGGGAAACTACAACTATTTCGGTCACTTCGGCATTCAGGACATCAACCTCGACATAGTCGTCCCGGCATTAGTCATAGGAATTGGTTGTGGGCTTTTGGGTGGTTTATTTAGTCGAATGTTGTTATGGCCGCAGCGGCATCCACACTTCATCATCTGGCAGTGGCGGCGTCTGCACCCGGTGTGGTTTGCCGGCATCTGTGGATTGGTCGTCGCTATATTGGGTTGGCTGAGCGGCGGAATGTCGTTCGGTAGTGGCTACGGCATTACCTCTCAGGTCATCGCATCTGATGTAGTCCTGCCATGGCACGCCCCCATCACCCGATTCTTAGCGACCGTAGTGACCTACTTCTCTGGTATTCCAGGAGGTATTTTTGCCCCTTCGCTTGCTGTAGGGGCAGCAGTAGGCGCCAATACCGCAGAGCTATTCCATCTGGCAGCGCAGCCCACTATTGCACTCTGCATGGTTGGTTTTCTGGCTGCCGTCACTCAGTCGCCAATCACCTCCGCAATCATTGTGATGGAGATGATTGATAGCCACAGTATGGTGATCAGTCTCATGGCGGTAGCCCTGATTGCCAAGGCTGTCAGTTCAAGAATGGGCCCTGAGTTGTATCAGCAATTGGCGCGAGGCTTTCTCGAGAGTGCAGAAGCTGCCACTAGGCCAAAGAATCCAACTCAATAAGCCTACCGCGTGATCGTTCTAGCCAGTGAGCTAAGTTGATCCTTCTCATGCTGCAGCGCTAACGTGGACTCTGCACGAGTCATCAGAAGATCCACGTGCCTGTCGCATGCTTCTTTAAAGATCGCTGGGTTTATTTCAGCGAGACTGATGAGGGCTTTCAACAGGCGCACGTTAACTTCCAGCAAAGCTGCACCGTCCCTGCTGATCGGGGCAAAAAAATCATCGAACAGATCATCAACCGTCAATCCTCGGAGAAAGACCTGTTTACACCCTTGGTCTGTTTGCGAGCCAGAGACGTGAGGCTTGCTCCAGCAAGTTAAAGTCCTCACTCCCCGGCCAATGACATCGATGGCTGTCCCTGGGTCGTTCACTGCAGGCGATAAGGCGCGAGAAGCGATTTCCGAGAGCACACAAAGTCCGAAGCGTGGATCATTTTCAAAGGTTCGACGGACGCCGAAGGTCAGGGTCGCTAGAACCTTCTCTCTTGTAGTATCGGTATCACCGCCCCTCGTGTTGCCCAAGCTCACAATGTGGAGCAGTGGCATTCCTTCGTGCACAAATGTCCCCGGAAGCACCTCCAGATAAATCTGTATTTGATCGTCCTGCGCGATGGCTCCAAGTGCGCTCACATCAATATGTTGCACATAGCCTGTTAGCTCACTTTTGACTGTGATTGCGCCAGGAGGTAGCGAAAGATCGGTCGGGTAAGCTGAACCGCCTAAGTAGGGCCACTGAACTCGTTGAGTGATTGCCGTTATCGCAGCCTTCTCGACGCGGTCGATGGTTTCTCCCACCCGTCCAAGTTTTGAAAGGTGGTCGATCCAGCGCAAGAGGGTGTAAACGATCAAGATCACCACAATTATCGTCACTGCGAACAGCAACACCCGACCTTGCGTGCCATAAGCACCCGTGCTCAACGCGATGATCCCCACTAGGCTAAACAGGAATGAGCCTATAAACGTGGCAAGGGCATTTTGGGTCGTCGTGTCTTCCATTACCAAGGTGGTGGCGCGCGGTGTCACTCCGCTGCTCGCGGCCCCATAAGCGGTGACCATTGTGCTCAACGAGAAGGTTGTGACGGCCAGCATGCTGGAGGCAATGATCCCCAGAATTTTGTCTACGGCATCTGCGCCGATGCGCGCTGGCAATGACTCCGGAATGAAGTCTTTGAATACAACAGCGAGCAGTGCCGTAGCCACCCCTAGAAGGGAGAATAGGGAGGCTCTGAACCACAGCCGTTTGGTGAGTTGATTCGTTACCCAACGCCAACGAGCAATCATGTGCAATCCTTCAGTGACTACGTCAGTGGACGTCGCGAGCAGCGCAGAAGTTTTATTCGGAAATTTGAAACTGGTTTTACATCCTGGCTAGAGATGAAGCATCTCACAGGTATGCGTGTTGCTGCGATTGCGAGCGTCACCTGCACGACCCATTGCAGCGAGACGAAGAAGGGGTGCGAAAACGTTTACGTTGTTTGTTCAGGTAATGGCCGCTTCAAAGGGTCGGGTTATGCCGTGCGTGCTTAGCGAAAGATGAAAAGTGCGCCAGCAAAAGCGCACTTTTCTGTGGGGTCTAAAGCTTAAATTTGGCTACCAACTGGTTGAAGGATACTGCAAGCCTTGAGAGCTCGTGGCTCGAGGCATTTGTCTGATGTGCTCCTGTAGCAGTTTGAGCTGACAAGCTTTGAATGTTGACGAGGTTACGATCTACCTCACGAGCAACCTGTGCCTGTTCTTCTGACGCGCTTGCGATAACCAGATTGCGTTCTGTGATTGCAGCTACACCCTCAGTGATTGACTCCAGAGCAATGCCTGCAGCCTGCGCAAGCTGACGTGTGTTAGTTGCCTGGCTCTGACTCTTAGTCATGGTTTCTACTACAGAGGTAGCGCTTGTCTGAGCAGCGTTAATCATCCCCTCGATTTCAATAGTCGATGATTGGGTACGATGAGCTAGAGCTCTTACCTCGTCAGCTACTACTGCAAATCCGCGACCTTGCTCGCCCGCTCGAGCAGCTTCAATGGCCGCATTCAGAGCTAGGAGATTGGTTTGGTCAGCAATCGACCTGATGACTTCAAGCACCTTGCTGATTTCTTTAGTCTGATGAGCAAGCTCTTGAACCTGCGAGCTCGATGAGTTGATTTCCCCAACCATTCCTTCAATCGCTACAACAGCTTCTCCAACCTTACTTTTGCCTGCCATGGCGTCTTGATTGGTTCTTTGCGATATTTCTGCTGTAGAAACGGCATTTCGAGCGACTTCATCGACCGCAGCTGTCATTTCATTCACAGCGGTAGCAGCCTGTTCGATTTCGCTGTTCTGCTGAGTAAGACCCCGTGTGCTCTCGTCCGTTACGACGCTCAGCTCTTCTGCTGCCGAGGCTAGCTGATCTGATGCACTGGATATATTTTGAATTGTGCTTCGAAGGCTCGCCTGCATCCCATCTAGGGAGGACAGTAATTTCCCGGTTTCGTCCTGGCTACCTGCGTCAATACGTTGCGTAAGATCTCCACCCGCAATACGCTCTGCAGCCGATACTGCATAGGAGAGTGGCCGTGTAATGAGTCGCGTAATAAGAAGACCCAGGCCCATTGCCAGGACGAACGCGATTACCATACCTGCAATCATCGTTAGCTTAGAACTTTGAATGAGAGCATCGCTTTCACTTCGGAGATCGTCTGCCTGATCATTGTTAGATGCAATTATCCCTAGCATCTCTTTCTCAGCGAAACCGTACTTATCGCTGACGTCTCCTATCAGTTGCAATCTCGCCCCTGGCAAATCCCCCGACATCAAAGTATTGGCGAACTTATCTCCCGCTTTTATATAAGCAGGCCAATCCCGTTCAAAATTATCACCTAATGCCTTTTCGTCATCGCGCAGCGGGGTGCTACGATAAATAGCAAATGCTTTCTCTACAGCACGCTGGCGGTCAGATAATGATTTTAGAGTGGTTGAGAGTTCCCCCTCAGCTGCACCACCAGCTTTTTGTGCCAGCAACAAGTATAGGTCTCTATTGTGATAAATTACTTGCTGAAGAGCTTCATTCACCTTGTTAATTGAAGTTATATTATTGCTAAATACCGATGAGATCGCGTCGCCCAGCCGCGAGTTGCCGTTCATCCCGACGAGCCCAATCGCAATAGTTATCAATGCGCATATCAAGAATGATATGGACAGTTTTGCCGCAAGGCGTAAATTCAGGAACCAAGTCATAGAGCTTTCTCTTCGATAGGGGAGATCTGGTTAACCTTGAGGCGTGCCATTGATCTGGAGATGTATCGGCAAGCAAGTCCGATTATTGAGATTTTTTTCTCACGCGCAGCTTAAATAGATTGTTTCTTATGTTTACCACCCTAAGTCCAAGTAATATTGATTTTGATAACAATTCGCACTTCAATTGTTAGGGTTGTTGAATTTTTACTGAGACCAACTTGGCTGATTTAGCTTCTCGTCCATTGAAGGCCGCCTTTCCCAGTTGGGTGGGAAGCAATCTGAATAGCTGATGCTTCTCTGATCCTTACACTAGACCGAGTCAGCTGGGAATCTGAGATTGCCAATCCGGCTTAACCACAGTACGTCGGAAAACGCTGAGTAACCGGAGCAAGCGGAGCGCGCAGGCTGGAACAGCCGAAGGCGTGAAGGATGGACGCCTGCAGGGCCGAGATACGGCGGGACGCGGGAGCTCGGTTTACGACAACCCGCCCGCGCACAGCGGCTCGCCAACAGACGTAAGTCAGTCAGATCTTGCTTGACTCAGTAGCACCACCGCCGTGGCTGAACAAAAAGCGCAAAGCAAATGCCCTCCTACATGGCTGCCAAAAACCCCAGACCTCTCACAAGCTCAGGTATCTATTCAGCCGGGCTTTTGCTGCGCACGAAGCTCACTCCACGTAACGGAGCCACAAATATGTCCGACCAGAGATCGCCTGTGCGACTGCGGAAATGCGTGCTTGTAGGTCTTCATCGTTAGTGTTGTAGAGCGCACAGAAGTCTTGGGCTACGACGTTAGCAAGGGACGTATCAGGCGGTTCAGCACGAACGAAGCCGATGTAAGAAGCACCTACGCCCATCAACTCATAGCCATGCGCTTCTGAAAAGTGACGCGCAACCGCAAAGTTTTTTGCAGGATCCAGGTCGGAAGTGAAATAGCCATTCGGAAAAGCCGCGAGTGCCTGGCAAGACTGCTGAACGGGTACCAAGAGCACTGAAAGAGGCTGCTCTAGAAGAGAGATAGGGTTGTTCTGGTAACCGATCCACTCCTGGAGGGCCTGCTGATCTAGCGTCAAACCATGAGCGCAAGCATCCTCGAAAGACGTGGCTGCAACCAGGCTCATGAAATTGCGAAGACAGATTGCGAACTCCGCTTTCGTAGTCGGATAGCCAATGTATTCACCATTCTCAAAGCACTCTGGAGGTAACCCCGCTATGTCCTGCTCCGATGCATCGTCCATCCCTAAATTATTGCGCACATGTCCCGAGGTGTAGCGGGCTTGGTGCATATCATCGAGCGAGAACAGAGGTTTAAAGCCTGGATGCGCCTCAGCAATCTTACGACGAGCTTCGGTCAGATCGTCAAAGCTGGTAATCCCGCTCACGCCGTACTCATCGCATGTACCTACAGACGGATTATCACGCTTGCCGTTACCGCGAAATTCGATATCCATAAACCGTGGCCTGCTCCATTTTGCTACTGAATTGAGTGAGTAATCCTAAGCGTTTCAGGATCATCATTGAAGGTCTGCCGCCTAGCGACAATAAGTCTTCCTGCCACCACATAGCAGCGCGCTACGCTAACTTTGACGTTCGCACTTCGAGGTAATGTTGATGTCCGAAACTGGCCTACCATGCAATTTCTAATCGACTCAGGGAAGAAACTGATGACTACAGATCCGTTATGTCTAGTCTTTGTGCCGGCTCTGGCGGCAGTGCTGCAAGCCGCCGAGGATAAAAAGGGCCAGCCGCTTACCGAGATTGAGGTGTGTGAAATCCGAGACAGATCCACCTGCATCGCTTTGCCTTTCAGCGCAGCGTTGGCAATGGAAGAAGATCGTGGTTATCCAGACCTCATCGCTGAGAACTGCTGGAATGAATGGCAACGTCTACGCTCCCAGTGATTTGCGCCTGTACCAAAACAGTGCAGCCCTTCTGTGATCAGACAATCATCCGACTGTAAGCAACCGTTGCTCTCTGTCGGCCACGGGACGCTGGTAGCACACCGAGTACCTCCCTATCTGCCAAAAGTGAGTCATCCCCTTATGAACGAAGGTTGGCAAAACGACGACTATTTCATCGTCTTCACGGAGGATGAGAGCTTAGCTGCCATGAAGGCCTACAGATTTGATCATCATCTGCCGGGGTACACGCTATTAGGTCTAAGAGGATGGGATGACTTTATCGTCATCAACTCTTCCGGAGTAATATTTACCATTCCGACGCTGCCACTCGATGCGTCCTATGCCGCGCCGTTTGCCCTTCCCCAGCAGGTTTCCCTTGAACCGGACGAGCGTTTCGCTGGCAAGATCAAGTGGTATACGAAGCCCTTAGTTTTTGGGGGCGACGCGGCGGACAAAACAAATTTCGTATGGATCACTCACGAGCAACATGCTGAGCTTGTCACCTGGTGGAACGAACAATACAGGAGCGCCAAAATACAGAATTAGTGCAATTGCCCATAAAGCCGAAATCGCAACACATCCTCACGTGGCGTACTAAGGACTCACGACTAGCCGACACCCTATTTCTTTTTCCGAAGCTGCTGGGTGCTATCGATGAGTGTCCGCCGCCTCAGCCGGATAAAACTCGCCTTCCTTCCCCATCTTTTTCAGCCGTTCGCGCACGATCAGCTCAACCCTGGCAACTGCGGCTTGATCGCCCTGGTTGATCAATTGCAAGCACAGGCGCCGGACATTCTGATCGTGGGTGCACTCGCTCATCATCTCGTGAGTGAAGACCTGTTCGCCACGCCATAGGCATAGCTGGGTACAAGTACCGCCGAGCCATATCTCGTTGATTGATCTCAGATCGGTGCTAGCCAGCTGATCCACCGTGATTGTCTTATCCATTGCGCTGTACCTTTACCGTGCTCTAAACATCTCTACAAATTCAGCTTGCGACCCATTCGATATAGCGCGTCATCTAACCAACTCTCAAATGCACTTTGGGTTGCCGGCAAAAGGAGCTGCCTCTCTTGGAGCAAGCGTTCGGTGCGGTGAGGAATGGAAATGCTCGAAGCTGTGGAAGCTGGAGGCTCCGAAAAGACTTTATTGTCCATGCCAAGCAAAGCTATCTGAAACCAGCCACTCCGACCTTGTGTAACCAGGCTAAAAGCAGCAAGCGCGGCGGATCGCGTTTTCGACGGAGAAACGTAATAGGACGAAAACATGTCATTCCGACTTCCTGCATTTCCATTGGAAAGACTGACGGAAACCCACTGCAGACCGTCGTCCTGCATTCGCCACTTGAGTACGTTGGTATCTAGACCCAACGTCTCCGGTTGATCGTGGGGCTTATAGCCGTCTCTAACGGCGCTCAGCCCCTCCTGGCAGACCTTCAAGAAGATCTCGTCCCGCTGAGCATCAGACACTCTCAGCGAACCACCCAGCGCCGGCTGCGGAAGAAATACGAACTCGACAGTAGCGTCGTGACCGTATCCGCTCGATCTGGATTCATTGGGTCGGTGGGCCAGCCTCTGCTCGAATTCCGTTTCGTTAATCGCCGTTTGGTTCTGCCTCAAAAGGCTGAGAGCCTGCACAATTCCATCCGCCAGTTCGTTCGCAGATGAAAATGTCACTCGAAAAAGTCCATCGACGTAATCAGAAACCTCACGCTTAAACGCTTCCTGCTTTTCGTTGGCCGGTATGGTTTCCAAAAAAGCGAGGATGCGTTTGTTTGAAGCTTTAGCGCGTCGGAACTCCTGCTGAGTAACCGACTCACCTGTTTGGGTCTCAAAGCCAAAATCTGCACCCAGCACCAGAACGACTACATCGGCCTGATCCACCTCCAGCATGCACGCGGTTTGCGAGGAGTAAGGTCTGGCGCCAAATTCTTCACTCATTTTTGGCGTGTGCCCTAACAGCATTACCGCTTTTTTTGCAGCTGCGCGATATTCCTCAAAACCTCTTATTACCGAGCTGATAAAAACATTCATGCACCCATCCTCCGATAAAGCTCCTTGGTATGCCCCACATTACACTTTCTGTTCCTATTGTGGAGCAGCATCTTCAGCAGGGCCTACAGGGCCCAGCGCGACTAAAAGCGACATATTTACTATGTAGGGGATCATTTTGGTATCACGTCGTCGTTAAGTTCAGGCTTGCGTAGGCATGCTTTTATGGATGGTTAATGTAAAGTACCCGGCCCAAATCAAGGATGACTTTATGTCTAGTAAGTACCAAACGCGACCATTCGACAACGCTCGAGCGAAAATCCTTTCAATTCATGACGCCACTAGCAGACAGGAAGCACATCGTCTCTCAGGGGCAACGCAAAACTACGTCGAGACCCTGGAGGAATATGAACTTATCTCTAAGGCACAGCGGATGGTTTTGGACGAGGAACTGGCGAACGCTCGGTGCAATGGGGAGATCCAAAATGTCCCGCTGATGAAGCGAATCAAGAGTTGCCTCAAGCGGAAATTGGCTACGTGTAAAGCATGGCTTGCTGCCAAAGAGCAAAAATGGAAAACATACTGGCTAAAGTGGGTCGCGGTAATGACTATCCTAGCCCTTATCTTCACGTTTTGTATGGTTCCTTTCTTTGGCACCGCGATTTCATGGAGCTACCTAGTAACAGCGGCGGGACTATTGCTCGTCGCGTTCAGCCTGCTGGTGAGATTTAAATTTTTGCAAGATCTCGCCACTCTGCTGGGGATAGTGCTGGCTGGCTATTGGTACATACACTCTGTGGGTGGCGCGTTCAACCCTGTCGATGAAGTCTTCCTCATCACGGAACAAAAGGGTGGGTACGTCGCGTTGGTGAAGGTCGTTAAGGACAAAGATAGTCGTAAGCAAGCCTGTTCATTCGATCCAACCAAAGCGCAATTGACTTGCGAAGTGAGAATCGGAAAAAGCAATACAGACCTGCAACCACAACCATAGATGGGAGTTCAACGGATCAATGGTGAGTCCGTAGGTCGATGCGGGAATCCGGATTCTTAAGCGATTGTGCCGGACTTGTAAATCAAATGGGCGAACAGGTCATCCGTATCGGAGATCCATTAGCGTCACTTCCGCCTTGCTGTATTTGAAACCAGACCAAAACAGGCGACTGGCCGACTCGGTGGGAGCCTTGGTCGTGAGCCGCATGTCGTTGAGCGTATAGCCGTAATACCACTGGAGTATCATCATTCTCTATGACCCAGCCGCACCACACTAAAGGACTTCGCCATGCACCAAGTTATCAGCGCTGCTTACTACCGACCTGGATTCGCAAGGAGCGCTTGCGCATGGTTAATGATTGACGGCATTGGCATTGAGCAATGGCTGTCCACTCATCTTGAATGGTCAGACCTCGCAAGCCTTGGTCTTTCTCTTATCTGGCTTATCGACGAAGACGAAGACGCTCTTGCGAATCGCCGTATAATCCCAGCCGAAGATGGAAGCTCTACAATCGTGCCGTTGTTGGTCTGTAGCGATGACATGAATTTTGACTGTATCGTCTTGGTCGCAGAGCAGGTAATCGCTGCTGACACCGTACACTGGCGGCGCTTTGGTCGTAGTATTTCGGACAAACTGGAAGTTGGAATCTCGACAAAATGGATCGCCGAGAGCAAGCCGTTAAGCTTTGCATTGGAGGATTTCCAAAACGCATTGGAGCAGTTCACTCAGTTGTCGAAGACGAAGCCAGACAACCATTGCGATGAACCCTTAAGCCCTCAATAGCCTAGCTTACGTTGCATCATTTTTATCGCTATCTAGCCCACTACCACGTTGAAATGTTGACCACGTAGCCCGAATTCACAGTGACCATACATGCTCCCAGAGGACACGCTGGAGCCGCCATCCTAGTAGAATTCGTCGAGCTGATTACCGCCCACTTTGAGATGTTCTATGAGCTCTGAATTAACTGAAGAAGAAATGCGTCGTGCCCTATTCGGTACGCCTCAGCCCGAAGAGCAGATATCTGCTCCTCCAGTAAATGAGCGTTTGGAAGAAGTTGTGCTCGCGAAACCCGCTGTCGCTCCAACAGCCAAAAAGAAGGTCGCGAAAGCATTCACGCCCAGGCTGAGGGTCACGTTACGTGTCGGAAACGACTTTGAGGGGAAGATGATCGAGTTGATTCACGAGGCCGATACGTTGAGCTCGTTGCTTGCTGAGCAGGAGGCTGTGAAGGCTGCTAGGAAGAAGTACAAGTACGTGGACGTGGTATCGGTTAAATCGATGTAGACGACGCCACTGGGCCGATGAGCTCTCTATCGCTAACGAGCGCGCCCCTTGGCTATGCGCTCTATCTGCATCAACTCGGTGGAGTTGTAGACGAACAGCCCGTCACTTGAGGGTAAGTCTGGCAAACCTGCATTATTTTGTTTTTGGGCTCAAAGCCATGATCAATCATGCAACGCTGCACTTCTGCAGTGCGCCCGATGCTTGCGACGTCCAGATTCGACCCAAGTGGCTTCGCATAGCCGCACGCATACATCACCGGCAAGGCTTCACTATCATTTGCTACCTGGACTGAGAAATGGAGTGATGCTCCCGCTTTACGCCATGAGACCTGCATACGTTCATCCCGGCCTGAATTTGGTTTTATTGGATGGAAGGCCTCGTCCTCTACAAACGGCAACGCTTCGAGCTGCGACAAACTGAGCGGACGGCCCTGCCTTTCCTCGACGCAGGCAGGCATGTTCTTCATTATTTCACAGTATTCAAAGCCGTCTTTTCGGGTAAAACCGAGACGTTGCATGCACTGAAAGTGAATTATCTCTTCGTTTATTGGGAAACGGTTTAGTGGCCCTGCCACAGGGTCACCACATTCTGCCATTGCGGCTTTAACGCCCTCGACGGAGGTAGAAGCGCGTTTCCATTGGGTGAAAGACGCTGGTGGCGGGCAGCCGGTGAGTAAAAGTACCAATGAGATCATGACTGGGATGGTAATGATCTGAGATTTGCTGAACATATTTTGTCCTTAATTTATGTCAGGCCACCCGAATGGTGTCCAACTCTTCGGGGCGAATAATTCCACCATATGACTCCCACGGTACCAGCCGCTACCTGGGCGGTCTCAGGTATGCCGGGTGTCAAAACTGCCGGTTGATTTAAGCGATGTCCGTTCTTAATGAAATCTGATAAGCGCTACTCATGGAAAGGCTTAGCAACGCTGCAGTTGCCATCCATCAACATCGATAACTGAATCTACATAAGCCGGGCATTCGGGAGAGTTCTCGTGCCGCTCCTGTGACCTAGACCATGTAACGCGCACTCTAAAGGCGCTTGTGTCCTCTGGTGCCGCAGTAGCACCTGCCATTGTTATGTGGCGCAGAGCCCTGTGTTCATTCAAGATCGAAAATCACTCTGTCAGGCACATGCAGCTTTCCAAGCTTACACAGCTTGTAAAACCTCCGCCCACCGTGAGCGGGCTTCTTTTATTCCGGTTCCTGCTTGCCCTTCAAAATCGACTCCGTCTGCTTAAGTACAAACGCAGAGCAAGCCCCTGAGAGGTGATTGATAAGCTGTGCAACATCAGAGCCTGGCGGCGTGTAACCATCGTTTTTGCCATGGGCGGTGCTGCTGGAGTTCCTGAGAGTCCCGACCCCGTGGAAAATAGTTCCGATCCCTATAAGTGATTGCTTAGCTCCTTCATTCAGCGTGCCGGCTTCATGCAGTTTTTTTGCGGTACGAGAAATGAGACTTTGCATGGTCAGTGCTTCATATCCAGTATCCCTAAGCTGCTTGAGGCACGCTTTCAGGACTGTTTCTCCGTGAGAGCTGCTGCGAGCGATGGAGTCTTCTGGATCGACCTCTACAGCCTTCTGAGCCTTCTGCCATGACTCAAGCAAAGTGGGATGGTGCTCGAGCTGTTTTTCAATGTCTGAGTCAATGGCCGCTTTTTCTGCTGAGACAAACTCGGTTAACCATGCATTGGTGGTGCTGATAGTGATGTGCTCTTCTTCCAAACTCCTTGTGATATCTGCTACTAGCGATTCTAAGATTTCCGGTGTACTCAGCAAGAGCAGCCATTCAGGCTTGATTTCTGCTAGCTCGCATTCATTCCATTCAGGTTCGGGCCAGCCGTCTGCAAACCGCTCGACTCTTACAATCAGTCTCTCGCCATTGAAGAACAACCAGCCGGTGGTACCACCGCTTACGGCAATATCTTCTATCTCCCAATGATCAAGCGTTAATGACTTGCTAGAGCCGCAGCAGCCAAGGCCACCCGAAGAATCTAATAGCTTTTTATCGAACGTTTTCAGACGATCTATTAATCGTTGCCGTTCGCCCTTCACTTTTGTGGACAATGCCGCCAATCCGGTTAACACATCGTTCTTCGCCATGATTTTCTATCCCCTCAATCAGAACTGATCTTTTACAGGAGCCCGCCGAAAATCTCGACTGGGTACTCGACCCAGAACGGCAAACTAGAGTCTGCGGTCTGCCTCTAGGTGTAGTTACTACACTCAAACCGCACTATCAACTCGCCTACAAGCCAAGAAATACAGGGCTCACAACGTTTCATCCTATGGCAGCTAATGGCGGTAAACAGGCGTTGCAGGATTCCCCAAGAACGACGATCAGTCGGCTGCTGACCGAGAACATCGCCCTACGCGAAAATACATCCCTCCCGCGATTCGAGCTCCAAACCTCGGGATCGTCCTCTGTTCACCTTGGGCATGAGCACAGTTTCTATGTGTGTAGCGCGCCCTATCAGCGAGAGCAAGCACAGGGATCAAGCTTGCAATGGCTTTTAGCCTCGATGCCAGCTAGATTTGGAGCTTTCTACGATCAAGGAAGAATATGAAAAAGCTCATCGCAGTAATGGGGATCTGTGTCGTACTTGGCGGTTGCGCTACGTCCCACTACACCGCAGGCCGAGACTTTCCGTCAGCTAGTGTAACGAGCATCACCAAAGGCAAAACCACGACTGCTGAGTTGAAGTCGCTGTTTGGTGAGCCCTACGCCAAGAGCGCAGTCAGCGAGACTGACGAGAAGTGGATCTACACCTACACCAATGGCTCAGCCCATGCCCAAAGCTACGTGGTCACCATGAAGGTGACAACTACGGGCACTCAGAAAACGCTCGACGTCTTGATCCGAAATGACGTGGTCATCAACTACACGTTCAGCGAAGGCCCCGCTCCAGGCACTACCACTGCGACGAACTGAGTTCGCCACCTTGCCATTGGGCGACCCACCGCGCTCAGTGCGTTGTTGATGGAGCAAGCTCATGGACAGAACATATGCCTTCGTGGATGAGTCCGGGAATTCCGACCTTGATACGTCAAAGGGAGGAAGCTCGGGCTTCTTCATCGTGTGCTCCATTCTGGTGGCAGAGAAAGACCTGGAAGCTGCTTATGCCCAAGCTGAAGCACTCCGCAAGCGTCATTTTCAAACTGGCGAGATCAAATCCAGCAATCTGAAGCCCAAGGATTCAGATCGCCGTGGCCGGATCCTCACCGAGCTAGCCGAGCTGCCATTCAAGCTCTATTTCACCGTCGTTGATAAGTCCCGAATTCACAAAGATGGCGGCCTCCGTATCAAGACCTCGTTCATAAAATATGTGGACGGGTTGCTCTATGAACGCTTGTTCCGCGCATACCCTGACCTCCAGATGATCGTAGACGAGCATGGTGGTCAGGAATTTCAGGAAAGCCTCAAAAGCTACGTTGCAGCGCGGTTTGTCGACGACCTGTTTGGCGATAAGGATGCCTTCCAGACGATGGCCAGCAAGGACAACGTTTTGGTTCAGGTTGCAGATTTTTTTGCTGGCTCAGTGGCTCAGATTTATGAGGAGAAAGCTTCGGAAGAAGCAGTTCTTGCCTACAAACAGATCCTACGGAACCTGACTCTTGGCATGCTTGAGTGGCCATCCAAGTACCAGCCTCTGCTGCCGCCGCCGGCGGATGAATCTGGTTACGCAGACTACCAGGTACACCAAGAAGCCCTCCGCCAAGCAGACCTTTTTAGCGAACGGGTTGGTGAGCACCCTGATGAGGATGAGCGCCTACAGCTAAGCATCTTGCGGTTCTTGAGATTCCAGAGCGAATTTGTCACCAAGGACTACGTACTGACTACGGAGATCATGGCCCATCTAAAAGACAGCGGATTGGGAGAGGTCAACGGCCAGAGAATCCGATCCAGGGGCATTGCCAAGCTTCGGGATGCGAACGTCATCATCACAAGCGCGGCGAAGGGTTACAAAATTCCCCAGACGCGTGCGGACATCAATGACTTCCTAGAACGGGCATCCGGCATCGTCGTCCCTCTTCTCGAACGCGTTAAAAAAGCGCGCGATGTATACCGGCTGAGCAGTCGAGGAGAATATGACATCGTCTCTGCCAACCTTACTGAGCTAGCCAGGCTGCTCGCCGCGCTTGAGGCATTTGCGGGTGACTGAGCTCGGTAATTACGACGAACCTCAGCGGGCTGCAATAATTCAGGATGGAAACCATGACGATCCGGTAAGTGCGCGCCTGGAGGTTTGGCTACTGCGAAGCGCGAAGAAAACTTTTAACGTCGCACTGGCATCAAAAACTCGATGCCTCTATGCTTCGAGTTCCTCGCTATCTGTTAGGCCGCGTGTAACGCTATTGGTATACAAAAATCTTTCAGCAGATCCACGTGTTCGCCACGTTTCCACCGCTCGCTGGACGAGCCTCGTCGTGTCAGAAAGATTGAGGTGGTGCTTGGTGGAGTGCGTGAATGTGGGGATCCACCATGGATCACCCTCTATAACTATACCAAGGTCATAGTAGTAAACGGACGGGCCTTCGCCACGCCAGTCCCTCATCGCCTCTTCTGCTAGATCCCTCAACTGCTTGGCCCTTTCATCCATAATTGAGTTCAAGACCACAACGTGGTGATCATTG
Organism: Pseudomonas sp. R76; assembly: GCF_009834565.1. Lineage (GTDB taxonomy): Bacteria > Pseudomonadota > Gammaproteobacteria > Pseudomonadales > Pseudomonadaceae > Aquipseudomonas. Next base: position 4,525,549 of record NZ_CP019428.1, read on the forward strand.
AGCTCCGCAACGAAATCTTCGACATCGATGATACTGTAGTTCAATATGACTGCTTGATACATCGTTACCAGTCCGCTCTCGTCGATTTTCTAGTGTCATGAGGATAGCACTTAGTTGCAAAGCTTTTTAGCTCAAAGTCACTTAACGACCAGAGTCTCAACGCCAGTAACTGGATCGCGGGAGCTCTCGATGTGACAGGGATTGTCATTTCCGACGTGACTAAATAACGAAATAACTTGGTCAATCGATATAAAGAATAAAAATTTATCCCTGTCGAGGTCTGAGGTAAAGAATACTCCGTTGACACTCCCATCATCTGAGAGGCAGGGGGCAAAAACAAAACTGTGAATGATTCTCCCGCAAACAAACATAACGTCCCGGCTCTCCCCGTTGCTCCTACTCAGGTCGTAGATTTCCTCGAGCTTGTGGTTATTCCTCCACGTTACGGGCTTAACGTTTGCATACTTCCTGAGGGAGAGAGAAAGCGTCCTTGTTTTATCAGTAACTTTCGTAGGGGACTCGATAAGTCTTCTTACCGAATAGAAACCGATAAAGATGTCGCGCTCGAGCTGGGCTACCTGATCATCAGCAAGGCCTTTCGAAGTCTTAAGGGTCTTCAGGCGTTTAGCCAATTTTAGCAGCGGACTCTTCCAGTTTTCACTTTCCCAGACCATATTGTAAGTCCTACGATTTGAACCGATGGGCAGAATCGAAGCGCGCTCATAGTCTAGGCGGCACATCTCTGTATGCTGGGATGCCGATCTCGGCTGAAGCGCGGGCACCAGTGAATACAACAATGTGCTGAGCATCCTTCAATTGCTGAGCTAAGGCGTCGGTGCTCGTGAACATTCTTCAGGGCCTGATTTCAGCTGAGGTGTCGACATTTTAATCGTTGGATAGGCTGCTGATGATTGTAGGCCATTTACTTAGAGATCCAAGTCAACCGGATGTCATTTTGCCTCGTAGAATCGAGAGGCGTCGGATGGTCACGTCGCCTCGGCCTGGAACTCAGGTCAGTCATTTCGTACGTAATTGCAAAGCGTTAAGTGATTCAAGCGTCTGCACCACCAATTCAACCACACCCACGTCGAAGTCCTCGCGATTTGCCTCCTCGTGGGTGCCCTTGTTCAGATATACCCAAACCAAGGATTGCTCTGGTATGCCTAGGACGTGATCCAAAGCTTGGATAATGGGCGCCTTGTCAGCATGCTCGAAATTCGGCGCCCCCCTTAGCTTCGCTCTGATTCCTTCGCACAGATGACGGAGTGCCGGTTCAGCTCCCGAGCCTGCGATCTTCAAAGTCAGGAGACCTTGATCACAGCGACCAAGCCATCCCCAAATTTTTCCGCTCAACATCTCAAGTGCTTGGCGTGAGGCACCTAAGGCAGCTCTGTCATCCCCCCGCTCGACGGCTGCACGAGCATTGAGCAAATAGGATTGAGTCGTCGCATTTCCCAAAACGCGAGGATGATAGTTTCCGCTGTGATGCCTGAACGCATAAGCAGTCCAGTGCTCTGGCGCGACGTGGTTCTGAATGTCCTTAATGAATTCGTTGCTGTGACAAGTCACGATGATCTGAGTCCCCACGAAACGGTCGCGTTCAAATATCGTCTCTCGTATGCCCTGGCGGTGTTCGTGATCGATAGCGTTAATTGCGTCGTCGAATACGATCACGGGAGCTCTGATACTCAGACACTTCGCCAACAAAATGGAAAGGCCCAAGCATCTAACGTGACCTTCACTGAGAATTTGCAGCGCGTCGACGCGAGCAGCAGGTGTGCCACGAAAACTCAATTCGATACGCCCTTCCCCTGTCACTGGGAGGTACAGGGCTGACAGCTTGTCTGCGTCCAAATCGCGCACATTGAACTCGTTGTAAAGCTCCAACGTCAGGGCATTCAGTCCGGCCATTAAAGTACCTGGCAGTTCGGTACGGTAACGACGTAAGAGACTTAAAAACTGGTCGTAGGCGTTGCGTATACGTGTGTCGCGAGCAATCGCTACCACCTCCTCAGCAACCTGCTGGATAAGCAGAGCGTTGTCAGCAGCGAACGCCGCGATTCTACATCTGGCACCAGCAATAGCCTGCAAGGTTTGTTGACGATTGGAAGCCAATGTAGTTACACCGATGCGAGCCTGATTGAGCCTGTCGCGCTCGTCGATTAGACCTTGGCGGTCATCGAGGATCACTCGAGATGCGACGTCGCGCGCTTCGAGTTCAGTTGCCAAATCAACTGCTCTCTGGGCCAACGATTTCCCTGTTTCATCAGGTTGGAAACCATCCACCCACCACGCCCGCTGAGCATCGACACCTGGATCCGCAAGATAGCGTTGAACGGGTAACGGACTCTGGATCGTTGCTCCTACACGTTGCGCGAAGGTAGCTAGAAATATCCGCAATGCTTCCGACGCGGCGTTTCGTGCAGCAATTGCAGTTCGCTGACGGGCTTGTAGCTCAGCCAGCTCCCTCAAACCTGCCAGGCCATCGTTGGCCTTTTGGTACGGATTGTGGAGAGCGTGATAGTCGCCATCAAGCGGGGTATCACAGGCAGGACAATGGTCACCAACGACCTGTTGAAGACCTAGTACCGCTGTATATAAATCCTGAAATGAGATGTCGTTACTGCGCTGTGCCAACTGACCTTCTAGATCATTTAGTGCCCTTTGCGCCGTTTCCGCTGCGGTGTAGGCATTGATGAGAGCGGCAGCACTCACGCCGAAAATTGCAGGGGCTGGCTGGTTGATCGCCTGCTCGAGTTCCTGCAATCGCCCCGGATGTTCTGGACTGCCTATTGCAGCCAACAGCTGCGCATAGCTCATTCCTGGACTGTATGAGTTGGCGTAGTTTTGCTCTGCCTGAGCATGTCGGATTAAGGCAGCGCCCTCGTCTGCGACAGTCGCATTATCTTGATTTAACGTCGCTTGCTTGGCCAAAAGCTCTTGGTTTTTCACAGCCACCAAGGTTAGTTGACCTTCCATAGAATCATTGAAGTGCCCAACAAAATCATTGAACTGATCCATACCGAAGAGAGCAGCTATCAGCTCGGTTTTCTGCCCTGCAGGCTTTGCAGCTATGCGAGAGAATGCGTCTATTCGATTCTTCTCGACGAAGCAAAAGCGGTAAGCGTCTGCGTCCGCCATCACAGGTACTTGCCGGCCTTCAAAATCAGTTGCGAGTAAAACTGGCCGTGCAAAACGGCCCTCGTGCGAGTTGGAAAGATAACGGTCAGCTGCAATCCGTTTGATGTCTCCCTCATCTACTGCACCGAGCAAGGCAAATTCCAGCGCTTCACACAGGCTGGTTTTCCCGCTGCCATTCGGGCCGTAAAACATGACGATCCGCTTGTGCAGCTCGAACGGCTCAGGTTGTCTGAACCCTCGAAATGGCCCCACTGTAAGATGATGCAGCTTACGAAAAGCCCATCCCGCTCTGGCCTCGGCGGCCTGGGGCACTGGCTCATCCGGAGATGTGGCAGGCAGGGATAATCGAGCTAATTCGCTCAGAACAAAGGATCGTTGACTGCGCTGCCTAGAGCTTGCCGCGACGGCAGGGAAATTCACCGACACCATATTGGCGAATCGACGCGCGTCTTCGGAAGCTCCGCTGTCTGGTCGGTGAAGCCAATGAACGAACTGCTGGAAATCCTGCAATGCCGACGTCATCCATTCCTCCCGGCGCTGCACATGAGCGCGATGGCTCACATTACATCGGGCAGCGACGGAAACCTACGGTCACGTCGTGGCAAAACGCCTTGATTGACACAAAACGGGCGGCTATAGCACTCCTCCCGTGATAAATTCGATTGAGCTGCCCTGCATGGTTTAGGCGTTTGACGTAGTCAGGGTAAACCCACGGTTTTACCGGTATTTCGCACTGTCCCGTGCCCAGCCCTCATGGCACTATCGGAACTAACGAATGCCCATTTAAGGAAAAAAAATGAAGCTCAAGGGAAGAGATGGAGTAGAAGTTGCAATTCCGGCTGGAGCCCACGGGTTGCAAGGCCGAGATGGAAGAATGGTCGCTATCCCAAAAGGTGGCCACGGTCTTCAAGGACGAGATGGGCGAATGGTAGCGATCAAGCCGGGCGGTCACGGTCTCCAAGGTCGGGATGGAAGGATGGCTGCGATTCCGAAGGGGGGCCACGGCCTTCAAGGAAGGGATGGGCGTATGGTCGCGATTCCGGCAGGTGGACACGGCCTTCAAGGGAGAGATGGGCGCATGGTTGCCATTCCTAAAGGTAAGCACGGTGTAGAAAATGATAAAGGCCGTATGCAGGCAAAGGGTTAGCACCTGCGCAATGTCAGCATCTTTCCTACCAATCGCATCCATATTGGCGATCTAGAAGTAGTTATACAAGGATAGGTATATGCCTAGCGAACTTAAAAAAGTCGAACGTCGCCGCAAAGCCCGAAAAAAACTGGATGAATTAGCCACTCGAGAAGATCAGGTTCTTGTAATCCACTATTCCTGCGAAAGCTTCTATGATCGACCGGAAGGTCAAACCCCTAGAGTTACATCAATTGCAGTTCGCAATTATGCAAACGGCCAAACAGCTTCTTTTTCAATTCACAAGGTTGCTGAGCTGAAGCACGTACCCTTTGGAGAGATTGGCAACAACTACGATCAACTAGAGAAAGAAATGCTTTCTGAATTTTACGACTATGTAAGGCAGCATAAACCTTACGACTGGGTTCACTGGAATATGAGAGACATTAATTACGGTTTCCCAGCGTTGGAGCATCGATTTAAGATCCTCGGAGGCGAACCAGTTGAGATCGACGAATCTAAAAAATTCGACCTATCGCGTGCACTCGTTGCAATATATGGAAATGCCTACATCTCCCACCCGCGCATCGAAAAACTGATGGAAAAAAATCGAATCACAACCAAAGATCTATTAAACGGTCAGGGTGAAGCAGATGCATTCGACAACCATGAATACGTCAAACTCCATCAGTCGACCTTACGAAAGGTCGATGTACTAGCAAATTTCCTTGGCAGGACTTTAGATGGTTCTCTTAAAACCAATGCCAAGTGGAAAGACACACACGGATTTTCGCCAAAAATTATTGGCGAATATATAGCGATGCACTGGGTGTTCACGTTGCTAGTCGGGCTCATCGGCATAGCGTCAGCGCTATACTCGGTGCTCTAGCCTAGTAATTGACCGAAGCCCCTCAACCGTGGGAATCGCCTGAAGCTCAGGGCCTTGTCCTACTTCGGCAACACCTGACTTGGTTGAAGAACCAACATGAGAAAACACCCGCACAGTCGCACCTTTCACAAAATTCGAAGAAATGTTTAATGCCACTCTCCTTCACGAGTATGGCATCACCTACTTCGCTGAGGCCAAAGTACGGACAGGGCTAACGGTTTACCGTGCGTCATCACTGAACGCTACGTGGAGACGGGTGCGGTTGCCCTTTAGTAAGTCGCAGGTAATCGCGAAGGCTAGCACGTCCATTGTACCGCTGGAACGTCGCTAGTACGTACCGCGAGTTCTCCGTCGTCATCACCCAAAATCGCCCTTCACGCTCGACTTTGACTACATCAGAAGTGCGGATCAAATGACCATCGCCAAACCGCCCATACTGGTCTTTGCGCTTGTGACCAAAAACAACACCGATGCCTGCGCGAGACCTGATGGAAACACCGCAGAGATAGGCGGTCACTGGCACATCAAAACCTTGTTCCTGGGCTTTGATTATTCGCTTGAGATCAAAATCTGTATGGCGTTTGCCGTGAAAATTCACATCTAGTGTGTCCAGCATCGTTGGGCTCCGGTTGCGGTCTGTAAGGAGTTATCAAGAATTGCACACGCAACCAGGCGCGCTGGTACCGTGGGGGATTACTGGTAAATTTCAGGCTGATCGCATCATGCTTGAGAGAAAGACGGGCCTCAGGTTGACCAGCGCTTCAATCTGGAAGTCTCGCTGGTGTGAGGTGTGATACACCGCCCCCTTAGCCACTTCCAGCAAGCAAACCTCAGAACCAGACCTGTCTTCACCTACGGTTACTCTGGTTAACCGCTCCATCTGCCAGCCCCCGGACTTATTCATCCAAGATGGCGTCACAGCCATAATCTCGGTGATAGCTAAATCTGCGCCTTGGCTTACCAACATTTTTTGAAGCTGGTGGGTGTCGTCAATCATCACCGCGCACTCGCTGAGCCGACCCTCATTTTCGACGCTAAGGGTTAAGTGATACCAAGGCGTTCGGAGCAGCCTTGAGACTCCACGCCAATGGGATACGCCTTCCCCGAACATTCCTGGGACGCCTATCAGGTCGTTGTCTAAGGTTCTGAACATGTGTCGCCTCAAGCTGCTGGCGCACGTCAGTTGCCCAGCAGAACCGGTTGGTAATCAGAAAAGGGAAAATATCGCTTCGATAGAAGCAGACTTACGATGGCCTGGCCCGAGCAAGACGTAGACCGTGTTGCGTGTTTCGAATAGGTAGCCTTCCTTGAAAGCGGTGCCCATGCTTGAGCGCACCCAATGACCTGGTTCGAAACGCCGCTGCTCGTCGTGCACAACTTTGTGGGCAAACATAAACATTGGCTGGCAGCCTGCGGCGGTAACTTTCGCTCGCTCTTCGTCGGTGACGATGGCGTCTAGGATCGTCCACTCTTCTACGGCGCAGAGAGGCATCCATTTGTAGCGCTTTCTGGCCAACGCGACGGCTTCGTCGAGGGTAAGTTCGGAACCTTGCAGCTCAATGCCCTCCTCCCCCAGCAAACCATGCTCCTTGGGACTAACCACCCATCACCGCCTATCTCGACAATATTCGTAAATTAAAGCGCCTTCAGGAGCAAAGCGCCACTTATACAAATATATATGTTTGTGTGGCGGCAGGCAAACACGGCATACCGTCTGCTTTTATGGGGATCATTGGATGTCTCTGCGCCACTCCTACGCGGCAGTGCTTCGACTGCTACGCACTCAGAAAGGGCTGCTCCAGGCAAACCTCGCTGGCTCACTGACGCAAGCAAACATAAGTAGCCTCGAACTCGCCAAGAATTCAGCCACAGTCGATATGAGCGTTCAGATCGCTGCTGCCCTCAAAGTAGAGCCCATCACTCTTCTCGCACTTGCTGTCGCATCTCACGAAAAACGCACAGTGCGTGAGGTTCTCCTGGCTTCTCTGGCCGAAGTCGAAACCCTGAGTCTCGCAGACGTGCAACTGCCCACCGAACCTCAGCCTTTGACAACAGCAGTGGTCAAAGAGGCCCGCAAAAAATGGCTGGCGGTTCAGGATCTGAAAGCACGAGGATTCAGTCAGTCGCAGGCCGCAAAGGAGCTTGGAATTCCGGGTTCCACCTTGCGCCGGCTTTGGAATCGAAAATCTGACGGCTGAGTTTCTGTTTGTTAGATGATGGTGGAATCAGTAGCCGCTTCACCATCATTTCCTCAGGAACGAATAGGGGCATCGTCAGGTTGCGTCGACCGAAACTCGCATTCTCATCAGGTGGAATTGGGGACATTTTCAGGCGACGTAGGCAGGGTTCACTTAGATAAATCTGTGCGGACGGAGTGGAATGCGCTGGCAGAGATATGAACAGATGCGGGAGTCGGATGGGCTAATTTTTGAACGGACGTACATCCGTATCCGAATACAGCCCTACCGTTCGTCGGATATAAATTCGGCTGCGCTGAAGGGTCAAAATGTCAACGTTGACATGATTTTGGTGATTTAAATGACACGTTAAACCCGACTAAAACCATTGATTTTCCAAGGTTTTATGTATTCTCAGTAAAAATGTCAATGCGGTGTCTTATCGGATAAGCAAGTCAATGGCGACCGTAACAACTTCAGTTTTGGCTGGCTGCCGGTTCAACGTGGGCAGTACGGTTCGTGCCTGACCCAGGTGGACTTCAAGGCCAAGAAGGTCATGCCGCGCCCATCCATTCGCGGGATGATCGCCCGCACGTATTTCTATATGAGCAAACAGTACGGCTTGCGCCTGTCAAAACAGGATAGGCAACTGTATGAAGCCTGGAACAAGACTTACCCGGTGCAAGCCTGGGAGCGCCAGCGCAACCAGACCGTAGCGTGCGTGATGGGGCGCGGGAATGAGTTTGTCGGCCCGGTAAACCTTAAGGCCTGCGGTTGAAAATGGGCGGGACACCCGCCCAACTTGCCGGTTACTGCGCAGTCTTGTGCTCGATGACCTGCGACTCGGTGTCGTTCTTCTTGGCGCGTGCCAGTTTTTCGGTCAACAACGCCTGCTTGGCTTCGGCTTCGGCCTTACTGGCGAACGGCCCCAGCAATACCTGATCCTTGCCGTCTTCCTTCACGATATAAAAATTGAAACCATGCTCCAGCAACCAGGCGGTCAGGTCGGTGATCGCCTGCAGCTTGTGGTCCGGCGGCCCAACCCACACGTCCCATTCCTGGGCGGCAATCGCACCGGTTTGTGGCTGGCTTTCAGTCACGGCAGGCTTGGCCTTGGGCGCTTCGACAGGTTTGCCTTCACCGCAACCGGCCAATGCCAACACCGCCATTGCCATCGCTACTTTACGCACTGCCCTGCTCCTTTAAGGATAAAGAGGCAACTTTATCATTCACTGTCTATTCTGGCCGTCATAAACGTTGGCTTAAACAATGCGAATGATGTATCGCAGACCTGTATGATGCCGTCATGGGAATTAATGTCGCCTCTATGCGTCCTAAAAGAGGCAGTCACAGGGAAGCGCTTAGCAGTAAGCTACACACATCCGACATCTGCCCTGTCTGAAACATGTGTCCTTAAAAGTAATCAAGGAGAAGTCCATGCTTATACTCACCCGCAAAGTCGGTGAAAGCATAAACATCGGTGATGACATCACGATCACCATTCTGGGCGTTAGCGGCCAGCAAGTACGAATCGGCATCAACGCACCCAAGGACGTTGCCGTGCATCGCGAGGAGATTTACCAGCGCATCCAGGCCGGCCTGACTGCTCCGGACAAAAACCAGACTCCTTGAAGCGCCCTCAGTAGCCAGCCTTTTCGTTCACTGTAACGGCTGGCGAAGACCCTTTAGGCCTGTTCGCTCTTTTGCGTCCAGAGCGTCGCTCTCTTCATCTTCCACGCAAGATGAAACTGTCTTCACATTCGGAACTTGTCGCGTGGTGTACAGCCAAAATGGTTGAGCCATTCTGCCGACAACTGAGCGCACTCAGGAGTACGTCGATGAGGCGCACCTCTATGCAACACTTTGTCGCCTATTCCTGGGTGATCGCCCTGCTGATCGGGCTGGCGTTTGCCGGCGTGGAATATGGCTTGAGATACGAAATTGAAGGTGCCACCGCCTGGGATGCGCCCTCCTGGCTGGACCTGGTGCTGCTGTTGTGCGGTTACCTGTTTGTGTTCTGCCTCAAGCCCATACAGACGATCATCCAACGCAAAATGTGCCAGCGAGCCGGTCACCTTACGCATCGCAAATCTGCGGGTTAATGGGCGGCAATACACTATCTGATCGCCGGTATTTACAGCCTCACAGCAAGATCTATGCTTGGGCGTGCACGATCAATGAAAGGCAATAAGCAGATGGATGCCCTCAGTAAATCCGAAATCGAATCTGCACTGGCGGCCCGTCTGCCCAGCTACAAGATCACCTGCACGCTGCATGCTGACGGCACCCTTTCAGCCATCCTGAGCGGCCCCGAAACCGACCATTTCGCGATTACCGGCATCGTGCGCGCACATTATCGCGGCGCCGAAGCGATTGCCCGGCTGGCCAATGAGATCCTCAGGGAAATGGTGATGTCCCGCCAGGGCATGCGCAGTAACCGACAGCAAGCGTCACCCGATCACGACGCCAGGGAAGAAGGCCGAGACCGGTAACGCGCTCGGCTTTTTCGTTTCAGTCCGCCACGCGGTGCAAACTCAACAGGCCGTCATCATCGCGCTCGACCTGCAGCTGCTCATAGCCATCGATCGATGCATGTGCCGTAGCCATGGGCTTCAGGTGCGTCGAGGTCACCACCACCACCGCTGCTCCCGCCGCCTCCCCGGCCCGAATTCCCACCGTCGCATCCTCGAACACCAGGCAGTCCTGCACGGGTACACCCAGGCGTTGTGCACCCAGCACATAACCGGCGGGGTCCGGTTTGCCGATAGCGACATCCTCGGCCGTGACCAGCACCTGCGGCGGCGAAATACCCGCCGCTTGCAACCGGCGTAATGCCAGCTCCTTGGGTGCAGACGTCACCAACGCCCATTGACTGCCGGGCAACCGGTTCAGGAATTCAACCGCGCCGGGAATCGCAACCACACCCTCGACATCATTCAACTCAGCCTCGGTAATCCACTGCGCTTCAACCTCAGGGTCGACGTCGGGGAGCGCCTGACGGGTGATGGTGTCGATGGCCCGCGCGCCATGAATTGTGCTCAGAAAGGCCGGCACATCCAGGCCATGGCGTTCAGCCCAAATACTCCACACCCGCTCGGCAGCGGCGATGGAGTTGAGCAAGGTCCCGTCCATATCGAATAGAAAGGCGCGGAAGCGTTGGGTAAATGCGGCGGGGCCTGAAATGGACACTGCTTGGCTTTCCTTGTGATCGGTAACAAATGCTGACCCCGATGCAATCTACGGATCCCCTTCCCACTTGTAAACGCTGCGCACCGATCCCCATGCGCTTGCATTACAACCTTGTAATCAAGCTGTAAGTCTTGTCAGCACCCTCACTTCATACAGTGGAGTCGTCAGTCACCCACAGCGGTTGACGCCACTTCCCACAGATGAAAAGGGTCCACCCGATGAAACCTGCAAGCAAACTCTGCCTGATCGCCGCCAGCCTGCTGATGCTGGGCACCGCCACCGCGATGGCCGGCACCGTCGCACCGGTCAAAGCCAATAACGTTGTGCTGGTCCACGGTTCCTGGGCTGACGGTTCGAGCTGGTCCGAAGTGATCACCCGGCTTCAGGCCGCCGGCCTGCACGTCACCGCTGTGCAGAACCCGCTGACATCGGTAGCCGATGACGTCGCCGCGACCAATCGCGTGCTGGATCAACAGGACGGTCCTACGGTGCTGGTCGGCCATTCCTACGCTGGCACCGTGGTCAGCGACGCCGGGGTGAACCCGAAGGTCAGCGCTTTGGTGTACGTGGCCGCCCGTGCGCCGGACGCCAACGAAGACTTCGTCGCGCTCTCCGCCAAGTACCCGACCATGCCGGTGCGTGCCGGCGTGGAAGATCACGACGGCTACCTGACCCTGAGCCAGGACGCCTTCCTCAAGTACTTTGCCGCCGATGTGCCGCGCGCCAAAGCCCTGGAGTTGTACGCCGTGCAACAACCGATCACCAAGACCCTGTTCAGCGGCCGTACGGTGAACGCCGCCTGGCACACCAAACCGTCCTGGTACGCGGTGTCGAGCAATGACCAGACCATCAACCCGGACCTGGAACGCTTTCTCGCCAAGCGCATGAACGCCAGCACCATCGAGCTGCCATCGAGCCACTTGTCGCTGGTGTCCCACGCCAAGGAAATCACCGACCTGATCCTCGAAGCGTCGGGTCGCCAGCCTTAAGCCATTCATTACGAACTTGTCATGATCCTGTTGGTTGGCTGTTTGGGGCGCCTGGTTACTGTGAACTCACTGCCAGGACCTGGCAGCCGACCCTTAAAGAGAGCTACTACCATGAAACTGTTTATCCTGGGTTTTGCCGCTTTGCTGGCTACCGGTTCCGCGTTTGCCGCCGACACCACAGCTGCCACTAACGTGATTCACGACAAAACCGGCTTCTTCGTGCACTTGGATGTCGACAAAGTGCTGTCGAGCACCGACACCTATGGCCAATGCGGCATCGTCCCTGCCCGCCTCGACTACCTGGACCACCAGGGCCGCGAACACGTGCTGGACTACCAAGTGCAAGGCATCGGCTGCGCCAGTGACAATTGATCGGGCTACACTTGCGCCACACCTAGCATCAGGGCTCCTCCCATGAACATCCTCGTAGTCGAAGACGAACCCAAGGCCGGCAATTACCTGCTCAACGGTCTGCAGGAATTGGGTTACTCCGTGAGCCTTGCCCGCGATGGCGTGGACGGTTTGCACCAGGCGCTGGAAACACCATTCGACGTCATTGTGCTGGATGTGATGATGCCGAAAATGGACGGTTGGGAGGTGCTGCGCCGCTTGCGCAAAGAAGCCGATACGCCGGTGCTGTTCCTGACCGCTCGCGACGACATTGCTGATCGCATCAAGGGCCTGGAACTGGGTGCCGATGATTACCTGATCAAACCGTTCTCTTTCGCCGAGCTGGTGGCGCGCTTGCGCACCCTGACCCGCCGCGGCCCGAGCCGCGAAGAAGAACAGCTGCACATCGCCGACCTGCAAATCGACGTGCTCAAGCGCCGCGTCACCCGCGCCGGTACGCGCATCACCCTGACCAATAAAGAGTTCGCGCTGCTGCACTTGTTTGCGACCCATCAAGACCAAGTGCTGTCACGCTCGATGATCGCCTCGCGGGTCTGGGACATGAACTTCGACAGCGACACCAATGTGGTCGACGTCGCCGTACGGCGCCTGCGCCTGAAAATCGACGACCCGTTCCAGCTCAAGTTGATCCACAGCGTGCGCGGCATTGGCTACCGCTTCGATACCCAGCCATGAACAATCGCCGGCATTACTCACTGACCCTGCGCCTGGCGCTGATCTTCGCCTTGCTCGCCTTCGCCCTGCTGGCCACGCTGGGGGTCGCGCTGTATCGCGAGCTTGAGCGCGAACTGATCAAGCGTGACGATGCGGCACTGATCTATCGCGCCGACCAGTTGCGCAACCTGCTCAATGACAGCAACACCCTGGACCTGATCAAGACCAAGCCGGAGCTGTTCCAGAACATGCTGGGCAACAGCGAGTCGGTGCTGAGCATCGCGGCGCCGGGGCAAAAGCCGTTGCTGCTGGTCAACCCGGGCAACATTGACATGCCGAACGTGACGCCCGTACCAAAAAACCAAGCGCTGGGGTTTTCCGATGTGCACCATTTACCCGGCGTAAATGGCGTGCCCTTCGCCACTGTCGCCGCATCCATCGATACCGGCGACCTGGGCAGCCTGCAAGTCACCACCGGGCGCTTGATGACCGAGCGCACCGCCATGCTCGCCAGCTATCGCTTGAGTGTGTTTGTGCTGGCCAGCATCGCGGCAGTCATCCTCGCCCTGGTCGGTTACCTGCTGGTGCACCGTGGGCTGCTGCCGCTGCGGCGCCTGGCCAGGCACGCCCAGGGCATCGGCGTAGGCAACCTGGCCGAACGCCTCGACAGCCACGGTACGCCGAAAGAACTGCTGCCAATGATCGACTCGTTCAACACCATGCTCGAGCGCCTGGCCAAGGGTTTTGTGCAACTGGGCCAGGTGTCTACCGACATGGCTCACGAACTGCGTACGCCGATCAACAACCTGCTGGGCGAAACCCAAGTCGCCCTGCAACAGCACCGCAGCATCGAGAGCTATCAACAATTACTCGCCTCCAATGTTGAAGAGCTCGAGCGCCTGGCGCGGATGCTCGACAACATGCTGTTCCTCGCCCGCACCGACCCGGTCAGCGCGCTGCGCCAACGCCAGGAACTGAGTGCGGCGGATGAAGTGGAACGTATGGCTGACTACTTTGAAGGGTTGGCGAGCGATGTGCAGATCAGCATTCTTGCGCAGGGCGAAGGCGTGATCTGGGCCGAACCGATGCTGTTGCGCCGGGCGCTGGCAAACCTGTGTGCCAACGCCATCAAGTACGGCGCGCCGAGTTCGCAGCTGTTGATCCAGGCGACGCCCACTGCTGAAGGCATCAGGCTGAGTGTCAGCAACCGCGGCGAGACCATTCCTGCCGAGCATCTGCCCAGGCTGTTCGAGCGGTTTTATCGGGTGGATGAGTCGCGGGAACGTTCGGCGCAGTCCAATGGATTGGGGCTGTCGATTGTCGCGACCATCATGCAGTTGCATAACGGTCGCTACAGCGTCACCAGTGAAGAAGGCGTGACATGTTTTGAGTTGTTCTTTCCTCGGCGGGAACACTGAGAGCGCCCGGCCCGAACCTTGGTTTTGCAAAAAAATTGTCTGTCACCACTGGGCCGCTTTCCCTTCGGTTCTTCGTTCCCAGGCGAGGTCAGCTGACCTGCCCTCCGGTTTGCGCGATGTCCACTTGCGTGCCCCAAGCCGCCTGAACCGCAACCCGTAAACCTTTAACCAATGTCTCCAATGCCATCGAAGGCTGCGCCACGCCAGTGACCTGTTCCGGCATGGGGGGCACATGGATAAAACCACTGCGTATTGCCGTACCGGCAAGTGCGTGCTGCAACAGGTAAAACACCTGGTTACACACGAAGGTTCCCGCCGTCTGCGAAACCGACGCTGCAACCCCCGCCTCGCGCACGGCCTTGACCATGGCCTTGATCGGCAACGTGCTGAAATAGGCTGCCGGCCCGCCGGCCACCACCGCCGTGTCTACAGGTTGCGCGCCCAGGTTGTCGGGGATACGTGCATCATTCACGTTGATCGCCACCCGCTCCATGGATAAATCACTGCGCCCAGGCCCGAGCCCCGTGGCGATGACCATCACCGGACGCAGCTCGGCGATCAGCTCGGCCAGGCACTCCCCCGCCGTGGCAAACGCGCAGGGCAGGCGACGCGCCACAATTTGCACATCCTCGGCCAGTTGCACGCCATCCAACTGGCGTGCGGCCTCCCAGGATGGGTTGATCAGGTCTTGGTCAAAGGGCTCGAAGCCCGTCAGCAGTACTGTTTGCATCCGGTCCTCACATCAACAGATAAAGCAGGACAATATTCACCACCAGCATCATCAACGCCGTCGGAATTTGCGCCTTGATCACCGCATTTTTGTCCGGCAGTTCCAGCAACGCCGCCGGGACGATATTGAAGTTGGCCGCCATCGGCGTCATCAGCGTACCGCAATAGCCGGAGAACATGCCGATCGCCGCCATCACCGCCGGGTTACCGCCATAGATGCCCACCAGCACCGGCACGCCGACACCTCCGGTCATGACCGGGAATGCCGCAAAACCGTTACCCATGATCACCGTAAACAAGGCCATGCCCAACACATAGACCATTACCGCCACCAACTTGAAATCCAGGTTGATATAGGTGGTGGTGACATGAGCGACAGCCGTGCCGACTCCAGCTTCATTGAACAGCAGCCCGAGCATCGCCAGCATTTGCGGCAACACCATGGCCCAACCCAGGGCCTCGGTCAGGCGCCGGGACTCGCGCAAGGCTTGTACCGGTGTGTCGCGGGTCAGCCAGCACGCCAGGCCGAGGGCGATCAGGCAACCAATGCCCAACGACACAAAGGTGGTGTTTTTCGGGTCCAGCAGCGGCACGCCGCCGATTTCGGTGTGTTTGAGCAGTACCGAACCAATCACCGTGGTCAGGGGAATGGCCAGCGCCGGGATAAACAATTTGTGCCCCAAACGACCGGCACTCGCGCGAGACGCTTTGTCATGCAATTCGGCATGTTTGCCGCGGCCGACGCCGCCCAAGCCTGCAATCAATGCCATCACCACCACACCGGCACCGATAACCACCGACGGCAAGCGCTCCCCGACCAGGAACGGAATAGCGAACAGCAGCCAGAACAACGCGGTCGACCAGCGCTTCGGGTGGGTTCGATCGAGCAGGATCATGCCCGCAGTAATCAGCAGCAAAACACCGGCAAGCCAATACAGGTATTGAATCGAGATGATCATTGCGCTGCCTCCACAGGCGTGGCGGCGGATGTCATTTCACGCGTGAGTCTTCGATCAAACCGATGCAGGCGAATCGCATGGATGATAAACGCACAGATCGCCGTCGGGATGCCCCACACCGCAATGTGCAACGGTTCCACGTCAATGCCCGAGCCCAGCAGGAAGGTGTGCATCAGCGCAATCGCACCAAAGGCGACAAAGATGTCTTCGCCAAAAAACAGCCCGACGTTATCGGTCGCCGCGCACATGGCCAATACTTTGTGGCGTAGTTTGTCCGGCAGCTTGCCGTAGCGTTTTTCCGCCGCCCCTTCGGCCATCGGCGCCAGCAGCGGCCGCACCATTTGCGGGTGCCCGCCCAGGCTGGTCAGCCCCATGGCCGCCGTGGACTCGCGCACAAACAGGTAGATGATCAACAAACGTCCGACCGTGGCGCGCTCGAAACGCGCTATCCAGTTTTGCGCATGCAGACGCAGACCATGGCGCTCGAGCAGGCCAATGACCGCCAGGGGCAATAACAGGATCAGTTGCAGCGCGCGGGTCTGAAGGAAACCATCACCCATGCTGGCGAGGATTTTTTCCAACGGGAAGTGGGCGGCGAGCCCGGTAGCGATGGCGGCAGCAGTCACCACCAACAGCGGATTGAAGCGCAAGACGAAGCCAACCACGATGACAAGTACGCCGATCAACGGCCATAGGTTCACAACAGTTTGCATGACGATGAGGTCCTTGAATGCGCGCTGCGGCGCCATTACGGCAGGATGTGAACAACGAGTTCACAGCATGAAAATAGCGTGCAGCCCGGCGCGGCTTTTATTGTTGACCTGGAAGGTCGAGCGTCAGTGGCGGCAACTTTGCTGCTTGGGGCCGGGGGGTGTCCAACAAGAAAAATTGTTGCTGCAAACCAATAAATTTTGTGGGTGATTGGCGCCAGGTGATCCGGCGCCGTGCGGGGATTCAAGCCAGACGCTTTTGGAAAAAATAGCGTTGGTGGCCCGCAGGGTAGTCAGCGATATGACCCACCTCGCTGAAGCCTTGCTTTCGATAAAATTCCGGCGCCTGGAAGCTGAACGTATCCAGCCAGATCCCGATGCAGCCCTTTTGCCGAGCTAACGCCTCGGCGGCGCGCATCAAACGCCTACCGGTACCTTGGGCGCGCATCTCTTGCGGAACGCTCAGGAGTTCAACGAACAACCATCCTAAAGAAATGCTCCCATAGAGCCCGCCTACCACCGCTCGACTGGTCGAATCACGTAACAAAATGCCGACCGATTCAAACTTGATGTCACCGATATGGCGGGTGTTGTAAGCCCTCAACGGTTTGAGGATGTCCTCACGCTCCTGCGCCGTCACATCGAACGACACTTCCATTTCACATTCCACTTCAAGCTCCCAGGCTGAATTCAATGACCCGTGAGTATGACTGGCTCACTCTGGCTTGCGCAGCGGCATAATCCGACGTTTTGGAAGAGCCTGACTTAGGCGCGTCGACCCAAACGTGCGAGCACAGGACTGAGCCGGTATTGTGGACAGCAATCGATTTTCATTGAAAAGAGGTGGCACTGGTGACTTCTTCCGCTACACCCATCTCAGGCGTGCAAATGCGTTTGATCGCTCTGGTGGTCGCCGTGACTTTTTTCATGGAGAACCTCGACGCCACGGTGATCGCCACCGCTCTGCCGACCATGGCAGCCGCCTTTGGGGTAACACCGGTGGACATGAACATCGGCATCACGGCCTACATTCTGGCCGTGGCGATTTTCATCCCGGCGTCCAGCTGGATTGCTGACCGCTTTGGCGCACGCCAGGTGTTCGCTGGCGCGATCATCGTGTTTACCCTGGCGTCGCTGCTCTGCGGGTTTAGCCAGAGCCTTGAGATGTTCGTGATCGCGCGGGTGCTGCAAGGCATCGGCGGGGCGCTGATGGTGCCCGTGGGGCGCCTGGCGGTGCTGCGTAATACCGACAAGAAAGACCTGGTGAACATGATTGCGGTGATCACCTGGCCCGGCTTGGTGGCACCGATTCTTGGGCCATTGGTGGGTGGCTTGATCGTGACCCATGCATCGTGGCCGTGGATTTTCTACGTGAACGTGCCGCTGGGCGCGCTGGCCCTGGTTGCCGCGCTGTGGCTTGTGCCCAAGGGCCGTGAGGCGAGCGTGCGCAAATTCGATGGCAAAGGCTTTGTGCTGTTGGCGAGCGCCTGCGTGGCACTGCTGGGCGGGCTGGAGTGGCTGGGCAACCAGACCAGTGAAACACTGCTGCCCGGTTTCGCGCTCGCGGCGGCAGGTGCAGCGCTTGCGGTATGGGCCGTGCAGCATTGCCGTCGGCATGCCGAACCGTTATTGCCGCTGCACACGCTGTCGATCGCGACATTCCGGGTCAGCATTTTGGGTGGTTCACTATTCCGCCTGGCCATCAGCGCCTTGCCGTTTTTGCTGCCGCTGTTGTTTCAGGTGGGCTTTGGTTTGTCGCCAGTGGATGCGGGGTTGTTGGTGCTGGCGGTATTTGCTGGCAACCTGGCCATGAAACCCTTCACGACAGCCATCATGCAGCGCTTTGGGTTTCGCCAGGTATTGCTCGTCAACGGCGTGATCGGCGTCAGCCTCGTTGCCGCCTGCGCCTTGTTTACCGCGCAAACGCCGCTGACGCTGATTGCGGCAGTGCTGTTTGTGGGCGGGCTATCGCGGTCGATGCAGTTCACCTGCTACAACTCGATTGGCTTCGCCGATGTGCCCAAGGCACGCATGAGTGAAGCATCCGCCCTATTCAGCATGGCGTTTCAACTGGCGATGGGCTTGGGCGTGTCGATTGCAGCACTGCTGCTGCGCGCGTCCATGGCTGCGCAAGGGCATGAGGCACACGCCAGCGCCGGGGATTTTCGGGTGGCGTTCGCAGGCGTGGCATTGCTTGGCGTGCTGGGGCTGATCGATGTGTATCGGTTGCCGGCGGGGGCCGGGGAAAGCGTGCTCAATCGCACCGGAGCGGCTTGACCGTGAAGAATCCTGTTCCAGACCTATACTCAATGGAGCGGTGCGCATTCTTGCGCATGGCGAACGGCACAATCGCCGACGAGGAGGGTAGCCACTATGTATGCCGGACAAATGAGTATGGCGACAACCAATGGTGAAATACGCTGCCAGATGGTTGTTCAGATCATCTGCCTGTTATCGGTGGCTACGCTGTTCTGCTGACCCGCGCGCCTCCTTTAGAGCAAGCCACACGGTGGCTGGATGAGCTATTGCCCGAATTCCAGGCAACAAAAAAAGGCTCACCTTTCGGTGAGCCCTTCTAGACCGCACAACAGAGCGGATTTTGTTTGGTAGGCGCGATTGGACTCGAACCAACGCCCCCCCCACCATGTCAAGAGCGACCCTGCTAAGCGCTAGGCCACGTAGCTTATGCCCTAAGAGAACGCCCATTCACATTATGAGGCGTCAACCATGGCTAACATTCGCTCCCTTCCCTCTGGTAACTGGAATGCTCAAGTTCGATTGAGAGCAAGCCCCCCGCAATCCAAAACATTCCCTACTCAAGCATTGGCTCAGGCATGGGCGGATCAGTCAGAGGCTGTCACCAATCGTTTCTGGAAAAAAAGGCGCCTATGTTGAGGGGGGAAATTATCGAGATGGCCGAACTCAGTGAACCCATGTCTTTCATAGAAGGCAGGCGCCTGGAAATCAAAGGTATCGAGCCAGATTCCGACGCAGCCTCTTTCAAGTGCAGTATTTTCCGCCATTTCCATCAGGCGTGAACCCGTACCTTGACCTCTAGACTGCTCGGGGATGGCTAGCAGCTCAATGAAGAGCCAGCGATAAAATATCTCACCATAAAGCCCCCCAATTATTTCGTTGGTGTGCTCATCGCGGACTAGCAGCGCTAGAGATTCCGGTTTTGGATCGCCTGCTTGTGCGCGATTGTGAGCCCGTAACGGCCTGAGGATAGCTGAGCGCTCCTCATCTCCAGGGTTGACCATCATTTCGATACGAGTACTCAATCGTCAATCCTTCAACTATTTGCAATTCTGTGGGTATGTGAAGACTTCAAGTGAGTCTCGAGCAGAGCGTACGGCGGCGGATCTTGCGATTACAAGAACCCCGCATATAAGGGATCAATTCATACGCCTCGTTAACTCACTGCATCGGCCGATGAATCGAGATGCCTTCGGGTTGCAGTGAAAACTCGCCCGAGCGCATCGTAAACACGCCGGATCGTTCCCTCTTTAGTTTGGCAGGACTGTAGCACTGCTGACCGGGTGCAAAAAACCAGCATGAGCTAGCTACAAGCGGTCGAAACTCCACTCTTCTAGGGTAATTCGTAAACCAAAACAGCTTCAGCCAGCTCGATGTCGCTGACTGAGCTCGTCTCATTCTGAGTACGCAAAACCAATCGATGAAACAATCGCTCCAAAGGCCGAAACCTTGACCGGACTGCCATCACCAGCGATTACGGGAAAACTGCACGGAACACCGAGCAACAGCACAACAATCAGTTTGCGCAAAACTCCACTCCTCGTGCGTGCATCATCCTTTAGGGACTGAATCTACAGTCTTCCTGTCCAGGCATCCAGCGTGGACGGAATGCCAGCGGCATCAAACAACAGGCGCAAGTCGCCCGTAAAAATTATTTCGTGAATTAGTGCATCCGGTTTGGTTTCTGGCTCGTAGATTCAATACCCTCACTCGGAGGGCATAAGAGCCAAGGAGATACACCATGCACGCTTTTTACAAAAAATTTGCTGCTGCAGCCTGCTTCGCGATCCTCTCCGTCACTGCCACGCTCAGCTTTGCCGCCGATGCAGTGATGGTCGGAGGGGCAGCGATGTACCCAAGCAAAACCATTGTCGAGAACGCGGTCAATTCGAAGGACCACACGACGCTGGTAGCTGCAGTCAAGGCTGCCGGATTGGTCGATACGCTTAACAGCAAAGGCCCTTTCACTGTATTCGCCCCAACGAACGAAGCCTTTGCCAAGCTGCCAGCAGGGACCGTCGATACACTGGTCAAGCCTGAACACAAAGCCGATCTGACTAAAATTCTGACCTACCACGTCGTGCCTGGCACTCACACATCGGCGCAACTGATGGCAGATGCCAAAAAGAACGGCGGCACCGTGGTGTTGAAAACAGTTCAAGGTGAATCGCTAAATATCAAGCTGCATGACGGCAAGCTGTGGGTGGTAGATGCCAAAGGCGGTAAGGCTGGCATCAGCATCGCAGACGTGATGCAGTCCAACGGCGTGATCCACGTTGTAGATTCGGTCTTAATGCCTTAATAGCTCGTCAGTCCCGGCAGACTCCCAGTTTGCCGGGTGTTTAAACACACAGGCGCCGAATTGGCGTTCTGAAGTGGGAGTTTTGCAAAAGTTTTGCAAATCGCAGACAACAAAAAAGGGCCCACCTTTCGGTGAACCCTTCTAGACCGCCCAGCAGAGCGGATTTTGTTTGGTAGGCGCGATTGGACTCGAACCAACGACCCCCACCATGTCAAGGTGGTGCTCTAACCAACTGAGCTACGTGCCTGCTGTGAGGCGGCATTCTACGGAATTCCGGAGGGGTGTCAACATCTTTTTTGCAGCTAACCCTATGAATATGCGAATTATTTATTTGCGACGGGTACACCCCGGATTTTCGGGTGGCTGGCAGGCAATTTTTAACTCAGGTAGGATCTGGGCACTCGTAAAAAATATAAAACAGAGGTTCCAGGATGGCGAACACCCCCTACCCCCAGTCGTATTACGCCGCGTCCGCGAATGCGGTTCCGCCTCGCCCGGTACTGCAAGGCGAAGTCGAAACCGATGCGTGCGTGATTGGCGCCGGCTACACCGGCCTTTCCAGCGCGCTGTTTTTGCTGGAAAACGGTTTTCGCGTCACCGTGCTGGAAGCTGCCAAGGTGGGGTTTGGCGCATCAGGCCGTAATGGTGGGCAGATCGTCAACAGCTACAGCCGCGATATAGATGTGATCGAGCGCAGTGTCGGTCCCAGGCAGGCGCAGTTGCTGGGGCAAATGGCATTTGAGGGCGGCAAGATCATTCGCGAGCGGGTGGCCAAGTATCAGATCCAGTGCGATTTGAAGGACGGCGGCGTGTTCGCTGCTCTCAACAGCAAGCACATGGGCCACCTGGAGTCGCAGAAGCGCCTGTGGGAACGTTATGGCCATACTCAGCTTGAGTTGCTGGATGAGCGTCGCATTCGCGAAGTGGTGGCCTGTGACAACTACGTCGGTGGCCTGCTGGACATGAGCGGCGGGCACATTCATCCGCTAAACCTGGCGCTGGGCGAAGCGGCTGCCGTGGAATCCCTGGGCGGCACGATCTACGAGCAATCGGCAGCAGTGCGCATTGAGCGCGGCGCCAATCCGGTGGTGCACACTGCCGAAGGCAAGGTCAGGGCCAAGTTCATCATCGTCGCGGGGAATGCCTACTTGGGCAACCTGGTGCCGGAGCTCGCAGCCAAATCGATGCCGTGCGGCACGCAGGTCATCACCACGGCACCGCTGGGCGATGAGCTGGCCAAGACGTTGCTGCCGCAGGATTACTGCGTCGAAGACTGCAACTACCTGCTCGACTACTACCGCCTCACCAGCGACAAGCGACTGATTTTCGGCGGCGGCGTGGTATATGGCGCGCGCGACCCGGCGAACATTGAGGCGATCATCCGTCCGAAGATGCTCAAGGCCTTCCCGCAGCTCAAGGATGTGAAAATCGATTACGCCTGGACCGGCAATTTCCTGCTGACCCTGTCGCGCCTGCCGCAGGTCGGGCGCCTGGGCGATAACATCTATTACTCGCAAGGCTGCAGCGGCCACGGCGTGACGTACACGCACCTGGCAGGCAAGGTACTGGCGGAGGCGTTAAGAGGTCAGGCAGAGCGTTTTGATGCGTTTGCCGACCTGCCGCACTACCCGTTCCCGGGCGGGCAATTGTTGCGCACGCCATTTGCCGCGCTGGGCGCGTGGTATTACGGGTTGCGGGATAAGTTGGGGTTCTGACCACAATCTAATTGTGGGAGCGGGCTTGCTCGCTCCCACATAAAGCCAAATCGCAGAAACAAAAAACCCCGGTCTTTCGACCAGGGTCTTTGCTATCGGATCAAAGTAAACCTGAGGCTTTCTTTGTGCTTCAAGGCGTTCAGTGGGCCTTGAGGCAGATATGGCGCAGCGGACGGGACTCGAACCCGCGACCCCCGGCGTGACAGGCCGGTATTCTAACCGACTGAACTACCGCTGCGTATCGCTTGACCAGTTGAGCGTAAACCCTCAACAGTCTTTAAACATCTGATCGATCAGCCTTGGCTGTTCAATCTCAAGCCCGACGTGTCGAACCTGGAAAATATGGCGCAGCGGACGGGACTCGAACCCGCGACCCCCGGCGTGACAGGCCGGTATTCTAACCGACTGAACTACCGCTGCGCGTCGGTGCAACCTTTAACGTTGCGTCTTGCCCTAAGGCAAAACTCTCAAGAAGTGGTGGGTGATGACGGGATCGAACCGCCGACCCTCTGCTTGTAAGGCAGATGCTCTCCCAGCTGAGCTAATCACCCTTTGCTTCGTTGAGGCCGCGAAATTTACGCAGGTAGCAGACCTAAGTCAATAGCCTGCTTGAAGTTTTTCTGAAAAAGACAAAATGGCTTCAAGACGGCTATCCGCCCTACTCGCTGTAAATCATCTTCTTGCTCATGCCACCGTCCACCACGAACTCCTGCCCGGTGACAAACCCCGCCTGACGCGACAGCAGCCACGCCACCATCGCCGCCACGTCCTCAACCGTGCCCACCCTGCCCGCCGGATGCTGGGCGTGGTCGGCATCGGTCAACGGCTCGGCACGCCGCGCGGCAGGATCCCGCGCATCGATCCAGCCAGGGCTGACGGCATTCACCCGCACCTCCGGCCCCAGGCTCATGGCCAAGGCGTGCGTCAGGGCCAGCAGGCCGCCCTTGCTCGCGGCATAGGCCTCGGTGTCGGGCTCCGACTGACGCGCCCGGGTCGACGCCAGGTTGACGATGGCACCGCCATGGGCACGCAGGTACGGCGCACAGTGCTTGGCCAGCAGCATCGGCCCACTGAGGTTCACCGCCAACACGCGGTTCCAATACGCCAGGTCGAGGCTTTCCAGGGTGATATTGCGCGGGTCAGCCACGGCCGCATTGCACACCAACGCATCCAAACGCCCGAATTGCCCCAGCACCTCGGCAACGCCCTGGGCGACTTGCTTCTCATCGGCAACGTCCATGGTGATAAACCAGGCGTTGTCGCCCAGCACCTTGGACACCTTGGAACCGCGCTCGCGGTCCAGGTCGGTCAACACCACCTGCCAGCCTTCGCTGATCAGCCACGCAGCAATTCCAAGGCCAATGCCCCGCGCGGCGCCGGTGACCAGTGCGACGCGGCCGTTACCGACCGCTGCAGCTTCCATGGACCACTCGATCACAAGGCCGCCAGCCCGCGGGCCAGGTCAGCCTGCAAGTCAGCCACATCTTCCAGGCCCACCGCGATGCGGATCAGGCTGTCACGGATGCCGGCCGCTTCACGCTCTTGCGGCGCCAGGCGGCCGTGGGACGTAGTGCTCGGGTGGGTGATGGTGGTCTTGCTGTCACCCAGGTTGGCAGTGATGGAAATCAGCCGCGTCGCATCGATAAAGCGCCAGGCGCCCTCTTTGCCGCCCTTCACTTCAAAGCTGACCACGGCGCCGAAACCGCGCTGCTGGCGCTGGGCCAACTCGTGTTGCGGATGGCTCTTGAGGCCGGCGTAGTGGACCTTCTCGATACCGTCCTGCTGCTCCAGCCACTCGGCCAGTGCCTGGGCGTTGGCGCAATGGGCTTTCATCCGCAGGCTGAGGGTTTCCAGGCCCTTGAGGAAGATCCACGCGTTGAACGGGCTCAGGGTCGGGCCGGCAGTGCGCAGGAAACCCACCACTTCTTTCATTTGTTCGCTACGCCCGGCAACCACACCGCCCATGCAACGGCCCTGGCCGTCGATGAACTTGGTGGCCGAGTGCACAACAATGTCCGCGCCCAGCTTCAACGGTTGCTGCAACGCGGGCGTGCAGAAGCAGTTGTCGACCACCAGCATCGCGCCCTTGGCGTGCGCCACTTCGGACAATGCGGCGATATCCACCAATTCGGCCAATGGGTTGGACGGCGATTCGACGAACAACAGCTTGGTATTGGCCTTGATCGCCGCATCCCAGCCGGACAAATCCGCCAGGGGCACGTAGTCCACTTCAATACCGAAGCGCTTGAAATACTTCTCGAACAAGCTGATGGTCGAACCGAACACGCTGCGCGACACCAGCACGTGGTCGCCAGCGCTGCACAGGCTCATGACCACCGCGAGGATGGCGGCCATGCCGGTTGCCGTGGCCACCGCCTGCTCAGCGCCTTCCAGTGCCGCGATGCGCTCTTCGAATGCTCGCACGGTCGGGTTGGTGTAGCGCGAATAGACGTTGCCCGGCACTTCACCGGCAAAGCGCGCGGCGGCGTCGGCGGCGGTGCGAAACACATAGCTGGAGGTGAAGAACATCGGGTCACCATGTTCACCTTCCGGGGTGCGGTGCTGGCCGGCGCGCACAGCCAGGGTATCGAAAGCTACGCCATCGAGGTCGCTGTCCAAGCGACCGGCATCCCATTCCTGACTCATGCTGCGACTCCTTACTCAATTCTTTATTTAAGATACAAAACCGGCCCCTCAGGGCCGGTGTTTACTCAGTTGTTGTACAGGTCGATGATCGCGCTGACCGCCTGGGTCTTGATCTTCGACGAGTCATTACGCGCCTGCTCGATCTTGTTCAGGTAAGCCTCGTCGACATCACCGGTCACGTATTTGCCATCGAACACCGCGCAGTCGAACTGCTCGATCTTGATCTTGCCACCGCCCACCGCTTCGATCAGGTCAGGCAGGTCCTGATAGATCAGCCAGTCGGCACCGATCAGGTCGGCCACGTCCTGGGTGGAACGGTTGTGAGCGATCAGTTCGTGAGCGCTCGGCATGTCGATACCGTACACGTTCGGGTAACGCACGGCAGGTGCTGCGGAACAGAAATACACGTTCTTCGCACCGGCTTCGCGGGCCATCTGGATGATCTGCTTGCACGTGGTGCCACGCACGATGGAGTCATCCACCAACATCACGTTCTTGCCGCGGAACTCAAGCTCAATGGCGTTGAGCTTCTGGCGTACCGACTTCTTGCGCGCCGCCTGGCCCGGCATGATGAAGGTACGGCCGATGTAACGGTTTTTGACGAAGCCTTCGCGGAACTTGACGCCCAAGTGGTTAGCCAGCTCCAGCGCAGCGGTACGGCTGGTGTCCGGGATCGGGATCACAACGTCGATGTCGTGCTCTGGACGTTCACGCAGGATCTTCTCGGCGAGCTTCTCACCCATGCGCAGACGCGCCTTGTACACCGAAACGCCGTCGATGATCGAATCCGGACGCGCCAGGTAGACGTGTTCGAAGATGCACGGGGTAAGTTTCGGCGCCACCGCGCACTGGCGGGTGTGCAGCTTGCCATCTTCGGTGATGTACACCGCTTCGCCCGGCGCGAGGTCGCGGATCAGGGTAAAACCCAGCACGTCCAGGGACACGCTTTCGGAAGCGATCATGTACTCGACGCCTTCGTCGGTGTGACGCTGGCCGAACACGATCGGGCGGATGCCGTGCGGGTCACGGAAACCAACGATGCCGTACCCGGTAACCATGGCCACAACCGCGTAACCACCGACGCAACGGTTGTGCACGTCAGTCACGGCAGCGAACACGTCTTCTTCGGTCGGCTGCAGCTTGCCGCGCTGGGCCAGCTCGTGAGCGAACACGTTGAGCAGCACTTCCGAGTCGGAACTGGTGTTGACGTGGCGCAGGTCAGATTCGTAAATCTCCTTGGCCAGCTGTTCAACGTTGGTCAGGTTACCGTTATGCGCCAGGGTGATGCCGTAAGGCGAGTTGACGTAGAACGGTTGAGCTTCGGCCGAGGTCGAGCTACCGGCAGTCGGGTAACGCACATGGCCAATACCCATGTGCCCGACGAGGCGCTGCATGTGACGCTGATGGAACACGTCACGTACCAGGCCATTGTCCTTGCGCAGGAATAACCGGCCGTCGTGGCTGGTCACAATACCGGCAGCGTCCTGGCCGCGGTGCTGGAGGACGGTTAGCGCGTCATACAGCGCCTGATTCACGTTCGACTTACCGACGATACCGACGATGCCACACATGCGACGCAACCCCTACTTAATGAATCTTGACTGAACACAACTTACTGAGGCGTTTTGGCCGGTAAGAGGTGCTCCTTGAACGGAAGATCAGCGGGTACGCTGATTCCGCTGGCCAGCCACTGACTGCTCCACCCCAAAATGAGGTTTTTGGACCAGTCTGCAACCAATAGAAATTTTGGCACGAGTACCGACTCCTGCCACCACGAATCCTGCTGTACCGGCCCCAGGCTCAACAGCCCGACCGCCACAACCACCAGCAGCGCGCCACGCGCGGCGCCGAAGGCCATGCCGAGAAATCGATCGGTCCCGGAGAGGCCGGTGACACGTATCAACTCGCCAATAAGATAATTGACCATTGCCCCCACCAGCAGCGTGGCGATGAACATGATGGCGCAGCCCGCAATGACGCGAGCCGAAGGTGTTTCGATGTACCCGGCCAGGTAAACCGACAGTGAACCACCGAACATCCAGGCTACGACTCCTGCGATGATCCAGGTCAGCAACGACAGTGCTTCTTTTACGAAGCCGCGGCTTAGACTGATCAAAGCGGAGATGGCGACGATTGCAACGATCGCCCAATCAACCCAGGTAAATGGCACAGTGCAGCCTACGTACGGATAAGGCGGCGCATTTTAGCAGAGCGTCGGGCTATCGGTAAGCTGTGATTGCGGGTGCTTTGCAAATCAATGAGTTGTGCAGGGCGAACGCCCTTTTAAGACCACCAAAAACCAATGTGGGAGCTGGCTTGCCTGCGATGAGGCAGGCCCACCCAACATCACTGTTGACTGAGCCACCGCTATCGCAGGCAAGCCAGCTCCCACATTTGGCCTGTATTCCAATCAGAAGCTGGCGGTATTCAACCGCGCTCAGGCTGGAAACGCACCACAAACCCATTCAGGTTCTGCTGGCGACCCAGCAAGTCCCGCAGGCGATCCGCCTCGGCGCGCTCGATCAGCGGCCCGATAAATACGCGGTTCTTGCCATCGGCACTGCGGATATAGGCGTTATAACCTTGAGTGCGCAGCTTTTTCTGCAAGGCTTCGGCGCTTTCGCGATTGGCCAGGCTGGCAAGCTGGATCGACCAAGTGATCGGCAAGCCGTTCGGGTCGATGCGGCTTTGGCCCACGTCCGGCTTACCTGGCGCGGCTGGCTGCGGCGCGACCGGCTTGGGCGCAGGCGCTGGCGCAGCAGGCTTGGCAGCCACAACTGGCGCAGCTGGAGCCGGCTTGACCACCGGAACACTCGGTTGCACGGGCTGAGTCGGCGCCTGTTGCTGGGCGACTTCCTCGTCGGCCGGCACTGGCTCTTGCGGCAACGCCTGCGGTTCAGGCACTACCACCGGCTCAACTTGAACCTGAGGCACCGTCGGCGCCTGGGGCGCAGCGGGCGCCTCGACGACTACCTGGCGCTGCTCGTCCTGGCGGGAAAACAGCATCGGCAAAAAAATCACCGCCAACGCCACCAACACCAGGGCTCCAACCATTCGCTGCTTGTATGCGCTATCCAGTAATGCCATGTGCAGCTTCCTCCGTGGAGCGCCGGGCCAACCACTCTAGCGCCTCGGCAACACAATAAAATGATCCGAACAACAGAATCTCGTCCTCGGCCGTGGCCACCGCACACTGGGCTTCAAGCGCGGCGGTGACGCTTGCATACGACGCCACCGATGCACCAAGGTTCTGCAAGGCCACTTCCAACTCGGCGGCCGGGCGGCTGCGCGGCGTGTCCAGCGGCGCAACGGCCCATGATTGGACATCGCCGAGCAACGGCGCAACCACGCCGTCCAGGTCTTTATCGGCCAGCAGCCCGAACACCGCCAGGCGACGCCCGGCCGGAGGCGTACGCGACAGGCGTTGCGCCAGGTATTCGGCGGCGTGAGGGTTGTGCCCCACATCCAGCAGCAGGTTCAGGCGCTTGCCCTCCCACTCGAAGGTGCGACGATCCAGACGCCCCACCACCCGAGTCGCCAGCAAGGTGGCAGCAATCTGCTCGGCCTGCCAGGGCAGATCCCACAGCAGGTAGGCTTGCAGCGCGAGCGCAGCGTTCTCCATCGGCAGGTTCAGCAGCGGCAGGTCACGCAATTCGACCACCTGGCCACGTGCATCACGCCCGCGCCATTGCCAATGCTGAGTGCCAATTTCGAGATTGAATTCACGACCACGCAGGAAAAACGCGCAATCCAGCTCACGCACCTTGTCGAGCAAGGGTTGCGGTGGGTCCAGGTCACCACACAGCGCAGGCTTGCCCTGGCGGAAGATCCCGGCCTTTTCATAGGCCACCGACTCACGGGTGTTGCCCAGATAGTCAGCGTGGTCAACGCCAATGCTGGTGACCAGTGCCATGTCGGCATCCACGACGTTGACCGTGTCCAGACGCCCACCCAGGCCGACTTCGAGGACGACCACGTCCAATTGCGCACGCTCGAACAACCAGAACGCCGCCAGGGTGCCCATCTCGAAATAAGTCAGGGAAACCTCGCCGCGCCCCACATCCAGGGCAGCGAAGGCTTCGCAGAGTTGCGCGTCAGTGGCTTCGACGCCATTGAGCTGCACCCGCTCGTTATAACGCAGCAGGTGCGGGGAATTGTAGACGCCCACTTTCAGCCCTTGGGCCTGCAGCAGCGCCGCCACAAAGGCACAGGTAGAGCCTTTGCCGTTGGTGCCGGTCACCGTGATCACTCGCGGCGCCGGCCGGCCCAACCCAAGGCGGGCCGCTACCTGTTGCGAGCGCTCCAGGCCCATGTCGATGGCTGACGGATGCAACTGCTCAAGGTAGGCGAGCCATTCGCCAAGGGTACGTTGGGTCATAGGTTTGCAGGCACCGGCGGCACGACGATCGGCTCGATTTTAGGCGCGACGTACACAGGTGTCGGCAGGCCCATCATTTGCGCCAGCAGGCTGCCCAGGCGTGGGCGCAGCTCGCCACGGGCGATGATCATGTCGATGGCACCGTGCTCCAGCAGGAACTCGCTGCGCTGGAAGCCTTCCGGCAGTTTTTCGCGCACGGTCTGCTCGATCACGCGTGGGCCGGCAAAGCCGATCAGGGCTTTTGGCTCGCCGACGATCACATCACCCAGCATTGCCAGGCTGGCGGAAACGCCGCCGTAGACCGGGTCGGTCAGCACGGAGATGAACGGGATACCTTCTTCGCGCAGGCGCGCCAGTACCGCGGAGGTCTTGGCCATTTGCATCAGGGAAATCAAGGCTTCCTGCATGCGCGCGCCACCGGAGGCGGCGAAGCAGATCATCGGGCAACGGTTTTCCAGGGCGTAGTTGGCGGCACGTACAAAACGCTCACCGACGATGGCGCCCATGGAGCCGCCCATGAAGGAGAACTCAAACGCCGACACCACCACTGGCATGCCCAGCAGCTTGCCGCTGACGGAAATCAGCGCGTCTTTCTCGCCGGTCTGCTTCTGCGCAGCGGTCAGGCGGTCCTTGTACTTCTTGCCGTCGCGGAACTTGAGACGGTCAACCGGCTCCAGGTCAGCGCCCAGTTCGGCGCGGCCATCGGCGTCAAGGAAGATGTCGATGCGGGCGCGGGCGCCGATACGCATGTGGTGGTTGCACTTGGGGCAAACGTCCAGGGTCTTTTCCAGCTCGGGGCGGTACAGCACCGCATCGCAGGATGGGCACTTGTGCCACAGACCTTCAGGAACCGAGCTTTTCTTCACCTCGGAACGCATGATCGAAGGGATCAGTTTGTCTACTAACCAGTTGCTCATGCTTTCTTTCTCCAGTACCGGTGGCTTGAACACAGCCCCGCGTATGCCCTTGAGCTAAATTCATATGTGGCGATGACACAAGCTGGACGGGGTCAGACGTTCGACCGGCCATTTCCTACCTGTATCCTCAGCCTTCCAGACAACCTGCCAGCGCAGGGTTGCCACTTCATTTCCGGGCCTCCCGCAGGCGGCGCCGGTGCTGTTTTACACAGTGGTAGTTACTGACGGCGGCAGACTGCCAGCCGTCACATCGCACCGCTGCTGTTGCGCACGGCCTGCATGAATGCGCGAATCTTGTGGTGATCCTTGATGCCCTTGCCCTGCTCCACCCCACCGCTGACGTCCACGGCATAGGGCCTGACCTGCTCGATGGCCGCCCCGACATTCGTAGGGTTGAGCCCACCCGCCAGGATGATCGGCTTGCTCAGCCCCTCGGGAATCAACGACCAGTCAAACGCCTCGCCCGTGCCACCGGGAACGCCTTCGACATAGGTGTCCAGCAGAATCCCGCGAGCGCCGGTGTAGGCCGCGCACGCGGCGGCGATGTCATCCCCGGCCTTGACGCGCAACGCCTTGATATATGGGCGTTGATAGCTTTCACATTCGTCAGGGCTTTCGTCGCCGTGAAACTGCAGCATGTCGAGCTGTACGGCATCCAGGGTTTCGTTGAGTTCACAGCGGCTGGCGTTGACGAACAAGCCTACGGTAGTCACGAACGGCGGCAGCGCGGCGATGATCGCCCGCGCCTGCAGCACATTCACCGCCCGCGGGCTCTTGGCGTAGAACACGAAACCAATCGCATCCGCCCCCGCCTCGACTGCCGCCAGCGCGTCTTCTATGCGGGTAATCCCGCAAATCTTGCTGCGAACGGCTGGCATGTCGTAAAAACCTCAGGGGTTGAACCGAGAAAGTCCCGGATGGTAACAAAAGCTTTTCCGGGCGTCAGCCGCCAAGTTCGCTGAAACCTGTGAGGAAGTGTGGCCCGATGAAGCGATCCGGCAATTCGAACTCGTCGCGGTACTCCACATCCACCAGGTATAGGCCGAACGGATGCGCAGTAACGCCGCCGGTACGGCGAATGCGGCTTTCCAGCACTTCCCTGGCCCACTCCACCGGCCGTTCGCCGGTGCCGATGGTCATCAACACGCCAGCAATGTTGCGCACCATATGGTGCAGGAAGGCGCCGGCACGGATATCCAGCACGATCATTTTGCCGTGACGGGTCACCCGCAGGTGATGGACTTCCTTGATCGGCGACTTGGCCTGGCACTGGCCGGCACGGAAGGCACTGAAGTCATGCACGCCGACCAAATGCTGCGCGGCCTCGGCCATGCGCTCGGCATCCAGTGGGCGGTGGTTCCAAGTGATTTCTTGATTGAGGTGCGCCGGTCGGATCTGATCGTTGTAGATCACGTAGCGGTAGCGACGGGCGATGGCCTTGAAGCGCGCATGAAAATGCGCGGGCATGACCTTGGCCCAGGTGACACTGACGTCATGGGGCAAATTGATATTGGCGCCCATCACCCAGGCTTTCATCGTGCGCTCGGCCTGAGTGTCAAAGTGCACTACCTGGCCACAGGCGTGCACACCGGCGTCGGTACGCCCGGCACACATCAGCGACACCGGCGAGTCGGCGACCTTCGACAGCGCGTTTTCGAGGGTTTCCTGCACTGTCAGCACGCCGGAAGCCTGGCGCTGCCAGCCACGGTAGCGCGAGCCTTTGTATTCCACGCCCAGGGCGATGCGGTTAAAGCCTGCGGCCGCCATTTCGGCGGCCGCGTTATCTATATTTGCCAAGAACTGAGAGCCCGATGAGTTGCGCAAAGGCGGCCATTATAAAGGCGGCAGCCGTAGGTGGGGCGCTTTTGTTGTGGCCATGTGAAGGCCTGATGTGTGGGAGCTGGCTTGCCTGCGATTGCATCAATGCGGTGTTACGGATAAACCGAGTTGCCCGCATCGCAGGCAAGCCAGCTCACACATTTTTTCTGCGTTGCACCTTTAGATTTTACCGAGCATTTCCTTGGCTTCGCCGCGCTGGGTTTCGTCGCCTTCGGTCAGCACTTCGGACAGGATGTCCCGCGCGCCGTCAGTATCACCCATGTCGATGTAGGCCTGGGCCAGGTCCAGCTTGGTAGCGACCTCATCGGTGCCGGAGAGGAAGTCGAATTCCGGTTCATCAGCGCCCAACGCTGCATCTTCAGCGGTGAAGGAAGGCTCGATTGGCGGATGCTCCAGGCTCTGGGACAGACGATCCAGCTCGGCATTGACGTCGTCCAGCTCGGAGGCGAAGGCATCCGGCTTGGCCGACGCCGGCGCGGCCGGTTCTTCCGCCAGGGACAGGTCGAAGTCCTCCGGCAAGTCGAAATCATCCAGCGCGGCAGGCGTGAGGGTCGGCGGCTCAACCGGCGGCACGTCCTTCATCTGCTCTTCGAGGCCCGAGAGGAAGTCGTCGTCCGAGTGCGTGGAAGACGGCGCTTCCAACTGCAGGTCCAGATCGAAGTCCGACAGGTCATCCGGGCTGGCCTTGGCTTCGGTCTGGCGCTGAAGGACAGACTCAAAGCTCGGCTCATCTTCCGGGCGAACCACGGCAGGCGAAGCTGCTTCCAGATCGTCCAGGCTCAGGTCGAAATCGGTATCGAAGGCATCGGGTTCCGCCACCGGCGCGGCCGGCTTGTCTTCCAGCAAGTCCTTGACGTATTGCGCGTCCAGCGCTGCAGCGGCGACAGCGGCACTGACGCCCGCCGCCAACACGGCCATGGCCGGGAAGCGGCCTTTGAGCTGCTCGACCTGGGCATGGTTTTCACCATTGGCCACCAGTTGACGCTCCTGGGAGACGAACCCGTCTTTGTCGCCTTGCAGGCCGTACACTTCCATCAGTTTCAAACGCAGGTCGCTGCGCTTGGGCTCATGCTTGATGGCCTGCTGAAGGACGTCGGCCGCCTGGTTCAGGTGACCGCGATCAATATGGGATTGGGCTTGCGCCAGCGCATCGCTGGAATTCTGCGGGGCCACGGCAGCGGCCAGTGGCGACAGCACGGAAGCGACCGACGGCACCACGACCGGCTCAGCAACCGCAGCCGGGGCAGGTGCGGCCGCCAACTTGACGTTCGGCGGCGCCACTTCGAGGCCTTCGAAGCTGTCCGCTGGCAAGTCGTGATCAATGTTCGGCGAAAATTGCGGTTCTTCAGCCAGCGCCCGCGCCATCCGCAGGTGCTTTTCCTCTTCAAGGCGCGCATTGCGATGACGCGCCCACAGCAGCAGAAGCAGCAACACCAGCAAGCCGGCAGCACCGCCGATCACGCCGAGGACAATCGGATTGGTCAGCAGATCGTTGAATTTACCTTCGGTGGTGCTGGCAGTCGCGGTCTCTGGTGTGACCGGCTCGGGCGCAGGCGCCACAACGGCAGGCGCCGCCGCGTCAGAGGCCGGCGCGGTGGTCGCAGGCTCACCTGCCAACTGTGCGGGCATTGCCGCCGTTGCCGGGCTTCCGTTCGCCGCCTGCAGTTTGGCCAGCTGATCGTTTTTCAGTTGAATCAGCTTCTGCAATTTATCCAACTGGCTTTGCAGGTCCGCCGCCCGGCTTTTCAGCTCAGCATTGTCGCGGCGCGTGGTATCCAATTCTTCCTGGGTCATCGCCAGCTTGTCGCTCAGCGCATTACTGTCACCGACCTTGCCCTTCGCGCCTTTCTTGGCGGATTCGGCCGAGACCAGGCTCAAGTTGTCCTTGGTATTGGTGCTCGACGGCGCATCGCCAGCCTGGGTGCGCTTGGTCGCATCCAACTGCTGCTTGCCCGCGGCCTGGTTATTCGCGGTGCGACGCCCCTCGCGCCAGGCGGTGTTTTGCGCAGTCACTTCGGCAATCGCCTCGGGCTGCGGCAAACTGGTGGCTTGCTGGCGATCCGGCAGACGCAGGACCTGGCCGGTTTTCAGGCGGTTGATATTGCCGTCGATAAACGCATCCGGGTTGAGCGCCTGGATAGCCAGCATGGTTTGCTGGACCGAAGCCCCGTTGCGATTCTTCGCGGCAATTTCCCACAAGGTATCGCGCGAGGTCGTGGTGTGTTGAGCAGGCTTGCCGGCAGTGGGCGCAGCGTTGGCAGGCGCGTTTTTAGTCGGCGCACTCAAGCGCGGTGCCGGCGCGGCAGCGGTCGGCGCGGGTTGCTCGAACTTGGCCGGGTCGAGCAGCACGCTGTAGTCGCGCATCAGGCGACCATTGGGCCATTGCACCTGCAACAGGAAACGGACGTAGGAATCGGGCAGCGGCTTGCTGGACGTAACGCGCACCACACTGCGCCCGCTCGGGTTGACCACCGGGGTAAACGTCAGGTCATTGAGAAACGCCTGGCGATCCACGCCCGCGTCCACAAACGCCTGGTCAGACGCCAGGCTCGGGGTAATCTCGGAAGCCGTGAGGCCACCGACATCGAGCAATTCGATTTCCACCGACAACGGCTGGTTCAACTTCGACTTGAGGGTCATCTCCCCAAGCTGCAGCGCCTGCGCCATACCGGAGGACAGCGCCGAGGCGGCCGCTATTGCTAACACCAGTTTGCGAACTTGAACCATAGCCTCATCCTTTGTTTGAACACTCCCCGGCCTGCGAGAAGGTTGGTAACCGCTGCCATAAGGCATGGCGAGCCGATAGGTTACCGACGCGCTTCTGTTCCGCTTGGGGCCAAGCATAGCGCTTGGCTAGAATCAATCTACAAATTGGCGCCAAGTATCTTTTACGCAAGGCCTTTTATCAACAACTGCGCCAGTTGCACTGCGTTGAGTGCCGCGCCTTTGCGTACGTTATCTGACGTCAGCCACAGATTTAGTTCCGCCGGGTCGTCCACGCCCGCACGCACTCGGCCGACGTAGACTACATCCTGACCGACCGCATCCCCAACGGCCGTGGGGTAGTCGCCCTCCTCCACTAACTCGATACCCGGCGCTGCTTCAAGTGCGCGGTTGACCACAACGAGGTCGACCGGCGCGCCCAACTGCAATGACACAGTCAGGCTATCGCCAAAAAACACCGGGGCTTGAACGCAGGTTGCGGAAATCTTTAGCAAAGGCTTTTCCAACACTGCGCGCAGTTCGTGTACGAGACGTTTCTCCAAGGCTGTATGACCTTGGGCGTCTGGTGTGCCGACTTGTGCCAGCAAGTTGAAGGCCATTTGCCGATCAAAGAACTTGGGCTCCAGCGGGCGCACGTTTAACAACTCGGCAGTCTGCCGAGCCAGCTCGCTGACGGCCTCGCGGCCCTGGGCGGACACAGCCAGGTTGGCCGTAACGCTGACGCGCTGGATGTCCAGCAACCCGCGCAACGGCGCCAGGACCACCGCCAGGTTGGTCGCGGATGGGCTTGGACTGCCCAGCTGGAAGGGTTTTTTCAGCCCCTTGAGAATGTGCGCATTGGCTTCCGGCACCACTTGGGGTGCCTGATCGGCCGGCAAGGCGCCGGACAGGTCGATCACCGAGCAACCCGCCGCCGTGGCGCGCGGGGCGAAACTCAGGGTGACCGCCGGGCCGGCCGCGAAGAAGGCCAACTGGGCTTTTTTGAAGTCGAACTCATCGACTTCCCTGACCCGCACGTTCTTGCCGCGAAACGGCACTGAGGCGCCGGCCGAGTTACTGCCTGCCAGCAGGTACAGCGTGCCGACCGGGAAATCCAGCTCTTCGAGAATCTGCACCAGGGTTTCGCCTACGGTGCCGGTGGCGCCGATCACGGCGATTTCAAAGGTCTGGGTCATGGTGGCTGCCTCGGGCATTGCGGGGGGAGCGGCACTTTACCGGGTGGCTGGGGGTGAGGCAATTAACCTGGGGATCGCTGATCGTTCCCACGCTCTGCGTGGGAATGCAGCCAGGGACGCTCCGCGTCCAAAAAGCGGACGCAGAGCGTCCAGCAAGGCATTCCCACGCAGAGCGCGGGGAACGATCAAAAGCGCGCAATAAAAAACCCGCGCCTGTCACCAGTCGCGGGTTTTTCGTACAGCGCTAAGCGATCAACGCTCCAGCAAAATCCGCAGCATGCGGCGCAGTGGCTCGGCCGCGCCCCACAGCAGTTGGTCGCCAACGGTGAACGCGCCCAGGTACTGAGTACCCATGTTCAGCTTGCGCAGGCGGCCGACCGGCACATTCAGGGTGCCGGTGACCTTGGTCGGGCTCAGCTCCTGCATGCTGATATCACGGTTGTTCGGCACCAGCT
Organism: Pseudomonas sp. R76; assembly: GCF_009834565.1. Lineage (GTDB taxonomy): Bacteria > Pseudomonadota > Gammaproteobacteria > Pseudomonadales > Pseudomonadaceae > Aquipseudomonas. The sequence continues at coordinate 4,562,348 of NZ_CP019428.1, forward strand.
TGACCCATGGGTTGTGCTGGCTGATCAGCCCTTCGATATCGGCAATCGGCACATCTTTGTTCAGCTTGATGGTCAGCGCCTGGCTGTGGCAACGCATGGCGCCGATACGCACGCAGATACCGTCCACCGGAATCGGGTTCTTGAAACGACCCAGAATCTTGTTGGTTTCGGCCTGGGCCTTCCACTCTTCGCGGCTCTGGCCGTTCGGCAGCTCTTTGTCGATCCACGGGATCAGGCTACCGGCCAATGGCACGCCGAAGTTCTCGGTCGGGTAGGCATCGCTGCGCATGGCTTCGGCCACACGGCGGTCGATGTCGAGGATCGCGCTGGCCGGGTCGGCCAGTTGATCGGCAACAGCGGCGTGAGTCGCGCCCATCTGCTTGATCAGTTCACGCATGTTCTGCGCGCCGGCACCGGAAGCCGCCTGATAAGTCATGGCGCTCATCCACTCGACCAGGCCGGCTTCGAACAAGCCGCCCAGGCCCATCAGCATCAGGCTGACGGTGCAGTTGCCGCCCACGTAGTTCTTGGTGCCGGCATCCAGCTGCTGATCGATGACCTTGCGGTTCACCGGGTCGAGGATGATCACCGCGTCGTCCTGCATGCGCAGGCTCGAGGCGGCGTCGATCCAGTAACCCTGCCAGCCGGCTTCGCGCAGCTTGGGGAAGACTTCGCTGGTGTAGTCGCCACCCTGGCAGGTCAGAATCACATCGAGGGTTTTCAACTCTTCAATGCTGTAGGCGTCCTTGAGCGGGGCGATATCCTTGCCCACGGACGGCCCTTGGCCACCTACGTTCGAAGTGGTGAAAAACACCGGCTCAATAAGATCGAAATCCTGCTCTTCCAGCATCCGCTGCATGAGCACGGAACCGACCATACCGCGCCAACCGATCAGACCTACACGTTTCATCGCAACTACACCTTGTTAAAAAGTGGGCCGCCTTGCAGCAACAACTGCAAGCGGGCCCGAGAGATTACAGATTCCGCAGCGCGGCGACTACTGCGTCGCCCATTTCTTGCGTGCCGATTCGGGTACAACCCTGTGACCAAATGTCACCGGTGCGCAAACCTTGATCCAGCACCAGGCTCACGGCCTTCTCGATGGCATCGGCGGCTTCGCTCAGGTTGAAGCTGTAACGCAGCATCATCGACACCGACAAAATCGTCGCCAACGGGTTGGCAATGCCCTGCCCTGCGATGTCCGGCGCCGAACCGTGGCACGGCTCGTACATGCCTTTGTTATTGGTGTCCAACGACGCCGACGGCAGCATGCCGATGGAACCGGTGAGCATCGACGCCTGGTCGGAGAGGATGTCGCCGAACAGGTTGTCGGTAACGATCACATCGAACTGCTTGGGTGCGCGCACCAGCTGCATGGCGGCGTTGTCGACGTACATGTGGCTCAGTTCGACATCCGGGTAGTCCTTGGCCACTTCTTCGACGATTTCGCGCCACAGTTGGCTGGAGGCCAGTACGTTGGCTTTATCCACCGAGCAGACCTTTTTGCCACGCACACGGGCCATGTCGAAACCGACACGGGCGATACGGCGGATTTCGCTCTCGCTGTACGGCAGGGTGTCGTAGGCCTGGCGCTCACCATTCTCCAATTCACGCACGCCGCGTGGCGAGCCGAAATAGATACCGCCGGTCAGTTCACGCACGATCAGGATGTCCAGGCCCGCGACCACTTCCGGCTTGAGGCTCGACGCATCGGCCAGTTGCGGGTAGAGAATCGCCGGGCGCAGGTTGCCGAACAGGCCCAGTTGCGCGCGGATTTTCAGCAGGCCGCGCTCAGGGCGGATGTCGCGTTCGATCTTGTCCCACTTCGGGCCACCCACGGCGCCGAGCAGCACGGCGTCGGCCGCACGGGCGCGGTCGAGGGTTTCGTCAGCCAGCGGCACGCCGTGTTTGTCGATGGCGGCGCCGCCGATCACGTCGTGGCTCAATTCGAAGCCCAGGCTGTACTTGGTGTTGGCCAGTTCCAGGACTTTGACCGCTTCGGCCATGATTTCCGGACCAATACCGTCGCCAGGGAGAATCAGAATCTGCTTGCTCATGCGTTCCTCATTTCATCAAGCGACCTGCCCGTGGGCAGGTCGGGAAAAGTTAATCAGCGTTCGGCAATCACCACCAGCACGTCGGTGCTGAAGGTGCCGTCGGCTTGAATTTCGTAATAATCGCGTACTTCCTGGCCCATCGCCTTTTGCAGCTCGAGGATGGCTGCGCGCAATACTTCTGGCGTGCGCATGCGCTCGACCCAGGAGGTGTATTCCAGGCGCAGGCGCTGGCGACTGCTGTTGCGCACGTGCAAACCGGATTCGCTGAGCTGCTGCATCCACTCGGCGGCGTCGTAATCGCGCACGTGGCTGGTGTCGCGCAGCACTTCGACGGTTTGCAGGTAAGTGTCCAACAGCGGGCTGCCCGGTGACAAGACATCCACAAACGCCGCCACGCCGCCCGGTTTGAGCACGCGGCGCACTTCGCGCAGGGCCACACCCAGGTCGCTCCAGTGGTGAGCCGAGTAACGGCTGAACACGAAGTCGAACTCGCCATCGGCAAACGGCAGGCGTTCGGCGGCGCCGTTTACGGTGCGAATGTTGTTCAGGCCACGCTCCACCGCAGCGGCGGCGACCACCTCGAGCATCTGCTGGGACAGGTCGTAGGCCACCACTTCATTAACCAGCGGTGCTACCTGGAAACTCACATGCCCGGCACCGCAGCCCAAGTCCAGCAGCCATGCCGCGCCCTGCCCGGCCAGTTCGGCCTGGAGCAGCGCAAATTCGGTGCCCTGGGCGTGCACGGCACTGCTCAGGTAGGCCGAGGCTTGCTCGCCGAATTGTTTTTGCACGACTTGGGTGTGGGCGGTGTTGGTCATGGTGAGCTTCCTTGAGACTTTTGTTGTTTGTACTGCCGTCTTCGCGAGCAAGCCCGCTCCCACATTCGACCGAGTTTCTTCAGTTGAAATGCAATCAAATGTGGGAGCGGGCTTGCTCGCGAAGGGGCCAGTCCGGTCTACATAGAATCAGGCATCGCGAAACAACCAGGGCTGGCTGGCCCGGTGCTTGGTTTCAAACGCGGCAATCGCATCGCCGTCCTGCAAGGTCAGGCCGATATCGTCCAGGCCGTTGATCAGGCAATGCTTACGGAACGCATCGACTTCAAAGTGATACACCTTGCCATCCGGACGGGTCACGGTTTGCGCAGCCAGGTCGACGGTCAGCTGGTAGCCGACATTGGCTTCGACCTGCTTGAACAACTCGTCCACTTCGGCATCGCTCAAGATGATCGGCAGCAAGCCGTTCTTGAAGCTGTTGTTGAAGAAGATGTCGGCGTAGCTCGGCGCGATGATGCTGCGAAAGCCATATTCTTCCAGCGCCCACGGCGCGTGTTCACGGCTGGAGCCGCAACCGAAGTTTTCCCGCGCCAGCAGCACGCTGGCGCCTTGGTAACGCTCGGCGTTGAGCACGAAATCCTTGTTCAGCGGGCGCTTGGAGTTGTCCTGGTAGGCGTAGCCCACGTCGAGGTAGCGCCACTCGTCGAACAGGTTAGGGCCAAAGCCGGTGCGCTTGATCGACTTCAAGAACTGCTTAGGGATGATCTGGTCGGTGTCGACGTTGGCACGGTCCAAAGGGGCGACAAGGCCAGTGTGTTGAGTAAAAGCACGCATCGGGTATTCCTCAGATCAATTCGCGAACGTCGATGAAACGACCGTTGACGGCAGCGGCAGCGGCCATGGCCGGGCTGACCAGGTGAGTACGCCCGCCGGCGCCCTGACGCCCTTCGAAGTTACGGTTGGAGGTGGACGCGCAATGCTCGCCCGACTCCAAACGGTCCGGGTTCATCGCCAGGCACATGGAGCAGCCCGGCTCGCGCCATTCAAAACCGGCTTCGAGGAAGATCTTGTCCAGGCCCTCGGCCTCGGCTTGCGCTTTGACCAGGCCCGAGCCCGGCACCACGATGGCTTGCTTGATGGTCGAGGCGACTTTGCGGCCCTTGGCAATGACCGCCGCCGCGCGCAGGTCTTCGATCCGCGAGTTGGTGCAGGAACCGATAAACACGCGATCCAACTGGATGTCGGTAATCGCCTGGTTGGCTTTCAAGCCCATGTACTTCAAGGCGCGTTCGATGGAGCCACGCTTGACCAGGTCGGCTTCTTTAGCCGGGTCCGGCACATTCTGGTCGACGGCCAGGACCATCTCCGGCGAAGTGCCCCAGCTGACTTGCGGCTTGATCTGCGCAGCGTCGAGTTCGACCACGGTGTCGAACACCGCGTCGGCGTCGGAGACCAGGTCTTTCCAGGCTTCGACCGCAGCGTCCCAATCGGCGCCTTGCGGGGCGAATGGGCGACCTTTGACGTATTCAACGGTTTTTTCGTCCGCCGCCACCATGCCCACGCGGGCACCGGCTTCGATGGACATGTTGCAGATGGTCATGCGGCCTTCGATGGACAGGTCGCGAATCGCGCTGCCGGCGAACTCAATGGCATGGCCGTTACCGCCGGCGGTGCCGATTTTGCCGATTACGGCGAGCACGATGTCTTTGGCGGTTACGCCGAACGGCAACTTGCCTTCGACTTTAACCAACATGTTCTTCATCTTTTTGGCGACCAGGCACTGGGTGGCGAACACATGTTCGACCTCGGAGGTGCCGATGCCATGGGCCAAGGCGCCGAACGCACCGTGGGTGGAGGTGTGGGAGTCGCCGCAGACCACGGTCATGCCCGGCAAGGTGGCGCCCTGCTCCGGGCCGATCACGTGGACGATGCCTTGCCGCACGTCATTCATCTTGAATTCGGTGATGCCATATTCGTCGCAATAGTCGTCGAGGGTTTGCACCTGCAAACGCGAGACCTGGTCGGCAATGGCTTCGATGCCGCCCTTGCGCTCAGGCGTGGTCGGCACGTTGTGGTCCGGGGTGGCGATGATCGAGTCGACGCGCCAAGGCTTGCGCCCGGCCAACCGCAGGCCTTCGAACGCTTGGGGCGAGGTCACTTCATGGATGATGTGACGGTCGATATAGATCAGCGACGACCCATCATCGCGCCGTTTCACTTCATGGGAATCCCAAAGCTTGTCGTAAAGCGTTTTGCCGGCCATCAGTCGGTCCTCATCATCGATGTTTCTATGCCCCGGGCCTTGAGACATTCAATAACCCTTTGGCTTGTGAGGCTGATGGTATGGCGCTACATTAAATAACTCAAATTCATATTTTTTATGCTTTGGATTACCAACTGGAATACCACAATGGACTTGGCCAACCTCAATGCCTTTATTGCCATCGCCGAGACCGGCAGCTTCTCCGGCGCCGGTGAACGCCTGCACCTGACACAACCGGCCATCAGCAAACGCATTGCCGGGCTGGAACAGCAATTAAAGGTGCGTTTGTTTGATCGCCTGGGCCGTGAAGTCGGCCTGACCGAGGCTGGGCGCGCACTGTTGCCGCGCGCGTATCAGATTCTGAATGTGCTGGATGACACCCGTCGCGCGCTCACCAACCTGACCGGCGAAGTCAGCGGCCGCCTGACTTTGGCCACCAGCCACCATATCGGCCTGCACCGCCTGCCGCCGATCCTGCGCACCTTTACCCGTGAGTATCCCGATGTGGCGCTGGATATTCAGTTCCTCGATTCGGAAGTGGCCTACGAAGAAATCCTCCATGGCCGCGCCGAGGTCGCCGTCATCACCCTGGCGCCCGACCCGCACAATTTGGTGCGTGCCACACCGGTGTGGGATGACCCGCTGGATTTCGTGGTCGCCCCCGAGCACAGCCTGACCGGCAACGGCACGGTCAACCTGGCCGATATCGCCAGGCACCCGGCGGTGTTCCCGGGTGGCAACACCTTTACACACCATATCGTCAGCCGGCTGTTCGAAGCCCAGGGCCTGACGCCGAACATCGCGATGAGTACTAACTATCTGGAAACTATCAAGATGATGGTATCCATCGGCCTGGCCTGGAGCGTCTTGCCGCGCACCATGCTCGATGATCAGGTGGCAAGTATCGCTTTGCCGGGCATACAACTCAGTCGCCAGCTAGGCTATATCGTGCACACCGAAAGGACGCTGTCGAACGCTGCGCGGGCTTTTATGAGCCTATTGGATGCACAGGTCGATCTGCCAGGGATACCGGCGTGAAGCTGTGCGGCCTCAAGGTCTGAGTAAAACCGCGCCGAACGCCCATTGAGCCAAGGCCCTTTGATAATGCGCAACCCCGTCGATTCAGTGCCACCCCTGCCCCGCATTTACGCCCTGGACCCACAAGAGGCGGAACAAAGCTGGGACAGCGCCCCGCAGTTGCTGGCAGCCCTCAATGCTGCCCGCCTGGGTGCGTGGTGCTGGGAAATCGACACCGGCAGGATAAGCTGGTCACGGGGCACCCAGTCGCTGTTCGGCTTCGATCCCCGCCAACCCTTGCCCAAGGACCTGGATTACCTGGACCTGCTGGCACCGTCGGATCGCGCGCGGGTGGTACGGGCCTTTCACGCGGTGCTGGCAGGCGAGCCGTTCGAGCAGGCCATGCACCACCACATCCAGTGGCCGGACGGCTCTCACCACTGGCTGGAAATCAACGGCAGCCTGGCACCGGACAAGACCGGCCGGCGCCGCATGATCGGGGTGATTCGCGAAACCACCCGCCAACGCGAGCGCGAGCGCGCCCTCAGCCACTCGGAAAAACGCTTCGCCACGCTGTTCCACCTGTGCCCCAATATGGTCCTGCTGACCCGCCAATCGGACGGCCGGATCAGCGAGGCCAACCAGTATTTCGAGATGCTCTTCGGCTGGCCGGTGGCTGACGTCATCGGCCGCACCACCCTCGACCTCGGCCTGTGGCGCCACCCGGAGCAACGCGCGCTGCTGGTCAAGGCCACGCAGCGCAAGGGCGAACCGATCAGCATGGAGGTGCAGTTTTGTGCGAGCAATGGCCAGATTCACGATGGCACCCTCAGCGCCCAAAAGGTCGAGCTGGAAGGCGAGGCCTACTTGGTCAGCACGTTTCTGGACACCACCGAACGCAAAAATGCCGAACAGGCCTTGAAAGACAGCCAGGAGCGCCTCGACCTCGCCCTGGACTCGGCGCAGCTGGGCACCTGGGACTGGCATATACCCACCGGCATGCTCTACGGCTCGGCGCGTGCCGCCCAACTGCACGGCCTGCCGCCCGAGCCATTCCACGAATCCTTCGATGCGTTTTTTGAAGGCATGTCCGATGACGACCGCGAGGGCATGCGCAACGCCTATCGCAGCCTGCGCGAAGGCCCCGAGGGCAACTATCAGTTGACCTACCGCGTGCTGGCCGAAGACGGCAGCCCGCGGTTCCTGGAAAGCCGTGCACGCCTGTATCGCGACGATGCCGGCAAACCACTGCGCATGGCCGGCACCCTGCTGGACATCACCGACCAGGTGGAACGCGAACAGCGGCTGACCGCATCTGAAGAAAAATTTGCCAGCCTGTTCCAGGCCAGCCCCGATCCGATCTGCGTCACGTGCCTGGAAAACGGTGCGTTTATCGAAATCAACCCGGCCTTTACCCAGACCTTTGGCTGGACCGCCGCCGAAGTGATCAATAGAAGCGCCGAGCAGATCGGCCTGTGGGATGACTCGAGCAAGCGCCTGCAGCGGATCGAACAAGTGATTCGCGAGCAGGCCCTGAGCAATGTGGCCATCGTGGTGCATCACAAAACGGGCCAAAGCCTGACCTGCGTGATCTCCAGCCGCTTGATCAAAGTTGGCGACCAACCGTGCATCGTCACCACCTTGCGCGATATCACTCAGCAGCAACGTTCGGAAGCGGCGCTCAAGGCCAGTGAAGAGAAGTTCGCCAAAGCCTTCCATTCCAGCCCCGACGCGATCTCCATCACCGAGCGCGACACCGGCCGCTATGTCGAGGTTAATGACGGCTTCTGCCGCCTGACCGGTTATCGCGCCGAAGAGGCGATTGGCCTGACGCTGTACCAGATCGGCATCTGGGCCGATGAGAACCAGCGCGCCGCCTTATTGGCCGAGCTGCAGATCAAGGGCCGCATTCACCACCTGGAAATGCTCTGGCACAACAAACGCGGTGAAGTGCTGGCCGTGGAGGTCTCGGTAGAACCCATCACCCTGAATGAAACCCCGTGCCTGCTGCTGACCGCGCGGGACGTGAGCCTGCTGAAAAACGCCCAGGCGCAGATTCGCCACCTGGCCTACCACGACCCGCTGACCAACCTGCCCAACCGCGCCTTGCTGATGGACCGCCTGAGCCAGCAGATCGCCCTGCTCAAACGCCATAACCTGCGCGGCGCCTTGCTGTTTCTGGACCTCGACCACTTCAAGCACATCAACGACTCCCTCGGCCACCCGGTCGGCGACACGGTGCTGAAAATCGTCACGGCGCGGCTGGAAGCCAGCGTGCGCATGGAAGATACCGTCGCGCGCCTGGGCGGCGATGAGTTTGTGGTGTTGCTCAGCGGCCTGGACGGAACGCGCGCGCAAGTCAGCGCCCAAGTGCAGGAATTGGCCGATACCTTGCGAGAATTGCTCTCGGAACCGATGTTCCTCGACGGCCACCGCCTGCAGGTCACGCCGAGCATTGGCGTGGCGCTGATTCCGGACCATGGCTCCACACCGGCGGACCTGCTCAAGCGCGCCGACATTGCGCTGTACAGGGCCAAGGACTCGGGCCGCAACACCACGCAGATGTTTCACAACAGCATGCAGAAAACCGCCAGCGAACGCCTGCGCATGGAGACCGACTTGCGCCTGGCGCTGTCACGCGGTGAGTTCAGCGTGCATTACCAACCCCAGGTGGACGCGCGTGGCAATCGCATCATCGGCGCCGAAGCCCTGGTGCGCTGGCAGCATCCGCAACTGGGCGCGCAGTCGCCCACCGAATTTATCAAGGTGCTGGAGGACAGCGGCCTGATTCTGGAAGTCGGCACCTGGATTCTCGACGAAGCCTGCGGCGCCTTCGCGAAATTGATTGCCGAGGGGCTGGTGGACCCGCTGAATTTCAGCCTGTGTGTGAATATCAGCCCCCGGCAGTTTCGTCAGAATGACTTTGTGGAACGGGTGGAACGCAGCCTTGACCAGCACAACCTGCCCCACAGCCTGCTGAAACTGGAAATCACCGAAGGCATCGTGATCCAGAACCTGGACGACACCGTGGCCAAGATGCGCCGCCTGAAAAAAATCGGCGTGAGCTTTGCCATGGACGACTTCGGCACCGGCTATTCATCACTGACCTACCTCAAGCGCCTGCCGGTGGATGCGCTGAAGATCGACCAATCCTTTGTACGCGACGCCACCCATGACCCCAACGATGCCGAAATCATTCGCGCCATTGTGGCCATGGCCCGCAGCTTGAACCTGGAAGTGATCGCCGAGGGCGTGGAAACCCCGGAGCAACTGGCATTCCTGCAAAAGCTGGGCTGCCATTTGTTCCAGGGGTATTTGCACAGCCGGCCACTGCCGATCGAGGAGTTCAGGCGGTTGCTGGAGTAACCGTCATACGAGCTTCGATGCCCGAAACCCGGCATTCATCCATCGCGATGACGCCACGTCGTGCTTTTGCCCGGCGGACTCGGGCGCCCCATCGATCACTGCGGCCGCATGTTCGTTGTCCGCCTGGGTGCCGAGCGCGGCCCTCAGCTCGTCGACGGTGCTTTCACGCATGCAGCCAATCAACCCCAGCCGCCGAAGCGCTTCACCTGGGTGCTCGCTTTCATCGAGGGTGCGCAAGGCCGCCACAAAACGCTCGCCGGCACCGGCGTCGTTGCTTTCCATCTGCGCGCGCTTGGCACTGACTGCGTACAAGAAGTTGGCGTAATTGAGCAACTGCGTATGACTGCCGTAGAACGTCGATGCCTCGTACGCCTGACGCATTTCATCATGGGTCACCTGCAGCGTGAAGGCATCCCTCATGATCACTTCAAAGCCGTCGCGGGCGACCTGAACCCGCCTGAAGATCCCCTGGGGGTCCTGCCAGAACCGGATGATGGCTGCCTTGATCGTCGACACCGTGGCGCAATGGCCTTCCACCTTTTGATAAATGCCACTCCAGATCTGCTCAGGCGTCATGCCGCCAACAGCATCGAGTTGATTGCCCTGCTTTTTCGCCGGCGAACCTTGAGGATCATCTGCCGAGATATTCATTCACTGATTTCCTGATACTTATCGAAGTAATAACCTGCAAAAAACAGCCTGGGGCAACGCTGCGGTGGATTGAGTCGCGCCCATCAACACCTAAACAAGTGCTATGGCGTCGCCCCAGGTGGGCGCCGCCCCCGGGCGCCCCCACTTTTCTTCGCGGCCATGAATGACCGCCACCGAATGCCCGCCCCGATTGCATATGCCCACTTGCCCACGGGCGAGGTCCCTTGGAGAGACCGTGCGCATGTACTGACGCAACCCCAGCCGCAAAAGAGCCTCGCCCGGTCCGTGCTCATCCTCGCCATCGTTCAGGCTAAGGATTGCCGCCTGATAGCAGCACCCTGCCGCGTCATCGTTGTCTTCCATTTGTGCGCGCTTGGCACTGACGGCAAAGAGAAATTGCGCGTCCCTGAGCATCCCCTCGTCCCGCCCTTTGAACTGGGCGCCTTGTGCACCTTGGGCCAGCTCTCGATCAGTCAGGCTGAGTTCAAAACCATCGCGCATGACTACGCGATAACCGTCGTAAAGCCTGGTCACCTGTTGGTATATATCCGTGGGGCTTTGACCGCAGCGCTGCATCGCCACCTTGATGGCCGATACCGTCACGCAGTTGCCGTCCGGGCCCTGGCGGAATCCGCTCCAGATATTGTCCGGCTTTGCACCGCCGCGTTTGCTTGAAAGGCTTGGAATGAAGGCTGCCGGGTTTGGCCTGGACACTCGAGCTTCATGCATTACCGAATCGGGCACGCCCTGCTCAGTAATCTGCGGCGCAGGCGTGGGTATTACCGGAATTGTTTTATCTTTCCCGCCCGAGGCGAAACGTGTTAACCGAGTCAGAAATGAAGTGAACAGTCCCGTCAACGGACTAATAGTTTCACCGGCGTCTTTCATAAACGCCTTATTCTCAAACGCGCGATAGGAGGGAACACGACGCTGCGCTGCCTCTTCACTAAAAGCCTTTAATGGTTTTATTAGTGTGCGAGTGGGGCGAAATAAATCGGCACTTCTTTCCCGACCTATATCGTTGACATGGGCAATATTTCTAATTGAAAAGTTAAACATAGAATCCCCCCATGGGCAGGCACCGCTTCGCGGTTATATAGCCGAAGAAGTGCCTGCACGCTAAGTGTTCAAATCACGGAAGGGTTATCAGGACCTGGCCACTGACCTAGCGTTGAACGGCCTATTTCTTGTATTAACAGGATCCTGATCGGGGGCTGGGCTGGTCAATCCCGGGGTCTTGGTATCAGAGGGCTTTGGCGTTGGCTTGGCCTCTGGATGCTTGCCCGACTTGATCTCATGTTCGTGACCTGGCGTGACAGGAGGCTGCTTTTCCTGACTCACCTCAGGCCGCTTGCCCGGCTTGACCTCATGTTCGTGGCCCGGCGTGACAGGAGGCTGCTTTTCCTGACTCACCTCAAGCCGCTTGCCAGGCTTGACCTCATGGTCGTGGCCCGGCGTGACGTGGGGCTGCTTTTCCTGGCTCACCTCAGGCCGCTTGCCAGGCTTGACCTCATGGTCGTGGCCCGGCGTGACGTGGGGCTGCTTTTCCTGGCTCACCTCAGCCCGCTTGCCCGGCTTGATCTCATGGTCGTGACCTGGCGTGACCTCAGGATGTTTATCCAGCCTTACCGCAGGCCGCTTGCCAGGCTTGACCTCATGCTCATGACCTGGCTTGACCTCAGGCTGCATATCCAGCCTTACCGCAGGTTGCTCGCGCGGCCTGACCGCATGCTCGTGACCTGGCGTGATCTCATGCTGTCGCTTTTTAGCCGGCATCGGCAAGAGGTCTGGCGTCTGCCTCATCCTTGTCCAATTATCCGAGGAAACACGCTCATCCGGACAGTGGCAATGAGCGACGTTCACGTTCACATGCACAGTTGCATTGGAGTCATTGTTTACGCTGACATCAGGTTGACTTACGGGCGGGTATGCCACCGTCAAGCGCTGCATGCGTGCATCCGGCGTCACCACCGAATGGCTACTTGTCTGCGTGCCTGGCAACCCTTCTTCGTCCCGCGATTTTGGCGTCTTGCCCAGGTCAGGCTTCACCGGTAGCCCCACTTCGGCTGGCAAGTCCTGCTGCTTAACTGCCTCAAGTTTCCCCAGCAGTTGGTCCACGCCGGGAAAATTCGGCTGCTTGCCCAGGTCGGCTTTCCCAGGCAACCCCGCTTCGGCTGGCAAGTTCTGCTGCTTAACTGCCTCGAGTTTCCCCTGCAACCGGCCCGCGCCGGGAAAATTCGGCTGCTTGCCTAGGTCAGGCTTCTCAGGCAACCCCGCTTCGGCTGGCAAGCTCGGTTGCTTAACGGCCTCAAGTTTTCCCTGCAGCCGGCCTGCACCGGGAAAATTCGGCTGCTTGCCCAATTCAGGCTTCTCAGGCAACCCCGCTTCAGCCGGCAAGCTCGACTGCTTAGCTGCGCCCGGCAACTTCGGCTGCTCACTGGCATCGGATTTTCCCGTCGAACTCGGCAAAGCCGGTTTTCCGTCAAGCAATTTGGCTGAGTCGGATAATGCCGAAGGCACCAAATCTCTCCCAGCCAGCATTTCACGCAGGACGCTGAAGACCTGCTCAAGCATCTCAAACAACTTGTTGAGCGCAGCGCCAGGAATCATGGCGCCATTGGATGAGAACTGGGTGTTGTCAAGGCGCGCGGGCAGGTTGCTGGTGCTCGCACTTGTGACGTGGGTGTTCGACGTTTCACCGGGCTTGGTTGCCAAGTCCAGGAGTCGATCAAGGGTGGACGCATCAACTTTCGCAACCGACGGATTATTAACCGATAGAGACATGGTAGTTCCTTATTCAACAGAGCCTGACTGCATTAACAGCTCAGGAAATCAATAGTTTTATTCGCTGGAAACAACAGCGCTGCTTCACAGTCCCTACATACGTGGAAAGTTAGGCTATTGAGTTCCGAAAATCGGACCTAATATAAGGAAACTAATGCGCGTTATCAGACTTTGCCCCATGGACTTTTGCGCCAGGACCTTGATTCAAGCCGCTCTTTACATTCGGATGTCGTCACACCCGTTAATACACTGCAGTCACGCAACTAACCGACAAGATTAAAACGCCTATTCTTCAAACCTTTATGCTAACCGGCAGGCAAAAAAAAGGGCGCCAATGGCGCCCTGTTCAGGTGAAATGTAAACGCTGACTCAATCCATCAAGCTGCCAAGGGATGCTGCATGCCCAGCAGACGGCTGACTTGCTGCAGGTCCGTCTCACGGCGCAAGGCGGTAAACAACGTCACCGCCTCGGGGTAGTTACGCGTCAGCATCGCCAGCCATTGCTTCAAACGGCCCGGGGCCTGTTTTTCGGTCAGTTGTGCCACCGACTGGGTCCAGAATTCCTGGAGCATGGGCTGCATTTGCGCCCAGGTCATTTCGACCACTTGCGCGCCCGCCTTTGCCGCCACAATCTGCCGCGCCAGGTCCGGGCGCGCCACCAGGCCACGGCCGAGCATGATGTCTTCAACGCCACTGATTTCGCGGCAACGTTTCCAGTCTTCGACACTCCAGATATCGCCGTTGGCAAACACCGGCACCTTGACCACGTCCTGCACCCGCGGGATCCACTCCCAATGGGCCGGCGGCTTGTAGCCGTCGGTCTTGGTGCGTGCATGCACCACGATATGCGCAGCACCACCCTCGGCCAGGGCTGTGGCGCACACCAGCGCACCGTCAGGGCTGTCAAAACCCAGGCGCATCTTGGCCGTCACCGGGATATGCGCAGGCACTGCGCGGCGTACGTGTTCGACAATCTGATTGAGCAGCTCCGGCTCCTTGAGCAACACCGCGCCACCCCGGGATTTGTTGACCGTCTTGGCCGGGCAACCGAAGTTGAGGTCGATCACTTGCGAACCCAACTCACAGGCCAGCGCGGCATTTTCGGCCAGGCACACCGGATCGGAACCGAGCAACTGCACGCGCAGCGGCACGCCTGCCGCCGTGTGGGCACCGTGCAGCAGCTCAGGGGCGAGCTTGTGGAAATAAGCAGGGGTGAGCAGGCGGTCGTTGACGCGAATGAACTCGGTCACGCACCAGTCAATACCGCCCACGCGGGTCAGCACATCGCGCAGGATGTTGTCGACCAACCCCTCCATGGGCGCCAAAGCAATTTGCATGGAAAACACTCAACAAAAATCGTGGCGCAGTTTACTGGTTTTCCCACACTAAACGTTAACCCCCTGTCAGCGCAGGGCCATAGCCGTCGAGAAACTCGGGCGGCATGCGCTTGGGCTTGCCAGTGGACAGTTCGATGCAGACAAAGGTGGTTTGCGCGCGTAACAGGGTCGCGCCGTCGCTGGGGCGCACCAATTGAAAACGGCGCGTCATTTTCAGGCGCTGGTCCCAGTCGACGATCCACGTGGCCAGTTGCAGCTCATCGCCCTCGTAGCCAGCGGCCAGGTAGTCGATCTCGTGGCGCACCACGGCCATGGCGCGGTCGAGTCGGCGGTATTCGGTGAGGTCCAGCCCCAGGCGCTGGGAATGGCGCCACGCGCAACGCTCCAGCCAGGACACATACACCGCGTTATTGGCGTGCCCCAGGCCGTCGATGTCTTGCGCGGCGACCTGCAGATCGATGATAAACGGCGTTGCCAAATCCCAGCCCATGCCTTGCTCCAGTCGATTAATGTCGGCGGGGCAGTGTATCAGGCGGTCTGGCGCTCCTGTAAACGCCGGCCGGCCAACAGGCTGAGTACCGCGTCGATTACCCGTGGGTCGGCCAGTACTTTCTGGTGCCCGCCTTGCTCCAGGCGCAACAGGCGGCTGTCGAACCAGGCGTCATGAATGGCTTGCGAGGCGTTGACCGGCACGAAGGTGTCGTCTTCGGCGTGCACGATCAGGCCAGGGAGATTCATCTGGTAGTGGGCGACGTCCAAATGTTTGAGCGGCATGCCAAAGGTCAGTTCGACCTCGTGGATAAACGCCAAGCGCGCCCGTGGCGGCAAACCGACCATGCCGGCAAACCCACGCAGTACATCAAGAAAACGCGACGGCGCGGCAATGCTCACCAGTGCTTCAGTGCGCAACCCCAATTGCACCGCCAGCATCGCGCTGGCGCCACCCATGGAATGCCCCACCACCGCATGCAGCGGTGGCAGCTCAGCGGCGGCTTCGAGCATGGCGCGGGCGAATAACAGCACATGCGCCTCACGCCCCGGCGAACGGCCATGGGCGGGACCGTCCAGGGCAATCACCGAATAGCCGTCGGCCACCAAGGCCGTGATCAGGCTGGCGAACTGCGTGGGGCGCCCTTCCCAGCCGTGCATCAGCAGCACCGCCGGCCCTTGCCCCCAACGCAACGCCGACAAGCCGAAACGCAGGGTGATGCGCTCCGATTGCGCCAGCAGCGGCAGTTCCCAGTCACGCGGGGCCAGGTTGCGCGGCGTCATGAAGGTGCGGCGCAACTTACTGGCCACCATGTGCGGCGCCAGGCGGCCGACGGTGCCATTGAAGCCTCGAATCCAGGTTAATGCGCCCATCCTACGGCTCCTTTTTTCAGCGCACCGCCGACTTGGCTGCGCGTAGCACGCGGTCTGACAATTCACCTGGCCCGAGCGCACGCGCCAAGGCCAGGCCGCCAATCATCAAGGCCATATCCGCCAGGGCTTTGTCGGTGTCCTCGGGGCTGGCAGCCAATTGGGCGGCCATCAACTCCGTATGCTCATTGAGCGCCAGGCGAAACTCATCCGGCAGGCGGCTCATCTCGCCTACGGTTGCCGGTATCGGGCACGCCTGGTCCGTCGAGTCACGGTGCTTGCGCGACAGGTAGAACGCCGCCACCAGGGCTCTGCGCTCCTCGCCGGTCAGTTGTGCGTCCATGTCGTCAATCGATGCGCGACGCCGGGCCAGCAACTGGGTGAAGGCCTCCAGCATCAACGCGTCTTTGCTTTCAAAGTGGGCGTAGAAGCCACCGACCGTGAGCCCTGCTGCGCCCATGACTTCACCGACGCTAGGTTCGGCCGGGCCGCGCTGGATCAGCGCGGCGCTGGCAGCCTGCAAAATGCGTTCGCGGGTTTGCGCTTTTTTATCGCTCATCGTTGCCTCCATCTTTCATGGGTTGAATATTATTACCATAATAATATTTGGCAAGCCATCCTCATAACCGCTCGTCCGAGCAGCGCAAATGAGATGAATGGAATAAAACGCCCGCCCCAGCCGTTTTCGATGCAACGAACCGCATACCGGAGAGAACGTCATGGCCTGGAGACGGCAACACGCGGATTGCGCATGGGTGGCCGGAGAGGCGCCGTACGTGTTTGCCAACGAATACACCGCCAACTTCACCAGCGGCTTTCGCACCATGCTGATCGCCAAGGTGGAAGGAGAAGGCGTGGGCAACCAGCCGTTCGGCAAATTTTTCAATGATGCCGACGGGGTGAAATTGTGGAACGTCGCACTGGAGAACGCCCAGAACCGAGGTCCGCAAGTCGATCAGCGACGAGAGCTGGCGCGCATCAACAAATCACTGCGCACCGCCAACGTGGTGCAAAACATGCCGTAGCCTGCCGCGAGAAAACCCAAACGCCAGACAAACAAAAGGGCCATTCAATAATTGAATGACCCTTAAAAATCCCGCAGAGCGGGTAATCGTGGCGTCCCCTAGGGGACTCGAACCCCTGTTACCGCCGTGAAAGGGCGGTGTCCTAGGCCACTAGACGAAGGGGACACAAACCTTCTATACAACTGATCAGCGCTGAGAACTGATCGATTCAAGGACGGTGTGGCCGGAACCTTGAACCTGTAAAATTGGTGGAGCTAAACGGGATCGAACCGTTGACCTCTTGCATGCCATGCAAGCGCTCTCCCAGCTGAGCTATAGCCCCGGATTTTTCGTCTCGCGACGCAGCAGACCTTTCGAGCTGCTTGTTGAAACTGGCGTCCCCTAGGGGACTCGAACCCCTGTTACCGCCGTGAAAGGGCGGTGTCCTAGGCCACTAGACGAAGGGGACAAAACCTTCTGTACAACCGATCAGAGCTGAGACCTGATCAATTCAAGGACGGTGTGGCCAGACCTTGAACCTGTAAATTGGTGGAGCTAAACGGGATCGAACCGTTGACCTCTTGCATGCCATGCAAGCGCTCTCCCAGCTGAGCTATAGCCCCTCATCGGTGAGGACGGGGCGAATCTTAATGGCGGTTTGAAAGGCTGTCAAATTTATTTTCAACAATTTTCAAAATTTTTTGCCGGGATAACAATCACTTACCGTTAAAACCCCGGAAAACCGGGGTTTTATCGTTACAGCCGGTTGCTTAGGCGATCGCGCCCAGCAGCTTTTCCCACTCTTTGTTTTCTTTCTTCGACACACCCCCAAGCAAATCAAGGGCTTGGCGCAGACGGAAACGCGTGAGGTCCGGGCCGAGAATTTCCATCGCATCAAGCACCGACACCGAACTCGCCTGCCCGGTGATCGCGGCAAACATAAACGGCATGGCATCGCGCAATTTCAGCTCCAGGGACTCAACCACCGCCTGAATCGTTGCGGTGATCGCGTCCTTTTCCCACTGACGCAGGCTTTCGAGCTTCCACAGGATCAACTGCATCAACTGGCGAACCTGATCGCCCGAGAGCTTCTTGGATTCAAACAGCTTGGCATCCGGGTTCACGCCACCGGCAAAGAAGAAGCTGGCCAGCGGGGCGACCTGGCTGAACGTCTCCACCCTGCCCTGCACCAGCGGCGCGATCTTCATCATGTAGTCAGGGTTCAACGCCCACTGCTGCACACGCGTGGCGAACTCTTCCACCGGCAGGTCACGAAGCCACTGGCCATTGAGCCACGACAGCTTCTCGATGTCGAAAATCGGCCCACCGAGGGACACGCGCGACAAGTCGAAGTTATCGACCATTTCCTGCAGCGAGAACTTCTCGCGCTCGTCCGGCATCGACCAGCCCATGCGGCCCAGGTAGTTGAGCATCGCTTCAGGCATAAAGCCCATGCGCTCGTAGAAGGTCACCGAGGTCGGGTTCTTGCGCTTGGACAGCTTGCTCTTGTCCGGGTTACGCAGCAGCGGCATATAGCACAGCTGCGGCTGTTCCCAGCCGAAGTATTCGTAAAGCAGGATCAGTTTTGGCGCCGACGGCAGCCATTCTTCGCCGCGCAGCACGTGGGTGATGCCCATCAGGTGGTCGTCGACCACGTTGGCCAGGAAGTACGTCGGCAGGCCGTCGGTCTTCATCAGCACCTGCATGTCCATGCGGTCCCACGGGATTTCGACGTCACCGCGCAGCATGTCCGGCACCACGCACACGCCTTCGCTCGGCACTTTCATGCGGATCACGTGAGGCTCGCCAGCCGCCAGGCGCCGGGCCACTTCTTCCTTCGACAGCAGCAGTGCGCGGCCGTCGTAGCGCGGGGTTTCGCCACGCGCCTGTTGCTCGGCGCGCATCTGGTCCAGCTCTTCGGCGGTGCAGAAGCACGGGAAGGCATGGCCCATGTCGACCAATTGCTGGGTGTACTGCTTGTAGATGTCGCTGCGCTCGCTCTGGCGATACGGGCCGTGCGGGCCACCGACGTCCGGGCCTTCGGCCCAGGTAATGCCCAACCAACGCAGCGCATCGAAAATCTGCTGTTCCGACTCACGGGTCGAACGCAGTTGATCGGTGTCTTCGATCCGCAGGATGAATTCACCGCCGTGCTGCTTGGCAAAGCAGTAGTTGAACAAGGCGATGTAGGCAGTGCCGACGTGGGGATCCCCAGTAGGCGATGGCGCAATGCGCGTGCGGACGGTGGTCATGGCAGGTCTCGAATGGGCGATAAAACTGAAAATTGAAACAAGGGGCGAATGGTAACAGCCTGGGGTGGTTGGGCTCCAGACCGAGGTGATGCCATCGCAGGCAAGCCAGCTCCCACAGTTGAAATGCTTTCCAATGTGGGAGCTGGCTTGCCTGCGATGAGGCCGGTGCAGTCACCGCCAATCAAACAGCCAACAACCGCTCCCGCAGCTTGCCGATCTCATCGCGCGTCTGCGCCGCGGCCTCAAACTCAAGGTCCCGCGCCAGTTGGTACATCTTCTCTTCCAACTGCCGGATTCGCTTGGTGATCTCACTCGGCGAGCGCAATTCGTTCTCGTACTTGGCACTTTCTTCGGCGGCCTTGGCCATGCCCTTGCGCTTCTTGCTGCGCGAGCCCGGCACGGTGGCGCCTTCCATGATGTCGGCGACGTCCTTGAACACGCCTTTGGGGATGATGCCGTTCTCGAGGTTGAAGGCGATCTGTTTGTCACGCCGGCGCTCGGTCTCGCCAATCGCCCGCTCCATGGAGCCGGTGATGCGGTCCGCGTAGAGAATCGCGCAGCCATTGAGGTTACGCGCCGCGCGGCCGATGGTCTGGATCAGCGAGCGCTCGGAGCGCAGGAAGCCCTCCTTGTCCGCATCCAGGATCGCCACCAGCGACACTTCCGGCATGTCCAGGCCTTCGCGCAACAGGTTAATGCCCACCAGCACGTCAAAGGTGCCCAGGCGCAGGTCGCGGATAATCTCGACGCGTTCCACCGTGTCGATGTCCGAGTGCAAATAGCGCACACGCACGCCATGGTCGGCCAGGTAATCGGTCAAGTCCTCGGACATGCGCTTGGTCAGCGTGGTGACCAGCACCCGCTCTTCCAGGGCCACGCGCTTGGTGATTTCCGAGAGCAAGTCATCGACCTGGGTCAGCGCCGGGCGGATTTCGATTTGCGGGTCCACAAGACCGGTCGGGCGCACCAGTTGCTCGATCACGCGGCCAGCATGCTCGGCTTCGTAGTTACCCGGTGTGGCCGAGACGAAGATCGTCTGCGGGCTGATGCTCTCGAACTCGTCGAAGCGCATCGGCCGGTTATCCAGCGCCGATGGCAAACGGAAGCCGTATTCCACCAGGGTTTCCTTACGCGAGCGGTCACCTTTGTACATCGCGCCCACCTGCGGCACGCTGACATGGGATTCGTCGATCACCAGCAAGGCGTCATCCGGCAGGTAATCGAACAAGGTGGGCGGCGCCTGCCCGGATTCGCGACCCGAGAGGTAGCGCGAGTAGTTTTCGATGCCGTTGCAGTAGCCCAGCTCCAGGATCATCTCCAGGTCGAAACGGGTGCGCTGCTCCAGGCGCTGGGCTTCCACCAGCTTGTTGTTGGCGCGCAGGTAGTCCAGGCGCTCGACCAACTCGGCCTTGATGCCCTCGATGGCGCCCATCAGCGTTTCGCGCGGGGTCACGTAGTGGCTTTTCGGGTAGAAGGTGAAGCGCGGCAGCTTGCGAATCACTTCGCCGGTCAACGGGTCGAAGGCCGACAGGCTCTCGACTTCGTCGTCGAACAGCTCAATGCGGATGGCTTCGAGGTCGGATTCGGCCGGGTAGATGTCGATCACATCACCGCGCACACGGAAGGTGGCGCGGGCAAAGTCCATGTCATTGCGGGTGTACTGCAAGCTCGTCAGGCGACGCAGCAGCTCGCGCTGGTCGAGCTTGTCGCCGCGATCAACGTGCAGCACCATCTTCAAATAGGTTTCCGGGCTGCCCAGGCCGTAGATGCACGACACCGTGGTGACGATAATCGCGTCCTTGCGCTCCAGCAGCGCCTTGGTCGCCGACAGCCGCATCTGCTCGATGTGGTCGTTGATCGACGCATCCTTCTCGATAAAGGTGTCGGACGACGGCACGTAGGCTTCGGGCTGGTAGTAGTCGTAGTAGGAAACGAAGTACTCCACCGCGTTGTTCGGGAAGAACGCCTTGAACTCGCCGTACAACTGCGCGGCCAGGGTTTTGTTCGGCGCCAGCACCAACGTCGGGCGGTTGGTCTGCGCAATCACGTTGGCGATGCTGAAGGTCTTGCCTGAACCGGTCACCCCGAGCAGCGTCTGGTGCGCCAGGCCGGCCTCGATGCCTTCAACCATCAGGCGAATGGCTTCGGGTTGGTCGCCGGCGGGTTCAAAACGGGTGACGAGCTGGAAATCCGACATAACGTACCTCTTTCAGTCACCCCGGGCCTACAGCCGCCAAGGACGAAAATAGCTCAGCAACCCACGAATAATCATCGCAGGTTGCAGGAAAAAACCATGATAGCTGTAGAAGTGGTGGCGAATGTGACGGGTTTCAAGGCAATCGTCCTACCTGCCGTCGCTGACTCATGTTGCAATAAGACTAACGGTCGGCAAATAAACCGAAAAACTTGGCCGAAAAGCCGTTTCGGCTGTCGCCCTGCGCGTGGATGGTCTCTATACTAACTCCCCGTTTGTGCACCGCTCTAGTGCATTCGGCTGGAGCGCGACACGTCCCTCCCTTCCCCCATAGAGCTGCCGCAAAAATGAGCCTGTTCTCCGCTGTCGAAATGGCACCACGCGATCCAATCCTGGGCCTCAACGAAGCATTCAACGCCGACACACGAACCACCAAGGTCAACCTTGGCGTGGGCGTTTACTGCAACGAGGAGGGGAAGATTCCACTCTTGCGTGCCGTTGCCGAAGCGGAAGCCATTCGCGTGGCGCAACACGCCGCCCGTGGCTACTTGCCGATTGACGGCATCGTCGCCTACGACCAGGCCGTGCAAAAGCTGCTGTTCGGTGCTGACTCGCCACTGCTGAGCGCCGGCCGTGTGATCACCGCACAAGCCGTCGGCGGCACCGGCGCGCTGAAAATCGGCGCTGACTTCCTCAAGCAACTGCTGCCCAATGCCGTGGTTGCGATCAGCGACCCAAGCTGGGAAAACCACCAGGCACTGTTCGAAAAAGCCGGTTTCCCGGTGCAGACCTACCGCTACTACGACGCCGCCACCCATGACGTGAACCGCGCCGGCCTGCTTGAAGACCTCAACGCCCTGCCGCCACAGTCCATCGTGGTGTTGCACGCCTGCTGCCACAACCCGACCGGCGTCGACCTGAGCCCGGCCGACTGGCAACAAGTGCTGGACGTGGTCAAGGCCAAGAACCTGGTGCCGTTCCTCGACATGGCCTACCAGGGCTTTGGCGACGGCATCCACGAAGACGCCGCTGCCGTGCGCCTGTTCGCTGAATCCGGCTTGACCTTCTTTGTCTCCAGCTCGTTCTCCAAATCGTTCTCGCTGTACGGCGAACGCGTAGGCGCGCTGTCGATCGTCAGCGAGTCCAAGGAAGAAAGCGCGCGCATCCTGTCCCAGGTCAAGCGCGTGATCCGCACCAACTACTCCAACCCGCCGACCCACGGCGCGGCGATTGTGGCGGCGGTGCTGAACAACCCTGAGCTGCGTGCCCAGTGGGAAGCGGAACTGGCTGAAATGCGCTTGCGCATCCGTGGCATGCGTGAGCAGATGGTCGCCGAACTGGCCAAGGCTGCGCCAGGCCACGACTTCAGCTTCGTCGGTCGCCAGCGCGGGATGTTCTCCTACTCCGGCCTGACCGTTGAGCAAGTCACCCGTTTGCGCACCGAGTTTGGTATCTACGCGCTCGACACCGGCCGCATCTGTGTGGCCGCACTGAACCAGTCGAACATTGGCGCGGTAACAAAGGCGATTGTTCAGGTTCTATAAACCTGCCAGCGTCATGCGAAGGGGAAGCCGGTGGCTTCCCCTTTTTATTGGCGAACACACTAGACTGAACCCCGACTGCCCCTTTGCTGTGAGAGCCCTATGAGAAACGACGACCTGGACCTGCGCGCCGACCGCGACGAACTGCACGACTTCACCCCGCGCGCCCCGCAAGCCAAGCGCCAGAAAAGCCTGGTGCTGCAAGTGGCGCTGGGTGTGTTCCTGGGTGGCCTGGCGCTGTGGCTGGTGCAACTGGGCGCAACGGCGATTATGGCCAAATTGGCCATGGGCACCTTCCAGTTTGGCGGCTGATGAAGCTCCCGCATTAAATCTGAGTGGCTACCAGACCGCGCTCTTCCAGCAACTTCACAAAACTGTTCAAACTCTGGGACACCGTGCCCCGACGCCAGATCAGCCAGGTATTGAGGATACGGAACGAGTCGGTCAACGGCCACACACTCACCGCCGTAAACCCCGGCATGCTTTCCAGCATGCTGCGCGGCATCAGTGCCAGGCCGGCCCCGGCGCTGACGCAGGCGAGCATGCCGTGGTAGGACTCCATCTCGAAGATCTTGCCCGGCACCGCACCATCCTGTGAAAACCAGCGCTCAAAGTGATGGCGATACGAGCAATTCGAGCGAAAGGTGTAGATGCTCTCCCCCGCCACATCCTGCCCGCGCGTGATCGGTGCGTGGTGCAGCGGCGCGATCACCACCATCTCCTCCTCAAACACTGCCACCCCTTCCAGCGTGGCATGCAACACCGGCCCATCGACAAACGCCGCCGCCAGGCGCCCCGACAACACGCCCTCGATCATCGTGCCCGACGGCCCGGTGCTCAGGTCCAGCTCGACCTTGGTGTGTTTCTGGTTATACGCCGCCAGTAAAGCTGGAATGCGCACCGCCGCTGTGCTCTCCAGCGAACCCAGCGCAAACGCGCCCTGGGGCTCCTCTCCGGCCACCGTTGCGCGGGCTTCTTGCACCAAGTCGAGAATACGCCGCGCATAACCGAGGAAATTCCACCCGGCCGGCGACAGCCGCAGGCGGCTCTTCTCGCGGATAAACAGCTCCACGCCCAAGTCCTGCTCGAGTTGCTTGATACGCGTGGTCAGGTTCGACGGCACGCGATGAATCAACTGCGCGGCGGCGCTGATGCTGCCTTGCTCGGCAACGGCCTTGAAGATTTCCAACTGCACCAGGTCCAAATCATTCTCCACTGTGATCGTTCCCACGCTCTGCGTGGGAAAGCATCTTGTGACGCTCTGCGTCACAGCCTTGCGCCACATCAGGCGCAGAGCGCCATGGGCGGCATTCCCACGCAAAGCGTGGGAACGATCTCACACTAATCATTCTCCATTTGAGAATGTATTGCTTAATATTATTCAGTTTCCAGAAAAGATACAGCCCCGTAGGCTGAACCCATTCCACTCATTCAGCCGGACGGTGCCATGAACGCTATTTCTCACCAGACCCACGCCCTGTCGATCAACCCCGCCAGCGGCGAAACGGTTGCCAGCTACCCCTACGAAACCGAGGCGCAACTGGACGCGGCCCTGAACCGCGCCACCGCAGCCTTCCGCACCTGGCGCCGCCAGCCGGTCAGCCAGCGTGCCGAATGGCTGCTGGCCCTGGCCGGTGCCCTGCGTGACCAAGCCGAAGACATGGCGCAGATGATTACCCTGGAAATGGGCAAGCCCATCGCCCAGGCCCGTGCCGAAATCGAAAAATGCGCGCAACTCAGCGAATGGTATGCCGCCCAAGGCCCGGCCATGCTCGCCCCGGAACCGACGCTGGTGGACAACGGCAGCGCCCAGATCGAATACCGCCCGCTGGGCCCGATCTTTGCGGTCATGCCGTGGAATTTCCCGGTGTGGCAAGTGCTGCGCGGTGCCGTGCCGACCTTGCTGGCCGGTAACACCTACGTGCTCAAACATGCCCCTAACGTGATGGGCAGCGCCTACCTGATCCAGCAAGCGTTCCACAAAGCCGGTTTCGCCGACGGCATTTTTGAAGTGGTCAACGTCACCAACGACGGTGTCTCCAAGGCCATCGCCGACCCACGCATCGCCGCCGTGACGCTGACCGGCAGCGTGCGCGCCGGCATCGCCATCGGCTCCCAGGCCGGTGCCGCGCTGAAGAAATGCGTACTGGAACTGGGCGGTTCCGACCCGTTTATCGTGCTCAACGACGCTGACCTCGACGCTGCCGTGCAAGCCGCCGTGATCGGGCGTTTCCAGAACAGCGGGCAAGTCTGCGCCGCCGCCAAGCGCCTGATCATCGAAGAAGGCGTGGTGGAAGCCTTCACCGCTAAATTCCTTGAAGCCAGCCGCGCATTGGTGATGGGCGACCCGACCTCGACCAGCACCTACGTCGGCCCGATGGCCCGCTTCGACCTGCGCGACGAGCTGCACGGCCAGGTCCAGGCCACGTTGGAAGAAGGCGCAACCCTGCTGCTGGGGGGCAATAAAGTACCTGGCGTCGGCAACTACTATGAGCCGACCGTGCTGGCCAACGTCACCGACCAGATGACCTCGTTCAAACAGGAACTGTTCGGCCCCGTTGCCTCGATCATCACCGCCCGCGACGCAGACCACGCCGTGGCCCTGGCTAACGACAGCGAGTTCGGCCTGACCGCCAGCATCTTCACCACCGACGCGGCCAAGGCACGGGAGATTGCCAACAGGCTGGAAACCGGCGGGATCTTCGTCAACGCCTTCAGCGTGTCCGACCCTCGGGTGGCGTTTGGCGGTGTGAAAAAGAGTGGGTTCGGGCGGGAGCTGTCGCACTTTGGTGTGCGGGAATTCTGCAACGCGCAGACGGTGTGGCTGGATCGCAAGTAAACAGGCAGCCAGCCCCTGTGGGAGCTGGCTTGCTGTGCCCGTCCGACAGGTCAGTTACACAACGGCAACGTCACCACAAACTCACTGCCCTTGCCTGCACTACTGGCCGTAACCTTGCCGCCGTGGGCTTCAACCAACTCTCGCACCACCGTCAAGCCAATCCCCAACCCCGATCCATTGAAGCCGATGGCGTGTTCATCCTGCACATACGGGTCAAAGATCAGCGGCAGCGCCTTGGCCGAGACGCCGATGCCGTTGTCACAAATACTGATCCTCAGCTCATCCCCGGCACTGACCGACAGCACAATGCGGCCGCCCACCGGCGTGTACTTGGCGGCGTTGGCCAGCAGGTTATGCAGAATTTGCGCAAGGCGCCCGGGGTCACCACTGAGCATCAATTGGCCGTCAGGCAGGTGCGCATCGAACTGCTGCTTTTTCGCCCTCATCACCGGGCCGCACGCATCAATGGCGCTTCTGAGGATCTGCAGCATGTCGACATCACGTCGCTCGATACGCAGCTTGCCGGTGCTGACGCGGGACACGTCCAGCAAGTCGTCCACCAACTGCGAGATATGCTGCACCTGGCCTTCGATCAGCTCACGCATGCGCGGCAGCTGGTCACTCGGCAGGCGCACCATGCGCTCGGCGATCATGCTGATTGGCGTCAAGGGGTTGCGCAGCTCATGGGCCACCATCGCCAGGATGCTTTTCTGCTGACCCAGCGCGCGCTCGGCGGTCGCCTGCAGGTCTTGCGCGCTGAGTGCGGCGATCACCAACTGCGCATTTGCCTCGCGCAGTTCCTGGTACAAACGTTGCTCTTCCAGGCGCGGCGGGCTGGCGGCGTCGGATTGCGCGAGGAGGATCGCCAGCACCAATTGCTGGTTGGCCTCGATCACCTGCTCAACGTGCTGGGTATCCACCAGGCGGCTGCTGGCATCCGTCAGTTGCTGTTGCAGCGCGGCGAGCACGGCACGCGCCTCAACGGTTTTTTGCCCAAGCAGGAACAGTTCGTGAGCGGCAGTGGTCAGCTCACTTTCGTTGTTGCCGCCGGTTTCGCTCATGAGCAGGGCTCACACATGTTTGTCTCCCAGCGACACCTGCTTGGTCGGTCGCCCGCCCAGCAGCCCTTCCTGTTCCGGCAACATCTCGCGAATCTGCAGGCCGTTATCGTCGATGTGGTACTGGCGCAACTGATCGGAGTGGGCACTGGCACGCACCTTGACCACCGCCATGATGCGCAGCAAACGGCTCTCGACTTCGATGTACCGCTGCACGATGATCGCATCGGTCAAAAACGCCGTGCCGTAAGGGCTGAAACGCAAGTCGGTATAACGGTCTTCCAGCTCCGAGGTCATCAATACGCTCACGCCGGCAGACGTCAGCGCGGTGACCATGCGCGACAGCGATTCGCGAAAGTCCGCACGGAAGGTAGGCGCCAGCGCCAGTTCAAAGCCCGACAGCGAATCAATCACCACGCGAGTGGCATTCAAACGGCTGATCTCGCCGAGCAGCAACTGCACGATTTCGTCGATGGACAAGTCCGGCGCGCGGCTGTCCACCAGCCCAACCTGACCACTCTTGATCAAATCGGCCAGCTTGGGGTTTTGTGAATGGTTGGGCCGTTGCTCGAACACCGCAATCACCCCGGTTTCACCATTGCGTGCACCTTCCGCCAGGAAAGTCGCCGCCAGGATGCTCTTGCCCGACCCCGACGGCCCGGCCACCAGCAGCGAATAGCCGCGCGGCAGGCCGCCGCCGAGCATCTCATCGAGTGCCGGCACGCCCATTTTCAGGCGCGTGATCGGGAACGTCGACGGCGCGTCAATGGCGCGATTGAGCGCGGCCGGCGGGAACACCTTGATTCCCGAGGTGGCAATACGGAAGGTGTGCAGCCCCGGCAACGTCGGCTGGCCGCGCATCTTCATGATTTCCATCTTGCGCACCATCGAGTTGCGCTCGACGCTTTGGCGCAGCCAGATCAGGCCATCGGCCACGGTAAAAATCGGGTTGGTGTCGGTTTCGGTGAAATATTCGCCGATCAGGAAGGTCGTCGCCTGCCAGGTGGTCATCAACATGCCCAACTGCTGGATGAACTGCGGCAGGTTGTTGTTGGGGTTGTGCTGGGTCTGGCTGGCCAGCACCACGGAGCGGAACGAGTCGACAAACACCAGCGACGGCGAATGTGCCTCGACTTCGCTGACGATGCGCCTTAACACTTCGTCCAAATCCCCGGCCAGGGTGTCGTCGGCCAGGTTGATATAGCGGATCGACTGGTTGATCGCATCGTTGTCGAAAAAATCGAATTGCTGCTGGTAGCGCAGCATCTTCAGCGGCGGCTCACCGAGTACGGTAAAGAACAACGCCGGGCGTTCTGGCGTGGCCAGGGCAAACATCATCTGGTGCGCCAGCGTGGTTTTGCCACAGCCCGGCGGGCCGGCGATGAGGTTGAACGAAAACTCCGGCAGGCCACCGCCCAGGACCTCGTCCAGTCCTGGCACACCGGTGGCCAGACGGTTGATAGTCACTTTGGTGCTCATGGCGAAATTTCCTGCGAAGAGGTGTCGCTCGAAGAAGGCTGCCACACGTCAACCAGCAGACGTGCGGTGAGTGAAGGCCCGATCAGCGTGGTCAGAAGCTCGTAGAGGGTAGTCAGCAACACCTCACCGAAACACAGCGCATCGGTTTCGTTCTGCTCGACGAGTACGGATTTGAGGGCAAGCAAGTCCATCGCGGCCGGCACACTGTCGAAGGTGGCGGCCAGGCGTGGATGGGTAGAGACGCACAGATGGAAGCTGCGACGGTACAGCGCGGCAACGCCCTGCTGGCCGATGATGGGCGTAAGTGCTGCGCCCATATCCTGCAAAATCGAAACAATCGCCTCGGTAATGCTTGCAGTGTCAGCGTGCGGACCAACACGGTGCGCCAGAGAAGCTACGATCCGGCGGCTCTCTTCGCTAAGCGTGGGCATGTCTGACTAATATCTGATGAACAGAGATTGATGGTACACCCTCTCTCGTGGGATAGAGCCCCCTGTGAAGCAACTGGCCAAATGCGCTCCCCCTGCCCGCCACGATCGACTACCATACCGCGCCGGTTCCCACACGGGACTAATAGGGAATTCGAAGCGCGGCCCATTGCGCCAATCGAAACTGCCCCCGCAACTGTAGGTGCTGAGCCTGCTCCACATCGCCACTGGGCATTGCCCGGGAAGGCCGGGGCGTGGCGACGACGCATCAGTCAGGAGACCTGCCGGCCAAGCAAAACCACTAACCGGCGGGGTGTCCGGGAAGGCCATCCGTGCCCTGCAAGACTGCAGCGTTCGTGGGTGTATTTCCGCGCCGTACCTCCCCTGTTTTTACGTACGGTTCACCCGGAGACTGCCCCATGCTGCCACGCGTTACCGCCCTGATCGCCAGCCTCGGCTTCTGTGCCCTGGCCCACGCCACGCCGACGCATTACCCGCTGACGGTGCAGAACTGCGGCACCACCCAGACCTTTGAGCAGGCGCCCGCGCGCAGCGTGACCATCGGCCAGGCCGCCACCGAGATGCTTTACGCCTTGGGTGTCGGCAACACCGTGGTCGGCACCTCACTGTGGTTCAACAATGTGTTGCCGCCGTTCAAGGCGCAGAACGACCGCATCGAGCGCCTGGCCGACAACGAGCCGAGCTTTGAAGCCGTCATCGCCAAACGCCCGCAACTGGTGGCCGCAGAGCTGGAATGGGTGGTCGGCCCACAAGGCGTGGTCGGCACCCGCGAGCAGTTTCAAGAATTGAACATCCCTACCTACCTGCTGCCCTCCGACTGCGAAGGCAAAGACAACCTGGTGGGCGCCGACGGCACGCGGCTGGAGCCGTTCCGCATCGACACTCTCTATAAGAGCATCAGCCAACTGGCCGAGATCTTCGACGGGCAAGCGCGCGGCCAACAATTGAACGACGAACTCAAGGCGCGCCTGGCCAAGTCCGTCGCCACCGCACAAGGCAAAGGCCTCAAGCAAGCCAGCGCATTGGTGTGGTTCTCCAGCGCCGAAATGGCCAGTGACCCCTACGTGGCCGGCCACAAGGGCATTCCCGAATTCATGCTCCAAACCCTGGGCCTGCACAACGTGGTGCAGTCCGATGAAGAGTGGCCCGCCGTCGGCTGGGAAACCATCGCCAAGGCCAACCCGACCTTCCTGGTGATCGCGCGCATGGACCGCCGCCGCTACCCGGCCGACGACCATGAAAAGAAACTCGCCTTCCTGCGCAGCGACCCGGTGACGCGCAACATGGACGCGGTGAAGAACAACCGCATCATCATTATTGACGCCCTGGCGCTGCAAGCCAGCCTGCGCATGTTCGATGGCCTGGAACAACTGGCCGGCGCCATCGACGGCTACGACCTGCACAAATGACCCGCACCCTACTCGCCCTCGCGCTGCTGTTGCTCGCCGTACTCGCCGGCGTGGCCATCGGCGAAACCGCCATCGAGCCACACGTGGTGTTGCAGGTGCTCGCCAACAAACTGTGGGGCGCCGGTTACGTGCTGGACCCGATCGATGCAGGCGTGGTGTGGAACTACCGCCTGACCCGCGCCCTGGTCGCCGCTGCGTGCGGTGCCGGGCTGGCGACCTGCGGGGTGATTTTGCAGTCGTTGTTGCGCAACCCGTTGGCCGACCCTTACTTGCTGGGCATCAGTGCCGGCGCCTCGACCGGCGCGGTGTTGGTGGCGTTGATCGGTGTGGGCGGCGGGCTGATTTCGCTCTCGGCCGGCGCGTTTGTCGGGGCCATGGCGGCCTTTGCGCTGGTGATTTTGCTGGCGCGCGCCAGCGGTTCCTCCAGCGGCACCGGGCAGATCATCCTGGCGGGCATCGCCGGTTCGCAGTTGTTCAATGCGCTGACCGCGTTCCTGATCACCAAGTCGGCCAGTTCCGAACAGGCGCGCGGCATCCTGTTCTGGCTGCTGGGCAACCTCAGCGGCGTGCGCTGGCCGTCGGTGTGGCTGGCGGTGCCGGTGGCGGTCGCCGGGCTGGCGGTGTGTTTGTGGCACCGGCGTGCGCTGGATGCGTTTACCTTTGGCACCGACTCGGCGGCGTCGCTGGGCATCCCGGTGCGGCGTGTGCAGTTTGTATTGGTGGGCTGCGCGGCGCTGGTGACGGCGGTGATGGTGTCGATTGTCGGCTCTATCGGCTTTGTCGGGCTGGTGATTCCCCACGCCGTGCGCCTGCTGGTCGGCACCGCGCACTCGCGGTTGCTGCCGGCCAGTGCGTTGGGCGGCGCGCTGTTTTTGATTGCCGCCGATGTGCTGTCGCGCACCCTGATCAAAGGCCAAGTGATTCCGGTCGGTGTGGTCACGGCATTGGTGGGCGCGCCGGTGTTTGCATTGATTTTGATTGGCCGGAGGAACGCGCGATGACGGTGCTGAGTTGCACGGGCCTGGGCTTCAAGGTGCGCGACGTCGAGCTGCTACGCGATATTCACCTTGAAGTGCAGTTGGGCGAAACCTTGGGCATCGTCGGCCCGAACGGCTCCGGCAAGTCCACCCTGCTCAAGCTGCTCGCGGGTTTGCGTGCGCCTGCCAGCGGCGAAGTGCGACTCGGCGGCCAGCGCCTGGGCGAGCTGTCGCGCCGCACCATTGCGCAACGGTTGGCGGTGGTGGAGCAGCAAGCCGACACCGACTACGCGATTCGCGTATTCGATGCCGTGGCGCTGGGCCGTACACCGTGGCTGTCGGCGCTGAGCCCGTGGTCCAGCGCAGATGACGCCATCGTCAACCAGGCGCTGCACGATGTGGACGCCACCCACCTGGGCAAACGCGCCTGGCGCAGCCTCTCCGGCGGTGAGCGCCAACGCGTGCACATCGCCCGCGCCCTGGCGCAACGGCCGCAGATTTTGCTACTGGATGAGCCAACCAATCACTTGGATATCCAGCACCAACTGGCAATCTTGAAGGGCGTACAGGCATTGCCGGTGACCACCTTGATCGCCCTGCATGACCTTAACCAGGCGCTGACCTGCGATCGCCTGGCCGTGCTGGATCGCGGGCGTTTGGTGGCGCTGGGCAAGCCGATGGACGTGTTGACACCCAAACGCCTGCAGGACACGTTCGGTGTGCAGGCGCATTACCTGACGGACCCGTTCGATGGTGCGCAGATCCTGCGGCTGCGCTCGAACTGACAAGAAGCCCCTCTCTCTAGAGCCCTTCAGGTACGGTTAATGAAAAAAAATTCATGACCCCTGTAATGTCTTTTGGTGAAGCGACTCAAGGGCAGTACCCCCTTTTGTCATTTTTGGAAGACTTTAATGAACGCGTTAAATCACCGCTGTTTCACCCAGGGCAATTTTGAGTACGCTTTCATGCGTTGGTCCCTGGTGTTGATTTTCTTTCTGTTCGGCTACTCAAAGTGGTTTGCGTATGAAGCAAACGCATTGATTCCAATCATCTCCAACAGCCCCCTCATGTCCTGGATGCACCCCGCTTTTGGTATTCAAGGCGCCAGTTACTTTTTGGGAACAGCTGAGTGGATGATTGGAATCGGCCTGGCACTCGGTGCGTGGATGCCGAGAGTCTCCGTGGCTGCCAGCATGGGCTCGGTGCTGACCTACCTGACCACCCTTACGCTGATCATAACGACACCCGACGGCTGGGAAGCATCAGCGGGAGGTTTTCCTGCAATGGGCGGCGCTACATCGTTTCTGGTGAAGGATATTGTATTACTGGCAGGCTCGATCATTTTGCTCAAGCAGGGCCTGGTCGCAAACTGCAACCGTGCAGCCACTGCTGCGTCCTGACCGAAACCAAGCCTGCGATCGCTCCCGAAAGAAACAGGTGGGTGTGCACCTTGCTTGATGGCGCGCAGATCCCGCGATGACCGCCAGCCTGAAAAGCACCACCATTCAACTGTAGGAGCTGGCTTGCCGGCGATAGCGGTGTGTCAGACAAGTATATTTCACTGATCCACCGCCATCGCTGGCAAGCCAGCTCCTACATAAGGTCTGCGATGTTAGAGACAGCGCTTGCCACATCGGATCGGCCTCGACAGTCAGCGGCATTCCGGTTGTGCCAAGCGTCGGGAACAGCTCGGCGCGGGCCTGAAGTTCGAACTGCCAACACATCAGGATGACGGCACGCAGGCTCATAGCACCTTAATCTGTGTGATCCCCACCACCTGCGCCTGCTGCAGAATCTCTGCAGGTGTCGCATCCGCAGCAGGCAGGATCAACCCGTTCTCCGCATCGCCGAAATGCAATTGCAACAGGTGCATTGCCGCCTCATGCGCCCGCAACTCAGGCTGTTTGAGTTCAAACACATGGGTGCGAGGCTCGTCGTTAAACAGGTAGCTTAGCGTGTATTCGCGCATGGTGGCGTCCTTGTGATGAGAGGGAATCAGCTGTTTAACCTGACCAGTCGATCAATTTTTAAGTTCCCGCGCGCCCAAGTGGATTTCATCTTCCTCACCCAGCGCCCTGGTAGCATTCGCACCGGACACATTCTGAGTCGCCCGCCATGCTACGGATTGCAGCCTGTACCCTTCTCGCCCTGTGTGCCCAACCTGTTCTGGCCGAACAGAGCTTCCCGTGCGGCGACGCCACGGTGACGATCGGCGTCGATGCGACTCTGCCTTTACTGACAACTGAAAGCGCCGAAGTCTTCCTGCGGGTAGAACGAGGCCCGCGTAACACGTTGCTGCGCTATTACGGCATCGACGCCATCGGCGGCACCTGTGACACCAACGCCAACGACGAGCCACGCATCGTCTACCAGGCGGTATGCAGCGGGACGGCCTGCCACGACCTGTCGAATTGGGGCATTATCAACCCCAAGACCTTGCAAGTGCTGCTGATACCTGCAGATGACAGCCTTGAGCCCGCAACGCGGCTGCTCGGGCATCAGCCGGTGCTCAAGGGTGAAAAGCTGAGTGTGAGCCAGGAAGCGCATCGGCTGGGGTTGCCGACGCCTTGATGTGCCAACACATAGCGCAATGTCCTGTTCAACGGCGTTTTTATGAATCAACAGATAATAAGCATGAGGGCTGATTTCGAAGAGGCCCTCGCTGAAATCTCAACGCTTATGTCCAACGCTTACGAAGAGCTTGACCCTGTGCCGGAAGATCACGCGCTTGCTCAGGCTGGGCTTAAAGACGGTAAAACAATCGTCCTCGACTATTTCGATCACAACGAGGCGGGAATAGCGTTCGAACATCTGCTTTACATGATTAACGAACCACCCCTCGTTATTTCTGAACGGTGCGAAGAGACTATTGCCCGGATCGCACAGGCTTTGGGTATGCCGCTCGGTTTAAACACTACTTGAGAACTGTCGTGATTCTGGCGCCAACCCTCCACTTTCTGCACCATTGGCTGACTTCATTCGACGGCATGAAGCCTGCGTGAAGAATAGGGACCCAGAGAGGGCTGAATATGCACGAGCTACCAAGAGCTGACGCGGGTCAGAATGATAAAAAACGCAAACAAATCCAGGCTGCCGTTGCGGCACGAAACCTGGCAAGCGCGGCGAACAATACCAAGTGGAATGAACTGATTAACCGCTTTCGCCAGCGTGAAGGGTGGCGGCCATCTTTTCGATCAAAATCCGTCACAGGTTATATTTCCGAGTGGGATAGCGAGTGGTTTTACCACCTGCCCTTTCCGTTTGCTTACGTCGAATGGTTCGATATCGGCCTGTGGGGAACTGCCCCCGCCAAGGGAATGCTGTACCCAGAAACGCTCATCGACCACACGCAAGAAATATCCCAGGTAGTTGCACACATCGGGTTCGAGTTTGAAGTTCGGGCTGACGTACTCAGAATTTGGGGATACCTCCCAAAGTCCTACGAAGACTTTCCCCCTGAATAGTGGCCAATGATCTGCTGAATGATCCACGTCCTGCTGTAGACCAGCACTTGATTCGCCATCGCCACCGGAAAATGAATAAACCCATGGGCAGATTCCGCTAGCAGGTAGGTTTCAACCTCAGCCACCCCGCCCCATCGCTCAGCGAGCTGCAGCGTGTCATCTTTCAGCGGGTCCAACTCGCCCACAAACATCAACGCCGGTGGCAACCCGCTGAAGTCGCCATACAACGGCGACAACGGCGGCTGCCGCCGTTGTTCGTCACTCAGCCCTGGCGTCAGCATTTGCAACGCCGTGACCATTCCCGGGCCATCGAGCAGCAATGTGTCCGGCCCGGCGGTGCGCACGCTCGGCGTGCCGGCCAAATCATACACGCCGTAATACAACACCGCGCCGCTCACCCGTTCAAGCAAATCCGGCCATTGTTTGAGCGCCAGCAAGGTCGCGGCCGCCAAGTGCCCGCCCGCCGATTCACCGACGATGAACACCGGCAAGCCGGCGAACTCATCGGCACTCAGCAACCAACGTGCCGCCGCCAGGCAGTCGTCCATCAGGCCTTCAATCGGGGTGTCGACCGCCAGCCGATAATCCACCGACACCACCGCCACCTCACAGGCGCGCACCATGCCCAGGTTGAGGTCATCATCCATTTGCGCATTGCCGATCACCCAGCCGCCGCCGTGGATATCCAACACCACGCCCTTGGGCTGGCCTTGCGGCCGCAGGATGCGCACGGGCACTGCGCCCACCTGCCGAGTCTCGGCCACAGGCGCTTTTTTGAGTGTTTGACTGACCCGCAGCAGCGCCTGGATCACACGCGGCGTAACACGGTTGCGGATCTTGAAGCGCGGCAGCCACGCGAGCTTTTTGTTGAACGCGCGCATCTGCGCCAGCTCAGGCGCGCTGGCAGGCCAAGGGGTGTGGGCCATCAACGGTTATTCCGTAAAATCGAAAAATTCAACGCCGCCGCGACACTCAGCCACGCAAGGTAAGGAAACAGGATCAGCCCGGTGATCAGGTCCAGCCGCAGTGTCATCACCACCAGCGCCGCCACCACCAGCCACAGCAGCACGATCACCACCATCCCGGCGAAAAGGCGATGCGCGCCGAAGAACACCGGCGTCCACAGCGTGTTCAAGGCAATCTGCGCCGCCCACAAGCCCAGGGCCAGTTGGCTGCCGGGGATCAGGGTCAAGCGATAGCCCGCCCAGGCGAGCAGCAGATAGATGACCGTCCAGGCCACCGGGAACAGCCAATTGGGCGGCGTGAAGCTGGGTTTGACCAGCGCTTCGTACCATTGGCCCGGTTTGAAAATAATCCCGGTACTGGCGGCCGCGCCGCAGGCGATGAGGAAAATAAGCACGATCATGAGCTGTCCACTGTCAGGTTTATTTCAAGATAGGACGCCTGTAGAACGGGTAAAAGTTCACAAATGATCAGGCGCCACGATCTTCAGCCACGGCCAGCGCGCTTGATAACTCCTGGCCTTGGCCGCAAACAGCTCGGGTTCAGGGTGATAAGGATTGATCCGCAGTACGCCCTGCTCCACATCCGCCAACCCGTATGGCGCGTACACCTCGCCCGTTGCAATCTCCAGCCCGATGCACGTGCCCGCCACCAGGTAACGATCAACACCTTGTTTAGCCGTATGCAATTGTGGGTAAGGCCGGCCGAAGCGCTCGCCGTACCAGAGGTGAACCCGCGCTTGATTCTTGACCTCGACGTTGACGCCCAAGTCTTGAAATAACTGATCGGCCGCGCGGATGACTGCGTCCTCCGCCTCGTAGGACAGGTCTGTGTCGAAGTAAAAAACGTCGTAGTCCTTAACCCCATGGGCGGCGGGAAGGTTCGACTGATGGTTCCACACCGCCTGGAACAGACAGCCCGCCGTGAGCATGCACTGCTCCACGCCGAGATCGGGCAAGCGCGCAGTGATTTCGGCGTTGATGGGATTGGCCATGGCCAGTTCGAGCAGGGTTTTGACGGTCAATGTCATGTTTAATCCTGGGTGATCGGACGTGAACCGGGTTAAGGATAGGCTAACTGAACGCGGTGTAAACCGGCTGCTGTTACACCGGCAAACCCAGCTTTCCAGCCACCACCTTGCCACAGGGGAATGGACCGCAGCGCCTTGCTCCATTGCCTACGCTTACGTCAGAATCCGCCGGCTTGTGTGCTGAGGTGGCCGTCTCTAAGGTTGCACGGTCGCTGAATATCTCAGTGATCGGGTTTAGTAGCCCACGGTTTAACCTAACAAGTGCATAAGCTTCATCTGTCAGGCTTTCGGGTCTGTGCTTGATGGTGGCTGTGCGTAGGGCGCTCTCGGGCGCGCCGGTTTTGTTAGGTTCCACCGGTCTACTAACCTGCGTACAGCTACCGCCTTTTCGTTTAGTAGCGATGAGGTTGTAGCCCAAGCAAGGAACTTAACAATGGCTAACGTCAAACCAGATTCAACCACCCTCTTCACCGTCGTCCCCGACGCCAGCACCGAAACCCTGATCACCAACAGCTACGAAACCTTCGCCTCAGTCAGCACACTCTTGCTCGACCTGGCCGAAGATCTGCGCGGCAAACACCGCGACATTGCACTGGCGATCCACCAACTGAGCGAGCTGGGCGTGCTGCTCACGGCCAAACTCCTCGACCGTGAAGCGCCCTGCCCTGGCTGATGATTAGCCTTTGAGCTCAAACGCGCGATTGCTCGCCGCGTCGTCGTAAGCCACATACAGCGACTCGGCGATCTGGCTTTTGATGGCTTTGGTGGCTTCCAGGCCAAGCACGAAACCTTCTGCCTTTCCGCCAGCGCGATTGAGTTCTTCATGGGTGGCGGCGCCGGTGATGGCGTCAAGCAGCTTGACGGCGTGCGGGCCTACGCCTTTGGGCAGGGAGATTTGGTCGATAGTCATTTTGATACCTGAAAAGAGGAAGATCGGTAGGAACACTGCTGGGGCATGGTAGACCGACACTGAGAGAAAAGGTCAGCTTTCGCCAAATGTAGATTTCAGTATCACCGAGTGACCACGAACCATCCTAGGACCTGAAGAGATCTGTTAAAACAACGTCATTGTCGCCCTTGACGAATATTGAGTTTCGGTATAAAAAGTCCCCGTTCTTTACGCGTTCAAAGCTTGATAGCAGACGCTGTCTTAAGGCTTAGTCGGGCGTTTCGCCAGACTCAAAATCATTGCTTGGTTTTATTCCGCAGACAAGATCTGCGGACCTACACTCGCAAGCTCCCTCCGGTCCGCAGATCTTGTCTGCGGCTGATTCTTGGTAAAGAGCACTCCTTTCGCATGGATCCGCGACAAAAAATTCTTGCTGAGATCAAATTGGAAACCAGTAAGATTTTTTACTCGCGGAAGCCAATAGTGCTTCTCTGTGGTGGCTTCGTCCCAGAGAAACTTCATCCAGACGCACTAGACCCACCCGTCAAGTCACTGCGCGACGCCATTACGCGTCGAGTCATAAATCTCGTTAATCCTCCTTACATTTTCAGACCTGAAGAAATCAAGTCTTGGCAGGACGACGGTGTTTTTAGGAACCTTATGGACTTCGAGTCTGATCTAGCAAGTATTTGCTCACTTGTTGCTATAGTGGTCGAGAGTGAAGGCTCCATCGCTGAACTAGGCGCCTTCTCCCAACTTCCCGACCTGAGAAAAAAGCTTATCGTCATTGTCGCAGAGGATCTCTCCCAAGATAAATCCTTTATAAATCTCGGGATATTACGCTACATAAAAGAAGAGCACGAAACAAGCGTTAAAGTCTACCCATGGCAAATCAAGTACCCTTTAGAAATCTTGCCAGACTTGGTGAACGACGTTATTGAAGACATCCAAATTGAACTTGAAGGTCTAAAAAAAACCCAAGCATTCAATATTCAAAATGATGTACACCTAATGACATTAATTTACGAACTCATAAAAATATTTGTTGCTTTAAAAGAAAGCGAATTACTTGAGTCGCTAAAAAATTTCGGCCGAGAAGTCCATCGAGATGCACTACGCAGGCGACTTTTTCTCTTAGAACAATTCGGACTAATAGAAAAAATCAGCTACAGCGATTCGATTTTCTTTGCATCGCGAGATGACACTTTTCATAGACTGCGACTAGCCACCAGAACTGATGGCGCGGTTGATTTTCTGCGTTCCAGAATAGAATGTTTAGAGCACTATAAAGAAAGCAGCAGCGAACGCAACCGAAATAGAGCCATCCACAAAGCCAAGTTAGGTGGACATTAATGGACATCTATGATTTCCGAAAGCACGTTTCAGAAACATTAGCTATACCATCCCATGACGTCGCTAGGTTAATAGCACGTGCTCCGCATACATATAAAAAGTATGAGATTAAAAAAAAGGATGGGGGGAGCCGCTCAATAGCTCAACCTGCGAAAGAGACGAAAGTAATACAACGCCTCTTGATGGAGGCTTTGTTCTGTGACCTACCCGTGCACGAGTGCGCTGTTGCTTATAAACTTGGGTCAAGCATAAAGAAAAATGCTCAACTGCATCGGCAAAATCAATTCATCTCAAAATTCGACTTTAGTAATTTTTTTGGATCAATCACCGAAAAAGATGTCGCGGCGCACCTTAGACACGTTTTTATCGGAAAAATATCTGAGCAAAGCATTTTAGACATCGCTCGAACTTGTTGCATTAGAAACAGCCTCACTGGAATTTTATGCCTAAGCATTGGAGCACCCAGCTCGCCCATCCTCTCGAATTCAATACTTTACTATTTTGATATAGCAATTCAGACCTGGTGCAACGAAAGAGACATAATATATACACGCTATGCCGACGACATGACCTTCTCAAGCAATGAAAGAGGAGTGACCTCTTTAGTTGAAAAATTCTTAACACACACTCTAAAAAATATAAAATACCCACACCTGATACTTAATGAAAAAAAGACAATACACCTTTCAAAAAAGCATCAACGCCGAATAACTGGACTCGTCGTTTCCAATGATGGCCTAGTATCTCTAGGGCGAGAGAAGAAGCGATTGATTAGCGTAATGATTCACCACTATCTTCTAAAAAAACTAGACCACAAAGACATTCCTATACTGCAAGGCCTTTTAGGATTTGCTCAAGATGCGGAACCCCTGTTCGTCGCTCGAATGCGGGGGAAATATGGCAGCCCTGCAATATCTGAGATAATGCGCGGACGAATAAAAAAATAGATCCCTACAGCAATATATTTTGTGACACCCCGTTTGCCCTTAATCATCTTTCCACAATTCACTTCTTCTTATTTATGTAGCGGATATAAAATTTCTGAGGATCCGAACACGGCCCCTCACTAACCGCCTAGCGGAAGTGGTGAATAGCCTACTTGATAGGCAAGCCTATTCTTCAACACTGCGCACCAACACCCCAAAAAGCTCCCCTCGCGGCATTTCGCTCAGCGCAATCCCCGCATTCTCAAACCACTCCCGCCCCGCTTCCGGATGCGGCCCGCTCAGCACCACCACGCCTTTCTCATAGGTGTAGCGCGCGGCTGCCACATCCCCGTTTCGGTAGGTGGCGATGGCGGTATAAGGCGACGCCCCGTCAGCCTTGGGAAAGTAAGGGCCATCCTGGTAAAACACGCTCTCCGGCTGCCCATCCCACACCACCCGCACTGCCGCATCGTCAATGCCCGACACCTCAAAGCCCGGCCGGCCGGCTTCGGAGTCCAGGTCCTGCGGGATCAAGCCAAGGTTGCTGTCATCGGCAAGATACGCCCCCATGCACAGGCCCAAATAGCGCCCGCCCTTGGCGACATACTCACGAATGGCCTCAGCGCGTGCATCCCCAAGGCTTGCGAGTGCAGCAGGAATATCCTGGCCGCCGCCCGGTTGCACATAGAGGTCATAGCGCGCGAGGTTTTGCGGGGTGATGTCGACCGGTTCATCCGCACCGACAAAGTCGATCTGATAAGCCGGGCTCAGGCGCTGCAAGGCCTTTTTCACGTTCTCGGAACAGTCATTACAGCCGGCCGGGCCTCGGTAGATCGCCACATGGGTGATGGGCGTGGCGGCGTGCGCGAATGATGCTTGCAGCATGGCAAACGCAAGAAACACGGGGGCAATAACGGACAGGTTCATAGTGGTTGGCTCATCAAACAGGGCTGATCCGGAGTTGCCATCCGAAGCCTATATCGAAAGCCGCGCTGAAACTGTTAACAGTTGTAAATCGTCTACGACCGCCTGCTCGAAAGCCCTGCACCCACAACGTGCAGGGCCGACGTGGCTTAAACGGCGGTCAAGTGCACTTCTGTCCTGAGCGCCTCAATCAAGTGGTTCAACATTAAGTAACGCTTGTCTTTCAACTGCGGCCAACGCTCAATAAAAAACTGCCCTTTGTCGTCAATTTGAATTGGCGTGGTAATAATTTCGCTGTCACGGGAGTGGTGAACCAGGTTGGCCTGGGTCGTTGAAGGATGCTCAATCAGGAAGTCGCCGATGTTTCTAAGCCGTGTGCGATCCGGCAGAACGGTAGGGCCGGGTTGACGTAAGCCGACAGTGCCGACTTCCACTTTAAAATCAGTGCGCACCGCCATATCGCCTCGCGCGCCTATGCCTTGATCGATGATTTCCCATGTACTGCGGTGCAGGGCGCGTGCGTTGCCGGGGGCGACATCGCGCACCGTCAGGCTGACTGCATCCTGCAATTGCGCGACGCCCGGAACACCGTTGAACATATCAGCGTGGGCATTCCCCATCAGCGCTACCCATTTATGCGGCCCCACTGCCGCCTGGTCGGCCTTGATCACCTCATTGGCGAAATAGCTGAACAAGGTCTCGCGGCCGTTCAACGCAGACATACCTTTGGCGTGATAACTGGCAGTGCAATCGAGCGCACGTACCCGAATCCCGTATTTATTCGCGGCGTTGATCACATTGGTATAGGTGTTGAGGCCTGAATAACCCGGCATATGGCCGCGGTCTTGCGCGGTCAGATAACGCTTGAGGTTTGCGGGCATATTCGCCGATTTATAAAACTGCTCCAGCTCTGCCTGATGCAGATCGGTGAGCAGGTGTTCCACATACAGCGTCTTGACGCCCTGCTCCTTCAAATACGCCATGTACTTGATCAGAAATGCTTTGCTGGACTGATGTTCATGAGCTTCGGCAACGATAAATCCCCACTTATGCTCATACACTTGCTTGATAAACGCCTGTTCATCGGTGGCCGTTGCAAGGTCGGTGAAGTCGGGTCGTGCCGGTGGCGTGTAAGCGGCAAACACCTCTTTGGCAGCCTTCTCCAGTCGATCACGCGTGTTGCGGAAAGCACCGAACGCTGCGGTGAACGGGCTTCCAGCGCCAGGGCCATAGCTCGTATCAAAGGCGCGTTTGCTATACAGCATCTCTTCCAGTTCGCGCTTAAACGTCGCGGGCAGATCAAACGCACTGTAATGAGACACTGAAGCAGGCACCTGCACCGCCGTTGAAGGGCCGGCTGCCGGTAACGCTTGCGCCGTCGAGGCCAGTGTCAGCCTGTAATCCCCTCGGGCCATTGCGGCGGCAGAAGTATCGGGGAGCACACTCGCTGCCTGGCCCGCCGCCACTTCATCCACGCGCAGCGCGATGACATTCTGCAAATCAGCCAGGCCCGGCACCTCATCAACACTGCCGATACGGTTGTGATCAACCAGGGCAATCCAGCCTTCATCGGGGTCTTTTGTCGCGAGCTTTTTGTGCGAGTAGAAGTTTCGCAGCTTACTGCTGCGCGGCACAAACCGCTCCGCTTCGGAGAGTTCCAGCACGTGTTCCATGTGGTAGGAACTTGAAGCGTCCACGCCTTCGATCGCAACATTGTGCTTGTGCGCCTCAAGCATCAGCTTGCGGTAGGTAAACGGAGCGTCCGCCTCCCAGCCCAGGGCCTTGTCGACCCGCGCCAAGTGTTCTTCGACACGTTTCAAGGCGTGCTCGGTATTGCCCTTGGCCTGCTTATTGATAATTTTAAGCTTGGTGCG
The DNA here is from genome assembly GCF_009834565.1 of Pseudomonas sp. R76. Lineage (GTDB taxonomy): Bacteria > Pseudomonadota > Gammaproteobacteria > Pseudomonadales > Pseudomonadaceae > Aquipseudomonas. The sequence continues at coordinate 4,604,583 of NZ_CP019428.1, forward strand.
AAAAACATCCGCCGGCAGGTTTTCGATGTACACACGCTTGAGCCCTTGCGCAGCCAACGCCTGCATATTTTCGATCAGTAACTGCTTGCTGGCGACGCTGGCGTTGGCTGCACCGATGATCAGCCCCTTTTTGAGTGCAAACAGGCTGGCGAGCACGGTGGCACCGCTTGACTCCGCCGCCAACGCCGGCAAACCTGAACGGTCCGGGCGTGCGGGCGGCGACTTGAAGAACGCCTCGGTATCCTCGACCAGCTGTTTGACCTGGTTGGCATAGCTTTTACGTAGCGGACCCAACTGATCATAGGCCGCACTTTGTGATGCCTGGGCAATCACTTCGTCCGGGCTCTTGCGCCAAAAACCCGTATCGAGTGCCACTCTGAAGTTTCTGCCTTGCTCGGCGGGTATCTCGTAGCCGGCCAGGGTCTGTTCAACCTCTTCCTGAAGTACCTGGTACTGCTTGCGCCCTCCACCCACGACGCCTGAACGTACCCAGCGGCCGTCGACCTGTTGATTGACCAGACGCGAGGTTGAACGCATGTGCCCGGTCAGCCCGTCATAGCGATACAACACATGACGGCCCATGGCATCCGCCGTGGTCTTTACCCAAAACTCACCGCCGTCGAACAGCACGGGTTGCATATCGCCAGGAATACTCAAGGCCGGTGCTTTGAGCAACTGGGCCTGTTCTGCCGTTTTAGTCACCGTTCTGATCGACAGCGTGTTAAGCGGGCCTTTCAGCGCGGGGCGGAAGTCGAACACTGCAGCACCGCCCACATTGGCCATGTAGCCGATGAAGTGTTGCAAGGCCCCACCCGTGTCGCCTTGGTGGTAGGCATTAATGGCAAGCATGGCGTCCTTGAAGGCGAGCAGGCCGCCCAGGCCCAGGCTCAACACCGGAAAAGGAATGGTGGCGATGGCGGTGACCAGCTCAACGCAGGTCCAGACAATGCCCATGATCATGTCGGTTCGGTTGACCGTGGTGGCCGCCACGTCATCTATTTTGCGCTGCAATACCATGTTGTAGAGCTCATGGCGCAGGTCGGCCACGGGCGGAACATGGGCGATCGGGTCATGGCGTGCGGGGCTTGGGGTTGTACGATCAATCGTCTCGGGCAAGCCCTTGCGGGCAGCCTCCAGGAAGCTCGCGATCCGGGTCTTGGCTTTGACCGCCACCCTGGCAAGCAGATACTCCGACACACCATCGACTTTTTTCAGCCAGTGGTTGAACAGCTTCGCCTCACGCATGGCGATGCCATCGGGTGCATCGGGGCTGTACAGCAGCACAGGGTTGTCCGCATGGCTGAACAGGTAATTGCCGATGACCCATTCGCCATCCAGCATCAGCCGATGGACCTTGTAGGTGTTACGGGTCGCCACCGTCGTATCACCAAGGCTGTCGATAGCGCGCTCCAGCCACGCCAGATCGACTTGGGCGATATGCCCGCGCAGGCAGCATTCCAACGCCGCGTGTTTCATCTGCAACTGGTTGATCACCAAGGTGACGTCGCGCCGTTTGGAGTAACCAGGGCTGGTTGCGCTCTGCAGCTTGGCGCGAACTTCATCGATGTAGGCCTGGCCGATCCACACACCGGTCACCGAGCGCGCAACGTTCTGCGGCGTCAGGCGGCTCAGGTCAACCCCGCTCGGCCCGCTGAAGGTGGCTGAGGTGGAGAACTTGGGGTCGATAAAGCCGACGTTATCCTGATAGCCGTCTCGGTACAGCTGGGTATAGGTGATGGGCGCCGGCATGCCGCCCAACAGTGGCCAAGGCGCCGACACATACACCGTGTCCGGGTCGATATCATTCTGGCTACGGCCCAGCAGTGTGTTCAGGCTGAGCTTGGCCTTCTGGTGCACAAAGTCGTTGAAAGGCGTGATGGCTGAATGCAAATCCCGATCAAATTTATACGTGCGCAGGGCGCCCGCCGCGTCATCGACAAGGCTGGTCAGCCGAGTGCGATCCGCCGCCGAGGCAGAGCGATACCACAACGGCGTGGTGTATTCGTAGTCGTCCACCGCCACGCTTTGCGAATGCGCCACCATGGCGTCCAGGCACGCCGCGTGGGAGCACAAAGGGCCGAACGTCACCTCCTCATGTTCCAGAACATCGGGCCTGAAGCTCAGCCCGGCGAGGAACGTGCGCATTTTCGGACGAAAACGCAGCGGGCATTGCTCCAGCAGGTAGTCGCTCATGCTCCGGCCACTGTATCGGGTGTTGTCATCCGCCCAGCCCACGATGTGCGCCTGGCATTCGCGCTCGCTGGTGAATGCAATAAACGGCTGCTCGCGCGGGCTTTCGGGGGTGCACAACAGCAAGCGCAGGGTGTGGCCGTCGGCATCGTTCTCACGTAATAACCACAGGTCTTTGAGCTGCGCGCCATGCAGCATCACGGTCTGCGCGTGCAGGTGCTGGTTTGTGCCCGCGCGCAGGTCTTCGAACCGCTGATAGCCGGTCTCGGTCAAGTCACCTAGCAACCTGGCAACATAGGCGAGCAACACCAGGCGATGATCGAACAGGTCACGGGCAGCCTGCTTGAGTTCAGGCCAGCCCTGCACTTCTTTTTGCAACGCGGCAAAATCCAGGCGCGGTTGCAGGCCCGACGAGTGAAGCATATCCACCAGGCCCTGCGCATTCAGCTCGGCATGCCGACCTCGCAGCGCCTCGCCCGCATAGCGCACGGTGGTGCGGGTCAGAAAGTACGAGCCGGGCAGCTCATCGCCGGTGTGCAACCCCGAATAGGTCAACTGCGTCAGGTTGCGCTTGCGCGTATAGGTGCCGACGTTGGGCACGTGGTTTTGCGTGACGATCTCCAGCAGTTGCGGGTCCAGGTCGTACAGTTCCAGCACTTCGTCCAGGTACTCGGTCACCTGGTAACTCGCCAAGGCTTGGGGCGAAGCGGCCGGCCCCAACAGATCGACAAAGCTCTCGCGGGCCTGGTTGTAGGTGTGGATCAAACCACTCAGGGTGGCCTGACGGGTCGAGTCAGCGTTGCGATACCAATCCGGCAAGCTGTTGTACAGGCTGCGTTCCAGCAACTGTTGCTGCCTGAAAGCCAGGCGCAAGGACAAGTCCGGGAGCGCCGCATTCACCGCGTTTTCGAGTGCCGACTGCAGCAACCGTGCATCGTGCAGCGGGTTGTCGACCAGGCTCAAGGCGTGGTCGATGTCCTGGCGGCGCTTGTCGAGCAGCGCGTTGTAGGTGTGCTCGAACAGGGGTTTGCCTTCAATCGGCAGCAATTGCAGGGGCCAGATACCGGCGACCTCCAGCGCCTGGTAACGCACCGGCAAATGGCCGCTGAACTCTTCGCGACCCGCAGGCAGCGCCAGCAGTGTCTTGAGGCCCTGATCGAGCTCGGCCAACGATTCAAAGGCTTCCAGGCCTCGATTGGGGGTAAACAACAGCACCTGGCCCAGATCCTCACCCGACGTCAGATTATCCACGCGGGGCGTGGCTTTGCGCGTGAGCACGAAGGCCCCCGCAAACGCCACGGTCTGGCCCTGGTAACTGAAATTGAGCGAGTACATGCCCGGCCTGAAGGTCGGGCCTTTGGCGCAGTCTTCAATCATGCGTTGTTCGTCGGCAGACAGCAGGTAATCACGCACATCCAGCCTGGCCTGTTGCTCCAGCGCGCCAACGCCGGCCGCCAAGGTGATATAGCTTTTGCGACCCTGGCCGCCCACGGTGCTGGTTTCGTCCAGGTTTTGCAGCTGGGTATTCAGCTCGTCCTTGAGCGTGGTCAGCAGCGCCTTGCCGGAATCCTGGGTGAGGTCTGCCTGAGTCAAGGCGCTGAACAACGCCCGTGACTGGTTCACAAACCGCTGGTTGGCCTCGATCAGGGTGCTGTTCAGCGTTTCCAGCGTGACAAGTTCGGCTGGCAATACCACGGGAAGCTGGGTTTGGGCGCGCAGATCAGGGGCGATCTCAAGTAAATGTGTGCGAATGTCCTGAAACGTCGGTAAGTCTTGAAGGGTACTCGGCGTGCTCATTGGCACTGTCCTCATGCTGATGAAATGAACCCTCAGCTTGAGGCGCGGCCCGGGTGCGTCGGCGGTAATTATTCAAGCCACCGCAATGGCATTGCATTCAAACCGCACATGGGGATTACTGTACGCCGAGCCCTGTTTCGAGACCGCCCGCCATGTTTGAACTCTCCGCCCTCGTCACCTACGTCGCTGTGGTGATCGGTCTGTTCCTGATCCCTGGCCCCTCGGTGTTGCTGGTGCTTACCCGCACCGTGCAGGGCGGACGCAAGGTCGGCATCGCCACCGGCCTGGGCGTGGCGACCGGCGATCTGATCCACACGCTCTGCGCGGCATTGGGTTTGTCGGCGATCCTGATGACCTCGGCAGCGGCGTTTAACGCGGTGAAGTGGGTGGGCGCGGCGTATCTGATTTACCTGGGCGTGCGGGCGTTCATGGCTAAAACCGGCACCCACACACGGCTTGCGTTGCCCGCCGTCACACCGCGCCAGGCGTTTTTCCAGGCAGTGGGGGCAGAGGCGCTGAACCCGAAAACCGCGATCTTTTTCCTGGCCTTCCTGCCGCAATTCGTCCACCCGCAATCCGGCTCATCGCTGGTTCAGTTCGCGGTGCTGGGCTTGATCTTTTCGGGGTTGAGTGCGGTGTATACCAGTTTGCTGGCCATCGCTATCCGGTCGTTGAGCCGAGGGCTCAAAGGGCTTTCGAGATTGCGTAGGTGGGAAGGCAAAATCATCGGCACGCTGTTTATGGGGCTGGGCGTGAAAGTCGCCTTCCAGCAGCGTTAGTCAGCGCGATGACAGGGCCAGGGCCCCGATTCTCACTACGGAGTAACTCCCTGACCCGCCCGCCCAACACGTCCACCGCAAAGGGTTTGGTCGATGGGTTTGGTGGGGTAGAAAGGTTCGAATACGTGGGTGCAGCCTGTTAATCTGCGGCGTTTACACGCCAGGGAACCTCCAATGTCATTCACCAAACGCGACAGCGCCCGACTCGAGCGTCGCCTGGTCACAGCCCTCACCAACGCTTGCGAAACCGCTAAGGCAGAAATCCCAGGCTTCGATTGGCTGACCCACACCGTCGACTACGCCGCCTTTCCTCAAAGCCTGCGGGTGACCTGGGTGTTTGATACCCGTGCCAACAAGGACCACGCCCTGGCAACCGGCGCCGACCAGCGTATGCGTGAGCTGACTGCCGCTGCGTTGCAGGACGCCGAAGTGGCGCCGGTAAATATGGATCGCTGCGTGCGCTTCGACTCTGAGCAAGACTGCACCGCCCAGCATGGCGGCGATTGGCGACGGCGATTAGGCTGATGCCACTTCAAGTCCAGCCAGCTCCCTGCGTGGATGTGCAGTGTTTGCCTGGAAGCCACCGCGTAACTACTGAATAATGCCGCCTCGCCTTTCTTCGATAAGGACATCCCCCGTAATGAAGTTGCCCGCCCTGCTCCTGGCTGCTGCCGTGCTGCCGACCCTGGCCCATGCTGACGACGCTGCGCTGACCGACACACTCAAAGCCTTCACCCGCTGCGACGCGAGCTTCTTCAGCAGTCTGAACACTCACCGCGATGCCTGGCAGGCCTATGCGCCGCTCCAGCAAGAAAAGAACTTCACCTGGATCGCGGTCAGAAACCGCACAGACCGCAAGGCCAGCCAGGTGCCGGTCAGCGCGCCGCCCATCGCAGGGTTGAAGCTGTTGTCGTACGCCGATGAAGTCACCGACCTCGGCCCACTGGGGCTCTACTATTACTGGGGCTTCGTGGTGGACGGCGGCGTCGACGAGGTTGCCCAGCGCCTCGCGCCGCTGCTGGAACAACGCGGCGCACTGCAAAAAGGCGACAAGGAATACACCCGCAGCGAGCTCAAGGTCGGTAACGGCTGGCAGTCGATCAAACCCCAACCGGGCAAGGCGCCGGGCACCCGCCAGGTTGAACGCGTGTTGATTGTGGAGCCGGAAGGCAAGTCAGGCACGCAATCGCGCGTCAGCTGCTCGGTACAGGGCGGCGTGAATGCCGGGCTGCTGGCGCAGTTGCGTCCGGACATCGCGCCGGTCGACTACCCGCGCACCCAGATCGAAACCAGCTTCACCGAGGTCGAGGTACCGGCCAACGTACGCCAGCGCCTCGACTCACCCTTGCTGCAACCGAAGTTCAAGACGTTGAACTACAGCTACCTGTCCAAGAAAGGCGATGGCAGCAAAGACCTTCCAACCTCGGTCACCTTCAAGGCCGAGGGTGGCTTGCTGGTGAAAAACGAAGCCTACGGCAATACCTTCAACGTTGATCGCCTGACACAAGCCGACCTGATTCAGTTGAAATCGAAAATGAATGGCGTGGGCGACGGGCGCGTCCTGCAAACCCGCGACGTCGAACTGAACCTGCCGACCAGCTGGGCACCCGGCCAGACCCTGAGCACCCGCCTGCACATGGTAAACGTGCCGGCCCGGCCAACCGACAAACCCTACGAAACCACCTTAACCTGCAAGGTCGGTGAACGCATCCCGGCACGCCAGGTGTTTGCCTCCTTGACCGGCGACGCCATCAAACTGGCGTGCGACCAGGGCGACTACAAGACCTCACGCGTGTTTATCGAGGACCTGGGCGTGGCGCTGACGCTGGAGTCGACGTCGAGCGAAACCCATTATGTGAATGAAATTACGGCGCTGGACGTGGTGCGCTAGGACCTGTTGGCGTTTTCGCTGACGCGCTTTGCGAACATCTGACAAGCTGCGCGCAGCGCCTGTGGGAGCGGGCTTGCCCGCGAAGACGTAGGCCCGGTGAACATTGATGTTGACTGATCCACCGCTTTCGCGGGCAAGTCCGCTCCCACATTTGATCTTCGCTGCGTGCAGCATTGCATTCACTCACTGAAGCCCGCTCGCCACAGGGATAACGCCTACTGTTTATTTGGCAAACGCGTACTCGCCGCCCTGCTCCACCGCCTTGCGGTAAGCCGGCCGAGCCTGGAAGCGTTTTACCCATGCCGCGAGGTTCGGATAGGCCTGCAACTTGCCCTGGGCCATGGCTATTTCGCCGATAAAACTCATCTGGATATCCGCGCCGCTCAGCTCGTCACCGACCAAATACGGCGTATCCGCCAGCACGTCATTCAGGTAGCCCAAGTAGTTGGCCAGCTCCGATTCGATGCGCGGATGCAACGGCGCACCCGCCTCTCCCAAGCGGCCGACGTAGAGGTTGAGCATCAGCGGCAGCATGGCCGAGCCTTCGGCGAAGTGCAGCCACTGCACGTATTTGTCGTAGGTAGCCGTGGCCGGATCGGGTTGCAGGCGGCCTTGGCCGTGGCGGCGGATCAGGTAGTCGATGATCGCAGCGGACTCGATCAACACGAGCGAGCCGTCTTCGATCACCGGGGATTTGCCCAGCGGGTTGATGGCCTTGAGTTCGGGTGGCGCGAGGTTGGTTTTCGGATCACGCTGGTAGCGCTTGATCTCATAAGGCAGGTCGAGTTCTTCAAGCAGCCAGAGGATGCGTTGCGAGCGCGAGTTGTTGAGGTGGTGGACGGTGATCATAAAAGCTCCGCTGAACAAGAGTGGGTATCCAGGTAAGAGACTACGCCGTTGTGGTGGAGTGCCATGGATTAATTCGCAACCATGGCCCACAACGACGCGCCGACGCCAGTGATGCTTTCCCCGGCAATCAACCCCGCCGCTGCGGTAATGGCGAAGCGTTCGGTCACGCTCGGCCAACGGCAGCTCACCAGCCACGTCAGCACCGCGCCGAGGGCCATCATCAGCGACACCGAGGCCGGTAACACGAAGGCCAGGCCCAACGCGGCGGCACTGGGCAAATAGCGAGCACGATGGGCGGGCAAGGTGCTGTCGGCAATCCCCAACAGCACGCCAACAGCCCCCGCCAGGCCAATGGCCCAACGAATGCTCACCGACAATGAATCCAGCCCATGGGTCAGGGTTTGCGCCACGGCTTTCCAGGTGGCGACCGCAGGCGCCGGCCACTCTTCGGTGAGCAACATGCTTTGCGGGTCGGGAATCAACGCCAGGTAGGCAAACACGCCGACGATACTGCCGACGAAAATCCCCAGGATTTGCGCGATCACTTGCTTGCGCGGCGTGGCGCCAATCGCTTTGCCAACCTTGAAGTCGTTCATCAAATCCGTGCATTGCCCCGCCGAACCGCCAGCCGTATTGGCACTCATCAGGTTGATCGGCACCTGCCCCGGCGCGACGATGCCAAAGCTCAGTTGCGACAGTTGCCCGATCGCCCCAATCGGCGGAATGCCGGTGGCGCCCACCACCCGCGCGGCCACGGCAGCCAGGCAGATCGCCAGGGGAATGGTCAGCAAAGCCATCCACAGGTTGATCCCGAACAACAGCGCCTGCAGGCTCACTACCAACACAATCGCCAGGGCAAAACCGGCGGCGGGCCCGGCCTTGGGGATCGCCCACGGCGTGCCGCCAGCGTCCCTGGTGGACTTATGCAACGCCAACAGGCGGATCGCCAGCGAGGCCAGGGTCGAGCACACCATCAGGCTCACGCCGGGCCACAACAACCACTCAACCAGCGCGGCGAACTGCGGGCCGCTGCTGCCGGCCGGCAGGGTCACCAGGCCTTGCGCCAGCAACCACGGGGCCAGGCCGCCCCAGGCGAGCAAGGCACCGAGCAGCAGGGTCAGCCCCACGCGAATGCCGATGATGCCGCCAAAGCCGAGCAACAGCAGCGACGGGTCGGCGGTAAAGGTCAGGCGTTCCATCGCGGCGCTGGGCGACCAGCGCGGGAAGGCCCACAGGAAGGTGTCCACCCACTTGACCAGCCCCGACAGCAAGGCGGCGCTGAGCAGCACCTTCAAGCGTGTCGCGGCTTCGCGGCCGTGGTTGTAGATGTGCAGCAGGGTTTCCAGGGTGGCCATGCCTTCGGGGAACTTCAGCGCTTTGTCATTGAGCAGTGACGGGCGCAGGTACCAGGCGATCCAGATCCCGAGAAAGCTCACCGAGAACACCCAGGCGATCATCGGCAACGCTTCCAGCGTGTTGCCTGTGAGCAAGGTGTAGGCCGGGATCGGCGCCACCAACCCACCGGAGATAATCGAGGCGGTGGCCGAGGCGACGGTCTGGTTGATGTTGCTTTCGTGCAGCGTCCACGGCAGTTGCCCGGGGTTGCGCCTGGCCAGGCCTTGCCAGATGGCATAGCCGACCAGCAGGGCGATGATCGACATGTTGAACGACCAGCCGATCTTGAGCCCGGCGTACACATTTGAGGGGGTCAGCAGGATGCCCAACACGATCCCGGTGCTCACCGCGCGCAGGCTCAGTTCGCGTTCAACCGGGGCGTTCAGGGCGGGCATTGGCGGGGTCGAAGGCATGCGGATTCCTTTCGGCAAGTGAACAGGGCGACCTAAGAAGTGAGCCCTGCTGGCGCCGAAGGTTCATCTATCCGCACGGTGGTTGCACGGCCCCCTGTGGGAGCGGGCTTGCCCGCGAAAGCGCTGGGTCAGCCACCCTCAATGTTTGCTGGGCCGACGCCTTCGCGGGCAAGCCCGCTCCCACATTTAAAAACCCGCTCGCCACAGTAGGCATGTCAGCTCAAGCGAAACCGCGCGGTGTTTTCACTCAACGCCCGGCTGCCTTTGCTCAAGGTATCCGCCGCCTGGTTTACCGCCCGCGCGCCGTCCAGCAAGCGCCCAGCCGCCTGATCGACCTGCTGGATATTGCCGCTGACCTCATCCGCCGTCGTCGCCTGCTCTTCCACCGCCGCCGCAATCTGCGCCAGGGTGTCGGTGACGTTTTGCACGGCACCGGCAATTTCGCCCAGCCGCGTGCCCAGGCCGGTGACGGATTCGGCATCGGTGAGCGCCTGGTCGCAGGCGGCGCCCATCAGCGTGACCGCCTGGCTGACCGTCGCGCGCAGGCTGTCCACCGTGCCGGCGATTTGCGCCGTGGAGGCTTGAGTGCGTTGCGACAGGCTGCGCACTTCATCCGCGACCACGGCAAAACCACGGCCCTGCTCGCCGGCGCGGGCGGCTTCGATGGCGGCGTTGAGTGCCAGCAGGTTGGTCTGTTCGGCGATGCCGCGAATGGTATCGACCACTGACTGAATCTGCTGCCCTTGCTGGCTCACCTGTTCCAGCGCGTTGGCGGTGTCGGTCAGGCGCTGGTTGAGTTGCTGAATGCTTGCCGTGGTGCGCTGGCTGTCGCGGCTGCTGTCCTCAGCAATACGGCGGGTCTGCTGCGCGCTGCCTGAAGCCTGTTCGCAACTTTTGGCGACGCCCATCGAGGTGGCCGCCAATTGCGTGGCCGCAGCGGCGATCTGGCTGATCTGGTGTTGCTGGTCTTCGACTTCGGTGAGGGTGCTGCCCGACTGCGAATTGAGGGTGAGCACGGCGGAGCCCAGTTGCTGGGTTTCGTGATTGACCCCGAGCAGGCTGGTGCGTAACTGCACCACCGCGACGTTGAGCGCGGTGCTGATCGCCGCCAGTTCGTCACGCCCTTCCACCGCCACCTCGACACACAGGTTGCCGTCGCGCAGGGACTCGGCCAGCGTAGTGATGCCACTGGCGCTGCGCCGGATCGAGGCTTGCAGGCAGATAAACAAGTACAAGGCCGCCAGGGCCAGCAGGCTGAACGTCGCCGCCACCGGAATAAACTGCTTGAGCGAGCGGTCACGGTAATAACTCAAGCGCTCATCCAGCGAGTGCAACGACTGGCTGCGCAACGCGCCCAACGCACCGAGCATGCTGTCGACACTGCGGTCGAAGCCTGTGGTGTCGAGTTTGATGGTGCCGCCAAACACGCCGTCGTCCAGCGCTTTGAGTTCGTTATCGAGCAATTGCAGGCTGGCGTCATATTGCGCCGTCCACGCCTCGATTCCTGGATACGGCTTGGCTTTGAGCGACGTGGCGGCCTTGGCCAACTGATCTCGCGCATCGCCGATGCGGCCACGCAGGTCACGCATCTGCAAGCGGCTTTGCAAGGTGAACTGCCCCGAAGCAATCGACGACTGCCCGACACTGGCCGTGCGGCCAATGCGCTCGATCAGGTCTGGCGTGTGCTGGGTGGAAATCTGCATCAGCAGGTACGTTTCCAGCCAGGGGTCGAGGATCAGGCCGGCGTCCTGGGTGATCTGCTCGCGCAGGGTTTGCAACGCGGTCAGGGCGGTGGTGAAGCGGTCATAGCCGTCCGGCCACCAGCCCACGGCACGCAGGGACTGGGTGTCCATGCCCTTGACCGTGGCCTGCAAGGCTTCGAAACGCACCAGGGTGTCGGCACTGGCGTTCTGGGCTTTGAGCGACTCACCCAAGGCTTGCAGGCTTTGCAGAATGATTGGGCTGCCGGCATCGACCTTGTCCATCGCCGCTTTGGCCGCAGCCGTTGGCGTGTGCAGGATATCCAGCGCCTTCCAGCGCGCCGCCTGGTTGCGTTGCGCGGTGAGCTGGCCATCCAGCGTGTCCAGGGCCAATAGCTGGTGAACGCCGGACTGCTCGCTGGAAATCACCGCCAATTTGTCGCGATAGTCCTGGCCGATCATCCACAGGCTTCCGGCCAGGGGCAGCATGAACAGGAAAAACAGAATCTGGAACTTGCGCGCGAAACCGAAACGGCCCAGCAGGCGGATACCCGGTGATAAAAGACTGTGCATCGCCGACCACTCCCCAAAACAACCTAGAACTGACTAGAAGCAAAATGCCATGTCATTGATTGGGAAGGCACTAGCAAGATACGGGCCGTTGGTGACGAGCCGCGAAATAGGCGGTTGGCCGTTTCAATAGCGCAGTGACGTGCGCGAAAATGGGGCGAAAGCACTCAGTGTGCAGAGTGGAACGGTAACCGGCTTTCCACAGAGGCTGACCTGCCCTAGAGTTCCACCTGCATTAGCCGGCACGGATTACAGTGCAAGGACATCTAAACCGACATGGAAATCCAATACCCTTGAACAAGAAACAACGCGACGCCATCAGTAAACTTCTCAGCTACATACTGCGCCACGCGCCCGAATCCATAGGTGTCGTGCTGGACAGCGATGGCTGGACCGACGTTGACGGCTTGACCCACAACGCCAACCAACACGGCCATGCCTTCGATCGCCAAGCCTTGCTCGACGTCGTCGAGACCAACGACAAAAAACGCTTCACGCTCTCCGACGACGGCCAGCGCATCCGTGCCGCACAAGGGCACAGCACCGGGCAGGTTCAGGTGCAGCACGTCGAGAAAACGCCGCCCGCTCAGCTCTACCATGGCACGGCAAGCCGCTTTATGGCTGCCATCGAAGCGCAGGGTTTGATCCCCGGCAGTCGGCATCATGTGCACCTGACGGACAACCCCGAAACTGCGCTGGCCGTTGGCAAACGCTATGGGCAGCCTGTGCTGCTGACGATTGATGCATTAGGCATGAGCCAGGCGGGAGCCAAGTTTTACCAGGCGGACAATGGCGTGTGGCTGGTGGAGTCGGTGCCGGCGACCTATTTGACCAGCATGTACTGACTGAAATTATTGATGTGATCGTCCAGGTTGTCCTCAAGCATCATCCGGTACTGGTCACAGAAATACTTCAGCATCGCTTCCCGCGCAGCGGCCATTTCCGCGCCGGACTTGAAGTTGCGCGCACTGGCCCAGGCATTGAAGCGCGTGGTACCGAACATCATTGAAGCGCTGACCTCACCGAGGTTTTCGCAGGTCTTGAGCTGCTCGTTCGACAGTTCGATATGTGCATCTGCACGGTCGTAGAAAGCTTGGTCGGTGGTGTCGGCCATGGTGGGGTTCCTGGGTGAGCAAATAATGGCGGCTATTGGAGCATATCCGGCCGCCGCAGAGGAGACGCCTCCGGGTGGAGGCGTCTTGAACATCAGCCCAATGCCAGCACCAAGCGCTCCAGCCCGATGCCAAACCCCGCGCCTTCGCGGTAGGCGCCGCCGCCGACCACTTGCTGTTGCGCGCCAAGCGCGGGGCAACGCACCTCGAAGCCATTGCCCTCAAGGTAGTAACTCAGCCCGCGTTTCACCGCCAGGTTGAGCTCATAGTCGAGCCCCAGCGTGTCCAAAAAAGCGCTGCACAGCGCCTGGCTGCGCTGCAACGCCAACGCCGGCTCAGGGCTGAGAATCTCCAGCCCCAACTGGGTGAACTCACGGTAGCGACCGGCTTGCGGCCGCTCATACCGGTAACACCGCGCCACGTAGAAAAACATCGCCTCCTCGCGCCCGCCGAGCAACTGCGTGCTGCGTTCCTGAAACAGCGCGGTGGCTTCAGGGATCAGGCAACACGGGCGGCCCGCCTTGTCATCGAAGGCCCACATCTGCCCGATGATTTCACTGCCACCAGCTTTTTCGATAAACGTGTCCTGGCCCCACAGCGCAGGGACGATGACCTCTTCAGCGCCAGCTTCGATGAAGGCAGCTCCGAAAACGCCCCTCTATCTCACGCATTATTGCTGCTTCTTTGCCCGTCACAATTCGGGTTCCACGTAGCATGGTCATCAGGTGTATCTCCATTTTTTACAGGCAATAAAAAAGGCGCCGTGGGCGCCTTGGGGGTGGTTCATTGAGTGATCAGAACGTCTGGTCAATCCATGAGCGCAAGCAACCGCGGCACCTGGGGCAAGGTCCGTGATGATGATGGCGGTTGCTTGGCGAAAATTCAGTCATGGGGCGATCCTTGCACAGTTGGGCGACGCGTGACAAGCCGCCGTTAAACCAACGGCGTCAACTGACTCAGCTGCTCAGGCGTCGGAAAACCCAGCGTGCGATAGCGTGCCGGGTAAAGGCTCGCCGGCGCCAGCAGGTCACCCAATTTAGCCTCGAGCTCATCCCATTCAACCACCTGGGTCTGGGCGCTGCCATCGGGCTGCAGTTGAACCAGCGCGACGCGGTCGGTCTTGGGCAACAAGGTGTCGACGGTTTCTGTCCAACTGCACATCGAGAAGGTCTTGCCGTTGCTGTCTTTCAACTCGAACAGCGTGTAAGACGCGACAAACACATCGATTTTCTGCTCGTCATGGATCGTGTCGAGTTGCTCTTTCTGCACATGGTAATTGCCTTGCAGCAGCATGTGTTCGAGGCTCGCCATGCGCGCCTTGAGTGCTTCATCCTGAGTGACGTAGGGCACGATCCGTTGATCGTCGTAGGTATAGACCTGGCTGGAAACCACACGCCCGGCTTCCATGGCCTTGAAGCTGACCTCGACCATATGCCGAATGCCCTCTTCATCCTTGTCACCGGTCACCATCAGAATGTCGCGGGTCGGGATCATGAACACTGGCCGGCCTTTGATCGAGGCGCGTTGCAAGACATCCGGCAACAGCACGCGGCTGGTGTCATAGCCGTCGTTCCAGCGGCCGACATAGAGCCCAGGCACAATTTCATCAAACGCATCCGGGGTGGCTTCGCGCAGGTTGCTCACCGCCACCGCCAGCGCCTCATCCAGGCTCACACCCCAGTTTTCCTTTGGCCCTTCGGTAAGCGTGGACGTGGTCTCGGGGTAGTCCACTGCCAGCAAGGTCACGCAGTCTTTGCCCAAGGCCTGGTGGACGGCGGCGTACGGCGCGTCCCAGCCTTCGGTGCGCACCTGGTGCAGGCGCACTTCTTCGAGCATCGCCAGGTTACGGATCACCGGCCGTAACAACGGCCTGACGTCTTCGAAGGTTTGCGGCGTTTCCTTTCTGTAGCTGAGCAGCGTCGATACATAACCGTTCAACACCTCAGCTTTGTGCGCCTTGTCGGCGCACTGATAATCGTTGAAAGCGTTATGCAGGTTGAAATAGCCGCCACCGCCATGCTTGAGACGAAACTCTTTGGGCACGTACTCAAGAGGCTCGCTGAAACCGGCTGCACGCGCGGCCTTGATGACCTTCTCAGCGAAGGCGTCTTCGCTCAGGGGGCGGTTGAAGAGTTTGTCGAGCAGGGAGCCGAACATGCGCAGAGTCCTCCATGAAGTGCGGGCGGTCCATCATGGGCGGTGCAAGAGAGCGCGTAAAGCACCTGCCCGGGTTGTGTGACCCAGATCACGGCGGGCAGTTCACGCCAGCAATTGCGTAATCCATCGCGCCTGCTGCTCGATTTCCTGCAACTTCGCCTCCGGGACCGCCTGGCGCGCCTGTTCGAAGCTGGCCAGGGTCTTGTGCTTTTGGCGCAGCATGCGCTGCCACTTGGCCAGGAACACCGGGCTGCGGGCCTGCATTTGCAGCGGGCCGAAATACAGCTGTTCGGCGGTGTAGGTCACCGGCTCAGCGCGCTCGGCGACGATAATCTCGTAATAGAAGCGATTTTCCTGCAGCAACTCTTCAAGCAGGATGCAGTAACCGTTGTCCATCAACCATTGGCGCAAGGGTTGCTCGCCGCCGTTGGGTTGCAGAATCAGGCGCTCCTGGCCGCTGAGGTGCGCCTTGCCGCTGTCGAGGATGTCACGGATGGTCTCGCCGCCCATGCCGCAGAGGCTGATCGCGGTGATCTGATCGCTGGGCTTGAGCGCCGCCAGGCCGTCCGCCAGGCGCACGGTAATGTGCTGCTCCAGGCCGTTGTCGCGCACGGTGCGCTGGGCGGCGTGGAATGGCGTGGTCGCCACTTCCCCCGCCACCGCCGCCGCGATTACGCCGCGGCGCATCAAGGCCACCGGCAGGTAGCCGTGGTCCGAGCCGATATCGGCCAGGCGTGCGCCGGCGGGTACGTGCGCCGCCACGCGCTCCAGGCGCATGGACAATGTGTGTTCGTTCAACGCGTGTTCCTTATCACAACAAAATTACTCACCCGAAAACCGATCCCGGCTGTTGGTCAGGTGCAACACCATGGCGGCCCGTGCGGCGTCCGGGTCCTGGCGCTTGATCGCATTGAAGATCGCCTCGTGCTCCAGGTTCGCCAGTTGCCCCAGCTTGGCAAAGTCCGCCCCGCCGCGTTCGGCGCCCTTGACCTGGGTGCGCGGGATCATCGCATTGCCCAGGTGCGACATGATCTCGGTAAAAAAGGTATTGCCGGTGGCCTCGCCGATCAGTTGATGAAAGCGCTTGTCCTCCTCCACGCAACTGTCGTTGTTCGCCAGGGAAGCCTGGTAGTCGTCCAGCGCTTCGCGCATGCGCACCAGTTGCTCATCACTCCTGCGCACCGCGGCCAGCGCCACGGCTTGTACTTCAAGGCCAAGGCGCAGCTCCAGCATGTTGCGCACGCTGGCGACCGTGTCCACGTGCAAGCGCAAGCCTTGCTGGGCATGTTGCGCCAGCACAAAGGTGCCGATGCCGTGACGCGTCTCCACCAGCCCGGATGCCTGCAGCTTGGAAATGGCCTCGCGGACCACCGTTCGGCTCACGCCATGCTCAAGCACGATGGTGGATTCCGACGGCAGTTTTTCACCGGGCTTGAGTTGCCCCAGCAGGATGCGCTGGGTCAGCGCCTCGACCACACCTTGGGCCAGGTTGGTGGAGCGTCTGCGCACGAGGGTTCCGTTTTCAATGGGCATTGCTGGGGTCCACGGGGTTGGGCTGGGACGAGCTTAACACCCTGTTTGGTGGTGACGCTGGGTTGATTCGAAAAACACTCAACTTGTATGACAACCAATCTTAACCCGCTCCACTCCAGATCCCGGCGCCGTCGCTTCTCCGATGAATATCGGACCTTGGAGAGCCGTTAAAAACAGCGTAAAAACCAACAAAAACAAGGCAAATAACCAAAACACTCATCCAACCGCTGCGCTTATGAGAACAAATACACGTGGCACTGGATTGCGAACTCAAGAAATCCACTTGTATGATGTCTATCAACAAAACACACAAACCCGCATAAAAATAAATCAGGGGAGTTTTGAATTGTGACCAATTCAAACCATGCATCTGCCGCTTCACCCAGCGACTCAGTCCTCGCGCGCGCCGTGAGCAAAGTGAAGGGCCATGTGCTCCCACTGTTCGTGATCATGTTCATCCTCAACTACATTGACCGGGTCAATATCGGCTTCGTGCGCACGCACATGGAGCATGACCTGGGCATCGGCGCGGCCGCCTACGGCCTGGGTGCCGGGTTGTTCTTTATTGGCTACGCGCTGTTTGAAGTGCCCTCCAACATGCTGCTGCAAAAGGTCGGCGCGCGTATCTGGCTGACCCGCATCATGTTCACCTGGGGCATCGTCGCGACCTTGATGGCGTTCATCCAGAACGAAACCCAGTTCTACATCCTGCGCTTTTTGCTGGGCGTAGCCGAAGCCGGGTTCTTCCCTGGGGTGATCTACTACTTCACCCGCTGGCTGCCCGGTGTGGAGCGCGGCAAGGCGATTGCGATTTTCCTCAGCGGCTCGGCGGTCGCCTCGCTGATTTCCGGCCCGCTATCGGGCGCACTGTTGCAGATCGAAGGCTTCGGCTTCCACGGCTGGCAATGGATGTTCGCCATCGAAGGCCTGGCCTCCGTGGCGCTGGGGTTCTTTGTGTGGTTCTGGCTGGATTCCAAACCTCACGACGCCAAATGGCTGACCCGTGAGGAACAGGACACGCTGGTCGGCGCCATCGATCAGGAACAGCGCGAGCGTGAAGCGCTGACCACGGTCAAACCGACGATCGGCAAGCTGCTCAAAGACCGCCAGATCCTGCTGTTCTTTGTGCTGTACTTCTGCATTCAGCTGACGATCTACGCCGCCACCTTCTGGCTGCCGAGCATCATCAAAAAGATGGGCGACCTGAGCGACGTGCAGGTCGGGTTCTTCAACTCGATCCCGTGGCTGATCTCGATCATCGCCATGTACGCCTTCGCTTCGCTGTCGGGCAAGTTCAAGTTCCAGCAAGCCTGGGTCGCCGCCGCGCTGTTGATTGCGGCCGCGGGCATGTTCATGTCCACCACCGGCGGGCCGATCTTCGCCTTCGTGGCGATCTGCTTTGCGGCCATCGGCTTCAAGTCCGCCTCATCGCTGTTCTGGCCGATTCCCCAAGGCTACCTGGACGTGCGCATCGCCGCCGCCGTGATCGCGCTGATCAACTCCATCGGCAACCTGGGCGGCTTCGTCGCGCCAACCACCTTCGGCTTCCTGGAACAGACCACCGGCTCGATCCAGGGTGGCCTCTACGGCTTGGCCGGCACTTCGGTGCTCGCCGCGATCCTGGTGTTCTTCGCCAAGACGTCGCCGGCTGCCGTGTTGATCTCTCCCAGCGTTGTGCCCACCGGCACCGCCATCAGCAAACCTCTTTGAGCTTACTTAGGAAATCGCCATGAATACCCCTGTAGTCACCCATTTCCAAGTCATCCCGGTGGCGGGCCACGACAGCATGCTGCTCAATTTGAGCGGCGCTCACGGGCCATTTTTTACCCGCAATATCGTGATTCTCAAGGACAGCAGCGGCAACACCGGCGTCGGCGAAGTGCCCGGTGGCGAACGCATCCGCGAAACCCTCGAAGACGCGCGTAGCCTGGTGGTCGGCCAACCCATCGGCCAGTACCAACGCATCCTCAACCAGATGCGCAGCACCTTTGCCTCCCGCGACGCCGCCGGGCGTGGCCTGCAAACCTTTGACCTGCGCATCACCATTCATGCCGTCACCGCCATGGAAGCCGCGCTGCTCGACCTGCTGGGGCAATTCCTCGAAGTACCGGTGGCCGCCCTGCTCGGCGAAGGGCAGCAACGCGATGCGGTGAAAATGCTCGGTTACCTGTTCTACGTCGGCGACCGCACGGCCACTGACCTGGCCTACCGCAACGAGGCAGATGCCGATGACGCCTGGTTCCGCCTGCGTCACGAGAAGGCCATGACCGCCGAATCCGTGGTGCGCCTGGCCGAAGCCGCCAAAGCCAAATACGGTTTCAACGACTTCAAGCTCAAGGGCGGCGTCTTGAGTGGCGACGAGGAAATCGAAGCGGTCACCGCCCTGGCCGAACGCTTCCCGGATGCGCGCATCACCCTCGACCCGAACGGTGCGTGGTCACTCAAAGAAGCCATCCGCCTGTGCCGCGACCAGCACCACGTACTCGCCTACGCCGAAGACCCCTGCGGCGCAGAAAATGGCTACTCGGGCCGTGAAGTCATGGCTGAATTCCGCCGTGCCACCGGGCTGAAAACCGCGACCAACATGATCGCCACCGACTGGCGTGAAATGGGCCATGCGATCCAGTTGCAATCAGTCGACATTCCGCTGGCCGACCCGCACTTCTGGACCATGCAAGGCTCGGTGCGCGTGGCGCAGATGTGCAATGAATGGGGCCTGACCTGGGGCTCGCACTCCAACAACCACTTCGATATTTCCCTGGCGATGTTCACCCAGGTCGCCGCCGCCGCACCGGGAGACATCACCGCCATCGACACCCACTGGATCTGGCAGGACGGCCAGCACCTGACCAAGCAACCGTTGAAAATCGAAGGCGGCTACGTGAAGGTGCCGACCAAGCCTGGCTTGGGCGTGGACATCGATATGGACGCGGTCGCCAAGGCGCACGAAGTGTACAAAGGCATGGGCCTTGGGGCGCGGGATGACAGTGTGGCGATGCAGTTCCTGATTCCGGGCTGGCGCTTCAATAACAAGCAGCCGTGCCTGGTGCGGTAAAACATCACTAAATGGCCAGTCAATGTGGGAGCTGTCGAGCTTCAGCGAGGCTGCGAAAGCGGTGGTTCAGGCAATATATCGGTTGGCTGTGCCGCCGTCTTCGCAGCCTCGCTGAAGCTCGACAGCTCCCACATTCGATCTGCGTTGTTATTACATCAGGGCTTATCGGCTACTGCCGGCTTAGCCCTCCCCGCCTGATGGGTAGCAATCGGCTGCACCGTCAGCTCAACGCCCAACGCCAGCATCAGCTTGTGGATCGTCTCATAGCGGGTCTTGGAGCCGCCTTTCAGGGTTTTATACAAACTCTCCCGATTGACCCCCGCCGCCTCAGCCACCTTGTTCACGCCCTGGGCTTTGGCAACCTCGGCCAGCGCCTTCATGAAGATTTGCGGGTCTTGCGCCTTCATGCTTTGCGCGAGATAGGCACTGATAACTTGCGGGCTGTCGAGAAAGCGCGACGCCTCGTAAACGCTGGTGCCGGATGTATCAAGGTCGAGGATCGGCATGTCCTCGGGTTTGAATTTCGATTCGCTCATTTCATTGACCTCTCAGGGCATCGAGGATCTCTTTTGCCCGTTTGATTCCCCGCTTCTGGTCGGTTTTATCGCTGCCCCATAACATCAGGTAAGCGCTGATCCCAGTGCGTACAAAGTAAATCCTGTAACCAGGCCCGACGAAAACACGCATTTCGCTCAGGCCTTCGCAGACGGGCTCGCAGTCACCGAAATTGTTGTCTTCGGCGCGGTCCAGGCGCGTCAGAACGGCGGTTTTGCCCCAGACATCCTTCATACCGTCGAGCCATGTATCGAACTCCGGCGTCCTGCCGATTACGTTGGTCACAGATTCACATGTAGCCTACTGGCTACTCCTTGCCGATGCTAGTTAATTTTTTGGCCCGGTGCATACCGGAGTAAAAAACCTAGCCCAGCCCACGCATAATCAGCGTGTCGATACTGTGAGCACTTATTTCCCTTACGTTTAAAGCGCCCGATCAAACAGCGGGGTCACGTCATAGCGCTGCTTGAGCATCTGCGCATCCACCAAAAAATCTGCCGTGGCCTGGGCTTCGCTGACAATTGTCGGCGAGATCGGCAGCACCTTGATCGCATCGCGCTTGAACCACACTTTGGCAATCTCCGGCGCAGATTGGTTGGCCTTCGACCAGGCCTCGGCGTACGCGTCGATATGGCTGTTGCTCCACACCCGAGCGCGGGTCAGGCGGGCGACGAAGTCCTTGATGATCGCGCCTTTCTGCGCCAGCGCCGGTTCATAGGCGACGATGTAAGTCGGCGCGCTCATCAGGCCCTTGGCGTTGCGGATCAGGGTGCTGCCCTCTTTCTCCTGCAGCGACACATAGGGTTCCCAGGTGCCGAACGCGTCGATGTCGCCCTGGGTCAGCGCCAGGCTGGCTTCGGCCGGCAGCAGGTATTTGAAGGTCACGCTGCTGCGCGGTACGCCGGCTTCGTCGAGGGCTTTGTACGCCAGTTGCTGGCTCCACGAGCCGTTCCAGATTGCGATGGTTTTGCCTTTGAGGTCGGCCACCGACTGAATGCCTTTGCGCGCCACGATGCCCACGCCGTCGAGGCTGGTCTGGGTGCTGGCGACCACCTTCACCGGCGCGCCGTTGGCCGCCAGGCTGATCACCGGTGTGTCGCCGACAATGCCCACGTCCAACGCGCCGCTGGCAACCGCCGAAGCCACGGGGGAGCCGGTGTTAAAGCGCTTGAAATCGATTTTATACGGCAAATCCTTCAACTCGCCCGACAGCTCCAGCACGATGCGATTGGAGAAGAACTGGTCGCCCACCGTCAGCGTCAGCGGTTCTGCCGCCCCTACCGATGAGCCATGCAACGAGAGAGAGGCCAGGCCCAGCAGGGCAAGCAGGTTTCGACGATTGATCATAAAAGAGTCCACACAGTTGAGGGCTGACTCAACCATCTGTGGGCGTGCAGTCTGGTGATGAGAGCAAGGGTTTGGAGGTCGCCGAGCGTGGCGCCCGTAGAAGCTAACGCAATAAAAGCGCTGGGTTTAATACTGTTGCGCACTATCGATAGAACCACTGCGCAGCACCCTAGCTATTTTTCGTATTAAAAACTTTGCCACCCCTGAGTTAGGGTGACGTCACCAGACCACTGGACCCCAGCACCTGAGCCACTTTCTGCAAGGTCCATTGCATGTCGATTCCCGCGTTGAATATCTGGGGCGCCGCGCCCTCCGCCCGTTACGAACAACTGGCTGCACCGTTTCGCCCACTCTTTGCGCAGATCCTTGCCCACGCCGCCGAGGCCGATCAGACCCGCGCCAGCCTGGCGACAGTGATCCAGCAACTGAACGCCCTCGGCTTGCCGCGCTGGCGCTTGCCCGCCAGTTACGGCGGCCAGGACGCGAGCTTTGCCGAACTGCTCGCGCTGCTCACCGAGCTGTCCGCCGCCGACTCCAACATCACCCAAGCCCTGCGCGGGCATTTTGGTTTTTGCGAAGACGTGCTCTGCGCCAAAGACCTCGACTGGCGCGCCAAGTGGCTCGACCGACTCGGCCAGGGCGCCCTGCTCTCGCCCGGCAGCACCGAGGTTGGCAACCAGGCACGAGGCGACTTCGGCACCCGCCTGCACCGCGATGCCGACGGCAGCCTGCGCATCAGCGGCAAAAAGTTCTACACCACCGGCGCGCTCTACAGTGACCTGATCAACACCGTGGCCACCGGTGAAGACGGCACGGTGTACAGCGTCGTCGTTGATCTCAAGGCGCCTGGCGTAAACATCGTGGATGACTGGAACGGCTTCGGCCAACGCCTCACCGCCAGCGGCACCTGCATCTTCGACAACGCCCCGGTGGAAGACGACCTGCGCCCCACTCACCAACGCTTCGGCTATGGCCAGTCGTTCTACCAGATCTACCACCTCGCGACCCTCGCCGGCATCGCCCGTCGCGCGGCGTTAAGCGGTGCGCAAGAGCTCAGCCAGCGCGCCAGGACCTTCACCACCGGCAACGCCGATAGCGCCGCGCACGACGTGCAATTGCTGCAAGTCATCGGCGAAGTGGCCAGCCAGGCCTACGCCGCGCACGCCATCACCCAGCAAGCGGCGCAGCGCCTGGACCAGACGGCGCAGTCTGTAATCGCCCATGCCGAGCCGCTGCACGACGATGACCCGCAGGTGGCATTGGCGGAGTTGGAAGTGTGCCTGGCGGTGAACCCGGTGGTGGATGCCACACTCGCGGCAACCACTGCGCTGTTTGACGCGCTGGGCGCCAGTGCCACGGCCAGCAACAAGGCGCTGGACCGGCTGTGGCGCAATGCGCGCACGCTGGCGAACCACAACCCGCGCGTGTACAAGTCGCGGATTGTGGGTAATTACCTGGTGAATGGTTTGCTGCCGCCGGCGCAGTGGCGGGTGGGTGTGGCGAAGGGCTAAAAGTTACCCCCCGTTAAAGAAACAACACAGAACAAATGTGGGAGCGGGCTTGCTCGCGAAAGCGGTGTGTCAGGTCAATATTTTTCACTGATACACCGCTTTCGCGAGCAAGCCCGCTCCCACATTGGATAGGAGGTGGTCTTACTGGCTCACAAACGCCACCACCTGCGCCAGCATCCGATCACACGCCGCCAACTGCTCCACGCTGATGAACTCATCCGGTTTGTGGCCCTGCCCCATGCTTCCCGGCCCGCACACCACGGTCGGGATGCCCGCCTGATCAAACAACCCGCCTTCACTGCCAAAAGCCACCGTGCCGTAGTCCCGCGAGCCGCAGAACTGCGCGACCCACTCTGCCGCCTGGCTTTCGACCGAAGTGGCCAGGCCCGGGTAGCTCGACAACTCACTGAAACTGATCGCGCACTGCTCGCTCACCGCCTGCATCGCCGGCAACAGGGTTTGTTCGGCATACCCGCGCAACTGCTGCGCCACCCGCCAGGGATCCTGCGCCGGCAGCGAGCGCACTTCAAAATCAAACGTGCAATTTTGCGGGACGATATTCAGCGCTTTGCCACCGTTTATCACGCCGGTTTGCACAGTGGAAAACGGCGGGGCAAAGCGCTCGTCAAGCTGATCCGGCACCTTGAGGCTTTCACCGAGCCGCACCAGTTCACTGATCAACCGCGCGGCGTATTCGATGGCATTCACCCCCGACGGCGCATAGGCCGAATGGCACGCCGCGCCCTGCACTTCGCAGCGTATCGCCAACTTGCCCTTATGGCCCAGCACCGGCTTGAGCTCGGTGGGCTCGCCGATCACACACAGCAGCGGCTTGACCGGTTGCGCGTGAAACCTTTCGATCAGCGAGCGCACGCCCAGGCAGCCGACCTCTTCGTCGTAGGACAGCGCGATATGCACCGGCATGCGCAACGGCGCTTGCACCAGCGCCGGCACGCAGGCCAGCACACAGGCGATGTAGCCCTTCATATCCGCCGTGCCACGCCCGTACAACTTGCCGTCCTTTTCGGTCAGTTCGAACGGCGCTACCGTCCAGCGCTGGCCGTCCACCGGTACCACATCGGTGTGGCCGGACAACACGATGCCCGGCACCTGCGCCGGGCCGATAGTCGCCAGCAAGTTGGCCTTGCTCTTTTGCGCGTTGAACACCAGCTCGCACGCCACGCCATGGCCTTGCAGGTACGTGCGCACAAAGTCGATCAAGGCCAGGTTGGATTCGCGGCTGGTGGTGTCAAAGCGCACCAGTTGCGCGAGCAATTCACGGCTGCTGCTCATCGATCATCTCCCGGCACGGCGTAACCCGGCGCGTGTTGCGGGTTGATGGCGCGGTCGATGTAGTCTTGCAGTTGGCTGCGATAAGCCTGCCAGAGCTGGTCGAGGGCGCCGATCGGGTGTTCATCGGCCCAGTCCACCCGCAGGTTGACGATGGGCCACAACAGGTCGTCGACCACGATCAACGCCGCCGAATGCACCGGGCCTGCCTCGCCGCCCCTGGCCTGGCCGCTGTGCATCGCCGCCAGCAGACGGTCTGCCAGGTGCCCGGACGCATTTTCGAACGCGCGCACCATGGCCTCGATCACCTCAGGATTAGCGAGCATGTTCCCCGCCGCCACGCACTGCTCGCCACTCACCGCCGCATGAATGCCAAGGGTTTGCGCGCCGCTGAAATGTGCGGTTCGACCCTGGCTATCAATCACCGTCACTTGCCGATATTGGCTATGGTCCTGCCCGGCCAGAACAGCTTCCAGTGCTTCACTCGGCGCCACGCCCTGCTCCAGCCTATCCAGAATCTGCGGGCCCAAACTCGGCAACGTGATGTTCTGCGAAGCCACCGCACCCACCCCCGGACGCAACCACGGGCAACGTGCGCCAACAGCAATGCTTGAAGAGCTGATCGCAATACCCATCTGGCCGGTCTCGGCGCAGCGAGCGACAACGGAAAACGTCATAAAAAGCCCTCAGTCGAGCACCGAAGGGTCGGCGTCGATCATCAATTGCTTCATTTCTTCAAAGTGCTGCCGCGAAAAATCCGCAATGCCTTCCCAGCCGCGCGCGGTCTTTTCCGCCACTTCATCCGACAACACCCGCAGCGGCTGCCCGGTGGACCACGCCGTCACCAGGATCTGGCAGGCACGCTCCAGGGTCCAGATATCGTCATAGGCTTCGCCGATCGACGTGGCCGTCACCATCACGCCGTGATTGCCCATCAACAGGCGGCTTTTGCCATCGAGCAAGCCGGCCAGGCGCGCGCCTTCGGCCTCGGTGTCGGCCATGCCGCCGTACAGCTCATCGACGGCAACGCGGTTGAAATAGCGCGCAGTGTTCTGGTCGATAGGCGGGATATGCGGCTTGGCCAGGCACGCCACGGCCGTGGTGTAGATCGGATGCAGGTGCAACACAGCGCGGGTTTGCGGCAGTAACCGGTGAATCTGCCCGTGGATCGACCAGGCGGTGGCATCCACATTCGGGTGGTCCGCGCAGCCAGGGTCATCGGCGTTCAACAGTAAAAGGTCACTGGCCCGAATCCGCGAAAAATGCTTCCACTTCGGGTTGAGCAAAAACTGTTTGCCATCCGCCGACACGGCGGCGCTGAGGTGGTTGGCCACCGCCTCGTGCATGCCGACATGGGCGATGATGCGAAAGGTCGCCGCCAGGTCGATGCGTGCCTGTTCTTCAAGGGATAACGCCATGAATCTGTCTCCACAGGGCGCGGCCGCAGCAGGCTGCGGCGCGCGCGATTGGCTTACTTGGGCATCAGCGCGTCGATGTCGGCTGCGGTCGGCGCTTCAAAGTTGTACTTTTTGAGCAGCGCGGCGTATTCCGGGGTGGCGCGGTATTTTTCCAGCCCGTCGAGCAAGGCTTTCTTCACGTCGTCGTTGCCCTTCTTCACGCCGAAGCCGTTCAGCACCGGGTAGATCAAGCTGTCGGAAGAAATCACCACGCGGCTGCCGAGTTTGTCGATCACACCACGGGCCACGGCGGCGTCGGTGATCTGCGCTTCGACGGCGTGAGCCAGCAAGGCCTGGGTGGTTTGCGGGTCGGTGCTGTATTCGCTGATCTGGATCGGCTTCAAGCCCTTGGCCACACAGTATTCAGTCGACAACTTGTTCATCTGCGCCAGCCAGGACGTGGCGCCCATGGAGCCGATCTTGTGGCCGCAGAACTCTTCCGGCTTCTTGGGCTGGAAGGCGCTGTCCTTGAGGGTCAGGATCGACTCGCCGCTTTTCAGGTAAGGGATCATGTCGATGACTTTGACCCGCTCGGCAGTGATGTACATCGACGAGTTGGTCACATCGAAGCGCCCGGCTTGCAGGCCGGTGATCAGGTTGGGAAAGCGCGTGTCGAGGGTCTCGACCTTGCGCCCCATGACCTTGCCCAGGCCGTCCATGAACTCGATATCAAAACCTGCCGGCTTGTTGTTATCCATGTACTCATACGGGAAGAAGGTCACGTCGGAACCGGCAATGATCTTGCCTTCCTGCTGGAACGCCGAAGCCGCCAACGAGGTCAGTGCAACCGCGGCGCCCAGCAGGCACACGGCGAAAGGGCGAAGACTTTTTTGAGACGCTGTCATGGTCATTACCTGCAAGGGTTTTAGGGGGTTAGGCAGTCACGGAATCTTGGCCGGCCTGTTGCACAAAGAACGACGCGCCACGGGGCTTCTGCGGCAAGCGCAGCTGGTTGTCGGTGGAGCGCACCAAGCCACTTTCTTCACCGGCCACCAACAGGCCGGCGTGTGCACTGGGCAGCGGGTTTTCGCCGAATGGCAGCGCGTCTTCAGCGGCGTAGACGCTGATGAACAACGTGCGCGGCAGTTCGGTCTCGTTAGGGCTGGAAGCGTGCAGCAAACGCGTGTGCATAAAGCACACGGAACCGGCCGGGCCGTAGCAGGCGACCGGTTGCTGGCAGTGTTCTTCGACCACGGCGTCGTCCACCGAGCCGGTGAAACGCTGGTTCTGCCAGTGCGACCACAACGGGCCTTTATGGCTGCCGGGGATCACATTCAGCGGGCCGTTCTGCGGCGTCACTTCGCTGACCATCAGCAAAGCGGTGACGATGTCGTCGTTGCTGTGGGGCGTGAACAGAAAGTCCTGGTGCCACTTCACTTGGGTCGCGGTGTGCGGCAGTTTCGAGTTGATCTTGCTGTGATGAAAACGCGCGCCGCCAGCGCCCACCAACTGCGCGGAAATCGCCGCCATCCGCGAGTGCAACGCCACGCGCTCATACACCGGGGAAATCTCGGTGGGCGAACTCACCCGGCGCAACGATGGGTGATCGGCGCGGTGGTCGCCCTCCAGGTCGAAGCGCGCGCGGCCATCCACGGTGGCGCCCCAGCCTTGGTCGTGGCTGCGGCTCTCTTCCACCCACTGGTCGAAGTCGTGTTGCAGCGCGGCCACGTCGTCCGGCGACAGCACGCCTTCCACCACCAGAAAGCCGTCGCGCTGGAATTGTTCGATTTGAGCTTGCTCGATCATTTTAGGGTGTCCTGAACGTTAACGAGATCACGCCAGCGAGACGTCCTTGAGGAACGCCTCCACGCGTGGGTTGTGGCCGCTGCGCAGGGCCTGGGGCGTGTCATCGCAAACCACGCGGCCCTTCTCCATGAACACGATGCGGTCGGAGACCTTGAAGGCGAAGTTCATCTCGTGGGTGACGATCACCATGGTGATGCCCTCCCCGGCCAGGGCTTCGATGACCTGCAGTACTTCGTTGACTTTTTCCGGGTCGAGGGCCGAGGTCGGCTCGTCGAACAACATGATTTGCGGGCGCATCATCAAGGCGCGGGCGATGGCCACGCGTTGTTGCTGGCCGCCGGACAACTGGTGTGGGTACTTCCAGGCGTGGTCGAGCATGCCAACCTTGTGCAGCAGCGCGTAGGCCTGTTGCTTGAGCGCGTCGGTGCGCCCCAGGCGATGGTATTTCGGCGCCATCAGCAGGTTGTCGAGCACGCTCAAATGCGGGAACAAGTTGAAGCTCTGGAACACCATGCCGATGTTCAGGCGGTGCTCGGCGTGCTCGACGTACTGGGGTTTCTGCGCGCCGACTTTGTTGAGATGAATGAACGGATGGCCGTTGATCTTGATCTCGCCGTTGTCCAGTTGCTCAAGGCCGTTGAGCAGGCGAATCAGCGTGGTCTTGCCGGAGCCGGACGGGCCGATCACCGACACCACCTCACCCGGCTGGATCTGCAAATTGACCGAGCCCAGCACCTCGATATTGTTATAAGCCTTGTGCAACCGCGTGGCGTCCAGCGCCGAGGCGCCGGTGCTCGCCGGGCGCTGCAACGCCGTGCGCTGTTGCGTGGCCAGGGCCAGCACCGCAGCGTCCGGCACGCGGGACACGTTGCGCTGGTTGACGTCGAGAAAGCGCTCCAGGCGTTTGAGCAGGAAGTCGAACACGGTGACGATAAACACGTAGAAGAACGCCACCGCCGCCATGGTTTCGATCACCAGGAAGTTCTGCGAATACAGGCGCTGGCCGACCATCAAAATCTCGGTCAGCGAAATCACCGACACCAGCGAGGTCAGCTTGACGATGGAGATGTATTCGTTGGCCAGCGACGGCAAGGCCACGCGCAACGCCTGGGGGATGACCACACGCCATTGGGTGCCGAAGAACTTCAAGCCCAGCGCCCGCGCCGCTTCGCCCTGCCCTTTGGGAATCGAGAGCAAACCACCGCGATGAATTTCAGCCACGTAGGCCGTCTCGCAGATCACCAGCGCCAGCAAGCCGGACCAGAACGGGTCGGCCAACACGGCGGAGGTGCCGGGCAGCGCCTGAGGCAAGTTGTAGATAAAGATCAGCAGCACCAGCAGCGGCAGGCTGCGGAACAACCAGATATAGCCACGGGCCGGAACGCTGAGCAGCACGTGCCTGGATTGTTTGGCCAGCGCCAGCAGAAAGCCCAGGGCGATGCTCAGGATCCAGGTCAGGGTGCTGAGCTTGATCACCGTCCACGTCGCACGCCAGAACTCGGGGTCGCTGAGCAAACCAAACATGTAGTGCCAGTCGAATGTCATCGTCGCGGTGCCTTGCTGAAAAAAGAAGTTGATCTGCATCGATGGGATGAGAGTCGCGGGGACGGGGGCTTAGGGTCAATTCGTAAAACCCGGCTCACTGGGTAGGTAGAACCTATGCAACCCAAAAACCCCAAAACTCCACTGTGGGAGCTGGCTTGCCTGCGATTGCGGTGGGTCTGCTGGCCCATCAGGCACAGACAGACCGCTTTCGCAGGCAAGCCAGCTCCCACATTGGATTAGTGTTGTTCATGAGGCCGCAGGGTCAGGCCAAAAGGGTGCACAGCTGATCGAGCGGCGCAGCCCACGCCACCTTTTGGTGCAACCTCAGCTCACCCCACTCAAGACCCGCACCGCATGCGGGTCAAAAAAGCTCGGCGGCGCCATGCCGGGGATGTACTGGTCGGAGACAAACAAGCGGCAACGCTCGGCAAACGCCGACACCACGCGCGACAACTGGGTGTTGCTCGCCGTGGCATACCCCAGCCGCATCGGCCGGTGCGAGCCGGCCAGGCGCAGGCGGATTACCCGTTTGCCATCCTGGGACATATTCGATTTGGGCCGCGCATTCGCAAAGGAATAGCCAATGCCATTGCCGACCATTGCGCGCACCGTTTCGAGGTTGGTGGAGCGCATGATGATGTTCGGCGTGGTGCCCGCCTGCATGAACAGGCTGAGGAAATAGTCGCGGCTCCAAGGCGTGTCGAGCAGCACCACCGGGTAGGCTTCAAGGTCTTGCATGCTCACCGCCGGCAAGCTCGCCAGCGGGTGATACTCACCGACCATCACATACGGCGGCAGGTGCGCCAGGGGTTGGAAGTCGATGTCGGGGCTGGTTACCAGGTCGTAGGTCAGGGCGATATCCAGCTCGCCGCTGCGCAGTTTCTCCAGCAATTCCTCATGGTTGCCTTCGGCCTGGGTCAGGCGCACACCGGGGAAAGCGCGGCCAAAACCAAACACCAATTCCGGCGTGATCATCGGCGCCAACGACTCCAGGCAACCCACTCGCAGCGGCCCGCGCACCGTGTTCAACGACTCGGAAGCGATGGTGTAGAGGTTGGTCATCTGCTCCAGAATCAGCTTGGCCTCCTGCATCACCTGGCGCCCCACCGCCGTGAGCGAAATGCCCTGGGCGTGGTGCCGGATAAACAGCTGAATGCCCAGCTCCGCCTCCATATGGGTGATGGCCGCCGAGATGGATGGCGACGACACATGGATGCGTTCGGCCGCAGCACTGATGCTGCCCGCCTCTCCCGACGCAACGAAATACTCCAGTTGACGCTGAGTAATACGACTGAGCATTTCGCCTGCCCCTCAACAATGACTGTACCGGGGGTGTTGCAGGGTTCGTGCCGGGTCGCGCGCCAGCCGATGACCTGCACGGGCTTCGGTTTTTCCTAAGCACTACCCCGCGCAAATGCTGGTTTCGCGCGGTCGGGGCCGATGTGAAGCTTGTTTTATCCCGCTTCCGATGAGTTGCCCGCCATGCCCACCCACACCCGCATCCGCATGTTCAACACCAAGCAGACCTACCCCAACCAGGCGCTGGACAACGACCTGTGCCAGGCCGTGCGCGCCGGCAACACCATCTATGTGCGTGGCCAGATCGGCACCGACTTCGACGGCAACCTGGTCGGCCTCGGCGACCCACGCGCCCAGGCCGAACAGGCGATGAAAAACGTCAAGCAGCTGCTTGAGGAAGCGGGCTCTGACCTGTCGCACATTGTAAAAACCACCACCTACCTGATCGACCCGCGCTACCGCGAGCCGGTGTATCAGGAAGTGGGCAAGTGGCTAAAAGGCGTGTTCCCGATCTCCACCGGGCTGGTGATTTCCGGCCTCGGCCAGCCGGAATGGCTGATGGAAATCGACGTGATCGCCGTTGTGCCGGATGACTGGACCGCATGAAGGCGGTGATTGCCCGTGAGCCGGGCGGGCCTGAGGTGCTGCACGGCGTAGAGCGCCCGGTGCCGACACCCGAAGCCGGCGAAGTGTTGATCCGCGTGGCGGCGGCTGGCGTCAATCGCCCGGACCTGATGCAACGCAGCGGCGCGCCGATTCCGCCCGGCGTCACCGATGTGCTCGGCCTGGAAGCGGCGGGCATCGTCGTCGCGGTAGGCCGTGGCGTGGACGAGTTTGCCCCTGGCGACCGCGTGATGGCACTGCTCAGCGGCGGCGGCTACGCCGAGTACTGCGTGGCACAGGCGGCGCATTGCTTGCCGGTGCCGGTGGCGTTATCCCTTCACGATGCTGCAGGCGTGCCGGAAGCAGCGTTTACCGTGTGGCACAACCTGTTTGAACTGGGCCGCCTGCGCAGCGGCGACAGCGTGCTGATCCACGGCGCCGCCAGTGGCGTCGGCAGCTTCGCCGTGCAGTGTGCGCATGCCGCTGGAGCGCGGGTGATCGCCACCGCCGGCGGCGCGCAGAAAGTCGCGATGCTGCACGCCCTTGGCGTGTGGCGCGCGGTGGATAGACACACTGAAGATTTCGCCGAGGTGGTGAACGACTGCACCGAAGGGCGCGGCGTGGACGTGGTGCTGGATAACGTCGGCGGCCCTTATGTCGCGCGCAACCTCGCGGCCATGGCGATGGGTGGGCGGCATGTGAGTGTGTCCTTCCTGCAAGGCGCAAAAATCGAACTGGATTTACAGGTCTTGATGCGCAAAAACCTCAGCCTCACCTCCTCCACCTTGCGCCCCAAAAGCCACGCCGAAAAGGCACGTTTGGCGGTGTGTATTCGCTCACGGTTTTTACCCTGGCTGGCGTCTGGCCTGGTGCGCCCGCAGATCCACACGCAGTTGCCCCTGCTTCAAGCCGCCGAGGCCCACCGGCTGCTGGAGGCCAACGCCAACGTCGGCAAAGTCGTGCTGACCGTCGCGCAATAACCTGGAGCGCAAGCCATGTCCCACCGCGTTTTTTTCCTCAATGGCCCCAACGCCAACCTTTACGGCCTCGACAAAAACGGCACCTATGGCAGCGAAAGCTTCGCCAGCATCGAAGCACGCTGCCAACGTCACGCCGCCGAGCTGGGCCTGAGCCTGGACTTTCGCCAGAGCAACCACGAAGGCGTGCTGGTGGACTGGATTCAAGAGGCCCGTTTGAACGCCGACGCTGTCGTGATCAACGCCGCCGGGCTCACCTACAGCTCAGTGCCGATCCTCGACGCGCTGCTGGCCTTCGACGGCCCGATCATCGAGGCGCACATGAGCAACATCTGGAAGCGCGAGAGTTTTCGGCATCACTCCTACGTGTCCAAGGCGGCAACGGGAGTTATCGCGGGGCTGGGGGCGCTGGGTTATGAGCTGGCACTCACGGCGGTGGCCACGCTGTTGAAAACCCAATGAGCCGCCTCACCGCAGATCAACGGTGGGAGCTTTCGAGCTTCAGCGAGGCTGCGAAGGGATCACCGCGGTGCATCTGCACCCCCCCAGCACCCGCATCGCAACCTGGCCGACCGATTCAACGTGCGTCTCTTGGATGCCCGCACTTGCTGACTAATGTCGTCGCCATTAATTCCAACGTTCGTGTAGAGGCCCCAACCCCTTCACTTAAAGCAATCACTATCGGCTGCGGGTCAAAAACATAGCCTGCCAACATAAGCGATTCGATCGACTCAATCGCATGAATAACGACCGACTCCTCTTCTGCTTTGAGCAGCTTCAGTAAAATACGCAAGGCTCGATCATCATTCGAATCACTTAAAGATTCGGCACACCGGCCTCGCCACACTTCAGACTTCTGTAAAAGTACAGACTCAAGCGCGTACCAGTCTGAACTGTCAAATTGAGAGACGTGAGCGGCGGCAATAGCAATGCCTTCATCTGACCAATAGTCTTCAGAGGAAATAGTTGCCAGCAATGTTTCATACCTTTCAAACATGCATTGTTCCTTGTCTCTTTCTATTGCAACCCGTCTCTACACGACACGTCGTAAAGCGTGTCTGGAGGTCCCTGGTGTTGTTCAAAATCCCTTCGCGTGGCGAGAACTCAGCAGGGTAGTTAAACAGCTCAGCGCTGCTGATTTTGAACAAAGCCAGTTCACTGCCCAAGATATACCGCTCAACGACAGCCCAGGTTTCTGGACTTAGCGGTGGATGGACATAACCACAAACGTCGTTTGACATGATTACACCTTTGTAGGGAACCCTTTAACCCACGGCCAGACACTGAGGTAATGCCCATACACTACGCTCCCCAACCACGCAGCCCCAGCACCATAGTCATCATTCCCATACAAAAAATTCCAGCGCCAATCGGCCACTTCAAAAACCTTGCCCAATTTTGGGGAAACGAAAATAAAGCACTGAGGCCATCTCTCTTTTTGAACAGGCCCCGATCACCCCAAATCATGCCCAACACCCCCAGCACCATTACAAACAACCCCATTAACGCCATCATTGAAAACTCTCCATTGTGAAATAGGGGTTAGGTCAATATTCTCAATCGCATATAAAAAATAAATAGGAGTCAGACCACTCTTATGAGCAAAGCCCAATCAAGCCTGAACCATACCCTTACTTCTTTAACTTAGAACGGTCGTCTGAACCCGTTCTATTTCTTTTTGTCATTTACAATTAAGCGCTCCCAGCAGATTCCTCTCTAGCGCCTGAGCATATTCGATATATTCAATAGCTCGACACTCCGCAGCAATAAGCTCTTTATCTCGCCGCAAAATATTCAACATTTTTTGCGTCAGTAGTAAATTCTTCGCCCAGACTGCCTCCGATAATTTTGAGGTTCCTTTTAGTAACTCAGCGTCATCCAGAAATCCCACCAGTACGTCCTTATCCAACTCACGAACCACAACAGGCAATAATTCCGACGTATACATATCTTGCCTGACCGATCTGCAAAGGTCGCCGGTATCGAGCTCAGTTATCGGAGTGTCCAGAATCGATCTGTGCCATGACTCCAGCGCAGACTCATCAGGATCAGGCTCAAACTCCCACTTAAACCCTTTACTCTCATCTATTTCACGAAATGTCTTTTTCATATACCCGCACCATTTAGAGAATCAGAAATACGTTTTAAAGTATCCCGAGCCGCCTGTCGGGCCGCTTGTGAAATAGGGGCAGATCATTATTCTGAATCGAATATAAATGTGGTCTACCCCTTTTTTATTGCTGTCACTAGAAAATCAAAAAAGATCACTCTCATCCATTCTCACAGAGAATCTTAAACGTAAAACATGAACACTTCTCCTAACACCCAGAGGCAAATCATCAATTCTTCTATTTCGTTGGGGTTTAGCTATCAAGCTGTACCCCCCACTATTACTGACATCGTAACTAAACAAACCTTTTCTAGCCATATCAACAAACGAGCGCAAATAGCGCTCACGCTGAACGCTATCACTAAATTCAGGTAGATTTCCCTCGACAATCTCAAACGCAATATCGTCTTCTACAGAAAGAAAATAATCATAAATATTTTCATAAATAGATAGTGATCTTCTTACTGCCATCGGCACAAAACATCGCCCCCCCGTCGCGAAATGCGCAAGCTGGCCATCTGGACAAGAAGCAAACCAATCCAAATTATAGGTTTCTAAAAACTCTTCATCCATCTCCATATCCACCTCCGGATATATTTATCCGATTTTCACTGCGAGGAATAAATTCTTCGGCTCTTGGATGAATCACGGAAGTAAAATTAATGTAAAACAGCAATCAAATCAATATTTTTACATCACGACTGAAAATATCGACTCTCGCGAAACCGCTATATTTATAAACCATACACTCACAAACAAAACTGACAAGGGAATGCCCGCCCACAAAAACACTTCACCGAACTCCATTTCGAAACCTGCTGACACGAGGAGCACCGGCAAAAACGCCATTAAACAACCCATCAACAATATAATAACAAAGGCCTCAATTTCCATGAGCATTGATGAGATCAAACTAATTATCCTCACCCTTAGTATCCTCGTAAAAAAACATTTGCATAACCGACTCCACCTGGATAATTCACATCGCAGTTCAGCAAGGTGCTTTCTTCCCACAATAGACAAACGGATATTACTGTTCATTGTGAATAACTAGAAAATAAAGAAAAAAACACGGATCAGACCAAAACCCCATCATTACAAACGATAATCGTGGGCTGACCCTATTTTCCTTGAAGCGCCCACGCCGCACAGTTTCTACGCGTCAACGTCGGGGCTCGGAAACGCCTATACAGCCTTATACCCAGCGAAATGGGGGGCGGGAGACGACTATTAAAAACCAAAAAAATAGAAAACCGTGGCGTCGCCTACTCCCCTGCTAGCGCCACATCATTTCAATCGTAAGTGCGTCGAATAGGGATCTTGCGCAACCGAACATTTTAAATATTCAGAAAAGCGATTTATCATTCTTCTCAATTCAGCATCAAATTTTAAGGGCAACAAATCTAGGATATCGTCCAACTCGCAGCACTCCATTATAAGTTCACACAACGCTGGAGAAAGACCTTTATCGTTCAGGATCCTGACGGTTCTAGGAGTGAACAACAAGCGCTCAGCCTCAGCAAGCGTCATCACCTCATTACCCACTGCCGTCAGCAAGCCGATAGCGACAACAGCCAAGAACCGACAGGCTTCTTCAGGCTCATGCAACTCTACCACCAGCGCTGGACTGTGCATCAATAGTTACTCCCAATTGTTCTGGCTTTCATATTGAAAAACTTCCCACTTTCACTCTAAGGAAAAATAGGGATCAGACCAGCCAGAAGATCGGATTGAGCTTTTCATTCACTTATACAAAAGTTTCATAGATCATGTTTGGGTCATCGTTGAGAATCAAATACACTCGACCCATCAGCCGTACCGCCATGCGATACTTGCCTTCCGCTCGTAAAAATAGCGGTCAGACCACGCTTATTAGCAAAGTTTAATCAAGCCTCACCTCTTCATCTTAGAATGGTGGTCTGACCCCGCTTTACTACAGCAAATATATCAACAGCAGTCGTATTCGTACCAAGCCCGCTAACTGTTGCTTTTGCACCATTCAACTCCTCAATGCTGGCAACGACAACACTTCATCGTACTGTGGCCAGTCTTCCCTCGCGCGTTTGAGCACACCTTGCATCAACTCGTCCAACTCAGGCACTGGCTGCTCGGGCGGCAATTGATCAAAGGGCGCGGCCAGCAGCGGATGATCAATCTTCTGCGGATTGGCTAAACCTTCCCACTGGCGCAGGCGCAGGATATAGAGAATTTCCACCGGCACGCGCTCCAAGTGCCAGTCCTGATTGAAGTCATAGGCATTCTTCTGGCTCTCTTTGCCGGTTTGCCAAGTGTGGCGGTCACACGCGGCCAACAGGCAGGGCATCAGGTCGTCGGGGCTGGGAGTGCGCCACTTGGCGAACAAGGCTTCGTAGATGGGTTCGTCGTAAGCATAAGTAGGCCATTGATGCGAGACATCGCCCACCCAATCGGCAAACACACGCAGCATAAAGGCTTGGGCGCGGCGGTGCTCCTCTTCATACTCGATGACCAGTTGATGACCACGGTTGAGCGCCGCATGGGTCAAATAGCCTTGGTGGATGACAGCTTCCTTCCAGCCCAGAATCGCCATGGCGGCCATCATGTTGGAAGCGGTTTGGATGCTGTAGTTTTGTTGGCGTCTGTCATTACCTACAGCTTTAGCCAAAACGTCAAACTGCCCCGCCCAAAAAAACAACTGCCAAATGCCTACTTGGTAGTAACGCATCCAGTGTGCCAATTCGGAAAGCCATCGCGGGTTTCCCGTTGCAGTGGCAAGTACTTTGTGAGCCCTTGTCACCGACATCCATTCTGCACGAGCATCTGTCGCATTGTTTCTGTTTGGAACCATCATTGAACGCTTCGGCGAAGCATCCTCGCGAGTAACGTACTCGCGAATACCGGCTATCTCATATTCATCCGAGACATGTGGCCCCTTGGCTATGCGCCCCAGCACACTTTTGTAAGAAGGCCATTTCGGGTTTACGCCCCAGCGCTCGCACTGAATTATTTCTTGGACCATGGTTCCACCTTAAATTCTGCAACACCTGTTTTACCGGGGGCGGGAACACCAAGATTGACTGTGACACCTTGTGTAAATATGGGTCAAACCACTCTTATTAGCAAAGTTCAATTAAGCCTCAACCCCCCCACATCTTCATCTTAAAACGGTGGACTGGCCCCGTTTAATTCCTTTTTCTCTGACTCTGTTTTTTATTCAAACAACCCACAGACAGTATAAGATTAGAGTGCACGGCCTAAAATTTCTTGGAAGTCATCGGTCAAGTTACTAAGCTCTATATCGGGATTAAGCATCATTAACTGGCTCGCGGTAACATTTAGCGATGCAAACACCTCTTCAAGTACGACTGAATCAATATTTTTTTCGTAACACCCCTCAACTAAACTTTTATAAGCTGCAATGCCTCCCACAAAAAAACCTAGCAACGGATACTCTTTCAGCCCATCCGGCGAAGCGCACCAGGATGATTGATTGACCTCTCGCCAAAAAAACAAACTTGCATTATCCGTAGAGAACGCTGGCTCAACTTTAAATTGCTGAAACACCGCAGGCATAGTCTTCAAACACTTAGACACATCAGATAGAGGAGAACCACATATCACCTTCCCTGCAACACCTGCACTGGTAAAGTGCAAAAATACTCAGCCCCCGAACCGTCTCTCATTGAGCCCATCATTTCCTTCCCTTCACCGTCCCAATTACAGTTGAATGAGAAATATCTATACTCCCACTCGGGCATGATGATGGCGTCCAACAAAGCCAACCCCTGAGCCACATGTTTAACACGCTCAACTGAAGGCAATTCATCAATATTTCGAATCGAATTATTCATCTAGGCTCACCTACTCGTCAGACTTAGTTTTACTTTATTGTCGAGATAGAATCTGAAGATTTGAGCTGCAATTTGTACCACCACAATCTTTTGGCTTCTATGAGACGGAGCATCATCAGGAAAGACAGTAATAAACCACCACGCGTTCCCGTGACCGTCGCATTTGTCCCCCTGAGTCCCTTGGCATAATCTAAATCAATAATATTACCGGCAGAGTCCGCAATGAACCTGGGTGTATTTTGAGCGTTAGTGGTTGTTTTTGCCCCCCTATAAATGCAACGCTAACAATCAGCCCACCGCACGCCTTTCAACTAACGACTTGACGTACCTCAACCGTTCGAAGATAAAATCAGAAAAACTTGACGCTAAAACATCAACCTCATCCAACTCAGAGCTAATCTCTACGATCTGCCAATTATTTTTTGCATCGAAAGCATACAGCACATCACTCGAATTCCCACCGAACACATAAAAGCCCTCATAGCCCTCAACTTCTCGACCGCATACAGTTGAATACTTCTCCGGACCATCATCGAGATGAAATGCCGCATCTAATTCTCCGAAACCAAACTCAGCAAGAAACTCCAGATAGTCAGCCGGGGCGTGCTGTCGATCTGATTCATCAACATTGCTTAACGTGGCACTCGTGTCTGTTATGCGATAGCCGTAATTGCCCTCGTATTCTGTTGAGGACGTTACAGCTTCAACCAACGCTTTTAACTCTTCTTTATTTTTCATAATCACTTACCAAATATTTTTTCCGCTGGCCCTTGAGCCCTGTGAATACCACCTTGGTGCTCCACGCCTCTCATCGCAGGTGTAATATTCCACCACTCTGCCTTACCACCAAATTTATTCTCTATAACATGATGAGCATCGTAATTTCTAGTAGCCTGATTTCCATATTTATCAATGTACGTTTCTTTTGGCCAGCTCGCGCCTGTATTTTTTTCCCACTCTACTCGCAGGCTTGGCAACTTACTATCAAACTCCGCCCTGTTCAGCTTCACCTCTTCTTTAGATAAACGTGAATAATTGTTCTCTCGCAGATCAGCTTTCAAAAGTTCTAACTGTTTAGGCGTGAACTGCCTACCGGTCAAATTCTGGATGTCCGTAAGATATGACTTTGCATCCTTGGCCAACTGAGTGCTAAGAAGTCCTGTCGCGTTCTCACCATTTTGAACAGTGCCTCCTACACTATTTGAAGTGGCTTTTGCACCAAGACCAAAATCCGTAGCGCCATCAACCGCCTTACCACTAACGGTAATGGGACCCCGATCGTAGCCTGCCGGAAGATTGTTGCTGTATTCCCCCTTGGTCCATGGTAACGCAGTGTTTGTACCTTTTGTTGCAACGGCTTCCCCTGCCTCTTTCGCGCCCGCCTTTTCCCCCACCAGTAGAAGAGATTTACCTTCAGCCAACTTGGCGGCACCCTTGAACAGCGCAATTTCTATCGCCGCCCGCGCTGCCGCCGTCCCATAATCACGGATGGGATTAACGTCGCCGGGGTAGGTATTCATACTGAACGAGGCGAGTACTTTGCTCCCCTGCGTGTATTCATAAGGCGTTAGCAGTGCGCCCGTTGCCTGCATACCATCGTGGAAAGAGAGCGCGCCGCCCAAACCAGAAAGTGCAGGTGCAGCACAACCCACGACGGTCACGCAGGCAGGTGCCGTTAGAATTGCGCCGCCGAATCCGCCTGCAGCCCCCATTGCCCCCAGAATCGCGCGGCTCGCATTGCCAGAGCGGGTAAGTGCCTCGTCATTCTTCAACAGCTTGTCGTTGGCTTTATCCCACCGGCCGTACTCATCAAAAGCACCTGTTGCCAACAGTTGTTTCTGAGCATCTTTAAAGGCGCCGCCATCCAACTCAAGGTCACGGATGGCTTTGTAGTTTGGATCTTCTGTCGGAACGGAAGCACTGCAGTGCACCAAGGCACATGCCGCCGCCTTCAGTTTGTAAGCATTGGCCGGATCGTCTTTCTGCAACTCCTCAAGCGCCATTGTTTCTTTCTGGTGCAGTTGGCGGTTGTACTGATCCGCCATTTGCGAGACCCACGACGCTTTGTTGACATCGCCTCCGGCCAGCCCCGCTGCGGTCAGACCGACCACTTGTGCGAACGCCTGTCTCAACTCCGGTTGCTTATCAAAGGTATCGTTCAGGACCTGCGCCATTGCCTGGCTTGCCCCCGCCGCGATAGCACCCGTCTTGAAGTCGCCGCCCGTGGCGCTGGCAACCGCGCCACCAAACAAGGCGTGCATGGTGACGCGAGCTGAGCCGCCCTCCGCCCACATCGCCATGCCAGTGGTATCACCTGCCTTCTTTGCGGCCTGCCAGTGGTCCTGGGCATAGCCGCCTACGTAGTTGAACGCCGTCGCAGCCACCACATTCCCGGCCTGCGAAACCAAGCCACCGGTAACGTTCTTGCCCAGACTGCCGCCACCCACCACTGTCTGGATGGTGCCTGCAGCCACACCTTGGGCGCCCGCGTGAACCGCAAAGCCTCCAATGCCCTCCAGGGTTTTGAGGTCAAAACCTTTGGTGAGGTTATTGAATGGCTTGGTAGTGCCTCCCAAGTTCGGATCGATGACACCCGTCGTGAAACCGGCGGCAAGGCCAGAAATCAGCGCATTTTTCAGGTTGTCACTGCTGAATGTGTCTTTAAAGGCGGCGCCGAGATTGCCTTTGTTGTTGATGACGCTCACCGCGCCGGTGCCCGCCAAGGAAGTGAGCATGCCGGTTGCGATCACGTTACCCCACCCCGCTGCCGCTGCCGTTGCAGCTGTAGCTACGGTGGCGGCGGTGGTTGCGGTTGCCGCAGTCGCCGTGGTCGCAGCCGCGCCAGCCGCCATCGCCGAGCCCGGTGCTGCACCGGCCAGAGAAGCCACACCGGCACTTGCAGTGCCTGCCGTCAACACAGTCACGATAATAATGATCGCCAGCATCGCCCCCTGCCCAAGGCTGGAGTTGCTGTACTTATACGAGTCGTGTGTTTCCTTGATCAGCTTCCAGTCAACATCGCCACGCTTCTCAGCATCCTTCAACCAGGCCATCTGCGGGTCGGCCTTCACCATCGCATCAATGGCCTGGCTGACGGTCTGTTGATTGACCTGTTTGACATCGATATGCAGACCATCAACGGCCTTGATCGCGATTTCACCCTTGGCAACCATCTGAGTCTGCCTGAGGGTTTCATCGGTGTTGCCTTTGCCGCTCATGCTATTCCAGGCGAGGCTGCTTTTGCTCTTGGCGTGGCTTTCCTGATCGAGATCTTTGACGCCCTCGAAGGTCACGCCACCACCGCTGGCGATGGTCAGGTCATTGCCACTGTCCAACTTGGCAGCCTGGTATTTCTGGTCGCCCTGGCTCTGAATCGTAAGGTCGCCACCGGTTTTGATTTCGCTACCGATGTTGGTGACTTTGGTCACTTCATCGCGCTGGGTTTTCTTACTGCCCCAGCTGCCCTTCTTCTTCATGTCATACAGCGAATAATCGCTGTCTTCCGCCGACAACAACCCCAGGTTGCCGCCCGCCACCAGATACGCTTCATCACCCGCACTGATACGGCTGGCAATCATCGCCAGGTCCTTACCCGCACCGAGCGAGACATCCCCACCTGCACTCAGCGTGGTCGACACCTGGCTGACATGATCTTCCTGACGCTTTTCCTTTTTGGATTTGCTGGAGGAGTGTTCCTCATCCGCTGCGGACGCCAGAAACAGATCGCCGCCAGCGCTCATGTTGATGTCACGCTTCGCGTCGATCTGGCTGGCGATAGCCGTGATGTCTCGGCCTGCTTTGACGTTGATGTCGCGACCGGCATCTACGCTGGAACCGTTTTGCGTGGCGTCGCTCGATTGCAGGCGTCTGCCCATATCGGTTGCATTGCGCTCTTCGGCGGACACCAGGCTGGCATCGCGCCCGGCCACAATTGTGGTGTCACGACCGCTGTGCAATACGCCACCCACGCTGGCAACGTCTTGGCCGGCGCTGATATCCAGGTCATTAGCCGCCTCCACCCGAGCCGCACTGTCCACATAGTCCCGATGCTGCGAATACCCCCGCCCGCTGTCGTCCCACCCGGTCACGCTGCGTTCGTTGATCACATCGCCATTGATCGCGGTCATCGTCACGTCGCGCCCGGCAATGATGCCGCCGGCTTTGTTGACGATATTGTTACCGGCCAGCAGGTCCAGGCGATTGCCCGCTTCAATCAGCCCGCTGTTGGTCAGGTCGTTGGCGGCCTTGGCCGACAGGTTGTTGTTGGCGCGCAGGGTGCCGGCGTTGACCAGGTTTTCGCCGGCGATCAGGTTCAGGTCATTACCGGCGATCAAGGCACCGTTCGGAGCCAGGCGGTTGTCGGCCTGGGCCAGGTACAGCAACGGCACCAGGACTTTTTCACCGTTCACTTCGTGCTCTTCCAACCACACGATGTCGTGGGTCAAGGCGGCAACCTGTTGCGAGGTGAGGCTTACGCCCATCGACAGGTTCAGCTGCTGTTTGCTGCTGATCGCGTTGTCCATCAGGTACTTGAACAGCTTTTCGTCGGTGTTCTGGCCGTCGATAAAGCGTTGACCGGTACGCGCTTGCACCGCCTGCTGAACCAGGCGCTGTTCGTAGAGGCCATCGCCCAGGCGTTTCCAGCTCTCATCGGGGTTGTAGCCCAGGCCTTGCAGCAGGTAGTCCGAGCTCATGAATTGGGTGAGATTGGTGAGTACCGGGTTGGTCTCGATCAGGTACTTGTGCGGTTGCGAAGACGCACGGCTGTCTGGCAGGCCCTGGACCCGGCTGAAGGTTTGGCTGGCCAACGGCGTGGGTTGGCCCACGGCCGTTTGCGGCGCAATGGCAGCCACGTGGGTGCCGCGATCACTCACGTCGGGGCGAACGCCGCCCGCAGCGAGGTCATCGCCAGCGGTATGCACAGCCCGGGCGGCACGGTCGGCTGCCGACAGACCCGACAGGTCCACCGCAGGCTCGGAACCCTGCGCCGGGTTGCGCGCATCTATGCCCGCTACACGGGTGATGTCGCCGCCACCAGTGCGGCCGGGTTGTAAGGGCTGCCCGTCAGCGTTGCCGACAGCGTCAATCTTGATCGCGCTGGCGACGGCGTTGATTGCGCCAGCCTCACGCGCAGTCAAGGTGATTTGATGGGTACTGGCGATGACTTGGGCAGCCCCCGCCACCTGGATCGTGCGCCCCTGGTTTTCGGCCAGCGCCTGTTCACGCTTGGCCGGGTCGATACTGGCGCTGCCCAGCGCCCACGCCTGAGGCCCGCCTGGGTTACCGGCAACCTGGCCGCTGGTACCGCCGTCGCCACTCAAGCGGAACAAGCCGTTCTGCCCGCTTGGCAAGCCGAAGCCTGGCAGGGTCAAAGGGTTGACTTGGCGTTGGGCAAGGTCAGGCGGCAGCTGTGCATTCAGCACCACCACTTGGGTTTTGTTGGCGCCCACACCGGTATTCAGCGAGCGGTCACCCACCGCCAGCGCCGTTTTGAGCACGGTGATGTTGTTGATGTTTTTACTGGCGGTGAGTTGAGCGTTGCCGCCGGCCTGGATAATCGCCGGGGCGACTACTTGCGTGCCGCCTTCGACCGGTATGGGCGCATTGATCCCCGAAAACAGCGACGGGCTGAACCGTGTCATCAACGCGGCAAACGCCGCCTCATCCACCGGCGAGCCTTGAGGGTGCGCGTTGTTATACGCCTGCACCGCCGCGACCATCTGGTTGTACTGGCCCTTGGAGACTTTGGTAACGGCGCTGTATTCCTTGCTCCGGGTGCCGGAGCCACCGGTGGCTGCCAGGTTCTGGATGTTCTCGCCGGTGATCGACAGGTCATTGGCCGCCGACACCACGCTGTAGCGGTTGGTGAAGTTCTGGCCGGTAATCACCATGTTGCGCCCGGCGCTGAGGGTGGCCGAAGGTGAGGTTTCCTCGACCACACTTTCAACCGTGCGGCTCAGCGTCACCGCAGGCCTTCTGTCACTCCAGCCGCCGCTGCAATGTTGCGTGCAGCGAATGCCGACGCCCACCGACGTCAGCTTCTGGTTGAGCTGGAATTTCTCACGCTCG
Source organism: Pseudomonas sp. R76 (assembly GCF_009834565.1). Classification (GTDB taxonomy): domain Bacteria; phylum Pseudomonadota; class Gammaproteobacteria; order Pseudomonadales; family Pseudomonadaceae; genus Aquipseudomonas. The sequence goes on from NZ_CP019428.1 coordinate 4,648,363, forward strand.
TTGACCACGTCATTGGCCGACAGCCTGAGGTCGCCCCGGCTTTCGATGCTGGCAGAAACGTTGCGCACGCTCTGTGCGGCTGTCCCGCCGGCAACACCGGCCACCGTCAGGTTGCCCAGGCTGTAGAAGTCCGAATAGTTGTTGGTCAGGCTGCCCACATTGAACGTGGCGTCCTGACCACTGAACACGAGGCCGCGCGCACCGATATCGCCCGCCACATGATCGTTGAGCAGGCTTTGCGCCGTCAGGTCCAGGTTTTGCGCCGCGCCCAGCGACCCGGTGTTGACGACGCTCCCCGCGTCGATGCGCAGGCCGCTGCCGGCGGTGAGGCGCCCGCGGTTGGTCAGCTGGCCGCCGACACCCACATGAGTGGCGCCGCCGCCTGCCAGGCTGCCGGCTTCCTTGAGGGTCATTTGCGCGGCGGTAAGGTCCAGCGTACCGACACTGGTGATTCGACCGTTGCCTTCATAACCGCCGGCCAAGTGCACGGCCACGCTGCCGTCACTGGCAATCAAGCCATCGTTGTTCCAGTTGCCGCCGCTGCCGACCAGGCTCTGCGACGCCAGCAGCTGCCCACCTGCGGTCTGGTTCAAGGTGTTGACGTTCACCGTCAAACGGCCTGCCTGGATCACACTGCTGTTGGTCCAGTTGTCCGCCGTCAGGGTCAAGCCGCCGCGCGTCACCACATTGCCCCCGGCACGGGTGAGGTTGGCGGTGGCGATATCAAAGGTGCCGGTGCCGCCATGCAACACACTGCCGCCCTGGTTCTGCAGGCTGCCGGTCAGGGTGAAGTCGCTGTTGGAGGTCTCCAGCCGGCCATTGCGGTTGTCGATTTGCCCAGCCACCTGAACCGTGGTTTTGCCGTTGCTGCCGAGGGCGCGCAGTTGGCCGCCGACGTTGTCCACATCAGCGGCCAGCAGGTTCAGCGTGGTGTCGCTTTCAATCACCCCGGCCTGGTTGCGCAACGCGCCGCTGAGCCCCAGGTCGATCACGCCAGCACCGATCTGGCCGCTGCTGTTGTCCAGCGTTTGCCCGCCGACCCGCACCAGGCCCTTGGCGTACAAGCCGCCGTTGGCGTTGGCGAAATAGTTGGCGTTGACCACTGCATCGCCCGTTTGCGCGGCGATGCGCCCGTTCTGGTTGTCGATGCGGTTGGCAAGCAGGTTCAGGCCCTGGGCGCTGACCAATTTGCCGCTCTGGTTATTGATATCACCGCCGACGCTCAAGCCCAGGCCGGTCTGGCCCTGCACCTTGCCCTGGGCGTTGTTCAGGCCTGCAGCATTCAACTGCACGTCGGCGTCCTGGCTGTAGATCAAGCCGTCGGTTTGGTTTTGCACGCTGCCGGTGCTGGTGATGACCACCCGCTCTTTACCAGCGAGGGTGCCGCGCTCGCTGTTGTCCAAACCACCGGTGAGCAGGGTCAGCAGGCTTTGGCTGATGATCTGGCCATCGGCGTTGTTGTAGACCTGGTTCGCCCGCTTCAGCAGCAGCGGCCCGGCGCTGGCCAGTTTGCCGCCGCTGTTGTTGAGGTTGCCGAGCAAGTCGAGGGTCATGCGCCCGTTGGTGATCAGGCTGCCACCGTTGTTGCTCAGGTCGGTGCCGGTGAAGGTAAATGCTTGTTGCGCGGTCATCTTGGCCTGGTTGGCCAGGGTAGCCGCTTGCACCTCCAGTTCGGCGCCGCTTTCGATCAAACCACCCGCGCCATTCACCAACGCGCCGGTCACTGCCAGCTTCTGTCCGGTGCCGCTGGACAGCACGCCTTCGTCACGGTTATCCAGGCTGGCCGCATTCACGTCCAAACGCCCGTGGCTGACCAGTGCGCCCGCCGTGTTGTTTTGCAGCGCGCCGCTCAGGCGCACATCAATCGCGCCGCTGCGGCTGGAGAGTGTGCCGTGGTCGCGGTTGTCGAGGTTGCCGCCGCTGACGCTCAGGCCTTGCCAGCCGCTCAACAAACCCTTGGCGGTGTTCACCAACGTGTCCGCGTTGACGCTCAGCGTCTGGCTGCTGATCAGCTTGCCCGCGCTGTTGTCGAGGCTGCGCGCCGTCACCGAGAAGCCTTGCAGGCTGGAGATTTCGCCGCCGCCGTTGTTCAGGTCGCGCAGGTTTTTAAGGGTCAGCGGGCCGTTGGCGAGCAGCAGGCCGTTGCGGTTATCCAAATCATTGTTGTTCAGGTCGAGGGTCACGCCCTGCTCGCCGACGATTCGCCCGCCTGCCGCAGCCAGCGCATTGACGCTAACAGCCATCGCACCTTTGGCCGAAACTTCACCACCGTTGCCGGTGTTCAGGCTGGCAGCGTTGAGGTTCAAGGTGCCGAGGCTATTGATCAGGCCCTTGTCCTGGTTATTCAACTGGCCGTCGCTGCTCAGCAGCAGGTCGCCGCGGCTGTTTACCGTGCCGCCACGGTTATCCAGGGCGGCGGCGCGGGCGTCGAGGCTGGCAGCGCCAATCATGCCGTTGAGGTTGGCCAGCGCTTGGTTGATACGCAGGGTCAGGCCTTGGTTGCTCAGCAGCTTACCGTTGCTGTTATCCAGGCTTTGCGCAGCCAGAGTGAAGGCCTGGCCGCTGGAGATTTCGCCGTTCTGGTTGCTGACGGTGTTGAGGTGAGTGAGCTGCAACGGGCCTTTGGCATTGAGGAAGCCGCCGCTGTTGTTCAGCGCGCCGTTGTTCAGGTCCAGGCTCAAGCCGGCGTTGCTGAACAGCTTGCCGCCTTGCTGGTCCAGGCCAGTGACGCTGGCGGTCACGCCCTTCTCGCCGCCGATGCTGCCACCGTTATTCAACTGCGCGGTGGTCAACGTCAAGGTGTCGCTGCTGTTGAGGTGGCCGCCCTGGTTGTTCAGCACGCCGGTACTGACCAGCGCCGCGCCCTTGCCGCTGATGACGCCTTGCTGGTTGCCGAGGCTCGCGCTGTGCAGCGTCAGGTTGCCATCGGTGACCAACTTGCCGTTCTGGTTATCCAAGCCCCCGGTGACGGCGACGCTCAACCCTTGGGCGCTGGAAAGGCTGCCCTGGTTGTTGATGAGGCTGCGCGCCTTGACGCTCAGCGCGTCCTCGCTGCTCAACACGCCTTGGCTGTTGTCCAGGTCGCCCGCCAGCTCCAGCATCAACGGTTGTTGGCTGAGCAGCTTGCCGCCGGTGTTGTCCAGTGACGTGCCGGTGAGGGTCAGGCGCTGGCCGTTCAACTCACCGAGGGCGCGGTTGATCACCTGGTCCACCGCCAGGGTCAGGCTACCGTCAGCAAACACCGAGCCTTTGTCACTGTTGTTCAACTGCTGGCCGGTGATGCTGACGTCTGCGTTGCCGCTCAGCGCGCCCGTGCGGTTGTCGATGCTACCCACGTCGAGTTTCAGCGCTTTTGTCGCGCCTACCAGACCGTTGCGGTTATCCAGGTGGGCGCCGCTGAGGTGCAGGCCTGCGGTGCTGATCAGCTTGCCATTCTGGTTGTCGAGCTGGTTGATGGTGGCAGTCACCTGCGCCTTGCCGGCGATCTCGCCACTGCGGTTGTCCAGGGCGGCGCCGGTCAGCAGCAAGTCACCGTCGGCAACCACGCTGCCGCGCTGGTTATCCATAAGCTCGGTGGCGCTGATCGCGACATCGCCACGGCCACTGAGCATGCCATCGGTATTGTTCAAACGGGTGCTGCGGGCGTCCAGGCCAACGGCATTGATATGGCCTTTGACGTTGGCCAGCAGTTGCTCAACGCGCAAGGTCAGCCCTTGGTTGCTGATGAGTTTGCCGTTGCTGTTGTCGAGGTTTTTTGCCGCCAGGGTGAAGGCGTTCTGGCTGGAGATTTCGCCGTGCTGGTTGTCGATGTTGGCGAGGTTGTTCAGCACCAGGATCGGTGCGTTGATCACGCCCGCGTTGACCAGCTCGCCATTGTGCAGGTCGAGGTTCAGCTGGGTGGTGCTCAACAGCTCGGCACCGCCGAGTTGAGTGAGGCCGGTGAGGCTGGCGTTCAAGCGGCCAACGCTGCGGATATGCCCGCTGTTGGTGACTTGGGCGGCCGTCAGGTCGAGGCTGTCGGCACTGGTGACGTAGCCCTCGACACCGTTTGTAAACGCGCCGGTGGTGAGAGTTGCGGCGCCCTGGCTTTTGATCCGGCCGCCGGAGTTATCCAGGCTGGCGCTGGTCAGCGTGAGGTTTTGCGCGCTCTCCACGGTACCGTTTTGGTTAAGCAACTCTGTCGCGCTGGCGATCCTCAGCGGGCCGGCGCTGGAGAGGCTGCCGCCAGTGTTATCGATGCGCTGGGAAGCCAGGTCCAGCGACCCTTCGCTGCTGAGTTTGCCGCCCATGTTGTCCAGCCCCGCCGACAGCTGCAGTGCCAGCGAACGCTTGGCGCCGACGGTGCCGTCCGTGTTATCCAAACGGGCGCCGCTCAAACGCGCGTCCTGGGCGAAGACCAAGCCTTTGGCCTGGTTGATCACTTCATCCATCGCCAGTTCCAGCGCCGTCCCGGCCAACAGCTTGCCGCCGCTGTTATCGAGGCGCTGGCCGTGGAGGTCGATGTTCTGCTGGCTGGAGATTTCCCCGGCGCGGTTATCGACACGGTTGATCGCGAGTTTCAGCGCTTTTGTCGCGCCGAGGACGCCGCCGTCGCGGTTATCCACGCTGTCGGCGTTGAGCGTCAGGTTGCCCTGGGCGACCATTTGGCCGCCCTGCTGGTTCAGCACACCCACGGTGGCCTCCAGATCGTTCTGACTGGCAATGCGGCCCTTGGCGTTTTCAACATTCTCAACGTTCAGGCGCACCGGGCCGATGGCGCTGACCAAACCGCCGTTCTGGTTGTTCAGAGATTGCCCGGTAAGCCCCAGCGACTGCTTGCTGTTGAGCACGCCGGCGCGGTTATCCAACTGGCCGACGTGCAGGTTCAGGTCCTGATTGGCACGCACCGCGCCGCCACGGTTGTCCAGGCTGTTGCTGCGCAGGGTCAGCAGGTTTTGCCCCGAGAGGCGGCCGGCGCGGTTGTCCACGCTGCCGGCCTGGATATCCATGGCGCCTTTGGCGAGCACGCCGCCTTTGGCTTGGTTATTCAACAGGCCGTCGACCTTCACCGTCAGGCTGCCATCGCTCACCAGGCTGCCGGATTGGCTGTTATCGAGGCTGGCCGAGGTCACATTCAAACGCTGGCCGCTGCCCAAGGTGCCGCCGCTGTTGAACAAGGCGCCTGAAGTGGTCAAATCAAGGCTGTCGTCGCCCATGACTTGGCCGTCGAGGTTGTTCAAACGAGCCGCTTCAACGTTGAGCGCGGCAGCCGTAATCAGGCCTTTGACGTTGGTCAGCGCCTGGTCGAGCTTGAGGGTCAGCGCTTGATCGCTGAGCACTTTGCCGTCGCTGTTATCCAGGCTCGTCGCGGCCAGCGTGAAGGCGTTTTCGCTGGAGATTTCGCCGTTCCTGTTGGCGACCGTCGACAGGTTGTTAAGCAGCAAGTGGCCCGGCGCATGGATCAGGCCACCGGCGTTATTGAGGTGGCCCTGATTCATGTCCAGGCTCAGGTCGCTGAGGCTGTAGAGCTTGCCGCCGCCGCGCTGGTCAAGGCCGGTGACGCTGGCGGTGAGGGCCTGGTTGCTGGCGATTTGGCCGTCGAAACGGTTATCCACCTGCCCTGCCGTCAGGTCGAGGCGCTCGGCACTGGTCAGGCGCCCGCTGTACTGGTTATTCAGCGTGCCGGTGGTGACCTGCACGGCGCCGTCGCCGATGAGTTTGCCGCCACGGTTGTCGAGGCTGGCGCTGTTGAGCGTCAGCGCCATGGCGCTGAGCAGTTCACCGCTGACGTTGCTGAGTGCACCGGTGGTAGTCACGTGCTGCGCCGCACCGCTGCTGATGCGGCCGGCGTCGTTATTCAGCGTGGTGGCTTGCAACCTGAGGTTGTCATCACCGCGTACGGTGCCTTGTTGATTGTTCAGGTGACCCAGTGTCAGTTGCATCGCACCGTTGGCCAGCAGGCGCCCGCCGTGGCTGTTGTCGAACAGATCGGCATTGGCCTGCATTGCCCCCGCCGACGCGACGCTGCCGCCGCTGTTATCAAACTGGCCGATGCTCAGGTTCAGCTGTTGGCCGCTGACGAAACGCCCGCCATGGTTGATCGCGATGCCGTTGTTGGTGACGCTGAGCAAGGTGTCGCCTTGCAGCAGGCCCTGGCTGTTGTCCAGCGTCAGGCTGCTCAGGGTGGTGGTCGCGCCGATGATTTCGCCCTGGCGATTGCCCAGCGCGGTGTCGACGAATACCTTCAGGTCATCACGCACTTTCAGCGAACCTTCGGCGTTGACCAGGCTGTTGGCGCGCAGGTCCAACCCTGTCGCCGCGACCAGGCCCTTGGTGTTATCCAACGCCTTGGCGATGCGCACCAACAACCCTTGCTCGCTGAGCAATTTGCCGCCGCGGTTATCGAGGCTGTCGGCGTTGAAGGCCAGCGCCTGGGCGCTGGAGATTTCGCCACCGCGGTTATCCACACTGTTGAGGTTGCTCAGCAGCAACGCACCCGGCGCATGGATCAAGCCGCCCTGGTTATTCAGGTGGCCGTGGTTCAGGTCGAGGCTCACGCCCGCCTGGCTGTAGAGGTTGCCCTTGGCGCTGTTATCGAGGCTGGCGGCGCTGATTTGCAGCTGGCCCACCGCACTTAACAGGCCGGTTTGGTTGAGCAATTGCGCGCTGATCAGTGCAGTCAGGCGGCCGTCGCTGGTCAGCTTGCCGCCGCTGTTGTCCAGGCTGCCGGCGTTGAGGTCAAACGTTTGGCCGGCGAACAGCGTGCCCTGGCGGTTATCGAGCAGGCCGAGGCTGTTGAGGTTGAGGGTGGTGTCGCCTTGCAGCAGGCCTTGGCGATTGTCCAGCGAACCGCTGCTGACCGACGCCGTGCGCGCCAACACTTTGCCGTTGCGGTTATCCAGCGCCGCGTCGACCTGTGCGAGCAGGCCGTCACCGGCGCTGAGTGTGCCGCCACTGTTGTTCAGGCTGCCGGCATTGATATCCAGGGCTTTGGCCGAGACCAGGCCTTGGGTATTGTCGAGCGCCTGGGCGATGCGCACGGTCAGTGCCCGCTCGCTCAGAAGTTTGGCGTTGCGGTTGTTCAGGGTGTCGGCAGCCAGGGTAAAGGCCTGGCTGCTGGAGATTTCGCCGCCCCTGTTATCGACGCTGTTGAGGTTGCTCAGCAGCAAGCGCCCTGGCGCATTGATCACGCCGCCGCTGTTATTCAGGTGCCCGCGATTGAGGTCGAGGCTGACATCGCCTTGGCCGAACAGGCGTCCGTCATTGTGCTGATCAAGGCTTGCGACATTGGCATTGAGCACCTGCCCGCCACTGATGCGCCCGCCTTCGCTGTTGTCGACGTGGCCGGCTTTCAAGTCCAGGCGCACATCGCCGCGCACAGTGCCGTGCTGGTTATTCACCTGGCCTGTGGCATTCAGAGTCAGCGACTGCCCCGCCGACACCAGCCCCGCGACGTTATCCAACGCCGCCAGTTGCAGCGTGACCTGCGCCTGGCTCGACAGCTCGCCGTTGCGGTTGATCAGTTGGCCGATGCCTGCCGTGAGGTTGCCGGTGCTGGTGACCAGGCCGCCTTGGCTGTTGAGCAGTTGGTCGGCATTGATGCCGAGGCTGCCGGCGCTGAGGATGCGGCCTTGGTTCTGGTTGTCGATCTGCGTGGCGGTCAGTTGTGCAGCGCGTTGGGCGCTCAACGTGCCGCGCTGGTTGGCGAGTTCGCCGGTGGTGACACTGAGGTCGCGGCTGGCGATGACGGTCTTGCCGGTGTTGTCCAGGGACTGCGCATTCAGGCGTACGTCGCCTTGGGTGTTGCGACTGTTATCGGCGTTGACGCCGGCTTCGATAATGCCGTTGTTGGTCAGCCGGCCACCGGCGTCCAGCGTGATGCTGTCTTTAGCGGCGAGGGTTTGTTGATTGGTCAGTGCGCCTTGGGTTTTGATCGACAAATCCGTACCGGCATAGACCGCGCCTTTGGCCTCGACACTCTGCGCCTTGACGTTAACCGCCGTACCGGCCGAGGTCTGGCCCATCACCACATTGCCAGCGGCATCAATCTGAATATCGCCGCCAGCCACCATGTCACCCGACAGCCGCACACCCACACCGGCCTCGGTGCCCACCAGCTTCACCGCGCCCACATACATGCCGCCGAGCGCCGACGAATCAATCGCCAAATCCGGCGCCTGGCTGCCGTCCGCTGCGCGTGCCGAGGCATTCAAGGTGCGGGCGTCGACGTCGTTGCGACCGGCCACGATGGTGAGTTTTTTTGCCTGGATCTGCGCGTTGATGGTGGTGGCGCGGGTGATGATTTCGAACTGGTCGACGTTGCTCGCGTTCAGGCCGGCGCCTTCGATGGCGACGCTGCCTTTATCGACTTGATAACGGCTGATCTGGCCGTTTTCGATCACCGCTTTACCGGTGGTGAGCGTGGCCTGCGGGGTATTGATAAAGCCGCAGCCGTTGCAGCTGATGCCATACGGGTTGGCGACGATTACATGCGCCGACTGCCCCGCCACTTCGGTGTAGCCGCGCAGTTGGCTGGGGCTGCCGCCATTGACTTCATTGAGGATGATATTGGCGGCGGTGCCGCGAAAATTCGGGTTGCCGAGAATAATCCCGCCCAGTTGCGTGGACTCGGTCCGATTTGTCGAGTTGTTGAGAATGACGCCGTTGGCACCGACGTTGTAGTCATGGAATTGGTTGTGCGACAGCCCGCTGGCGTTCGGCGCGGCGATGTTGACGATGGGCACGCCATTGCCCGCTTGCGCCAGGCCCGTGCCCGGTGCGCTCACCACGATGCCGTCGGCCTGGGCCAGCAATGGCTGCCAGAACATGGCGTTGGCCAGAATCAACGCTAACCCACGTTTAGGCAGCCCCAGGAAGTGGGAACGGCTTTTTACGGCAGCAGAAGGCTGGCGCGCGAGGAAGGCGAACTGGCGAACGTCCATGTCATGTCCCGGTGCCCGAAGGCGGCAAATAATTTAAAGAAAGAAATCCAGACGGAAATAGATCGGCGCTTCACGTTCCGTGATCGCAGCCGGTCGTTCCAAAGAGTGGGCGAAGGTCACCGTGGCGGCGACGTTCTGGCCGCGGGCAAACAGCTCAACCGAGTTGCTGCTCATGCGCCCATGTTGCTCGGCGTTGTAGCGGTCGCGGCTGATCACGCCCTGGTCGTAACCGAGGCTGGTGCCGTACTCGCCGAACACCGGCTGCAGCCAGGCCCAGGTCACCGGGCGGCTCCAGCGCAAATCGTTGCGCCAGTAGCCGCCGCTGTCGCCGGAGAGCATCTGGTCTTTGTAGCCGCGAATCGACGACTGCCCGCCGAGGCTCATGCGCTGCGGGCTGAACAGCACGTCTTCGCTGTGCTGGCCGGTCATCAAGCTGCTGAAACTCAGCGACTCGCCCCACAACTTGAACGGGTACAAGTAGCTGACCGTGGCGGTGTATTTGCGGTAACGCGCATCGGCCTGGCCAGGCTTGGGGTCGTGATTGGCCTGGGCGTCGAACGCGCCGATGCCGTCTTGCATGCCCAGGTCGATGTTGAGGAATGAGCTGCCAATCCTGCGGCCATGGTTGATGCCGAACTGGGCTTCACTGAGGCGGTTGCTGCTCAGCGCCAGCTTGCTGTCTTCGATGAAGTTGTTGGTGCGCAGGTAGGCCACGCCGGTGCTCAGCGAGGTTTTGCTCAGCGCATCGCGATGGATCACGCGCTCCAGACGCAGCTGGTGGTTCTGGCTGTCGCCGGTCTGCTTGAACTTGAAATTATTCGCCTGGGCCTGGGAGCGGTACTCACTTTCACTGTAGGTGTAGGTGAGGTTCCACCAGCCAAACGGCAGGCTGTAATTGAGCATCGAATTGCGTGAAGTTTTCTGGTGATCGCTGATCGCATCGTGGCCGCCGCGCAGCGACAGTTGATCGGCCAAACCCAGCGGATTATCCCAATCCAGGCTCGCGCCCCACTGCTGCTCGCCGGTGCTGCGCTGGCCGCCGTTGTGGCGCGACAGCCCGACGCGCCAAGGTTTCTGCGGGGTGTTTTTGACCAGCACATCGCTGCCGCCGACGGCCTTGCCCGGCGCCAATTCCATCTGCGCCTGGTTCGAGGGCAGGCGGTTGAGTTGGTCGACCATCTGCTCGATTTCGCGCAGGTTAAGCAACTCGCCTGATTTGCCCGGAAAGCTCATCGCCAGTTGGCGATCGGTGATGCCGCTGCCCTCGGCGCCTTTCAGGTTTTCGAGTTTGCCTTCGACCACTTGGATCTTGAGGTTGCCGCTGGAAAGGTCTTGCTGTGGCAGATATGCGCGGCTGGTCACCAGGCCTTTGGCGAGGTAACGGTCGGTGATCACCTTGAGCACCGCGTTGAGTTGCGGCACGCCCAGGCATTCGCCGATGTAGGGTTTGATCAGTTCGGCGCGCTCGCCTGCGGAAAGGCTGTCGGCGCCGGCGAGGTCGATGGTCTTGATCGGGAAGCAACGGGTGTCGACCGGGGTGGTCGGCGTTGCGGCGTCGGCGGATTTACCCGGCAGCTCCTTGAGGTCTTCAAGGCGCTTTTGCTGCTCTTCGAGCAGGCGGTCCTGGCGGTCACGGATCAGGTCGGTGATGCCGGGGGTGTTCTGCGGGGGTGCGGCATGCGCAAGCCCGGCAGTCAATAAACAAACAATAGCGGACAACAGGCCGAGCCCCGTCCGGCGTTCCAAGCGCCACATGTCTAGATCCCTCTATATGGCCCTGAGCCACTATTTGGCGGCGATGATAGGGTGGCGAAATGATGGCGTCAATTAAATGTATAAGGTTTGTGTCAGCGTTGATGCAATTGACACAGGCCATTATCGGCGATGGGTCAACGGGTTTTGATTTTCCTAACCTCTGCCTTCAAAAAGCATAATTTCGCGGTTTCCACTGCGTGAGCACACTGAGGCTGTCGATGCTTGCGCGTCGCCCCAACCGACCCAGGTCGTTCACTTTTAGGAAACGCACATGTCAGTGGAAACCATCAACACCCTGGTAGTGGGCGCAGGCCAGGCCGGCGTCGCCATGAGCGAGCACCTTTCCCTGATGGGCGTGCCGCACGTGGTGCTGGAGCGCAGCCGCATCGCCGAACGCTGGCGCTCGGAGCGCTGGGACTCGCTGGTGGCCAACGGCCCGGCCTGGCACGACCGCTTTCCCGGGTTGAAATTCGAGGGCATTTCCCCCGAAGCCTTCCCGCCAAAAGAGCGCATGGCCGACTACTTCGAAGCCTACGTCGAGAAGTTGCAGGCCCCCGTGCGCACCGGCGTTGAAGTCCAACAAGTGGAGCGCCACGTAGGCCGCCCCGGCTTCAAAGTCACCACCTCAGCCGGCATTATCGAAGCCGCTAACGTGGTGGCCGCCACCGGCCCGTTTCAACGCCCTTCGATTCCCAGCATCGTCCCGGCGACCGCGCAGGTGCACCAACTGCACTCGTCCGCCTACAAAAACCCTGCGCAACTGCCCGAAGGTGCCGTGCTGGTGGTAGGCGCCGGCGCCTCCGGCTCGCAAATCGCCGAAGAACTGCAAAAGGCCGGCAAAACCGTGTACCTCTCCGTGGGCGAACACTACCGCCCGCCCCGCGCCTACCGCAGCCGTGACTACTGCTGGTGGCTAGGCGCCCTGGGCTTGTGGGACGAAGTCAAAATACAGCCGAAGAAAAAGCACGTGGTCTTTGCCGTCAGTGGCTATGAAGGCGGTAAGACCGTGGACTTCCGCCGCCTCGCCCACCAAGGCATTCACCTGGTCGGCGTCACGCGCGATTGGCACGACGGCGTGATGACCTTCGAACCCGGCCTGGCCGACAACGTGGCCGAAGGTGACCGCGCCTACTTTGATGTGTTGCGCGACGCCGACGCCTACATCGAGGCCAATGGTTTGCCGTTCCCACTGGAGCCCGAAGCCTGGGAATTGCTGCCCGACCCGCAGTGCCTGGTTAGCCCGACGCTCAGCCTGGACCTGGCCGAGGCTGGTGTGACCACCATCCTCTGGGCGACGGGTTTCAAGTTCGATTTCAGCTGGTTGAAAGTCGATGCGTTTGACGAAAAAGGCGAGCCGTTCCACAAGCGCGGCATCTCGGCGCAGAGCGGGATTTACTTCCTCGGCCTGCCGAATCTGGTGAACCGCGCGTCGTCGTTTATCTACGGGGTTTGGCACGATGCGAAGTACGTGGCGGATCATATTGTCTTGCAGAATGAGTACATGTCCTACACCAAACCCTGAAACAGCAAAGTCCTAGGCGACAGCGCCTTGCTCCGTTGCCTACGCTTGCGTCAGAATCCGCCGGCTTGTGCGCTTGAGTGGGCGTCTCTAAGGTTGCTCGGTCGCTGAATATTCAGTGATCGGGTTTAGTAGCCCGAGCGATAACATAAAGTGCATAAGCCTCATCTGTCAGATGTTCTTGTCTGTGCTTGATGGTGGCTGTGTGCAGGGCGTCCTCGGGCGCGCCGGCTTTGTGTGTTTCCCCGGTCTACTAACCTGCCCACAGCTGCCACCCCATCGTTTAGTAGCGAAGAGGTGTTGGCCCTGATCAGGTACAACACACATGTTTAAAGTCACACCCAACCCTCCGAACGAGCCGGACCTGAAACTTAACCAGGCTGCGCATCGCGCGATTGATCGCTATCTCAATCCAGAAACTGACCCACCCGCACCACCAGGCTTGTTCAGCGTCGCCGCCGACGCCAGCAACGAAACACTGATCACCAACAGCTACGAAACCTTTTCTGCGGTGAGCGCCTTGCTGCTTGACCTGTCGGAAGACCTGACCGGTAAACAGCGCGATGTGGCGCTGGCGATTCACCAGTTGAGTGAGTTGGGGGTTTTGTTGATGGATAGGCTGATGGAGCGGGAGGCCAAGCTGCCAGCGGTATTACCCGTTTAAAAAAAGGGCGCCAGGCCACCGCTAAAACAGTGGCCTGCCGCCTATTTGCCTAACTCAAACGAATACACGGCAACCGATACCTCACCTCCACCAACTGCACGCCGCCCCGCTCAAGCGTGCGCTCACTGCCCACATCCTCAACGCAGCCTGCCCGGCGATAAAATCGGATCGCGCGTTCATTACGGGCCAAAACCCACAGCGTCAGCTGTTGAAACCCTTGCTCAGCCAAATGCTGTAAGCCGGCGTTCCACAACCCCAGCCCGACGCCCGTGTGCCAGTGCTCGGCGACAACGTAGATGGCCGTGACCTCACCCACGTTTCCCGCTGGGGCATCTTCATCACGGCTGGCGCCGACGGACACCCAACCGACCACCTGCTTGTTCACCTGCGCCACCCACACGTTAGATTCGCCCGATTCAATCGAGGCCATCCAAAATGACTCGCGCCTGGCCAGCGTCGAACTCAACGCACCCAAGTAGTCGGCGGGCATCAGGTCGCGATAGGCATCCTGCCAACTTCTGATGTGCACCTGGGCAATCGCCCTGGCGTCTGCGGGTGAGGCCTGACGAATCATCGAAGCGTTCCTTGTTCGGATATCAAGTGGTTAGCGTAAACCGGCCTCGATTACGATTTTGCGATGCACCGCTTCTTGTGCCATTCATTCGCACGCGTCCTGCGCCTACAATGGCGACTTTTCTGACAACAAGGATGTAGGAAGTCATGATAAAACGCCGACTTTCCCTGGCCCTCAGCCTGCTATGGCGCACGTACGTTGTATTTTTCCTCTACTCCATCGCCTTCATGCTGGTGATCGGGCTGCCGTTCGGCCGGTTGGTGCTAGCCAACAGAAACGTCATTTTGTACACGCCAGCCGTCGCACTGTTGGTGTTTGCGCTGCTGCTCGCGATCCTGGAGATGGGGTGGCGCATCAATTTGCTGCGCGCCATATTCGGTGCTCGGTTGAAGCGCTCGCCCGCGCAATGGCGAACTTCCGTGCTGCACCTGTCTGCGTTGATGGCAGCCTTGGCCGCCGTCAACGCACTGATTGCTTTTTCAGGGTCGGCGGATGCCTGGATGTACTACAGAACCTACCCCGGCCCGCTGCTGTTTTTCGTAGGCGTCTTCGCTATCGGCTGGGCCCAAGCGACCTCGGGCGTGGAAGAAACGAGTACAGAACTGGTAGAACATTGATGGGCGATAGGCTTTTTGCGTGATGGCCAAAGCAAAATAGGGGGGCAGATCACATCCGAAACAAGGATGGCCTGCCCGCTACTTTCCTACAGTGAGGCCTAAGCCCTTTATGAATCTGGACCGTGCAAGGCAGTTGATTCATGGACAGATCAATCGAGACGACCCGATTGGAAGTCTCATCCATGTGCTGGAAGCCGCTATTGAGCTGATTTCACTCCCAGGCAATGACTTCTGCTGGTCCAGCTGGGAAGACGAGGATCAGGCGAAGGCCGAGTTGCTGGGGTTGGTCAGCGTGCTCAGATCGGGTGGTTTGCCCAAAAAGTTGGACGTCTCTGTTCTATTCGCAGTAACCGGACCACTCCAGGAACTCAGTCTCAGCAGTGGTTGGGCGGACACTTTTCTTAAAGTGGCGGACAAATATGACGAAGTTGAAGCGTTATTGTGGTGAAGAAAAATAGACGCCAAAGCACAGCGGAAAAATCAGCAGCTACGTCTACCGCCCTCAACTAACTGGCTCAAACCGCCGCCGCTTCACGAACAACCCCACCCCCAGCGCAACCGCAAAGATCGACAGCAGCCCCAGGTCAAACCCGAACACGTGGGCCTGGCTCGCAGCAATGCAACCTACGGCGCCACCCGCGACCAACAACACCCCCAGCCACTTGCGCAGCGGGTATGACCTAAGAAACCGATCCAACAGAAAGAACAGCACCAGGGCGATGACCAGCTGGGTAATTTCGGACATGTGCGTCTCCCGTCAGGTCTTGATGATCAGTGTTGAAGCCGTGCGTTGCGGGCCAATGCCGCCGCTGACCTGTGCCTCGATGCTGACCAGTATGTCGCCCGCATGATAGGTGGGCAGGATGGAATTGGCATACATGCGCACACCGGCGCCGACGGGAGCGCCCACGTAAGGGGACGCTACATAGGAGGTCGCGGAAGCGAAAGCCGTGGCGGCCAGGTTAGCGACCTGGGTGCGCTGGGCATTGAGGACATCGCCCTGCTGCCGGGTCAGTGGTTTGGAGATGCCGATCATCATCGTGCACGGCCGGCCCTTGGCCAACATCTTGTCGTACACCTCGACGACCTTGCTGTTGACCTCATAGTGGGCGCTTTTCGCCTCGCCAAAATGCAGCTCACGCAGGCGGCCGCGTTCGCTGTCGGTAAGGGTGATCTGCGATACGTTGAAAACGATCCCGTGATTGCCTATGTATTGGAAAGTCCCTTCGAACTTCATTGCACGCATCCTTTCGAGCCAAAGACGGCGATTCTCTAGAAGGAATGCATGGGATTCAAATCTTTTCATCCTGCCGGTGAGGTAGGTTGACCGCCGTAAGGTGCTGACGGACATAATAATTGTCGAACTCACTGCTTTCGACGAGCTGGAAACCATGGCGGATATAAAACCGATTCGAGGCGCTTTGTTTGAGAGCCCCCACTTTGATCGGCAGTGCAGCCGCGTCGGCCTCCTTGAAAATATGAGTGAGCACCGCAGCGCCGATACCTGCCCCTTGCGCACTCGGCCTCACGTATAAGTGATCGAGTACAAGTTCATTGGGGTGGCGCTTGACCACGACAAAGCCAACCCTGTCTCCAGCGACTTCAATATAGCGGGTGCTGTGGGCTTCAAAACCGCTGACAAACCGCTCGCGCGCGCGCACCGGATCAAATCGACCGACACGCTCCAAACTGTCGCGCATCGCCTCGATTCGAATGGCAACCAGATCGTCCACGTCGCTGGGTAGAGCGAGGACTAACCTGACCGGGGCGTTTTGATTGGGCGTGATGGGCATACTTTGCGCTCTACGTAGGCTCCGCCTGGGTGACAGGCGTTAAACCACGTTTGTACGGTTTCCCGGAACGTGGTCTACCTTATGTTTTCTCTGGCACTGCTGCCCCTCAAGCGCGCTTGGGCAACTTCCAGTTCGGCCGGATGAAGTGGCAGGTATAGCCATTGGGGATGCGCTCCAGATAATCCTGATGCTCCGGCTCGGCTTCCCAAAACGGTCCTGCCGGTTCTATTTCAGTGACCACACGGCCTGGCCACAACTTCGAGGCATCTACGTCTGCAGCGGTGTCTTCGGCCACGTCGCGTTGCTCTTCGCTCAGGTAATAAATCGCCGAGCGGTAGCTTGGCCCAAGGTCATTGCCTTGGCGGTTAGGTGTGCTGGGGTCGTGGATCTGGAAAAAGAACTCGAGGATCTGCCGGTAGGTAATCACCGCCGGATCAAACACGATTTCAATCGCCTCAGCATGATTGCCGTGGTTGCGGTAGGTGGCATTCGGCACGTCGCCGCCGGTGTAGCCGACGCGCGTGCGCAGCACGCCGGGGTAGCGCCGCAACAGGTCCTGCATGCCCCAGAAGCAGCCGCCAGCGAGGATCGCGGTTTCGGTTTGGTTGGTCATGGTCTGCCCTTGTGCTGAATGAGTACCGGGATAGTTATGGGGCTGTGTTGGCCAATAGCAAGGTTAATGGCCTGACCGGCTGCGAGCTACTCTAAAGCCAAGAGCTTTCTAACCTCGGCGATGATCAAATCGATATTGAATGGCTTGGCCAATACCGCATCAAACAAATCTGATCGCTGCATACCGATATGTGCCTGAGCACCGCTCATCAAGATAATCGGCAAATGTTTGGCGCAAGGGAGGGCTCGCACGGCGGTTGCGAATTCCAGGCCGTCCATGACCGGCATCATAAAGTCGGTAATGATCAACGCTGGCTGTTCTCTATTGAGAACTTCGAGTCCTTTTCGACCATTGCTGGCTGTCACCACCATGAACCCCTCATCCTCCAGCGCGAAGCAGAGAATATCAGCGATCAAATACTCGTCGTCGACGACCAGGATGGTGGTCATGTTAATTCAACCTAATCAAACGCTTAAGAAATTGAACCGCGCGATGAATCAGTGGTGGCTGAGGGTTCATGTCTTGAAGCCTTTTTCAGGAAAACATCATGTTCACGAATGACGACCTCAAATCGAGAGGGATCGTAGGAGCTGTCTCTTACTTTAAGAATGGATAGCGTCCTGCTTAGTTCAGAGTGATTCTCAGAGAACCGCATCAGCATCAGGTTATCGACGATGCTGGACAGGTCAGAGTTGGGTGCACTGACCTCGGAGCCAAACAGATCGCGCATTTCCCAGGACGCAAATACCGTAACGCCCCTGGATCGCAGCTCGTTCATCAGCGCACTGAAGAAGTCAGTAATTCGCGCCGGATTTGTCGAGACGCGTGTCATACCGCTAAGGCTGTCGATGAACAGGCGCTTAATGCCCTTTTCTTCAACGATACTCAGCAGTCGTGCGCCCAGACCATCGAGCAGGCCTTCAGTCGTCGGCTGCCAGGCAATGCTCAAAGCACCGCTGTCTTCCATACCTTTGATATCGATACCCAGTGACTGGCCCTTGAGCCGCAACCGTTGTGGACTCTCGTAAAAGCCAAAATGCAGTCCCGGTGCATCCACCGTCGACTCGGCCAGAAATTTGAGACCCAGAGTGGTTTTACCAATCCCGGAGGGGCCAATAACCAGAGACACACTGGAACTGTAAAGGCCCCCGCCCAATATGCCGTCCAGTGAGTCAATGCCACTGGCAATGCGCGTCATGTCGGCGCTGTCTGGAGAGGACGGGTGGCTGTAAAGACTTTCGAGTCGAGGGTAAACCACTAATCCGTTGTCGTTGATCTCACACTCATGCAGGCCCGTCATTGCCCCACTGCCGCGGGTTTTACGCAGTTGAATACGACGCACCGAGCGAGTGCCATACAGCTCCTCACCCATTTCAATCACGCCATCTACCATCGTGTGTTCGGGGCTGCCGTCATCGAGTCGGGAACTGGTGAGAAACAGGACGGTGCAGCCCGCGAAAGCAGCGTGCCCTTGCAGCTCTGAAATGAATTTCTTGGTGTCGATGTGCGAATCGGCTTTTGAACGCGCATTGAGCAAGCCGTCTACCACCATCACCGTCGCTTTCTGGCGGCTTATCTCGCGCCGAAGCAGCTTGACTACCTCACCCAGACCGTCGTTCTCCAGGGTGTCAAAAGCACTGACAAATTGAATGTCGGCGCCGACTTTGGAAGCGTCGAAAAAGCTCAGAGTAGAAAGAAACTGAAAAAGACGGTCATGCGACTCGGCCAGCAGCGTGGCGACCAGAACCCGGCCTCCATTGTTCGCATGATGGAACCCAAGTTGGTTGGCGAGGATCGTTTTTCCAGACCCCGGGCGTCCTTGGATGATGTATGAGGCGCCTGCGACCAGCCCTCCCTTGAGCAGAGCGTCGAGCCCTTCGATTCCACTTTCGAGGCGTTTTAGCTTTTCCACGATGCGACCCTGATCTGAAAAAACAGGCTGTTTAAGCCGATTGAGGCGGAATGCTAACGCCATTTTCGCTTCGGGGCCATTCTCGCCTGAAGCATGGCTGTCTAATGGAGTTAGATGCGCCACTTCAGCCGCGTTTAACTGGGTTCATCCCTCTAAAGTCGGGGGGAAATCAACCTTGCTAGCAGATGACCGTCTAAACTTGCAGTGATTCAATTGCAGTTACCAATCTTGAGCGTTGGCTTACGATATGGAGGGTGGAAACTTTGGTGGGAGCTGATTCTTGAAAGTAGGGAATACGCCCAAGGGACCGCTTATGGCCGTTAGCGGGCCGTTAAGCCCTGCCCATTTCTTCGTACCAGCCATCTACCAGCTCGTTTTGCTCGCCCCAGACCAAACTTGCTACCTCTTGCATGATTTCAGCTAGCGACTCGACGTCTACACCAACAGCTTCCAGGCAAGCCCATCGGCCTCTCGACCAATCGAGAATGCTGCACTGAGGATATCTTTCAAACAGCGGCTCCAGAACTCGCTGCGGATCCGCGTTAGCGCCGTACATAAAGTTAAAATACGGCGCCTCCGAATCCTGAAATGGGTAAAGCATCATCCAGTTACTACCAGAGCCGGGATAGCGCAGCGTGACGTAACGGTACGTCCATTCAGCCCCCCCGTGCTTGATGCTGCGAAGCACGTCCAGGAGCGGTTGGTTTTCGCAGAAACGAATACACGCGACTATTGAGGCAAACTCCAGAGCCCAGCCGGACGCGGCTGAATGCACACTGCCTTCATCTCCGTTCATGATGATCAACCATGTGGACTCGCCTTACGTGATGTGATGAGAGCTTGGCATCTGTCTGCAAATTCTGGGGTGGCACCCGCGATCTTCGACAGTACTTGATACATCTCATGGGCATCTGAAAAAGGATATACATCCAGGCTCAGGGCAATCTTAATCTTACGCGTATCCTGCCTTTCCCTGAGCCACGTCTCGACCTCACGCGTCAGGGCCGAACCGTTGTCGTCTGTTTGCCAAGCCAGCAAATTAAACAGGTCAGCAACTAGCTCTTCGGGCATCGTTCGGGGTATTTCCGAGAATAGTCGATTGGCCAGGTCGAGTTCGCCAAATAAGCTGACAACATCATGCACAGCTTCAAACGCCAAGTCGTATTCGGCGGCGTTGCGCTCAATCGCGATGATATCTAGCGCTTGTTTTAGCGATGGGTGCATTCGGACATTCCATGGTTCTGCGAACTTAATTTGATCATCGAATATAGGCTTCAACATCTGGCCCTACCCATCGTCTGAGGTGTGCCACGTATTGCAGCGGTCTTCACTTTGAATCGCCTCTGGATTCGTGGACACCTTCGAGCCAAAGCTTCTGGCCGTTTTCTGCCTATCACGACCGACCGAAATCGACCCAAAGCTGGCATTTGACAGAAAGTATGCGATAACTAATTTTTCACTGTGGCTTCAATTCTGACCATAAACAGCTGCGCCCAATACAGGCCATTAACGTTCCGTAGTCTTCAAAATCACAGACATTCACTTCGGCCTGGCTCGTCCACGTTGCTTCGCATTCTTCGCACACCCATAGCAAAATCTTTGTAGAGCGAACTCGCATTGCTCGAACGTAACCTTGGCCGCACCTTCGGCACTCAATCAGCATGCAAATAATCTCTGACAGGACTTCGGCGTAGTCTAATCCTATTGGCCGCTTTTGACCGCAAGCTGACTCTGTGAGAGCTTCTTGAGCTGCACGATGTGTGTCGCTTGAGCGTCTTCAGTTCGTGTGAAGCCGCAGCGCAGGTAAAAAGTGCTTCCCTCAGAGGTATCGGTGTAAAGACGCACACTTTCAAAGTACAAAGCGGCGTGGGCAAGCAAGGCGCTAACCAGTTGCCTGCCAATCTGTTGCCCCCGTGACGTAGGAACCACGTAAACACGCCGCAGCCTTCCTGTACGGGCATGCGTGAACGGATCAATAGAAAGACCGCCAATGCCTACCAGTTTGCGGTCCAGATACACTGCCATTAGGCACTCGCCTGGCGCATCGAAGCGATTGGTGCCCGAATGCCATTCCGAAGTCAGCCGGGTGATGAACCTAAAGCCTTCTGCCACTGCTTCTTTCTCAAGGGCGGAAATTTGTGACGGCAGGTGCGTGACCTGATGAATCTGCATTTAGGGTCAATCCTCCCTGATGGGGTACGAAACCCTTCTAAGCTGCCAAGGGATCTTCATGTATTGACTGTGGGCACGCAGGTGGCAGGTTTCGACACATAACGGTCATTAAATTGAGGTAACGAAGCGCGTTTCGAGGCCTACGCTTACTGGCGGTTGCGCATTAATCAATACGACGGCGTCGTCGCCCTGGTTAAGGTAGATCAATGAGTCACCGGTCTCGAACGCAACTCTGAATCCGGCCAGCCAAGGCTCTTGCCCGTTGAAAGAGTCAAGAATTCCCTCAACTGCGCAAATTTTTGTATTCTCGAGGTGGGTTGCTGATAAACCTGCAAGTAGGTTTTCCCTCTTCCAGGAGCAGGTCCCGTTCGGCTCTATCTCGAAGGAAGCCGGCGTATCAGAAGGCAACAAGTCCGCGCCTACTCTCTCGCCATCACTCAAGAGATACATGGATAGAACTTCTCGCTCGCCAAAACGCCACTCTAGAGAACCTATGTCTCCCAGATCTTTTTCGTCGTTGAAATAGTACTGATCGTGCAGCAGCACGCTCAGCCGCTTTCCCAAAAGCGACCGTGCGTTTTGCAAGTCTAGGGCGGCTCTTGTGGGGGATGGGGAGTGTCGGCTATACATCGGGCACCTCTTATAGGTGGGAAGAGAGGCGGATACTACACAAACGCCATTACGTCCACTTTTGGCCGTTAGCGATCACCCTGCATGCCTACAAAGCCAGGTGTGACTCAGGTGTCGCCGACAACAAAAAACTGTACGCACGATAGTCACATCCGCCCCGTGGAACTTCCCCAAAAAATGATGTCAATTTGATTGCTCGCCACAGCGACAAAATCGTCTTGGATCTGTCAGCGTCAGGCTGTTTCCTGACACCCCATGGAGAGAGTGATGAGAGCCATTATTGCGCTGTTATTGATGTTGAGTACCTACGCTCATGCGGGTTGCGGCAACATTACTGATAGCGATCAACGCGCTTATTGCAACGCCACGACTAACGGCCAAAGCTGCGGCAATATCAGTGACGGCGACCTTCGGGCCAGTTGCTATGCGCAAATGAACGGTCAAAGCTGCGGCAACATCAGCGACAACGATCAACGCGCTTATTGCAACGCCAAAATCAATGGCCAAAGCTGCGGCAATATCCAGGGCAGTACCCTTCGGGCCACGTGCCTGGCGGAAATGAACGGCCAAAGCTGCGGCAACATCAGTGACAACGATCAACGCGCTTACTGCAATGCCAAAATCAACGGCCAAAGCTGCGGCAACATTCAAGACAGCAACTTACGTAATGAGTGTGATGCCCTGAAGCGTTGATCTACGCAGTACGCGGGCTCCGCCGCTCATACGTCAGCACCTGCGTCGTACAGTGCGCTGGCTCCGCTTAAATGCTTACCAACGTCACCCTGTCAGGCTCCAATCGGCCGCTGGCAACGCGCGCGGATCACCAGAAAGCACTTTAATCATTTGCCGCACTCGGCCGGGGCTGGCAAGGAGTATCGACCCGCAGTGACTTGCCTGCTCCCGAATCAGAACACCACCGACCGCTGACAGGCCGACGTCGCCACGACTTTCCCGCGCTTGAGCACCATCAACCGCGTCGGCAAATCGAGAATCACATCACTGACTGCGCGCGTGTCCAACAACACCAGATCAGCCGCCTTGCCCACTGCCAACCCATAATCCTTCAGCCCCAGCGCTTGCGCCGGGCGGGTGGTGAGCATCGACAGCACCGTGGCCTGGTCATCCGCCCCGCCCAGGTGGCAGGCTGGAATTGCCAGTTGCGCTATGTTGAGCAAATCGCCGGTGCCAAATGGGGTAAACGCGTTGCGGATGTTGTTGGTGGCCAGGCACACATTCACGCCGCCATCACGCAGTGCCCGCACGGGTGTCAGGCTGCGGCGCACGTTGTGGCTGTCGCCGCGCGCACCGAGGTGCAAGTCGGTGGCGGGCAAGCACATGACGCTGATACCGGCCGCGCGGATCAGGTCAATGATCTCGCGCTGTTGGTGCGGCGGCACGGCGCCCAGGCTGGTCAGGTGGCCGACACACACGCGCCCTTGATAGCCTTCCTGGTGGGTCTTGCGTGCGAGGTATTCAATGCTCATGTGTTCAGCGTGGTCGGCAAAGTCCTGGTGCAGGTCGATGTCCTTGTCGTAGCGCTTGGCCAGGTCGAACACAAAGTCGATGTGTTCATGCGCCGACTCATCGTTGTAGGGAATACCGCCGACAACATCGGCGCCCTTTTCCATGGCCTCGACCATCATGTCCCGCATGCCCGGTAGCTTGAGAATGCCTTCCTGTGGGAAGGCGACCACTTGAATATCGATGACGTCGCGAAACGTTTCCCGCAGTTCCAGCACCGCATCAAACCCGGTGAAGCCTTGTATCGGGTCGAACTCGGCATGGGCGCGCACATGGGTCGTGCCTGATTGCACCAGCGCGCGCAGTACTTGGGTGGAACGCTCGAGGATGTCGTCGCGGGTCAAGGTGGGTTTGAGTTCGGCGGTCACCGCTATCGCCTCTTTCAAGGTGCCGGAGCGGTTGGCCTTGCGGTTCATGACATGGGCCTTTTCCAGGTGCAGGTGGCCTTCGACAAAGCCCGGAATCAGCACGTTGCCGTGGCCCTGGATTTCCCGCTGCGCGAGCGCTGAAATGTTCGGTGCGACCCCGATGATGTTGCCCTCGTGCACCGCCACATCCATCAGCGGCTGTGCGTCGTCGATGCGTACGTTGCGAAAGATTAAATCCATGACTATGGCCCTCTACGTTGCTGCCCTTAGGCGCACCGGGCGCAACGGTATAAAAACAGACAATGGGTGCCTCAACCGTTGGAGCAGCCGTTACCCATCACGTGGTATTCAAGAATGTGTCGCTGGCCCTTGGAATCTTCGTAGGTCATTCGCACAGGCACCACGGCGCAGACGTCCGCGACTTCGCTGGTGGAAATGACGTGGGCGATGTCAAGGTGCTGGGCATAGCTGTAGTGCTCGACTGGCAGTGGCTCGTCGGCCATCGCCACCGCGCAAAAAGCGCCGAATATCAGTACAAGTAACGCTCTCATGATCAGATGACCTCTTTCAAAATGCGAGGAAAGTGGAACCCGGCAGCTGTGCAGCGCCGGGCCCACGGGTCGCGTGATCAGAACGGTTTGGTCGGCAGGTACTTGCCATCCAGGGTGATCACTGCGCGGGAGCCGCCGTCCGGGTCCTCAACCTTCTTCACGTCCAGCTTGAAGTTGATCGCGCTGATGATGCCTTCGCCGAACTTCTCGTGAACCAGCGCCTTGAGCGTGGTGCCGTAGACCTGGATCATTTCGTAGAAGCGGTAGATGGTCGGGTCGGTCGGGATGCCGTTGCCGATGCTGCCGCGCACCGGGATGCTTTGCAGCAGGAGCACGGCGTCCTCGTCGAGGCCCAGGGTGTCGGCAACAACTTGGGCGGCGTCGGCCGGCAGTGGGTGCTGGCCGAGCAAGGCGGCGGTGACGAAGGCTTCGTGCAGGCCGGTGCCTTCGGCGATCTGGGCGAACGACAGGTCTTTGCGGGCCTTGGCCAGGAGGATGACGTCGGTCAAGGCAAGGCGAGTGTTCTGGCTGATTTGTGACTGGATCATGGGGTTATCTCCGTGGGTAAAAACACTGGTTAAAAGCGCTAACAATCAATGGTGGGAGCCGGATCGCCGCAACGCTGCGATGCAGGCCCCTCGGTATTTCAGTTCAACTGGGGCGATGCTTTCGCAGACAAGTCGGCCAGCGGCACGAATTGACCGGTGCGGCTATCGAAGGCCTGGATGCAGCCACTTTCGATGTCATAGACCCAGCCATGCAGGGTCACGCGCTTCTCTTCGAGGGCCAGGCGTACCGACGGGTGCGTCTGGAGATTGGCCAACTGCGCGATCACGTTTTCGCGAACCATGGAGGCGACTTTGGCCTGCTGGTCGACATGCTGGCGCGCCTCGTTGACCACCCGGCCGGAGTCGGCGTAGCGCAACCAGCTGGCCACCGCGGGCATGTGATCCAGGCATTTGCAGGTGGCGATGGCGGTCATGGCGCCGCGATCGGAATGCCCGCAGATCACGATGTCGCTGACCTTCAAGGCTGCTACGGCATATTCCACCGAGGCCGACACCCCGCCCGGCTCAGGACCGTAGGACGGCACGATATTGCCGGCATTGCGGATGACAAACAGGTCGCCCGGCTCACGCTGCGTGACCAGCTCCGGCACCAGCCGGCTGTCGGAGCAGGAGATGAACAGCGCCCGTGGGCTCTGCTGGTTGGCCAGGTCTTTGAACAAGCCGGCGCGCTCCGGGAAGGCGTTGCGCTGAAACTTCAGGAAACCGTCGATGATGTCTTGCATGGGTAACTCCTTTGAATCGCGATGCGATGGAGCAAAGGTTACGGAGCCCGTGCAATAAGGTAAAAGTCTCATATATGATCCAGCACATTAGATTATCTTATGGGTACAAACATGCTGGCACGACATATCCAGTACTTCCTGGCCGTTGCTGAACACCAGGGCTTTACCAAAGCGGCGGCAGCCCTGCATGTCTCGCAGCCGGCGCTGTCGCAGCAAGTGCGGCAGCTGGAAGAGAGCCTCGGTGCACAGTTGTTTGATCGATCCGGGCGCCAGACGCGCCTGACCGATGCCGGTGAGGTGTACCTGCGCTATGCGCTGCGGGCGGCGCAGGAGCTGCAGGAAGGCAAGCGCGCGATTCATGATGTGGGCGACCTCAGCCGGGGCACGCTGCGGATTGCCGTCACACCGACCTTCACCACCTACCTGGTGGGGCCGCTGGCGGAAGCCTTTCATGGCCGCTATCCGAACATCACGCTGAACGTGCGTGAGGTCGCCCAGGAACACATGGAAAACCAACTGCTGGCGGACGAGTTGGATGTGGGCATTGCGTTTGATGAGGTGCACGCGCAAGACATCGACGCCTCGCCCCTGCTGGTGGAAACCCTCGCGCTGGTGGTCGGCCAACAGCATCCGCTGGCGGGAGAGCAGGCGATTGGGTTGGAGGCGCTGAATGCAGAATCGCTGATTCTGCTCAGTAAAGAATTCGCCACCCGCGAACAGATCGACCGCTACTGCAACAA
Source organism: Pseudomonas sp. R76 (assembly GCF_009834565.1). Taxonomy (GTDB): domain Bacteria; phylum Pseudomonadota; class Gammaproteobacteria; order Pseudomonadales; family Pseudomonadaceae; genus Aquipseudomonas. Next base: position 4,674,004 of record NZ_CP019428.1, read on the forward strand.
ACACGGGATCCGCCCACGCGTGGCGATGGAGGCCAATGTGATCGGCGCACTGCTTGAGGTGGTGCGCCGCACCACGCTGTCGACGCTGCTGCCCGCCGCGATTGCGCGGGCGCATCCGCAATTGGTGGCAATTGAGCTGGGGCCGCAGCAGTTGCAGCGCACGGCGGTGTTGATGCAACGCAAAGGGGCTTATCAGTCGGCGGCGGCGCGGGCGTTTTTGGCACTGGCCAAGGAAGTAGCCGACGGTCTGGCCTTACAGGCAAAATAGGGCTTTTATCGTTGCAAGGAATGCATGAGTGCCCACCCTCACACTGAAGTCACGCGCCAATGGTCGTCTAACCCCCACGCTGTTTTTATTCACCGGTTTGGCGCTGCTCTGCGGCTGCCACGCGTTGACCCCGGAGCAGCGCATGGATGCCTGGATCGACAGCGGCGGCAAGTCGTCTCCAACGTTCCTCAGTGCAGAAGAAATCAAGCAGCTGGAGGCCAGGCGCTACATCAGCACGTTGAGTACTACGTTGGCTGATAGAACCTTTCGGGCGAATGGCGAAGGCACCCAAGGTAGCGTGAAGTTGCGCATGAAGCTCAATCGCCAAGGCGACGTGTTGCTCTGCGAGGTGCTACCGACTGACGGCGATACTCACACGGACTTCGCCAGGATCGTATCGGACATGTGCTGGAGCGGTGTCTGGGATGCGATACCGGAAGGTCTGCAAAAACCGGCTGATGGCAGCCTCGAGATTGTCGCACCGTTAACCACTGTGGGCGCCGCGCCGTTAACGCCGGAGTACCACCAGAGGCTTCAACGGTCTGCGTCGGCAAGTCGATTCTTCTGGGACAACGTGGTCGCCAAACACGCGCCAAATGCGTTCGGCACAGCGCGCTTCGACGTTGCCGCCGACGCACAGGGCAAGGTTTTACGCTGCGATGTGACGCTGGAGAGAAACCCTTTTCGTCCTGAGTATTTTCACCCGGACCCTGAGTTACAAAAGGCGCTCGCCACCCAGTGCGCACAACTCGATCTGCGACAAATGCCTGGCTTTCGCGTAGGCGAAGACGGCTTGGCCAAGCGCGCGGTTTTTGTCGACTACCTGCCGTGGAAACACCATGTGGGGCAATACCAAAGCAGCGCTGCTACCGATAAGGCTCCGTCACGCTAGTCCAACGCCACTTGCCAGCGGCCCAAACAATTTACATGGCGGCGCTGATGGCCGCCGGCGGGTGATGGCGCGACGGGCAACGCGGGTGAAGGTCAAGGCAAGTGAGTTAACCGTGTCTTGACGCCTCACGCGATGACGAAAAAAAGAAATACGAGATTTAGCACAATACCCAACGTGACCGAACCAAACCCCACCAACCCGGTGAATGACGTTCGAGATGCAATAAAGACGGCGAGCAATGCGCCGATAAGCGCGCCAGGGAAGCTGAAGAGATACCAAAGCCACGCCATGGCTTCAGACGCCCAGAGGTGGAAAAGGTACAAGTACAGCGCCATGGCGATTGCCATGCCAGCCAGCGTTTCACGGGATGCCTTGAGCAGCAGCGCCACCGCCAGCACCGCCGCCTGAGGTAGCCAGTAAGCCGCGAAATTTTCCCAAAAAAACTCACCTTTTCCGGTAACCCACACAGCAACTGCCAGGCCCAGCCCGACACCCAGGGTTGCGAGCCAGCGGTAAGAGGATCGCGTTACGCTTGTTTCTGTTGATCGCATTCTATAAGTCCATTTAAAAAAGCTGCGCATGTGCCCTACTCTGCCCGATGAACCTGAAGGTTCATCCCGCGATAAGGCGCCAGCAATGCTTCGGGCACATCCACCGGCACCACCAACCCCGCAATCTCGGACAGCGGCACGACGATGTAGGGCGATGCCGTCGCGAGTTTCTCCGAGGACGCCAGCACCAGCGTTTCCGCAGACACCTGGCACAACGCGCGCTTGATCACGGCCTCTTCGTAATCCCCAGTCGACAGCCCGGCAGTCGGGTGCACACTGCAAACGCCCATGAAGTACAAGTCGGCACGAATGCGCCCGATGGCCTCCAGCGTGGCTGCGCCGGTGCCGACCATCGAGTGCCGGAAAAGCCGACCGCCGAGCATGATCACGTCAATGTTCAGGTGCTCACTGAGCGCCACCGCGATTGACGGGCTGTGAGTAATCACGGTGGCCTGGAGTGTCAGCGGCAAGTGCCGCGCGACCTGCATCGAGGTGGTGCCGCCGTCGAGTATGACTACGTGCCCGGGCTGCACCAACTGCGCCGCGGCTCTGCCGATGGCGGCTTTTTGTGTGGGCAGGATCGCCTGCCGCACGCCCATGTCGCCCATCGCCGGGGACGCCGGCAAGGCGCCGCCGTGAACTCGCATCAGCAGGCCAGCCTTGGCCATCTCGCGCAAATCACGTCGGATGGTGTCCTCGGACACGCCGAGTTCCTGGCTGATGGGCTTGGCCAGGAGCTGACCGTCGCGACGAAGACGCTCGGTTAAAAACTGCTTGCGCTGCTGGGTTAACATCATCGATCCTCTGCATGAACCTGCACGATTATGCACGATATTTAACACATAACTATCAAGGACCGTGGCCCATGCACAACCGCACCGTTCGAATCGTCAAACAACAGACCCTGTCGGATAACTGGTATCTGCTGAAAAAGGTCGACTTCGAGCTGCAACGCCGGGACGGCAGCTGGCAGCCGCAAACGCGTGAGGTCTATGACCGAGGCGATGGTGCCACGATCGGGCTCTACAACCGGGCGAAACGCACGGTCATCCTGACCCGGCAATTTCGCATCCCGGCCTACGTCAACGGGCATGATGGTTACTTGATTGAAACGGCGGCCGGGCTGCTGGATAACGCCGGGGCCGAGGAGCGGATTCGCCTGGAGGCCGAAGAGGAAACCGGTTACCGGGTCCAATCGGTGCGCAAGGTGTACGAAGCGTTCATGAGCCCCGGCTCGGTGACTGAGCGCCTGCATTTTTTTGTCGGTGAATACCACCCGGAGGACCGCATCAGCGACGGCGGCGGCCTGGCCCACGAAGGCGAAGACATCGAAGTGCTGGAGATGCCCTTTGAGCAGGCCCTGGCAATGATCGACGACGGTCGCATCATGGACGGCAAGACCATCATCCTGCTGCAATACCTCAAGAACCTGCTGCCGCCCTCGCCCGCCATGATGATTCTGGTGGCCGGCCCCTACCGCTCCGGCACTGGTGATGACCCCGCGGCCCTGGCCGCGAACGTGCAGGCCATGCAAGCAAGTGCCGCCGCCCTGTTGCACGCCGGGCACTTTCCACTGGTGGCCGAATGGGTGGCGTTACCGCTGCTGCAACTGGCCGGCTCACGCGGGATTGGTGACGAGGTGTACCAGGCGCATTTTCATGAATACGCCAAAACCCTGCTCAAGCGGTGCGACGGCGTACTGCGCATCGGCGGCCCTTCCGAGGGTGCGGACTTGATGGTGGAGATGGCTCAGCAGCAAGGGCTGGCGGTGTTTCATGGGTTGGACGAGGTGCCCGCGGCTGAATCCGTCATGGGGTCGTGAGTTTCCGTATGACCGAGACCAGACGCCATGACTCAAGCTGATATCATGCAAGCACTTACCCGCTGATTAGCACACCATGAATCGCCAGAAAAAACTGCAGCAGCTCTTTAAGGCCAAAGCGAAAAAGGCCAGCGCCAAATTGGCACCCAAGAGCAAAGACAAATACATCAGCAAAGCCGACCGCGCCAAACTTGAGGCCGAGGCTGAACAGGCGTCAACCACCGCCACCGACACGCCCAGCTGAAGGCGTCCCCGCTTCATATTTGCCCCAGATACGCCGCAGGTGCCGCGCCGAACCAAAGCCGGCGCGCTCGGCGACGGTTTCAATATCCAGGCTCGATTCCACCAGTAATTCACGCGCCAAGGTTAAACGCAGGGTGTGCAGATAATCCAGCGGGCTGATGCCGACGTGTTCGTGAAACAGTCGCGCCAGGTGGCGGCTGCTGGTGTAAGCCAGGCCGGCCATGCGCGTGACGGTCCAGGCCTCGCACGGCGCAGCAGTCAGGGCGTCCTGAACCCGGTGCACAGCCGGATGCACGTGGTTGCGCCCGGCCAGCCACGGCGAGAGCTGCGGATCGGCGCCGCTGCGACGCAGGTACACCACCATGTCGCGCGCGACGGCGCAGGCCAATCGTGGCCCGCCCAGCTCGGCGACCAGGTGCAGCATCAGGTCGATGCCTGCGGTCACACCGGCGCTGCAACTGACCGGGCCGTCGGTGACGTAGAGCCGGTTTTCGAGCACGCGGGCCTTGGGCGCCATGGCCTGTAATGTGGCGCACAGCGCGTGATGCGTGGTGCATTGGCGCCCGTCGAGCAGCCCGGCGCGGGCGGCACTCAGCGCACCGGCGCATACACACACCAAACGCTCACCCGAAGGTGCGAACACGGTTTTAAGCCATTGGGTCAGCGTATTGCTCGCCGCCTCGAATGCCTGGCGATCAGCCTTGGTGACCTTCGACGTGGAGCCGACCAACACCACCAGCGTGCCGGGGGCCAAGGCCTGCGGCAGCGGCGCCAACCCCGCCAGGGGCAAGCCGATGGACGTTTGCAGGGACGCTACCGGGCTGACGTACTGCAAATCGAAGTCGACGGCCATCGAGTCATCGACCTGGGCGGCGAGGCGCAGCACTTCGGCCGGGCCCGCCAGGTCGAGCATCAGCACATTAGGCAACAGCACGAACAGCACCGGTACACTCACAAATTCAATCCTCCAATGCCTGTGCGACCGTGACGATGCGCGCAAAGCGTTCTTCCAGCACCAATTCGGTACGCTCGCGAATCTCGGCGGCGGTATAGACCCGCCCGCTGCGCGCGTGGGTCATGGCGAAGGTCAACGTCGCCTCGCTGACGAAATCCACGCGCAGGCCGCTGTCCGACGCCTGCCGCGTGGTGGTTTCACAGCACTGCTCGGTGCGAATGCCGCTGATGATCACCTGGGTCACGCCCATCTCCGTAAGTCGCGCGGCCAGGGGCGTGCCGGCGAAAGCGCTGTGGAAGCGCTTATGAATGACCAGGTCAGGGTTGATCGACAATTCGCTCAACGCCCTGACATTGCCCGAGGCCAGGGAAAAATGCCCCTCGTCTTCCACATGGAAGACTTGTATCACCGGGATGCCGTGTTGAATACAGCCATCGATGAGCGCTTGCTGTTTTTCCAGGTAAGCCGGCAGGTCAGTTTCGGACCAATAGGTTGAATGGCGAAATGAATGCTGGGCGTCGATAACGATCAGGGCTTTGCGACTCATGATAGGTCCTCAGGGCTGGCAATTGATGCAAGCCATGGTAGGCACGCCCGCGAGCGAGCAACAGGCGCGTGCCGGACCACTTCAGGACGGATTCGGACAGGCTCAGCGGCGCAGCTCGCCCTGGGAGGTTTCGCGCAAGGTGGTCAACGCAATCAACGCACACACCGCCGCGCCAGCCATGAAAAAGCCTGGAACCAGCAGGTTGCCCGTAGAGCCGATCAGCGAGGTGACGATGTACGGCGTGATCCCGCCGCCCAGGATGGCGCCCAGGTTGATGCTGATCGCCATGCCGGTATAGCGAACCCGAGTGGGAAACTGTTCCGCATACGTCGGGTAGCCCACCGACTGGATCACCGGCATGGGCAGCGTCGCGACAAAAAACGCGATGACCGCGATGAACAGGCTGCTGTTGTTCATCAGCACCATCATCGGGATCACCAGCACCGCATACCCGACAAAGCCGATGGCCAGGGCTTTCTTGCGCCCGATGCGGTCAGACAGCCCGCCCCAGAACGGCATGAGCGCGGCCATGCACAGGCTGACGCCGGCGATCACCCAGTAGATCCTGGATTTTTCGAAATGCAGGTAGGTGGTCAGGTAGATGTTCATGAACACCAGGCCGATGTAGTACCCGGCATTCTGCGCAAAGGCGAACACCACCACCCGCAGCACCGCCGGCAGATTTTGCGTGAGCACCTCTTTGACCGGTGCCGTGGGCGGTTTTTCCACCGCGAGAAAGGCTTTGAACTCAGGCGTTTCCTCGACGTTATGGCGCATGATGCACGAGAAGATCACCAGCGGAATGGCGAGGAAAAACGGTATACGCCATGCCCAGGCTTGCAGTTGCTGCGCGTCCACCAGCCCGGTGGTAATACCGCAGATAATCGCCGCCATCGACCCGCCAATCGCCACGCCGACCGGGGTGAAAGCACCGTAGAACCCGCGCCGGCCTTTGGGCGAAGACTCGGCCAGGAAGGCGGCCGCACCGATCACCTCACCGCCGGCGAAAAAGCCCTGGGCCAGTCGAATCAGCACCAGCAGAATCGGCGCGACAATGCCCACCTGGGCCGACGTGGGTAGCAGGCCGATCATCGCCGTCGCGCTGCCCATGCCGATCACCGTGCTCAGCAACACCTTGCGCCGCCCGATACGGTCGGCCAACCGCCCCAGCAGAATACCGCCCAAGGGCCGAATCAAAAACGCACTGCCAAACACCGCCAGCGTGGCCAGCAGCGCGGCAGCGGCGTTATCACTGGGGAAGAATAACGGCGCGATAATCGTCGCCATAAAACCGTACACGCCGAACTCGTAATACTCCACCGCCGTGCCGGTAGCGGCGGCGATGGCGGCACGCTTGGCGATCCTGGTGGCACTGCTTTGCGCGGTTTGATTGCGCTCACCAACAGCGCTCGTGGGGGCTGTCGTTGGGGCTGCTGTTGGAACTGCTGTTGGAGACGTTGTTCGGACTGTAGTAGCGATCATTCGAGACATAAACACCTTCCACTCTGACCAAGGGCCATTTGAGTTATTGAGGTGGATTGCTCCACCCAGAAGTAAACCCGTCGCAAACCGAGGGGTTTTAATGCTCGACAGTAGGAATCTTGAAAGTGGGACTCATCATGCAGCGCTCCTGTTTTTATTATTCGGTAGCGACGGGTGGGGTTAGTGGGCGGCCTCCAATCGTTTCAGCGTGCGCGCACGCGTCACGAGCAGTTGCTGCGCGGTGGGCAAATCAATCAGGGCAAAGCGCACTGCATCGCCTGGCATCAGTTGCGCCAGCTTGGGCAAATCCACACTCGCGACCTGCGCGATGCGCGGGTAGCCACCGGTGGTTTGGCGGTCGGCCATCAGCACGATCGGCTGGCCGCCTGCGGGAACTTGCACGGTGCCGAAGGCCACGCTTTGCGACAGCAATTGCCTGGGCTGGGTGAGGTCCAGGCCGGGGCCTTCCAATCGGTAGCCCATACGGTCCGACGCGGCGGTCATCGCATAGGGTTCGCAGAGAAAGGCATGCCGCGCCGACTCCGAAAACTGCGCCCACTCACGGCCATGCAGCACGCGGATCGAAACGGGGCTGGTCTGCTTGCCGACCAGCAAACCCGAGGGAATATTCAAGCGCGGCGGGTTGGCAAAAGATGAGCAAATGGGCAGCACATCACCGGCCTGCAACGCGCGCCCGCACAACCCGCCAAAGCCTCCCCGGCTGTAAGTGCTGTGGCTGTTCATCACCGGTTGCAGCAGGTAGCCGCCACTCACGGCGAGATAAGCCCGCGCGCCGTATTCACGCTTTTCGAAGCGCAGTACCGTGCCCGGTTTTACCCGCACGGCTTGCCCAGGTTTCAGCTCGGCACCGTCCAGGCTGGCGCCCAGGTCGGCGCCGGCCAGTGCGATCAGCGCCTGCGCCTGAAAACACAGCACCGGGCCTTGAACGGTCATTTCCAGGGTCGCGGCGCTCGTCGGGTTGCCCACCAACAGGTTGGCCAGCGCGTGCGCGTCCTGGTCCATGGCGCCGTTGACCGGCACGCCCCAATGCTGGAAACCCACGCGCCCGCTGTCCTGGAACGAGGAAAACAACCCGGGCCGGATCACGTGGATGCTCATCGCGTTGCTCCGGCCAGTTGCTCAAATTCACGCGCCGTGATCGGCACAAATCGCACCTGATCGCCGCCGCTCAACAGGCACGGCGGCTGGTTGGCCGGGGTAAACATTGGCAACGGCGTGCGGCCGATGATGTTCCAGCCGCCCGGCAAATCGGCGGGGTAGATCACGCTCTGGCAGTTGGCCAAGCCCACGCTGCCTTGCTTGACCAGCGTGCGCGGCACGGCCCGGCGCGCCAGTTTCAGCGCGGGCGGGTGCATGCCGATATACGCGTGGCCCGGCGCGAAACCGACCATCAGCACATCCACCCATTGCCCACTGTGCGCAGCGATTACCTCGCCAGGGCTCATGTTGCAGGCACTGGCGATGTCGAGCAGATCGGGGGCGTAATCGCCCTCGTAGCACACGGGGATTTCCAGCCGTTTCGGGGTCACACGCGGCACGTTCTGCTGCTGTGCCAGCGCGTTGTCCAGCACGTGGGCAACGGCGTCGTAAGGCGATAATTCGGGGTACAACGTAGCGAACACGTCCGGGGAATAATGCACACCCACCGACACCATCGCCGGGATCACATCGGTAACGCCGCTGAGCAGCCCGCGCGCCAACAGGTCATGCAGGGTTGCGCTGAACGCCACGGCGCGGCGGTTGGCGTGCGCACTGAACACAGTCGCAAACACCACCACGATGCAGCTGTCGCCACAGGGCTCGAACTGCCAGCGCTGTTCGGCACGCACGGGCCGAAACTCACAGTCAACGTCAGACATCACGGCACTTCTCTCAGGCGGCAGGCATGCAGCTACACGTCTTATTAACGCCGTCGCTCGGCTGGCGACGGTCGCACGGGGGCACTTACTTGGCGAACAGCAGGCTCATGTCTTTGAACGCCTTGAACTCCAGCGCGTTGCCGCACGGGTCAAACAGAAACATGGTGGCTTGCTCGCCGACCTGGCCCTGGAAGCGAATGTAGGGTTCGATCACAAACTGTGTTCCACGCGCTCGCAGGCGCTCGGCCAAGGCTTCCCACTGTTTCCACTGCAAAATGATGCCGAAATGCGGGACCGGTACGTCGTGGCCATCGACCGGGTTGGAGTGCACCGATTCCTGGGATTCAGTCTTGGGGTGTTCGTGAATCACCAGCTGATGGCCGTAAAAGTCGAAGTCGACCCATTGGGCGCTGGAGCGACCTTCGGAGAGGCCAAACACGTCGCCATAGAAGTGGCGAGCGGCGGCGAGGTCGTAGACGGGAATAGCTAAATGGAAAGGTGAAAGGCTCACGGTGGTTACCTGCGGGTTCTGTTATTCAGAACCCGATTCTTCACCAGAAAGACCGCGCAATAAAGCGCATATCTTTCGCCCTGAGCCTCAATTTTTTCGATGCTCGCGCCCTACTTCGGCGCACCCAGCACTTCTATGACGCACGCCCTGAATAACTCGAAGAGTGGCAGTTGGCGCTGGGTGTACTTGGTCAGCAGGACAATTTCGCGATAGAACGTGAGCGCGTCCAATCGCAAAACCCGCACGTCGCTGTCGTGTTCCAGCCACAAACCGGCCAAAGGCACCAGGGACACGCCGAGGCCGCTGCGGACCATCTTGACGATGGCGTCCAGCTCGTCGAGTTCCAGTGCCTGTTGCGTCTGGATTTTCTGCTCCTTGAGAAACTGCGTGACCTGGCGCCCGCCGAACGAGCCACGGTCGTAACGCACAAAGGGCTGCTCGCGCAGGATCTGCAACGGGTCGTCGCCCGGTACGTCCTTGGCGGTAATCAGCACAAAGGGTTCGCGGGCGATGACCTCGATGTTCAGGTCTTTGGGCAGGTTGAACGGCGGGTGGATCATGATCGCCAGGTCCAGCTCACCGGCATCGACCTGGCTGAGCAGGTTCAGCGAAACTCCCGGCACCAGGTTGACCTCGATAAATGGCGCGCGCTGTTTAAGCGCCACCAGCGCCTTGGGCAAAAGGCCGGTTTGCACACTGCCGATGGCGCCGATGCGCAAGGAACCGTGGAAGTTATTGGCCCTGTCCGGGGTGCCCATGCGCGAGAAGATATCGAGGATTTCCTCCGCCAGCGGCACCGCGCGCTGCCCTGCCGAGTTGAGCGTGGCGGAGCGGCCGGTACGGTCAAACAGCTTCACCCCGAGCGCGTCCTCAAGGTGCTTGATTTGCGCGCTCACCGCCGATTGCGTCAGCCCCACCTGCTGGCCGGCGGCGGCAAAGGTGCCGCGCCGCGCCGCGCTGACAAACGTCCTCAACTCTCTGATCATGCCGCCTACCTCATGGGTTGATTCAGCAACCGCTCAATGCCACCTGCGGCCGCTCGCCTGCAAAGAACCATGGACGCAATCGCAGGCCCACGCTGTTACCGATAAACGCCGCCACCAACCACACCCAGCCATGCAGGCTGCCCGAGGCGATACCGCTGAAATACGCGCCGATATTGCACCCGTACGCCAGTCGCGAACCGTAACCCAGCAACAGGCCACCGATCACCGCCGCCACCAGCGAGCGCGCCGGGATGTTCAAGCTGGGCGCGAAACGCCCGGCCAGGCCTGCCGCCAACAGCGCGCCGAGGACAATACCGATGTCCATGACGCTGGTGATGTCTTCCCACACCGGCGCGGCCAGGGCCTTGGCATTGCCCGGCATTTGCCAGAACGCCCAGCTGGCCACGTCCACACCCAAACCGCTGGCGACCTTGGCGCCCCACAACGCGAACGCCGAGGTAATGCCCCATGGTCGCCCGGCCAGCGCCAGGGTTGCATAGTTGAGCAACGCCAGGCCAATCGCGCCCCACACCAACGGCCATGGCCCGCGCAGGAAACGGCGCAGGCCGATGTGCTCGCTGGTCACGCCCGCTTCGAGCTGGCCATGACGGCCCTTCTCCAATCGCACGCTGACCGCTGCAATGATCGCGAACACGGCCAGGCTCAAGAGCAACGCCGGCACGACGCCGAAGCTTTTGACGATGGACACCGCAGGGAACGCCGGCAGCGCAAACCACCAGTCGACATGCTGGGTGGCGATCAACGAACCGCAAATGAAGAAGAACAGCGTCACCAACATCCGCGCATTGCCGCCGCCCACGGTGAACAACGTGCCCGAGGCACAACCACCGCCCAACTGCATGCCAATGCCAAAAATAAACGCACCGAACACCACCGAAACACCGGCCGGCGCCACCAGCCCGACCACCGGCTGACCAAACAATGTGCCCGCGCCCAGCGCCGGGAAAAACAGCACGACCGCCACCGCCAGCATGACCATCTGTGCACGCAAGCCGGCGCCACGCCGATCATTGATGAACACGCGCCAGGCTGAGGTGAAGCCGAAAGCGGCGTGATACAGGGTCAAGCCCAGCGCCGCGCCGACCGCCAGCAACAGCACCTGGCGCGAGCCGACGCTGTTTTGCAGGAACACGGCGCCCGCCACCAGGATGATAAACGCCAACAGCGGCGCGATGGGTTTGCGCGCGGGGGCCAGGGAGAGAGAGGTGCTCATGGGGGATCTCGGGTTGTTTGAGTTTGAAGGTTTGCAATGGGGGGCGATTATAAACCGAGGGCCGTGGTGTGATGCGCTCGCCACAACAAGCACCCTTTCATGAAGAAAAATTTATACAGCCAAACTGTAGAGTTTTCCTGCACGGGTGCTACGGTTAAGGCATGACCGACTCTTCTCCTGGCACCGCCAGCCTGGCCGCCGAACTGCGCATCTCCCTCGGCAAGCTGATCCGCCGCCTGCGCGAGCAAACCCACCGCGACGATTTCACCACCGCGCAGAAGTCCGTGCTGCTGCGCCTGGACCGCGATGGCCCGACCACCGTGTCCGCCCTCGCCCGCGCTGAAAGCGTGCGCCCGCAATCGATGCGCATCACCGTGGCCGGGCTTGAGCTGATGCAGGCCGTCAGCGGCAAGCCGGACCCTGCGGATGGCCGGCAAACGCTGATCGAACTGACGCCCACCTTGCGAAAACACCTGACTCAAAGCCGCGCCGCCAAAGACGATTGGCTGCTGCGTGCGCTGCAAGAGCAACTCTCGCCCCAGGAACAAGCCGAACTCGCCGCTGCGGTGAAACTGCTGGAGCGCCTCGCCGATTTTTGAATCACCTGATTGAGGAAATAGCATGGCTGTCACCTCGCTGGATGCAACAACCACCCTGATCATCGTGGACCTGCACCACGGCATTATCGGTTACCCCTTCATTCATCCGATTGGCGCGGTGATCGAGCGCCGGGGGAACTGAAACAGCCATGAGTTTCCTCGGCACGTTCCGCTCGTTGCGCAGCCCCAACTACCGCATCTGGGCCGCCGGCGCGCTGGTGTCCAATGTCGGCACCTGGATGCAACGCACCGCCCAGGATTGGCTGGTGCTCACCCAACTGACCCCGCACAACGCCGCCGCCGTGGGTATCGTCATGGCGCTGCAGTTCGGGCCGCAGCTGTTGTTGCTGCCGTGGACCGGCTTTGCCGCCGACCACTACGACCAACGCAAGCTGCTGATCGTCACCCAGGCGGTGATGGGCCTGCTCGCGTTGACGCTGGGGGTGTTCACCATTACCGGCTTCGTGGAGCTGTGGCATGTGTACGTGTTCGCGTTTTTGTCCGGCTGCGCCTCGGCGTTCGATGCGCCGGTGCGGCAGATTTTCGTCGCGGAGCTGGTGGGCGAGAAGGACTTGTCCAACGCCATCGCGCTGAACTCGACCTCGTTCAACATGGCGCGCATGATCGGCCCGGCCGTGGCCGGCGTGACCATCGCCTCGGTCGGCACTGGCTGGGCCTTCCTGCTTAATGGCTCGAGTTTTTTCGCGGTGCTGGCGTCGTTGTTTTTCCTGCGCGTGGCGGGCAAAAACCCGAAGGTGCGCGCCCTGCGCACCAAAGGCAGCCTCACCGAGGGCATGCGTTACGTGTGGGCGCGGCCGGACTTGAAGGCGATCCTGTTGATGCTGTTTCTGATCGGCACCTTCGGCATGAACTTCCCGATTTTTATCTCGACCATGGCCGTCACCGTGTTCCATGCCGATGCGCGCGGCTATGGCCTGCTCACCTCAACCCTGGCCATTGGCACCATTGCCGGCGCACTGATTGCGGCGGGCAGCGAGCGGCCGCAGTTCAAGTCACTGCTGACGGGTGCGGCGGTGTTTGGCTTCGGCTGCGGGCTGGCGGCACTGGCGCCGAACTATTGGACGTTCGCCATTGCGCTGGTGATCATCGGCGTGGGCGCCATGACCTTCAGCAACACCACTAACAGCCTGATGCAACTCACCACCGAGCCCGCGATGCGCGGCCGAGTGATCGCCCTGCGCGTCGACGTCGCCCTGGGCGGCACGCCGATTGGCGCGCCCATCGTCGGCTGGGTCGCCGACCACCTGGGCCCGCGCTGGGCGCTGGTGGTCGGCGCGGTGTCAGGCGTCCTGGCGGTGGGAGTGGCGCTCTACACGATCAAGCGTCAGTTGGATCGGCCCAAGTAACTCATACCGCCACCTTGTATAGGGGGGTGGGGTATGTGATGATCCGCCCCAACATAGGTAGGGGGGGTATATCGTGGGCCACATTGCCGCAAACAAAGACAGCCTGATCAAGCGGGTAAAACGCATCGCCGGGCAGATCCAGGCGGTTGAAAGAGCGCTGGAGTCGGATCTCGACTGCGCCAAGACGCTGCACCTGGTGGCCGCCGCACGCGGCGCCATCAACGGGCTAATGGAAGAAATCATCGAAGACCACGCCAGGGCGCACGTGGCCGATCCGGCCCTCAGCGAGGAAGCGCGCGCGCAAGGCGTTGAAGAACTGCTTGAAGCCATTCGGCGGTATTCCAAATGAACGCGCTCCAGAACGCTCACACACACGAACACATGTTCCTCGGTTCGGCCCATGATGAAAACGCCAAACGCACCCTCTGGGTGGTGATGTTAACCGTCGTGATGATGGTCGCAGAAATTGCCACCGGCGCGTTGACCGGTTCCATGGCGCTGCTGGCTGACGGTTTTCACATGGCCACCCATGCGGCCGCACTGGGTATCGCCGCCGCGGCTTACGCCTATGCCAAGCACAACGCGAGCAGCGCCCGCTTCAGCTTCGGCACCGGTAAAGTCGGCGACCTGGGTGGGTTCGCCTCAGCGCTTATCCTGGCGCTGGTGTCGCTGGGCATCGGTGTCGAGTCAGTGATGCGCTTGCTCGCACCTGCCGAGGTGCAGTTTGGTACGGCTACGCTGATTGCGGTCGTGGGGCTGGCGGTGAATATCATCAGCGCGCTGCTGCTGGGACACGGTCACAGCCATGGGCATGATCACGATCACGATCATCATGGCCATGGCCACGACAACAACATGCGCTCAGCCTACGTGCATGTGCTCGCCGATGCGCTGACCTCCGTTCTCGCCATTGCTGCATTGCTGGCGGGGCGCTATCTGGGCTGGGTGTGGCTGGACCCCGCGATGGGCATCGTCGGCGCCGTGGTGATTGCGCGGTGGTCATGGAGCTTGATGCGCACAACGGCCGGCGTGCTGCTGGACCAAACCGACGAACACGTCGCCGCGCAAATCCGAGAGCTCGTCGAGCAACCCGGCGATGCGACGATTACCGACCTGCACGTGTGGCGAGTCGGCCCTGACGCGCATGCGGCCATCGTCAGCGTGGTGGGCCACTCGACCACGGACGCCGAGAGCATTCGCGAACGCCTCAAACCCGTCCATGAAGTGAGCCACCTCACCGTTGAATTCCGCACGGCCCAGCTGCTCGTGCCCTTGATCATAACCCGGTGACACCTTGGCTAAAGACATTGAAAACCCCTGCATCTCCACCTGCCAACTCAGCGGCGATCTATGCGTGAGCTGTGGGCGGACCAAGGACGACATCCGCAAATGGAAACGCATGAAACGCCCAGAGAAAATGGCCGCCGTCCAGCGTGCGACGTTGCGGCTTAAGGCGTTGAGAAAGCCTAAGTAAGGCTGGCGCGGCAGGCCAGCCTTGGGGTGTCACATCAGGTGCGCCCCACCGACCCCGTGACCGGCAAGTTGCCCAGCAGCTTGAGCCCGGTGCTCTTCACAAAGGTGTCGTAGTCCATCGGCTTCTGGATGCGCGTTTCAGCGTTGGGCAACACGTAGGCCCAAGCGCGTTTCGAAGAGGCGTCGTAGACCAGCTTGAACAGGCGCGTCGGCACCCACACCTTGTTGTCGCCGACGGTGCCGTAACCGGCGTCAAACAAAGGGCCGGTGAACACGAACACATTGCCGCCGGCACGCACGGCGAACTTGCGCACATCGGCCTCGACCTTGCTCCAGATCTTGCGGTTGTTGGTGGGGTCTTGCGGCACCATGTTCGACAGCGCGAAGGACTGCGCCATGGCATTGGCGCTCGGCGCATCGGCAGCCGGCGACTGGTGGCCACGGTCCACGGCCGGGTGCTGGCTGCGGTAGTCGCTCAACTCGGCGCGGGCGCCTTTGGGAATGCGCGGGTCCGGGTAGAACTGGTTGGTGCGCTCCTCGCCTTTGGCGTCTTTCAACTGCGCGGCATTCAGGCGCTCGACCACTACCAGCGGGGTCTTGCTGGTTTGCGAGTAGAGCACCGCGAAGTTATCCGAACACAGCGCCAGGGGCTTCATCGTGGCGGGCACGGTGGCGGTGTTGATCGGTGTAGCACCGGGGAACAGATCGGCGCAGCTGTCGAATGAGGGTTGCTGCTGTTTGCTGGAATAAAGATCGAGGGCCGCGCGCTGGCTGATCGAGCCTGAGCGCGAGGTGTGTTCCGGGGCGGGTGGCTTGATCAGGTCCAGCAGGCCACGCGCCTGTGCCCCTGGGGTGAACAAAAACAAGGCTGACAAACTGACTGCAATAATGCGTAAGTGCATGTTTCATATCTTAAAGTGAGGGGCCTTATGGACCCTCACATTGCACTTTAGTGCGACCCCAACCCGATCGAATTCCAGGCCGCTTCAGCCAGCAGTTCGCGATACTCCCAAGGGCTTTTTTTAACCTTCGCCGACAGCCAGGCCCGTGAGTAGCTTTCGGCCGCGCCGATGATCAACGAGGGGATCAGTTCGGCGGGCAGATGGCTGAAATGTTCCTTGCGTTCCGGCGCGCTCATCCAGTCTTTCAACAACTGGTTGCGCTGGCGGTTGCGCGCAATCAGCTCATCCTTGAACGGGCCGTTGGACACGGCGAAGCGGCTTTGAAACACAAATCGCGCCCACTCCGGCTGTTCGTGCACCCATTCGACGTAGCTGTGCACCAGCCCCACCACGCCAGCGTGCGCCGTGTGCGCGTCCTGCAAATAACGGTCGCGCAGGGTGGCCTGGTCTTCGAGGGCGGCGAAAAACAGCGCGGCGACCAACCCCTCTTTATTGCCGAAGTGATGGTAGATGGCACCGACGCTGGTGTCGCAACGCGCACGAATGGTTTCGATATTGGTTGCCTCGATGCCCACCTCGTTAAAGCACGCCAGCGCCGCCCGCAGGATGCTGCGCTTGAGGTCGCTGCGCCTGCCGGGAAAGGTACGCTCGATAAGGTCGATGGGGTGCATGCACACAGACGCCAAATAAAAACAGTTTATAGGTTCATCCACCGCCAGAGAAAGCGCCGGTTGACAGGCATGGAATTTACAGAATATTGTTCTTTTACAGAATTTTATTCTGCAAATCACCTTGAGGATATCCCATGAGCCAACTGCTCGGCCTGTTCAATAGCGCTGGCCCCGCCGCCTTCACACAAATGGCCTGCCAAATGGCGCCGTACTTCAGCAGCATCGCGCCTGAGTTCGCAGAGTTGAGCCCGAACCGTGCGGTGGTGAATGTGCCGTTTCGCAAGGAGATCACCAACCACCTGGCCTCCGTGCACGCCATCGCGTTGTGCAACGCCGCCGAGCTGGCCGGCGGCACGATGACCGACGTGTCGATTCCCGCCGGTGCGCGCTGGATTCCCAAAGGCATGACCGTGGAATACCTGGCCAAGGCGAAGTCGAACATCCAAGCAGTAGCCGATGGCAGCGGGATTGATTGGCAGACCGCCGGCGATAAAATCGTGCCGGTGGAGATCTTCGATGAAGGCGGCGTCAAGGTGTTCACCGCCCATATCACCATGAATGTGAAGTTCGCTTAGGTCTCGGCCTGGCTCAATGCCCCGCCACCGCAGGCCCATCGGCTGACCGCCGTCCCGGTTTGAAGCCATGGGCATGCGCCGACCACGCGATCACCAGCGCCACCAGCAGCAATACCAGCATCGCCCAGGGAAATGACGCGACGCCCCAGCGATCCAGCAGCACACCGCCGACCACGCCGCTGCCGGCAATCGCGCTGTTCCAGGCCACCACGTTCAGCGACAGCGCAACGTCCGCACCGTCACCGGCAGCATCGGCCAACGCGGTCTGCAGCAGGGTCGCGGCACCGCCAAAGCTCAGCCCCCAGACGGCCACGCCGAGGTAAATCACCTGCGGCATATCGCCCGCAAAACCAAACACCACACTCACCGCCGCAAACGTCGCCAAGCTCACCAGCACCGTGCGCCGCAACAGCGGCTCGACCAACCTGGCCGTCAACCAAATCCCCGCCAGCGCGGCAACCCCGAACACCAGCAGCACCACATCCACACGACTGCCCAGGCCGGCCGGCAGCAAAAACGGCGCGATGTAGGTGTACAGAATGTTGTGCGCCAGCATCCAGCTGATCACCACCGCCAGCACCGGCCGCACGCCGGGCGTGGTCAGCACTTTACCCAGCGACACGCGCTGATGCGCAGCCTGTGGCGGGTAGTCCGGGACTTTCACCAACACCCATACGATCAGCACCAGCGTCAGCGCAGACATGATGCCGAACGTGGTGCGCCAGCCCACCAGGCCGCCCAGCCAGGTGCCGAGGGGCACGCCCAACGACAGCGCAATCGGCGTACCGACCATCGCCAAGGCCAGTGCCCTGCCCTGTTGATGCGGCGCGACCATGCGCCGGGCATAGCCGGCCAGCAGGCTCCACGCCAACCCCGCCGCAACCCCGGCAAAGAACCGCGCCACCAGGGTGACGCCGTAGTGCGACGACAGCGCCGTGATGGAGTTGAACAGCAGAAAACCGACGACGGTCAGCAACAGCACATTGCGCCGACGCCAGCCACGCGTCGCGATGGTCATGGGGATCACCGCCAGCACCGAGCCGAGCGCGTAGGCGGTGACCATCTGCCCGGCCATCGACGGCGAAATCGCCAGGCCGGCGCTGATCAACGGCAACAGGCCGGCGGGCAGGGTTTCGGTGACGATGCAGATGAAACCGGTCATGGCCAAGGCGAGCAAAGCGCCGATGGGCAGGCGGTCGGACGACGCGGATAAGCTGAGAGAGGGTGTCACGGGAGACTCCTTGAAACGATTTAAATACTGATCGATACAAATGTTGCGTGCAGCGTACGCGCGTTGTCAACAACTTATGTATCGACTAGTATTTATCTCGTTCTGCACAGGAGATTGGACATGGCACAAATGGGCCGCCCGCGTAATTTTGATCGCGACCACGCCGTGGAACAGGCGCTGCACCTGTTCTGGCAGCACGGCTACGACGCTACCTCCCTCGCCCAGCTCAAGGCAGGCCTGGGTGGCGGCATCTCCGCGCCGAGTTTTTATGCCGCATTCGGCTCCAAAGAAGCGCTGTTCGATGAGTGCGTGCAACGCTACCTGGCGACCTACGCCCAGGTCACCGAATGCCTGTGGGACGAAACCCTGCTACCGCGCAAAGCCCTCGAAACCGCACTGCGCCAATCGGCGCGCATGCAGTGTGACGACGGGCACCCCAAGGGCTGCATGGTCGCGCTCGGCGTGATGAGTGCACCGAGCCCGGAGAATGCGCGAGTGACGCAGGCGTTGACGCATTCGCGCGCGCGAACGCGGGCGGGAATAGTGGCGTGTGTTGAACGCGGCATACGGGCCGGGCACCTGCCGAGCACGTTGCATGCGCCGTCAATGGCGTCGGTGTTTGATAGTTTTCTGCAGGGCGTTTCGATATTGGCGCGCGATGATGTGCCGTATCAGGTAATCGACGCGGCGATCAGTCAACTCCTGCTGACGTGGGACATTGCCGCCTCTACGACGCCGCCCACGCGTGCCGACACGCCATTAAAAAATCCACAAACGCCCGCACCCGATGCGGCACATAACGCCCATGGGGATACAACAACGTAAACGGTCGCGAGCGCCCGCCAAACGGTTTCAACACTTCCACGAGCGTGCCGTCAGCCAGTTCCTGCTCGACGATGAACTTGTAGGTCTGAAACAGCCCCGCGCCATGTTTGGCCAGGGTCACGCCGCCCAGCACGTCATGGGAAATGCTGTACCCCGCCTGCCCCGCAAACTCGTGTTCCTGGCCTTGCACCTGGAACAGCCAGGGAATACGCCGGCCATTGCTGGGCAGTTCAAACTGAATGCATTCGTGCGACGGCAAGTCCTGCAAGGTCTGCGGCGTGCCGGCGCGTTGCAGGTAGGCCGGGGCGGCGACGACCACCAATTCGGCGTCCTCCAGCAACCGCGCTATCAACGACGAGTCGGGTTGGGCACGCACGCGAATCGCCAGGTCATAGCCTTCGGCGACGAAGTCGATATTGCGGTTGCTGATGTGGATGTCCACGCTCACCTGCGGGTACAGCGCGCGAAATGTGGGTAGCAGCGGCAACAAGCGGTGATGGGCATAGGTGGTCGGGACGCTGATACGCAACTGGCCGGACGGCACCGACTGCGCGCCCATCACTTCCTGCTGCGCCTCCACCAATTGGGTCAGGGCCTGGCGGCACTGTTGGAAAAACGTGCGGCCGCTGTCGGTCAGGCGGATGCTGCGGGTGGTGCGCACAAACAGGCGCGAGCCCAGGCGATCTTCCAGGCGCGAAATGCTGCGGCTCACGGCGGCCGGGGTTACGCCGGCCACCTGCGCGGCGCCGGTAAAGCTACTGGCCTCGGCGGCGAGGCAGAACAGCTCGATGCTGCCCAGCTGCAAATCTTCGAAATGGCGCTTCATGATTGATTACACTAGGTATCGATAAACGGAGAATATGCTCTATTTACCAATACCTGGCGTACAAATACAGCGCTTTGAGCCGCACAATAGTCTTGTGGCGAGCGGGCTTGCCCCGCGTTGGAGTGCGAAGCGCTCCCAAGTCAGCCGCCGAGGTATTACAGGTGTACCGCGTCGTCAGGTTTTGGGGCTGCTGCGCAGCCCAACGCGGGGCAAGCCCGCTCGCCACAATAAGCCTGCTCGCTATAAAAGGTTGGGTTACCGCTAGAGCAACAACCTGGAAAAATCGCAGCACGCCTGCGCCATCTGCGCCACGTCCTGGTTCAGGCCGAACTGGCGGTCCACCCGGTGCAACGCCACGTAGCGCACGCTTGGCAGTTCCGGTTGCGTCACCAGCGCACGCAATGTGCCCTGCTCGATCAGGTGCGACAGGCAGACCTTGGGCAGATAGCTCACGCCGATCCCCGACAACGCCAACCCGACCTGCACCAACAGGTTGTGGCTGGTGAGCGTGCGCGGCATCTGCACGTTGTGCGCGGCCAGCCAGCGCTCGTAGATCAAGCCGGTGCCCGACTGCGCGCCCTGGGTCAGTACGGTGTAGCTGGCCAGCGTCTCCAGGCTGATCGGGTCGGCGTCCGGGACCAGCCCGGGCGAGCACATCCAGGCGTTTTCCACGCTCTGCAACGGCGTGCTGTGAAAGCGCGGGTCGCTGTAGACCTCCGGCACGATCACCAGGTCGAGCTGGTCGCTTTCCAGTTTGCGGAACAGCTCACTGCTGAGCTCCACCGACGGTTCGATCTGCACTTTGGGGTAGGCATGGCGCAGTGCGTCGACGAGGGCCGGCAGCCAGGTGAGCGCCGTCAACTCGGTGACACCCAGGCGAAAGCGCCGCACCAGCACTTCGCGGGCGCTGACGCGTTCAAGCAATTGGTCGCGGCTCTTGAGCAGGTCGCGGGCGTAGTCGAGCAGTTCGCCGCCCTTTTCGGTCAGCCGCGCATTGCGTTTGCTGCGGTCGAAAATCTCCACATCGAAGGTGTCTTCCAGCTCCTGGATGCGCTTGGAGATGGCCGACTGCGACATGTTCAGCTTGTTCGCCGCCGCTTCGAAGCTGCCCAACTCAGCGATCCAGTACAGCGCGTCGATTTGCTTGAAGGTAATCATGGCGGCAAATTCATGAGAAAAAGCGATGCTATCACATCATAAAATATCGCTAAAACTGTCCGTTCATCACTCCTAAGATCCGGTCATAGCCCGTCGCTATTCAACGATTCTGGAGATTTGCCATGTCCTTGCCCGGTTCCCGCATCCTTCCCAACGCGCCGATGGCTTCGGCCGAGCTGGTCGAAGCGTTTGCCCACGTGGTCACGCCGCATATCAGCGACAACCTCGGCCGCCACATCGGCGCCCGTGGGCTGACGCGCTATAACCGCACCGGCAAGCTGGTAGGCACGGCGATCACGGTCAAGACGCGGCCCGGCGACAACCTGCTGATCTACAAGGCCATGAGCCTGCTGCAACCCGGCCACGTGCTGGTGGTGGACGGCCAGGGCGACACCAATAACGCGGTGATCGGCGAGCTGGTCAAGCTCTACGCCCAGCAACGCGGTTGCGTCGGCTTTGTGATCGACGGCGCGATTCGTGATGTCGCCAGCTTTGAAGACACCCCATGCTACGCCCGCGCCGTGGTGCACACCGGCCCTTACAAAACCGGCCCAGGTGAGGTGAATGTGCCGGTGTCCATCGGCGGCATGCTGATCAACCCGGGCGATTTGCTGGTGGGCGATGAAGACGGCCTGGTGGCCTTCTCCCAGGCTGACGCCGCCGAGGTGCTGCGCCGCGCCGGGCAACATGCCGAGCACGAAGAAGCGGTCAAGGCCGAGATCGCCACGGGCGCCGTGCGCCAGAGCTGGATCGACAAGGTGCTGGCCAACGCCGGCTTGGCGGGCTGAACATGAGCACTGCATTTCTTTCCGAGCGTGTGCTCGGCATCCAGCCGTCACCGAGCATCGCCGCCAATGCGCTGGTCACCGAGTTGCGCGCCCAGGGCCGCGACATCGTCAACTTCACCGTCGGCGAGCCGGACTTCGACACCCCGGCGCATATTCTACAGGCCGCCAGCCTGGCGATGCACAACGGCGACACCCATTACACCGCCACCACCGGCACCCTCGCGCTGCGCCAGGCGATCTGCCTGAAGCTGCAACGTGACAACGACCTGGCGTACGGCCTGGACGAGGTGGTGGCCGGCTGCGGCGGCAAGCACATCATCTATCACGCGCTGGCAGCCACGCTGAATCGCGGCGACGAGGTCATCGTGCACACGCCGTATTGGGTGTCTTACCCGGATATCGCGCGACTGAACGACGCCACGCCGGTGATCATCCCCGGCGACGAAACCCTGGGCTTCAAGTTGGCCCCCGACGCCCTCGTACAGGCGATTACCCCACGCACCAAATGGGTGATCCTCAACAGCCCGAACAACCCCAGCGGCGCGGTGTACAGTGAGGCTGAACTGCTCGCGCTGGCCGAGGTTCTGCGGCGCCATCCCCATGTGCTGATCATGGCGGATGAGATCTACGAGCACTTCGTTTATGGCGATGCCCGCCACGTGCCGCTGACGCGCCTGGCGCCGGATCTGAAACCTCGCACATTGATCGTCAACGGCGCCTCCAAGGGCTACGCGATGACTGGCTGGCGCCTGGGTTTTGGGGCGGGGCCGGCGTGGTTGATCGCCGCCATCGCCAAGTTGCTGTCGCAAACCACCACCTGCCCCAGCTCCTTGAGCCAAGCCGCGGCGGTGGCGGCCTTTGCCGGTGAGCAGGCGCCCATTGCCGACATGCGCGCGGAGTACGTGCAGCGTCGCGCACTGATGCTGGATCGTTTGGCCGGCATTCCGGGCTTGAGCGTGACCCCACCCGACGGCGCGTTCTATGTGTTCGCCAACGTCAGCGCGCTGATGGGCAAACTCACCGCGCACGGTGAAACGTTACAGAGCGACACCCAACTGGTGGACTACCTGCTGCGCGACTACGGCCTGGCCACGGTCAGCGGCGCGGCGTACGGCATGTCGCCGTATGTGCGCCTGTCTTTCGCCAGCGCGCCGGACGTGATCGAAGAAGGCTGTCGTCGCCTGAAAGACGCCTGCCACGACCTGCGCTGACACCCTTCGCTGTACCCGGCGGCCAACGGATGGCCGCTGTTTTGACTGCCTAGAACAACAACTTAAAATCATTGATTACAAATGAGGCATTCCTATGTACACGCCCCGCATCGCGCTGGTCTGGCAAATCATGATCGGCTTGCTCGCCGGTATCGCCCTGGGTGCCCTGTTGCACCGCTTTCCCGAATCCCGGCCATGGCTGGTGGACAACCTGCTGCAACCGGCCGGCGATATCTTTATCAAGCTGATGAAAATGATCGTGGTGCCCATCGTGTTCGCCTGCATGGTGGTGGGCATTGCCGGGCACGGTGACGGCAAAACCCTGGGCCGTATCGGACTGAAATCCCTGAGCTATTTTTTCTGCATTACCACCCTGGCAATCATTGTCGGGCTGATCATGGGCAACCTGTTCAAACCCGGCGCCGGCACTGAACTGGCCAGCCTGCAGGCGGCGAACATTACATTGCCGACCAGCAACGGTGGCGGCCATAGCCTGGGGCAGATCATCGTCGGCATCATCCCCGACAACGTGATCAGCGCCATGGCCCAGGGCAGCCTGTTGTCAGTGTTGTTTTTCGCGGTGATGTTCGGCCTCGGCGTCTCGCGCTTGCCCGCCGAACGCAAAGACCCGGTAATCGCCCTGTTGCGCGGTGTGTCGGAGGCGATGTTCAAGGTCACTTCGATGATCATGGCCTACTCGCCCATCGGCGTGTTCGGGATGATCGCGGTCACCGTCGCCAACTTCGGCTTCGGCTCGCTGATGCCGCTGGCCAAGCTGATCATGGTCAGTTACCTGTCCATCGCGTTCTTTGTGCTGGTGGTGCTCAACCTGGTCGCGCGGTTATGCGGGATCAACTTGTTCGCGTTGATGCGCCATATCAAGGATGAACTGGTGCTGGCCTTCTCCACCGCCAGCTCGGCGGCGGTGATGCCGCAACTGATGAAGAAGCTGGAAACCTACGGCGTGCCGCCGTCGCTGGTGAGCTTTGTGGTGCCGGTGGGCTACTCGTTCAACCTCGACGGGGCTTCATTGTTCCTTGGTATCGGCACGCTGTTCGTGGCGCAATTGTATGGCATCGACCTGAGCCTGGCGGACCAGGCGTTGCTGGTGGTGACCATGGTGCTTACCTCCAAAGGCGCGGCCGGTGTGCCGGGGTTTATGTTTGTAATTCTGTCAGCCACGCTGGCCAGCGCCGGGTTGCCGTTGGAGGGCATTGCGTTTATTGCCGGGGTTTATCGGTTGATGGAAATGCCGACG
Source organism: Pseudomonas sp. R76 (assembly GCF_009834565.1). GTDB lineage: Bacteria > Pseudomonadota > Gammaproteobacteria > Pseudomonadales > Pseudomonadaceae > Aquipseudomonas. The sequence goes on from NZ_CP019428.1 coordinate 4,698,259, forward strand.
ACGGCGCTGAATGTGTTGGGGAATGCGTTGGCGCCGTTGGTGATTGCGAAGTGGGAGCGGCGTGGGGCAGACACTGCGTCACAGACCGATACCCAGGTGCTTTCCACACGACTTTAAGCAACAAAAATAGCCAGGCTCACTGCCACCTCTATATAGTAACGCTTCGCATTTACCGATTTACCAGAGGAACGCGCGCCCTCGCGCAGACGGCGCGCGTCATTGTTTAGAAGGATCTTTATGCAAAGCGTTACGCTCTTCCCGGCGCGCCTGTTCGGTGCAGCGGTGGTGGTCGTCTGCGGGCTGTTCAGCGCACAGGCAAATGCCGATTACACCGACCGTTCCCTGACCGTCGAAAAAAATAGCCAGGCCTACGTGGTCAATGCCGACGGCAGTTTTGTGCTCGACTTCGAGCTGGTCTCGCGCATCAATGAGGAACGCGCGATCAAGCCCAACGCGCAACGCTCGGTGAGCTTCAACCGCTCGCTGGAAACCGTGGACATCGTGGAGGCCTACACCCAGAAAGCCGACGGACGCAAGGTGCCGGTGGCTGCCGACCAGATCAAGGAACAGCAGGAGCAGGCCTCAGCCGAAGCGCCGATGTTCCAGGACTCACGCGTCAAAGTGGTGATCTTCCCTGACGTAGCCGTCGGTGACCGCATGGTCTTGCGCTACCAGCGCCATCGCACCACCGCGATGTTCCCCGGACAGTTTGAAGACCTCTACGCGCCGGATTTCTACGAGAACCAGCAGATCCACTTCACCTACGACATGCCAGCCGACATGCCCTTGTTCGCTGACGTCAGGGGTTTCAAAGCCGCCAAGCCCACCACCGCCAACGGGCGAAAAATCTACCGCTGGGACCTGCAACCCACGCAGAAAAACCGCGTTGAAGTCGGCTCCGTCGCTTACACCGATTACGGGCAACGCCTCGCCGTGTCGACCTTCACTGATTACAAACAGTTTGCCCAGGCGTATGCCGCCAGGGCGCAGGTTGAGGTGACGCCCGCCATTACCCAGCTGGCCAGGGAACTCACCGCCAACCTGGACACCCCGCGCAGCAAAGCACTGGTGCTGAGTGACTGGGTGCGCAAGAACATTCGCTACGTCGCGGTTTACGTCGGCAATGGCGGCGTGGTGCCGCACGCGGCGCAGGCGGTGCTGGATAACCGTTATGGCGACTGCAAGGACCACGTTGCCTTGCTCGAAGCGCTGCTCAAGGCGGTGGCCATCGAAAGCTCGCCCGCGCTGATCAACCTCGGCGACGCCTACCTACTGCCGAAGGTGCCGACCCTGGGTTTGCTTAACCATGCGATCACTTACGTCCCGACCCTCGACCTTTATCTGGACTCCACCGCCACCCCCATCGCCGCCGGCTACCTGATGATTCCGGAACTGGGTAAACCCGTGTTGCTGACCCAGAGCGGCGAACTGGCGCGTACACCTTCAAACCAATTGGGCAAGGTGGACGGCACGCTGCACTTCAAGATCGACCCGAGCGGCGCGGCGGACTTCACCAACGGCACCACGGTGGAAGGCTGGGCCACGGAACTCAATCGTTTCCTGTTCAAATCCATCATGCCTGCCGACCGTGATCAACTGACCCAAAAAGTCCTCAGCATGTACGGGCAAACTGGCAGCGGCAAGATTGAAACCGACCCCTTGGAAGGCAATGCCGCCACCTTCACGTCCACGGTCAAAGGGCGTACCGACAACCTGGTCAACCTGCCCGGCCCCACGGGCGTACCGACGCTCAGCAGCCTCGCGGGCGGCATCGGCCAGAACGTGTTCAGCCTCATGGCGGAACAAGACCGCACGCAGGCCTTCATCTGTACTTCCGGCACGATTGAAGAAAAAGCGCGCTTCGACTTCCCCAAACAATTGAATATCCTCGCGGTGCCCAAGGCTGTAACGCTCAACACCGGTGGATTCAACTACCAGACCACTTACGTCAAGGAAGGCAACAGCGTACTCATCACCCGCAGCTATGCGTTCAGCCACCCCGACGCGCTGTGCAGCCCGCAGGATTTTGTCGCCATGAAGCCGGCGATTGAAGGCATGGTCAACGACCTGAAAAGCCAGATTATCGTGCAGACGTTGTAACCCCGTCTCACTGATTCTCTGTGACAGGCTGATGCGCGGGAAGCCACACAGAACTTTCAGTTGAACACACCGAAAACTGGCGCGGTGAGTGCTGAGCTATCGACACACCACCCGCCGTCGCTTTTACCCCTCAAGCGACCGTTTTTTGGTCACCATTCACAGACTTAAAGCGCATGCCTGCGAGTCCAGCCATTTCAAAGCGGCGCTTGAGATCTTCATTTGCGTGCACCTTGGCTTCATCCGATGCTCGAAGTACTCCCACACGATTGCGGGATCGATATTTTCCCGTCGCACTATCTCGTCGACGACTGCCTGATCACCCGCTTCATGGAAGATCCCAAGCGTTGATAGCGTTTCAACCGAAGGACAATAAGCGGTTATCCAATCGCCGCATCGATTACACAGGCGGTGGGTGGGGCGAGTGATCATCGGTTCAGTCCATGCGCGGGGGATTCAATACAGTAGCTTGGACCATGAAGCGATGCATTGATGAGAGACGGCTTCATGCACACTCACGCTGTGCGCGATGATTGCCGCGAGAAAATCTGGGCAAAAAAAAAGCCTGCATCTCTGCAGGCTTTTCTCTATCTGGCTCCACGACCTGGACTCGAACCAGGGACCCAATGATTAACAGTCATTTGCTCTACCAACTGAGCTATCGCGGAATGCGCCGTATGTTACTGATTAAAAAGAAGAAGTCAAGCACCGAGGGTGCATTCGGCGAAATTCCTGCAAATCACCGCTGCCACCCTCTACACCGGGCTGGCCATTTCCCTGGCCAAATCCAGCCAGGCGCGAGCCGCCGGTGGCAGGTGCGCGCTGGCGCGCCAGGCCAGGGCGATGTGCCAATCGGTGTGGGGTTCGTCCAGCGGGATCAGGGCGATGCCGGGGTGTTGGTGCTTGTGCGCGAGCATGCGTGGCAGGAAGGCGACGCCCAGGCCTGCGGAGACCAGGTCGACGATAAAGTCGATTTGCCCGCTGCGCGCAGTCACCCGTGGCGTGACGCCTTTGCGTTCGCAGGCAGCGAGGATCTTGGCGTTCAGGGCGAAGCCGGCTTCGAACAGGATGAACGGTGAGTCGGCCAGGTCGGTGAAGTCGATGCGTTTGCGCCGGGCCAGCGGATGGCTTATGGGTAATACGGCCATCAGCGGTTCATTGCGCACGGGTTGGTAGTCGAACCCTTCATCCGCCGGTAATAACAAGGCCGCCAGGTCGACCTCGCCGGCTTCCAGGCATTCGCGCAGGCGTTTGCTGCCGTATTCGGTGAGTTCGATCTCGATGCCTGGGTAGCGCGTGCGGTAAGCGGCGAACATCGCCGCAAACAGGACGCCGCAGCCTACGGGCGGCAGGCCGATGCGCAACACGCCGCGCTTGAGGCCGCGCAGGTCGTTGATCTCGGCAACCAAGTCGCTCTGCTCGGCCAGCAATACCAGCGCGCGCCGGTAGGCGATTTCGCCGGCGGCGGTGAGTTCGTTGCGGTGGCCGAGGCGATTAAGCAGCGGTGTGCCCAATTCATCTTCCAGCGTCTTCACCGCCTTGCTCACGGTGGATTGGGTCAAGGCCACCACGTCAGCCGCTTGGGAGAAGCCGCCCTGGCGCACCACTTCAACAAAGGCACGCAATGTTCGCAGGTTCATCGGTATTCCTTTAGCGACTGGATACTAGTAATAAAAGTTGTTTTTATCATGCCAGCTTTTTGCTTATGGTGAAGCGACCTTGCGCTATGGAGAACCCGTTCATGATCATCTCGTCCGCCTCCGACTACCGTGAAGCCGCCAAGCGCAAGCTGCCGCGCTTTCTGTTCGATTACATCGACGGTGGCGCCTACGCCGAGCACACGCTGCGCGCCAACTGTTCGGACCTGGCCGAGATCAGCCTGCGCCAACGCATCCTGCGCAATGTCGACAAACTCAGCCTGAAAACCACCTTGTTCGGCCAGGAATTGGCCATGCCGGTCATTCTCAGCCCGGTCGGCCTGACGGGCATGTACGCGCGGCGTGGTGAAGTGCAGGCCGCCAAGGCGGCGGCGAACAAGGGCGTGCCGTTCTGCTTGTCGACGGTGTCGGTGTGCTCGATTGAAGAGGTGGCATCGCAAAGCCCGCAGTCGATCTGGTTCCAACTGTATGTGCTCAAGGACCGCGGCTTTATGCGCAACGCCCTGGAGCGCGCGCAGGCGGCCGGTGTGACCACGCTGGTGTTCACGGTGGATATGCCCACGCCGGGTGCACGCTACCGCGATGCGCACTCGGGCATGTCCGGGCCGTTCGCCGCTTCGCGGCGCATGCTGCAGGCCGTGACCAAACCGCAATGGGCCTTCGATGTGGGGCTGATGGGCCGCCCGCACGACCTGGGCAATATTTCCAAATACCTCGGCAAGCCGACGCACCTGGAAGATTACATCGGCTGGCTGGCGAACAATTTCGACCCGTCGATCAGCTGGAAAGACCTGGAGTGGATCCGCGAGTTCTGGAAAGGCCCGATGATCATCAAAGGCATTCTCGACCCACAGGACGCCAAGGACGCCGTGAGTTTCGGCGCGGATGGCATCGTCGTCTCCAACCACGGCGGCCGCCAGCTGGACGGCGTGCTGTCCACCGCAAAAGCCTTGCCGCCGATTGCCGAGGCGGTAGGCGATGACCTCACGGTGCTGGTGGACTCCGGCATTCGCTCCGGGCTCGATGTGGTGCGCATGCTCGCCCTGGGCGCCAAGGGTTGCCTGCTCGGGCGAGCCAACGCTTATGCATTGGCTGCCGATGGCCAGCGCGGGGTGGAAAACCTGCTGGATATCTTCGCCAAGGAAATGCGTGTAGCCATGACGTTGACCGGTGTCACCTCAATCGATCAGATTGACCACACAACGTTGGTTCAATCAGTCAAATAACCGGCGCCATTCGCTGACGGCCGTTTTTGCTTCTAAAAACGGTCGTTGATTTATAAGGCGTTTTAATAAGTTAAACGAAGTGGCATGAATCTCGCTCTAACCCTATCCAGCAGGTTAAGCGATGACAAGACGTGTGGCAGAGCCCAGGGGTTATAACCCCGGGCAAAGCGGTTTAAACTGTTTCCAATGTTTTACGGAACTGAAGGAACAGTAAGACGCTTGGCATTCGCCACTCTCATCGAGCCTGTAAGACAGTTAAGTGCTTAGAGGCCGTCAGCTTATGAAATCACCGACCCAGACCAACGCAATTGACTTCGACAGTGCCAAATTGCAACGCCTGGGGTTTGGTCAACCAGCCCTTCGTCCCCGCCGCCCCGTCACCTTCAACGAACTGCGCCAGCAACTGGGTCAGCAATTGCAGACCAGCCTGGAGCCGGAACGCATCCTTGGCCTGTTCTTTCGTGAGATCCAGCGTCTGGTGCCCTTGGACGCCTTGCAGTATCGCCATGAAGCCAGCGACCTGCGCCTGGAATTTGGCCATCGCGGCCACCACTCGGTGAGCTACACCTTGAGCCATGAAGGCGAGCATTTGGGCGAGCTGATATTCCGTCGCAACCAACGCTTGATGGACGACGAACTGAGCCAATTGGAAGCGCTGCTGGCCACCTTGCTCTACCCGATGCGCAACGCCCTGCTCTACCGCGCCGCCACACGCAGCGCACTGCGCGATCCGTTGACCGAAACCGGCAATCGCATTGCCATGGACCAGACCCTGCAACGGGAAATCGACATGGCCCGGCGGCACATGAGCCCGCTGTCGTTGCTGATGCTGGACATCGATCACTTCAAGAATATCAACGACACCCACGGCCATGCGGCCGGCGACAAGGTACTGCGCGCCGTGGCTGGCTCGATCAAAGGCCAGCTGCGCAACGTGGACATGGTGTTCAGGTTTGGCGGCGAAGAGTTTTTGATCCTGCTGTCGAACACCGGCCGGGATGCTGCCAGCATGGTCGGCGAGCGCTTGCGCCGGGCTGCACAGGCTCAGGATTATTGGGCGGATGACACCAAGATTGAATTGACGGTGAGCCTGGGTTGCTCAACCTTGCTGGCCGCCGAGTCTGCCGACAGCCTGCTGCGCCGCGCTGACAGCGCCTTGTACGTGGCCAAGCGCGAAGGCCGTAACCGCTTGGCAATGGCGGGGTAAACACCCCGCCATCACGCGTGGATCACGCCTCGCTGGCGACGCGTGCCTGACGCTCGCGAATCGCTACGGGCGCCGTATCCTTGGCTTTCTCATTCTCCAAGCGCATGCAACTTTCCAGAAACAGGAACATGTAGTCGTAGCTCTTGCACACGGCCTGGCGCAGTTCTTCCTGCAGGGTTTTACTCGGGTTCATCCCCGCCAGGGTGCAGATGATTTCCAGGGCTTCCCACGGGTGGGCGTCGTCGTACTGGGCGTGCATCTTCAGCCACTTCATCGCGCGCTTGCGATCTTCCTCAGGGAAGGCGGCCGCATACACGCCAGTAGAACACACCACGGCGGACCACTCCCCCGTCGCCCCTTCGATTGCGTAGTTGGTCGCAGCAATCGCCACGATCAACGAATCGGCCGAACTGGTATGCCAGCACCAGTGACTCAGTGCGTGTAATTCAGGCGGTACGTTCTGCGCTTGCAGCTCTTCAAGGCTGACGCCATGGGCGCGGGCCCAATGTACCCAGTAATCGGCATGGTTCAGTTCCACGCGAATATTACGCATCAGCCAGCGGCGCGCCATATCCTCCCCAGGATGGCGGGCAAACTTGGTCTTGGTCAGGTTTTGTGCCATGTACAAGGCAAACTGTTCCACCACTGGCCAGCCACCGATAAGGTAATGGCGCATGGTCTTGGCGCTGAGCGTGTTGTCACGCATGCGCTGATACAGTTCGTGCTCGACAACTCGGCGCTTGCTCTCGCTACAGGCCTGGATCAATTGTTGCGCCCAGGCAGGGTAACTTGAGGCTTCCATAAGCGGGCCGGTTCTGTTGAAGGTGTCGATCACTGTAAGGCTCCTTTTAAAGTGTGATTGTACAGACCAGCAGTTGTTTCAGCGGAATGTGCCGGGCGCCTTGAATAACAGAGGCTGCGGCCGCACAGGTCGACACTGCAAGCTATCAAAGGTAAACAATTGCGGGCGTTCAATCAGGTAGCCCTGAGCGTAATCCACACCAATCTCAAGTAAAGCCTGTTCGATCTGTGGCGTTTCAACAAACTCTGCAATTGTGCGCTTACCCATGACGTGGCCGATGTGATTGATCACTTCGACCATCGCGCGGTTAATCGGGTCGTCCAGCATATCCTTTACGAAACTTCCATCGATCTTCAGGAAGTCTACAGGTAAATGTTTGAGATAGGCGAATGAGGACATTCCGGCACAAAAGTCATCAAGTGAGAAATGACAACCTAACGCTTTGAGTTCATTAATAAAACGAATGGCGCTACCTAAATTTGCAATAGCACTGGTTTCAGTTATTTCAAAACATATCATTGCCGGTGGAATGTTATAAGCCGCGAATTGCTCACGTAAAAAACCGAGAAAATCGTCATCGCCAATGGTTATACCTGACAGATTAATCGCACACATCGCCAGTGGCCGGCCTGGCCGCTCGCGTAAACAGTTGGCGATAATCTTGAACACGTTCTCGACCACCCAGCGGTCCAGCGACGTCATCAGGCCGTAGCGCTCGGCCGCCGGGATAAAACTGTCCGGCAGAATGATCCGACCGGCTTCATCGTGCAGGCGCAGCAGAATTTCGATATGCCCATTGCCGCCATCGGTGTGCCCCAAAGGCGAAATTTCCTGCGCATACAGGCAAAACCTATTCTCCTCCAAGGCCATGTGCAGGCGCTGCACCCAGGCCATTTCGCCGAAGCGCAGAGACAACTCCGAGTCATCGGCATGGTAGACCTGCACGCGGTTGCGGCCCTTTTCCTTGGCCATGTAACACGCCATGTCGGCGGCGCGCAGCGATGTTTCCAAGGTGGTCGGCGTCTGTGAGATATGCACCAGGCCAATACTGACGGTGGTCATGAACGGCCGGCCTTTCCACACGAAATGCAAATTCTGCACGGTATGGCGCAGGCTCTCGGCGATTTTTTCCGCAACCGGTGCCGGGCAGTTCTCCAGCAGGATGCCAAACTCGTCGCCGCCCAAGCGCGCCAGGGTGTCGCCTTCGCGCAGGTCCGATTGCAGCAACGCGCAGATATGCCGCAGCAACTCATCGCCCGCGGCATGCCCGCAGGTATCGTTGACCAGCTTGAACTGGTCCAGATCGAGGAACATCAAGGCATGTCGCGGGTTATGCTGGCGCGCTACCTGTTGCAGCACCTGTTCCAGGCGGAACTCGAATTCGCGACGGTTGGCCAGGCCCGTCAAGGCATCGTGGGTCGCCTGCCACGACAGGTTGGCAATGTATTGGCGCTCCCGGGTCATATCGTGCAGCACCAGCACCGCGCCACTGACCTTGCCGGCACTGCGGATCGGCGCGCCCACCAGCGTCACAGACACCGTGGTGCCGTCCACCCGCTGGATCAGCTTGGAATGCTCGCTGCCGCCACTGAATTCGCCCTTGATAATGTGCTCGACCAGCGTAAATCCATCGGGCTCGGCGTTTTCATCAAGCAGGCTGAATAACGCCGCCAGGGGCAACCCTTGGGCCTGGGCCGTCGTCCAGTGGGTCAGCGCCTCGGCCGCCGGGTTCATGTAGGCGATGGCACCGTCGACATCGGTGGTGATCACGCCGTCGCCAATCGATTCCAGGGTAATCTGCGCCCGCTCTTTCTCCGCCTGCAGCGCGTTGGCGAACGCGTGGCGCTGGGCCAGCAATTTGTGCGTGCGCAGCAACGCCAGGGCAATCAGGCCCAGGGCGGTGGTCAGGTTGGTGATCAACAGCAGCCGCAGGATGACTCGCGAGCCCTCGCCCAAGGCATCGCTGAACGCCTTGGCGGCCGGCGTGACGCCATCGTTGATAGCGGTGATGCGTGCCTTCCAGTCCTTTACATCGCTGCTGCTGACCTGATTACTGCTGATCGCCCGGTGCATCCCCCGGGCCAAGTCATCCAATTGCACCAGATAACTATCGCCCACGGTCCACAACTCGATGGCTTTTTCCAGGTAGCTGAAATGGCGAAAGTTGAGGTACAGCCAGATCAGGCTGGAAACGTCATCCGGGTGGTTGCCGCCCTTGAGGATCCCCTGGCGCGCCGCAGGCAGGTCGGGTGTGGGGCGGTCCAGCGCGATACGCAACTCATGCCCGCCTTGGGGCACGGCGATGGCTTGCTGGTACTTGAGGTAGGTGGCGGGGTCGCGATTATCGGCGTAAAGCGTCAGGTAGTAGATGGCGTCTTTCTGGCCCTTGGACCACAGGCTCTCGCCCGCCACATACCCGCGCACCGCTGAAAGCACGTAGAGACTGACGCAGCCTAACAATGCCTGGAACAGCACAACGGCGATAAAGGGCCAGACAATGCCCAGCAGCCGAGGCGTTCCGAGAGTACGCTTTTGCTTCATGAAGTCCCTTGCACATGCACAGCTGAATACGCACGCGAAAATCCGCTCCTGATAGCACAGCCTAGGCTAATTCAGCGCACTTGTTGCAAATGCCCATAGAGTTTGGCGTACAACCCGCCCTCTGCGATCAATTGCTGATGGTCGCCATCCTCGGCGATATGCCCGCCATCGAACACCAACACGCGGTCAGCCTGCTTCACCGCCGACAGCCGGTGCGCGATGATCAGTGTAGTACGCCCACTGAGAAACCGTGCCAGCGCCTGGTGCAGGTTGTATTCGGTCGCCGCATCGAGTGCCGAGGTGGCCTCATCCAGAATCACCACTTTCGGCTCAGCCAGCACCATCCGGGCGATGGCCAGGCGTTGGCGCTGGCCGCCGGAAAAACGCACGCCGGAGCGTCCGACCACACTGTCCAGGCCCAACGGCAATGCCCTGACGGTTGCGTCCAACTGGGCGATTTCCAGCGCCTGCCAGCATGCCTGGTCCGAACGCGTGCGGCCCATGGTCAGGTTGGCGCGCACCGTGTCGTTGAACAACGCCGGGTGTTGCAGCACCACGGCAACGTTCTCACGGATGGTCGCAAGGCCGATCTCCTGTTGGGTCGCGTCGCCAAAACGAATGCTGCCGGCCTGCGGTGTGTAGAGCCCGAGCAACAGTTGCACCAGGGTACTTTTGCCGCCGCCGCTGGCGCCCACAATCGCCACCTTCTCACCCGGCGCAATGGTCAGGTTCAACTGGTTGAGCACCAGTTCTTCGCCGTAGCCGAAATCCAGCCCGCGCACCTCGATACCCACGGTCTCCCGCCCAGTGAACGGGTCTGCGCCACCGGCGTATTGGGGTTCGTCGGCACGCGCCAGCAGCTCGTTGATCCGCGTCAGCGCGCCGCCTGCCGCGTAGAACGCATATTGCAGGTTCAGCAGTTGCTCCACCGGCCCGATCATGAACCACAGGTAGCTGAACACCGCGAGCATCTGCCCGATGGAGAGGTCAGAAAACAGCACCGTGAGCATCGCCGCCGCGCGGAAAATGTCGATTCCGAACTGAAACAACAAGCCACTGGCGCGGCTGGAGGCGTCGGTTTTCCATTGCGAGTGGATCGCGTAGTCGCGCACTTCCTGGGCGCGCTGGCCCAGGCGCCCGAGGAAAAAGCCCTGGCGGTTGCCGGCACGCACTTCCTGGATGGCGTCGAGGGTTTCGGTCAACGCCTGGGTGAAGCGCGACGTGCTGTCGTTCTCCAGCTTCTTCAGGTGTTTGACGCGCTTGCCCAACTGCACCGTGGCGTAGATCACCAACGGGTTGAACAGCAGGATCAACAACGCCAGCTGCCAGTGCATCCACACCAGAATCGCCGAGGTGCCGACCAGGGTCAGCATGGCCACCAGGAAACGGCTGAGGGTTTCGCCGACAAACTTGTCCAGCGTGTCCAAATCCGTGACCAGGTGCGTGGTGACGGTGCCACTGCCCAGGCTTTCGTATTCGCCGAGGGAAATGCGCTTGAGCCGTTCAATCAGGCGCACCCGAATGCGGTACACGATGTCCTTGGCCAGCCGCGCAAACAACCGCGCCTGCACCACGTTGAACACCAGCGCGCCGCAACGCAGGCACAGCGTCACCAGCAACATCAGGCCGATATAACCGGCAGCCTTCTGCCAGCCCAGGGGCAATGCGTTGTTCATCACCTTGAGCGCTGCGTCGCCACGGCCCAGCAGCACTTCGTCTACCAGCAAGGGCAACAGCAATGGGATGGGCACACTGCACAGGGTCGCCAGCACGGCGACGCCATTGGCGATCCACAGGGATTTCTTGTGCCGCAGGGCCAGGCGGCGAATTTCTGCCCAGGTCAGTCGGTCGGTGCGTTGAGGTTGGTCTTGCCCAGGCGTGTCATGCACAGGTGGCTCGCTCCAGCCATCGGGCGAGCAAAGGCGACAGCTCGGACAGCGGCTGGTAGCCGTTGGTCAGTAGCGCCAGCTGGCCATTACGCTCGGCCAACAGGGTCGGGAAACCGGCGATACCCAGATCCTGCACCCAGGTGAAATCGGCGGCTGTGGCGGCATGCTGCTCGGCACGGTCGAACGCACCGGCGAACTCGATGCGCGGGATGCCCGCCTGCTCGGCCAGTTCGACCAACACGCTGGCGAGAGTCACGTCGCGGCCCTCGACATAAAACGCGCGCTGGATCAGCCCCAACAGCTTCCAGGCGCAATCCGGTGCCAGGCTGCGCGCGGTGACGATGGCCCGACACGCAGGCTCGGTGTCATAGACAAAGCCGTCGGGCAACGCGCCGTCACGCTTGAACGGCTGACCAGTGGCCTCGGTGACCGCCTGCCAGTGCTCAAGGATATAGCGCCGAGTGGTCGGCTCCAGCGCCGCACCGCTGCCGGTACGCAAGCCACCCACCACCAGGTGCAGCTCCACGCCTGCGGCCTGGGCCTGCTCGACCAACGCCTCGGCCACCGGGGCAAAGCCCCAGCACCAGGAACACATCGGGTCCATCACATAGAGCAGGCGCGCGGGCATGGGTCAGGCCTCGGAAGGGGTTTGCTTATAGTTAAAGCCAATCGGGTGCGGCATATTGCGGGCCTTGGCCAGCTCGATCTGCTTCTGCCGGTCAATCGCGCTGCGGCGGGTCTTCTCCGGCAGCTTATCCCAGCAATGCGGGCAACTGATGCCGGCCACATAATGCTCGGACGCACGGTCTTCGACGCTGACCGGTGTACGGCACGCATGGCATTGATCGTAGTCGCCTTCGCTCAAGTCGTGGCGCACGGTCACACGGTTGTCGAACACAAAGCAGTCGCCCTGCCATTTGGTCTCTTCCTGGGGCACCTCTTCGAGGTACTTCAGGATGCCGCCCTTGAGGTGATAAACCTCGTCAAAGCCTTCGCTGAGCATGTAGCTCGAGGCCTTTTCGCAACGAATGCCGCCGGTGCAGAACATGGCGACTTTCTTGTGCTTGGCCGGGTCGAAGTTGGCTTTGATGTAGTCGGGAAATTCGCGAAAACTGGTGGTTTTCGGGTCGATTGCGCCTTCAAAGGTGCCGATCGACACTTCGTAGTCGTTGCGCGTGTCGATCAACAGCACTTCCGGGTCGCTGATCAGCGCGTTCCAGTCCTGCGGGTCGACGTAGGTGCCGACTTGTTTGTTCGGGTCGACGCCTTCGACGCCCAGGGTCACGATCTCTTTTTTGAGCTTGACCTTGGTGCGGTAGAACGGCTGGTCGTCGCAGTACGACTCTTTGTGGTCGATGTCGTCCATGCGTGGGTCGTTTTTCAGCCAGGCCATCAGGCCGTCAATGCCTTCGCGGCTACCGGAAACGGTGCCGTTGATGCCTTCTTCGGCGATCAGCAAGGTGCCTTTGATGCCGTTGTCGACCATCGCCTGCAGCAGTGGCTCGCGCAGGGCGACGTAATCCTCGAGGGTGACGAACTTATACAGTGCCGCCACGACGATCGGTTGAGTCATGGGTGTTCTCTCCAGGTGGCTACCCTCGTAAGGGGTGAACCGGATGCAAAAAAAACGCGCCGGCTAAGCGGCGCGTTGCGGATTCTAACAAATGCCGGGTGTCAGAGACACCTGATCATTAATCATGCCCGCCGGCGCAGGTCGGCGAGGCCGGGGCTGCGTCGATTTTCGCCCATTCTTCAGGCGTGTAGGTATGCAGCGCCAACGCATGAAACTCGCTCATAAGGTCACCCAGGGTGGCGTAGGCCGTCTGGTGGCGCTTGACGCGGTTAAGCCCCTCGAACTGCTGGCTGACCAGCACGGCCTTGAAGTGGGTCTGCAACCCACGGCTGTGCATATGGCTTTCGTCCAGCACGTTCAAGTGTTGCGGGCTCAAGGCGGTGAGCGCCGTTTCGATACGCTGTTGCATGGTCATTCCTGCTTACTTCTTCTTGGCCGGTGCAGCGGCTTTAGGTGCCAGCTCGTTGGTCATGTCTTCCAACAGCTTGTTCACCACCGGCACGGCGCTTTCCAGCTTGGCTTGGGTCATCTGGGCCGATTGTTGAGTCAATTGCGGCATTTTTTCCAGGACTTTCTTGCCCAGTGGCGACTGGTAGAACGCAACCAGGTCCTTGAGCTCGGATTCGCTGAAGTTAGTGGTGTAGAGCTTGACCATGTCCGGTTTCAGCTTCGGCCAGCCGATAGCCTGGTCCAGAGCGGCGTTAGCCTTGGCCTGGTAGCTGTCCAGCACGGACTGCTTGGCGGCAGGCGCCTTGGTCTGTTCGAAACGCTGGGCAAACATTTGCTGCACTTGCATGTACACCGGCGTACCCAGCTTGTCAGCGTGGGCCAGGGTAAGGAAGGCTTCGGCACTGGCGTTATGGCTGGCGGTATCGGCAAACACTTGGCCGCTGGCGCAAACCAGAGCAACCGCGGTACAGATGGCACGAAGACGAGTCATCGAGTTTCCTTTCTAGCAGGCGAGGTATTACCCCCAAGGGCGGCTATTCTGCGCCTAAAAAACGAAATGTCTCAACCCCACCCCTTATTGGGCCGGGTTTTGCGGGACTTGGGCCGGGTGAAAAGTCTTTTATGGAACCCCACTGGCCCATCACGGCCTAAACTGCGCAAACGAACCTGAAGGAGTGTGCCCGATGAGCCGTATCGAAACCGACAGCCTGGGAGAAGTCCAAGTCCCGGATGACGCTTACTGGGGCGCGCAGACCCAACGTTCGCTGGTGAACTTCGCCATCGGCGAGCAACGCATGCCGTTGGCGGTGCTGCATGCCCTGGCGCTGATCAAGAAAGCGGCGGCGCGGGTCAACGACCGCAATGGCGATTTGCCTGCCGATATCGCCCGGCTGATCGAACAGGCCGCCGATGAGGTGCTCGACGGCCAGCATGACGACCAGTTCCCGCTGGTGGTGTGGCAGACCGGCAGCGGCACCCAGAGCAACATGAACGCCAATGAAGTGATCGCCGGCCGCGCCAACGAGCTGTCGGGCAAGACCCGTGGCGGCAAAAGCCCGGTTCACCCTAACGATCATGTGAACCGCTCGCAGAGTTCCAACGACTGTTTCCCTACAGCGATGAGCATCGCGACGGTGCAAGCGGTGAACAAGCAACTGCTGCCGGCAATCACCAACCTTTCGGGCGGCCTGGCGGAACTGTCGGCACGGCATATGAAACTGGTGAAGACCGGCCGCACCCACATGATGGACGCCACGCCGATCACCTTCGGCCAGGAACTCTCGGCCTTTATCGCCCAGCTCGATTACGCCGAACGCGCGATCCGCAGTGCCCTGCCTCCGGTGTGCGAACTGGCCCAGGGCGGCACCGCCGTCGGCACCGGGCTCAATTCGCCCCATGGCTTTGGCGAGGCGATTGCTGCCGAGCTGGCCGCGTTGTCGGGGCTGCCGTTCGTAACCGCACCGAACAAATTCGCCGCCCTTTCCGGCCATGAACCGCTGGTGACCTTGCACGGCGCGCTGAAAACCCTGGCCGTGGCCTTGATGAAAATCGCCAACGACCTGCGCCTGCTGGGCTCCGGCCCACGCACCGGGCTGGCCGAGGTCAAATTGCCGGCCAACGAACCCGGCAGCTCGATCATGCCCGGCAAGGTCAACCCCACCCAATGCGAAGCGCTGTCGATGCTGGCCTGCCAGGTACTCGGCAACGACGTAACCATCGGCATTGCCGCCAGCCAAGGGCATTTGCAGCTGAACGTGTACAAACCGGTGATCATCCACAACCTGCTGGAATCGATCCGCCTGCTGGCCGACGGTTGCAACAACTTCCAGGAACACTGCATCGCCGGCCTTGAACCGGATGCCGAGCAAATGGCCGAACACCTGGAACGCGGGCTGATGCTGGTGACCGCACTCAACCCGCACATCGGCTACGACAAATCGGCGCAAATCGCCAAAAAAGCCTACGCCGAAGGCCTGACGCTGCGCGAAGCCGCGCTGGAGCTAGGCTTCCTTACCGATGCAGAGTTTGACCAATGGGTACGCCCGGAAAACATGCTGGAAGCCGGGCATTAAACTCAGGTTTTTGATCTGCTGTTGATGTGCTTTTGATCTTGATCTTGATCTCAGGCGCCCCGTCAACCACGCTGGCCGCACGCAGGCTTGAATCCGTGGGTAACCCGGCAGGACGCCGGGTTAGCCGCGCTGGGCCAAGGATGGCCCATCGCGGCGGCCCACGGATTCAAGCCTGCGTGCGGGCACACCGAAGCGTGAGCGAGGTGCCGAGTGGTGGGGCGAGGACTTTTTGCTTACTTTTTGGTCCCTCAAAAAGTGAGCCGCTGTAAGAGCGGAACCCTAAGCGGCCGTTACCGCAGTAATGGATATGTACTCCGACTAGACATCCCTGCCAACCGGGAGGCCGCCTTCGCGAGCAAGCCCGCTCCCACAGTTAAAAACAGTGCTGCATCAGCAAGATTTGGGTTGGCCGGAAGGCCGCTATCGCAGGCAAGCCAGCTCCCACAGTTGAACCGGGTTCCCACAGTTGAACCTGTTTACAAAAATATAGCTTCGGCGCTTCCGTCATCAAGACGCCAAGCGCACCCGCCGAGCCCTGAGCCCAGCCAGCAACGACGGCGCCAGCGCCACAGTCGCCGACCCCAGCACCACCACCAGCGCCCCCACATAGCCCAACGCATTGATCTCTTCGGCCTGCACAAAATCCGGCCATAACCACGCCGCCAACGCCACCGCCACAAACGTCACCAATGGCGTCAACGCCAACGTCGCACTCACCCGCGAAGCCTCCCAATGCGCCAGCGCCTCGGCAAACGCACCGTACGCCACCAGCGTATTCATGCAGCACGCCAGCAACAACCAGCCTTGCAGCGGGCTCAGCTGCAGTGCCTCCAGCGGATGCGCCCACGGTGTGAGCAGCGCGGCGCAAGACAGATAGATCACCATCATCACCTGCAACGAATTCCACACCGTCAGCAACTGCTTCTGGCCCAAGGCGTAGAACACCCAGATGGTGGTGGCCAGCAGGATGGTCAGCACCCCGGCGGTGTAAGTGCCCAGGGACGTCAGCATTTCCACCAGTCGCTGGTTGAAGAACAGCCCAAAGCCGATGATCAACACCACCAGACCCACGCCCTGCCCCAGGCTGAAACGCTCCTTGAACACAAACACGCTGGCGACCATCAGGAATATCGGCCCCATCTGCACCACCAACTGTGCCGTGCCGGGGCTGAGCATTTTCAGGCCCACCAGGTACAGCACGTAGTTGCCCACCAGCCCGCACACCGCCATGGCCACCAGCCAGCCACCCTTGGGGCCGAGTACTTTGCGGCTGGGCAAGCGACGAGTGAGTGCCAGGTAGATAAACAAGCAGCTGCCGGCCACGACCAGGCGAAACCAGGTGACTGTCACCGGGTCCATCACTTGCAGCACTTGCTTGAGTTTGATCGGCAGAATGCCCCACAGGAACGCGGTCAGCAGGGTCAAGCCAAAGCCATAGACCCAGCGGCCGGAAGAGATGTGCATGAGTGCCCCGAATGCCTGAGGAAGTGGAGGCAGCATTCTAGGGGGACCAAGGGGTGCCTTGGCGAGCGATATTTTCCAGAACAGCACAAATCAAAGGTGGGAGCTGGCTTGCCTGCGATAGCGGTGGGTCAGACAAAAAATCTCGACAGATACACCGCCATCGCAGGCAAGCCAGCTCCCACATTGCCCCTATTCCTTCAATGAGATTTAGCGCACCGCTTCGAACAGCCCGGTGGCCCCCATGCCGCCGCCCACGCACATGGTGACGATGCCATAGCGCAGATTGCGCCGTTGCAACTCGCGCACCAAATGCCCGACTTGCCGCGAACCGGTCATGCCGAATGGGTGCCCAATCGAGATCGAGCCACCATTAACGTTGTATTTGGCGTTATCAATTTCCAGGCGGTTACGCGCATACAGGCATTGCGAGGCGAAGGCTTCGTTGAGTTCCCACAGGTCGATGTCCGCCACCTGCAAGCCTTTGGCCTTGAGCAACTTGGGCACCGAAAACACCGGGCCGATGCCCATTTCGTCCGGCTCGCAGCCGGCCACGGTAAAGCCACGGAAAAACGCCTTGGGCTTGAGGCCCAACGCCAGGGCTTTTTCCAGGCTCATCACCAAGGTCATCGAAGCGCCGTCGGACAGCTGCGAGGAGTTGCCGGCCGTCACCGAGCCGTCCTCGGCGAAGACCGGCTTCAACCCCTGCAAGCTGGCGAGCGTGGTGTCGGGGCGGTTGCAGTCGTCGCGATCAACCACGCCGTCCAGCACCTGTACCGCGCCAGTGTTCTTGTCCTCGACTGCGTACTTGACCGTCATCGGCACAATTTCATCGTCGAACAAGCCATCGGCCTGAGCCTGGGCAGTGCGCTGCTGGCTTTGCAGGGCATACAGGTCCTGCTCTTCGCGGCTGACGTTGTAGCGGCGCGCGACAATCTCGGCGGTCTGGCCCATGGGGAAATAGATGCCCGGCACCTGTTCTTTAAGCAGTGGGTTGATCAGGTTGTCGGTGTTGACGCTTTTCATGGTCAGGCTGATCGACTCAACCCCACCGGCGACGATGATGTCGCTGCAACCCGAGGCAATCTGGTTGGCCGCGATGGCAATCGCCTGCAAGCCCGAAGAGCAGAAGCGGTTGAGGGTCATGCCGGCCGTGCCGGTGCCCAGCTGTGAAAGCACCGCCACGTTGCGCCCGATGTTGTAGCCCTGGGCGCCCTCGTTAGAGCCGGCGCCGACGATGCAGTCCTCGACCGTCGCCGGGTCGATGCCATTGCGGGTCAGCAGCGCATTCACGCAATGGGCAGCCATGTCATCCGGACGGGTCTGATTGAACTTGCCGCGAAAGGATTTGGCCAGGCCGGTTCGCACGCTGTCGACGATCACTACTTCACGCATGGGCTACCTCGATCTTGTCATTGTTGGAAGATGGATCGAGGATAGATCCAGCCCTAGCCAACCGCGACGATCATTCACCCGGCATATACAAAAGCATGGTGAGCGGCAGGCTTGTTGTGGCAAGCCTGCCAACTACAGGAAGCTCAGCCAAGGCTATTTCTTTTTCTTCTTGTCATGCTTGTCGGTTTTATCGAACGCCTCTTCCAGCGCGCGATTGATGGTGCGCAACACCTTGACCCGCGCCCAGCGTTTGTCATTGGCTTCCACCAAGGTCCACGGCGCGATTTCAGTGCTGGTGCGGTCGACCATATCGCCCACGGCGGCCCGGTAGTCGTCCCACTTGTCGCGGTTGCGCCAGTCGTCTTCGGTGATTTTGAAGCGTTTGAACGGGATTTCCTCGCGGGCCTGGAAGCGTTCCAGCTGGGTCTGCTTGTCGATGGCGAGCCAGAACTTGACCACGATCACGCCCGCGTCGCGCAGCTGCTCTTCAAAGTCATTGATCTCGCCGTAGGCGCGCATCCAATCCGCCGGGGTGCAGAAGCCCTCGACGCGTTCCACCAGCACGCGGCCGTACCACGAGCGGTCAAACACGGTAAACATGCCGCGCGCCGGTATCTTCTGCCAGAACCGCCACAGGTAAGGCTGGGCGCGCTCGTCTTCGCTTGGCGCGGCAATCGGCACGATATGGTATTGGCGCGGGTCCAGCGCCGCCGCCACACGCCGAATCGCCCCGCCCTTGCCCGCCGCGTCATTGCCTTCGAAGACCGTCACCAGCGCGTGCTTGCGCATGCGTTTGTCGCGCATCAACCCGGAGAAACGCGCCTGCTCGGTAATCAGCTGTTCCTCGTAATCGTCCTTGTCCAGGCGCAAGGTCATGTCGAGGCTGTCGAGCAGGCTCTTCTGGTCCACCGACGCCAGCAACGGCGCCGGGTTCATGCCGCTGGCCTTGCCCTTGGGCAGCTTCAAGGCGTTTTGCAGGCTTTCGAGCAGGATCTTGCCCACAGTAAGGCTGCGGTAATTGGCATCAACACCTTCAATGACATGCCACGGCGCATAGTCGCGGCTGGTGCGACGCAGGATGCGCTCACCAAAATGCACAAACTTGTCGTAGGTCTCGGACTGTTGCCAGTCCAGCGGGCTGATGCGCCAGCTGTGCAAGGGGTCGTCGGCCAGAGCCTTGAGCCGCGCCTTCATCTGTTTCTTGGACAGGTGGAACCAGAACTTGAAGATCAGCGCGCCTTCATCGCAGAGCATCTTTTCCAGGCGCTCGGCACCGGCGATGGCCTGGTCCAGGCGTGCGTCCTTGATCTGGCCGTGCACCCGGCCTTGCAGCATCTGGCTGTACCAGTTGCCGAAAAAGATGCCCATGCGGCCTTTGGCCGGCAGTTGCCGCCAGTAGCGCCAGGCCGGTGGGCGTGCCAGTTCTTCGTCGGTCTGCTGGTCGAAGGTGCGCACCTCGATCAGGCGCGGGTCCATCCATTCATTCAGCAGCTTGACGGTCTCGCCCTTGCCCGCGCCTTCGACGCCGTTGATCAGGATGATCACCGGGAAGCGCTTCTGCTGCTGCAACTCGTACTGCACTTCCAGCAACGCTTCGCGCAAGGC
Source organism: Pseudomonas sp. R76 (assembly GCF_009834565.1). Taxonomy (GTDB): domain Bacteria; phylum Pseudomonadota; class Gammaproteobacteria; order Pseudomonadales; family Pseudomonadaceae; genus Aquipseudomonas. The sequence continues at coordinate 4,718,235 of NZ_CP019428.1, forward strand.
CGGTACTTCGGCGTCGTAGGTGTCTTTGTCGATGGCGTGACCGATTTCGGCGGATTCGAACATGGGCAGCTCCGTTTCAAGATGGATCAAGACTAGCGGATTGGGCAACAACACGCGGGAGGAAATTCCACCCGCGCTTGCCGTGGGTCAATTCATCCTCGATTGATCAGCTAGAATGGCGGCCTTGTCTTTTCCGCAGTATTTGTATGAGCCGCCCATGAACCCCATCACCCACGCCCAGCTCGACTGGGATGAGCAAGGTCGCCCGCACTCGCGGGTGTTCGACGACGTGTATTTTTCCGACAAGTCGGGCCTTGAAGAAACCCGCTATGTGTTCCTCGAACAGAACCGTTTGCAGGAACGCTTTGCCGCTTTGCCGGCAGGTGGGCGTTTGGTGATTGGCGAGACCGGTTTCGGCACCGGCCTGAATTTTCTCTGTGCCTGGCAGCTGTTCGAGCAACACGCGGTGGCCGGTGCGCGCCTGCATTTTGTCAGCGTGGAAAAGTACCCGCTGAGCCACACCGACCTGCAACGCGCCCTCGCCCTCTGGCCGGAACTAGCGCTCTTCGCCGAGCAGTTGCTGGCGCAGTACATCGCCATCCACCCAGGTTTCCAACGCCTGGTGCTGGACAACGGCCGCGTGACCCTGACGCTGTTGATCGGCGACGCCCTGGAGCAACTGCCGCAACTGGATGCGCAGGTCGATGCGTGGTTTCTGGACGGCTTCGCGCCGGCGAAAAACCCTGACATGTGGACCGCCGAGCTGTTTGCCGAACTGGCCCGCCTGGCCGCGCCCGGCTCCACGATCAGCACCTTCACCAGCACCGGCTGGGTGCGGCGCCTGATCAACGCCGCCGGGTTCAAGATGAAGCGCACGCCGGGCATCGGCCATAAGTGGGAGATCCTGCGCGGTGAATTCCTCGGTTGGCCCGAAGACGCGCCGCCCGCGGCCACCGCCAAACCCTGGTTCGCGCGCCCACCCGCCATCGACGGCGAGCGCCACGCCATGGTCATCGGCGGCGGCCTGGCCGGTTGCGCCACCGCCGCCAGCCTGGCCGCACGCGGTTGGCGCGTCAGCCTGCTGGAGCGCCACACCGAGCTGGCCCAGGAAGCGTCCGGCAACCCGCAGGGCGTGCTGTACCTGAAGCTGTCGGCGCATGGCACCGCGCTGTCCCAGCTGATCCTCAGCGGTTTCGGCCACACTCGGCGTTTGCTCGAACACTTGCAGCGTGGCGTCGATTGGGATGGCTGCGGCGTGCTGCAATTGGCATTCGACGCCAAAGAAGCTCAGCGCCAGGCGCAACTGGCCGAGGCGTTCCCTCCCGAATTGCTGCACCTGCTGGACCGCGATCAAGCGCAACAACAGGCCGGTATCGACCTGGCCCACGGCGGCCTGTTTTTCCCGGAAGGTGGCTGGGTGCATCCACCTGCGCTGTGCCATTGGCAAGCGGCGCATCCGCTGATTGAAGTGCTCACCCATCACGACGCGCTTGAACTGCACCGGGTCGACGACCAGTGGCAGGCCCGCGACGGTGACCGCGTGCTGGCGAGTGCCAGCGTGGTGGTGCTTGCAGGTGCGGCCGAGATCAAGCGTTTCGCCCCCAGCGCCGACTTGCCGCTCAAGCGCATTCGCGGGCAAATCACCCGGCTGGCGCAAACCGCAGCGAGTGCGAGCTTGGCCACGGTGGTCTGCGCCGAGGGCTATGTGGCACCTGCGCGACTGGGTGAACACACCCTGGGCGCGAGTTTTGACTTCAATAATGAAGACCTCACGCCCACCGTCGCCGAACATGCGGGCAACCTCGACATGCTGCGGGAGATTTCCGCAGACCTGCTGCAACGCCTGGGCGCCGACCACCTCGCACCCGAGCAACTGCAAGGCCGCGCGGCGTTTCGTTGTACCAGCCCTGACTACCTGCCGATCGTCGGGCCGTTGGCCGACCAAACAGCGTTTCAACAGGCTTATGCGGTGCTTGGCAAAGACGCCCGGCAAGTGCCGGATACGCCCTGCCCATGGCTGCCGGGGCTGTACATCAACAGCGGTCATGGCTCACGCGGGCTGATCACCGCGCCCCTGTGCGGCGAGCTGCTGGCGGCCTGGCTGAGCGACGAGCCGCTGCCGGTTCCAGCGGGTGTGGCCGAGGCCTGCCACCCGAATCGGTTTGCCCTGCGCGCCTTGGTTCGAGGTAAACCAGCCACGCGCAAATAGCGCGATTCAAGGCATCGCGGCTATTTGCCTTATAACTTATCGGTCTAAAACTCCACGGATAGCACTGGGTCAGTTTCTGGGTACGCGCCCTTTGGGCGTATTGAGTATTGACCCTCCCCAACGGAAAAACCGGTAAGGAATTTATGTGCGGATTAGCTGGAGAATTACGTTTCGATGCCCAACCTGCCGACCTGGCTGCGATTGAGCGCATCACCCATCACTTGGCCCCGCGTGGCCCCGACGCCTGGGGCTTCCATGCCCAAGGGCCGATTGCCCTGGGCCACCGGCGCCTGAAAATCATGGACCTGTCGGACGGCTCGGCCCAACCGATGGTCGACGCCCAGCTCGGGCTGTCCCTGGCCTTCAACGGTGCGATTTACAACTTCCCGGAATTGCGCGAAGAGCTGGAAGCCTTGGGCTACGCCTTCTATTCCGGTGGCGACACCGAAGTGCTGCTCAAGGGCTACCACGCCTGGGGCGAAGCACTGCTGCCAAAACTCAATGGCATGTTTGCGTTTGCCATCTGGGAGCGTGACGCCCAACGCCTGTTTATCGCCCGTGACCGTCTGGGCGTGAAGCCTTTGTACCTGTCGCGCACCGGCCAGCGCCTGCGCTTTGCCTCGGCCTTGCCGGCGCTGCTCAAGGGCGGCGATATCAAGCCGATCCTCGATCCGGTGGCGCTGAACCACTACCTGAACTTCCACGCCGTGGTGCCCGCGCCGCGCACCTTGCTGGCAGGCATTGAAAAGCTGCCACCGGCAAGCTGGATGCGTATCGACGCCAACGGCAACACCGAACAGAAAACCTGGTGGACCCTGCCTTACGGCCCCCATGACGATGAAAAAAACCTGACCCTCGAAGACTGGACCGACCGCGTGCTCGACAGCACCCGCGAAGCCGTGGCGATCCGCCAACGTGCTGCAGTGGATGTCGGCGTGCTGCTTTCCGGTGGTGTCGATTCGAGCATGCTCGTCGGCCTGCTGCGTGAAGTCGGCGTGCAGGACTTGTCCACCTTCTCGATCGGTTTTGAAGACGCCGGTGGCGAGCGCGGCGACGAGTTCCAGTACTCGGACCTGATCGCCAAGCACTACGGCACCCGTCACCATCAACTGCGCATCGCCGAGAGCGAAATCATCGAGCAACTGCCCGCCGCGTTCCGCGCCATGAGCGAGCCGATGGTCAGCCATGACTGCATCGCCTTCTACCTGCTGTCGCGGGAAGTGGCCAAGCATTGCAAGGTGGTGCAAAGCGGCCAGGGCGCCGACGAGCTGTTCGCCGGTTACCACTGGTACCCGCAAGTCGATGGCGCCAGTGACCCGTATGCCGCGTACCGCGATGCGTTTTTCGACCGCAGCTACGACGACTACGCGGCCACCGTCGCACCGAAATGGCTGACCGCCAACGACGCTGCCGGTGACTTTGTGCGCGAACATTTCGCCATGCCAGGCGCCGATGCGGCGGTGGACAAAGCCCTGCGCCTGGACAGCACGGTGATGCTGGTGGACGACCCGGTCAAACGCGTCGACAACATGACCATGGCCTGGGGCCTGGAGGCACGCACGCCGTTCCTGGATTACCGCCTCGTCGAACTCTCGGCGCGGGTGCCAGGCAAATTCAAACTGCCGGACGGCGGCAAGCAAGTGTTGAAAGAAGCGGCGCGCCGGGTCATCCCCAGCGAAGTCATCGACCGCAAGAAAGGCTACTTCCCGGTGCCGGGCCTCAAGCACTTGCAGGGCGACACCTTGAACTGGGTGCGCGAACTGCTGCTCGACCCTAGCCAGGATCGCGGCCTGTTCAACCCGGCCATGCTCGACCGCCTGTTGACCGACCCGCAGGGCCAACTGACCCCGCTGCGCGGCTCCAAGCTGTGGCAACTGGCGGCGCTGAACCTGTGGCTCAGCGAACAAGGAATCTGAGTGATGAAACCTCTTGCAGCGGCTTACAGCCAACGCTTGCTGAAGGGCCAGGCGCCGACCTACGAGCGCCTGCAAGCCCGCCTGGCGGAAGATGGCAGCCCACTCGGCGCCGAACCGATTGCCGTGCATTGCGGCTGGGGCCGGTTGTTGATCGGGCATACCTTCCCGGACCCCGCGAGCCTGGCCCAGGAACTGTTGAATGAGCAGCCCGGCGAGCGCGACATCGCGCTCTACGTGGCGGCGCCGCAGCAGATCCTCGGGATTGACCCGCAGCAGTTGTTCCTCGATCCGTCCGACACACTGCGCCTGTGGTTCAGCGATTACCGCCCCGCTACGCGCGTGTTTCGTGGTTTTCGTATCCGTCGTGTGCAAACCGAGGCTGATTGGGCGGCGGTCAACGTGCTCTATCAAGGGCGAGGCATGCTGCCGGTCGACCCCGAACGCCTGACGCCGCGCCATCAAGGCGGCCCGGTGTATTGGCTGGCCGAAGATGAAGACAGCGGCGCGGTGATCGGCAGTGTGATGGGCCTTAACCATCAAAAAGCCTTTCAGGACCCGGAAAACGGTTGCAGCCTCTGGTGCCTGGCCGTCGACCCGCAGTGCACACGCCCCGGCGTCGGTGAAGTGTTGGTGCGCCACTTGGTCGAGCACTTTATGAGCCGTGGCCTGAGCTACCTCGACCTGTCGGTGTTGCACGATAACCGCCAAGCCAAGAGCCTTTACGCCAAATTGGGCTTTCGCGCGCTGACCACCTTTGCGATCAAGCGCAAGAACGGCATCAACCAGCCGCTGTTTCTCGGCCCTGGGCCGCAGGCGGGGTTCAACCCTTACGCGCGGATCATTGTCGAGGAAGCCCACCGGCGCGGCATCGATGTGCAGGTGGATGACGCCGACGCTGGCCTGTTTACCCTCAGCCATGGCGGGCGCCGCGTGCGCTGCCGTGAATCCCTCAGCGACCTGACCAGCGCCATCAGCATGACCCTGTGCCAGGACAAAAGCCTGACCCACAAGGTGCTCAAAGCTGCCGGCTTGAAACTGCCGCAACAACAGTTGGCGGGCAGCGCGGATGACAACCTGGAGTTTCTCGACGAACACCAGCGCATCGTGGTCAAGCCGCTGGACGGCGAGCAAGGCCAGGGCGTGGCGGTGGATTTGCAGACCATTGAAGACGTGCAGAAGGCCATCGAAGCGGCGCGCCAGTTCGACAGCCGTGTGTTGCTGGAAAGCTTTCACGAAGGCCTCGACCTGCGCATTCTGGTGATCGGTTTTGAAGTGGTCGCCGCCGCGATCCGGCGCCCTGCCGAGGTGACCGGTGACGGCCAACACTCCATCGGCGCGTTGATCGAAGCCCAAAGCCGTCGCCGCCAAGCTGCCACCGACGGCGAAAGCAAGATCCCGCTGGACGCCGAAACCCAACGCACCCTGCACGCGGCCGGTTACGACTACAGCAGCATCCTGCCGCGCGGCGAAACCCTGGCCGTGCGCCGCACCGCCAACCTGCACACGGGCGGCTGCCTGGAAGACGTCACCGCGATCCTGCACCCGACACTGGTGGACGCCGCCGTGCGTGCCGCCCGCGCGCTGGACATTCCCATGGTCGGCCTGGACCTGATGGTGCCGGCCGCCGATCAACCCGAGTATGTGTTTATCGAAGCCAACGAACGGGCCGGCCTGGCCAACCATGAGCCGCAACCGACGGCGGAGAAGTTTGTGGATTTGTTGTTTCCGCATAGCCAGCCGACTGCCTGACCACTGATCGTTCCCACGCTCAGCGTGGGAATGCAGCCCGTGACGCTCAGCGTCACAAGAGCGGACGCAGAGCGTCCCTTGAGGCATTCCCACGCTGAGCGTGGGAACGATCGCCCTCACCCCATCAGGAGTTTCCATGACTCGAACCATCCCCGAACCGGACCTCAACTACCTGCAAAAAGTCCTGCTGGAAATGCTCGCCATTCCCAGCCCTACCGGGTTTACCGACACCATCGTGCGTTACGTCGCCGAGCGCCTCGAAGAGCTGGGCATTCCCTTTGAGATGACCCGGCGCGGGACGATTCGCGCCACCCTCAAGGGCCAGAAAAACAGCCCGGACCGTGCGGTGTCCGCGCACCTGGACACCATCGGCGCCGCCGTGCGTGCAATCAAGGACAACGGCCGCCTGACCCTCGCCCCCGTCGGCTGCTGGTCCAGCCGTTTTGCCGAAGGCAGCCGCGTCAGCCTGTTTACCGATAACGGCGTGATCCGTGGCAGCGTGCTGCCGTTGATGGCCTCCGGGCACGCGTTCAACACCGCCGTGGATGAAATGCCGGTGAGCTGGGACCACGTGGAACTGCGCCTCGACGCTTACTGCGCCACGCGTGCCGACTGCGACTCGCTGGGCATCAGCATTGGCGACTACGTGGCATTCGACCCGCTGCCCGAGTTCACCGAGAGCGGGCATATCAGCGCGCGCCACCTGGACGATAAAGCCGGTGTCGCCGCGCTGCTCGCCGCGCTCAAAGCCATCGTCGACAGCGGCGAACCCTTGCTGATCGACTGCCACCCGCTGTTCACCATCACCGAGGAAACCGGCAGTGGCGCCGCCGCCGCCCTGCCTTGGGATGTGAGTGAGTTTGTCGGCATCGACATCGCCCCGGTCGCCCCCGGCCAGCACTCCAGCGAGCACGCGGTAAGCGTGGCGATGCAGGATTCCGGCGGGCCGTATGACTATCACCTGTCCCGCCACTTGCTGCGCCTGGCCTCGGACAACGACTTGCCGGTGCGTCGCGACCTGTTCCGGTATTACTTCAGCGATGCGCATTCGGCGGTGACCGCCGGCCACGATATCCGCACGGCGCTGCTGGCGTTTGGTTGCGATGCGACCCATGGCTATGAGCGCACGCATATCGACAGCCTGGCGGCGTTGAGTCGCCTGCTGGGCGCGTACATCCTCAGCCCACCGGTGTTTGCCAGCGATGCACAACCGGCCCAGGGTTCGCTGGACAGGTTCAGCCATCAGATCGAGCACGAAACGCAGATGGAGAGCGACACCCGCGTGCCGTCGGTGGACAGCCTGGTCGGTCAGAAGTCCTGACCCTGGCAACACCTGATACTGGTCACGACGATCCCGGCGCAGTAGCATCGCCGGGATTCTACCTCTGAGGCTTGTATGCTGATTCCCTACGACGCACTTGAAGTCGACACCTTGACCCGCCTCATCGAAGACTTCGTCACCCGCGACGGCACCGACAATGGCGATGACACGCCCCTGGAAACCCGCGTACTGCGCGTGCGCCAGGCACTGACCAAGGGCCAGGCGCTGATTGTGTTCGACCCTGAAAGCGAACAATGCCAGTTGATGCTCAAGCACGACGTGCCCAAGCATCTGTTCGACTGAGGCTGTTCTATGGGTTGGTTTGGGGTTGCGTGGCTTGGCGCTCGAGGATTTTCTGATACACCTCGGCGCGGTGCACATTGACCCCTGCCGGGGCCTGGATGCCGAACTTCACTTGGGATCCGTTCAGCTCAAGGATGTGCAAGGCGATGTCATCGCCGATAGAGATGATTTCGCCCACGGCGCGGCTTAAAACCAGCATGGCGGTTGTCCTTCTGGAGTGACAGGACCTTGAACATGCGCGCTTGAATGAGGGGCGACAATGGCTCATCGCTAAATCAGGCCGGGCCTACGCAAGCCGGTAATTTGCCTGACAGACATGTAATTGACTGGAGGGACGACGAATGTTTGATCGTGTTAGATCGTTCCCACGCTCTGCGTGGGAATGCCGCCCCGGACGCTCTGCGTCCCGCTGCAGGTGACGCGGAGCGTGGGAATGATCATCAGCCCTTAACGGCCTGCGCCTTGGCGCGCATCTTGTCCGCCATCACCGTCATCTCGTCATACAGCAACTGCGGGTTCTTCTGCTTCAACGCCCACGCCATCCGCCCCTGCTCATGGGGCAAAATCATAAACTCGCCTTCAGCCACTCGCTGGTAGATATAGTCAGCAATGTCAGCCGCCGAAATCGGCGAACTCTCCAGCAACTTACCCACTTGCGCCTTCATCGCCGGTGTCGGCCCGCGAAACGAATCTAGCAAGTTGGTCTGGAAAAACGACGGGCACACTACATGCACGCCGACTTCCTGCTGCTTGAGTTCCACCAGCAAACTTTCCGACAACGCCACCACGCCCGCCTTGGCCACGTTGTAGTTGCTCATCGCCGGCCCCTGCATTAGCGCCGCCATCGAGGCAATATTGATAATCCGGCCCTTGCTCTTCTCCAATAGCGGCAGGAACGCCTTGCAGCCCTTGACCACGCCCATCAGGTTAATTGCAATCTGCCAATCCCAATCCTCCAACGACAACTCGGCGAAGAACCCGCCCGAGGCGACACCGGCATTGTTGACGATCACATCAACGCCTCCCAGCTTGACCTCGCACGCCTGGGCAAACGCAGTGAGCTGGCTGTAATCACGCACGTCGCAGCGCTGGATAAACCCATCCCCCCCCGCCTCGCGCACCAGCTTGAGGGTTTCCTGCAACCCCGGCTCACTGACGTCCGACAAGGCCAGCTGCCAACCCTCGCGCGCCCAGCGCAGCGCGATTTCGCGACCCAGGCCGGACCCGGCGCCGGTGATCATCATGCGATTTTGCATAGGAAAGTTGCCTTGTGGTTCACGGAAGAAGTGATCGGCAGTGTAGCGAAGGTTTTTCCTGCACCCACGCACCATCCAGTTGATGAATGCCTCGGGCAAACCCTGAACCGGGTGCGAGAGCGACTTATAGCGTAAGTTCAATCTTTTTCAACGAGATCACTGTAGTTGCGAACGTATTAAAAGAAATAAGCTAGTTTGCAAAATGCTTTAAAAAACCACGGAATTTTCTGCGCGCCGGTAGAGTCGGAGTTAATAAGGCGTCCGTATTTAAATGACGGCCTATTGTTTAATAACCGGTCTTTGCAGAAGGCCTATAAGGAAAAAAACCATGAGCCTCATTCTGATCATTATCCTGATCCTGCTGCTGGTAGGCGGTTTGCCAGTCTTCCCGCACTCGCGTAACTGGGGTTATGGCCCGTCGGGTATCCTGGGCGTTGTCCTGGTGGTATTGGTGGTGCTGTTGTTGCTCGGTCGGATATAAAACCCGCACAAAAAAAAAGAGGCCTCAATGAGGCCTCTTTTTTTATGCTCGGCTACTTAGTCCGGCTTGCCGTCAATCACACCGGCGGTGTTATCCAACAGGCTCTTGGTGGCGGTCTGCAGGAACGACTCAAGCTTCTGCTTAAGCGCCGCTTCGTCCGGTGACTCGGGAATCACTTTGCCGGTCGGGTTAGCGCCCAGTTCATATTCCCACAGCTTCGGTGGCATTTCCTTGGGCAGAACCAGAATGCGGTCTGCGGTGACCAGGGCCACTGTCTGATCGCTGCCCGATGGTTTGATCACGCCAAAACCCTTGTCGCCTTCCGGCAGGTTCAGCAGGTCACGGCCCCAGCACTGGTGCAGGGTGTCGCCACCAAGGCGGCCCATGATGGTTGGCACGATGTCGATCTGAGTGCCCACGGTGTGGTCACGCTCGCCGAACTTCTCCTGCATGCCCGGTGCAATCATCAGCATCGGCACGTTGAAGCGGCCCAAGTCCATTTCGGTGATTTGCTGCTCGTTGCCGAAGCCGTGGTCACCCACGATCACGAACAGGGTTTCCTTGAAGTACGGCTCTTTGCGGGCCTTTTCAAAGAACTGGCCCAGGGCCCAGTCGGAGTAACGCATGGCCGTCAAATGCTCGTTGAGGCTGCCACGGTCGGTGACTTTCTCGACCGGCAATGGCGTCGGCAACGCATACGGCGTGTGGTTGGACAGGGTTTGCAGCAGTGCGTAGAACGGCTTGCCGCCTTCGCGGGCTTTCAACTCTTCCAGGCCACGATTGAACATGTCCTGGTCGGACACGCCCCACGTCGGGTCGGAGAACACCGGGTTGACGAAGTCATTACGCCCGATGAAGTTGGTCATGCCCTGGTTGCTGAAGAAGCCTGACTGGTTGTCCCAGGCGAAGTCGCCGTTGTAGACATACACGTCGTCAAACTTGCGCGCGCTGAGCAACTGCGGCAGGCCCGACAGCTTGTGGCTGCCTTCCGGGGTCTGCATCAGGTATTCGAAGCCCGGCAGGTTCGGGAAGCACGCCATGGTGGCGAACATGCCCTGGTGGGTGTGGGTGCCGTTGGAGAAGAAGCGGTCGAACAGCAAGCCTTCCTTGGACAGTTTGTCGAAGTATGGCGTGATGTTGCCTGGGCGGCCCAGGGCGCCCACTGAGTGACCGGCGAAGCTTTCCATCAGGATCACGACGACGTTCTTGATCGGCAGGGTCTTCTCGGCCGGTGGCGTGTAGTCACGGCGCACGGCGGCGGTGTCGGTGTCTACCAGCTTTTCTTGCGGCAACACCAGCATGTCGCGCACGGTCTGGGTGGCCAGCGGTTGGTCCAGGGTGGCTTTCCAGATGTTCGAACGCTCCTCGGAGAAGCGCGACTTGGCGGCGGCGATCAGCGACAAGGTGCCGTTCAAGCCCAACTGGTTGGCGAAGTTCGATTCGGTGGTGTAGACGTCACCCCAACGCAGCGGCGGGCCCTGGCGCAGGGTGCCACGGATGGCGACCACGGCAATCAGCAGGCACACCACAAAGACGGCGATGCGCGTGTACCACGGTGCAACCTGGCGTGTGCCGATGCTGCCGCCGCTGAACGGGCCACGTGGGCGCGTCGCACGGTCAGCGCCCTTGAAGGCGATGCTCAGGATCAGCGTGCCCACGGCCCAGGCCAGCAGATAACGCACCACCGGGAAGCCGTACCAGAGCATGCTCATCACGGTTTTCGGGTCTTCCTTTACATACTGGAAGACCAGGCCGTTGAGGCGCTGGTGGAATTCGCGGTAGAAGCCCATCTCCATCAAGCCCAGGAACAGGGCAATGCTGGAGGCTACGGTCAGCCAAAAACGGAAGAACCCGCGCGCCGCCATGGCCCGAACGCTGAACAGGGCCAGCAGCAGCGGGACCAGCGCGTACATCACAAAGCGGATGTCAAAGCGCGTGCCGTTGACGAACGCTTCGAGGAAGGTCGAGGCCGGCGTGTCGAGGATCATCTCGCGGTTGTAGACCAGCAGCGCCAGGCGCAGCAGGGAGAACATCACCATCATGACCAGTGCGCAAAGCAGCGTGTACGCCAGATGGGATTTGACGGTCGGTTGCAGCAGGCGATTAGAAGCTCGCTGCTGACTCAGGGCGTCCGGGTTTGCCATGTCGTTTCAGGACCCATTGGAAGTTTAAGTTGCGAAAAAATGCAGTGGCGTCCGTCCCTCGCCCAGGCTGGCTGGGGTAGGCGGTTAACGCGGTGGCGCAAATGGTGCCCGATCAATGGCATCAACGCCATTAATTACTGAACGTGCGCCGTCGCCCTGCCTTTAATGACACTTGAACAAGTGCCTTGGCGCAGGCGTAAACCGGCGGATTGTCTTGGAAAAGATGTGAAAATTCTGTGCAGCGAATAGTTTCGACACAAATCTTATGGATGTGCCTGAAACCAATGTGGGAGCGGGGCTTATGTGGGAGCCGGGCTTGCCCGCGATGCAGGCACCGCGGTTTATCAGCTACATCGCGGTGATGCAATCGCAGGCAAGCCAGCTCCCACACAAGCCAGCTCCCACATTTACTGTGCCCACTCAGGATATGAGTGAACACTGGTGGCCTCACACCCGCACGTTACCGCGTGGCCCGGCAATCGCCCAGATGATCAGGCCCAGTGCCGGCAACAGCAGGATCAACAGAATCCACAGCACCTTGGCGCCGGTGCTTGCGCCGCTTTTGAACACGTTGATGATCGCCCAGATATCCAGTACCAGAATGATCAGGCCAATCAAGCTATTAAAAGTGGAACCCATGGTGTCGCTCCTAAGTGAGGGCATGCACTTGTAGGATAGTCAGGCCTGACGGGGGTTCCGTTTTATTTCAGACATGGACGGCGATTCGCAGCGCTTCCAGGGATGGCTCGGCCTTGATGCCGACTTCAGCACACAGTTCCAGAACGCGCGGTAAGTCATTGCCGTAAACCAGCACCGCCTGGATCTCGTCGTCCAGCAACTGGCTGAAGTTCAGCAGCACGTAGCCGCCGTCTTCCGGGCTGAGCGCGCTCATCTGGATCTGGATGCGGTTCAGCGCAGTGAGGTCTTCGGTCTTGGCCAGCTGCTTGGGCTTGAGGTTGAACGCCACGCCCGGGCCGAACGACGCGACGATCTGCGCAAACAGGTCGCCATAGGTGTCGGCCTGAAACAGCACGGTGTCCGGCAGGCTACCGACGACGACCCACTCACCCAGAGGAATCGGGAAGGTGTCGTCGTAGTTGATATCCGGGTTGGCTGCCAGAAACGCCGCCGGGTCGGCGTAGGCCTGGGCCGCTTCCTCGGCAATGCGCGCCACTTCGTCCTCGCCCATGACGCCGGCGCTGATTTTACTGATGAGTTCGACGAGGGCGGTTTTCATGGGGTGATCCTGTGGCGAGCTGGTTTTCGAGGGCGCGTAGCCTACACCAGATTCTGCAACTTCGCCGCCGTATCCGCCGCGCCCATGGTCTGAGCCGCTGCCAGCGCAGTCGCGCCCTGAGCGTCGGTGGCCTTGGGGTTGGCGCCCTGGCTGAGCAGGTAGTCGAGCATTTCGGCGCGGTTGAACATCGCCGCCATCATCAACGCCGTACGCCCATCCGAAGAGGCCGCATCGACCGGCGCACCGCCTTCGATCAGCGCCTTGACCACTGGCAGGTTGCCCTTGAACGCCGCACCGGCCATTGGCAGCTGGTTCTTGTCGTTGGCGATTTGCGGGTCAGCCTTGAATTCCAGCAGCACTTTTACTGCGTCGGCGTGGCCATGGTAGGCCGCAAGCATCAGCAAGGTGTCGCCATTGTGGTTGCGCAGGTTGGGCGGCAAGCCTTTGGCCAGCAGTGCGGCGAGCATCGCGGCATCGCCTTTGCGGGCCACGTCGAAGACTTGCTCGGCAAATTCGGCGGCTTCTTCTTCGGTCATTTGTTTAGGCTGGTCTGACATGTGGGGCTCCTTGTCTGGGTGCTTTATAGGCGCCCAGTGTCGCGATGGAGTTCCCCACTGTCATGGTTTTTTTGCCAAAAGCGGCCATAGGCAGAATCAATAACGAAAGTGCCCACCCCGAATCTGTGCCAACAATTGCCCGGTAACCGGCACATAGCAATCCGAACCTGGCAGCCACGCAAATACCGGATCATTGCCGGCCTTGTCCGGATCAAAGGCCTCCTCCTTAAGCCGCACTTTCTGATACTTGAAGGTGCCAGTCGTTTCCATCTTCACCTTGATGCGCAGGAACAGCGGCACCGCATAGTGCGGCAATTGCCCGTGGGCGAATTGCAGCAGTTCGCGCATATCCAAAGAGGCCAAGGATTCGCTTGGCGTAATGGCAACCATGCCGGCGCGACCATTGGTGTTTTCGATCTCGACACCGTAGGCCACCACCTCAGCGATCTGCGGGTGTTGCAGCAACACATTCTCCACTTCGGTGGTCGAGACGTTTTCGCCCTTCCAGCGGTAGGTGTCGCCCAACCGGTCGACGAATTGCGCATGGCCGAAGCCGATGCTGCGCAACAAGTCGCCGGTGTTGAAGTAACGGTCGCCCTTCTCGAACACGTCGGTCAGCACCACCTTGCGGTTCTTTTCCGGGTCGGTGTAGCCGTCGAACGGCGACTTTTCGTCGATCCGGGCCAGCAGCAACCCCTGCCCGCCCGTTTGTACTTTGCGCATGAAACCCTCATCGCCACGAATCGGCTCACCGGTCTCATGGGAGTAGTCCACCAAGGCCCAGTGCTGCAGGCAGAAGCCGATGGTGTTGTCGAAATTCAGCACATTGGTGAAGCCGATATTGCCGTCGCTGGCGGCATACAGTTCACAGATATGTTCAACCCCATAGCGTTGCTTGAACTGCGCCCAAACGCCGGGGCGCAGGCCATTGCCGACCATCTTGGTCACGCGGTTGTCCAGGTCCTGGGCGCTGGCGGGCTGGTCGAGCAAGTAGCGGCACAGCTCACCGACATAGCCCAAGGTGGTTGCCTTGAACTTGCGCGCGTCGTCCCAGAACTGGCTCGCGCTGAACTTACGCCGAATGGCAAACCCCGACGCCCCGACAATCGCCGAGCCCCAGCACACGCACAGGCCGGTGGCGTGGTACAGCGGCAAGGTGCAATAAAGAACGTCCTGCGGGCCCATGTCCAGGGCGATACTGCCGAAGCTGACGGCGGTCTTGGTCCAGCGCCCGTGTTTCATGATCCCGGCCTTGGGCAAACCGGTGGTGCCGGAGGTGTAGATTTAGAAGCACGGGTCGTTGAAGAAGATTTGCCCAGTGCTGGCGGGGTTGTCCACCGGGCATTCGGCACTCGCCGCCGTCAGGTCGATGTAACCCTCAGGCACAGCGCCGGTGTGTTGATCGGCGACAAACCAGGTCTTGTCCGCCGGGATTTGCACTTGATCACGCACCACCGTGTAGGCAGCCACCAGTTCCGCGCCCACCACAATGGCCACCGGGCTCACCAGGTTCAGGCTGTGCACCAGCGCCGCCTGGGTTTGCGAGGTGTTGAGCATGGCGCAGATGCCACCCAGCTTGGCCACGGCCAGCACGTGCAACAACAATTCGGGGCGATTTTCGATAAACAGCGCAACGACGTCACCTTTGCCGATGCCCTGCTCGTGCAAGTGATGGGCAATACGGTTGGCGCGCCCGTTGGCGTCGCGGTAGCTGAGCACGCTGTCGCCATATAACAACGCAGCGCCGTCAGGGTTACGCAGGGTGGCCTGTTCAAAGTGCCAACCCAGGCCGCAGGGTTGCTCGGGGTCGGTGACATTCGCGGCGCGCATGCCGCGCACCACGCGCGGCAGGGCGCGAACAATCGCGGGCACCTTCCGCAGCATCTTGCCCCAGGTGATCATGTCGTCTTGCTGATGGCTCATGGAGGAACGTCCTTTTTCTTATTCTTCGTCTGATCCAGAAACGGCGTCGGGCCTGTAGGCAGGAGACCGAATGCCTTGCAGAAAAATACGCCTGAGGTTCTTCGGCTGTACACGTGGGATTTGAAATGTTTTGTATCCCGGCCCAATGCCCGACAAAAATGGAATTGTGCGCCGTATCAAGAGTCTTTATCGGTATGGGCAGCCTGAAACGGCGAGGCCCGATAGCGCAAAATGCAGGATGCACGATGGCCATTCATGCAATTTGCACGAAACCGAAAATTCCAAATTTTTTTAAGCCACTGATTTATAACGTTTTTTTATCAAACCCAATACTGGCACAATCACTGCACCTATCACTCCATGCTTGCCAACTTGAGCCAACGGAGCTGATAGACATGAGCCTGATCCAAGATAAATTCGCTTCTGTATTCTCCCAATACGACGTCACCACTCAGCCACGCCCAGACGGCGGGATCCTGTTGACCCTGCGCAACAGCGAAGGCAAACAGGTCAAGCGTTCGATTTCGTATCAACAGCTGCACACCGCTGACCAACTGACTTGGGTGATCAGCGCCATTCGCCGCGACCTGGCCGAACAAGCCAGCGACCTGCCACAAATTTCGATGCTGCAAAGCCAGAATCGCTTTGCGCTGCCGACTTACCATTCGGCGTAAATCACCCCAATGAAAAAGGGCCGCGACGCCGTTGAGCGTCGCGGCCCTTTTTTGTGTGGTTTCAGCACAATCCCTGGCGGCTGGCCTCATTCATAGCCTGTACGCGGTTAGTGACTTCCAACTTGCCGTAGATGTTGCGCAGGTGAAATTTCACCGTGGCTTCTGAAGTGGCGCGAATCTGGCTGATTTCCCAGACGGTCTTGCCCTCCGAGGCCCAGCGCAGAATTTCCAGCTCAGTCGGGGTAAGAGGCTTGCCCCCCAAGCTCAGGCGCCTTCTGACGACCACGGGCACGGTATCCGGCGTACGACACGAGTCCTCTCGGCCACTCATTGATCTCTCTCCTTTAGTCATGGATTCCATATCACCTTTCGGATTCCTGCTATTGACAGGTGATATAAACATCGAACAAGGAGAGAGTTACATACCGAATGGGCTGAATGCAGGAGACGCTGCATAAACAGCTACAGCCTACAAATAACTAAGCCAATTCCCACAGCAAATGCCAACTTACCTGAGTGGAAAGTTTAAATATCTGTGCTTAGTCGTCCAGACCCGGAAAACCAGCAGCGATGCCGTCGCCGGTAAATTCAGGCACTGCGCCTTTCGCTGTATTGAACAAACGCAGTGTGACGAAGTGCGGATTCTCGCCCATGTCGAACCAATGCGGCATTCCGGCCGGAATCACCAGCAGATCATTTTTCTCGCAGCGTATGGCATAGACGTACTCGCCTACGTGCACGCAAAACAGCCCTTGGCCGGCGATGAAGAAACGCACTTCGTCTTCGCTGTAACGGCGCTCATCAATGTACTGCGCGCGCAGCTCGGCTTTTTGCGGATGCTCGCCCGTCACACTGAGTACTTCCACGGAGCCGTAGCTGAGGGCGTCGATCTGCGGCTGGTAGGCCGCGATCATTTCAGCGTCGCTGGCGCCCTTCTCGACAGGCGCCGGCTGCCAGCGCGCAAACCGCACGCCGTGCTCGGCGAGGCACGCGGCGATATCGTCCAAATGGGTCAGGACCTTGTTTGGGGTATCGGGCGTGGCGACGGGGTAAACAGCGACATAACTCATTGCTCGGTTCCTTTATTCGGCTCTTGCAATCGAAGGCCAATGATAATGGCGGCAGCCAGCGCCGCGACGCTGGCGATACTGAACGTCAGCGTCGGCCCCAACAGGTTCCAGCTATAGCCGGCATACAACGCACCCAATGCGCCACCGGTGCCGGCCAGTGCGGCATACAACGCCTGGCCCTGGCCTTGCTGGCGATCACCGAAGCTGCGTTGTACAAAGGCAATCGCTGCCGCATGAAAGCTGCCGAAGGTGGCCGCGTGCATCACTTGCGCGAGCAGCAGCACCCAGAAAAATTCGGCGAATGAGCCCAGCAGCAGCCAGCGTATGGCGGCCAACAGGAAACTCGCCAGTAATACCCGACGCACCGAAAAACGCGTGAGGATGCGGCTCATGGCCAGGAACATCAGCACTTCCGCGACCACGCCCAAGGCCCAGAGCATGCCGATCACGCCACGGCTGTAGCCCAGGTGTTCGAGGTGCAGGGTGAGAAAGGTGTAATACGGGCCATGGCTCATTTGCATCAGCGCCACACAGGCATAAAACGCCAGTACGCCGGGGCTGCGCAATTGCTTGAGGAAACCGTCACCGGCCAGGCGATTGCCGTGGCTCACCGGTTGCGCATTCGGCACCCACAGGCTGGCGGCGATGATGCCGGCCATGATCACCACGACCACCACCGGGTAAATGTCCAGGCTCAGCCAATCAAACAGGCGCCCCATGATCACCACGGTGAGGATGAACCCGATGGAGCCCCACAGGCGTATCTGGCTATAGCGCGAGGTCTGTTTTTGCAGGTGCGCCAGGGTGATCACTTCAAACTGCGGCAGCACCGCGTGCCAGAAGAACGCGTGCAATGCCATCACCAGGGCCAGCCAGGCGTAGGTCTTGCTGATGAAAATCAGCGAAAAGCTGGCCAGGGTGCACACCGCGCCAAACCGCACGATGGCCAGGCGGCGGCCGGTGTAGTCGCCGAGCCAGCCCCACAGGTTCGGCGCCACGCAGCGCATCAACATGGGGATGGCTACCAGCTCACCGATGCGCGCGCTGGAGAACCCCAAGTGGTCGAAGTACAGCGCCAGAAACGGCGCGGTCGCCCCGAGCAGGGCGAAGTAGAACAGGTAGAAGCTGGAGAGGCGCCAGTACGGAAGAACTGGGGTCATGGTGTGAGGGGCTGCTGCGCATCCCTCGCCACAAACCGTCACAGCTGGCCCAGTACCGGCGTATTCACGCGTACATCGGCATTTTGCCCACGGTTGCGCAGCAGGTGGTCCATCAACACGATGGCCATCATCGCCTCGGCAATCGGCGTGGCACGGATGCCCACGCATGGGTCGTGGCGGCCCTTGGTGATCACATCCACCGGGTTGCCGTGCACATCAATCGAACGGCCCGGCGTGGTGATGCTCGACGTCGCCTTGAGCGCCAGGTGCGCAACAATGGGTTGGCCCGAGGAAATACCGCCAAGGATGCCGCCCGCGTTATTGCTGAGAAAACCTTCCGGGGTCAGTTCATCGCGATGCTCGGTGCCGCGCTGTGAGACACAGGCGAAACCGGCGCCGATCTCCACGCCCTTCACCGCGTTGATGCTCATCAGCGCGTGGGCCAGTTCGGCGTCGAGGCGGTCGAAGATCGGCTCGCCCAAACCGGGTTTGACGCCTTCGGCAACCACGGTGATCCTGGCGCCGACGGAGTCCTGATCGCGGCGCAACTGGTCCATGTAGGCTTCCAGTTCAGGCACTTTGTCCGGGTCGGGGCTGAAGAATGCGTTGTCGTCGACGCTGTCCCAGGTCTTGAACGGGATTTCGATCGGGCCGAGCTGGCTCATGTAGCCACGCACCACGATGCCCTGGGTGGCCAGGTATTTCTTGGCGATAGCGCCGGCGGCAACGCGCATCGCGGTTTCGCGCGCCGAGCTGCGGCCACCGCCACGGTAGTCGCGTTCGCCGTATTTATGGTGGTAGGTGTAGTCGGCGTGGGCCGGGCGGAACAGGTCCTTGATCGCCGAGTAGTCTTTGGACTTCTGGTCGGTGTTGCGAATCAGCAGGCCGATGGCGCAACCGGTGGTGCGGCCTTCGAACACGCCGGAGAGGATCTCGACTTCGTCGGGCTCCTGGCGCTGGGTGGTGTGACGGCTGGTGCCGGGCTTGCGGCGGTCGAGGTCACGCTGCAGGTCGTCCAGGGACAGCTCGAGGCCTGGCGGGCAGCCGTCGACAATGGCGACCAACGCCGGGCCATGGCTTTCGCCCGCGGTGGTGACAGTGAACAGCTTGCCGAAGGTATTGCCGGACATGCAGGGCGCTCCGTGAAATCAGTTGAATCAAGTCAACCGTAATAACTTAAGGCGGCCAGTATACGCAGGCTAACCGAGTAGTTCATCCTCGAAACCTTACCGGTAGACGTCTGTCCAACCGGCACCTTCCTGATGATGGCGCGATGATGCTGCGAGTTCTGCTTTTGACCCTCACCCTGTTTTCCAGCCTTGGCTTCGCCGCCTCCCCTGTCGTCCTGCAACGGCCGATCAGCCTGGACACCGGCAGCGGCGAGCTGTTTGGCTCACTTTTGCTGCCTAAATCCGACAAGCCCGTGCCGGTGGTGTTGATCATCGCCGGCTCCGGCCCCACCGACCGTAACGGTAACAGTGCCGACGGCGCACGCAACGACAGCCTCAAGCGCCTGGCCTGGGTGCTGGCCCGGCATAACATTGCCAGCGTGCGCTACGACAAGCGCGGCGTGGCCGCCAGCCTGGCTGCCACCCCCGACGAACGCAACCTGACGCTGGACGCCTACGTGGCCGACGCCGTGGCCTGGGGCAAGCTGCTCAAGGCCGACAGCCGCATGGGCCCGCTAATTGTGCTGGGCCATAGCGAAGGCGCGCTGGTCGCCGCCCTCGCCGCGCCGCAGCTGGACCCGGCCGGGGTGATTTCGCTGTCCGGCAGCGCGCGGCCGGTGGACCAGGTGATCCGCCAGCAACTGGCCGACCACCTGCCGCCGGCCCTGTTGCTGCGCAGCAATGAGATCCTCGACCACCTCAAGGCCGGCCAGGTGGATGCCGATGTGCCGGCCCCGCTGGAAGGCATTTTTCGACCGAGCGTGCAGCCGTACCTGATCAGCCTGTTTCGCGCCGACCCGTCCGCCGCCTTTGCCAAGCTGCGCATGCCGGCACTGATCATCCAGGGCACCAATGATATTCAGGTCGGCGTCGCCGATGCCCGGCAACTGAAAAATGCCAAGCCCGATGCCCATTTGACGGTGATCGAAGGCATGAACCACGTGATGCGCATCGTGCCCAAGGACGTGAAAGAGCAGTTGGCCTCCTACAACGACCCGAAACTGCCGCTGGCCGCCGAGTTGGGTGAGCGCATCGTGCGCTTTATCGACGGACTTCAACCCCGTTAAGCGATTAATTACCTCCAGTCCTGTGAAATACGGCCGATAAGCCCAGGGTCGACAGTAAAAAGACTGTCGGCCCGCAGGGCTTGGACAGGATCGCGCCGCATGACAACCACAGAAGCTACACCAGAACCTATCGCCGACACGCCGGCGGAAAAAACCGAAGCCGTCGAGGCGGCGGCCCTGCCGTGGGCGGACGTTCAGGCCGAACATTTCAAGATGCTGCGCCTTGCGCCCCTGGCGACTGACCGCGCTACCGGCGTGCGGCCGTTGCGGTTTGTGCAGTTCGGTTATGCCGAGCGCCACGACAAACACCACAGCCTGTTGCGCATGGTCATCCAGTTGCCGGGCCAGCGGGTGCGCCGCGAGCAGAACCACCTGGATATCTGGGTCGATCACGATAAACACCGCGTGCACTTCGGCCCAGGCAACAGCCTGGAAATCGAACCGGCCAACCGTGGCATCGGGCGCTTCCTCGTCGCCCAAGGCGCGGCGTGGGCGAAAAAGAAGTGGTCACACTACCGCGTCGACGGCGTGGACCTGGCCAACAAGGATGCACTCAACGAAGCCACGCGCCTGCGCCGCGATCACTTCCTGCGTATCCAGGGTTTTGATGTGGCCTATGCCGATGTGCAGCACCTCAAAGGCAACGTGCAGCCGGGCAAAGTCAGCGAAGTACTCGACAGCTGGAACACCGAGAAGGTGCAGTTCGTGGAGATACTTGAAGCCGCGCAAATGCTGCAGCAGGCCGAGCACAACCTGGCCGAGCAGGAAGTGAAGCTGCGCAAGGAGGAAGAAAAGGTCACCAAGTTCAAGCGTGAGGACAGCGGGTTGCGCTTTACCATCACCTGTTTGGTGGCGTTTACGGTGTTTCAGGCGGGGTTGTTGATCTGGATTGCAACGCACCGCTGATCGCTGGCTGCAATGCAATCAAATGTGGGAGCTGGCTTGCCTGCGATTGCGGTGGGCCAGCTAGCACTTCTGCTACTGATACACCGCTATCGCAGGCAAGCCAGCTCCCACACTGACCGCGATCCTGGCGTTAGACCTTGGCGGCAAACACCGCCTGATGCGCCCGGCACTGCTCGGCCGTCAGCATGAACACGCCATGCCCACCGCGCTGGAACTCCAGCCAGGCAAAGTCGACTTCCGGGTACAGCGCCTCGACGTGCACCTGGCTGTTGCCGACTTCGACAATCAACAAGCCTTTCTCGGTCAGGTGGTCCGCCGCTTCGGCCAGCATCCGTCGCACCAGGTTCAAGCCATCATCGCCGCAGGCCAGGCCCAGCTCCGGCTCGTGCTGGTATTCGTCCGGCATGTCGGCAAAATCTTCAGCGTCTACATACGGCGGGTTCGACACGATCAGGTCAAAACGCTGGCCCGGCAGGCCGTCGAAGCCATCGCCTTGCACGGTGTAAACGCGCTCGTCGACGCCATGGCGCTCAATGTTCTGGTTAGCCACTTCCAGCGCTTCGAAGGACAAATCCCCCAGCACCACTTCGGCGTCCTGGAACTCATAGGCACAGGCGATACCGATGCAACCGGAGCCGGTGCACAGGTCGAGAATGCGCGCCGGCGGTTGAGCCAACCAGGGTTCAAAACGGTTTTCGATCAGTTCGCCAATCGGTGAACGCGGGATCAACACACGCTCGTCGACAATAAACGACATGCCGCAGAACCAGGCTTCCTTCAACAAGTAAGCGGTGGGCACGCGCTCGTGGATGCGGCGATGCAGCAGACGCTGCACATGGGAGATTTCCTCTTCTTCGAGGTTGCAGTCCAGGTAGCTGTCGGCAATTTCCCAAGGCAAGTGCAAGGCGCCGAGCACTAATTGCCGGGCTTCGTCCCAGGCATTGTCGGTGCCGTGCCCGAAAAACAGGTCTTCCCCATGGAAACGGCTGACAGCCCATCGGATGTGGTCGCGCAGTGTGCGCAGGCGGGATGTGATCACGGGGGCAAGCTCCTGGAAAAAACGACTGGCGATTCTAACAGCCTTCGCCTGTCCCTTCGATGTACGAAAACTCTCCGCCATCCGTCGGAATTCATCCAATTTGCCATCATTGGGTTAAACAAGCCGACCTCTTGACATGGCTGCACGTCAACAACGGCGTACCTTACGATGGTAGCGATTCACAGAACCGCTCAGCCAGTGGACAATGTCACAAAAGCCCCCCTCACAGGAGCCCCAGAATGTCCGTTCCAAAGACGATGTTTCAACTCAGCGGTCGCGGTTACGCAGCAGCCAACCTGAACCATGCGACCCTCGTGATCATCGACGCCCAGAAGGAATACCTCAGTGGCCCACTCGCCCTGTCCGGCATGGACGCGGCGGTCGACAATATCAAGCAACTGGTCGCGGCAGCACGCAACGCCGGACGCCCGATCGTGCATGTGCGCCACCTGGGCACCGTCGGCGGCCTGTTCGACCCGCAGGGCGAGCGCGGCGAATTCATTCCTGGCCTTGAGCCCCTGGGCGACGAGACCATCATCGGCAAGCTGCTGCCCAGCGCGTTCCATGGCACGGGCCTGGAAAAACACCTGCAAGACCTTGGTTCACTGGACCTGATCGTCTGCGGCTTCATGAGCCACTCCAGCGTCAGCACCACCGTGCGTGCGGCCAAGAACCTGGGCTTTCGCTGCACCCTGGTGGAAGACGCCTGCGCCACTCGCGACCTGCCGTACAAAGGCGGGATCCTGAGCGCCGAGCACGTGCAGCAAACCGAAATGGCCATCATGGCCGACAACTTCGCCACCCTGGCGTTGAGCAAAGATCTGATCTGATCGCCCTTCTGATGAGCGGCGCGGCAATGTTCATTGCCCCGCTCATCCGCAAAGCCCTTTCATTTGGCGCATTTACCCCTCCACCCGGAACAACCTGTGTATCTTCCGGTCGAAGGGCCGATACCCTGGAGGAAAGGTCGGAATGAAGATATCCGATGGTTTTGACGCTCGTCGCTTGCGCCCCAAGGGCCCGAGCAACTGGCGTCTGCGCCTGGTGGCCGGCTTTGCCGCGCTGCTGGCCATTGTAGGTTTGCTGTTGGCTGGCGCTGGTGGTGCCGGTTTGTTTGGTCATTCGCCGGCACTCGGCGAACTGAATGCCAGCCCGGGTGGCTCGGCTATCCTGTTACTCATCGGGTTGTTGGTGCTGTGGCTGGGCGTGTGGTTGTGGCGTCGCAGCCGTCGGCGGATGCGCCAGCCGTTGTCGCTGAACATCGCGTCGCACCTGATGAAAAAGCACGACTGATGGCGCTTGGATAGCGTTTCCTGCGCCCTGGCCGCCGCGATTTAGGTAAACTGCCCGCCCTTCGCGGAGGCTGACATGCAAGACGACGATTTTTCCCTGTTCAAAAACGAGCTGCGCGGCGTCAAGCCGATCAAGCACGACCGCGCCGACACCGGCAAACCCAAGGCCGACCGCGCGCAGATCGCCAAGCTGCGCCAGGCCGCGACCGTGCGTACCGACGCCACCACCGTGGATGGCCTGTCGGACCAGTTCGTGATCGATGTAGGCCCGGAAGACGAGCTGATGTGGGCCCGCGACGGCGTGCAGGAAAGCCAGATGCGCAAGCTCAAGATCGGCCAGATCCCGTTCGAAGGCAGCCTTGACCTGCACGGCATGAACGTCGAAAAAGCCCGCGAAACCCTGTGGGCCTTCCTCGCCGAAGCAACCAAATTCGAAATCCGCTGTGTGCGCGTCACCCATGGCAAGGCCGTGCGGTTGGACGGCAAGCGGCCGATGATCAAGAGCCACGTCAATACCTGGCTGCGCCAGCATGCCCAGGTCCTCGGCTTTACCTCTTGCCAGGCCCGCCACGGCGGCGCCGGTGCGGTGTATGTGATGCTCAAGCGCACCATGATGGAGGGGCGCGACGAGTAACAAGTGCCATCGTCAGGCTTGCAGCGATGTGTCCGCCACCGTAACCTTGCGCTTTGCGAAAATCCCACAGGTAGTTTCATGTCCCTGGAACAGAATTACACCGCGATCCTCGGCCAACTCGGCGAGGACGTTTCCCGCGAGGGCCTGCTCGACACGCCAAAGCGTGCCGCCAAGGCGATGCAGTACCTTTGCCGTGGCTATGAACAGACACTCGAAGAAGTCACCAACGGTGCCTTGTTCAGCTCTGACAACAGCGAAATGGTGCTGGTGAAGGACATCGAGCTGTACTCGCTGTGCGAACACCACTTGCTGCCGTTTATCGGTAAGGCGCACGTGGCGTATATCCCGAGCGGCAAGGTGCTGGGCCTGTCGAAGGTCGCGCGGATTGTCGACATGTATGCGCGCCGCCTGCAGATCCAGGAAAACCTCAGCCGCCAGATCGCCGATGCCGTGATGCAGGTGACCGGTGCCCTGGGCGTTGCGGTGGTGATCGAAGCCAAGCACATGTGCATGATGATGCGCGGTGTGGAAAAACAGAATTCGTCGATGATCACCTCGGTGATGCTGGGTGAGTTCCGCGAGAACGCGGCTACCCGCAGCGAATTCCTCAGCCTGATCAAGTAACAGGCTGCGTAGGAAAAGACCGGCGTTCATCGCCGGTTTTTTTTCGCCTGCAGAATTAAGGTAAGCTGCGGCCCCTTCTTCATGGGCAAGAGGTTTTCAGCCATGTTCGTCAAAGCACTTCGAGTTGGCCTCGGCCAAATCATCATCGCGGGCGACTTCCTTACCCGCCCACGCAAAAAGCAGCGCCCGGCCGAACAACAGGCACAGGTGAACGCGGCAGCCAAGGAGCTGACCCTGTATCAGTTCCACGCCTGCCCGTTCTGCGTTAAGACACGCCGTACGCTGCACCGCCTGAATGTGCCGGTGGCGTTGAAGGATGCAAAGAACAACGCGCAAGACCGCCAGACCCTGCTGGAGCAAGGTGGCAAGATCAAAGTGCCGTGCCTGCGCATCGAAGAGAATGGCCAGACCACCTGGATGTATGATTCCAAGGTGATCATCGATTACCTGGACAAACGGTTCGCCGCGGTCTGATAAACACCGCGGTCAATGTGGGAGCTGGCTTGCCTGCGATAGCATCCCCTCGGTGTAACTGATAAATCGAGGTGTCTGCATCGCAGGCAAGCCAGCTCCCACATTAGTTCGGCATTGCCAATTCGATAGCCAGCAACGCCGAGCCCAGGCACTTGCCATGCGCATCCAGCGCCAGCGAGCGGGTCACGCCGCCGCGCAGGATCCCCGGCAACACGAAGTTCAGCGCCTGCACGTTCGGCAATTCATAGCGCCGCACCGGCGCCGCGCCCGGCTCACGCAACCCGGCAAAGAACTGCGCCACGCGCTCAGCCGTCAGTTGCTCGCACAGCAGCGAGTAATCCTCGGCGCGATAGGCAATGATCGAAATGTTCGAGGTGTCGCCCTTATCGCCGGTACGCGAGTGGGCCAGTGTGTGCAGTTTCATGCTTCGATCCTCGGGTTGACCGCGCTACGCGCCAGCAATAACGACGCCACCGCCACCACTTGCCGCACACTCTTGCTCGCACCGCCGCCGCCCGACGGGCCGTTGGTGTAGAGGGTTTCCACTTCATTGCCGACCCGCACCGCCTCGCTGCGCTCTTCACAGCGGGCGGCCACGCGCAGGCGCACTTCCCAGGGCTCGACGGTGCTGCGTGGGCCGTGCAGCGAGTCCATGCCGATCAACTCGGCGCGCACGTCCTGCATTTTTACGCCCATCAGTTCCAGGCGCTTGAGTACCACAGCACGCGCCAACTCTGCCCGTGCGACAGCGCCCGGGCCACCGTAGGACATTTGCCCTTCGCCGATCCAACCGTCCAGATAACCGACGCTGACTTTCAGTTGCTCAGGCCGTGCGCGGCCCTCGGCACCGCTGGCGCGCACGCGATCAACGTCCTCCTCGACAAAACTCACGTGGGAAAAGTCGGCGGTTACGTCCGGCGTCAGGTAGGCCGCCGGGTCGTGAACTTCATAGATCAACTGCTCAGTGCAGGTCGCACGGCTGACGCTCCCGCCCGTACCCGCGACCTTGGTGATCACAGCGTCGCCGTCAGCATTGACCTCGGCCAGCGGGAAGCCCAGGCGTGCCAGGTCATCCACATCCTTGAACCCCGGATCGGCAAAATAGCCACCGCTGACCTGCCCCGCGCATTCCAGCAAATGCCCCACCAGTGTGCCGCGCCCCAGGCGCTGCCAGTCATCCGCCCCCCAACCGAACTCAAACATCTGCGGCGCCAGGAACAGCGACGGGTCGGCCACGCGCCCGGTAATCACTACATCGGCGTCGGCGCGCAAGCCATCAAGGATGCCGTCGACGCCCAAATAGGCATTCGCGGAAATCAGCCGCTCGCCCAGCGACGCCAGGGACTGGCCGTTATCCAGCAATTGTTCGGGCTGCAACACATCCAGCACGTCATCGCCCACCACGGCCACCACCTTGAGGTTCAGCCCCAACTCATGGGCAACCCGCCGTACTTCAATGGCCGCCGCCACCGGGTTGGCCGCGCCCATATTGGTGATGACCCGCAGACGCCGCCGCCCCTCATGCTGCCCGACAAAGGGCAATACGCGGCGCATGCGCTCACTCAGCAGCGGGTCGTAACCGCCCTGTGGGTCGCTGATGCGCGCCTGTTGTGCCAGGGCAATCGTGCGTTCAGCCAGGCATTCGAACACCAGGTAATCGAGGTCACCCTGTTCGGCCAACTCCACAGCTGGCTCGATACGGTCGCCGGAATAGCCGGCGCCGGAACCGATGCGCAAGGTTTTCATCTCAAATCACTCCCAACAGCAACGCGGTCAGGGTCATCAACACCGACGCGGCAAACAGAAAAGGGATGGTGAAGCGCTGGTGATCGGCCAGTTCGACCTTGCACAGGCCCACCAACAGGAAGGTTGCGGGGGTCAGCGGGCTGACCGGGAAGCCGGTGGTGTGCACGCCGAGCAACGAGGCCTGGGCCACTTGCAGCGGGTCGACGCCCAGGGCCTTGCCGACTTCGGCGATCACCGGCATCACGCCGAAATAGTAGGAATCGGGATCGAACAGCAGGCTCAACGGCATGGAAATAAAGCCCACCACCGCCGGGATCAACTTGCCATGGCCCGCCGGAATCTGCGCCACCGCCACTTCGGCCATGGCCTTGAGCATGCCGGTGCCTTGCATGATGCCGGTGAACACTCCAGCGGCAAGCAAGATGCTGGCCATGGTCAGGGCAGTCTTGGCATGGGCGTCGATGCGCGCACGCTGGGCGTCGACGTTCGGGTAGTTGATGCACAGCGCCACCACGGTGCCGAGCATAAACATCACCACCGGATCGACCCAGCCGGCAATCATCACCACCATCACCAGCACGGTGAGAATCAGGTTGAGCCAGAACAGGCGTGGGCGACGCAGCAGGATGTCAGCGTCACTGAGCACGCGTTGCGGCACGGCATCCACCGTGGAACCAGCGCCCAGGCCCAGGCGTTTTTCTTCACGGTGGCCCAACCACCAGGCACAGGCGAAAACAAACACCAGCCCGACGATCTGCACCGGGATCAGCGGCTGGAACAGGTCCGCCACCGGCACATGCAGCGCCGCCGAGGAGCGCAATACCGGGCCAGTCCATGGCAGGAAGTTGACCCCGGCGGCCATTGCGCAGACGCAGGCGAGGATGCGTTTGTCGATGCCCAGCCGCGTATACAACGGCAGCATCGCCGGCACCGTGACCAGGAACGTCACCGCGCCGGAGCCATCCAGGTGCACCAGCAACGCCAGGGTCGCGGTACCGACGACAATGCGGGTAGGACGCGTGCCTACCGTGCGCAGGATGCGGTCGATGATCGGGTCGAGCATGCCGGCGTCGGTCATGATCCCGAAAAACAGAATCGCGAACACAAACATGCCCACCACAGGGGCGACGTTCTTGATGCCGGTGATGATGAAGGCGCTGGTTTGCAGGCCGAAACCGCCGAGCAGCGCGGCGATGATCGGCAGGGCGATCAGCGCCACCAGCGGCGACAGGCGTTTGCTCATGACGGCAGCGAGCAGGCACAGGATGGTAATGACACCCAGGGTAGCGAGCATGGGTTACTCCAGAGCGGCCTTGGTGGCCGGTTATTGTTTTCCCTGGAGTATTGGAAGCGGGTTAGTCTTTGTAAATTGGAATATTCAGCCGCTGGCGTTCGGAAAAACAAAATGAAGAATTCGATGCAGCATATTCAAGCGTTCCTCGCGGTGGCCCGCACCGGCAGTTTCACCAAGGCCGCCAACGAGTTGCACTTGTCACCCTCAGCCCTGACGGTGCAGGTGCAGCAGCTTGAAGACTGGCTCGGCGTCGCACTGCTCGACCGCAGCCCGCGCCACGTCAGCCTCACCGCCGCCGGCCAGGACGCACGCGGCCCGATGGAAAAACTGCTGCTGGACCTGGACAACATTGTCACCGGCTCTCGCGACCTGGCGGCACTGCGTCGCGGCGTGGTGAGCATTGCCGCCCTGCCCTCGGTCTGCGCCGGCGCCCTGCCCCCGGCGTTGCGCCTGTTTCGCGAGCGCTTTGCCGGCATCGAAGTGCGCTTGCATGACTTGGTGGCCCACCGCATTCATGCCGAGGTGCGCGAAGGCCTGGTGGACTTCGGCATCGGCGTGCGTGCCCGACTGAGCCACGGCCTGGAATTTTTACCGGTGTTGAATGATCGATTGTGCGCATTCCTGCCGCTGGAGCATCCACTCGCCCACCATCGTCAACTGACCCTGGAGCAACTGGCGGAGCAGCCGATCATTCTGACCGGGCGCGACAGCAGCGTGCGCGAGCAAGTGGATGCGCTGTTTGATCAGACGCGGCTGACCATGAACGCGGGCATGCAAGCCAATTACATGTCGACGGTGTTGGCCCTGGTGCGCCAGGGGCTGGGCATCAGTGTGTTGCCGGAATCGGCGGCGGACAGCCTGGAGGGGTTGAAGCGCATCAACATCGATCATCCCGGGGTGAACCGGGAGATCGGGTTGATCAGTCGCAGCGGCATGGGCTTGAGCCCGGCGGCGCAGCGTTGTTTCGATTTACTGAGTGACGAACTATCTGCCACAACCTCACGCTGAAGCCGGACACGGTCAATGTGGGAGCTGGCTTGCCTGCGATAGCATCACCTGGGTCAACCTGACGGACCGAGTTGCCTGCATCGCAGGCAAGCCAGCTCCCACACAAGCCCGTTCCCACATGTTTGTTCTGTGTTTAATCCAGCATCGGCACATGTTTTGGATGGCTGGCCACCCGCTTCAACCACGCCTGTACGGCCGGGTAAGGCGTGAGGTCAAAACCACCTTCATGGGCCACATGGGTGTAGGCATACAGCGCGATGTCGGCAATCGAATATTGCTCGCCCACCAGGTACGGCGTGGCCTGCAGCTGACGTTCCATGACCCTCAAGGCCTTGTAGCCGCCTTTATGGGTGGTTTTGTATTCCTCCAGGCGATCTTCCGGCATGTTCAGGTAGAACTGGATAAACCGCGCTACCGCGATATATGGCTCATGGCTGTACTGCTCGAAAAACTGCCATTGCAGCACTTGCGTACGCAGGCGCGGCTCGCTCGGCAGGAACTCGCTGCCATCGGCAAGGAAGTTGAGGATCGCGTTGGATTCCCACAGGCAAGTGCCGTCTTCCAGCTCCAGCACCGGGATCTTGCCGTTGGGGTTCTTGGCCAGGAATTCGGCGGTCTGGGTGTCGCCGTTAAGGATGTCGACATCGATCCATTGATACGGGATGCCCAGCAGGCTGAGCATCAATTTGACCTTGTAGCAGTTGCCCGACTTGTAATCGCCATAAACCTTGTACATGGGGCTCCCCTTATGCCGCTTGCGCGAGCTGTGCTTGCCGAACCACCGCGGCCAGGCGTTTGAGACCTTCGTCCAGACGGGCCGGGTCGATATGGCTGAAATTGAGGCGCAACGAGCCGTGGTGCTGGTCGGGCTCGGAAAAGAACGGTTCACCGGGCATGAACGCGACGTCCTGATCTAACGCTTGCGCCAACAAGGTGCGGGTGTCGAGCGGCTGTTTCAAGGTCAGCCAGAAGAATAATCCACCCTGGGGCACTTGCCAGTCGGCCAGCTCGCCGAAATGGCGCGCCAATGCCGCCTGGAATGCATCGCGGCGCTCGCGGTAAAAGCTGCGTAGCTCGGTCAGATGCTGCTGGTATTTCTGCGTGCCGATCCACTGCATGGCCTGCCACTGACCGATGCGGTTGGTGTGCAGGTCTGCCGATTGCTTGAGCTTGAGCAAGTGCGGGAACAGATCCGGGCTGGCAATCAGATAGCCGACGCGCAAGCCCGGCAGCAGGGTCTTGGAGACCGTGCCGGTGTAAATCCAACTGGCTTTTTTCAGGCGCCCGGCGATGGGCTGCGCACTGCCGCCGTCGAAGGTCAGTTCGCGGTAGGGTTCGTCTTCGATCA
Source organism: Pseudomonas sp. R76 (assembly GCF_009834565.1). Lineage (GTDB taxonomy): Bacteria > Pseudomonadota > Gammaproteobacteria > Pseudomonadales > Pseudomonadaceae > Aquipseudomonas. The sequence goes on from NZ_CP019428.1 coordinate 4,748,836, forward strand.
ACGTCACGCCGAACTCATCGAGCAAAGCCGCGACGGCCGCGCGCTTGGCTTCGCTGTAGCGCACGGCCGAGGGGTTCTGGAAGGTCGGGATCAGGTAGATGAACGCCGGGCGATGGTGTTCGAGGCTGGCGCGCAAGCTGGTCAGGTTCGGGCCGTCGGCTTCCAGTTGCACGGTCAGGCAGTCGGCGCCAAACAGTTGGAAGATCTGCAATGCCGCCAGGTAAGTCGGGCCTTCCAGCAGGACTTTGGTGCCTTTATCGATATACAGCTTGGCCGCCAGGTCCAGGGTTTGCTGGGAGCCGCTGACCACCAGCACCTGGCTGGCCTGGCACGGTACGCCCAACGCGCGGGCCTCGGCGGCCAGCAATTCACGCAACTGAGGCTCGCCTTCGCTCATGCCGTATTGGCCGATGTTAAGCGGCATGCCCTCCCAGTTCAGCGCGGGCAGCATGGCTTCGGCAGGCAGGCCACCGGCGAACGACATCACTTCCGGGCGCTGGGCCGCCGCGAGGATTTCACGGATCAAGGAGCTTTTGAGGCGCGTAACACGTTCAGAGAAGGCCATAAGGTCACCGGTAGCGAAGCCTGTGGGAAATACGTCAAACTGGTTGACCGAAATTACGACGACTTGAGTAGATACGTCAATATGCTTGACCTTAAAAACCAGAGCAGCCAGCAACAAGCCATGGAAGCCTTCTTCTTCGGCTACCAGGCGTTCACCGCCAAGGCCGATGAAATGCTTGAGCGCCGTGGGCTGAGCCGGGTGCACCAGCGCATCGTGTTTTTTATCGCGCGCTACCCTGCCTTGAGCGTGAAGGAACTGCTGGAGTTGCTCGGCGTGAGCAAGCAGGCGCTGAACATTCCGCTGCGGCAATTGCAGGAAATGCACTTGGTCGAAAGCATCGCGTCCGAGACCGACAAACGTAAGCGCCTGCTGGAGCTGAGCGAAGAAGGCCAGCGTTTCGAGCAGTCGCTGCGCCGCGAACAGGTGAAACTGCTGCAACGGGCGTTCAGCGAAGCCGGCGAAGAAGCGGTGACGGGCTGGCTGGCGGTGAACCAGGCGCTGGCCGGGCAGCCTTGATGCCGGTGAATGTGGCTGTGGCAGGCGGGCTTGCCACAACATCCACACTCACCTTTCATCCACTTTCACCCGCTCAATCGAAAACATTATTTGCTTTATTTGTATACAAAAGCATAATTCGCTTCGTGCGAGTTCCTGACCTATTGGTCAACAAAACCCGCCAGTACCTCAAAGCGCTGATGCCCACCTGTGTGACCGGCGCTGGAAATAACAATAAAACTCTTGAGGAGTACTCGCTGTGGAAAGCCGCAAATCCGAAGCCCCTACGCTGGATCTATCCCCGCCAAGCCTCACCACCGCAAAGCACGGCTGGCTGGAACGCCTGTTCAAACTGAGCGCGCATGGCACCACAGTGAAGACCGAGCTGATCGCCGGCCTCACGACCTTTATCACCATGGCCTACATCATCTTCGTCAACCCCAACATCATGGCCGACGCCGGCATCGACCACGGCGCGGCGTTTGTCGCCACGTGCATTGCCGCTGCGCTGGGCTGCCTGTTGATGGGCCTGTATGCCAACTGGCCTGTAGGCCTGGCGCCGGGCATGGGCCTGAACGCGTTTTTCACCTACACCGTGGTCGGCACCATGGGCTATCACTGGGAAACGGCGCTGGGTGCGGTGTTCATCTCCGGCGTGTTGTTCATGGGCCTGACCTTGTCGCGGGTGCGTGAATGGCTGCTCAACAGCATCCCGGTGAGCCTGCGTCATGCCATGGGCGCCGGTGTCGGTTTGTTCCTCGGGGTGATCGGCCTGAAAACCGCCGGCATCATCGTCGACAGCCCGGCCACGCTGATCAAACTCGGTTCCCTGCACGAGCCCGCGCCCCTGCTGGCGGCGGTGTGCTTTTTGCTGATCGCGATCCTAAGCTATCACCGCGTATTCGGCGCGATCCTTATCAGCATCATCGCCGTGACCCTGGCCGGCTGGGGTTTGGACCTGGTGCACTACGACGGCATTCTCTCCACCCCACCGAGCCTGGCCCCGACCTGGATGGCCATGGACATAAAAGGTGTATTCAATGTCAGCATGATAAGCGTGGTATTTGCGTTTCTTTTTGTGCACATGTTTGATACCGCCGGTACACTGATGGGCGTTGCCCAGCGCGCCGGGCTGGTGGACGCTGACGGCAAGATCCATAACCTGTCGCGTGCATTGAAGGCCGACAGTGCGTCGAGCGTGTTCGGTGCCATGGTCGGTGTACCGCCCGTGACCAGCTATGTGGAAAGTGCTGCCGGTGTGGCCGCTGGCGGTCGCACCGGGTTGACCGCGGTGACCGTGGGCGTGCTGTTTGTGGCCGCGATGTTTTTTGCACCGCTGGCCGGCATGATTCCGGCCTATGCCACTGCGGGGGCGCTGATTTACGTGGCAATGCTGATGATGGCGAGCATGGCCCACATCAACTGGGATGAAGCCACCGACAGCATTCCGGCGATTGTTACCGCGATCATGATGCCGCTGACGTTCTCGGTCGCCGACGGTATCGCCCTGGGCTTTATCACCTATGTGGCGCTCAAGGCCGGTACCGGCAAGTACCGCGAAATTTCCATCAGCCTGTGGGTGCTGTGTGTGATTTTTATCGCGAAATTCATATTTCTATAACAAGGAGCAAATGATGAACCTGGATACCTGGCTGCTGTTCAGTGGTGCTGCATTGATCGTGATCCTGATTCCGGGGCCACTGTCACTGCTGATGATCAGCAACAGCCTTAACTACGGCTTGCGCCGCTCCTACCCGGCGTTTCTGGGCGGGGTGTTTGCGTCGATCTGCTTGTTGAGTGCTTCGGCCCTGGGTCTGGGTGCATTGTTGCTGGCCTCGGAACAACTGTTCAGTGCCTTGAAAATCGTCGGCGCGGCCTACCTGTTCTACCTCGCCTGGCAGAGCTGGCAGCAATCGCGCCAACCGAGCCAGGGCGCGGTGGTGCCGGCGGCTGCCGCGACGCCACGGTTTCGTACACTGTTTGGCCGGGCTTTTGTGTTGGGCGCCAGCAACCCCAAGGACATCCTGTTTTTCGCCGCCTTCCTGCCGCAGTTTCTCAACAGCCAGCAGCCGTTCCTGCCACAGTTGCTGGTGATGATCGCCACCTGGACCGTGCTCGACCTGTTGTGCAAACTGACTTACGGCCTGGGCGCCCATGGTGCTGCGCGGTATCTGCGCAGCGGCAGGGGCCAGAGCTGGTTCAACCGGGTCAGCGCTACATTGTTTGGCGGCGCCGGCATTATCTCGTTGATCAAGGTCAGGGGTTCACTTTGACGAAATAGACGGTTGGATTGAGCATTCCCTTAACGGGCCATTGGATGCCAGCGCAAATCCGCTCCAAGCGCCGTTCCTGCATCGCGCTGCTGACGCCTGCAAGCGTCGAAGTGCCGTGTGCGTTGATGGCTTCCGTAATCCACTTATCCGTCAGCTTCGTTCTGAACATTAATCGTCCCGTCTCAACCCATTCGTATGACACGTAGTACAGCTTGTTGGAGCGCGGATGAGAAAGAATCGACTCTTGACTGAGACCCCTGGTACGCGCCACTGATACGTCCTGGACGATAAAGCCCTGCCGCTCCAGTACCTCCCTGGCCGCGGCGCGTAGCGCAGCCAACCGCTGCTGCCTGAGCCAGACCTTGTCTGGCACGACACCGAATTTCAGACGCGGGTCTAATGCAAAAGGCGGCATAAAGTCGACGCGCATGAAGCCAGGCGCCTTGCCCTCATAACCGATGTATAAAAATGGCTTGCGCCTGTCATTAGGGCGCAACATCCTCAGCAAATCATCGGTCTGGCCAGGCCTTGCGGGGGCCGGGGGCAACCAATCGTCAAAGGTCGCACGCAGACCGAGCAGATGACCGGCCGTTGCAGGGGCGGACGGGCCTGTCAATTCAATCATCCTTGCGACTGCAAATTCTCGGCTTTTAGGTGTCAGGGTGGGGAAGGCCGTGCCTACATAGTCCGTCAACGACCTATCGAACAAGGGTTCGTGAATCCGCCATGTGCCAGCCGGATTGCGTGACACAGGAATAGGCTGTTCATGAAGTGCCGTGCTTGCCCAACGCTCAATGTCAGTCCTGGCCAAGGACAGCGGCTCATTCTTGTGAATAAACACGATTTGGTTGAGCGGGGCCTGATCACCGTGGGGCAGCAACCTGTAATAACCACTGCGCGGATCCGGAGGGGCCACCCGCAGGGCATTGAAGGACAGTGCTCCGGGTTCCGAGGCAATACGAAATATCCCGGGTGCCGCAGCGTTGGTTGACGCGGTCCCTTGAAGCGAAATGCGCCAATGTAACCAATGGCTGTTCGACGCGGATGACTGAAGGATTCTGTTTTGCGTAGCCGTGCGCACAGCGGGAGGTCGCCAGTCCGATGACGGGTCCAGCACGCTCCACGGATGAAGCGCCCCCGAAGTCGCCCCCGCCCCAGGTAGAGGCGCGTCCGCACCGAGTAACCACTCCCTGGATTGGTGAATGTTCAAGATCAGTTCTTCCGGCGCTTCGACTTGCGGGTTTCTCAGGCGTAGACCCCATTCATTCTCGCGCTGATACACCGGGTAAATATCCTCGCCCTCGACCAGTAACTGCTGGCCATTCTTCACATACCGCCCCTTGCCTCCCGGCCCCTGCAACTCAATGGCGCCCTCCAAGCCACCCGATGATCTGAAGCGCTCCAGCAGATTGAGGGGTTTGCTCGGCGCCACTTTCAGCCCTGCACGGGCAAAGCCTTGATGACGATGCACGGGAGCCAGGGACGCCCGAGCAGCGCGGGCGCCCTTGGGGCCTGGGGCAAAAGTCAGCAGCACATCGACAAAGGAAAGTACCGTCAAAAACGCCACATCCACCGCGTCATGGGCAGAGCCGCTGAAATGATAGCGCCGCGCGACGAGCAGCATTTCATAGAGGCTGGCACCGATGCCCAGCACCGGGACAAACGACAGTACCCCCCGAATCGTTGCGTCATACTGCTCGCCCAAACGCTGTTCGCGGTACTCCTGCAACGCCTGGGCGGACTGGGATTGCGCTTGAGTACGGCGTTGCAGGTCGAACACCTGGGCATGGGCCAGCAACGCCATTGCATTGCCTCCGGACGTGGGCACAGCGGCCAACCAGGCTTGGGGCAGCAGCGCAATCTGTTCCTTGATCTGGGCCTCGACGCTGTCCTGGGCGACTGCCGGCACCTTATGCCGAACCGTGAAAAACTCGGCGACCCAGCTCACCACGCGCTCCATCGCCACAATGCCCAGCCGCCCCGAAAAACGCCGCCTGGGGCTCACCCCGTGGTCTTCAACGGGGTAATGGTCAAGCGCCTCGGACTCCCAGCCGGGCGCCACCTGGCGCGCCAGCACTTTCAGGTTATCGGGTAATGCGCCCAGTCGGTTCAAGGCTCGCTCGGCCTCGACCAGGCTGGCGTACCCGACAATCACCCGGCTTGCCAGTGCCGTAGGCCAATACACCACACACAGCCCCGAAAGTTTGTCATGAATCAACAACACCCCGGCAATGTGGCGATCCTGCTCCAGGGTCACGCCCACCAGGCGCAGCACCGCCAGTTGCACATCGAACCCGTCGGCATTCAAGTCACCGGCCGAGCGCGCGGCCATAGCAAAGGTAAACAGGCGCTGGGCCTCGTCGCTCAGGCCTTCTTGCACCGCCGAATACAGCTGCATCTCGGCGCGTTGCTGCAAGGCCCGATAGACCAGCGCCTGGGACAGGCCGGTGGACGCACCTGAAGTGGATACCGGTGGGTAAAAAGCCCGCTGAATGTGCTTGTCGTACTCGCCCCCCACATCCAGCGACGCGATCATTTTGATCAGGTAAGCCACGCTCAAACGGTCTTTCCAGTGCGGGTCCAGCCAGCGCGCGCGGTTCAAGCGCCAGCGCGTCCAGGGCGCCTTGGGGTCGAGGTTGTGCAGCGCCAATTGCAGCAGGCTGAAGATCGTACGCTGGGGGCTGACCACCATTTTCACGTCGCGATCGCCCACCGCACACTGGCTCGACCAGCCACACAGCTGGGAACTCACATCATCAGGCAAATCAAGCAAGGGTTTGTCGATATCCAGCTGCGGGTAAAACCCGTCTTCGCTCAATCGTGCAATCAGCGCGTCGCGGGCAAACGCCTCAAGGTCCGGCAAGTCTTGCCAGAGTTTGTTTTCCACTGCCCAGGCGTTCGCCAGATAACGGCGTGACAACTGCTTGTAGTGTTTGCGCTGGCCCGTCGAGGCGATGCCGAGCCACGCAGGCAGCTTTTTCGCCTGCCTGGCCGTCTCCTGCAGCAGGTTGACGTTGGCCAGGGCCAGTGTTCGCGCATCATTGGCGGGTATTTGCAGGCACTCGAACAACTCTTGAGCCAGCAGCATGGCGCTTAACGGCGGGTCACTCATCTCACTGAACAGCCTTTCGCCCTGGTCGATACGTTTTTGCAGCGCTTGGTAATGCTGCAACAGATTGAGGAACAGGTCCTTGAGTACATTGCGCTCGATCAGCGTGTAGCTCACCAGGGGCGTGCCCTTGGGCAGCGCGCTGATCGCAGCCCGCACCTGCGCACGCTGGTGACGCCCAATGCAGCGCCACAGCATGGACCCGTCGCGACTTTTCAGGCTGGCCTGCAGGCCATCGGCGAAGGCGTTCAGGCTGTCGAAAGGTACCAGCCCGCCCTGCTGCCCCATCACGTATAACACCACCGGGTGCCGGCCGGCCGGTTGAGCCCGAGCCGCGTTGGTTGTCACCAACACCGCGCCGAGCAATGGGTACAAGGAAGCCGCCTCGCCGCCCACCGCGACCTGCAACACACAGGTATCCGTAGGTTGCTGACCGGGCACCCACGACTCACTCAGCGCCGCATTCACCAGTTGCAGATGCGCGGGGGTTATCAGCTTCAAGCGCTGTTGCAGCTGGGCCTCATGGAGCAGTGCCCGACGCTGTGCGCCCCCCAACAATGAGCCACGACTGAGCGCCCCCTGGGGTTTTTCCAGCCAGAACGCCTTTTGCAACAGGCGCTCGTGTGGGCCATGCGCCCACTTGCGCGCCGTCTCCACCTGTTCCTGCCATTGGCGCTCAAGGTCTAAAACCTCTTGGAAGGCCGCGCTGTCGTTGGCAATGTTCGTCGCATCCAGCAAGGCGACAAGGCCTTTTTCATAGCGTTTGAGCAGCGCTTCGCGAGTGTTCAACGCAAGCCCCGATGCCAGGCTGCCGAACGCAATTTCGCCAGCCCGACGCCGGTGGTCCCACTCCAGCAAGGTGTTCAGGGTGCTGCCCAACCGGGCAAACCCTACCAGGCGCGAGCGGCCCTTTTGAATGTACTTGAGTAACCGTTTTACATCCGGCGCGGCTGACTGGCCCGCCCCTTGAATGCCGACCGCCGCGGGGTTGATCGACAATGCACACGCCAGCTCGTTATCCCACTGCGCCTCCAGTAACTCAGTGGCGCTGGCGAGCAACGCATCCTCTTGATGCGGGCCAATGAGTTGAAGGGTAAACGCGCTCGGCGTAGCGCTTGGCGTGTCACACAGTTCATGCCAGCGGCGCAGCGGCAGGCACTGCCACAAAACACGGCTCAGCGGGCCGTTGACCAACACCGGCAGGTCGCATTGCAGTCGGTGCCAGGAGCTGAACTCGTAAAACTCACGCGAAAGGCCCGGCAGGTAAATCACATGGGGCGTATCACCCACCACGCCCTCACGGTAAATATGCAAGGCCCCAGGGATCGGCACCAGTGCCTGGTTCGTGCCGGGCCACGCGACCCTGCTCACCTGAATGCACGCCCATTCCCCACCGGCCCGCCGTCGTGCGTCAGCACCCGGCAACTCCATCAACTGGCGCAGCATGGCAAAGCCGTTGTCGGAAAGCTGGTACACCTGATGCGCGAGCAGCGCATTCTCGGCGAACACTGACTTGCGCAATTGCGCCCAGTGTTGCTTGCGGGTCAGCCAGGAGCCTTGCGCCAGTTGCTGCCAATACGCGCGCATGGCGGCGTCAAGCCGACCAAGCAACGCCAGGCCGTTGATCCGCTCCAGTGCTTCACGGGCGGTAAACGGCAATGGGCGGGAAGGATCGTCCTTAACGCTCAATGCCGTGAACTGGTTAATGTTGAGCGGCACGTAGGGCTGGATGAGCAAGCCCAATGCGCGCTCGGTCAGGCTGTCGATCCGTTGGGTAAGAGCCGGTGGCCGAGGTTCGCTGAACAGCACCGTGTCCGGGTCCAGGCCAAAGGCTTCGCGTAACGCGCCGCGCAAAATCCCCAGCACTCTGGGCGCACGCCCGATCAGGCCACTGAGCGCCTTTGCTGCTTTGCTGCCCCGTACTTGGGCTTCGTACAGGCGATTGATTTCAGCACTGGGCTGCATGACGTCGTTGAGCCGGCGGGTCAACAGCACACGAATGGCCGCGTCGCGATCCGCGCTCGAGGTGTTCGGATCATCGAAATCAAGTGTGTCGGCCCAGGCGGCTTCAGCGGCCAACCCAGCGGTGGTGTCGGTACTCATGGCGGACTCTTCCGTAGCGAAAGAGCCGAGCCTAGGCACCCCGACCGTGAAGGGTGCGTTACATAGTTGGGCGGCCTGCGGCCACGCAACAGGCGAAAAAAAGCCCGCAGTGTGGGCGGGCGAAAAACCAACGAAGAGCTTTGGGGGTGTGAAGCGAGGTGACGACTCAGCTACCGCGATAAGTGGAGTAGCTGTAAGGCGAAATCAGTAGCGGGACATGGTAGTGATCCTGCTCGGCGCTGATGCCGAAGCGCAACACCACGACGTCGAGAAACGCAGGTTCCGGCAGTTGCACACCACGGGCGCGGTAGTAATCACCGGCGCTGAATTGCAGCTGGTAAACGCCGCTGCGGTAGTCGTCGCCTTGCAGCAACGGCGCGTCGCAGCGGCCGTCGCTATTGGTGGTGGCGGTGGCAACCAGTTCCAGCTGGGCACCTTCGACGCGGTACAGTTCAACCGTGATTGCGCTGCCGGGGCAGCCATGTGCGGCGTCCAAAACGTGTGTGGTCAAGCGTCCCATGGCGTCTGCGCGCCTCCCGAAGTCAGTAGATAAGAAGACCGCACTTTTTCAGGGCATCAAAAAAGCCGGCGATGGCTGATTAAGACACTTTTTAAAAAAATTGTACACAATAAAAATCACAAACCTTTTGATCACCCCAGCCACGTTAACTGCCGGGGCGTTTATCAGGTAATCCTTGCTTTTTAACGACCTTTTGTCCTTTAGCTGACCGGGTAGGCAAGTTTCTTGCTAAGTCTTATTCCCAGGGTTCTGCAGAAAAAATGCAGAAATGTAGGCTTACAAAGTTGGCGATAAGTTGTATACAATCACTCATCGCTGTGACGCCACCCAGTCTTTTCACTGCCCGGCCGCCACACACACCGCTACCACGAACAAGAAGGAAGACTGCAGTGAGCGCTGACTACCCACGCGACCTGATCGGTTACGGCAGTAACCCTCCTCACCCCCACTGGCCGGGCAACGCACGCATCGCGCTGTCTTTCGTACTCAACTACGAAGAAGGCGGTGAACGCAACATATTGCACGGCGACAAAGAGTCCGAAGCCTTCCTTTCGGAAATGGTCTCGGCCCAGCCGCTGCAAGGCGAGCGCAACATGAGCATGGAGTCGCTGTACGAATACGGCAGCCGTGCCGGTGTATGGCGCATCCTCAGGCTGTCTAAAGAGTTCGACATTCCGCTGACCATCTTCGCCGTGGCCATGGCCGCGCAGCGCCACCCGAATGTGATCCGTGCGATGGTCGCTGCCGGCCATGAGATCTGCAGCCACGGCTACCGCTGGATCGACTACCAGTACATGGACGAGGCCCAGGAGCGCGAGCACATGCTCGAAGCCATCCGCATCCTCACCGAGCTGACCGGCGAACGCCCACTGGGCTGGTATACCGGGCGCACCGGCCCTAACACCCGCCGACTGGTGATGGAGGAAGGCGGCTTCCTCTACGACTGCGACACCTACGACGACGACCTGCCTTACTGGGAACCCAACAACCCCACCGGCAAGCCGCACCTGGTGATTCCGTACACCCTGGACACCAACGACATGCGCTTCACCCAGGTGCAGGGTTTCAACAAGGGCGATGACTTTTTCGAATACCTCAAGGACGCCTTCGACGTGCTGTATGCCGAAGGTGCCGAAGCACCGAAGATGCTCTCGATCGGCCTGCATTGCCGCCTGATCGGCCGCCCGGCGCGCCTCGCCGCCCTGAAGCGTTTTATCGAATACGCCAAGGGCCATGAACAAGTCTGGTTCACCCGCCGCGTCGACATTGCCCGTCACTGGCACGAAACCCACCCGTACACGGGAGCGGCGAAATGACTGCGTTCCACACCTTGAAACCCTCGACCCTGAGCCGCGATGCGTTTGTCGCAGCCTTCGCCGACATCTACGAACATTCGCCATGGGTGGCCGAAAAGGCCTTCGACCTGGGCCAGGACAGCTCGATTGATGAGATCGAAACCCTGCACCAGCGCATGAGCGACATCCTGTTGAGCGCTGATCACGCCAGCCAGCTGGCACTGATCAACGCTCACCCGGACTTGGCGGGCAAAGCTGCCGTCCAGGGCCAACTCACCCAAGCCAGCACCGATGAGCAAGCTGGCGCGGGGATTCACCAATGCTCGAGCGAGGAGTTTTCTCGCTTCACCGAGCTGAACGATGCCTACAAGGCCAAGTTCAAGTTTCCCTTCATCATGGCGGTAAAAGGCAGCAACCGGCATCAAATTCTCGCCGCGTTTGAAACGCGCATTCACAACTCGGTAGACGCCGAGTTCAAATGTGCCCTGGCCGAGATCAACAAAATCGCGTTGTTCCGTTTACTGACTCTTTAAGCAGACCTGGCCCGAGCGATTCATGAACGCCCAGGGCCTGGCGAGCATCCCAAGCCACTCTATTTAAGGCAGACAAGAAGAATGAAAGCGCAACCCGTACCTTTCGAGAAATTCGTCAACCTGGCCGACGCGCGTCTGGGCACCAAGATCCTTTCGGTGACCGATGACTGGTTCGCTGACGCCAACCGCCTGTTCCAGCCCACCCCGGCCGTGTGGAAGGAGGGCGTTTTCGATGACAACGGCAAGTGGATGGACGGCTGGGAATCGCGCCGCAAGCGCTTCGAAGGCTACGACAGTGCGGTGATCCGCCTGGGCGTACCGGGCTCGATCAAAGGCGTGGACATCGACACTTCATTCTTCACCGGCAACTACCCGCCGTCGGCCTCCCTGGAAGCCTGCTTCCTGGCCTCGGGCGACCCTGATGAAAACACCCAGTGGGTGGAAGTGCTGTCGGCCGTCGAGCTGCAAGGCAACAGCCACCACTACCACGAGATCAGCAACGACAAGGCGTTCAGCCACCTGCGCTTCAACATCTACCCGGATGGCGGCGTGGCCCGCTTGCGTGTGTACGGCGTGCCGTTCCGCGACTGGTCCTCGGTGGGTGACAACGAACAGGTCGACCTGGCTGCCGCACTCAATGGTGGTCGCGCCCTGGCCTGCTCCGATGAACACTTCGGCCGCATGAGCAACATCCTCAACCCGGGCCGTGGCATCAACATGGGCGACGGCTGGGAAACCGCACGTCGTCGCACGCCGGGCAATGACTGGGTGATCGTCGCGCTGGGCCACCCCGGCGAGATCGAGAAAATCATCGTCGACACCCTGCACTTCAAAGGCAACTACCCGGACACTTGCTCGATCCAGGGCGCGTTCGTGAAGGGCGGCACCGACAGCCAGATCGAAACCCAATCGCTGTTCTGGCGCGAACTGCTGCCGGCACAGAAACTGGAAATGCACGCCGAACATACGTTTGCCGAGCAGATCAAGGCGCTGGGACCGATTACCCATATCCGCCTGAACGTGTTCCCGGATGGTGGTGTGAGCCGTTTGCGCGTCTTGGGCAAGGTCGCCAAGTAACAACCAATCGTTCCCACGCTCCGCGTGGGCATGCATACCGTGACGCTCTGCGTCACAACAGCGGACGCAGAGCGTCCAGGGCGGCGTTCCCACGCAGAGCGTGGGAACGATCCACAGAACTCGGATAAGAGACAGCCATGCGCACACTGATGATCGAACCCCTGACCAAAGAAGCCTTCGCACCTTTCGGAGACGTCATCGAAACCGATGGCAGCGATCACTTCATGATCAACAACGGGTCGACCATGCGCTTTCACAAGCTGGCAACGGTAGAAACCGCACAGCCTGAAGACAACGCGATCATCAGCATCTTCCGCGCCGACGCGCTGGCTATGCCGCTGACCGTGTGCATGCTGGAGAGACACCCGCTGGGCAGCCAGGCCTTCATACCGCTGCTCGGCAACCCCTTTCTGATCGTGGTCGCGCCACTTGGCGATGCACCTGTATCGGGCTTGGTCCGCGCCTTCGTTACCAACGGCAGGCAGGGCATTAATTACCATCGCGGCGTCTGGCACCACCCGGTGCTGACGATCGAAAAGCGGGATGACTTCCTGGTGGTTGATCGCAGTGGCACAGGCAATAACTGCGATGAGCATTTTTTCAAAGAGGATGAGCGGTTGATCCTCGCCCCCCACCAATAAGAGAAGGTCTGATCACCCGACAACAAGGGTGACAGGCGAGAGGTAAAGACTGTGGAAGCACATTTGATGGAATGGCTGAACCTGAGCGTGCGCTGGGTTCACATGATCACTGGCGTCGCCTGGATCGGCGCTTCGTTCTACTTCGTCTGGCTGGAAAACAACCTCAATCGCGTCAACCCCAAGGACGGCCTGGCCGGTGACTTGTGGGCGATCCACGGTGGCGGTATCTACCACCTGGAAAAATACAAACTGGCCCCACCGACCATGCCGGACAACCTGCACTGGTTCAAATGGGAAGCCTATTTCACCTGGATGTCGGGCATCGCGCTGCTGTGCGTGGTGTTCTACGCCAACCCGACCTTGTACCTGCTGGCCCCGGGCAGCAGCCTCAGTGGCCCCGAAGGCGTACTGCTGGGCCTCGGCTCACTGTTCGTCGGCTGGTTCATCTACTCCTTCCTCTGCGACTCGGCCCTGGGCAAACGCCCTGCCCTGCTCGGTTTGATCCTGTTCGTGCTGTTGATTGCCGCCGCGTACGGCTTCAGCAAAGTGTTCAGCGGCCGTGGCGCCTACCTGCACGTGGGTGCGGTGATCGGCACCATCATGGTCGGTAACGTGTTCCGCATCATCATGCCGGCGCAGCGTGCGCTGGTGGCGGCGATCGCCGAGAACCGCACGCCGGACCCGGCCCTGCCGGCCAAGGGGTTGCTGCGCTCACGGCACAACAACTACTTCACCTTGCCGGTGCTGTTCATCATGATCAGCAACCACTTCCCGAGCACCTACGGCAGCCAATACAACTGGCTGATCCTGGCCGGGATCGCGGTGGCGGCGGTGTTGGTGCGTCACTACTTCAACACCCGTCACAACAGCCAGAAGTATGCGTGGACCTTGCCGGTGGGCGCGTTGGCGATGATTTGCCTGGCCTACGTGACCGGCCCGAAACCCGTGGCGACTGCACCGGACGTGGCCAAGGCACCGGCGGCCATCGAGTACCAGCCATTGCCGGAAACCGCGCTGGGTGGTGGCCTCAAACCCGCCGCGCCAGCCGCCCCGGCAGCACCTGCTGCGGCGCCTGCGCCCGCCCAGGCGTCAATTGATTTCGACAAGGTGCACGGGGTGATCCAGGAACGCTGCGCCGTGTGCCATTCGGCCAAGCCCACCAGCCCGCTGTTCAGCACCGCGCCGGCCGGCGTGATGTTCGACACCCCGGCGCAGATCCAGCAGCAGGCCGCGCGCATTCAAGCACAGGCCGTGGCCAGCCAGATCATGCCGCTGGGCAACATCACCCAGATGACCCAGCAGGAGCGGGATTTGATTGGCACCTGGATCAATCAGGGAGCACGCACCAACTGACAGCCTGATGCAAATCCAAATGTGTGAAGGGCTTGTGTGGGAGCTGGCTTGCCTGCGATCGCATCACCTCGGTAGACCTGATTCACCGAGGTGCTTGCATCGCAGGCAAGCCAGCTCCCACACAGGCCAGCTCCCACAATTGAGATCAGCGTAGCTCTGATGATCGCGTTTCAAATGGCAATTGAATGCCAAACAACACAAAAATAAAAAGATCCGAGGTGTTGCATGTCCCAGTTAGAACCGCAGACTCCTGCCGTGCCCGCGATGGTGCGGCTGCCCCTCTTGCAACTGATTCTGGTAGGCCTGCAACACGTCTTGCTGATGTACGGCGGCGCCGTCGCCGTGCCCCTGATTATTGGCCAGGCCGCGGGCCTCGGCCGTGAAGAAATCGCCTTTCTGATCAACGCCGACCTGCTCGTAGCGGGCATCGCCACCATGGTGCAGTCGTTCGGCATCGGCCCGGTGGGCATTCGCATGCCGGTGATGATGGGCGCCAGTTTCGCCGCCGTCGGCAGCATGGTCGCCATGGCCGGCATGCCCGGCATCGGCTTGCAGGGCATCTTTGGTGCGACGATCGCCGCCGGTTTCTTCGGCCTGCTGATCGCGCCGTTCATGTCCAAGGTCGTGCGCTTTTTCCCACCCTTGGTCACCGGCACCGTCATCACCGCCATCGGCCTGTCGCTGTTTCCGGTGGCCGTGAACTGGGCCGGTGGCGGCAGCGCTGCCGCCACCTTTGGCTCGCCGGTTTACCTGGCGATTGCCGCGTTGGTACTGGGCACCATCCTGCTGATCAACCGCTTCATGCGCGGCTTCTGGGTGAATATCTCGGTGCTGATCGGCATGGCCCTCGGCTACGGTTTGTGCGGCATGCTCGGCATGGTCGACCTCAGCGGCCTGGCCCAAGCGCCGTGGGTGCAGGTGGTGACGCCGCTGCACTTTGGCATGCCCAAGTTCGAGTTGGCGCCCATCCTGTCGATGTGCCTGGTGGTCGTCATTATCTTCGTCGAGTCCACCGGCATGTTCCTCGCCCTGGGCAAAATCACCGGCCAGGAGGTCACGCCAAAGATGCTGCGCCGTGGCTTGCTGTGTGATGCCGGCGCGTCGTTTTTTGCCGGTTTCTTCAACACCTTTACCCATTCCTCGTTCGCGCAGAATATCGGCCTGGTGCAGATGACCGGCGTGCGCTGCCGTTCGGTGACGATCATGGCCGGCGCCTTTTTGATTGTGCTCAGCCTGCTGCCCAAAGCCGCCTTCCTGGTGGCGTCGATTCCACCGGCGGTGCTTGGCGGCGCGGCGATTGCCATGTTCGGCATGGTCGCGGCCACCGGCATCAAGATCCTCCAGGAAGCCGACATCGCCGACCGCCGCAACCAGTTGCTGGTAGCGGTGAGCATCGGCATGGGCCTGATCCCGGTGGTGCGTCCGGAGTTCTTCGCGCAACTGCCGCTATGGATGAGCCCGATTACCCACAGCGGGATCGCCATGGCCACCCTCAGCGCGTTGTCGCTGAATGTACTGTTCAACATCCTCGGCGGGGCTGAACGCCCCGTCGTCGCCTCTACACACTGATGCGTTCCTGCTCTTAACAAAAACAATAACGAACAGGTAAACCCCTCATGCACACCATTCACCTGGGGCAGGCCACAAGCCGCGCCCCATTCTTGCCCCACGCGCTCTCTAACAGCGCACTTGAGCCAAGGCCTGAGAGCCAGTATTCTCCGCGCCCGCTCGAATCGACTCAAAAAAAAACAGCGAATGTAAAAGCTGACTGCAGGGCCAACTTATCCTGGCCCCGTGTCCGCGGCCAACGTGCACTAAGAACCTGCGTAATCGACTGCATCAAGTGCAGCCGAAGGCGTTTTATTGGCTTTTTGAACACCTTGGCGCAGCTCTTGCTAAAAGCATTAAAGCTGACCAAACAGACGATTTTTGCAGCGAACCAAAAGGCGCCACACCAGAGCGCCTGCGTAGAAAAACAACCATAAAACTTTGACTCGGGAGCAACCGAATGAAACCTATGTTGAAAGGCCTGATGCTGGCGGGATCCCTGCTGGCCGGTGGCCAGGCCATGGCCGGCGACTTGTTGCAGTGGCAGAACAACAGCCTGACTTACCTGTGGGGCAAGAACTTCACCGTCAACCCGCAGATTCAGCAAACCGTCACCTTCGAACATGCCGACGCCTGGAAGTACGGCGACAACTTCCTGTTCGTCGACCGCATCTTTTACAACGGCAAGGAAGACGGTAACGTCGGCCCAAGTACTTACTACGGCGAGTTCAGCCCGCGTTTGTCGTTCGGCAAGATTTTCGACAAAGACCTGTCATTCGGCCCAATCAAAGATGTGTTGCTGGCGTTCACTTACGAGTTCGGCGAAGGCGATAACGAGTCGTACTTGCTGGGCCCGGGCTTTGACTTGAACATCCCCGGTTTCGACTACTTCCAGTTGAACTTCTACCAACGCCAGACCGAAGGCAATCGGCCGGGTGACGGCGTCTGGCAGATCACCCCGGTCTGGTCGTACACCATCCCGGTGGGCAACTCCAACGTGTTGATCGACGGTTTCATGGACTGGGTGGTGGACAACGACAAGAACGCCCGTGGCACTTATCACGCCAACCTGCACTTCAACCCGCAGGTTAAATATGACCTGGGCAAGGCGCTGCACTGGAGCGAAAAACAGTTGTATGTGGGTTTTGAATACGACTACTGGAAGAACAAGTACGGGATCGAAGATTCCGGCGCGTTCAAGACTAACCAGGACACGGCGAGCTTCCTGGTCAAGTACCATTTCTAAATAACACTGCAAAACAAATGTGGGAGCGGGCTTGCTCGCGAATGCGGTGTGTCAGTCACTGAATCTGCTGACTGATCCACCGCATTCGCGAGCAAGCCCGCTCCCACATTTAGTTCACCGTCAGCCCAAGGAATTTGGACAATTCCTCGCGCTTGGCCAACGCATCCTTCCTGCCCAACTCAATCAACTCGCTGCAATACCCCGCCTCGAACAGCAGGTAACTCAGCACCCCTGCCCCACTGGTCTTGGTCGCCCCCGGCCCACGCAGGAACAGGCGCAACGCCGCCGGTAACTCCTGGCGATGGCGCGCGGCGATCTCGTCGATCGGCTGGCTCGGCGCAATCACCAATACCTCCACCGGCGCCAACCCCTGTATCGCCGCGTCCGCCGGCAAGACATGACTGAACTGGTTCAAACGCTCAAGCAATTCGATATCACTTTCCAGGCTGTCAATGAACGTGCTGTTAAGCATGTGCCCACCAATCTGCGCCAGGGTCGGTTCCTGGCCGGTGTACGTGCGTTGCGTCGCAGGTTCATTGCCGCGTGGGTTGCCGCTTACGCCCACCACCAGCACGCGGCTGGCGCCCAGGTGCAGCGCCGGGCTGATCGGCGCGGACTGGCGCACTGCGCCATCGCCGAAGTATTCCTGGTCGAGCTTGACCGGCGCGAACAGCAAGGGAATGGCCGAACTGGCCAGCAGGTGCTCAACCGTCAGTTGGGTCGGCAGGCCGATGCGTCGATGGCGCAGCCAGGCATTGATGGTGCCGCCGCCCTGATAGAAGGTCACCGCTTGCCCGGACTCATAACCGAAGGCCGTGACCGCGACGGCATGCAGATGGTTGTTGCGGATGGCCGCGTCGATCCCGTCCAGGTGCAGTTTGTCTTTGAGCAGCGCGCGCAGCGGCGTGCTGTCGAGCAACGCCACCGGCACCTGAGCGCCCAGGCCGAGCAGGCTGTGGATCAGGAAACGACTGGCCTGGCGGATCACGCCAGGCCAGTCGCTGCGCAGCACCAGATGGCTGCGAAAGCCCTGCCAGAACGCCGTCAGGCGCTCGATGGCGGCTTTGAAATCAGTCGCCCCGCTGGCCAGGCTCACCGCATTGATCGCCCCTGCCGACGTGCCGACGATCACCGGAAAAGGGTTCGGCGCCCCTGCTGGCAGCAACTCGGCAATCGCCGCCAAAACGCCCACCTGATACGCCGCTCGCGCCCCGCCGCCGGAAAGAATCAAGCCTGTGACCGGTTCAGCTGGGCGCATTGCATCACTCCATGTGGCGAACAGTAGGTGTTATCGACGGCGCTTTTCGTACAGCTTAGGCTCACCCGGCGGCCGGCTCTTGAAGCGCCGGTGGGTCCACAGGTATTGCTCGGGGCATTCACGTACCGAGGCTTCGACCCACTGGTTGATGCGCAGGCAGTCGATCTCATCGGTTTCGCCGGGGAAGTCGGTCAACGGCGGGTGGATCACCAGGCGGTAACCACTGCCGTCAGCCAGGCGTTCCTGGGTGAACGGCACCACCAGCGCCTTGCCCAGGCGTGCGAACTTGCTGGTGGCGGTGACGGTGGCGGCCTGGATGCCGAACAGCGGCACGAAGACGCTCTGCTTGGCGCCGTAGTCCTGGTCCGGCGCATACCAGATGGCACGGCCGGCGCGCAGCAGCTTGAGCATGCCGCGCACGTCTTCGCGCTCGATGGCCAGGGAGTCAAGGTTGTGCCGCTCGCGGCCACGGCGCTGGATGAAGTCGAACAGCGGGTTGCCGTGCTCGCGGTACATGCCATCGATGGTGTGTTTCTGGCCGAGCAACGCCGCGCCGATTTCCAGGGTGGTGAAGTGCAGGGCCATGAGGATCACGCCCTTGCCATCCAACTGCGCCTGCTTGAGGTGCTCAAGCCCTTCGACATGCGCCAGGCGCGCCAGGCGCGGGCGCGACCACCACCAGCTCATGGCCATTTCAAAGAAGGCGATGCCGGTGGAGGCGAAGTTTTCCTTGAGCAGCCTCTTGCGCTCCCTGGCGGATTTTTCCGGGAAGCACAGTTCCAGGTTGCGTGCGGCGATGCGGCGACGTTCGCCGGCCACGCGGTACATGCCCGCGCCTAATAAGCGACCAATGGTCAATAGCGCGCGGTACGGCAACTGAGTGATCAGCCACAGCAGGCCGAGTCCCAGCCATAGCAGCCAAAAACGCGGGTGAAAAAATACAGCTCGAAAACGCGGGCGATCCATTACAGATTCCGGTAAAGACAGGGCCGCGCATTCTACAACGTTCGACTCGGCTTGCGGCCCGTGGATGTTCTCGTTATAAGTCTCGACACTTTTCGTGACAAGCCGCTTTTGCCGACCATGAGCCAAACCGAACCGCTAGACCAAGATCCCGTGTTCCAGCTGAAAGGCAGCATGCTCGCCATCACCGTGCTGGAACTGGCCCGCAATGACCTCGACGCCCTGGACCGCCAACTGGCCGCCAAGGTCGCCCTGGCGCCTAACTTTTTCAACAATGCCCCGCTGGTGCTGGCCCTGGACAAACTCCCGGCCGGCCAGGGCGCGATTGATTTGCCTGGCCTGATGCGCGTCTGCCGCTCGCATGGTTTGCGCACCCTGGCGATTCGCGCCAGCCGTATCGAAGACATTGCTGCGGCAATCGCCATTGAGTTGCCAGTATTGCCACCGTCCGGTGCCCGCGAGCGTCCGCTCGACCCGACCGAAGGTGAAGTGAAGAAAAAACCGGAAAAACCACCCGAGCCGACGATCAAGCCCACAAAGATCATCACCTCTCCCGTACGCGGCGGGCAGCAGATTTACGCCCAGGGCGGCGACCTGGTGGTGATCGCCCCGGTCAGCCCCGGCGCGGAACTTCTCGCCGATGGCAATATCCATGTATACGGCCCGATGCGCGGACGTGCCCTCGCCGGCATCAAGGGTGATACCAAGGCGCGTATTTTTTGCCAGCAGTTGACCGCTGAGCTAGTGTCCATCGCAGGCCAGTACAAGGTTTCAGAAGATTTGCGCCGTGATCCGCTGTGGGGGGCCGGGGTACAAGTCAGCCTGTCGGGCGATGTGTTGAACATCATCCGTCTTTAACGGATACTGCCGCATTTTCCAAGCATCTCTAGACTCTGATAGCAAAGCGAAACCGGCAAGACTTGCGTAGGAATAATTGGAAGTTGGCGTTTCCCCATGGAAACCACATCTTTTTCCTACAAAGGCTGTCCGCCTGCGGCGAGTTCCAAGAGATGTTTTTCAGGGACTGAAAAGTCCTTTTTCCTTAGGGGTGAAACACCTTGGCCAAGATTCTCGTGGTTACATCCGGCAAGGGTGGTGTGGGTAAGACCACCACCAGCGCCGCTATCGGTACCGGCCTCGCTCTGCGCGGCCACAAGACAGTTATCGTCGACTTCGACGTCGGTTTGCGTAACCTCGACCTGATCATGGGCTGCGAACGCCGCGTGGTGTACGACTTCGTCAACGTGGTAAACGGCGAAGCCAACCTGCAACAGGCCCTGATCAAGGACAAGCGTCTTGAGAACCTGTATGTACTGGCCGCCAGCCAGACCCGCGACAAAGACGCGCTGACCAAAGAAGGCGTGGGCAAAGTTCTCGCTGAGCTGAAAGAAACCTTCGAATACGTGGTGTGCGACTCCCCGGCCGGTATCGAAACCGGTGCTCACCTGGCGATGTACTTCGCCGATGAAGCCATCGTGGTGACCAACCCGGAAGTGTCCTCGGTACGTGACTCGGACCGCATGCTCGGCCTGTTGGCCAGCAAGTCCCAGCGCGCCGAAAAAGGTGAAGACCCGATCAAGGAGCACCTGCTGCTCACCCGTTACAACCCGGAGCGCGTCAGCAATGGCGAAATGCTCGGTGTTGAAGACGTGAAGGAAATCCTCGCAGTGACCCTGCTGGGCGTGATTCCAGAATCCCAGGCGGTCCTCAAGGCTTCCAACCAAGGTGTTCCGGTGATTCTTGACGACCAGAGCGACGCCGGCCAGGCGTACAGCGATGCGGTTGATCGCTTGCTGGGCAAGACCGTGGAACATCGCTTCCTCGATGTTAAGAAGAAGGGATTCTTCGAGCGTATCTTTGGAGGCAACTAAACAATGAAATTTCTCGACTTCTTTCGCGCCAACAAAAAGCCAAGTACCGCGTCGGTAGCGAAAGAGCGTCTACAGATCATCGTGGCGCACGAACGCGGCCAACGCAGCACCCCGGACTACCTGCCAGCCTTGCAGAAGGAACTGGTCGAGGTGATCCGCAAGTACGTCAATATCGGCAACGATGACGTGCATGTTGCCCTTGAAAACGACGGCAGCTGCTCGATTCTGGAACTCAATATCACCCTGCCTGATCGTTAATCGAAAAGGCGGCTGCCACGGCGGCTCGGTCACCTTGATCCCTTTTTGGGAACCGGGTGGGCGAGCCGCCGTTGGCGTTTGTTACGAGGCTGTTTAATGCCGCTGTCCAATATCCATATCCTGTATCAGGACGACGCCGTCCTGGTGGTGAACAAGCCGACCCTGCTGCTCTCGGTGCCTGGCCGCGCCGATGACAACAAGGATTGCCTGATCACCCGCCTGCAGGAAAACGGCTACCCCGAAGCCCGCATTGTCCATCGCCTGGACTGGGAAACCTCGGGAATCATCCTGCTCGCGCGGGACGCCGACACCCACCGCGAACTGTCGCGGCAGTTTCACGACCGCGAAACCGAAAAGGCCTACACCGCCTTGGCCTGGGGCCAGCCGGCACTGGACAGCGGCAGCATCGACCTGCCCCTGCGCTACGACCCGCCGACCAAACCCCGGCATGTGGTTGACCACGAGTTCGGCAAGCACGCGCTGACCTTCTGGAAGGTATTGGAACGTTGCGGCGACTGGTGCCGCGTCGAGCTGACGCCGATCACCGGGCGTTCACACCAGTTACGCGTGCACATGCTGTCGATCGGCCACCCGCTGCTCGGTGATGGCCTGTACGCCCATGAGCAAGCCCTGGCCGCGTGGCCGCGCTTGTGCCTGCATGCGAGCATGTTGAGCTTTACCCATCCGCAAAGTGGCGAGCGTTTGCGCTTTGAGTGCCCTGCCCCGTTCTAAAGTTGGCAATGCATTAAATGTGGGAGCGGGCTTGCTTCGCGAGCAAGCCCGCTCCCACATTTGTAATGTGCACTTCTGGCCATCGAACGGTAAACTCCGCGCATTGCTGTCTGGAGCTATTTATGCGCGAAGCGTTGAATCAAGGCCTGATCGACTTCCTCAAGGCCTCCCCTACTCCTTTTCATGCCACTGCCGCCCTCGCCCAGCGCCTGGAAGCGGCCGGTTACCAACGCCTCGACGAGCGCGAAACCTGGGCCACCGAGGCCAACGGGCGCTATTACGTCACCCGCAACGACTCCTCGATCATCGCCTTCAAGCTCGGCCGCCACTCGCCGCTGCTGGGCGGGATTCGCCTGGTCGGCGCCCACACCGACAGCCCGTGCCTGCGGGTCAAGCCGCAGCCGGAGCTGCAACGCCAGGGGTTCTGGCAGTTGGGTGTGGAAGTCTACGGCGGTGCGCTGCTGGCGCCGTGGTTCGACCGCGACCTGTCGCTGGCCGGCCGCGTGACCTTCCGCCGCGACGGCAAGGTCGAGAGCCAGTTGATCGACTTCAAGCTGCCGATTGCGATCATCCCCAACCTGGCCATTCACCTGAACCGTGAAGCCAACCAGGGGTGGGCGATCAATGCCCAGACCGAACTGCCGCCGATCCTCGCGCAATTTGCCGGTGACGAGCGCGTGGACTTCCGCGCCGTGCTCACCGAACAGCTGGCACGCGAGCATGGTTTGAACGCCGACGTGGTGCTCGACTACGAGCTGAGCTTCTACGACACACAAAGCGCGGCGGTGATTGGCCTCAATGGCGACTTCATCGCTGGCGCGCGCCTCGACAACCTGCTGTCGTGCTACGCCGGGCTGCAAGCCTTGCTCACCAGCGAAACCGACGAAACCTGCGTGCTGGTGTGCAATGACCACGAAGAGGTCGGCTCCTGCTCCGCGTGCGGCGCTGACGGCCCGATGCTGGAACAGACCCTGCGCCGCCTGCTGCCGGAAGGTGATGAATTCGTACGCACCATTCAGAAATCACTGTTGGTGTCTGCCGACAATGCCCACGGCGTGCACCCCAACTACGCCGAGAAGCACGACGCCAACCACGGCCCGAAACTCAACGCCGGCCCGGTGATCAAGGTCAACAGCAACCAGCGCTACGCCACCAACAGCGAAACCGCCGGGTTCTTCCGCCACCTGTGCATGGCCCAGGAAGTACCGGTGCAGAGCTTCGTGGTGCGCAGCGACATGGGCTGCGGCTCGACCATCGGCCCGATCACCGCCAGCCACCTGGGAGTGCGCACCGTGGACATCGGCCTGCCGACGTTTGCCATGCACTCGATCCGTGAACTGTGCGGCAGCCATGACCTGGCGCATCTGGTGAAAGTGTTGGGCGCGTTCTATGCGAGCCGCGATCTGCCCTGAGACCGGGGCGCGGCCATCGCGGGCAAGCCCGCTCCCACATTGGAATGTGTTTCCCTGTGGGAGCGGGCTTGCCCGCGATGGCCATTTCAGGCACACACAAAGCTGTCTGACCTACATCAACCCACGTTTGCGCAATCCGGCCTAGACTTGTCACTATTCCCACTCCGACAAGGCCGTCGCCCCATGATCTCCATGTCCTCCTTCCACGCCATGCTCATCCCCATCATCATCGGCATGATCCTGTTGGCGACCGGTTTCAACTTTCGTGACAAGCCGCTGGGCGTATTTGGCATGTGGGTCGGCATGCTGCTGATCCTGGGCACGGTGGTTTACAAAATCCTCGCCAAACTGGCGGAATGACAAATGCACTCGCATTGGGCATAACGGCCTCGTACACTCGGTCAATTCGTCGTTTTCAAGGTTGACCGCCTCGTGCTCTCGCGTCTTTTTGCCCTGCCCCGCTACGTCCTGATTACCCTGCTGATGCTGCTGCCGCTCGCACCTGCCCACGCCGTGAGCTTGCCCGGCCTGCTCGGCAGCACCAACAAAACCCAACCCCAGGCCGATGTGCCGCTGGGGCAGTCGTTGGATGAAGTGATCAAAACCCTGGAGAACGATCAGCAGCGCACTCAGCTGTTGAGCGATTTAAAGAAGCTGCGCGAAGCCACGCAAAAGGCTCAACCGGCCACCGAACAGGGCGTGCTCGGTTTGATCGGCAGTACGCTGTCCGGCCTTGAGCAACAGTTCTCCGGCGCCGACAGCCCGCTGGGCCGTTGGTCCAACGAGGTCGACCTGGCCAAGGATGAACTCGCTGCGCTGATGCTGCCGGCCAGCGAATGGCTGCCGATCATTTTCGGCTTTGCCGTGATCCTGGCCGTGTGGAGCCTGCTGGCCGCCGCGTTGATCTGGCTCAGCCACCGTCTACGCGAACGTTTCGGCCTGCCCGAAGAGCTTCCGCAACACCCGCGCACCTGGGACATGCTGCGCTTCGCCCTGCGCAAGTTGGGGCCGTGGCTGATCGCCCTGGTGATCACCGTTTACCTGAGCTACGCCCTGCCTTCGTCCCTGGGCAAGTCCCTGGCGATGGTGCTGGCTTACGCGCTGGTGGTCGGCACCTGTTTCTCGGCGATCTGTGTGATTGCCTTCTCCGTCCTCGACGGCCCGCACCGCCACCGGGCGCTGTATATCCTGCGTCACCAAGCCTTCCGTCCGTTGTGGTGGATCGGCAGTTTCGCCGCCTTTGGCGAAGCCCTGAGCGACCCACGGCTGATAACGGCCCTGGGCCAGCATCTGGCCCACACGGCGGCGACGGTCGCCAATGTGATGGCGGCGCTGTCCACCGGCGTGTTTATCCTGCGTTTCCGCCGGCCGATCGCGCACCTCATCCGCAACCAGCCGCTGTCGCGGCGCCTTACCCGCCGTGCCCTCACCGATACCCTGTCGATCATCGGCACCTTCTGGTACTTGCCGGCATTGTTGCTGGTGGGCATCTCACTGTTCGCCACCTTCCTGTCCGCCGGCGACACCAGCACCGCCTTGCGCCAGTCATTGTTGTGCACGGTGTTGCTGGTGTTGTGCATGGTCATCAACGGCCTGGTGCGCCGCCATGCGCTCAAGCCACAACGCGGGCACAAGCGCCACGCGCTGTACTCCGATCGCCTGAAAAGCTTCGTGTATACCCTGGCTCACTTAGTGGTGTGGCTGGTGTTTATCGAACTCGGCCTGCGCGTATGGGGCCTGTCGATGATTCGCTTTACCGAAGGCGACGGCCATGAAATCAGCGTCAAGCTGTTTGGCCTTGGCGGCACGCTGTTGTTTGCCTGGCTGATCTGGATCCTCAGCGACACCGCCATCCACCACGCCCTGACCCGCTCGCGCAAAGGCCTGGCGAATGCGCGCGCACAGACGATGATGCCGTTGATCCGCAACGTGCTGTTCGTGACCATCTTTATCATCGCCGCCATCGTGGCGCTGGCGAACATGGGCATGAACGTTACGCCACTGCTGGCCGGTGCCGGTGTGATCGGTATCGCCATCGGTTTTGGTGCTCAGTCGCTGGTGGCGGACTTGATCACCGGCCTGTTCATCATCATCGAAGACTCGCTGGCCATCGACGACTACGTGGATGTCGGCGGCCACCTCGGCACCGTCGAGGGCCTGACTATCCGTACCGTGCGCCTGCGCGACATCGACGGCATCGTGCACACCATTCCGTTCAGCGAAATCAAGAGCATCAAGAACTACTCCCGCGAGTTCGGCTACGCGATCTTCCGGGTGGCGATCCCCTACAACATGGAAATCGACGACGCCATCAAACTGATGCGCGATGTCGGCCAGAAAATGCGCAACGACCCACTGCAACGCCGCAACATCTGGTCGCCGCTGGAGATTCAGGGCGTGGAAAGCTTTGAGTCCGGTAGCGCGATCCTGCGGGCGCGGTTCAAGACCGCACCGATCAAGCAGTGGGAAGTGTCGCGGGCGTTCAACCTGGCGCTCAAGCGTCAGCTGGATGAAGCCGGGCTCGACCTGGCGACGCCGCGCTTGAGTGTGCAGGTGGTCACCGCCGGCACCGTGCAGGAGAAAGAACCACAACAATAAAGAGGGAGAGGTACTTATGCGTTTGAACGGTCTGACACACCCATGGGTTTTCGGCATGCTCTGCGGGCTCGCCAGCAGCGCAGTGATTGCCGCCAGCAGCGGCCAGGAGAGCGCCCGGGAGGAAATCGCCGCCCAGGCAAAAAGCCTTGAACCGGCGTTACTGGAAACCCGCCGCGATATCCATGCCCATCCTGAACTGGGCAATACCGAAACCCGCACCGCCGAACTGGTTGCCAAGCAATTGCGCGAGTTGGGCCTTGAGGTAAAAACCGGCGTGGCGCGCGCCGGCGTCGTCGCGATCTTGAAGGGCGCCCTGCCCGGCCCGACCGTGGCCCTTCGCGCGGACATGGATGCACTGCCGGTCAAGGAAGTCGCCGACCTGCCGTTCGCCTCCAAGGCCAAAGGCACTTACTTGGGCAAGGAAGTCGACGTGATGCACGCCTGCGGCCACGACGCCCACACCGCGATCCTGCTGAGCACGGCAAAAATCCTCACCGGCATGCGCGACCGCCTGCCGGGCACCGTGGTGTTTTATTTCCAGCCGGCCGAAGAAGGCCCGAGCGACTTTATCCCCGACGGCAAAAACACCTGGGGCGCGAAGATGATGGTGCAGGAAGGCGTGATGAAAGCGCCCAAGCCAGACGCCGTATTCGGCCTGCATGTGTGGGCCGGTGTACCCGCCGGGCAGATCGCCTATCGCCCGGGGCCGACCCTGGCCAGCTCCGATGACCTGCGCATCAAAATCCTCGGCAAGCAGACCCACGCCGGGCGCCCCTGGGACGGCATCGACCCGATCACCGTCGGCGCGCAGACCATTGTCGGCCTGCAAACCGTGGTCAGCCGTCGCACCGACATCTCGTCATTTCCGTCGGTGGTGAGCATCGGCACCATCAATGGCGGCACTCGCTACAACATCATCCCCGAGTCGGTGGACATGAGCGGCACCATTCGCTCCTACGACTACGGCATTCGCCAGAAGCTGCACGCGGACGTGCGCCAGACCGTGGAGAAAATCGCGGAAAGTGGCGGCGCCAAGGCTGAAGTCACGATCATCGAGAAGTACGACCCGACCATCAACAACCCGGCACTCACCGAGAAAATGCTGCCGAGCCTGCGCTGGGCGGCCAAGGATGATGTGGTGCAAGGCCCGCTGGTGGGCGGTGCCGAGGACTTCTCGTTCTATGCCAAGGAAGCGCCGGGGCTGTTTGTGTTCCTGGGGGTGACGCCGAGGGATCAGGACATGAGCAAGGCGGCGCCGAACCATAATCCGGGGTTCTTCGTGGATGAGTCGGCGTTGGTGGTGGGGGTCAGAACGTTGGCGTCGTTGGCGACGGATTACCTGTACACCAACCCACCGCAGTAGGGCTTTTTATGTGGGAGCGGGCTTGCCCGCGATAGCGGTGTATCAGTCGCCGAATAGTTAGACTGATACGCCCTCATCGCGGGCAAGCCCGCTCCCACATTGGGTTTGCAGTGCTTCAGCCGGCCAGCGCAGCGCCATCCATCTTCTGGCGCAGGCTCAATGGGCGCATATCCGTCCAGACTTCCTCGATGTAAGCCAGGCACTCTTTCTTCATGCCGCTCTTGCCCACGGTGCGCCAGCCTTCCGGCACGGCCTTGTAGTCAGGCCAGATGGAATACTGTTCTTCGTGGTTGACCACTACCTGAAACAGGATGTCGTCGCGGTCAAATACTGAGGTCATTGCTGTTCTCCATCGCTTATAGGGCTGGCTGCGCACCACGCGCAGCGCTGATATCTGTAGAAACGTACCAAGCGTGCGAAAAATTAGAGGCTGACGACCGCTGCCGCCAAGGCGCGTCCGAAGATCTCGGCCACCTGGTCGATTTGGGCGGCGGTGATGACCAGCGGAGGCAAGAAGCGCACGACGCTGCCATGCCGCCCGCCCAGCTCCAGGATCAGGCCGCGCTTGAGGCATTCGCGCTGCACCAGCGGCGCCAGTTGGCGATGCACCGGTGGGTGGCCCTGGCTATCGGGCGCGCCGTTCGGGTCCACCAGTTCCACGCCGAGCATCAGCCCGCGCCCACGAATATCCCCCAGTTGCGGGAAGTCGCGCTGCAGGATGCGCAGGTGCTCACCGAGACGCTCGCCCATGGCCGCCGCGTGGCCGGCCAGGTCGTGCTCCTTGAGGTAGCGCATTACCGCCGAACCCGCCGCCATCGCCATCTGGTTGCCCCGGAACGTCCCGGCATGCGCGCCCGGCAACCACGTGTCGAGCCAGTCGCGATACACCACCACCGCCAACGGCAAGCTGCCGCCGATGGCCTTGGACATCACCACCACATCCGGAATGATGCCGGCGTGTTCGAAAGCAAACATTTTGCCGGTGCGACCGAAACCACTCTGGATTTCATCGACGATCAACGCCACGCCCGCCTGCTCGGTGATGCGCCGCAGGCCGCGCAGCCAGTCGAGATCGGCGGGGATCACACCGCCCTCGCCCTGCACCACCTCGACAATCACCGCCGCCGGCAACAACACCCCGGCTTCGGGGTCATTGAGCAGGTTTTCCAGGTAATGCAGGTTGACCCGCACACCTTCCGCGCCGCCCAGGCCGAAGGGGCAACGGTAATCGTAGGGATACGGCAGGAATTGCACGCCGTTACCGAGCAAGGCGCCCAAAGGTTTTTTCGGCCCCAGGCTGCCCATCAGGCTCAGCGCGCCTTGGCTCATGCCGTGATAACCGCCCTGGAAGGACAACACCGTGCTGCGACCGGTGGCGGTGCGCACCAGCTTCAACGCGGCTTCGACGGCGTCTGTGCCGGTAGGGCCGCAGAACTGGATTTTCGCTTCCCGCGCCAGCTCAGCGGGCAACAGGCCGAACAGGTCTTGTACGAACTGGTCTTTGACCGGGGTGGTCAGGTCGAGGGTGTGCAGCGGCAGTTCGTCGCTGAGCACTTGTTGAATGGCTTCGATCACCACCGGGTGGTTGTGGCCCAGCGCCAACGTGCCGGCGCCGGCCAGGCAGTCGATGAAACTGCGGCCCTCCACGTCCTCCACGTAGATACCCTTGGCGCGTTTGAGCGCCAGGGGAATGCGCCGAGGGTAACTGCGAGCGTTGGATTCCTGCTGGCGCTGGCGGGCCAGCAACGGGGTTTCTTCGAACTGGTAGAGCGTTTCCACGGGTGCCGGGCTGGCGTGCACCGGGGCGTCTTCGATACGGCTGGTAGCGACTGACATCTCTCGATCCCTCAATACGCGGGTGGGGTGACCAAACTGCCGATCCGCGCATGTGCGGATTTCATGTTCTGGAGACGCACCAGCGGTTGGGGGATTTAGGCTTGTTGTGGTTTTTGATCACTGACAGTTGATCGTTCCCACGCTCCGCGTGGGAATGCATCCCGTGACGCTCCGCGTCACCAGAATTTCACTGACAGCGGGACGCCGAGCGTCCGTGGTGGCATTCCCACGCAGAGCGTGGGAACGATCAGCAGCCTTCACATCCCGCGATACCGCTCATTCAACGCATACAAAATCGCACACGTCTCCCCATCCAGAACCCCGGAATAATCGCGGCTGCGAAAATGCATCTGAAACGCCCGCGTGCGCAGCGCAAACGCCTGGCGATTCTGCGCCGGCTTATACCCATAGCGCTGAAAGGCCCGCTCCACCTCGACCTCCGGCGGCAACCCAAGGCAAAACCGGCGCTGATACATCGCCCGCGTCGACTCATCAAACCAGGCCCCGATCCCGGCCTCGAACAAACACCGCCAAGGCAACCGCGGCCCCGGATCACTCTTGCGCCAGTACGCCACATCCGAATGCCCGAGAATGTCCGTCGGGCCTAGCTGTGGGTAGCGCCCAAGCAGGTCGCGAACCAAGGCCACCAACACATCTATTTGCTCCTCAGCGTACGCAGGAAAGGTAAACACCCCGCCATCATCGCGGGCCAAATTGACCATCTCGATGCCAATGGATCGGCTATTAAGATTATCCCGCCCAACCCAATGGCTCACCCCGGCATGCCAGGCGCGCTTATCCTCGTCCACCAGACGAAACGCGCGCAATTCGTCATAGCCCATGGCGCGGTAGCCGGGGTCATCAGGATCGGGCAGCAGATAGTGAGCGCTGACACCGTCTTGCGTCAGCGTACGCAACGATGAGGCAAAGGGCGCTGCGGTGTAGTGCAGGATCACTTGCCCCACGGGCTCGCCGTTGCGTTGATTGAAATCCCTGGCCGGGAAACTGCTATCGATAACCAACATAAGAACCGTCCTTTTCAGTACAGGCCGAGTCATTCAGCCCGTTCAAGCGCAAAAAAATTACCGCCATCCTGAAGCGCTGAACTTCAAAAAGGCGGTAACTATTTGGCACATGAAAAGAGAGATCAGTGTCGCAGCGGCATGCCCAGGTCTACCCGCAGGCCATCCGGCTGGCTGTCGAATTTCAACGAGCAGGAGCAGCGTTGCACGATAGCCTGCACAATCGCCAAACCCAGCCCGCAGCCCTCGCTGCTGCCATTGCGCCAGAAGCGTTGGGTCAGGTATTGCAGGTCCTCACTGGAGATTTGCTTGCCATGATCACGCACGCGGAACACCACCGTATCGGCAGTAGTGAATACATTCAGCTCCACGCGGGTATCACTCGGCGTGTGACGCAGGGCGTTATCCAACAGGTTGCGCAAGGCTGCCACCGCCAGGGCCACCGGCATTTCCACCGGGGTTTCAGTCAGGTTGGCCGACAGGATCAAATCGATACGCCGATTGTCACCGGCATTGGCATCCTGGATCGCCAGGCGCGCAACCTGTTCGGCGCTGGATTGCAGGCCGTCATCAAACGACAGGCTGCCCTCCACCCGCGCCAGCAACAGCAATTGCTCCAGGGTCCGGTGCAGGCGGTCGGCGCCCTCTTCGGCGTGGGCCAGGGATTGGTCGCGGGCCGCGCCGTCGGTCATGCGCGCCACTTGCAGGTGGGTCTTGATCGCCGTCAGCGGGCTGCGCAACTCATGGGCCGCGTCACCGGTGAGACGGCGCTCACGTTCGATGGTCTTGGCGATGCGTTGCAACAGTTGGTTCTGGGTGTCGAGCAGCGGTTTAAGTTCGCTGGGCAACGGGTGAATCTGCAGGGGTTCGAGGGAATCGGCACTGCGGCGCATCAACGCGTCACGCATGCGGTTGAGCGGCAACAGGCTTTGGCCGATGCCCAGCCACAGCAGGCCCAGGCAACCCAGCAAGGCCACGCCCACCGGCACCGACGCCGCCAGCAGGATCGACAGGTTCAGCGCCTCGCGCTCCACCTGACGGTCGGCCGTGGTGATCAGCAAATCACCGCGCGACAGGGTGAAGCTGCGCCAGCCCACACCGTCGATAATCTGGTCACGAAAGCCGCTTTTGCGCGACTCCAGGCCCTCGTCCGGGGTCATGTGGCTGCGCGCGAGGATTTCGCCGCGCAGAGAGCTGACCTGGCAGGCCATGCCGCCCGGTACGTTGAGTTGCTCGGTGCGCAAATGCGTCGTGCCGCCGGCCACGCTGGCCAGGCCCGGCATCTGCTCGGTCAGCCCGGCCACCATGCGTGCCGACGCCACCAGGCGCTGGTCGAGCGAGAACATCATCTGGTTGCGCAGATCGTTGAGCATCCAGGCCGCCGCCAGCAGCCAGATCAGCACAAAAGCGGCGCCCAGCTTGAACGTCAGGCGCAGGCGCAGGCTCATCACGACGCGTTGTCTCCCTCATCCACCGCGCCGCCGTCCGCCGTGCCCAGGCGATAACCAAGGCCGCGCACGGTCTCGACGATGCCATTGCCCAATTTGCGCCGCAGGTGATGGATATGCACGTTGAGGGCGTTGCTTTCCAGTTCGTCGTTAAAACCGTAGACGCTGTCCTTGAGCTGCTCGCTGGACAGCACCCGGCCCTTGTTGTGCAACAGCGCTTGCAACAAGGCTTGTTCGCGACGGGAAAGGTCCACCGGCTCGCCCGCCAGGAAGGTTTCGCGACTGCTCGGGTCATAGGCCAGCCGGCCGTGTTCGATCAGGTTGACCCGGCGCCCCGCCACGCGCCGCAGCAGGGTTTGCAGGCGGGCGGCGAGTTCGCGCAGGTCGAAGGGTTTGAGCAGGTAGTCGTCGGCGCCGGCTTGCAGGCCATCGACGCGGTTGGTCACCGAATCACGCGCGGTGAGGATCAGAACCGGAATTTCCAGGCCTTGGCTGCGTTGTTGCTGCAGCAGCTTGAGGCCGTCTTCGTCGGGCAAACCGAGGTCGAGCACCATGATGTCGAACGTAGCCGCCTTGAGCATCGCCCGCGCAGCGGCTGCGGTGGCCACGCGCTCGACGGTAAAGCCCTGGGCGCCGAGGCCGGCCACGATGCCGCTGGCGATCAGTTCGTCGTCTTCACAGACCAGTACGTGCATGGTTAACCCTTCATGAAAGATGGGGAGAATTAAAGGTGCCGAGGATTAAGCGCCGATTATGCCGCGAAAAGACGCGCGCCCTGCGCTTCCCTTCACTTTAGAATAGCCACCGGTTAATCATCGGTTAATCAGCACCACACATTGTGTGCCTAACTTGCAACGAACTAAGGCTCGTCCATGCGGTATTTGTTTACCTTTCTGCTGGTGTTTTTCGCGGGGTTGGCCCAGGCAGCGCCGGGCAATCCATTCGAAACCAAACCTGACTTCCTGCCGGTGGGCAAGGCTTTCACCTTTACCTCCGAGCGTCTTGAAAGCGGCGAGACCCAGCTGTATTGGCAGATTGCCGACGGCTATTACCTCTACCAGCAGCGCATGAAGTTCGACGGCCTGGCCGAAAAACCTGTATTGCCGCAGGGCGAAGCTCATAGCGATGAGTTCTTCGGCGAGCAGCAAGTGTATCGCCAAGGCCTGGAAGTGAAGATTCCGGCCGGTGCGACCGGCCAGGTCAAGCTGGGCTGGCAGGGCTGTGCCGATGCAGGCCTGTGCTACCCGCCGCAGTCGATCACTGTGGACCTGGGTGGCAACCCCGCCGTTGCCGCCACCACCCAAGCCCAGGACCAAAGCCTGGCCAGCGGCCTGCAGCAACGCAGCCTGGGCTGGAGCCTGCTGGTGTTCTTTGGCCTGGGCCTGCTGCTGGCATTCGCGCCGTGCTCGCTGCCGATGCTGCCGATCCTCGCCGGCCTGGTGGTGGGCAGTGGCGCCAGCCCGCGGCGTGGTTTCGCCCTGGCCAGCAGCTACGTGGTGTGCATGGCCCTGGTGTATGCGGCGCTCGGCGTGTTGGCCGCGTTGCTCGGCGGCAACCTCGCTGCACTGCTGCAAACGCCGTGGATTCTCGGCAGCTTCGCCGCGCTGTTTGTGCTACTCGCGCTGCCGATGTTCGGCTTCTTCGAATTGCAATTGCCGGCCTTCCTGCGCGACCGCCTGGACAACGTCAGCCGTCAGCAAAGCGGCGGCAGCCTGGTGGGCGCCGGCATTCTCGGTGCACTGTCCGGTTTGCTGGTGGGGCCGTGCATGACCGCGCCGCTGGCCGGCGCGCTGCTGTATATCGCCCAAAGCGGCAATGCGCTGCACGGCGGCTTGATCCTGTTTGCGATGGGCATCGGCATCGGTATCCCGCTGTTGCTGCTGGTGACGGTGGGCAACCGCTTCCTGCCTAAACCGGGCACCTGGATGAATGTGCTCAAGGGCGTCTTCGGCTTCCTGTTCCTCGGCACCGCGGTGCTGATGATTCGCCCGGTAGTGGGTGAAAGCCTGTGGATTGGCCTTTGGGGTGCATTGGCGCTGGTGATGGCCTATTGCGGCTGGGGCTTGGCCCGCGAATACGGGCTGGCCGCCAAGGTCTTTGGCGCCGGCTCCCTGGTGCTGGGCCTGTGGGGCGCGGT
The DNA here is from genome assembly GCF_009834565.1 of Pseudomonas sp. R76. Classification (GTDB taxonomy): domain Bacteria; phylum Pseudomonadota; class Gammaproteobacteria; order Pseudomonadales; family Pseudomonadaceae; genus Aquipseudomonas. The sequence goes on from NZ_CP019428.1 coordinate 4,782,492, forward strand.
GCTGGTGGTGGGTGCGGCCGGGGGCAGCGATGATGTGTGGCAGCCCTTGAAGGTCTACAGCGGCGAGCGCGTTGGCGCAGCCCCCAGCGCCCACGACGCCTTCATGACCATCAACGACCCGGCCGTGCTGCAAAGCCAACTCGACAGCGCCAAGGCCCAGGGCCAATGGGTGCTGGTGGATTACTACGCCGACTGGTGCGTGTCGTGCAAGATCATGGAAAAACAAGTGTTCGGCAAACCCGAAGTCATGGACGCCCTCAAAGACGTGCGCCTGCTGCGCCTGGATGTCACTGCCGACAACGCCGCCAGCCGTGAACTGCTCGGCCGCTACAAGGTACCAGGGCCACCGAGCTTTGTGTGGATCGGCCCGGACGGCGAAGAGCGCCGCGCCCAACGCATCACCGGCGAAGTGGATGCCGCCGAATTCCTGCAACGCTGGACGCAAACCCGAGACGCACGCTGATGCTGACCCTGACCATCGGCACCTTCGCCATTGCCCTGAATCACATCCTGCTGATCAGCGCGCTGATTCTCGCCACTGTGGTGGGCTGGCGCGTGGCCAAACGCGGCGGCGAAAACCCCGAGTCGGTGCTGTTCAGCCTGTTCCTGTTGGGCATGCTGGTGGCGCGCGTCAGCTTTGTGTTGATGTACTGGGGCGATTACAGCCACGACCCGCTGCAGATGGTCGACCTGCGCGACGGCGGTTTCCTCGCCTGGCCGGGCGTGATCGCGCTGGTGCTCGGCGCCCTGTTGTACGGCTGGCGCCGCCCGGCATTGCGCAAACCACTGAGCGCCGGGGTAATGACCGGCCTGGTGTTCTGGGGGCTGACCAGCTTGTCCTTGAGCCTCTACGACAAAGGCGCGCAACTGCCGGATATCACCTTGCGCAACGCCAATGGCGACGTGGTGCAACTGGCCGACTACAAAGGTGGGCCACTGGTGATCAACCTCTGGGCCACCTGGTGCCCACCGTGCCGGCGCGAAATGCCGGTGCTGGAGCGCGCGCAGCACCAGCGCCCCGACGTGACCTTCCTGTTCGTCAACCAGGCCGAAAGCATGCAAAGCGTCAGCACCTTCCTCGCAACCCAAGGCCTGACCCTCGACAATGTGCTGTTTGACGCCAGCGGCCGCCTCGGCCAGGCCGTGGGCTCCATGGCCTTGCCGACCACTCTGTTCTACCAAGCCGATGGGCGCCTGATCAACAGCCACCTCGGTGAGCTGTCCCAAGCCAGCCTGGCCCGCGCCATGGAACCCTTCGACACCGCCACGACAAGGAAACCGACATGCCAAGCCTCCGCCACCTGCTGACCCTGCTGCCGCTGACGCTCGCGGCCACTCTGGCCCAGGCCGAAGACTGGCCGGCGCCGATCAAACAGATCGAAGCCAAAGGCGCCAAGATCCTCGGCAAGTTCGACGCGCCCAGCGGTCTCACCGGCTACGCCGCGCAATACCAGAACCGCGGCATGGCCCTGTACCTGACCGCCGACGGCAAAAGCGTGATTGCCGGCAACCTGTACGACGCCGAGGGCAAAGACCTGAGCAGCGCGCCCCTGGAAAAACTGGTGTACGCGCCGATGGCCAAGGAAGTCTGGGCCAAGATGGAACACAGCAACTGGATTCAGGATGGCGATAAAAACGCCCCACGCACCGTTTACCTGTTCAGCGACCCCAACTGCCCTTACTGCAACATGTTCTGGGAACAGGCACGCCCGTGGGTAAAAGCCGGCAAGGTGCAGTTGCGCCACATCATGGTCGGCATCATCCGCGAAGACAGCCCCGGCAAATCCGCCGCCCTGTTTGCCGCCAAAGACCCGCAGAAAGCCCTGGAAGAACACGAAGCCGCCGGCAAAGGCAGCAAGTTGCAGGCGCTGGACAAGATCCCGGCGGATATCGAAGCCAAGCTCGATGCCAATATGAAGTTGATGGAAGAGCTTGAACTGTCGGCGACGCCGGCAATTTTCTACCTGGATGACAAGGGCGGCTTGCAGCAACAACAAGGCGCGCCGTCGCCGGATAAGCTGGCGAAGATTCTGGGGCCGAAGTAATCGGATGCAGATTTGCGCTTGACGCAGAAAATCCGATGCCCAAACAGGCATCGGATTTTATTTCATAACACCAACGATCAGATCATAAACATAGCTGTTTGAGATCAGGCACGTCTGCCAGATGTCTCTTTACGCTACAGCCGATTGGCGATATCGAGATCCGCCTCATCCTCACTGAGGCCAGAGCGATGAGTGCCTGCGATCAACGGCCCATAACGGCGGCTGAATTCCCAGTTGTAGGGCACGCGATCTTTGCTGATCCCGTTGTCCCAATTCACCGACCATGTCATCAGGCCCTTGATCGACAACCCTTTGTCGTGCAAACGCGTGAATGCATTGGTCACGGCTGCGGGGTTGATCACATAACCGGTGGCGGCTGCGTCGACGTTGGCCGGCAGACCAATGACGAACTTGTCCGCCGGGATTTTGGTAAACCCTCGCGTTCCGCTCACCAGACTTTCGGTCAGGTAAAACAGGAAATCCTCTTTCATCGCGTCGTTGTTCTGGGCAATCCAGGCACCGTTGCCGTTGTTGACCTCCTGCACCCAGATTCCGTCGCCCCCCTGGTTGTAATACTGCGGGGCGATGAAGTCGTAATAGCCTTCCAGCGCCTGGATGTAACCGACGTATTTGCCGTCGGCGGTCAGGTAAGGAAACTCCGGCGCCATGCTGATAATGAAGTGTTTGCCTTCACCGGCGTAATGGTCCTTGACCAGTTTCAACGCGGCGGGCAGGACAGTCTTGTTGTCGGCGAAATCAATCGCGCTCTGCTCAAGATCGATGTCCAGGCCATCAAAGCCATAGGTTTCCACCAGGCGGATAATCTCGTTGGCCAGTGGCTGTTCGTTGCCTTTATGCAACTCGATGTGCGCATCGGCGCCGCCAAGGGAAATCAACACCGCCCTGCCCTGGCTGTTCAGCACGCCCACCTGGCGGCGGAACTCGGCGTCGGAAAGGTTGTACGGCTTGAACGTTGGGATACCGTTACCTTTCATAAAGGCCACGGCCACCACGTTGTAATCACTCGGCACGTCCACCAGGTTCATATTGGCGAATTGGCCACGCTGGTAGCCGTCGCTCGCGCCGGCAGGCCAGTTGTGCCAGAAGCCCATGAGGATCTTTTTGCCGGCGATGCTCGGCATCAGCGAGGCGACATCGTTCAGCGGCGATTTCAGTGAGGTGAAGTCAATCTTTGTCATGTTCTAATCCTTCAGAACGTATGGGTTGAACGGCGCGGGCTTATTTGAAGTCCACGTCGAAGGCTTGATAGAAGGCGTTGCCGGTGTTGGCGACGATCCACATCAATACGATCACGTGCCGGCCCTTTTTGTTGGCCGGCAGTTTCACTTCATGATTGACCTTGGCCTTCAGTTCGCCTGCATGGCTGTAGTACGGCACCTGGGTATAGAAGTCTTCGGCGAACGGCTGGGTTTCCAGTTGTGCACGGGTGATGCGCTGTTTCGGATCCCAGCCATCCTTGGTGATCAGCCAGCGATAGCCACGGGTGGTGTGCGCCGCGGTGTATTCCCAGGTGACCTTGAAGGTCTGACCCGGGTCGACATTGAGCAGCGGCCAGGTGAAGGCGCGGTTGAGCTTGCTGGCCATTTCCTCGTCTGTGAAGTTGATGCAGTCACGGGCATCGGTCTTGCCGCCGCTGAGGATGAAGCCGTCGGCTGGTGGGGTGACGCTGTCACTGTCGGTTTGATAAGGCGCCGGGAACGGGCCGGCAACCAGTGCCGGAAAGTTCTTGCCGCCTTCCATTTCATTGACCTGCCAGGTACCCAGCAGGCCGAGATCCACGGCGACTGCGCCACGGCTGGAAGGGGACGTGACACGACCATGGCGAAGAGGTGTCTGGGTTTGTGGTTTATTCATTTCTAACTCCATTTAGATTGATTAAGAACTCTCCTTTCCTGAAGGAGAGAACCTCAAACTAACGGAGTTGCTTTTTTTTTCCACAGGCCCGTTTTTCACTCATTTGCTTCCCATCAGGCAATAGCCCTTAAAACACTGTATATAAAAACAGTATTATGGAAATCACCTACGCCACACAAGGTCAATATCCTACAAACAAAAGCGGAAATAAGCACAATTTCTCACACCGCCAGTTGTTCCAGGTTTGCTTAAAGCCCCTCCAGCTCCGCCATCAAATCACTCAACCGATCGACCTTCTCGGTGCTGATCTCATTCGCCTCCAAGCCCTCGATATACTCAGCCAATTGCGCCACCGTGCTGCACTCGAACATCGCCCGCAGCGGTACATCGCGTTGCAGGGTTTTCTGCACGCGGGAGGCAATCTGCGTGGCCAGCAACGAGTGCCCGCCCAGCTCGAAGAAGTTGTCCTGCACGCCCACCCTTTCGACTTTCAGCACCTCGGCCCAGATGGCAGCCAAGGTGGTTTCCAGCTCGTTGCGCGGCGCCAGGTAATCCTGGCTGTGCAACTGGCCAATCTCCAGGGCCGGCAGGGCCTTGCGGTCGAGCTTGCCGTTGGCATTCAGCGGCAACCGGTCTAACCATAACCAGTGCAGCGGCACCATGTATTCCGGCAGCTCGGCCCGCAGGCGTTGCTTGATGCGGTCCAGGCGATCACTCGGGTTCAGGCTCGCATCCGCCGCCACCAGGTAGCCGACCAAATGCTTGCCGTTGACGCCTTCCTGCACGCCGACGGCTGCGTCGCGCACTTGCGGTTGTTCGTGCAGACGCGCCTCGATTTCACCCAGCTCGATGCGGTAGCCGCGAATCTTCACCTGATGGTCGATACGCCCCACATATTCCAACACCCCATCGCTGCGTCGGCGTGCCAGGTCGCCGGTGCGGTACAGGCGCTCGCCCGGCGCGCCGAACGGGTTCGGCACAAATACTGGCGCCGTGCGCAGTGGGTCGCTGACATAACCACGGCCCACACCCGTACCCGCCACGCATAACTCGCCGACGGCACCTTGCGGCACCAGCTCCAGCGCACCATCGACCACGTACAAACGGTTGTTGTCGGTCGGGGTGCCAATCGGCAGGTAAGTGCCACGGGTCGAGGCCAGGTCGACGCGGAAGAACGCCACGTCGTCCGAACATTCCGCCGGGCCATAAGCGTTGACCAGGCCAATCTGCGGGTAACGCAGCAGCCACTGGTGCGCCAGTTCCGGCGGCATTGCTTCACCTGTCGGCAGCATCCAGCGCAGGCCATCCAGGCTCATGCGCTCCTGGGCCAACATGCCCTGGATCAGCGACGGCACGCTTTCCAGCACGGTTATTCCCTGGGCCTGCACATGCGCCAGCAAGCCTTGCGGATCATGGGCGATGGTGTTCGGCACAATATCTACCCGCGCGCCAAACAACGGCGCGGCGAGGAACTGCCACACGGAAATATCGAAACTTTGCGACGCGGTCTGGGCGATCACATCGGTCGGGCTCAGGTCCAGGTACGGCATCTTGCTCAACTGGTTATTAAGCATGCCGCGCTGTTCGACCATCACGCCCTTGGGCAGGCCGGTGGAGCCCGACGTGTAGATCACGTAGGCGAGGTTGTCCGGGCCGCTGTAGACACCCGGGTTTTCCCCGCGGCTCGGCACTTCCTCCCACACCAGCAGCTGGCAGTCGGTGCCTTGCAGCAACTCAATGGCCTGCTCGCGGCACGCCTCGGTGCACACCAGCAACGGCGTGCGGCTCAAGTCGATAATGCGGCTCAGGCGTTGGCTCGGCAGGCCTGGGTCCAGCGGCAAGTAACCGGCACCGGCCTTGAAGCTGCCGATGATCATGCCGAGCAGATCCAGGTTTCGTTCAGCCAGCAACGCCACCGGTTGATCCAGGCCGACACCCGCCGCGATCAGCGCGTGGCCAAGACCATTACTGCGCCGGTTCAATTCGTCATAGCTCCATTGCTGGTCCAGGCAACTGGCGGCGATGCGCTGCGGATACGCGGCCACCTGCGCCTCAAACAGCTCGATATAGCTGCGCTCCAGCGGGTAGGCGTGCTCGCTCTGGTTGCAGCCGTCGAGCAGGAATTCACGTTCCTGCGCGCCAATCAACGGCAGGTCGGCCATGTCGCCATGGAAGCCCTGCACCAGCGCCAGCAGCAGGCGTTTGAACTCGCCGAGCATGCCTTGCACGGTGGTTTCGTCGAAATAACGCTGGTCATAAGACAGGTGCAAACCGAGGTCGTCGCCCGGGTAGCACACGGCGGTCAGCGGGAAGTTGGTGTGGGTGCGGCCGGAATCCGAGGTGGCGTTCAGGCTTTGCGCGCGGTCCAGCACCGAGACTTCCACTGGCGCGTTCTCGAACACGAACAGGCTGTCGAACAGCGGCTGGCCCTTGGGCAACTCGCTGTGTTCCTGGATAGTCACCAGCGGCAGGTATTCGTACTCGCGCAGCTGCATGTTGCTGTCGAGCAGGCTGCTCAACCATTGGCGCACGCTGCAACGCTGGTGGTCTTCAGGAAATTTCACTCGCAGCGCAATGCTGTTGATGAACAGGCCGACGGTGCGCTGCATCTCCGGCATTTCCACCGGGCGCCCGGCGACGGTGACGCCGAACAGCACATCACGGTCCCCGCTCAAGCGCCGCAGCACCAACGCCCATGCCGCCTGGGCAAAGGTGTTGACGGTCAGTTGATGGGCCTGCGCCAACTCACGCAGTTGCGCACCGTCGCGGGCATCCAGGCGGGTGTAGCAGTCGCCCACCACCATGCCGCCGCTGTGACCGGCGTGTTCACGCAGGAACGGCCGGTCGCTCGGGATCGGCGTGGTGCGTTCGAAGCCTTGCAGGTTCTGCTGCCACCACTGGCGCGCTTCGGCGAGGTTCTGGCGTTGCAGCCAGGCGATGTAGTCGCGGTAGCGCGGCGGCGTGGCCAATTGCGCTTCGCGGCCTTCGCCCAACGCCATGTAGATATCAAAGAAATCATTCATCAGCAGCGAACGGCACCAGGCATCGATGAGGATGTGGTGGTTGCTCATCATGAACCAGTAACGCGCTTCGCCGACGCGGATCAGGCGCAGGTGGAACGGCGCCTGGTTGAGCAGATCAAAACCGGCCTCGCGCTCGGCCTTGAGCAGGGCTTGCAGGCGCGGCTCCTGTTCACTTTCCGGGTCGGCACTCCAGTCCAGGTACTCAATCGGCGTACTGCCCGGTTTGTGGATGACTTGCAGCATGTCTTCGCCGACGTTCCAGCAGAACGACGCACGCAAGGCTTCATGGCGGGCGATGACTGCCTGCCAGGCCTGGGCAAAACGCTCGGGGTCCAGCGCGCTGTTGATGCGGTAGCGGTCCTGCATGTAGTAGAGGCCGGTGCCCGGCTCCAGCAGGGTGTGCAGCAGCAGGCCTTCCTGCATCGGCGTCAGCGGGTAGACGTCCTCGATGGCGCTGGCCGCAATCGGCAGGCTGTCGAGTTGCGACTGCGTCAGGTGTGCCAGCGGGAAGTCGGACGGCGTGAGGCCGCCGGCATCGTCCTTGAGGCAATGCGCAATCAGGCTGTGCAGTTCGGCGAGATAGGCATCGGCCAGCTCGCGGATGGTCTGCTGATCGTGACGCTCGCTGCTGAAGGTCCAGCGCAGCACCAGTTCGCCGCCGTACACCTGGCTGTCGACGCTCAAAGCATTGGGCAGCGGTGCATCCGGGTCATGGGCCAGGCCCGCCGACTCATCCAGCGGGTGGAACAGCGCATCGGCGCCGAAGCTCTGGTCGAACTGGCCAAGGTAGTTGAAGGTGATCTCGGCGCTCGGCAGTGCGGCCATGGTTTGCCGGCCCAGGTCGTCCGCCAGGTAACGCAGCACGCCATAGCCCAAGCCTTTGTGCGGCACGCCGCGCAGTTGCTCCTTGATCGCCTTGATCGAGTCGCCCTGCCCGGCTTGCGGTGTCAGGCGCAACGGGTAAGCACTGGTAAACCAGCCAACGCTGCGGGTCAGGTCGATTTCATCGAACAGCGCTTCACGGCCATGACCTTCCAACTGGATCAACGCCGAGTCGTGGCCACTCCAGCGGCACAGCACTCGGGCCAACGCGGTCAGCAGCAAGTCGTTGACCTGGGTGCGATAGGCGCTTGGCGCCTGTTGCAGCAACTGGCGCGTGTGCTCGGCATCCAGGCGTACGCTGACGGTGTCGGCATCACGGTTGCGCAGCGCGCCGTGCGGGCGATCCACCGGCAATTTCACCTGCGGCCCGGCCAACTGGTCTTGCCACACATTCAACTCTTCACGCAGCGACTCGCTGCTCGCATAGGCCTGCAAGCGCGCCGCCCAATCGCGCAACGCGCTGGTCTTGGCCGGCAGGCTGACCGACTGCCCGTCGCTCAACTGGCGGTAGACCGTTTGCAAATCCTCAAGCAGTACGCGCCACGACACGCCATCCACCACCAGGTGATGAATCGCGATCAGCAGGCGTTGCTGGCCTTGCGGGCCGTCCACCAGCAAGGCGCGCAGCAGCGGGCCGTGTGCGAGGTCGAGGCTGCGTTGGGTGTCGGTGAACAGCGCGGTGCAGTCCTGCATATCGCGCACCTGCGCCTGCATCAGCACACCGCCTTGGGGCACGGCCAAATGCTCGGCATGCCATTGCGCATCGCGCGGGGTGAAGCTCAGGCGTAGCTCGTCGTGGTGCTCCAGCACGGCCAGCAGTGCTTGCTCCAGGCGATGCGGGTCGAGCAGTTGCAGCGGTTTGAGCAGCAACGCCTGGTTCCAGTGTTGGCGATTCGGAATATCCGTATCGAAGAACCAATGCTGGATCGGCGTCAGCCCCGAGCTGCCCGTCAGCACGCCTTGCTCGGCGATGACCTGCTCGGTACGCGTGGCCACGGCGGCCAGGGTTTGCACGGTCTGGTGCTGGAACAGGTCGCGCGGGCTGAAGTGGATCCCCGCCTGGCGCGCACGGCTGACCACCTGGATCGACAGGATCGAGTCGCCGCCCAGCTCAAAGAAGTTATCGTCCAGGCCGACTTGCTGCACGTTCAACACCGCGCACCAGATCGCGGCCAGGGTGTGCTCCAGCTCGTTGCGCGGCGCCACATACTGTTGGCGATTGGCCTCGGGGTCGGGCTGCGGCAAGGCACGGCGGTCGAGTTTGCCGTTGGCGGTCAGCGGCATGCTGTCCAGCACGATCAGGTGCGCGGGCACCATGTAGTCCGGCAGTTGCGCCTTGAGGTGCGCCTTCAGCGCTTCGTTCAGGGTGCCGTGGTCGGCGTCGCTGACCAGGTAGGCCACCAACTGTTTGCCACTTGGCGAATCCAGCGCCAGCACCACCGCCTCACGCACCGCCTGGTGCTCCAGCAGGCGGGTTTCGATTTCACCCAGCTCAATGCGGAAACCGCGAATCTTCACTTGATGGTCGATACGCCCCAGGTACTCCACCAGGCCATCGGCGCGTTGGCGCACCAGGTCGCCGGTGCGGTACAAACGCCCGCCATCGGCGGCAAACGGGTCGGCGACAAAGCGCTCTGCGGTCATGCCCGGCCGTTCGTGGTAACCCAGGGCCAGACCAGCGCCACCGACATACAACTCGCCAGTCGCGCCTTGGGGCACCAGCGCCAGGTCGGCGTCGAGAATGTAGGCCACGCGGGCGCCGATAATGTGGCCGATCGGCACGCTGGCGGCGCCCTCTTCCAGTTGCTGCGGCGCCAGGCTGGCCAGCGGCATGACCACGGTTTCGGTCGGGCCATAGGCGTTGAAAAACACCTCGGGCTGGAACGCGGCGCGGATACGCTGCAAGTGCTCGCCGGTCAGCGCCTCACCACCGGTGATGCACATGCGCACCGGCAAGGTCTGCTGCTGGGTCGCCAGCCACTGCGCCAACTGGCTGCCGTAGCTCGGGGTAAAGCCAAGAATGTTGATGCGATGGGCGCGAATCAGCGCGCAGATTTCTTCGGCATCCCACTGGCCTTGGGCGCGCAACACCACCTGCGCACCGCTGAGCAGCGGCACCAGCAGGCGTTCGGTGGCGGCGTCGAAGTTGATCGAATAAAAGTGCAGTTCACAGTCGTCCGCGCGCATGCCAAAGCGCTCGATCACGGCCTGGCAATGCATGGCGATTTCACCGTGGGACACCACCACGCCTTTGGGCTTGCCGGTGGAGCCGGAGGTGTAGATCAAGTACGCCTGGTGCTGCGGCAGGCTGATAAAGGGCAACGCGTCGGCCGGGTAATTGGCGAGCACCGGCAGGTCATCTTCCAGGCACCAGCAGGCCACCGTCGCCGGCAATTCGCCGAGGGCTTCAAACATCGCCGCATCGCTGAGCAGCAGGCCGATGCCGCTGTCTTCGATCATGTAGTGCAAGCGGTCCAGTGGGTATTCCGGGTCCAGCGGCACATAGGCGCCACCGGCTTTAAGGATCGCCAGCAGGCCAACGACCATTTCCAGCGAACGCGGCAGCGCCAGGCCGACGCGCACCTGCGGGCCGACGCCGCGCTCGCGCAGCATCCAGGCCAGGCGGTTGGCGCGAGTGTCCAGCTCGCGGTAGGTCAGCGTTTCTCCTGCAAATGTCAGCGCCGGCGCATCGGCACGCTTGCTCGCCTGCTGACTGAACAGCTGATGAATACACTGATCGAGGCGATGCTCGCCCGCTTCCACACCGAGGCTGTCCTGCAACGCGCGCTGCTCGACGGCGCTCAGCAACGGCAGTTCGCTGAGGCGCTGCTGCGGGTTGGCGATCAATGCTTCCAGCAGATTGCGCCAATGCTCGGCCATGCGCGCAATGCGCGGTTCATCGAACAGGTCGGTGCTGTAGGTCAGGCAGCAACCCAGGCGGTGGTCGAGGTCGGTGACTTCCAGGTTGAGGTCGAACTTGGTCGCGCGCGCATCATTGGCCAGGTACTCGACGGTCATGCCGGCCAGTTGGCGGCTCTGCTGGAACTCCCAGCGCTGCACGTTGCACATCACTTGGAACAGCGGGTTGTACGCCGCGCTGCGCGGGGGTTGCAGGGCTTCCACCAAATGATCGAACGGCAGGTCTTGATGGGACTGGCCTTCGATCACGGTGTGACGCACCTGCTCGAACAGCTCAGCCACATTCATCTGCCCGGTGAGCTGGCAACGCAGCACCTGGGTGTTGAGGAAGGCGCCGATCAGCCCTTCACTTTCCGGGCGAATCCGGTTGGCCACCGGCGCGCCGATGCGCAGGTCGGTCTGGCCGCTGTAGCGGTAGAGCAACACCGCCAGGGTCGCGGTCATGGTCATGAACAGGGTCAGGCCGCGCTCGGCATTGAAGGCGCGCACGCGGGCGGCCAGCTCGTCGCTCAGGTCGAAACGGTACAACTCGCCCTGGTGGCTTTGCACCGGCGGCCGTGGGCGGTCGCCGGGCAGTTCGAGCAACGGGTGCTCATAGCCAAGCTGCGCGGTCCAGTAGTCCAGTTGGCGCTGGCGCTCACCGGCCTCCAGCCACTGGCGCTGCCACACGCTGTAGTCGAGGTATTGCACCGGCAACGGCGCCAGCGGCGAGTCGCGTTCGTCGATAAAGGCTTCGTACAACGCGCTGAGCTCACGGGCGAAGATGTCCATCGCCCAGCCTTCGGTGACGATATGGTGCAGGGTCAGCACCAGGTAGTGTTCCTGATCAAAGGCCTTGACCAGGCAAGCGCGCAGCAGTGGCCCGGTTTCCAGATTGAAAGGCGTGTGCGCCTCATGGTCGGCCAATTGCTGCAGACGCAGTTGACGCTCGGCTTCATTCAGCGCCGAAAAATCCTGCCAGTCCATGCGCAGGCCGGTTTGCTTGGCGACCTTTTGCCGGGCCACGCCGTCGATGCTCGGGAAGGTGGTGCGCAGGGTTTCGTGGCGCATGATCAAGGCTTGCAACGCCGCCTCGAAACGCCCCACATCCAGCACGCCACGCAGGCGCGCCATACCGCCGACGTTGTAGGCCGGGCTGTCCGGTTCCATCTGCCAGAGGAACCACATGCGCTGCTGCGAATAGGACAGCGGCACCGGCGCGCTGCGGTCGACCCTGGCGATGGCGGTTTGCTGGTTGCGCTGGCCGGAGGCCTGGATCAGCCCGACTTGCTCGGCAAACGCACCCAGCTCGCTGGCTTCGAACAAGGTGCGCAGCGGCAGCTCGACGTCACAGGCCTGGCGGGTGCGCGAGATGATTTGCGTGGCCAGCAACGAGTGGCCGCCGAGGGCGAAAAAGTCGTCGCCCAGGCCAATGCGTGGCAGGCCGAGGACCTCGCGCCAGATCGCCGCTATCTGCTGCTGCAACGGCGTTTCGGGCTCGATGTGTTCACGGGTTTGCCACACCGGCTCCGGCAGCGCGCGCCTGTCGAGCTTGCCGCTGGGGCTCAGGGGCATGGCGTCCAGGCGCATCAGTTGCGCGGGCACCATGTACTCCGGCAGCTCGGCAGCCAGGGCGGATTTTACCTGCTGTTCGAAAAGCTCGGTGCTGGCGGTGTAGTAGCCGATCAACTGCTGATCACGCACCAGCACCACGGCTTGGGCGATGCCGTCCATGGCCAGCATGCGGGCTTCGATTTCTTCTGGCTCGACACGGAAGCCGCGCAGTTTGACCTGCTGATCGAGGCGGCCGAGGTATTCGAGCACACCGTCAGCACTCCAGCGCACGCGGTCGCCGGTGCGATACAGACGTGCGCCCGCCTCGCCCAGCGGGTCGGCGACGAAGCGCTCGGCGGTCAGCCCGGCACGGCCGAGGTAACCGCGCGCCAGGCCGATGCCGCCAATGCACAGTTCGCCCGGCACACCGGCCGGCAGTGGGTTGAGGTGTTCGTCCAGCACACGGCAAATCACATTGCCCAGCGGGCGGCCAATCGGCGAACGCTCGCCGTCCTCAGCCTTGCAGTGCCAGTGGGTGACGTTGATTGCAGTTTCGGTCGGGCCATAACGGTTGTGCAATTGCACCGCCGGCAGTTGCGCCAATACGCGGTTACGCAGCTCGGCCGGCAAGGCTTCGCCACCGGAGAACAGCCGACGCAGGCTGGTGCATTCGGCCACCAACGGCTCATCGATAAACAGCTGCAACAGCGGCGGCACAAAGTGCAGCGTGGTCACGCCGTGTTCCTGCACCAACTGCGCGATGCGGTGCGGGTCGCGGTGCTCGCTGGGGCCCGCCAGTACCAGGCGGCAACCAGTGATCAAGGGCCAGAAGCACTCCCACACCGACACGTCGAAACTGATCGGCGCCTTTTGCATCAGCACATCGGTGTGGTTGAGTTGATAGGTGGCTTGCATCCACTGCAAGCGCTCAGCCAACGCCGCGTGGGTAGTGCCGACGCCCTTGGGCTGGCCGGTGGAACCGGAGGTGTAAATCACGTAGGCGAGGTTGTCGCCGTGCAAATGCAAGCCCGGTGCCTGGGTCGGCCAGCTGTCGAGGTGCAGGCTGTCCATGGCGATCACGCACACGCCTTCGGGCGCCGGTAACAGTTCCAGCAGCGCGGTCTGAGTCAGCAGCAGGTGCACGCCGCTGTCCTGGAGCATGTAGGCCAGGCGGTCGGCGGGGTAATCCGGGTCCAACGGCACATAGGCGCCACCGGCCTTGATGATTGCGAGCAAGCCGATCAACAGTTGCGGCGAGCGCTCGGCGGCGATGGCCACGCACACGTCCGGGCCGACGCCCTTGTCGCGCAGGTAATGGGCCAGGCGGTTGGCCTGGGTGTGCAACTGGGCGAAGCTCAGGCTGCCGCCCTGCCAGACCAGCGCGGTGTCTTCCGAGGCGTGGTGGCTGAGCAGTTCGGGCAACCACTGCCGGGCTGGCGCGCACGGCGCTTCACTCCACGGCTGCTGCTCGTCGGCTTGCATCAGCTTGAGGTCGCCGATGGCCTGTTGCGGTTGCTCGCACACGGCGTGCAGCAGGCTGATGTAGTGTTCGGCCAGGCGTTGAATCGTGGCGCTGTCGAACACTTCGTCGGCGTAGTCGAACGCCAGGCTCAGGCGCCCGTTGCGGTCTTCTTCGCTGTGCAGTTGCAGGTCGAACTTGGCTTCGCGGCTGTGCCACGGCAGTTCATCGGCGAGCATCCCCGGCAAGCGGCGCAAGGCACCTAAATCGCGCTGCTGGTGGTTGAACATGACCTGGAACAGGCCTTGCTCGCGGGCGTGCGGGAAAGCTTCGAGCAATTGTTCGAACGGCAAGTCCTGATGGGCCTGGGCGCCCAACGCGGTCTGGCGGGTGGCGGCCAGCAGTTGGTTGAATGGCAGGCGGCCGTCCAACTCGGCGCGCAGCACCAGGGTGTTGATGAAGAAGCCGATCAGGCCTTGGGTTTCCTGGCGCGGGCGGTTGGCATTTGGCACGCCGATGCGGATATCGCGCTGGCCGCTGTAGCGGTAGAGCAGGCTTTGGAACGCCGCGAGCAGCAGCATGAACGGTGTGGATTCATTCGCCTGCGCAGTCTGGCGAATCGCTGCGCTGAAGCCTGCATCCAGGCGCACGCTATGGCGCGAGGCGCTGTTGCGTTGCTGGGCCGAGCGCGGGTGGTCGGTGGCCAGGCTCAGGGTCGGATGTTCCTCGCCCAACTGTGCTTTCCAGTACGCCAGTTGCCGCTGGCCTTCGCCTTCGGCCAGCCATTGGCGCTGCCAGCTGCCGTAGTCGGCGTATTGCAACGCCAGTGGCGGCAGCGCCAATGTTTGGCCCTGGCTCGCGGCGGCGTACAGGCGCGAGAATTCGTCAATAAGGATATTCAGCGACCAACCGTCGGCGATGATGTGGTGCAGCGTCACCAGCAACTGGTGCTCTTCATCGCCAAGGCGCACCAGGGTCACCCACAGCAGCGGGCCTTTTTCCAGGTCGAACTGGGTGCGCGCTTCGTCCTCGCGGATCTGTTGCGCGCGCACTTCACGCTCGGCGGCAGGCAGGTCGCTGAGGTCGATGACTTGCAGGTCGAATTCAACGTTGGCGTCCACACGCTGGAAGGCCTGGCCGTCGCGCTCGTAGAAGCGGGTGCGCAGGGCTTCGTGACGCTGGATCAGTTGCTGGAAGCTGGCGCGCACCGCGTCTTCGTCCAGCTCGCCGCGCAAGCGCAGGGCGCCGGGGATGGTGTAGGCGCTGCTGTGCGGGTCCAACTGCCAGGTGATCCACAGGCGGTTTTGCGCCAGCGATTGCGGCAGGTCGTCCTGGCGCGACAGTGCGTGGATCGCGCCCTGAGCGACGCCGCCGTCTTGCTGCAATTGCGCGACGTTGGCGGCAAAAGTCGCCAGCGTCGGCGCCTCGAACAGCATGCGCAGGTTCAGCTCCAGGCCCAGGGTTTCGCGCAGGCGCGCCACCACTTGGGTGGCGGTGATGGAGTTACCGCCAAGCAGGAAAAAGTGGTCATCGGCGGCGACGGTTGCGACCTGCAGCTGCTCGCACCAGATCGCCGCGATCTGGCTTTGCAGTTCCGATTCCAACCCCACATCGTTCGTGTGCGTTTGCAGATCGGGGAACTGCGCATAGCTGTCGAGGCTGCCGTCGGCGTGGCGAAGGCCGCAAGCGGCGCGCTGCACCTTGCCGCTGGAGGTCTTCGGCAAGGCGCCGGGGTTGAGCAATACCACCACGCTCGGCGCTTGCTGATACGCCTCGGCCACGGCCTGGCGGATGGCTTTGATCAGCGCTTCGGGCGGCAGGATTTTCTGCACGCTGCGGCTGATTTCGGCGGCAATGCCGATACCTTCCAGGCCCTGGTCATTCACCGCAAAGGCGGCGACGCGGCCCTTGCGCACCACTTCCACTTCGCGCTCGACAGTCTGCTCGATGTCCTGGGGATACAGGTTATGGCCGCGCACGATCAGCAGGTCTTTCAAGCGGCCGGTGATGTACACCTCGCCGTCTCGGATAAAACCCAGGTCGCCGGTGCGCAGCCAGGTGCGGCCGGCGTGTTGTACGAAGGTTTTGGCGGTGGCTTCGGGGTTGCGCCAGTAGCCGTGGGCGATGCTCGGGCCGCTGGCCCACAGTTCGCCGACGCGGTTATCCGCCAGCTCGCTGAGCGTGTGCGGATCAGCGATCAACACGGCGTGTTCCGGCTGGCGGGTGCCGCAGCTCATGATCGCACTGCCCTGCCCCGGCTCGGCGCGGTTGGCGGCCAGCGCTTGTTCATCCACACGCAGGGCCGGGATGCCTTGGCCACGGGTGCCGCCGGCGACAAACAGGGTCGCCTCGGCCAGACCGTAAGAGGCGAAGAAATTATTCGAGGTAAAACCGCAGGCCGCGAACTTCTTGGCGAAGCGTTCCAGGGTGTCGAGGCGGATCGGCTCGGAGCCCGAATAGGCCACGCGCCAGGTGCTCAAGTCCAGGCGCTCCAGGGCCGATTCGCTGACCCGCTCGCTGCACAGGCGGTAGGCGAAATCCGGGCCGCCGCTGATGGTGCCGCCGTATTCGCTGATCGCTTCGAGCCAGCGCAACGGCCGACCGAGGAAGTACGCCGGCGACATCAACACACACGGCACACCGCTGAAAATCGGCTGCAGCAGGCCGCCGATCAAGCCCATGTCGTGGTACAGCGGCAGCCAGCTGACGATCACGTCATCCGGGTTCAAGTCGATGCCAAAACCACGACGGATCAGCACTTCGTTGGCCACCAGGTTGCCGTGGCTGACTTGCACGCCTTTGGGCAAGGCGGTGGAGCCAGAGGTGTATTGCAGGAAGGCGATGTCGTCGGCGTGCAGTTTGGGCTCGACCCAACTGTCTGCGAGCTGCGCATCGAGGGTATCGACGCTCAGCACCGGCGGCGCGTTGTCGATTTGTGCCAGGCCGTCGGCGAGGCTGGCGATGCTCAGCAGCAGGCGCGGTTCGGCATCGGCAATGATCGACAGCAGGCGCTCCTGATGATGCCGGCGCGTGGATTCGGGTGGATACGCCGGCACTGCGATGATCCCGGCGTACAGGCAACCAAAGAACGCCGCGACGTAGTCCGGGCCGCTGGGGAACAACAGCACCGCACGCTCGCCCAGCGCCGCATTGGCCTGCAAGGCGGCGGCGATGGTGCGGGCGCGCTGGTCGAGGTCACGGTAGCTGAGCACAACGTTGTGCTCGGCGGAATCGGCGAGGAAGCGCAGCGCCACTTGGTCCGGCGTCTGCGCGGCACGACGTTGAAGGGACTGGACCAGAGTGCGGGGAAGTTCGAAGGCGTCCATCATGGGGTTCCTGCCTGAAATCGGCTTACGGGAAAATCGAGAATTAGAGAGCGTTCAGCCGGCGACCAGTTGCCGCGCCGCGCCATTGCGCCAGCGGGCCAGGTGCTCATCGGCGTAACGCCGCAGGCAACGCAGCACAGCGCTTTCGTGCTGCACGAGGAAGAAGTGGTGACCGTCGAACATGTCCAGGGAAAAGCCGCTGGCGGTGTCGGCCTGCCAGTCGAGCAACTGCTCGGCACGCACGCTGTCTTGTTTGCCGCCGAACACGTGAATCGGCATGCCCAGGGGCTCGCGCTGGCCATAGGTGAAGCTGCCGCAGAGCAGAAAGTCGGCGCGCAGGATCGGCAGCATCAACTGCATCAACTCAGGGTTGGCCAGGGCTTCTTCGGCGGTGCCCTGCAGCTCGCGCAGGCGGGCGATCAGTTGTGCGTCGGTCTTTTCGATGGC